>CAVVVG010000001.1:0-91465 GCA_963751615.1 uncultured Alphaproteobacteria bacterium
CGGCCGAATGTCGAGCTTGTTACCGAAGGAATTTCTGAAATCTCCGGAAACGAAATTGTCACAGCAGATAATCGTCGGCGCACCATTGATGTCTTGATTTACGGCACCGGGTTTGCCGTGACCGATTTCCTCAGAAATCTTTCCGTTACCGGTCGTGGCGGACTGACTCTCAAGCAAGCCTGGCAAAAGGAAGTTCCTGAGCTATTACGGCATCTGCATCAGCGGTTTTCCCAATCTTTTCATGCTGCTTGGACCCAATACCGGTCTTGGTCACAACTCTGTTGTGATCATGATTGAGGCGCAGGTTAATTACATCATGCGTTGCCTGCGCCTTATGCAGCGGAAAGGCCTCGATGTCATCGAGGTGAAGCATGAAGCGCAAACAAGTTTCTTCAAACGGATCCAAGAGCAGTTGCAACCGACCGTCTGGCAATCGGGCGGATGCCGCAGCTGGTATCAGGATCTAAGAACGGGCAAAACGTGTCGATCTGGCCGGGTTTCACGTTCGACTACCGTTGGCAAACGCGACGCGTCATTCTTAAGGACTTCTGGCTCGCAATAAGCTGACCCAGAGATTGCAAATGAAAAACACCATCTTTGTCCGCGTTGCTGCGATTGTCTTGATTTCGTTGTTCCTGATTCTATCAATCGGACAGTGCTGAAGAAAACAAGGCGTGATCCAATCATATTGGTCGGCGCTGGTGATATTGCCGATTGTCGAAGTCAACCGCCTGAGAAATCGAACGCATTCCGTACTGCGCAGTTGGTCAAGAAATATTCTGCGCGAAGCCGATAGCAGCGGCGCAACCGCCGATGCTTTACAGTGGGCGATAATAGTTACCCGACCGGTCCCGCAAATCGATCCGAGCATAAAACCGTTGTTACGAAGATACCGGGGGTTCTCTCCAAGGCTCGCACGTTACCCGTCGTCGGAAACCACGACCGCGCGCAATCTTCTCGCTTCTGGTCTATTGGGGCGTTGAACTACAATGAGCCTACAACGCTCTACAAATATTTCAACGAACGATTTGCAGATGACCGTTCCGGGCTTAGGGATGTTCCGCGTCTAGCAGATGGTAAAACGCCAGCGGGCTACTACAGGCAGGATCTGGAAGGCAGTCCGTGGAGGCTGCTAATGATCGACAGTTCGTTTTTCGATTTAGAACGTAAAGTTTTCTCCCATGGCCTTATTTTTATTTGAAAAATTACGTTGAACGATACCGAGATCAGTTGAATTGGGTTAACGCGCAATTGGCAGACACAAACAAGTGTGTCATTGCGATGTGGCATCATCCGGTCTGTCGCGGTTGCATTGATCGAGAGGGTGAACTCAAACGCAAAACACATATGGAGAGGTTATGGAAAGCGTTAGCTCCGCGAGCGAGCATTGTTTTAACCGCCCATGACCATTGGTATCAGCGCTTCAAACCAATGGACGGAGATTTTGAACCCGTCAAATGATGGACTATTAGAAATCCAAGTCGGTACTGGTGGCGCAGAATTGCATGAACCGAGGTCGAGACCCGGCGAAAGTCCTTTCAAGGAATTTGGCGTGCTTCGTCTGACATTGTCTCGATCACGGGAGGGCAACAATAATTATGATTTTTTTCCTGCCGGTTCCTCTAATTTCAATAAAGGGAAAGACAGCGGCACATTCACGTGTCGCAAATAAAGAATGGGTAGATTGTAAGCGGGTTTCAGACTTAAGTACGAAACAGAACTTCTGACTCAGATCAAGCCCCCACCGTTGCGAGCACTCCGTAGAACCTCGGGGTTCACCACATTCATCGGTGCACCCGCTGCGTAAGCTGTAATCTGGTCAAAAATATCGCTGAACTGAATTTCATATTCATCACGTGTCACATAACCAATATGCGGTGTGCAAACGACGTTTTCCATATTAAGAAGCGGGTTGCTCTGGTCACGCAATGGCTCTTCTTCAAAAACATCCAGTGCCGCCATCCCGGGGCGTCCTGCGCGCAAAGCGTTCACCAAAGCCCCGGCGCAATCAAAGGTGCCCGGCTGGTGTTGACCAGTAATGCGGTGGGTTTCATGTGCGCAGATCATCAGCCGTCACGATGTGACGCTGGCGTCGACCAAGCGAATATGCAGCGAGACCACATCGCATTGTTCGAAGAAACTTTTCTTGCTTGCTGCGACGGCGTAACCGTCGGCCTGTGCGACCGCAAGCGAGGGTGGGCGCGCCCAAACCAATAGATTCATATCGAACGCCTTGCCATAGCCGGCGACGACACGGCCAATTTTGCCGTAGCCGTAAATGCCGAGCGTTTTTTGCGCAGCGTGTTACCGACGCCAATCTGCCAATTTCCCGTCTTAAGCGCTGCCATCTGCTGCGGGATCTGTCGCATGGCCGCAAGCACCAATCCCCACGTCAGTTCTGCGGCGGCATAGGAAGGCCCGCCCGCATGCAGGTTGGATGAAACAATCACGCCGAGCCGCGTACATGCCTCAATGTCGATATGGGGATAGACGCTGCGCTGGCTGATCAGTTTAGATTGTGCAGTCGCTCAAGTAAGGGTGCGCTGATTTTCGTACGTTCCCGGATGAGTACGAGAGCTTCAGCTTCGCGAAGACGCTTAGAAGTCCGTCGGTGTCCTGGACGTGATCGTTCCAGATGGTGACTTCGTGTCCTGCCAATTTTTGAAAGCATCGGAGAGTGCGAAGGGTATCGTGATAGTCGTCGAGAATTGAAACCTTCATGGACGGAACCTTTGGGCTTTCGCGTTCTGCAAATTACCGATCAATGGCCCGAAGCGCTCGCTCGTAATAGGACAGGTCGAGATATTTGGCCGGCACAAGAGTACCGCTCGCGCCTTAGATTCCTGCCCTGATTTTCAAGGCATTTCGAAAACCTTCCATGTCAAAGCGCACATCCTTGGCGAGCGCCCCTTTTGAAGCACCGATTACCGCAAGTGATTTCGCAGCAACGTCCGCATCAATCTTTAAATGCTTATGAGCTGGCAACCGAGCCATTTGGTTTACCGGTCAACTGCATATCGATTACCTTCGATCAGATTCTGAAGGTATTTTACCAAGGTATCTGCATTTGCCTTCGCCCAATCACGCATCACGAAGACGCCATCAGCCTGATAGGGACCGACGACATCGACGCCGGCCCCAAGATTGCGATAACCCTCTTTTTCCGCAAGCACGGTGCAGGGCGGATACAGCATTGAGAATGCATTCACCGGGTCCTTGCGCATGGCATCGAGTCGCTGCGGACATCCACGCCCGGCAAAATATTGTACTCGGATTTTTTGATGCCTTTTAGGGCTAACATTTTGTACATCACTAGCGCGTAAGCGGTGTCTGGTGCATCGACCACGGCTGTTTTACCGCGTAGGTCAGTAAAGGAATTGATCTCCGGTCGCACCATCAAACTGGTGGCGCCATTGCCGCCACCGGCAGCGATGATGACGTCCGCCTTTGCTACCTCAACCATTGCAACCGCATTGTCGACCGCTGCTTGCGCGATCTGATGACTACCGTTCACAAGACCATTGCGCAGCGCAAGTGAATTAGGGGTAAAGATGATTTCAACATCGAGCCCCCTTTTCTTGAAAAATCCCTGATCCTGGGCAACGAACAGTGGTACATTTTGTGCACTGGGAAAAATGCTGACCCGCAACTTGATGTCCTCAGCCTGCGTTTCAAACGCTGTCAGTGCAAATATGGCGCCTGCCATCAGCCGAAGAAATGTAGAGTTCACCATCACTACCTTTCTTTATGTTGTCATCGCACCAATGGATGAGAGTTAATTCAATCCTGATGCACCAAGGGCGTTAGTGTGTGGGGGACTGGCGCCCCCGGCTGCTTCAGCGGATGCGCCCGCGCAAATGCGTCCTGTGCCATGCAGATCTCAAATATGCGCATGACGATGGGATATGGTTTGATATTGACCTCAAACAACTTTGCGCCAACCACATGGCTCACGAGGCAAAGATCCGCAATTGTCACTTGATTATCGTGACAGTAACGACCGGTCTCACGATCACGTCCAAGGTGAGTTTCAAGCGCTTCAAGTGCCTCAACAAACCAATGGCGTACCCAAGTCAGGCGCTGCTTCTCATCGAGTTTAAACTCTTGCTCAAGAAAATTTCGCACCCGCGGAACAATCAATGGATGGGCATCACAAGCGACAATATTGGCAAGCCCCCTTAACGCGCGCGTGCGCGTGGATCTTTCGGTAATAGCGGCGGCTCTGGATAGGTTTCATCAAGATATTCGAGAATCGCAAGTGATTGGAACAAGACTGGTTGATCCCCGTCGATGATCGCCGGCAGCAACATCTGCGGATTGATTTGGCGGAACTCGGCATTGCGTTGATCGCCCTTGATCAAATCAATGTCGATCACCTCCGGCTGAATGCCCTTGAGATTAAGGCAATGCGAACGCGGAAGCTCGCAAGCGATCGCCAAAACGAAAAAAATTTCATCACCTTCGACCTGCTGTAAGCATGATTTAGCTGGCCTTACGCTCGGACCAGTATACCGCAAGAACTCGCTCCGTCCTTGCCGCCCATGCCGTTTTTCGACGCCTCGCTGAAGCAGGTGAGCGCACGTGCCGCCAAAGGAAGTTCGATTCCGCGTGAGGCGGCTTCGGCGAGCATTGCGTTCAGATCCTTGCGTGCGGAGTCGATATCAAAACCCGCGGGTCCGGGATCGCGTCCATTGAGCATGGCGACAATCGCTGGAGCACGCACTTTTAGCGCGTTTGTGCCCCCAGAGCTGTCAGCAAAAGATCCATAAGTCGGTCAGAGGGAAAACCCAATGGACGGCACAGAGCGAGCGCTTCGCCCAGGGACTGCCAATAGGTCATCAATGGCAGATTGATCGCAAATTTCATGATGGCGCCGTTTCCGACCGGACCGATATGTTCGATCCGACGGCAAAGTTGCTGAAGAACTGGTTTTGCGCGTTCAATATCGGCGCTTTCGCCACCCATCAATCCGATCAGTTTGCCCTGACGCGCAGGACCCACGGTCCCGCCGACCGGACACTCCACGAAATGGGCGCCCTTCCCGCGCACATCCTGTGCTAAAGCGATTTCAGTTTCTGGCCGTACCGTACTCATCTCAATAAAGAACTTGTTTGTTACATTGCCGGAGAGCAGCCCATTTTTGCCCCGATAAACTTCGTCAATCGCCGCGGCGTCGGTGAGGATCGTAATAATGAATTCTGAATTCTGAACGAGTTCAGAGGGTGTTGCGGCCGCCACTGCCCCCGCTTTTACCAGCGGCTTAGTTTTTTCGCCGGTTCGATTCCAAACCGTTACCTGGTGACCTACTTCAAGTGCCCTTGCGGCAATCGCGGCTCCCATACGGCCAAGTCCTGCCACTCCGATTTTCATGGGCTACCTTTCATTTCAATCCACGACCGCGCGCGCTATTTTGTTATCATGTGCTCAGGAGTGCGCCAACGCTGCGCTGCACACGTCGCTTGAGATGGCGTGAATTTCAGCCGCGACATAGGTGACAAGTGGACGGAATGGCGCAACACTTCAGAAAATACACAATGTACCACCAGGACCGTATAGGGAGCCAAGTCCAATGAACATCAATCGTCGTACTGTTGTAAAGGGCGCGCTCGCCACGAGCGCCGCCATGCTGGCACCCCGTGTTTCCTACGCGCAGACCCCACCATTCAAAATCGGATTGTTGACCGTGAAAACCGGACCGCTGGCGCAGGGCGGCACACAAATGGAACAGGGCATCCTCACGTTCCTGACGGAAAAGAATAATTCGCTGGCCGGACGTAAGATCGAATTCATCTCGGCCGATACCGGCGGCAATCCGGCCGGCGCTAAGACCAAGGCGCAGGAATTGGTTGAACGCGACAAGGTCAACGTGATCCTGGGCCCGCTCGCCGCCTTCGAATTGCTAGCGATCACCGATTACGTACGCGATAACGCGACGCCGCTCATCAGCCTCGCCGCCGCCGAAGACGTTACCCAGCGCAAGGCCAATCCCTTCATCATCCGTCCGTCTGCAACCTCCGCGCAGTGCTGTCATGCGATGGGCGACTACGCGGCGAAGGAGCTGAAGTTCAAACGCGCAGCGACGATCTCGGAAGATTTCGCCTTTGGCTACGAGCAGATGGCAGGCTTCCAGCGCGCGTTCGAGGACGGTGGCGGTAAGGTGGTGAAGAAGCTGTGGCCGCCTTTGGTCACGCCAGATTACACGCCTTACATTTTGCAGCTTAGCAATGTCGATTGCGTGTTCAACGGGTTCGCCGGCTCGAATCCGGTGAAATTTATGCGTGCCTATGCCGACCTCGGCGTCAAATATAAAATCCCGCTGCTCGCGGGATGGACCGCGATGGACGATGCCTTACTCAAAAGTCTAAGCGACGAAGCAGTCGGCGTGATGTCAGCGGCATGGTATTCGTCCGAAATTGATACCCCGAGCAACAAGCGCTTCGTCGAGGCAATGCAGAAGAACTACCTTGTGCTTCCGGGCGGTTATTCCGCAGGCATGTACGTGGCCGGCCAATGTGTCGAGGCCGCCATCCAAATGCTCGGGGGTGCGGCCGACGACAGAAAGGCGCTCGCCGAGGCATTGCACAAGGTGTCGCTGAGCGATACCCCGCGCGGCCCGGTCAAGTTCGACCAATACGGAAACGTCATCGGCGACGTCTTCATTCGCCGCTGCGAACGTAAGGGCGGGCAGCTGGTCAATACCGTGATCAAGACCTATCCGAACGTCAGCCAATTCTGGACCTACGACGAAAAGGCCTTTCTCGCCAATCCGGTCTATTCGCGAGAATATCCACCGGCAAAAAACATCGAGCCATAAGCAAAGCGCTGATCAAATTCCAAAGAGCCTAGAGCAGCCGGTATGAATGTTTGGATCCTGCTGGGAGTAAACAGCATCGCCATGGGCGGCTTGCTGTTTCTGCTCTCCGCCGGATTTTCTTTGATCTTTGGTTTGATGCGAATTCCCAATTTAATGCACGGCTCCTTTTTCATGTTGGGGGCTTACCTTGGAGTTACGCTGCTCGCGCGCGGAATGAATTTCTGGCTGGCCGCCCTTCTCAGCGGTGCGGCGATGGCCATATTGGGCGCCATTATCGAAAAATTTCTGCTCAAACGGCTTGCTGGCCGCGAGCTTCCACAAGTCCTGCTCACCCTCGGCTTCTCTTTCATCATTGCCGACCTCTGTCTGATGATTTGGACAGGGGATCCGTGGCAGCCAACCACCCCTGAACATCTGCGTGGGGCCATTCAGTGGGCCGGGTTTTCCTTCCCACTGTTTCGCCTCGTGATTATCGGCGTTGCCCTGGTGATTGCCATTGTCCTCTGGCTGATGATTGATCGGACACGACTGGGGGCAAAAATCCGGGCCGGTGTCGATGATGCTCCGATCGCGCGCGTGGTTGGGATCAAAGTATCCCGGCTGTTCACGCTGATTTTTGCACTCGGCGCCGCCTTGGCCGGCTTCGGAGGGGTGATCGGCGCACCCTATCTCTCGGTCTATCCCGGTCTCGACATGGAAATGCTGCCGCTCGCGCTGATCGTCGTGATCCTCGGGGGCAGCGGCAGTTTGATGGGTGCGCTCCTTGGAAGTTTCGTGATCGGTTTTCTGTTTAATTTTGGGCAGGTGGTCGTTCCGGACCTCGCCTATGTCATTCTGTTCCTGCCGATGGTACTCGTACTCTTGCTTCGCCCGCAGGGTCTGTTTGGCAAGGTCGTACCATGAGGCCAAAGGCCGTGCACTTTGCGGCGATCGCAGTTGTCGCACTTTTGCTGCTCACGCTGCCGGCCTGGGTCGCAAATTCCTACTACATCAACGTCGCAAGCCAAATTCTATTCTGGGCCATTGCGGCGCTGGGTTTGAATGTCCTCGTGGGCTACGGCGGTCGCGTTTCGCTCGGTCATGCCGCATTGTTCGGTATGGCAGGTTACACGACCGGTCTGCTCTTGAACGCCGGTTACGGTCATCTGACTGCGGATCTTTGCGCCATTGCGTTCACGGTACTGACTTCGGCGGTATTCGCCGTGCTGTCATTGCGATCGACAGGCATCGGTTTTCTGATGATTACCTTAGCACTTGGACAGATTTTATGGGGTATCGCCTATCGCTGGGCGAGCCTCACCAACGGCGACAACGGCGTCAACGTAACAACACGACCTCAGTTGTTTGGGATCAGTCTCACGACTGCAGAATCGTTTTATTACGTCACCTTAATTGCGTTTGTACTGGCAATCATCTCCATGCTCATTTTTGTCCGCTCACCCTTTGGCGCGAGTTTATGTGGGACTCGCGACCAACCGCGGCGAATGACCATGCTCGGCTACAATGTCTGGTTGATCCAATTTCTTGCTTTCCTCTTTTCCGGCTTCTGGACCGGTGTCGCCGGACTGTTTTTTGTTTATTACAATCAATTCATTAGTCCTCAAGTTATGTCATTACAGACCTCGGCCGAGATTTTGCTCATGGTCATTTCCGGGGGAACTGCCACGGTGCTGGGACCGATCGCGGGGGCTGGCATCGTAGTGATCATGAAAAATGTCGCCAGTGCTTATATTGAGCGTTGGAATCTTGTGCTCGGCGTAATTTTTGTTCTCATCATCACATTTATGCCCGAGGGACTCGTGCCGGGAACGGTGCGGCTTTGGCGTTTGGCCTGGCGTAGAGCAAGCACGCCCTCTTCATTGAAAAAGCAGGCGACGCACGCGCCATGATGGCACTTTCGATTCAATCGCTCTGCAAATCCTTTGGCGGCCAACGGGTGAGCGCCAACGTAAATCTTGCTGTCGAACCAGGCGAACGCCGGCTCATCATTGGACCAAATGGGGCCGGCAAAACCACGTTGTTCAATATGATTACCGGAGAGATCACGCCTGATAGCGGAACCATCCAGCTGAATGGCAACGACATTACTCACGTTGCCACGCGCCGGCGCGCGCATCTCGGGATGGCACGCACGTATCAAATCATTACGCTTTTTCCGAATGACACCATCATGCGCAATGTTTCGCTTGCCCTGCTCGGCCTTTCGCCGTTGCGCTGGAGCCTGTTTAAGGATCTCGATCATCACTTTGGTAGCGAAGCGCGGAAGGCACTCGCCCTCGTCGGTCTTGAAACGATTGCCAACCGCCCGCTCGCGCAAACGTCCTATGGCGAGCGACGCCGTGTTGAGATCGCCATGGCGTTAGCGCAAAAGCCAAAAGTCTTGCTGCTGGATGAGCCCTATGCGGGGCTATCCATTGACGAGCGCCGCGATGTTCAACAATTGCTCCGTCAAATTCCGAGCGACATCACTATTGTCATGATTGAACACAATATGGATGTGGCGCTAGATTTTGCTGACAAAATCACGCTGATGCATTTCGGTGAAGTAGTCGTAGAGGGCACGCGATCGGACGTTGTCAATGATCCGCGCACTCGGGAGGTCTATCTTGGCCACTAGCGCGCTTTCGCTCAACAATGTTGATGCGCATTATGGCGACAGTCATATTCTGCAGAAAGTTTCGTTCGATCTGAAAGAGGGTCGACTGCTGGGGTTATTGGGCCGCAACGGTGCGGGTAAGACGACTTGCATGAACGTTACTGTTGGCCTCTTGCCGGCACGCCATGGTGACATAGCCATCTTTGGTCAATCAATTCTTCGCATGCCCCCTGAGTATGTAGCGGCCCTCGGTGTTGCCTTGGTCCCACAAGGTCGTCGCATCTTCAGAAGCCTGACCGTCCAGGAAAACCTGGCTGTAGCCGAGCGAAAACAAGGAAAAGTAAAAAAGGCGACATGGACATTTGATACGATTTTCGGAATGTTTCCGCGCTTACGCGAGCGCAAAACTCAACTTGCAGCACTTCTTTCCGGCGGCGAACAACAGATGCTCGCGATCGGTCGCGCGTTGATGAACAACCCTCGCTTGTTACTTATGGACGAGCCGTCCGAAGGTCTGGCGCCGCAAATCGTCGCAGAAGTGATGAAGACAATTCGTAAGCTCAAAGAAGGCGGCCTTTCGATCGTGCTCGTGGAACAAAGTCCAAAGCTTGTCTTTGATCTTGCTGACGATATTGTCGTCTTGAACAGTGGCCGCGTTGCAATAGCTGCGACCGCCGCCGAACTGCGGCCGAGGGCAGCCGACTTGCAGCAACATCTCGGCGTGTTCTAGTTCAATTTTAACCCATCACGAGGACCGGAAATGGCGAATGTCTGGAATCAATACGGTCCCACTGCGGCTCGCGAACATAAGAAGCCAGGGCGCAGCGTTCGCCCGAGCAGCGTCACAATTGATATCCATTCCCACGTTGCCGTACCGGCCGCGGCCGCTTTTGTGCAACCCCATCTTGATTTATCGACGATTCCTCTCGCTCACTTTACAACGCAAGACACGAAGCAACTCAATCAACAGCAAGAAGCCGATCGGCGTGTACGCATGACCCAATATGACGATCGGTTAGGCGATCTCGACGCTATGGGCATCGATATGCAGCTCGTGATGCCGCCACCGCCACAGTGTTACACGACCGTGCCCGTCGAGATTGCGATTAAAGCGGCGCAGATTGTGAATGACGGAATCGCCGAATATATCGCAAAAAAACCTGATCGCTTTGTCGCGCTTGGCACAGTGCCGATGCAAGATGGCGTTGCGGCGGCAGCCGAACTGGAACGCGCCATGCGCAAGTTGCACTTCAAGGGCGTACAGATCCTAACCAACGTCGCAGGGAAGGAAATTTCCGATCCTGCCTATGCGTCGTTCTGGGCAAAGGCAGAAGAGCTCGGTGCGCTTGTCCTCATTCACCCGAATGGCTTCACCGAGGGTACGCGTCTTACGCGATATTACTTTAACAATGTCATTGGCAATCCATTTGAGACGACGCTTGCGCTTCACTATTTAATTTTCGACGGCGTCTTGGAACGTCATCCCAATCTTAAGATTCTGGCGGTTCATGGCGGCGGTTACCTGGCAGCCTATTCAGGGCGCATCGATCATGCCTGGGGCGCTCGCTCCGATGCACGTGCGAACCTCCCCAAGCCGCCCACGTCGTATCTAAAAAAAATCTATTTCGATACCGTGGTATTTACGCCGCATCAGCTTGAGGCATTGATTCGTGTATTTGGTTCCGATCAGATCTTAATGGGAACCGACTACCCCTTTGACATGGGTGAATATGATCCGATTGGTCATCTTGCCTCGGTGGAAACGCTCGAGGCGAAGACGATTGCGGACATTGCCGGAAACAACGCTCGCAGACTTCTTGGTCTCTGAGGCGATCACCCAATTTCAAATGTCCACATACGCGCGGCAATCTTTCCTGTCTCGTCAGACCCACTTCTCCGCTCAAAATGCGCGCAGACATACTTCTGTTGTTTGTAGAAAGTTTTGACCCATGATCCAACGTTTGCTGCGGATTGCATCCTGGGCGGCCGTCGTTCTGATCGCCGTGCTGTCGCTGCTACCCGGAGAATTACGACCCCACACGATGGCGAGTGGTCACATTGAGCACTTTGTGGCTTACTTTATTACCGCATCGGCGCTCGCACTTAGCTATCGTGGATGGTCGACGGCAATTTTGATCGCTTTTCTCCTAAGCGCCTATGGGGGTGCGCTTGAGATTTTGCAACTATGGGTTCCCGGGCGAATTTCTCAGCTTTCGGACTTTCTTGTCAGCGCAAATGGAGCATGGGCGGGCTCCATGTTGGTGGCGATCTTGCTGCCATTTTTCCACCCACAAAAAACCTAGGGCCAAGGGTCAAAACAGGCGAAACCAATTTCCGCAATGATTTCAGTCGCTGCGCGATTCTGTAGTCACAAGATTAAGCATATCCAACTCGATACCCGCAAGAATAGGGCTGACGAAAGGGCGGACTTTCGGTGATTACTTTAAGCAAATATGAAATTTCTGGTTCCTAGAATTCAGCTCAAATAAGCAGAGAAAAACGCCATGGAAAATCTTCGGCGAATTCAGCGGACCTATGTTTCTAGGCCCGCGAAAATCATGGCGATTGGTTCGACGGAGATGGTCGATTGCATGGTGCGCGACCTGACTGATTTGGGCGCCGGCCTCCAAATTAGCGATTCCGATGACATTCCCGATCGATTTGAGCTTGTCTTCGATTCCGCCCGTTTCCGCAGAATGTGCGAAGTGCGATGGCGTGGGCCCGACCGCATGGGTGTCGCTTTTGTGCGCCCTGTTGACCACGGCCGCGAGCTTGCCTACGCCAGTTGAAATTTCGCGTGCGTAAAATGATGCTCACTCGATTTGACGTGCGTACGTAGCCAGCGAAAAACGCGCATGGTTTTGTTGAAAGAATCGGTCCCAACGCGACCAATTCTTAATCGTCCCTTAATCATAGTCGCGGGTTGTTTTTGACGATGTCTTACGCTGCCTGAAATTGGTGTGTCTTTTAAGACACGCCGCCACGGATTTCAGCCGTTGGCATCGAACTATTAATCCCTCGACGCGTAGTGAAGACAGCTAATGCCAAGTTTTAGGGGAGCGACAACGATGAAAAAGTTTCTTTTGGCAAGCGCGGCGAGCGTACTGCTCAGCACTGCTGCTTTTGCGGCTGATCTACCGACCCGGATGCCGGCACCCGTCTACAAGACACCGTTCATCCCGCAGTACTTTAGTTGGACCGGCTGCTATATTGGTGCAAACGTTGGTGGTGCTTGGGCGCGGGGCGAGCTGAGTGATGCCGCCACCGGTGCAGTCTTATCGAATCCAAACGGCAGTGGTTGGGCTGGTGGCGGACAATTTGGCTGCGATTACCAGTACAACAATGTGGTTTTTGGAATCGAAACAATGTGGGATTGGAGCGACGCGAAAGGAACGCGCTCAGATGCTTTTAACGCTGGTTTTAGTGACACCGCCAAACTTCGCGGTTTTGGAACACTAACCGGCCGAATCGGTTACGCCGTCGATCACTCGTTACTGTATGTGAAGGCTGGCGGCGCTTGGGCGGACGCAAGCCGGCAAATCACTGGGCCTGGAGTTAGCGAAACCCAGTCGGGTAATGGCAGTGGCTGGGTTGTGGGCGGCGGTTGGGAATATGCCTTCGCGCCGAATTGGTCGACGAAGATCGAATACGATTACATGGGCTTTGGCAGTCGCAACGCCGCATATAGCGTTGTCACACCCCCAGTTGTGCACGTGTCGGGGCAATCCGTACAAACCGTGCTTGTTGGTCTGAACTATCGTTTCGGCGATTGGGGCAAAGGTCCGGTCTACGCCCGCTACTAAATCTTCCGTTTTCAAGAAATCCAATGATGAAACCTGGCGCCATTCGGCGCCAGGTTTTTTTATGATGGATTCGTACGCCCGTCCTATTTTTTTGCGTTCGACATTTTGCCAAGGCGTTGCCATAAGAATGGCTATGGGCATTGCGCCACTCGATATCTATACCGTACGGGCCTTCAATACCGCCATTGCGGCGGAAAATAAAATTCACGATGATACGGTCGCGCGCCAGTTCGGCTTTGGCGGTGGACTCGTTCCTGGCGTCGAAGTGTACGCTTATATGATGCATCAAGCGGTCGAACGGTTTGGCCGTCCTTGGCTCGAATACGGTTCGGCCGAATGCCGATTGGTGCGACCGGTCTATGACGGCCAGACCGTGCAAATAAGCGCCATTGAGCGCAACGACGCCACGCTTGAGATTAGTGTCGGCAGCAAGGAAGGCGTGTGTGCGAGCGGTACTGCATCACTTCCGACTAGGCCAATTCAGGCGCCCCCAATCCAATTGATCAAACAAACTCCGCCCGCAAATGAGCAGCGACCGCCGGCAGATGAATTGTCACTTGCCAAAGGAACTCGGCTCACGATTACGCCTTTTCGGCTGACGCCGGATTATGCTGACAAATATTTGGGCGATGTGCGCGAGACCGAACCACTCTACAAACGGGAGAACTTGTGTCATCCTGGAATTATCTTGCGGCTGGGCAATTGGGTCCTGGTCCAAAACGTTGTGTTAGGTCCTTGGATCCACACGGGCAGCAAGGTGCAAAATTTTTCTGCCGCCCATGTCGGGGATGAACTGTCTGCACAGGCGATCATCACGCAAAATTATGAGCGTAAGGGTCACCGTTTGGTCGATCTCGACGTCATTGCCGTTCGCAACGGGAATGAGGCAATGGCCCGCATTCTGCATACGGCAATCTATCGACCGAGGCAGCCTGCCGAATCATCGTCGAGGCGATGAAGCATTAGCTACCGCCGACGTTCCAGGACGAGGGCTGATCGCCTGATTCGGTTTTGGTAAGTGCGGGATTGATCGTGCGTATGCGCTTTGATCGTGCGCTATAGGTAAAATTGACACTCAGTGGCCCTAATAAGTCCACTTGGAACATGCTATATATAACAATCGAAGTGAAATAGAGGTATTGAGAAAGCTCGCAATGAAGCAACATTTACTCGTAATCGCCAGCGTTACGTTTTTAACAGCCAGCGCGGCCTCTGCCTTTGGCTTGACGGAAGCTGACTATAATTATTTGGAGACCCAAAAAATCGAAAAAGGCAGCACTCTAATCAGGGATCTAAGTCCTAGAGAACAAGCCCGATTACATGCATTGATCAATGATGGGCGAACCCAGGACAACCCAATTGCCCAAGCCGAAAACGTCAAAGAAGCGTTGAGGGGCTTTTCCCAAAACCAACTTTGGGAACAACAAAACCCAGGCCAACTTTGGGATACACCGCGCCGATAGCTTGAGATCACCTTGAATTTCAAATCGATGGTTATTGTCATCTTCGCTAAAGAGATGAACTGATGGCCGTAAAGGGTCGCAGATGCGCGGCAGGGGCCGTACTCAAGATGATCTCTGCTCTCTTTTTTTTGCTGCCAATGCAGATTTCGAAACCTGAAGCGCAGGAACAAAAGGTGCCCGCTGTTCGGGATGTAACTCCCCCGGGAATAAATCGCGTATATCGATCAATCGATACTTCGGTGATTGCTGAATCCAATCTCCCGAAATTTTCCGAGATCCAAGTACTTCCGAATGGATCTTTACGGTCAGGTACCAAAACTATCGAATTATATGGGATGAAATTGCCGGACCGGAAAAAGCTTTGCACTTCCTCATTAGGAGTCCGATGGACTTGCGGGGTCGCGGCCTACGTCGCCCTACGCAACCTAGTCCAATCTCAGTCGATCGCATGCAACATCATGACTGAGAGCGAACAAAATATATTGGCGCGGTGTAGCGTTGAACAAACCGATGTCGCTGCGTGGATGCTACAAAAAGGTTGGGCGGAGCTAGCCGCGGGTGTTGACGTCAAGACTTACACGGATGCAGCCGCTCAAGCGAAGGCTTCAGCAATCGGTCTCTGGGGCAATGGCCCTCCGCCGGCTCGTTTTTGATAGACTTAAAAAGCAACATTGATAGGCTTGTTGTTCTATATGGGAAGAGCAGCTAGTCTTTAGATAAAGTTGATATTTTGGAGCTTTACAACATTGGCCGAGACCTCACGAGACGATCAGCATTCCCGGCGTGTACTGATCATCGTGGAGAATGTTTCAGCTCCCGCCGACCAACGGCTGTGGTCCGAAGCAACAGCCTTGCAGCGTGCCCACTACGATGTGTCGGTAATCTGTCCAAAGCGGCGAAGTAATGAGATTCCCGAGGAAACAATCGATGGAATTAAAGTTTTTCGTCATCCCTTACCGTTTCGGACTCCCGTATTTCTCGCCAAGCTAATTGAATATCCGATCGCATTATTCTGGGAGTTTGTACTCTCGATCAAAATTGCTCGTCGATATGGATTTGACGTAATTCATATTTGTAACCCGCCCAATATGATCTTCCTGATTGCCGTGATCTATAAGATTTTTGGCAGAAAAAACATTGTCTTTGATTATCGCGACGCTACTGCAGGGCGGCATGAAGAAAGGCTAGCCGCACGCGGCTCCTTTATCGAGCGCATCGCTTTGAAGCGAGCCGACATAATTCTCGCAATCAATGGATCCCATCGTGAAATCGCGATTAGTCGTGGCGGCATGCCCGCCGAAAGAGTGGTTGTCGTACGGCCGTGCCCCGATCTCGAGCGCGTCAAACGAAAGCACGCCAGATCCTCTGTGGCGCAATGGGCGTACCTATATGGTCAGTTATGCTGGTCAGATCAATGTGACTGAAGGGGTCGACCTTTTCATTAGCGCAATCGAACATATTGTTCATGGCCAGCGAGCGCGCTGACATTCAATTTGTCATTGCGGGCGGCGGCCCTGACTGGCACGAAATTGCTAGCCTGTGTGGCAAAATGGATCTGAGTGACTATGTGACTTTCGCAGGCTTGGTCGATGATGAGACTTTATTCAGTATTCTGTCGACGGCCGATGTTTGCGTTGATCCGCGGCGTGTGACTGTGGAGAATTCCATCTCTATTAGCCAAAAACTCATGGAATATATGGCGATTGGAAAACCGATCGTTCAATTTGATATGGCTGAGGGACGCCTATTGGCACAGGAGGCTTCACGTTACGCGCGGGAAAATGATCCAGTCGATTTTGGTAATCAAATTCTCGAACTGCTCGATAGTGCTGAGATACGCAACATAATGAGCGATTTCGGACAACAGAGGATTCGAAAAGAGCTATCTTGGCACCGCGAGCAGCGGAAGTTACTTTCTGCCTATGATGCAATATTCGTTTCACGTGAACAGCGTTTAGAACGATCGCAACAAAAGAAAAAACGAAAGATCGAAAAGCGGTCTCCATCGAAAAAAAAATAGTCCGCTAAAGCACCACTTATTCGACTTAACGCCAAGGGCGAGCCTCAGGCTTTTCGATGCCCGGCACTTCAACGTCATAACCTAATCGATGCATTTCATTTGCGAACGCGGCGCGATGACGTTCCGAAATTTTCTTGAGACGCGGCAGAATTTTGTCCCGTAGACGCCATCCAGGTCCAGCAAGTATTTCGGCTGCCTCCTGGTAAAAATATGAATTTACAAGCCCAACAAATTCATCAAGCGATTTTTCTGCAACATCTGACGGTAGCTGCTCAAACAGCGAGAGCGCAAAATAGCTTCGCTTCAATCCCACCCATCCTTCGTTGGGTCCAAACTTATAGGATAGACGCAGATAATGGAGAGAACGGGCACTGTAGCCATTTCGTGTCGTTTCAGCCCAAAAGAGAACAAGCCAAAGAAATGGATCTGCGGGTGCACATTTCAATGAATTGCGAATACTCGGAATGAGCTCATTGATAGTTTGGTCAATATTAGATTGATCTTCTGTCTTGATTGCTTCTTCAGCCAACCTTAGGCGGATCGCTGCGGCACTCCGCACTGAAACTGGGCGACAAACGGTGCTCTGCTCAACATCGTTGATTAGGGGCATGAAATCGAGCAAATCATTGATCTTATATGGGTCACCCTCAATAATTTTGCTCGCAATTCGTTCCAGTGGCGGATCACTCCATACGGTTGGGAAAATTTTGACGGCCCATAGTAACGCGAATGCCCCGAGGCCAAGCAAATAAAGACGTAGAAAAATTAAGACAGCAGGCAGACCGCGAGCGAGATACGCCCCATTCATTCAACGTAACCATAGCGCGAGTAATACTTGTTATGATAATAGCTTCCGCGATTGCTTTCGAATCTACCCAGCGCCGACATATTGACCTTATTCAATACGACACCCAACAAATGGTCTTGGACGATCTGAGATCTGCGTAGCGCGTGTGAAATAACATCGATGTTGGTAGCACCCCACTCAAGAACAAAAAGAAATGAATCTACGAGGTGTGCGCTGGAGCGAACATCAACTACTGGAGCAAGCGGAGGAAGATCGACAATGATGAAATCATATGTCTGACGGAGCTTGCTAAAAATCTCTTTCATGGCATCTGATGCCATGATCTCATTGGTATGCGGCAAGCGATGTTTCAACGCCATTGGCGCAAAGTGCAACATGGTGGACGCGATCAGTCCAGAGTACTTCCGAGACCTGTGCTTTTCCGGAAATCACTTCGATCAAACCAGAGCTCGCGCTTGGCGTAAGCGATCGAGTAAGTGACGGGTTGCGAAGATCACAATCGATCAGTACAACGCGCTTTCCCGAAAGGGCAATGAGCTGGGCCAAATTGGCTGCAACGGTTGTTTTTCCTTCATTCGGCAGCGCAGACGTGAGACCGATCACACGATTATTTCGCGTAAGGCCGGCTAAATCGATAGAAACCTTAATTGACCGAATACCCTCAGCGTACCTCGAGAATGGCTCATCAACGACTTGCCAAAAGTGTTCCTGACTTCGCACGATCGTTCGCGGCCCAAATTTTGCGAGATCGGGTTTTTTACTGTTTTCTGTTGGTTCACTATGTTCTTTGAGTAGTGGCAACGTTGTGATGCATTCGACACCCAATAAATTTTCAACCTGATCTGTGGTGCGAATAACACGATCGAGCAGCTCGCGGACTAGAGCGGCTCCAAGCCCACCGGCTGCTCCAATGAAAATCGAGATAGCAAGAACAAGAAGCGTTCTCGGAGAGCTTTTGGACTGAGGTGGCGTAGCTAGAGTAATAAAGCGCGCCTCAGTAATTGGAAACGTCTGCTGTTGCACTGATTCCATATATCGCTGGAGAAAATTATCATAGAGAGCCCGGTATGATTGTGCCTGGCTTTCCAAATCTTTCAGTGCAACTTGAGCCTGGCTCGTCGTTTGTGACTCGGCAACAACAGTGCCCATACTTTGCTGAATCGACTCCGTGCGCGCCTTCGAGATTTCATAGTCGCTCTTATAGGTTTCCGCGATGCGGCTGAGTTCATCCAAAATAGACCGGCGGATCTCTCGCATCTCATTGCGAAGATTGACGACGGCAAGATGATCTGCGCCGTAGCGTGCCGACCAATCAGATTCCCGTTTCGTTATATCAAGCAATTGCCCACGCAATCGCACGATTACATCATTTCTCAAGGCATCAGTAACGTTGCCCTCAACAGCGCCGCTTCGCAGCACCACGTCTATCCGTTCTAAGCGTGCTTTGGCCTCGGCTTCTTGGGCTCGCGCAAGTACTAGTTGGCTGTTTATTTCGGCAAGCTGTTGATCGCCCATCAAACGGCCGCCAGATTCAACAATGTTATTTTTTGTTTTGTATTCAACAACTGCACGCTCAGCGGTGGCTGCTTGCTCCCTCAACTCGCGAAGACGATCCTGTAGCCACACACTTGCACGTCGGGTTGCTTGATACTTTGCTTCAAGCGTATCAACGAGATAGGCATCCACTACAGCATTCGCAATTTGTGCTGCTTTGCCCGGATAAGGAGACGTGAAGCTGATCTGAATAACGTAGGTTAACCCTATGCGTCTGATCGCAAGTCCTTTTTCAAAGGTACCCACCGCGCTTCGTGTCAGATCAAATTCCGATGGTGGAGCGCCTGAATCAAATAATCCACTGACAAAACCTATAATTGAAGAAATTAGCCCACCTTTCGAACGAACGAATTCCGGATCCTCGGTGAGGCGAAGATCCTTTATGACAGCAAGAGCGATATTTTCGGATTTTAGAATTTCGACTTGACTCTCTACAGCCGCAGAGTTCGATTCCGGGGTCGCCTACGACAGCCTGCTGGAAGAGCTGAACCTTTCGCGTATCGATAATAAGGGAGGCCTGTGCTGTGTAATGAGGGTTAGCAGAAAAAAGATAAACAAGGCCCAAAACCAAAATGATGGCCGCGACAAAAACGATAATGGGATACTCACGGCGCACGAACGCCACCGCGGCTGAAAAGGATTCAGCCGGTGATGCCATTCCAGCAGGAACGTCATCCCGAAATTCGGTCGACGACCTGATATCAGCGGGCGTTTTATCGACTTGTAGCATCTCTATTTTAAACCACCGTCCGGCGTGTAACTGATTTCGCCTTCATGAGACCAAAGACCTCGTGGTTAGGCGATATGAGCTGAAAAGCCATGCCAATGTTATTGCCTAATCCACGAGCTTCAATTTCACATAACTCATAACTCATCAATTCCGCTCGCTGTCTAACGCTCAGCGGATCATGAAGTAAAAGCCCAAAATTTGGCTTTCTATCCTTCAGCCGCCGCATTCATGAGATCTAATATTTACTGGCTAACTGATCTGCTTGATGACCTCGACCTCACAGCAGTGCTACCCGTAATTGTGACGGGATTGAGGGTTGTGCCGCCGGACACCGTCCCTGAACCGATCGATGTGCCGCTATTAATATTCCGGGAACCTCCGGTTACTTGCAAGAACCCTGAAACATAGGCTGTCGAAGCCGGTGCGCCGGCACCGGTTGAAGCGGTTGCCGTTTCTTGGCCGCCATCGGAAACAAATGCGGTCAAAGCCACACCAAACCCAGTAGCCGCCAGCTGAGACTGTATCTGCCCAGCGAAGCTCTGATCAGCTTCCACACCGGTTCCCAAGCATATCCGGGATGCCGATGCGAGACCTGAGCCGATCGCAGCTTGCTGATGGGGGTTGGCAGAACTCAGCAATTTAATCACAATCGGGAGCGTCGCCTCGTCAGAGGCTACAAATTTGCCGATAGAGCTGATGAGCTCATCCCCACCCGCTGGATTGCTTGCAAGCACTTCTGTTGGATTGCTCAAAAAGCTCTGGACCTTGTCCGGCGAAAGACGACTCTCAGGCGCGTAACAAGCCGCGTGGGCAACACTTCCGAGGCTGATATTGAATGCGATTAGGGTGGCAACCCTAATGGGAGACATAATCCGTGCCTTCCATCGATTATTCATGGTTGCATCCTCTCTGTCATTTCCACAACGCTATTATGTTAATTATAGCACGAGACTAAGAAATTCGCCAATAAATATAAAGATCTTCGCTAATTCGATCAAAGCTCGTTCCTATATGGTGGTTAACGTGTGATTCTACCACTCTGAACAGGACGATCGCGTTATCAACCATTGCGTTCCGGCGTTGAAAAGGATTGGGCAAAACCGATCCCGATCATCGAGTAGAAAGGAATTGCATAGCCTGGAATCTGGAGCGAGAAATCGATCAACGAATGCGTGAGGCCAAGGAAGCCTATTGAGAGGCCAGCAATTGGCAACGCCAAATCACGGTGTCGGTGTAAGACGCCAAGTATCAATCGTACAACGATGAAAACCCAGCCGATGACCACGATAGCAGCAGCGGGAATACCGATGTCTGACGTGATCTCAAGGAGCGTATTGTGGGCCCTGGTCCATACTCCCCACATTGAGATTTCAGCACTACGATAGGCAGGATAAGCCGCTTCGAAAGTACCAAATCCTGTACCAAACCATGGGTTGTCACCGATCATCTTCAACGTAGAACGGTAAGTTGCTAATCGTCCGCTATCAGCAACACCTTCGAAATCAAACCGACTACTCACCCCTGTTCCCATAATTTGCAGGAGCACCAATAAGACCGCTCCCGCGGTCAACACGATCGTGAAGACCCCCGTCCTACTGCGTAATATACGACGGTAGCTGCATGTTACAGCAATCAAAAGAGCTGCCAGTGACAGCACAACACCGGCTCGTGACTGCGTTAAAAACATCGCCGTCATACACAAAATCAACATCCCGATTGCAACGATGATCCCGCGCGTTGCGTTATTAAGAACGTGGCTGATAATCCCGCGCAAGGAATCGGCATCATGAGGAAACAAATCCCGTATCTTTTGGAGTCCGATCAAAAACCAGACCACGGAGCAACTGCCGAAGAACACGGCAGCCGTATTTCGATTAATAAATGTCCCAGTGAGGACGTTGAGGTATGAGACCTTTTCACGCCACAGCACTTTGGTGGGTTCGAGTAAGAATGCCGCAATCGAATACAGAGCGTAGGCAGCCCCCGCCCATGCGAATACCCAAAAGAGGCGCCAGGCTAGTATGCGATCTACGCCCACAATAAAACTTACGGTCAGCGTGAGCAGCGCGAGTAATGGCCCCCCAATTGAAAACCATGGCTGATTTCTTGAGATCGACACACTGGCTGGAATAGATTTACCGAGCGCGTTTTCGGCCTCAGCCCAAATTGAATGGGGCATAGCGACCCAGGGTTGGAGTGCAACTTGCTCGTGGAGCACAAAGCCAAGGACGATTGCGACCGCAGCTGAGAGAACCAACGGAGCATAATGCATTGGCCGTAAAGAGCGGGTGCTGCAAACAATCAGGGCGATTGCGAGTACAACGCACCAAAATGCAATTACGAAAGGCTCGGTTGACCCAAACGGTAGCGGCGCCCCCACAGTAGCGAATGCTAAAAGTGCCCAACTCACACGATTGTTGAACACCTGCTTGAGCCCATTCTGCCGTCCACACGCATCGAAGTGCGAATTTGTCTAATAGCGCCGAGGTTTCGCGGAAAATGGCAGCGTCGCACCGAACGTCCTCTCGCGGGGGAGGTTGTCTTGAAAATTACGCTCGCGACAACCGGCCGCCACCGTAATAAACGATCGAGTCTTCGTAATCGAAGACGAACCTAGTGCTGCGAACAACCAAAACAATGAATGCAGTACTTGAAGATACTTAGCATCCAACCGTGCCCTTACACTTCGCTTCCCATACCCCTGCATTCCCCTCGCGGAATGTCGCAATGGCAATCCGCATAAAGGTCAAGACTTTTGCAATCTCGACCGTTACCGCATTGGATGCAAACAGCACGTCATTATTGCGCATCAGGAATCTTTGAGCATGAAAAATGCCCGTTGGATCGCGGAGGTTTAAATTATAAATGACAGGATACCTACCTTCGTCCGTCTCCGTGGTCGGAATCCCGATCATTGCCTCGACAGCAGGAGCCTTTGCGTAATACGGAATGTTGGTTGGCTCGATGCTAACATTAATGCCGAGTGCTGCAGCCACCCTCTTGGACTTTAACCGATACAAAAAAATCGACGACGGGTCGGCCTGGAGATCGCTGAGCCCAAAAGCCTTGCCCATGGCTTCAGCAAGGGTCAGATGTTCTTTATCAAAATTGATTGAGGTCGGCTGCGGGGTGCCGCCAAGACCACCGGAGCTATTAAAGGCACCCATCGCAACAAACGTATGTGGCTCACGGTAAACAAAAATCGTATCGTTGTTCCGAATAAAGATATTGTTGGGTGGCGAATTCACCAATCGAAGGAATGAAATCGTTCCCCTTCGGCCGTCACGCACAAGGCTTACATAAGTCTCGTGACCCGGAAACTTTGGGCCGCCTGCTCGCGTTAAAAGATCAAGGACCCGGTCGCCTTGAGCCGTTATAGGTAATCGTGTCGGCGTGTTTACTTCGCCAATTACGCTGACCAGAGACGTTCTTTGGTCGCGGAGCGTTACCACTGCCTGCGGATCAATCGCTCGATTTCTGAGTTCGAGCTACGATTGTTTCCTGAACCTGCTGAGGCGTCTGGCCGAGTGCCCGGACCGGGCCGGCATAGGGGACCTGAATATTGCCGTTATGATCGACCGGTTGGTCCGGTAAGTCGATAAAGTTTCCCGCGCGTGATCCGGCGTCAGTGGGAATAAATAATCCGCCCGCCGCGGCTTCGTGAATTCTCACGCCAACGATGTCGCCGATACCAAACTTGATTTCGGCGGCTTCTCTGCGGTCACTGAACGCACCCGAAAGGTCGGGAGGCGCATTCTTTTTTAGGATACTGATTACATTGTCATTAATCGGGACCAGCGTGTAATCGATATCGCCCTCAATGCGGTTGTGAGAGCGAACGTCCCAAGCGTAAGGGCCTTCAGTCGGAAATGCGCTGCAGCCCGCGAGAAGCCCCGCGACCCCAAGAAGACCAATGGTTACAATTGACGGCGCGCGAACCATCCGTAGGAAGGTCATCTGTTCAATCCCCACGGAAAAACGTTACCATCTCGAATTACGGATTCGCAATGAACTGAGGGGCGATCCTGGCCAAAAAGGGCGGCCGAACGGGCGATTTAGCCATATATGTGGCTTCTTGGTCACAGGATCGCAAAGCCTTAAGAAATCGTAAAAATCTACTGAAATCCACGAAAAAAAGCTCAGCTTTGGGCGTCAGAATTCCCACATTGAAGTGTGTGCCAGCAGCCAATTTCATTCCAGATGTTACAATGACCTCGGCTATCCCTTCCTTATGAGGTATCCGAGGGACGTCTACCATCAGGCCCCAGCACCGAGCTGGCACCCTCTAGGGGCTCATTTTTTACTGCACCATATTGAAGGCACTATTCTTGACCGTGGTTGCCGACAACCTGCCGCCGAATAAGGATTGTTCTATGGAACGCAGGCCGCTCACCACTATTTTCCTATTTGTGTGGATTGCAGCGTGCGCAATTGGCGATATTGCGAGTGCGAAAGCGCAAACCTCCGGACAAACTGGAATCCATAGTGTCGATATCTTCGGAAAACAGTGCTTCAAGGTTCAGGGCCTGGCGCGCGCCCAAGTGAATGCGCCGAATATCTTCGATCACGTGATTATCGTTGATAATCAATGCTTCAAACCTATGAAGTTTAAAGTTTGCTATACGAGATCTGAAACATGTACGGCGATGGCAGTTCCGGCCCGAAGCACCAAAGAAGGATGGCTCGGTTCATCCCCAATGCGATTTTTCCAATATGACATTAAGGACATGCCCCGACTGTTTTAATCGTTGGTCCTAAAATTGATCGGCAATAGATTGATGGGCTTCAACAGCATCGCCGCGCGCCGACATCGCATAAGCGTTGACCGCAAGTTCGTACTGGCTACTTTGATATCGACTGTGTTTTTTCCTATTGTTTGTCTCTCCCAACCACAGACGATCGAATCAAATAATAGCGCCGATGCTTGCCGGTCAATCTCTGAGCGCTCGGCGCGAATACAATGCTATGAAACGCCCGGTCCGTCCGACAATCAAACGAAGGCCTATGGTGCAATGATCGCCAGCGGTTGGGGGCTAGTGAAAACTTCCAATCCATCCGGCGGCGTTAGTATGATCAGCATTTCGCATGCGGCAGATACTAAAAAATCGGATCCCAATTTCGCGGGTATGGTTCTGCGCTGCGTCGAGGACCGGATTGAAATATTGTTGGTCGTAATTGAGCCCTATCGCCCAAGTGTTCAGATTAATCTCACCGTCAAGGTCGACAATGGTTTGGCCTCAACCAACAGCGGAAGCATTGTCCCCCCAGGTATAATGATACGTCTTGCGCCCGAGGCCGCGAAATTCATCATGGAAGGCCAGCGCGCGCCCGATGAGTTAGATGTAAAATTGATATCCGAATCGGGAGCGATCAACAGGGGATTCGTGAAACTTGCTGGCCTTGAGCCTGCCATCGTTACGCTCAAAAAGCTTTGTGCCGCACGGTAGATATGGCTCCGACAAATTTCCGATCTTTACTTTCTTAGATTGGGAAGCGCTCTATCTTTCGCCGAAAGGACAAGTGATGTGATCTACGCGATTGACGTTTCCAAAGAGCCCTGTCCTACTCTTGATTGACTTCTCGAAGCAGGCCATCGTCCACGAGACCCATTGCTGGTTTAAACCAAGTGTTCATCGGTTTTCTTCTAATTCTCGCCAATATTGCTCTCGTCCCTGTTTTTTTGTTTTTCGACGGGGCAATAGCTCAGTCATGTAGTACTGCGCTGTCGGCGATCGCGCTGGCGGTGGTCGCCTTTTATATGCAGCCCAAAGAAATCGACCATCTTCGTCCCATATTACTAAGCGCGGCGATTGCAGCATTGATACCGGCTGCATGGATGTTACTCCAAACATTGCCCCTTGGTTTTTTGGGTATTGGACATCCGATTTGGTCCAGCGCCAGCACCGCGCTTGGGTCAACACTATCAGCAAGTCTCAGCGTCGATCCTGGCGCCACACTGATCGCGTTCGGACACTATGCAGGATTTGTCGCCTTGGCCTCGCCACTTCAATCGTGACAATAGAGCGCCGCAAGGCCGAGTGGATGCTGTTCGCGCTTCTGGCCGCATCAACGACAATTGCTATTTTCGTATGGGCTCGACCGAGTATCGTTGTCGACCTCTCTCGATCTCCTTTTGCGAACGGAATTCTTCCCTGGATACCGACAGTCCTAGCGATTGGCAGCATTGTGGCGGTAGCGACTGCAATCCGAGCTTATGAGCGGAGTGAAACCAGAACCAAAGGACCAAGTTCGTTAATTTTGAGGGGGGCTGCCCAAAGACTGGCGCTAGGCATCGCTATCTTTGTTTTGTGCGCGACGGCGCTTATTCGAGTTGGACAGGGTTACATTCTAGCGGCGACTGCCGTTGCCCTAACCATTTTCGCCGCACTTGCACTAATCCGACGTTTAGGTTTCGGAGTATGGGGCTACTGGGGCAATTGGAATTGCGCTGACCGCTGCCGCATTTGCCCTATTCACCCAATCAGGCATCGTTCACTCAAGCAGTCCGCTGTTGGCCTTTGTTGATCCTGGGATCGTGAAAGGGATTGGGGTCGTGCGCGGATGCTCGCAGATATTCGTTGGAGTGGGAGCGGTGCCGGTACTTTCGCCGAGCTTATGCAGCTCTACGGCGACATCGATGCGGTATCAGCTAATACCGTTGCCCTATCGACTGGCGCGGTCATCGCCATCGAACTTGGTCGCCCCGCTCTTATCTTCATTGAAATTTGCGTCATCATTCTTGTGCTCGTACTATTGCAGGCAACCATCAAGCGCGGACGCGATTGGTTTTTTCCTGCGGCCGGCGTCGCCTCAATCGTAATTTTAAGCATAGGAGCCTTCGGTGATACTGCTTTATTGACACCGGCTACCGCAACCCTCACATCCGTGCTCGTTGGTCTCGCGCTCGCCCAGTCAGTGGGACGAAGCGTAAAGCGATAGTGATCGGCACTGTCGTGTCGAGATGTCAGTCGTCAGGATTTTCAGGAAACAGTTGAGCGGATCGTCCACCAGAGTTTTGGATCTTTGGAGGACTGCATTCTTACCCAGCGATATGGTGTTTCGGACCAGCGGCGAACGCTTGAATCAAGATTATCCAAGATGAAGTCCCCCTCTCGCGTGCTTACCACAAGGACAAGATGGTGCTCCCCCCAATTTGTGATGACCTCCGCTAGGAGAAGCGCACTTGTCGGCCACCCACGTGCTTGAGTTCATAACGTTTGTGATCGCGAAATCATTACAATCACCGCGAGCTGGTGAGATCGTCCAATTCGCCTCGATGACGTTCGCGCTTTTCTGTTGTGGAATGATATGGCGATTGACGTCTGTGTTTACAGCGATTGAGTTCGGCACGACGCATTTCATCCAGAGAAATGCGGCCGTGCCGCATCGCAATCCGTTTTGTCTCGCATTCTTTTGGATTGCGCAAACAGAAAACTGAATGTGCGAACGGTGGGAGTACCGGCTGGTGGAGTTGAAGACGTTCAACCGAAGTTCCTCCTTTCGAACTGAAATCCAGTCGATTGAGACATTCCCTCAAAAGATGCTGTCGTCGGCTCGGCCTGAAGGGCCAAAACGATGACTGCGGCGACACCGAGTTGTAGAGTGGTTTTCTTAAATCGGTGCATCTGCAAGCCTGCTCGAAGATCAGCGTGGCTTAGGTGCGTATAGAACAATCGAATAAACGCCATGTTACCAAACAACGTGGATCTCTTTGCCTTGGAACCCGATCACGTTAAGTTTCTATTAATTACCATTGCGTATGCGTATAATCTAAGCAAAATTGGCAATTATGCAAAAAGACTTCTGCCCGTTGGCTGGCCGGAACATGGCCATTTGGGTCGGCCAGAAAACAACCGCCTCGGTATCCCTTCGGGAACACGAGTTTATGCGATTGGCGATGTTCACGGTCGTATCGATCTGCTTGATTCATTGCTAAAACGCATCGACGAAGATCTTGCCGCCTCCCCGATCGACGGTGCGACTTCAAGTGTTTCTCGGCGATTATATTGACCGTGGCTCAGGGTCGCGCGAAGTGCTCCAGCGGCTACTTGAGCGCAGTCGTAGCCACAAGCTGATTTGCCTCAAGGGAAATCATGAAACACTTCTATTGGATTTTCTACGGATCCGCTAGTCCTCGAAAATTGGCGGCAATGGGGTGGGCTCTCGACTGTAATATCGTATGGCTTAACGCCGTCGCGCCGTACTGATCCCAAGGGGGCCGAAAACTTGCAGCCGAATTACGGCAAGCCATGCCTGAAGCACATCGGAATTTTCTTGAGAATATGCCCTTAACATTTCGTTTGCGGTGATTATCTCTTCGTACACGCCGGCGTGCGTCCAGGCATCCCGCTGCCCGAACAGAAGGAGGAAGATCTACTCTGGATTCGCGAAGAATTTCTCAATTCGAGTACTGATTTTGAAAAAATGATTGTGCATGGTCACACGCCAGTCAGTGAAGTGGATAGTCGAAAAAACCGCATTAATATCGATACTGGCGCCTATGCTTCCGGCAATTTGACTTGCCTTGTTATTGAAGGTGAGACTCGGCGGTTCATTTGAACTATTCATGTGGTTCTCGCAATGCACGATGTAGTATACTGACTGTGATGTCTTCATTTTGAGCGCTCCAGTACCCATGATCGATTTCAAAGCCAATCAGGCAATTCAGGCCGAAATTTAATTTCCAAGGCGCTGCACTTGGGCTCGCTCTGCTGCTGACAATTCATGCTTTATGGATGTTGGTGCCCGAACTGGTGCGGCCAGGATTCGACGCAGACACTAAATTTCCGATGGTTATTCCAGCACGGGATATCAATTCGTTTCGATTTTCTACTAACACTGCGGCCGCAATCGGATTCGTGCGAGGCGACTTATGGAGCGAACGCGTATTGGTCGACGCGGCCAGCATCGTGCGTGACCCAGACGTGTCAGCGAGCTCGTTAAAACCGCAAAGCTTGAACGACGTCCGAGCTGCGGCCGAACAGGCACTGTCTTTAAGGCCGCTCGACTCCCGTATCTGGTTGGTTTTGGCAACGATTACGTCTGAATCCGCCGCGCAAAGCGCCTGGCAAAAGAACAGATGAAAATGTCGTATTACACTGGGCCGAACGATAAGGCGGTCATCGATCGCCGCCTTAGGTCTGCTGTGCGTTTCCAAGCACTCGATGATGCCGATCTGCGGGAGGTGGTGCGGCGCGAGATACGTACGATTCTGCTTCGTGTCCCCGAACTTAGACCAGCAATCACGGCGGCATATGGCGCGGCAAATGCAAATGACCGCGCATTCATCGAGGCAACAGTTGCAGCGACTGATCCGAATTTTGCTGCTTCACTGCGCGCTGGGCGGAGGTGAGCTTACTTGGTAATGCAATAAGTCGTTTGGGTAGCAAGAGTTAGTATGCGTTCACATACGCTTTTTTCGACAGAAGCGTCATTAGGAAAATTTTGATATCGAAAAAAATCGACCAATGGTCGACGTAATACAAGTCATATTCGATGCGTTTCCGCATCTTTTCACTCGTGTCTGTTTCCCCTCGAAAACCGTTGACCTGCGCCCACCCGGTAATGCCCGGCTTTACGTTGTGACGGCGATAAATCATTTTGATCTCGCTCGCAAACTCCTCATTATGGACGGTTGCGTGTGGACGTGGCCCCACGATCGACATACAGCCCTTTATGACATTGAATAATTGAGGCAGTTCGTCGATATTCGTCCTTCTCAGGATGCGTCCAACTCTTGTGACTTCTCGGGTCATCCTTGGTTGCCTGCCGAAATGGCTCTTCGCCTTTCGACACTTTCATCGTACGAAATTTAAATACTTTGATTAGTTCATTATTGAAACCATGCCGAATTTGTCGAAAAAGTACGGGTCCACGCGAATCCAATTTAATCGCAATCGCAACCAGCAACAGTAGCGGAAACAATAATACGACCGCACCGATCGCTATGATCAAATCAAAGGTTCGCTTTAAGAAGCGATCTAACAGCGAAAAAGGTTGGGTCGAAATTTCTAATGTTGGAAATTGACCAGTCGAAACAACCTGACTTCGTCGCATGAAGGGAATCATTCCCTTGGGTAACAAACGGATTTGAACCGGCAATTCATATAATGCCTCAACGATGTTTTCGATGATCGATTGATTTTCTGCATCATAAACTAAAACAATGAGATCAACACCCGGCGCCCGGCAATCGTTACGGATGCGCCGGATTACGCTGGCAGTTGAGCTCTGTCTGGTTTTATCGCTGGACTTGGTATTAATTTCAAAGAAGTGGACAATTCTATCTGTGGGTGAACAGAGCTTTGAGGCGTATTCAAGCAGACGGAAATCTGCCGAAAGCGATACTACGATAATTCCACGACCGTGAAGTTTTCCGGCCTGAATAGCCTTTTCTAACTGTTGGCCAATGACCATACGAGCAATGACGATTGCCGCACTCACAACGCCTAACTGGGTGAGAAATGTGCCTCGTGAGAAAAACCGTTGCCAGTCAAACAGGAAAACTAGCGAAAGAAAAAACGCGAAAGCCAACGCGATCGCACCAACCGCTCGCCTGACACCCTCTCGCTTCCATTTTCCGCCGACAAGCGTGTATTGGTCATCGATCAAACAGATGAGAAAATACAACGATGCAACGAACAGGCTGAATGGGATATAGATGCGCGGGTCGGATAGGTTATTGTGGACAAGCAAATGATAGGCGAGACTGGCCACATAGGCCGCTATCGCAACAACAACAAATTCAAAAAGCGGGATCGCCCTTGTCCAAAGCCTATGCGAACTCACCGCTAGAGCCTTCGGCGATTTTAACCGCACACCTTTTTCGGACTTTCGGAGCGCTTCTTCCATCGTCATCTGTTAGCTATATGATGCTCGCCAATTCAATCCCGTGGTGTTTACGGGGTAATTGTGGTTATCATATTTTGTCGTGCTTTAAACGAAAGCTAAAGCATTGATTAACCTTAGCATCGTGCATCGATGCCACATGCAAAAAAAATAAGACAAATTCAAGTGCTATTTGGAATAACGATCGACCTCACCGCTCAAGCGGCTTAATTCAGCACGAGCCGTAACCTTAATGCGCCAACATTCTTTCTTTTTACCACGCCAAGCGGCTAAAATAGCCATTCGTTTGTCGGTATCATTATCGCGGCATTTCCATGTTCGTAGTAAAACCCAACGGTGTAAGATCGAGAAGGCTTACGCCCTTGATGAATAAAAAACCAAAATATCAGCCGACTCGACGCGTTCTCATCATCGTTGAAAACCTATCGGTTCCCTTCGATCGGCGGGTATGGTCCGAAGCAACGACATTGCGTCAAGCCGGATACGAAGTTTCTATAATCTGTCCCAAGGCTCAGGGTTTCAATGCGGCCGAGGAGACAATCGACGGAATTCATATCTTTCGGCATTCGTTGCCCCTCGATGCTCACGGTCCACTCGGTTATTTCGTAGAATATTCGGGCGCCTTGATTTCGGAGTTTATACTTTCCCTAAAAATTGCTCGTCGATATGGTTTCGACGTCATTCATGCGTGCAATCCGCCCGATCTGATTTTTCTGATCGGTGCATTTTATAAATTCCTAGCTCGCAAAAGTTTCTTATTTGATCACCATGACGTCTGTCCGCAACTTTATGAGGCGAAGTTCCGCCGCCGAGGTTTTTTTTGGTGGCTTCTTGTCATTGCTGAATATCTTACGTTTAAATTGTCTGATATATCAATTGCGACCAACCAATCCTATCGGAAGATTGCAATTAAGAATGGACGGATGCCTGCAGAAAAAGTATTTGTGGTCCGCTCTGGTCCCAATCTTGATCGCATAAAACCTGTCTCTCCTGATGCGCGCTGGCTTAACGGCAGAAAGTTTCTTGTTGCCTATGTAGGCGTGATTAGTAAATCTGAAGGTCTCGATCTTCTGCTCCAAGCAGTTGATCACATCGTTTATAAACTCGGGCGCACTGATATCCAATTCGTAGTCGTTGGCAGCGGTCCCGAATGGCACACAATCACTAGACTATGCGCGAAGCTTCAGCTTGGCGACTACATTACGTTTACTGGCCGCGTCGACGATACGATACTTCTTAAGGTCCTATCGACCGCCGATGTATGTGTGAATCCCGACCGCGTTTCATCCATGACCAATATCTCCACCATGAATAAGATCATGGAGTATATGGCGATTGGGAAACCAATCGTTCAGTTCGACGTGACAGAAGGCCGCTTCTCTGCGGAAGAGGCTTCCCTCTATGCGAAGAAAAACGATCCGATTGATTTTGCCGACAAGATTTTGGAGTTAATTGGCGATCCGAAGAAGCGCGCGCGTATGGGAAAATTTGGGCAACGACGAGTCACTGACGAGCTTGCTTGGAGTCATGAGCAGCCAAAACTTCTCGCCGCGTATGATGCGCTTTTTTCTTTGCGTGATCAAAGAAAAGCCTGGTTTAGCCGGCTTGCAACTCGGAACCCAAAAGAAGTGAGCATCAAAAAGAATAATAATTAGTTTGCAATACGATGCCCTTACGATCCGGCCTATGCTTCAGTTCGTTCTATATTGCGGTTTCTACCATCAACCCGCGAAGATCGCGGTGACATACAAACAACAGACGGTCGTCAAGCTGACTAGTGCATTGGACGAATGAGTAGATCATGAAAATCAGTGTATTCGGGTTGGGTTATGTGGGGACCGTTTGTGCCGCCTGTATGGCGGAACAAGGCCACTCGATCATTGGAGTCGACAAAGTCGGAGACAAAAGTAAATCTGATACAATCCGGCCGTTCACCCATCATTGAACGAGATATCGATGATCTCGTGAGCGGGATGCGCAATGCCGGACGATTAAGGGCGACAATTGATGCAGCAGAGGCGGTTGCATCGACCGATCTTTCGATTGTGTGCGTTGGTACTCCCAGCCGTTCAAATGGAGCCTTAAGTTTAGATGCGCTCGAGACCGTTTGCAGGGAGATTGGTGCGGCCATTGGTCGAAAAAGCACCGGGCACATTGTCGTGATTCGTTCAACCGTTTTGCCCGGCACGACGCGCGACATTGTTGCGCCGATACTGACTGCAGCATCAGGAAAATCCCTGGGCGATAATCTTGGCGTCGCTTTCAATCCCGAGTTTTTGCGCGAAGGCTCTGCCGTGAGTGATTTTAACATACCGGCTAAGACTGTAGTGGGCGCTCTCGATGAGGCTACCGCGGCGAAGGTTATGAGCCTCTATGACGACCTGCCTGGGACTAAAATCATAACTGCGGTCGAGATCGCAGAACTTGCAAAATATGTCGACAACGCATGGCACGGGCTCAAAGTAGGATTCGGTAATGAGGTTGGCGTTATTGCCAAGAGCCTCAATATCGATAGTCACGAGGTCATTAAGATTTTCTTTGAAGATCGTCGCCTGAATATTTCGACAGCCTATCTAAAGCCGGGGTTCGCCTTCGGTGGATCATGCCTGCCGAAGGACCTTCGTGCTCTCAATTATCTCGGACGCCAGCTCGATCTACAATTGCCTATTCTTGGTCATGTCCTAGAAAGCAACCGCATGGTGATTGATCGTGGACTCGACTGGATCTTGTCGCAGGGGAAAAAACGCATTGCTTTCCTCGGAATCAGCTTCAAGTCAGGGACAGATGATGTGCGCGAAAGCCCTTTTGTTGATTTGATCGAGCGGCTGGTTGGAAAAGGCTGTGACGTTCGAATCTTTGATCCAAACGTGCAGCTTGCTCACTTGGTCGGTGCTAATCGCGAGTTTCTGGTCGACGCGTTGCCGCATATTGCAAATCTTATGGTACCGAAGATCGAAGATGCCGCTGAATGGGCTGAGGTGATCGTCGTCACAGCAACCGATCCGGTCTATACAGCAGCAGTCTTGTCTGGCGTAGCGGAAAGACAAGATTATCCTCGATTTTGCTCGTATTCGCGTTCCTGACGGCCAGAAGTCGAGCCTAGAAGGATTTCTCTGGTAAAATTTTCAAGCCTTAGGCTCGAGGTTGCACTTTTAGAACATGCACTTTCTCGCCAGGTTGTTCGGCGATGTTCCTGGCAAAGTCTTCGGGTTAATGTGATGCGCGATGCCCATATTGTGCATCGAAAATTTCATGCAGAAACTCAATTTTGCTGAAGGGACGCGATGAAGGTAGTTGCATTATTCGTCCGATATAACTCTGCAGCGATCCGTTCCATAAAGTATCTTGAATACAGGATCATCGATCAGCACCGCTCATTACTTGCTCATACAATTTGATTGTCTCGGCAGCGATGTTATCGGGGTCCATCCATTCAAGGTCTGGAAAGGCCGAGCGTCTGTGATTTCGCACGCTGTCGCGGGCTTTCTTTAAGTCTTCCAATGTTAGTGAGTTTTCATACATAAGCACCCATTCGGAGCCAAGCTTTTGATGATAATCGAGAATACAGCCTGCAGCCGGCCCCAAGATGGGCCGCCCGAGTGAAAGTGCCACCATCGCAACACCCGAATTCAGTATTTTATTGTAGGGAAGAACCACTAGATCACTCGCGCACACAAAGTCCTTAAGCTCACGCTTGTCGAGTGCGCGAAGGTCAAAACTAATGCGTGGATCACCTCCGGACAACGCTTCCATTTTCCTCACCAATTCCGCGCTTTCCTTGAACACGGGCGCACCTGCAATTTTTAAACGCGCATCTTGGAGAGCCCAGGAATGAAAAATTTGAATAAGGTTTTCAAATCCCTTGTACGCGCGAATAAGTCCAAAGCTTGCGAAAACAAAAGGCTTGCTCGCGCTTTCCTGCCTATCCGCGGTAGAGCTGCATAATCCATAAACAGATCTGTAATGCGCATGCGGAATTACCGATCCTGGAGGTGGTGTAGGGAGTGAGGCGATATATTGCCTCCACGCTGGCCGGACACAGATGAATGGCCCAATTCACGCGCGGCAAAAACACTTTCCACAATATTCGTTCAAGCCACGGATAGTTACTTTCATAAGCTCCAATATTGTGAATCGTCCATATAATTGGACGCTTTGAGCATTTTGCACAAAATGAAATAGGCCAGAAACAAAGAAACTTTGATAACAGGTTTGTGCCAGCGTACCCCGGTCACAAGTTCATCAACCCAATGAACATGAAATAGGTCAGCTCTGGAAAAAAAAGAAGTAATATAATTGTAGTTCGAAATCCTTACGCGCCCTGTTCGCTCGATCGCATCCGACATAATGCCGAGGCTTTCATTCAATGGAATGCTTTTCGGATACATGCAGACTCGGATTGGGCGGCTAGTCGTTGGCATCGAATTGGGCTTCTCTGAGTCGCAAAGCCGCGTCAGAATAGTCACAGTTGATAGTTCGATATGAAACGCTATGGTTAATATTACGTTTTGTGGTTAAGATCATGCCCCAAGAAAAGAGTGGCTTCGAAATATTACAAGATAATGTGAATGGCCGCTTCGGCATTCTTGACGAAATTGAAATCAATGCACATCGGAAAGTGCTAATATCTGCCCCGAAGTTACCATATCAAATTCCGACCGTTTAAGTGCGTGTCGAAAGACGTCTTTAATATCAAGACGATCTGGCCAATCAGGAATACATTCTGCGGGAATTCGTTTTAAGCTTTCCATAAAGATAATCTGGATTGCGTGCCGACCTCGTGCTACTTGAAAAACGCCATGATCTAAGCCCCATGAATTTGCAATGTGTTCTCACTCCGCTCGATTTAATTCCCATGTCACCGGACCCGGGCTGCAACTTAAATGACAAGAACATGAAGAAAAAAGTTGTATACGTGACGGCTATGCCGACTCCCTATCGGGAAGCGATTCACGAGCGCGTTTCGAGATCATTGGATGGCGACTACCATGTCGTTTATTGTAATATGCAGGAACCGAATAGGCTCTGGAAAGTAGAACCGGCTAAGTACAGCAAGTCATTTTTGAAAAAGTCATTTTTCAAACTCGTATATAACATCGGTGCGGAAAAAACGTCTAAAGCGTCTCGCCGCGTACGCGACAAAGTATTTGTTCACGTCAATTTTGACGTTTGGCCGGAATTGAATCGTCTTGATCCGCAGATTGTTATTACCACCGGATTCAACCCAACATTTTTGTTTGCGGTTGTTTGGTGTGCGATTAAACGACGGAAGCACATATCGTTTACTGATGGATGGTTAAAATCGGAAGAACATTTGACATTTATCCATACCTTCATCAGACGCCTTGTATTCCGCTGGTCATCTGCCTTCTTGGGCGCGAGCCGTCATTCTTTGGAGCTGTTTCGCCATTACGGTTGTCCGGAGAGGGCAATATTTCAGAGCCACCTGTGCGCTAACAATGACTACTACAAGGGTTTTATCGGATCCGATAAGAAATACGACATCGTGTTTTCGGGACAATTTATTGAGCGAAAAATGCCGCTTTTTTTCGCTGAAGTGGCAATTCTGCTCAAATCCATGAAACCCGATCTTCGCGTCTTATTACTCGGTGATGGCGCGGATCGTCAGAAGTTCATAGACGCGTTGCAGAACGGTGGAGTGGATTTCGATTATAAAGGATACGTTTCGCAAGTTGATCTACCCGCGCACTACGCTTCCGCCAAAATCTTTTTGTTTCCAACCGAGATGGATCCTTGGGGCGTCGTGGCAAATGAGGCGTGCGCGGTCGGAGTTCCTGTTATTACCTGTTCTAATGCCGGTGTGGCCAATGATCTTATTCTCAACGGCTACAATGGTTTCGTCCTTACTCTTGACGCCAACCTATGGGCTGAACACGTGATGCGGTTGCTCGGCGACAACAGCTTATGGAATAGATTTTCCCGAAACGCGCTTCAGAAAGTTCAAGAGTATAATTACGATGCAGCCGCTGAAGGGATCATGAAAGCAATAAAGTTTTGTGGTTTCTCTGCAGGTTACTCCAATAGCGCAATTAGCCAAGAAATAGACGCCGCTGATTTTCATTCACGTGAAAGAATATGAGTTGGGCGGCCAATCGGATCTCATTTTATATATTGGGTTTTGTTATTTTGTTGCAAGCCGGCATGCTGCTCTATGACTTTAACCATCCTGACGTCTTCCTTCATGCCGACCGGTCTGTGGATCGGATGCAAGCGATCCAAGATCTTTTATCTTTTCTTCAAAACGGCACCTCGCTTTCGGAATTTCTCGGCCATCAGGGTACGCTTCAAGGTGTTCCCGGAGATTATTTGATACAGGGCCTAGTATTCTATCTTGGAGGCCAGTATGCGGTGATAATTTTCCAGATCCTGCTGTTCATTGCTTCAATCGTGGCGCTTTATGAATTGGCATTGCTTGTAACACACTCGCCTGAAATGAGTTCGGCGGCGATATTGATCTACGCCCTCCTTCCCTTCGGCGTGGTCTTTCCACATATGTTGTGGTCTGAAAGTTTGTTCGATCCGTTCACGTTGATAAGCTTTTATTTCGTTGCGCGCTGCGTGCTTCGCGAATCCTCCTGGATAAACATCACTTGTTCGGCCTTATTTTTGGCGCTGGCAATACTTGTCAGGCAAACTGTATTGCTCTGGCCACTCGTCGTAATCACCACCATGTGGTTGTGCAAAATATCCGCGCGAAAAATCATCGGATATATCCTAATATTTATGATGGTAATAAGCGCATGGCCTTCGTTCATATGGTCACAGACTGGCAATTTTAGAATGACAGGGAAAATTGGCGGGGGCGTAACCCACTCCGCGGACTCCCTTTCGACTCGGATGAAATACATGATTGACACTCTGCCGACGGAAGAACGCCGGCAGGCAGAGCAGCGCTTCTTGATCGCTCAAGAGTCCGATCGGACGCTACCGGCTGTCATTTCTCGATATGCAATGTTCGGTCTGAACTACCCATTGCCATTCACACAACAAGTCGCTCACGACCTACTCATTTTTATTATGCAATCCGGCATCGAAAGATTGACGATTGATTACCTTGAACTCGCGGGCAAAGAGCGGGGCATAATTCAGGACCCGCAGACTGGCTGGCGGAAAATACTTACTGACCGAGGAATCATAGACACAGCACTCATGTTTTTAGGCGGCCAGGGAACTATTCTTGTTTCCTCAGTGATCGGCGCACTCGCCATGCTCGTCCTATGGGGGTTAGCCGGCCTAGGATCGCTATGGATATTTAATGGGAAAGTGTCCTTTGGATGGAAAGAACGCATCATGCTTCTCACCATGGCGCTATTTCCAGTTTACGTATTTTTGCCCGGACAGCTGTTCTACTATCCACAGGCGCGATATCGGGCGCCCGCAGAGTTTTGTCTTTGCATTCTCGCAGTCATCGGCGCGTGGACAATATTAATAATTCGCAACCGTGCTAAGCGTGCGATCCCGGCTTGATCCGACGAGTATCTACGTTGAAGCCGTTAGCGCGAGCAGTTTCGAGCGGTCGGCGCTTCATTTTCACAGCAAAAGTACGATTGGCTCTGTGGTAATCCTTTTCTTCGATATGACAAACTTTTGCTAAGCTATTCTCTCTCATCGCTTGGTCCAAAAGCGCTAAGTCAGGTCGCTAAAAAAAAGATTTTGGAGATAAAATCGGAATGGTTCGTCGACATCAAACAACCCAGAGCCACAGCGTGACTACATCGGGCGATACCGCGAGTAGACATTGTTTGCAGCATCTGGACATTTTCGTTCTTGCTGGCGGACTTGGGACTCGCATAAGGCCAATACTCGGCGACGTGCCGAAACTGCTAGCGCCAATAAACGGGCGCCCATATCTCGAATTTCTTCTCAGTTGGCTACAGCATTTCGGTGCACGGCGGATCGTTCTCGGATTGGGTCATCAATCTGGGGCGATAATCAAATATGTCCGTGCGCATTCTCGCATCAATCTAAAAATATCGGCAGTAATCGAACAATCACCGCTAGGAACCGCAGGCGCCATTCGGTTTGCACGCGGAGAACTCCATACCGACCCGGTACTGGTCATGAACGGGGACAGCTTCGTTGACGCCGACCTGTGTCAATTTCTGGCGCACTACCGACGCGTCGGAACGCGCGGATCAATTCTTTGCGCCAATGTGGCCGACGCTGGTAGGTATGGTCGGGTTTTACTCGATGACAAAGGTTATGTCTGCGGATTCAAGGAGAAAGACTCAACGTTCCATGATGCCGCGATCGTGAATGCGGGAGTTTACCTTATCTCTGCCAAACTGCTCGACGAAATTGCGGCTGGCGAAGCAAAATCACTTGAGCGCGATGTGTTTGAGCGCTTACCAGCTGGCTCGTTGGCAGCATTTACCAAGAGTTCAAAATTCATCGACATTGGAACGCAAGAATTCTCTAGCATTTGCCAGTGAAATCATAGGCACGCATATTATTTCAAAATAACCCTTATCAGGATGAGAGAGCATGATTATCAGCCGTACGCCGTTCCGTGTCTCTCTCTTCGGTGGCGGTACCGATTTCCCAGCATGGTTTCGTCAACATGGCGGTTGCGTTGTTGGCACTGCGATCGATAAATATTGCTATATTAGCGTGCGGCGACTGCCCCCGTTTTTCGAACACAAATCTCGAATCGTTTATTCGCAAGTCGAGCTTGTACGCAAAATCTCCGAGATCCAGCACCCGGCAATACGCGGAATTCTAACCGATTTCGGCGTCGAGAGCGGACTCGAAATTCACCTTGACGCTGATCTTCCGGCACGCTCTGGCCTTGGCTCAAGCAGCTCCTTTACCGTTGGGTTCATCAACGCACTGCATGCACTCGATCAAAAAATGGTTTCAAAACGTAAGCTCGCGGAAGAGGCTATACGAATTGAGCAGGACGTTCTGAAGGAGAAGGTTGGGAATCAGGATCAGATCTGGGCTGCTTATGGCGGATTCAACCGAATTGAATTCTTTCCAGATGGGGGCTTCTCTGTTTCTCCAATGATCATGTCACCGGAGCGGCGCGGAGAACTTCAAAAATCATTGATGCTGTTCTTTACCGGGTTCTCAAGGTTTTCCTCCGATTTTGCGACTGAACAGATCAAAAATATCAAGAACCGAACCAGCCAACTATCAGCAATGCGCTCTTTAGTTGATCAGGCCTGTGAAGTCCTGGCTAACCCCAAAACTCCGATTACTGCCCTTGGCGAACTTTTGCATAATTCATGGCGCCTTAAGCGCGAACTAGCGGACAGTGTTTCCAACTCGCAGATAGACCAAATTTATGAAGCAGGTCGTTCCGCCGGCGCCATCGGCGGCAAGCTCCTCGGTGCAGGCGGGGGAGGATTCATGGTCTTCCTCGTTAAGCCCGAAAATCACGACGCAGTGCGCAATCGTCTGAAAAATCTAATTCACGTATCATTCAATTTCGACGAAAGCGGTAGTAAGATTGTCCTCTACCAACCGGACGGATTATAGGTATTCGGAAACGGCTGAATTAAGCGGCCGCATGAACGCAACCCCTGGCGCTCTCCGTTCTCAGAATAAATAAGAAAACGGAAGTTATGATTGTCTAGCTGGTCGGCAGTATTGCCTAGCCATCGTGGGCAATCGTTACTCGCGTAACTGCTGCGTCCGCGCCAAGAAATCCGTTAAAGAGTAGTTGATCTGCACCTCGATGGTCGCCAAAAAACAGCGAAATCCAACCTGCAGGAAGAGCTTCATCAGCCCTCACCTTCAGCATCTCAAAGTCTGCGGGAGCTTGCACCGAGACAACAATTCGATTTGGAAGACGAATGATCCAGCGGTTGTTATCGAGGGATGCCGTGAGGTTCGGGGCTAAAAGAAATCGGATCGATACCGCTCGTGGTAACCCGCGTCCAAGAAGACGGTCGGCAACGTCGAATCCGCCAGCGGTCCGACTAACCTGACGGTGGTGCACGACGCCGAATTGAGACTTATATCCATTGTCTTGCGCGTCGACGGACCAATCCGGACCAGCATGGTGGGACAACAATTCCGCATCTCCCTTGCGCAGCCACTGGAACGAGCCCGTAGGGACATTTCCGCTTTCGCCTTCTATGGTCACTGTGTTGTGGGCAGTAGCCGACCGATAGAAATCGCGCCAGGCTCTTTCCGCGTGATACAGGTATGTTCCCGCATCAACAAAAACCGGCGTGTCTCCAACATGTAGCCAGATCGCAAGTGCATCTGCATGGCCGTGAGCGGCGATGGATAAATAGCCAAGAGGCCCATGGTCGAACACAAGCAATGTTGGTTTCTCAGCATGACTTTCGCGCACAACCGTATACCCACCAGTCTTGAAGATTCGCATTCCGGTTCGGGAAAAGGTGGTCGCGACATCGGGCGAACAGAAGACAGCATCGCGCAGTTCAGGCAGGCGGTGAGGAGTGACGAAACGCGCTAGTCCAAGAAGACCTCCAACTGCCGCTGCAACTGACGCCGGATAGCGGGGCTCCGAATTAAGGGACAACGTTACAACGCGTCCTTCATCGTTATCACCGATTGCAGGAGCACGGCCGGCTTCGTCGAGGAGCCAACATATAAACTCCGCGGCGCTTGCAAGCCGTTGATGATATTCTGGAGAGAATGAATTGCCCTTAAGTGTTCCAATCAATCCTGCCAACACAAACATTTCGACCGAGAAAGCTGTGTAGGTAATGGATTGCTCCGCCCCAACACCATCATCCAAAATCTGTTTTTGAATTTCATTCTCTAGAACTGTTCGACCGTGGGCCACCATTTGCTGCGCGTTTGGTAGATCTGGCATGAGTCCTCCGGCGATGAAGAGACCCAATGCCTCGGCAATCAGATGATTGTTTGCCGAAGAGAACAGTGAGGGATAGCGACCAAGCCAGAATGAATGCGCATGCATGAAGGCACGCAAGCGTATTCGCTTATCGCAATCATTGATGTCGCCAAGAAATGACAGCACGATGACGATCGTGACAATGCGCAGGCTGAGCTCGATTCCCGAACACCAATTGATGCCCTTGAATGGTGGGTTAGCGTCCATCCAGGCGAAAATCACGTCGAGGATCTTGTTCGCAAGAACTGGATTATTTGTGAGTCGGGCCTCCGCAGCTGCAACCTGCAAGAACTGGAGGCGATTGATCTCCCAGATGTACTTAACATCGCCGGTACCGCCGTTGTGGCGATAAGGAACGTCGAAACAATAGGCGTCGACGTTTGGCCAACGTTGGCTCGTAATCGGATCCCATAAGAATAAGTCGGGATCGCTTACGTCAAGGTTTGCAAGCGTGCCTTCCGGCCAGCGGTGATTTAAAAGTGAAAAACTACCAGAAAGTAATAAACGACAATCATCGGAGATACGCTTGCGTAATGTCGGATCGTGATTGGCGGCTAATTCCAGTCGCTTGCCAAGTTCCGGAATTATCGGCAGCGGACCGTTTCCGATATCGAAGTCAGACCATCCTCGACGATATGATCTCCAAGCCGATCGTTTCGCGGCTTCATGCACGCGGTGGGCGATTTCCGGCAACGACATCGCTCGCAGGCGGTGGATGTACCATCTAATATTCATGCCAACCAGCTTCCGCGGCGATTTGCTTCTCTAGACGTCTGGTAACGTTCGCAGCTGCAATCCACTCACATTTGTTACCCCTTTTACCGACAATTCTCTGTGCGGCGCAGGCAGCGGAATCGAACGGCAATAGTCATGATTCGCCGGTTACATCAGTCAATTGAATTTGGTATTTGTTGCAAAACAAAACCCCGCTTGCCCGTTGATCCAGCGGAGATGTGTGAGACTACTTCTAGATTAAAATCAACGATTCCCAGCACCTTCTCTCGAAGGGTATTAACTGCCGCATCAACTCGTTCCTGCGCTACTCCCTTGCAAAGCACAACACGAAGCACCGCCTTCCCCGGAACAGATTGTACATACTGATATTCCGTAAAGATGCCAAAGTGGTTTTCCGTATCTAAAGCTATAACTGGTATTTTTTGTCCTTCATGCCCGATGACGAATTCCTGATTCCAGCGAGATCGAACATCGGAAACTCGAAGCCGAAAGCAATTCTGAGGTGCACTCAGCCGAACGAGCGTTGCTCGGTCTCCGGTGTCGTACCTTATTAAGGCCATCGCTTTATTAAACAGTCCAGTACTGATCAATCGTCCCCGCTGCCCTGGAGTAGTGACCGGTTTTCCAGCATCATCAATCAGTTCCACCACACCATATAAAGGCTCAAATTCGTAAACGTCGGGACTTCCGACGATTTCTCCGGCTATAGCAATGCGCTCAGTCATGCCGTAGTAGCTAATCACCGGCACACCAAAGCATTCATTTAGTAGTTTTCGTTGATAAGAAAATAAAGTTTCCGATGCAGCCACGACACCGCGCAAACTCGGCGGCGGCTTCCACTGACGGCGCATCGCATGCCGAGCCAGGATACTGAGCGCGGATGGATATCCTAAAATGAACCGCACTTTATAGTCGTGCAATAATTGCAGATATCGATCCATTATTGTTTCGGTGAGATGATATGGAGAGAGCCATAATTCACGGAGCGCGCGATCGTACTGCCAACTATTTTTTGCGGTATTGCCTCCATAATCACGCAATATCGCGCGTCCATCTCCGAGGCGATAGCCGATCCGTGACCAAATGTGATGAATAAATGCAATTTCACGAACGCTTCGTCCCCGATCCAGAAAGATTTTGGCCGGAGGACGTCCACTACTCCCGCTTGTCGAGCGGGTATCATAGTCGCCGGCCTCTGCGATTAAGAAGCCCTCGGGATCATTGATAATGTCGGTCTTGGTAAGAATTGGCAGCGACGACAGGTCGTCCATCGTAAAAGTCGACGGATCGAAACCTGATCCAAAACGCGCTTTAATCAGTGGTGAAAAATGCCGACTGCGCTGCGATGCTTGTTGCAATAATTTGCGAACAGCTGTCAGTTGATATTGTTGGACGAATTTGGCATCCGTTTCACTTAAAGAAATTTCACGACGTATTTTTCTGTACGTTCGTCCGAACCGCAATGAGAGAGGCACAGTGCTTAATATAGGCGCAATCACTGCCTTAAATGATGGCGGCAGCCGCAAATATTGTGTGCGTAATATATCAAGCAACCGACTCACATCCATCGCGCCAGCAGTCATCCATCATTGGTCACATATAATTCAAATTTATAGTAGGAATTTGCACCAAGTGGGTAAAGGCTTTTGGTTAAAGCGTTGAATGCCAGACACATAAGTTCTTAATACGGCACCTAAACTTAAACTGTAAACCCGCACACAGTATTGACAGGGCGAACCTCACTGGGCCTAACTATAATTGTTGCGGCACCCCTATTTTGCTCGAGGGAAATACTTTGAATCAAATGATTGAAGTCGCGATTATTGGCGCCGGCCCTTATGGGCTGTCGATCGCCGCACATCTGCGTGGACTCGGTGTCGATTTCCGGATCTTTGGCAGCCCGATGCACACTTGGCGTACGCAAATGCCGAAGGGCATGTTTCTTAAATCCGAGGCCTTTGCTTCAAACCTTTCCGATCCACAAGATCATTTTACATTAGATCAATTCTCTAAAGAGCAGCGCATTCCCTACCTATCGAATTTGTATGAATTTGGCCGACTCCCGGTTCACGTTGATACATTTACGGCCTATGGACTTGCATTCCAAAAGCGATTTGTACCGGGGGTCGAAGAGCGAACGGTCGTAGCGCTTCAAAATTCGCAGGGTTGCTTCATTATTAAGTTCGATGACGGCACGACGGTATCTGCGCGCAACGTGGTTCTAGCTATCGGAATTCACTACTTTCGACACATGCCAGCTGAACTGTCGAACTTGCCACCGGAATATCTATCGCATAGTTCCGATCATAGTGATCTAAGTCGATTTTCTGGCCGCAAGATCGCGGTGATTGGCGCCGGTGCCTCGGCCACAGAACTTGCGGCCCTCCTACATGAAGCTGGTGCCGAGGTTCATCTTGTCGCGCGACAGAGCTCCCTCAGTTTCCAACCCGTACCAACGCCAAGAGCTTCTTGGCGTCGCGCTATCCGCCCAATGTCGGGAATCGGTTATGGCTGGCATTCCCTTGTACTTTCCGAACTGCCCATGCTCACTCATCACTTGCCACTGAGGGCACGTCAGTATCTCGTCCAGCGCTATCTACAGCCGGCCGGAGGTTGGTTCTTAAAGGACCGCATGGGAAGCGTATCGCTGCTACTTGGATGCGCTCAGTTTCGTGCCGATGTCCAACATGATCAGGTTCGGGTACGGGCCGAAACCAGTGCTGGTACCAAGACTGAGTTAAACGTGGACCATGTTATCGCCGCGACCGGATATACGCTTGATTTGGCGCGTTTACGGTTTTTAACGGAACCGCTCCAGTTGGCACTGCGATTCGGCGGGCCAACACCTCTATTATCATCGAACTTTGAATCCTGCATTCCGGGCCTTTATTTCGTTGGCCCCCTATCATCTGATAGTTTTGGGCCACCAATGCGATTTGTTCATGGTGCAAGATTCACAGCACATCGCGTCTCGAAGCACCTCGCAAGATCTGTCTCAAGAAAATTGATTGAAAAAGACCTTCCTTATGCTCGAGCGGCATAGACGTTGAATCCTCGCTCGATGAAGCAATATTCCGACAGTGTTATGATGCGATGCGAGTTTAAATTAAGGCCGTATGGGATAATAAGCGGTGGGCGAAAGTCGTAGCGATGTGCGGAATTTTTGGGTGGGTGTTGGCGGAGAAGCATCGGCAGAACCGCGAAACTCTCGTTCAGCTTACGGACCTGATGTCACACCGTGGTCCCGACGGGGCGGGTTACTGGCAAACTCAGACTGCAGACACAAAATTTGAAATTGGATTCGGCCACCGGCGTCTTTCTATTATTGATATCCGTGGCGGTGCGCAGCCAATGTGGAGTGACGACGCTTCGATCGCGCTCAATTTTAACGGTGAGATTTACAATTACATAGAACTTCGCGAGGAACTTCGCTCACTTGGACATGTGTTCCGTACCACGTCCGACACCGAAGTCATCATTGAAGCCTACCGAGCGTGGGGACTTCAAGCTATTCAACGATTTCGCGGAATGTTCGCATTCGCGCTTTGGAATGCGACCACGCAGACTCTCATCATCGCGCGGGATCCTTTCGGCAAGAAGCCGCTATTCATAACGGAAAAGCCGGGCATTCTCTTATTCGCGTCGGAAATAGAACCACTTCTTCGATTTCCCAATATGGATCGCGCTTTCGATCCAGCCGCGTTTCAACATTATCTGTTGAATCGTTACGTACCCGGACCGGCAACATTCTTTCGCTCGGTGCACAAGCTCCAGCCAGGCTGTTACCTGGTATGGCGCGACAATCGTGCCGAGATCACGCGATACTATACCCCGCCGATTGCAACGACGAAGCCAGACGTGACCAGCTTCGACGAAGCCATAGAGATGTTTCAAACAACGTTTGACGAGTCAGTGCGCATCCGTATGCGCAGTGATGCACCATTTGGCGCATTCTTATCCGGCGGTATCGATTCGTCCGCAGTTGTTTCTACAATGATCCGTCATAGTTCTGAACGGGTGCGAACTTTCTCCGTGGGATTTCGGGAGGCAGTATATTCGGAACTTAAGTATGCTCGTGACGTTGCGAAACAATTTGACACGGATCATCACGAACTCGTCGTCGGGCCGCAGGAGTTCCTAGAACACTGGCCACTTGCTGTATTGCGGCGAGGCGCACCAGTAACCGAAGCGTCAGATATTCCAATTTTGATGCTGTCGCAAATGGCGTCGAGCACGGTAAAGATGGTGCTTACCGGCGAAGGATCTGATGAACTCATGGGCGGCTATCCGAAGCATCGCGCCGAGGGATGGGCTAATATCTATCAGCGCTTAGTTCCACAACATTTGCACGATAGCATTATAGCGCCGGCCATTCATGCGCTCCCCTATGGTACGCGTCGTCTCAAAATTCTTGCCGCCGCATTTGGCGAGCGCGAATTACGAAATAGGATGCGTTTCTGGTTCGCGGGTATGACGTTTAATGAATGTAGCGCACTGCTCGGGAACCAAATGCCCCTCGCTCCTCCGGACCCTTTTCCCTTTTCTGCAAGTTCAGAATCAAGTTTGCGACGTACTCTGTTCTTTGATCAAACCTCGTGGCTTCCCGACAATCTCCTTGAACGCGGCGATCGTATGATGATGGCCGGTTCAATTGAGGGCAGAATGCCGTTCATGGACACGGAGCTTGCTAAAATTGTCGCTAGGTTTCCCGATAATTTCTTGGTTGGCCACTGGAGTGGAAAAGCAGTTTTGCGCGCGGCAATGACGAAAATTCTACCGAAAACAATTATCAACCGCCAAAAAATTGGATTTCGAGTACCATTCAATGAATGGTTTCGCGGCCCACTCCGTGAGTTTATTCATGATATGTTAGTGAGCGACTCCTCGCAAACGGCGCAGATTTGCGATGGAGCCGTGGTACGTCAATTGGTGCAAGAACATATTGTAGGACGTCAGAATCACGAAAAGATTCTCTGGTCTCTAGTGAATCTCGAGCTTTTCCTCCGTACTTTTGATCCAAATCGTCGAGAAAACCTAAAAATCCAAGCGGCATGAGTGCGTTCTTTTCTCACGGAATTCACAATGACCTGCTGATGACATCAAACAACACACAAGCAGCAGACTTCGTACAAATCCACCAACTCATCGATCGATCATGACAACGCATCGTATTTCGTCGGCCGTCCTTTGGATTGCGACACAAACGGTCCTTCGGCAAATTATCTCTTTTTGCCTATTCGTCATGCTTGGTCGTCTCCTGGATCCTGTTGACTTCGGAATCGTTAGCCTCAGCGCATCGATTGTCTACATCATGCAAACGTTTGCAGCGGTTGGAATTGTACTGGCCGTAGTTCAAAAGGCGGATTTGACCGAGGATGATGCAGATACGGCTTATACTTTCAATCTAATCGCCAGCTGGGCCATTTTTGTAACCGTTGTTCTCGGGACTTTGTTATTCGCCTATCTGTATCTGGGTCATCTCAACTTAACGTGTTGGATTTTGATGATCTTAGCCTTTTCGCTACCTATTTCCGCGCTTTATGAAGTTCATCAAGCGCGACTAGTAAGAGAGTTTCATTTCAATGTAATCGCCAAGAAGTCGATCGCAGGGAACTTTCTTTCTGGAGTCATTGCAGTTTTTTGTGCATTCCTCGGGGCCGAGGTCTGGAGTTTGGTCGTACAGCAATTTGTGACGCTATTGGTCGAACTTCTTATTGTCAGGAGTGCATCGCAATGGAGTCCAACATTGCGTCTCGACAAGGCGTTAATCTCGCACTTGTTTCATTTTAGCGCCTATATCTTTGGCTCTCGTTTTCTCGCCGTTATTGATGTCAGAAGTCCGGACATTTTTATCGGTGCATATGCTGGTTCATTGTTTGTTGGTTACTACAGAATAGCGCGGAGTATGTTCGACACTTTATTTAATTTTTTCAGCGCTCCGATCTCCGGTATCTCCCTGCCCCTGTTTTCTTCGAAACAAACGCAGCTTTCCGAAGTGCGCCGGCTTTATTTAAAGATGTGCGAGGCCATGTGTTGGGTGATCCTGCCACCCTTCTTTACACTTGTGCTCTGGGCGCCTGTAGTTGTCGAAACGGTTTTTGGTGAAAAATGGCATACGAGCGGTTGGGTATTACAGCTGCTAGCAATTATAGTGTTCGTCTATGCAACGTCATATTTGTATGAACCCCTTTTAACTGGACTTGGGCGAACGCGCGATGTGCTCATTATCAGAAGTTGGCAAACAGGGATTAATGTCGGCTTGCTAATCGTAACAGCGCCCTTTGGTTTTTTTGCAATGATTGTCGCGCAAGTTGTTGGCCCCTTTCTAGCGACACCCGTTATGTTTATTTACGTTTCGAACGCTATCAATCTTGATATGCGATCATTCGCACTTTGCATCTGGAAGCCATTTTTTTCGGCAACAGTATTCGCTGCAATGACCGCCATTCTTCATATCTTTGTAACGCATCGATTGGGACTCGTAGGACTCATCCTTGATTTGATGGTTTGCTACGTTTGCTATTGCGTTTTGTTTTATGTCCTAGCAACGCCAGAGTTGCGTAGCGAGATATTCCACGGCGTTCGCCGGCTGTGGAGGCCCAACAAATTCGATCAACATGACTGATTCATTAAGAGATCAGTTTTGGTTCCTTGCAGATGTTATCTCTATTGCCACTCAAGATTCACGATTTGCGCGCAATAGTTTCAGCTGCTGAATTGTCTGATAATGTGGAAATGGCGCTCTGTTTCTCATCGTATACGCTGTCGCGCATGTCGTGACGAACACAAGCATGATCCACACTTCGTGGGACAACAAATAGGCCGACTCCGTGAAATTATATATTATGGAGCCGAGCAAAAGATACATTCCGTAAGAAGCAATTCCGAAGTTCTTACCAATTTCGTAGCGAAATACTGCCTTAATCAATCGCACAAAAACGATAATCAAGAATGCAATCGTTAGGGCGAGACCAGTAAGCCCGAGTTGGGCCAATATGTCGATGTAACCATTATGAGCTTCATTGATAAAAGAATAGGCGTTATATTGAACAAGAACTTTGATGACATCGGGGCCAGTTTGCCAGAGCGCGCCAAATCCTACGCCCAATAGGGGCCGCTGGCTGAATCGGTCGAGCGCGAAGCGCCAGATGTTGTCGCGTCCGGTCAAACTGACGTCGCCAAACAACTTGTCGAACAATGTGTCTATCCCGGTGTCATACGCGGAGATGACAATGGCAAGTGCGGCTAGGGTGTAAATCACAAATAGGATACCTCGGATGCGGGCGTCGTAAACCGACACAAAACGTATAGACAGCGTCAGAAGAATTCCTAACGGTATACAGACCATTGCGGTCTTGGTGCCCGCGATTGGCATCAGACCTGCGGTAATAACAATCAACGCTACGGCTATGAGACGCGACTTCGATATTACTGGGTTCACGATTCCAATTGCGAACACAGGGATCGCGAAAAAACAGAAAAATCCGAAATAATTCTTGTTCCCAAATATTCCTCTAAAGCCTATCGGCGTGAACGACTTTGAGGGCAAAGCGAGAGATGCGATATTTGCCGCGAGGAGGACCGCAAAAAGACCAAACAATAAGCGTAAAACCCGATCGGGCTCGTCTCGATAAGAAAGAGCGAGCAAAAAGAAGCTGGTCGTCTCGATAACGAGGCGAGAAGCGCGTCGGATCGTAAGCAACGGAAAGTCAGACCAAAGGAAAGATGCAAGCGCCAACAACAGTATAGGCACCAAGGGAGCGATGCTGAACGCGATCGTGCGTGCGGAGATTCGGCCTAATCTCGCCAATATCACACTGTTGGCGAAAATAAATAGCGTTATGGCTTGCTCAAATGGGTTGCCTAAATCACTCGAAACTGACTGAATTATAACCTGCTGGTCCAAAAAGCCATAAGCTTCCGTGGAAAATAAAATACCAAGTTCGATCGTTATGGCAAAACACAACAGTATGTCACGATAAAGAGCGACGGCCGGCGACAGTCCAGTGACGGGTTGCCTTCTGAGCATGCGATCTTTCATTAAAGTCACAGACATTTCTAACTTTCATCGCTCAGTTTAAAATCGTGAAACAAAACCGCTTTAACGCAGTAGAAGATCTCGCGATTCGGACATTCGTGTTGGAGATTAATGTTTAAATCGGATTTGCTCAATTGGCGATCACGTTCCATCAGCGAAGTCGGGCCAACTTAAGTCCTTCGGCGAGATTTCGGTAATGGGTAACGGCCAAACAATGTCAAAAGCTGGGTCATTGTAGCGAATGCCACGCCCTGCCTCGGGTAAGTAAGGTTCTGAAATGAGATAGTTAACCTCTACATTGTCATTTAGGACCTGAAAGCCATGCGCAAAGCCTTTTGGAACGTATAGTTGTTGACCATTCGCGCCTGATAGCTCGAAGCCTTGCCAGCGGCGGTAGGTCGGTGAATTTGGCCTAATGTCGATAATGACGTCCCAGATGGTTCCTGTGAGGCAGCGCACCAGCTTAACTTCGCTGTGCGGCTCGACTTGATAATGCATTCCGCGAAGCGTGCCTTTAAGAGAGGAGAGGGAAACACTGTGCTCTGGAAATTTAGTTTCAAGCCCATGTGCCTCGAACTCGCGAACACAGAAGGTGCGAGCAAAGAAACCGCGACGGTCGCGCGCCGGCTCCAAATCAATGAGACACGCATCTTGGAGACGGGTGGGGCGAAATTGCATTATGATTTGATCATCGGTCGAATATGGATGTCCGTCACTTCGGCTGTACGTGACAATGTAAGGGCATTGAGAACAGTGGAGGCGACGTCTTCAGTTTGTAATAGGAGTCCCGGTTGGTATTGCTTGCCCTCCTGTGCATATATTCGGGCCTGCATGTCGGTTGCAGTTCGTCCAAGATAGACGCTAAGAACTCGCACACCCGCAGCATTAACCTCCCCCCGCAAGCTGTCAGCAATTGCCTTCAGCGCATGCTTGGTCGAATCGTACTCCGACGAATATGCGTGTGCGGTGATGCCATGACTCGAATTGATGAATACGACTTGGCCATGTCGATTTTTCAACATCGGTATTAGAGCCTTGGCTAACGCAAACGGTGCGCGGACGTTGACTCGATAATGCAGATCAAGGTCCTCAAGAGATGCGCTCTCCACTGAGCCTGATACATATATTCCAGCGTCCTGAATGAGTATATCGACGTATCGCAGATCAGTCGTGATCCTCTGAATAAATTCACGTTGGCCTATTTCACTACTGAAATCGGCCGCGCAACAGGTGGCCGTTGCACCTAAGTCTCGCGCGTCTTGGGCGACCCGCTCAAGCGACTCCAATCTACGCGCAACGAGATAAAGGTCCGCACCCTCCTTGGCGAGCGCCAGGGCAATCGCCGCGCCGATTCCGGTACTCGCACCAGTGACTACGGCTATATGGCCATTAAAAGCACCCAATCCAATCCTCATGTTCAGCTTTTCTCCGGAAGCACAGCATGGTTAATCCGTCCGGAGAGGCGGCATTCCGGTTCGTCCCTGTGCGCCTTGCAATATCACATAATTTTCTATCAAAATTTACTAAGTGTCGGCGTAGTTATTTCATTCATAGCAATTAGTGCAATATTGTAATTATGTTAGGTATCATCCAGGCATGACGCGAATTGTACAGCCGACGAATACCCGGGCTCGACACGGCCGCATAGATGGGTTCTTCGCATCCCTCGCTATATAATCAAGATCCCATGCAGACGATCATGTTCGATAGCCCTGGATTGAACCCCGTGACGCGTAAGAGTGGGCATTGTCGACTGTGTCACAGCCCGCTCGTTACGACCTTCGTGGATCTCGGGATGTCTCCTCTTTGTGAGAGCTTTTTGACCGCCGACCAGCTTGACCAAATGGAGCCGTATTTTCCTCTGCATGTGCTTGTCTGCGGTGAATGCTTTCTTGTGCAGCTGCAGGAATACGTCAAGCCTGAACTCATCTTTACGGAATACGCTTACTTTTCGTCTTTTTCGACTTCTTGGGTTGAGCACGCCCGACAGTATTGCAATATGATCACGAAACGACTTGGGCTTAGCACTTCGAGTCAAGTATTTGAGATCGCCAGCAATGACGGATACCTACTTCAGCATTTCTTGCCGCTGAAGATTCCCGTTACCGGCATTGAGCCGGCAGCAAATGTCGCGGAGGCGGCCTGCAAGAAGAATATTCCGACGCTTGTGGAGTTCTTTGGAATGCAACTTGCGGAACGCCTCGTATCGGAGGGTCGCCGGGCTGATCTTATCATCGGTAATAACGTGCTCGCCCAGGTCCCCAATCTCAATGACTTTACAGCCGGGATGGCGCATCTGCTCGCACCAAATGGTGTGATTACGCTCGAGTTTCCGCATCTCGAATGCCTAATCAAAGAGAACCAGTTCGATACGATTTATCACGAGCATTTCTCTTATTTCTCACTCGTAACGGTAGAGCGGCTTGCCCGCCGACATGGGTTAAAAGTGTTTGACGTGGAAAAGCTGGCCACGCATGGCGGATCTTTGCGTGTGTATATGAGCCGCGTCGATGCCTCGTACAAAATAGCACCATCGGTTACCGCTCTCCTCACGCACGAGCGTAAAATCGATTTTGAAAACATTCAAACTTATACGCAGTTCGGGGCACGGGTGCATCGTACCAAGCGAAAACTTCTGTCTTTCCTGATCCAATGCAAGGATGCAGGAGCCAAAGTGTGCGGATATGGTGCGCCTGGCAAAGGCAATACGCTACTCAACTACTGCGGGGTCGGGACTGATTTCCTCGATTTCACCGTCGACCAAAACCCTTACAAGCACGGACGTTACACGCCAGGAATGCATATCCCGATTCATCCGGTGTCTGCGATTGATGCTACACGGCCCGACTACTTACTTATACTTCCTTGGAATTTACGAAATGAGATCGTCGCCCAAATGCGCCATGTGTCGAATTGGGGCTGCAAGTTCATTGTACCAATTCCTGAAGTTCATGTAATTGATCCGCGCGAGGTCGCATTATGAAGGTCGTCCTCTTTTGCGGGGGCCTGGGAACCCGAATACGCGAATATTCTGAGAATATTCCGAAACCAATGGTGCCGATCGGATCGCAACCAATCATATGGCATCTCATGCAGTATTACTGTTCATATGGACATTGTGATTTCATCTTGTGCGTAGGTCACAAAGCAAATGTGATCAAAGACTATTTTTTGAATTATAAGCAAACGGTCGGTGCTGATTTTGTGATTTCGAATTTTGGAAAAAAAATCGAGATCTTGGGTGAACAAGCGCCGGATTGGCGCGTAACCGTTGTCGATACGGGAGTATGGCGCAACATCGGCGAGCGATTGGTGGCGGTGAAGAGTTACGTTGAGAACGAGGAAATCTTTCTGGCCAACTATAGCGATGGCTTGAGCGATGCACCATTATCAGAAATGATTGATCACTTTAAGAAAAGCGGAAAAATCGGCTGCTTCGTGGCGGTCCGCGCGCCATTCAATTTCCATCTTGTTGAATTTAATCAAAATTCCAGCGTCCGCCGCTTGCGCTCAAACCAAGAGGCGGACATCTGGATAAATGGTGGCTACTTTATCTTCCGGAAAGAAATTTTCGATTATATTCACGACGGCGAGGAATTAGTTCTCGAACCGTTTGAACGCTTGATCAAGGATGATCAGCTCCTCGCCTATAAACATGAAGGCTTCTGGCGACCGATGGATACATTGAAGGACAGACAGGTGCTCGAAGAAATGGTCGAGCGGGGTGAAATGCCATGGCGGCACTCTTGCGCTGGAAAGCGCCCCAAATCGTAATGTCATGAAGGTCTTTCCGCTCGCAGCACCCGGCGAACAAATGTCGGTCCTTTGCCTGGGTGCGCATTCGGACGACATCGAAATCGGCGCTGGTGCAACTTTGCTCAATATGATTGCGCGAGGAATCCGTCTGCATGTTCAGTGGTGTGTCTTGAGCGGCGCCGGAGAACGTGAAAGAGAGGCTCGTGCTTCAGCAGCAGACTTTCTGTCAGATGCAGCGGAAGCAAAAATTGAGATTATGAACTTCAAGGACGGGTTTTTTCCGCAGCATGGTGCCGAAATAAAATCTTGGTTCGAAGAGCTTAAAACGCGAGTCAATCCAGACATTATTTTCACCCAACATCGCGATGATGAACATCAGGATCACCGGGAGGTCAGCCGGCTGACTTGGAATACGTTCCGTGACCACTGCATTCTCGAGTACGAAGTCCCCAAATGGGATGGAGATATGGGTCGACCCAATGTTTATGTCTCAATTCCGGCCGACGCTTTGAACCGCAAAATCGATTTGTTGATGACGCACTTCGGAAGCCAGCGATCGAAACACTGGTTCAGCCCCGACGTTTTTCGCGGATTGGCCCGGCTGAGAGGAATGGAATGCCATGCTCCGGAAAATTACGCGGAAGCATTTTTTGCGCGGAAACTCAGAGTTGCTTGAGCAGGACAAACGAATTCATTGTGGTTCGCCGAGTCAATAACCTAATTCAATCACGGGGCTCGCATCTGCAAATTGAGTAATTCGCGCTAAGGTTAACCACCTTAAATGACGTTGTACCAGGGCTAGACTTGATATAAATTCGTTACGTTAATTTGAACGCCAATTTAATTAGTTGTCAAAAGCGTCTGTGTATGAGCGTATCCTAATGTTAGTCGCCAAACACGGAAAGTCCAGTTTGCCGCGTCGATCGTCGCGCTCTAGTTCGTCGACCACCAATCGGGTGTCGTTGCGCGCCGACAGTAATCCGTTTGTTACAATTGCAATACCAACCTTTAATAGAGCGTCCTTGCTGAAAGAATGTATTCTTTCGGTTCTTTCGCAAACATATCCCAATTACGAAATAATTGTTTCTGATAACGCGTCGACGGACGACACGCAAAAAGTGTTGCAACAATTTCGTGGTCAAAAGCTACGTGTCGTTACACAGAAAAACAATATCGGTCTCTTGCCAAACTGGAATGCGTGCTTGGCCGAAGCCAAAGGTGAGTATTTTTTGTTGGTTTCGGACGACGATAAGATTTCACCCTGGTTGCTAGAATCTTCTGTTGCTCTTGTGCGCCGTGATCGACAAATTCCGATCGTGATCGCATTAAGCGAAGTCTACTTTCCAGACGTTGAGCGCGCGTGGCAACCACACAGCAAACTTAAGACCGGCATTTGGAATGGTGTCGATATTTTAGAGGAGCTGTTAAAACTCCCAATGTTGGCGGGCATGAGCACCTATATGATTAGATCGGACGCGCTCCGTGCCCTGGGGGGATTTCCGGTGGACCATCCTCACGCGGCCGACCGAGCCGTCTGGGCTACTTTACTTTCAACCGGCAAGGCTGGCTTCGTCAATAAGACCTGCGGGTTGCTTCGCCTTCAGAACAGTGCACGCGAGACGTCAAGATTATCTATTGATCTGCGCCTCAGCGACAGCGAGAGGGTGACGAGCGAACTTATTGATATGGCTGATCGGTCAATTAAAGATCCGAAAAAACGTGATAAGATTAAATCATTGTATAAGCGCTATGCTTCGCGCAGCGTATTTTTAAACCTCGCACAATACCGCCGGGAGGGCGCAAAGTTAAAGGACGTGCTGCCTCTAATTTGGCAATGGCGAGCTAAATTGAAAGATGTAGGAGTGAGCTTTATTCCTGAATTGCTTTTTGCGCTGATAATGTTTTTTCTTCCGCCGCAGGTAGCCATTTGGTCTCGCCATTTCAGACGGAGCTATCGACATAGTTGGAACGGGAACTCCCCAAAGCGTTTGCCATTCACTTCTATGCGCTATCTCGATTGAACTCGGCAGAACCAATGTTATGAACTGGAGCGCAGCAAGCATGCCCTACCCTGACGGCATACATTGGTGCTCCACTATATTTAAAGACGATCGCGGCTTGCCGATGCTTCCAATCGTGATCGATGCCGGTTCGCAGTATTTCGGGATATTGCGCAGTTCGACTAGTTGTCAGGTCTGATAGAGAGCAATAGTGATGCGAATCTTGTTGACCGGAAATCTCGGTTACATTGGTACAGTCCTCACGCCAATGTTGATTAAAAGAAACCATGACGTCGTAGGCTTCGATAGCGACCTCTACGCACGTTGCACATTTTCAGGTGGCGGTACGATCCACGAGGTGCCAACCATCCGCAAGGACGTGCGTGATGCCGAGCTGAACGACCTCACAGGTTTCGATGCAGTGCTACATCTGGCGGCCCTCTCCAATGATCCGCTTGGCGATTTCAAGACGGACATCACCGATCAGATTAATCACCGAGCGAGTGTACGACTGGCCGAACTTGCGAAAAAGGCAGGGGTTCGGCGTTTTATATTGGCTTCGTCTTGCAGCAATTATGGCCTCGCAGGCGATGAGATGATCGACGAAACTGGCGCACTGAATCCGGTTACGGCCTATGGAGAATCGAAAGTAATGTCAGAGCGTGACATCTCGCAGATGGCAGGAGACGGCTTCTGCCCGACCTACTTGCGACCGGCGACTGCTTATGGTGTTTCGCCGCGGCTGCGCTTCGACATCGTACTTAACAATCTTGTCGCCTGGGCAGTGACAACGAAGCATATTCACTTGAAGTCGGATGGCTCGCCCTGGCGGCCGATTGTCCACATCGAGGACATCTCACGCGCGTTTATTGCCGTCCTCGAGGCACCAGCGGACGTGGTTTTTAACGAGGCATTCAATGTTGGTCAGACGAACCACAACTATCAAATACGGGATTTGGCCGAAATCGTAGCTGGCGTCGTGCCTGACTGCGAGATTGAATATGCGGCTGGCGCCGGACCTGATAAGCGTTCCTATCGGGTAAGCTTCGAAAAGATCAAGAAAATGCTGCCGCAATTCCAGCCAAAGTGGGACGCGAAGACGGGCGCGGAGCAGCTTTATCAGACGTATCGTTCGTCTGGCCTCACCCTCCAGGAGTTTGAGGGCCCCCGCTATCAGCGCATTGGTCACATCAAGAAACTGATCACTGAAGGAATCCTCGATACCGAATTACGTTATAGGAGGCAAAACCACGATGAATTGGTCGTGGCCGCGCTTTCGCCGCATGCGTAGTAAGCGAGCGGATGTTTCCGGCATTATGCATTCGCCCGAAAATTTTATCGAACCCATCATAACCGAAGGCATCGGCGAGGAACTATTTGCCTTTGCGGCCCAAATATATCCTATTTGCCGGAGCATTACCGGAAATGGAGTACGAGAGACGTTGCGCAAGATCGGCGCGCACATCCCATTAGAAGTTCATGAAGTACCAACGGGTACGGCTGTCTTCGATTGGGAGATTCCTCGTGAATGGAATATTCGCGACGCGTACGTAAAGAATGAGCGCGGTGAAAAAATTGTCGACTTTGCGCAGTCAAATCTGCATGTGATGAGCTACAGCGTGCCGGTACGAAAGCATGTCTCGTTGGCCGAGCTCAAGAAACACATTCATACCCTGCCAGAACAACCCGATTTGATTCCCTATCGTACCTCCTACTATGCGGAGGACTGGGCATTTTGCATGGCGCATCGTCGGCTCGAAGCCCTGCAACCGGGGACCTATGAGGTCGTCATCGACTCAAGCCTCGAAGATGGGTTTCTGACTTATGGCGAATATCTGCACAGAGGCAAAACTGAAGATGAAATTCTGCTTTCGGCTCACGTCTGTCATCCCTCGCTTGCCAATGACAACTGTTCGGGATTGGCGCTTCTCACGTATCTTGGGAAGCGGATGGCAGGATTGCGAACGCATTACAGCTACCGTTTCCTGTTCGCTCCTGGCACAATCGGCGCAATAACATGGCTAGCGCGCAATCAGGATAAGAGCGACCACATCAAACATGGTCTCGTCGTTTCCATGGTCGGCGATGGCGGTGGTCCAACTTACAAGAAGAGCCGACGTGGTGACGCGAAGATCGATCGAGCCGCGATGCATGTTCTTCGTCACTGCGGGCTCAATCCCACAATCCTCGATTTTTCTCCTTACGGCTATGATGAGCGACAATTCTGTTCGCCGGGGTTTAATTTGCCGGTCGGGCTCTTTCAACGCAGCCAGTTTGCAACAATTCCGCAATATCATACTTCAGCCGACAATCTCGAGCTTATCCGACCGCATTACTTGGCCGAGTCTTATCACTTGATCGCAAAAATGCTGGGCGTGATTGAAAATGACAGGATGTTTCAGAATATGGTGCCAAAATGTGAACCTCAGCTCGGAAGGCGCGGTCTCTATGGCCCAATGAGCGGAGACAAAGACAGCGTTGATCGGAATATGGCAATGTTGTGGGTTCTAAATTTCTCTGACGGTGCACATTCACTACTCGACATCGCCGAGCGCGCTAAGTTGCCATTTGGGGTCATCTACAATGCCGCGAAGCTACTTCAACAACACGGCCTTCTCATGGACCCAAGTTCTCGACCTCATGAATTTAAGCTGTGATAAGGGAAGTTTGTGCGGAATGTGAAATTACGACTTGGTTCAAATAGTCATCCTTGAGGTGTGTGGGACGTTCTCCACTCTTGTCGAACCACCGCTAGCGCTCGAGAAATGGAAAATGATATCCGCTCTGATGGTCTCGATGAACGTCTTTTATTTTTTACATTCTAATCTGAACGGCGAAGAGAATTGAAGTTATGAAAATTTCTACGCAATGGACATTTGATGGGTAGGCGATTGCAATTACCTAATCGAAAACACAGTAGAAGCCATTAGCTCCTAACTGCCGGCACAGTCTCCAATGATTCGAAATTGCGCACAGAATCTCGCCGTGCTTTTCGTCGTTCGCAGTAACGATTAGAGCTTGCAGTTACTGGCTGACCGGAGAACTGGCCTTCTTGATGACTGTTGTCTGGAACGTAAATGTCGGGGGCGCTTCGGAAGTCTGTCCGCTGCTGCTGTTTTGTTTTGCCACAGTCGTTCCGAGGGAAATGGAGGAAAACCCGGGTTGGAACGTTGAGACCCGATTTAAGGTTCCCGAGGCACCGGGTCCAGCGGCACGCCCAGTTGCACCGGTCGCATCGCCATTACGCGCATCAAAAAGTGACATTTTGCCAGTCCAAGTTTTTGTGTCGGACTGACCATCGGGGTGAACGGTAAGCAAAGTGTTTTCTGAATCTAATGAAACGGTCGCCTGTGAGGCATCGATGAGCGCCTTTGCCTTTCCTTTCACGAGAAGGAGTTCAAATATATCCGGGGTCGAATTAAATTCGATAATCGTACCGCGCACGCCAATCGTCGCCATCGGCGTTTTAATCGTGTAACTGCTTGAATCCTGCGTGCCGGTGACGAAACGGAACACTCCCTTTGTCGCATATAAAACTACGTCGCCTTTGGGGCGGTCAGGATCAAATACGAAACGATCGAGGACGACTTCCGATCTGCTTCCAATGCTGATGCCAGTTCGATCGAGTAACTGTAATTGCGTCGAACTGTCGTCATCGGTGCGTACGACCTGGTCCATGAAGACTTCGCTGCCCGTCGACAGGAGCTGCTCGTTGCCGTGAATGATGCCCATGACCCTTTTATTGACCACGGTCGCCGTACCGGCCTTTATGTCGGTGGCAAATGATATCTGCGGACAAAGCATCAGGCCGAGCGCAAATCCCAGCCCAAGCAGGCCGCAGCCCTTTGCGACGCGCAAGTTGCTTGTTGCAAAGCGAGCTTCAAAATCGTTCGCGACGCTCATAACAACCTCCTGAGGGATTGCAGAAACTGCAACCAGGCAATGTAATTAATATAGACTTAAGGATAGCCCAAAAATCCCAATCCGCAAGGATAAGTTGAAGCTCTGAGACATTGTCTCGGGGCCGTAAATCCATTGATTCCATGGGAATTCAGCTCATATCCCTTGAATTTCCAATGGATTCCAAGCCCTTCTTCGCCCGACCTGCAAGGGGGGTCCAGCCCTGTATAGCCAGAGGCAAATAGTGTGGACCGCCCTAGGCGTTAGGGAAAGCGGGGGCAAAGCAGCGGCAGTGACTCATGGTAAGAATCGCTAGTTACCATCCGACGAGTGAACGAAGCGGCGGAAAACTAAATTGCGCTAAGTTTCACTGATGGCACAATCTATCAACGTGCCGCCTCTGTGCGCGGCGAGCAATGTATTCCACCGAAGACGAGGCTTCGCGGCGTACCCAATTGGTGTGCAAACCTCAAATACCGAGGATATTGAACTGGCGCGTCGTTTTTCTGTCAACGCGTGCCGACGACCTGAGCGCAGATGAAAAAACAGACGATCGGTCTCTTCGGCCTCTTCGGTGTCGATAATTTTGGTAATGATGCCTCGTTAGAAACTATTCTTCTTTTTCTGCGCCGCGCTCGCCCCGATGCGAATCTGGTTTGCATCTGTGAAGGACCTAAACGCGTACTGACAGATTATCACATCGCCGCAATCCCAATAAATTGGATACGTTCCGACAATTATTTGTTTCGGAATTTTAATCGGTTGCTGCTCAAAATTCCGGGCAGACTTGTCGATCTATTTTATACGTTCAGAGCAGTGAAACAATTCGACGTGATTATAGTACCAGGTACGGGAATTCTCGACGATTTCAATCAGTCGCCCTGGACGCTGCCATATGCGCTCTTAAAATGGTGTCTTGCTGCCAGAGTTCACAATATCAAGTTTGGATTTGTGAGCGTGGGGGCAGGCCCAATGGATAACCTTGTGAACCGGTGGCTCCTGAAGTCTGCCGCCAGACTGGCGAGCTATCGGTCTTATCGCGATAAGATATCGAAGGAATTCATGGAAAGCATCGGATTGGACACACGCAATGATCCAGTTTATCCGGACATCGTTTTTAAACTTCCGATGCCCGCCTCTCCTGCCAGACTACTTCAGGATGCGGACGTACTGACCGTCGGGGTTGGCGTTATGCAATATCATGGTCCGCGTGGCCGCGATGATGACGGTAAGCAATTCTACGATACTTACCTGAAGAATATCACGCGATTCGTACTTTGGTTACTCGATCACGGTCATCGCGTTCGCCTTTTCGTCGGTGACGCGCTGGACCAGCATGCAGTTGATTTTATTCTCAATGCGGTGGCAGCGGAACGCGGCCATTTATCGCACGAGCAACTTTCTGGCGCTCCGATTAAAACGTTCCATGATCTCATGCGTGAGATTGGTCACACGGACATCGTAGTTGCAAATCGATTTCATAATCTCATCTTCGCACTTAAGCTCTGCAAGCCGACGATATCTTTGGGCTATCGGAAACGACACGGTGAATTGATGAACGAGATGGGACTCGGAGCATTCTCCCAACCATTGGAAAACTTAGATGTCGACCGTCTCATCGATCAATTCACAAGGCTGACATCGACACGGAAAAATTATATAGATACGATTGGAAAAACCAACGTCGCTTATGAGAAGCTTCTGTCTCAGCAAGAAGACCTCCTGGCTGAGTCGCTTCTTTCACCGTAGTTGGCACTGTTTCCAGTGCACTGCGCCCGACCCTAAGCAGAGAGCGCGAATGTCGATCGGATGTCAGCTCCACATGCTATTCTGCGCTGGTGCAACGTCAAAGTCGGATATCTGCTCGCAATCTAATTGCCAGTGGCGATAGCGGCATCAAGACAAGGCGCTGAGAATTAAAGTATCGGCGATATTAACCTGGGCCGATAGCCGAACACCCTGTCGGCCCAATTTTTGTTTCTAGCCCGCTGCATCCAGTCGCGTTATTCATCAGGGACAACCGGCCGTACGCCTGCAGTTGGCAAAACCTTCATTCGAGGTCGTCGAACAGTTGCGCGTTTTTTCCATTCGATCGGTAATGGCCTTACGCTCGTCGTCGGTAGGTTGCCTCAGATCCTTTGGTACTACTCGCGGCGGAAGTTGGCCCTGGCAAGCCTTGAGAGCAGTTAGAACCTGTTTTTGGCAGGTTGCGCATACTGTGTTTTGGCCAAAGGCGCCACCGACACTCGAGATGATACCGACTACAAAGGCTAATCCCAAGAGTAAACGAAATTATTTTTTTCATATTGGGCCTCCTTCGATTTCATACTTTGCAGTTTAGCCCGATCAAACAGAACTGGAAGCCACAAATGGCTCACCCACCTGCAAGACCTCAGTGAATATTACTCTAACTTGGACTTTTTGACCGAGCACGTGAGCGAATAAGCGTAGACTCCCCTCTCGCGCTAGAGGTTCACATCTTCAAAGTCTCGTATTCTGCAATCTGGGTGGTCGCGCTGAAACTGTGAAAGACGCTACAGTCGCGTGCGGGAACGGCAAGTAACAGCACAATTTCGGCTCGCGATTCCGCTAACGCCCATAGCACAGTGTACGAAACACTCCGCTTCTCCAAAACTTCTATACGTTAGCCTGCGAACAAAGTATAATCAAACGCATCTTCAGAATGAGATGGGTAACAATTCTCAATGTCCAACATAACAAAGGTTGTTTCAAAAGTTCGTCAGATTTTTAATCTGCCTAATCAGATTAGAGAGCTGCAAGATCTTATTCTTTTTCATCAAACAAAGTTCCTTCAATTCAATAATCCAAACCCTCTAAATCGATTTGGAAAAAAATGTTTTTCTAAAGCTGACCAGGACGGAATTACATTAGAGATCCTGAGAAGGATCAAAAAACTGGACATGGGTGTCTATGCTGAATTAGGCGATGGCGTTGGCGATGGTACAGAAAACAACACTTTAATCCTGGCCGCGCTGGGATGGAAAGGTGTTTGGATCGGCGGTAATGATTTAAAGTTTGATATTGAGAATCGAGATCGCAAGAAATTGTACTATCTAAAAGAACGGATCACTTTAGAGAATTTGACGAGCCTCACCAAGAAAGGGTTGAAGGAAATTGACTTAGAAGAATTGGATGTTATCTCCTTAGTCGACGGAAATAATATATATTTTGCAGAAGAATTATTGGCGCATAACTTTAGACCAAAACTTTTTATCGTTGAATACAATGCCAAGTTCCCGCCACCGGTAGAGTTTCAAATTGCTTACGATTCTAAATTCACTTGGAAACACGACGATTACTTCTGCGCTTCATTGAGCAGCTTCAGTAAGTTGTTCAATAAATTTAATTATCGACTTATATGTTGTAATTCGCAGTCTGGGATCAATGCTTTTTTCATTGATGCGTCCTATTCAGAATTTTTCTCTGATGTGCCCACAGACATAGGTCAAATATACGTTGAGCCGCGATATTATGCGTACAACAAGTATGGTCACAACAAATCGATGCAGACGATAAAAAATATTATCAACGCGAATGGACGATCACGATAGCAGTTGTGTCCGGCTGGAAATTAAATTCCAAGCGGTACTCACTAGAATTAGACTAATTCCAACTCTAGTACCCAGAACATCCGATAACTTTGCGCGCCTGCAATTTGTGTGTCGTGAATTCATACAGCCACTGGCGTGTGAGATTTGATGCGCGTCAATGCGTGTAGGCAGCTTGAAGCTAAATAGATTCGTGCAAGCCTGATCAGGAGACATCGATGCGAAAGGCATTCAAAGCTGCCCCATGGCCGACGGCCATAATTGTAATCGGCATGGCGGCTACCCCGGTGTGGACGGTGGTGGTGATTTTGGTTTCTATATCAGTGGCTTGTGTCGCAAATCGTCCACTAATCCTTCTGCTCTCCGTCGTTTCCCGAATAGCCAACCAGACAGCATATTGCCTGTTAGTGATCTTGATTTTGGCGTGAAAATGCCAAATGCGATGCCACCAAATAACGAAATCGAGCTGGGGGCTCGATTTCGGGAGGACGCAATGAGCTCGTGGTTGCTGGCCACTCTCTTAGCTCTAATGCCATCAGTCGCAGCCGTACTTTGGCTAATCTGGCACTCCGATGCTCTCAAGGACTCTAATTTCGAAATGATTTCTGAGGACGAGGATCAATTCCAAAAGCGAGGCGTTCGCTAAAGATCGCGGTCCAGCGACGCTTTCGCTTTGATTTATTATGCCGTGAGTTTGTCCAACAAAAAACCCCGGCGCGAGGCCGGGGTTTTATTTTTGAGGAAGTGGAAGCGATCAGGCAGTTGCGGATGCGGCGATCTTCTTCCGACGATATGTGATGAAGCCTAATCCAGCGAAGCCAAGCAGCATACATCGCTCAATTTGAGAGTTCTTTTCCTACTCTTATATCCGTATACTTAGCGGTTAGGGAGCAAAGAGCGCGTCATGGGACTGGTCATTAACGTCGCCTACGATTTGAGCGTGACCAGTCAGCCGGCAACGTTCCAGGCGCAATACCAAGCCGCCGTCGACTATGTGGTTGCGTTCTATGAACACGCATTTACCAACGCAGTCACGGTAAGTGTCACATTCGCGTGGAATCCGATCGCAAGTGGAGACGCCGCCTTTAACGATTTCCTTGCTGATTCATTTTCCTACACGCAGATACGAAACGCTCTCGTTGCGAGCCAGAAATCACCTGACGACATCACTGCCTACACCACCCTGCCCGCCAATAATCCAACCGGCGACGGTAATGACGTGGCAGAATATGAGCTGACACTGCCACAAGAGCGGGCTTTGGGGTTGGGAACGAATACGCACAGCCCCGACGACACTTGTCACGCTAAATAGCAATCTCTCTTGGACTTTCGATCCTAACAATAGGGCAGTAGCGGGCGCCTATGATGCCATCGGCGTTATTGAGCACGAGATATCTGAGGGCGTTTTCGGTCGGATCGGAGACCTCGGCAGCGGCGGTAAATACACGCCATTGGATCTCTATCGTTACGCATCTGCAGGAGTCCGTGATCTAACGCCAGGGCTGGGTTTTTTCTCAATCGATGGAACTCAACTGCTTACGCAGTTCAACAATCCCAATAATGGTGGAGATGCTGGCGATTGGCTGCCCAGCATTGTTGGCGACTCGTTTGGCACTGCCTCACACAGGTGTGATTGGTGCGGTCAATTTCGTCGATCTCAAAACTCTGGATGTCGTGGGTTGGAATAGGGCGCCGGCGACGACGACCGACTTCACGGGCGATGCGTTTAGCGACCTTTTGTTTCGCGATACTGCCAGCGGCACGTTCACGGAATGGGCATCAACAGCTGGCCGCTTCACGGCAAACGCTTATGTAAACTCGGTGAACACCGCATGGAGTCTTGCGGGAAGTGGCGATTTCAATGGCGACAGTGTCAGTGACGTCATCTGGCGTAATACCACCGACGGCACATTTACCGAATGGCAATCCACTGGTGCCGGCTTTTCACCAAACATTTATGTCGATGGTACGGTTAGCACTGCCTACGCTCTTGCGGCCATCGGCGATTTCAACGGCGATGGCATGAGCGATCTTCTGTGGCGCAATACCAACAGCGGGCTATTCACCGAATGGCAATCCAGCGGCAATGCCTTCATACCGAATGTTTACGTTGATGGCACGGTAAGCACGGCTTACGCCATTGCGGCGACCGGCGATTTCAACGGCGACGGCAAGACAGACCTTCTCTTCCGCAACACATCTACTGGCCTCTTTACGGAATGGCAGTCCAGTGGCAACGCGTTCACACAGAACGCATACGTTGATGGTTCGGTGGACACTGGCTGGACCCTTGCAGGCACGGGAGATTTCAATGGCGACGGCGAGACAGACCTTGTCTTCCGCAACGACGCCACGGGCCTATTCACCGAATGGCAGTCCACCGGCAACGCATTCACACAAAACGTCTACGTTGATGGCTCAGTGAGCACCGCCTGGACGCTCGCAGCGGTTAGCGATTTCAACGGCGACGGCAAGAGCGATCTTCTGTGGCGCAACACCAGCACCGGCATGTTCACCGAATGGCAGTCGACCGGCAACGGCTTCACGCCGAATGTCTATGTCGATGGCACAGTTGCAACCACTTGGATCGTAAATTCCAGTCCGACCCATCTATTATCATGATTTGCGCTGTCCATTGACGCCCACGATCTGCGTGTCGTCAGTTCGTTCAACAAAAACCCTGGCCTTTTAAGGTCAGGGCTTTGTACATGCGAAAGTTGAAGAGATTAGGCGGCTGCGAGTGCCGCGTTCTTTTTCTGCCGACGAAATGCCATGAAACCAATGCCAGCGAAGCCGGGTCAGCATCATTGCCCGAGTTGAGAGCTGGTGGCCCCAAAACACTCATGCGGGCGCGCTAAATGCGGATCTGACTCTCCGCACACGATTCAAGACGTATCGAAGACAGTCATGGCCCAACATCACTAGCCCGGTCATCGAGTGCGGATAGAAATACAGCGTCGTGAAGTAGCAAGGCTCGATAGGCCAGCGCCGATGCCATGTTTCCGCTTCGCCGAGGAACTCAAAAGCTTCAAGCTTCTGTTCGCAAGCATATCGCAAGATTTCGTGATTGAGCAAAATGCCTGGAGCACATTTTGAGAAGCGCTCATCATATCCGGTCTTTAGTCCCCAAAGTCGGCCGGCATATTCCACAGCCATTCCTGCGGCAGCTGTATCGCCGCCAATATTCAAGAAGAAAACGCGAAAGAAGCCCTTTCGTGACATCGCATGAGCATACTCTCGTAGATATCGATGGTGGATCGGCTGTTGTAGAACCGCAGTGCCGGACCGACTCTTCCAACTCTGAGCCTCAACGCGAAAGACTTCATCCAAATATCGATCCACGTCGGCTTCACCGGGTGAAATAGCGGCAAATGTTACTGGGCCATAACGTTCGGCGATCTTGCGGCTGCGCCGCATGGACGTGCGGCTGCTTGACGACATACGCGACAGCAGGGTCTCCCAATCGATCCCGAGGGGCACACGCGAGCTTCCGGCACGACCTGACCTAACGACAACAAATCCCTTCCGGTTTGCTGCCCGTTGGAATGCGGAGAGGACGGCAGAATTCGAATTAAAGCGAGGCAATACGACAGAGCGACCGAAACTCGCAATCTTCTCGCACAGGGCGACGAGAGATGCTTGGTCGGCATAGACGAATCCATTAGGTTCATTCGTTGCATGGCTGAGTGAAGTAAGCCGCGCTTGGCCCCATTCTCGAGTGACAATCATCGGTGCGATTGCGCAAACAACATTACCGTCACGAACAACAAACACCTGTAGATCGGCATCGTTACGAACAAATTGGCGACAGGCATTGAACCAATCAAACTGCACGAGAGGCGTCGCGAATGAATGTGCAAGCGCATTCCATTCTTCCTCGAGCGCCTTGAACTGCGACGGATCGGAGACAATCTGAACGGTTTCCATTATTCGCCCGAGGTAATGAATTTGCTCCCTACGGCGGCCAACAAGCCAGCCAGCCGAGGGCGGACAAGCTTGCATATATCGCGGCAGACATCCCGACAAAACTTACCCGCAATTTGATTACTGTGAGTTTGTCCGACATAAACTCTCGGCGTTGAGACCGGGGTTTGAGCGCCAACAGCGAGCATCGCGAGCAACATTTACGTGTCGCGAATTTTCCAACAAAAACCCTGGCTTTTTAAGGCCAGGGCTTTGTACACGCGGAAATTGAAGAGATCAGGCGGCCGTAGATGACTGGCTGTAGGTGTGGCCGTTGATATTAATCGTAATCGAATCGAGCGCCAGCACTGTGGCATCGGCCGCATTGACAGCCGCTAGCGCTGCACCAAGAACAGCCGCGCCTAATTTCATGCGGGTGCCCCGCTCAAAGTTGCGGCCAACCCCAACAAAACTCAGTGTCATCCCCAGACCCCAAAAATAAAGGCCAAGGCGAACGAAAGGATTCGCCTCAAGCCATAGCCGCGCCTTATTTCGTGGCAAGCGCGATTCGCAATCAAGCAGAATTCGGAAAACTTCACGCAATTTCCGTATGGTAAATGGCCAGATTGAAACCTTTGTCGAATGATGTGCCCGAAAAGCCACGGTTCGTTTTTATTTCTGCAGCTTAAATTGTGGCAAGGCGTGCGCGCATCCCAAAAGGGCGATCTGAGCTAACCAGTTAGGTTATTGCGATTGCTGTCGAATCGCCTTTCGATCCGGCGATTTGCGATCGCGCACAGACTGGGGAGGCCGTTAAGCATTATCGCCTGCATCGAGGCGTCGCTGCCTTTTAAAAATTTCGCTCATAAACTTTAATATCAAAAATGTGATGCGCGTCACAATCCTGTAGCGCGCTTCGCGCTAAACAAGTGGCTGCAAGATTCTACATGGCAGGCACCAATGCGGGAAATATTTCTTAAATTCCGTCACGCAATAAACCAGCAATTACAAAGTGACGCCAGCAGCGCCAGAATGGCCGATCGTAATGGTCGTGTTGGGCGTGGCGATTACCCCCGTATGGGCAGGCGTACTCCTGTGGTTTCTAGTCCATTTCCTGACGCGGCAGTGGCTTCTCCTGCACTAATCGACCTCCTCCAAGTCGTTCCCCTGAGCGCAGCTTAGCCAAAATACCCCAATCCTGACGTTTACCGCGCTCGACGAAAAGCAACACCGACCGTTGCTCCGTCGACTAAGCTGTAGTCATAATTACCTTCAATCACTTGCGCAGCTGGAGCGATGTCGGCGTCGAGTCCTTTCTTTTCCCATTTGATGGGCGCTCGTTCGGTGCGTGGTCGGATCCTGGTCATTGATGATATGATGCCAGCGCCCGATTATGACAGCGGCTCCGCGAGTATTTTCTCGTACCTTCAGATCCTCACCAAATCTGGGTTTGGTGTGACATTCGCACCAACAAAATACGTTAGGGCCGAACGCTACACACGGGCCCTCAAAAATCTCGGAATCAACGTCGCCCCCAAGTCGATGTCGCTACACGACGTGATAAAAACGTTCGGCCCACGTTCTGATATTGTGCTGCTCAGCCGTGCGCAGGTAGCAATGCCGGTGTTTGATCTCGCGCGGCGCGTGGCGCCTGCTGCAAAGATTGTGTTCTACCCGGTTGATCTGCACTTTTTGCGGATGAAACGCGAAGCAATGCTGGCCGGAGACAGGGCTCAGGCTGATTCGGCTGAAGCAATGCGTGCAATTGAGTTGGATTTAATTCGGCGCGCCGACACAACCATCGTCGTGAGCACTTACGAAGCCAATTTGCTCAAGGAACTCGTTCCAGAGGCAGTGGTGCATCAGATCCCCATCCTACGCGAAACACCTCAGCAGCCGTCAGGAATGTTTGCTTGGCGCCAAGTATATCGTCGGCTTCGAGAAAAAAGTTCGATGCATTAGGACAGCGTCGTGAGCGTCGGGACACAAACTTCGTAACGCGGCGGGATTTCCTATTCATTGGTAGTTATTCGCATCCACCGAATGTGGATGCGGTTAAATGGTTCGTGCATGAGGTGTGGCCACGGATCCAGGCAAAGGGCTTCAAGGATCGTTTCATCATCGTTGGTTCATACGTCCCAAATGAAATCGCCGCATTGGCGTCTGATCGAATTGACGTACGCGGTCATGTTAAAAATCTTGCGCCGCTATTCGCTGCATGTCGGCTAAGCGTCGCACCTCTCCGCTACGGCGCCGGGACCAAGGGGAAAATTGTCACAAGTTTAAGCTTTGGTGTGCCGGTCGTTGCAACGTCGATTGCAGCCGAGGGGATGGGTTTACAACATGAGGAAAACATCCTGATTGCCGATACCCCCGATGCGATGGCTGATCAGATTGTCAGGCTCTACGACAATGCCGATTTATGGGCGAGACTTTCATCAAATGGATATCAAGCATTTCTCAGAGAATTTTCAATAGCGCAAGGCTCGCACAAAATTCTTTCGATCTTTGACGGTCTCATCGACAAAAAAGTGCGGAAACCAGACGGTCACCAGAAGATCGGCCTCTCGCAAAAATCCGACGCATGAAGTCTTCTGCGCCGGGCGCTACAAATGAAACTCCGGCGGGATGAATGCGGCGATCACGGATACCGGCACAAAATATTTCGCAATATCAATTTGCTCTTCGACCAGCACCTCGTTTTTATTTTTGAGTTGAGTTCGCCAGATTCTCCGGCTCATGATGCCGAGCAGACATTTGTTGTGGGCATCAAAAACGCCCGATCCTGAATTCCCCGTCCGCGCCACATCACCGATTACGGTTGGAAACTTCGCCCGAATATCTTGTGACAGCACCCGTGGCGATAGCACCCGAGAGCGCGCAATTCCTTCCGGAACGACAACGATGACAGGTGTACCAACTTGTGGGTCGGTTTTACAAAGCGTGTGTCGCCGCATGCGGAGGCCAACGGGTAAGCGCTCCTCATCCACGGACAAGAGCGTCAAGTCGATGGCGTTAAAATCACCCTCTTTGATCACGGTGGCTGGAAGCTCCTGGCCGGCAATCAACACTTTTGGCTTGGTCTGGGAGGCGTGGCCGACCACGTGAGCCGCCGTGATCACCAATCCCTTGCCCAAATAGATGCCGTAGCCGGGCCACGGTTGTTGCGGCGTCCGGTTGATATTGACCGCATATCGGGTCAGTGAATCATCAGGGCTCTGCGCTAGCGCTGGCAGAGCGATTGCTGCGGCGGCAACGATCCAGCCGACATATACGAGCGAGCGCATAAACTTGGCCTTCTTCACCGAAATTACCCGTGCGGTCACCCATGTCATATGGGGAAGGATATCCTAACGCAAATTCGCTTGAAAATCGCATAGTGCACGGATGACCGATGTCGCGCACAAAAAAAGACCGCCTTGCGGCGGTCTCTCAAAGATCCGTTCGAATGTTTGATTAGATGGAGATGCAGCTGAGCGTTTCTTTGTGCGCCAATAAGCAATAAAACCAATGCCAGCGAAGCCGATCATTCGACAAGCGGCAATCGCCGCCGGCCTTCTGCTCTCTGCCCCAACCAAGCAGACCTAACGCACCGAGACCGCTTGCGAAGAGTGGTAATGCGGCGGGAAGTGCTGTTACGACCTCAATATTGGTTCTTACCGAAATGTCGCGCCCAGCGTAGAGGGGCTGTAATTCGCCAAGACCTACTGTTTTTATAAACCAGCACCTCTTCCTCGGCTTCTTCTTGTACATTCAATTCGTAGTTTACCTCCAGCGCCTTTTGCGTGCGTCGCCAATTTTCAGGGAACTCTCCACAGGCGCCTTCTAGAATTGCGGTCAAATCAAAAAAGGCTAGAGGTTGGCATTCACAGGTCGTTACAACTATATTCATGGCATTGTTGATATCGATACCTTTTGCACCGCCATCTTCAGGGGTGTGTCGTCCGCGTAAATAATCCTCATGACTTAAAACCCTAAATGAAAGGAGTGGATTGCGCACGCCTCTCCAATCTAAATCCTTCTCATAGATATTCACATAGGGCGAGCCGGCATCGGCAACGAGGATAAAGCGACCGTCCGAAGTAAATCGCACACCATGCGGGTAATAGGTAGACCGCAAGATGCCATCTGGAAGTGACGACCCATTCAGTGTTGGATTATTTTCATAAAGTAAAACGGTATGGCTGTCGTGGTTACTGACGGCAATCCACTGCATTTCCCTGCTCACGCATATGCCGTCCGGAACGTCGAGACATTTCTTCAATAGAACTTCACTTTTCTTTGTTGAATATCCTGCGGCAAAATCTAATTGATGCCTCGTAACGCTATTCACATAGTTATTGCATATCAGCGCCTCGCAAAATCCCTGCTCCTTCCTGATAACTGCAACAGATCCTGGGGTTGAAATGTCGTCCGCGCCGATGACCGCCACGGGCGCCAATTCGTATCTCCCCATTGCATCCTTTGGGAGCTCAAAAATGCATGCTTGTCCTTCTCGGTTTACAACAAGAATTTTTTCGTCGTCGATGAAATCGAGTCCATGAGGAGATTTGAGATAAGCGGATGAAATTTCAGCCACGCCAGTTAAGCTTATACTTTTCGAATCCTGAGAAGCGGCGATTGAAATATCAAAAACAGTAATTTTATTTTTGATAAATCCTGCAACGGCAAGGCGCCGATTGCTCGGTGAAAATCTGAACATCTTCTGTTCGTCCGAGAGAGGCAATGGCGTCCCGCACTTGTTGAGGGGCTGCGTAGATAATTTGAGGGGGAAAATAGTCAATTTGCATACAGCTACCCGCAGTGTGGGAAAATTGGAACTTTAAGCGAGATGGTGGCACTCATGCCAGCCCGCTGATTTGATCGTTTTCGATCCGTGTGAGGCAGGGCGTTTTTGCAAGGAGTCATTTCGCTAGAACGTATTTGTTGGCATCATCAGATTGTCGCTCTAGTGAAGTCCCTCTAACTCAACATTTCCAAGATAGGTTCCTATTTAATAGCTATGAAAATCCAAACCCTCAATATTGCCGGGCCATTCCTCATTCTTCCCGAGAAACACTCGGATGAACGAGGCTATTTCGCCGAGACCTTTCGAAAGGATTTCTTACAGAAAACGATCGGCCCGATCGAGTTTATCCAGGATAACCAATCCCATTCTTCAAAATCCGGCACTGTGCGGGGCCTTCATTTTCAAATGCCACCCACCGCCCAGGCAAAGCTCGTGCGCGTTATTCGCGGTTCGATCATGGATGTTGCCGTCGATATTCGACGAACGTCGCCGACCTATGGGAAACACTTAACGACTCTCCTATCCGCTGAAAATTTAGCCCAACTCTATATCCCAATTGGTTTTGCCCACGGCTTTTGTACGCTCGAAGCCAACACCGAAGTCATCTATAAAGTCTCAGATTATTATGACCCCAAGACCGAAAAAGGCCTGGCCTGGGATGATCCAGATTTAGGAATCTCGTGGCCCGTCGGACGAAAAGAAGTGACGATCTCGAGCAAGGATCAATGCTATCCTCGCCTCAAGGATCTCGAATTCACGTTTCCCTAATCGATTGGTCGAGAGAGAATATTGGTCGTGAAACTTCTAGTAACGGGCGGTGCAGGATTTATTGGATCGGCGGTCTGCCGCTATTTAATTTCAAAAACCGACACGTCCGTGGTGAATTTCGACAAGCTGACTTATGCAGCAACGCTGACCTCACTTGAGACGATCGCCACTCATCCACGATATAAATTCGTACAGGGCGATATTTGCGATGATGGAGCAGTGACGGCGCTCTTAGCGCAAGAAAAGCCCGATGCTATTCTGCATCTGGCCGCCGAAACTCACGTCGATCGCTCGATCACCGGTGCCAGCAATTTCATCAGCACGAACATTGTCGGAACCTTCAAACTTCTGGAAGCTGCCCGGCACTACTTTGAAGGCGCGCCAAGTTCCGTCCGAGACAGTTTTCGCTTTGTGCATGTCTCAACCGACGAAGTCTACGGATCACTCGGGGAGTATGGGCTATTTGACGAAGAGACAGCCTATGATCCGAGCTCTCCTTATTCCGCGAGCAAGGCTGCGGCCGATCATCTCACCATGGCGTGGCACCGGACCTACGGCCTTCCAGTGATCATCTCAAATTGCTCGAACAATTACGGGCCTTATCAATTTCCCGAAAAACTCATTCCGCTTACCATTTTGCATGCATTGGGACGAAAGCCCCTGCCCGTTTACGGCAATGGTTCAAACGTTCGCGACTGGCTGCATGTGGAGGATCATGCGCGGGCACTGGATCTGATCATCCGCAAGGGCGTGCCAGGCAACAAGTATAATGTCGGAGGGTTCAACGAGCGCACCAATATCGACGTCGTTCGGAAGATCTGTGAGGTCCTTGATCATCTCGCTCCGTCAAAATCTTCCTACGCGGACTTGATTACATTCGTTCCTGATCGGCCGGGCCACGATCACCGCTATGCAATCGATGCCGCCAAAATTGAAAGAGAGCTCGGCTGGAAAGCGCAAGAAACGTTCGAGACCGGCCTTGAGAATACGGTCACCTGGTATCTAAAGAACGAATGGTGGTGGCGTCCATTGCGTGAACGCACCTACCCAGGCGAACGCCTCGGAATGCTGCCGAACGATCCTGCTCGGCAATCGGTCCAGTCACGGTGACGTGCGCGCCATGAGCCGATGATCACATTGCAATTCAATTGCACAATATGAAGACATCAGGCACCAGACTACGCATTGCCGTTACCGGCAAAGAGGGCCAAGTCGTGAGTGCCTTGCGCGAGCGTGCTAACGCGCTTGGCGTCGAGGTCATTCCGGTCGGTCGTCCGAAACTCGACCTGCAAAATCTATCCTCTATCTTGCCTGCCCTCGCCGCAGCAAAGCCAAACGTCATCGTCAATGCGGCAAGCTTCACTGCGGTTGATCAAGCCGAAAACGATGCCTCGCTTGCGCATCAAGTGAATGCGACCGGTGCCGGCGAAGTCGCCAAAGCGGCAAATACACTCGGCGTGCCGATCATTCATTTATCGACGGATTATGTGTTCGACGGCACCAAACCCGAACCATACTTGGAGAGCGACCCAATCCATCCCCTCAGTGTCTACGGTGCCAGCAAGGCTGAAGGTGAAGCTCTCGTCATCACGAATGCGCCTGACCACGCCGTGCTGCGCGTTTCGTGGATTTACAGCCCATTTGGCAAGAACTTCGTTCGTACGATCCTGCGCGTTGCTACTCAGAAAGACACCATGAATATTGTCGATGATCAGTATGGGGCGCCAACTTCAGCCTTCGATATCGCCGATAGCATTGTGAGGGTTGCCCGCAATCTCGTCGGCGCCAAACACGATACAGCGCTGCGCGGTGTGTTTCATATGACTGCAGCTGGTCAAACAACTTGGGCGAGATTTGCTGAAACCGTATTTACGATCTCATCCCGATTGGGAGGTCCTTCGGCAAAAGTGAACCCGATCGAAAGCAAAGACTATCCACAGGCGGCAAAACGCCCGGCCAATTCACGTCTCGACTGCAAACGCATTGCGACCGTACATAAGGTAAAAATACCACACTGGGAAACTTCAATCGGTTACTGTGTTGAGCGGATCATCAAGATGGACGCGGCTTCGGGGGTTTCAAGATGAAAGGCATTATCCTGGCGGGAGGAAGCGGCTCACGTCTTTATCCGATGACTTTGGCCATATCGAAGCAACTCCTGCCCGTCTTTGACAAACCGATGATCTATTACCCGCTCACCACCCTGATGCTGGCTGGGATCCGCGAGATTTTGCTCATTTCTGATCCGCACAATCTTCCCCGCTTTCGGGAGCTGCTTGGCAATGGCGAGCGTTGGGGCATCCAATTGTTCTACGCCGAACAACCAAAGCCTGGCGGCCTTGCGCAGGCTTACATCATTGGTGCCGATTTCATCGAAGAGGATTCATCGGCGCTGATATTGGGAGACAACATATTTTTTGGACACGGGTTGTCCGAGATCATGCAACGGGCGCGGTCGCGGGAAAGTGGTGCGACTGTTTTCGCCTATCAAGTTAGCGATCCAGAACGGTATGGCGTGGTCGAGTTCGATGCGAAAGGTCGCGCGGTAGCGATCAAAGAAAAGCCGAAGCATCCCAAATCTAACTGGGCATTAACGGGCCTTTATTTCTATGATGCCAGTGTTGTTGACATTGCAGCAACTCTTAAGCCTTCGGAGCGTGGCGAGCTTGAAATTACCGACGTCAATCGCGCCTATCTGAAATCCGGTGAGCTCGTGGTCGAAAAAATGGGCCGCGGTTTCGCCTGGCTCGATACCGGAACACCGGAGACACTGCTCGAAGCGAGTGAATTTGTGCACACCCTCGATCGGCGCCAGGGCATGAAAATCGCTTCGCCGGAGGAGATTGCCTATCACTCAGGATGGATAACCGACCACGAACTTAAAACTCTCGCCGCGGCGCTGGGCAAGAATGATTACTCAAGTTATCTGCTCAAGGTTCTCGAAGCTGGGCGCGATAAAAGGAACTGACGCTCCAAAGTCACTGAATAGAGCGCCCCAATTTAAAAGGGGGGCCTGCGATTTCTCGCATTTCAGCCTGCGAAATGACGGCGTCCGCCCACGCCCCCACTTTGCGATATCGGCAAGAATATCGCCCCCGGGGCCGAATACTGAGCGTTAATCGCTTCAAGAAAGCCGTCGTTCCTTTCCAAACGGCGCAATGGTTTCCCAGAAGATTAATTTCTCTGACCGTCTCCTCCGGCACAAAACACCGCATAAGTAGTTGCATACGCCCTGAAGAAACGTGATGTGTCGGATCGCTGGCTGACACGTGATGACGGCGCGCGCGCTGAAACTGCACCTTGAAGTATCCGGTCAGGCCACACCCGTTTTCGACGAAATTCTCACACTGACTTCTGGATTCAATTGATCGCCGAAACTTTTTTTCGGGCTGAACATTTCGCCGACATAAGTAGATCGGTAGTTCCACATTCAACGGAGTGACCCATGACCAAGAGAACTTCATCTAAAACCGCCACACCTTTGATACCCGATGACATCAAGGATCTTTTCGGCAAACGGCCTCTCATTTTCGGAGAAGACCCCGAACTCTACGATGCACTGCTTTCGAGGGCCGCTGTGGCCGTGAACCCGACGGACATCATCGAATGGCTTTATCTCAAGGACGTGGTGGATATAACCTGGGAAATCCAACGCCTCCGCCGATTTCAAGCGGCGATGATCAATAATGGCCGAAAAAAAGCCGCCGGCGAGATTCTTGCGGCGGTTTTGGATGAGGGTAAGGGAGCTATGATCGGGCCAAAAGAAAAAACGGGTTGGGCCCACCAGTTCCTGACCGGCAACAATGAAATCAAAGAAGTTTTCTTTTCGCAAATGGCAACGCACGGTCTCGATAACGATTCCATTATGGCTGCGGCATTTAACGCAAATATTCCGACACTTGAGATCATGGATCGGATGCTCGCTGTCGCTGAGGCCCGCCGAGATAAAATGCTGCGTGAAATAGAAAATCGCCGCGAGATACTCGGACGTCGCCTACGCGACAAGATTAATGCAGAGGCTAATGGCGATCTTACGCTTGCCCCTGATTGCAATACATCTGCCGAAATCGAAGCTACGCGCGTCGGCGCTAATACATGCGGCACATGACGTCAGATCGTAAAATTATGACCAATCGTCGCAACGCCGCCCGCAGCACCGGACCAAAGTCTTCGAGCGGTAAAGCGCGCTCCAGTCGAAACGCGTTGCGTCACGGCCTTGCGACAAGGATTGCCCATGTTCCGGGAAAATCGAAAGACATTGAACGACTCGCTTTTGCGCTTGCGGGAACATCTGATCCCGATCTGTTTTGTTACGCACAGGCGGCTGCCGAGGCCGAACTTGAAATTCTGCGCGTGCGTGAAGCTCGCATCGTTAGCCTAAATCAAATAACCGATAGGATCTCCGAGTTGCAGGCAGAGAAGTTTACTCGTGAAATATCTGACTCCCAGGCTCATTCCTTTCCCAAGATAGCCCGGAGGTTGAATATGGCTTATGAATTTTTAAGTGCGCACTCGGCCGCCGAGTTTACGAAGATCGCTTCTAACCTCGCCGCCTTTGACCGCTACGAATATCGAGCGTCATTGCGTCGCAAACGGGCTCTTCGCGACCTTGACGCCGCCCGCAACCAAAAATTCTCTGTTGCAGGCAGATCGAGAAAAACTATTCAGTCAGCGCGAACTTGAGGGCGAAAAGAAATTGGATGCCCTGTCGCCTGCAGCGTTCGTAAAATCTGCAAGAGCTGCCGCCAAAGCCCGGCTTCATATCGGCCCAAACGATCAAACAGCCCGTTATTGCAATTAGAAAGCCGCAGAAAACAACGAGCGATGTCTTTTTCCGGGCTTGGATTATTTTGCGAAAGCTCATCGAGATCCGACTTTGCATTTTCCACGCTTGAATTGAAATCTGACTTGCCCCGTTTCTCCGCCGCCCGCTCTTTTTCCGCGCCAAATACTCGATAAATCAGCTTGTTCATCGCCTCGGAAGAGGGCCGCGCCATCTCGAACATTGTCTTCCTCTCGCGCTGGATTTCGCCCTGAATTTGCAGCAGACCGGTTTCGATCGAAATCGTACGACGAAGCCGCCAGAGAACAGAGGCGAGCCGAAAGACAAGTTCCCGTTCGATGATTGTTTGCGGCGCAAATTCCGCATAAATCGCCGTTTCGAAGGATCGGTAATCCTCTGGATTTTCCAGAACTCCAATAACAGTCTGAGCGGTCAGACCATGGCGAAGCGCATTCCGCCTGGAGCGCCGCTTACCATTAACTGTCTTAGGACCGCAGCTTTTGCGGGCGTTTCTAATATTTGCCGCCATTTGTTTTTCGGACGTCATTGACCGCTCGCGTCCGTCGATACGGATGCACCGATTCCGTTGCCGCCGTTTGATAATTTGGGCGAGCGCTTGAAGCGGGACGCGTCCCAAAGCGCCTTTGCGATCTCTATCGGTTCAATTCCTGCGTTATGCCACCAGGCGCTCTCATTGCCGGAGTGATGCAGCTGACGATGATGCCTTCGACAAAGCGGTACCGTGAATTCGTCGCTGACTTTCATGCCCAGCGCGCGAGGTTGCGCAAAGCGCAAATGGTGCGGATCAGATGGGCTCTGTTGGCACAGCAGACAGGGCTGCGATGCAACAAAGCGCAAATGAGGTTTGTCGCGCTGGCGCTTTTCCGCGCCAAATTTCAGCTGTGACTTATCAATCGGCTCCGGCTGTGCAGAAGGCGATATTGGCGTGGATCGAGAAGGATCAGCTCTATTCATATTGGCAGGAATAGAAACCGGCGACTGTTTCATTGGTTTTCGACTGTGGTAGAGCGCAAGACCGAATGGTTTTCCAAAAGTTGCAAACGCGCGTTTGGTGGCGTCGGTTTCTGACGCTTTGAGCGCTAAATCGTGCGTCTCGCCGGGCGAAGTGCCCCTCGCCTCGCCGCAGCCATGGCCTTCACGCACTACCGTCACACCGGCGGCACGAACGGTAATCCGCACCTTCGATGTATAAACTGCAAGAAATGTTCCGCGGTTTTCGCGTGCAACGACGCATTTGGATTCGATCGTTTCGCGATCCCAGCCATCAAAGCCAAAAATACGATTGGCTTCGGCAATGGCGTGATTGCCTTCGATGTAGGAGAGCTCGCGCCCATGCTGAATTCGGGTGCGAACATGCCCATCTTTAACGTCGCGCCGTAGCGCACAAAGTTGCTTTTTCGATAATCCCATCAGCGGCTCCTCACACTCAACACGGGCTCAGGATTTGATAATTGCGCGCCGGGAATGGCCGTCCCTTGCTTCAATTCGGCGACGAGTTCCTGGCGCTTCAAGCGCGGCGGCTGCGGCTCCCAAAATGGCTGAGGAATTGCGCTTTCATCGACAACCACCAATGAAGGCGTTCCCGGCCGCACCGACACCGTAAAATCCGGCGCCGTAATCTTCTTGATGTCGGCTTGGAGCATGACGTCGCGCGAGAGTTGGCGACGGTTGGCGGCGCGTTCCTCGAAGCGCGTGAGCCGTTCCTGCAATTCCTTGATGCGGCCCTTTATGCCGGTAGCAAGTGCTTCATCCACTAGCGCAGAGCGAACTATGGCAGCGACAATTTCGTGCAGATCCGTCAGGCCTTCGACGGTGTCGGCAAGCGTTTGCTCGTCGATGTCTAATTCTCTTCGGACCGGATACGCTCTCGAATGCTTATAGTGAGTCAGTGCAGAAATCAGATGACTTATCAGACACTGACTCCTATCTTAAAGCACTCATATGTTAATCGATATTAATACTATCATTTTCCGTAGCTTGTCAATAGCCGCGAGAATCAGTAAAGATTTTCAATAAGTTATGCTTCACGGCTGCACAAATTTCGCGCTGCGAGCGCTTCTTGGGCTGGCAGCCAGGATCAGCTTGCGAAGGCTGCTGAGGTTGGCGTTGCGACAATTAGACGTATTGAAATCTTCAGGGGTCCCATAAGCGGTAACGTCTCGACCCAGCTCCGTATTCAAGTAGGCGTTCAGAACGCGCCGGGATCGCTTCATCGACGCCGACAAACGGGAGGAGTTGGCGTCGGCTCGATTTGCGCGGCTCAAAAAAAGGGGGAACGTGGAAAAGCAAAAGACTGAAAAATACAGCAATGGTGAAATACGCGAGTGACAATCCAGAAGTGCCTATATTGCGATAAATCTATTTTTATCCTTGGTTTTGAACATTGCCAGATATTGATCATGCGTAATCGGCATCAGACTTCCTTCACGAACCATTGTTTTCAAATCAGCTAAGAACTTGGCCCTTTTTCTCCCACCACGTTTTCCTTTGCCACCAACACTTAACAGTGCGGTTTCGAGTGGACGGCTTTGCCAGAATACTTCTTGTTTTATTTTCCTGACGTATCTCGGATACCCTTCGAACCAATCGAAATAAATATAGCTGAGCCAATCGATAAGATTGCCATCTTTATCCAAGATCAGTTTATCTAGATCCGTATATTTCTGTCCGGTTTCCATAGTTCACCCAGATCATACCGGAAATACTCTTGCGGCAGTAAAGATATGCTGCAGCTGGCTTAATTTGTCCAAATATTGGAAGACCTGCCGCTGCAACGCCTGCTACAGTACCAATTCCAAAATTAAATGTTCTTCGATTTATTAGAATGTTCACAAGCATCTCCATCAGTTTCGACGGGAGGCTGGCGATGGTCCGCTACGTTTGCCGTTGGAACGGCCACATCCCCTTTCGGGAAACCACCTTGCCGCGAATGAGCAGGTTGGTGACAGCTTCGCCAGCCATCGTCTTAATGTCTGAACTAAATGGAAGCAGTGACTTCTGAAATCAAGAGCTGAATTTAGTTCAGCAATACAGATTTTGAAGTTTTTTCCCGCGGATACACCGGTCGCTGGTTTCTAATGTTGTAGCCGAGGAGAGAATATCTCTGGCGTTGACGCCTCGTTTCACAAAACGAAGCCAATTTTCTCTATGATTTCAAAGTGCGCGAACAATAAAACAGCCGGATTTTTGTCTATCTCACTGAATTTAACTGCGTCCTTCTTTCACCGCTCGCAACGTTCAACAGCTTATCGGCAAGCGGACATTGAAGCTTTAGAGCCTTCTCCATTGGAGCTCGCGAATAGGGGCCCCTTCGGCGAGGCATCTAAGGCTATAATGCTGTTGTCCAAATTCAAGCCATGTTTTTCAGGAGGCCATGTGCGAACAACATTGACCCGGCGTTCATCCCGCATTGGATCTGGGACTGTCATTGTGAGTGGAGTGCTAATTGCTCTGTTTGTACTGCTTTGCCTTGGGCGTTTGGTGGGATGGGATCCAACCTGGCGCACCTCCGGTGTCACTCCTTTACAACCTCCATTCTTCGATATGCATGTAGTTATGGATTACGCAGTTTGCGCCTCGCAAGGCTTTGATGCGTATATTCCCCATTCCTGTAATCCGGCGAACTTCAATATTCCTCCGATTTGGCTGGGGCTCGGCTTTCTCGGGCTCAATGGATCATATTCGGCTTGGCTTTCTGTCACGATCATCGCCGCTGCATTTGGAGTGATGGTGGCTCTGCTCAAGGGTCGCTCCGTCGCCGACGGAGCACTCGCACTGATGGCTCTTCTGTCGCCCTCAGTGATGATGGGTGTTGAACGCGGTAATCTCGATCTATTGATACTGGCTCTGGTAGGAGGTGCAGCATTAATTTACCAGGAGCAAAGAATAGGACGGATGTGCGGGACGATCGCACTGATGGGTCTAGCAATTGTATTGAAGCTATTTCCGATGTTTTCTGTCGCGCTTGCAGCTCGTTTCAACCGGCGAACGTTTCTGTTTGCAGGTCTCATAGCTTTGTTTTCTCTAGCCTATTTGGCAGCCATTTCTGAATACATCCCTCTTATTCGCCATAATGTGCCGACCACCTTCATACTGTCGTACGGATATAAAGCTCTTTTTCTTGGCCTGGATCATTTACGGACCGAAGCAGGGCTCAATCCAATTGGATTAGCCGACACGTGGGTACCAATCTTGGTAAGTATCCTTACCGTTATATTTGCTGCCGTAGCTGCACTGATGAATTTCCACTATGGCCGAATGCTTTGCACAGTTACTGATAGCGTGGCTGGCACGGCCTTTCTTATTGGGAGTGGAATTTATTGCGGGACTTTTCTATTGGGCACGAATTTCATTTACCGACTGATGTTTCTTTTGCTGTGCCTGCCACAGCTTCAGGACTGGCAAAGTCAAAAATTGGAGGGCAAAGAACGGAGCGCAACAATTGAGCGCGGTCTATTCGCTACCGTTTTATCCGTCCTATGGTTGAATGGAAATTCAAATGGAAATTCGATATTCCTGTTGGTGCCGCAGCTACTCGATTGGCTGCTATTTTTTGGACTAGCAGCGGTGCTGATGTCCAATTTTCTGAACAGTGCGACATCGGCATCAAAGCGCTTGGTGACTTAGGAGAGGCAAATGACGATGGATTGGTCAGCTGCAATTGCTTAGATGCCGCCGACGTCTTGATCAATGAGGTATTCTTGGACCCGTGCTTGCCTGCGCATTCGCGCGATTGCTTTGTGCTCGCCGTGAACTTCGCTAGAATTGCTTTACGGTGAAAATTGATAAGGCAGTCGATGCGCTTAGCCGCGTGGTTCGTTTTTATCCTCATAGCGGCAAATATCATGTGTGCCTGTGCATGCACAGAGTCCCGACAGTTCTCTAAGTCCCGATGATTCTCTGAGAGTTTATGCAGTCTACGTCGTCCATAGTCGCCCATTTCAAAGAACCTTTCACCGGTTACGGCATCTATCTCGGCCAAGGGGCGGTGATAACAGCCGCTCACGTCTTAGGCCGCTGGCCATATTTTATTTCAAATCCACGGGTGTTGATTGCCGGTCAAGAACTTCCCGCCAAAGTCATCAGAACAGGCTCACCCGGAACGACAGACTTGGCCATTCTATCCGTCGACGAAACGCGCCTACCTGTTAGCCTGCGGCTGCGACGCAATCCGCTGTGTAAAGAACCTCCACAGGCTGGTGAGAATGTCATTGTCGTTGTTCCGGGACGGGACGGCACGCTCTCGAATCATTTTTCCGCAATTCGTTTCGCCAGAACATCGAACTAATTTCAATATCTTCATCAATGATGTGAGTATAGGCTGGTGGTTCTGGATCAGGTGTCTTTCATGCTGAAAGAAAATGCCTGCTTGGCATCTTAAGCAGTATGATACGGGAAGATAACTATCGAATGGTGGACGGGCGCATGGTTCGAGATTTAGCGAGAAGTACGATTGAATTTAGGCACTTTGTACCAGCATCCACGATTGCCGAATTCATCCCTGCAGAATTTCGTTTTTAGTCTTCTGTCCGTTAGCTAGGGGGTTGCATAGGGCGAACCGAGCAATGACAGACGAGGTTATGAAGACCAGGGTCAAAAAGCTAAAGACGCCGGAAGTTAAGTCATCAGTGCAAATAAACGACGGCGGGGAAATGCTGTGAAGACGCATTTTAAAAAACGTCCTGGCGAGTATTCTTGGAGCTTTGACGCTTAGTCTCATGCTTGGCGTGCAACCATCCAAGGCTCTCGAAGCATTGAAGGTGTATCGAGGCGTTCTCGTTTTAGAAGGAAAAATTGTTGCGGGAGATGACCTTAAATTGCGAGAATTCCTCGGTACAAAATCTAATTTTGATAAAATCAGCGGCGGTGTCTTTCTTGCTTCTCCGGGCGGGAACCTTGAGGAAGCGATGAAGATCGGACGCCTTATACGAGCGTTACGATTGAGCACAGATGCGCCTTTAGGTGCCGCAATGGGCCATGTCAAATTTGGTGAGCCGCTCATCAAACCAAGTCATTTGGTCGATCCGAAAGCGAATTACCTTTGTGCCAGCGCCTGTTTTCTTGTCTATGTTTCTGGAATTTATAGAAACCTCTACGAGATTGGCCGTCTGGGCGTTCATCGGCCGCTTCGATTGGAAAGCACTTTTATGAAACTCAGTGACGATGAGGCTATGTACGCAGAAAGCCTTAACCGCAAAAGAGTAGAGAATTATCTCAATGAAATGAATGTGCCAGAAAAATACGTCGACCTAATGTTTTCTGTCCCGCACAACGAAATCCGTTGGATCACGCAGGATGAATTTGTTTCGGACTTGCAAGGCTTCATTCCCGAAGTCAGGGACTTAGTCGACGCAAAATGTGATCCGCGCAGCTACAAAGAAAAATTCAGTTCTCAGAATCTGAAAACACAATCAGGCGACTAGAAAACGCACGAACCCGCGAGCAACAGAAAATAGTTACAGTGCCCACAAAACAACCGAGCGAAATAGCCAAGTGCCGGATCAAGTTAAAACTGAACTCTCGATCGAAGCCTGGCACAAGGTATTTGGCGGCAACTAGCCGCAGGGTCAAATCTTTGTCGGTGGCCGCCCGAATTGGCGATCATTGTGCATCCAGCGTTTTTTCCGGCGGTGCCGCATGCTTCGTATCCAGCACATGGCCAGCGTCGTCAGTCATCGATCCCGGCCCGTAGGCCGCTCAGTCTTGGGAAATCACAACGGGCGCACGTGTCCGCGGCCGAAATTCGCTAATGACTCCTCGCGCGCTTTCTCGCACTCAGTCAACCAGCTACCGTAGTTGCCGCAGGCTGAAGAGGTTCATGTGGCAACTCCCGTAGAATTATATGCTCGCCATGTGTGGTAAACGGGCCACAAGGTACCAAATTCATTGGGTACAATAGCGCCGAAATGACTATTTGCTCCCCAAGCGCCGACCAATGGATATAGTGACGCCTTCAGGCCTCCTATGGCAGTCCAACCGTTGATTGCCTGTGCCGTTATATCGGCGCCTTGGCTGCTTTGGTAAAACCCGTTGAAGAAGTTCAATACGTCATTAGTTGTGAGTGTTTTGCCGTTGTAAGTATTGATGCCATCGCCGGGGGTAGTGCCATAGATAGAATACCAAGTTGGCGTTATGCCCAATCCACCTTCGTACTGAATCAAATTATAGGTTGCACCGTAAGTGCTATGGTCGTGGTCCCTGATATTTTTGAACAAATCAAAATACGAAACTTTACCAGGTGTCCAAGTCGAACTAACTGTCATGCCATAAACATTCTGACCGCCATTTGTTGCACCATCCGCGTTCTGCATAAGATCATGCAACCAATCCAGCGCCTCAGTCCGTTGCGTCGGGCTACCATAACAATACTTCCAAATATATTCCGCCTTTGCGATCTTTGATCCATCAGCCGTAATATAGGGCGCGCAGGCATAACTATCGATCATCAGGATTGGATAATTACCAACTCCCAATCCAGTCCCTGCGGCATAAAGCGTAGGATCAAAGAATGTAGGCGCAAACTGCTCCGACATAACACGGTTGCATCGTTGCATCTGGCCGGAATAAACGGAAGCCACCAAACTCATTACGTTATAAACTCGCCAGCCATACCAATAATGATTATACCAAATATAGGACTTGGCAGCTGCTGCACCTCCTGCGGTCGGTAGATTGTTACCCCATTTCAATCGCCCTTGCTGTTGGCCATATGGGTTTTCGTCATATCCTAGTACTGCCATTCCATACCTCGTTACTCAGTTCGTAATAGGCAACTAAATTTGAGTTTAGATGATCCCTTACATAGGTGGCGAATTGAGTAACATAGTCATCAGTGCACAAATGCGGTAAGCAGAACCAAGGATCGACATTCAGTTTGTTAGCCAACTTAACCATGACTTCAACAGGCATCCCCATCCCAAAGGTGCCTGGACAACGGTCGATTATTAAGGCATCGAAGACTGCGTCATAAGTTCCGCGTATGACGACGGAGTACGCAGGGTCGCCATTCAAGAAAAGCTGCTGCCAGAGATTTTGACCTTGAGGTGCGATGCACCGTTTTGCTGGTAGTGAACCGGATGACATTGTAATCTGTTTCGCAACAAAACCACCGCTTGCCCAAGTCGGCCAGTTAGTAGTGTCTAAGTTTATGGTAAAAGAGTTGGTCGTGTGACTTAGGACAGTATGTTCCCAATATTGATCGAACAGATTATCCAGTTTAGCAGTACCAGTTACCGCCATCCAGCGTGACGGTATAGTAGTATCAGCGGACGGAGCAATGTTCAGATCCGTTGTGATGTCGCTTCTCGCCAACCAATTCCAGCCAAGATTCGAAACGAGTGCGCCCCTATTGTAAGCCTGTTCCGGTGGCCCAAGCTGGCGGCCTAACGGCGCCAGTATCAGTCATGGAATAATCGGCGCGAGTGAAAATCTTGCTACCGTCGCTGATATCCGTGATTAGTGCATCCGATCGTTGTTGTTGATCCCTTGGTGATGCTTTTTATATTTTGAAATAATGGATCGTTCCCGATAGCAATTTGTATCTGCATCCCCTGAACCCAAGCCGAAGGATTGCCGGAGATTGCTTGCGTCCCGATATAATCATTTACCGTTTGTGTGGCCTGTCCTGCGTAACTTGATCTGACAAACTGATGGCCAAACCAACTTGGATTGTTTTCTATTGGACGATTAGCCCACGCCGATTGCTTGCTGCCGATTGTCTGCATCCACTGGCAAAAACGCATTGTTCCCCAACCAGACCATATGCTGACAAATTGCGGATCAAAGATTTCTCCCTTGGCAATTAGCCCCTGCGTTTCATAAAGTTTACGGAAAATTTGAACGTTGCTAACGGCTGGCGTGCTTATATTTTGCAGAGTCGGCAATTACAAGAAAACTAAATCCGGTCGTTATTTCTCGCCAATATGTTCCATTATCGTTGTTGGGATCTAGTCCGGTATTTGAAAGTATGCAGGACCAATACTTTCCATTCGAAGTCTTAACAGCATTAGGATAGTTATATGTTTTTCCAGAATCCCATAATGCCGTTGCTGGATCGAGAGCAAAAACATATTCCCGCCGCCCACCAGTTGCGGTTCCGGTAAAAGTTCCAGCGCCGCCGCCGTTTGTTATAATTAAACCGGGAATATAAAATCCAAGTGAGGCTTGATACTGCGATCCCCTGCCATAAGGACTGCAGGGAACTCCATCAAATGTTACCACCCAAACTGAACCACCGGGATCATTGGGCGAAAAATAAATATTCGTGCCCACGCCATATTGGCTGCCACCATCAGGCAATCGTGATGGGTACCCGTTATCCTGAATAAGCAGCATCCAATCTTCGTTGGAGGCGTTCGGCCCGAAGATAGCACCCGCGGTATGCAAGCAATTTATGAACGGAAAATTATCACCTCGATACAAAAACGGAGTATTGACTTGGGCATAGCCTTTAAGAAGATTGGTGCTGCTGTATGGAAGCGCTTCCGCAGGATTGATACGCGATAGTAGCGCAGCACCAGCTGCCGAAGTCATTAGCTGTCTGCGATTTATTTTCATGTCGCGCTATTTTACAACACCAAACAACATTAGATTATTGCTGCCAGCAGCCGCAGAACCAACTAACATTGCACTTAAAGATCTCATTTCTGGATACCAGATGGACCAAGGATACTTGGCCAACATAGCATGGATCTAGGCGTTATTCGATTTTAACGTCACTGCCCGATTGCGGCTTTGTCTGGCGTGAGAAATTTATCGAGCACCCGATGGGCGCGCTCGCCAAAATATTCAGCACCGGCAACAGTAAGATGGGCGTCGTCCCGATAAAGCCAGAGGCCGTCTTTCCATATCGGACAGTCGCTGCCGCAAAGAAAATCGGCGGGCATCAACAGCGATACGGTCTTCGGATGAGCCCGCTGAAATTCCTGCAACATTTCAGTGATCTCTCTCGTCGTCGCATGGACCTTCTCTACCGGATAGGGCGGGCACGGACGCAGTGTCGCGTGCGCGAATGGCCCAGGCTGCAAGAGAAATGCGTTGATCGAGCAATCGTGGGTGACTTGCGGGCCGACGATCAATGTCTGGCGCTTATTGCCGCCGAACTGCTCGTACGTCTTCTCCAGCGCTGTCCGGTACACTTGCAGCCGTTTTTCCGGCGCGCTCGTATCCAGTACATGGCCCTCGTCGTCAGTCATCGACCCCGGCCCGTAGGCGACCCAGTCTTGTGAAATCACAAGGGGCACGGTGGCGCGGCCGAAACTCGCCAATGACTCTTCGCGCGCTTTCTCGCACTCAATCAACCATCTACCGTAGTTCTTGCTGTGAACTCCAGCAAGCATTAGGCAAGCTCCGGCCGAATAAATTTGACCACTGAGCCCGTGCGCCAGAAGCATCGGCTGAAAAATGGCAACGAGTTGCCCTGCGTGGGAATCGCCAATAATTTCGACACCTGGCGGGCCCTTCGTGTCGCCAAATACACATTTCCCTTCGATGCGCGGGCAAGGCGCGTTCGCGAATGATTGCAGGCGCGCCAGCTCCCGCTGTTCGGCAGTCAGCCGCCAGGGCCAGCCTCCCTCCAGCGGTGACGCCGAGACGGCAAGCAACAAAACCGGGGCTGATATCGCTGCACAGCGCGCCAACAGTCGGAAGAAGCTCTCCGTGGTAACCGGTGCGTAGTGAAATCGGAACGGCTTCTCGATGAAAAAATACATAAGAATTGCAACGGCGAATGAAAGCGCAAGCAATAATGCACCGGCTGCGAAGCCCTTTAGCTCGCCAAAGATGTAATGCGAGAAAACGAAAATCGGCCAATGACACAGATATAGCGAATACGATATGAGGCCAATGCCTACGGCGAGCCGATTATTCAGCAGCACCGACAAACGCGCGCGTGTTCCGGAAAAGATGACGAATGCAGCGCCGAGGCATGGCAGCAACGCGTTGACGCCGGGGAATGGCGTGGCTGAACTAAAGGCGAAGGCTGATATCCCAATGGCGCCGAGTCCCAGTGTGAAAAGCAAATCGGCCAGGAACCGCCCGGGTGGCAGCCAGCGCTCAGCCCAGATGCATAGTGCTCCGATGCTCAATTCGAAGATACGGAACGGCATCAGGTAGAATGCCGCTACTGCAGCTACTGGATCGCGCGAAAGCCAGTATTGGCAGGCAGCAAGTGATACGATACCAGCGGCAAAAACTAAAACGGGAATAATCTTCTGTTGCCACAATGCTGCGACGGCCAACAGCCCCGCCGACCAGACCAGGTAAAATTGTTCCTCCACGGACAGCGACCACATGTGCAGCAACGGAACATCCATAGCATTAAGCGCAAAATATTGATGGGTCTGGCGCCAGAAAGAAATATTCGCGACCGATATCAGCGTAAAAATGACGTCACGCGCTACCTTGTGAAGCTCATCTGGCGGAAACCACAAAACGGCGGCAAAAAACGTTACCGCAACCGTAAATAACAAAGCCGGGAACAGCCGACGAATTCGGCGGGAATAAAAAAGGGCTAGCGAAAATTTTCCAGCGCTCAAATCGTCGACTATATTGCGCGTAATCAGATAGCCCGAAATAACGAAAAAAATATCGACGCCGATATAGCCGCCCTGAAAGACTTGGCCACCAAGATGGAAAAACAGAACGCAGAGGATGGAGACCGCACGAAGGCCGTCGATTTCAGGCCGATAGCCGTGACCGGATGATTTCACGCAACGTCCGCTTGGTTATCTTGCGAACGAATTCGCTCGTTGCGCAGCTGGAAAGGCGTGACCAACAGTTGAAGCAATTGTAGGCCATCGTGTACGTCCGTATCGTTCGGGCAAATCTCGCATGAGCAAACTGATATCGTCCGCGCTTTCTTAAGGCTCATGCGCGACTGTGACCGCAGTACCTTTCCGCGCAGATTTGCTCTCGATCCGGGCAGCAAGATGATGGCCGAACCTGATCCAATATTTTTCATAATATCTTGTGGAAATGTGCGCAAAGAAAAAGCTAAGGAAGAAGCTACCGATCCGCTTAGTATAACGCACAACGATGTCACCTTCGCCCATCCAGCCGGAATACGTTAGCGGATGTATTACGTAAAGAGCGAACGATATCCTCAGCAAGATACCCCAATGCGCGTCCACATAGGAGCCGCTGTAGTGAATCCTGTGATCGCAGTATCGTCGATCCAATCAATAGTGCAGCGAAATAGGGACGGGCATAGCTCAATGGGCCCAACGCTGGGTGGCACGACGCTAACAGAAGCGGCGCAAGCAAGAACGGCGTTAAGGCCGGCAGGCGGGCTGCTGCCTTTGCAACCCTAGTCGACCCGAAGGCGAGCGCAATGCATCCACCAGCCAGTATTTCGTCTATGCGCCACCACGTCACGATAGAGATATTTACGCCGTAGGCGATACGCGCTGCAGTCACAACTAAACAAAGATGGGCACCAATATCAGTCCCCAACGGCCTGCGAGCGCGACGCACAATGCAATCGCCACATAAAACTGCATCTCTACGCACAGGCTCCAAGAAATGCTCGATGCCCATTGGCCGGATGGTGTGGAACCGGCAACGGTTCCTCAAGGATCCGGACACCGGTAAGCGCATCGCGCGGCCGAATCCTGAATCAAAGTGGATCGTCAAGGAGATCCCGGTGCTCCGGATCGTCGACGACGACCTCTGGCAGGCGGTCCGCGATTGTTATGCGAGCGTGAAGAAGTCCGCTCAACCAGGCGGCTCGCGGCGGTTCAAACGAGTTCAGGCGCCCGAGGACCTCTTCTCGGGCCTGACGAAGTGCGGCGTCTGCGGCGCAGGCTTCATCATCTACTCCCGCCATCACCTCGGATGCTTCGGCAGCCGGGATCGGGGCACCTGCACCAACAAGCTGACGATTGCACGCGAGGAAGTCGAAGCGCGGTACTCCACGCGCTCCAGGACAAGTTGATGCGGAAGGATTTCTTCGAGGAGTTCTGCCGCGAGTCCACGAAAGAGATGAACCGGCTTCGCATGGAGCAGCGGGCCGGACTGACGTCGGCGAAGCGCGAGATCTCTTGCTGAACGGCCCTGCGTATCAAGAAGCTCCTGGACCTTCTGCTCGACGACGGGATTGGCGTGAAACGAAGGCAAGGCCGAGATCAAGGCGCTCGACGAGCGCGGCGGAAAGAGCTGGAGGCGCCCAACTCAAGACAGCCTGATGAGCCTCTCGCCGCTGCTTCAACCCGACAGTCGCCGACCTCTCTATAACCTATAAAAAGTCGAAGGACTTGCGGAGGCGCTGCAGCATCCAGACACCCGCATAGAAGCGTGTGAAGATGCTCCGTGGACTCGTCGACGCGATCGTTCTTGACTCCGGGAAGAACGGGCGAACTCCGGGATTGAACTGCAAGGCAATCTGGCCGCTATGTTGACCGTCGCCCAACAAACTAAGAGGTCGCCAGAAACTGGCGACCTCTTCATGCCGGTACAAATGGTTGCGGGGGCACGCAACCAGCGGTACTTGCAACTGTGGTGTGTGCGGCGTTTGGCGTACCATGGGAGACAACGCGCCCGTAGCTCAGTTGGATAGAGCACCGGCCTTAAGGCAAGGGCCCTCCATTCAAGCGAGAGGTTTCCGGCCGAAATCGACGGTTTCTCGATCGTACGCCGAATTTGGGGGTGCATTAGGGGTGCGGCGTTTTCGGCGTACCATCAGTCAACGCGCCTGTAGCTCATCCGGATAGAGCACCGAC
>CAVVVG010000002.1:0-61628 GCA_963751615.1 uncultured Alphaproteobacteria bacterium
AGATACCTGGGGTAGCTTCAAGGCTCGCACGTTACCCGTCGTCGGAAACCACGACCGCGCGCAATCGTCTCGCTTCTGGTCTATTGGCGCGTTGAACTACAATGAGCCAACACCGCTCTACAAATATTTCAACAATCGAATTGCAGATGACCGTTCCGGGCTTAGGGATGTTCCACGTCTAGCGGATGGTAAAACGCCCGAGCTACTACAGGCAGGATCTCGAAGGCAGTCCGTGGAGGCTGCTGATGATCGATAGTTCGTTTTTCGATTCAGAACGTAAGTTTCCCTCCCTGGCCTTATTTTTATTTGAAAAGTACGTTCAACGATACCGGGATCAGTTGAATTGGGTTAACGCGCAATTGGCAGACACAAACAAGTGTGTCATTGCGATGTGGCATCATCCGGTCTGTCGCGGTTGCATTGATCGAGAGGGTGAGCTCAAACGCAAAACACATATGGAGAGGTTATGGAAAGCGTTAGCTCAGCGAGCGAGCATTGTTTTAACCGGCCATGACCATTGGTATCAGCACTTCAACCCAATGGACGGTAATTTGAATCCGTCTAATGATGGACTATTAGAAGTCCAAGTCGGCACTGGTGGCGCAGAATTGCACGAACCGAGGTCGAGACCCGGCGAAAGTCCTCTCAAAGAATTTGGCATGCTTCGTCTGACATTGTCTCGATCACGGGAGGGCAATAATAATTATGATTTTTTTCCTGCCGGTTCCTCTAATTTCAATGAAGGGAAAGACAGCGGCGCATTCAAGTGTCGCAAATAAAGAATGGGTAAATTTTAAACAGGTTCAGCCTTAGTGCAAAACAGAATTTTTAACTCAGATCAAGCCACCGCTTGCGAGCACTCCGTAGAACCTCAGGGTTCACCACATTGATCGGTGCACCTGCTGCGTAAGCTGTAATCTGGTCAAAGATATCGCTGAACTGAATTTCATATTCGTCACGTGTCACATAACCAATATGCGGCGTGCACACGACATTTTCCATATTGAGAAGCGGGTTGCTCTGGTCACGCAAAGGCTCTTCTTCAAAGACATCCACTGCCGCCATCCCGGGGGTCCTGCCGCAAAGCCTTCACTAACGCGCCCGGCGCAATCAAAGGTGCCCGGCTGGTGTTGACCAGTAATGCGCTCGGTTTCATGTGTGCGAGATCATCAGCCGTCACGATGTGACGCGTGGCGTCGACCAAGCGCATGTGCAGCGAGACCACATCGCATTGTTCGAAGAAACTTTCTTGCTTGCTGCGACGGCGTAACCGTCGGCCTGTGCGACCGCAAGCGAGGGTGGGCGCGCCCAAACTAATAAATTCATATCGAACGCCTTGCCATAGCCGGCGACGACACGGCGAATTCTGCCGTAGCCGTAAATGCCGAGCGTTATTTTGCGCAGCGTGTTGCCGACGCCAATCTGCCAATTTCCCGTCTTGAGCGCTGCCATCTGCTGCGGGATTTGTCGCATGGCCGCAAGCACCAATCCCCACGTCAGTTCTGCGGCGGCATAGGAAGGCCCGCCCGCATGCAGGTTGGATGAAACAATCACGCCGAGTCGCGTACACGCCTCAATGTCGATATGGGGATAGACGCTGCGCTGGCTGATCAGTTTTAGATTATGCAGTCGCTCAAGCAAAGGTGCGCTGATTTTCGTACGTTCCCGGATAAGTACGAGAGCTTCAGTATCGCGAAGACGCTCGAAAAGCGCGTTGGTGTCCTGTACGTGATCGTTCCAGATGGTGACTTCGTGTCTTGCCAGTTTTTGAAAACATCGGAGAGTGTGAAGGGTGTCGTGATAGTCGTCGAGAATTGAAACCTTCATGGATGGGAACCTTTGGGCTTTCGCGTTCTGTAAATTACCGATCAATGGCCCGAAAGCGCTCGCTCGTAATAGGACAGGTCGAGATATTTGGCCGGCACAAGAGTACCGCTTGCGCCTTCGATTTCTGCTCTGATTTTCAAGGCATTTCGAAAACCTTCCATGTCAAAGCGCACATCCTTGGCGAGCGCCCCTTTGGACCAACCATTACCGAAAGTGATTTCGCAGCAACGTCCGCATCGATCTTTAAATGCTTACTGAGACTGGCAACCGCAGCCATTTGGTTCACCGGGTCAACTGCATATCGATTACCTTCGATCAGACTTTGAAGGTATTTACCAAGGTATCTGCATTTGCCTTCGCCCAATCACGCATCACGAAGACGCCATCAGCTTGATACGGACCGACGACATCGACGCCGGCCCCAAGACTGCGATAACCCTCTTTTTCCGCAAGCATGGTGCAAGGTGGGTACAGCATCGAGAATGCGTTCACCGGGTCCTTGCGCATGGCATCGAGCCGCTGCGGACATCCACCGCCCGGCAAAATATTGTACTCGGATTTTTTGATGCCTTTTAGGGCTAACATTTTGTACATCACTAGCGCGTAAGCGGTGTCTGGTGCATCGACCACGGCCGTTTTACCGCGTAGGTCGTGAAGGAATTGATCTCCGGTCGCACCATCAAACTGGTAGCGCCATTGCCGCCACCGGCAGCGATGATGACGTCCGCCTTTGCTACCTCAATCATGGCAACCGCATTGTCGACCGCTGCTTGCGCGATCTGATGACTACCGTTCGCAAGACCATTGCGCAGCGCAAGTGAATTGGGGGTAACGACAATTTCAACATCGAGCCCCCTTTTCTTGAAAAATCCCTGATCCTGAGCAACGAACAGCGGCACATTTTGCGCGCTGGGAAAAATGCTGACCCGCAACTTGACGTCCTCGGCCTGCACAGCAAACGCTGTCAGTGCGAATATGGCGCCTGCCGTCAGCCGAAGAATTGTAGAGTTCACCATCTCTATCTCACTTTATGTTGTCATCGCGCCAACGGATAAGAGTTCATTCAATCCTGATGCACCAAGCGCATTAGTGTGTGGGGGGACTGGGCGCTCCCGGCTGCTTCAGCGGATGCGCGCGCGCAAATGCGTCCTGTGCCATGCAAGATCTCAAATATGCGCATGACGATGGGATATGGTTTTACATCGACCTCAAACAACTTTGCGCCAACCACGTGGCTCACGAGGCAAAGATCCGCAATCGTCACTTGATTGTCGTGACAATAACGACCGGTCTCACGATCACGTCCAAGATGAGCCTCAAGTGCTTCGAGTGCCTCAACAATCCAATGGCGCACCCACACCATGCGCTGCTTCTCATCGAGTTTGAACTCTTGCTCAAGAAAATTTCGTACCCGCGGAACAATCAATGGATGCGCATCACACGCGACAATATTGGCAAGCGCCCTCACACGCGCGCGTGCGCGTGGTTCCTTCGGCAATAGCGGCGGCTCTGGATACGTCTCATCAAGATATTCGAGAATCGCAAGTGATTGGAACAAGACCGGTTGATCACCGTCGACAATCGCCGGCAGCAACATCTGCGGATTGATGTTGCGGAACTCGGCATTGCGTTGATCGCCCTTGATCAAATTAATGTCGATCACGTCCGGCTGAATGCCCTTGAGATTCAACGCAATGCGAACGCGGAAGCTCGCAAGCGATCGCCAAAACGAAAAAAATTTCATCGCCTTCGACCTACTGTAAGCATGATTTAGCTGGTCTTACGCCCGGACCAGTAAACCGCAAGAATTCGATCCATCCCTGCCGCCCATACCGTTTTTCGACGCCTCGCTGAAGCAGGTGAGTGCACGCGCCGCCAAAGGAAGTTCGATGCCGCGTGAGGCGGCCTCAGCAAGCATTGCGTTCAGATCCTTGCGCGCAAATCGATATCAAAACCCGCTGGTCCGGGATCGCGTCCATCGAGCATGGCGGCAATCGCTGCACCGCGTACTTTCAATGCGTTTGTCCCCCCGGAGCTATCAGCGAAAAGATCCATGAGCCGTTCAGAGGGAAAACCCAACGGACGGCACAGAGCGAGCGCTTCGCCCAGGGACTGCCAATAGGTCATCAATGGCAGATTGATCGCAAATTTCATGATCGCGCCGTTTCCGACCGGGCCGACATGTTCGACCCGACGGCAAAGTTGCTGAAGAACTGGTTTTGCACGTTCAATATCGGCGCTTTCGCCACCCATTAATCCGATTAGTTTGCCCTGACGCGCAGGACCCACGGTCCCGCCCACCGGACACTCCACGAATTGGGCGCCCTTCCCCCGTACTTCCTGTGCTAAAGCGATCTCAGTTTCTGGACGCACCGTACTCATCTCAATAAAGAGCTTATTTGCAATATTGCCAGTCAGTAGACCATTCTTGCCGCGATACACATCGTTAATCGCCGCGGCATCGGTGAGGATGGTAATAATGAATTCCGAATTCTGAACGAGTTCAGAGGGCGTCGCTGCCATAGCGGCCCCCACCTTCACCAGCGGTTTTGTTTTTTCCGCAGTTCAATTCCATACCGTGATCTGGTGACCGACTTCGAGCGCTCTTGCGGCAATCGCGGCTCCCATGCGACCAAGTCCGGCCACTCCGATTTTCATGGGCTACCTTTCACTTCAATCCGCGATCGCGCGCGCTATTTTGTTATCATGTGCTCAGGACTGCGCCAACGCTGCGCTGCACACGTCGCTCGAGATTGCGTGAATTTCAGCTGTGACATAGGTGACAAGTGGACGGAATGGCGCAACACTTCAGAAAATACAGAATGTACCACCAGGACCGTATAGGGGAGCTAAGTCCAATGAACATCAATCGCCGTACTGTTGTAAAGGGCGCGCTCGCCACGAGCGCCGCCATGCTGGCACCCCGTGTTTCCTACGCGCAGACCCCACCATTCAAAATCGGTTTGCTGACCGTGAAAACCGGACCGCTGGCGCAGGGCGGCACACAAATGGAACAGGGCATCCTCACGTTCCTGACGGAAAAGAATAATTCGCTGGCCGGACGTAAGATCGAATTCATCTCGGCCGATACCGGCGGCAATCCAGCCGGCGCTAAGACCAAGGCGCAGGAATTGGTCGAGCGCGACAAGGTCAACGTGATCCTGGGCCCGCTCGCTGCCTTCGAATTGTTAGCGATCACCGATTACGTACGCGACAATGCGACGCCCCTCATCAGCCTCGCCGCCGCCGAAGACGTTACCCAGCGCAAGGCCAATCCCTTCATCATCCGTCCGTCTGCAACCTCCGCGCAGTGCTGTCATGCGATGGGCGACTACGCGGCGAAGGAACTGAAGTTTAAACGCGCCGCTACGATCTCGGAAGATTTCGCCTTTGGCTACGAGCAGATGGCAGGCTTCCAGCGCGCATTCGAGGACGGTGGCGGTAAGGTGGTGAAGAAGCTGTGGCCGCCTTTGGTCACGCCAGATTACACGCCTTACATTTTGCAGCTTAGCAATGTCGATTGCGTGTTCAACGGGTTCGCGGGCTCGAATCCGGTGAAATTTATGCGTGCCTATGCCGACCTCGGCGTTAAATATAAAATCCCACTGCTCGCGGGTTGGACCGCGATGGACGATGCCTTACTCAAAAGCCTAAGCGACGAAGCAGTCGGTGTGATGTCAGCGGCATGGTATTCGTCCGAAATTGATACCCCGAGCAACAAGCGCTTCGTCGAGGCAATGCAGAAGAATTACCTTGTGCTTCCGGGCGGTTATTCCGCAGGCATGTACGTGGCCGGCCAATGCGTCGAGGCTGCCATCCAAATGCTCGGGGGTGCGGCCGACGATAGAAAGGCGCTCGCCGAGGCGTTGCACAAGGTGTCGCTGAGCGATACCCCGCGCGGCCCAGTCAAGTTCGACCAATACGGAAACGTCATCGGCGACGTCTTCATCCGCCGCTGCGAACGTAAGGGCGGGCAGCTCGTCAATACTGTGATCAAGACCTATCCGAGCGTCAGCCAATTCTGGACCTACGACGAAAAGGCCTTTCTCGCCAATCCGGTTTATTCGCGAGAATATCCACCGGCGAAAAATATCGAGCCATAAGCAAAGCGCTGATCAAATTCAAAAGAGCCTAGAGCAGCCGGTATGAATGTATGGATCCTGCTGGGAGTAAACAGCATCGCCATGGGCGGCTTGCTGTTTCTGCTCTCCGCCGGATTCTCTTTGATCTTTGGTTTGATGCGAATTCCCAATTTAATGCACGGCTCCTTTTTCATGTTGGGGGCTTACCTTGGAGTTACACTGCTCGCGCGCGGAATGAATTTCTGGCTGGCCGCCCTTCTCAGCGGTGCGGCGATGGCCATATTGGGCGCCATTATCGAAAAATTTCTGCTCAAACGGCTTGCTGGCCGCGAACTTCCACAAGTCCTGCTGACCCTCGGTTTCTCTTTCATCATTGCCGACCTCTGTCTCATGATTTGGACCGGGGATCCGTGGCAGCCAACCACTCCTGAACATCTGCGCGGCGCCATTCAGTGGGCCGGGTTTTCCTTCCCACTATTTCGCCTCGTGATTATTGGCGTTGCCTTGGTGATCGCCATTGTTCTCTGGCTGATGATTGATCGCACACGACTGGGGGCAAAAATCCGGGCCGGTGTCGATGATGCTCCGATTGCGCGCGTGGTGGGGATCAAAGTATCCCGACTGTTCACGTTGATTTTTGCACTCGGCGCCGCCTTGGCCGGCTTCGGAGGGGTGATTGGCGCACCCTATCTCTCGGTCTATCCCGGTCTCGACATGGAAATGCTGCCGCTGGCGTTGATCGTCGTGATCCTCGGGGGCAGCGGCAGCCTGATGGGTGCGCTCCTTGGAAGTTTCGTGATCGGCTTTCTGTTTAATTTTGGCCAGGTCGTCGTTCCGGACCTCGCCTATGTGATTCTGTTCCTGCCGATGGTACTCGTACTCTTGCTTCGCCCGCAGGGCCTGTTTGGCAAGGTCGTACCATGAGGGCAAAGGCCGTGCACTTTGCGGCGATCGCAGTTGTCGCTCTTTTGCTGCTCACGCTGCCAGCCTGGGTCGCAAATTCCTACTACATCAACGTCGCAAGCCAAATTCTATTTTGGGCCATTGCTGCACTGGGTTTGAATGTCCTCGTGGGTTACGGCGGTCGTGTTTCGCTCGGTCATGCCGCATTGTTCGGTATGGCGGGTTACACGACCGGTCTGCTCTTGAGCGCCGGTTACGGTCATCTGACCGCGGATCTTTGCGCCCTTGCGTTCACGGTACTGACTTCGGCAGTTTTCGCCGTGCTGTCGTTGCGATCGACAGGTATCGGTTTTCTGATGATTACTTTAGCACTCGGACAGATTTTATGGGGGATCGCCTATCGCTGGGCGAGCCTCACCAACGGCGATAATGGCGTCAACGTAACAACACGACCTCAGTTGTTTGGGATTAACCTCACGACTGCAGAATCGTTTTATTACGTCAGCCTAATCGCGTTTGTACTGGCAATCATCTCCATGCTCATTTTTGTTCGCTCACCCTTTGGCGCGAGTTTGTGCGGGACTCGCGACCAACCGCGGCGAATGACCATGCTCGGCTACAATGTCTGGCTAATCCAATTTCTTGCCTTCCTCTTTTCCGGCTTCTGGACGGGTGTCGCCGGAATGCTGTTCGTTTATTACAATCAATTCATCAGCCCTCAAGTTATGTCATTACAGACCTCGGCGGAGATTCTGCTCATGGTCATATCCGGGGGCACTGCCACTTTGCTGGGGCCGATCGCAGGGGCCGGCATCGTGGTGATCATGAAAAATGTCGCCAGCGCTTATATTGAGCGTTGGAACCTCGTGCTCGGCGTAATATTTGTTCTCATCATCACGTTTATGCCCGAGGGACTGGTGCCGGGAACGGTGCGGCTTTGGCGTTTGGCCTGGCGTAGACCAAGCGCACCCTCTTCATTGAACAAGCAGGCGACGCACGGGCCATGACGGCACTTTCAATTCAATCACTGTGCAAATCCTTTGGCGGCCAACGGGTGAACGCTAACGTAAATCTTGCTGTCGAACCCGGCGAACGCCGGCTCATCATTGGACCAAATGGGGCCGGCAAGACCACCTTGTTCAATCTAATTACCGGAGAGATCACGCCTGACAGCGGAACCATCCAGCTGAATGGCAAGGACATTACTCACGTTGCCACTCGCTGGCGCGCGCATCTCGGGATGGCACGCACGTATCAAATCATTACGCTTTTTCCAAACGACACGATCGTTCGGAATGTATCGCTTGCCCTGCTCGGCCTTTCGCCGTTGCGCTGGAGCCTGTTTAAGGATCTCGATCATCACTTTGGTAGCGAAGCGCGCAAGGCACTCGCCCTCGTCGGTCTTGAAACGATTGCCGACCGCCCGCTCGCGCAAACGTCCTATGGCGAGCGACGCCGGGTTGAGATCGCCATGGCTTTAGCGCAAAAGCCAAAAATCTTACTGCTGGATGAGCCCTATGCGGGACTTTCCATTGACGAGCGCCGTGATGTTCAAAAATTGCTCCGTCAAATTCCAAGCGACATCACCATTGTCATGATTGAACACAATATGGATGTAGCGCTGGATTTCGCTGACAAAATCACGCTGATGCATTTCGGTGAAGTGATCGTGGAGGGTACGCGATCAGACGTTGTCAATGATCCGCGAACTCGGGAGGTCTATCTTGGCCACTAGTGCGCTTTCGCTCAACAATGTTGATGCTCATTATGGCGACAGTCATATTCTGCAGAAAGTTTCGTTTGATCTGAAGGAGGGTCGGCTGCTTGGGTTACTGGGCCGCAACGGCGCGGGAAAAACAACTTGCATGAACGTCACCGTCGGCCTCCTGCCGGCACGCAACGGTGACGTCGGCATCTTTGGTCAATCAATTCTTCGCATGTCCCCTGAGCACGTAGCGGCCCTCGGTGTTGCCTTGGTCCCGCAAGGCCGCCGCATCTTCAGAAGCTTGACGGTCCAAGAAAACCTGGCTGTAGCCGAGCGAAAACCAGGAAAAACAAAAAAGGCAACTTGGACGATTGAAACGATTTTCGGGATGTTTCCGACCTTACGCGAACGCAAAACTCAACTCGCGGCACTTCTTTCGGGCGGCGAACAACAAATGCTCGCGATCGGTCGCGCACTGATGAACAATCCTCGTTTGCTACTTATGGACGAGCCGTCTGAAGGTCTTGCACCGCAAATCATTGCAGAAGTGATGAAGACAATCCGTAGACTCAAAGAAGGTGGCTTATCGATTGTGCTCGTGGAGCAAAGTCCAAAGCTTGTCTTTGATCTTGCTGACGACATTGTCGTCTTGAACAGCGGTCGCGTTGCCATTGTTTCGACCGCCGCTGATCTGCGGCCCAGGGCAGCCGACTTGCAGCAACATCTCGGCGTGTTCTAGTTCAATTTTAACCCATCACGAGGACCGGAAATGGCGAACGTCTGGAATCAATACGGACCCACGGCGGCACGCGACCATAAGAAATCGGGGCGCAGCATTCGCCCGAGCAGCGTCACAATCGATATCCATTCCCATGTTGCCGTACCGGCCGCGGCTGCTTTTGTGCAACCCCATCTTGATCTATCGACGATTCCTCTCGCTCACTTTACAACGCAAGACACGAAGCAACTCAATCAACAGCAAGAAGCTGATCGGCGTGCACGCATGACCCAATATGACGATCGGCTTAGCGATCTCGACGCCATGGGCATCGATATGCAGCTCGTGATGCCGCCGCCGCCACAGTGCTACACGACCGTGCCCGTCGAGATTGCAGTCAAGGCGGCGCAGATCGTGAATGACGGGATCGCCGAATATATTGCAAAAAAACCTGACCGCTTTGTCGCGCTTGGCACGGTACCGATGCAAGATGGCACTGCGGCGGTGGCCGAACTAGAACGCGCCATGCGTAAATTGCATTTCAAGGGCGTACAGATCCTGACCAACGTTGCGGGAAAGGAGATTTCCGATCCTGCCTATGCGCCATTCTGGGCAAAGGCAGAAGAGCTCGGTGCGCTTGTTCTGATTCATCCGAACGGCTTTACCGAGGGCACGCGGCTTACACGATATTACTTCAATAATATTATTGGCAATCCATTTGAGACGACGCTTGCGCTTCACTATTTAATTTTCGACGGCGTCTTGGAACGTCATCCCAATCTTAAAATTCTGGCGGTCCACGGCGGCGGCTATCTGGCAGCCTATTCGGGACGCATCGATCATGCCTGGGGCGCTCGCTCCGATGCACACGCGAACCTTCCTAAACCGCCTACGTCGTATCTCAAGAAAATCTATTTCGATACTGTGGTGTTTACGCCGCATCAGCTTCAAGCATTGATCAATGTATTCGGTCCGGACCATATTTTAATGGGAACCGACTATCCCTTTGATATGGGTGAATATGATTCAATTGGTCATCTCGCCTCTGTGGAAACACTCGACCCAAAGACGATAGCCGACATTGCCGGGAACAACGCCCGCCAGCTTCTTGGTCTCTGAGGCGATCGCTGAATCAAGTGCACAAATGCGCATGGTAACGTTTCGAATTACGCGAGGCTGATTTCTCCGCCCCAAGCGTCGCGGTAAGACACTCGTTTTTTTGAAGGAAGTTTTGACCTATGATCCACAATTTGTTGCAGATTACATCTTGGGCGGCCGTCGTTCTGATTGCCGTATTGTCGCTGCTGCCCGGAGAATTGCGACCCCACATTATGGGGGGCGGCCACAGCGAACACTTTACGGCCTATTTTCTTACTGCATCGGTGCTCGCGCTGACTTATCGTGGATGGTCGAAGGCGATTTTAATCGCTTTTTTCTTAAGCGCCTACTCGGGCGTGCTTGAGATTTTGCAACTATGGATTCCCGGGCGAACTTCTCAGATTTCTGACTTTCTTGTCAGCGCAAACGGAGCGTGGGCGGCCTCTGTTTTGGTCGCGATCTTGCTGCCGCTGTTCCCGCAGCAAAAAACATAGGCCGAGCGGCAAAACAGCCCAAACCAATTTTTCCAATGATTTCAGTCGCTGCACTATTCTGTAGTCACGAGATTAAGCATATCCAGCTCGAAACCCGCAAGGTTACGGCTGACGATAGGGCGGACTTTCAGCGATCACTTTAAACAAATATGAAATTTCTGGTTCCTAGAATTCAGCTCAAATAAGCAGAGAAATGCCATGGAAAACCTGCGGCGGATCCAACGTACCCAAGTGTCTAGGCCCGCCAAAATTATGGCGATGGGTTCGACGGAGATGGTTGATTGCATTGTGCGCGACCTCACCGATCTAGGCGCCGGCCTCCAAATCAGTCATTCCGATGAGATTCCGGATCGTTTTGAGCTGGTCTTCGATTCCGCCCGCTTCCGCAGAGTGTGCGAAGTGCGATGGCGGGGCCCCGATCGCATGGGCGTCGCCTTTATACATCCCACTGGGTACGATCGCGAGTTTGCCTGCGCCAGTTGAAATTTCGTGTGTGCCGCAAAGGCTGCTCACTCGATCTGACGCGCGTAGTCAGCCGGCGAAAATGCGCATGGTTTTTGTTGAAAGAATCGGTCCCGACGCGGCCAATTCTTAATCGTCTTTTAATCATAGTCGCGGGTCGTTTTTTACGATGTCTTACGCTGCCTGGAGTTGGTGTGTCTTTTAAGATACGCCGCCCCGGATTTCAGCCGTTGGCATGAAACTATTAATCCCTCGACGCGTAATGAAGACAGGTGATGCCGAGTTTCAGGGGAGCGACCATGATGAAAAAGTTTCTTTTGGCAAGCGCCGCGAGCGTACTGCTCAGCACTGCTGCTTTTGCGGCTGATCTACCGACCCGGATGCCGGCACCGGTCTACAGGACACCGTTCATCCCGCAGTACTTTAGTTGGACCGGTTGCTATATTGGTGCAAACGTTGGTGGCGCTTGGGCGCGCGGCGAGTTAAGCGATGCTGCCACCGGTGCCGTCTTATCGAATCCAAACGGCAGTGGCTGGGCTGGTGGCGGACAATTCGGCTGCGATTACCAGTATAACAACGTGGTTTTCGGAATTGAAACCATGTGGGATTGGAGCGACGCGAAGGGAACGCGCTCAGATGCTTTTAACGCTGGTTTTAGTGACACCGCCAAACTTCGCGGATTTGGAACACTAACCGGCCGGATCGGTTACGCCGTAGATCACTCGTTACTGTATGTGAAAGCTGGCGGCGCCTGGGCGGACGCAAGTCGGCAAATCACCGGGCCGGGAATTAGCGAAACCCAGTCAGGTAATGGCAGTGGTTGGGTTGTGGGCGGCGGTTGGGAATATGCCTTCGCGCCAAATTGGTCGACGAAGATCGAATACGATTACATGGGCTTTGGCAGTCGCAACACCGCATATAGCGTTGTCACACCCCCAGTTGTGCACGTGTCGGGGCAATCCGTACAAACCGTGCTGGTTGGTCTGAACTATCGTTTCGGCGATTTGGGCAAAGGTCCCGTCTACGCCCGCTACTAAATCTTCCGTTTTCAAGAAATCCAATGATGAAACCTGGCGCCATTCGGCGTCAGGTTTTTTTATGATGGATTCGCACGCCCGTCCTATTTTTTTGCGTTCGACATTTTGCCAAGGCGTTGCCATAAGAATGGCTATGGGCGTTGCGCCACTCGATATCTATACCGTACGGGCCTTCAATACCGCCGTTGCGGCGGAAAATAAAATTCACGATGATACGGTCGCGCGCCAGTTCGGCTTTGGCGGTGGACTCGTTCCTGGCGTCGAAGTGTACGCTTATATGATGCATCAAGCGGTCGAACGGTTTGGCCGTGCTTGGCTCGAATACGGCTCGGCCGAATGCCGATTGGTGCGACCGGTCTATGACGGCCAGACCGTGCAAATAAGCGCCATTGAGCGCAACGACGCCACGCTTGAGATTAGTGTCGGCAGCAAGGAAGGCGTGTGTGCGAGCGGTACTGCATCACTTCCAACAATGGCAAACCAGGCGCCCCCAATCCAATTGATCAAACAAACTCCGCCCGCAAATGAGCAGCGGCCGCCGGCAGATGAATTGTCACTTGCCAAAGGAACTCGGCTCACGATTACGCCCTTTCGATTGACGCCAGATTATGCTGACAAATATTTAGGCGATGTGCGCGAGACCGAACCACTCTACAAACGGGAGAACTTGTGTCATCCTGGAATTATCTTGCGGCTGGGCAATTGGGCCCTGGTCCAAAACTTTGTGTTAGGTCCTTGGATCCACACGGGCAGCAAGGTGCAAAATTTTTCTGCCGCCCATGTCGGGGATGAACTGTCCGCACAGGCGATTATCACGCAAAATTATGAGCGTAAGGGTCACCACCTGGTCGATCTCGACGTCATTGCCGTTCGCAACGGGAATGAGATAGTCGCCCGCATTCTGCATACGGCAATCTATCGACCGAGGCAGCCTGCCTTGTCATCGTAGAATTGTGGAGGCGATGAGGAATGAATTGCCATTTGTGCCGAAAAATTGCGTGCAGAATTAGGCGATTAACCACATCGGAAGTGTTCAAGCCAACGTTACTGCCTCGCAGCTGGCGGATACGCTAACGCTAACACTCGAAGTGCACTACTTAATGAGGGCTGATAAATCCCGCTTTGGCATGCTATATATCAAGAGCGAAGTGAAACCGAGGTATTAAAAAGTAGGCAATGAGGCAATACTTACTAGTGCTAACGAGCGTTATGTTTTTGACTGCCACCGCAGCTTTGGCGGTTGGCTTGACGCAAGCGGATTATGACTATTTGGAGACACAAAAAATCGAAAGACACAGCTCGCTACTCAGGGATCTGAGCCCCAAAGAGCAAGCGAGATTACATGCATTGATCAATGATGAGCGGACCAAGGACGACGCCATCGCCCAAGCTCAAAACGTCAATGAAGCGTTGACGGGCTTTTCCCAGAACCAACTTTGGGAACAACAAAATCCGGGCCAACTTTGGGACGCACCGCGGCGATAGCTTAAAGTGCTCTTGAATTTTAAATCGATGATTATCCTCCCCGATAGAGAGACGAATTGATGGCCGTACGAAGTCGAAGATATGCGGCATGGGCCATGCTACAGACGACCTGCTCTCTCTCGCTCTTGCTGCTGATCCAAATCTCGGACTCTCATGCGCAGACAAAAAAACCGCCTCCTGTTCGGGACGTAACTCCACCGGAAATAAACCGCGTATATCGATCGATAGAAAATTCGGCAAATCTTGGATCTAATCTTCCGAAGTTTGACAACATCCAAGTACTTCCGAATGGTAATTTACGATCGGGTACCAAAACGATTCAATTGTATGGAATGAGATTGCCGGAGCGGAACAGGTTATGCACTTCCTCATTAGGAACCAGATGGACTTGCGGGGTCACGGCCTTCGTCGCCCTACGCAATCTAGTCGAATCTCGGTCGATCGCCTGCAATATTATGCTTGAGACCGAGCAGACTATGTTGGCGCAGTGTAGCGTTGAGCAGACCGACATCGCTCCGTGGATGCTACAAGAAGGTTGGGCGGAACTGGCCACTGGCGTTAACGTTAAGATTTACACGGATGCAGCGGCTCAAGCCAAGTCTGCAGCTAAGGGCCTCTGGGGTAATGACCCTCCTCCGGTTAGTTCCGATAGACTTCAAAAACAACGTTGGTAGGATCGTTGTTCAACGTAGATAGAATGACTATTCTCTAAGCACGATCAATATTCCGGAGGCGTACAAAGTTGGCTGAGACCACAATAAAGGACCCTCGCCCTCGGCGTGTGTTGATCATTGTGGAGAATGTTTCAGCTCCCGCCGATCGATCATTGTGGTCCAAGGCAACAGCGTTGGCGGGCGCCCATTATGACGTGTCAGTCATTTGTCCGAGACGGCGCATCCTTGAAACGTCGGAAGAAACAATCGATGGAATTCGAGTTTTTCGCCATCCCTTGCCATTCCGGGCTCCATCATTCCTTGGAAGGCTCCTTGAGATCCCATTGGCTCTTTTCTGGGAATTCGTACTGTCAATTAAAATCGCTTGGCGCTACGGCTTTGACGTAATCCATATTTGCAATCCGCCCAATATCATCTTCTTGATTGGTGCATTTTATAAGATTTTTGCTCGAAAACGCGTCCTCTTCGATTATCGTGATGCTAATTGGGGGCGTTCAGAAAACTCCGACAATCGCGGATCGCTTACCGAGCGACTGGCATTTAAGACAGCTGACTTGTGTCTCTCAATCAACGAGTCGCACCGGAAAATCGCGATCAGTCGTGGCCATATACCGGCCCAAAGAGCCATTGTGCTTCGGCCCTGCCCCAACCTTGAGCGTGTCAAAGCAATGCAGCCAGATCCGCTTTTGCGCAATGGGCGCGCTTATATGGTTGCTTATGCTGGTGAGGTTAGTAAGGCTGAAGGTCTCGACCTTCTCATGGATGCCATCAAACACATTGTCCGCGGGCAACAGCGCGCCGATATTCAGTTTGTTGTTGCCGGCACCGGCCCCGAGTGGCAGGAGATTGCCGGTATCTGCGGTCAGATGGAACTCAGTGACTACGTCACTTTTACCGGACGCGTCGATGATGAGAGTCTATTCACTATCTTATCGACCGCTGACGTATGCGTTGATCCTCGGCGTATCACTCCGAACAGCGCCATTTATACCAGCGAAAAGATTATTGAATACATGGCGATCGGAAAACCAATCGTCCAATTTGATTCGGAAGAAGGTCGCATATTGACACAGGAGGCCGCGCGCTACGCCGAGAACAATGACCCCCTAAATTTTAGCGAGCAGATTGTCAAATTGATCGACAATCCAAAGTTACGCGCGAGTATCGGGGGCATCGGACAAGAGCGGGTTCGCAAAGATCTTTCCTGGCATCACGAGCAGCGTAAACTTCTTAAGGCCTATGATGCGGTATTCGGTATGCGTAAAAAACCTTTGATGGATAAACAAGAAAAAGAGCCTAAGACGCAGAAGAATAAAATATCGAAGCAAAGGTGATTCTTCTTTTTTGATTTTTCCATCGCCGCAAGACCATTGACTTATTATTCGCCTGGCATTGAGCGACTATTCAGCGCCGCCAAGGGCGAGCCTCAGGCCGGACGACGCCCGGAACTTCCGCATCATACCCTAATTCAAAAATTTCCCATTCGAGCGCAATACGATGACGTTCAGGGACGGCTTCTAGACGTGGCAGCAATTGATCCCGTAAGTGCCATCCAGGTCCAACGAGGATTTCGGCCGCTTCATGGTAGAAGCCCGAATTCACAAGCTTGGCGAATTCGGAAAGCACCTGTTCTCGGAGCGCCGGTGACAGCTGGTCGAACCGCGCCAGCGCAAACTGGCTACGCTTCAACGCAACCCAACCTTCGTAGGGGCCAAGTTTGTACGATAGTCGCAGATAATCGAGATAACGAGGTTCGAAACCAGATCGTGTACTCTCAGCCCAATAGAGGACTAACCACAGAAAGGAGTCTGCTGGAGCGCATTTCAAGGAATTTCGAATAGCTAGGATGAGCTCATCGAGCATCCTATCTACATTTGGTCCACCCCCCTCTTTGATCGCTGCCTCGGTTATCCTCAAGCGGATCACCGCGGCACTTCGCAACGACGCCGGACGACACACCGTGCTCCGCTCGACGTTGTCGATCAATGGAACGAAGTCGAGCAAATCTTTGACCTTAAATGACTGCCCTTCGATGATCCCGCTTGCAATCCGTTCCAATATCGGTTCACGCCAAACAGTTGGAAAAATTTGAACGGCCCACAGAACCGCGAAGATTCCAAGGCTGATCAAATAGGCACGTACAACAATTGGATGGATGAGCAGAACGCGAGCGCGATGCGCTTCCATTATTCGACGTAACCGTAACGCGTGTAATACTTATTGTGATAATAGTTTCCGCGGTGGTTTTCGAATCTACCGAGCGCCGCCATATCAACCTTGTTCAGCACCACTCCCAGGATGCGATCCTGAATTACCTGAGAATGGTGAAGTGAGTGCGAAATGATATCGATTTTAGTAACGCCCCATTCTACAACCAAAATAAATGAATCAATGAGATGCGTACTGGCGCGAACGTCAACCACAGGAGCAAGTGGCGACAAATCGACGATGATATAATCATACGTTTGGCGGAGTTTGGTAAAAGTCTCCTTCATGGCGTCTGAAGCCATGATCTCACTGGTATGCGGCAAGCGATTCTTGAGCGTCATCGGCGCGAAATCCAGCTTTGTCGAAGGGTCAGTCCAAATCGTTTCTAACATCTGCGACTTTCCCGATATGACCTCGACCAAACCAGAACTCGCACTCGGTGTAAGCCTTCGAGTGAGCGACGGGTTGCGAAGGTCACAATCAATCAAAACGACACGCTTTCCTGAATGAGCAATAAGCTGCGCCAAATTAGTTGATACAGTCGATTTTCCTTCATTAGGCAGCGAGGACGTCACGCCGATCACTTGGTTTTTTCGAGTAAGACCGGCTAGATCAATGGCAACTTTCACCGCACGAATGCCCTCCGCATACCGCGAGAATGGTTCATCAACGACCTGCCAGAAGTGTTCCTGACTTCGTACTATCGTCCGCAGACCAAACTTTGCTTGCTTGTCTTTCGGGGTGTTTATTGATTCCTCGCTATATTCTCTTATAAGCGGTAAGGTTGTGATGCATTCGATGCCAAATAAATTTTCGACCTGATCCGTAGTGCGGACGACACGATCAAGCAACTCGCGAATAAAAGCGACGCCGACCCCGCCGGCAATGCCTGCAAAAAGTGAAATCGCAAAAATGATAAGCGTTTTTGGATGACTTTTTTTACGGGGCGACGTGGCTTGAGTAATAAAACGAGCTTCAGTGATCGGAAAAGTCTGCTGTTGTACCGATTCCATGTAACGTTGGAGAAAATTGTCATACAGAGATCGATACGACTGCGCCGTGCTCTCTAAGTCTTTCAGTGCAACCTGTGCCTGACTTGTCGTTTGCGATTGTGTGACCACATCGCCGAAACTGCTCTGCATAGATTCAACGCGTGCCTTGGCGATTTCGTAGTCACTCTTATAAGTTTCAGCGATCCGGCTGAGCTCATCCAGAATGGAGCGACGGATCTCTTGCATCTCGTTGCGGAGATTGACGACCGCCAGATGGTCTTCCCCATATTTGGCGCGCCATTCTGCTTCGCGTTTGGATAAATCGAGCAACTGGCCACGTAGACGCACGATTACGTCATTTCGCAATGCATCCGTAACTGTGCCCTCAGCATTGCCGCTGCGAAGAACTACCTCAATCCGTTCCAAACGGGCCTTCGCCTCAGCCGCCTGGGCTCGTGCCAGAACCATCTGGCTATTGATTTCAGCGAGCTGCTGATCACCCATCAAGCGCCCACCACTTTCGACAATGTTATTTACTGTTTTATATTCAACGACCGCGCGCTCGGCCGTAGCCGCTTGCTCCCTCAACTCACGCAAACGATCCTGCAGCCATACGCTCGCGCGCCGCGTTGCCTGATATTTCGCCTCAAGCGTATCAACAAGATAGGCATCGACGACGGCATTCGCGATTTCTGCGGCTTTATCCGGCGTAGGAGACGTAAACCCAACTTCAATGACGTAGGTAAGTCCTATGCGTTTAATAGAAAGTTCATTCTTAAAAACGGCCATCGCGGTTCGCGTCAAATCAGACTCCGATACCGGCATGCCCGAATCAAATAATCCCGCGATAAATCCTATAATAGAGGAAATGAATCCGCTCTTTGAACCGACGAATTCTGGATCTTCATAGAGTCGAAGATTTTTGATGACGGCAAGCCCAATATTCTCAGATTTCAAAATCTCGACTTGACTTTCCACCGCTGCCGCATCGATTCCGGGGTCGCCCAGTACAGATTGCTGAAATAATTGAACTTTTCGCGTATCAATAATCAGTGACGCCTGTGCGGTATAACGCGGCTGTGTGGAAAAAATATAAACCAACCCCAAGACAAAGATGATGGCCCCAACAAAAACAATAATTGGATATTGACGACCAACAAATGCTATGGCCGCCGACAGCGGCTCAACTGGGGACGCCAATCGAGCGTGCGACTCGTCCTGAAATTCAGACGGCGACTTGGGTGTTTTGTCGATTTTCTCGAATTGTAGCATTTTAGTCTTTAGCCCGCGATCGTCCAAACGTTGCCCTACCCTTAGACACAAGACCTGAGAGGTTGCACAGTCTCAATGATACCGATGCAAACATCATAAAGAGATCCACACGCTAAGCCCGATTGCAGATAGCGCCTCGATCCGACCCGCTCGCACATTGTGGCGCAAAAAAGGAACAACGATTGACGTCAATGGCTAGTCTCTATCATGGACACGTGACGAGCAAAACAAGTAGCGCCACAGGGGTTTTTTCCAGGCCTCTTAGAAAAAACGATAGCAGGGTCTGAACAACGCTCATTGGCTAGACGATCAGGATTCGGACGCTGCACCGGAACTTCCGCTAAATGTGAATGAGTCCGATGCCCGCCCCCGACAGTTGCTATCCTGCAATCCCAAAATTTACGTTGTTTCCCATCACTCCGTTTTTACATTTTTATCATGTTATTAATAGCATGAGCGCGGGATATCTCCTAGTCAATTTAAAATTCTTAGCTAATTTTACACTGACTGCGCAAGAATTGGCACTAGTTAAGCTCATTCGGTCCACGCTTGCGCGCCCTCCGCCTGCTGTAACGCGCTTGACCTGGCTGTTCGATTGTTCGCGCTAGGAAAAGATTGCGCAAGGCCCGCACCGACGATCGCACAAAATGGGATCGTATAGCCGGGAATTTGCAGCGAAAAGTCGACCAGCGAATGAGAAAGGCCGAGGATGCCCACGCTGAGGCCCGCCAGCGGTAGTGCCGAATCGCGCCTTCGGCGCAGTGAGCCGAGTATCAATCGCACAATGATAAATAACCAGCCGACAACGAGAATTGCAGCAAACGGAATACCGAGGTCCGTTGTTAACTCGAGAAGAGTATTGTGCGCGCGGTTCCAAACTCCTGACATAGAGATATCGCCACTACGATAGGCTGGAAAAGCCATCTCGAAGGTGCCAAGCCCCGTGCCGAACCATGGCCGGTCGTAGATCATGGTCAATGTGGAGCGGTCAGTAGCGCTTCGTCCGCGGTCGACAATTCCTTCGAGATCAAAACGATTGCCGACCCCAGACCCCATGGTTTGCAGCAGGACCAATAAAACCGTTCCTCCAACTAGGGCTGCACTTAATGCTGCTATCCGAGTGGGCAGCATGCGCCGAAAGCTGCACGCCGCGGCAATCATCAGGACGGCGAGCGACAAAATGACACCGGCTCGTGATCGGGTCAGAAACATTGCCGTTAAACACAAAAGTAATACTCCGATAGAAACGATTAAGTCTCGATTTGCTTTATTGAGAATTTGTCGTGCCATTTCGGCGAGTGAGAACTCATGGCGAGGTAGTAGTTTCTTGATCTTGTCGAGCGTAATCAAGAGCCACAGCACTGAACAGCTACCGAAGAATGTTGCAGCTGTATTTCGATTAAGGAAGGTTCCAGTAAGACTATCGAGATGCCCTGACTTCTCACGCCAAAGCACCTTGGTCGGGTCAAATCCGAACGCTGCAATCGAATAGAGCGCGTAGGCGGCACCCGCCCAAGCAACGACCCAGAGCAGCCGCCAAGCCAGTATTCGATCGGCGCCTACGACAAAGCTAACTGTCAGCGTAAGTATTGCAATTAACGGTGTCCCGATTGAGAACCACGGCTGATTTCGAGCAATTGATACTATTCCCGAAACAGGCTCACCCAGCACATTGGCTGCTTCTGTCCATAATGGATGTGGCGTGGCAATCCAAGGTTGGAGCGTAATTTGTTGGTAGAGCACAAAGGCAAAAGCGATCGTAACTACGGCCGACAGGCTCAAGGAAATATAATGGTTGGTCCGCAATGCCCTGGGACTACAAACGACGAGTGCGAGACCCAGAACAAGGCACCAAAGTACGATCATGAAGGCGTCCGTCGAACCAAACGGAAGCGGTGACCCAACAGCCGCAAAGACCAGCAATGCCCCACTCACGCGATTGCCCAACACGTAATCAAGCCTTTTCAGCAGCTTACGTTGGTTCAACTATGGATTAAACAAAGGCGAGGATTTCCTGCAAATAGCAAGACCGTATAGCTTTATCCTTGTTGGCGGGGACAAACTGCTCTCAAATTCGTACGCGATCGCAAAGTTTGGGACGCTAAAGCTTCACTTAGCATCCGCCAACCGCACCCCTACATTTCAGCTCTTGGACCATGAAGTTTCCTTCGCGAACAGTCGCGATGAAAGTCCGCAAGACTGTCAAGAATTTGACCATCTCGTACGCCGACGCAGTGGAGGCAAAGATTACGTCATTGTTCCGCATCATGAACCTCTGAGCATGGAAAAAGCCCGTTGGGTCGCGGAGATTCAAATTATAAATTACGGGATACTTGCCTTCGTCCGTCTCTGTCGTGGCAACCCCCATCATCGCTTCGACAGGCGGCGCCTTTGTGTAATACGGAACGCTTGGCTCGATGCTAACATCAATACCGAGTGCTGCGGCTACTCTCTTGGACTCCAGCCGGTATAAGAAAATCGACGCCGGGTCAGCAGTGAGATCGTTGAGCCCGAAAGCCTTACCTAGGGCTTCAACCATGTTCAGCTTTTCTTTATCAAAATTGATTTGGGTCTGCTGTGGTGTCCCACCGTTACCGCCAGCACTATTAAGGGCACCCAAAGCAACAAACGAATGTGGTTCACGGTAAATGAAAATCGTGTCGTTCCCCTGAACAAAGATATTATTTTTTGATTCGTTGACCACCCGAAGGAAGGAAACGGTGCCCTCTCGACCGTTGCGGACAAGCCTTACATATGTCTCGTGGCCGGGAGCCTTCGGACCACCCGCGCGCGTTATAACGTCAAGCACCTTGTCGCCGGCAGCCGTCACCGGCAACCGTGCGGGCGTATTTACTTCACCGAGCACACTGACGAGGGAAGTTCTCTGCTCGCGCAATGTTACAACCGCTTGTGGATCAATTGCCCGATTGCGCAATCGGGCCACAATTGTTTCCTGAACTTGCAGTGGCGTCTGGTCCACTGCTTTGATTTGACCCGCATAGGGTACTTGAATATTGCCCATCTGATCGACTGGTTGATCTGGAAGATCGACGAAATTTCCAGCGCGCGCCCCCGCTTCATTGGGAATGAATAATCCGCCCGCCGAGGCTTCGTGAATTCTGACACCAACGATGTCGCCGACGCCAAACTTAATTTGGGGTGCCGTCGTTCTGGGGTCCCTAAATGCACCCGAAAGATCTGGAGGTTCGTTAGCCTTCAAAATACTGATTACGTTGTCCGTGATCGGGACCAGCGTGTATTCGATATCGCCCTCAATACGATTGTGAGCGCGAACGTCCCAAGAGTAAGGCCCTGAAGTCGGAAATGCGCTGCAGCCGCAAAGAAGCCCTGCGAGTCCGAGAATACCAACGGTTACGATTGACGGTGCGCGAACCATCCCCAGGACGCCCATTTGTTCATTTCCCAGAAAACGTTACCATCTTGAATCGCGAATTCGCAATGAATTGGCTGAAGGTTCTGGCCGAAAACTGCGGCCTGAGGAGCGATTTGCCCAAATATGTGGCTTCTTGGTCACAGTACCGGAACTGATTCAAGAAATTGAATAAATCCAATGAAATCCGTGCAAATAGCTCCGATCTGGGGGTCAGAAACTGCGCCGACCCAATTTCATTCCAAATGTTACAACACCTGCCTCCCACATTCCCGGGGCACGTCTGTCTTAATGCCAAGCTGGCTCGGCGGCTTCTCGGGGCTCTTTTTGAGGGCCCTATTCATAATCAATCCGATGATTCGGTAGCCGATGACTACAACAGAAACACCCCCTATCTTGACGTTGGATGCGGACAACCTTCCGCCGAATGAGAATTGTTTTATGTATCACAAGCCGCTCACAATTATCGTGATATTCGCGTTGATTGCAGCGTGCGTGGCTGGCGATATTGAGAGTGCGAAAGCGCAGACATTCGGACAAACTGGAATCCACAGTGTCGATATTTTCGGAAAACAGTGCTTCAAGGTTCAGGGCATTGCGCGCACCCAATTGAACGCTCCGCATTTATTTGATCACGTGATTATGGTTGATAATCAATGCTTCAAGCCTATCAAGTTTAAAGTTTGCTATACTAGATCTGAAACATGTACTGCGATGGCAATTCCAGCTCGAAGCGTCAAAGAAGGATGGCTTGGTTCGTCCCCGATGCGATTTTTCCAATATGACATTCGGGACACATCCCGATTGTTTCAATGATCGAGCTTAAAATTGATCGCTAAAAGATTGATGCGCTTCAACAGCATCAACGTGAACCGACATCACATAAACGGCGCCCGCAATTTTGTACCTTCTACCCTGATCTTTGTTGTGTTATTTCCTGTTGTTTGTCTCTCCCAACCTCAGTTGGTCGAATCAAATAGCAATACCGACGCTTGCCGATTGGTCCCAGAGCACTCAACGCGACTGCAGTGCTATGAAAGGCAAGGCGCCCCCGGCAACCCAACAAAAACTGGAGCAATGCTCGCGAACGGCTGGCAGCTTACCAGAACTCTCACTCCGAAGACTGGTGTCGATGCAATCAGTATCTCACACGCTGCGGATTTTGAGAAATCGGATCCTAATTTCGCAGGAATTGTCGTGCGCTGCGCCGAAGGTCAAATTGAAGTATTGATGGCTGTCATCGAACCCTATCCGCCACTTATTACAATCGATGTAATGATCAAACGCGGCAAGGGGCCGGAGTTAACCTATCGTAGCAGCGTTGTGCCACCAGGTGTAATGATCCGCCTGCCAAGTGAGGCAGCCACTTCAATAACAGACGATCGACAGCGGACCGACGAGCTTAGTGTGACCTTAATCAATGGAACGGCGCCGAGGATTGCAGGGATTGTGAAATTTGCCGGCTTTGAACAAGCGATTGGAACGCTAAAAAGCTTGTGTCGCACTCCCTGAGCGCATCCCTGAAATGAATTCTCTGATCGCAGAAAATCGCCTATTGCGATATCGGCCTTGCGTTAACCAATTTTATACCACTTGGGCAGCATGGTTACGCCAAGGAGTGTTTGGAAATGCTGTCGCTCTTTGCAGTTGGCGCTTTATCCGGCACGCTGCTTGGTCTCCGCTACAAGGTTCTGGCCCTCTTGCCAGCCATCCTAGTCGCGTCACTACTAATCCTATTGGGAAACACCGTTACTGGTGGCGGTTTTTATAAAATTCTTTCGGATTCCTTAATTTTAACAGTCGCACTTCAAATTGGTTATGCTTGCGGTCTCGGTCTCCAACTAATGGTCGTGCTGATACGTGCTGGTCGACTTCGACGGGTTACATCGGTACCTTCTTCGACGTCAATTACGACTTCGCTCTGATCCTCAGAGTTTTATTGCTCAATCGTCAACCTCAGTCCCGCAACTTATCGTTGGCGCTATCATCATGATAGGCGATAGCAAATTTATATTGAAGACTATCGCAGCTATGATCGCCTCAAACTCGATCTCGCAAAACACGCTGTTTTCTTTCACCCAAGATACTGCAATTTGACCATTTGCGCATAAGCCGTTCGTCAAAGGCCGATCGATCGGCGGCATGTTCGCTTCCGGATTCGGCCCTTTGGCCAAAATATTTATCTCCGGTACGGCGATCACTCCGTTACTTTTGGGTACTCGGTCCTTCGTATTAGTTATCTCTCCTCCACAGCAACGCAATCTTGGGAACAATACCCGCGGCGGTACTCTTTACTTAGCCGCTTGCTAGAGTTCTCGAACAACGGCATGTTCAAACCACCCTCCTGCCAGCGTGGATCATCCGTGAAAGTCGGTTTTATTCTGACCCTTGCCAGCATCGCTCTGATCCCTTTTCTTCTGTTCGTTGATGGGGGCATAGCTCAGTCTGGCCTAACCGCATTGTCAGCCATGGCTCTGGCAATGACGGCCTTACATCTGAAGGCAACAGAGATTGATCATCTCCGCCCAGTATTGCCTAGAATAGTGATTGCAGCATTGCTACCGGCTGCCTGGATGTTGGTACAAATCTTACCGCTCGGAGTATTCGGTCTCGGGCATCCGATCTGGGCGAGCGCCAGCACCGCACTTGGGTCAAAGCTATTCGCAAGTGTTAGCGTCGACCCCGGTACTACACTAATCATGGTCGGATCCTACGCAGGATTCGTTGCTCTCGGGCTAGCTGTTTCGATTATAACAATCGAACGACCCGCCGCTGAGTGGACTTTATTCACGCTTCTCGCTGCTTCAACAGCGGTTGCCATTCTAGTGCTTAGCCGACCAAATATTATTATTGATTCTACACTCCCTTCCGTCCAAAGCGGAAAACTTACTTCAGCGCTGACGATTGTTGCGATCGGCTGTGTTATCGCGGTCGCTACGGCTGTACGAGCCTACGAACGGAGCGAAACAAGAAAGCGGGGTCCCGGTTGGTTGGTTCTTACTGCGGCCATGCCAGGTATTTCCATCGGCGCTGCGGCCTTTGTTTTGTGCACGCTAGCGCTCATTCGGTTCGGACAAACCTACATCGTCGCGGCGACTATCGTTGGTGTGGGTGCATTTGCTGCACTGGCCCTTATTCGGCGATTGGGTTTCGGGGTGTGGGGTATGGCAGCGATCGGGATCGCCTTGGCGGCCATCGCTTTCGCAATGTTCAACCAAACGAACATAATCCGTTCCAACAATTTGCTCCTGGCCTTTGTTAATCCCGGTAAGGATTCGGGCACTGCTGCACGTATGCTTGCAGACATTCGCTGGGGAGGAAACGGTGCGGGCACATTTGCCGAGCTTGCACAACTCTATCGTGACATTGATGAAGTAACGGCTGATGCCACTTCTGTCGTGTCTACCGTTGCTCTTATGGCCATCGAACTCGGCTGGCCGGTGCTTATCCTTATGGGGGTCGGAGTTGCCTTTCTCACGGTCATGCTATTGCGAGCGACGATACGACGGGGCCGTGATTTTTCTTTCCTGCGACCGGCGCGGCATCAATACTTATCCTTAGTATTACGGCGTTCGGTAATTCCGCGTTACTGACGCCCGCAGTGGCGATCCTCACGTCCGTTGTTATCGGTCTCGCTGTCGCTCAGTCAACTGGACGTCGTGCCCCCCGGTAACGAACAGTGGGATTGGATTTCGATCTCGCGGTTGATTGTAGGCAGAAGCGTGAGCTAAAGATGCTTAATAGGAATCGCTGATCAGATTCGTGCCCAATAACTTGTGAACGCCCTTACGCCTTCCCGAATAACGGCAAGGCCGTGAGTGATAAAACAACCCAATAAAAGTCACGTTTAAAGGCGCGGATCTGTTCGAATAGAAACCATCTTCCCTTAACCTAGATTGCTAACGCGACTAATCCGGGCGAAATTGAAGGCGTGCAAAGACTTTTCCGCCATTGGCCGTTCAAAACTTGGCGACCCGCCGACAAACCATTGCCGCGCGTTCCGCTGGGAACACGAATCTATGCGATCGGCGACGTTCACGGACGCATTGATCTGCTTGATTCGCTGCTCGAACGCATCGATCACCACCTTAAAATTTCTCCTATTGAGCGCCCGATTCACGTTTTTATCGGTGATTATATCGATCGGGGTCCGGCCTCTCGTGAGGTACTCCAACGTCTAATCGAGCGCAGTCGCACTCATGAGATGATTTGTCTAAAGGGAAATCATGAGACTTTTATTTTGGAGTTTTTCGAAGATCCGACAATTCTTGACGATTGGCGACAATTGGGCGGCCTCCCTACCCTAATGTCATATGGTTTGACTCCGTCGGCCCGTATCGCGTCAAGACATAAAAATCTTGCAGTCGCACTGCGGCGGGTCATGCCTAAAGAACATCGTAATTTCTTGAACAATTTACCGCTTACCTTTGTTTGCGGTGATTATTTCTTCGTACACGCTGGCGTTCGCCCGGGCGTGCCGCTCACCGTCCAAAAAGAACAGGACCTGCTCTGGATCCGTGATGAATTTCTTAGTTCGACGACTGATTTTGGAAAAATTATCGTTCATGGCCATACGCCCGTCGAAGAGGTGGATGTTCGCAGAAATCGGATTAATATTGATACAGGCGCCTATGCGTCGGGTAAATTGACTTGCCTTGTCATTGAAAATGAAAACGTCTCTTTTATCTAATAAATCTAGTTTATTATATTCGACATTATGAGCTTGCATTTGAAGCCCGAACGCACTCAAATTGTTTATGAAATTCAGAGCATGAAGTTCTCGCCGAAATTTAACATTCAGACCGCTGCGCTTGGGCTCGCCTTGCTGTTGGGCGTGCATACGCTGTGGGTATTAGCTGCAGAACTTTTGCGCCGAGATGTCGGACCGAGGTTCCCTGCCCCAATCCAAACACAGGATATTAATTCGATGCGTCTGGGTTCTGAGCTCGCTGCTTGGATTGGGTTCGTACGGGGAGATCTGTGGGCGGAGCGAGTATTGGTCGATGCTATCAATTTCATCGGCGATCAAGACATTCCGACGAAATTGAAATTATTTACACCGTCCGACACTGAACGGGTGCGCAAAGCAGCAGAATACGCGCTGTCGTCAAAGCCCCTCAATTCGCAAGTTTGGCTCATTTTCTCTATTCTTTCGTCCGCGGTAGATACACAACACAAGATCGCTAACGAACAAATGAAAATGTCTTACTACACTGGCCCGAACGATAAGGCAGTCATCGGCCATCGCTTAAAATCTGTTATGCGCTTACGAATGCTCGACGATTTAGATGTGCGCGAGGCAGTTCGACGCGAGATACGCACAATCCTTCTTCGTGCTCCTGAATTGAGACCAGCGGTTACGGCTGCTTATCACGAGGCTCAACCACGAGATCGTGAGTTCATCGAGACAACGGTGTCTGCGACTGATCCCAAATTTGTAGCCGTCCTACGCGCGGCGCAACCATAGTGCTCTGCATCCTAAATCAGGTGCTTAATTGCGTTCCTGCCTTTTTGAACTTGTGCCGAGCCGCTTGAGTAGACTTGCCCAACGCTAAGAATACGACGACCGCCGCATGTAAGGCGCGCTCAACTCATTAATTGCGGAAATTCAGAACATAAAATTAATACGCGTTTACGTACGCCTTTTTCGATAGAAGAGTCATAATAAGAATCTTGATGTCCAAAAAAATCGACCAGTTGTCAACATAATACAAATCGTATTCGATACGCTTCTGCATTTGCCCGCAGGTATTCGTTGCGCCGCGGAAACCATTGACCTGTGCCCATCCTGTGATCCCAGGTTTTACGTTGTGACGGCGATAAATCATCTTAATCCGATTGGCAAATGCCTCATTGTGTTCCAAAGCATGTGGACGTGGACCTACGAGCGACATGTCGCCTCGTATTACGTTGAATAGTTGAGGCAGTTCGTCGATGTTCGTCTTTCTTATAAGGCGGCCAACCCTGGTAACTCTCGGATCGCCCTTAGCTGTCTGACGAAAAGGTTCCCGATCTTTGCGCATTTTCATCGTACGAAATTTTAGCACTTGAATAGGTTCATTGTTGAACCCATGCCGAGTTTGGCGAAATAATATTGGACCAGGTGAGTCGAGTTTGATCGCAATCGCGACGAACAAGAGGAGAGGAGATAGCAAAACGACAGCAAAAATAGCTCCCGCGAGATCCAATGTTCGCTTCATAAAACGGCCGAATAGCGAAAACGCGCGTGTCGAAATCTGCAGCGTCGAAAAAATTCCACTCTTAATTACTCGACTACGTTGCATATAAGGAAACATGCCGATAGGTAACAATCGGATATTCACGGGCAACTCATAAAACGCTTCCACAAATTGTTCAGCCTCGGCTGTTCGTATTGCATCATAAATCACTATAATTATATCCGGGCGCAATTTCCGACACTCAGTGCGGATACCTGCAATTATGTTGGCAAACCCGCGTTTTGATTTCTGCACGGTCGACTGGCTATCGTGCGATTCAACGGTGAACCAACCGACTATTTCATCTGAGGCCGAACAAAGTTTTGAGGTGTAATCAGCAAGTGAGGCACCATTTGATAGGGAAATGACGATCAGTCCGCGACCTTGAAGGTGCCCCGAACGAATGGAACGCTCAAGTTGCTGTGCAATAATTATGCGAGCGACAACAACAATCATGCTCGTAAGCGCTATCTGTAACAGGAAGGCGCCGCGCGAAAAATATATCTCCCAACTGAATAGGAAAATCATCGAAACGAAAAACATAAAGGCCAAAACTAATGCGCCTAAACCTCGCGCAACACCGTCTTGCCTCCACTTTTCTCCGGCGAGAATATATTGATCATCGACTATGCAAATCAAAGTATACAGAAACGCGAGAAACAAACTAAACGGAATATATATCTCAGCACGAGGGGCAGAGTTCCATAAAACAACATGATATATCGCGCTTGCCACATAGGCAGTCATCGATACGATCAAAAATTCAATGATTGCAACCCAAACCGTCCAGGGCGTATGCGAAACCCGTCGTCTAAATCTGAGCCGTCGTTTTGGCATAAGATTTTCGTTTCGAGTTTTGCTGAGGGTATTTGTCACCGACATTGCTTACCCGTATGGTAATTTAATAACCTAAATGAGATCAGCGTTTACTCGATTAGCGCGCGCATTCTCGTACCGCCAGCGTATTTTAATTGAAAGTAAAAGCGCTCATTAACGTTACGTTCAAAGTCGCAACATTTCACCTAGAGCCTCGGTGATTTAGGTTTAACTGGTTGACAGGCAACGGTTTTTGCAGCCCTTCAAAAGTTTCGCATTTTAGTGGGATTCACCCAAAAAAACTAGCTCTATTGAACCCAAACGAATTAGACCCCGATTTTGGAACCAATTCGAATTGGGGCGCTGGCGTGGCAGCTACCCAACGTCGCCGCAGCATAACGGCTGCCTGGCCAAAATAATATACCGCACACCTCACCTCATCGCTAACGGAATCACCTACTGGCCTTCATCTCATCCCGGTAATTGCCCTTGATCTACTTGCTATGTCGCGATTGGCCAAGTTCGGAAACTTGCTGGCAATTTAAGTGTCTCGTCGTCCGTTAACGCGGTTCGATGAAACTACAATGCAGATATTTGACAGAAAAAAACATATACCTGAAATTGATCGTTAACGGCTGGTCGAACTCGACGCGTTGCCGGAATACCCACTGAGGACGAGCTCAAATTACGACTGTGAAAAAATTGGAGAGCGGTTCACTATGTTTCGCTAGTTTCACTTAGGAATCCCGGGAAACTACAATTCGGGTCCGACAAGACGCAAAGGCACAGTTTTATGCGAGTCGCATTGGTTGCACCCGAGATCCCGGACTACTCTTTAGAAATTGCACAAATCGTCGCAGAATCGAGCGAAGTCCTACTGTGTATCGCCGACAAGCATTTCACGAAGGGTCGCGCTTTCTCTAATTCTCGGCTCGAAGTGGCTTGGCTTCGATGGCCTCGCCAGCGCCAATTGAAGAATATTAATTTCGTCAAACATTTATCACGCCTGATCAAGGGCTGGAAACCAGACATCGTCCATGTGATGAGTGAAAGTAATATTTGGCTCAATATGCTTGTGCCCATGGTCAGGCCCATTCCTGTTATTACAACAATCCATGATGTCCAGTTTCACCCTGGTGATCACAGTTCGCGACGCGTGCCGAAAATATTTGCGAATACATTAGCGAGGTGGTCACGCGCGATAATTGTGCACGGGAGTGGATTGCGCGATCAAGCAATCCAAGAGTTATCAATTGACGCACATTCGGTTTACATTGCTCCTCATCCACCGCTAAGGCATTACTTTGAGGTCGCCCGGAAAAACAAATTTTCCAAGCCGCGCGACAATGTTTTTCGAGTACTATTTTACGGACGAATATACGAGTATAAGGGGCTAAGATATTTGCTCGATGCGGCACCGCTTGTGCGCGCCGAAGTGCCAAACTTGCGTGTGGTGATTGCTGGAACGGGCGATGATTTCTCGAAATATCGCGATCACATCAAAGATCCTTCTTATATCGAGGTGCACAACCGGTTTATTTCAGATTTGGACACCGCGCGTCTGTTTGCCGAAGCGGACCTGCTGGCGTTGCCTTATATCGAGGCATCACAGAGCGGAGTGCTCATGATGTCCATACCTTTCGGCCTACCGGTCGTCGCAACAGAAGTTGGTGAAATGTCGAATCAAGTCCGCTCTATCAAAAATGGGTTGGTGGTTCCACCGGCCGACAAATTATCTCTTGCAGCAGCAATTATTCAACTTGCCGTTGACACGAATTTTCGAAAGCAGTGCTCTGAAAACGCCAGGGCGGCAATGACTGGCCAATATTCGCTTCAACAACTCTCGTTGCGAATGTTATCGATCTACCAGCAAGTAATTTCCCGAATCTAGCAATCGATTGCGGGAAAAAGACCTCACGGCTAGGCTTCCAAATCTGTGATAATTGCCTAGCTAACCTGCATGGGGCGGGGTCACGATTGCGGCTTTCGCGCCGTCAAGAACACATCGCCGGTAAATAGAAGCGCGCGCAGAACAATCCTCGGAAGTCTTATACCCAAACGCTGCTGCAAGAAGATCAACAGGTGCTCCATTACACGCGCGTACGCTAGATAAATCTTCGATTCTAAAACAAAGGGTACGTACGTTCTAACCGGTGCGGGCGGGAGGTAGACGCCTTCGATATCCACGAAACCTGCCTTACGAAGAGCGGCGACTAGCTCCCAGTAAAAATACTCCTTGAGGTGCATGCAAACGGGGGCCGGTTTGCCGAATACTCTAGAAAGGTCGGCCGGCCCAAAAAAATGATACGGAGTGTTAAAAATGTACTTTCCACCGGGTCGGAGAATGGTGTGGACACCCACCAAATGTTGGATCAGATCGTCGGGGTGGAGATGCTCGATTACCTGAGTCGAGATAACGACATCATATTGGTTCGCAGGTTCGAATTGGCCGAGGTTTACGCCATCGGACGTATGCCACTCAAATTTGACGGGACCAACCGCTTCACGTTGGCCTCGCTCGCGGGTAACTTCGGTCGCAACGCACTGGTATCCGAGCGAAGCCAAGTATTTGATCAAGCCGGCTTCGCCGGAACCAATCTCGTAAATTGTCCGCGCTCTGCCTACAAGGGATAGAAAATGACCGTAGGCGAGCTCGTCACTTGCATGGCGCGGTACCGAGAGTGAGTTGAGCCAAGGGCACTCACTGTAAAGTTTCGAATAACAATATTCCCACGTCGTCCATCGATTTTGTGGATTTGAGGCAAGCAAGGTTTTTGTCAGAGATCGTTCGAGCATCCAATGATGGCGGACCATGTCGGTGGTCACCGTTGCTTCAGCCGGAATGCTGTAATTTTGCTTGTATTTCGCGACCGTTCGTTCATCGATGGTGATCTCATCGTCGCGACAAGTGGCGGTAGTTTCCGAAGTCAATTCTTTACCTCCGTAGCGTTCAGATACGCTTATTTGCGTTCACATTGTGAGCGCGATGATCGCAGACGTCGGACGAGCACCGCGTCACTGCCAATCAACAATACGCTCTGTTCCGCAGCGCCAAATCTCTCGGCCATTGGTGCCACGGCCGCATAATGCAAATGACGGGTTTCGTTCTTTGTCGGAAGCTGGGGCCCAGGTCAGGGTTGACCACATTGCCGCTCCCGGGTCGACATTAGCAACTACTTGAATCACGCTGAACTCAGGCACTCGAGCCATTTCGAGGTGTGTTCCAAATCCAGTCCATTTTCATAAGCGGAAACAGTTGTCGGCGAGCTAGAAAGACAAGCCATATGATTGCTGCGCAGAACTGAAGGCCGACAATGCCCTCGAACACTGGAATTTCCGCGAGCGACAATATCAGAAAATAAATCAGAAGGAATAAACGATACGATTTGGGCTCATACTGGCCGGCAAATCTGTAGGTCAAATATGGTACCCATCGCGCAAAAATAAGCGCCAAGAGCAGCGACATGCCGACGATATTAGTACGAAACAAAAAAGTATATCCAATCGTACGAAATATTTGCAGACAAACGTAAAGATATGCTCTCGGATTCGCGCCGAGACGATTATACACCCAGAACATGCCGCGCGCAGCGATCAGATAAACAACCCACGTTCCGTAAGCCAGCAAAAAGACGCTTATCCTGTTGGTGTCATTGATCAAAGCTCCACTCGTGATACGGAGCGAGTCAAAATTGAAGACCGTCAGCAGGACGATCCCCGGCGCTGCGATCAGTAATGCGGTTATCCACGCCAGCACTGGCTTCATGCGCGTTGAATAAACAGCGGAATGGACTGCTACGTTGGGTTTTTCTTCGTAGGTTGTCGCAATCGTATCATTTTCAACATATCCGATCTCATAGATCACCCAGAAAGACAGATGCAATAGGAACAGTCCCAAGGCTCCTGTGAGCGGAGAGGGCATCAGCCATGCGATAGCAATCCAAAGGAATGCCATGTCTTCCAGCAAGACTCCGTAGATCATGTAATTGCCGCCTGGCCGTTTGCCCTTCTGCGTATAGAGAAACGGCAAATAGCTATCGGAACCGGCGCGCTTGTATTGGGCGCCCGGCCACCGAACGAGAAACGGGGTACGGCAGAATTCGAGAATATCGATGTCATCCTTACTATCAGTGATAACAATGGCTTCAGCAACCGTCTCAGAACTCAATTCGCGCAGGAGCCATTCTTTTTTACCCAACCGACGAACTTGATGGCCGGACCAAAAACTACCGGATGCGCACAGTGTAGCGCCTGGAGCAATGTGCTTCAGCAGAGGGCTGACGACAACATCAAATCCGAAGGTGGCCACACAAACAGACAGCGGCGACGAATTCAATATTGTCGTCAGCTCTCTGTTTTCCCAAAGTTTCGCCCGTTTTGCAGCATTGAAGCGCCAGATCGGTAAGCTCCAAGGCAGCAGCAGGCTGGTAACCAAAACCCGGATCCAGTCGCGGAAAAATTCGGCATCCGCCGGGCCGCGAAACAAGGTCCACGGTCGAACAACATCAAGAACAGCCAAAATAGCGACCGCAAGAAAACGTGGTCGAAGTGAATTCAAATACTCTTCCGTCGAATTTCGAAGCCACAACGTCTCATCGAAATCGACAATTACACAACTATGTCGAGGCATCGCATGCAATGCTTCGGTCAGACGCACACCCTCGAATGTGTCCGGCCACTTCTCGGAAGTCATGTTTGCCTGCATATTTACGGTCATGGAACCCAAAACATCCAGCAATTTTTAAACTTTGTAGCAGCTTAGGACGAGACGCAACCACGTGTTTTCGTAAGGTTAATCTGTAAGGTACGCGATCGCCTCATTCCACGCACGAGAAACTCCGTTATGGTGGGGCGACGGGTTGGACAACATCAGGAGTGCATTAGCTTCAAATCCAAGCGAGCTCGTCTTATTTGAGCAAAACCAACCGCGGGCATCAGCAGACTTAAGAGGCCGGCCGAAAATGTTCGCGTGCGCAAACTTAATACAAGCATTTTTGCGATCCGAAAACATTTCAATGAGAAAATTACCTTCCGTAGTAAGAACTGGAAAACAAGGAATGCCGACAGTCCCGATTGGGCCTAGTAACTAGTCGCGAGCTTCTGAACTCGTCGCGGCCGACACGGGGGTTGATTTACCAGACGCCGCATTGCAAGACGAAGAACATGCTCAAACGTCATACTTTTATATATCTTTTCGCGCACGGCATCCCTGCAGTTCTGGGATTGTTAGCACTCATCGCATATACTCATCTTATCAGTCCTCACGAATACGGAATTTATGTCATCGGAAGCACCATTGGAGCATTCGTTTCGCTGGGTTTATTTTCTTGGGTTCGTTTTTCAGTCACGAGATACCAATCAGAGATTGAGAGTGCAGACGTCCGAGCTACCGCAGTTGTTGCTTATGGCGGCGCCTTCGCGCTACTTGCAATCGGCTTGATTACTATTATTGCGCCATTCGGCGCTAAAATCGATGTTAAATTGGTCGCAGGCGCGGCCTTTTTCGCGCTCACTTCGAGCGCATTCGAGATCGCCCAGGAATTGAGGCGGGCGCAACTTGACCCGACGCGGTTCTTTACTGTCTCCATCACCCGAAGTGTCATGGGATTGGGTTTCGGATTGGCCGCCATCTTCATAGGTCTTGGTGGACACGGCCTATTTCTTGCGATTTCAGTCAGCTATCTTCTTGGTGTCGTACTTTACATACGATCGACATGGGCACCTCCGATTGCGCGATTCGACCCAAAACTGCTTGCGCGATTTGTCACTTACGGTGCGCCATTCGCAGCCTCGGGCCTGTTGTTTGCCCTGTGCAGTTCGTTCGATCGATTGCTCGTTGCGTACCTCTTGGGTGAATTGGCGGCAGGCCAGTATGGAGCCGCTGGCGATTTGGCGCGGCAGACTATTTTCATTGTTTCTATGAGCGTGGCTTCCGCCGTCTTTCCGCTTGCGTTTCGCAGTCTTGGAACTTCCGGACCCGTCGCAGCCTACACCCATCTGTGCGAAAGCGCTGAGCTTTTTGCTGCGATTGTGGCACCGATAGCATTGCTCCTAGCATTATCAGCCGATGCATTTTCGACCGCCGTCATCGGGGTTCGATATGCGGAAGTCATGGCGCAGCTTGTGCCGATCCTCGCCCTTGCACGCTTTCTTGGAGCTGTTTCAAATTTTTACGTGCATCTCAGCTTTCAGTTGGCCCATCGGTCGACCTTGCAAATGTTAAACGGCGCCGTGATTCTGTGCGCCAGTTTGGCACTCATGATGTTCATGACGCCGAGATTTGGTTTGCTCGGCGCCGCGATCGCGTCGGTCCTTGCAGAGGCGATTGGCCTCATCGTTGGGATTTGGTTGACCAAATATAGCTTCCGCCTACCGTGGGTTCCCCGACGTTTGGCACGGGTCGCAGTGTGTCTCATCGTTATGACGGGCGCAGCCTGGATAGAAAGACAAGCTAACACGGGCACGGGCTTGCTGCGATTGTTCGCCGTGCTTGCGGCGGCGTCGACTAGTTATGCGCTGTGCGCTTTTGTTTTGGATGTTGCGGGGATCCGCGCATACGTCTTTCGCACATGGCCCTTAATTGTTACGCGATGGAGCCGTCAGCCCAACTAGCCGTTTTATGAAGCGCTCTAACATAGAAAAAGATATGTCAAAATTTCCACAACCACAAACTGGCGCGATTGAGTCACCTGACTGCCGCATAAAAGGTGCCTTTGCAATGTCTAGTAACCTTAAGCTCAGTTCAAGGAAAAGCTTATTGTTATTTAACTTTAGCGTTCCTAATAATCCTCTCAGAGGATGGCAAAAAGTCTACTCAGTTCAATATTGGTGCGGTTCTTAGTCGTTGGTCGGGCAATGGCATCCTCGTGACGAATTCCAACGGATAGTGACTTTAATGACGCAACCATCATTGAGAATTCGCACAGTCGACGAGCAGCACAACCTTATTCTGGCGTACCTAAGGCAACGTATTTGCAAAGGGGAAATCAATATCCTCGAAGCAGGTTGCGGGCGCGCAGGATATTTCGATATTCTCGGTTCTGGTTATAAGTTGACTGCCATCGACATCGACAAACATGCGCTCGAAGAGTTCCGCAAGCAAAACGACCTCCATGAAGCGATACTGGGCGATTTACGGTATGTAATTTTAAAGCCCGGTTCGTATGATGTTATATTTAATGCTTACGTGCTTGAGCACATACAGGGCGCAGAACAGGTTCTGGAAAATTTCGTGACGTGGTTGAAACCGAGCGGACTGCTGATCGTCTACATCCCCGATCGCCGTTCGGCTTACGGTTTTTTTGCTTCTCACACTCCGCATTGGTGCCACACATTCTTCTACCGCTGGGTGATGGGATATCGGAATGCCGGTAAGCCCGGCCATGTTCCCTACCCAACATTTTACGACAAAATTGTATCACGAGAAGGCATTCGCGAATTTGCTCGGAAATACAAATTGCAGATTCGGGAGGAATGCGGCTATTACAAACCCCCTAGTGCTCTTGTCAGCTTGCTTCTGGGTTTCATTTACCTTCTATCATTCGGCTACCTCGCATCTAGTCATTGCAATCTGTTGTATGTTCTCGAAAAATCAGCAGACTAGAAACCACTGAGCTTGTAAAATCCGATCAAGATGGATGGCGCCGAAGTTTGCGGGGCCGGCAAACGGTAATTCGATGAAGAGCGCGAGCCGCACGTTTAAAAGATTTGGCTCAGTGTTCAATCTTCAACTCAGATGAGCACGTGACATTATATAAATTATCGACGTCTCATTGGCCAAGACCCATGGCGGATATGATTTCAGGTATAAATACAAAAGTTTTATGATTGGATATTCCCATTCCAGACGAATTATCATTTAGCTCATGTAGAACTATGGCTCCGATGGCGGCTTCATCGCACAACCGTCGTACGGCTCGAATATACGCTACACGCGTATCGAGCGTCGCCGCCTCGACACCTTTAAAATCACCGTTACAGCCAAACTCACCGAGCATTAACTGCGAACGCAAGACACCATGCGTATCGGCCCAATCAGTTACTTTCTTAATTAGTTTGGCGATATATACTTCGTCCTGCGGCGTATCAAAATATGAATCAAGTCCTTCAATGTGTCGTTCTCTAGTAAAGTAGGAAATTTTAGCCGCCTTCTGAAACGCCGAAAGCCTGCTATCCGCGTCTATGGCCATCGTTAGATCTTTGATCGCTTTGGCTCGGTCTTCTTTACGCGGCGGGAATGCGAGGCGATGGATATATTGGAAGTGGTTCGATGCGGCTTGTATCGACAGTTGGACCGGTTCGTATCCATGCCAAGAATAGATTGTATTTTCATCGAACTTCTTCGGATCGAGCGCGACCAGCCCTCCTCGTCCCCCATCATCGATTGAATTAAAACCACTTCCGCCGATAACTAGAGTTACGCTTGGTGCCACGTACCGCACGGCATCGAACAAATATTTCAGCTGATCATGCCACTGATCGCTAGTTATCGCTGATGCATATGGCGGCTCGTTAAATAACTCGATACAGACGCGAGATGGCTCGCTAAGCTCTTCGATCGCCGTGGCTAGACGCTGCTCCACGAGAACTAGACGTTTGAACTTTGGACCAGACACTCCGTCAGCCAAGTCAACATTAGTCCATCCTGCGACGAAATGTTGATCAGTGACATGCACATCTGCGATCACCAATAACCCCGCATCGAGAATATCAACTATGGCGTGTTTGATCTGCGTGATGAGGTGATCGAGATCTGTGCTGCTCTCGGCCGCGAGCAGCGGACCTGGATCGATAACGAATCGATAAACGTCAAAACCACTCGATTTAATGAGGGCTCTGCGTGAGGCAGGCATAACCTGCGCCCATGTACCACCATTCACATAGGGATCGGACGTGTATGCCGGAGGCTCTCCGCTCGAATTTCCCCATCCAAATGGCTGAAATACATTGACGCCCTTGAGTTGTCGTGGACCGTTTGCCCATCGTAAAGACGGTCGTAGAAGATCAGATTTGCTCGCTGGCCAAGCGAGACAAGGTGACAGTAATGCTGCCGCGGACCCTATTAAGATTTTTCGACGGCTTGGCTTCATCCAGGCTTGGCCTTCTTGGCAATCTTCTGTTTGGATCACGCCGAGACAGTCGAGACTTTTGTCGGAACGAACAAATATCGGCAAAATCGCGTGCAATAGCCCCCCATACAGCTATCCATGCCTCCCGGCTACCAAAGAGTTAACGCGTACACCCGATCAAGCGTTATCCACCAGTCGCAGGTAAAGGTTTGGCCACATGATTGCTGTTGCACTCCATTTGGGCTTTCGTCCCATGTCAGCAAAAGTCTCCAATGGAGCCGTCACTTTATAAGTTTCCAAGGCCGATGGAACAACAAAGCAATTCGAGAGTGAACACGTCAAATTGATACTGCTTCGTATTGCCTTGAAGGCGCAATCTAGAGCCAATTTGCAATGCACTCATCAACGCGTTTATCAAACCGCACTACCTGAACTCAGTGACAACCATTATACTTGAAAGAATATCTATATATTTTTTGAGGAAAAAGGCACGTGCGACCGATGGTTCGATTTGTCTCAAACACAGCGACGTTTAACGAAAACGTTTCTCTTCGATCTCCCCAAACGTTAATGTATCTGTTTTTTATCCCTGGGTTATTGTTGGCAGGTGGGGCTTTTGTTATCCAACTTTCCGGCACCGACCTCTCGGTGGCGCGTGAGGCAGGTGCCGGATCAGTACTTTCCCAGATAGTCCTTGGCTTATTTTACTTCGTAGCAACGATTATTTTGCTCAGGACACAAAAGTCACTTAAACTATTGTTTTCCGTTTGGCCTATCTTGGTGGTGCCTATTCTGGCATTCACATCAGCCGCTTGGTCCGATGATCCTTCGCTAACTCTTCGTCGCGCCTTTGCGCTTACCGGGACAATTCTTTTCGGTTTGTCCTTTGCGTCAGTATTTAGTTTTCGTACGTGTATAATAATTGTTGTAAGAGTGTTAACCTTGGCGATGGCCTTAAGCATTATTTGGGTCTTAATGTTTCCCCAATATGGAATTCATCAAGCAACTGATGCCAGTCAAAATATTCATGCAGGCTTATGGCGCGGTATATTTGCTCATCGTAACCAGCTCGGTGGACAATGGGGTAGCATCACTTTTGCACTACTAATGGTTTATGGCCGATATGCATTTAAAAACGCGGCTCTTTGGATTGGTGGGATTATAGTTACTGTCATTTGTTTAGTAGGCGCAAATTCCGGCACGGGTTATACGTTGGCAGTTGCTCTTACGCTCGTTGCCTTCTCTTTGTCGTTTATTGGCGCCCAACCCAGCAAACTGCGGTACGTTTTGATCTTTTATTACCTGTTTGCCGTGTTTCTATTGTACATCTTTGCAGATGAAATTTTTGCACTGATTCTTTGGTCTGTGGGAAAAAGTTCTGATCTCACCGGTCGGACCGTCGTCTGGCATTACATGACACAGCTGATAGATTCCAATTTGCTGCTCGGGCGCGGATATTATGTTGGAATTCTGACCATTGATAAAATGCTTGAAGCTTTCAAGAACGTAGCTTTTGGTAGCGCCCACAATGGTTATGTGGAGATTTTGGTCTATTTTGGTTATATCGGTTTGACGATTTGTCTCATGGTGCTCGCTTGGATTACGTGGCGGGCGATACGATTAGTTCTAACTGGGCCATCAGATCAAGCCTTGCTTAATACCTTTCCGATTTGTGTCGTTGCTTACACGCTTGCTTTTAACCTGGTTGAGAGTGGGCTCATGGTACCGACGTGCGTACCGACTTTATTACTCGCTATTGCCTCGGGTATGCTAGTGCAACCAAATGCGGTTGGAAATCATCGAATAAATCTGCGACATCGTGTGCAATAGTTTCTCTCGCGCGCTAGCCGCTTCCCTTGAGCATTTTGCTACTCGTATCAATTCTCGTAGAGCCGACAAGAGCGAATGATCAAAACTGCGACGTCCAAGATATTCGTTTATACCGCTTTGGGTATTCTAAAAGACTATTTTTTCATCGGTCATCCCGTGATAGCCCAGTCGTGAATGTGTTTGGCGGTCATTGGTTTGCGAGTTTGGAAATTAATAGGCCGTCAGACTATTGAACACAGTCGGGCCGAATACCGTTTGCGGTAACTATTAATTATCCAGTTAACTATTGGCGGGCTATCTCGTGGCAGTATAACACTGCCAATTGATACTCTCGATTTGAAACCAAGCCGTTGGACGCTCTGGTGGCTAGTCGATGCTGTGCCGAAGGATCGTCTAATACTATGAAAAGCGGCCCGAAACATCAGCTCGCCTCTCTCGAGGCCGGTCGTTTTGTGGCCGCTCTCCTGGTGGCACTATTTCACATCGAAAGCGCCATTCATAAGTTCTACGGCCGATTCGTACTAGATGACGTCTTCCGTTCTGGTCACGCGGGCGTAGAATATTTTTTTGTATTGAGCGGTTTTATTATTTTTTGGGTTCACAAGGACGATATAGGCCATCCCGATCGCGGAGCACAGTTTCTGGAAAAGCGGGCTATACGAATCCTGCCGATGTATTGGTTCGCGTTCGTTTGTCTTGTCGTCGGATATTATTTTTTTCCAAGCTTTCTGCAGGGTCGAAATTGGTCGGCGTCAGAATATATTTCTGATTTCTTCCTCTTCCCTCGCAGCGGCGAAATGGTTCTAAGTGTGGCGTGGACATTGAGGCTGGAAATTGTTTTTTACCTTTTTTTCTTCTTAAGCATCATCGTACCGAGAATAGGATTTGGACTTATTGTAGCTTGGCAACTGTCAATATTCATATGCATGATATCTGGATATCATAGTGATTATGCGATTACCCAAGCCGTTCTTAGTACTTATAACCTAGGCTTTGGCGCGGGAATTTTGGCGGCATATTGTGCTCTGTCCAGGCCGGCACGCCATCCCGTCAGATTTATTGCGGCAGGATTCTTTGGATTTATTGCGGTCATGATCGCTGATTGGCGATTGGGTCAAGACCTTCCACATGCAACTCTATCGCTTGGACAAGTGATTGGTTCACTGCTTTACGGGAGCATGGCAGCTATATTGGTCTTTGGCTTGGCTTCATTCGAGACGAAGCGTCCGTTCGTTAAAAATCGTATTATCACGACCCTCGGGGGATCTTCGTACGTTCTCTATCTCTTTCACGGGATGGTGAGTTCGCTAATGGCGCGCCTCATTCGCGTCTACCTCGGACCAAATCTTTCGCCAGAAGTAGTGTTCGTCATATTGATTGCGGCCGTCGTGGCTGCGGGCATCTTGCTGCATGTCACATTCGAAAAGTCAATTTTGCGATTGCTCCGTCGCAAGGCACAGCTCCGTGCAGCGCGGAGTCCTAACGTTGCCTACAATTCCAATATCATCCCACCCAAGGACTTCCGGACGTCCTCGACAGATCTGTCAATACCCCAGTAATTTGGTGTAGACATCGTCTGCTTCCTGTACTCATCCTTATCGAACAGATAGCTGCTGCGACTATTTTTTTCCTTAGCCTATTATTTACCAGCGGATCCTTGGCGGCCGAGTTGTCTGGCTCAAACGTACAATCGTCGTTCTTATCGACTACGTCGCCGGCTGCAAACCTACTTCACCCTTTCTACGTTCTCCGCGCATACCAATTTACCGTATGATTAACCGTTGCCAGATTCCAGCCAGCTGAGTGACGTAAGGGCCGATTTCATAGCGCTCAGCATGATCGCGCCGCGCAGCCTGTCCAAGACTTCGACGCAATTCAGGATTATCGAGCAATTTTTTGAGTGCGCCGGCCAACGCAGCCACATCACCAGCAGGAACCAGAAGGCCGTTACGCCCGTCATCGATGACCTCAGCTATCGCACCCACAGGGGTCGACACGACTGGCACGCCGTGGGCGAAGGCTTCGAGGATCACCATCGGAAGATTCTCGGCGAAGGACGGCAACACGAGGATATCCGTTCGGCGAAGCAGATTATCGGCGGCGGCGGAGTTGAGCCATCCAGGGACGTCGACTTCTGTCATCGATTCCCAGGCGCCGTACGTGGACGCGACTGTCCTCGACTTTGCCATCTCCGGCGATAGTCGCGGTCCAGTCGGCTCGGCCGGCCAGCTGTCGAAGCGCCTCGATCAGTTGCGGCGTGCCTTTGCGCTCTCCCAGCTGCCCAAGACAAGAAATTCGAACACGTCCGTCCTCGGCAGGGATCTGATCGAGACGACTGGGCGGCGTAGCGTTCGGCACGACGCTGATCTTATGCGCGGCGCTCGGTACGCGGTCACCGATCACACGAGCCCAATATCGCCCCATGACCACGATATGATCGCTCTCCGCGAATAGTCGATCAATCGCACGAGCTAAGCGAGAAGGCGCCGCAGACCAAAAATCGACGAACACTGCTCCGTGGAGATGGACCACATATGGAATTTGCAAGAACCGAGCGAGGGCGCCTAACACAATCTTTCGGTAGGTGCTGCCCCGGTCCGACAGATGGATGTGCAACAAATCCACGTCTCTTCGGAGTGCCGCAAAAAATAAACGGAACAGTGCAAACGCGAATATGAACTGCGCGGCGAAAAGGCTTCGCTGCCCACGCGTCACCAAGCGATCGACGCAAATATCGAGTTCCGGCCGCGCGGCAACAGCGTCGAAAATCAGGTCGTTCAAACGATCAATCCCTCCACGGCCATGAAGGCCTAGCGGTGTAGCAACCATCACTCGGAGCTTGCTTCGGGAACGAGCCGTCATCGCCGGTTCTTTGGCTTTCGGTCGTTGCTCTGGTCGGGAACCAATTGCCCGATTGGCCGAATGCCAGCGACCATACGGAAAACGAAGAAAAACGGGCTTAGGCAGCATTCGCCATCCGCCTCAGATAATCTCGACCGCTGTTTGAGGATTTCGCCTCGAATAAAATTTCCGGTCGGGCGTAGAATTCTGTTTGGAGAATTTTCATCGGTCATCCCCAACCGGAGTTCGGACGTTCGCAGACAACGTGAATAGCCCTTATTCTCCGCACTTCGTTGAGCATACAAATCTGCTATCCAGTTTCATCATGCGAGCAGGATGCCAGGGCGCAGTATTATTTTAACAAGTCCGTGATCTCCGAAACCGACCGATTTTCAGGTCGGACCAAGCGCGTGCATTCACGCACATCTAGCTTCACAAGTTGTTGGGCAAACTTCCAAAGAAAGACTGCGTGCATAATGGTGTAGCGCCTCCATAGTCGATTGAAGTCTTTGCCTAACAAGCGGTAGAGCCACTCAAAACCGGACTTCCTTATTATTTCGGGCGCCATTTTGATTCGTCCACCAAAAAAATCGAACGTGGCCCCGCTGGCAATTATGACTGTTCCACGAATTCTATAAAGGTGATCGTCTATCCAGTAATCCTGCTTAGGTGTACCCAAACCAACCAACACGATGTCAGGCCGGAGACTGTTTATGTGGTTGGTGATTGCGTTGTCTTCTTCCTCTGTAAGCGCGCGAAACGGAGGTGACATAAACCCAACAATTTTGATGTGCGGAAATCTTTGCTCCAAATTCTTTTTCATATTCTCGACAACGTCGGGAGCCCCGCCATAAAGGAAAAAAGTGTACCCTGTGTGTTCGGCTCGCTGCGCGAGCTGCAACAGAATATCTGGCGCGGCAAGGCGATCGCATTTCGCCCGCAAGAAGGTCCTTATCCACCAGACAAAAGGAATGCCATCAGCACCCGCGATGTCAGCACTATTATAAATTCTTGCCAGACGCTCATCAGCCAACGAGAGCGTTACACAATATGCGTTAATGCATGCAATATGATGCGAACGGCTGCGCTTGTCTCTTAGCCAATAATCGATCCACTCAAACATTCGATCGTAGGTAATAGCTTCAACGCCAATTCCCAAGAAATTTGCGACGCACGATGTGCTCATAACGTCGTCTGTACCCCACGTCTGAACCGCCGCCCGTACATCGCCAATCCTACTCATATTCTCGGTTCCATCAATGTCTCATCAATTTCCACCTGAAAAATGCAATTACTACTGTACCAGCCTCCGATACGTAAACCCATCTGGTGGCTGCCCAACATTTTAACAGGTCGGCTTCCAGAGCATGATTAAAAACAAAATTCATGATTAATCTTCTCTTGATCGTTCGTTGTCTGCGCTATAGATCGAACCTCTCGGAAACGGATCCCTTGGCCGAACCAGAAGTCGCCGAATGACAATTTTATTGTTCCAATGCGAAATGTGCTTACGCGACCGACGGATTTCTCTTCGCTGACATGCTCTGCAAAACAGATAAGAGCGCGATACAGTCCGTTTGTAGCAGCGTCTCGACCTGAGTGGACCGTTCGGAAGATACGGTCCCGACAAATCGCGCAAAAAATTGCTGAAAATGAGTCCGCCGCTGGCCGCTAAGTTGTTACCGGCTACCGTTAACCGCGCAATCAGCTTGGTTTACCAAGACCGCAATGTCCAATTTAGAGAGCGTGATTGCCGTATACTACGAGGCTGATAGATTCACCCGGAGCATCGACGAGGGGTTCACAATGAACGACAGGGTTGCGTTGATCACAGGAGTCACGGGACAAGATGGCGCATTGCTTGCGGAGTTATTGCTCAGCAAGGGCTATGTTGTGCACGGGATCAAGCGCCGGTCCTCGTCATTCAACACTGCCCGTGTTGACCACCTCTTCCAAGACCCACATGATCCCGACGTCCGAATGACGCTGCACTTCGGTGACATGACCGACGCGACAAATCTCATCCGCATCGTTCAGCAGACGCAACCGACCGAAATCTACAACCTTGCCGCCCAAAGCCATGTGCAGGTGAGCTTCGAAACGCCTGAATACACGGCCAATGCCGATGCACTCGGTACCTTACGATTGTTGGAAGCGATCCGCATTCTCGGCATGGAGAAGCGCGTGAAATTCTATCAAGCTTCTTCGTCCGAACTTTACGGCAACGTGCGTGAAGTACCCCAACGTGAGACAACGCCGTTTTATCCGCGATCGCCTTATGCAGCTGCCAAGCTCTATGCGTATTGGATGACAGTGAACTATCGGGAGGCCTATGGCTTCCATGCGTCCAATGGCATCTTGTTCAACCACGAAGGCCCCACTCGCGGCGAGACCTTCGTCACCCGCAAGATCACGCGAGCGGTTGCCGCGATCGAACTCGGCCTGCAACAGAAACTATATATCGGCAATCTTAATGCCGAACGTGACTGGGGACATGCTCGCGACTTCGTCGAGGGCATGTGGATGATCCTGCAGCAGGACGAACCCGACGATTATGTGCTAGCGACCGGCGAGAAACACTCGGTACGCTGGTTCACCGAAAAAGCATTTGCTCATGTGGGGAAACGAATCGAGTGGCGAGGCTCGGGCGCTGAGGAAAAGGGCATCGACTCCAAATCCGGACGCGTGCTGATAGAAGTCGACCCGCGCTATTTTAGGCCTACAGAGGTTGATATTCTGCTGGGCGATCCCAGCAAGGCTCACCAGAAGCTCGGATGGCGTCACAAGACCACGTTCGACCAACTCGTGCAGGAGATGGTCGAAGCTGATCTTGTCGAAGTGCGCCGCGAGGACGGACGCGGAAATCGACATGATTAGCAGGACGCGGCCGGAAACAATATCGAAAGTTTGTCGGTTTAAATTGTCCGAACCATCACTGGACTGTTTTTACGCCGTCACGATGGCCTGGAATCCCTCCGCCGTTGACAGCCTTCGTGCAGGCTGTGCACCTCGACAAGAAAGGGAGCGCAATTGTGCCGTCCACAAAAAATGTTCCTGCGTATAGAATTCCGCTTAACGTCAACACCATTGATACAGAGGAAATTGCAGCCGCCAAGGCTGTGATTGAACTCGGGCTTTTTTACAATGGGCCGGCTCTGTAGGCAGTTCGAACGCCAATTTGCAGCCTACATCGGATCTAAGCATGCGGTCATGGTGAACTCAGGCTCCTCGGCCAACCTGCTGGCAATGTTCGCCCTCGCCAATCCGCTCTGTCCTCTCCCCGGCGGCCACCGCCACATTGGGCCCGGTACTGAAGTGATCGTGCCGGCCGTAACGTGGTCGACGACGATCTGGCCGATAGTTCAGGCTGGCGCGATTCCGGTCTTCGTCGATTGCGACCCAACCACACTACAGGCGACGCCGGAGATGATCGACGCCGCAATTACCCCCAATACGGCCGCGATAGCACTAGTTCATATTCTCGGCGGTAGCTGCGATGCAACCTCCGTGAAGGAGATCGCAGAGCGGCATAAGATTTGGCTATTCGAAGACACATGCGAGTCGCTCGGCGTGCGCTGGCAAGGCCGGCACGTCGGGACTTTTGGCGATCTTGCCAGTTTCAGCTTCTATTTTTCCCACCACATCACCACGATCGAAGGCGGAATGCTGGTGACTGATGATGACGAGCTCGCGGAGTTGTTGCGCGCGATGCGTGCACATGGCTGGACGCGCCAGCTTGAGCATCCTGAGCCTCACGCGATTGCAAATCCCGAACTCGATCCGCGATTTCTCTTCATCACCACAGGTTTCAATCTACGGCCGACCGAAATCAATGCCGCAATTGGTTTGGAGCAACTTAAGAAGCTCGATCAATTCAATGAACATCGTCGAATCGTCGAACGGAACCTGCAGCACGGGCTTGCGCCACTGATAGCGGCGGGTCACCTGACGACTGTGCATTATGACGTTCGGAGCACGCCCGCCCCGTTTGGATTCCCAGTGCTATGCCGCGACAACGCCGCCCGCCGCGGCTTGTCTGCACATCTCGAGGCGCGAGGGGTGGAAACACGGCCTATCATTTGCGGTAACATGGTCCGTCAACCAGCCATGCGTCACGTTCCCCACCGCGTTTCCGGCTCGCTCGACGGATCTAATCGGGTTATGGACTGCGGCGTGTATTGGGGAACAAATCCCAAAATGACCGACGAGGACACCGATTATCTCGTGAAAGTGACGTCCGAGTATTTCCAATGAAGCACGCATTCATCACGAGCATCACCCGGCTAGGGCTGATGCTGCAGCAATCTAAACCAGGCGACGACATCGTCGCGACGAACGAAACCCATAGCGTTCGCGACTTCCTCGACCGCGCGCTCGCTCTCGTTGATCTCGATTCGATCAAGCACGTGCAGTTTGATTCTCGTTATTTGCATCCGACCAGGGTCGATCTTCTCATCGGTGACCCTTCGTTGTCCCGAGAAAAGCTCGGCTGGACCGTACGAACAAGTATTGACGAACTCGAGCGGATCGTGATCACCGCCGACCTCAAGCAGGAACATCAGATATCCCGGTTGGTTCGATGAGTTCTTACAAGAGCGCGGTCACCGCTGCCGACTTTCATTCCGAAACGCGAGCGTTCTTTCGCGGACGGCAGGTAGCCGTACTTGGAGGCTCCGGTTTCATTGGTAGCCATGTCGTCGAGCAATTGTTGGCGCTCGGCGCAACGCCCGTCGTGCTTACCCGCTCGACCGAGCCACCATTCCTTTTCCATTTGCCGCACGTGAAACGTGTGCGTGGCGATCTGCGTGACAGCGCCGTCGTCGCGCAAGCGATTAAGGGCACGTCAGTGGTGCTACTTCTGGCAGCCAAGGTCGCTGGCATTGAATACAACGCTAAACATCCAGCGACGATTTTTATGGACAATATGGAGATCTTCTTCAACGCGCTGCGTTCCATCGCCGCTGCAAAGGTCGAGCGACTGCTGATCACGAGCTCGGCCTGTGTTTATCCCAGGCACTGCAGCATCCCGACTCCCGAGTCAGAAGGGTTCCTAAACTCCCCCGAACCGACAAATCGTGGCTACGGCTGGGCCAAACGCATGGAGGAGATGCTCGGCGAAACGGCCGCCCAGGAATTCGGACTGTCGGTTTCCATCGGGCGCCCCTACAACGCGTACGGGCCGCGCGATAATTTCGACCCCGCGACATCCCACGTCCTTCCTGCTCTAATTCGTAAGGCGGCTGCCGCGCGCGACGGCATTTTCGACGTATGGGGCGACGGCTCCCATTCTCGCAGCTTCGTCTATGTCGACGACGTCGCGCGCGGCCTGCTTGAGATCGCGGCTCGCTACCCGCAAGCGGACCCGCTAAATGTCGGCACCCCCGAAGAAGTGACTATCAGGGCTGCCGCCGAGTTGATTGCCTTCGAGGTTAGCAAATTGACCGGCAGGTCGGTTCATCCGCGCTTTGACCCAGCTGCTCTCACCGGCCAACCCCGCCGATGCTGCGACATATCGAAAGCACAACGGCTGCTGGATTACACTGCACGCGTTCCGTTTCGCGAAGGCCTACAAGTCACCGTCGAATGGTATATGCGCAGCAACGACGCCTCGCGGAAAGCACAACCCGAACACTTCCCATAGGCCGTCAGCTTGCGCAGCTGCAAGTCGGCCCAATCATTTCTTTATGGGCTTACTGGTTTTGGTGCAGTTGGTGCAATACCGCCCGGTGCCCCCGACGTAAACGTGAAGTTATTGCTGCCTCCACTTCCATTTTGAGTACCGCGCGTCGTATTGCTATTGTTCGCGATTATCCCACGCGTAGTTGCGAAGCTTGACCCGCCCGCTCCTTGCGTGCCGGCTGTGTTACCTATAGCGCCCGTCGTTTCACCACTAGCCCGCGCTTGATATAGCGAATTCTGCGCAGTCCAGGAACTTGTTTTGTATTTGCCGTCCTCAACCGTAATCAAAGTATTGGGATTCTCAATTGAAACAAATGCAAACTCAGGGGAACTCGGATTTGTAAGTTGGAGGTCGATCGCTCCGGTAATGAGGAGATATTCGCACATCGGTTTGCCGGCAGAATTCAAGGTGCAGTGAAGCTCGACAACAGTGCCACGCACCCCCACCGTCGCGGTCGGCGTGTTTATGTGGTAGCTGCTCGGATCTTGCTTACCTGTAACAAAACGGAAGACTCCGCGCGTCACATTGATAACGACGTCGCCTTTTGGCCTATCGGGATCGAATACAAAGCGATCGATTATGATATTGGAGCTTGGACCAATTCTAAAGTCCGTTTGATCTAGCAATAACAACTGTGTTTCGCTGTCACTTTCGGTTCGCACCTGTTGGTCCATGAAAATGTCTTTGCCAACCGTTAGCGGCTCTTGGTTGCCACGCAGGATGCTGAAGACATGATTTTGAACCGTGTGCGCCACTCCGGCCTTCGTTTCGGCGCGCGACGTTCCGGGATAAAAGGCGACGGTTAGGCCAATTAACGTCGCCGACAGGATGAGACGTTCGCCTATTTTGTGCATGCTGATCCCCAAAACTGAGCTGTTTAAAATTGTCCGAATTCCATAAAGACTATATCAAACTATAGTCTGTTCTCAATCTGGTAGGGTTACAAGCTGTCAATTCGATGGTTTTAGTTAACTGGCGTTTCGCGCTAATTCGTACAAATTCAATCTATCCTCTTATAAACGTTGATAAATGTCGTCGATCGGCACGATATCGCCCTCTCCCCATTAGCCGCTCCGAGAAGCTGCCTACATGGACGTCGATCAATTCGAGCGGAATTCTTCCACAATTCGCGAGGCGATGAACCAACGGGTAGGAAGAAGATGGAGTGGCTTTCAGGGAGCGTTGCGCTGGTCTCATCCGAACTGAATTCTGCCGTTCCTTTGACAACGACGGAGTGCTCTCCTCGGTGAAAATGTTTCTGAAGGGATAGTTGTCGCCAGGCACTAAACGGTTCGTTTAACTTGGTATCGAGGTCCTGTATCGACATGTTGATGGTAGCCCCAAGGCCGATAAGTCCTACGATGCTCAAGAACTTCGGGGACTGGCCGTCGATCCTCAAAAAATGAGCTCTTGGCGGGACTTGTAAATGCTTTCATCGAGGCTCGATCGATGATACCTTAAATTTAATCTCGTCATGGGAGGGGTCGATGAGAAACATTACTTTAATGATCGCAGGGGCCGTCATATGCATCGCTGCAATTTCATCGACGTCGATTAGCGAAGCCGGTTGGAGGTCCCAAAACGAGGGGGTTGTTTCGAATGTCAGCTACGATGTCTGCAAACGGCGCCTGAAGCGTGGTGAAGAGTGTGATTATACGTACTGGCAACCATTAGGTCGCCCGGACTTCTTCTCCTCCCCTGGCCGCCGCTTCCATCGAACTTACTGGTCGTTTTGGCCTTGGTGGTGATACCCGTCACCCAGCTATACTACGCAATGTTTCAGAACAGCGCATTGGCTTTCCGTGATGCGTGCGGCGAAGACTTAGCCTAACCAGGGTTCGCTCGCGCAGACTTCCAGATGGTCCGACTTCGATTTGTGGATAACATAAGTGGCCTAGCGCGGAAGGCCGGCTGACGACCGTGGCTTGGAATGTGGACGACACACTTTTTAGTATTCTCCCGCTTTTTTGGTCACGATAATCTTTCTTTCAAGCGGTAGAAGATTTCACGATTCAGACATTCGTGTTGGAGCTTAATGCTAATTTTGGATTCGCTCGATCGGTGATCGTGCTCAATCGGCAAAATCTGACCAACTTAAATCCTTTGGCGAGATTTCGGTAACGGGTAATGGCCAAACAATACCAAAAGCTGGATCATTGTAGCGAATGCCGCGCGCTGCCTCAGGTAAGTAAGGTTCTGAAATGAGATAATTAACCTCTACATCGTCATTTAGAACTTGAAATCCGTGCGCAAAGCCTTTTGGAACGTACAGTTGATGACCATTCTTGCCTGATAGCTCGAAGCCTTGCCAATGGCGATAGGTCGGTGAATCTGGTCTGATGTCGATAATAACGTCCCAGATGTTTCCTCTGAGGCAGCGCACAAGCTTCACTTCGCTGTGCGGCTCGTCCTGATAATGCATTCCGCGAAGCGTTCCTTTGCGAGTGGAAAAGGAAACACTGTGCTCGGGAAAATTAAATTCAAGCCCATGCGCAGCGAATTCACGGACACAAAAGGTGCGAGCAAAGAAACCGCGATCGTCCTGCACGGGTTCCAAATGAATAAGGTACGCATCTCGTAGATTAGTTGTACAAAAACGCATCGTCCAATGCCCTGCGAATCAGGATTTTATCATCGGTCTAATGTGGATGTCGGTCACTTCGGCTGTGCGCGACAAAGTTAGGGCATTGAGAATAACGCACGCGATATCTTCAGTTTGCAACAGGACTTCCGGTCGGTAATGTTTGCTCTCTTGCGCGTGTATTCGCGCCTGCATGTCAGTTGCCGTTCGTCCGGGATAGACGCTAAGAACCCTTATACCCTCTGCGTTGACTTCTCCACGTAAACTGTCCGCAATCGCTTTGAGCGCATGCTTGGTTGAATCGTATTGCGAGGATAAGGGTTTGGCCCCGATACCACTACTCGAATTGATGAATACGACTTGGCCGCGTCGCGCCCTCAGCAGCGGCAATAGAGCCTTCGTTAGGGCAAACGGCGCTCGTACATTGACTCGATAGTGCCGATCAAAATCCTCTAGAGACGCACCCTCGACTGGGCCAGATACATTTATCGCAGCGTCATGAACAAGAATATCGACTTGTCGCAGATCAGTAGTGATCCGCTGTATGAGATCACGTTGTCCAGTTTCACTACTGAGATCAACCGCGCAACAGGTGACCTTTACACCCATGTTTTGCGCGCGCTCGGCAATCTGCTCAAGCGGCTCTAATCTGCGTTCGATGAGATAAAGGTTCGCATTCTCCTTGGCGAGAGCCAGGGCGATCGCGGCGCCGATCCCGGTACCACCACCTGTGATTACGGCCATTTGGCCATCAAAGGCACCCAATTTCAACCTCGCGTTCAGCTTTCGTTGGTGGGCACTCCTTGGTTAACCCAGAGGCATACGCTGGATTCCGCTTGTTCCCTGTACTCGTTGCAATTCAATATTATCATCTGTCAAAATTTAAATCCTCTTTAAGTATTTACTAAATATCCGCGCAGTTATTTTAGTAATAGCACTTTGTGCAATATTGTAATTATGGTGGATATCATGCAGCGCGCAATGCGAATTGTCCTGCGGGCGAACGCACGCGACCGTTCGGATGGGCTCGTGATATCCGTCTTTACACAAATAAGAGCCGATGCAGAAGATTATGTTCGACAACCATGTATTGAATCCCGTGACACCTAAGAGTGGGCATTGTCGGCTGTGCCATAGCCCGCTCGTCACGACGTTCGTGGATCTTGGGATGTCTCCTCTTTGCGAGAGCTTCTTGACCGCCGACCAGCTTGATCAAATGGAGCCGTATTTTCCTCTGCATGTGTTTGTCTGCGGTGAGTGCTTCCTTGTGCAACTTCAGGAATACGTCAAGCCCGCGCTCATCTTCACCGAATATGCTTACTTTTCGTCGTATTCGACATCTTGGGTCGAGCATGCCCGGAAGTATTGTTACATGATCACGAAACGACTTGGCCTTAACCGTTCCAGCCAGGTGTTTGAAATCGCCAGCAATGACGGATACTTACTTCAGCATTTCTTGCCGCTGAATATCCCCATTACGGGCATTGAGCCTGCAGCCAATGTCGCGGAGGCAGCTCGCCAGAAAAATATTCCGACACTTGTGGAGTTCTTCGGAATGGAACTTGCGAAGCGCCTCCGCTCGGAGGGTCGCAGGGCTGACCTCATCATCGGTAATAACGTGCTAGCCCAAGTCCCCGATCTCAATGACTTTACGGCCGGGATGGCACATCTGCTTGCGCCGAATGGTGTGATTACGCTCGAGTTTCCGCATCTCGAACGCTTGATCGAAGAGAACCAGTTCGACACAATCTATCACGAGCATTTCTCTTACTTCTCACTTGTCGCGGTCGAGCGGCTTGCCCGTCGACATGGATTAAAAGTTTTCGACGTGGAGAAACTGACCACTCATGGTGGATCTTTGCGTGTGTATATGAGTTGTGTCGACGCCCCCTACGAAACCGCTCCCGCAGTAACCACTCTCCTCACACACGAACGCAAAATCAATTTCGAGGACATCAGAATTTATGCGCAGTTCGGCGCACGGGTCCATCGTGCAAAACGAAAACTCCTGTCTTTCCTAATTGAATGCAAGGATGCAGGAGCCAAACTGTGCGGATATGGTGCGCCTGGTAAAGGTAATACATTGCTGAACTACTGCGGAATTGGAACCGATTTTCTCGATTTCACCGTCGATCAAAACACTTACAAGCACGGGCGTTACACGCCCGGAATGCATATCCCAATTCATCCGATAGCTGCGATTGATGCTGCACGGCCCGACTACTTATTAATCCTTCCTTGGAATTTAAAACATGAGATCGTCGCTCAAATGCGACACGTCTCAGATTGGGGCTGCAAATTCATTGTGCCAATTCCTGAAGTTCACGTCATCGATCCGCGCGAGGTTGCGTCATGAAGGTTGTTCTCTTTTGCGGGGGCTTGGGGACCCGAATACGCGAATATTCTGAGAATATTCCGAAACCAATGGTGCCGATCGGATCCCAACCGATTATATGGCATATCATGCAGTACTATAGCTCATACGGGCATCGTGATTTCATTCTGTGCGTAGGTCACAAGGCGGACGTCATCAAAGACTATTTTTTGGATTACAAGCAGACTGTAGGTGCTGATTTGGTGATTTCAAATTTTGGCAATACGGTCGAGATCATTGGTGAACCACCACCGGATTGGCGCGTGACCATCGTAGATACAGGAGTGTGGCGCAACATCGGTGAGCGATTGGTGGCCGTGAAGAGCCAGGTTGATAATGAGGAAATGTTTCTGGCCAACTATAGCGATGGCTTGAGCGATGTGCCGTTACCAGAAATGATTAATCACTTTAAGAAAAGTGGAAAAATTGGCTGCTTCATCGCCGTCCGTCCACCATTCAATTTCCATCTTACTGAATTTGAAGAAAATGGCCGCGTGCGTCGCTTTCGCTCCAGCCAAGAAGCGGAAATCTGGATCAATGGCGGTTACTTTATCTTTCGCAAAGAAATTTTCGATTATATTCATCACGGTGAGGAATTAGTTCTCGAACCGTTTGATCGATTGATCAAGGATGATCAGCTCCTCGCATATAAACATGAAGGCTTCTGGCGAGCGATGGATACATTGATGGACAGGCAGATGCTCCAAGAAATGGTCGAAAGGGGCGAGATGCCGTGGCAACCCTCTTTCGCCGGAAAGTGCTCCAGAAAGTAGTATCATGAAGGTATTTCCGCTCGCGGTACCCGGCGAACGATTGTCGGTCCTTTGCCTAGGTGCGCATTCTGACGATATCGAAATCGGTGCTGGTGCAACTTTGCTCGATATGATCGCGCGAGGTATCCGACTGGATGTTCAATGGTGCGTTTTGAGCGGCGCTGGAGAACGTGAAAGGGAGGCTCGCGCGTCAGCAGCAGACTTTCTATCAGATGCGGCGGAAGCAAAGATTGAGATTATGAACTTCAAGGATGGGTTTTTCCCGCAACAGGGTACCGAAATAAAATCTTGGTTCGAAGAGCTTAAAACACGCGTCAATCCAGACATTATTTTAACCCAACATCGGGATGATGAACATCAAGACCACCGAGAGGTCAGCCGGCTGACTTGGAACACGTTCCGCGACCACTGCATTCTAGAGTACGAAGTGCCCAAATGGGATGGAGATATGGGTCGGCCGAATGTTTACGTCTCAATTCCTGCCGACGTATTGAAACGGAAGATTGATTTACTGATGGCGCATTTCGGAAGCCAGCGGTCCAAGCACTGGTTCAGCCCCGAAGTTTTTCGCGGATTAGCCCGTCTGAGAGGAATGGAATGCTGTGCCGCGGAAAATTACGCGGAAGCTTTTTTTGCACGGAAACTCAGTGTTGCTTAAGGTTCGCAATCGGTCAGCTTCTATAGCCAATCGCCAGGAAGGCACTCGGCTTGAATTTATTGTAAGTCGCTACGTCAATTGACCAAAGTCAAAGATCGTGGTCACATCCTCAAATTTACTGGCTGATGCTGCCGTCATTAACCGTCAAAATAATCAAATTATATCAAGCCTGGACTTGAAATGAATTTACTGCATTAATTGTGTTCTATTTCAAATAGTTATGAAACGCATATGCGTTAGTGTGAGTGTATCCGATGTTAGTTACCAAACACGGAAAGTCCACTTGGCGGCGTCGGTCATCGCTGCCGGCTCAGGATTCGTCACACACGGATAGCGATCCGCTTGTTACAATTGCAATACCAACCTTCAACAGAGCGACTTTGCTAAAAGATTGTATTCTTTCGGCTCTTTCGCAAACATACCAAAATTACGAAATCATTGTTTCGGATAACGCGTCGATGGACGACACGCAAAAAGTGCTGCAACAATTTCGCTGTCGAAAACTACGCGTACTTAGACAGAAAAAAAACATCGGTCTATTGCCAAACTGGAATGCGTGTTTAGCAGAGGCCCGAGGCGAGTATATTTTGTTGGTTTCAGATGATGATAAGATTTCACCTTGGATGCTGGAACGCTCCGTGGCACTTGTCCGACGTGATCGGCAAATTCCGATAGTGGTCGCATTATACGATATCTTCTTTCCAGACGTTGCGCGTGTGTGGAAGCCACATATTCCTCTTAAAACGGGCATCTGGAACGGTATCGATATTCTAGAGGAACTCCTGAAGCTCGGAATATTGGCTGGATTGAGCACCTATATGATTCGAACGGAGACACTCCGAGCGATGGGGGGATTTCCGTTAGAGCACCCCCACTCGGCAGACATGGCCGTCTGGGCGCCCCTACTTTTTACGGGCAAGGCTGGATTCGTCAACGAAATCTGCGGAACGCTTCGTAAACCAATCAACGCAGGCGAGACATCAAGATTAACCATCGATCTCCGCCTCAATGACGGGCAGATGGTGACCAACGATCTCATCAATTTAGCTGATCGATCAATTAAAGATCCGAAAAAGCGCGAAAGAATTAAAATGCTGTGTAAGCGCTTTTTTGCGCGTAGCGTATTCTCGAACCTCTTTCAGTATCGCCGGGAAGGCGCGAAGTTAGCGGATGTGCTCCCTCGAATCTGGCAGTGGCGAGCCAAATTGAAAAATGTAGGAGTGAGCTTTATTCTTATATCGGCTGCTTCGCTGACAACTTTTTTTCTTCCGACTCGGATGGTTGCCTGGTTTCGCCGCTTCAGGCGGACTTATCAAAACGGCTCGACCTGGAAATCTTCAAAACGTTTGCCTTACGCGTCTATGCGCTTTCTCGATTGAACTTAGCAGGAACGCTCGCTGTGAACAGGAGCGCAGCATGCCCAGCTCTGACCGCGTATACTGGTGTTCGACTGTATTTGCAGGCAACCACGCCTTGCTGGCGCTTGCAACAGCGATCGATGACGGCTCGCACTGTTTAACGACGTTTTTCGCACTTCGACCAATTGTCGGGATTTAATCGAGAGCAATGGTGATGCGAATCTTGGTGACGGGGAATTTCGGCTACATTGGCACAGTCCTCACGCCAATGTTGATTCAGGCCAACCATGAGGTCGTTGGATTCGACAGCGACCTCTACTCACGTTGTACATTTTCAGGTGGCGGTCTGATCCAGCGGGTGCCGACCATTCGCAAGGACGTGCGTGACGCCGAACTTAATGACCTCACAGATTTCGATGCGGTCGTCCATCTCGCGGCCCTCTCCAACGATCCTCTCGGCGATTTAAGGACGGATATCACTGATCAGATCAATCACCGCGCGAGCGTGCGACTCGCCGAACTTGCGAAGCAAGCGGGGGTTCGACGTTTTGTATTTGCTTCATCGTGTAGCAATTATGGCCTCGCAGGCGATGAAATGATCGACGAGACCGGCGCACTGAACCCGGTTACGGCCTACGGTGAATCGAAGGTGATGTCAGAGCGCGACATCTCGCTGATGGCGGGAGATGGCTTCTGCCCGGTTTATTTACGACCGGCGACTGCCTACGGTGTCTCACCGCGGCTGCGCTTCGACATCGTGCTTAACAACCTTGTCGCTTGGGCTGTGACCACGAGGCGCATTCACTTGAAGTCAGATGGCTCCCCCTGGCGGCCGATTGTCCACATCGAGGACATCTCACGCGCGTTTATCGCTGCCCTTGAGGCACCTACGAACCTGGTTTTTAACGAAGCGTTCAATGTTGGTCAGACCGGCCACAACTACCGAATACGGGACTTGGCAGAAATCGTCGCGAGCGTCGTGCCGGATTGTGAAATTGAGTATGCGCCTGGCGCCGGACCTGACAAGCGCTCGTATCGGGTGAGCTTCGAAAAGATTAAGCGAACGCTCCCGCAATTCCAGCCAAAATGGGACGCCAAGAGAGGTGCCGAGCAGCTTTATCAGACATATCGTTCATCTGGTCTCACACTCGAAGAGTTTGAGGGTCCCCGCTATCAGCGCATTGGTCACATCAAAAAGCTTATCGCTGAAGGAATCCTCGATACCGAATTGCGCTATACGCGGCAAAATCATAGCGGTGAATTGGTCGCACCCGCGCTTTCGCTGCAAGAGTAGTAATCACGAGCCGATGTTTTCAGCATTATGCATTCGCCTGAAAATTTTATCGAACATATCGTAGCCGAGGGTATTGGCGATGAAATTTTCGCCTTTGCGGCCAAAATATATCCTATTTGCCGGAGCATTACCGGAAACGGCGTGCGAGAAACGCTGCGCCAGATCGGTGCGCACATCCAATTAGAGGTGCATGAAGTACCAACGGGTACGAGCGTCTTCGATTGGAACATTCCTCGGGAATGGAATATTCGCGGCGCGTACATAAAGGATGAGCGCGGCGAAAAAATCGTCGACTTTACAAAATCAAATCTGCACGTAATGAGCTACAGCGTGCCCGTGCGCAAGCATTTCTCATTAGCCGAACTCAAGGGACACATTCATACTCTATCAGAACAGCCTGATTTGATTCCCTATCGTACCTCCTACTATGCGGAGGACTGGGCATTTTGCATGGCACATCGTCAGCTTGAGGCCCTGCAACCGGGAACCTATGAAGCCGTAATCGACTCGAGCCTCAAAGATGGGTTTCTCACCTATGGCGAGTATCTGCACAAAGGCGAAACCGATGATGAAATTCTGCTGTCGGCTCACGCCTGTCATCCGTCGCTTGCCAACGACAACTGTTCGGGATTGGCGCTTCTTACGTATCTTGGGAAGCGGATGGCGGGATTGCGAACGCACTACAGCTACCGTTTCCTTTTCGCACCTGGCACGATCGGTGCAATAACGTGGTTAGCGCGTAATCAGGATCGGACCGATCGCATCAAACATGGACTCGTCGTTTCCATGGTCGGCGATGGCGGTGGTCCAACTTATAAAAAGAGTCGACGCGGTGACACGAAGATCGATCGAGCCGCGATACATGTTCTTCGTCACTGTGGACTCAATCCCAAAATCATCGATTTCTCTCCTTACGGCTATGATGAGCGACAGTTCTGTTCACCCGGGTTTAATTTGCCAGTCGGGCTTTTTCAACGCAGCCAGTTTGGAACAACTTCGCAATATCACACTTCAGCGGACAATCTCGACCATATTCGGCCGCATCATTTGGCGGAGTCTTATCGCTTGATCACAACAATGCTGAGCGTGATTGAATATGACATGATCTATCACAACGTAGTGCCGAAATGTGAACCTCAGCTCGGAAGGCGCGGTCTCTATGGCCCAATGAGCGGAAGCAAAGACAGCACTAATCGGAATATGGCGATGTTATGGGTTCTGAATTTCTCTGACGGTGCACATTCGCTACTTGACATAGCGGAGCGCGCTAAGTTGCCTTTTGGAAACATTTACAATGCCGCGAAGCTACTTCAGCAACACGGCCTTCTGACGAGCAGGAGTTCTCAGTCTGAAGATTCTAATTTGTGATAAGCGGAATTTACCGGCCATTCTTCGTTCCGAGCGCATAGGAACATCGTGCATTGTGGTAGCGCATGCAATGTTTGTGCTTTCGGCTAATACTGAGGCAATTTAAATTATGGAGATTCGTGGCCGTTGAGACCTCAGCATAAACACAGTGAGAGCCGTTGGTTCCTATTGAGCATAGTTTTCCATTATTCGAAAACTACCGACAAAACCCACCCTGCGGTCGAGGAATTGTGTATCAGCCCGGATGTCACAGCAAGCAGGGGCGTATTTACCGTATTAATGCTTAGTTACCATGAGAGGATCGAGCCTAGCGGCGGATCACTGAATTGCGCTACGCTTTATTGAAGGCGCAATCTATAAAAGTCCCGACCGCATGCTTGGCGGCATGTTTCGCCTAATCGCTAACGAGGCTTCGCGGCGCATGTAATTGGTGCGCAAACTTCAAATTCTAGGGGCATTGAAGGCGGGTCATTTTCCTGACCGACGTGCCGACAACTTGAGTGCAGACAAAAAAACAAACAATCGGTCTCTTCGGCGTATTCGGCGTCGATAATATTGGTAATGATGCCTCGTTGGAAGCAATGCTTCTTTTTCTGCGCCACGCCCGACCCGACGCGGAGCTGGTTTGCATCTGTTTAGGGCCCAAGCGCGTGCGGGCAGCGTATGGCATCGCGGCTATCCCCATAAACTGGATACGCCCTAATACTTTTTTGTTTCAGAATCTTAATGCACTACTGCTCAAGATACCGGGCAGAATTTTTGATCTATTTTATACTTTCAAAGCAGTGAAACAATTCGACGCGATTGTTGTACCGGGTACCGGAATCCTCGACGATTTCAATCAGCCACCTTGGGCGATGCCTGCTACTCTTTTTAAATGGTGCCTTGCTGCCAGAGTTCGCGGTGTCAAGTTTGGATTTGTGAGCGTGGGCGCAGGCCCGATGGATAACGTTGTAAGCAAATGGCTTCTGAAGTCTGCCGCCAGACTAGCTAGCTATCGCTCTTACCGCGATATGGTATCGAAGGAGTTTATGGACAGCATCGGGTTCGAAACACGGAATGATTCAATTTATCCGGACATCGTTTTCAAACTTCCGACGCCCTCCACCATGGCCGGGCCAACCCAAAAGGCGGGCTCATTGACTGTCGGTGTTGGCGTCATGTTGTATCATGGACCACGCGGCCGCGAAGACAGCAGTAACCAATTCTACAATACCTACCTTAAAAAAATTACGCAGTTCGTACTATGGTTACTCGATCACAGTCATCGCGTTCGCCTCGTGGTCGGTGATGCATTAGACCAGGACGCAATTGATATTATTCTCAAGGCGGTAGCAACAGAACGCAGAGATTTATCCCGCGAACAGATTTCTTCCGCATCGACCAAGACGTTTCATGATCTCATGCATGAGATTAATAACGCGGACATTGTTGTCGCGAGCCGCTTTCATAATTTGATCTGCGCACTTAAGCTCAACAAACCGACGGTATCATTGGGCTATCGGAAACGGCATGCGGAATTGATGACCAGCGTAGGCCTAGGAGAATTCTCCCAACAATTGGAATGCTTGGATGTCGACCGGCTCATTGATCAGTTCACCGCGCTGACATCAACACGGAAAAATTATATAGAAACAATTGCTAAAGCCAACGTCACTTATCAGAAACTTCTTTCGCAGCAAGAAGACGTTCTTGCTTCGACACTTCTGTTTCCCCCGAGTCGGTAAAACAATCCAAAGCTTACTTCGATCGGCGTGTCTTCGACTGAACATACCGACATAGCGCTAAGGCAAAACGGAATGCCTAGCCTTAGCATCTGGGCCGGCACGATAATTTTCCATTGCCGCGGCTGCAATGACCAAATGGTATTGATCTATATCAACGTCACGTCGAAGGAACGTGAGATTTTGTAATTTACTGGCGCGTTCAGACGCGGGATGTGAAAATTGCCGCTAAAGGAGCGGAGCGATGAAATTGCAGAAAATGTTGGCTGCGCTCGGTATTGATCTAAAGAACCTCGCGTCCGAAGATTCGGTAGTCATGCGTGATCTGCAGCAGCTATGTATTACCTGCGGTCACATTATGCAGTGCGAGCATGATCTCACGGCGGGAACTGCCGCTGAAAATTATCGACTCTACTGCCCGAATGCGTACGCGCTTCGGGCTTTGCTGACCATCGGTCCGCCAACGCGTATTACATTCTACGAATAACCGAATCCATGCGCATGTTGGATTGATCCGATGCTTGATCGTATGCTGGCGGCCGCCCGGGAACACGCGTCGTTCGCGAAGGTCTGAAAATTCAAATCTAGGCCAGCGGCTCGAGCGCCGCTCCTAAACACCAATCAGGACCCCGATTTGGCTTATTCGAATCCCTTTTCGAGCGTAGCTGCCCCTTGCTACTCTGAGTTTTTCACGCCA
>CAVVVG010000003.1:0-30271 GCA_963751615.1 uncultured Alphaproteobacteria bacterium
TTTATCACAGTCAGATCCAATTGAGGATAACCAACTCAAGTCACGGGCGCGGGAACGTTTCGGACGTGGGATGAAGCAGTTGGAGGATCAAGAGCGGGTTAGTTGGAGGCCCCTGCCACCGTCGATGGTTTTGAGAGAGATATCCGCAACTGAGGATTCGAGGATCGCGCGACAGTCGTCGAGTGACCGAACAAGTAGAGATGTGGGTAACTGCGGATCGCTCCCCGAGGAAAACAAGACGACTTTGAATGCAAGGCGCAACATCTCCCGGCAAAAATAAGGCCAAGTCGATGGTGGTAGGCATCGCCAATAGTCAACGATAACCGCAGTATTCCAAGTCGAATCCTCGAACGGACACGCCATTCCTATATAATGAGGAAGCCGCCCATCATCCCGGCCAAACGGGTCTGTATGGAAGACCTGATGAAGCGCTTTGGGTGGATCTGCGGGCATCGCACCGAACCAAGCCATCGGTTCCCTACCGCTCTCGCTCGCGAGCTGTACCAGGAGATCTTCGCACTCCGCAGACGTCGGTGGTGCAAAACGGGGGTGACCATAGATAAAGTCCAAGAGGTCCCAGCGTGCGCGGAAAGCGTGAGGATCGCGTATCGTTTTTGACGAAAAATGGAAAAACTCCACCAACGGATCGGCGTGCTTCTTGGCGAAATAAATAACATTCTGACTGTGGGCTACTTCGTTTGTCGAGGAGACGGCATGCGGATAATGAACACCCCAGGCCTCTCGCGCTATTTTGAACCGGGCCCCCTGCTTGAAGAGCCGATAGGCAAACTCCAAGTCCTCCGCGCCCCAGCCGCGGAAACCTTCGTCAAAACCGTCGACGGCCAGGGCATCGCTGCGACCGCAGGAAAAATTGCATCCCCAGCTAAAAAACCATGGAATTGGGCAACGGCTGAAGTCCCGCCACCTGCGGTAATCGGTCTCGCGTCCGTCACGCCAGCCCCTTGGATCGCGGGCCATCAGGGTTGGTAGCTCGCTAAGGACGCGCTCTACCGGCGGCGGCCGCAGGATCTCCGGCGTGCGTCCTTCCGGAAAGAAAGAATAACCGTGCACATACCCTATGATTACTGAATGTGTCCCAGCGTGCGCGTGTCCTTCCAAGTGGCCGCGCACAAAGTCCGGTCCGGCCACGACATCGGCGTCAAGAAAAACGACGATGTCGCCTCGCGCCTCGCGCAGACCCGCATTTCGTACGACGGACAGGCAGCCCCCGCTTCCCTTATCCAGGCGTACCACTCGTCTGGAATATGGTACGGACATGCTGTCTGCGAGCTCGCCGCACCCGTCGCTCGAGGCGTCGTCGACAACGATGACTTCGATCGCCTCCAGCGCGGCGGACTGGCACGCCAGAGAATTTAACACGGCGCCCAAAGTAGTGGCTTTGTTGTGCGCAGGGATGATGATGGATGCGGTAGGCATGAGTTACAATTCACAGCCAATGCGGATCGAAGGCGTTAGTGCCCGTTTAGAAACTTGTTGAGCCTATCGAATCCGCTGTGATTGTTGTAATTCTGATCAACAATATATGCCATCGTCGAGGGACACGAAAAGGAAACACGCTTGGTCGAAAGGGAGGCCTTCACGCAAGCCGATACCATGGTTGAGATGCACGCATCCATTGTGGAAGCTTAACACCGAAAGCAACTTTAACACTCAGGCTCTAACATTCAGAATGACTGACGAACGATGACCGCTCGGCTACTGATGATTGGCCTCGACGGCGCGGATGGCCGACTGCTCGATCGCCACAGCGCCGAAGGTACGCTGCCCCACCTCGCCGCTTTGCGCGCCCGCGGACGGGCGCATCGCCTCTCAGCACCGCCCGGCGTCACCGACGATGCACTCTGGGCGTCGTTTCAATATGAAGTCGAGGTGGGCGAACACGGCCGCTACAATTACCGCCTCCCGCTCAGCGATAGCCGGATGGGCATGGCGCACGAGGAAGAGGCGGATCGCCTGGCGTTCTGGGACGATCTTTCGAGCCATGGCATGCGTGTTGCCATCGTCGACGTCCCAAAATGCCGCATCCCTCGGCCGCTCAATGGCATCCATCTCGTCGACTGGATTGCTCACGGTCGCTATTTCGATACGCCGCGGAGCCACCCCCCGTCGCTCGCGGCGGATGTCGTGCAACGATTTGGGCCGGCCCCGCCGAGCCGATGCGGATATCAGCAGCCCATTCTAGATGACGGCGAGATTTACGACATCGTGCACAATCTGCGCCACGCCGTCGCGCAGAAACGCGCGGCCGGACTGCACTATCTTGCCTCGGAGCCGTGGGATTTGTTCGTCCTCGGCTTCAAGGAGGCTCATTGTGCCAGCCACGCCTTCTGGGATTTCAATATCAGCCATCCCGCCCATGATCCACGCCACGCGCGGCTCGGCGATCCGGTGATGTCCATTCTCCACGACATCGACAACGCAGTTGGCGATCTCATCACCGCGGCTGGGCCATCGGCCGAAGTGGTGGTTTTCTCAACAACGGAATACGAACCGAATGGCTGCCTCGATCATCTCATGCCAGGAATTGTCGAACGCTTGAACGCCCATCTTTCGTCAAGCCCCGAAAGTCCGATCGAGCGGCTGCCGGGCGAAAGCGGCCCGCTACTTCCGCCGTCTGATTGGCATTGTGCGATCCTTCCCTACAACGAAAATTGTGCTGCACTTCGAGTCACACGCCGAAGCCAGAGCCCATCCGCAAATGCGCACCCGTCCGCGCCGCCTGATCCTCTTGCGCTCAAGGAGATCGAGATGCAGCTGCAGAACCTGCGGGATGCCGATACCGGGCGGTGTGTGGTGTCGGCAATCTCGCGGCCTTCCTCCGAACTCAAAGGATCGCGGGCGATAGCCCTGCCGGACTTGCTGATTCACTATGCCAGCGGCGTTTTCCCGCGCGCCGTCGTATCACCGAGTCTCGGTCGCATTGAGGCGCGGGCGACAACTCTGACAGACTTGCTAATTCAATACGTCCGCGACCTCTTTCACCGCCCGCTAGTGATGAGGCCGGGGAATCACGCTGCGGGCGGCTTTGTCATAGCCGCCGGAATATTTGCTCCCGCCGCCATCGCCGACGTCCGAACGATGGCGGGATTTGGATCGTTGGCCAAAACGGTCTTGGACCGGAGTCCACAACTCCCGAAAGCAACCCTCAGATAAATCTGGATGGTTCTGTCAGCTCCCGCAACATCGATCAGCGCAACATCACTGAAGCCGGATCGAACGAAGGCTCAACGAGGACTGTTGTTAATCGTGAGGACTGATCGTTGCATACGATGAGCGAGCCCACCGCTAGTCAAGGAATACACGCCGCGTATGCTCCATAAAGCAGCTGCGCCAAATGCAATCTCACTTGTTTGCGTACGACACGTTAGGGTTCAATGCGGACCAAGACACCGCAATAGGCATCAATGAACGATGACCGTGGAACTGGCGACAGCCGATAGAACTCTCTGCGCTCGCCGGAACGGTCGAAACGGAGCTGCGCAAAAACATCTTGCCCTTCTGGCTCGGCTTACGGGACTCGGCGCAGAGGTGGTTTCGCCGGCGCGGCGACGAGCCGTGGCCGCGTGCTTCCGTCGGCACCTAAAGGCGCAGTGCTGCACGCACGAATCCTTTGGGCCTTTTCGGCAGCGTACTTACGCTTTTCGGATCCTGCATTCCTCGATGCAGCTGACTTCGCCTATCGCTTCATTACCGAATATTTGGTTGATCCTGTTGCAGGCGGAGTGTTCTGGACGGTGTCCGCGGAAGGCGCGCCTGCAGATAGGCGCAAGCACCTCTACGCCCAGGCCTTCGCGATCTATGGCCTTGTCGCCTTCCACCGAGCCAGCGGGAACAGCGCGGCGCTTGACCTCGCTCAGCAACTCTGGCGGGTAATCGAGCGTGCGGCTGTCGACCCCAATGGCGTAGGCTATTTCGAGGCGTTCTCATCAGACTGGCAAATTACATCCAACGAACTGATGGGCCCGACCGCGGCGCCCAAGACCTTCAATACCCATTTTCACCTTTTCGAGGCCTACGGAGCACTCTGGGAGGTTTGGCCAGATCCGGAACTCGGTTTGCGGATTGAAATCCTGTTGGCGCTGCTGACGGGACCACTTCTCGATCGGCATCGGAACACCTTCCGGCAGTTCTTCGAAGCCGATTGGCGGAATCTCGATGAGGGATTTTGCAACGGACACGATATTGAAGCCAGCTGGCTCATCCCGATGGTTGCCGATCGGTTGGCGCCCGAACTTGGCGCTGCGGCGCGCGCGGCGGTGTACGGTGTTGCTGACGCAGTTCTGCATCGCGCCGTGGAAGCAGACGGCGGAGTGGTAACCGGGATCGGCCCCGATGGCAGGTTGGATCACGGCAAGGTCTGGTGGATTCAGGCCGAGGCCCTCGTCGGCTTTCTCGACGCCTTCGAATGCCAACGTGAGATGCGCTTCCTTAGTGCGGCCGAAGGTGTGTGGGGATTTATTGAGCGGTTTGTGATCGATCGCGAGGGCGGCGAGTGGCGCTGGTGGATCGCTCCGGCTGGCCTCGCTCAACCAGCTCTGCGGAAGGCCAATATCTGGAAATGCCCCTATCACAATGGGCGTGCCTGCCTTGAGGTGCTAAATCGCACGGCTCGATTAGTTGTTCCTCTGAGAGCGCCGCCTCACAGCTGAGGCATGTCCTTGAAGTCGATTATGAGCAGTCTTGTGGGTCCGCCGAAACGGGCTCGCAAGCGGAAGAGCGCAGCCCACGTTTCCGGCGACTGATAACCTTAATCAACCAGCATATGAAAAAACGCTCAAATTGTTTCGGAACGCGGCTTAAAGTACCAGCTAAATAGATCTTGGCGTCGTTTCCCACGGGCGACTTAAATGCTGCAAGCTTCAGCTGTCGTTATAAGAGGGAAAAGCGGGAACCCGAATGCGACTTGATTCAGCATAGATGGCGAGCAACTTGAGATGGCCCGATTGGTTCTTTTTGCAAAAGGCAACCTGGATGTCAGGGATTCGCTTCACTCTCTAACTGTTGGCGGCCAACTTCTTTGGAATGGTGTGAACGAAATTGTGCGAGCGCGATTTCCTGGGACCACGATACGTTTGCGCCATGAGACCTGGACACGCTCGGACGCTTTGCTGGCTTCAGCCGGCGGCGTACCGCTCGAATTGGCCGAAAGGTCGTTGGACCTCGGTGCCTATTCGCTGTCGTCACAGTTCAGTCAAGCGCTGTTCGAAACCGATGCCGACGCCGTCATACTTTCACTGCAGCCCGACATTGCGAATTTCCTGTTCCGCCACCGCTTCAAAGGTCACCTATTCTGTCCGTCCGATCATGAGAAATGGCCTATTGAAGATCAGCTTTGGCTACGGCAGAATTTTATAGAGGCGGCGCCGCTCGATGTCGAACAGTCTATGCACAACTTTGATCGCATCATCGAACGAATACGCGCGCGCCGCGACACGCCGATATTAATCTACAATTTATCCGCGGTCGTTCCCGGCGAGTGGGTGCACAACTACGAAGGGTTGGGTGAGATTCTTCGACTCGCATTCGGCACTTCAATCTGGCCTTAACGGAGCTCTCCCGGCGGACCGGAATTTCGATCGTCGACGTCGACATGATCATCGCGCGCCATGGCGCCGACCGCCTAAAGATCGACGCACTTCACCTGAATGCGGAAGGCTGTCGCTTAGTTGCAGAGGAGGTCGTCCAGATTCTCGAAGATCTCGGCCTTCTGACAGTCGCGGAGACGCTACAATGCAATTAAGCGTCGTGGTCCGAACAAAGAATGAAGCCGATCGATTGCGCCTCACGCTTGCATCTCTTCAGGTGCAGACGGTGCAGCCAGAAGTCGTCGTGGTGAATGACGGGTCAACCGATCACACCGCCGCGGTCCTGGCCCAGGTAGTGGACACGCTTCGTTTGCGGGTCGTCACGCACTCTTCTTCGTTAGGCCGTTCGCACGCCTCGAATTCTGGTGCAGCTTGTGCCAGTGGCGATATCCTGCTCTTCCTTGACGGCGATACACTCGCCGCGCCCGATCTCGTTGAACGTCATCTTTCGACGCATCGCGGCTTTCCAAACCTGATCGGCCGCGGCGAGACCTATCACCTGCGTAAGACCCGAATTCTTGAAAGACCCGGAATCAGCGACGCCACTACCGGGCCACGAGGAGCGCCTCGCCAAAATGAAGCCAGAGGAGCGGGACCGCCTGCGCGTCACAAGGCGGCAGATCCTCGCCGATTTTCCTGAAATAGACCGAAGCGCCGAGGCGGGAGTTTATCCGGGTGCAGGTCCGCGCCGTCTCTATGAACTCGAAATGGATGCCCTCAACCATCATACCGATTGTCCGGTGCTCTGGGCTGCAGCCTCTGGCAGCAATCTCTCCGTTCGCCGCGGTCATTTCGAAAAGGTAGGAGGCTTTGATCCGGATATCGATATCAATGAACATCGCGAACTCGCGCTGCGGCTTTGCCAGTCCGGTGGCCGGATGCGCGCTGTCTCAGGCGCTCGAACTTATCACCTAACGCACCGCACCGGATGGCGCGATCCTTTGCAAGATTTAAATTGGGAAAAAAAATTTCTTGAAAAGCATCCCATTGCGGAGGTCAAGCTACTTAGCGTGTTCTGGGCGAGCTTGTCTGGTGGCGATCTCGTTCCCCCGGCGGCCCGCATTGTCTCGTTGCCTGCCTTGGCGGCGGCCAGCAGATCGGAACACTTGATCGACTATGAGGAGATCCGCCACAAGATCCACGCGCCTCGCATGACGCAGCGCGGAGCGCCCGAATTATGAGCGGTCATCCCGACATTAAAGCTCCCTTGCGCATCGAAGCCGTCCTTAGCGACGGCGAGCGGCGCGCCCTCCTCAGCGCCTCTGAAGAACTGCGCCATTGCTTTGCACTTGGCAATGATTGCGTCTTTCCGATCGAAGTGCACTTCCATTCGGCGCTTTCAGCAATCAAAGTGGATTCAGGGCCGGCGCTAATTGTAACGTCCCTGCTGCTTGAATTGAATGAGCCCGAGGAAACGCTGGCAGCCGTTGAGGCTCGCCTGCGTGCTGCCTTTTCTGCTCTCAAAAGGGACGGCATCTCGGCGGTTTTTCTGTGCACCATATTCCGCCGCATCGATCCCGAAACCAACATCGACGATCCAGTTGCGGTCGGCGCGCGCATAGAGCGTATACGCCGCCTCAACCTGCTTGCGACCGAACTGTCGCATGATCTTGACATCAACATCATCGATTTTGACCGAAGTTTTGCGCACATTGGCGGCCGTTCCCTTGGCACTGATTTCAACCTGCACGGGTCCACGGCCGTCGAGGTCGCAAAGCATCTCATCACATCGACGTTTTTCGCGGCGGGACTCGACGATTTCTGCTCGCCGGAATTGCAGGAGGCGGCGATGGCAATTTACGAACAGCGGCGCACGGGCATCGTCGCGCCACCCAGACCCGTCCTGTCGGCCGGCACGCTTAGATTATCACTAACCAACAAAGGAAAACGTCTCCAAACCTTTGCTTCAAATCTTAAAGGACGCAGACTTCGTGATCTGTGGCTGAGTTTAATGACAGGACGGGCGACCGCTACCGAAACCCTTCTGGCCGTCCTACGCGCGGCCCGCAGGCGCTTGCGCAATGGATAAATCGAACAGCCGTTTGACGCAGGAACGAGCGAGCGAACGCGTCCTTTTGCGCACGATGATGCTGATCCGCGGTTTTGAGGAATTGCTGATGCGTCGGCGCGATCACGGCTTTCAGCTATTCTCTTCTGGAGAAGAGGCAGTCGCAGTCGGCCTATGCGCTGCCCTGACGAGCGACGATCAGCTGCTCTGCAGCGGACGCTCGATCGGACCCGCGCTTGCGCGCGGCCTCGATCCGGCGGAAGTCATGGCTGAACTTTTGGGTAAGGTGGTCGGACCCTGCGCCGGCAAGGGAGGCCGTGGCCATATGGCAGCCCCGGCCCTCGGCTTTTTCGGCGCCCACGCGGTCGTTGGTGGAAACCTGTCGATTGCGGCGGGCGCCGCTCTTGCCATGCAGCAGCAGAAGCGGCCAGGTCTTGTCGCCTGCATCTTCGGCGACGGCGCTTGCGGATCGGGCGCACTGCACGAGACCCTCAACATGGCTGCGATTTGGAAATTGCCGCTTCTTTTCGTCTGCAATAATAACCAATATTCGGTCAGCACTCCGGCGGCTCAGGCGCTCGCGCCCCGCCAATTGGCAAGCATTGCCTTACCTTTCGGCATTCCGGCCCAAACGGTCGATGGTATGGATGTGCTTGCGGTGCGAGAAGCAGCCCAACAATTTACGGCAGCGATCCGCGCTGGCAAAGGACCTGCATTTCTGGAGTGTGTCTCATATCGTTTCTTGACCCATTCCACCGCTACTCGGGAGACAAGACCGGCAGTCGAACTCGAGGAATGGAAGGGCCGTTGCCCGATCCTTCGACTGATGTCTCATCTCACCGAAGTGGGAAGCCTGTCGGACGACACGCGGAAGCAGCTGGCGGATGACGTCGCAAGAACAATCGACAGTGCGATGGCCATTGCCGACGCGGCTCCCTCGCCCGCGCTCAGCGAGGTGCTGACCGATGTCGTCTGAGACAACCTCCGTCAAGCTTTTTTTCAGGGAAGCCATAATTCGCGCTTTGGCCGAAGAAATGCAGCGCGATCAGAACGTGATTGTGCTTGGCCAGGATGTTGGCTCTTTCGGAGGCTCCTACAAGGAGTTCACCGGTCTTTATGAGCGGTTCGGTCCTGAGCGCGTTCGCGATACCCCAGTCTCAGAGTCCGGCGTTATCGGCATAGGAGTTGGCGCCGCTGCGGCCGGTCTGAGACCGTTCGTAAGCATCACCTATATGGACTTCTTGATGCTTGGTTTTGATCCACTGATCAACTACGCCGCTAAACTGCGCTACAAAACTGGCGGGCAATTGCGGGCGCCAATCATCGTCAAGACGACGGCTGGCGCAAAGGGTCAAGGTGTCGCCCATTCGCAATGCATCGAATCCTGGTTGATGAGCGTGCCCGGGCTGAAAGTGGTTGCGCCTTCGACCCCAGCCGATGCTTATGGCCTTATAAAATCGGCGTTCCGCGAGGAAGGTCCGCTCGTTTACATCGACCATAAACGCCTATTTCCCACGGCGGGAGATGTTCCCATTCATGAGATTGCGGTTCCGATCGGTAAGGCAATCATACGACGCACCGGGCACGACATCACCCTGGTCAGCCATTCCTACATGACGCGCATCGCTCTGCAGGCGGCTGACCTGCTGGCGAAAGATAGTAGTATCTCCTGTGAGGTAATCGATTTGCGATCTCTTGCGCCACTCGATATCGAGTGCTTAAGCGCCTCGGTCGCGCGAACGGCCGCGCTTGCCACACTGGAAGAGGGTCAGATTACCTGCGGAATCGGCGCTGAGATCATCGCACGCCTACAGGAAACGCACGGCTCGCTGAAAGCAACTCGGATTGGCGCCCTCGCGGCGCCCGTCTCCTCAAATCCTGTGTTGGAAGCAGCCTGTCTGCCCGATGCGGCCAGGGTTTGCCAGTCGATACGCCGTCTGCTCCGTTCAGAATAAAGCCACTTCTAGGAGGACGTTGATTTGCTTTACAGGTTGGTGGTTCCAGGCCCGGTCGAAGATGTTTATGAGGTCCGAGTGCTTGAATGGCATGGCGCAGTAAACCGCGCTTTCGCGCCGGGTGATCTCATGGTGGAGCTCGAAACCCATAAGGCTGTTATCGAGGTCCGTGCGGGTCAGCACGGCATCTTGCGCGCCATCCTCTGTCGAGAGGGTGATTGGCAGAAGATCGGTGAGCCTTTAGGAATTCTCAGCGACACGGTGGACGAACCGTTGCCCCCCAGCCCTGACGGTCTCACAGCGTGGCAGGCTGACTTTGAAATTGTGTGACGCTGGCCGGGGCGAAACCCGGAACTCCGCGTGCGGCCAACAGATGAATAATTTCCTGACGGGTTTCCGCCTGCATCGGGCCGCTCTGGTGCAACCCGTCGGGCAGGTGTGCCTCGGCGCCAAGATCCGCGGCGATCGCATCAGTGTCAACGATTGAGATGTCGCATTCGCGCGAGAGATCGTGAAGCATCAGGTTCAACTCCTTCGTCCAGTGCGTTATCAGGACATCTCCCAAGGGGGGGTCGAAGGCCGAATAGTTGAATACGTCTTCGTGTCCTGATGTTGACATCCCGTTCATGATCAAGAACTCCGTTGGCGCTTTTTTTCGCACTGCCTGGATCAAGTCGCGCAAATCGCGGCGGATCATTTCAGGTGTCCGCTTGACGGGTTCGAACGCTGTTCGAAGCCAACGCCGAACAGCGGGCCCGGCCTCATGGGTGCGAAAATCATGGCAGGTCAGACTATAGCCAAGCCGCTTATGGCGAAGGATAAGAGACGATTCCGAAATCACCGACAACAACACCGCGTCAGCCGGCCCATTCCGGCTTAGCCCGCGCCGGGTCAGGAGATCATAGCCCTCGCCCAGCGGCGTTTGCTGCAAATACGCCAATAGATTTCCGACAAACAGCCAATCATGTGGCGTCGGCACGGTTCCGAGCTCATGCCAATTGTGGGCAATATCTGCGGCAATCTCCTCAAACTGCGCCGGGCTGCGCTTCATTTGCTCCAGAAGCAGGCACGCGCTTGGAACAACCAAATTATCGGGCACGTAGACGAGGTGTGCGGGACCGCAAATAGCTTCCAGAAATTCCAAGAACGCAGATTGCTCGCCACGAACCACACCAGCCTGCTCGCAGATCCCGAGACTTAGCAAAGTGCTGCAAGGCTCCAAGCCATCACCTGACCAGACGCGGCTGCGCTTGTGCCAGCCGCACATTAACCCAGATCTGAACTCCGCCAGCGGCGTGACCCGGCGTCCGGCGAACATGAAAAGCCGGAGCAACTGTGGATCCCCCTCCGCCGTTATTGGTCCATCAGGTTCAATCTGACCGATGACGAAGTCGGGCGTCCACTCCTGGTAGTGCTCTTGGAAATCGAGAAAGCCGCCGAGCGAACTTCCCTCCGAGTGGTAGAGCCGACCACCGAGTTTGGTGGCGAAGCCGACCTGAAACTCATGCGCTTCATCGCTGAACGGCGGGGGGCCTAGATCCCAGGTATCCGAATAGACAAGACCGATCCTGCAATAGGCAATCAACTCACCGGGACGGCAATATTGGCCATTCTGTTTAAGCCAGCAAATGCCTGACCGCTGGATCATGTACCCATCGGCTGCTAGGGGACCCATGCGAAGTGCAATGGCACTCATGCCGACCTATCGTCCCACAGATCTGATCGATGGATGATCCCTGCGGTTGTGAAGCGGGCAGACCGGACCGGATTTCCGTTGACGGGCTCGTCCTCTTCGATGCTGAACAGAGCAAGTTCGCTGCCGACCTCTCGGGTGTCGCCATCAGCAACACTGAGCCGGCGCAGCCAGGCGCGGTCACGAAAAATAATGCGAAAAAAGGACACTGGTGGACAATCATGTGCGGCCACCGCGCTGAGATCGATTCTCAAGTCTAAGATCTTCATACCTGGTTTCAAAAACTGCCCTTCGGCCACAAACAAAGTCTCAATTTTGGCAAGCTTTACATCAGTCACAAGGTTCGGCAATTTAAGCGTGAGCAGCAAGTCCGACATCCTTTAAGTATAACAATCTACTCCTTGGACAAATGTATCCGACGATCGAAATATCAGTGTCAAGCTTAACGAACTTAAAAGTATATTTCGATTTCTGATGCTCTCATCTCGTGTTACCGCTGCGCCCCTGCGGCACCAACGTGAGCAACGATCGCTGTGAACGAAGCAGGGCGAGATGTGACGGTCTACCGCTGCATTGAAGCGAGTGTGATTGAGGAATGGCTGGTCCATTGCGGCTGGGCCTACGAGTGGAATCGGGACCGTAGTAAGGCGATTGTCGAAGCTCGACGCGCACTGACAAGATGGGTCGATCTTGGCCTCGCCTATAAGCAGGGCGAGTGTGGAGCACGTCTGTTTGATCCAGCCGAAGTTCTGAATTTCGTGAAAATGGCCGGCCGAACCGGAATGGATCGTGTGTGGCAAGAGAAATTTGTCGAAACTTACCGAAATCTCGTTCGCGAATTTCATAGCGGGCAACATCCATCTGATCCGCCTCCACCGCCAAGTTTGCTGCCACCGAAGCGCTTCCGGGTGCGTCTTTCACGTGAGTTCAACCTCCACGGGATCGAGCCCGGACGCCGCCTGCTGCTGCGCCTACCGCTTCCTCACGAGGATCGCGGGCTGCGCGAACTTGAAATTGTATCTCTCTCGCCGACCACTGCGGGAGCCGAAATTTCCCGCGCGGTTGGCAGGTTGGAATGGCGTCTGCCGGCGGGGGTTGAGCGGACCATCACTCTTTCCGCAGACTACGTGTTCACCGCCAACCCAAAGGTCGGCGATCCCGAAGTCGATCAGCTGACGGCTGAGATGATGGATCTTTACACCCGGCCGAGCGAAGGATTGATTGAGGTAAGCTCGCCGATCACAGCTCTTGCTAACCGAATTGCCGGTTCTGACCCGGATTGCTGGCGGCGATTGCGACGAATCTGGGACTTTATCCTCGACAATCTCACCTTCGGCATTATTCATTATGATCAGATCGGAAACGCCAATCCCAGCGAATGGGTGCTCGACAATGGCGTGGTCGACTGTCAACTGGGCTGCGCGCTATTGATTTCGCTCTGCCGATCGCTCAAAATTCCGGCGCGGCTTGTAAGCGGATATTTTCTCTATTCGGTCGCCACGAACAGCCATTATTGGGCGGAAATATTTATCGCCGGTCGCGGGTGGGTTCCTGTCGATCTTGGCTGTTGGGAATTATCCGCTGGGGGACAACATGCAGGCTGGCGAGATTATTTCTTTGGTGCGCTCGATTATCGATTCACGACCGAAATCCTCCCCCGCCATTTTACTGGGCTTTCGACGATCCGCCTCGGCGCCGCTTGGCAGATCATTCACCTTCCCATAATCGGTGGGGCTGAAACGCGATTTTTATCATTGGAAACTGGTCGCCCGATCTATTGCGATCGACTCGTCATTCTGCCGCAACATGCAGGTGAGTCTGAAAATTCTTGAAACTTTTTGAATCGTTACGCAGACTTATTTCCAAGATCGGTTCGACGGCGCGCAACTTCTCCGCATGCTCCCGGTGTCCCGTTACACTCATGCAGGATACGGGCGCTGCTCCGTTGCCGTAATGCCAGCTACGCTGAAAAATTTCCGTTAATTGGATTTGAACGGCAGATAAAAGTCCCGTGCATCAACGCGCGGCTTGTCGTCCCAGTGTATTGTAGCGCGCTTTCTGATCGTCCGAGAGCGATGCATAAAAGTCCTCGACCGCGGGCAGCACCACTTTGGTAGCCTGTACCATCGCATCGAGACGCTTCTCCATCGCCTCCAGACGTTCAACCGGGGTCATTGGAGCAACGTCAGGGCAGGCGGATTGTAAAACGCCTACCGCTTTGTTGGCCGCGTCTTCGAGATCGTCCAGCAGGAACTGCTGATCCTCTGTCGGCTTCACAGTCTCCTGAATTTGCTGGATCGGAAAGGTCTCGAGGCCAACCTTAGCATCGCTGCAACGGGTCTCTTGAGGTTGCTGTGCAGAGCGGGCTTGCGCCGCGCCTACCTTCGGTGCAAGCGCGGCGTCAAAGCGTGACCGCTGCTCCTCGCTGAGCGAATTATAGAAACTCGCCAGCGCGGGACGCACGATTTTCACGGCTTCCAGCGTAGCTTCCAGTCGGTCAAGCGTCGCCCGCAGGCGCTCGGGGGGAATCGTTGCGGCCGTTTTCGGACAAGCATCCTTTAGAGCGTCGGCCGCATCCTGTCCGGCGTCGCGCAAGGCGTCGAGCAAGTCCAGTTGCTCGGGCGTCGGCTGCACGGCTCTCTCAATCTTGTCGATCGGCCACGCCGTAATGCCTTTGCCGGTCTCGCCGCAGGCCTCTTCCGTTTGCCGCGCTGCGGCGGGAAGTCGCTCGTTTGAGCGAGTTGCGATTGTTGGCGGGGCTGCGGCATAGCTGTCTTCCGAGTAGGACGCGCCCGAGGGATAAAATGCGCTGTCCATCAGGTCATCGTAGGCGTAAGCCCAGTATCCCTGATCATAGGCGCTCGGCCAGAACGTGTAATCGAAGATGTCATCGTATACATACGGCCAGAATACGCCGCCGGCCCACGGCACGAAGGCGGCAGCTAACCCATACCGCCATGCACGACTTGCCGACCAGCCGGCGCGTCTGGCCTGCCACCCTTCGCCGTGATTGCGGAAGCTGGCCGCAAAGCGGCCGGAGAGTGCCTGGTCGCGCGTTATCTGCGGACGGTCACGCCGTTGAATACGGCGGTCCAGCAATTGCTGCCTGTTCTGCGAAATAAATTGCTGGCGCTGCTGGGCGCGTTGCTGACTGTCGATCTTAATTTGCTGCGCACGCCGGTCGCGTTGCTGCAAACGCTGCTGGCTTGTCACCTGACGTTGCTGCAGGTGCTGCTGCGTCTGAATCTTCCGTCTCTCGACGCGCTCGCGCTGTAAAGTCCGTACCTGCTGGCGTTCCTGCAATTGTTGTTTGCGCTGCTGCTGCTCTAAAGCACGTTGCTGCTCGCGCTGCTGACGTTGCGTTTGCAACGATTGTTTTTGTTGTTGCTGCTGAATCTGTTGCTGCTGAACTTTTTGCTGTTGCTGTTGTTGAATATTCTGCTGTTGTTGCACTTTCTGTTGCTGTTGAATTTGCTGCTGCTGGACTTTTTGCTGCTGCTGTTGTTGAAGTTTTGGCTGTTGTTGTACTTTCTGTTGCTGTTGAATTTGGTGCTGCTGAACTTTTTGCTGTGCTGCTGTTGAATTTTTGGCGGCTGCTGGACTCTTTGCTGTTGCGTGGGCTGCTGGATCGTGCGCTGCGGAGCGGCATGAGTTGGTGGCGCTGGCCGTTGCACCGGTTTTGCTGCAGGTTTTGTATCCTGTTGCTGGGTCTGTGCATCAGCCGGCGTCAACATCGGCGAAAGCGCCAGCAAAAAGATTGTTAACATCGCAATCCTAAACATTTGCCATTTCCCGCAAGGTCAGTTGATCTTTTAAACTGATTAGTCCGCAATCGCAGCACATACTCCTTGATCTAGATCAAGTCTCCGAAGTTCGAAGCGGAATGCGAATTAAGCACGCTGACCTGAAAGCCTGGATTTTCATTAGACGAACTCGCGTCACACAGGTCGCGGGGCTGTTTAGTTCGGATGTCCGTTCTTTTTCATTTTTCGGCCGGACTGCTCACACTACAATAAAGCTATTTTCATCCTTGGTATTGAATCTGGCCAGCTCGTTGATCCAGATCATTGCGTTTCGTGCAGCTAACTAATTTTATATTTTGCACATGCGAGGGCCTGTCATGAAGGAGGAAACTATCATGAGGCGATTACAAATTGGTGCCGTTGCCCTTGGTGCTGCCTTGATTAGCGTCCCGATACCAAGTCACGCGCAGACCGTTGATATCGGCAAACAGGAGTACACTAACAGTTGCGCTGTTTGCCATGGCGCCAACGGGAAAGGGGCTGGCCCACTCGCCGATTTCCTCAATAAGAAGGTTCCCGATCTTACAAAACTTGCAAAAAATAACTCGGGCCTATTTTCTTTCGACCGGGTCTACTGGGTAATTGATGGCCGTCAAACAATTGCGGCTCACGGCCCGCGCGATATGCCGGTATGGGGGGATCGCTATAAGTCGGAGGCAGCCAACCGTTCTTTTGAGTTTATTGACCCCAAACAACTAGAGTCATTTGTGCGGGGCCGGATAATCGCACTGATCGGTTATATCTATAGCCTGCAAGCGAAGTAGCTCGCCTGGCGACGCCGGTGTCGTTAAATCCAGATAGCAACCACAAAACCCTCGGCAAAGCGCCGGAGTTTTGTTGCGCTGTCCGTTGAACTCGCCGCCGCGCCGCAGCATCTCGCCGAACCGGGCAAGAACGCGGGCCTTCGTGTTTAGCCCGCCGGATATGGATATTATGTGTGGACGGCTACAATAACCCGTTCAGGTCCCTTGTATTGACGGTTAGTCTACTCCTCGGATCCGGGGGCCATGAACCGCGATGTGGTTCAAAAGCCGAAATTTTTTCACTGTTGAAGAATTGCACGCTACGGCCGCGAAAAACATTCGCAGGCCGCCGCTACCAGTTGGCTTTTATGGAGTCTTTGCTGAAAGAACCCGCAAAACCGGGTCGTCTATTTTGGATCGGTGGCGCAACACGTTTCAACAGCAATTGGAAGATATTGCATCACGTAAGACTCGGGATGATCAAAGAGCGCGTACAATCGAAATTATCCTTGAGGCAGAAGATCGGATCGCGATATGGCATGCCGCTGAAAAGGCAAAGCATATTGAAGCTTGCTCACATTTAGTTGAATTTGGCGGATTTGAAAAAGAGCAATGGCGGCAAGTTTTGTTTCAGCGATTTTGTTTGGCGACTATTTCAAGAAACTGCTTGTTGGAAATAGGTTCCAAACTTTTCAAATTCGACGATCTTAAACAGGAAGAAATCACCTTGTTTAGTGAATATGACAAGGAGATAAGGCTGCTCGATGTTCTGTTTGTAGACAGGGTGTTTGTCGCTGTTCACGAACATCAGGAAGATAAAGCGAAATACGTAGCTCGTATCAAAGTCGACGAAGTGAACCCTATACTAAATGAACAAATGAAACTCTTAGCTGTGATGAAAGAGCAGATTATCAATGGCTTGAATATGACCGAGATTCGAGAGCGGATGGATGTCATCGATGAAACCAAAAGGAAATTCATCGCCCGGTTGAAAAACTCATCGACAGCTGTGGCGGGTCGAAATCGTGAAGCGGCCTGATCCCCAAGTAACGCCATAACAAACAGGGCTGGCGAACAATCTGACTATCCATCACGAAAATTTGGCAATCATAATTAATCGGCAACAGGCGGGGCAACGGCAATTAGAATGAGCGTTGTGATGATCGCGACGGAGATACTGGTTATCGGAGGTGCCGCAGTGTTCGCTGAGTGCAATACGACCCCCCGCCCTCGCATCGGGAGTTTTTGTTGCACAAGCCGCAAGAGTGATTAAGGCCGCTTAGCCAGGTTTCGATCAAGTCTGCGAACAAAGGCTTTTGCAGAGATTAAGCGTAACAACTGTGGATTGTTTTGCATAAAAAATTGAAGCGCGATTTGATCGTCATTGTGGACGGTAAACCAATCAGCGACCAATTTTGTTTTGGCGAATGGATGAAAATTCACCTTCAATAATATTTGTAATCCGATTTTTGAAGATAATACCGCAGCCGAAATCTACATCTACAGTGCAATAATCCAAATCGCCGCGAGCAAGCACAAAATCCAAATACGCTCTGTAAGAGACGCCAGACCATTGACCTCGTACCCATTTCGGCGAGGCGATCAATTCAGTAGGCGGTAAGCAATCATGGACTACCAAAACGCCGCCGTCCGCAAGCAGTTCGTAAGCACAAGTTAAATCACGGATAGCACAGTCGTATGTATGCCACCCGTCAACTAGACAGATGTCAATTTTATCAGCCTCTCTTTTCAGTTTGCTGATCGCGGCACTAATATCAAAATCAGCAATCTTGAAATCGATGGGTAGGCCATCATCAAAATTTTCAGGGCAATTGTACATCAAGCGGCGGGCTGCATTAAAACGCGATCGATCAAGTTCTGCATAATAATTTCCGGTAGAATATGTGCACAATTCAAGGTAGTTTACTAAGTCTAGTCTTTTGGAAATTACGTGAATTAAATCTGTCTTTCCGAAGTGCGTTGGTCGGTTGATTTCCAGCAGGACCCTCCGCTTTATTCGCCGAAGCGGCAATCTAAGTTTGTGCACGAGGCTAGTCACGGCAATTCGATCTCCCCGTCTGCTTGTGGTCTGTCCAGCGCCCTATCGTTGAATTTCCGCAAACGCGGGTGCGCCCCGTTCGATGAAGTCGCAGTTGTAGACGCGGGAGAATATCTCCAGCGCTGACGGAAACCATCAATTTTGCAAAACGAAGCCAATTTTAATTATAGTTTCAATGGGCAATTCAGCCACCAGAAACCCCCACGAACGATACTCCCGCTGCTGGGCCGCGACCCTTGGACGCTGGACCACGCAGAACCTCGGTCCGCTAGGCGGCTCCCAGGCGTTCGTTAACCTCTCGTTAACACTTCAGGGAAAAGCTGTGATTACAGCGATTCCAGCGAGGTTTGCTATGGCGAATCTAGTCATCTTCAGCGGACTGGTCGGTGCCGTGCTCGCGATGCGCCTAGGAGTGCTTGCGCTCGTACCAACTGTTTTATTTGCATTGATCGCAATCCCTGGCATCGGCATCGCACTCGGCGCAGGCCTGTGGCCGATCTTATCGGCCATGCTTTCGGCCGTCTGCGTTTTGCAATTCGGATATCTTGCCGGCAGCGCGATCCGCGTGCTCATGGCAACAACCAACAGCCGCGGCGCTGCTTCGCCAAACAATGCGAATTTAGTTTCCGCTTTCAATGGAATTTTCGCCCGCGGAATAGTCCGTGGGAATGGACTCAAGCGCGTCTGAATCAGCGCCGGTCGAAGCAAGCGAATTCAGATCAAACGAAGCAATAGGCAGGAAAGGAACTTTCAGACTAATTGACTCGGGTTCGCGTCATGTTGCGGTACGTTGTAATTCCTTTGATTGTGGTAGCTGCCCTCGATCAATATGTGACGGACGGCCAGTACAGTAATGTCGCCATGCAATACATTAAGTTTGTTAGTTCGAATTTCCAATCCGGTGTCACGCGCACGTTGTGGCGCGGATATTAAGCGGTTGCGACTCCTTCTGGAGTGAGCACCCGCGGTGACTTTTCCAGCTAACCAATAAATACGCCGGAATGATTTCTACCGACAATCCAAGCGATGCGTCAGAAACGTCCCAGCGGGGACCTCAAAACACAAATCTTTAATGAAAGCATTGCGGCCAATGCCAACTGTTCTGATTGAGGACACAGAAATCAAATTCAAGAATATTGCCGCTAGTTGCGACGACTTTTGGAAACCGGATCAAGCTGTGCACGGCGCGCGCGTACTAAGCGTAGCAAGGCACCTCAGGAGGAGCGAGATCGCCGTTACTTTGAGAACTGATTTATCGTGTTGGTACTTCTGTGATCGCTGAGAGAAATGCGACAAAAGCGGCCTGAAGGCCGATAGCCATTACCATCATTGAAAGGATCAACAGCCGCAGCAGCGCTGAATATTCCAGTGGTCCAAAACCAGTGAAAGCCCATTTGGAGAAGCTCCAAAGAAACCCCGCCATGCCGATCATGATAAGTGCACCAGCCCCGATCAGCACACGCTCCAACGTCAGCGCCTCTATGATTTTCGCGTTTCTTCGCGACGGCGGCGGGAGAAGCTTATGAGAAGCGGCAAATCGGCGAGCCACGATCGCGAAGCCGATGGCTTGCGTTCCCAAAACAACAAGAAAACAGGCGACAATAAACGTATGAATATCGAACCCAACGCCTCCAACAGTAATTTGACCAGGCAGCAAGGCTACGGCGCCGATGATACCCATCACTAACAGCAAGAGCCCTGGGTAAAGAAAGAGCCAGCGCGGGCTGTATATTAGTAAAAAGCTGAGGTGCCGCCACCCGTCTCGCCACGTCCGCAGGTGCGGTGGGCGCGATCGTCCATCAGGACTTAACGTCGCTGGAACCTCTTCAATACGGTAGCCCGCAAGCGCGGATCGAACGATCATCTCGGAAGCAAATTCCATCCCTGTCGTTCGTAATTGCAGATTTCCAATTTGCTCTCGGTTAAACCCCCGAAGACCGCAGTGGAAATCTCCGATCTTGATGTTGAAGAAGTGTCTGCCAAACCAGCTCAAGACAGGGTTGCCGAGATATCTGTGGAGAAACGGCATGGCACCGGCAGCAATACCGCCTTCGAACCGGTTCCCCATAACAAGGTCGGCTCCGGCTCGAAGCCGCTCAATAAACGGCATGAGCGCAGAAAAGTCGTAGGAATCATCCGCATCGCCGATAATCACGTATCGGCCGTTTGCCGCGCTTATTCCTCCTATCAGCGCTGCACCGTAGCCTCTGTCTTTGATGGGAACCACGCGTGCGCCTTCGGCCGATGCGATTTGCTGCGATCCGTCTGTCGAACCATTATCGGCAATGAGAATTTCACCGTTCACGGCATGTTCTATGAGAAATTTTCTAGCCTTGCGAATGCAAGTAGCCAACGTTTCCGCCTCGTTCAGGCAAGGCATAAGAACTGTAATCTCAGGCCTGATCATGTTTCCAACTGATTGCCCTCGACCGAGTGGTCCAAATTGAATGTTAGTCTAGGGTGGGCATCTGTAAAAGCGGTTGGGCAGCGCGACGGCGGATACCGTTAATACTTTAAGGAAGGCCGCTACCGCATCTTTTCGGCTAACTGATAATTACACCGAAATGAATCTCTATCTACGATCCACGACGCATCAGAAAAGGGCCGATGGGAACGCCAAGGCACAAATCTTTGATCAAAGATTTGCGACCAACGCCCCATAATCCGAAGTAACCGGCGTTTGTCAGAATTTTCCAATACGCATGAATTCTACTGCCAAAATCAGGTGCGCCATAGATTGTGCTGCGATACGCGTAGAGATCGGACAGCGATCGATACTTCTTCGCTGCCGTCTCCGCGCGTTGGCGCCAAACTGCATCAAGGTCGGATATTGCGGTTTCAAGAATCGTGGCGCGGCATCTTGCGGCTTGCGAAAGTCGCGTACAGTCGTCTGCTAGATTTGTGAGCAGACCCTGCAACTTCGATTGCGGATTCGTGTGTAAACCGAAAATATTTCGAGCATGCTGAACATAAGCGACAAGCGGTTCATCGAGATAGCCAATGTTTCCAAACACCGACGCCAGAAAGAAAAACCATTGGTCGTGTGCGACAGGTTCGCGATGATCGTTTTGATCGAGCGACATGGGCCAAAAGCGGGACAGTTCTAGCAGGCGTCTTCGGAATACTTGTGTAAAGCCGTAGGCGTATGCCATCGGGCTAAACGATAAAGGCGGCATCATCGGCCTGATCGATCGTCTCGCAGCAAATATCGCTATATTGCCAATTCGTTCGCCGTTACTGGTTACGACATCAGCGTTGTGGAAAGCTAAAAGAGTTTCAGGATCTCCGAAGCAAGAAACGCAAGCGCTAATTTTCCGTGGATACCAGTAATCATCCTGATCACAGAAGGCGATGAGATCTGACGTGCATAAGCCGGTAGCGCGCATGAAATTTGCGCGATAACCAAGACGAGTTTCGTTGCGGTGAAGATGTATCGGGAACGGCGAGGAGTCAGAAAATTTTTCGATGATCGCTAGCGTTTTGTCGGTAGAGCCATCATCGGTAATGACAAGCTCGGTTGGCGTATAGTCTTGTGCCGCGAGGCTTTCAAGCTGTCGCCTGATGTGCCGTTCTCCATTGTAGGTTGCCATGGCAATCGAAACAGAAAGCATAAAATTGTCCGTACGAATGGGGCGAAGCGCTTGAGTTAACTTGACACATGCTCGATCTGCTCAAATCCTGCAAAAATTCAAAGACTGCGGACCTGTCTCGTCAATATCAGGATACGATCCTAAGTCTCCTCAAAATTTCGAACGCGTAGGACCGCAATATCGGATGTTGCAAGATCTGCACGCCGGAAATAAGGAAACAAACGGCGGCTAAGGCGATTATAATTACAATAGGCAGAGTGGCCGTCTGCGCGATGATGATCGCGGCGGCCACCAACAGAAATCCTCCCGCAAATCGTTTTATTTCATCGATGCGAAAACCCGCCGCAATGCATTGAACAAAGGTATCGACCGCCGACCGCAGCGCCCATGAAATGGCAGCTCCCCGCACACCAAACAAAGTGATAAACAGCCAAACAGCCGCAAAATTCGGGATGAGCTCTGCAAGATTAATTTTTGTGGGCAGATCGGGCCTGCCCTGCGCTTGTAACATTATGTTTGGAAACCATCCAATTCCCATGAACCACATACCGACGAGCAAGATCTCGGCCAGTGGGCCCGCTTGTGATCCAAAATCCTTGCCAAGCCAGAGCTGAAATGCGGGGCTCGCCAACAGGATCGCCCCACCATAGATGCCAGCTGAAGTATTCGCCACAAGCGCCATGGCGATCATCGCGAGATCTCCGGCCTCAGCGAATTTTTGCATCGAAAAACGGGGAAACAAAGCTCGACCAAGCGACGCCGGGATAATGTTGGCGCGATGTGCAGCGGCCGTAGCAACCGAAAAATAGGCAACGGCCTGGGCACCGAGCATCGACCCCATAAGGAATGGTTCTAAGTTCAGGAGGAATGGCGAAATGATCGTACCGATCACAATCCAGCCGCCATACTGATACAATTCTACAGCGACTTTCCGATCTACCTGAAATACACGCAATAGGCCGATGATTTGCAATGCAGGGACCGCGATAAGCAAGATCGCAATGAAACGTCCAATCGTAGCTGCAATGATCGCGATGTCGATCCGCGGGGCAATCAATACTACGGCAGCCAACGTCAGGATTTGATATGTTGCGTTGCCGATCGTCTGTAGGACGTTCACTTTGAAAAATCGCTCGGATGCTTCAAGTGTTCCAATGAACACATTGTTTGCAATCGTTAGCGGAATTAGAACGGCAACCCAAGGCAAAGCGCGATCAATCTCGGCCGAGAGGTCATCGGGCACTTTGATATAGAAGGACAGCAATTGTTTGCCGATAAAAAAGAAGAGAAACGCGCCGCAAGCACCGACCCCGAGGTTGCAAAAAAGCGCGGTCCAGAACACTATAGCGCTCTTCGCGCTTGAGCCGTGTCTTTCCTTTGCAATCTGGTTTGTCGCCGCGCGCGAAATACCAAAATCAAGAATATTAAAATTATTAAACAACAACCATACCAGCGCGATCATTCCGTAACGCACATTTCCTACGTACTGAATGTAGAACGGCGTGCAGACGATCGTTACCAACGTGATCAATATGCTTCCAACAAGATTGCTGATGGCATTCGCACCAGCACGCGGTTTTGAATTAGTGTTCACAATCAACCGCCATTCTTGCGATGCAAAATTTCATGCTGGTGCATTCCGGCGCGCGGTATTTCAAGGCTGCCCTTACCCCTTGCTCTTATGAGCGCAAAACGCGCAATGCAAGATGGTAATTCGTATGCTTGTTTTGTCCGGTTGGCGTCGCCGTTAAAGTCGCCGGCATGACTACAATGATTTGAGGCAAATGCGTCACGAAATAACGGTTAAGACAATATCAACGCTTGCCGAGGACCATAGTGGCGTGGAGGCGGCACGCCATGATCACCCTCTCAATTCTAATTATGCTCGTCGGCAGTGTTCTTGCGATGCGTCTTAAGGTTCTCAGCCTCGTTCCGGCGACCGCTCTTGCATTGATTGCGATCGGCGGAATCGGTGCCGCGCGCGGCGATCGGCTGGGCTCCATCATCCTGGCCGTGACCATGGCCGCTACATGCCTGCAGATGGGATATCTTGGCGGCTGCGCGCTTCGCGCTGCTTTCGCAGATGTACCGCCCCCTCACCGCCGCAGAATTAAGACACCGACGCGTCTCGTTGGTCGCCAAGCCGTACGGGCTTGAGGCGCTTTTCAATTCAGCTCTTAGTTTCACCGCAGTTGCGGTCTTCGGTGACCGATGCACATGATTTTTCGATGGTTGGGTTTGTTTGCAATCGCCCTTGTTGCCGTACTCTCCGTTGGTTCCGGGACGGGCACGGCCACATGTGTTGGCAATAGGTCAATATGAGCATTTTGCGGCCTATCTGGCGACGTCTTTGGTCCTCGCCTTCGGGTATCGGGACAAGGCAAAGACAATTCTGATCGCGCTAATCTTGAGCGGGTTTTCGGGCGTTCTGGAGGTCCTGCAATTGCGGATTCCCGGTCGTCACTCACAGCTCATCGACATTGTAATCAGCTCGCTCGGCGCTTGTACGGAAGTTCTGATGGTTTCGATTGTCGTGTCTTTTCTCAATCGCAGTGAACAGCAATCTTCATGATGCGCCTTGGTTAGCCCAAACCAATTTCGTTGTTTTTTCAATTAAAGATTTTAAACGTACTCGACCTTTCAATCGACGCGGCTATTCGTTGCCCTGCGACGCATTTCCAAAGTGTAATTCAGAGCAAGAAGCAGCACCAATAAGAGCACCCAAGACACGCGTGTCTGATACCGCGTAAAAATTCCCCCAAATACTCCGCAGATTGCCGCATTAAGTACAACACCGGTGACAACCATCGTCAGCATCAGTTGATATTGCTCATGACGAAGGTCGTGAGGCTTGCCGTCCTTTTCTAGGCGCCACAGAAACCCGATCAAAAAAAGTCCAACAATTGAAACAACATAGACGCCGAAAAACAACCTTTCGCTCACTTTCAAGAATTTGTCATTCGTTACAATTCGACCATGCTTTAATTTTTCCAAGTATTCGGATGGGACACTTTCTTCATACGACCAGAGTTTCATGTGCTGGACGTTAAATTCATCCAAGCCAATTTCAAAAAATTCCTTGGTCGCATTTCTTAACGAAGCGACTAATTGTCCAATAGGATCAAAATATAACACATCAAGAACAAACGACGTTTGTTCCTGGGATAATTTTTGCCGCGTGATGCGGTCTGCAGGCGTAAACACACCTTTCTTAGGATCATCCAACCAAAGGAAATCATCCTCCGCTATTGGCATTCGATCGAGATAATTACAAACAAGATAGATTTTCTTTTCACAGTGTTTCTGAAGAAACCGATATCCCGGGCCATCATCAATTAGGCGCGCCATTAGATGGGGTGGCCGAATTGCAGTGGAACCGGTCGCGATCCGAACGCCCTGAAAGTAAAGCCATTCGCCAAAAAACCCTGCGAGCGCTATCGCGACGAGCACGAATAAGGGAGCGCGAATCGAGGCAAACAATGAGCTACGACTTCGTGAAAAGAGCCGTAAACCAACGATTATGCAGATCAGTCCGATCAATAATAAAATATGGGTTACATGACTTAGCGCAGCGAACAACGTGATCGATCCAACAAGAGCGCGATGGAACGTCGGCAACGATGGCCAAAATACGGTGAGGATCACTGCACCAATAATTAGATAAGCCGCAAAAATGTCCGGCATCAGAAAACTGATGTGAAACCGACCGGACTCAAAACTAAAATGGCTGCACTCATCCATGCGAAAGTATGAAATGACCAATTCAAACATGCGCAGATCAGCGTATGGCACAAATAGACAAAAATTGCAGAATGAATGAACACCGTGAACCAGAAATGACTAGTAATAAAATATGATAGATAGAGAAACATCCCGTAATAAATTGACCGACCTGATCCAATTATTGTTCCTTCAGAATCAGCCTTGGCCTCCTTGGGCCGATCCCTCATTTGTGAATCGCCGGCAGAAGCTGGGTTAGCGGAAGTGTTTATCTTTCGCGTCCATCGACTCCTGAAATTATCACCGAGAAGTCGCCCAATCGCGGCATCTGGACCTTGTATGTAGGCAACAGTGTCGTAGTAAAAAATCGGTTGCCCATTCACCAGTCCTACGAACGCGCCACCGATTAACAACGCAAGCAATACGAAAAAGCGGCCGAGCGTCATACCAACCTCGAATAGCGAAACTTCGGGATCACATCCAGCCTAACACGGTCAAATATTTCGGCCAATGAACTCCGTGTGGCTGAACTTGTCTTGGTTTATTAATCAAGGCAGACGCTGACGGTCGGAGATCTCTCCCAATCATGACATGCGATTACCGCAAGATATAAACGCCGAAGCCGACAGGTGACCCCAATCAAGCCGGCAAGTTCGTTGTTGATCTAGATGAGATGAAACGGATACAATAACTTTTTGTGGACCGTTGCGACAAAATCAGTCGACATCCAATTTGTACCACAGCGCAATTATGACGAAGAGCGACCTTCTGAAAGTCGGCATGGTCGCTGCATATACAGCGATCGCGTGGATTACCCCGCCAAGCTTGTGGCGGAAGATCGCGACGATCATGCCGCGTTTCAATCCGTCCACTCTGGGTCCAGATTTGCCGCTGGGTCAGCGAGTCCTGGGACAGGAATTTGATGCAAAGGCACTTTCCACACTCGATGAAAAGCGCCGCGTGTGTGGTCGTGAGGCTAGATTGCAGATTCTTGGCTCGCTTGGGCCCTGGCGTTCATGGCATCCCGATATTCGCTTGTGTGGCGAGGCGAATCTTCGAAAGGCCTTCGACAATGGGAGGGGTGCAATTGTCTGGGTTACAGATTCCCTCTACAGCACACTCATATTTAAAATGGCCCTCCATCAGGCGGGCTATGACGGCTGCCAACTCTCTCGACCACAGCATGGCTTTTCAAACACACCATTTGGTATCCGATTCCTCAATCCACTCTGGTGCCGGGTCGAGAATCGCTTCATTGCTGAACGGGTGTTTATTGAGGATGACAATGCTGCGCCAGCCCTGGCGATTTTACGCGCTCGACTTGCCGCCAATCGTCTCGTGATCATCACCGTGGCCGCCACGGCTCACCGCTTCGTCGAAGTCCCATTTTTTGGTCATCAAATACGACTGCCGACCGGGCCAATCCGACTCGCGCAGGAAACGGGGGCGGCGCTGCTGCCCGGATTTGCTTTCGCGCTGGATAACGGCGGCTTCGAAGTGACTATCAATGCCGCCTTAACGCTGCCCGACGAGCAAAACACATTTGCGAGCGTTGCTGCACACTACGCCAAATGCCTCGAACCATTCGTAATCAAATATCCTGAGCAATGGACAGGATGGGATTATTTGTTATCAAAAGACACGCCTACCGCGACTGATGCGACAACCTAAGGCCGCACCGACTGAAAGATCATGCATACGCTGCAGGTCATTACTGACATTTCGGAGTTTAGAGCGCTCAAGGATGAATGGAACAAAATAGCGGAGACATTTCGACATCCGCTTTACCGCCACGAGTGGTTTGCCGACCGCCTAACCGCTTACGGAGACGGCGCAGATTTAGCGGTGTTCGTAGTGCGCGCCAATGGGGATCGTTCGTGCGATTGCCCCACTCATCCTCGACCGCTCGCATACGATCCCGCGACTTTGCGGGCTTGCCCACGAGTTAGGTGAGACCGATCATTTCATCTACGCCGACGATCCATCGCTGGCAGCAATTAGTGAGGGCGTCTTGCGGGCGCGCTGCCCGTTCATCCTGGCTGGACTGAGCGCAGATTCGAAAGAGGAACAGGCACTTCGCCAGTCTCCGCGAAAAAGAGGGTTTTTAGTCGTGCGCCCTAGGGCTTTTGCGACAGCGTGGTTGCCACTGGATGGCGATTGGAAAACAATCGAGGCAAAGATGACCAGTAAAAACCGCAAGTACATCCGTTGGGCGCGAAAAGCCGCCGAGCGCGAAGGATCTGTGAGATTTGATGTGGTGTTGCCCACAGAGGCAGACCTAGAAGATCATCTTAAGGAAGCGTTTCGCGTGGAGTCGGCAGGCTGGAAAAGTCGAGCGAATAGCGCAATTCTTTCAGACCCACGGAGAAAACGCTTTTGGGAGCTGTTCGCCCGTACCGCCACCAGGCTTGGCATTTTTCGCCTCTTTTTTTTGCGGATTGGACATGAGACGGCGGCAGTTCGAATGGCGGTGGAATATGCCGGCCGCCTCTGGGACTGCAAGATTGGCTATGACGAGCGTTGGGCAAGATTTTCGCCGGGCATTCTTTTGACAAACGAGACGCTCCAATATGCCTGCGAGCAGAGACTCGATGGTCTCGAGTTTCTTGGTCAAGCAGAACGATGGGAACGCCGTTGGCCGATCAAGCTCCGCTACCACACGACGGCGCGGTTTTACCCCCCTTCGATCAATGGTGGCCTCGCTTTCGGGTATGACAGCTTGAGTTTTATGATACGTCGTGTCAGTCAAATCTTTCGCCCAGAAAAGACCATGAAGTGGCGTCCGAACAACACCGGTTGGGAGTAAGATTTAATTTCCATTTTTGGAGAGCTCATTGCGCTAACGCTGAGTCTTTTCTTCATCTTATTTAACCGTCCTGCAAGCTATTCTCCCCCACGGTTGATATAACAGGACCGACATCATCGAGAGTTCGACTGGCTCTGCTCACGCTGGTGCCAGGCGCGGCGCTAAACTAACATTCCTATAAGACCTAAACGGGGCCCCTCCGTTGGATTTGTTCATATATCTAGGCGTCGTCTTCATAACGCTACTGATCACTCTGATGTTTGGAGCGCGTGCTCTAACATCGACGGCGGGCGGCGACGTCGCCGTCAGTCCGCGCCGTCTTCCTGTCAATAAGGCAAATGGTGACGTCGCCGTCGGTCAGCGCCGTCTTCTTGTCAATGAGGCAGGCGGTGACGAAGCCGTCGGTCAGCACCGTCTTCCTATCAATGAGATGGTTGCTTCCTTGGGATTGGGCCCGCTTGAGGCAAGGTTAGCCGCTCCAGACGACGAGGACGAACCCAAGGGATTGTTCCTCAAAAACATTCAGGTCAAAGGGATATTTCCGATTGATCGCGCACAGAAACTTGGTTTTGTTACGTCAGTTTTTGACCGGACCGATGGGAGCTATGAGCCGGTAAATTCAGCACTCAATGAATTCCAGGATGATAATACGGTTGTATATCAACACTCGGCCGAGGTTGGCTGCGTTGATCCTAACAAGGGTTTCACAGAGTGGGTCAAAACAGGAGTTGTGGTTCCGCAGATCCTTGAGACGCCCGGCAGGGGTGTACGTCAACTTGTAGCTTTGGTGCGCTTAGTTGACCTCGATAACAAACCAATTATCGCGAATGAATATAACCAACCAGACCACCCAGGCCTCATTTGGCAAAGAAATTTGCCGTTTGACTGCATGGTTGATCGACGTGGTTATCTTGAATTGCCAGAGCTGAGCGACGAGGCGAGGAGCATATGCGTTCGCATTGCAATGATTCTTTTGGTTAGAAATAGCTCGCTTGATAGCCGCGCCACCGAGATGCTCAAGAGATGGATGGTCAAAAATCACAAGCGCGCGACCGGTGAACGGCAAAGCCATCTCAGGATCGAGCTGATCCGCGGAATGAGGGAGGGATATCACGCGGTGACGAACCGTGATTTCGACCTGAAAAAATTCGTACAGCGCCTAAATGACATCGATGATAATGGAGTAAAGTATGCGGCTATTGATTTATGTCTTGATGTAATGACGACCGATGAAACTGTAAGATTACATCATTTTAAATTGGTCGACTCGATTGCACGTGCGCTAAACTTAGATCTCGCGGAGATTATGAAGATCAGAGATATAAGAATTTCTGGACTTGCGGCGCTGGTCACCAATGACGTGAAAGATTGAAGGGCATAGGAGCCTATGTCTATTTCATAGTCGATGAACGCGTTCAGTCATCAACGCTCGTTGAATAGCAATTCCTACCCAAACGACCGAATGAATTTTGGCAACTCATTTCCGTCTTGATGTCGTAATTCATGGTCAGCCCCGCAATTATCTGTGCAAAATGCCCATATCGACCGGACTACTTAAATGTGGCGGGACCCCGCCTGCCAGCGAGAATGGGAAAACTACCCTAACCGTATTGCTAGCCCTCACAGATTCGAGCATTTCATGGAGTCCGTTAATTGCTTTTATCGCGGGCAAATCAATGCTAGAATTTTTCGAGATTCACCAGAGGGGCTGTAAATGAGACTTCTTACTTTTATGCTCGCAGGCGCGGTTGGTCTTACAGCGTTATCCCTATCGATCGCACCCAGTAAAGCCGGCTCGCGGTACGAGCGCGAGGTGGTTATTTCGAACGTCAGTTATGACGTCTGCAAACGGCGCTTATATCGAGGTCAAGATTGCCTCTACACTTACTGGCAACCATCATGGCACCCGGATTTCTTTTCTTACCCTGATCGCCGCTTGCACCCAAGATATTGGTCATTTTGGCCTTGGTGGTAAACGCCAACGAAGCACAAATTGTACGTAACTGGGCGCTTTAGTTCTACATCTCGCGCGAGCGTGCCGACGCGCGTAATCGAGAAACCGCGCTGGTTCCCTCAACCGTCGCTCGACATCGCCGAGTTCTTGCACTGTGATAATGTAATCTAAACAACATCGCTGCAGCGTTGATCACACCCGACAACAAATCATTAAAATAAGTGGGTCGGAGCCGACCGAAATAGTCGGTTCGCTCTTCAACGCTAGCCGCCCTTGCAACTCTGAGTTTTTCAAGCCATTTCTTCGGTTCGCGCCGGAAGAATAAGAGCTGCCC
>CAVVVG010000004.1:0-40407 GCA_963751615.1 uncultured Alphaproteobacteria bacterium
GAAGTTTCCTCCTCACATGCGAAAATCCTTACCCAAATAAAGTTGACGAACTTTTTGGCTTGATAAGACTTCTTCCGGATAGCCTTCCATGAGCGTGCGACCGGCATGAATAACATAGGCTCGATCGACGAGACCAAGCGTTTCGCGTACGTTGTGATCGGTAATCAGCACACCGATGCCGCGCTCTTTAAGATGCCGAACGAGTTCTCGGATCTGATTTAGAGCAAGAGGATCGACACCAGCGAACGGCTCATCCAACAGCATAAAAGACGGACGGGTCGCAAGTGCGCGGGCAATTTCTGCTCGGCGACGCTCGCCGCCGGACAAAGAAACGCCCTGGCTTTTGCGCACCGCCTGGAGATCAAATTCGTCGAGCAGCGCATTCAATCGCTTGTGACGGCGATCCCGATTGGATTCGACTGCCTCAAGGACCGCCAGGATATTTTTCTCCACGCTTAATCCCGGGAATATTGACGCTTCTTGCGGTAAATAGCCCAATCCCAGACGAGCGCGCTTATACATCGGGAAATTGGTGACGTTTCGATCATTGATTTCGACGAAACCAGCGTCGACCGGAATAATGCCTGCAATCATATAGAAAATCGTGGTTTTGCCTGCCCCATTTGGGCCAAGGAGCGCCACTGCTTCACCTCGTGCAACATTCAGGCTCACATTGTTCACCACCTGCCCGCCTTTAAAACTCTTTATCAGTCCTGAAGCAGCCAAGAGACCCGTAGGTGCGCGACTGTGGGAAGAGGGATGACCCATGAATTTTTCGATCTCAACCGAGAGATAATCCAATGGCATGCGCAGCCTGCCAAGGTCCATATTAAAGTGTACCTATCTGTGATCGGCGCGAATCGAAAATATTTCTAGTACAATTATCCAAGCACGGAGTGAAAACGGGTGATGGATTATTTGCTGATCGGCTTGTGGATTGGAGTGGCGGTTTTTTTTCTGACGTCGGTCCTCATAACTTTGCTGCGCTACCAGCGACCCATCAATGCGCCCGTCGGTAGTCTTCCCGCTTGCTCTATAATCTTGCCGATTAAAGGTGTTTCGCAATTCTTAGAAAGCAATCTGCTTGCTTTGGGAAGGCTCAAACGTTTTAAAGGCGAAATTCTAGTAGCGATTCCCAGCCGAAAGGATTTGCGGCCCAAATTGTTGCATCAGTCGTATCAAAGTATCCAAAAAAAATAAGACTGATGGTAGGGGAGACTGCGGGCTATGCCAATCCGAAGTTGCGTAACGTGGCGAAGGCATATCGGGCGAGCGTGCACGACATTATACTATTTCTTGACGATAGCGTTGAATTGGATTCCGCTCTATTTGCCGAACTACTCCGCTCGTTAGAGCCTGGTGTCGTCGCGGTCACCGCGGCGCCCCGCGGTGATGATGCGGAAAATTTCTTTGCTGAGATTGAGGCCGCAACTGCAACGGGTATTTATTTCGGATCGAGATGTTGCTCGAAGTTTTTGGGATCGCTGCCGCTTTCGGCAATGCGCTCGCGTTTCGCAAGCGTGATCTTGAGGCTGTCGGCGGGTTCGACCGACTGAAGGAGGGGCCATGTGAAGACAATGCGTTGTCGGAGGCACTCATACGACCGAGCGGACGGATCCGACTAATTCGAAGTGGGATTAGACGTAGGATCGGCACGCGCAGCTGGAACGATCTTTACTCCCGTCACGTCCGGTGGGCGAACTGTACCAAGGTTCATGATCCAGTGATCTTCATATTGGAGCCGTTTGTCGGCGGACTGTTTTTCAATTTGCTTGGCGCCTACGCATTGTCCAGCCTCTTGGGCATCTCTGGTTTGGTCCGGACTAATTCTTGCCATGGCGATCCGGTATGGAGGCGAAGGAATTCTTCATGCCGTCTGCGGATGGACCATGACCCTCACAACGCCGCTAGCATGGCTAGCGCGGGACCTTCTGCAGCCGGTATTCATGGTGGGCGCCCTATTCAGCCGGGAAATTGAATGGCGCGGCGAGGTCATCAACATGCGTCGATAAGGCGCAATGGATCAACAATCTTTGCCAATGGTTGCAACCGGCGATCCCCTTGGCGGAATTCGATAATCTCTGGCTTGAAACGAGGCCTTTCGATATCCCCTTGATCCAGCGCAAAAAAACGCCTGCCACGATGCTCTAAAGTGCGCGACAAAAGCGCATGAATCAGCTATTCAGTCATAAAGTCCACATAAACGGGATCTAATTGATTCCGATTGTTGGGATGCGGGGGTCCGGGTGTCAACGTAATTCTGGCGCGCGCTAGCGATTGGGCAAAACGGCAGCAGCCTAGCGTTGTCGGCCGCGTGTGCTGGGCATTGATATTCTTGGCCGTGCCGCGGCGTTCAGCAACTCCTTAGAGCGCCTGACGACGGGTGAGCAAAACCCCCTCAACATCGTGATTGATGAATTGCTCGGACCAGTACGCGCAATTATTTCTGGTCGTCCGACCATCATGTTCGGCACCAATAGCTATCTCGGCTTGAATTTTCATCCCGATTGCATTCGGGCTGCGACTGAAGCGCTCACAAAATATGGTACCGGTTCAACAGCCTCACGCGTGGCTGCTGGCAATCATCAGCTTCATGTCGACCTCGAAGAGGACGTCGCGAAATTTTACGGCGCGAAGCATGCGGTCGTCTTCAGCACAGGGTTCATGGCAAATCTCGGCGTCATCGCCGGGCTCATGCGTGAAGGGGATGCGATTTTCATCGACGCCCACAGTCATGCGAGCATATTTGATGCGTGCAAATTGAGTGGCGCCAAGATCGAGAAATTTGCGCATAATGATAGTCGAGATCTTGAGCGGCTATTCCGCGAAAGTAAGATTTCCGGATCGCACACAATGGTGGTGCTTGAGGGCATCTACAGCATTTGGGGCGATGTCGGCGATCTGAAATCAATTATCGCCGTTGCCAAACGCCATGGAGCGATGGTGGTTGTCGACGAAGCGCACGGCATGGGCGTCTACGGTAAGCATGGTCGTGGCGTGATTGAACATTTAGGCCTTGAAGATGAAGTCGACATCATTGTCGGCACGTTTAGCAAGAGTGTTGGCGTCATTGGTGGATTTTCGGTGACCAACCGGGACGAACTGCGCTCGCTTCGGCTACTGGCACGCACGTATTTATATACAGCATCGCTCCCGCTATCGATCGTCGCTTCGGCGCGAGAAGCGTTGCGCGTGATTTCCATCGAGCCAGGCTTGCGTCAGAAGCTATGGCAAAATGCGGACACATTTCACGCCGGCTTGAAAGCAATTGGTTTCAATATTTGTGCAGCTCCTGCACCAGTTGGTAGCATTCGGATGCAGGGTTTGCGTGCTGGATACTATTTTTGGAAGGAATTATTGGCGCGAGGTATCTACGTAAACCTGATGATGCCACCTGCAACTCCAAATGGAGAGGTGGTGCTACGCTTTAGCATCTCTGCTGCGCACACGCCTGAACATATTCAGAAGGCGATCGCTGCATTTTACAACGTGAAAAAAGCTGTCGCCGCTTAGAAAAAAAAAAAAAAAAAAAAAAAAAAAAAAAAGGCGGCACAAAGAAGTCTTAGTTTTGAACTACTAAATATCAGATCACGACGAGAATTTATTTCGCCCTTTTTCTACCGAAGGTATTGAGGAAATTGGCTTCGTTTTGTCAAATCTCTATTTTCAGCCCTTTGTTTTGGCACGCTTTTTCGACCGAGCGAAATCGAGTTGACGCCTACTCCATCCGCATCGTCAATGAAACGGATTCCTTTGCGTTCGAAAGCTTGAGAATCCGGATCTCGGTTGAGACATTCCGGTCACCACTCCATCAAGAACTTCTATTCGCCGAATTGTCGCGACTTCGACATCGGAGACGTCAGCTAGCTGATCCTGACTCCAGCTGAGCAGCGCTCTGGCAGCACGAATTTGGGACGCATGAAGCATTGAGGATGCAAAACTTTCTGATTCCTCAGGTATTGACAAGCGACTGAAAATGATATAAATCAGATCAATTATTGTATGATTAATATGGATATGGATACGGACATGAACCATCTAGCCTTTGCCGTAACTTATTACCAGGCGGTCAAAGATCGCATCCGATCCGAAGAGAAAGAATCGACGAAGTCACACTCGCCGATACCGTCGAGGGTCTGACCGACCTCCACGACATTGTCGCCGCCATTATCCGCTCAGCCATCCTGGATGAAGCGATCGCAGCAGGCCTAAAGCAGTGCATCAAGGAAATGCAGGATCGCCTCGTCCGCTTTGAGGAACGCGCCGCCAACCGCCGCCACATCGCCCGCGATGTGATGTTAGAGGCCGAGATCAAGAGGATCACCGCCCCAGATTTTACAGTGTCCCTACGGCCCGGCACGCCGTCCTTAGTGGTGGTGGACGAGGCTTTGATCCCGGCGGCCTATTGGCTGTCACAGGCGCCGCGATTCAATCGGCAGGACCTGGTCGTCGAGCTGAAACAGGGCGGGGCTATTCCAGGAGCGCAGCTATCCAATCCGGAACCCGTCTTAAGTGTGAGGAGCAAGTGATGGGCTTCTCGGCCAAGCAATTGCATGCCCTCCGACGCGACGTAAAGCGCGAACACATTCGTTCCCGGACCATCAATGGACGGGAACTGCCCTATCTCGAGGGCGGCTACGTCATCACCGAGGCCAATCGCATTTTTGGTTTCGATAGCTGGGATCGAGAAACGGTCGAATCGCGTTGCGTCCTCAGTCGCGAACATCGCGGCACGTTTCTAGCGGTCTACACGGCCAAAGTACGCATCACCGTGCGCACCGATGGCGAAAAGATATTCGCGAGGGGCACGGCTGCGGCGAGGCGAGGGGCGTCTCGCCCGGTGAGGCGCATGATCTCGCTCTCAAGACTCGGAAACGGACGCCACCAAACGCGCCCTCGTGACCTTCGGAAAACCCTTCGGTCTCGCACTCAATCTCAGCGGCCGGCCGGCGCCAGACGCTGCTACGGAAGTCCCGGCAATCAAGACAGCGCCAGAGCCCGTGCCCGCCCTTGAGCGAAAAGTGCCACCAATCAATGGACCCAAATTGACAAGTCAGTGCTGACCATTGGCACGGCGAAGCGTCATCGTGATAAGGCGCATCTACGCTTTGTCGCCTCGCAGCCTTGTCTCCTGTGTAACCGCGAGCCGTCGATCCGCATCACCTGCGTTTTGCCCAGCCGCAAGGGCTCGGCATGAAAGTCGGTGATGAATTTACCGTCCCACTCTGCCGCACGCACCACCGGCAACTGCATCAGTCCGGCAACGAACTCGCATGGTGGCAAGATATGCGGATCGAGCCGCTCGAAATTGCGAAAACACTGTGGGCAGAGACACGCCAAAACGGAATTCGCTAAGCCGCGAATTCCGCCGGTAGATAGAGGGTGCAATGCTGCAACGAACCATTAATCTCTTGATGTTGACGACATTCTTTTGCGTCATGTGGGTCTTCTCGAAGATTGTTCGCGCTGGAGTGAATGCCTTCGGTTTTTATTTTGCCGCGGTCTCTCATGGCGGTGCTGTTCACGGGCGCCTACCTCTACGACCGCAAACATCCCATGAAAAAACCGTGATGCGATCATTATCTGCTTGCAAGAGCAGACATCAAAACGCGAAGAGTGATGATCGCGGAATTTCTAGAAAGTTTTATCCTTCGCCACGCCGCGTCGAAAGCCCGAACGGCACGATTGCTCCGCGCAAACCCGCCGTTCTCGTAGCGGTTGAGTTTTATTAGTTGGCCGATTGGATAAACGATTGATCGAAATTTTTGTCCGTTTTGGCTGTGGCATTAGAGGCCAGCTGTGTTGCAGCCTTTATTCACTTAATGGCGACAACTTGGGCGTCTCGGGCACGGAGGATCTCGATTTGAGATTTGTCACTTTCCACACACGAACGTCGACCATGCCACCGATGCCATTTGCCATAAATCAATCGATAGGCCTCCACAATTCAGCCAGGAGATTTCTCAAAATCCGTTTACCGGTTGGAAATGCTGGGAAAGTGAGTTTGACCACTTAGGCGGGATCGCTCAGCCACGGGGAACTCGATAACTCTTAGGTGGCGGCGATAGGATCGAACTACCATCTCAAGATCGGTAGAAAGACCAGTGTGAAGCGGTTCGATGTCACGAAATTGGTCGCGTTGAATTGCCGTAACTCAGCACTTACATCGGCTTGCGCAGTAGTACGACCGATTGCCCGAGCGACGGTCCGAAGTCGAAGCGCTCTAGAGTAAGACGAAGGTGAATAGCCCACTCTGTGATAGCTGACCGTTCGATAAACATATTCAGGTGCGGTTTGTGGATCTTATAATCGGGATGCAGCATGGTCTCGAAGACGGACCAGTGCTTACCAAACTCAAAGAATGAAAAGATCACTGCTCCTCCAGGTTTCAGCGCCCGCTTGGCATCGCACAAATACGTGTAGCTCTCCTCATGGAAGAGGTGAGTAAAAACACTGAAGGCAGTAACAAAATCGGACGGATTGATCTACCGCCGGAATACTAAGTTCTTGATGGTGAAAAAATCGGAAATTGTTGGGTGCCTGCTTTGCTGCATAATCGAGACAGACTCCGGGAACGACATCCGTTCCGAGATATGCCAGTCTTCGGAATCGTATTCTTAGTTGCTTGGCAAAGGTGTCCGCTCCCACATCCGATGTCAATGATTGAATGTTTATCGGTTAGACCTGCAGCAGTCAGAATATCTGCTTCTATGGTGCCAATTCTATCGTAAATCGCCGCCGACTGCGAGCGACATCGCCTCATCGAGGGGATGCGCAGCGACGAGATTGCGTACAAGGTTCTGATAATCCCAAACGAAGTGCGCTTGTTCCATTGGATGGATCCTTTCAATGTCCCAATGCTAGCACTCTCTCCAATTTTCAATCGGGAAATTGAGGGCAAGGATCTGGGATCTCAAGCCATCTCACCGCTACTCTCCGTAACCAAGTATGGACATAGGTGCTATGGAGTTCCAACGAGACTAAGCACCTCGCGAATGGTTACATTATCTCTTGGATTTGGGAGTCCCAATGAGAGCTGTACATTTAGAGAGACGGAAGTGGATTGTCGCCTTACGTTCTATTGCGGACTTGACGGTCTCGAGAGATGCAACCTGGAATTGGCCAAATTACCAAAAGTCGGCACGGTATTACTGCAGTCGGTCTTGTAAAAATAATCTCCAATTTCGGTTCTCACTAGGGAGAAGTCGGATTGGAGAACGGCGCATATTCGAAGTAGGAGATCGTAATCTTCTTCCATGGCAAGTGACGTATCGAACGAGAGAATATCCTTGGGAACTCGCATACGATCGATAACATAACTGTGTACGGGGCAGAAATTATTTCGAAACAAGTCAAGCAGGTTTGACCCACTGTATGATGGTATAATTTTCCGTGCAGCATAAAAGAAACGATGATAGACGTTCAATTCTACAACGCGAACTGTCGCAAAAGCGATAGCGGCCCCACTTTCTTCTAGGCGCGGTACCAGGACTTCATACGCTTCGGGATAGAGAACGTCGTCGTAATCGAGAAATGCAATGTAGCGGCCCTGTGCAGCGCACAGGCCCAGGTTAAGCAAGGCGGAACGAGCATCAGCAGGCTCTGCATCCTCCCAGTTCACGATCGACAGTTGGGGTGATTTTTCGAATTCCAATATTGGTGCCAGTGTGGCACGCACTTTAGCAATTTCTTGAGCACTGAACCGCTGCAACGCCAAGATAATACGAAGTGATTTAAAGTTTTGCCCGACAAGTGAGAAAACACAACGTTCCAACTCTGACAATCGCCGAATATCATGAAATCGGACAATCGTGTCCAACTGCTTGTCGTTGAGCATGACTTCACCAGCGTGTTTCGGCAAAGCTAAATTCATGGGAGAAGTCAGCAACTTCCCGCCAATCGTCCGGCACCAGATCAGGCTGCACGACCGGTAATATGTGTCCCATCGCTTGTAGTTTTTGACTTAGAGATTCTTCGAAATCACGACTGCCCCACTTTCGTGCGAGAATAATCCCGGAGTTGTAAATCATGCGCAGCGTATTGGGCTTCGGGGAGCGGTTGGTGACAGCGTGAAGAAAAATAGCTCGAGGGCAGGTGCGTATCACAAATCCACGTGCACGGGCACGCCAGGACAGGTCCACATCTTCGCAATACATGAAAAAGTGTTCATCGAATCCCCCGATCTCTTCGAAAAGTTGCCGTGGAATAGCAAGGCATGACCCCGAAGCCCATGGGGTCTCGAAGGTGAGGGGGTCGTATATTTTAGGATGTTCCATCGGAAATTGAATTGCCTCAACTAGAGCACGACCGCTGTTGGCTTGCATCATCTCGACAAGTGCTGCGATAGCGTTGGGATGGAACGCTCCGTCCGGATTTACCGCAATGTAGATATCAGCCCCTTCTGGAAAAGCTTTCCGCATAATGCGATTGTGTCCAGCACCAAAGCCTCTATTGCCGATTGTTGGTAACCGAACGACGGCGTCATCTGCGTCGACTATGGACTTGGTGGATCGACCATTGTCGATTATCAGCACACGACCGTTGGTCGCAAAACCCGCGTGTTCAAGCGCATTGCGTGCGCTCATTACGATGCGCCTCATTTGAGTTTCAGTATTGTTGTATGAGACGATACCCACCACAACGCGGATAGAATGCCCAAGCTGCTGGCCGTATCCAAGAGCGCTATCCTGCAGACGCAAAACGAGATTTGGCGCGGCGCTGGTGATTGGCAAAGGAGCGATTGTGCGTGGCATTAATCGACTTGGAGCGGTTAACGTCAAAGCGTGAGTGGAAAGGAAAAAAGTCGATCGCCTCTGGGCAATCAATATGTACGATGGCCGGCGTTTGTTCAAAAAGCGTGGGTTGAGAAATCTTAATCCACTTGAAGGCGGCACGCTCGCATACAAAGTAATAAATTCGTTCGATCGCATGTGCTAAGGTTCCGTCGATCTCACAGGGCTCCTCGGAGAAATCCTCAAACGTCAACCCGACATCGAGTAGCGGTCTCAGAGCTGACGAACGTGCCCAAAACATTGAACCGGATGGGAAATCGAGAATCGCATCCTCTGAAAGGGCGATGCCCATTTGATTTGCTAGAGCACTGGCGATTTTGAAGTTTCTCACTCCAATTCACCCAGTGTCGCATCGGTTCAAAATGCTGAGATGCAATGATACCAAGATCCGGTCGATGCTTGAACAACTCAAAAACGCTGTTCACGATTTCTGAAGATCCGAGCAGGTTTTCAAGAATGAACCCTACGCCAAACTGCGAGGGTTGATGTGTGATTTGATGTTTTTGAGTGGAGATGTAAAATAAATTCGTATTGTTGGTAGACATCGGAGAATCCGAGAAGCTTCGGCGCAATATCGCGTCCCCGATTTTTTGTCACTCTTACTTCGACTTTGCCTCGTTTCCAGCCGGTGAAGAATCGTTCTATGATTATTTTTTTCGCAGAGGTATTAGTTGAAATAAACACATCAAAGGGAAATGAAATATTTTTAAAGTAGCGTTGGAACTCGGGAGTTAGTTCCTCGTGGAATATATGGCATACGATTGCCAAACTTGGGGTTTGCGTAAGTGCGGTTGGAGTGAAATCGAGCGGAACTGCGATGCTGAAATCGGTCTCAATCGACCGAGCAACTTCTTTTATGGGAGTTACCTGCCGCCTCTCAGAAAGAACGCCACCTTTCCGCCCCTCTAATCGACCATGTAGGGCGTAATGAAGCAGCGGATTCATATTTGCAGCCGCAACATCAGGATTGGAAAAAAGATAATCCCGCGCGTCGAATAACGGACTTGGATTTAAACCTTGCGCCGCCCCATACCGAAGATAATGAAGTACCGGATCTCTACGAGACGGTCGCAAGCCCAAATACTGTTTGAGATACCAATCAACGTCGAAAAGACCTGACTTATTCAGGATACGACAATCATCCTGCTCTTGCGTTGTCGGACCCTTCAAAGGATCAAGTGAGAGACTTCGCAAGATTTGCCAGCCGAGCACGAGAGCGTGCCCCGGAGACGTGTCGGTCGCGTACCAGAACAATTGCAGGACAACCTTACCTATAAATCGAAAAGGCGCAGTCACACGCCATGAAACGGACCTGCAGATTGATCTGAAGCTCCGCTTGATGATCCGCTAGCTTTCTTTGAAGAATATCTTCTGTTTTTAAATGAGAGGTAACCTCGTGATCTCTATTGGCAAGTTCTTGTCGAAGAATTGATTCCGTTTGCGCACGGGACGCGATATTGCGTTCCTTTTGAGCAATTTCCTGACGCAGTGTGGTCTCCATTTTCGAACGAAAGGCGACCTCGTTCTCCATTTCAGCAATTGTTCGGCGTAAAACGTTTTCGCTATCCTGGTGAGAACTCAATTTCTTGACGAAGAACAGTTTCCGTTTGTGCGTGAGATGCTATATTGCGTTCATTTTCAGCGATTTCCTGGCGCAGTGCGGTTTCAATTTTAGAACGACAGGCGATCTCGTTATCCTTTTCAACGATTTGTCGGCGTAAAGCGTTTTCGCTATCCTCGTGAGAGGCGGTTTTTTGATGAAGAATACTGTCCTTCTCAGCTATTATCCAACGCAGATCATTTTCCATTTTATGACGAGAGGTAATTTCGTTTTCTTTTTCCGCAAATTTGTCTGCGCAGAGCGTCTTCGCTATCATGGTAAGCGGCAATTTCTTGACGAAGAACTTTTTCGGTTTGTCCATGAGAAGCTATCGTACCTTCTTTTTCAGAAACTTCGTGACGTAGTGCGTTTTCGCGGTCACGGTGAGACGCAATTTCTTGTAAGTATTTTTCACCTTCATATTGAAGTGCACTTATTCGACCGGCACTTTCCTCAAGCTCCAATCGCCCTATCAGGCTAGAACCGAGCCGGTCAAAGTAGGTTTCGAACGAAGGCAGCGGTATCTTTATGATCAACACTCTCGCCGAGATTAAATAGCCACTTAATTTCGGAACCGAATTCTGTTCCTACGCCAAGCACCCCCAGCCCATGACTGTGATCAAAGCCGAAGTGGGGATACTGGTTGACCAGCTCGCTCCAGAATTTCCAAACTCCGAATCGTTTTTCTCTGACATTGATGTCATGAAAAAGAACGATACCTCGCGGGCTCATTTTAGGCAGCCAGCTTTCGAAGTCGTGCTTCACCGCCTCATAAGTGTGAAGACCATCTATGTGTAGCAGATCAATGCTACGATCACTAAAATGCTCAAGTGCTTGATCGAATGTTGACCGGATAAGTCGCGAAAAGCTTGTAAAATGGGCATCGTGATATCGTGAAAAGTCTCTGAAGACTTCTTCATCATAGAAACCGGCTTGTTCATCGCCTTTCCATGTATCTATGGCAAAGCACTTGCCACCATTTTTCAATTGCTGGATTGCCTGGGCGAAAGCAGAATAAGAATTTCCAGAATGAGTTCCGAGTTCTACGAAAATTCTGGGACGAAGGACCTCGACAATCCAAAAAGCAAAAGGAATATGTCCAACCCAAGACGAAGGAGAGATCAACCGATTCGGATTTTCAAATACAATCGGCTTAAAAATAAAACTGGCCATATTACGTTCTAGTAGTGACAACGACGCTATATTTGAGCTTGGAAGTTCTGACACAGCTGCGCGTCCCGTCCCGCTTATAACTGAAGTCTGCGTTTTAGGTTTCATAAGTGGTGCTGTTTAGCTTTTTCAGTGTTTTGGCTTCGGTAAAGTTAAACGATAAAAATCTGGAGCAAAACTATATTCCATGCCGTGCTTAGTAAGTTGTCGAGCCCAACTTTGTTTGCGATTGTCTCTTTTTCTTATGGTATAATACTTCTATTACTTGTATTTTCAACGCGGACGGTATCCATGGCGATCAACTAGTTATTACTGCGCGCGCGTGGAACTAGGTTGGCCATGTCTGTTCGACGTAAAATTGGAGAAGCCAGCTCAGGCTCAGCTACGGCAGCTAGAGAGGCTGACGTCGTAGTTATCGGTGCCGGTTTTTTTGGTTGCGAAATCGCACTAGCAATGCGTGGGTTGGGCTTCGATCGCGTCGTCTCCTCGAATGCGAACGACTATCCTGAGCCGCGCAAGTTACGTAAATCAAGCGCGTGTCCACAACGGCTATCACTATCCGCGATCCCTGGCGACAGCGCGACGGTCGCACAGAACTTTGAACGATTTCTGGTGGACTATTCATATGCGATACATTGGTCAATGCAGATGGTCTACGCAATCGCCCATGGTTCTAAGGTCAATCCGACGCAGTTCGAACGGGTCTGCGCCACCATCGGAGCGCCTTGCGCATCTGCGCCGGGACGACTTGAACGCCTTTTTGACCCCGATCTCATCGACGCGGTTTTCTCGCGCGCGAATTTTCCTTCGACACGGACAAAATCGCAGAACGGATGGTAGAGCGGCTAACTCCGGCCGGGTCGATCTCGCGCTTAGCAGTCTGCTCGCCTTGCCGCCATCGCTAACAATTCGATCACAGTCGAGACCAAGCAGGGAAGGCTCCGTACCCGTTTCCTCATCAACACGACTTATGCTGATCTCGAGTCGGCATTCGGTTAGTGTCTACGTTGAAACGCGAAGTTACTGAGCTTGTCCTCATCCATCCGCCGAGCGAGATCGCGGAACTCGGAATTACGGTCATGGATGGATCGTTCTTTTCCACCATGCCGTTTCCGTCGGCTCAGCTCCATTCCTTGTCTCACGTCCGCTACACACCGCATGAAGCATGGACCACTGGCATGCCGTTGGTTCCACGACGCTCCAATTCCAAAAGAATGCTTCGCGACGCTGCCCGTTACTTGCCTTGTTTGATCTCGGCCGAGCCGTTTCGTCCCTTCGAGGTGAAGACCGTACTCCTGGACAGCGAACAAGACGACAGCCGCCCGATTTTCTTCGAAGTCTGCCCGGATTCTCCTCGAATCGTTTCGATCATGGGCGCCAAGTTTGATAATATATATGATGCGCTCGATGCGATCCGATTCCATCGATGGGAAGGCTAAAGTTGAACGAACGGTTGACCTCCATCTCGGCCGTCATTCTCGCCGATTTTGGTGCGCTGATGTGGGCGACTTGCATATTTCGTCGGGGCGTTCTCGACTATTGTGTCGACGCCGAAACTGTCATCATCGCAAATGGTATCGACGATCAAAGCTTCCTTGCATTGAAACGACTAGTTCCCGACGTCCCAGATTGCTCCTGTTACATCATCGCCGATTCGATCGATTCAGACTGCGCCCGATTTTCGGTATGGAGGCGGCCGTCGGAGATTACGTGCTTATTGTAAACGCGGAAGCGCTTACGCATAATTCCACGCTACCCGCGGCCGATACAATCCCTGCGGGACGGTTTCGATCTTGTGATTGCGTTGCCAAAAGGGTCCAAGTCAGAGAATTTTATCGGCGTGTTTGAACAACTCGTCTATGGCCTGCTGTCGATCTCGGCTGGGTTTACGATCAGCCGAACTCCTTCCGATCTCCTCGTCCTCAGTCGGGATGCCGTCCTTCACATCGTTTCCAAGCCAAATGCCGAACTTCTGCTGAAGGCTGGCACGGCCGGCCGCGGCTTTCCGGCCCACAAATTCGTGAGGCCTATGAGCGGCCCACGACTACTTCGACAAACGAACATTTGCTCAGCGCGCCGCCAAAGCATTCAATCTCCTCGTCAGCATCGGCGCGGTCCCCGTTCGGATCGTAAGCATTGTCAGCCTTATATCGAGCATCCTTTCCGTGATGTATGCGATTTACGTAGTTGTGATCTATTTGTTCAAGCCAGACGTGGCGACAGGATGGACAACATTCTCGTTGCAGATCTCAGTGATGATGTTTCTCCTGTCGTTGATGCTCGGTTCTTTCCGAATATATCATCCAAATCTACGCGGCTACCGCAGTACGACGGCGGCGTCAGGTAGTGCGGGAGTTGCGCAGCGAAAAGACTGCACGGACTGATCGTCTCAATATCATCGACGAAACCGGCGTCTATCGATTGGAGCGCCCCAATTGCCCGAAAATGTCCAAAGGAGACTGTAACTGCCGTTCGGTCGTGGTTGGGGAAGGTAAGCAATCAATGGAAAACGGCCTAATCGGTTATAGTGGTTTCGTCGGCTCCAATCTTTGCCGCCAAGTGAAATTCGATCGAAAGTACAATTCCCAGAAATTCCGCGAAATGGAGGGAAGGAACTTCGGCCTTCTAGTGTGTGCGGGCGTCTCGGCCGCCAAATGGATCGCAAACCGTGAACCTGAAGAGGACGTCGACGTATCCGAAAGTGACTGCTGTGCTCGCCACGGTGAAGGTCCGCGAATTCTTGTTAATCTCAACCATCGATGTCTACCCAAACCTTGCCGCCGGAGAAAACGAAACCACTATAATTGATCCCAACAACAAACCATTACTACGGCCGTCATCGCTACGAGCTTGAACAATGGGTGAGAACAACCTTTCCTAATTCCCGAATCATTTGTTTCTGCGCTATTCGGACCTGGCCTCAAAAAGAACGGGTTGTTTGACCTCCTGCACGACTACCAAGTTGCCGCGATCAACCCTGCGAGTGTTTTCCAATGGTATCCAGTCCGACGGTTATGGTCGGATATCGAGATCGTGCGACGAGCCGGGCTCCATCTCGTCAATTTGTTCACGGAGCCGTTGGCGATAAGTTGTATAATTGAAACTTGTTTTCCCAACGCCCCGGTCGGGCCGCTGCACCTGCCGGCGCCTTCGTATCATTTCGCTACCCGCCATGCCGAACTGTTCGGTGGGGCTAACGGTTACATCCTTTCGGCTGAGGCTTGCCTTAAGGAAATCAGCGCGTTTGTCTCAGCGGAGAAGGAAAGCCGCTGATGGATAGGGTGGCGATCTCCAACATTGCGTGGCCACAGGAGATGATCGCGAGGCGCTCGCCTTGAGTAAGTGCCTCGGATTTACCGGCATTGAAATTGCTCCCGGCAAGACGTTCCCCGATTGGCCGACGGCGCGCCAGATGTCCATGGGTTAAAGACGATACTCGCCGATCATGGTCTCGCTGTCGTCGCGTTGCAGGCGATTTTCTTTGGCGTGGAGGGGGCCGAGCTTTTCGTGTCAAATGAAACCCGTGCACGGCTCGCGAATCATTTTGCGGAAGGTGGCGGGTCTTGCGGAAACGCTTGGAGCGCATGCTTGCGTATTTGGAGCGCCACGTAGCCGTGACCCGGGACTTCTTTCCTTCGAGGCGGCCCGCGACATGGCGGTTGATTTTTTTTCTTCGGTTGCGCCGATCTTCGAGTTCGAAGGCACCTGCCTGACGTTCGAGGCAAACGACGGCTCCTACGGCTGTCGGTTCATTACGCGGACGTTCGAGGCCATCGATCTTGTTCGACGTGTTGATCGCCCGGGTATTCGTTTGCAAATCGACACGGGAACTATTTTTCTCGGCCAAGAAGAACGGCAGTTATCTGGATGCCGTTAAGTTTGCCGGACACGTTCACGCTAGCGAGCCACAGCTGCGGCCGCTTGGAAGCGCAAACTCTAATCATCGAGCTGTATCGATGGCGTTAGCTGCGTCAAATTATGATGGATGGATTTCAGTCGAAATGAAAGAAACTGACGAATGGCGCCGAAATATGGAGCGCGCAGCGTGGCTGATGAGAAGCGTTTATCGGCCACCGTCGGAACGTGCACGATGATCGCGCGCGAGATTCCTGCTCATGAAAGTTATATTCTAGCTCCGCGCAAATCACGTTATGTTCTCGTCATTCCAGTAATTAACGAGGGCGAGCGATTTCGACTTGAGCTTCAGCAAATCGCTACACATCATCTGGCGCTCGACGTGATGATCGCCGACGGCGGATCGACGGACAGCTCGGTTGCCATCGAATTTCTGCAGCAGATTGGGGTGAGGGCGCTACTCATCAAGACGGGACCAGGCAAACTTAGTGCGCAGTTGCGGATGGCCTATGCTTGGGCACTGGAAGAAGGATATGAGGGCATCATCACCATCGACGGCAATGGCAAGGACGGTGTCGAAGCAATTCCCCGCTTTGTGGATGCGCTAGATGAAGGTTACGACTATGTCCAGGGTTCCCGATATCTGCCCGGTGGCTGCGGCGTAAACACGCCCTTTGTCAGGCGCCTCGCTGGGCGCCTAATCCACGCGCCAATTCTGAGCCTTGCCGCCTGCAATTGGTATACCGACACGACAAATGGTTTTCGCGCCTATTCCGCGCGTTATCTCCTCGATCGGGTCCAACCATTCCGCGCAGTGTTTGATCGCTATAATCTATTATTCTATTTGACCGTTCGAGCACCGCAACTTGGATTTCGCACGACGGAAATCCCGTAGAACGGCACTATCCGCCGTCAGGTCGGGTTCCTACAAAGATAAGGGGTTTCTATGGCCACTTGAACATGTTCGGGGAGCTTCTGTCGGTTGCGCTTGGTCGCTATCACCCCGAGTAATCGAATAATATCAATCGCCGTTGCCGAAAAATAACATTAGGCTCCTAATTTACTCAGCCACGATGCCAGCAACCTTTTTGTATTGCACACACTCTTCACTGGAATGACTGTCTTAGAGATAAGGAATCAAATTCGAGTTCAACATACGGTGCCATGGCAATTTTTAGGTGACTGTAGGGTTAATCTACACTTACAAACCGAATGAATGACTGCAGCCCAAAATCGCGGAACAATGCTCAGCAGAAAAGATTTTGCGTTTTTATTCCTCCTTGGCCTTTACATCACCTATGCGATTGCTACGGACATTTCAGCGATAATCGATCACTATTCTATTGTTCCCTTTGGCGATTACGAACAGGTCGTTTGGCGCTTTGATCGCCTAAAGCTTGGCGAATTATCGACCACTAAATTCATTTTCAAAAGGCAAGCCGATCATCCGCACGCACTTGTTTTTGCTCTAAGCCTTGTAGATCTTTGGGTGTTTGATGGATCGCTCATTCCTCATCTGGTTGCCACGGTGGTTTTCAACATCATCGTAAGTGTGATCTTTCTCTACATAATTTGGAAAACCGAATTAACGAACATCTCAAAAGCGGTTGTTAGTCTCTTAGCCATCAATCAGGTGTTCTCGCTTGTCGGTAGCGAGACGTGGTTGCTTCCATTCCAAGTTACTCTCACGGGCAGTCGTGCTTTTGCGGTTGCGGGCTTGCTGCTCTTGGCGCTTTCACTGGCAAGGTCGAATTCGTCGAGTACATTAGCTGTTGCCGGCACCGTGCTTATGTCGATAGCAGTCATTAGTCACGGATCGGGACAATTCTTGATACTCGTCACACTAGCAATGGTGCTGATTTCTCGACGATGGATTGCCCTGACCGTTCCTATTTTTCTCGGCGCTCTGTATGCTATTTACACTCGCGCTTATCCGAGCGTTGGAACATTGGAGAACGGAAGCCTTCCCAACGATATTCTCGGCAACCTTTGGATTATCATCGAATATACTGCCTTCCTGCTCGGTCACGCCTTTGCTTGGGGTTTGCTGGGCGAACAAGGTGACAAGTTTGCAGGCGCAATCGGAATTGCAACAGCACTCGCGACCACTATCGCATATTGCTGGCGCTCATCGAAGCAATCGCCGTTTGAGCTTTTCCTCTTGTCGACAATGGCTTTCGGAGGATTGTCGGCATTATCAAGCGTCATCGTCAATGTCCATTATGCGGAGCTTCGTGGCGTCACCTCATATACGCCCGCTTATTTCGTCGCCGAGCGTTACTATATTTCTACCGCAATGTTTTGGATTGGATTGATACCGCTTGCGCTTCTAATGTTCCGGCAGAGCATTGAGCCATTGGCCATCGCCCCTATAATTGTCTTGTCGATCTATGGATCTCATTTACTCGGGATTCGAACCATGGGAGGGTCAGGCCATTCGAAAGACAGTACAGGAGCGCGTCGAGGCGGCGATAAATGCCAATCAATTTGATTCCCTATCGGACGAACAGATTTCAGCGGCGTTCGGTTTGCCAACACGGCAATGGGTGAAAAACATTATTGACATAGAGCGCAAATATAAAATCGGACTTTTTGCCGATTGACGAGGTGGGTATATGAAAATACACCGCACGCGTGCAATGCCTGATTAAGCGACACTATATCGTGAAAAATGAATAGCGTACCGCGTCTTCTAGGTTCCCCCCGTCGATGTTTCTGACCGTTTGTCTTCGTCCACCGGCCGCGACTTCCTGGCGTCACGCTTAAGTCTATCTGAAGCCTAAAGTGAGCTTTATCGGCCGGGCTGCGATATGATCGTCGCGTTAAGGGCGAGGATGCGATTATACTGTATGCCACCCGGCTCCCAATGCACCAGTGTTGCCGCTGCCGGCCAGAATTGTCGTGCCGTTCATCTCCCACGGCGGAGCAACTTGCTGGCCATTCTTTAATAGGATGTCGGCATCTTCCCGTCGGAATTGAAATCACCAATTCCCGCTACGGACCAGCCTGAAGCCAATGTGCCGATGTTGCCGCTGCCGGCGAGAATAATTTGATGTACCATTCATTTCCCACAGTGCAAGCTGCTGACCGTTCTGCATGATAGTATGTCGCTCTTGCCATCGCGGGTTGAAATCGCCGGTTCTTGCTACCGACCAGCCCTATCTGACCGTACCGGTGCAGTTGCTGCCGGCGAGAATTGACGTGCCGTTCATTTCCCACAGTGGCAAGCTGCTGACCGTTCTGCAACCAGGATGTCGCTCTTGCCGTCGCCATTGAAGTCGCCAGTTCCTGCCACCGAACTAGCCCGATCCTACTGTACCGATATGTTCTCGCGGCTGGCGAGAATCGACGTGCCGTTCATTTGCCATCTCGGCAAACTGCTGCCCGTTCTGCAACCAGGATGTCGCTCTTGCCGTCGCCATTGAAGTCCCCAGTTCCTGCCACCGTCCAGCCCGACCCCAATGTACCAATACTGCCGCTGCCGACTTGAACTGTCGTGCCATTCATTTCCCACAAAGCAAGCTGCTGGCCATTCTGCAGCAGGAAATCGGATATATAAGTCGCCATTAAACTGGCCTGTTGGCGCCATGGCCCGCGCGCCAGCCCAATGAACGGCAACCATCCCGCGCTGCCGGTCTGAATCGTCGATACCGTTCATCTCCCAAATCAGCGAGCTGCTGCCCGTTCTGCAATAGGCAGTCGCGAGGTCGCGTCGCCATTAAAGTCGTTCGCTGTTGCCGGCGCCCTATTCCAGCCGATGATATCGTCCACCCTTAGATCCACTGGAGTGACCGCGCTAATCATGCCTGTGTAGCTGGAGCCATAGGAGTCGCCTTGAATGCTGGGGAGCCAATCGCCAGCATCCCCTCCGTTAGTGGGATTGTTGAACTGTGTAAGAAGGTGGGTCCCATCGATTGAGAAATAGCCCGGTCCCGGTGTCAGATCGCGAACACCTGATGATGTGTAACGGAAGAGATCGAGTATCGAATACTTGCCGCCGCTGCCGAGATCTCCGAACCGACCTAACATTCCCTCCGAAATCTCATGCTCAAGAGCGCCAATGGCATCGTTCTTCCCTGCCACCGCCCGATTGTTCGGATCGAAAGTCCATGAAAGATTGCTATTTAACGTGACGGTGATGTCCGGGTTACCGGTACTCGTTCCAAGCCCCAATGCCCGCTCTTGTGGCAACGACAGTTCATATTCCGCAACGCTATTGCCATGGCCGGTTGGATTATTAACGGGCAGGGTGGTGTAGGCGGTTAGGTCGTCGGGTGATTTTGCGCTTGCAATTAGGGCATTTCGTATTTGCGTATAGGAGAATAAATCGACAAAAAAATTGTTTTGAGCAGCCGTACCTGCCGAGAGTGGTGACCAGACGAACGTGATATTTACAGTGACTGAATTCGTAAACGCATGTTGGTAATACGCGAGCGCATAGTTGACCGCAGTCATGAAGCCCGTGGGCGCGCTGTTAACGCTCGGATCAAGGGTGACATTAAAAGTTATTGGCATGATATGTCCCTACGATAGCGATCAAACATTAAGGTCCAAATATTTAAACTTACGGAAAGAAAATTGCGTAAATTTAGAAATGAAATCGCATGCTGGTCCCAGGTGGATTGTTTGTAAAGCGAGAAGCGGATTTAAAGAATGATTTAACCAAACATCTGACAATAGAAATGTCAATCGATCGCCCTCGAGAACGCGATAGGAATTATAGAATTGTACCCAGCGGATTATGGAAATGACTCGATGTTGCCTTCTGCACTGGCCTGAATTTGTCACCAGGAAGCATCGATGCCGATGAGATGAGTTCTATGTACTGAGGCGATACGATCGTTTCGCTTTCGACCTTAGGTTAGCGGTTGTCGGACTGGAATTAATGTTCCAGGTGTTCCGACTGTGCCATTGACGTAGACATTGGCGTGCCGTTCATCTCCCATTCCGCGAACGCGCCAGTGTATTGCGCCACAGAAGGTCGCTCTTGCCATCGCCGTTGAAATCGCCCGTGCCCGCAACTGCCCAGCCTGCGCGCCAAGTAAACGAGTGTGACGCTGCGGCCGGATGGATGTGCCGTTCAGTCGCATACGCCAGTGCTGTGTTGTTCTACAGAGAATATCGGTCTTGCCATCGCCATTGAAGTCGCCGGTGCCCGCGACGGTCCAGCCGGCTGCCCATGCCCAAGTGTTGCCGCTGCCGGCTGGATTGTCGTTCCGTTCATTTCCCATATCGCACTGCTGGCCATTTCCAGAAGAGTCGCTCTTGCCATCGCCGTTGAAATCGCCCGTGCCCGCAACTGCCCAGCTGCTCCCAGTGTACGAATATTGCGGTGGCAAAGCTGTTGCCGTGCATTTCCCATATCGTGACTGCACCGCCGTTGGACCAAGAAATCCGTCTTTCCATCGCCGTTGAAATCGCCCGTGCCCGCGATCAGCCCAGCTGACCGCGCCAATGTAAATATTCCGCTGTGAGCCGATTGTCGGCGCCCTGCAACTCCCTAAACGCGAGTGGTGGAATTGCGGCAAGAAAGATCGATTCTTGCCATCGCCGTTGAAATCGCCCGTGCCCGCAATAGCCCAACCGGTCCTAAGCACTGCGTGCCAGCTGCAGCCAGTGACGTGGTGCCGTTCATTTCCCTGTTGCCAGCGGCTGCCATTCTGTAATCGCCGTGGTAGTGTCGCCGTAGAACAAGCCGGAATTGCCGGACCGATAATCGGATCGATAACTTCCGAAGTCGCGCTGATATTGCCCGCAGCATCCGTTGCCGTGGCGGTGAAGGCATAGTTTCCGTTCGCCAATGCGGCGGTCGTAAAATTCCAGGCTCCGCTGCCGTTCGTCGTTGCCGTGCCGAGCTGGGTTGTTCCATTGAACACGGTTACTTTGCTGTTTGCTTCCGCCGTGCCAGTCAAAGTACTTGGTGCGTGCTGTTGACTGTATCTCCAACGATGACAGGTGCAGCCGGCGCCACCGTATCTACCGTGACGCTCAGGGCAGAAGAAGCGAGGCTGGTGGTACCAAACGCATCCATGTCCATTGCCGTGAATTTGTGAATTGCGTCCGCCAGCGTGCCGGTGGTGTAGCTCCAGGCTCCGCTGCTATTTGCAGTCACTGTGCCGATCTGCGTTGCACCGTCGTAGACCTTCACCGTGCTGTTGGCCGCGCCCGTGCCGGTCAGCGTCTGGATCTTCGCATTGGTGATGCCGTCGCCAACAACATTCGTATCGGCCGAGAATGACCCAATGGTCGGCATCGTATGAGCAAAAATTGCCTCCAATGGTCCCTGGAATTTATTGTTATTGTAGAGGGTAAAAATGTCGTTGTTCGGCCACCAGGAAGACTGCGTGCCTGAATAATCGCGGACATAGTCCCAATAGGTGCCCGATATCCCATTGGCTTGCATTGCATTAAGCAGATTGTTGAGGGCGGGAATCCACACCGGGTCGCTGTTGGGAACTCCGAGTTCACCAATGAAACCCTTCGCATTATTAGCTTTCAGCCAATCCATAAATAGCTGAAGTTTTTCGACACCGATATTGGCATCGCCACCGGTTATCTGCTGATAGGTGGAATTGTAGTAGTTGACTGCACCGTTATCCAAATACAGATGAGCCTCGTAGAGGAGTTTATTGGCAGGGTCCGTGATGTGAAGACTCCCGTTGTCATACTGCCAGTACTGCGCGGACGCCCATTGCGTTCCTTCCACTAGGATATTCGTGTTCATATCAACCGAACGTATGGCGTTAACCGCAGCCTGTGCGGCAGTCGGCCATACATTTGCAGCCCCCATGTCATGGGGTTCATTCATGATGTCGTAATATGCAAGCCCCGGTGTTCCGGCGAGGGCGGATGCAACCTTGTGCCAGAGATCAGCAAAGGCGGAGATGGGAACCGCTGCCGATCCGATCACACCCGAACCATATGGGTCGGGACCTACAATTCCGTAATTGGCTGCAGCATCCTTTGCCCAATTCGCGTTGTACCGACCATAATTATGCAAATCGACAATGACCTGCATACCGTCCTGCGCCGCCAGGTTCAGGAAGGTTTTGAGCCCCGCGAGGTAAGTCGAATCTAGTGGACCGTTGAGCGTCGGCTGCATTCTCTCCCAGCTGATCGGCAAGCGGATAAGAGTAATGCCCTTGCTCTGCAAAAAAGTCAGGTCCGTCGTAGTCGGAAAAGTTTCCCAACTGTATTCTGCTCCGCTTAGATTGATACCGATCGTCGATGCCATTTCTGTATCCTTCGTATCGGAGCCACTGAATGATTTCGACGTGTCATGCGTACGCGTTCTTCAAGAAAAGAAGCGTTAATAAAACAATGCAATTTGATTTAACCGGGGGGTTTTTTTTGGGACTAAGCTACGGGTTTTTTTGGACCATGCCGCGATCTTTTTGGACAAAGCTGATAGAGAATAAGGCCTGCACAAAAGAAGCGGCGGATGCCGAAAAGGTCCAGTTCAGAATAAAATCGACGTTTTGCTCGCTCAGGGAAGCTAGGAAACTGAGATTTTGGAGCAACATGCGCGACGAATATCTGAATCAGAAAATATTCTGTGGCCTCAAAGAGGCACAGGTCGTAATCGAGGTCGAACGAATGCAGTAAAACACTGGCCGGCCCTTCGCGCTCGGCTACAAATCGCCGGTACCAGTCACCATCATGCCTGAAATCAATTCGCTCGAATCGCCGTGACCCAACTTGCAAGTCATCGGGAATGCAGTGTTGGCTCCAGGCATAAGTGCGTAGTTACGTTGCTCCGATATGTATGTGTTAGCGAACGACCCCGAGATTATGCTGGAGCCAGGTTTTTTTTAATTTAATCCCCAGTTATCGCGCTAACTCGCAGTTTACCGCAAAATGGTCTTTTTTTATTCCATCAATCGCCTAATTGTCCGTTCTGTCTCACGGCATGTCAGGCGCGAAAGTCGGGGCGCGATTATGAAAATAAAAATAGCGTTTTCAGAACAGGAAACGGCCAAGTTGGTGGGGATCGGCCGAGGCTGGGGAATGCACATTTAGCGTGCAAAAGCGTTACGGGGGGCTTCAGACTTCAGTCATATCAATATTATACAACCCAAATCGGTGCGAACGATCAACGACTTACCAATCCTTAACGTCGTGAGAAATGCACGCTTCTGGCTATTTGGAGCAAAACAAGTGTCTCGGCCGGGGAAAGATCTTGGGGTCCGATAAATCGCGTTGAAGGAGTTAAACAGCCGGGCGGGGGACCCAACCGTGTCGTCCGTGTCGACCCTGGCTTAGCCGCTCTGACCCTCGTTGCATCGCATTTTCGAATCGCTACTGATCCTTATCAGCTCACCCACGAACTCGGGCTCGGTGCGCGGGTGGCGACGCCTGGGGAAATAGTCCGTGCTGCGGTTCAGGTTGGTTTGAAGTCAAAGCTTGTCCGCGATCAGAATATGTCGCGACTGGCAACGGTACCCACGCCTGCGATCCTGCCACTCAAAGATGGCGCCTTCGCGATCCTCGTCGCCCGCCATCCAGACGGGCGCCTCCGGCTGGTCGAACCGGTCAGCCAGGTTATGCGGGAGGTTACCAGCGCGGTTTTCGAACAGATCTGGTCCGGCGAAATTGTGCTGTTAACGCGGCGCGCCGGAGGTCCGGGCATTGATCCGAAGACTTTCGGTTTTCAGTGGTTCGTGCCCTCGCTTTGGCGTTACCGCAAGTCTTTTATTCACGTGCTTGCGGCTTCACTTTTCATCCAGATATTTGCGCTCGCAACGCCTCTTTTCTTCCAGATCGTAATTGACAAGGTGCTGTTGCACAAAGCCTTATCGACGCTCGTGGTGATCGTTATTGGACTTGTAGCGATCGGCTTGTTCGACGTCATTCTTCAATACTTGCGATCCTATGCGCTGAACCACACCACAAGCCGCATCGATGTTGAACTCGGCGCACGCCTATTCGATCAACTGTTGCGATTGCCGCTCAATTATTTCGAAACACGCGCAACGGGTCAGACGGTCGCTCGAATGCGTGAACTCGAGACTGTCCGCTCGTTTCTCACCGGCCAGGGTTTGTCGTCGGTCATCGACCTTTTTTTTGCGGTGATTATTGTAGGTGTGCTGTTCTTCTATTCTCCGGTTCTCACCCTTATCGTTTTGGGTTCAATTCCGTTCTACGTGATCATCGCGGTGTTGATCCGGCCCATTCTCAGGGACAAGATCAATGAACGGTTCAATCGAGGTGCGGACAGCCAACAGTTTCTGGTTGAATCGATTGTTGGTGTGCAAACGCTGAAGGCCGCCGCCGTCGAGCCGCTTCTCAGAGCCCAATGGGAGGAGAAACTCGCCGCTTACGTACGCACCTCATTCGATGCGGGGAACCTTGCAACGATTGGGCAGAATGCAATCCAGTACATCGGCAAGGTGACGACAGCATTGGTGCTGTTCTTTGGAGCACAAGCCGTGATCGGTGGCGAGCTCAGCGTTGGCGCGCTGATCGCATTCAACATGATTATGAACCAGGTCACCCTACCAATCTTGAGGCTGTCGCAACTCTCGCAAGATTTCCAGCAGGTGCAAATCTCAGTCGAGCGTCTCGGCGATATTTTAAACTTTCCTCCCGAAAGTCGGACGCTCGGGACCGCTAATCTACCGCCCGCTAAAGGCGCGATTAAAATCGCAAGCGTAGTGTTCCGTTATCGGCCCGATGGGCAGGAGGTGCTGCGAGGTATCGATCTCGACATTCCAGAAGGTCAGGTACTCGGCATCGTCGGACCATCGGGTTCCGGCAAGTCGACACTCGCCAAGCTCCTGCAGCGTCTCTATCGGCCTGAACGCGGCCAGATCCTGATCGACGGGATCGATATCAGTCAGGCTGACACTGCATGGTTGCGCAGGCAAATCGGAGTGGTGCTGCAGGAAAATGTACTGTTCAACCGGACGATCCACGAGAACATTGCGCTCGCCTTTCCGAGCATGCCGCGTACACAGGTGATCCAAGTTGCCAAGCTAGCCGGTGCTGATGAATTCATCTCAATGCTTCCGCTCGGCTACGATACTAAGATTGAAGAGCGGGGAGCGAACCTTTCAGGTGGCCAACGCCAGCGTATTGCAATCGCGCGAGCGCTGGCAACGCGGCCCCGGATCTTAATTCTGGACGAAGCTACGAGTGCGCTCGACTATGAAAGCGAGCGCATCATTCAGAACAACATGAGTCAGATTGTGCAGGGTCGGACAGTTATAATCATAGCGCATCGGCTGGCAGCAGTCCGTAATTGCGATCGGATCATCGCGATCGACGATGGTCGGATCAAAGAGGCCGGAACGCATCGAGAACTCGTTCAAATCCCTGATGGATTTTACGCCAAGCTGTGGCGACTGCAGACCGAAAATTCTGAGCCTCAAGAAAAAGAGCTAGTCTAAATTCAAGAGTGAATTGGTCGGAGGACCAACATGTTATTTGAGTTGTTAGGTTCCAAACGGGTGGCGGCGAACGCCGACAATATCAATAGCCCCCAACCGTCAAATCGGCAGCTCTTTAGGCAGCAATTCACGCAGCTCGTTAATGCGCTGAGTTCCGGCGATCTCTTTGGCGCCCAACAGGCTTTTGCCGCGCTCCAAAAGCAGAGCAGTCGGTCTTCCGACAATCCATTCTCGCGAGCTTTGGAACAGATTGGCCACGCATTGAATTTGGACGATATCACGTCTGCGCAAAAGGAATTTATATCGCTGCAATTATTGGTTCGGGCAAATCGTGGCCAGCATCATAATTACCCCAGTGGTAGTACACCTAGTGAGTCAAATGGCGTATCGACAAGCAGCGTGAGCGAAACGGATGATAAATCCATTTCGAAGGCTCGCTTGTCTGATTCGACAGGTGAAGAAGTCTCCTCTGCGAGCACCGAAACGAGAGGCACTGTTAGCTCCAGACTTATCAATATAAACCAAGACTTCCATGAGGCCTTGGCGAATTTACGCCGCCATGGCCTGGCGCTTACCGACTTCATGTTATCTACGGGACGTTCCTGGTGGGCCGCCTTAGATCCAATGTCGCAAACTTTACGTCGTCACATTGGGTCTCCACCGATCCAGGCTCTGCTGCCTCCTGTGTCGAAAGCCCTCTCAGCGTCGACAGCTTCATCGGACCGTGAATTTTTGCCGGCGGCAGTAGAGATCATCGAGACCCCGCCATCTCCCGTTCGTATCGCACTTCTATGGTTCATTTGCGTTGCGAGTATAGCGACGCTGACTTGGTCCTATTTCGGTAAATTCGATATCCACGCGGTCGCTCAGGGTAAGATCCAGCCAATGGGGCGCTCCAAGGTGGTTCAGCCGCTTGAGCCAGGAAAAGTCGTGGCGGTATTGATCGAGAATGGCAGCAGAATCAACGAAGGCGATGTGCTGCTTGAGCTCGATCCTACGGAAACTTCGGCTGACCGCGATGCGCTAACAAAAGATTTGGGAGCAGCGACGGCCGAGGTCGCGCGCAGACGGATCGCTATTAATGCCGCTCGCTCAGGGAATTTAACGGTGCCGTCTGCTACGTTTATACCTGACATCGCTGAGGAGACACGCCGTCGCGAACAAAATGTGCTAGCTGCCGATCTTGCCCAGCTAGCATCAACTCTTGAGAGCCTTAAAGCTCAGCTCGCTGAGCGTCAGGCCACCAAGCAACGATTGATTGCAAGTCTAGCTGCTCGCGAAAAACAGATTAGTTTGGCAAAAGAACGAGTTGAAATGCGGCAAGCGCTGAATGAGAAGGGATCCGGATCACGAGCTCTTGTAATTGAAGCGCTGCAGCAATACGAAACAACAGTGACAACTCAGGTGGGTGAAAGCGGGCAACTTCATGAGACGGAAGCGTCTCTGGTCACCCTTGAGCAAAAGGCCACGGAAGCAACCAACCAATTTCTTGCGGATCAGACTCAGAAACTTGCCGACGCCGAACGCAAGGAGGATCGTCTGACGCAGGAGTTGATCAAGGCCAAATCAAAGAGCGACAGAACGCGTTTAAGGGCGCCCATCAGCGGTTTCGTTCAGCAGCTCGGAGTAACGACGGTCGGACAAGTGGTGTCCGCTGGACAAGTGCTGATGACAATTGTGCCCTTAGATGCACCGATTGAGGTCGAAGCGATGATCTTGAACCAGGACATCGGTTTTGTGGAGGTCGGCCAAGAGGCGGTCGTCAAGGTCGAAGCATTTCCTTTCACGCGCTACGGAACCATCGAAGGCACAGTCGTGAGGGTTTCTCGGGACGCTGTCGATGAGAATCAGGTAGGGAATCTCGGCGATGCCCAGTCAGCAATCGCAAAGTCGCCAGGTGGCGGAACCACTGGCGCGCCATCGCGGGCCCAAAACCTTGTGTTCCCGACGACCGTTGCCCTCAAGCAACGGGCCATTTCGATCGAAGGCAAGCAAATTCCTCTATCCCCCGGAATGGCTGTTACAGCTGAGATTCGAACGGGTGACCGCCGCGTCATCGATTATGTACTTTCGCCGCTTAGCGCTGCGACATCGAGGTTCGGGAGCGAGCGCTAAGTTTAGGCTGTTGATATAGTCGAAGGCGGAATAATTCTGTTCAACCAACGAAATTTTACCCAAGTCCTGGGATCGGAATGTTTATGGAAATTGTGGCGGCCAGAATTTGCGATACTGTTTTCACGAACCAGATTGCCGTAGGGTCCATTATTTGATGCATCGGACAACGTCCCGATATTCCAAGGATGCGACGGCGCCTCGTTTGGCAATCGTCATTCACGCGTTCTATCCAGATTTATTTCGGGAATTGGCAGATTACTTCGATGCATTTCAAATGGATTTCAAGGTCTTCGTTTCAGCGCCAACAGCGAAGATCGACGAAATTAGAGCAATTCTGAAACCAAAATCTTACCACTATGAAATTATTGAAGTTGAAAACCGTGGGCGCGACATTGCACCGTTTTTGAAAATTATGCCGCAGGTGATTAATGAGCAATTCCCGCTCGTATTAAAGCTACATACAAAAAAATCGACCCCAAACATTAACGGTGAAAAATGGCGCCAAGATACCTATGACTATCTTGTGCACGCAGAGCAATTGCGACGGCATATTGAGTACCTGCGGGATCATCCGGATTTCGGGCTAATCGGCCCTGCTGATTATATAATTCCGATGCATACCTTTTGGAATATCAACGGGACTCGGGTGAGGCAACTGGCAACTCGAATGGGTGTAAAAACCATCTATGTGAATAATGATGCTTTCATCGCCGGGACTATGTTTCTTGCCCGTACTGCGGCGCTGGAACCATTGGTAAATCTTGGCATCGCGCTAGATGACTTCGAGACGGAACAGGGGCAAGAGGATGGCACATTGGCCCATGCCGTTGAGCGCGCATTCACCTATAGCGCTAAAGCGGCCGGTTTGAAGATTTTTGGCGCAGACCAAGCGGATAGAATCATTACTAACTATGAAAGATTTGGAAAACTTTGGGTTGCCAGATTCCGACGGTTTCTTAGTTGGGTTCCCAACTAGAGAATTGCGAGAACTTGCGCCGCCGTAGTTTGGGTAGCATCATAAGAAATAAGCTTGGTTCTGTTGCCGCGCTTAACATTCTTGTTGACCCAATCGAAAATATAGTCTGCATTGCACGCTTCAGTGCTCCAAATTGCGTCGTAAAAAACCTTCCGCGAGTCCAAGAAACTTTCAAGGTTAATTGCATCGATAATGACTTCGATACGTTTCGGCCAAAGTCGACGTAGGGCAATCCAATCCTCTGGAATGGCGATAGTGGGAAGTATCGTAACTTCAACCGCCTTTTCTGCGAGATGGCATAATATCTGTCGTGTGTGAGCGAAGGTAGAACTCGAAATCTCCCTTGGGCTATGGTTGCAAATGAAGAGCAGTCGCTTCGGCGCAGGCGCGGTCCTTGCCATCAATTCATTATTTTTCGAGGGAGAAAATTGCTTCAGCAGGAGGTCGCTATGACGACTGACAAAGGTTTTTCGATTTTTCTGTTTTATTTCAAATGCCTCAGTCTCGTTAATGCTCGCATGCTCGAAATGTAAGACGAGTGCGTCAGGATCATATAGCGTTAGATATCCACTTTTGCGTAGGCGGAAACAGTAATCCGTATCTTCATACACTCCGGGCGAGTAGATTTCATCGAAGCGCTCCATTTGAAAAAAAAGTTCACGAGGAGTGAGAAGAAAGGAGCCCGAACAATAATCAACTGGGCGCAAAAACATATATTGTGGCGCAGTCGGTATATCACCACGACCATAGTGATCGGAGGATCCGTTATTCCAAACTATACCGCCCCCTTCTTGCAAGCGGCCATTTGGCCACAATGTGCGTGCCCCAACGGCCCCGATATTTGACGCAGAATCTATGGTGCTTAAAGCGGACTCCAGCGTACCTGGAAAAATCTGGGTGTCGTTATTGAGAAACAGCAAGTGCTTTGCAATTGCCTTCTCGGATGCACGATTCACCCCCCGCAAATAGTGGAGATTTTCGTCGCTACGAATAATATTCGCTCCAGATATTCGATTGAACAGATCAAAGGTTTGATCCCTAGATCCATTGTCGAGAATTATAACTTCGTATTTCAAAGACGAGTTAGTGAGCGACGCAGCGATCGATGACAAGCAACCATACGTAAATTCTGATTGATTAAATGTAACTAAGATGATCGCGAGATCAGGGTGAGAGTTTGTTCTTAGAACTAACTGTCGCTTTTCTTGCAAAAAGTTCTTAAATTGGTCAGTCAAAGCGCGGTGAAAGAGCCGTTTCGAACGACGGAATTGTATTTCGGAACTTGCTATCGCGTTTCGAATCCAGGTCAGCATTTCGTTAGTCCAAAAACTTTAATTGCTTAAGTAACTCTAACTGCAAAATTAATGGCAATACGTTTGAGATTTTCGCGGGAGTTCGATTTGGCACGAATCCGATAACTCTGTGGCGTTCAAGATCTCTTACCGAATGGCCAAAAATAATTCCCGTGTTTAACTGCGTTTGCAAACAGTCCATGAGGTCGCGACCATAGAAAATATTATCTGCTAGTATGCGCCAAAATTAAAGAACTGATTTTAAATTATGGACCCTTTCTTCGGCGTTCGCACAAATATCAACCGACGTTTGGAGAGTGCGCTGAAAAAAGAGCTCATATTGAACGGAATCTTATAAGTCTCGAAAAGAACGACGAAGCAGAAGTTGAATATAAATTTCGGCATGGGCATGTCTGCACCACGCAAAAAACGATTGCTGATACGCAACTCCAAAAACATAATGACGAGCACATATAGAATTAGCGCCATGATTGTGGGAAAAATAATAATTATCAGTGATGGAGTCATGAGCGCCCCAAGTGTTGCTGCAATATAGGTCAAGTTCAGCAGTGGATCGACCCATGTCAGCGCGAGATCAAAAAGTGCCGCGTAACGCGCTCGTCCAGTTAGCTGACGATCACGCCAAATCGCCGGCATTGTCGCGCGCGCCACTTGTCCCGAGCCGGTTACCCATCTTTTCTGCTGCGATATCCACGTCCCAACGCTTGTCGGTAGTTCGCCAGGCGCGGAAACAGTGGTAAGGAAAATTCCACGCCAGCCCTTTAGCCAGATCCGATAACTCAGATCCATATCCTCTACTAGAGTTGAACCCTCCCAACCCCCACCGGCCTCAATGGCATCTCGTCGCCAAATTCCACAAGTCCCATTGAATGGCAGCGGTCGATTGGCCCAGCTACGTGTTGCCTGTTCGATAGCATGATGCGCATCGAGTATCATGGCTTGCGCTCGCGTCAGGACAGTTTCATTCGCATTAAGAAAGTCTGGTCTCCCTTGCACAAATGCAAACTTCGGATCGGAAAGTAATACGGCCATACAGCGCCGCAAAAAATTCGCAGGTGGCACATAATCTACGTCGAAGATTGCGAAATAGTTGTAGCTTGTTTGCCTCATCCCTTCGCGCAGACTGCCGGCTTTGAAATCGGCCCGATTAGATCGGTGAAGCAGCACAATATCCAGACCGGTCGCTGAAACCTGCGATACAGCCGCATTTGCAAGCTCGGTCGTCTTGTCATTGCTATCGTCGCAAATTTGAATATGCAGCTTGTCCTTGGGCCAATCGAATTTGGCCGCACTTTTGATCGCGCGCTCGACAATCGCACCTTCATTAAAAACTGGAATTTGCACAATGATGTGCGGAAGCTCAGCGTCAGGGGGCAGGGGCTGCGATAATCTCTCCGCCTCATCGATAAGTCCACGACGACGAAGAACGAGATGCAATCCGATGAAATAAAGCTTCCCCGTCATAAGAACAGCGGCCAGCAAGCAGCCAGTGAGGGCGATCACAGCGAATATTGTTCCTAACCATTCACCCATAATGTGTGTATCGCTCCATAGAAATAGTGTATTCGCTTACACGGTTATGCAGAGCGACGAATTTCCCGCGGTTGTCCGCCCCAGGATATTTTGTGAGAGATCCTTGCATGAAGCCAAAGAATGGGCAGCATCAATTCAGAGCAAATGATGGCAAACGGAGACTGCCAGGACAAACCCAAACCCTTGATCGCGATGAAAGAGATTTCGGCTGCAACCCACAACAAAATCGTAGTAGCCGCCAGTAGCCAAGCGTGTAGGCCAAAGAATGTCGCGCCAATCGCGCCTGCGCCAGTTGTGAAGAATGCGCCGATGAATGGCTCGGCATAATAGGCCATGGGCTCCTCAATGCGACGGCAAACCAGCCAGCGAAGTTGACGCGCCCAAACATCAGTAAATTTGCGTCGCCCGACCACTTGTCTGACAATGCTCGCAGCAATGACTGTCTTTAACCCGATGCGGCCGAGCGCTTTCGACAACGCGTGATCTTCCGCGATCGTTTCCGCAAGGGCGGCAATTCCACCCGCTTTATTGAAATCCCTGCGATCGAAAAGCATGATCGCGCCGATGCCGAACCCCCAACCGATTGCGGATGCAGCGAGTAAGAATCGCGCCACATAGCCGTTCATGATCGCGCATTCGATGTGAGCTGGAAAAGTTTCCGGCTGGACGCCGATGGGAGCCGCGACGACCAAGCCGACATTTTTGGTAAAGTAACTTACGAACCCAGAAAGCTGGTCCGGATCGAGTTGAATATTCGAGTCCTTTATTAGGATCAGATCGTGATCGGCGGCCGCGAGCGGTGATGCCAGATTATTAATCTTCGGATTGAGCGCGACACGGGGGTCGTTAGAAATAAAGCGGGCTTTAAGTTTTGGGAATCGCGCGGCGACCTTCCGAGCGAGATCGAGCGCAGGCGAGCGCTCTTCAGCCGCGGAAATAAGCACCTCGAATTGTGGATAGGACTGAGAAAATATGGAAATAAAAGCCGCTTCAAGTTCCGGCGCCATTTCCTTTACCGGGACGATAACCGAGACAGCGGGTTGGTCATGCTTGGTCGCGGATTTACGCCTGACGGTGGGTTGGAAGCAAGCGGCAACAGTTGATCCAAGATGAAAAAATAGCGATAGAAGCCACCACGCTGCACACAAAGCAATCACGAGAGAAACCACCCAATCCATTAGCCGTTACTCAGGTGTGCGTTCGGTGGTTTCTGGAATGTCGACGTAAGCAAAATTAAAAATAAAATCTACCCAGCGGGCAGGAAACAAACGCAGCAATAACGTGCCGTAATATAACAAACGCGGAAACGGGATCGTAGGTGATCCGCGGTCGAGCCCGCGGCGAATTATGCGAGCCGCGTATTCGGTAGACATCTGCAATGGCTTGGGCGAGACGATGTCCTTGTTTAGCGACGTCTCGACAAAACCCGGAATAATCAGGCTGACCAATACGCCTTGCGGAGTGAGGGTGCCTCGCAATGATTCCGTGTAGGCGTGCACTGCTGCCTTGGCGGCACAATAGGCGGGTGAATAGGGTAGACCACGCATGGCGGCGATCGATCCAACAACTGCAATTTGACCCGACGCTCGCGCACACATGCGCTCGACAACAGGGTCAATCGTATTAAGGACGCCCATCAGATTAGTCGCAAATATGGAGCGAACTGCATCCGGATCCTCGCGAAGTCGCCCCATGCCGAGACCACTGGTGATTTCGGCGCTTGCAACCGCTAGATCGATGGGTCTCTCGTCATCGACAGATCGTATCCATGCGGTCATTTTAGTCCGATCACGAACATCCAAGATTGCTGCTGTTACGTCCGCACCGCGCGCGCGACATTCTGCGCTGATCTGATCGAGACGTTCTTGATTGCGGCCGGTGAGCGCAAGACGGATACCCGGCTCCGCGTAAATTAAAGCAAGTGCCCGGCCTATTCCGCTGGTGGCGCCGGTAATCAGGATCGAATTCGGGCGAGGGGACATTTTGATCTGGAACACTAGGCAGTGCAGCAAGAATACACAGTTGTACGCTCCGCAATCAGCTGGCCCGAGCGACGATAAGAGAAGCGTTGATGCCGCCGAAGGCAAAGGAATTCGACATCGCGGTGCGGATCGGTATTTCGCGCGCGCGATTGGGAACGGGGTCGAGATCACATTTTGGATCTGATTTGAGCCAGTTGATCGTAGGAGGCGCGACGTTTTCGCGCAAAGCCTTGATTGTAATAATGAATTCTAACGCACTCGAAGCACCAATCGCATGGCCATGTATTGGTTTTGTTGAAGAAACCGGAAGCTCGGAAAGACGCGACCCAAATATGTTTCGTAGCGCTTCCGTTTCGACGATGTCATTGAGGACGGTTCCGGTCCCGTGCGCGTTAATGTAGTCGATTGCCTCAGGCGCAAGTTCCGCATCCTCAAGTGCACGGCGCATGGCGGCTGTTGCACCCTGCACATCTGGTCTGACCAAATCCTTGGCATCGCTGGAAGTGCCGTAGCCCACCAATTCGGCAAGGGCCGCAACCCCGCGGGCGGAGGCTATCTTCGCACTTTCTAAAACAATCACACCTGCACCTTCACCAAGGACCATTCCATTGCGCCCCTCGGAAAACGGCCGACAAAAATCCGGAGAGAGTACGTGCAAGACTTCCCATGAACGAATATATGCCGCCGTGATGCAGGCCTCGCTACCGCCCACAATGGCCCGATCAATCGCACCGGAGCGGATTAAAGTGGCGCCCATTCCGATCGCCTGAGCCGAAGAGGAACATGCGCTTGACAACGCAAATGTTGGTCCAGTGCAGCCATATCGCATGCTGATAAGGGAAGAAGCGGCATTGCTCATCACACGGGGAATTGTCATCGGATTCAAACGAGCCTTGGAAACGTAATAAGCGAATAACATGTCATCAATCGTGATTAGACCCCCTATTCCAGTTCCAACAATTACGGCACTTCTTTCACCCAGCGCTTGTTCGCGAGACAGCTTTGCTTGGGACAAGGCTTCGTCGGCAGCAACAATCGCAAACTGACTAAAGCGATCACAGAAAGGAATGAGCGAGGCTTCGAGATGTTGCTTTGCATCGAAGTTTTTTAATTGCGCCGCGAAGTTAACATGGTGATCGCCGGACCGCTCCAATAATACCTCGCCTACGGCGGATTTACCCGAACGTGCGGCTGCCCACAAAGTATCCGCACCAATACCTGCGCCACTAACTGCGCCCATACCAGTCACGACGACCCGATTATTTCGCACGGGATTTTTGTTCTTCAATGATACGATCAATGAGATTCGTGATTAATTCGTTCAAGTTCTTGGATTCAGCAATCTTGCCGTCAATCGGAATATAGACGCCGAATTTTTCCTCAATCGACATCAGGATCATCATCACATCGACGGATTGCACGCCAAGACTCTCAAGTGTCGCATCTGGCGTGATCAAGGATCGATCAACCATCCCATCGGTCACAAAAACATCGATGATTTGTTTCTCGATTTCGTTGCGATCAGCGTTCTTATCGCCCACGTCGCCACCTAAGATAATTGACAAGAGCGTCTGGAATGAGAATAGCCTAAGAACTTAATATTGCATATTTTCATTATCGAATCGATGCACGGTTGAGCTCATTGACATGCATCAACAATGCTTTTCGAACACTCCATACATTGCGCCCCGCTGAAATCCGCACATAGTCAAAATTCGGATTAACGCTGCATTGCTCTCCAATACCCACGCGCAGGCAATTTTCTCTGCTTTATATTGATGAAGACGCCGAATAGTCTCTGATAACATGATTTTTCCGATGCCGGTGCCGTGATGCTTCAAGGCGGCACCGATAAACACTAAGCGGAAACTCCGATACCGTTTTCTCCAGATTCTGATCGCAAATCGTAACCAACCGAGCAGGCTCGGTGCAGGGCCAATATCACAAGAAATATCGAAAATGTTTGGAATCGACAGCGCGAAGCCCGCTGGCTCGTCTCCGACGTTAATAAAGAATCCGCCATCACGAAGCAGGAACGGCTTGAATGCGCGAGCAAGGCCGCGGGTATCGGTTACCGAACCTGGAGTGAACCCCCAATTATTCTGCCAGCCGTCATTGAATAACTTCCGGCCGATTTCCATTTCCGGTTCGAAATTGTCGAGATTTATGCTCCTTACGGAAAAGTTATCACCCTTTCGGGTGGTATCAAGCTCATGCAATCGTTCGGTTGAGAGTTTTTTTAAATCGAGTACGTAAGAGAACATTCGCATGGCGCAAACATACCCGGCTTCGCGCAAATATTGATTGAGATAGGTTGGATGCCAAGGGAGAAGGGTAACCGGCGGTTCCAATTGACCCTCGATAAGAAGGCCCGTCTCGCCGTTGATCGAAAGCAGAAATGGCCCACGAATATGGCGGCGATTGTGTTGTCGCAGCCAGTCTTCAGCAGTACGCAGAAGGTCTGCGACGACCTCGCGGTCATCGATCGCGTCAAGGCAACCAAAAAGACCTAGGTCGGGCGGCGCTGAAGGTCCAGCCAATTGGTCGATTTGTGCCGAAACACGTCCCACCGCTCGGCCCTCACGGCGCGCAATCCAATAGGCCGCGGAACCATGGCTGAAGAACGGACTTTTTTTGGGATCAAGTAGCTCTCGCCTCTCGATATCGAGCGGCGGCACGTATCCCCGCATGCCAAGGTATAGGCGCTGAGGCAGGCCAATGAACTCGGCGAGTTGGATCCGATTACGAACACGTTCAATCGTGACGGTCATGAGTAACTGTAGTTACAATAATGGCAAGGTTTGATCCACACATGCAGGCGACTAGACGAAAAAAGGCAAGAGTGGACGGAATGTATGCTGCTTGCTACGCCATGCCACCCTATTGTCCAAGGTACAGCCGAATCGCAATAACAATATGATCAAAACAATGGTCCTCCGTGGCTGGCGCCGCACCGGACAATATTTTCAGCGCCGCCGCTTCATGAACATAATTATCCCATGAGCACTGACTTATCCGGCAAGAAGGTTGCACACTACGGAAAAGGCAAAGAAGGATTCGTAGGCTTTTTGACTACGCCGTTTTACAATGCATGGCAGTACCGCGAATTAATTCGCGTCATTGTCGGGCGCGAGCTGCGCCAGCGATTTCGAGATTCATATTTCGGCTGGATTTGGGCGGTAATTGCTCCACTCGCGATGTTGGCAGTTTTTGTCAAGTTGTTTTCGAGCACGCTCAGGATTGCGACCGGCACGACAACGGACTTCGCGCTTTCAATATTCGTCGCCTTAATTTTGTTCAATGCGTTTGCTGGGCTCATCTCTCGAGCGCCGATGTTACTTCCGGAAAATGCGCATTTCATCAAGAAATCGATCTTTCCGAGCGAGGTGTTGGCATGGACTTCAATGGTCCGGACACTCGTATATGCGGGGATCGGTTTTGTCGTCTTCTTGTTTCTGAGATCATTTTGACGGGAACCATTCCACTGATTCTTTTTTTTGTTCCCACTTATCCTCTTGCCATTCTGCCTTTTACTGCTCGGATCAGTTTGGACTCTCGCGGCGATAGGCGCTTTTACTCGTGATATATCCTTTATGATGACCACGATTGTTTCCGTGCTGATCTTCGCGTCGCCGGTGTTTTATACCACTCTCGATTATTCGTTTTCTGCACGGCTCATCAGTTATATCAATCCTCTCACGCCATATATAGAAATGGCACGCGAAATCCTCTTACTCGGGCGTGCCCCTGATGCGTTGGCTTATTTGATCGCTTGGGCGTTATCTCTTTGCATTTTTTACGGAGGTTATAGTTTTTTCATGCGCTATCGGAGTGTCGTCGTCGATGTCATCTGATTGCATGATCCGGTGTGTCAACGTTGGCAAGGCCTATCAAATTTACACCGTTTATAATCATCGGTTGTGGCAAATGTTGTTTGGCCGCTTCAAAAAATTCTACAAAGATTTTTGGGTTCTGCGCGACGTCAGTTTCGAAGTCAACAAAGGGGAGTGCATCGGAATCATTGGCGCAATGGTGCCGGCAAGACAACGCTTTTGCAGATGATTTCCGGAATCACAATCCCGACGCTCGGCGAAATAACAACTAGGGGAAGAATTGCTCCCGTTCTGGCGCTTGGTTCTGGGTTCGATCAGGATCTAACGGGACGTCAGAATGTCTTGATCGGAGGTGCAGTTTTGGGATTGCCGCGTGCCAAAATCACCAGACAGATGGAATCGATTGCAGAGATTGCCGGAATCGGCGAATTCTTCGATCGACCTGTAAAATTCTACTCGAGCGGTATGTTCGCAAGATTGGCATTCTCGATCTGCGCACATGTAGATGCTGATATTCTAATTATCGACGAGGCACTTTCGGTTGGCGATGAGGCATTTCAAGCGAAATGTATCAAATTTTTGGAAGACTTTCGGCAGCACGGAACGATTCTATTCGTATCTCACGCCCTTGCAGTGGTTTCGAACCATATGTAATCGAGCAGTTTGGATTGATCGCGGGCGAGTCCGAGAAATCGGTGAAGCAAAAATAGTAACTGAAAATTATCACAAACCACTCACCAATGAGAAAGACGACATAAATCGTTTTCACGTCGGTAATTAGTGCATCTATCTCGGAATGTTAATCAAGCGACAAAATCGTTTTGGATGACTCAAAGTTCGCTCGTTCGCCTGAAGTAGCGCGCTCTTGATACACCGCTCGCCAGCGGCGCAATGTGGCTCCGACATAAGTTCTCATTCTTCGTCGACCGATTGCAAGCACAAATAAAAGGGTGGCGATTGCGAGTTCCACCACCATAGCGAGAGCGACGGCGAAGGCGAAGACAACACCCTGACTACTTGCGAGTTCGAGGCAAGTACGATCAGAAAATGAACGAGGAGAACCAAGCCTGCAATAAGCGCCCTAGTTATATTGCTGCTGCGGCCAGTCGTGCCACCCCAGATTGCGATTAGCGCTAGACCAAGCAAAGTATGCGCAAGTGCAAGAGCGGGAACTCCAAAACGCTCGAGCGCCTCGCTTGCCGACTGTGAAGCTTTATGCGGATCTTTTTGGGCATTTGAATATTCGCTCAAGAAGTCAATCGGACAGAGTTCGAAATAACCTGTCCACCCACGTTTCGGGAGCTTTAAGCCTGCGAGACCGTAGGCCGTGTAATTTGTGTGAAAGCAACAACATCAAACTCGGTATCTCCAGGCTTACGAGTTTGCATATAACCGTCTCTCAATACGATCCAGCTTTCTTGTTCCCTTCTATCAAAAATGGCATCGCGGGCGAAAATTATCAGTTCTTCATCATCGCTGAATTCCTTGATGAACACTCCTGAGATCCAGTTCCTGCCCAACCGCTCCTGATATTGAATCACTCGGCGGCCGCCGTTGAGCGAATGGAATTGTTCGGGCGCAATCAGCGATGGGCTCAGATCATTTTCGGTTTCATACAAAATATCTTCGAATTTTGTTGAACCTTTGCGGAACAGTATGCAGGACGTCGCTAAGCCCAGCAGAAGAGAGATCACCGCGATGAAAAATGCCGGAACTCTAACATTAAGGACGGAAAGTCCCGCCGTATCGAGAATCGTCAAGGTTCCTTCGCTCGACAGTTCACTATAAGTCCAAGTATTCGAGAGCGACAACAACCGGCAACGTGACATAGAAAATGGTGGAGAAGTCCGAGCAAAGCAGGCCACAATAACTCGGACATCGATGCCGCCCTCGGCAATTGACCAAACAGTTGAATAAGAAGCACCGGAATGTAAATGGCGATCATCGCAATACATGATGCGAACAAAAGCCGCTTCGTCAGATATCGCTGAATAATTGATGTCATGGAATTGGCCGGAATTTGACGTCCATGCATGCCCTATACAGATTTCCGTAGTTAAACGTAGCGACGTAGACCCAGAATACACCAGCGGCTATCGTGTGGCGAAAGTCTGATAATCAGCGCCATGAGCGTGACCACAAGTAATATGCCGAGTCTTCACAGAAACAAGCGGGATGCATTCATCCATGATTCGCACGGCGGACTAAGCAATACTCCAGTTTCGAAGATCAAAGAAATGAAAAGTCGAAGCATCATTTTTAATGTTACATTGTTAGTAGCAATTGTGTCGCTGGCCCTCTTTTTTGTTGCTCTCTTAAACGGTTGGTTTGACCAGCAACGGGGGAGGAAACTTTTGCTGTGAAGCCGCGCGCGATGGCTTAATCAAACAGCCTGCAAATACGTGGAGCAATGTTGGTCTTATCGCAGTGGGACTTGTCAATGCCTGGTTGTTGACGAAAGGGAAATTTCAGCAGAACAACAATGCCCTAACCCGGAGTGATTTTACTGCCATTTGTTTTTCATCGCTTATCGTTCTGTTGGGAATTGGCTCGATGTCAATGCACGCGACCGAGACGGTATTGGGAGGCGAGCTTTTGATATGCTTTCCATGTATTGAGTTTGCTCGTTTATGACCGCTTATGCAATGCAACGATATTTTGAATGGCAGCCGTGGCAATTTACGATGGTTTTTGTTGTTTCTATCGCGGCGTGTAAACTGACGGGCTTATACGATCAAAATATCCCCGTGATCGAATATGCGGGCAACGTTGCATTTGGAGTTTTCATTTCAATTGCAGTGGTCTTTGAAACGCTCAATTGTTCTCGTTGGAAAATCCACTGCGAAAAAA
>CAVVVG010000005.1:0-825000 GCA_963751615.1 uncultured Alphaproteobacteria bacterium
AATCGCGACGACTGAGCGCCCTTCCACTCCTATCGACGTGTTCCCGAACTGCCTTTAACGTGGCGGTGCAACACTGTTAGGTCGGAGAATACCATTGCAATATCATCACTTGTACGCCGATGACGCGGGTGAAAGTCATTGGCGAAATGTTGAAGTTGTCCTCAAAGAGCGCACCTTTGCCCCTCCAGCACAGGGCATACTTGTCTCAGAGCCGGAGAGCGTGACAAGCATGATGTTTCTGAAGCTGCCTGCTGGATGGAATGAGCCGATTCATCCAACACCTAAAAAACAGGCACTGATCTGTCTTGTCGGTGTTGTTCGCGTAACGGCCAGTGACGCAGAAGCGCGAGAGATTGGTCCGGGCGACGTCTGGCTTATGGAAGACCTAATTGGCAAGGGCCACCACACTCGTGTCACAAGCGACGAAGATTTTAAGGCGCTCATCGTTCAGTACGACTAGGCCAGATGTCCGAGATGGGTCATAAGCGGACGTGACACTCTCTTATTATGATGTCCGCTTTACCCCCGAAAGCGGACATCGATCGGTGAGCCTCGCATGTCCGCTTTGTGACAACGGCAAAAAGAAGACCCCAGCTGAATTAACCGACCCATCGGCCGGCCGCATCCGCGGTGTCATCTGGCCGCGTATTGAAAGCGATTGCCGCACCCGGAGCAACCTTATGGACCGCATTGATTACCGCCTCGAACACTGCAAGGCGCCGAGGTGGCAAGCGAACGCCGGCCCCGATGACGACACAGGCGTAAGATTGAGAAGTCAGTTGATTCTCTACGGCCGGGCCAGCAGTCTCATCTGGCCGGATGTAGCAGACATCAGCCTCCCAACCCCGTTCTCTCATCTGCTTCAACGCAAATTCCACGCCATCGTAGACCTTCTCAGCACTCATCCCTGGCGGCAGAGCAGGATCGGAAAAATCCACAGTGTTTGGATCATAGCCCACCAGCAGGACGCGGGTCATAAGTCCTCCTCCCGGCCACACCAATCGTCGCAGGACATCATAGCACAACGGGGAAGTGCGTCAGATGATGAGAATTAGAGTGCTGTCGATACTTGCGTGAATACCGTGTTGAGATTGGTGCCGACAGTCTGCACCGCCACATGTGCCCCCGTGAGGCTCAGGACAGGGCATCGTATTGCGTCAAACAAGCAGACTGGAACGGGTTCGGATCTGAGGACAGTCAATGTCCGCTTTGGGTCATAAGCGGACATTGAGGGGTCATTCGCGATTTGGTATGCAAAATCATCAATGGCCACATGTTCGTCGGCGACGTGGGAGAGGTACGATGCGGCTCGAAGGTGGGTGCTATTGCGGTGCTGTGCGGTATGTTGCGGAGGGTGAGCCAGTTTTAAGAGCGCAATGCCACTGCCGCGCGTGTCAGTACTTCTCGGGCGGCGCACCTAATTTGTTCATGCTCGCGCCAGCAGAAGGATTCGCGTACACGAAAGGCGCGCCAAAGACCTATAGGCGGCCCGATAAGGCTGACGCCGTAACGCGAGAGTTCTGCGCGGTATGCGGCACACACATGATCTCGCGGCGGCCTGGCCTGCGACCGGTGGTTCTGAAGATCGGAACGTTGGACAATCCTTTAGTCTATGGCGGCGCGCAAAAGGCGATCTTCACGGCAGAAGGTCAGCCTTTCCATCTCATTGCGGATGGCGTGCCCGCCTTTGAAGGCCTGCCGCCGCGCCAATAGTTCAAATCAACCCCGCCGCTGACATTGGCGCGCTGGCTATGGCGCTAGGTGAATGGCGATGAAAAGATGCGCAGCAATGTCGCCTTTTGGCACAAAGCGGACATGCGAAGCTTCACCGATCAATGTCCGCTTTCGGGGGTAAAGCGGACATCATAATAAGTGAGTGTCACGTCTGCTTATGACCCAAAGCAGACATTGTGTGCTTCGCCGGCCCCCCCTTCCGGTATCCTAGTTTGAGCCACTACGATGCCTTGTACTGAGCCTCGGGGGAGGCAATGAGACGACCCGACAAAACACGCGGCGAAGCAGTCAAACCGCGACGCCATAAGACGCCAAAACGCCGCGATGCGCCAAAGACCGCACACCGTCACGGTGCCGGAGCTACCGGCAAGGAAACAAACGTCGCGCGGCTTACCCGCGAGCGTGACGAGGCGCTGGAGCAGCAGACAGCGACCTCGGAGGTGCTCAGGGTCATCTCCAACTCGCCGACCGAGCTTCAATCAGTACTAGACATGGTGGGCGAAAATGCCGCTCGTCTGTGTCATGCCAATAACGCGGTAATCTTTCGCCTGGAGGGCGACGTCCTTCGGGACGTGTCTTCATACGGGGGTATTCCAACAACAAGCCATCCCAGCCGTGGACTTTCTGCGGACCGAGACACGGTCAGTGGGCGAGCCGTATGCGATTGTCGGACAATTCATGTCCACGACCTCGCCGCAGAGGAAATCGAATACCCAGTGGGCAGCAGGCACGCGAAACACGACGGCCATCGGACCACGCTGGCAACTCCACTGTTACGCGAAGGCACCCCCATCGGAGCAATTCTGATACGCCGCATGGAAGTCCGTCCTTTTTCGAACAAGCAGATCGCGCTGCTTGAGACCTTCGCACATCAGGCGGTGATCGCCATCGAGAACACGCGCCTACTCAATGAGCTACGCAAATCGTTGCGGCAGCAGACCGCCACCGCCGACGTACTCAAGATCATCAGCTCTTCACCCGGTGAGCTGGAGCCAGTCTTCCAATCCATGCTGGTGAATGCAGTGCAAATTTGTGAGGCCAAGTTTGGTGTTCTGTTCCGTTGTTACCATGATAGTGAGTTTCATGCCGCAGCTTGGGTCGGTGTCCCGCCCAAGTATGAGGAGTCTCTTCGACAACGCCGATCCTTTCGTCCGGACGCCGATGCCCCACTCGGTCGGCTATTGCATACAAAAGAGCTCGTCCACACAGCCGACGAATTGGCCGAACAGAGTCGCAGTCCTGCTGCGAAATACGGCGGCGCACGGTCTTTGATCGCCGTGCCAATGCGCAAGGAGAACGAGCTAATCGGTGCGTTCGTCATCTACCGTACCGAAGTCCGCCCATTTACCAACAAGCAGATTGAGCTGGTGACGAACTTCGCGGCCCAGGCCGTCATCGCCATCGAGAACGCGCGACTGCTCAGGGAATTGCGCGAGAGAACCTGCGAGTTGGAAGCACAGTCGCAAGAGGTTGTTAAACTAAACCAGCAACTCGAACGACGCGTCGCTGATCAGGTGGGTGAAATTGAGCGTATGGGCAGGCTGCGACGATTTCTTCCTCCTCAGGTAGCTGATTTAATTGTTGCGTCCGGGATGGAGAAGCAGCTTGAAAGTCACCGGCGGGAAATCACAGCGCTGTTCTGCGATCTACGTGGCTTCACTGGCTTCTCCGAAAGTTCGGACCCGGAAGACGTGATGTCGCTGTTGCGTGACTACCATGCGGCGATTGGTGAGATCATCATCAAATATAGCGGCACGCTTGAACGTTATGCCGGCGACGGGGTGATGGTGGTCTTCAACGATCCCGTTCCTGTCCAGAATCCGGCTCTGCAGGCCGTGCAGATGGCACTTGATATGCGCACGGCGATTGGCGCGTTGATTGAGAAAAGGCGTCGGCTGGGACATGAGCTTGGTTTTGGCATCGGTATTGCGCACGGATTTGCGACGCTCGGCACTATTGGCTTTGAGGGACGTTTCGATTATGCCGCCATCGGAACGGTATCCAATGTCGCCTCTCGGCTTTGCGACGAAGCCAAGCCGGGGCAAATCCTGATTAGTCCCGTGTCTTGATGGCAGTCGAAGATGCCGTGACCGTCGAACCGGTTGGCGATTTTACGCTCAAGGGCATCCGTCGTCCCGTGGCCGCCTACAACGTGCTCTCCCCCGTATCATCAAAAATTTGACCGTGAACAGAAATGTCCGCTTGTGGCACAAAGCGGATATGCGAGACTTACGGATCAATCTCCGCTTTCGGGGGTAAAGCAAACATGCCGACCCATCGCATTTCCGGGTGAATTTTTTCGTCGAGCGGGTCGGTGTAGAGATTTAAAAGCACTGACAAATTCCGGGGCGGATCTGATTACCGTGAAGGAGCGATCAATGTCCGCTGTCGGGGGTAAAGCGGACATCTTAATGAGTGAGCGTCACGTCTGCTTTTGACCCAAATCGGACCTATTCACTTTGGTTGCTCACTTGCCCTTCACAGATGGTTCTGTTTCGGTAGACCCAATTTTATTCGGAGCCACCGATATGGTCCAGCCGAATGTTTTTCGTGTCGATGATTTGTCGCAGATGCACGCGCTGATGCGCGCCAAACCTTTTGCCACGCTGGTATCAAGTGGCTCTACGGGCCTCCATGCTACTCATCTGCCAACCGTGCTCAAGGACGATGGACCATTTGGCGTCATCGAATGTCACCTGGCACGAGGCAATCCCCGCTGGAAGGAGTTGGCCGAAGGCAACGAAGCCTTGATGATTTTCCAAGGACCGCATGGTTACATCACGCCGAACTGGTATCCTTCGAAACCCCAACACGGAAAAGTAGTGCCGACATGGAACTACGCGGTCGTGCACGCCTATGGTCAGCCCGAAGTGAAGCAAGATAGCGACTGGCTGCGTCAGCACGTTGCCGGGCTTACGGCTCAGCAGGAGATTAACGAGGCCAAACCATGGTCGCTGTTGGACGCGCCCGAAGAATATATCGAGATCATGTTACGTGGTATCGTAGGCTTTCGCTTTGCAATTGCACGCCTCGAAGGCAAGTGGAAGATGAGCCAAAATCGTGAGCTGAGAGACCGCGAGGGTGTCGTGAAGGGCCTAGGAAAGCGAGCAAAAGGTGATGACTTAGAAATTGCTGAGATCGTTTTACGTAATCTTCCGCGGAGCGTTTGAAAAATCGTGGAAGAGATGCCGATCAATGTCCGCTTTCGGGGGTAAAGCGGACATCGTGATTAGAGTGCACCATATCTGCTTTTGACCCAAAGCGAACATGCCTGGTTGTGCGGATGGCAACTGGCAAATCGACCAACGGGAGTTTGATTCGACATGTACGGTGCACACAGTCAGTCAGCGATTTTCTGGGGGAATGCCCTTGATCCGCATCGTATGAGCTGTGATGTCCTCAAGATTATAGGACAAGTGCACTCTCGTGCCTGATGGTGGTCGCTTTGCCACTGAGAGCCCCTTACGCCACTCAGTCGCTGGACGAATTGGTCTCGGTACAAAACCACCACCGCAATTTGGACAGACATTATGCAATTTGGTTTCAACGCAATCCGCACAGAATGTACACTCGTACGAGCAAATGCGGGCAGCGGTCGAATTTGGCGGCAAATCTTTGTCGCAATACTCGCAGTTCGGCCGAAGTTGCAGTGCCATTGTCGCCTCCATCGCCCATCGCGATCATTATAGATGGGAATGCTCGCCCTCACATGGACCCGTGGTGATTGGGCAAATGGTGAGGCGGGTCATATGAGCGCCGCGGGTTACACGCGGGTTACATGCGCGAGCGTCGCTCGGAGTTCAAAGCGGCGGACCAGACCGCTCAATCGGTTCCCGAAGGGGTCGGCGCAAAGATTCGAAAGGACTGACAAATTCCGGGGCGGATCGGATTACCGTGAAGTGGTGAGCGACGGGGTAAGAGCAGACATCATGATGAGAGAGCGTCATGCCCGCTTATGGCACGGAGCGGACGTTGGGTCTGATTGGCCTTGGAGGGCGATTGTGCGCCATTTCTCAATCGCCGCCCGGCCGCGAAGTGCTAGACTTCAGTCATTGGAAAAGGCGTGGTTCTGAGGCTCTGGAGAGGGCTACATGAGACGCCGCAAGTTCATCACACTCCTAGGTGGCGCAGCGGCGGCATGGCCGTTTGTGGTGCGCGCGCAGCAACCAATGCCGGTGATAGGTTTACTCAGCAGTGCATCGTCCAAAGACTACGCTCCTATGATTGTCGCGTTCCGCAAAGGCCTGAGCGAAACCGGCTATGTCGAGGGCCGGAACGTGGCGATCGAGTACCTCTGGGCGGATTACCAATACGACCGCTTGCCGGCGCTGGCGGCCGATCTGGTTCGTCGTCAAGTGGCCCTTATTGTAGCGGCCGCCACTCCTGCGGCACTCGCGGCAAAGTCCGCGACCACAACGCTGCCTATTGTCTTTGCGATCGGGGATGATCCAGTGCGGACTGGGCTTATCGACAGTCTCGGCCGGCCCGGCGGCAACCTCACGGGCGCAGCTCACCTTAACGTCGAACTTGCGCCAAAGCGTTTGGAACTAATGCACGAGTTGATGCCGACGACAGCGATCGCTGCGCTCCTCGTCAACCCCACCAATCCCACGGCTAAAACAGTTTTGAAAAACGTGCAGGCAGCGGCCGCCACTATGGGACTGCAACTCCGTGTTCTGCATGCGAGCGCCGACCGGGACATGGATGTTGTGTTTACACGCTTGCCTGAAATGCAAGCCGGCGCACTTGTGATAGGTACTGATCCGTTCTTCACAAGCCATGCCGAGCAGCTCGGCGCAATGTCACTTCGCCACGCGATGCCTGCGATTTATCAATATCGCGAGTTCGTCGCGGCTGGCGGCGTGATGAGCTACGGAGGCAGTATCACGAATTCATACTATCATGCTGGCCTCTATGCGGGTCGCATTCTAAAAGGCGAGAAGGCCGCCGATCTTCCGGTGCAGCTTTCCACGAAAGTCGAGCTGTTCTTCAACCTCAAGACTGCCAAGGCGCTTGGTCTCCCGGTGCCGCAGACGCTGCTCGCCCGCGCCGACGAGGTGATCGAATAGAGATGCTGTTTACTGCACTGCATGAGTCCGCTGTTGGCACAACGCAGACGTGGATGAGATGCCGATCAATGTCCGCTTTTCGGGGGTAAAGCGAACATTATAATGAGAGGGCGTCATGTCCGCTTTTGACCCAAAGCGGACATTCCACGTTGATTTTCGCTTATGTTTGCCTCAAACGAAGGAGCGGGAACATGGTTAAACTTATTCAGATCGGCGCCATGCAATTGCGCTTTCGATGAGTTTCACCGCGCCACTAGGCCGGAAGGATGATTGATCGTCAGCATTCTTCGGTATTCGTTTCCTGGAACTATTTTTCTTTTTGCGGATAGGCTTGTACGGGTGGGGCGGCGCTTTTAGCATCCGCTTTAGAACCTCGTCGCGTTTAGTCGATCACCCACGGCGAAATCCGTGACAATTAAAGATTCATTTGCGTCGACTTCAACGATGTCCGATGACCGAATGAGATGAAGCGTGTCAGGGAGGCCATTTTCGCTTGTCTATGAAAGGGCGAAAGGCGCCGATGTCCGAATTTGAGGTGCAGCGCCTCGGGCTCATTATGGAGCCCCAGGCGGGCAACGCGCTGGAAGCCGAAGGCGTGTCGAATCCGGCGGCTGTTCGCGGTCCAGACGGTCAGCTCTATCTCTTCCCGCGCCTTGTTGCGCAGGGCAATTATTCGCGCATCGGCATCGCCCGGGTGGTGTTCGACGCGGCCGGTGATCCAACCGGCGTCGAGCGGCTCGGCATCGCCTTGGAGCCCGAAGCCGATTACGAGCTGCTGGCCAACGGTGGAGGCTGCGAAGATCCGCGCATCACATTGGTCGAGCCGCTGCGCCATTATGTCATGACCTACACAGCGCTTTCGCGGCACGGCCCGCGTATTGCGATCGCCATTTCCGAGGATTTGTTCCATTGGCGTCGTCTTGGACTCGCCACGTTCACTCCGTATCGCGGCATCGATTTCGACAGCGTGGACGACAAGGACGCCAGCGTGTTTCCTGTTCCGATCCAAAATCCGTCAGGGCTTCCGGCGATGGCCTTGATTCACCGGCCGCTATTTCCGGGGACCCGCCCCGAAGAAACCGCGTGCCATCCGCCATCCCGCCGCATAGATCTTCATCGGGAAAGCATCTGGATTTCCTATTGCCACATGAGCGGGAAAGGTGGTCCCAATCATCTCTGCAAGTTTGCCTCGCATCATCGATTGGCGAGCCCCGTCGAACCCTGGGAACAACTCAAAATCGGCGGCGGTACGCCGCCAACCCTAACCCGCCACGGCTGGCTCATGGTCTATCACGGTGTGCACAAAATTACCGAGCCAGGCGCGGATAATGGCAAGCTGTGCTATTCAGCCGGCGTCATGGTGCTTTCCGAAAAACGGCCCAATTTCATCCGCTATCGTGCGGCTGATCCGGTGCTTACGCCGGCAACCGCCGAGGAACGCCGTGGAGCCGTCGACAATGTCGTTTTCCCCACAGCCGTCGATCGGCGCGACGATCTCGGCACGCCTGATCGCCTCGATATCTATTATGGAATGGCGGACAACCGCATCGGCGCGGCGCGACTCATGATTCCTGAAAATCTGACACTGCGTTCGATCGCCGACCCGGCGACAAGCACTGACGCCGTTCGATAGGAAATACTCGGATCAGCGCGAAAGACTGATCGTGTCCATTCTCTCAAATAAAAACCCCCGACCTCAACGCCGGGGTTTTTATTATACACTTCACGGTACACAAATTGTGGACTCAAACGAGCGGAATGTCCGCTTTTGGCACAAAGCAGACATCGAAAGGCTACCGATGAATGTCCGCTTTCGGGGGTAAAGCAGACATCGCAATGCGCGAGCGTCGCTCGGAGTTCAAAGCGGTGGACCAGACCGCTCGATCGGTTCCCGAACGGGTCGACGTAGAGATTCGAAAGCACTGACAAATTCCGGGGCGGATCGGACTACCGTGAAGTGATGGGCTTCGGGGTAAGAGCAGACATTATAATATAATGAGAGAACGTCACGTCCGCTTTTGACCCAAAGCGGACATGCAGAAGCTCCGGTCAGGATCTGCCAGGTGCTGCGGCAAACAGATCAATAGCCTCAGCCAAGCCCTTAAGGTCACGCTTGCCGCGCTCGGAGAAATGGATATCCGCGCCGGCGACTAAATCCTTCACGGTCCGGGTCACGATGCACTCGCTCGGTTGGGCCAGCGCCGCGACCCGCGCGGCGACGTGCACGGCGATGCCACGCACATCATTTTCTCCAACTTCGACCTCGCCGGTGTGAAGGCCAGCGCGGATTTCGATCCCCAATGATCTAACCGCGGCGATTAGTGACAGCGAGCAATGAATTGCTCGCCCCGGCCCGTCGAAGGTCGCGAGGAAGCCATCGCCAGTCGTCTTGACTTCAATTCCCCGAAATCGCGTCAACTCACGGCGGAACATCACGTTGTGGGCGTCGAGAAGCTCGCGCCAGCGTCGGTCGCCTATGGCTTCTGCGCGTTTGGTCGAGTTCGACAATATCGGTGACAAGGACGGTCGCCAAAACGCGCTCGTCGTCGATGGCGGGCTTTACGCCCGTTAGGAATTCGATGACCTGGTTTGTGATCTCATCGGCATCGTCGCCGAGGAACGGCAGGTGATTGACCCCCGGCAATTCCAAAAGCCGTGCGTTTGGTATGCTATTTGCCAATTGCCGCCCACCTTCAACGTTGACCACGGGGTCGTTAGTTCGGTGAACGACAAGCGTAGGAACACGTACATACGGGAGGATCCCGGAGATATCGATCATCATATTCATGCGCATCAACGCAACTACGGCGGCCGGGCTCGCGCTGGAGCGTTCTCGTTTCGCAAACCATTCTCGAAAGGCAGGATCGTCCTTCTTGCTAGGCGCCCAGGCGCCAATATTCCCGCCGGTTCCCCAACCCTTCTCCACATACTCAAAGAACTTCTCGAGCTTCTCCGACGTGGGAAACCACGAGCTGAATTTCGCGAAGGCCCCCCAAAGCACAAGTGCGCGACATCGCTCGGGATAATGCGCGGCGAATAGCGTCGCGAGCGAACCACCCTCCGACAGCCCAAATACGGCCGCCCTCTGCGAACCTGCCGCATCCATCACCGCTCGCACATCATCCATGCGCTCGTCCATGGTTGGAAGCATTTCGAGGCGGTCAGAGAGGCCAGTGCCGCGTTTGTCGAACGTGATAACGCGGGCGAAACCGCCGAGCTTGCGGAGCCAGCGGGCTAAGGATGGCTCCTCCCAATACGTCTCGATGTTCGAAACAAATCCGGGAAAAAATACAAGATCAATTGGACCCTCGCCAAACACCTGATACGCAACATGGACGTTGCCGCTCTTGGCGTATCGGGTATTCGGCAGCTCGGAGGGCCCCTTCATGTCTTGATACTATCCGAACAAATGGGCGATAACACTTCCGCCCCGCAATATTCGAATTGTCACATTCTGGCCCCGACCAATCTCACTCAAGCGCTGACGGAACGCGATAACGCGGGCTGGAACAAATTTATGCCCACGAAGTTCGCTATTGGCACAAAGCGGACATGCGAGGCTCACCGCTCAATGTCCGCTTTCGGGGGGTAATGCGGACATCACAATGCAAGCGCGTAATATCCGCTTCTGACCCACAGCCGACGTGACCAATGGCATTTTGTTGTGATGCACAGCACTCCCCGCCACAAATGTGATAGCCTCAAGCTACCGCGAAGGTTTGGGCAGCGAGAGACCCATGAGACGGCGGCACTTTATTGCACTGCTTGGCGGCGCGTTGGGCAACTCGGTTGTCTGGCCACTTGGTGCGCGAGCGCAACAGCACCGCAAGAAGTATGTGATCGGATTTATCGCACACGAATACGAGACCATGTACGACGCTTTCTTCGAGGGGCTCCGTGTACTCGGATACATAGAGGGGCAGAACATCACGATCGAGCGTCGATATGCTGAAGGTCAGCCGGAGCGGTTTAAGGGGTTTGCAAGGGAGATGGTCGAAATCAACGCCGATGTTATCGTAACAATAACGACGCCTGCGGTGTTAGCCATCAAGAGCGTGACTACGACAATTCCTATTGTCATCCCGAACGCAATCGATGCAGTCGGCGCCGGTTTAGTCGCCAGCTTGGACCGCCCCGGCGGGAACGTCACGGGTGGCACGCTCCTCCAGGCGGAACTCAGCGTAAAACGCATCGAGCTGCTTAAGGAAATGGTTCCCGGACTTTCTCGAGCCGCACTACTTTGGAACGCGGGGAATCCGGCATACGTGCGCGCTTGGACACAGTCACAAGGTGCAGCCCAGACGCTAGGCGTCGAGCTTCAACGCTATGAGGTGCGTGGCCCGACCGACTTTCAGGCGGTTTTCGCTGCGATGGCCCAACAGCGTCCTGACGCGCTTGTCGTCCTGGAGGATGCTCTGACAATTCAACACAGAAAAGAAATCGTCGACTTTGCGCTAAAGAACAACCTGCCGAGTTCATTCTTTGCGAAGGAGGCGGTCGAGGCGGGTGGTCTAATGTCCTATGGAGCGAATTGGCCTGATGCGTTCCGCCGCGGCGCTACAACCGTGGACAAGATTTTGAAGGGCGCCAAGCCACGTGATCTGCCGGTAGAGCAGCCAACCAAATTCGAGCTTGCCATTAACCGCAAAACTGCCAAGGCGCTCGGTCTCAAGGTCCCAACGTCGCTGCTTGCTACGGCCGATGAGGTGATCGAATAGCGATACTCTTTGTTGCGATGCACTTGTCCGCTGTTGGCACAAAGCGGACATGCGAGGTTCGCCGATTGATGTCCGCTATCCGGGGTAAAGCGGACATCACATATATAGAGTGTAACGTCCGCTTTTGACCAAAGCGGACATCTGGTCTGCAGTCACTTTCCAGCAAATTCGTCGGCTCCCGCCGACTGTCCAATATCGATCAACACCGGCAACAGCTTAGCAAGTGGGATCCTTTGAATAAGGGAATCCGAAATCGGTACTAGAGTATGGCGCGCAAACTAGATCAGACGACGTGTGTTGGTTGGTGGTAGCGTGATTCTACAACGCGCATTTCGGCGCGTAGGGAGATAAAAATAAATGCGTTTCATCACAATAATATTTACGATTGGTGCGTTAGTTGGACTTTTGGTTGGTCCGGCACAGGCAGCATCTTGCGGTCAAACTGACCTGAAACTGCGGGCAGACTGCCTCGACAAGAGAGTGAGCGAACTTGAAAGATTATCGTCAATGGCAAAAGTAGAACTTCAGAATATACGAGATGCGTTCAAACCAACCGCTACATCGGGCGATGATTGTTCACTTTGCCAGTAAGTGTTCTAGCTGTCTCTGAGAGTTTCAAAACAATTTAGACGGAGGCCGCCTCAGTTGGCGGTCTCTTTCATTTCAAACCAAACACGCAATGTCGTCTATTGGCACAAAGCGGACATGCGAGAATCAGCGATCAATGTCCACTTTCGGGGGTAAAGCGGACATGACAATCCGCTTCGGAAACTGCGCACGGCAGGGTTTGACGGGAGGGAAAAGTTACCCTCGTTATATGGCGATAGAATAATAGTTTGTTCGGAAGTTCAAACTATCAGGCCGCCCAAATAGAAACGGACGGACGCCCGCCTCCGGAAAGGCGAGCGGCCGCGGCAGTGGAAGCTTTCGGTCAGTTCTGCGGGGTTGCCGCGTCTGGGGCTGGACGGTTGCTGCGCTCGCTCATGAAGGCATCGAACTCGGTCTTGTCCTTGGCGAAGCGAAGCCGGTCCAGGAATTCGCGAAACTCGCGCTGCTCGTCTTCGAGTCGCTTCAGGGTTTCGGCGCGGTATTCGTCGAAGGCGCGATTGCCGCTTGACGGTGCGTTGGCCCACGGGCCGTGGGGACCCGTCTTGCTACGCATCCAATCCATTTTGTCTTGCCAGCGGTTGTGGCCGCCGCGAAATCCGCATCCCATCATTCTTCCGCTCCCGATTGTGAAGGCAAGGATGCAAAGGCCAAGCGGCCACCACACCATGAATCCAGCAATTATCAGTGCAATCCAGGCAGGTTTGCCGAGATCATCTAGCTTTGCGGTGATTGGCATTGGCATCCTCGCGTAAATGTAAATAACATTTACATTAGTAGGGTTGAGATAGCGAGATGTCAAGACCCTTCACATAGGAAGCGCACAAGCGGTTGCGGAGGGGGGGTGAGCTCAGCCGCGTGACGTGGACCCAGCAGCATTGAGTCCCAGCCCGCGGAGATAGACGAGAACCGCCGCCTCCAGCAGTTCTTCTGGCGACATCGGCAGCGAGCGCCGCGCGGCATCGCCGCGGGCAAACAGAGATGCGATGCCGTGGGTCATCGACCAAATATGTAGCGCCACCATTAGCGCCGGCGGGCGCCCTTGCGCTGGCATCAGCGCCACCAGCTTTTCCGCAGCCGCGCGCAGCACCGCGAACGCGTTCTCACTCGCCTCCCGCAATTGCGGATCGGCATCGAGCGGCACGCCGGCCTCGAACATCGCCGAGTAGTAGGCTGGCGCGCGCTTGGCGAAAGCGAGATAGGTTTTGCCGAGCCGGTCGAAGGCGCTCATGACATCCGGCTTGCCCTCGTCCCAGGCTTTGGCCAGTGCTTCGGAAAATTGTTCAAAACCCCGCCGCCCTACGTCGGCGAGCAGTTGTTCGCGGTCGCGGAAATGCCGGTAGGGCGCGGCCGGGCTAACGCCCGCCCAGCGCGCGGCATCGGCAAAGGTAAAGCCAGCCGGTCCCTTCTCGACAATCAGTTCAAGTGCGGCGCGCACCAGAGCTTCCTTGAGGTTGCCGTGGTGATAGCCGCGCGGACCGTGGCCGCCGCGTTTGCCCCATTTCATGTAAAGGACATTTACATGAGTCCGGAGATGATAGCGAGCCTCATGCGCGCGGCTGCGCCGTCTCCTGATCCGCGCGCATGCCGACGCGTAGCCGGCAGCTAGAACGTTCGCATTTTTCGCTTTCGGCTCTAAAGCGGACTTGCAATTGAACTCTCGCGAAGGATGTATGTCGCGGGTTACTTGCGGGTTACACGTTCTAGCATCGCTCCCAGTTCAAAGCGGCGAACCAGACCGCTCAATCGGTTCCCGAACAGGTCGGCGGAGGGATTCGAAAGGACCGACAAATTTCGGGGTCGCCTACGACGCGGCCGGTTTTGTCTTCTGCTCAAGGGCGGCAAGCGCCTGCTGCAGGAGGCGACGCGTGCGCTCGACCGCGGCCTTATCGATCACCTCGAGGTCGAGAAAGAAATCGATACCGGTGGCGTGCTCGCTGATCACGTTGACGCGCTGTTGCAATTCCTCCACGAGTCCCTCGACTGCATAGGGCAGCACCTCGCGACCGACGCCCTTCATGGTGATCGGCGGAAGTGGCCGTGCGCGCACCACATCGCGTACGAGGGCATATGTTTCGTAGCTCAAGACGATGCCGCCGGGCTCGGCGATCGATTGCAGGCGCGCGGCGAGGTTCGCCTCAGCGCCGATGATCGTGTAGTCCATGCGGTCTTCGGAGCCGAAATTGCCGACGTTGCAAAAGCCCGTGTTGATGCCCATGCGGGCGCGGAACGGTTGCTCGATGCCGCGATTGCGCCACGTCGTGTTGAGTTGCTCGAGCCGCCGCTGCATGTCGACCGCCATCAAGAGGCATGCGCGGGCGTCCTCGCCGATGCCCTTGGTTTCTGGATCGCCGAAAAAAAGCAGCATCGCATCGCCGATGAACTTGTCGACCGTAGCGCCATGGCGAAGCGCGATCACGGACATCTCGGTGAAGTATTCGTTGAGGAGCGCGGTAAGGTCCTCCGGCTGCAGTCGCTCGGTGCTAGCGGTAAAATCCTTGATGTCAGAAAAGAAGATTGTGAGCTTCTTGCGCTCGGTCGCAATCGCGACATCCTTTTGGCCGGAGAAGATGCTCTTGTATATTTGCGGCGAGATGTACTTTGCAATCTTCATGGAGATAGCGGCGAGGAAGTCATTCGATTCCGAAAGCTCGCGATTGACGCCAGCAATTTGCGCTGCCTGTCGGCGCTGAATCAGGATGAAAGCGAGCCCGCTTATGGCGGCGAGCACGAAGTAGATCAGAAGATATTTAAAGGAAAACATGTTGGCGGCAATCGGCTGGCGGATGGTGATTTCCTGTATCCCCCGCACGTCGCCGACTTTCCAATCTGTTTTCGGACTTTCGGGATGGGTATTGTGGCAAGCGACGCAAGCGGGCCCCATCGTCACGGGCCCAGCTAGGCGAATGTCGCGATCAAAAATCGACCCCGACACCTGCACGACGGGCGTTTTCGGGTCGGCGCGCAGCGCCGCGAGCGCCGCAACTTCCCAGCCGTCAAGATTGTGCGACTCGCGCCCCCTGAATGGCAGGTCCGATACGAAGCGGTATTTTACCGCGTCGTTGCGGGCGGAAATCAGTCGGCCGAGCTCGATGGAGAGCGTCGCCGGAATCGGAATGCCGCCCTCAACTTCCTTGTAGTTGTTGGTGGGCACGGCATTGGGATGGCTGATCACGCGGCCGATAACATCGGAGGCGTAAAAGCCGCGCATGTCGTCGATGATGCGGCGAATCTCGTCGGCCTGCTGGTTGAGAATGCGCTCGGAAAGCGCGCGCATGTCGAGCCACGCCGCGAACGGAAGTCCGAGCAAAAGTAATAGAACGAGCGCAATGACCAACGGGCCATAGAATCGCTCGCGCTGCGCTCGCTGAATTTCTTGCATCGATATTTCCGCCCTCGATATGAGCCGCTTGCTCTCAAGCGGACTGAGATCACGATACCATAGTGGGGCGTTTTTTTGGCCTTTAGGAACGCCGATCAATGTCCGCTTTCGGGGTAAGAGCGGACATTATAATGAGAGGGCGTCACGTCTGCTTGTGGCACGAAGCGGGCATCTGCGATGGGCCTAGCCATACTACTCTGAGCAGTTACGATGCCTTGTTCTGAGCATTTGGGGACAGGCATGAAGCGGCGGGAATTCATCACGCTTCTCGGGGGTGCGGCGACTGTGTGGCCGCTCACGGCGCGTGGGCAGCAGTCGGCGATGCCGGTAATCGGATTTCTCGGCAGCAGGGGGCCCGGCGATGATCTGCATCTTTTGGCTGCGTTCCGTCTGGGCTTGAAAGAAGTGGGCCGCATCAAGGGCCAGAACGTGATGATCGAATACCGCTTCGCCGAAAATCATTACGAACGGCTGCCAGCGCTGGCGGCTGACCTCGTTCGACGTCAAGTGGCCGTGATTTACGCAAATGGCCCTGGGGCACAAGCGGCGAAGGCTGCAACCGGGACGATCCCAATCGTTTTCACTGCCGGGTTCGACCCGGTAGAAATTGGACTTGTCGCCAGCCTGAACCGACCGGGTGGCAACGTCACGGGCTTGAGTCTCTTGGACGTGGAGTTGGGGCCGAAGCGATTGGAGCTGCTGCACGAGTTGGTCCCGAAAGCGACAAACGTCGCCGCGCTCGTCAACCCGACCGATCGAATTCGCGCCACCGCCATATCGAGAAATCTGGAGGCGGCGGCCAAGACGCTCGGAATGCAGCTGCAGGTCTTGTATGCCAGCACCGACAGCGACATCGATAAGGTATTTGAAAACTTGGTCCAACAGAAAGTGGGCGCGCTCGTGATCGGCGGTGATCCGTTCTTTAATAGCCGGGGCGAACACCTCGGCGCGCTAACCGTCCGATACGCGGTGCCCGCAATCTTCCAGTTTCGTGAGTTCACCGCGGGGGGCGGCCTGGCTAGCTACGGGGCTGACCTTGTCGATACGTACCGGCAAGCCGGCATTTATACCGGCCGCATCCTCAATGGAGAAAAACCGGCCGACATGCCAGTCCAGCTGGCCACGAAAGTCGAGCTGTTCATCAACCTCAAGACCGCCAAAGCACTCGGCCTCGACGTGCCGTTAATTCTACAGCAGCGTGCCGACGAGGTGATCGAATAAATGGCGGAATATCTGCTATTGGCACAAAGCGGACATGAGAGGCTCACTGATCAATGTCCGCTTTCGGGGGTAAAGCGGACATGCCGCCCTTCGCATTTGATGTCCGCTTTCGGCTCTAAAGTGGACTTACGATTGAAATCTGGCGGGAGATCTATGTCGCGGGTTACTTGCGGGTTGCACGTTCTAGCGTCGCTCCCAGTTCGAGCCAGTTCACCCCAGTACCCATCCGTTCAATATCAAGAAATTTTAGAAACCCCGTGGCAACGGGAACTGCCGCGTATCGCGGTGTACTAGCGTGAACTGGCAGAGAACCTCTCGACAATGCGAAAAATCGTTTTGTAAACCGAGGTCGGGAGTTCAATCCTCTCAACCGGCACCACCCTCTTCACCCATCGGAAATTGTACTAGAGCGTACCCCAGCGTACTCCGCTGCAATCGGGAGACGTAGAAAAGCCAATCCGCTGCAGTGCACAGGTGGTGTGGGTGCCGCGGGTTACACGTGGGTTACATGCTCGAGCGTCGCTCGGAGTTCAAAGCGGTGGACCAGACCGTTCAATCGGATCCCGAAGGGGTCGACGTAAAGATTCGAAAGGACTGACAAATTCCGGGGCGGATCGGATTACCGTGAAGTGATGCACATCGGGGTAAGAGCAGACATAATAATGAGAGAACCTCACATCTACTTCTGATCCAGAGCGGCCATTGTTACCTCGATAGACACATCTCGCTCCCGACCATAAACTCGGTCTGAAATCGTTTGAGAGTGACCTCCTAGTCAACGCTCATCAGCCGGCTGTGGGTAGAGACACTGCGTTAAAACTATTGGGACCTACCCGTGTTGATGGTCCTCCGGCTGCAAGACACCTGCGCAGGAACAGTAATGATCTCTGCGGCTGAAAATCAGGCGTCGGATTCCGTCACTGCAGCGGTCTGGACCGGTTTCGCAATGATGTGCATCGGCATGTTTATGGCGATTCTTGATGTTCAGGTCGTCGCTACGTCGCTGCCGACAATCCAACAAGCGTTGAATATTGCGCAAGATCAAATGAGCTGGATCCAGACTGCATATTTGATTGCAGAAATTATCTCAATTCCGCTCACTGGGTTTTTGACGCGTGTGCTTACAATGCGGTGGCTGTTCATCGTTGCCGTGTCAGTTTTTACACTTTCGTCGATCGCTTGCGCCGCCAGCAGAAGCTTTTCGTCTTTAATCGCGTGTCGCATCTTGCAAGGATTTTCCGGCGGTACGCTGATCCCGGCGGTCTTCTCAGCAGTCTTTTTGCTTTTTCCGGTCCGGCTACAGGCGCTCGCGACTATGTTCGCCGGGGTCTTAGCCGTTCTTGCCCCGACTGTTGGGCCAATCGTGGGAGGTTGGATCACTGAGACTTATTCTTGGCCGTGGCTCTTCCTGATAAATGTTTTGCCAGGGATTATTGCCGCCTTGGTAGCATCGGTATCGTTACCGAAGGGGAGGACATCTTTCGATCAACTTCGCCATTTGGATGTGACCTCGTTAGCGCTGGGGGCGGTCGCCCTCGCAGCGCTGGAAATCGCAATTAAAGAAGCCCCAAAGCGCGGCTGGACTTCACTGCCGGCTGCTGGCCTTCTCAGCTTGTGCTTGATCACTGCGGTGGGATTTGTAGTTCGAACTCTGCGGTCACCAAAGCCGTTAGTTGACCTGCAAATCTTTCATGATCGAAACTTTTCGACCGGTTGTCTGCTCAGTTTTATACTTGGGATGGGACTTTTTGGATCGGTCTATCTCATGCCGGTTTTTCTAGCCTATGTGAGGGCGCACAACGCCCTCGAGATCGGTGAGATCATGCTGGTGACGGGCGTGGCGCAACTTACCGTTGCTCCAGTCGCGGTAATTTTGGTACGACGTTTTGATGACCGGATTTTAACAGTGCTCGGCTTTCTGCTCTTTGGAATAGGGCTGGGTTTGAGCTCCGTTCAAACGAGAGCCACAGACTTCGATGAAATGTTCTGGCCTCAGTTGGTGCGCGGCTGCGCCATCATGTTTTGCATTCTACCTCCCACACAGCTTGCCCTCGGGCAATTGGCAAAGACTGCCGTCGCCGATGCTAGTGGTTTGTTCAACCTTATGCGCAATCTCGGCGGTGCTATTGGAATTGCGATAATCGATACTGTCATTTACACACGTGCGCCCGAACATGCGCGGACACTCATCAATCGTCTTACTGCTGGTGATTTGGATACAGCGAGAACCCTCGGCATCCCACCTGAAGTTTTCGGGCCCGCGCTGCTCGCCCCCGAAATGCAGGCCATGTTGGCTCCGATTATCGACAAGGTGGCCTTTGTCGAAGTTATAAACGAAGCTTGGGCTCTGGTCGCATTGACGACGCTTGCCGCACTTGTTGTCGTACCGTTGGCAAGAGGTACGCCGAGGCCTGAGGCAGTCGGGCTATATTAGTGAAAGCCGTGCGAAATCGGGATAACCGAATTCTGCGCATTTCCGACACCGAGTGCATGTCCGCTTCTGGCACGAAGCGGACTTCCGCGACGCGAAGAATTATTCAAGAGCGTCGCTATTGAAGGATCGAGAACGATTGTACGATTAGCTGCCGCCGGGTGAGATTTATCCGGCGGCAGCTGCGTGTCGGAGTTCAGCTTCTACTCAATAGTAATTATTGTAATTATAGTCGCAGTAGAGCCGACCCCAATTGTCGTAATAGCAAGGTTGTCCATAGCCGTAGTAGTAGGGATAGGCACTTGCAGCAACGAGGCCGAGTCCGATTGCGCCAAGTCCGACGCCCCAACCGCAACCCCACCAACCACAGTTATTCCAGCCGCCATTATTCCAGCCGCCATTATTCCATCCGCCATTCCAACGATTGCCACTCCAACGGTTCCCTCCCTGCCAACGGCCAATATTCCCGCCATGCCAACGGCCAATATTTCCAACGCGGCCAATATTTCCAACACGGTTAAAATTCCAACGCGGCTAATATTTCCTACGCGGTTAAAACTCCCCACGCGGCCAATATTTCCTACGTGGCCAATATGCCCCACGCTACCATGACCCATGCTGCCATGACCCATGCTGCCATGACCCATGTGGCCACCCTTCACATCCGTCGTCGTATCAGGGGCCGATTGTTTTACCGACAAACCATTGGATGCGAGCGGCAAGGCGATCGTCGGACTGACCGCTCCAAATAGGATGACCCCCGCGGCACCTCCCGCGATCAACTTTTTCAAACGCATTGTGATGTCCTTTCACTGTAACGCCCCGCTCGACTAGACACCCGCCCAGATGAACTGTTGATGAATTTAGTATTGCCCGAGTCCAAAGGCTTTGATCTGCGTTGACCACTGAAAAATACCGTAGAATTCAAGACCAAATTGTGTCAGCTGAGGCTAACAGCTGTTTCATCCAGCCACGGATTTGATGTCTGCTATTGGCACAAAGCAGACATTCGCGACGCGACAATTTGTTTGAATGAACCGATAACTCATAGTGGTTATGTTCATTAAACTGAACCCATGGGAGTTGAGTATCTTGAGGAGGTGTCACGATGAATAAATTGCTCATGCTTGCCGCGACTGTGGCCGCGCTCGGATCGGCCATTCCCGCGCTAAGCCAACCAGCCGGTGAAAATCGCTCCAGCGTGCCAACCGTGAACCAGATCATAGACCACGAGGCGGCACGTTTAGCACAACTTAAGGCGGATCTCCTGCTTACTTCCGAGCAGGAAGGGGACTGGAGCAATCTCGAAAAGGCGCTGCGCGAGATCACAAAGCGCCGTGCCGACCACATAGTCGCAGCCCATGCGGATAAACCGAGCAACTCGCGTACTCCGCCGACACTGATTGAGGTCATGCGCCGCGCCGCCAATTCCATGCGCGAACAGGCTGATGATCTCAAGATCACCGCCGACGCCGCAGAGCCGCTTTACGGTAAGCTCAACGACCAGCAGAAGCGGATTTTTACTGCTTATTTCGAACAATCGTCTGGCCGGCGCCGCTGAAGATCCGGTTTTGGCACGAAACTGTCCGATGCATGTACGTAATTGGGGTAAAGCAGACATCATAATGAGAGAGCGTCATGTCCGCTATTGGCACAAAGCAGACATGGAAGGGTTGCTGACGATTGTCTGCTTTTGGGGGTAAAGCGGACATCAACTTTGGAGGCCGTCATGTCCGCTTTTGACCCAAAGCGGACATTGGCCCTACGTAATTGAGTTGGCTTTGGGCCCGGCAGCGTGGCCGATGCGCCGCGGATCATGCTCCTTGTTGGCCAATGCGAAGCCGCGGGCGTGTCTGAGCATGTGTGGCAGGCATTTGACGCAGGTCAATCGCAGAAGTTTTGATCGCCGTATCATCATTTTGTCAGTCCATAAACAAGAGGTTTAGCGATGTACGCGCTCATCATAGTAGTTGCGGTACTTTCTCCGGCGACTGGCGCCGTTACGCCGGTCGGCGTCACTTCTCAGATGGTTGGAAAATTTAAAAACTTAGATCAGTGCAAGGCGGCCGCGAGTGAGCAAGGCGCTGGAGGGGCCATCTCAGATCTAAGTCTTTCAAGAGGAATCTACTGGCTCTGCGCATACGCGGGCGCGAGATAATTTCACTGAACCGGGGCGCGCGGGTTGGATGCAGGAATGTCCGCTTCTGGAACAAAGCGGACGTTTAAGTGCCTCCGATCGATGTCCGCTTTCGGGGGTAAAGCAGACATCGCAATGAGAGAGCGTCGCTCGCAGTTCACAGCGGCGAACCAGACCGCTCGATCGGATCCCGAAGGGGTCGCCGTAAAATTTCGAAAAGACTGACAAATTTCGGGGCGCGACTCCCCTCCTTTGCAATCCGGCCGATGAACAAAAATAATACAATAATATAATGGGAATATTTTAATATCCACTGCGTTTGGTTGCATAAATGTTGCCGGGCGGATAAGCGTTCGGGCCCCATAGGTTTAATAACAATCTGTCGCAAAATTCGGAGGTGACCCTATGTCACGCTTAGTTTCCTCGCACCTCAATATCAGCAGGTTTTGCCTGGCAAGTGCCGTCGTCGCCTTCGCGCTGATCACCTGCGCAGTTAAGGCGCAGACGCCAACCACTACCATTCGTGTCGGTTATATCCCGGTGATGGGGGTAGCTCAGGTATTCGTCGCCGACGGTGAGGGTTGGGCCAAAGAGAAAAGTCTCGACATTAAGTTTTCCAGCTTCGAGTTGGGCCCCAACATGATTCAGGCGCTGTCTTCCGGTACACTGGACGTTTATGTCGCCGGTCTAGCGCCGCTTTTGGTACTTCGCTCGAAAGGTTTTGACGTTCGCGTCGTCGCCGCGACAGTTGTTGAGGAAATGGGTGTTGCGGCCGGTCCAGCGCTTGCGCCTCTATTCAACGGGGGCAAGGGCACGGCTGAAGGCTTTAAGGCTTTCCACGAAAAGAACGGCCGTCCAGCAAAACTTGCGACGCAGCCGATCGGCTCCGGCCCGAATGCGACGCTGCAATACTGGCTGTGGGAAGTGCTGAAAGTCGACAAGGCTGATGTTGAAATCATCGAAATGGGGATCGATGCAACCCAGCGCGCGATCCTCACCGGCGCGGTCGAAGGTGGAAACATTCGTGAGCCTGCTTCGACAATCGCGTTGAAACAAAACCCGAATATCAAGTTGATCGCTACCGGTGCCGACATGTTTCCAGATTTCCCCGGCGTTGTCATCGCAGTGTCGGGCACGTTCGCGGATAAGAATCCGAAGGCGGTTGAGGATCTAGTCAGCGTAGTGGTCCGCGCCACCAAGGAACTTCAAGAAAATCCCGCAAAAGTGGCGCCTTTAGTCGGCGTTGGTCTCGGCAAAGGGATCATCTCGGATGACATCATCCTCGCCGCACTTAAATCGCCGCAAACAAAATTCACGTCCGATCCGCGCCGCATCATCGAATCCACGAAGAAGTTGCAGGACTTCCAGGTGAAGATCGGCGCGCTGAGAAAGGCCGAACCGCTCGATGGTTTATTCGTGACGTCCTTCTACGACAAAGCTGTCGCCGGAAACTGAAAATGGGACGAAGCCTGGAATTTACGCTTGCGGCGCTGGGTTTTATAGTTTTCCTATTGTTGTGGGAAGCGCTTCCATGGTTCGGTACCATCAGCGCCGACTTGCTGCCGCCCCCGAGCGCTTTGCCGGGGGCATTTTATCGCGAGCTGAGATCCGGTATTTGGCTTGCTGCACTTGAATCGAGCCTCAGTCATTATTTGCTTGGACTGGTGATCGGCTGCGCGCTTGGCGTTCTGCTCGGTCTGCTCACCGGCTTGTGGCATTCGGTGGAAGCGACGCTGTCGTGGGTCGTGCGTATCTTGCGGCCAATCCCAGGTCTCGCGTGGGTGCCGTTCGCTATCCTGTGGTTCGGAATCGAGCCTGCGGCTGCGGTGTTCATCATCGGTATCGGCGTCTTCTGGATTTCCTATTTCGCCGCACTTTCCGCCGTTCATGCAGTGGATCGCGATCTGATCGAGGTGGCCGACGCCTTCGGTTTCAAGCGTGCGGATCAGAGGCTTCGCAAGGTCATTCTTCCCGCGGCCACACCCGGTATTCTGGGCGGACTCCGTACGGCAATCGGCCAGGCATGGATGGCGGTAGTAGCGGCGGAGATTTTCGGCGTTCCGGGACTCGGAAATCGCATGATGCAGGCCTCGAACCTGCTCGCGAGTGATATCGTTGTGATTTACATGGCCACGATGGCATTACTTTACGGCCTGATCGATACCGCCTTCGTTGCCATGCAGAACAGGTTGCTTAAATGGAAGCAATAATTGAGCTGCACAAGCTCGGGCTTTCATTCGTGCGTGACGGCCGAACAACCGTAGTCCTGCATGATCTTACGATCGCGATTGAGCCCAACGAATTTCTTGCGGTCGTCGGCCCGTCGGGTGTAGGCAAATCAACTCTGCTCCGCGTGATTGCCGGACTTCTGAAGCCACAAACTGGGAAGATGGTGCTTCGCGCCCAACCAATGCGCGGGCGGCTGGCTGTTGCGCTCGTGTTCCAAGATGCACGGCTACTTCCTTGGCGTACGGTGTTCGACAATGTCGGCTTCGGCTTGGAGCACGGCGGCGTATCAAGGGTCGAGCGCAAGCAGCACGTTGAGGAAGCGCTCACGCTTGTCGGACTTTCCGCCTATGCGGCGAGCTATCCGCACGAATTATCAGGTGGCCAGCGCCAGCGCGTTTCGCTTGCTCGCGCGCTCGCAGTCGATCCGCAAGTACTGTTGATGGATGAACCGTTTTCGGCGCTCGACGCGATCACGCGCGAGGGTTTGCAGGATGAATTGATTCGCATTCGTGCGAAGACGCAAAAGACCATCCTGTTTGTCACCCACGACATCGAGGAGGCCGTCTATCTCGCCGACCGTATCATCGCGCTTGTCGGGCAACCAGCCTTTCCCGCAATGACGGTTGAAGTTGAGACGTCACACCCGCGCAAACGCAACGATCCGACGGTGATGAACGTAGTGGGCCAAATACGCGGTGAGCTTTCGGCCGCGGCGGCGGCACTTTGAGCATTTTTTCGCATCTTCGCCGGCGGACCAGACCGCTCGATCGGTTCCCGAAGAGGTCGGCGTAGAGATTCAAAAGCACTGACAAATTCCGGGGCGGATAGGATTGCCGTGAAGGAGCGATGCGCGTCGGAGTTAAGAGCAGACATTATAATGAGAGGGCGTCGCGTGGCGACGACTTTTAACTGACAAAATGATATATCGCGTTGAGGCCGATCAGGCCTGTTACGATAAGGTAGAGAGCGACGATAAAGTTCAGCAGTCTTGGAATAATTAGTATCAAAATGCCGGCGATAAGAGCGACGAGTGGCGTGAGATGAGCAACGGTAAGAGTCATTTTAGAACTCCTGCGATAGTGAAAAAGACTGACCTGACAAAAGATCAAGACACCACAATATTTGACGGCCGCCGAGTGCGACCAAGACCGCGAATTGACGGTTCTTTTAAGCTGCAGCGTTCGACGTTCCGCCTGTCAGATCAAAGCCGACCCATGACAAGCAGTACGACGACTATGATCAAGATAACGCCGAGAAGACCGATGCCGCCATGACCGAAGCCGTAGCCGTAGCCGCCGAAGCGGCCACTAAAGCCGCCGAGCAGGAAAATGATGAGAATGATGACGAGGATGGTACCAAGCGACATAATCTATCTCCTCTTGCAGCCTTCGACTAAAAGTTAAGCCACTTCGCTCCTTGCTCAATGTTTCCCGGATGACGCGAGGGACAATCCAAGAATCGCGCAATTACTTCTTCTTAATTAATATACTACTTTTGCCGATGCTCAGTCACATTGAGATGAATCAAATAATATCTTTGGTCAGCAGACCATGAATCGCAATGTTCTTTACCTCGCTATTGGTGCGGTCGCCCTCGCTACCGTATTCTTCGGTTACCAACTCTACCAGGAGCGGCAGAAGACCACCGGCGTCGAGTGCGGTCTTGCATCGGTCTATTCAACTGTGAGCGAAGAGACTGCAAGCGGCGAAGATACTCGTGAGCAAGATTTGACTGCCGCTCACCGGTCGCTACCATTCGGGACGCTGGTCCGCGTCGACAATCGAGAAAATGGGCGCTCGGCGGTGGTGCGGATTACCGATCGTGGCCCTTTCATCACCAGAAGAATACTTGACGTATCTCAGGTTGCCGCACGCAAACTCGGATTTTCTGGACTGGCGCAGGTTTGTCTCACCATCCAGACAATCCCGAGAATCGGCGCGCAAGGGAACTGAATTATGACCAATGTCCGCTTTTTACCCAAAGCGGACATATGCGACGCGGAAACAAAACAAAAGCCCCGGACGATACCGGGGCCTGAACATCGCATCCCGCGACCGTTTCACTCAGTAGTGGTGATTCCAGCCGAGCCGAACCGAGTTGTAGCGCACATGGATCGGCTGGATTCCGTACGGTCCACCGATATCATAGTTCTTCGTTCCCAGATTGATGTAAAGATATTCAAGCGCGAAACTATCGGTGGGCGTGAAGTAATGTTCCCCGCCCACGCCCCCGACCCAACCCGTGTGAGTTTCACTGGCGGTGAAGAACATCGGATCGATGCCTGCTCTAACCGAGTTTTTGCCCCAGGCTACTCCACCAGTGCCGTAAATGAATGTCTGATTTTGTGTGAAGCCCGCTCGTACACGGGCAGTTCCAAAATATTTGATCTGGCCCTGATAGATCTCATCACCATCATTCACTTGGCCCTTGATACGGGACCAATCGAGATCGAGCTGAACGCCGGCCACAAAATTGTTCGTGAATTGTTTATTGTAGCCGAATTGCCCTCCTAGGAACCAACCCCTCGTATTTGCGTCGACGAAATCTGCCTGCTGAAACCCGGTATGGCCCCAGCCATAGCCGCCGTTCAATCCGGCATAGAAGCCAGTCCAAGTGAACATCGGGGTGGGTGCAGCAGCGTAGGCTGGCGCCTTTACGGGCAGGTCAGCCGCAAGAGCAGGCGCGCCACAGAATACAGCAGCAGCGATACCTGCAACGAAAAGTTTTTTCATTGGAAGCCCCCGGAATGAAATCGTCGATTTGAAACATCGATCTTAGGAGCAAGAATAATCCTTTCACCACGCGGTACATAGGCCGGGCCTCACATCATGCTGTGGTTTCTCGATGTTGTGACGTTTCAGCAACAAGGCCCGGAAACATTCTGATTTTACGGCTGGAAACGGACGTCGAGATATCCGCTTTTGGTGGCAAAGCGGACATGCTGACCCATGGCATTTCCGGGTGAATCTCTTCGCCGAACAGGTCGGTGAAGAGATTCAAAAACACTGAAAAATTCCGGGGCGGATCCGATTACCGTGAAGGAGCGATCAATGTCCACTTTCGGGGGTAAAGCAGACATCACAAAGAGAGAGCATCATGTCCGCTTATGACCCAAGGCAGACGTTCGCGGCGCCGCCACTAAACTAAAGCCTCGTACGTATAACGAAGAATCAAGGAAAATAACACATCCGATTTCCGTAAATTCCTAAGTTCTGCCGCGCAAACGAAATGCCAATAAGAATTCAATGTGCCAAGTCTTGTCGGGCCAAAGCCGCCGCGAATTCAGCAGACAATATTCTCCTGTCGCTCGGTATCACCGCCTCTGACACCAGTCCCTTGTGATGCAAACGTAGTCGTAATTGAGCCAAACGTGGTTGGTATGGAATCCCAGAGCAATGAACAGTCTCCGATTCATGGCCGATGCTCTTTCCAATCATTCAAAACCCTAGCCCTCATCGGGAATGCAAGCTGCCAATCACGAAGGGGCGAGCAATGTCTGAACTGAGCCTGAGAACTGCGATTGTAATAATTTTAGCAGTTGTATGTTTTAGCGTGGCGCCGTCTCGTGCCGAGACGAGCTTTTCCTATTTTGAATACCGGCAAATGTGCGATGCGTCGGCTGCCGAAGCGCTCGATGCCAATACTTTCGTCGTGGCAAGCGATGAAGACAATGTCCTGCGCGTATATGTTCGCAGCCAGCCTTGGCCGATCCAGAATATCAATCTGAATGATTTTCTAAAAGCAGACGATCAGGAAACCGACATCGAAGCGTCCGCCATAATCGGCAGCCGCATCTATTGGATAACCTCTCATGGCAACAACAAGAAAGGCAAGAGTAGGCCAGCTAGGCAAAGATTTTTTGCGACAGATGTTGTGATGCAAGGAGACAAGCTAACTGTATCGCCGATTGGGTATGCCTATGTCGATCTCTTGTCCGATCTCGTGAGCGCAGCTCAGCTCAGCCGTTACCGGCTAGGGGAGGCGTCGACTCTGCCGCCTAAAGCTCTTGGCGCAATCAACATTGAGGGGTTGGCGGCTACACCTGAAGGAAAACTTCTAATCGGATTCCGCAACCCGATCCCCGGCGGCAAAGCGCTTATAGTTCCGATCGAAAATCCCGCAAAAATAATCTTAGGTGCCAAGGCCGTACTAGGACAGCCGATCGAACTTGCTCTGAACGGGCTGGGGATTAGAAGTCTAGAGCGTGTTGGCAATGAATATCTGATCGTGGCCGGCCCCTTCGACAATGTCGGCGGTTTTGTTCTTTACAAATGGTCGGGTGCGGCGGCCAGCCCGCCAGTTATGGTGCAAGGAATCGACTTTAAGGACCTTCACCCCGAAGCACTGTTTGCTGTGCCGGGCACCGACATGGTCCAAATTCTGAGTGACGACGGAGAGAGGGAGATCGGCGGGATGCATTGCAAAGAGCTTCCCGAATCCCAACAATTCTTTCGCAGCATTACATTGAAACCTTGAGATTCTGCTTTGTAATGACGATCGTTTTGACGCTGACGCTTCCTATCCACCTAGTAACCCCGTTGGTTAGGGCGCGTTCCGCTTCACAAAGTGAGCTGTTTACAGGTTACGCAACCTCCAGTGGCCTAATGAGCTACGGTACCAGCCAGCAGGACGTATATCGGCAGCAAGGTATTTATACCGCCAGGATTCTCAACGGTGAAAAGGCAGCCGATCTACCCGTACAGCAGTTGGTGAAAGTGGAATTTGCAATCAACCTCAAGACTGCCAAGATACTCGGCCTGACCGTGCCGCCGACACTGATCGCCCGCGCCGACGAGGTGATTGAATGAATGGCGGAATGTCCGCTTTTGGCAATGCGGACATGCGAGGCTGACCGATCAATGTCCGCTTTCGAGGGTAAGAGCGGACATCATAATAAGAGGGCGCCACGTCCGTCGAGCAATATCGCTTAAATTTTAGGCCAGCGTAAAGATTTACCGCGTCGTAGTCTGCGACGGCTGCAGAGTGGACAAAAACGCATGAAGATAAAGATCGGTTTCAATATCACCTACGACGCACCGCAGCCAACGCCGATGGTTATCCTGCTGAACGTCCATCCCTCTCGGCACTCCGACCTTCTCACCTCGGATCAAATCACCACGGATCCATCAGTGCCTATCCGACCGTATCGTGATCTCTTCGGCAACGAATGCGGCCGCCTCTTTCTTCCGGCCGGACGTACAACACTCACTTACAGCGGAATTGTGCGAGACACTGGTCAGCCCGATCCCTTGGTGGCAACAGCGCAGCAGATCGCGGTGCAGGACTTGCCGGATCAATGCATTCTTTATCTTCTGCCAAGTCGCTATTGCGAAACCGATCAGCTGATGCAACTGGCGTGGTCGTTGTTCAAGGACACATTGCCGGGTTGGCCGCGCGTGCAAACGATATGCGACTACGTGCATAATCATCTAACTTTCGGCTATCAGTTCGCGGCACCGACGAAGACCGCCCACGATGTGCACAAAGAGCGCAAGGGAGTTTGCCGCGACTTCGCTCATTTGGCGGTGACACTATGCCGCTGCATGAACATTCCTGCGCGTTATTGCACTGGCTACCTTGGCGACATTGGCGTTCCACCGGAAGACACGCCAATGGATTTCAGCGCGTGGTTCGAGGTCTATCTCTCCAACACTTGGTACACGTTCGATGCGCGCCACAATACACCACGGATCGGGCGCATTCTGGTCGGCCGTGGACGCGATGCTGCTGACGTGCCCCTGTCCACCAGCTTCGGTCAAATTACCCTGGCGCGGTTCGAGGTCTACACAGACAAATTGATCGAAGCCTGACCTCTGCGCGTTGATGTCCGCTTTCGCGGATAAAGCAGACATCATAATGGGAGAGCGTCATGTCCGCTTTTGACTCAAGGCAGACATCTTAAGGCACGTACTTGTAACTTGAGGCTAGTCGGCAGCGGCGATCCAAAGGGTTACCAGATTAGCGGTATCAAGCGATATCGCACTTTTTTTTGGTACTCCACGTAGCCCCGTAGATTCCTTGCCAGAAATTTTTCCTCATCAAATAGTCTCCAAAGAACTACGGGCATCATCACGACAATGATCAGCAATCCCCACCACGAACCGAGCGCAATCGGTATGCCAAGAAACATGACAAGGCCTCCGGCGTACATCGGGTGCCGTACGAGTGCGTACGGGCCAGTTGATATAACTTTTTGATTGGGGGCCAATTCAATGGTGGCAGAGGAGAATGTATTTTCTTTGAACACTAAGAATATGACCAACCAACCAAGCACTACAAGTACGTCTCCTGCCAGGGCCACATATGGCGGCATGTAAGACCATGCAAAGCGATGATCTAGTGCGGGGAAAACGAGGCCGCTAATAAATCCCAGCGACACGAAAAGCATTATGATCTTTTGAGTTGTTTTCTTCTCGCCAGTCGGACCCCCGCTCATCCGTCGCTCTAAGAGCTTTCGGTCTTTTTTCATAAGGTAGAGGGTGATCGCGAGAGACGGCGCAAAATATACTGCCAGGAACATCCACGCCTGCCAATAATCAAGCGTCCACGCTGGAATAAATAGTAGCGCCGCCATGACAAGAAGAAGGAACAGGAGTCCGCCGAGCGCTTTTATATTCAGGATGTTCATTTCGTAATATTAACACGCACCCGAATACGTATGCGCCATTGGCACGATGTCCGCTTATGGCACAAAGCGGACATTCTGCCCTACCCGTTTGATGTCCGCTTTCGGCTGTAAAGCTCTGAGCGGCACGACAGGCGGCTCGAGTTTTATTGATAGTCATTTTGAGATTCGCGGCTTAGTCTGTTCGTTTAAATTGGCCTCGTGCCATCGAAAAACAGGAGGAGACAATGCCACTCTATATCACCCGGGGAAATTTCACCGCCGAAACCATCAAACGCATGATGGCGAAACCTGAGGACCGCAGTGAATCGATCGGCAAGTTTATGGCGGCCGCTGGCGGAAAACTCCACGCCTATTATTACACGTTTGGCGAGTATGATTTTATGATCATCGGGGAGGCGCCTAGCGAGAAGGAAGCCATGGCTGCGGGGATTGTTTCAGCGGGCACGGGTTCAGTGACCAACCTGAATACCACCGTCGCCGTCACCAGCGCCGACGCCAAGGCCATCTTTGCCAAAGCGGCCTCTCTCGCCGCGCAATTCCGCCCCGCAGGCACATGAGAAGGTAACACTCGAACAGCGCGCGAACGTTGGCAATTTCACACCTTCGCTAAAACTCGTTTGGCAATCGGATCGTTGCCGGATGGTGCGGAACCTCGCGCGCAAAACTGCGCACGCAGTCCCTAAGTAGTGCGAAAATCTACGGGCATCATGTCCGCTTATGGCACAAAGCGGACATTGGGTCTGATCAGCGTTTGAAGTCGGTTGTGTGATATTTCCCACTCGCCGCTCGGTCAGAATTTGGTACGCTTTAGGCGATAGACGAGGCGTGTTCTCAGGGATCACATGCAACGACGTCACTTCATCAAACTTCTCGGCAGCGCGGCGGTTTGGCCGCTCGCTGCGCGTGCGCAGCAGGCCGACAGAATTTATCGGATCGGAATGCTCAGCGGTGGAGGGCCCGTGGATGAACGCCGCAAATCCCTGCTATCGGGTCTTGCCCTGCGAGGTTTTGTGGAAGGCCGCAATGTCGTGATCGAACAGCGATCGGCCGATGCGCATCTCGATCGGCTTGGTGCTCTCGCCGCCGAACTCAAGGCCGCTAAGGTCGATGTCATTGTGACGAGCGGATACCCTGCCGCACTCGCCGCCAAACTATCCTCGAAAGAAATTCCGATAGTCATCTCCGGGGCTGGCGATCCGGTCGCGACCGGCCTGGTTGCAGGACTGGCGCGGCCGGGCGGCAATGTCACAGGCGTGAGTGAAATCTCCACCGAGCTCAGCGCCAAACGCCTCGAAATCCTCAAGGATGCGGTGCCCAATCTCCGGCTTGTCGCGATGCTGTGGAACGCGGCTGACCTCGGCATGACGCTGCGATACCGCGCCTCGGAGGACGCCGCGCATGTGCTTGGGATCAAAGTTCAGACCTTGGGCGTGCGCGAGCCTGACGATTTCGAGCAGGCGTTCTCCGTGATGACGCACACTCGCCCGGACGCGATCCTGATGGTGTCGGACGCCTTGACCTTCCTCAATCGCAAGCGCGTCGTGGATTTTGCCGCCGCGAAACGCCTGCCGACAATCTTCGAGTCCGGTGCGCTGGTGCGCGAAGGTGGTCTGATGTCGTATGGCCCCAGTCAAAGCGCAATTGGGGAGCGGGTAACCGAATTTATCGTGCGTATTCTGCGCGGCGCGCAGCCGGCGGATCTACCGCTTGAACTGCCGACCCAATTTGAACTGCTCATCAATCTCAACACTGCCAAGACGCTCGGCCTCACGATGCCACTGCAACTGCTCGCCCGCGCCGACGCGGTGATTGAATGAATGGCGGAATGTCCGCCATGGGCAAAAAGCGGACACGGGACAGCGACCGATCGATGTCCGCTTTCGGGGATAAAGCGGACATCATAATAAGAGAGTGCCACGTCTGCTTTTGACCCAAAGCGGACATTCGCGACGCAGCCACAAACGGCCTAGCTGGCGCTACGCAAGTAAATCCGACAGACCCCTCCTCCGCGCCTCCGCCGCTCAATAGGTTAATTAGCAGACTCACTTGAAGAGTGCTAAAGGCACACTAGCTGAAGAGAGGAGGCTGCTTTTGTTGTTCATTCTGTAGTGCGCCTCTACCTTACTATCTGAAAAACCAACATTCATAGGGACTTAGGAGGATTGATATGAAGTTTCGACCACTTCACGACCGCGTCGTGGTTACGCGCATCGACGCTGACGATAAAACTAAAGGTGGAATCATCATTCCGGATACCGCCAAAGAGAAGCCTTCCGAAGGAGAAGTGATTGCCGTCGGTCCAGGTGGCCGCGACGAGGCTGGCAAGCTCATCCCAATCGACCTGAAGAAGGGTGACCGCGTGCTGTTCGGCAAATGGTCGGGCACGGAAGTCAAAATCGATGGGGTCGAATATCTGATCATGAAAGAGAGCGACATCATGGGTGTGATCGAACAAGCCGTCGCTCGCAAGAAGGCCGCCTAAGGGCTGTTGTATCAAACATAACGGAGAACAAAAATGTCTGCCAAGGAAGTTAGATTCTCAGTAGATGCACGCGATAGAATGCTGCGCGGCATCGACATACTCACCCATGCAGTGCGCGTGACGCTCGGCCCCAAGGGGCGCAATGTCGTGCTCGACAAATCATACGGCGCGCCGCGCATTAGCAAGGATGGCGTTACCGTCGCTAAGGAGATCGAGCTCGAAGACAAGTTCGAAAATATGGGCGCACAAATGGTGCGCGAAGTCGCCTCGAAATCGTCCGACTACGCCGGTGACGGCACTACGACGGCCACGGTTCTTGCGCACGCGATTGTACGGGAAGGCGCCAAGTCGGTAGCCGCCGGCATGAACCCGATGGATCTCAAGCGCGGCATCGATCTTGCGGTCCACGCGGTTGTCGAGGATCTGAAGAAGAATTCGAAGAGGGTCACCTCGAACGAAGAAATTGCTCAGGTCGGTACGATTTCCGCCAATGGTGATTCTGAAATTGGCAAGTTTCTTGCCAATGCGATGAAGAAAGTTGGCAATGAGGGCGTGATTACTGTCGAAGAAGCAAAATCCTTGGAGACCGAACTCGACGTTGTCGAAGGCATGCAGTTCGATCGCGGTTATATCTCTCCCTACTTCATCACCAACGCCGACAAGATGCGTGTTGAGATGGAAGACCCCTATCTCCTGATCTATGACAAAAAGCTCTCGGGCCTGCAGGAATTGTTGCCGTTGCTTGAGGCGGTGGTGCAGACCTCGAAGCCGTTCGTCATCATCGCTGAGGACGTTGAGGGCGAGGCTTTGGCCACGCTCGTGGTCAACAAGCTACGCGGCGGCCTCAAGGTTGCCGCGGTGAAGGCACCGGGCTTCGGCGATCGCCGCAAGGCCATGCTCGAAGATATTGCGGTCCTCACTGGCGCTCAGGCGATCAGCGAAGATCTCGGCATCAAACTCGACAAAGTTACTCTGAACATGCTCGGACGTGCCAAGAAGGTGATGATCGACAAGGAGAATACCACGATCGTCCACGGCGCCGGCAAGAAGGCCGACATCGAAGCGCGTATCGCTCAGATCAAAGTACAGATCGAGGAAACGACATCCGACTACGACAAGGAGAAGTTGCAGGAGCGGCTCGCCAAGCTTGCAGGAGGCGTCGCGGTGATCCGTGTCGGCGGCGCCACCGAGACCGAGGTGAAGGAGCGCAAGGATCGCGTCGACGATGCGATGCATGCGACCCGCGCTGCGGTCGAGGAAGGCATTCTGCCGGGCGGCGGCGTCGCGCTCTTGCGCGCGACCGAAGCTCTCAAGAGGGTGCACACGCAAAACGACGACCAGAAGAACGGCGTCGATATCGTGCGCAAGGCACTCTCCTGGCCCGCTCGCCAGATCGCGATCAATGCGGGTGAGGACGGCTCTGTCATCGTCGGCAAGATCTTGGAAAAGGATCAGTACAGCTACGGCTTTGACGCTCAGAACGGCGAATACGGGAACCTCGTCACCAAGGGCATCATTGATCCGACCAAGGTTGTACGGGCGGCCCTGCAGAATGCAGCGTCGGTCGCCGGGCTTCTGATCACTACGGAAGCCATGGTCGCCGAAGCCCCGAAGAAGGATAGTGGGGCCCCGGCGATGCCTGGCGGTGGCATGGGCGGTATGGGCGGTATGGACTATTAAGCCCGCCGTCAACCGAAATGATAAAGGCCCGGGATTTCTTCCGGGCCTTTTTTCTTGTGCCACAGCTACGGCAGATTAGGACGCTCAGCGAGACTTTGAAGTTTTCTGGAGATTACTCAATAGTGTGGGTAGTTCGTCATACGACATTGGATTTCTTCTCCTGAAGCGAAACGACGAATGGATCCTTCTGGCACAAAGCGAACATCCGCGACTGCAGTAGAGAGTCCGCTCGACGGTCTGTTGCATCCACCGTGTCGCAAGGCGTATCAATCCAAATAACTCTAATTGCCGTTGGATAGAGCTTCAGTGGCAGTTCACCTTGTTCAGACAAATCAGCGCTAGGAAAGACGATGGCCAGCAGCGATAAGAAAACTAAGACTAGCCCCGCGCCCAAAAATGAAACCGCTGTGAAAAAAGAGGCTGCTGCGACGAAAAAAGAGGAAGGCCAGCCGAAGGATAAGAACACGTCGGGGGCAGACCTATCCAAGGCTGAAGGCGGCGAGAAAGCTGCCGACTCACCCTCCGGTTATAGTCGGGGCGAGGGTCAAAAACCGGTTTCTAAAGCTTATAAGGATAACTGGAACGCGATTTACGCGAAGAGAAAGAAACGATAATTGGATCAATGAACCAGCTGTAGCCGTAGTCCGGCGCGAGCCTACTGTCCCCCTGCCCACCCAACGGGATGTATGTATCCGCTATCTTAATGGAGGAAACATTGGTAGTTGTTTTCAGCCCTACCGACATCTTTCTTCGCTGAGTTGGGCCAAAAATTCCCTCACTACTTTCGCAGCGCCATGCTCGTCGAAGTTCACGTGCGAACGTCTGCTTCTGGCACAAAGCGGACATGGGACAGCGACCGATCAATGTCCGCTTTCGGGGGTAAAACAGACATCAGAATGAGACAGCGTCATGTCTGCTGATAACCCAAAGCGGATATTCGGCAAGCTCAGATGGGTGCTTGATCTCGGTCGTTCGGTCCGTAGTCTCGCACAACCATGGCAACGCGAAGCCGATAGTCCGCGAATACTTCACTCTGCCCGAGAGCTTGAGCTTGCCTATGTTTAAGGTGATTACGCCACTTGGTGAGCGCGTCTTCATCCCGCCAGAACTGAAGAGATAACAATTTGCCTTCCTCGTAAAGGCTCTCAAACCTTTCGACGGAGACGAAACCGTCGATCTGCTCAACCTCACTTTTCAACGCAGCAGCCAGTTTGAGATAATCGTCTCTACGTCCGTTGGCTGGCCAAACCTCGAAGATAACCGCCATCATGTTTTGAGTCCTCGGTCCCCCTTCAAAGAGCCCCAGTCTATCCAGCACAAAAGAGGAGACTAGAGGATCCATGTCCGCTTTTGGGGGTAAAGCAGACATCATAATAATGAGAGGGCGTCATGGCCCTTTTGACGCAAAGCGGACATTGGGCCTTGTGGAGCCATTAAAAAACGACTGGAATTCTTGGGCTCGTTTCCCGGGTTTTGCTCACGCTGTGCTCGCTGCCTCCCCATGACTTCTGGGGAAGCCCGCCGTCTGTTATCGTTTACGTCGTTCAGAGTTCATCTAGAGAATGTCGGATGAAATTTCCGAATGATAGATGGGGGAGTGAAAAATGTCGGATGCAAATCGACTGCTTTATCTTCGTATCGCGCTGATCATCGTCGGCCTGACTTTCATATTCGGTATTTATCCGTTGGGCATTGTCTGGCCCTCTGGCTGGACGTGGGGACATGGACACTCACACTATCTGATGATGATCATCGCTATTTATGCGACGCTGGGTGTGTTTTTGCTCATCGCATCGCGAAATCCTGATGCGCACAAGAGCATCATCTGGTTCACTGTATGGTCGAGCGTGGTACACGGAGGGCTTATGGCCGTTCAGTCCTTCAACGATGTGGCGGAACGGGGTCATTTAGTGGGAGATGTGCCCGCGCTCATCCTCATAGCGATCATACTTGGAGTATTGATGCCGCGGGCCGCGAAAGCCTGAGCATGGTGAGAGTGATGGCAGATTTTTTGGCACAAAGCAGGCGTCGACGAGATGTCGATCAATGTCCACTATCGGGGGCAAAGCAGACATTGCAATTCATGGGCGTCAGTCCGCTTATGATCCAAAGCAGACATTGGGTCTGACCAGCATCTGAGGCCGGTTGTCTGCCATTTCTCACTCGCCGCCCGGTAAGCCTGTTATTATCTGGCATTGCCCATGGTGTGGTCCTTACGGAGGACACATGAAACGGCGCGACTTCATCACGCTTCTCGGCGGTGCGGGGGCAACGAGTGCCCTTTGGCCATTCAGGGTGCGTGCACAGCAATCACCGCCTCAACGCACCACGAAACTGATCCGCATCGGTGTACTTGCAAGCTATCTCCTGCCTCCATTGCGGAGATTTTCACAAAAGCTGAAGGAGCTTGGCTACGTCGAAGGGGAGAATCTCCGCTTCGAATATCGCTTTGCGGAAGGGCATGATGATCACTATTCCGTCTTGGCCGCAGAATTGGTCGCGCTCCCAGTTGACCTGATTGTCACCTTCGGCGTTCCCGCAACGCTCGCAGCCAAGACAGCAACAACTACGATTCCAATCGTCATGGGATCCATCGGCGACGCGGTAAACACCGGCATCGTCTCAAACTTTGCGCACCCCGGTGGAAATATCACTGGCTTCACCGGTCTGAATTTTGAATTCGAAATCGAGCGACTGGAGTTGCTCAAAGAACTCATTCCTAATCTCTCACGAGTTGCCGTTCTAGCAAATTCCGGTAATGCCTTGTTTCAGATCGCCTTGAAGGCTCTTCGGTCTGCGGCTGCCACACTTGGCGTATCACTCGATATTTTTGAGATTCGAGACATTGACGAAATCGACAACGCACTGCTCAAGCTCGTCCAAGCCCGTCCCAAAGTGGTTCTAATCACAGCCGACACACTTCTTCTCACTAAGCGGCGGGAGATCGTAAAAGTTCTTGCTGAAAACCATCTCCCCGCGATTTACCCGTTCCGGGAATATTCCGAGGTCGGCGGCCTTATCGTCTATGGGGCGAACCTGAGTGTCTTGTGGGAGCGTGCGGCAGCCTACGTCGACCGGATACTGAAGGGCGAAAAGCCGGGTGATCTGCCGGTCCAGCAGGCGACAGAGTTTGAGCTGATCATTAATCTGAAAGCGGCGTCGACCCTCGGCCTGAAAATTCCTGAAATCTTAGCCGCCCGCGCTGACGAGGTGATCGAATAAACAGCGAATTGAATCGGCCGCAATGTCGCCTATTGGCACAAAGGGGACATGCGCCCCTCCCCGTTCAATGTCCGCTTTCGGGGGTAAAGCAGACATCATAATGAGAAAGCATCGCTCGGAGTTCAAAGCGGTGGACCAGACCGCTCGATCGGTTCCCGAACAGGAAGGCGTAGAGATTCGAAAGCACTGACAAATTCTGGGGCGGATCGGATTACCGTGAAGTGGTGAGCGACGGGTAAGAGCAGACATCATAATAAGAGAGTGTCGCGTCTGCTACCAAAGTGGACATAAACAGCACGGTCATGCTTCGTAGACTGATCAGATAAATAAACCCCGGCCTCGCGCCGGGGTTTTGTTTACAAGAGCAGACGGCAGTCGCGACCCTTCCGTCCCGATCACGTTTTGTATCCGCTATCTTACGATGCAGCGTTTAGTAACTATATAAAAAGTTCAAGCGATTGCGTTCGCGCGCAGGAAGTTCCTCCGCCAACTGCGATTTAGAGACTTCAGACGAGCGCTCGGGGCGTCGCGTCCAGAAGTCCTCAACAGGAAACGCCCCCAAGGATGATTACCTCATGGATATGAACACGAAGACCACAGCTCAAGCCAAAGAAGCTTATGGGAAAATGAGCGCTGCCACGACTGAAGCGGCCGATCTTATCAAAAATAGCTATTCGACAGCGGTTAAGGGCGTGCAGGAATACAATAACAAGCTCATCGAGTTCACGCAGGCGAACGCCAACGCCGCCTACAACTTTGCCCAGAACTTGTCTGCCGTGCAGTCGCCTTCGGCATTCGCAGAGCTTTCGACCGAATATGCACGCAAACAGATGGAGACGCTGACCGAGCAGACGAGGCAACTTGCGGCGCTCGCCCAGAAGGTGACACTCGCAACCGCCGAACCACTCAAATCGGGCATCACAAAAGCGTTTAACCCGGCGCATTAAACGTTTCGACAATCAATCGATAAAGCCCCGGGGAATGTCCCGGGGTTTTTTTGTTGGACGAACTGATGCGCAGTTTGAATGTCCGCTTATGACCCAAAGCGGACATTGATTTCGCCTCGAAGGCAGTCGGGCCGGCTATTTGTAATAGCCGACGCCGCAACCCTCATTGCCGACCAACGCCACAAAGGATTGCTTGGGAGCAGGGTCGGTCGTTCCAGGCTTCGGAAAGTTATAGTCCACCGTACCGACGCTTCCCGCCGAGCTCTTAATCGTATCGAAGATTCTTTGTCCAAGGGGATCGTCCTTGACCTTCAAGGCGCGGACATCGGTGCCCATCACGGCAGGATTTGGGTGCGCCGTGAATTTGCCATCGGTCATGTCGTAGCAGAAGACGTAAAGGTCACGGTCGTGGAACTGCTTGTTGCTCTTGTCGTTGAACGCGCTCAGCGCTGCGGCCTCGTTAGCCTTGAGCGCGGCAACGGCGCTGACGAGCATGGCTTTCGCTTCTGCTGCCGTTCCGGATTGCGCACTAGCCAATCCGGTACTCCATAGCAGCGCCAATGCCGCAAATGCGGACGTAAACATGTTCCTATTCATGGTGCTCTCCCTGCTCGCAGCCGGGATTCTTCAGATGCATCCCAAACCGGCAAGAATACTTGCGCTGTTCCCGGCCTCTTGCAAGACAGGGCCGGATTATGCGGTTGGAATTGGATGTCGTAATGTCCGCTTATGGCACAAAGCGGACATTCAGATTGCGATAATGGTTTATTTTCTAAGGAATCGCTCATTGTGCTCTGGCGAAGCGGTGTCGATCACATGCGCGTGACATTTACTAGCCTTTCCGTAACAGCGTATTGCATCGCATGTCGGAAAGGCGTCGGCTAGTTTCTGCCGTAAATTCGGGAGCCGTGACCGTGATTACAAGAAGGGCTGTGTTAGCGAATGGTGCTGTTGGTTTAACAGCGGCGTTGACTTCTGCGTGGTGGTCTTCTGCGTTGCGCGCGGTCGAAGCCTTCGAGGTCACGTTTAGCGACGCTGAATGGCGCAAGCGTCTGACACCTAATCAATACGCGGTGCTGCGACAGAGTGCGACTGAACGTCCATTTACGAGTTCTTTGTTGCTTGAGAAGCGACGAGGCAATTTTGCTTGTGCAGGCTGCGACCTTGACCTGTTCTCGTCCGCGACAAAATTCGAGAGCGGCACTGGCTGGCCAAGCTTCTGGGCACCGCTGGACAAGGCGGTGGTTGCGACGAAAGATACCTCTTACGGAATGACACGTGAGGCCGTGCATTGCAGACGTTGTGGTGGGCATCTCGGGCATGTCTTTGATGACGGGCCGAAGCCGACGGGACTTCGCTATTGCATAAATGGCGTCGCCCTAACCTTTAAGATTGCAGCGGCCTAACGCGCAAAAAAGATAAAACTGGAGTCCTGCCATGACTAAAACGCTTATTCGTAAACAAGATGTGCGGAGAGGCACCTTAGCAACCCGCACTCTCGGAGCATTACTATTCGCAGTACTGGTTGCACTAGTGGCCTCTAAGTCGACGGCGGAAGAGTCCCGTGTGATCCCGCCATTGGCGGTTGCTGAGACTGCGGCACCAGACGCTAAACCCCAAGTAACCGTCCTCGCTGGTGGATGTTTTTGGGGCGTCCAAGGCGTCTTTCAGCACGTCTATGGCGTCACGAGCGCGGTGTCGGGTTACGCAGGCGGTGACCGCCAGACGGCTCAATATGAGAAGGTCGGCAGTGGCACGACCGGGCATGCCGAGTCAGTGCGAATAACGTTCGACCCAAGCCGCATCAGTTACGGGAAGATACTGCAAATCTATTTTTCGGTCGCGCATAACCCAACCCAACTCAACCGGCAGGGACCTGATACTGGCACACAGTATCGATCTGCGATCTTTCCGACGACGCCGCAACAAGCAGTTGTCGCGAAGGAATACATTGCTCAACTCAATCAGGCGCACGTCTTTAAAACCCCTATCGTCACGAAGATCGAACCTGACAAGTCCTTCTATCCAGCCGAGGAATACCATCAGGACTACCTGACCCTCCACCCGTACCAGCCGTATATCGTCTTCAATGATTTGCCAAAAATCGAAGACCTCAAACGCATATTTCCTGATAATTATCGGGAGAAACCTACGCTTGTGACGAACGCTCGCTCTCCTAGTTAGTAACTACCAAGGGGCAGTTATCGGCGTGAGTTTGCCCATCTCATCACAGCTCGGTTTCGCGAGCGCGATGATCGCGGGTGCGATTAATCAGGATGTCCGCTATTGGCACAAAGCGGAGATGAACCCCTCCCCGCTTGATATCCGCTTTCCGGGTAAGAGCAAACATCAGAATGAGAGAGCGTCATGTCCGCTTTTGACCCGAAGCGGACATCCGCGACGCGTCGCCACTTCTAAGACTGACCCCGAAGAACCATGGGCGTTGAGGTTGCGCGGTGAGATCACGAAGCTCAGTTTGGTCGTGCTTTGCTCGCCATACAATTCGCAACAAAACTAGAGCGATCATCCATTTTGATCTCCTGCTGTATGGCTTGCTTTTGGCAGGCGCGCATTTTCTTCGCTTGATCGCTATCCAGCATCTTCTCCGGCGCGGTCGCCTTCATAGGCGCTGACGTTTGTGCCAATGCCACGGTAGCTATGAAAAGCACGCTCAAAGCAACAGCCGGAAAATAAATTACTAGGCTACGCATAGCGGCCTCCTCAAGCACATTCCGCGGTTTTTCTTATTGCAATCGGCATATATTTCGATACCCCCCATAACGTTCCGACGATGTAATCAAACTATCTGATTGGACTCGGCTTTTGGTGCGGCGCGGGGGTTGGCAAGGCGACAAGGCACTACAGTCCGCCAAACCAGTTGTAGCCCTGGTTTTCCCAATAACCACCCTTGTCGGTGTTGGTGACTTCCATCGCCACCACATATTTCGGCTGCTTGAAGCCGAGCTTGGTGGGCATGCGGATCTTCATCGGAAAGCCGTAGGCGCGTGGAAGGATCTTGTTGTCGTATTTGAACGTCATTTGCGTCTGCGGATGCAGCGCGGTCGCCATATCGATGGTGTTGGTGTAGCCCTCGGCGCATTTGAACCAGACATATTTGGCGCGGGTGTCAGCGCCGATGCGCTTGAGGAAGTCCGACAGCGGCGCACCTTGCCAGGAACCGATGGCACTCCAGCCTTCTACGCAGACATGCCGCGTGATCTGCGAGACTTGCGGAAGCGTGTGCAGCTCGTCGAGTGTCCACGACCTTTTGTTCTCAACCAGACCGGCGATCTCAAGTTTATAAGTCTTTCCGTCAATCTCCGGCGCTTCATTCTCGTCGTAATAGGCGTTGAACGGGAACGGCCGGGTGATGGCACTCTCAGGAAAAGTCGGCGCTAGCTTGGTCCGGTTGAACAGCGCGGCCTGCGCGCCGTCGTTGAAGGTGGAAATTTTGCGCAGTACGCCTTCGGCGGTGTCACCATCGATGATGTCGCAACCGGAGAGGAAGGTGAGCGCGCCGAGGCTCGCCACGCCACTCAGGAAGTTGCGCCGGGCGAAATCGGGCATCAGCCTGCTGGCGTCCTTGATCAGGAGCTTGGGATCGACGCCGGGAATGATTTGCCGAATGCGCATGTTGATGCTCCTATGCCCCAGCGACCATGGCGCGCAGGCTCTTCGGCACGATCAGTGCGAGCGCCACATGCACGAGCAGGAAACCAACGATCGCCGCCATGGCGAAGAAATGCACGTAGCGGGCAAAATCGTAGCCGCCGAACAGCGCGGTCAATTCTTGGAGCTGCACCGGCTTCCAGATCGACAGCCCCGACAGCACGATCACGATGCCGCACAGGATCACGCCGGCGTAAAGTACTTTCTGCACTGCGTTGTAGTCCGAGATATCTTCGTGCGTGAGCTTGAACGCGAGTGCCGCTTTGGCGTCGGCCAACACCTGCGACGGATAGATCGGCAGCAACTTGCGGCGGAAACGCCCGGTGGTTAGCCCGAGCGTCAAATAAACGATGCCGTTGACCACCAGCACCCACATGGCGGCAAAATGCCAGAGCAGTGCGCCAGCCAGCCAGTTGCCGAGCGCGATGCTCTTGGGAAATGTAAAGCTGAACAGCGGCGCGGCATCGTAGATCTGCCAGCCCGAACCGATCATCACCAAAATCGCGATCGCATTAATCCAATGCGTAATCCGAACCCAGGCGGGATGAATAGTTGTGGCGACAGACGGTACGAACATGGATTCACCGGTCATTGCAATCTTTTTCCGTCATCCTACCCGATCCACGCTTGAACAATATGCAGCGCGGTCGGACCCGCGGATGCCGCGAGCCCAGCCGTGTCCCAAATTTACTTCTTCATGTTGTCCTTCGACATGCCGTCATCTTTCTTCATCGAGTCTTTGGACATGTTGTCCTTCGACATGCTGTCCTTGGACATGGCATCTTTGCTCATGGAGTCGGTCTTGCCCATGTTGTCCTTGGTTGTAGTCTGCGCGAAAGCGGCCGGCGCACCGGCGAATGAGAGCAACAAGAACCCCGCGGTCAGGGCAGTAAGCATGCGTGAACGAGTCATTGCTGGATCCTCCTGCGGACGTTTGACGATGGTGATGTTCATCCCATCGCTCCTAGTTCGAACCAGCCGCGGCGCGGGTTACGTCGCTGTGTGAAAAATTCATGGCGAGCAAGCGGCCACTGACGGCCCGATTGGCCACGATGACTAGGATCACCGCGAATACGTGCACCGTGAGATCAGTCGCCGCCGCGTCGAAGGGGTGGAAAAAGTCGAGCAACGTCGCGGCCGCGGCGGCCGCCGCGAGCCCGGCAATCCCGGCCGTCAACCCCGGCTGCAGCGGGCAGGCACGCCGCAGCATTATGATGAGCAAAGCCGACAACGGCACCGACAATCCGATGATAAAGATGAGGCAATCGCGCGCCTCGCTCAGATCGGCCACATGGGTTCCGGGCACGAACCACGCGCGCAGGCAGCCAACGCCGCCCGCGACGATCCACAATAGGGCCGCCGGCAGTGGCAGCAGTGCCCACGCGCGGCGCGCATCCGGCAGGCTGAGTTGAAACGCGGCAAAGGCGGCCAGGATCGCGGTTAACGCCGAGCCGGTCACTGCGAGCCACATGTCCGGCGCGGCGGTGAGTCGGTGCCCAAGCGCCGCAAGGTCAGCGATCATGGCGAGAACGACGGCGGTCGCAACCACGACCGCAAGCCATGCGAGCGCCCGCACGATTGGTGGCCGCAGCCGCCGCACCGGTGCCAGATCGGTGGTGAGGTCGGAGATCAGGCGCTCATGCGCGGAGCCAGTATTCGAGGAGCTATTCATGGCCTTATTCCCTAGACTCTATTCTACCGCGAAGCGCCTTCATTGCACGATGCAGATTGACTTTGAGCGAGCCCTTGGTGCGCCGGGTCAGCGCGGCGGCGTCGGCGAGCGAGCGCTCCGCCAGCACGAGATGCTGCACCGCTTCGCGTTGGCGCGCCGGCAAGCTTTCGAGTGCACGGGCGACAGTGCGGGTCGCGTCGGCGTGAGCGAGCCCCTGCGCTGGATCGGCGGTTTCATCGGCATGGCATTCGAATGCGAGCGGCGCGTGCACCTCGCGCACTTCCTGCCGGCGGATGCGGCGGAGGAGATCGATCGCCCGCCGGTCGGCGATGACGCACAGCCATGCGGTGAACGACCGGCTGGGGTCGTAGGTCTGCCGCGCGCGATGAATGGTCAACAGCACTTCCTGCACCGCGTCGTCGATGCGGTCGGCCGCCACTCCACGCCGCCGTGCGACGCTCTTGATGACCGGTATGCAGTCGCGCAGCAGCGCCTGGTAGGCGGCGCCGTCGCCAGCTTGAGCGGCCGCCATCAAGGCCGACCGATGCTGGTCAACTCCCGCGACGGTATCGTCAGGAACAGTCTTCGTCATCGCGCGTCTATTGATTTCCGCGCCTGTAATCGAGCCTGCTCGAGATCGACGGCCGAGCAAATAGCCCACATCGGGGCAGAATATGGCATTTTTCAATGAGAAGTCGATAGGAGTTGTTGTCACGATCCGCTGAACCAGTCGTAGCCCTGGTCCCCCCAATAGCTGTCCGGATACTCGTCGGTGACAAGCATCGTCACCGAGAGATCTCCAATCTCTATTCGATGCATCGCAGGAGATAGTTACGTCCGAGGCTCAAAAATCGATCACGTCGACGTGATCTTCTCCAAGCAAGCTATCCGCGATCCTCTCAGCCGGCACCACTTCTTTAACTACTGGAAATTGTACTAGAGCGTACCCCGGCGTACTCCCGTGCAATTGGGAGACGTAGAAAACTCAATCCGCGCCAGTGCGGTAGGCGTCACGATCGCCGCGGGTTACACGCGGGTTACGTGCTCGAGCGTCGCGCGGAATTCAAAGCGGCGAACAAGACCGCTCAATTGATTCCCGAAGGGGTCGGCATAGAGCTTCAAAAGCACTGACAAATTCCGGGGCAGATAGGATTACGGTGAAGGAGCGATGGGCGTCTGCTTTCGCGGGTAAGAGCGGACAGGAACGCACTCTAATCTTGATGTCTGCTTTACCCCCGAAAGCGGACACTCATCGCCCTGTTTCAAGCCACGCGAGCGCTTGATCCTTTTCTTCGAAGTCAAAGTGTTTAATTTTCGCCTGAACGAAGTGATCGGCGATGCGCGGCATGATCTTTAGAAACTCGCCGTCGGTTACGACAGCAATGCGTTCAATCTTTCGATGGTGATGGGCGACGAACTTGACGTGCGACACAAGTGCTCCGAAGCTTTCCCAGCCAGGGAATGACTTAGTGTAGATCATAAGGCCAGTAAGCTTCCCCTTCGATGCAAGGAATGGATCGACATCTTTCGCCAGTTGCTCGAAGTCCGCTTTCTGAAGCGGGCCATTAGGTGTAACGATAAGGATGCTTCGGTCGCGCAGCAGTTCGAAATGGATCATAAAGTTTTCCTTCAAGTGCCTCAGCAATTCTGACCTCAGGACGATACCAAGTCAGCACGTTCATTCAAATAAGAAGGCAAGAACTCACAACATGCAGATCTTGGATGTTCTCCATCGGCGGTAGCCCAAATCCGACGTCATAATGAAAGAGTGTCACTTCCGCTTTTGGCCCAAAGCAGACATTCACCACGCGGCTATCAAACAAAAAGCCCCGGACAATGCCGAAGCATTGAGTTCATCGCGTCGCACTGAAATGCCAGAGCGCCGAGATGAAAAGCAGGAGCGTCGCAACGGCGGAGATTAGGCAGTAAATGCAGAAAGCATGGATGTACGTAAACTGGATATACATGAAGCAAATTGAAAGGAAGATGCCGATGGCGGCATAGAGCAGCGTGCCCATACGCAAGCCGCGCGAGAACGGGTCGAAGGCAAGCAGCGCTACCAGCCCGAACATGTACAAATAATAGACGAGGCCGAAATAGCCGAGCGGCAGACTGAAGATGCGGGCATATGGACTTTCGGCAACGACATTGCATCCGTCGATCGGAGGCGGACACCACAGTGGCTGGTGGTTATAGATCGCATAGGAATCATAATACGCGACGGCGATGCCGATGACCGCCAACAGCAGCATGAAATTTGGCGCGTGGGATACTTTTTTCATCTTACTGCTCCTACTGCATTCACCTTCCCCCCCATATCCGCAAGGCCAAAACGACTTATCTTTACCCTCAGCAAAAAAGGTATTCCGGAGGGTGTCGTTGATATGGATCAGAAACAAGACGGGGATAAATTTATGTTTGCCCGATGCATCCGGACGTTCGCCAGCAATGTCCGCTCTTCGCACAAAGCAAACATGGATGAGAAGCTGATCAACGTCCGCTTTCGGGGGTAAAGCAGACATTATAATGGGAGAGCATCATGTCTGCTTATGACCCTTAGCGGACTTGACGCCCTCGGTGTCCATCGGATTATTTCAAAATCTTCGCTCCCCATTCAGTCAGTATCGAGCAGACATTCCCAGCAATTTCCTTTGGATCGCCTTCTCCCTGTGCGTGTGGGCCGCCCTCAAAGCGTAACCACCATGATTGCGTTTGATGGCCGGGAATATAATCAATTATGAGAGTCCAGTGCGGCCTCGTCTGCAGGGAATCCATAATTGTTTTATCGTGATCAAAATTTCTGCCCCTATATTTTGCAATAAAAACACCGCTACAGTACCGATTGGCGGTAAGCTGCGTAGCTAGCCTATCCTCGAAGTTCAGCGCCTCGGCAGCTGGATCAACAGAACAAGCATTTGTCCTCGAACACTTATTTTTCGCGTAGTCAACACTCCACCAACTGTCTAGAACAACAACGGGTTCATTGCTCTGCGCCATTACTGACGATTTAACCACGCCAGCCGCGACGATCACTGTCGCCAGCGCCACTGTTGCTTGTTTGTGATTTGATCGAAGTTCCATCGCCGGCCTGCGCATGAGTTCGAACAGAATGCTACTTTAGCGTTGGGCCTTCTGCCAACGCTTCACTGACCATGCTCCAAGCGCACCAGCACTTTAATATAGCGCATGATGTCCGCTATTGGCACAAAGCGGACATTCCGCCCTACCCGTTTGATGTCCGCTTTCGGGGGTAAAGCAGACGTTATAATGAGAGAGCGTCATGTCCGCGCGTCTATCAAACTCAACCGGTGCGGGACTGGTGCCGCATTCCGGTCGCTGTGCCAGACGAATGGTTCTTTCGTTCAGCCAGAACGGAGCGAAGCGAAGGCTTCTGCTCCACATCGTGGAGGATACAATGGATGCTCTCGAAAGCTTGACGGACAATATGCTGCCGTTTGCGAAGCATCTTGGTGTTCAGTTCGTCACCGCGAACAAGACGAAGGTAGTGGCACACATGATCGTGCGGCCGGAGCTTTGCACGCGACCCGATGTCCTACATGGCGGAGCGATCATGGCCTTCGCCGACACGATCGGTGCGGCTGGAACGATACTCAATTTGCCGGAAGGTGCTTGGACTACGACAATCGAAAGCAAGACGAACTTCATTTCGCCGGCGCCCGTAGGCACAAGAGTAACTGGCGAGACCACTCCCATCCACCGGGGTCGGCGCACTATGATATGGCAGACGAAAGTGACAACGGCTGAGGGGAAGCTCGTGGCGCTCGTCACCCAAACGCAGCTCGTGCTCGAGAAATAAATTGCCGCTACTGGCACAGCAAGCGGTAAGAGCAGACATGATATTATAATGAGAGTGCGTCATGTCCGCTTATGACCCGAAGCGGCAGAAGCGGCTTTCGTCCTAATTCTCAAGCCTTATTCAGGGCCCAATAAATTATGGCCCATGGTTCTCGTTTAATCACTGGCCGCTTTGACGTTCGCTGAAAGTCGCCGGAAATCGTCGAGAACGTTTTCGATCAGTGTCTTCCTGCGCGGATCTTGCGCGATGGACGTCGCCGCAAACAAACCCAAGAGATAGCCCGCTTTTTCAGCAGCTTCGGGCCATGTCGCCGCGGGTGCTGCGATCAGTTGTTTTTCCAGCGCCTCCTGCCGCGACCGCAGGGCTTTCGCATCGGCGTCTACCTCTGCGAGGAGTCGGCGGAGATCGGTCGCCTTTTGAGCCGACATGCCGCGATGTCGGTCGAGTTCAATCGTTCGATCGGTCATGATGTCCCTCCGCGAGCCGGAAAATAAAAAAGCGCCAGGAACGTTCGTAAGTGGCGAGCACATGGCTGGGTTTTCGGCACACCAAATAGGAACCTGTTCAAGAGCTTACTCCAGCTCGTATACACCTTCGACAACACGAAAGGGACATTCTCTTCGACAATGGAAACTCGACAGCACTAAACGGACCGATCAATGTCCACTTTCGCGGGTAAGGCAGACATTATAATGAGAGAGCGTCACGTCCGCTTTTGACCCAAAGCCGAAGTGGCGCCGATGTCCCAAGCTGGTGAACTGGTCCCGGGCTTGATAGCCATGGCTCTGGAACACAATCTTCGTGAGGAAGCCCCAATGCAGGAAACCTTAGCCACGGCGAGGTCTGAGGTGCAGCGCGCGGCGCGCGAGCGGGCCTACGCGATACCGTTAAGCCAGTTTCATGTCGGCCACCCTGAGCTGTTCCGCTCCGACACGCTGTGGCCCTACTTCGAGCGCTTGCGCAAAGAGGAGCCGGTGCACTGGTGTTCCACGAGCCCGGTCGGCAACTACTGGTCGGTCACCAAGTACAATGACATCATGCACGTCGAGACCAACCCACAGATTTTCTCCTCCGACGTGCGGCTCGGCGGCATTATGCTGCGCGACGTCGACCCCAAGTACGAATGGCCGAGCTTTATCGCCATGGACGAGCCCCGTCACTCCAACCAGCGCAAGTCTGTGCAGCCGTTGTTCACGCCGCCCGAGCTTGTCAGGATGGCCGCGCTGATCCGCGAGCGATCGGCCTCGGTCCTCGACAACCTGCCGCGCAATGAGACCTTCAACTGGGTCGAGCGCGTGTCGATCGAGCTCACCACGCAGATGCTGGCCACTCTGTTCGATTTCCCCTGGGAGCAGCGGCACAAACTCACGCGCTGGTCGGACGTTTCCACCGCACTGCCCAAGAGCGGCATAGTCGCCAACGAGGAACAGCGCGTGGCCGAGCTCACCGAATGCGGCGAAACCTTCGCCAAGCTGTTTGCCGAGCGTGCGCGCCAGCCCATGAAAAGCGATCTCATCTCCATGATGGCCCACAGCGAGGCGACCCGCGGCATGGACCGCGAGAACCTGCTAGGAAACCTCATCCTACTGATCGTCGGTGGCAACGACACGACGCGCAACTCAATGACGGGCTCGGTGCTGGCCTTGAACGAGAGCCCCGACCAGTACGACAAGCTGCGCGCCAACCCGGCGTTGATTGCGAGCTTCGTACCGGAAGTGATCCGCTGGCAGACGCCGCTCGCTCACATGCGCCGCACCGCGACCCAGGACACCGAGCTCGGCGGCAAGCTGATCCGCAAGGGCCACCGCGTGGTGATGTGGTACGTCTCGGGCAACCGCGACGGAGACGTGATCGAGGATGCCGACTGTTTCCTCATCGATCGTCGCAACCCGCACAACCACATGTCGTTCGGCTTCGGCATCCACCGCTGCCTCGGCCTGCGCGTAGCCGAGCTGCAGCTCAGGATCATCTGGGAGGAGATCTTGAAGCGCTTCGATCGTATCGAGGTGGTGGGCGAGCCAAAACGCGTCTACTCGAGCTTCGTCAAAGGCTACGAGACGCTGCCGGTCCGCATTGTGGGTTGAGGGAGCTAATGGTGTCTTGCCGGGGGAACGAGGCGAAAAAGCGACCCTTGCCGAGCACCCCCCGCTTGGGTTTAGAATTTTTTGAACTCAGCCAGATTTAACATCGACATGGGCCACACCTCAATGAAACCCGTTACTCGTCGCTACGTATTACAAGGCGCGCTCGTCGCGCTTTCCGCTACGAAAGTCCGGGGAGCGTTCGCCCAGCTTTCCGCGGACGCCCTCCCGCCGATCATCTTCGCGCATGGCAATGGCGATCACGCTGCACTCTGGACCACCACGCTGTGGCGCTTCGAGTCGAATAGCTATCCCAGCGATCGCCTTACCGCATTCAATTTCACCGACCCACTCGCACGCTCCGATGACGCGGTGCCACAGCCCGGCCGCTCATCAACGGAAGACCAACTGCGTGAGCTGACCGCGGTGATCGACGCCGCGCTCACGCGCACAAACGCCACGCGCGTGGCGCTCATCAGTAGTTCACGCGGCGGTTACGCGATCCGCAACTTCATCCAGAGCGCAGGCGCACCGAAGGTCAGTCACGCAATCTTCTGCGGCGTTCCTAACCGCGGCGTGTTCGACTGGGAGGCAAATCCCGGCAGCGAGTTCAACGGCCGCGCACCGTTCCTGAAGCGCCTCAATGCCGGCGAAAGCGACGTCGTACCCTCCACAGCGTTCCTTACGCTGCGCAGCGACGGCAACGACAAGTATGCCCAACCCGACGGCCGCTTCGCCGGCCGGCCAGGCGTGCCGACGGGCATCACGGCAGAAGGGCCGACATTGCGCGGCGCGACCAATATCGCTCTCGGCCAACTGGACCACCGCGAGGTCGCATTTCACCCGCGCGCTTTCCGCGAGATGTACAGGTTCGTTACGGGCCGCGAACCGGGACGTATCAGTATCGTCGCGGATGCACCAATTGCTATCGATGGCCTCGTAACGGGCCTGCCCAACGGTATTCCGACCAACCGTGTACTCGCAGATGCGACAGTCGAGGTACATCGCGTTGTCCCAGCTACCGGCGAGCGGCAGGGGCAAATCCATCGGCGTGTGACCGAGGCCGACGGCCGTTGGGGCCCGATGAAGGTCGAGCCCACATGGTTTCTCGAATTCGTCATCGAAGCTGCCGGTCATCCGACGACGCACATCTATCGCTCGCCCTTCCCGCGCTCGTCCGCAATCGTGCATCTCCGGCCCGGCCGTGCGCTCGGCGCTAACGACGCCGGCGTGGGAACCGTGGTTACCATGTCGCGCCCGCGAGGCTATTTCGGCATTCCGCGCGATGTCGTGCTGTTCGACGGCAGGGAGCCAATGGATGTCAAACAAGGGGTGCCCACCGATTCAGTAACGACGTTGCGCCTACCATCGAGCGAGATCGGCCGACCAATCATCGCGGTGTTTAACGAGGAGCGCATCGTATGCCGCGGTTTCCCCGCAACAGAAAACCACATCACGATCGCGGAGCTGACGTATTGAACAGGTGTATGTTGGCACCGAAGCGATGTGCCGCCGCGTCTTCTAACGTCACAAAGCAGACGTAGATGAGCTGCCGATCAATGTCTGCTCTCGGGGGTAAAGCGGACGTCATGGTTAGAGAGGGTATGTGCTTGAAAAGGGAGGGGGGGAGAGGGGGGGAGGGGGGGTGGGGTGGGGGGTGGGGGGGGGTGGGGAGGAAGATGGGGGGGGAAGTGGTGCGAGAATGGTAGAGAAAAGCGCTAGGGAACTGGTTGGATGAGGGTGCACGTGTATCGAGTATGATGGGCGGAGGACGCAGAGCGCTATAGGAGATGCGGCGAGCTCGTGGCTAAGGTGATGTATTGTCACGTGGGATGCACCAGTCCTGCGGCAAAGCAGGCAAGTGCATCCCGATAGTGTTCGCTGCGCAGATGGACCCGGTTGGCGCGGCGTGGTAGAGAGCCTAGCGCGCCGGCGGCAATATACGGTGTCGATACAGCAGACGGATACTGCCAGCAAGCGTCTCGAGCTTTGCGCGAGGTGTCGACATCTTGGCCGGTTGGCGATCATGGGCAATGCCGACGCTCCCGGTGCGTTTGGAGATGCGGGAGATTACAGGTATCGGCGCGCCCCGGCTCGAAGTCACAAGCGCGAGATCCAGAGCGCGGAGGAATCGAGCCCGACATAGAGGCGCTAAGAATGGTGCGGATGCATTACGTCGCGAAAGACCCGCTCGTATTCAACATCGGATCCAAATCAACACCATGGCGCTAGGCGCGCAACTGCCGACGATTACGGGAGCCGGGAGTACGTCGAAGCGGGAGCGCTGATGTCCTATGGACCGGACTTCGGACCTGTTCCGGCGCGCCGCCGATTATGTGGACAAATACGAGGGGCGAAGCCGGGCGACATCCGGTGGAGCAGCCGACCAAATTCGATCTCGTCATCATCTCAAGACCGCGAAAGGATAAGCTCACGTGCCGCCGACGCTTCTCGCCCGCGTCGACGAGGTGATCGAATAGAGGTGCCGTTCGCTGCGGTGCATGAGTCTGCTGTTGGCACAAAGCGCACATGCGAGGCCACCGATCAATGTCCGCTTTCGGGGGTAAAGCAGACATACCGACCCATCGCATTTCCGGGTGAATCTTTTTGCTGAACAGCCCGGCGTATGGATTTGAAATGACTACGAATTCTGGGGCGGATCCTATTACCGTGAAGTAGTGCGCGTGGAGTAAGAGCAGACATTATAATAAGAGAACGTCATGTCCGCTTATGACCTGATACGGTATAGCTCTAGCCAGATATTCGCGGGCTGAAAGATAGAACCCACGAGAGTCCAAGAAGTATCGGGCGCGCCGGTGCTATTTTCACTAATTTAATAAGAATGTGATGCTGTCAGCCAAGGAGTTGCTGATGGACGAGCAGGCGCGTTCACTCGACAAGACGGCCATCGCGTGCGGCCTCGTCGCGCTCGCAATGGGCCTCTTTATTGTTCTATCCGCGTTCGGAATTATTCCTAGCCGTGGGAGCACCGACGGCGAACGCTGGATCGGCGTCATTGCGGGAATGGCATTCGCTTTTGGCGGACTTGCCGTGGTCATTCAAACTTGCGCAAAAGCAACGCCGGGCGGTGACCTGCCTTCTACCGCGCCGATCTGGTCCGCGCGACACTTCATCTGCTGTCGTTGGCCGTCATTGTGTCGTTGGGGTTAATCGGAACTGGGTCGCCTTCGGTCCGGGTGAGCGCGAATTTAGCAGCTCGATTCCTTTCCTGCCGCCTTGGCTCAACGAACCGATTGGCCGCACCTTTTTTGGCGTCGGCGCTATCCTCATATGGATCATCCTGATCGTGATGGCAGTGGTAAGCGCACGCCGGTTGCTCGGCCGCAAAGAATAATTATGAGTTTGCCTCATCGCTGAAAATAAAACGGTGCGCCACCGCAATGTCGCCTATTGGCACGAAGCGTACATGCGAGTTTTACCGATCAATGTCTGCTCTCGGGGGTAAAGCGGACGTCATGATTAGAGAGGGTCATGTCCGCTTTTGACCCAAAGCCGACGTCGGCGAAAACACAAATTGGCCTGAATAGATTACCCCCAATGACGGAGCGATTTGCATAGTATAGATTAGTATCTACAAAAACTACAAAACCGGCCTAGGGAGGAAACCATGCGGAAAATATTAGGAGTGACTGCGTTGGCCACGGCGATCGGCATGGCTACCAGCGCCCAGGCGCAGATCATCATTAGCGGCAACGACGAAAAGTCCAGCTTCAATGACGCCGGGAAACTAGTCGTTGGCCCGCCCGGAAAGGACACAGTGTCGATCATCGACATCGGCAACCGCGCTAACCCGCGTATCCTCGCGACGCTGCCGTTGAGTAACTCCATCGTCGGTCCGCCGACAAATCTCGCCGTCACGCCCGATCAGAATTTGGCGATCGTCGTCAGCTCGGTCGACGCCGTGCAGGATGGCGACAAATGGAAAATCGCACCAGACGATAAGGTCTTTATCATCGACCTGACGGCGAAACCGCCCAAGCTCATCGACACGCTGCACGCCGGGAAACAGTCATCGGGCATGGCTATCAACCGTGCCGGAACATTGGCGCTCATCGCCAACCGAGCCGACAACACGGTAAGTGTTCTGACGATATCCGGCAAGGAGGTAAAGGTCGTGGGCACGGTCGCGCTTGCGCCCGAAGGTACGCCGAACCAGCAGGCCTCGGCGGTGGCGATCGCGCCAGACGGAAAACGTGCGCTAGTCGTCAAGGCGCTTGCGAACAAGGTTGCGCTGCTCGACATCGACGGCACGACGGTTACCTATAAGGGCTACGACATGACCACCGGCGTCTTCCCGTACAACGTGCAGATTACGCCCGACGGCAAGCTCGGCCTCGTCAACAACAACGGCGCTGGTGGCGAAGCTGACGGTCAGGTGGACACGGTGGCCGTTATCGACATGGAGATGAATCCGCCGCGCGTCGTGGATCACGTCGTGGTGGGCGACAGTCCAGAAGGCCTAGCGATGAGCCCCGTGGGCGGCTATGTCGTTTCGATCATCCTAAACGGCGCGGGCAACGTTTCCAAGACCGCCTTCTTTCACAACGATCACTCCTATCTCTCGCTCTTGAAGATCGACGGAAAGAAGGTGCGCAAAGTGTCCGAAACCGCGCTCGGTGGGTTGACTGAAGGTGTGGCGTTTAGTCCTGATGGCGGTTATCTTTACGTCGGCAATTTCCTCGACAGCGACATCACCATCCTGCGCCTTCAGGACGACAAGCTGATGCCAGTGGGCTCGCTCAAGCTCCAAGGCCACCCCGCCTCGATGAGGGGCAGCACGCCATGAGTGTCTAGTTCAACGCTGAGTCGGAACAATCTCGCATGTGAAAATCGCGCCTCCCCCGTCAAGCTGGGAGACACGCGTGCCAATGGTACGATGTCCTCTCTAGGCACAAAGTGGACATGGCAGAGCCACCGACCAATGTCTGCTTTCGGGATAAGAGCAGGCATTATAATGAGAGGGCGTCAAGTCCGCTGCTGACCCAAAGCGGATATTCGTATCAATTGCCTGCCAAAGACAAACATGAAGAACAGATCAATTATTTCCGTTGGTTTTGGTCTATGCATAGCGGGAATTCTATTTTGCGCGACTGCATCCGCGACTGAAATAAAAGTGATGATCTCCGGCGGATTTTCTGCGGCCTATCGCGAGCTGATTCCAAAATTTGAACAAGCGACGGGCAACAAGATTGTGACAGCTTACGGACCGTCGATGGGAACGACGATAAATGCTATTCCGATCCGGCTCGCGCGCGGCGAGCCCGTCGATGTCATCATCATGGTCGGCTATGCGCTTGCTGAGCTCACCAAACAAGGAAAGGTTGTTTCCGACAGCCGCGTCGATCTCGCGCAATCCAAGATCGCGATCGCTGTGAGAGCGGGCGCACCAAAGCCCGACATCGGCTCCGTCAGCGCATTCAAGACTGCGCTCATCAAGGCGAAATCCATTGCCTATTCGGACAGCGCCAGCGGCGTCTATATTTCGACCGAAATGCTGCAGCGTCTTGGCATCGCGGATCAAGTGAAAGACAAAGCCAGGATGATACCAGCCGAGCCAGTCGGTGCCGTGGTCGCTCGCGGTGAGGCTGAGATCGGCTTCCAACAGCTCAGCGAGCTGCTTCCGGTAACGGGAATCGATATAGTCGGGCTGGTGCCGGCCGAACTTCAGAAAATCACTGTGTTCTCGGCGGGCGTTGCAAAAAACGCGCAGGAACCGACCGCGGCCAAGGCGCTCATTCAATTTCTTTCGTCGCCGGCTGCAGCTCCCGCAATCATCAAAAGCGGAATGGAGCCGGCTTAGCTCCGACCAATTTCGATTTATGAGTACACGCCCTAGTCACGGGTAATGCGTGAAATCGCCCGGCTTTAGTTTCAGAGCTTTGAGGACAGCCGCAGGGAGCGGCCCCAATACTTCAGCTTTTTCATTGGGGGCCATTAGTGCTTCGACTGCGGCCTTTGCTTTTGCGGGGTCTTCTTCGGCTACAACGTAAACGACCTTAACGGACGGCCCGCCTCTTAGCGGCTCAGTGGTTACAAGAACAACCTGACCGTTTGTCATGGTTCGAGGTCTATCTCTCCAACACTTGGTACACTTTCGATTTTAGCTTTCGGGGTAAGAGCAGAAATCATAATGAGAGAGCGTCATGTCCGCTTTTGACGCGCCGCTCTCCGCAACTCCTGCACTCACAGATGTGAATGCCGGACGAAGGCTCGATCTCACGGCGCCGGCCGCAGTTCCATATTCGAAAGACCCAAGGAAGCGTTGACGCCAGTCGTGCCCTCGACAGACCACGGCTGCAAAGCCACCGAATTTGCCGAGCCACCAAGTAGAAAATTCGCCCCTACACCAAGAACTACTCCGATATTGCCGCTTGCGCCCACGTAGGTTCCTGAGAGGCTTCCAGGCATCATGTTTTTGGTCGGCGCGTACACCCCCCACGTCAGAGCGCCATCGGCGGTGAATCCGAGATCGACACCTAAGATGGCCATGTTGCCGACGTACGCCTCAACCGGACCAGGCCCATCTGGGGTGAACAGGCAATCTATCTTTTGAAATCCGACGATGACAAGGCCGACGGATGGGCCAATCCTGCAGTTGAGAACGCCCACTTTCGTACCTGGTCCCCCGCCTATGACAGGTGGAGGCCCATATCGCGACGGAAGATCGCCCGCGAGCGCACTCGCTGATGCAAGAGTCATCACAGCAAAAGCAATAAACACGTTACACTTCATGGTGTCGCTCCCAACTCTCGAAATACTCTAGGCTAGGTAAAGCGGACAGCAAAATAAGAGAGTGTCACGTCCGCTTTTGACCCATAGCCGACAGCCCTGGGGTATTCCCCTATTATTTTAGCTCAGCAATTAAGGCATCCCGATCTTGTCTAATCCGCACGTTTGCTTGAAAATGCCGTCGGCGTAATACTACCGTTCTCGCACCAAAGTGCGCAAGCTTTTTTTTTACTAACGATAGCATACGCAATGGGAGCCTTTTGTCATGAAAACCAGTCGCTTCCTTATTTCGGTAGCCGGTGTTCTAGCCCTTAGTTGTGTTTCGACATTAGCTCAGCAGATCACAGGTGTCCCAGGTTCGCCCGAAGCCACCACCACAATCACCGGAAAACAACTGCCGCCCCCCGATCCGAAATTCGGCGGGGTGATCAAGGAGAAGGCTTCAGAGTCGAAGGCGTGGTGGGCTCCGCGCGTCGTGCCGCCAAAGGGCGCGCCGAACGTGCTGCTCATAATGACGGATGACCAGGGTTTCGGTGCACCAAGCACCTTTGGCGGCATCATACCCACTCCTACTATGGATCGTATCGCAAGGGCAGGGACTGCGCTACACGAATTTCCACTCCACGTCGCTGTGCTCACCGACGCGGGCGGCGATTATCACGGGACGTAACCATCATTCGGTGGGCTTCGGGGTGGTAGGCGAAATAGCAACGGGGTTCCCGGGTTACGATTCAATAATCCCGATCGATAAAGGCACCATCGGTACAATTCTGAAGGAGAATGGATACGCAACCGCGTGGTTCGGCAAGGACCACAACACGCCCTCCTATCAGTCGAGCCAAGCCGGGCCATTCGAGCAATGGCCGAACGGAATGGGTTTTGATTATTTCTACGGCTTTGTCGGCGGCGACGCCAGTCAGTGGCAACCAAACCTGTTCCGCAATACGACGGCTATCTATCCGTTCCAAGGCGATCCCGGCTGGAACCTAGAGACGGCGATGGCCGACGAGGCCATCCAGTACATGAAACAGCTCAAGGAGATCGCGCCCGACAAACCGTTGGTTTGTCTATTACGTACCGGGCGCCACCCATGCGCCTCATCATCCCACGCCGGAGTGGATCGAGAAGATCAGCGCTATGCATCTCTTCGATGGCGGCTGGAACAAATTACGCGAGACCATCTTCGCCAACCAAAAGCGCTTGGGCATCATGCCCGAAAACGCCAAGCTGACGCCGTGGCCGCAGGGGGAGAAGGGACTGCCGGAATGGGACTCTCTCGATTTGGAGGCGAAGAAGCTCTTCATCAAGCAAGCGGATGTTTATGGGGCTTACCTCGCCTACGCCGACCATGAGATCGGTCGCGTCATCCAGGCCGTGGAAGACTTGGGCGAGCTCAACAACACCTTGATCATCTACATCGGCGGCGACAATGGCGCGAGTGCCGAAGGCATGCTCAACGGCACACCGAACGAGTTCACCACCTTCAATGGCATTGCTGTGCCAGTCAAAGACCAGTTTCTCTGGTATGAGTTCTGGGGATCGGAACGAACTTTTCCGCACTACGCGGCAGAATGGGCGTGGGCGATGGACACCCCGTTCAAGTGGGTGAAGCAGGTGGCGTCGCACTTCGGCGGGACGGCTCAGGGCATGGCGATTTCCTGGCCCGGCCACATCAAAGACGTGGGCGGCATCCGCCGCCAGTTCCATCATGTCATCGATATCGTGCCGACCATCCTCGAAGCGACCGGCATCCCGGCGCCCGATATGATCGATGGCATCAAGCAGATCCCCATCGAAGGGGTAAGCATGACGTACACATGGGATAAGGCGAACGCCAACGTCCCGACCCGACACACGACGCAATACTTCGAGATGCTTGGCAATCGCGCCATCTATCACGATGGGTGGGTGGCGGCCACGACGCCGGTGACTCTCCCGTGGGAGCTGAGCAGCGCCCCGCCTCCGGATGTGATCACTGGGTACAAGTGGGAGCTTTATAACGTTAAAGAGGACCCGACCGAGTACAACGACCTGGCCACCAAGATGCCTGAGAAGCTCAAGCAGATGCAGGACCTCTTTTACTCCGAGGCGAAGAAGTACAACGTGCTGCCGCTCGATAACTCGACGCTCGCGCGCTGGAATACGCCGCGCCCGAGCCTGACGGCGGGACGAACGGTCTTCACGTATTCGGGCGAACTGACCGGCGTGCCGGCTAGCGCTGCGCCGGACATCCTGAACAAATCCTACACCATCACTGCCGAAGTCGAGATCCCCGAGGGCGGCGCGGAGGGCATGATCGTCACCGAAGGCGGGCGCTTCGGCGGCTATGGTCTGTTCCTGAGCAAGGGCGAATTGGGAGTCGGCCGGGGCAAGGTGGTGTTCCTGTATAACCTGCTCGATCTCAAGCGCACGATGTGGGAGGGGCCTGAGTTGAAAGGCGGCAAGCACACCATCGTCTTTGACTTCAAATCCGACGGCCCAGGTTTGGGCAAAGGAGGGACAGGTGTGCTCTCCGTGGACGGTCAGGAAGTGGCTAGGAATTCCATGGAACACACCACTCCGATCACGTTCCCGGAGGACGAAACCTTCGACGTCGGCCAGGACACCCGTACCGGGGTCGCGCTGGTGGAATATCGTTATGATGTTCCGTTCAAGTTCACTGGCAAGATCAACAAGCTGACCTTCAAACTCGAACCGGAGCAAAACGCGAAGCGCTAGCAACTTCCAGCCATTGCCAATAGGGCCGCTAGCGCGAAAGACTGAGTGAGATCGGGGCAATGAAAAAGGTGTTGATTTTCGCCGCTGTCGCCGAAGCGGCTACCGGATTGGGGTTGCTGATTGTTCCCTCGCTCGTCGGGCGGTTGTTGTTGGGTGAGGAACTTACCGGCATCGCCATACCGGTTGCGCGCGTGGCCGGCATCGCTCTGATTGCTTTAGGGATCGACCTGCTGGCCGGGTCCGCCGCTGGTCGGCATGTTGACCTACAGCACAATCGTCACGTTGTATCTTGCCTACCTCGGTTTCGCAGGTGGGTTGACTGGCGTCTTTCTATGGCCCGCGGTTGCGCTTCACGTAGTTCTGTCAATCCTTCTCGGTCGCGCTTGGCTCGCCACTGCGGCGAGATGAAGGAGCAGCCGATTGTCCAGTCAGGACAGATCTTCGAGATTGCTGAATGTCCGCACAAAGCGGACATGCAGCCCTTCGCATTTGATGTCCGCTTTCGGAGGTAAAGTGCACTTGCCGCTGAATTTTCGCTGGAGAGTGATGTCGCGGGTTACAAGCGGGTATTTTAGGGAGGGGCAAGTTTGAATTCACTTTTGCAGCCGTCGAAGTAACGTCGCCACGAGCGACCGGAACGGCAAGAAGGCCAAAAATAATAATGGCGTTGAGCACGATGGCCAGTGGAAGCCATGCGCTCGGAAGATAGTCGATCCAAGGCCAGGCAAGGAGAACAACGATAAGCCCAGAGAAAGTTCTGCGATCGAACACTGGATAAATCGATGCGCACACAACGGCCAGTAGATAGAAACCGGTTCCGATTGCGGCAAATTTTGACCGCATTACTCCTGCAATTCCGAATTTGTGCCGTTTTAAGAGTTGCTCTCAATGCGAGATGCGCAAACTAACGCTAGCACGAACCATAACTATAATCGTGCCTACCTCTCGCCTGCGAACGGCCACCACCAGTACGGCCTCGTTCACCAAATGCAAAACGCACGTAGCTTTCATAAAATGCGATCGACAAGACGCTTAATTGACAGCGAGTTTTTGTTGATGTCCACTTCCCGTGCGCTACGATGCCCTTCAGGTCGTAGATAAGTTTGATTGAACTCCAAACACCGCCGCGGCCATTCAATTTATTATCCAAAGGAGGAATGACATGTTGAAGAACTGCGTTCGCCATCTGCGCCGCCTTGCTGCTCTTAGGATCCGCCGCGATGGCACAGCAATCGGCCACCGCGAAGGCTTGTGCAGGCGATATCAAGACCCTATGCACCGGAGTACAACCCGGTGAAGGACACGTCCGCGCCTGCATCAAGTCAAATTTCAGTAAGCTTTCCGAACCCTGTCAGGCCGTGTTGCTCAAGGCAGCCGCGATCGGCAAGGCATGCAAAGACGACGTCAAGAAAATGTGCGCGGGCATAAAACCAGGCGGCGGCCGCATCGAGGCCTGTATGAAATCGCACATCGGCGAGCTCAGCGAACCATGCAAGGATGCGTTGTCGCAAGCAATAGCCGGCAAGAGCTAATTTATTTCTGCCTCGGCGCATCATCGCGCCGAGGCCGCGTCGCGGCCTCCCAATGTGGAGTGTTTGAGCAACAAATCCTTCATTCTGCTTATTTCGTAAAAGCGGACATGGTGGCCGCGCTGATCAATGTCTGCTTTCTGGGAGTAAAGCAGACATCAGATTAGAGAGCTTGATGTCCGCTTTTGACCCGAAGCGGACATTATATTTTCAATCAACTATTCCGCCGCCTGATTAGAATGTCTGACCGGATTTTGAGAGACCACTGCATCATGGTGGCTAGATCATGAGATTGCTGAAACGTTTATTGCAGCGCTTGCTTATCTTGGGATTAGGGATCTTTAGCGTCTGGTTGATCGTCTTTGTGGTCTTCGAATTTGCAGACCGTAGGCTGCCATGGGTTCTGGCTTTGGCCGTCACTTATGGAATCGCAGCATATATTATCCTCCCGCGTGCCATTCGCATGGGTCTCAAAATCCTTCAGCGCAAACGGGTGCCTCGCTATACAATTACCGGCGACGGATTACCCGGCGACCCCGTCAATCTCGTGCTCATAGGTACGCTCCAACAGCTTCATGCCGCCTTTGCAGCCGCCGGCTGGTCAGAGGCTGATCGGTTGGGGCTGGCAAGCTCGTGGCGTATGATCCGAGCATTCGTATTTAACTCACCCTATCCAACAGCCCCATTTAGCACCCTCTATCTTTTCGGACGTGGCCAAGACATCGGTCTCCAAAAGGCAATTGATGACAGCCCACGAAAGCGCCATCACATTCAATTCTGGGCTTTGAGCCTCGCGCATGCCGAGGCCACATTGGGAACAGCCAATTTCTGGTTAAACACCGACCGGCCATCAGACAATGCACGCGTTCTTTGGGTCGGAGCCGGTACCAAGGATACTGGTTTCTCCTTAACCGAACTCACATTCCAGATCACCCACGCTACCGATTCGGATACGAATGCCGAGCGGGACTATATCATTGCCGAGTTGACGAAAAATCGAGTCATCGGAGACGCAAATCAATATAAATCGGGCCAACATGTGCCCACCGAACATATCAACCACTACATTACAGACGGCGAAGTTTCAGTGGCAAACCTAGTGGTAGAAGCCTGATACTTGGGTCCTGTCACTGGCCAGGGCGTGATGGGAAAATTAAAACTGATGAACCTGTGGACGGTAGCAAGTCGACCGTTCGAGCTTGCGGATTTCCGACCGTGGCGACAATCTCCGTCCTGTGAAGGCCGTCATCCGCTGGATGTCGGTTATCGTTCCCCCAAGATGCTCGAATGGGTCGCGTATATGGAAAATGTCGGCTAGGAACAACGCCATGCGTCTCGATGCCCGCGGCCTCCCCCTCTCGACCGCCAGCGCCAAGGCTGCCGCTGCCTACGACCATCTCATCACCGGCTACCTCACCCAGCGAGCCGATACGCCTGACCGTCTCACCGCCTTGCTGGAAGCCGATCCGGACTTCGCACTTGCGCATTGCATGCAGGGCTATTTCGCCATGCTCGCCTTCAAGCAGACAGTCGTTCCGGTTGCCGTCCAGGCAGCGCGCACCGCGCACTCGCTTGCCGCCGGCGCCACCCCGCGCGAGCGCAGCCACATCGCCGCCCTGACCGCTTGGACCGAGGGCGAGCTCGATCGTACCATCGCCTTATGGGAGTCGATCCTGCGCACCCATCCGCATGATGTGGTCGCCTTCCGTCTCGCCCATTTCATCAATTTCTGGCTCGGCCGCCCGCAGGACATGGTCGCCTCCGTCGATCGCGTGATCCCGGCCTGGTCGGAGGAAATCCCAGGCTATGCATCGATACTCGCCTGCCACTCCTTCGCCCATGAGGAAGCCGGGAACTATCTCGCCGCCGAGCCATCTGGGCGCCGCGCTATCGAGCTAGACCCCGGCGATCTCTGGGCTGCGCACGCCGTCGCCCATGTTCTGGAGTCGCAGGGCCGCCGCAGCGAAGGCATCCAGTGGCTCACCACGCTCGCTCCCAACTGGGAGGGCAGTCACAACCTTCAGCACCATCTCTGGTGGCACTGCGCACTATTCAAGCTGGAGTACGGCGACCATACCGCCGTGCTCGAACTCTACGATACCCGCTTCCGCAACCTCGCCGCGCCGCTCACAGTCGCGTCACCGGATGTCTATATCGACGTGCAGAACGCGGCGGCCACGCTCTTCCGCCTTCAGCGCCTCGGCATCGATGTCGGCAACCGCTGGGAAGAACTGGCTGACAAGGCCGAGGCGCGGATCGGCGACTGCCTCTCCGCCTTCACTCTGCCGCACTGGCTGATGGCGCTGACCGCCACCGGCCGCATCGCCGCTGCGGAGCGCATGATCGAGGCCATGCGCGCTTTCGCCAATGGCCGCGGCACCGTCCCCCCCATCGTGCGCGACTACGTGCTGCCGATCGCCGAGGCGCAACTCGCCCACGCTGCCGGACGCCACGCTGAGGCCGTCGCCCTGATGCGTCCGGCCATCGGCGGCATGTACCGACTCGGCGGCAGCCACACCCAGCAGGATGTGCTCGAGCAGCTTTTCGTGGACGCCGCCATCAAGGCCGGCAGCCCCGCGGATATCCGCCTCGCCGTCGAGCGTGTCGCTGGTCGCCGGGCGATTCCGCCCGAGCGCTTCATCGGCTGGCGCGAAGCCGCTAACCGGGCGGCGATGGGAGCGTTATAGGCGCGATGGGTCAACCCGACCGATCGCGCTTGTGCCTCCCGTGCAATCCGGAGACGCAGAGTCAATCCGTTGCAGCGCCACAGGTGTTATGAGCGCCGCGGGTTACACGCGGGCTAAATGCGCGAGCATCTCTTTCAGTTCAGCAGGTATCGTACACACTAATGTAACTTCACATGGGGCTGTGTGCGCCGGGTCAGCATCCTGGACAATGTGTCAAGGCCGACTTTGACAGGGCCGTGCAGCGCCATCTCATGCATCGTATAGAGCGACCGGTACATCAGCCGGGCGAAATATCCCTCGATGAACATGTTCTTACCAGCGATGAAGCCCATCAAGCTGCCGACGGTAGAATACTCGCCGAGTGAAACTAACGATCCGAAGTCGCGGTAGAAAAACGGCTGCATTGATCGTCCCATCAAGCGATTGCTGATCTGGTGCAGCAGGTGTGACGCTTGCTGGTGCGCAACCTGAGCGCTCGGCGGCAGCGGTTTCGTCTGGCCTTCGAGGATCAAGTGCGCGCAGTCGCCAATTGCGAAAATATTGTCGTCGCGAGATGTCACAAGCGTCGGGCCGACAACAAGCTGGCCCGATTGGGTAACCTCGAGCCCGCCGAGATCCTTGAGCACATCGGGACCGCGCACTCCGGCCGACCACACGACGATTGCGGAGGGTATAAAAGTGCCGTCCGCAAGTCTCACGCCGTCTGAGCGAACCTCCGTCACGCGCGCGCCCGGCCTGACTTCGACGCCGAGGTCCTCCAATATCCGCTGTGTCGCGTGCGATATGCGTTCCGGCAGCGCCGGCAGAATTCGATTTGCCGCCTCAATCAAGGTGATCTTTATGTCCCTGTCAGGATCAATACGGTCGAGGCCGAAAGCAACGATGCTACGCGCGGTGTTGTGAAGTTCCGCCGCAAGTTCAGCGCCCGTGGCACCCGCACCAATGATCGTTATATGCAATTGCCCAGGAACGATCGGCTCCGCCTGCGTATCAGCGAGAAAACATGCATTCAAAAGACGGCGGTTGAACCGGACCGCCGATTCCGGCGTGTCGAGCATGATTGCATGTTTACAGACACCCGGCGTGCCGAAATCGTTGCTCACGCTGCCCACTGCGATGACCAGGGTATCGTAGCCGACCGAGCGCTGGGGCGTGATCTGCCGGCCGTCCTCGTCGTGCATCGCGTCCAAGTGCACTAAACGCTTCTCGCGATCGAGACCAATCATTTCTCCATAACGATAGTGGAAGCCGTGCCAATGTGCCTGAGCGAGATAACCGAGCTCGTGTCGGCTGACGTCCATGCTGCCAGCTGCGATCTCATGCAGAAGTGGCTTCCAAATGTGCGTTCTTGCCTTCTCGATCAGCGTAATTTCAGCCAATCGGCGCCGACCGAGCCGATCACCCAACCGCGTGGCAAGCTCAATGCCGCCCGCACCGCCCCCAACAACGACGATGCGGTGCAGGGCATCACCAATATTCCTTTTGGCTGGGATTATTGCCATCGACATCAACTAATAAGCCCACGCTCGAGTGGATATTCAATGCCACGCTGACAGATTTCATGGCCAAACCGTTTACGATCCGAATATATCTACATGACGAGGTTCCGGAAGAATTTTGCTTTGTTATGAAGATGAGAGCGTACTCTGTTGCGATCAGGAGACGCAGAAAAGCCAATCCGCGGTAGTGCGAGAGGCGTCACAAACGCCCCAGGTTACGCGCGGGTTACATGCCCAAACAGGTCGGCGGAGCGCTTGCTGTGGCTGTCGCCCGCCTATACTTCGGGGAGCCCGGCCTTCTGAAGTCCGTCAATGAGTTTCGGCCAAAGGGTACCCTCGGCACGTGGACGCCGGTAGATTGCGAGTGACAACCTGGGTACGAGTTCCCGCGCTTTCCGAATCGCCCGCGCAGCCTCCTCCGTGCGCCCACCTTCGGCGAGCGCCGCCGCCATGTAGACCCATGATTGGAAATAGCGGGGCTTGGCTTGCGACGACCGCTCGCACCACCGGATCGCGTCGTCAAACCGGCCGCCGAGGAAATGGCAAAAGCCGAGCATGCTATGGAAGAGATAGGTCTGAGGGTCGCGTGGGCTTAGCCGCATGGCGCGTTCTATCAGTTCAATTCCGTCGTTCGGGCGGCCAAGAATAGCCTGCGCGTTGCCAAACATGGCGCACGCCATTGCATTGTTGGGATTTAGATCGACTGCGCGCTCGAGTAAATCATGCGATTTTTTGAACAGTCCTAAAAAATAGTGCGCAGCACCGGCATACAGCAGCACGTCCGGGTTGTCGCCATCGAGTTCGACTGCCTTACGGGCTTCGGCCAGCGCTTCGCGGCCCATCGCCAATAGGTCTTCGCTGACCGCAGTGTAGGACCCGAAGCCGAGCGCGGCCGAAAGGATTGCATGCGCCGGCCCGTAGTCCGGTTGCTGACTGATGGCGCGGCGCGCGAGCGCCACAACCTCCACAAAGTTCTCGGGCGTGATGTAGTACCACTTCACCAAGGCGCGAACTGTGCATCCCCAGGCATCGAGACTCTGCGGCGGCTTGCGCTGAGCGAACTCGGCCTCGGCAAGGAGCAAGTGGGTCTTCAACGCGGCATAGATGCCCTGAGTAATCTCGTCCTGCACGACGAAAATGTCTTCAACGTTGCGATCGTATTTCTCGGCCCATATATGGTTCCCGGAGTTCGCTTCGATCAACTGCGCTGTCACCCGAGCGCGCTGGCCGGCCTTCTGTACGCTGCCTTCGAGTACGTAGCGTACGCCGAGCTCGCGCGCGACCTGACGTGTATCGACCGCGCGTCCCTTGTAAGTGAACGTCGAGTTGCGGGCGATCACAAAGAAACCCGGCAGCCGCGACAAGAGCGTTATGATGTCCTCGGCAATGCCGTCAGCAAAGAATTCCTGCGATGGATCACCGCTCATATTGTTGAAAGGCAGCACAGCAATCGACGGTTTATCGGGAAGCGTGAGAGCCGGCTCGGTTTTCGCCGCACTCCCGTTCAGCGTCACGCGATAGACGCGCACCGGCCGTGCGATGTTCTTGAGGCTCTGTTCTCCGAGATCGATGAATTCTTCCTTAAGCTTGTCGCGCACCTGTTCATAAGCCGCGTTGGAGAGACAGATTCCACCTGGTTCCGCGAAGCCTTCCAATCGCGCGGCGATGTTTATGCCGTCGCCCATCAGATCGCCATCGCTCTCCTCGACCACATCGCCCAGATGAATACCGACCCGGAACTCGATACGACGCTCGGGCGGAAGACCGACGTTGCGTTCGACCATGCCGTTCTGCACCTCGACAGCGCAGCGCACAGCGTCGACCACGCTGCGGAACTCTATGAGACTTCCGTCACCGGTACGCTTCACCACGCGCCCATTATGGACGGCTATGGTCGGATCGATCAGATCGCTCCGAAGCGCCCTCAGCCGCGCTAGTGTCCGATCCTCGTCGGAGCCGGCAAGCCTGCTGTAACCGACCACATCTGCCGCTAGTATTGCCGCGAGTTTCCGTGTCTCGGTCATGACGTTCCTTCGTTACCAGTCACGCTAGCACAGAGACCTGTTCAGAACTGCGACAAATATTGCGCTGGAACCTTATGCCGTCGTCGCTCAGAGTTCAAAGCGGCGAACCAGACCACTCAATCGGTTCCCGAACAGCGTGGCGTAACGATTCGAAATGACTCACGTATTCTAAGGCGGATCTAATTGCACTGAAGGAGCGATCGATGTCTGCTTTTGGCGGTAAAGCAGACATTATAATGAGTGAGCGTCATGTCCGCTAATGACCCAAAGTGGACACCCGCAACATATGCCACCAAATAAAAAACTCCGGACGATGACGTGGCACGATCACAGTTTCAAATCATCGAAGTTTCGTTACTACGTGGTCACCGGATTTTGTTGAAATCGCCGTGCCGACCGAGACCATCCTTGAAGCGGCTCGCACCCGCTACACCATCCTTGATCAGCGCTTCACGGCCATTATACCATTCCTGAATCAATGCCTCGCGTACGCTAAACCCGTGACTCTTGATGGCGGAGCGTCGATCGGCGCGTACGCAAACCTGCGGGAAGCGTGCGATCTCCCGTGCCAGCTCCTCCGCTTTCTCACGCGCGCCCCCCTTGGGGGTTACATATTCGCACAAGCCGATGTCCAAGCACTCCTCTGCTAGTACTTTTCGCCCCGTCAGAATGATCTCCAGTGCACGACCCTGGCCGACAATTCGAGGCAATCGCACGGTTCCTCCATCGATCAGCGGCACACCCCAACGGCGACAATAAACTCCGAAGTAAGAATCTTTCGCCATCACCCGGAAATCGCACCATAGCCCCAGTTCCATACCGCCAGCGACGGCCGGGCCCTCGATTGCCGCAATAACTGGCTTGTCTAACTCAAGCCGAGAGGGCCCCAGCGGTCCGCGTGGAATTTCGCCACCATTGCCACGCGGCCGTGCAGTCGGGATATCAAGCTCGCCGAGCGGATAATTAGCATTGAGCGAACTGACGTATTTGAGATCCCAGCCCGCGCAAAATGCGCCGCCCGCGCCATAGAAGACCGCAACAGACGCATCCGTATCAGCATCGAATTCAAGAAAGGCGGCTGTCAGTGCATCCGCGCTTTTGGGATCCATTGCATTTCGGGCTTCCGGCCGGTCGTGAATCACTGTCCATACCGATCCGTCTTTCTCAATTCTGACTGTCATATCGATATCCTCCTTGACCCTGAACAAACTAAGCCATTGATCTGATTGGCGCGCCCTGCGGGGCCACAAAAAAGAGTCTAAAAAGATACTTTTCAGTACAGGCACGACAGGCTAACTTTCGGTATGGCCACCGAAAAAGCCGAAACAGACCGTGTTCCTATCACGCTGGCGCGTTCCACGATCAGCTATCTCGAGAAACTTGTAAGACAAGGCACCCACGGCACCAGTGTCCCTGGGGTAGCAAGGACACTTGTCGAGGAAGGAATTCGGCTCGCGATCAAGGATGGGCTGCTTTCGATCCGTGACAATTCCAAAGGGTCAAACCAAGAGCACTCTTAGGGGCGGTTCGGACGATGCTGTGGTCAACACGATTCGGAGGGATCAATCGCAACTTGAGGCCATAAACATGATCGCAATCAAACCCACGTGGACCGCTGAACGCGTCGAGCTACTGAAAAGCCGTTTTGAAGCTGGCTTTTCTTGTCGCGAAATTGCTTACGACATTGGGGTAAGCCGCAATGCTGTCATCGGCAAAATTTTCCGCCTCAGTCTATCGCGCCTAAAAAGTGTTAAAAGTGTTAGCGGAAGCCATTCGAAGCGAAAGGGTGGCCCAAAGGCTCGGCGTCCAAGGGTCATTAGCCAACATCAAATCCTCATGGCGCTGCACGCCAAGCCGCAGCCTCCGGCAGAAGAAGTGCCCATATACAACGGGCACCGCTGCTCGTTGCTTGAGTTGAGCCAGGAAAAATGCCGGTGGCCGATCGGCAACCCGGGCGCCGTGGACTTCCTGTTCTGCGGGAATGAGCAGGTTGAAGGCCTTCCCTATTGCGCGGGCCACGCCCGGATCGCTTACCAGCCGGCGTCTCGACAGCGCGGCGCGCGACGCCGTGCCTAATGTCTTGAGTCATAGCGCCGACTTCACATCCAATATCGACCCCGCGCGCCTGAGCAAAAAGTTCTGATCTGCCGAATGACATCAAACTGAAATCTAAGCCTCGGCCATGCGCCGGGGTTTATTGTTGATAAAATCACGATGCGAAGATCGCGTTGAGCTTAGTTGGAATGTCTGCTTATGGCACAAAGCGGACGTCCGTGACGAAGCATATACTGCGTTCGGTCTTGTCTATGAGAAGGTAAAAAACTGGGTTTGACGAGGTTAGGTAACTGACGCTGATGGAGACATCGATGGAATTCATTCATCGCATAAACATTCCTGTACTGAAAAACATTGGCGTGCAATCTGAGCAACTCTTGTTTCCTGAAAATTCCAAATCTTCTCGCGTGACGATCACACGCGTCACCGTCGAACCGGGCGCCACCAATCCGCGCCACTTCCACCAATCCTCGGAGCAAATTTGGGTCGCGCTCGTGGGCTCAGGCATGCTGCTGCTTGCGGACAACAAAACGCAGCCTATCGAGGCCGGTGACGTGGTCCGTTTCGAAGATGGTGATCTTCATGGATTCAAGAACACAAGCGCGTCGGATTTCATCTATTTGTCGGTTACTTCTCCTCCACTCAATTTCCGTAAGGCTTACGCAAAAGACTGGGGCACAGGAATAGCCGCCACTGAATGACCGACGTCATTAGCTAAGAATTACTGTTATGTCTTCTTATGACCCAAAGCGGACATCTGCGCTGCGTTCACGAAACAAAAAGCCCCGGACGATGCCAGGCTTTGAAGCTCATGAGAAAGAAGATTGGATCAGCCTCTCTCGCTAGTTAGCGATACTTATTGAGGTTAATTCACGCGAGCTCTTTTTTTTGAGAGGAAAATGTTGTATTGGCAGAGTGGGCGCGAAAACACGATCCCGAATTGCTATGCGCGGTCGCCAATAACTAGCCTAAGGCTATCGAGCGTATTTGCAGCAAATAAAATAAAAGAAGCAGCGATTTTTTTGCGAGCGAAATATGGAAGAGCGCCGAAAAGATATCCGAAGACGCACATTGAAGGCGGCGAAGATCTTGATCGACCGCAAGTCGGTTATCGATTGTACGGTCCGCAATCTCGCCTGCAGGGGCGCGGGTTTAGAGGTAATCACTTTAATTGGAATTCCGGATACCTTCGAGCTTTCTATTCCAGTTGATAAAGTGACCCATAGTTGCCGAGTCAGCCGAAGGGAGCCACAGAGGATTGGCGTCCACTTCGTATGAAAGTCGCCCGTTGTAAGGCCGGATTTTACGACCGAAAGACAATGTCGAGATATCCGCTATTGGCACGTAACGCCCAAGCCGACTGCACTGATGAATGTCTGTTGTTGAGGCAAGAACGGACTGTCTGAAATTACGCGTCGCGGCCGTACATCCAGAATTGCCAAATGATCATCGCGCTTGCGACGATGAGTACGATCGAGCCGACACCTGCGAGCGGCACCGAGCCGCTCGTTGCGTAAAAATAGGTACCGACAATGAGCAGCAGCGAACCGACCGTCGCCGCCCAGAACTGCGCCCGCGCAAACGGGGCCTTCTTCATCGCCGGCCACAGGCGGAACACAAAGCCGTAAATCGCAAGTGTCACGAAGCCGGACAACAACAAGGCCACATGCACGGACAGCAACTTCTGGTCCGCCGCCATCCCCATATAGAGGCCCAATAACATTCCAATCAACGCAAGCATGAGCGCAACGAGCAAATAAGCGCGATCGATCTCCATGATCACTCCCCTACCTCCAGACGGCGTTTTTCAACCCGGGTTCCCTGGATGAGGTTCAAGGTGCCCGACATTAGGTACACCGTCAAAGCCGTGTTCCATTTCTGGTCATGTCCGGAATTGTCACAAGGCGGACATGCCGTAGGGTCGACCGAGTCAAACCCCGGCTTCGAGAAAACCGCAGGTCTTTCGCTAGATAACGTCTTTTATTTCATTTTGCTAAATATGGAATCCAAATCTAGCGGAGGGCAATTTGCTGCAGAAATCGTGTTGAAATTTCAGATTCGAGCCGGCAAAATTTGCGCACGAATGATTCGGGTCGACGTGCCTTTAACAGGAGATGTTCAAAAATAATCTCGTATTTTGAGGTTCGCGCTTAGGACCCGACCGATGCCCAGATCACGTCGCATGATGATGCATCTTCGCCAGGCAAGAATGGAAGATGCTGAATTGCTCCTTCGCTGGAGAAACGATCCGATAACAAGGCAAAATTCCAACAATACAAATGAGGTGCAATCTCACGATCACAAGAGTTGGCTGAAAAAATCCTTTCTCAATCCAGATCGGAAAATATTCATTGCAATGAGTGTTTCTCCGGTCGGCGCCGTTAGATTGGATTACAGCGGAGATGCTTGCGAACTACACTGGATGATTTCGCCGGAACATCGGAATCGTGGTTTTGGAAAACAAATGGTGGAATTGGCAGTGCAGATCGCGAAGGCGAACATACTCCATGCACAAATAAAACCAGCGAACTTCCCATCGATGAAGATTGCGCTCGCAAACGGCTTCGCACCAATTCAGATGTTGATGGCAAACGGCAATTGTCTTTGTCTTTGGGCTAGAGAGGGCTTGCAAGTAGAATATTTAGTAAAGCTAACCGCGTGAGTAATCGCCCGAATGAAGCATCGGCGTCGGACGCTGATCACCAATTCCGTATGAAAATCTACCAATCTCTTTCTTTACCAAGTTGGGTCAAAAATTCCCTCACCACTTTCGCAGCACCGTGCTCATCGAGGTTCACGTGGTCACCTCGCGGGAACCGGACCATGCGCTTGGGCTGGTTGGCCAGCGCGAACAGCCGCTCGCCGAGCGAAATGGGGACCACGCCGTCGCGCTCGCCGTGCAGCGCCAGAATCGGCGCCGACACGCGCCCGATACGCTCGTCCGAACGGAAAGTATCCCGCATCAGCCAGCGCACCGGCACGAATGGATAGGCAGCGGCGCCGACGTCTGCGGCGGACGTGAACGGCGCGTCGAGGATCACGCCTGCGACCGCGCGCTCAGCGGCGAGCGCGACGGCCACCGCGGCGCCGAGCGACTCACCGAACAGCACGATGCGCTCGGCCGGATATCGGGCGCGGGCGAAGTCGTAGGCCGCGTGCGCGTCGCGGATGAGCCCTGCCTCGCTAGGGTTTCCGGTAGACCCCCCATAACCGCGATAGGACAGCGCCAGCAGGCCGGTGCCGCCGGCGGTCAGCCATGTGAAGCGCTCAGCGCGCAGGTTGAGCGCGCCAGCATTGCCCTGGAAATAGATCACGATGGGTTTTGCACCGTGCGGCGCCACATACCAGGCAATCAGCGTTTCGCCATCGTCGCTGGTGAGGGTCACTTCCTCGGCCTGCGGCAGCCCGGCGAAGGCGGGCAGCGTATGTGTTGCATCAGGGAAATACATCAACGCGCGCTGAAAGACATACATCAGCGCCAGCAGGCCGCCATAACCGACAACGATGATAATCACGAACCATTTCAACACGGTCATAGCCTGTTTATGAAATTCCTAGAAAAACAATTTGTCGATTACGTTTTATGGATACTGCGAAAGGAGGGGTAAAGGCAGACATTATAATAAGAGAGCATCACTTCCGCTTTTGACCCAAATCGTCCCCTACTGACAATCCAAAGAGGTTCAGAATAAACATAGGCATCAACATGAAACCCAGACCGACCACAAAGACCATATACAAGCCTAAAACGAACAGACTGAATCTTGCTCTATTCCTGTTTCACCATTAGGTCAGGTCGATCGATGAATAGACATCTAACGCTTGGCATCAGCTGATGTGGCAGAGCCGCCGACCAATATCCGCTTTCGGCGATAAGAATAGACATTATAATGAGAAAGCACCGCTTCCGCTTTTGACCCAAAGCGGACATGACACTCCAGGAAGGAGGCTCAATTGTTTCGAGCACGCCAGTTTGTTGCTGTGACCGCATCGTTGCTGATCGCAGGTGCATTTTTCATCTTCCTTTTCTCAGGAGTGGACGCACAGGCCCAAGCTCCATATGGCACGTGCGAAGACGCCGCCGAGCTCGCGGTCGTACCCTCGCCGATCGCGCCGTGGAAGGGCGCGCCTTTGCGTGTTGTCATTGCCACGGAGAATTCGCTCGAGGGCGAGCTTTCGTTGATTGCGCCCAATGGAAGCGTCGCGACCAAATCGCGTGAGCAGCACGGCGGGCCGCCGTATTTCTGGTTCGCGGAGGTTGCGTCGCCGGCCCCAGGAACGTGGCGCGCGACGCTCGTGCGCAACCGCGCGCCGGCCGAGTGCAGCACGATCACGCGCGAAATCGCCGTGCGCGACGACGAGCCGCCGCGGCCGCGCGCGACGTCGGGCGGCGTCTGGCCCTTGCGTAATACATGGAATCGCGCGACGGAAAACTTGTATTCGGCATGGATTGAGAAGCTCTTCGACGCGCCACTCGACGCGGCGCCGTCGTGGTCGGCGCTACATGAAGTACTACGCGATCGATCGCGCAATTTCCTGTTCAACTATATGGGTCTAGGCGAAGACGAGATGGGGCTTATCATTCGCCCCGACTGCGCCGACCTTCCGTACTTTTTGCGCGCGTATTTCGCATTCAAGATGGGACTGCCGTTCGGGTACTCGAAGTGCTCGCGCGGCGGCGGCGGCAAGCCGCCAAAGTGCTATCAGTGGTTCAGCATGCAGAATGCTGAGGCGGTTCGTCCCTCCCCGCCCGAAGAAAAAACAGCGTCGAGCGAACTTGCGGCGAAGCGCTCGGGGCTCGCGGTGTCGTTCGGCAATTATTTGCGTATCGTCGCCGACGGCGTTCATTCCGGAACGGGGCGAGCGCCGGCGAGCGACGACAACACCGATTATTATCCCGTGCCGCTGGAGCAAGAGACGCTGCGCCCGGGGACCGTATACGCCGATCCGTACGGGCACATTTTGGTGCTCGCGCGGCGTGTGTCGCAGTCGAGCGACGCGGCGGGCGTGTTGCTCGCCGTCGACGCACAGCCCGACGGGACGGTCGCGCGAAAGCGTTTTTGGCGCGGCAATTTCTTGTTCGCGCAGGATCCCGCACTCGGGAGCCCCGGGTTCAAGCGCTTCCGGCCGATCGTAGGCGAGAAGAACGGCGGCTTGCGGCGGCTGACCAACAAAGAAATCGCGAAAAATCCGCAGTACGGCGATTATTCGCTCGATCAGTCGCAGCTCGGGATCGAAGACTTTTACGATCGAATGGATGACGTGATGTCGCCGGCGCCACTCGATCCTTTGCGCGCGATGAAGGAGGCAATCACAGCGCTTGAGGAGCAAATGAAGGCGCGCGTGACGTCGATTGAAAACGGGCGAAAGTTCCAAAACAGCGGGCGCGGCGAAACGGGCATGCCAGACGGCGCGACGATCTTCGAGACGACCGGCGCGTGGGAAGATTTCTCGACGCCGGCGCGTGACTTGCGTCTGTTGATCGCGATTGATGTGGTACGCGGGTTTCCGGATCGCGTCGCACGGCGGCCCGAGCGGTACGCGATGCCGAAGGAGAAGAGCGTCGCTGACGTGAAGACCGAATTGGATGGCGTGCTCGCGTCGGAGCTATCGGCGCGCAAGTTTTCGTATACGCGCAGCGATGGTTCTTCGTGGACGCTCGCGCTCAAAGACGTGGTCGACCGCGCGGTGGACCTCGAGATGGCGTACAACCCGAACGACTGTGTCGAGCTGCGGTGGGGCGCGCCCAACAAGAGTGATGAGGTGTCGACGTGTAAGCGGCATGCATCGCCGGCGCAGCGCATGAAGATGACAGATTACCGCACGTGGTTCCACGAGCGGCGCCGACCGCCACGCCCTTAGCGGTCAGTGCACGCCGCAAGAAGTCGCGGAGCATTGGCGGAACGAGCTGCCAGTCGGGCGGCGCGCGTTTCGGCGGCTTCGTGCCGGCGCGTTCTTTTCGTTCAACTTCGTGCCGCCCTTTTTCTTTAACTCGGGGACAGCGGTGCAAATGGTACCAGAGTACCACGTCAAGCAGGCGATTTCAGTGCTTGCGACGAGATTGGGAGATTGAGTGCTTCAATGCGCCCAATCAGCCACTCTCGAAAGAAATGGCGAAGAACTTGTAGAGCTTAACGAATTCAGAAGCATCCCGAACAAGTCAGCGTAAGGACCCAAAAGAACTAACAAATTCCGGGGCGGATCCCATTACCGTTAAGGAGCGATCGACGTCTGCTTTTGCGGGTAAAGCAGACGTGGCGGCCCAAAGCGAAGTTCGCGTTCTATCGAAAATTCATAACTAAATTTTTCGCTAAGTGCGATGAGAACCGAGGCTACGCTGTTTACTTTCTCGCGCTAACGCGCGTTGAAGTAAAAAAGCACCCCCGACTATCGCCATTCCGGTCAAAAAGGATGAGCCGTGTCATTCCATCAGCACTCATTTCATCACCGCGTGAAGGTAACGTGGGACGCGAAAGGAGAAGTTGCCGATCTGCATTTTCTGACCGACGATAACGAGGCATTCGTTCTAAGGATGCCCACCACGTTCCTGGACCTAATGCGCGAAGATATTCAGCGCGCACTCGTTGAGAAGCCCCGGCCTATTCATCGTTAGCGTCGGTTCGCCGCGTCAATATCAATAGTTTTACGGCGGATGACCGTTATTGACCCACAACGGGCATCGGCCAGCTTCCGGTGCAAGCGCCAACCAAGTTCGAGTTCGTCATCAATCTCAAAGATCGTTAAGGCACTCGGTATCACTGTTCCTGTGCCGCTGCTTGGCCGCGCCGACGAAGTGATTGAATAAGGAGGCGATTCGCCGCAGTGCATAAACCTGCTTCTGGCACAAAGCCAACATTGGCGACGTGATCAACATTAAAATGGGTTCGAGGTCTTCTCCTGTGTAAACTTCAGGTAGCCGATATTAGCTCCGAGCCGCAGGCCAACGCCCGAGCGGATTGGCACCACGACCATATCGTCCATGGTAAGGGCTGTCGCGCCAAAGCCTCCTACCAAATAGGCAGAGCCGGAAATGCCAACGAAACGCGTAAAAATGGCATCGAACTCGGGGCATTTTATAAACCAGCATCATGGTCCTCGCCCCATCGACGCCGACATCGATACCGAGCGAGGGACCTTGCCAAAATACGTTCATATTGCCGGCATTACGCGTATAAAGCGTGCCTTCCCCATAGCGTAGGCCGACCGCAATTGCGCCTGAACCTTCCTGGCCGAGGATATAACCATTCGGCTGGCCCCACTTACTGAAGGCATGCTCGATGGCTAGGGCGAGGTCGTGGGAAACCGTACCGAAGAAATGATGCCCGGCATTGATGAGTTCATTCGAGGAATAGGTAGCGGGTTGTTGGGCTTGTGTGGCTGAGCCGGTGAAAAAGAGTGCAACCAGGAAGACCGTTGTGCGTAGGAAAGGCATGCAAGTTCTCCAGCTGAATCAAGATCAAACGAAGGCCGCCATCAGAGGTAGCCACTATTACTCCGGCTCTAACTTGAGCTGGATTTCTTCGTCCCGTTTAGCCCGCTCGGCTAACTAAAACCATAGCTTTTGTTTCTTAATAATTGGCAATTCAGTTTTGAGCGGACATTAGAGTGACAGAGCGTCATGTCCGCTTTTGACCCGAAGCGGACATCCCGCCTGCTGTCGCCGTCCAGCAAATACTCTTAAAGTCGGAATACACGCGCCGCGTTCTCACTAAAAAAAAACCTGCGAACCTCCGCATCAAGACCAAGACCTTCGATACCTTCAAGCGCCTTGACAGCCGTGATCATCGGGTAATTCGTTCCGAACATGACCTTGGTCCTGCCGTGGCCTTTCATGTACTGCACCAGCTCAATTGGATAACGTTTCGCCGTATAAGCAGATGTGTCGATGTAAACATTTTCATATTTGGTCGCGACGGCAATCATCTCTTGGGTCCACGGATAGCCTATGTGGCCGGCGACGATGACGAGTTCGGGAAAATCAAGTGCCACTTCATCGAGGTACGGAATCGGTCGCCCAGTCTCGGACGGGCGCAGCGGCCCGGTGTGACCGACTTGCGTGCAGAACGGAATGCCTAGCTCAATGCATTCGGCATAAAGTGGATAATAGCGCCGGTCGTTGGGTGGAAGGCTCCAGAGCCAAGGTACAATTCGCAGGGCTCTAAATCCTAACTTTTTGACGGCCCGACGTAGTTCACGTACAGCCTCCATTGGTTTGTAGAGATTTGCGCTTGCCACACCGATGATGCGCTGCGGATACGCCTTAGTGATGGCTGCAACCTCCTCGTGCGAAATCATCCAGCCGTGAGGTGCGCACCACGCTGCTGCGAGCCCAATTGATACATTTCCTTCATCCATCGCAGCGATTGTCATTTCTTGCGTTATAAGGGATGGACGCTGTACTTTCGCAGTCCATCGGCGCAATGAGTCAAACATCTCATGACTTGAATGACGCTCGGTTGGATGCTGCATCCAGACGTCGATGATTCTGTTCATAGCACTAACCTCAAGCGAACATCGTGGCGCAGACAAAGCATGGTATAGTGGTTGTTATAATGAACTCGCAAAAGGTCATTACATTAACATAGGAAGATCCAAAGAAACCGAACACGAAGTAATTGTGTATTGTAAGGCAAATCCCCAGGTGAAGATTATCCAAGCCACTGATATAGTTTTCAAAAAGTGGAGAGAAGAACGCGGCATCACCATATCGCTGTAAGGTTATCGCTATGAAAATCGAATTGTTTGCAAATGTTCTGGTTGCGGCCTTGCTATGTGCCGTGACTTCGGCGAATGCGCAGTGGCCCGGTGCGCAAGATTATGGATCCGAGAATCTCAATACGCAGGTTGGTAACGATGACGGTCAATTTTATGCACCGTTACTGAGTGTGCCGTTCGGGGCATCGTCGCGCCCCACAGTTCCGTTTGGCGCACCCACTCCCCCCGCACCGTTGTTTCCTACGGTGGGCTACGTTCCATACAACAAGAATGGTATGACTCCTTCAGAATACAATCTGTGTAAGCAATATCAATCCGCTGACCCCGTGCGCGCTATTAACTGCAACCAATGATGATCGCTGACGTGTTGTGCGCATTTTGATCTCGCTGATCGGGCTCGGCGTTGGAGCACTTTTCGCCACGTCCGGCGTGGGCGAAACGATCGGTGCAACAGTCGGAATCATTGGTGGCGGGATGAAACGCGACCAATGCGCACAAGAAATCTACGCTGCAGCCTATCAAGATTTTTTGGCTGGGCGCCGTCCATAATACACACAAACGAGATCGTGGAGCCTTAACATGAGTTCGACCTACAAGAATATCCTGACCGCAACCGTCATCTTAACTGCAGCATTTTCCGCGGGTTCAGTTTCCGCTCAGGATAAGAGTGATCGCACTGCCGACCAATTTACATGCAAGGATGTTTTGCGCCAGAGCGGACCCTCCCGTGAAGTAGCAATTGCCTTCGTGCATGGATATCTGCTCGGAAAGTCGGGAGGGACCAAGTTCAACGTGGCTGCTATGGCCCAGCAAACGGATGCCTTCATCGAACGTTGCCTCGATAACCCCAACGAAAAAGTGTTGGACGCAATGATGAAAGTGCAAAAATAGGGCTGATGCTCTAGCGACAACATTCGTCGGATGATTGGGTCAGAGAGGAGACTTCGGCGGCGGCGATAGCGGCTTTGGTGGACGTTTCGGTGGGGGCGGATTCGTTGGTGGCGGCTTCCGCGGTCGGTGCTGAGACTCGCCATCTGTGCCATCGTTGACTGTGGGATTAACTAGTCGGCATTGATATTCTGGTTTATTGCAGCGTTGTTACTGCTCATAACAATGTCATTATTATTGATAGAAAAGATGTAATTACGGGCAGCTTCAATTTCACTAAAGTCGCACCCAGAAAAAATGCTGAATACGTGCTATTGATAAAAGATAATGTTGAATTAGCGAAGGCATATTCAGAAAATTGGAATAAACGAGCAAAACGTTCCCGGCCGTATAAGGATTTTCGGGAGAGAAATACGAAATAAAACTCCGCAGCACACGTTTATTGTTCCATATATTCTGCAACAAAGGCATCAAGTTCCTCTCGCGTGGTACACCGTTTCTTTTTCTTAGAACTTGGCCTTAATTCGCAGACCAATATTTCAGTTTGAGATTCGGTTTTAACCTGCAACAAATTCGCATAATCTCGTTGTTTAACCGCTTCGGTCAGAATGATGAGTGTCCACTTTTTATTATTTTGTTTGGGGTAATCGTACTGTTCCTCTATCAACAAAAGACACTTATTTATCGTCGTGTTGAAGTGACTACGATAATCGCTTGATATCGTTTTTTGACCATAAGTTTCTTTCTCCAATTCAACTTTTGGGCTTGAATAGGACTCCCGAAATGTTTTTTTTGCCTGAGTGGCACATTTTTCTTGAGCGTCCAGCGGTTGTGAATTTGCCACTGTGCTGCAGGTGAAAACACTTATGATTGCAAGCACAGGGCTTATTCGCATTACCAGCCTCCACTTAAAACTCGTCAGCAGAATCTCATAACGCCTTTGAAATGGGATTACGAGCCTTCTGGCGAGCGGTAAAGCGGACTAGGCCGGTGATGACCCAGGGTCGAATAACTTTGCTAATGTCTAGTCTGATTCAGAAAGCAGACAATTTATCAACGCCGGTAAGTTGTTCAGACACTCGTGCGCCCGTTCGGTGCGCCCGCGTTAGAAATTAATCGGATAAAGCCAATTAAACCACGAATGGGCTCGAATCGAGATTTTGCGCAGCGCGGCCCAGGCGCCGGTTTCACCGCTGGTGTAAATCGCTGCCGTACCTTGAGCACCGATGGGGAATTTTGACTGATCGGCTTCGTCTAAGACGATCTTCACTGCATACTGACCTTGAGGGACGGTGGGAGGCGGTTGCTGGAATTTGGGAATTTCGTCGCTCGGTAAATACTGCCCTACTCCGTTGCCGCGCCAGATACTGTCGACTTTCCCGGCAAAGATCTGCCCGGGATAGAGATCGAATGCGACTTCTACCGGTTGTCCAGGTTTGACGTATTTGAGATTTTCTTGAAAGTAGGTTGCGAGCACATAACGGTCGGCTGCTGCAATCAGGGCTGCAATTCCACCAATGCGAAAGATGCCGGATACCATTCCGGGGCGGACTTGGAGATTGATGATGCGACCATCTTCGGGAGCCGTCAGAGTTGTATTGTCGAGGTAATATTGCGCTAGCTTGAGTTGCGATTCCATATTGGCGACGGTGGGGTTGACACCGTTGATCTCGGATTTGTATTTGAGTCGGGCGCGTTCGAGCTCGGCCAAAGCCTGGTCATGGTTAGCTTGCGCCGCATTGACTTGAGTCATCCATTTTTCGGTCTCCACTTCGCGCACCGCGCCTTGGGTCGCAAGCTTATCGAAAATCCGTTTTTGATATTGTGCGTATTCGAGATCGACCTTCGTTCTTATCTCCGTCTGGGTCGCCACATCGACATCTGACTTGAGCACGTTGACGTTTTGCTTGGCCTCGGCGAGCTGAGCCGCGACTTGCCCGACTTTATATTCGTACGGGCGGCGATCGAACTGGAACAATGGCTGACCCTTCTTCACCGGAACATTTTCTTCGACCAGCACAGCTGTGACCAAGGTCGGCTCGGGCAAGCGTGGAATGAGTTGGATGGTGCGCTGAACGACCGTGGCGTTCGTAGAGTTCGGCGTAACGAACCTTAGCCCGATGAGAAACACGAGGCAGAGGTGGAGCACGAAAAAAGCGAAGACGATGCCCCAGCCAGGGGTGAGCCTCAGCAATTTGAACTTGAAAAAGACAAGCCAAAAGATCGCAAAAGAGAAGATGAGAACGAGGATCGCTGCGGTCACGACGTCGGGCTCTTGCTGGGTGGTTCTCCCGCCGGTGCATGTGGCGGCGGCTCTTTGCCGCTCAGCCGCGCAATCATTGCATCAGTTTCGCGTTTTTCTTCCTTCGGCAGATTACGAATGTCGACGACATTGGTTGGCTTGAACGCCCACATAAACGCCTGCATCCAAGGCACGACCGCCAGAAAGCCGAGCCAGCCCATCAGATTGACCGCCTCGGCCTCTGGGTGCTTGCGGGCGATAGCAATGCGACCCGGAAGTCCCAAAATGAAAACACCAAGGCCGACGCCCGCTACGACAATGATAAAAATCGCCAAAAAAGTCAGGTAGTCCCAGAGGCCAATTTGAAATCCTAGCAAAGTTTCCATGATGGCTACGTCCCCAGCTCACGCCAATTCTTCAACCCAGCTCCCGACCGCGGGGTCGCCTCCATATTCGCTCAACTCCAGTGCAAGTTACTACTCGAATGCGAAGATCTGCTTCCAGTCATTCTTCATGCTGATCACTGACCAGCCCTTCATTTTCGCTTCGTCGTAGAGTGCCTGAGTGAAGGTTCCGACTTTGCTGTCGGGCAGACCTTGGGCCGGCCCATATGCATATTCGCGTGCAGCATCGTCGTGCAACACCAGCATCTTTAGCCGCACACCAGCGCCAGCGCCGGTCCATTCCAACATCTGTTGGTCGCCGATCGAGTTGCCAAACGCCGCGTAGGGTCGACGGCCGATCATCATATGAATGCCCTCGGGCTTGCCGGCGTGGTCGTCATTGAGCAGGAGCTTCGGCTCTTTGATCAAGAACGGTTTACCGTCCTTGTCGTAGTCAAACTTGGTCCCGCCAACTGAGCCGACCACCTGTTGGGGCGGAATGCCGTAGACGCGCTCGGAGTACACGCGCACGAAATCCTGGCCGCCACCGGTCACGATGTAGGTCTTATAGTCATTGTCGCGCAGATAGCGCAGCACTTCGATCATCGGCTGATAGATCAACTCGGTGTAGGGCCGCTTCCAACGCGGATGTTCGGGCAGTCTCGATCCATTTCTTCACTTCGGCATTGAACTCGTCCACCGATCATGCCGGTCAGCGTCGCGGCGAGGATTTTCTCGAGATCCGGCATCGTCAGCTTGGCCATCGCCTCCCGATTTCGGGAAAGCACAGTCTTGAACGGCTCGACACTCTTGAGTTCCGGCTTCTTTTCAACCACCGCCGGGACGCGTTCGAGGCAATAGACCACTTGCGAATACATCGGATGTTCGACCCAGAGGGTGCCGTCCTGATCAAACACTGCGATGCGTTCTTCCGGAGAAACATAGCTCGGGCTTGCCCGATCCGTGGTGGCGCGCACGAAGTCGAGTATCGCCTTCTTTGCCGCGCCATCATTCCAGGAAGCAAGCGGGTCGGCCGAGGTCGCCGTCTGCGCTTGCGCGACCGAAGAAAGAAACGCTCCAGATAAGGCTGGAAGCATCGCCAAACTCGAGAGCATAACCCGGCGGTCGATACCAGAGGAAGAAAATTTCCGTTTCATGGAAAATTCCCGGTTCGAATTGAAAAGGCAAAGTAAGTGGCCCAAGAGCAGCGGGCTTTGAATTAATCAGACGTTTTGGCGGGCGCCCCGTGAATGGGCACCCGCTGCATCAGATCACGCTCGTCTCGCGCAGTTAGTCGCCTGCGTGATTGGCATTAGCCTTCTTTACCTGCTCCAAGATCTGACTGAGATTGTAGCTCTCCGGAGCCTGCAGCGGCGGGAACTTTTCGTATGATGACAGATGTTCCATCCACAGCTGCTGACCGATAGGCAGCATATTCCAATCATATTGGAAGGCAGTCATCGGGCCACCGAGCGCTCCACCCAAGCTCATCGCCGACTTCTGGTCGATGCCGACGGCTTGCTCGAACGGATCGCGCTTGATGTTCTGGACCAAAGTAAAGTGGAAGGGGACGAGTGGCATGATCCAGCCGGCCGGCCCAGGTTGCGACATATTGTAATACATCTTCCAGTTCTTGTAGCGCACCGCGGAAGGCGTCGACCCCGAGAAATAGAAGAAGAAATCGCGTGCCGATTTCTCCGACGTGCCTTCGAGATAGGTGCGCTGGTCGAAGCCGTCGAGCGTGGTTTTTACGATGCCGGGATACTGACCTGCCTCGATCTGCTGCTTGAGCCCATCACCCTTTGGTCCACCGGCGATGTCAACCAATGTGGGGACCCAGTCGAGAGCCGCGAACAGTTGGTTCTTCACCGTCCCCGGCTTAATGTGACCTGGCCAGCGCACGACCAGCGGCGCGCGATAGCCACCTTCCCAAGCCTCACCTTTCTGTCCTTTGAAGGGCGTTACGCCGCCGTCAGGAAAAGAAATTGCCTCGGCGCCGTTATCAGTAGTGAACACCACAATCGTATTGTCGAGCAGGCCCAGGTCTTCAAGCTTCTTGAGGACGACGCCGATGTTGTCGTCCATCTGTTTCATGCCAGCTTCATTGACACCCCAGTCCTTACCACCCGTCACGCCCAACATAGCTTCGTATTTCGGCGACAGCACGGTCACAACATGCATACGTGCTGGATTATACCAAACGAAGAACGGCTTGTTGGTTTTCTTGGGATCATTGCGATCGAGGAAGTCAACAACTTTAGCCGAGATTTCCTCGTCTACTGTCCTGGAACGATCCAGCGTTAGCGGGCCCTCATCCTTGCACGTTTGGTTCTTCTCCGTGCCGTCGGACGATTTGCACCAGATAACAGGACGCGGTGGCATCAAACAAAGCGTCGTTTTCTGGTCCACCGCGCCGGCAACTTCAGGGAGTCCTGGGACCGGTGTGTTCTTACACGGTGGCGCGACTCCTTGAACAGTCGGCGAACTGTTGATGTCCTTGAAGCTCACCTGCTGCATCGCGTCGAGATGATAAAGGTAGCCCCAATATTCCTGAAAGCCATGCGCCGTGGGCAGCGACGCAGTGTGATCGCCAAGATGGTTCTTGCCGAACTCCCCAGTATTATAACCGAGATCGAGCAGGAATTTAGCAAGCGCTGGTGTGCCAGGCCGCAAATAGGACGGGCTCCCGGGCAACTGCGGCGGGATCATGCCAGTGCGCAGCGGATACATGCCGGTGAAAAAGGCATTGCGTCCGGAAGTGCAGCTCTGCATGGCGACGTAGTCCATGAAGATTGCGCCTTCCTGCCCAATGCGATCGATGTTGGGGGTTTCCCCGACCATCAATCCACGGTGGTAGATGCTCGGCTGCATCCAACCAATGTCGTCACCCATAATAAATAAGATGTTGGGTTTCTGTTGCGCGGAAGCCGGCGCGCTCGCCACCATAACGACAGCGAACAGAACAAGAAGACTGAAGTACAACTTAGTCATGAATCTCTTCATGATGATCCTCCTGGAAATTATTCTTCTACTGTTTGTTTGTCGACGTAAAACATCTGTCGTCAATCTGAAAAGTGTATTAACTCTCCAAGGAAAGTATAGTTCCTCTGTGTGACACGAGTATATCACTGCGTTGCTCAAGAACGCGTGATGTTGCTATTTGGGTTTAATAGAGACGAAGAAGTCGAGACATCTATTCGCTGGTATTCAGCGGACATGAATGCACCATTTATAGATGCGAGTGTCCGCTTTATGTGCATGTGATCCGTCCAGATCATTGGGCGCTGAATGACCACCGCGTCACGCTGGAGATGTTCACGTAATGTCCGCTATTGGCACAAAGCAGACGTGGATGAGATGCCGATCAAAGTCCCCGTTCGGGGGTAAAGCAGACATTCACAAACCGGCTCCGCTACCATCTCGTCGATGAATTCCACTCCAGCAGTTTGCAATGCGGCGCTGGAATCTGATTAGTGTCCGGCCAGCGCGACCCGAAAAATTCCGGATCACAGATATGAATTTTGATTGGGAGCAAAGTCGCCGCAGTCAAACTGTATCAATCACACCATCGACGGCAATGTCAGTGGCTCGGCGCTAATCGACGGCAAGGCCGCCGAAAAGCTTGTTCCTCCTCATCTTCGAAGCACATCACGGAAAGGATTTGGTACCGATTCCGAAGTGAAGCACGAGGTCGTGAGCGACTGTAATGATCGTATTATGCGATCGGAAGCGGATATCGAGATTTCCACTTCTCTAATCGGCCATTCAAATTTGCCGTTGCTATTATGCCACAGCATGAAAAAAAGCGCACGCTGCGGGCAATATCGAATATCAGATCGGGCTTATGCTCACTAATATTCATCGCCAATATCAAGTTTCAATTCTGGAGGCCGCCCGGTGAAAAAACTCATCCTCGCGAGCATCGCTGCCGCTGGATTATTCGGCGCGTCTGCTTTCGCAGCTGACCTGCCCACCAAGGCGCCAATCTACAAAATTCCGTTCGCAGCACCGCCCTATAACTGGTCGGGACTTTATGTTGGCGCCAATCTGGGCGGGGCATGGACCAACGGCAGTTTGAACATTCCCGGCAACACTTTCTATGGCGGCACCACCGAGTTCATCGCCGGTGTTCAGGTTGGTTATAATGTCCAGGCCGGTCACTTTCTGTTTGGCGTCGAAGGTGATTTCGATTGGGCCACTTTTAATCATCCGAGCCTGCCGGTTCCAACATTCGGTTCCGTGAGCCAGCGCTGGATTAGTACAGCGGCGGCTCGCTTCGGCGTCGTGGACAATCGCTGGCTTGTTTTCGGCAAGGTGGGCGGCGGTTGGGTGCAGAGCAACGCTACGCTGAATGTTCCTGGCCCAAGTTGGAACGGGTCCAATACCAGCAGCGGTTGGCTGCTTGGCGGTGGCATCGAATATGGCTTCAAGCCACATTGGACGGTCAAACTCGAGTACGATTATCTCGCGCTGTCAAACTGGAACTCGGCCACGGTTCCCGCGGTGCAGTTGAACCGCGACGTTCAAATGGTCAAGTTTGGCATCAACTACAAATTCGAGAGCGGCGTTTCCGCCGAGGCTGAGTCGTCGAGCCGTGGTCGTTCTGCTGAGCCTTCGGAAGACGAAGGCCTGGCCAAGGCATCACAGAACCCGATCGCGGATCTCGTCAGCTTTCCGTTCCAGAGCAACACCAATTTTAACACTGGGCCGTTCAATCGCGCGCAGGAAGTCCTGAACATTCAGCCGGTCGTACCGATGCACTTAGGCGAGAACTGGAACTTGATCTCGCGCACCATCATGCCGCTGATTAGCCAGCCCAGTCCAATTTTCAACAGCAACACGAATGGCATCGGCGACATCACCCAATCATTGTTCTTGTCACCCTCGCACCCGGGTGATCTAATCTGGGGTGTCGGCCCCGTCTTCACCGTTCCAGCTGCGAGCGATCCTATTCTCGGCACCGGCAAAGTACTCTTCGGTCCCACGGCCGTCTTCCTAACCACGCCAGGACACTGGGTGATCGGCGTATTGCTCAACAATCAGTGGTCGGTTGGCGGTAATCCGTTGCGAGCGCCGGTGAACACGTTCCTCGCCCAGCCGTTCATCAACTACAACATGGCGCACGGTTGGTACTTGACCACATCACCGATCATCACCGCGAACTGGCTCGCACCATCGGGTCAGCAATGGACCGTCCCGATCGGAGGTGGCATCGGTCGAGTGTTCAGAATGGGTGATCAGCCGGTGAATGCGTCGATTGCTGGCTATTACAACGTGATACGTCCGACCGGGACAGCAGACTGGCAATTGCGGGTTAGTTTCGCGCTGCTGTTCCCGACGAAATAGTAGTTCTTTAAATCGGATCGCTCGAATGCCTTGGGTTTGATCCCTCACGTCCGCTGATGGCCCAGATTCAGAAGTCGCAGAAATTACTTGGAAGCGGCCGGGACGACGCAAGCGAAGCGCCGAATGTGTGATCGTTAAACCATCTTGCCGCGAATTCATTAGGCGCACATTGTTGGCGCTTGATAGCCTAGGATGAGGACACAACAAGTATTTGGATGTCCGTTCCGATGAACCAAACCGGTGCACCCTTTATTGTTGTGAGGCCAGATTCCTACGTGATCAAGTCCATCAAGGCCGCAGTTTTGCGTCAGCCTGTTGTCTGGCTTGTGGCTGTTCTGGTCGCCGTCCTGCATCTTGCGACCGCTGGCCGCTATGACGCCCATCGCAACGAACTGTATTTTCTTGCCTGCGGCTGGCACCCGGATTTCGGCTATGTCGATCAGCCGCCGCTGGTGCCGTTGATTGCGGCCGCGACGCAGGTCTTTGGCGTCAACATCTGGTTATTGCGACTGCCGGCGGGGATAGCAGCCGTGGCGCTTGTTTTTCTCTGTGCGGCTTTCGCGCGCCTGCTCGGCGGCGGCGCAAGAGCCGCGGTCATCGCCGCGCTAGCAGCGGGCATTGCTCCCGGCCTCATCGGGCTGACCTCGAAGCTCACAACATCCACCTTCGAACCCATCGCCTGGACGGGCGCAGCCTATCTGCTCACGCGCGCCGTGCTGAAGGACCGGCGCGTCGATCTCGTCTGGACGGGCGTGCTAGCGGGAATCGCCATGGAGGCCAAATGGGGGATCGCCGTCTGGCTCGTCGCGCTCGCGATTGGCATCCTGGCCACACCAGCACGGCGCCTGCTGGCCTGGCCGCAAACGTGGCTCGGCGCTGTGATCGCAGTCTGCCTCACAGCACCAAACCTGCTGTGGCAATGGTCGCACGGCTGGCCATTTTTCGACGTGATCCTGCCTCACCTCGAAAGTCAAAAGAACTACACTGGTGCGCCCTGGGAATTCGAGTTCTGGCAGGCGTATGCGATGAATATTGCGCTTGCGCCTCTTTGGCTGGCGGGCGCCATCGCGCCCTTTATCGACCGGAGGCTTGCGGTCGCGAAGTTCCTGGCGATCGGCTTCGTGCTCGCCAGCGCATTCTACTATTTTGAGCGCGGGACGAACTACTACCTGTTTGCTGTCTATCCAACGATGTTCAGCGTCGGCGCCATCGTCTGCGAGCGGTTCGAACACTGGATCGTGAGGTTCTGGCTCGCCGCCGCTCTCGCGGCCAGCGCGCTGGTTGCGCCGGTGGTGCTGCCGATTCTCGATCCGCCATTGCTGCAGCGCTACATGGAGATCACGCGCACCAAACCAAGACCGTTCCAAGCGGCCAGCGTCGGCGCACCGCTCACGCAGGGATTTTCCGACGAACTTGGGTGGCGCGACATGGAGAAGGCCGTCGCGGCGGTCTTTCGCGGTTTGTCGTCGGAAGATCAGGCGCGCGTTGCGATCATCGCCTCGAATTACGGCGAAGCCGCCGCGCTCGATGTCTACGGCCGCAAGGATGGCCTACCGCCTGCGCTGAGCGGTCACAATCAATATTGGCTCTGGGGTCCGCGAGACCACGACGGATCGCTGATCATCCACGTTGGCGGCAACGTTGAACGTTGGCGGCCACTCTGCGACTCGGTAGAGATCGTGGGCAGTTTTGGCGGCCCCTATGTCATGCCATACGAGAATGATCGCCCGATTTTCATTTGCCGCGATCTTCGTATGCCGCTCAATCGGCTGTGGAACAGACTGAAGCGTTTTGGGTAGGCGACTTGGTTGGCTTGTCGCAAATTCGAATGTCGGGAATTGGCACTAAGCAGTCGTGCAAGAGCTGCCGATCAATGTCTGATTTCAGGGTAAGAGCGGACATTATAATGAGAGAGCGTCATGTCTGCTTATGACCCAAAGTGGACATGCAATGCGGGAGCGTACTTCCTCGTACCGAATAAGGCGGTTTCCCACTTACATCGCCCGCCTGGGCGCCGCCTCCAGCAACGCCTGCAGCTGCTGTTTCCGGAACTTAGCCATAAAAACGGTGCCGTGGCCGCGGTCTCATCGAGGGTCACAATCCACTTGATGCTCGTCGCACATAGTCCTGCACTTTTTTGTAGCCAGCTACGTTCTGAGCGATTGCCGTGGTAATTGTATCGGATGGGAGCGGCTATTAATTAGTCAGGGTAAGGAGATCGATCATGTCGCTACGTGTGGTAATTTCATTCCTGTGCTTGGCTCTTCTTGTAACGAGTTCAGCGCCGAACGCGGTTGCGCAGACTCAGGACGGCACAACGACCGCCAAAAAGAAAACGAAGAACTCCGCGCCAAAGAAATCTGGTGGTGCTACTTCCCAAGGTGGCGGTACTTCCTCAGGCGAGCGGGGCACCGGGTCTTATTAATTTTCATTTTTTTGCAAATTGTTAATTTCGGAAAGCGGCGCGGCGATGGTCACAGAGTGGTCGATCGCGACTCTCCATCGCCGGTATGTTCATTGCTGGAATTCCCAAGATCGCAGGGCCGGACTATTCGGTCCAAGGCAAATATCGTCATGCCCGTTAGTACAAAGCGGACATTAGCCACGCGGTAGCCTGGCGGAGATTTTTAAATCGCCGAGATCGAAGCTCCTATTGATTTATTCTCGCGCAACTGATCGGCGGGCTACTTTGTCACGATCGCGAAGGTTCCGGGCGCCTTATCAATCAAGGTAAAGAAACGCACCAGATCGATCTTGCTACCGTCGGCCTTTAGATCGTCACTGAAGAAGATGTCCTTTAAACCTGCGGTACCGGCCATCATCTTGATGAACATGCCCTTGGTCAGCGTGAGTGTCGCATTGGCGTCGGCGGCGGGCTCAGATTTCTTGTGGTGCAGCACTGAGTTCTCAATCCACAGCACAAAGGACTCTTTGGTGTCCGAAAGCACAAGGTTTACTTTTAAATTCTTGCCTTCCGCAGCAGGCCCGTCCAGGCCCGCGGCCATGGCTTCGAGGAAACGTTCGACCGGAGTTTGGGACAACAGTTCGATGAAACTTGCGCGGTCGACCCCCTTCTTGGGCGGACCGTTGCGCAGCTCCGCCGCCGCCGTTAGGTAACTATTGCGCCAGGTGGCGGATTCAGCCATGTAGCCCATCTGGTCATATGTGCGCGCCAAGAGCTCCTTCGCCCCTTTGTGGTCGGGTTGCCCAAAGACGACATGATTCAGCAACTCGGCGACCCAGCGGTAGTCGCCCTTGTCGAATGCGGTTTGCGCGGCAGCAACGGCCTTATCGGCACCACCGAAAAGTTCCAGGTAGCGTTTGGCCGATTCCTGTGGCGGCAGCGGATCCAGATTGGCCGGGTTGCCATCATAGGCACCGAGATAGAACTGATACACCGCTTTAACATTGTGGCGCAGGTCGCCGTAGTAACCGCGAGCGCCGAAATAGGATTCGAGCGACTTCGGCAACTTGACCTTGTCGGCAATCTCACGCGGCGTGTAGCCCGCGTTGATCAGGCGCACCGTCTGGTCGTGAGTATACTTGTAGACGTCGCGGTGTTTGGTGATGAATTCGGCGATGCGTTCATGACCCCAGATCGGCCAATTGTGCTGGCCGAAGTAGACCTCGGCGTCGCGGGTCTGCTCTAATGCCTGCTCCATGTACGTTGCCCAGCGCAGCGAGTCGCGCACCTTGGCGCCGCGCACTGGCAGCAGGTTGTGCATCGTCTGCGCTAGGTTCTCGGCGCCCCCGTAAGCCTTCTTCTCGGGGATGGTGAAGGTCATCTCGGCAGGAGCTTCGGCACCCGGTACGTTGTGGAATATGAAGCGCACGCCATCGAGTGTCATCTCCTGCGTAGGCTCTGTGATGAGCTGCGTTGGCTGAAGAATGCCGAAGTTGCCGTAAGCCACGCCCTTCCCCAGGCCTGTGTCGACCATACCTTTGGGCGAGCGCTCAAGGTCCTTGCCGAACTGGTAAAGCGAACGCCGACCCATCGCCGTGCCGACCATCACATTTTCACTGGTGGCTTCTTCCATAAAGCCCTCAGGTGCAATGACCGGAATCTTTCGTTCAGTGACTTCGTTTGGCGAAACAATGCCCAGCGCGCCGCCGAAATGGTCAATGTGGCTGTGCGTGAAGACGATTGCTGAAACTGGTTTATCGCCCAGGTGTTTACGCGCGAACGCCATTGCCGCGGCCGCGCTCTCGCGGCAGGTCAGCGTATCCACGACAATCCACCCACTTTTGCCCTCGATTAGCGTTATGTTAGCGATATCAAAGCCGCGCAGCTGGTAGATGCCATCGGTGACCTTGAACAGGCCGACCTGAGCGTTGAGAATGGCGTGGCGCCATAGACTCGGATTGACTGTCGGCGGTGCCTTGCCCTCGACGAATTTGAAAGCGTCGAAGTCGACCAGCACACTGCCGTCCGCGCCGAGAATTTGCCCCATGGGTCGAGCGATAAGACCGCGCTTGGCTTCCTCGAAATCTTGCTGATCATCGAGCTTGAGTTCTTGTACAAACTGCTCGTTGGCCTTTAGCGTCGCCGGCATTGAATCGCCAGCGCCACTGACGATCTCGGTATTGTTATTGCAGCCCGTGAGCGCCAACAGTGCCGCGAGCATCCAGTAGTGAACTGTCTTCATCATCGTGGTTCCATAGAGTTCGTAGGACTTCAGGCGTTCGAGCGGACCAAATCGGCAGCTTTCTCCCCGATCATGATCGTCGGGGCATTGGTATCGCCGCCCACAAGTATCGGCATAATCGAGGCACCGGCAACGCGTAAGGTGTCAATACTCTTGACACGCAAGCGAGCATACACGATCGGAGGCACCTGTCTCTTATTGCAAAACCGCAAGCAGAGCTGTGTGATGCATGAAGTCGCGATGTCCGCTATTGGCAAAAAGCAGACGTGCCGGCCCATGCAACGCTGGTCTGTTATTGGGCGTAAAGCGGACATCCTAATGAGAAAGCGTCATGTCCGATTCTGACGCAAAGCAGACAAGAGCGGACATCACATTCATATAGAGTATTACGTCCGCTGCTGACCCAAAGCGGGCATCGGCGACGCGGCCACTAAACCAGAAGCCCCGGACGATGCCGGGGCTTTGATTTTCATTACAAAGATCTGATTGAACGGTGCGCGTTTGTCTTCGTTTTCAAAGACAGATCCTCACTTCGATAAAGTGATGCCGCGTTCTTCCCTCCACCTTTTGATAACTACGTCGATGGCCTGGATTATCTTCACTTGGGGATTTGCTTTACAATACACAATCACTTCGTGTTCGCTTTCTTTTGCTCTTCCTATATTGATGTAATGCTTCTTTGCGAGTTCGTTGTACCAACCGCTATACCATGTGGTCAGCAAATCAGCTTGGTCTTGCCACGTTCCGGCCAATTGAGCGCATGTCAGCGCCTGAACGTCAATATATCCTTCTGCGTCCGCATAGGTGCTCAGATCAACTTGAGCATTCGCACTCGAAGTCGCGAAGGTGATCGCAAGCCCCGTCGCCACCAAAATCATAATTTTGCGCATATTGTCTCTCCCAAAATTCAATGGTCGCTGAGATTGTTGACTTATGTCAACATGCCAAAAAAAAGCTGACGTCCAGACTAGTAAGTGTCATAATTTTGAAACGCCGGATTCGGTTGTTAACTGGCAAATTAACAGTTTCAGATTGAGCATTAAGGGATCAATCAATGCTGACACCGCTCGTAATCTCTTTTATTGCGCTAACCTGCATTCTTGCTGGCGCACTTTTGGGCGGCTTTATTCGAGTCATTGCACCGGACCATTATTTGGATTCAGAAACAAGGGATGTCGTGAAACTGAGTGTCGGCCTGATCGCAACACTTACCGCTCTGGTCGTCGGCTTATTGATTGCAACTGCGAAAAGTTCATATGACGCAAAAGATTCCCAGATCAAGCAGCTAACGGCTAACATCATCGAGCTCGATAATGTACTTGCAACATATGGACCGGATGCGACGATGGTCCGGACCGCGCTGAGGCGCGCGGTTCCCCCAATTGTCGATCAAATTTGGATCGAAAACCGTTCCGCACAAGGGGCGACAACAGCTTTTCGACTCTTACCCGAGGGGCAAGCAGTTGCCCGAGGAATATTTCAGCTTTCTCCTCAGAACGAAACTCAACGCACGCTTCGTGATTTAGCGGTTAAGCTCATCACTGATATCAGTCAGACACGCCTTCTATTGTTTACAACTGTCGGGAACGCGATCCCAACACCTTTCCTAATTATACTGATCTCTTGGGTTGCTATCCTATTTGTGAGTTTTGGTCTTTTGACGCGTGCAAACCCTGTTGCAATCAATTCGATAGTAGTTTGTGCAATCTCGACCTCTACTGCGATTTATTTAATCCTGGAACTCGGGACACCGTTCTCCGGGTTTATGGCGATTTCGAGCGAACCGCTACGTAACGCACTCATCCCACTTGCTCAGTAAAAAGCTGTTGGAGTCGCTGCTCCCACTAAACTTACATGAGCGGATTTTGCGGGAGGGATAGCGTGATCGACAAATCTTACGTTCAGCTGATGTCACGCTACAACGAATGGCAGAACACGAACCTTTATGGCTCTGCAGACAAGCTTAATGACGAGGAGCGCCAGCGCGAGCGCGGCGCTTTCTTCGGCTCGATCCATGGGACGCTCGATCATCTCCTATGGGGCGACCAGATCTGGATGAGCCGCTTCACCAGCACACCGAAGCCCGAAGGCGGCATCAAAGGCTCGGTCGGCCGCCATCCAAACTGGGAAGACCTCAAGCGCGAGCGCGTTGCCTTCGATCGGGTCATTGTGGAATGGGCTTCCAGCCTCGATCCGAACTGGCTCCAAGGCGATCTCGTTTACCATTCCGGCGCCGCCGGCCGCGAGATCAAGCGGCCCAAGTGGTTCTTGGTCACCCACATGTTCAATCATCAAACCCACCATCGCGGGCAGGTGCATTGCATGCTCACACAAAGCGGCGTGAAGCCGGGCGATACCGACCTGCCGTTCCTGCAACTCTAGGAACGCAGGCATGAGTGCGTAATTCACCGCCTCGTGACAACGAGAATTTAAACAGTCGTTGGGAGAATTCGGAAAGTGCGAAAACTTTCGGATGCGCTGATGACAGCGACCGTATTCGCTGAGAGCGGGAGATGTCCGCTTATGGCACGAAGCAGAAGAGCCAGCCGCGCCGATCAATGTCTGCCTTTTGGGCAAGAACGGACATCAAAATTAGATGATGTCGGATCCGCTTATGACCCAAAGCGGACTTTTACTGGAATCGCGATGAAAGGTCCCATTCAAACGACGACTAGAGCAGTCGTGGCCGAAGGCATCTCGGCAAAGCAAATTTCCAGTTCAACTAATTTGGCGCTAAGGCGCGATCGGTAGCCCGTTCAATCCGGCGTCATCGAATGCGCGCCGAACAGTGCCATTGGTCTTGGCGCTCTCGATGAAGTCCTTGACGTACGCAAGCGCAGCTGGGCGATCTTTTTGCACGGCGATAGCGACACCCGTGGTCTGGAACGCGCCATCGAGAATGCGCGAACCAGGCAGTTGCTTCTGCAGGGTCGGCAATGCGTCATGGGTGAGGGCAAATGCCTGCGCGGTTCCCGCCTTCATCATCGCCATGGCTTCATCGACAGATTTCGCCGGGACAATCTTCGCACTCTTCAAACTGCGGCCGGCAGCCCGCATGGTGGTCGAACCGGCGATGCCGACGACCGTAACCTCGGGCCGGTCGACGCCTGCAAGCGTCTTGATGTCGGAAGGGCCGGCAGCGAGATAAGTGCTTTCGATCACAAAATAGGGTGGGCTAAAATCGACGCGCTTTCGACGCTCGTCGTCCGCTGGCATGAAGCCGATGTCGATTGCACCGGAACTGCAGGCCTCCGTCAATTCGCCAGTGGTGGCTACAACGATGATGTCGATGGCTACGCCGAGTGTCTTTGCGAGTGCGCTACCAAGGTCGCGGGGGACGCCACGAACATCGCCGGTAGCGTCTCTGACAACAAAAACCGGGGTGGGCGCAGGAGCGTATGCGACACCCACCCGGAGCTTGCCGGTCGGAATGAGTTGCTTCATGACGTTATCCTCGATAGCCGCCGCCCCGGTGTTGATCGACAGCGCGAGCATCAATCCGAAAAGCGTAACGGCTTTCATCGGCGCCACCTCATCTTGAGTTCAATTTGATCATAAACAGCGAATTGCATCGGCCACAAATTAACAGATTGGCACAAAACAGACTTGCAAGAACCACTGTTCGATGTTCGCTTTCGGGGATAAAGCAGACATTATAAATAATGAGAGAACTTCGCGTTCGCGTTTCACCCAAAGCGGACATCCGTGATGCGGCATTAATAACAGCATTCACCAGGAACCGTTGGAACTATCTTTATTATAGAAATTTAATGGGCCTTTTGTCCCCCTACCTACCCGACGGGAAGTATCTGGACCCGTCGTGGAGGCAAGGCATCATCGTTTCCGCTTGTTTCGTGCAAGCGCCTGTTCATTTCTTTTTTGTTTCTGGCGGAGATGATACGTCCTCCAGGCCCAGAGGATGATAACGGCTCCCACCGCAGCAGCGATCAAACGTGTGGTTGCGACGTATTTCGATAGAGCTACCAGCGCCGCTAGGTGGAATCCGGTGTACGAGCCCGCTACGCCGACCAGCGCACTGGTGATATAGCCGTGAGGCGAGTGTGTTTGTTTCTCGTAAAGCCAACCGATAATGCCACCAATCAGAATGATTAGAATTAGCGTGACGACTGGATTTGCAACAAATGCTCTAAGTTCGTTCATAGCCCCCTCCGTTTCGTTGCCGATCGAGACGATCGGTTCTCGCTGAGCAACCCAATTGAGTGGTCAGGATACAACGGACAACTTAGTTTAGAGCTGACTTTCGCGCCAGCGGGTACCGGCGCACCTGGTCGACGTAGTGAGGCCGGCCAGTTTGTGGATGCAGGTGTAATACCTTCTGCTCCCGGCATAAAGTGGTCATGCCACCCTGCCCGTTTGATGTTCGCTTTCGGGGGAAAAACGGACTTACCAGTGAAATTTCGCGCGAAAGTTATGTCGTGGGTTACGTGCGGGTTACAGTTTCTATCGTTCCTAGTTCAATGCAGTTCACTGCAAGACACACGGGTTCAATAATAGGATGCTTAAGAAGCTGCGCGACGATACCTAATTAAATCGCAGTGCAACCGACCAAAACGAAGCGGGTCAAACGCGGGTTACATCGCGAATAGATGTGCCGTTGAATCAATTCTCGAGCACATCAGCATAGGGATTCGAAATCACTCACGAATTCCGACCCAGACCCAGTTACCGAAACTGTAGCGGCGCCAAATAGAGGAAAAGTGGAACCACGTTTCGCGGTGACGGAAGTATTTCCAGTCCGACCGAACCTGGGCCTGGGGGCTGCATAGCTCGCCGGACCGCGCCATTCCACGTTCGCAAGAATGAGCGTGGCCAAAGTAGCGGGCAACGCCGTCCGAAAAATTAGCGTCGCACGATTACCGTCGCGCCGATTTTAGTGCGTTCGTAGAGATCGATGACGTCGTCGTTGGTCATGCGAATGCAGCCGGAGGATCGCGCCGTGCCCATGTACCACGGCTCGTTGGTGCCATGAATTCGGTAAAGCGTGTGGCCTAAGTAAAGCGCACGCGCGCCGAGCGGATTGTCCTTACCACCAGCCATGTGAACCGGCAGATCAGGTCTGCGCTTACGCATGTCCGCCGGTGGATTCCAGTCCGGCCATTCGCGTTTGGATGAAACCGTACTCGTGCCTGACCAGGCATACCCTTCCTTTCCAACGGCGATGGCGTAACGGAGCGCCTTGCCGTTGCCCAACACGTAATAAAGCCGCCGCTGGCTCGTGCTGATAATGACCGTACCGGGGGAATGATTCTCCGAGAAGCCCACCACCTCGCGCGGGAAATGGGTGCCGATAATCAGCGTTCCGAACAGCGTAGGGATCTGCACCGGCTCGGGATTGCGCACGTCCTCGGCAGCCGCGGGCACAAGCACCCCCGCCATAGCCAACAACAGCAACGGGGTCGTAAGAAAACGATAATCCATATTGGCCCTTCGATCTGGCGACAATACTCAACGCGATAACAAGATTTATGACACGTAACCTTTAAAAAAACTTGATGAACAGTTGGTCGGCGAATGACCAACCTGCAAACGTAAGAAGAAATGGTGAATAGAGTAAGGCATTGATCCGGACAAGTTACGGACGTCTTTGAGTATCGATTTCGGTTCAAAATAGGTTGGGTCAAAAATGTGGCGGCGTGAAAAATTTGAAAATTGCGCTACGCACAACCAACGGCTATAAAGATAAGAGGGCATTCGCCCTCTATTGGGAGGCGTTTTATATGACTAACATCTTCAAATTGATCCTCGCAGGCGCAATCCTTGTTGCGATACCTGCTGCGGTTTCGGCTCAGACGAAACAGGCACAGGCGACAGACCAACAGAAGAAGAATAAAGAGGAATGTGAGAAAAAGGGCAAAGGTCCTGGCGAATGCGGTGGTGGCTGAAGACGGCCCGACGCGGATTACTTTCGCACTCTGCCTAATCAAACGGTCGGCTTCGTGCCGGCCGTTTTTTTGTTTCACGCATGGGTTAGCGACATTGTGAGCATTCTTCTGCCCGCGCCGCCAAGAAATATCGACCAAACAGAGGCCTGGTCACGACTTGAAAATTCACGCTCGCCCTTGCCACATCAATCAGAATATGAGATTATTATTTTTTATTCAGATGTGATTAAACTCCTCCGTTTAATAATGGCATCTGAAAATCCAGAAACCCCGGCCGATGAGGTCGGGGTTTTTTGTCGCATAAACTCGCAACTCGCAGATCGCAGGTGTCGACGTCTGCTTGTGGCACTTTGCGAACATGCTGACAGCAGCGAATAAGCGGACTCACTCCATAATCAGTTTCATCATCGAAAAAGAGCCAGTTCACAGAATTGCTATCAGCAGCCATTCCGACTAAACGCACTACGATCCGCGAGTCGTGATTTCGTCCAACAAAACCCCGGCATCAAAGCCGGGGTTTGTATTTGACAAGGCGAACGTGGCCCTTGAGCATCCGGTCGCAGCTATGTGCTCATGGACATGGATGACGCATGCCGTCATTGCCGAGATAAGTGCCGCTCCTCGGATCATAAGACCTAAACCGCTGCATGCAGTACGCCACCGCATCCCCCCCGGCCCCGGGCGCAGAAACAACGTAGCCGGGCGCAGGATAATAGCCAGGACCGTAAAACGCTGGATTGCCGTAATAACCGGGATAGCCGTAATACGCGGGAGAACCGTAATAGTAGGGAGCGGTGAGCGCTCCAGCTACGAGCGCACCGCCGACCAATCCTGCGCCGACGCCCCAACCCCATCCTCTGCCGCCCCAACCCCATCCTCTGCCGCGCCAATACACGGTCTCGATGTTCGTTGGGACAGTGTTCTTGATAGCCAGAGCATCAGCAACCGGCATCGCCGATGCAACATTCGCAAACGGCGCAATGCTCATTGCAAACAATGCCGCCGCAGCTAGGGAAGGCAATCGATTTGTCATGGGGTTTTCTCCGTTGCTTTGCGTCATACCGGGTATGGTAAGGCATTTAATCCAATTGTACCACTAGAATAGAGATTATTGCATCGATGGACTTTGATCTAGTTGGATTGATGAAAGAGCAAACATATGTGGTGCGGGTGGGCTTAGCCACGTTCCAATCAGTAACCGGCTAGCCGGCGTATAGTTCCAGGCGGGCGCACAACAGAAGTTCAATATAAACTTTGTTCGCGCCAAGTGATCGCGGACTGGGCTACCATGTAAAACTACCGAGATAAGAGCATCCGCCTTTGTAGAATCACGGCGCGCAATGGAACACCAAATCGCAATGCGAACATATCTTTCGTAATGCCGACGTTATACGCAACTATTTTAAAGCGCTTGACCTGAAACGTTGCGCGGGAGCGCAAAGGTCACAATTCATCCGCATTTTGATCGCCGAGCGGGCACGTTTTTCCTCTAACAACATGGTCATTCCCATACACATAACGGAGCCTGTTATGAAGACCTGGATATTCGCGGGTGCGCTCGCACTCGCGATAATGGGGCCATGTTTGGTCAAGCACGACGTCGCAAACGCGGTCACCCTTGAAGCCAACAAACTTACCGAAGTGAATATTGCGCAAATCAAGGGTCTTTTGAAGTTGACTTCAGCGCAGGAGCCACTTTGGGCGAAAATTGAAGAAGTATTGATGTCCGTTGCCCGCGAACAAGCAAAGGATGAATCGGCTGGTCTTCTGCATCGCATAAGCCGCCGTGTCGTCTCGATTGCATTCAATGACACAGTGACACAGCGTTTAAAGAGCGCGGCGCTCCCGTTGCTTGCAAGCCTCAACGAAGATCAGAAAATGGTTGTTCGTAGACTCGCCAGCCGCATGGGCATCGGCCACATGGTAGCGATGTCGAACTGAAAGCCATTTGGGTTCCGCGTGGGCATGATTCTGTGGCCCGAACGCGGCGACCATGCACAGCAACCGGACCCACCTCAAACAGTTGCGTAGTCATTGGATCAGCCCATACATATCAAAACCAGGGAACAGACATCCAAGTGCTAATAATTGGCACGGTGCTCTAAGCAATTCCGGAATTAGTTTTCAAAATCTGATTTGCAAATCGTGAGTTAGGTCACAGCACCTATAATTCGCGCCTCCCAATGGCAAAAGACCACAGAGTTATTGTGTGTTTGGCACAATTACTGCCGTTATATTGCGATCAGAGTTACTATCTTTTTTCGAACGGGATTGTTAATAACGCGCTCCCGAATTTATTACTGCTTGAAGCAGTTCTGATAATAGCAAAATGAATTCAGACTTAGATTTGCTGAAGGGGCGCTGGGTGCTTCTCCCAAGACAAAAATTGGCAATCGCTATGTTGATATTGGCTGGCGTCCGATTGCTGACGCTCGGCGCGTATCCTTTGTTTGATCTTACCGAAGCGCGCTACGCGGAAATCGCCCGTTTAATGGCTGAAACAGGCGATTGGATTGTACCCCACATCGACTATGGAGTCCCATTTTGGGCAAAGCCTCCGCTTTCGACTTGGCTTTCGGCAGCATCAGTTTTTCTACTTGGCGCAAATGAATTTGCAGTCCGCCTGCCGAGTTTTTTCCTCGGTATTGCCGTCGTGTTTCTAACTTTTTTTGCACAAAAAGACGATCGCGATGCTGCCATAGCTTCTGCAGCGATCTTGGGCAGTTCAGTGCTGTTCTTTATTTCCGCTGGCGCGGTCATGACAGATATGGCGCTCCTATTTTGCACGACACTTGCAATGCTTTCTTTTTTTCGCGCAGTCGAACAAAATGATAAGTCATGGAACTATTGGTTTTTTGTTGCCCTCGGGCTGGGTATGCTCGCCAAGGGACCGATCGCCATCGTTCTTAGTGCTCTACCTATTTTCGCTTGGACATTATGGTTCAACCGCTGGGGTGATATTTGGCAGCGCCTGCCTTGGTTCAGCGGATCGATTTTAGCAGCCATCATCTCACTCCCGTGGTATGCAATAGCTGAAATTCATTCACCCGGTTTTTTGAATTATTTTATTCTTACTGAACATTTTCACCGTTTTTCCGCGTCCGGCGACATCGAAGACCTTTATGGCCATCAGCACATCCAATTCTATGGGATAATCTGGCTCTACGGCTTCGTCGCAACTCTTCCTTGGTCAGGTATGCTCTTGGCTTTGGCGGTAAAAAATTTTAGTCAATTGCAGTCTCTCATTCGTGAATTTTTGCATACCCCCAGCCGCGTTTATTTCCTCTGCTGGACGCTGGCTGCGGGAATTTTTTTCACATTCACGCGGAACCTTTTATGGACCTATATTCTGCCAGGTTTGCCGGCCTTTTCCGTGTTGGCGGCACAGGCCTTTTGCAGTCAAAGCGGTGGGATGCAGAAGCATATTCGAGGATTTCTCATCGGCACATTAATCCCACCTTTTGCAATGATTGGTTTCGTCGTAGCCGCGGCGCTCGGGGTTGTTGCGCCACCATCCGGAAAAATATTGCTTTCGCAAGCAAGTCGATTGCCCGGGTGGCATCCGGGTGCGCTGGCGTATGTAAAAACGCGGCCCTATTCCGCTCAATTCTACGAAAAGGGTCGCGCCCGGAAGGTTTCATTATCGGAGCTCACGTCGTCCATGAGTCGTGATATTCAATTTCTCGCAGTGCCGCGCAGTGTTCGCCTGCAAGATACGTCACTGGCGCAACTAACGCCCGTTGGCGGTGACCGGAATTATCAATTATTCCGCGTCAATTCCGATTCGCGTTAAATCCATCGTGGCGCAGACAGTGGTTAGACGTCGGAATTTTGACTCGAGACACTGATATGATGCGAGACTGGAATTGAAATTTTAAAACCTGATTTGTCACAACCGGTTACGTTTTCCTCTCGGCCGGCACCAAATCTCGTTTAACGTTTCAATCACTCATATAGCGGATCATCGCCCCGACGATATTCGAATAATCGTCAGTCCAGACCCATTGTTTCGGGTCGGTCTCTTTGTTTTCCCATTGCTTATCGCCGGCGAGAGCGCCGAAATCTGCCTGCTTGCGCGCACTGGCCGTGACCGTGGAACCATAGAGATATTGGCTGTCGTCTTCCTCCAGTGCCTCATCAGCAAAGATGAGCGTGGTCAGCCCATTTGCTTTCGCGATACCGGCAACGACTGAACCGAGCTCCATGTACCGGTTCGAAATGTGCAAAACGACAATTCCTTGCGGAGCTAACTTAGCAAGATACGTTGCCATCGCTTCCTTGGTGATCAGATGGATCGGGATTGCGTCGGACGTAAATGCATCGACAATGATGATGTCGTAAGTCCCGTCTGTTGCATCCGTGAGCGTAAGCCGTGCATCGCCTAACACAATTTCAGCCTCAGGCGCACAGCTAGAATAATACGTGAAATAAAAAGGATCGGTCGCAACGTCGACGATCGTTTTGTCAATTTCATAGAAGGTAAAGCTGTCGCCTTCCCGAAAATAACAGGCAAGTGACCCAGCTCCGAGACCGACGACTGCAACACGGATAGGTCGAGGGGTTTTTGCGCGAACTGCATAAATTGCCTGTGCTATGCCAGATTTTGCGTGATAATAGGTCAGCGGGATCGGTTGTTCTTCTTTCGCCGCATCTTCGTCATCAAGAATACGTTCCGCACCATGGACGGTCGTTCCATGTTTCAGGACACGATACTGGCCAGTATCGAATACCTGGTGAACGCCGAAGAAGCTCCGCACGGAGACGCCCGGATGTGTCCGCCACTGGTCTATCGCTCCAACCGCAAGGATAAGAGTGATAATGGCCGCGAATTTCAAAGAGTCTCGCAAAAGAACGATGGCTACGAGCAGAATGGCAGATACGGCTGCCATCAAATGCGAATCATCGATCGCATCTCCGAATTGTTCGCGATAAATGATCACAGCAGCGGCCACGGCGAAACCGACAAACCACAGAATTTTCCAACGATTCATCGCCACGGTGAAAATACTTGGCCTGCACAGCAAGCCTGCAATAATAACAAGCGGATATTCCGCCACCCAACTGAAACTATTCGGTGCAACTAATCCCGCGAAAATTCCGCCCACCATGCCACCGAACGACATCCATAAATAGAAATTCGTGAGATGTCGGGCAGGCGGGCGCCGCCGTGAAAGCTCCCCGTGACAAACCAGCGCCGTAATAAAAAAAGCGATGAGGTTCACAACAACAGTGAGTAGAAGCAGATGTGTCGCCGCATTGACGTACATGCCCACGAGAAGCGCGATGACAACCGGCTGAGCCGCGAGTGCAAATTTGTGCGGGATTATCGGCTTCTTTTGGAACACGATTATGAACGTCGCCAGATAAAGCGCCAATGGCAGCACCCACAGCAACGGGGAAGCCGCAATATCAGTCGAGATATGCGCGGTCACCGCCAGCAGAAAAGCCGACGGCACGGCCGCAAGAGCACTCCAAATCAATGCGTCAAGCCAGTTTGGGCTACCCGATCGGCCCGAACGCGGTTCGGCAACGACCTTCCGATCTGAAGACGGCCACAGCAATGCGCCGCAGATCGCGATCAAAACGATTAGGCCATAAAAGCCGTACGACCAGACATAGGTCTGGTCGCCAAGATGGCTAAACGGTTCGATCAGCAGCGGATAGCTTAGAAGCGCGAGGAAACTACCCACATTCCCCACGGCATACAGAAAATACGGATCCTTTGCGGATGGATGGGACGTGCGCGAAAACCATGCTTGAAGAAGCGGCGCATTGACCGCGAGCACAAAAAACGGCAAGCCAACCGAGGCCGTGAATAGGCCAATCAGATAGAAGACCTCCCCCTCGCTGGGCGGACGACCCCACTTCGTTCCGATTGCGAGCGGTAGCACGAATGTAGCTGCGCACATCACGATCAGATGCAGCACGATCGAAGCTCGGCTCGTTAGATAACGCGCAATCAGATGCGCATAGGCATAACCCGAAAGCAGCATCGCCTGAAAAAACACCATTGCGACCGACCACACGGAGGCTGAACCGCCAAGTCGCGGCAGCACCAATTTGGTGAACATCGGCTGCACCGCAAAAAGAAGGGCAGCGCTCACGAAAATCGCGGCGGCAAAAACTATTAGAATCAACCCGTTCCACGGGACAACTCTTTGAATGTTTGTTTTTTGGATAGCCATTTCCAAATTAACTCTCAATCCAAATGAAGAAAGCCGCCCTGCATTACAGGACGGCTTTTTTTCATATCAGCGCCTGATATGAGCAGGTATAGGTGGCGGTGCAACGATTTTCATCAGAATATAAGTCAAAACGAGTATCGCTACATAAACAATTGCCTGCATTCCTGTCGGCTGATCATTGTAACCGATAAGCGTATGCAGTACTTTTCCCAACAGACTCGAGTCTGAAAGAATATTCGATGTATTCCATAGAGTTGTATTGAAAAGAGTCAGCTTGTCCGCCTGTTCAAGAAATCCAACCGCCTGAGCGGCCATGCCCGCAGCGAGCAACGCGATCAGCAGACTTGTCACAGCAAAAAGATAGCGGCCGGGAATTTTTAGAAGCCCGAAATAGGTCAGCAAACTCACCAGCCCGCCGAGCAGAAGGCCCATAACGCCGCCCGCAAAAATTCCGTAATTCGCTCCTCCCTCTTGCGCCATAATTCCGTAGAGAAAGAGGACAACCTCAGAACCCTCACGCAATACGGCGACGCCGACAACAACAGCGAGCGCCAACAAAGTGCGCGAGCCCGTCACAACAGCCTTGCCGATCGCCAACATCTCTGCGGCAATTTCGCGCCCATGCTTGGACATCCAGACATTGTGCCAAGTGAGCATGAAAACGGCGATACCAAGCACCAGCGCATTAAACAATTCCTGTCCCATGCCGGCGAATGCAGTGGTAATGACCTCGACAAAAAAAGCCACCACGCACGCACCGATAATGCCCGCTAACACCCCTCCCGCGATCCACTGACCGCGGTGCTGAACGGCTTTTGTCGCGGCCATTACGATGCCGACAATGATACCGGCCTCGATAACTTCACGAAAAACTATAATGAGTGCCGCGAGCATGGTGGACCTTTTATTCGACAACGAGCATGCCTTAGTTCAACCGAGGGAAAATCGTCGAACAAAGGACCCGCCACCGGCGGATTCACGCTAATCGTACCGCCCAGCCGGGCGCACTTTTTTAACGCGAATAACAGAATACAAGCAGAATGGAAGAAGATGCCCGGGGTCAATAAGCGCAGTACACATTGGAGACATTCTAATTCGAAATTAGCGGGCAAATCCCGCCTTTTCGGGGCAATCTTGCAACGATGGAACGATTAACGCTCTCCATTCAGCAACATTTGACGTTGCTGCGCTCATGCCGCTTCTCGCGGAAGCCGTGCAGGGTCGTAGGAAAGGTTAGGCGCGAGCCATTTCTCACACTCCGCCACAGTCCAACCCTTGCGTTTCGCGTAGTCCTCGACCTGATCGCGATCGATACGGCCTACGCCGAAATAGGCGCTCGCGGGATGTGAAAAATAAAATCCCGATACCGACGCACTTGGCCACATCGCGTAGCTTTCGGTCAGTTCGACGCCGATGGCGTTATTCGCGCTGAGCAGGCGGAACAGTGTGCCCTTTTCGGTGTGGTCGGGCTGCGCCGGATAACCGGGTGCAGGCCGAATTCCGTGATAGTTTTCCTCAATCAGTTCATCGTTGGATAGATTTTCGTCCGGCGCATAACCCCAGAATTCTTTACGAACACGTTGATGCATCCTCTCGGCGAACGCCTCGGCAAGCCGATCAGAAAGCGCTTTCAGCAGGATCGCGTCATAATCGTTATTCGCGCCCTTTAGCGCACTCGATTTTGCTTCCGCGCCGATGCCCGCAGTCACGACAAAACCGCCGATATAGTCCAGCACCTTTGTCGACAGCGGCGCGATGAAATCGGCAAGCGCCAAATTCACGCGCGCGTCGCGCCTGGGCATCTGCTGGCGCAGCGTATGTAGCTTTGCGACACGTTCCTTACGCGCGTCGTCCTTGAACAGGACAATATCATCACCTTCGGTATTCGCCGGCCAGAAAGCTATGGTCGCGCGCGCTTCCAGCCATTTCTCTGAGATAATTTTTCCCAGCATCGCCTGCGCATCGGCATAGAGACCGCGAGCTGCGGCTCCATACTTTGAATCTTCCAGAATTTGCGGGAATCGCCCTTTCAACTCCCATGCCATAAAAAACGGCGACCAATCGATGGCCCGCACCAGATCGGCGAGATCATAATTTATAAAAGTTCTTGTGCCCAAGAATTTCGGTTTGGGTGGCTTATAGTCGGAAAAATCGAGCTTGAGACGATTCTCGCGTGCAACGGAAATCGGCAGGCGTGTCTTCAAATCGTCGGCGCGCGCATGCGCCTCCGCGACCTTCTGATATTCGGCACGCGTTTGCGTCACGTAGGTCTTACGCGTTTCCGGATTTAGCAGCGATGATACGACGCCAACCGCACGGCTTGCGTCCGTCACATACACCGCCTGCCCACGCAGATAGTTCGGTGCGATTTTCACTGCTGTGTGTACGCGACTCGTTGTCGCGCCGCCGATAAGTAATGGAAGATCGAATCCTTCGCGCTCCATTTCCGCTGCGACATTGCACATCTCGTCGAGTGACGGAGTAATGAGACCAGAAAGTCCGACAATGTCGACCTTTTCCTTGCGCGCGGTTTCTATAATTTTCTGCACCGGCACCATCACGCCGAGATCGAGCACCTGATAATTGTTGCACTGTAGCACAACCCCCACGATGTTCTTGCCAATGTCATGAACGTCGCCCTTGACGGTTGCGAGCAGAATCTTACCTGGTGGTGGTTGATCAACCAGACCCTTCTCCTCTTTTTCCCTTTCCATGAACGGCAGGAGATAGGCCACCGCCTGTTTCATAACACGCGCGGATTTCACCACCTGTGGCAGGAACATTTTTCCTGAACCGAATCGATCGCCAACCACGTTCATGCCGTTCATCAGCGGGCCTTCGATCACGTGCAGAGGACGCTCGGCAACCTTGCGGGCCTCTTCCGTGTCAACCTCGATAAATTCCGTGATGCCGTTCACCAGCGCATGCTCAATACGCTTCACTACGGGCCACCCGCGCCAAGCGAGATCAGCCTCTTTTTTCTCTTTTCCGCCGCCCTTGTATTGCTCGGCGAGCGCCAGCAATCGCTCAGTTGCATCGGCGCGGCGGTTCAAGACGACATCCTCGCAAGCTTCACGTAATTCCGGCTTTAGATCGTCATAGACCGCGAGCTGGCCTGCATTGACAATTCCCATATCCATGCCAGCCTTGATCGCGTGATAAAGAAAGACGGAGTGCATTGCCTCGCGTACGCCTTCATTGCCCCGGAATGCAAAGGACAAGTTCGAAACGCCGCCAGAAATGTGCGCATACGGCAGGTTCTGGCGAATCCATCGCACCGCCTCGATAAAAGCGATTCCGTAACCGGCATGCTCCTCGATACCGGTAGCGACAGCGAAAATATTCGGATCAAAAATAATGTCTTCTGCGGGAAAACCGATTTCTTTCGTCAAAATCTTATAGGCGCGCGCACAGATCTTCGTCTTTCGCTCGACTGTATCGGCCTGACCCTGTTCATCGAAGGCCATCACAACGACGGCAGCTCCATAACGGCGAACAAGCCGGGCGTAATTTTTGAAGGCATCCTCGCCTTCTTTCAACGAGATCGAATTGACGATGCCTTTGCCCTGCACGCACTTGAGACCCGCCTCAATCACCGACCATTTCGAGGAATCGACCATGATAGGGACACGCGCAATTTCGGGCTCCGCCGCAATTAAGTTCAAAAAGGTGACCATCGCTTTTTCGGAATCGAGCAATCCCTCGTCCATGTTTATGTCAATCACCTGCGCCCCGTTCGCTACCTGATCGCGCGCAACGTCAAGCGCAGCGTTGTAGTCGCCATCCTTGATGAGTTTGCGGAATTTTGCGGAGCCCGTGACGTTCGTCCGTTCGCCGACGTTCACGAACGGAATTTCCGGCACGAGTTCAAATGGCTCGAGACCTGAAAGTCGAAGGCGATGCGGAATTTGTGGAATCTTGCGCGGCGCCTTGCCCTCGACCGCTTTCGCAATCGCAGCGATATGCTCTGGCGTCGTACCACAACATCCACCAACAATGTTCACGAGACCGGCGTTGGCGAATTCTCCAAGCAATTCTGCCATAAATTCCGGACTCTCGTCATATTGCCCGAATTCGTTTGGCAAGCCGGCATTCGGATAGGCGCATATGAGCGTATCGGAAACGCGCCCAATCTCGGCGATATGTGCACGCATTTCCTTGGCACCAAGCGCACAATTTAAGCCAACCGAAAGGGGCTTCGCATGCGAGATCGAATTCCAGAATGCCGAAGGCGTCTGACCCGATAACGTACGGCCCGAAAGATCAGTAATCGTGCCCGAGATCATCACCGGCAGACGGATGCTGCGCTCGGCGAAAATCTTCTCAATGGCAAAGATCGCCGCTTTCGCATTCAGCGTATCGAATATCGTTTCGATAAGAAGGATTTCCGCGCCCCCGTCCAGCAGGCCGCGCGTCTGCTCGTAATAGGCGACGACCAGTTCGTCGAACATCACCGCGCGGAAACCGGGATTGGAAACATCAGGTGAAATCGAGGCCGTACGGTTGGTTGGCCCCAAAGCGCCCGCGACAAACCGGCGTTTGCCGTCTTCCTTTTCAGCTAGAGCTGCCGCTTCACGTGCGAGCCGCGAACCGGCGAGGTTTAGTTCATAGGCAACTTCCTCCATGCCGTAATCCGCCTGCGCAATGCGCGTGGAAGAAAACGTATTCGTCTCAACAATGTCGGCTCCGGCCTTGAAGTACTTGTGATGAAGCTCGCGGATCGCTGCCGGCTGCGTAAGGTTGAGAAGATCATTGTTACCCCTCACCTCTCAATTCCATGCATCAAAGCGCGCGCCACGAAAAGCAGTCTCATCGAAACCGAGATCTTAAATCATAGTGCCCATCGCGCCGTCGAGCATAAGAATGCGTTCACGCGCCACATTGCGCAGCGTGCGCTCGATTTCCTCGCCGTTCACGGGGGATAACTGGATCATCAGGCCGCCTTTACATCCTTTTTTGTGGGCCTCAATCCCAGAAGATGACAAATCGCATTGACGAGATCGGCGCGGTTCAATGTATAGAAATGAAATTCGCGTACGCCCTTATCGACAAGATCAAGCACCTGTTCGGCAGCAACCGCTGCCGCGATCAGTTTTCGGGTTGCAGGGTCGTCGTCGAGACCATCAAAGTGCCGAGCGATCCATGATGGCACCGAGGCGCCGCAACTTTCCGCAAAATTCCGCGCCTGCTTGAAGTTTTGTACCGGCAGAATTCCCGGCACGACCGGCACTTTGATGCCGCGCGCACGAACCTTATCAAGAAATTTGAAATAGACATTATTGTCGAAAAAAAACTGCGTGATCGCACGGTCAGCTCCTGCGTCCACTTTGCGCGCCAGCACATCAAGTTCGGCTTCTACTGAAGCACTGTCCGGATGCTTTTCGGGATAAGCCGACACAGAAATCTCGAAATCACCGATTTTTTTCAGGCCGGCGATCAGATCAGTCGTATAGGCATAACCGCCGGGATGCGGCTGATAACGCTTGCCCGCACCCTCCGGCGGATCACCGCGTAGCGCCACGATATGGCGCACGCCAGCATCCCAATAACCACGTGCGACTTTATTGATTTCCTCGCGCGTGGCAGCAACACAGGTTAAATGTGCCGCTGGTTTCAATTTTGTTTCGTTCAATATACGGACGATCGTCGAGTGCGTGCGTTCACGCGTCGAACCCCCTGCACCATAAGTGACGGAGACGAAGCTCGGATTGAGCGGCGCAAGACGCCTGATGGATGCCCACAACGTCTCCTCCATCTCCGCTGTCTTCGGCGGAAAAAATTCGAAGGAAACGGAGATCGGGGTTGAACGTTCGCGGCTCTGACGGATAGGTTCAGCGGACATAGCGCCTCTCATTGAGCGACACTTATCGCCCTTAATCTTTAGAAAAACCCCATGTTGGGGACACCGTTGATAATCTACAACATATAAAGATATCTTTATATCGTTTTCCAGCCCTGCTGGTTGACAGTTGCGCGCCACTTCCCTCCAATACACAAAGGCGCAGACGGTCCGGCCGCTAGCGGTCGGACCATTTGGGAACGCGGTAAGGCCTTGAATTAGAAGCCAAATCCGCGGCTGCTCCCGCAACTGTATGTGGGTTGCCCCTCCAAATGCCACTGAGCCTCGGCTCGGGAAGGCGGAGACGGGTGAGTACCCACGAGCCAGGAGACCGGTCTGCGCTGGTCATCCATTCGGCGTGCGGGGAGCGCGCTCGGAGCGGGTTGTCCGCAGCGGTGACTACCAAAGTCAACCGTTGCGGAGGGCTGATGCAGCCATTTCCGAAATTCGAGCGCTACGAAAACGCCAGGATTCCGTTTCCGGCTCACGTTCGTGCCTCCGCGACCTGTTCGCCGACATTCGCTGGGGACGATCCATTTCACGTACAAAGAACACAACAAAGCTCGCGCTCGCGTTTCTAGTCAGCCTCCCGAGCGCACCCGTTTTCGCGCAGATCCAGAATCTGCCCGAGACAGTTGTCAGCGCGACCGGGATCCCAACTGACTCGAGTCAGATCGCAAGCTCGGTCACAGTCATTACCGAGGAACAGATCCAGCGCGATCAACTTCGTACTTTGCCTGGTCTGCTTGCGACGGTGCCCGGCCTGAACGTCGTCCAGACCGGCGGTCCCGGTGGACAGACATCGGTCTTCATACGCGGAATGAATGCCGACCACGTAAAAGTGCTCGTTGACGGCGTAGATGTCAGCGATCCAAGCGCACCAAGGCGAGTATTCGACTTCGGACCGTTGATGACCGACGACATCGACCACATCGAAATCTTGCGCGGTCCTCAAAGCGGGCTTTATGGCGCAGATGCCATGTCTGGGGTGATCTCGATAACAACCAAAAAAGGTTCTGGCCCCGCCACGTGGACAGCGACGGCGGAAGCAGGCTCCTTCGGCACGTTCAATCAATCGATGCAAGTAAGTGGAGGCACCATAAATAGTAACTACGCCTTCACCATCGCGCACAATCTCACAGCCAGCTCGCCGGTAACTCCTCTTGAATTATTGGCTCCCGGCGAGCGCCGCAACAATGATTGGTACAACAATTATACCTACGGCGGAAAAATTGGGGCTGATATATCGGATATCTTCAGTGTTAATTTTGCGGGCCGCTACACCGATACAAAACTGCATTTTACCAACGACAATTTTTCAAATTTTCCCTTGGTCTTTCCGAATTTTGACCAAAGCTTCTCGACCAGCCATCAATTCAACGGCTTCAGTGAAGGCATCCTAAAGCTGTTCGACGATCGGCTGACCAATCGCTTCGGCATTGCCTATACTGATATTATACGCCGGGCGATGGATCCGGGGGCCCTGCTAGTGCCCTTCGATGGCAATCGAATGAAAACTTATTGGCGTTCAAATCTTTTGCTCGCCAAAGGCCAAATTCTTCTCTTTGGCATCGAACGAGACGAAGAAAGAGCGCATACGTCATTCGTGAAGGCAAGTAACGGAAACACCGGAGCGTACGCCGAACTCCAGTCTTCCTTTTTCGATCGATTCTTTATCGTATCAAATATCCGGCATGACAATAACGAATCGTTTGGAGGACACGATACCTGGCGTGTCGCGCCGGCATTTCTGATCACTGAAACCGAAACGAAACTGAAGGCGAGTTATGGTACAGGTTTTAATGCACCTTCGCTGGCGCAGCTTTACTCTCCCCCGTCCGGTAATCCCAATCTTCGTCCCGAGGAAAACAAGGGCTACGACTACGGTTTCGAACAGACTTTTTTCACACAACGTATAAAATTCGGGGCGACGTGGTTTCATAACGATATCAAAAATCTAATCACTTTTGGTCCGGCGCCTCTATTCCTAAACATGAATATCAACAACGCACAAACGCATGGATTAGAAGCATTTGTAGCGGCACAGCTTACTAACAACCTTCAGATGCGCGCCGATTACACTCACACGATCGCAATCGATCTCAATAGCGGAGTTAATCTTCCACGGCGCCCATTGGACAAGACGAGCGTTAGTCTCGTGTGGCAACCAACAGATTCTTTGACTCTCTCCGCGACTGCATTGTGGGTGAGCGGTTGGTTCGATTTTGACCGATTTGGTTTCGCTTCCGCACCGTTCAAGACCAACGGGTACAAAATTGTAAATTTGGCTGCAAATTATAAGATCAATCAAAACGTCATTGTATTCGGACGAATTGATAATTTTTTCGACGAGCATTATCAGAACCCGATCGGTTTCGAAAAACCGGGTTTTGGCGTATACGCCGGTCTACGGCTGACGAAATAAATCGGCCGCTTCCTTCGGCGCAGGGTTCTCTGTCTCGGCAAGAATCCAATCAATGAAAGGCTGGCTTCCGCCGTTGACCGGAAGAACCAGAACCGCCGGCATATCATAAGTGTGATCCGCTGTTACGGCCGCTGTCACACGTTCGGCGAGCGACGTCCGTGTCTTCACAATCATTACGACTTCATCCGCCGCCTCAACTGCGCCCTTCCAGCGGTAAATCGAGCGCATTCCAGGTAGAATGTTAACGCAGGCGCAAAGCCTCTCGTTGATGAGCCTGCGGCCCACCTTCTCCGCTTCGACAAGCGACGGAAAGGTCGTGTATAGGAGAATGAGCTTGTCCTTCATTGCTGTAATCCGCGTAAAATTGCCATGACCAAGTCCACCCAAAGCTACGACAAGATTGCCTTCGTCGCGAGCGCGCATGAAGAAGCCGAAGCCGCGCGGGGCGAACTTGCCAAACTTTACGGCGATGTACCGACAAAATCAGCGGATGTTGTGGTGGCACTCGGCGGTGATGGATTGATGCTGCAAACCCTCCACACTTTCCGCGATAGCGGCATACCAATTTATGGCATGAACCGCGGGTCGGTTGGCTTTCTTATGAATGAGTTCTCCGCGGACGGATTGAAGGAACGAATCGCGCAGGCACAACATGCCATCATTCACCCATTGATCATGGAAGCAGTGGATGCCCAAGGAAAAACCCATCGGGCCCCGGCCATCAACGAAGTCTCGATGCTGCGGCAAACCTATCAGGCGGCGAAACTTCGTCTCTCCATCGATGGCAAGGTTCGTCTGTCCGAATTGATTTGCGATGGCATACTGGTGGCAACCCCCGCGGGATCCACGGCCTATAATCTTTCCGCACACGGCCCAATCCTGCCGCTCAATGCAACACTTCTTGCGCTTACGCCATTGAGCCCATTCCGTCCCCGCCGCTGGCGAGGGGCGCTCTTGCCCGATAGCGCCCGAATCGAAATTGCGGTGCTCGAACCCGACAAGCGCCCCGTAAATGCTGTCGCCGACCACTTCGAGGTCCGTTCAGTGATTGCCGTAAGGGCGCGGATGGACCTCCATTCGTCCATGACCATGCTGTTCGACCCTGGCCATAACCTCGACGAACGTATCCTCGCCGAGCAGTTCGGATATTGAATTACCGAAAAATCGCCGACCAGCACTAATGGAACCGGATCCGTGACGGCTTTCGGGCGGGGGCATTGATCCGCATTGAATTTCAAACGTCTCGGTTTCCTTTCGTCGACGACTAACCTGCATATGCGCCAGATTGTCCGGCAGTTATTGCACGGTTTCGGATCGCGCGAAATTTACGAGGCTAAAGATGCCCGAATTCAAAGCCACAAAACTTTGAACCGATTCGATTTTTTCGAGGAGCCGAAGATTACCTCAAGCCGCAGCCAAAAGATCCGCGGTGTAAAGACGCGCCTCTTCGCGGGCGGATTCCGCGGCCAGTTTGCGCAACAACGCCAATAAGTGATCGAATTCGTCCTCTGCACTTTCTTCATAACGCTGAACAACGCGTTCAATGATGCGCCGGCGCAAGATTGCATGCCCGAGTAAATCTTCGGCCGCGCCGGATTCATAAATGACGTCCAGCGCGGCATGAAATGCCCGGAAGGCGGCCTTCGGTAAGCCCACATTCTCATAAAGAGCACGGAAACCGTGGTTCGATCGGTCGGCCACGATCGCAGCGACACGCTTGGCCTCGGTCTCCGACAGTTGCGCGAACGCCTCAATAAAAAATTGCAGATTGCCCGCAAGCAATGCGCGCAGAATGAGACCGCCAGTAAGCTGACCGCTGGCGAGGAGATGCTGCACGAGGAAAGCTACTTCGCTGTTGTCAATATCCGCTGCAATTGCCACAGTACCCCGTTCGCAAGCATCGCGTGTCACATGCCGGGCATGAACTTCAGGTAACCATTCACGGAATGTAACAAAGCGCGCGAGCGTTTCAGAAAGCTTCGCGACCAAAGCCTGACGTATCTCGACCGTAAGATCTTCGCGACTTAGCAAGGATTCGCGCACGGCAGCAAGATGACCGTGACGTTCAGCGATCCGCGCCAGCATAGCGGACGTGAATTCGGCGTCCGGATTTTCGATCAATACGAGACAGGCGGCCGCGCTCGCGACTTCCGCGATTGCCGCTGCGACTGAACAAGATAGTGGTGCGCGCGACGCGATCGCGCACTGAATCTTTTCCACGCTGGGTCCGATCAAATCGACAAGTTCGGCGTCCAACAAAACGGGTGATCGGATAATCACCATCTCCGCAATATCGCTTTGATCGTGAGCGAGCGCGAGAATCACGTCGTGTGGGGCGTATTCCGACGATGCTAGCGCTTCGGCGAGCGCACGGCGCACAAGTGGTGAAGGATCGTCCAACAATACAGTCATCGCGGCACTCACCGCGAGCCGATCGTCGTCCGAGAGATCCGAGTAGAGATAAGCGCGCGCGAGTGCGCTGGTTGCTTCGGCACGATCGCCGGGGGCAGCCGTCTGAATCCAGCGGAGAAAATGACGCACAATCATCAGGAAACTCAAACTCGACCGATTGACGGGGACAACACGCCTTCGAGCCAAAGCGCCGACAAACACTATGCCGTTACCCCCCTTAATAAAGCGTTCAGCCTAAATCTTTAGAATGGATTAAGGATTGCGATCCGAATTGCTGCAATTACGCGGACTCATCGTCCGCGGCGTTCAAATGTTCGGCACCCTCGACGCGCGCCGATTGCATATCGCTGGCATTACTTGGGAAATTGCCCGGCTGCTATGCCGCAGCATTCACATCCCGCCTGCCCCATAGCTGACGCACAGTCTCCGAAACCGGTTTTTCCTTTCAGAAAATCCCGGCGCCGAACATAGTTTGGAACACCAGTTCATTCGCGTTCGCGGCCGTTGCGCTTCCGTTGAATTCGAGATCGGCTAACTGCACCTGCATTATGCGAACTAACGGAGCCCGCTGAGGCAACGTTCAACAGGGCTTGTATGGTAAATGAAGCCTTAATAACCCGAACGGAGGAGAACCCCATGACCGAACCCTACCGCCACAAGCGAGGAGGCCTCTATTTCGAGGACTTCAAAGTGGGAGAAATTATCGAACATCGTCTCACCCGCACAGTGACTGAGATGGACAACATGTTGTTCTCCAACATGACGTTAAACCCGCAGCCGCTCCACATCGATCGGCACTTCTGCGAACAGGAAACGGAATGGGGTCAGCCGCTGATGAATTCACTCTTCACACTCGGACTGATGATCGGGATATCGGTCAATGACACGACGGTCGGCACAACCATTGCCAATCTGGGTATGCATGAGGTGAACTTTCCTAACCCGCTCTTTCAAGGCGATACGGTCCATTGCACGACGGAAGTGATCGGAAAGCGCGAGTCAAAGTCGCGGCCGGACGCCGGAATCGTCGAATTCCACCACCGCGCCTTCAATCATAACAAAAAACTCGTCGCCGAATGCAAACGACAGGCGTTCATGCGCAAGCGCCCGGCCTGAATTCAGACGATCTCCGCCGCTTTCGCGCGCGCAAGCACGCGCTCGGCATATTTTACATGGAGCATATCGAGCATCTCACCATTCAGACTCGCGACGCCAGTTCCGGATTTCGCAAAGGCTTCCATAATCGCCTTGGCACGGCCTATCGATTCTTGCGTCGGCGTGAAAATCTCATTCACAATCGGCACCTGATCGGGATGGATTACCATTTTGCCAAGAAACCCGTCGCGGCGAGCGGCCAGCGACTCTCTTTTCAATTCCTCGCTGTCACGGAAATTCGTGAATACCGTATCGATTGGCATTACTCCCGATGCGACGGCTGCAAACAGGCACAGCGAACGCGCAAGCCGATACGGCTCAGTGTAATTTCCATCCGGCATCCGATTGGTTTCGGCGGCGACTTCCGCTGCCAGATCTTCCGCGCCCCAGGTGAGCGCTTCGAAGCGCGCACTGGCACCGTGATAGCTACCCATGCCGAAAATCGATGCAGTCGTCTCGGTCGCAATCGGAAGAATCCTGATGGATCCGTCTGGAAGACCGGCAATTGCTTCGCGTGCCGCAAGCTTCGCGCCCAGCGTAATGACGTCCACACCACCTGCGGATTTCGGCAACATGATCCCATCCGGCCGACCCGGAACGATAGCATCGAGATCAGCGTCGGTGAGCCTCGACATTAGCGCATTAACGCGCACATAAAGTTGGGCTTTCCGGTTTTTGGTGGATTTCAAATATTCTGCCACGATGCCGCGCGCTTGCTGCTTTGCAGCCGGTGCTACAGCATCTTCAAGATCGAGAATTATCACGTCGGCACCGCAAGCGGGCGCCTTTTCCAGCTTCTTTTCGCTATCGCCAGGAACAAACAGAAGCGAGCGCATTTTAGCCCGGCCGTACCATCGTAAAGGTTTTGTCGAGCACGGAATATTCATGGTAGCCGCAACGTGCGATCGGTTTCATGGCGGCGGTGTCGAGCAAGCCCTCCTTGATGAAACGCTCGTCGATGTGAATTCCGACGACCTGACCAAAAACGACGTGCCGATCGAGCTGATTGCCGGCCACGTCGTGAAGCGAAATAATCTGTACGACCTTGCATTCCATCGCGCACGGCGCATCCGCAACACGTGGCGGCTTTACCAGTTTCGATGGCGCAGCTTTGAGTCCCGCCACTTCCATCTCGTTTACACCGCGCGGAAGAGTAGCTGAGGACTTGTTCATCGCGTCGCGCAGATCCCAAGTGGCGAGATTGCAAACAAATTCTTTTGTCTCCGCGATGTTGGCAACCGTATCCTTGAAGCCCTCGCTCGAAAACATCACCATGGGAGGATAAGATGAGACGCCGTTGAAATAGGAGTAAGGGGCAAGATTAATTTCGCCGTTCGCGCTCGCCGAGCTGATCCATCCGATCGGGCGCGGAGCAACAATCGCCTTGAACGGATCGTGCGGCAGACCGTGATTTCTCTTCGCGGGTTCGTAAAACATGATACTCCTAGATATAAGTGACGATGTCTTTGAGAGCGGGCCGTGGACGTTCTTCCTGCATGGCTTTTATGCTTCCGATATGGACGTAACCGGCAACGCGCTCATCAACGTTAACGCCGATCAAATCGAGTGCAGGCCGTTCATATGCGGCCCATCCCGAAACCCAATTTGCGCCATAACCGAGCGCGTGGGCGGCAATCACAAGATTCATACAAGCGGCGCCTGCTGATAGAACCTGCTCCCATTCGGGAATTCTTGCGTGCGGGCGGGCGCGCGAGATAACAGCGACGATGACCGGACAATTCAAAAATCGCTGCGGCTCTTTTCGAATCTGATCCTCAGTCGCTTCCGGATGAGATGCACGAAAAACAGGGATCAAGGCTTCCGCGATTTGTTTTTTCTTGTCGCCCTGCATAACCAAAAAACGCCAGGGCACAAGCTTACCGTGATCTGGCACGCGCGCCGCGACGGTTAAAAGCGTCTCAAGCTCGACGGAATTAGGGCCCGGCTCCGTAAGATCGCGAATCCGCGGGGATCGTCGTGTTTTCAGAAGTTCAAGGGCGCTAAGCATGGGGTCGTTCGCGCCTCGCGTAGCATGCCACGGCCGTCCGGGCCAACAGAAGTGGGGGCTATTGGGGCCCAGAGAGGAACGGCCTTGCATTCGCCCCAAGGCCAGTAGAAAAACATGGCGATGGCGCGCGTTACCCCCCTACCTAGATCAGCGCATCGCCGCGTTGCCTTCGGGCTTTGCGCGATTCTGTGGATCCTTGCCTCATCGAATGCATTTGCACAAATTGGCTTCACGGGTGGGGCGTCAACCTTTTCGCCACCACCCACGCCTCCTTCGAACCCCGTGCCACCAGCCGATGTACCTCTTGTGACCCCGCCGCCTGGTGCGGCTACCACTGTGACTCCCGCACCAACGATTGCAACGCCTTCGGCGCCGCTGCAAATCACACCGCCACAACCCAAACAAGCCGCTCCCGCTTCACAATCGCCCGGACCGCGTGATCCACACGCCTATATGCCGACCGTACCACCCGGAAAAATTCCTCTCGCTGTTTCCGCGCGCTTTTCGCCGGATGGCCCATTCATTCAGCGTACCGTGAACTGGCGCGTATTCTCCGAAAAGACGGAAATGGGCGCTTCACCACCGATGGTCGCTGAGGCGCAGGACGCCTTCCCCGTGTTCGCGCTGCCAGCTGGCAATTATATCATTCATGTGTCCTCGGGACTTGCGAGCGCCACGAAGCGGATCCAGCTTACCACCGAGCCGAAGAAGGAGACTCTTGTTCTCCCGGTTGGTGGCTTACGCGTACAGGGTCGCGTCGGCGATCAGCAAATTCCTCCCGCACGCTTGCGGTTTGACGTATTCGAGGGGAGTTTCCTGCAACGTGGTGCCGCATCCCGCACGCGTGCGAAATACACTGACCGGCCGCCCGTCCTCCGGAACGCGAGCGGCGGTGATCTCGTTCTACTTCCTGTCGGGACCTATTACGTGCAATCGACCTACGGGGAAGGCAATGCCCAAATCCAGGCCGATGTCCGCATTGAGCCGGGCCGTCTCACCGACGCAACTGTTCATCATCGCGCGGCACAGGTAACCCTGCGCCTCGTCAATGTGCCTGGCGGTGAGGCTATCGCTAACACAAAATGGTCGGTGCTTACGCCCGGTGGCGACGCCATTAGAGAGTCGATGATCGGCGCCTTCCCCACCGTCGTACTGGCCGAAGGGGAATATGTCGCGATCGCACGATCAAGTGACAAGACATTCCAGCAAAATTTCAAGGTACAGACTGGAAAAGACCACGAGATCGAAGTGCTAACCCGTTAAGCGCCCGGTCGAATCAAAGTCCCGAGACTAGTGCGTCTTCGGTCCGTCATTTTTGCAGGCGGACAATGTTTCTCCACCTTCAGCCTTGATCCAATCGCCACAACGATCACAGGCGGAAAGCATCAAAGCCAGCGTACAGATATTTAACAGCTGCAGTACTTTTGAGGACGATCGTTTCATGTCGTTGACAATACAGCACATCGTCCCGAGTTAACACTTAATTTTTGCATAAAAAATAGCTACCTCCGGAAAGAGCCTGTATTGTTTCCACAATGAATTCAGATAAGGCCGTCGGTGCGTTTCACATCCGGCGGAATCGCCTCGATTCTCAGCATCGCCAACGCGTCCTCCCACGCCATCGATTTCTGCTCCTGCGACCCGAGTCGCCGAATCGAAACCGTGCGTTCAGCCGCCTCTTTCTTGCCGACGACGAGCAGGACCGGGATTTTCGCGAGCGAATGTTCGCGTACCTTATAATTGATTTTCTCATTCTTCAGATCGACTTCAAGGCGTAACCCCGACTGTTTTCCGGTTTGCACCAGATCCTGCGCATAGCTGTTGGCATCCGAAGTGATCGTGCACACCATTGCCTGCGTTGGAGAGAGCCAGAGCGGCAAGTATCCAGCGTAATGTTCGATCAGAATACCGATGAACCGTTCGAGCGATCCAAACATCGCACGGTGCAACATCACGGGTGTCGCCTTCTCGCCAGACGGAGCAATATAAAAAGCGCCAAGGCGTCCCGGCAAATTTAGATCAACTTGGATCGTTCCGCACTGCCAATCGCGGCCGATCGCGTCGCGTAAAACATATTCGAGTTTTGGACCATAAAAAGCACCTTCGCCCTTGTTGAGCGTCCACTGACGCCCGGATTTTTCCAACGCCTGTTTCAGCGCAGCTTCTGATTTATCCCACACAACATCGTGGCCAATCCGTTGTTCCGGACGATCGGAAAATTTAATTCGCACGTCGTCAAAGCCGAAATCGGAATAGATTGAGAGCAACTGGTTGTTGATCTTGAGTGTCTCTTCCGCGATCTGCTCTTCAGTAATAAAAATATGCGCATCGTCTTGCGTGAAAGCGCGCACACGCAGAAGCCCGTGCAGTGCACCCGACGGCTCGAAACGATGCACTTTGCCGAACTCGGCAATTTTCAGTGGCAGATCACGATACGATTTTAGGCCGTTTTTGAAAATCTGCACATGGCCCGGGCAATTCATCGGCTTGATAGTGTAGATACGTTCGTCATCATCACGCTTTTCAGTGAGGAAGAGCATTTCTCTATATTTTTCCATGTGGCCGGTCGTGACCCACAGCTGAGAATCCATGAGCTGCGGCGTGTTTACTTCGAGATAGCCCGCATCCATCTGGCGCCGGCGCAAATAGGTGGTGAGTGCCTCGAACAACGTCCAACCATGCGCATGCCAAAACACAGCTCCCGGGGCCTCTTCCTGGAAATGATAGAGATCCATTTCGCGGCCAAGGCGGCGATGATCGCGCTTCTCGGCCTCTTCCAGCATGTGCAGGTATTGATCGAGTTGCTTCTGATCCGCCCACGCGGTGCCATAAACTCGCGTGAGCATTGGATTTCTTGCATCGCCGCGCCAATACGCACCCGCTACTTTCATCAGCTTGAAAGCGTTTCCAATCTTGCCGGTCGAGGTCATGTGAGGCCCACGGCAGAGGTCAAACCACTCGCCTTGTTTGTAAATCTTGATTGGTTCGCCGGCGGGAATTGCATCCACCAAGTCCACTTTGAAATGCTCGCCGCGGTCCGCGAACACTTGTTTGGTATCCTCGCGGGACCAGATTTCCCTTGTAAATGGCCGGTTCTTCGCAATGATTTCGTGCATTTTCTTCTCGATGGCCGGAAAATCCTCGGGCGTGAACGGCTGATTACGGAAGAAATCATAATAGAAGCCGTTTTCGATCACGGGTCCGATCGTTACCTGTGTCCCCGGCCATAGCGTTTGCACCGCTTCTGCGAGCACATGCGCACAATCATGGCGGATCAATTCCAAAGCACGCGGATCCTCGCGCGATAGAAACTCGACCTTTGCGTCATGCTCGATTTTCTCGGATAAATCCTGGAGTACCCCATCAAGCGCCATCGCAACGGTGCGTTTGGCGAGTGAAGGCGAAATACCCTTCGCAATTTCCAATCCAGTTGTGCCGGGGGCAAACTGACGGCGTGCGCCATCGGGAAAAGTTACCGTGATCATTTATTCCTCTTTTGCTCACTCACTGCCAACGAACGCAGGTAAGCTGCCGATATTTATTTGGAATCGCGCAAATCCACCATTTCAGGTTCGACAAATTTTTACGCGCGCAATATCTTGTGGTCATCGCGGCGCACAAGCGGATTACAAAAATTCTTAAGCGTTCGCAATACCCCAAGAACGTCACATTCGACCCGAACGGTTGACACATTCGGAAACAATTCTTGCCAGACTAAATAACTAGAACCTGACCCGTCCAAACAAGAAGACGGAGCTGGCGTAAACGGCGGGATTAAAACGGTCCTGGGTCGCGTAACGGGCCGTGAGACGGGAGAGGGTCATGGTTCGAGGCTTGCGGGAGCCTCTGCGTGCGTCATCCGTGCGTCAGAGTGCATACATGTTCGCTGCGATATTGATCGCAGTTTGCCACTCACCAATTCACGCCAAATCGCAGGATTCCCGGCCAATCAAGACCGGAAATGACCCAGGGGCGCTAGTGCGCCTTGGCGACCAAATCAATCAGAACACGATTTCGATCGTCTCCGGCAATCTGAATGCCACTTATCTTTCAATCGCTTACGACTTGTCAGCGGTTCTGGATGACGGCGACAATCTTCGAATCCTTCCTGTGATCGGCAAGGGCGGCGGCCAGAACATCCGCGATGTGCGGTTTCTCAAGGGAATTGATCTGGGCATCACGCAATCGAACTTGCTGACCGCCTATCGTCGCTCAAACGAAATCGGCAACATCGACGATAAGGTCGTATACATCACCAAATTATACAATGAGGAAATGCATGTCGTAGTGCGCGCTGACAGCGGCATCACCTCGCTTACAGAATTGAATGGACGAACCGTCAATTTCAGCGACGTCGGATCAGGTACGCAGCTTTCCACACGCGATGTTTTCGAGCGCATCGGTGTAAAACCCAAGGAAGTGAATATGGGGCAGGCCGATGGCGCCGAAGCCCTAAAGCGCGGCGAAATCGATGCGACAATTTTAATCGCGGGAAAGCCTACAGGCTCGACGATCAAGTTAAAATCTTCCGATGGTTTTAAGATTTTGCCCGTCGCCTATGTCAAGCCATTGCAAAATGATTATCTGCCGGCCGTTCTTACTCATGAGGATTATCCAAACCTCATCAAGGAAGGCGAAGTGATCGACACGATCGCCGTCGGCGCCGTGTTGATTGCCTATAATTGGTCGCGCGATACGGATCGTTATCGCCGTATTGTACGGTTCATTGATGCCTTCTTTCCTCGTCTTGCAGAATTCCAGAAGCCACCGCGCCATGTGAAGTGGCGCGAGACCAACCTCTCAGCAAGATTGCCGGGCTGGACACGGTTTGCGTACGCTGAAGATTGGCTGCAGAAAAATCGGCCGCAAGTCAGTACTGCCGGTAACGAACGCGCGCAGTTCAACGAATTTGTCTCGTCGCGTGGAGCCGGCGAAGCTCCTCTTGCGGCCGGCGGAAGCTTTGAGGAACGCGAACGGTTATTCCAGGAATTCGTCCGATGGAAACAGGCGCGCGAGCGCCGCTAGCAAAGGAAGAGCGTGCGATTTTCTTAAAAACGTAAGCCGACAGAATGTTCGGCAGTGGGAGAGCGTTCATGAGTACCCAGGAAAATGCTCCGCATTATGACGGCGATCAGCAAGCCGGCCCCCGGCAGCGTCCAGCCGAGCGAAAACTTTCGAAACCCACAGCGTCGCCATCCTTGGAACAACCACTTCCGGAATTCTTACAAGGTGCACGGCGGCGTTCTCCTGAATCAAACTCGCAGCCGCTTCCTCCGGTCAAGGAGCCAATACCGATCGCGGAAGGCGCGCCGATCGCCCCACAACAGGCGCCGGGTCTTTTGCCGGTCGAACTTGAAGAACTAGAGCGCGAAATCATGCGCACTAGAAGTCCGTCCGCGCCGCTCGCTAGCGCCGGAAAAGATGCCGCCACCACCATCGCGCCCGTCCCGTCCACAGGCACGCATCGTATCGGCTGAACCGATGTCTGGGCTCGTGTTGCGGTTGTCACTGGTTGCAGCCATCGTCGTGCTTGCCATACTCTTTTTTATCGGAAAAATCACACTGCCACCCAGCTGGAAATCGACAGCAATCGAGCCGTTGCTACGTCTTGGTTCCCTCGTTTCTCATACGGCACCGACGCCACCTGCGACACCGACGCCACCTGCTCCTAAACCGGCGCCCGCAGCGATTCCGCGTCTCGTGATCGAAACCGTGGATGCAGGTAACGAAGACGAGATTGGTCTCGGGGTGAAAATCCAGGGCCCCATTGAAGGCGTCATAGCGATTGTGAGCGGTATCGCGGCGGGAACTACTTTGACACAAGGACGCCCGTGGGGAGAGACCGGCTGGTTCGTGCCGGCGGCCGAGTTGAATGCCACGAAGCTGCGCCCGCCCACCGGATTTTCCGGTGAAATGCAGTACACCGTCTCACTCAAAATGCCGGATGCAACAATCGCCGACCGTCAAACGCTTCGCCTGCAGTGGTCGGCCGCACCAACTGATCGCGATGCGAACGGCCTTCGCAAGCTTGAACCCGACGAGATCGCGACGCTTCTGAAGCGCGGTCAGGCATTATTCGAAACCGGTGACCTCGCTGGCGCGCGTTTGCTTCTCCAGCGCGCGGCAGAGGCTGGTGATCCGGTCGCAGCGATGGCGATGGCATCGACATTTGATCCGGTTGTTCTGCAAGATTTAGGCGTCCGAGGCTTTCCAGCGGACGTGGGGAAGGCCCGTTACTGGTATCAGAAGGCCAGAGAATTCGGGTCGAAGGAAGCGCCAAAGCGGCTCGAGTCGCTGGCAAGTCAGGGCCGTTGAAGCGCTCGGCGCGCCGGGGGCGGTGTACTAGTATCAGCCTCCGGCGCGTCCGTTGACGCCTCGCCACCGACCATAGCGCCACGGAACATACCAGCGCGCGCTCCCCGGTAAATTTTCCGGAACAAGGTCGAGACCAGAGGTACCGAAAGAGTGGCAACGCAAGAGACGCGCTAAGGTCATCCACCCGCCTGCCCATAGGCCGAACCGCGCGATCGCTTCGTCCGAATATTCTGAACATGTCGGCAAATGCCGGCAGTGAAAACCGACTAGCGGCGAGAGCGTGTAGCGATAGATCTGGATTAACCCGCGCCCACACTGCCGGGGGAGTTGCACGATCGCGTCAAGCAACATCACTCCGCAGCCTGCTTACCCTTCCCCTCGATCTGGTCGAGAGCGTCTACGACTGCATCGAAAGTGAGCATGGTCGATGCATGGCGCGCATGGTAATTTCGTACCGGCTGTAAAACGGCCAACTCAGCCCACCGGCCGGCCGGCGGCGGGCCATTTTCCTTAAGCATTTTCTGCATTTCGGTACGGATCTGGCGCAGCTCATCGGATGTCGAACCCACTACATGTCGGGCCATGATTGAGGATGACGCCTGACCCAAGGCACAAGCCCTCACTTCGTGGGCAAAATCATTGACTTTACCCGCCGTCAGCGACAGATCGATGGTGACTGTGGAACCGCATAGCTTTGAATGGGCCGTAGCCGATGCATCGGGATGGGCCAGGCGGCCAATTCTAGGTATATTGCCTGCCAGTTCCAGAATCCGCTGATTATAGACCTCATCAAGCATGGTTTATTTTTTCTGGGGGCCTTTTCCGTCAATTGCAAGACACAATCGGGAATAAATATAGTAGCGGTTTGGTTAGGCAGTAAGGTGCTAATCCGGGAGGCGCCCTGACTGAGACCACGTATGCAGCCGCGGAACTTCTTGCGGTCGGCACGTTTCTTGTACTGAACACCGGTGACACTCCGGCGGACATCAGAAGCCGCCGGTCGAACGGGAGATTGTGTGATGGATGCCGTCGTCAAGAGTTTTCCTCGCGACGCTTTAAAGATCGAGGCCAAAAAGCTGGGGCCGGTCGAACGCCCCACGCGGGAGCAGGCAGAAGCCGCGGCCAGAACGCTGATCGAATGGATCGGCGATAACCCGAACCGCGAAGGTTTGATCGATACACCGCGGCGTCTCATTAAAGCCTTCGAGGATGTTTTCAGCGGCTATCGTGAAAATCCAGAAGATGTTCTTGACCGTACCTTCGGCGAGATTGGGAACTTCGATGACCTGGTCGTCGTCCGGCAGATTCCGTTCTACTCGTACTGTGAACATCACATGTTCCCGATGATCGGCCATGCGCATGTCGCCTACTTCCCGATCGAGCGCGTTGTTGGCCTCTCCAAGATAGCGCGCGTCATCGACATGTATGCGCGCCGTTTACAGACCCAGGAACACCTCACCTCGCAGGTCTTGTCCGCGATTGACGAGAACCTTAAGCCGCGCGGCGTAGCTGTGATGATCGAGGCCGAGCATATGTGCATGGCGATGCGTGGTGTGCAGAAGCAGGGTGTATCGACGGTGACAACCCAATTCAGCGGCTGCTTCCGAAACGATCCGGAGGAGCAAGTGCGCTTCTTTAAGCTCGTTCGCGATCCTCGTTCTTATTGAGGTTTTGCGAATACCTTTCGCCACGTTGCACTGAAGGCTATATGACGGGTTCCCCGCCTCTCATGGGTGGCATGGAGTCCGTCATGTCTTCGCGCTTTGCAGTCCGCGGCAGCGACCGCGAGATCGAAATCGGCACCCAATTTGCGCCGAAGTTCGACGAACATGGTCTCATCGCCTGCATCGTCGCGGATGCAAACGATGGCGAAGTACTAATGTTCGCACACATGAACGAGGAAGCGCTCGTCCGCACGATCGAGACAGGCGATGCCTGGTTCTGGTCGCGGTCGCGGCAGCAACTTTGGCGTAAGGGCGAGAGCAGCGGTAATACACTCGCAATCGAGGAAATGCGCGTCGATTGCGACCAGGATGCCATACTTCTGAAGGTCCGTATTTCCGGAAACGGCGTCGCTTGCCATACCGGCGTGCGCTCTTGCTTTTACCGCAAGCTTCCGGTGAAGCAGCCGGCCGATAAAAACCTTAGCATTGGTTTCATCGAAGAACCTAAGCGCTGACGTGTTTTTGTCACGGTTCAAGCTTAAGCAGTTGTCAAATTAAATGCTGCCATTTGGCGTTAAGTATTTGCGGAATTTCGCCGCCCATTCTCGAAAGAAGGTGATACTTGTTACAGGTGTTTACGAGACAACGTGCACGCGACAACTTTTCCGATCTAGCCCCTGCTGACCGGCAAGAGCCGAAGGCGGGACGGCCCAAGATTGGCGTCGCCCTCGGCGGCGGCGCTGCACGCGGTTGGGCGCATATCGGCGTCATCAAATCATTGGTCGCAAACGGGATCGTGCCGGACATCATCGCCGGTACATCTATGGGCGCGCTCGTCGGCGGCGTTTGGGCCGCGGGCAAGCTCGAACAGCTGGAAGAATGGGCGCTCGGCATCAATAAGCGCCGAATTCTTGGTTTGATGGATTTTCGGCTCGGCGGTGCAGGACTGATCGCGGGCAGCCGTCTTGCCGATCTTCTCGTTCGCAATCTCAGCGACCTGGCGATCGAAGATTTGCCTTTGCGTTTCGCCGCGATTGCAACCGAAACTGGCACCGGCCACGAAATCTGGCTGACACAGGGGAAGCTTTCGGAAGCAATGCGTGCAAGCTACGCTCTTCCCGGAATTTTCAGCCCAGTAAAAATTGCTGGCCGCTGGCTGATCGACGGTGCGCTGGTAAACCCAATTCCAGTATCGGCCGCCCGCGCGCTTGGCGCTCGCGTTGTGATTGCGGTCAATCTTAACGCCGATGCATTCGGTCGCGGCACCGTCATCCAGAATCATGCGATGGAAGAAGTGGATGAAGTGCCAGTAACAATCGCCCAGGACCAAAAACGGTTTGGTAGCATGTTCCGCGTCGACCGGCTCATTCGCCGTCAATTCTTCGGTGACGCGGCGGCACAGGACGGACCGCGCGGTATCTCTTCGGTAATGATCGACGCATTCAATATCACGCAAGACCGTATCGCGCGTTCGCGTCTTGCGGGTGATCCGCCCGACGTCATGATATCGCCTAAGCTCGGCAATATCGGCCTGTTTGAATTCCACAATGCCAAGCGCGCTATTCAATTAGGTGAGGAGGCGACTGAGCGGTCGCTTGGCGACCTGAACCATGCGGTCGCCGCCCTCCTCTAGGCCGTCATGATATACTGACGGAGCACTGAGCTTTCGCGCTCCATTTCTGCAAGCCGATGCTTCATTACGTCGCCGATCGAGATGATGCCAGCGAGCTTGCCGTGCTCGATAACCGGTACATGACGGAAGCGACCTGCAGTCATACGGCTCATGAGTTCGGCCATAGTGTCGTGCAGCCCGCAAGTAACAACTTCGCGCGTCATTACGCTTCCAATTGCAAGCTTAAGCGCGTCGGATCCATTCTTGGCGACAGACTTAACAATGTCACGTTCGGAAATAATGCCGGCTACACGGTGATCAGCTCCTGTTACGACAAGAGCGCCAATTTTCTGTTCCGATAAAAGACGGGCAGCTTCACCGAGAGTCTTATCGGGCACAATGGTCGTCACTTCGCGGCCCTTCATATCGAGGATTGCGCGTACGATCATAGAGCGTCCTCCATATCTGAGTTCCGTTCACGGCCTAATGATCCTCCTCTTCCCCGGTGGGAGCAAGGGGCACTCCCGGCATTGTGCGTGCTACCGGATCGAAAAAACGAAATAGCAGCAAGCCCGCCAGAAAACCTCCAATGTGAGTTTCCCAAGCCACCGCCGCCTCGGTTAGAGATGATGAGATCGAACCAATGCCGAAGATCAGATTGAACAAAAACCAGATCGCCAAAAACGTAACCACTTGCCGGTTTCTCAGCGCGACCCGCAAGGACACGGCAGGTATTTTATAGGCCTCCTGATCGTTGCGGCCAAAAAAACCCAGGGGCCCACCTTCGGCAAAGACGAAACGGCATGCAGCAGCCATCATTCCCGAAATCGCGCCGGAAGCGCCCACCAAAGGAACAAATTCGGCCCAATGTGTAAGCAAAAACGCGCCCGCCCCCGCTATGGCCGTCACTGCAAAAAAGACAAGAAAACGCAGAGTGCCGAAGCGCCAGGCGACCGCGCTTCCAAAGGCAAGGAACCAGACCAGATTGGCAATGATATGCATGACATCGGCATGCAGAAAGGCATGGGTGACAAAAGTCCACACATCGGCGGCAAGGCCCCCGGGAAATTGCACGCCCAGCTCAGACGCCTCATATCGCGCGGGAATAAAAGCAAAGTACAACAACACTGCGTTGTCGTACGATTTATCGAGCAGCGCGCGGACACCGTGCACGAGAGCCATCGCGATGCTGAGCCCCAGCACGACGGGCGGCACATTGAAAATCGGCTCAGAGGAGCGGGCCACGAAGAAGATTTCCGGGTGAGTGGTCGCTGAGATAAGCCACGCCACCCCTCGCATGCAAGCTGTCTTGCATAAAAGAAAAGGCCCGCGGGGGGAGCCCTCCAACCCGCAGGCCTTGGTCACGTCGTCACCCCGAAATTCGCATCGGCACTTTAGCCGTTCAAATTGGTCCGTCGAGCAAGAGCCGGATTTAACCCTAATTCTGACGCGCATTGCCACAATCGCTGTCCGGCACACGAAATGCTCGGTCTTCCCTGCGCTGTCCCGTCTCGCGACAGCTGCAGGGGGTCAGTTATGAAGCACTCATCGTCTCGTGCCCTTTACCAATACTGGAACCGTTTGCGCGCAGGCCGTGCAGCTCCAGAACGCAGCGAGCTTGAGCCTGGCGCCATTCGTTCTATTCTTGGTGACGTACTAATGATCGAAATTGGCGGCCCGCAGCGATACACCGTTCGTCTCGCAGGGACGCACATATGTTCCCTTATGGGACGCGAATTAAAGGGTCGAGCATTCATCGAACCATTTGCCCCTGCCGATTGGCCGGAAATGTTTCGCGTGCTTGACGAAGTCGCCAGAACCTCCACTCCCATGGTTGGCGGCGTGGTTGGCAAAACTGCAGACAAACGTCTGCTCGGCCTTGAACTCCTACTTCTCCCGCTTCGTCATCGCGGCCGGACGGAGATGCGGATGCTGGGCTCCCTGGCCGCGCACACATTGCCTTATTGGGCGACACTCACGCCGCTTGCCAGCTTACGCATCGCTTGCACTCGCGTTATTGACAATCTGCTGGAAGCGCAGGCGATCGGCAAAGCGGGAATGCTCATTCCAGGTCCCCGTACGGCAGTACATCTGCGCGTTTTGCCAGGTGGTAGGGCTTAAAAGCCCCGATCTTATTCACCGTTCCGGAGGGTTTCGATGCGGGATACGCGCCGTTAACCACGGCCGGGATAGGGTCAAGCCGATCTAAGCAGTGAACGGCCACTACTATGCTTCAGACAAAGCGTGCAGGTCGGATGCTCCCGCTAAATCAGGAGCGGCGCAAGCATCAGCGCGTGCCGGTCCAACTGACTGGCCGTTACATGCTGCAAAACCGGCAGGAATTTGCCTGCCAGACACTCGACATGTCGCCGGGTGGTGTCGCCTTCATCGCGGGAATGAAACCACAAGTCGGCGAGCTAGTCGTGGCATATGTCGATCATCTCGGCCGGCTTGAAGGCCGCTGCGTCCGCCTATTCGGCCAGGGCTTCGCTATGACCGTCGCAGGCACCATGCGCCGCAGAGACAAGCTAGCAAACCAGATCACATGGTTCGCCAACCGTCAGGAGTTAGGTCTTCCTGAGGATCGCCGTCACGAACGCTTTGCCCTCAGCGATCCGAGGTCGACGCTGACTTTGCCAACGGGTGTCACGATTCCCTGCCGAGTCATGGACGTTTCACTTTCGGGGGCGGCGATCGCGACGGAAATCTCCGTGACCAACGGCACGCCAATCAAGCTCGGCCGCACGCCCGGCCGGATCGTCCGTCAGCTAGAAGGCGGTTTTGCCATGGAATTCACTCGAATTCAAAACCCGGATACGCTCGCACACGATCTGGCTAACGAAGGCTGATTTCAACAATCGAGAATTTTCATAAGTAGCGCCGAAGCGTTTACCGTTCCGGCGTTTGGTTGGATTCCGGACGAACTTCAATGACGACTTCATCGCTTGTTAAGAATGATAGCATTTGCGCCGCCTAATAACTGAGGGTTTTTTTTCAATATCGTTCGTCGGACGCGACGCATCCGCATTTGCAATCGAAATTGCCGGGATATCTGAGGGAATCCAATCATTGAATTTCTAACATCGCCGCGTCTTTCCAACTATGGCGATGTACTGATTTATGCCCATCGCTCATGAAAAATTCGAAAATCGATAAAATTTGAATCAAATTAACATTCGATTTTCCGCCAAATTGAATCAATGACAACGAGAAATTGACTCGTAATTGCTCGCTCGATTTAGCGCGTTTGAAAAATCTCTTTGCCACATTGCTCCCAAGAAAAAAACAAGGGGGCGACAATGTTGGAGAAAACGGGGACGCTCGATCGATGGATGGGCGCAATAACGGTCGCACTGTTTGCGCTCGCGGCCGTAACGCTCTTGATTCCGTATTCGGTCGATGCCGAGGAAAATATTGCCCATGCCGCAATCGCCGAGCCAACTCGCGCTCCGATTGGCCGGGTTCAATTCTGCGAGGAATGGGAAGGTCACTGCAAAACCGATGCAGCAGTGCCTGGGGACGCGAAACGTCTGAAAGTTTCGCTCCAAGACCGTGACCGTGCCAGAAAGGCAGCCTATGTCGCGATCACCACTCGCACTTCGATCGGCTGGACTCAATTCTGTGAAGAACAGCCAGGAGAATGCAATAACAATGCAACGGCTCATGTCGACGTAAAATATTCGAACGTATCCCAAGATCTCGACCGCGCCAAAAAAATGGCCTACGTCGCGATCGGCGAGTCCACACGCGCTCCGATCGGCTGGATCCAATTTTGTGAAGAACAACCGGAAGACTGCAAGAACGACGCAACAGCGCCTGTCGACGTGAAATATTCAACGGTTTCTTTCCAACAACTCGACCGCGTCAATCGGTACGTCAACGACAACATCAGACCGATGACCGACCTCGAACATTACGGCGTCATCGAGAAGTGGGCCTATCCCGAGGATGGCTACGGCGACTGCGAAGACTACGTGCTGCTGAAGCGGCGCATGCTGATGCAGCTCGGCTGGCCGCGCTCGGCACTGCTCATCACCGTTGTGCGTGACAAGAAGGGCGAGGGTCATTCCGTGCTCACTGTCCGCACCGACAAGGGCGAATTCATTTTGGACAACCAGGAAAATGAAATTTTGCCCTGGGCTGTCACTGGCTACCGCTACGTAAAACGCCAGGCGCAGTCTGATCCAAACGTTTGGGTTTCACTCGGCGATACACGTCCGACAACTTACGTCGCGGCGCCTCGCTAACACGGATCTCGATCGCGCACCCGGTCACGTCCCCACCCCTCCCCGTCCCCGGACCGGGTTCGCGGGGGCCGGCTCTTCCCCCAAAGAGCCGGCCTCACTTTTTTTGTGACAATTCTTTGACAGCAAAATAGTTTTTGAACTCCAGAATGCGCGGAACGCATCGTTACTTTTTGGATTGTTCTATTGACGCACGTGCCGTTGCGGACCTAGCCTTAATTCAAAATGAAACGCTTTCATGGGAAAGGGTTCGTCATGCAAGCGCTGACGATCAACGGAAAATCATTCGAATTCGACGTCGATCCGGAGATGCCGCTCCTCTGGGCGATTCGCGATCACACTGGTTTGACAGGCACCAAATACGGATGCGGCGTGGCGCTTTGCGGGGCTTGCACGGTGCATATCGACGGCGAGCCGGTGCGCTCTTGCCAGATACAAGTACGTGATGCGGTCGGCCGTAAGATAACAACGATCGAGGGCGTCGAAGGCAAAGTCGCTAGCGCCGTGCAAGGTGCCTGGCAATCGCTGGATGTCGTGCAGTGTGGTTACTGCCAGTCGGGCCAGATCATGAATGCGATTGGCCTACTCTCACAAAATCCGAAGCCCACTGACGCCGACATCAATAACGCAATGCAGGGCATCGTGTGCCGCTGCGCAACTTACGTCCGCATCCGCGCCGCGATCCATGAAGCCGCTAAGAATCTAAACCGAAAGGGCGCGTGATGTTTATCAAGAACATGGTCGAAATGCACTTTCCCAAGCGCAAGCCCTCGCGCCGGGATTTTCTCAAAGCATCGGCTGCAACCGCGGGTGTTCTCGTGATCGCGACCACGATCGACTTCGGCCGCAACAAAGCACACGCGCTCACGATGAAAGATGCGCCGCAGCCGAACGCTTTCATCAAAATCGCACCGGACAACACTGTAACGGTGATGATCAAGCATCTCGACATGGGACAAGGAAATACTACCGGCCTCACCACCATCGTCGCCGATGAACTCGATGCCGATTGGTCGCAGATGCGATCAGCTTTCGCGCCCGCCGACGCCGCGCTCTACAACAATCTGATGATGGGCGCGATCCAGGGCACGGGCGGCTCGACTGCAATCGCAAACTCTTGGGATCAGATGCGGCGTGCGGCTGCGGCCGCTCGCGTCATGCTAATAGCGGCCGCCGCCGATAGTTGGGCGGTGCCGGAAAAAGAAATTACAATTTCGAAGGGCGTCATTTCGCACGCGAAGAGCAATAAGACGGCGACATTCGGCGAATTCGCTGCGAAGGCCGCGAAAATAATGCCACCCGTGATAGTCGAACCGAAACAGCCAAAGGACTGGGTCTATATCGGCAGGCGAGTTCCTCGTCTCAACTCCATCGGCAAGACCACTGGAGGAACGATTTACGCGATGGATGTGAAACGTCCGGGTATGTTAACCGCCGTGGTGGCGCGTTCGCCGCGTTTCGGCGGAAAGGTGAAATCGTTCAATGACAGCGCTGCAAAAAATACACCTGGCGTAGTCGAAGTGCTCGAAATTCCCCAAGGTGTCGCCATCATCGCAAAGGATACGTGGTCGGCGATCCGCGGGCGCAAAGCGCTGCAGGCGGAATGGGACGATAGTGCCGCCGAGCAACGATCAAGCGAAAAAATGTTCGCGGACTATCGCGAACTGGCTTCCAAACCTGGACTGTCGGCCATCAAGAGAGGTGACGCTAGCGAGGCGCTCGCCAAGGCCGCCAAGATTGTCGATGTCGAATTCACTTTTCCCTATCTCGCACACGCTCCGATGGAGCCACTGAATGCTGTGATGGAAATCAAGAACAATGGTAGTGTCGAAGTTTGGGCCGGTTCCCAGTTCCAGACAATCGAAGTGGCCACCATCGCGTGGATTCTCGGAACCATGCCGCAGAACATAACGCTGAATACGCTTTGGGCGGGCGGCTCGTTCGGCCGCCGCGCGACACCGAACGCCGACTACATCGCGGAGCTCGCGTACATTGTAAAAGCTTCAAAGGCGAAGGCGCCCATTCATCTCGTTTGGAGTCGCGAGGACGATCTGACGGGCGGCCGCTACCGGCCCATGGTGCTTCACCGCGTGCGAGCCGGTCTCGACAAGGATGACAAGATCATCGCGTGGGAGCAACACATCGTCAGCCAATCTTTCATTACCCACACATTGCTCGCAACCATGCTGGTGAAAAATGGCATCGATCCGACCGTCGTCGAGGGCGCATCCGATATGCCCTATACAATCCCAAATTTTTTGGTCGAATGGCACGAAGCGAAATCACCGATCCCTACCCTTTGGTGGCGTTCGGTCGGCCACACTCACACAGCACAGGCGGTGGAAGTGATAATCGATCAGCTCGCGCGCAAAGCAGGCAAAGATCCACTCGGGTTCCGGTTGGGACTTCTTAAAGATCACCCACGTCACAGAGCGGTCCTGAAACTCGCCGCCGAAAAAGCGAACTACGGTGAGAAACTTTCGCAAGGCCGCGGCCGTGGCATCGCCGTACATAAAAGCTTCAATACATTCGTTGCGATGGTCGCGGATATAACCGTCGGCTCCGATGCCAGCTTAAAGGTCAATCGCGTCGTGGCAGCGGTCGACTGCGGCGTCGCGATCAATCCAGATATCATCCGCGCGCAGATTGAAGGCGGGATTGGTTATGGTCTCGGTGCCGCGCTTCGCAACAAGATCACACTTTCGAATGGTGTCGTGGAACAGACGAACTTCGATGGCTATGAGCCACTACGTATCTCTGATATGCCGCAGGTTGAAGTGCACATCGTGGAATCACAGGAAGCACCCACGGGCGTCGGTGAGCCAGGCGTTCCGCCGATCGCACCTGCTGTCACCAACGCGATTTTTGAAGCAACCGGAAAGCATCTGTTCTCGCTCCCCTGGAATCTCCAAGGCCTGCAAAGCACGTGAATTCGCGGGGCGACATCGTGAAATTCGAAGATGATGCCTGTCCGTGAAAAAGCATCAATGAATTTCTTTCAGTCCTTTTGCGTATTGTTGCCAGCGCTTGAAATAAACTTCCGCACCATAAGCGACCATCGCCTTGGCCTTGTGATCAAGCGTGCGGATTGCGCGCGCAGGCGAGCCGACAATGAGCGAGTTCAGCGGGAAATTCTTTGCCTTCCGTCACCAATGCGCCGGCACCCACCAGTGATTTTTCGCCGATCTTTGCACCATTCAAAACCATTGCGCCCATGCCCACAAGACTTCCATCGCCGATCGTACAGCCGTGCAAGATCGCCTTGTGCCCGATCGTGCACCCGGCGCCGACCGTAAGTGGAAATCCGGGATCAACATGAAAAAGGCAACCGTCCTGAACATTTGACCGCTTGCCGACGAGAATAAGTTCGCTGTCGCCGCGCAGTACGGCGTTGAACCAAATACTCACTTCTTCCTCCAATTTTACATTTCCGATCAAGTCGGCGCTGGGTGCGATCCAATAGTTGCCAGCTGCGGGCAGCTGAGGCCGAAGATTGTCGAGTTCGTAAAGGGGCATGATTTCCTCAAAAATTTTTCGAGAAAACTAATGCCACATCAATGGAATGAGTGCGAGAGTTATCAGCCGCCGAGACCAACGGAACGCAACAGGCCCATAATCACCAGGCCACAAGATAGGCTCCAAAAACCTGCGATCACGGTCGATACGATAACCGGCACGAAACCTCTACCTTCGATGCGAGCGCCGCGAATGGTATTGCGCAAAATGATGAAGGGAGCCGCAAAGACTAGGAACGGAATGGCGGCAAGCGCCTTAAAACGCGCTTCGTCCAACAGCCGAAAACTAGCGGGCCGTTCGGCGAAAATTTGATAGCCGGTGGCCAAAACTCCCGCGATGGAGAGACCCAGCAACAGCGCGTAGAATGAATAGATCGTCTCAGCAGACATCTGGATACTCAACGCTACAAACTGGAGCGACGTTTATCGCTCGCCCCGCGCAAGCAGTTAATAATTTATGAATTTTCGAAGCAAGCACACTCGCGGATAAAGGTTAACCCGCGCAATTACTCAATATCCGTATCGAGAATTGCCATTTGAAAAGTGAAGGATTTCTCGGCGTCTTCGAGAAACAGCACCGCGATGAATTCCTCACCGATAAAGACCTCGGCCGAGTCTTTCTTTTTGGGTCGCGCCATGACCTTGATGTTAGGATTGCCCAGAAGCTTCCGGAGAAAAGCCGCCGCGCGCTGGAAGTCTGTTTCGGGTACGCCGATCTGCAAATTATAAGAACGATCGCCATCCTCCGTATCGAGCGAAAGCATGCCATTCAATTCACTACCGATATAAACCTCAGCCATGTCCTGCCGCTGGGCGCGCGGTGCCAGCCGGATTTCCGGATTCTGGAAAAGGCGGCGCAGATAATTCTGCACCTTATCGAGTTCGCTTTTTTCCACACAAATTCTCCGTCGGCTGAATCGAAGCAAACTAGCCGCGTGGAGCTAGCATGGGCAAGCCCAAGATTTCGCAATATTCTAGATGCCTTCGCCAAAGAATGGGTCGAAGATCTGGTCCATGTTATGCGCCGGCGTTCCCTCACACGGGGACCAACCGACAACACGTGCAGGCACGCCCGCGACGGTCGTATTTGGCGGCACTGGTTTCAGAACTACCGAACCAGCGGCAACGCGCGAGCAGGCGCCCACTTCTATGTTGCCGAGCACCTTCGAGCCTACACTGAGAAGCACGCCGCGCCGAATTTTCGGATGACGATCGCCTTTTTCCTTTCCGGTACCGCCAAGCGTCACGCCCTGCAACAGCGATACGTCGTCGTCGATTACCGCCGTCGCACCAATCACGACACCCGTGCCGTGATCAATGAAAATGCCACGGCCGATTTTCGTCGCAGGATTGATATCGACACCAAATACGGAAGAAGCACGGCTCTGTAGATAAAGCGCAAAATCCTTGCGACCCTTGTTCCATAAAAAATGGGCAAGACGATGCGTCTGTAGCGCATGGAAGCCCTTGTAATAGAGCACCGGCTCGATGTAGCGCGTCGTTGCCGGATCGCGTTCCGCAACCGCGACGATGTCGGCGCGCATCGCATCCCCAATCGACGGCTCAGCGGTAAATGCATCGTCGAAGGCTTGGCGGATCAACCCGCCAGAGACGTCGGGATGATCGAGCCGCGACGCCACCCGATCGGCGACCGCCTGTTCAAGTTTTTCATGATGCAGCACTTTCGCAAAAATAAAGGTCGCGAGCTCCGGAGAGCTACGTGTGATTTCTTCGGCTTCCTCGCGGATACGCGCCCAAACAGGATCGACGCGGCGAAGGCCGTGCTCGAGTTTTTTCACATGAGTGGCCATGGGGGTCTCCCGGTACGATTTCAGTCTCGCACCCTTTTAGCACAGCAGGCTTAACGGGGTGAACACAACAAATCTGGCTTGGTATGCCAGCTTCGCACAGAGATTAAAGCTCGCAAATCATAATAGTTGCCAGGCACGTGCGCTTTCCGCAATTGAACCGATGCTTTTGAATCAATGCTGGAAGTAATGCCGGCAGCCAGCTCGAACTGCAAAAGCATCTCGCAACCGGCTCTAGTGATTCACTTTTTCGGCTTCGCGCGAGATACCCACGAGAAACTCGATAATGGCATCGGAAAACGCATCATTGCTATCCCCCGCAACCATGTGCCGGGCACCGGCGACGTCGACCATCTTCGCATGGGGAGCAAGTGCGAGAAATTCGCGCGCATGCTTTTCGCTCACGAGTTCCGAGGATGCGCCGCGCACCAGTAGTATCGGAATACGCAAGGAACGAACTGCCTCAACACGCATCTCTTCGCTGATTTCGCGCCCAATATGCACCGGGGTTTTTCCGGCTACGAAGTCTGGATCCCAATGCCAGCGCCAGCGGCCATCCTGCCCCAACCGTAAATTTTTTCTAAGTCCGTCTAGCGATTTGGGACGCGGGCGGTGCGGTAGATAGCTCGCCACCGCATCCGCCGCTTCCTCGATAGAGGCAAAGCCCTCGTGCAGCCGCTCGGCCATGAAGCCGACGATCTTATTTGCGCCTGCGATATCGAAGCGCGGCGTCACGTCGACGAGCACGATGGCAGAAAAACGCGGTGGCAAGCCGGCCTTTGCTGCCTCCCCCTCCGCGATCAATGCTGCTCCGCCGCCGAGCGACGCTCCAACGACCACCGGCGGCGTGCCGAATCGATCATTGAGCTTCACTGCGATGGCCGCCGCGTCTTCCGCAAAATCGAAAAAGCTATAGGAGCCGTCAGCGATCCATTCGGAATCACCATGGCCACGCTGATCGAACGTGAACGCCGTCCAACCCGCCCCCGCAAGACGCTGTGCTGCCTCGGTGAAAGCATGTCGCGTTTGCCCGCCGCCGTGCAGAAAAAATACGGCGCGCTTTCCCTCGCCATAAACATCGCCGACTAGCTTGTTGCCCGAAGCGCCAAGAAAGGTTTCGGTTTTTGAACGGATCTTCTTCATCATAGGCGTCGCCGCAGAAAATCAACGACACTTTCCTTAAACACCTTGTCGCCGATTACGGTCATGTGATTTCGATACGGGATCTCGATATACGCGCAGCCAGGAATGATACCCGCGATGTCAGCGGCGGGTCCGGCAATGTCCTTATCGTCGCCGCCGCGCACGATCAACATCGGCACGCCGCAGCGCGCCAGCTCTTCAGGTAAGAATTGGTGGCGCAGGCCGCGCATGCAGGCGGCGAGCGCTTTCAAATCGGATTTTGTCTGTTCGGCAAACATGCGAAACGAGCGCGCCATGGGATCGCCGATCGATTGGACGCTCGACGCTTCCAACGCCTCGACGATATGCGAGCCCCTCCCCGGACCTGTAATGATCGATGCCCCAATACCGCCAAGGATTGCCGAGCGCAGCCTGTCCGGATGACGTAGCGCCAACAACATTCCAATTCGGCCTCCCATCGAATAACCGAGGAAATCAACCCGCTCGAGCCCCAGATGATCAAGCAGCGCAACCGAATCGCTCGCCATCTGCGGCAAACTGTAAGCGGCGGGATCGTGCGGTTTCGAAGACGCCCCATGCCCACGATTATCGAGCGCGATCACACGACGTCCCGCTTCCTTCAGCGTTGCAACCCAAAGCGGCAGTACCCAGTTGATCTCTTTATTTGAGGCAAAACCATGCACGAGCAGAATCGGTTCGCCCTCTCCCTCGTCAAGGAAAGCGAAGTCGAGTCCATCGTGTTTGAAATTGGGCATGAGATTCTCGCGGGCGCGAGAAACTAGTCGCTCATGGCGGCAACAGCAACTTTTTCGGCGGTATCTCGTGTAACTGGGTAGGAACGGTTTGGAGCACGGCCAGGCCAGACTTTATGCACCAACCTGATGAATCCCCCTCGGATCGCGACGACCAGCATGAGCAAATTAAGAAGGCCACCGAAAATCCATCCGGCCACGGTAAGGGCAACCGTGCTCAATATGAAAGCACTACGACCTAATGTCTTCAGGACAGCAAGCGTCGAGCGCCCCTTTACACTCGCGAGCTGCTTCAATTTTGATATCTCGCCGACGCTTTCGATTTCGCGCAAACCCTGAATGGCCGCCCGCGTACCCGCCCTACTCTGCACCGCGCCAACATCGGCGACTGCAACGCCAATTCGTTCGGCGCGGCCGTTCGCAAATATCCGGCCCACCGATTCAAGCAAACTTTTGCCCAGCAGTTCGGTACGGCTAACGGCTTTTGCCACGCTTAAACCCTCTCGCACGGGCGCGGCCGCTCCCACACTCAGATAGGTCCAGGCAGTGACAGCGAGGCCCACCGCCGACATGCCGGCCAAAAGCTTGTTCACTTCTTGCCCGCTCGTCACGTGCCAGGATTCGCGCGCAAGATCACGCACATCGCCCCAGCCGATCAGATCACCCGCGGCAGCGCCAGCAAAACCGGCCACATCGTCCGTTTGTCCGGTCGCAAAACCGCGGCCAAAACTTGCCGCTAATCGCACGGATTTCGCCGGCACCGTCTGGGCCGCCAAAAGTCTCGCCTTCAGCTCATCGGATAAGGAAATCCCACGTTCTCCCGCGAGCGCGACAAAACTTTCCGCAAGTTCAATATCGCCGGCAGCGACGGCAAGTTCGATCTCACGTCGGGCAAAATCCGCATCGAAAAATTCAGCAAGTTGTATATCAACTAGTTTCGCCGGATCGTCGGCGGCAAGATGCAGCTCTGCCGCACGTTCAGCACGAGGCAGAATGTATACAGCCGCAGCAACAAGTCCCGCGAAGACCAGCCATCTCAACTGTCGGATCATGCCGCAGCGTATGGCGACGAATTGCGGCATTGCTGCGATGATTTCAATCCGTACGTTTGATTGGCTTATCCTGGGTCCAATCGTAGGTTCCAAAATCGCGTTCTTGCACGGCACTCTTCCAACCCGTCTTTTCCGCACGACGCTTGAAGGCCAGGCCTTCCGGCGAGTGCCGCGTAATGCCGTCAAAAATTGTCGCGAGCATCTGGGTCGAACGCAATCCCATATTTTCGAGTGCTTGATTGACCATCAGTTTCTGCATCATCAGTTGGTTGATGGGAACTGACGCCATGCGATTAGCGAGCTTATCAACCTCCGCATCGAGCAATTTTGCCGGTACTGCTTTCAGCACGAGGCCAATCCGCTCGGCCTCACGGCCGTCGACCTTGTCGCCTGTCAACAGCATTCGTTTCGCGCGCTCGGCCCCGAGCCGATAGACCCACATGGCCGTGGTCGGACAGCCCCAAACGCGAGCGGGCATGTAACCAATTTGCGCATTCTCGGCCATGACCACGAGATCGCAGCAAAGCGCAATGTCGGAACCGCCAGCGACAGCGTACCCGTGAATTTTTGCGATCACCGGTCGGTGCGATCGAAATAGACTCATGAAACGCTCGGTATTCCGCATCATGAACGCATAATCCTTCATGGGATCCCACGGCATTTCCTGCACACCGGAATTCGTGCCCGCTGCCTGGGCGTAATAGGCAAGATCGTAGCCCGCACAGAATGCCTGCCCCGCACCCGAAAGCACAATCACATGGACGTTGGGCTCAGAATTCGCCTTCTCGACTGCGGCTTCGAGTTCGATCGGCAGTTCGTCGTCGATTGCATTCATGACTTCAGGACGGTTTAGCGTGATACGGGCAATTCGCCCTTCGCGCTCGTAGAGTACGCGCGGCATGATGATCCTCCCTCGTTTCTTGCTTATTCTTTAGCATGCTCTAGGCAGGATCGAGCCGGCCCGCTATCTTGTACCCGCAACCAAAGACCGAACATGGCCGACAAAGTCGCTCCTCATTTCCATAACGATCCGGGCGTTCCCATCGTGCGCATTGCTGCACACGAATTCATGTGCGAGGGTGCGAGCCCTCCCTACGATCATCCGCATGTCTATCTCGATATGGGCGATGCGACCGAAATTGTGTGTCCTTATTGTTCGACGCTCTATCGTTTCGACCCATCTCTGAAGTCCGGCACATCTCAGCCGCCCGAATGCACGGTGGTCGAACGAACCGCCGCCTGAACATCTGAATGGTGCGCAAGCGTACCCTGATTGTTGTCGGCGCCGGCATTGGCGGTCTCGTTGCCGCGACCACGCTATCCCGTGTGGGCTATCGTGTGGTCTTGATGGAGCGCGCAGCGAAACTCGAGGAGGTAGGCGCCGGGATTCAACTCACTCCCAATGCGACGCGCACCCTCAGGCAATTGGGCGTGCTCGAATCGCTTCGGCCCTATGCTGTCGAACCACGTGAACTGATCGTGGCCGACGGAGAGAGCGGCGCAGAAATCGTACGCGGAAATCTACGCCAAGCCACAGAACATTTTGGTTCACCATGGTGGCTGGTGTCGCGCGCGGATCTGCAACGCGCGCTAGCGGATGCCGCGGCCAATGCAATGGAAACCGAAATCGAAATCGGCACCGAACTCGTTGATTTTGCCGAGCACGCCCGCGGCGTGACCGTCGCCACACGCAAGCACGCCATTTTCGGCGAACATATTGGCGCCGCGCTCATTGGCGCCGATGGGTTGCGCTCGCGCGTCCGCGCCCGATTGCATGGCGACACGCCACCGCGCTTTCACCGGCTCGTTGCCTGGCGTGCGCTCATTCCGGCAAACGATTTGCCACCGCAATATTCGGAACCAGACGTGCGGCTGTGGTTCGGCCGGATGGCGCATATCGTCCACTATCCGGTCTCGGGCGGCGAGCAGATCAATGTCGTCGCGATTTTCACCGACAATTGGCACGGCGAGGATGCAGCGAATGCAAGTATTTCAGCGATTCCAAAAGACTGCGATACGTGGACGGAGACCCCGCAGACCCTGCTCGCGGCGGCAAAAACATTCCGTCGCTGGGCGCTCTGCGACCGGCCTCCGCTCCTGACCTGGGGCAAGGGACGCGTGAGTTTGCTGGGCGACGCCGCACACCCCATGCTACCGTTTCTTGCACAAGGCGCTGCGAGCGCAATCGAGGATGCAATTTCGCTATCTCGCTACCTGCGCAACGCCGACAACATACCGGCAAGATTGCGGTCATATGAAAAAGAACGCGCACAACGCACCGACCAATTGCAAGCTGCCGCGATCAGAACGGGTCGCGCCTACCATGCGCGCGGCTTCGCGCGGCTCGCTCGGAACTTCGTGTTGCATAGCCTGGGCGGCCGCAGGCTGATCGATAGTCATGGATGGATTTACCAGCACGAAGAAAAAATGCCGGCGGGTGTTACGATCGAGGCGATCTAACGATCGGCTCGCCCAAGCACTTCCATCAGTTCGGTAACTTTCTTTCGTTGTTCGCCCTTGTTGCCGCTCGCTATCGCGTGCTCAACGCAATGGCCAACATGATCGCGCAGGATTTCCTCCTCGACGCGCCGCAGAGCGGCGCGTACGGCGGAAAGTTGAGTCACTACATCGATACAGTAGCGGTCTTCTTCGACCATCCGCGAAAGGCCGCGCACCTGTCCCTCAATACGGCCTAACCGCTTCAAACATTCGGCCTTGGCATTTTTTTGCATGATCATTATATACCCCCTAGGGGTATATAGCGCAAGGTCAGATCCGATGCCCGCTTCCACACACGAACATACCTCCCATACGCGCGTCGCAAGCGATCCTGTTTGCGGAATGAAGGTCGATCCGCATACGGCGAAACATCGCGCGGAACACGATGGTGATATGCATTATTTTTGTTCGGCAGGTTGCCGCAAGAAATTCATCGACGAACCTGAGAAATATCTCGGTAAGCGCAAGAAAGAGCTCGGGCCGGAAGGCACCGAATATACCTGTCCAATGCATCCCGAAATCCGCCAGATCGGCCCGGGCAGCTGCCCGATCTGCGGCATGGCTCTTGAGCCGGTAATGGCGATGGAGGATCAAGCTCCTAATCCTGAATTGATTGATATGCGCAGGCGCTTTTGGATCGGGCTTGCGCTTTCGCTTCCCGTCGTTGCGCTTGAGATGGGAAATCATTTGACAGGATCGCACTTCCTATCGCCGCAGACTTCGAACTGGGTACAGCTCGCTCTAACAACGCCCGTGGTGCTGTGGATAGGTTGGCCATTTTTCACCCGCGGATTTCAATCGCTGCTGACCCGCAACCTCAACATGTTCACGCTGATCGCGCTGGGAATCGGAGTGGCATGGCTGTACAGCATCATCGCGACCATCATCCCACATCTGTTTCCGCCGGCTTTTCGGGGACATGACGGTGCAGTCGCGGTTTACTTTGAATCCGCCGCCGTTATCACCGTGTTGGTACTGATGGGGCAAGTACTGGAATTGCGTGCCCGCGAACGGACATCGGGCGCGATCCGCGCCTTGCTCGATCTTGCGCCAAAAACTGCGCTGCTCATTCGCGGCGATTCTATGGAAGAAGTTCCCCTTGATACTGTGCACGTGAACGATCTGCTCCGCGTACGACCTGGCGACAAAATTCCGGTTGATGGAAAAGTGATTGAAGGGCGGTCAAATGTTGACGAATCGATGGTGACGGGCGAACCCATACCGGTTCAAAAGCAGGCTGAAGCAACAGTCATCGCCGGCTCCATCAATACGAGTGGCACGTTCATCATGCGAGCCGAAAAAGTCGGCCACGACACCCTGCTTGCGCAGATCGTGCAGATGGTCGCAAACGCGCAGCGCTCCCGCGCACCTATTCAGCGCCTTGCCGACAGAGTATCGTCGTGGTTCGTGCCGTTAGTAATGCTCATAGCAATCCTGGCTTTCGTTGTATGGGCGGCGTTCGGCCCGGAGCCGCGCTTCGCTTACGGTCTCGTGGCCGCGGTGACTGTGTTGATCATCGCATGTCCCTGTGCGCTGGGACTCGCCACTCCGATGTCGATCATGGTCGGCGTCGGACGCGGCGCGGAAGAAGGCGTTCTGATCAAGGACGCGGAAGCCCTAGAGCGTCTTGAAAACATCGACACACTCGTGATCGACAAAACCGGCACACTCACCGAGGGTAAACCGAGGGTCGGCGAAATCATCCCAATAAAAGACTTCAGCGAAAAAGGAATCCTAAAAGCTGCCGCAAGCCTCGAAAGCGTTAGCGAACATCCGCTTGCAAGCGCGATCGTTCTCGCCGCCAGAGATAGGGGTATTATGCTTGCACCTGTAGCTGATTTCGATGGTCACTCCGGCAAGGGCGTTACGGGAACGATCGAAACTCGAAAGGTCGCCGTCGGCAACACTGGATTTTTCGAAGAACTAGGCATCCCGACATCGCAGCTTGCGGTAAAGGCCGAAGAGTTTCGGCACACTGGCGCAACGGCACTTTTTGTCGCGATCGATGGACAGCTCGCAGGCGCAATTTCCATCTCCGATCCGATAAAACTATCGACCCCGGCTGCGATCAAAGCGTTGAGCGATGACGGCATTCGAATCATCATGCTGACCGGCGATCACAAAACCACTGCGCAGGCGATCGCGCGCAAACTCGGCCTGCGGGAAGTTGAAGCCGGAATTCTTCCTGGTCAGAAAGCCCGGATTGTGGAGAAGCTCCGGCAAGACGGCCGCACCGTTGCAATGGCGGGCGACGGTGTGAACGACGCCCCTGCCTTGGCCGCAGCCGATATCGGTATCGCCATGGGCACGGGTACCGATGTCGCGATCGAAAGTGCCGGTGTGACGCTATTGAAAGGCGACCTCACTGGCATTGTGCGCGCGCGCAAGCTTTCAATCGCGACCATGCGCAACATTCGGCAGAACTTGTTCTTCGCCTTTGTGTACAATGCAATCGGCGTGCCGGTGGCGGGTGGCGCCCTGTATCCGCTGTTCGGAATTTTGCTCTCACCGATCGTCGGTGCGGCAGCAATGGCGCTTTCTTCGGTGAGCGTGATTGTCAACGCGCTCAGGCTTCGCCTAACGAAGCTCTGAGCTTGCGATTCAATCGATTCTGGAATACGGCGAGAGACTTCAGCATCATCTCGATGCTGATGTTATTGCTAACAACCTTGGAGTTCTAAAGATGGCCCGCAAACGTAAGTCGTCGATGAAAGAGAAGCCCACAACGAAAAGGCGCACAGGTCAAAAGAGCACCCGCAAATCACCGGCACGCCGCAAGGCGCGCCGCGGCCGCTAGTTCTCGTAAGTGCGAGTAATAAAACGGCCCCGAAATTGGAATTAGTTTCGGGGTCATTTGAACGTCATAGGGCGTTTTTTGTCATTTAGTAAGGGCGCAGTTCGCGTCCGCGAATGAAACCAAAGTATACAGATATCACAAACAAGAGATCGCGATCAAAAATCGATCTCGTCAACTCGACCTAGAAAATAGCAACACCGCCAAAGTGGAGCAGCGCAAGCAAAATATTTCTGGCGTAAAATTCCGGCTTAACCTAAATCGAGTTCGCCTTTGACCTCGTAATTCAGATTCACGCCGCCTATGGTCAGCACGACCTTGGCTGGAAGTTTTTCAGAGCCCTTGATCTTACCGCTTGCGATTCCTTCGCGAACCGCTTTTTCAATCTGCTGCTGCGAAGTCACGCCGACGGTCTTGAGGAACTTCCGCAGACTCATATTGAATTTTTCTTCGTTCATGCCGTCCTCCATTTAACCGAATAACCCTACCGCCCAATACGCGATCGCCGCAATCATAGCCGATGCCGGTATGGTGATGATCCACGCAACGACAATGTTGCCGGCAATATTCCAACGAACAGCCGATACTTTGCGTGCGGCACCGACGCCGACGATCGCACCCGTTATCGTATGCGTGGTAGAAACGGGAATGCCAAAATAAGTCGCCAAGAACAACGTGATCGCCCCACCGGTCTCCGCGCAAAAGCCTTGAACCGGCGTCAGCCGCGTGATTTTCGATCCCATCGTCTTCACGATGCGCCAGCCGCCAAACAACGTACCGAGCCCCATCGCGGCCTGACAGGTAAGAACCACCCAGAACGGTACATGAAAGCCGCCTTCGAGTATGCCCTGCGAATAAAGCAGCACGGCAATGATACCCATGGTTTTCTGCGCGTCGTTGCCACCGTGGCCGAGAGAATAGAACGATGCCGAGATGAATTGTAGCAGGCGAAAAAGATTATCGACCGCGTAAGGTGTCCTGCGAACGAAAATCCACGAGACGATAAAGACGAAAATGATTGCAAGAATGAATCCGACCAGCGGCGAGAGGAAAATCGCGGCACCTGTTTTGATGACTCCCGGCCAGACCACCACGCTCAACCCTGCCTTCGCGCAACCCGCGCCGAGTAGTCCGCCGACCAGCGCGTGCGAGGACGATGACGGGATGCCCACTCCCCACGTTATCAGATTCCACGCAATCGCGCCCGTGAGCGCACCAAATACGACGCGCGCGTTTACGGCGCCAGCATCGATGATGCCGACGCCGACCGTCTCCGCGACATGCACGCCGAAAAACAGAAAGGCAATAAAATTGAAAAACGCGGCCCAGGCGACCGCATATTGCGGCCGCAGGACGCGCGTCGAAACGATGGTCGCAATCGAATTTGCAGCATCGTGCAATCCGTTCAGAAAATCGAATAAGAGCGCAACGACGATAAGGCTGACCAGCAGCGGCAGGCTAAGCGCGATCGATTCCATCCTGCGTGGCCCCAGCCTTAGACGTGCTCGATCACGATACTCTGGATTTCGTTCGCCACGTCATCAAAGCGATCGACGACTTTTTCGAGATGATCGTAAATCTCATGGCCGACAAAAAACGCGGCGGAATTTGAGGCCCCCTGGGCTTTAAACAATTCCTTCAAGCCAGCGTCGTGCAGATCGTCGGCAGCACCCTCGATCTTCCCGATTTTTTCAGTAATTGCGGAAAGTCGGGTTGCCTGCGTACTGATCGAACGGAGCAGCGGCACCGCTTCTTGCACGAGCCGCGCACATTGCACGATATGATCGGCCATGTCCTTCATGTGTGGCGTAAAAGCGCGTACCTCGAACAGCATTATGCCCTTCGCGGTCTTTTGCATCTGGTCGATCGCATTATCCATACAGGTGATGAGATCTTTGATGTCACCACGGTCGAACGGCGTAATGAAGGTGCGGCGCACGGCCGTGAGAATCTCGCGCGTGATATTGTCGGCGTCCTGTTCGCGATCCATCACGGCCTGGAAATGTTCCGGCACGGCATCGCCGCCGTCGAGCAGTGCGCGCAGCGCCTCTCCACCGGCTACCAACATATTCGAGTGTTGAGTGAATAGCACGAAGAAGCGCTCTTCTTTCGGCATCAAATGTCTCAGCAGACCCAGCATTTTGTCTCTCTTGGCGGACCCTATTTGGCCGTGAAGCTAGTGCGCGGCGGGCGTGGAGTCGAACCCCTAAGACATGCTGCCCCCAATCTGTTTTTGAGGTATTTCAAGGCTTTCACGGACAGAACTCATGATTCGTATCACAGACCGCATTTCAATCGACGAACGCGAGCTGGAAGAAAGTTTCATCCGCTCCTCCGGCCCCGGCGGGCAGAACGTGAACAAGGTATCGAGCGCGGTGCAACTCCGCTTTGATGCGCGCCACTCGCCGTCGTTACCGAACGACGTGAGCATTCGCTTGCAGAGGCTGGCAGGCAAAAAGCTGACGCGCGAAGGCGTGATCGTAATCACAGCGGTCAACCACCGCAGCCAGGATCAGAACCGCGACGAGGCGCGCAAACGTCTATTCGCGTTGATCCGTGAAGCGACTGTCGCACCCGCAATCCGGCGCGCGACCAAACCCACCGGTGCGTCCAAGAAGCGTCGGTTGGACAGCAAGGCCCGCAGGTCGCACGTCAAGAGCTTGCGCAGTAAAAGGTCCACTTTCGATTTATGAAACCCTATGCTTCGGTCGGCAGTATTTGAATCGCAAAAAGAGCGAGTTGAATGAGCGCATGAAGAAACTTGTATGGCTCATTGCCAGCGTTCTTGTTATGATAGTAGCGCTTGTCGCAGCGTTCATCGCGATTAATTGGGCGCCCGATCGTGTAGTCAGCGAATTGGCTAGCCGTTGGTCGCCTCCCCCATCGGTCTTCATTGACGTGACTGGAATGAAGGTACACGTCCGCGATGAAGGCGTTTACGACGATCCAAATCCCATTATTCTTTTGCACGGCACCTCGGCAAGTCTGCATACTTGGGACGGCTGGACGCAAGCACTCAAGGCCAGGCGGCGCGTGATCCGGCTCGATCTGCCCGGCTTCGGCTTGACCGGCCCATCGCCGGACGAAAACTACAGCATCGAGAATTACGTGCGCTTCATGCTGGCAATCCTCGACAAACTTGGCATCCAGCACTGCATCCTGGCGGGAAATTCGTTTGGCGGTTATGTCGCGTGGGCAACGGCGCTGGCACTGCCAAATCGGATCGATAAGCTGATTCTCGTGGATTCAGGAGGCTATCCGCTTTCCGCTTCTTCGCCACCCATTGGGTTTCGCCTCGCCCAGTTGCCAATACTGAATCGCCTGTTCGAATCAGTGTTGCCACGTCGCCTTGTGGAGTGGAGCGTCCGCTCAGTATATGGCAATCCCGACAAGGTGACTCCAGAGCTCGTCGATCGATATTATGAAATCACGTTGCGCACTGGGAATCGACGAGCATTGGCACAGCGCTTCGAGCAAGCGCGGCCGGGCAAGCTTTCTTCGCGCATTCCCGAACTGAAACTACCGACGCTCATTCTTTGGGGCGGACGTGATCGACTCGTTCCACCGGATACTGGCGAGCGCTTTCATCATGATATTGCCGGCAGTCGCATTGTGATGTTCGACGAACTGGGCCACGTCCCGCATGAAGAAGATCCCGGGCAGACCGTGGTAGCGGTGCGAGAGTTTCTTGGTTTGGAATGATTGCGCTGGTTCAAGATGCCACATTTCAACATGTGGCGAATAATCTAATCCTGCGAACTCTTAAACCTATTGGTGCCGCCGGCAGGAGTTCGAACCTGCACGGGAGTTTCCCCCCGAGGGATTTTAAGTCCCATGCGTCTACCGTTCCGCCACGGCGGCACGCGGGCGGACGATAGGCGGGTGGACCCTGGATTCGCAAGCGCTTGCCAACATCCCTTCTCGACGCAGAAAACGGAGTTGGCATTCTTCCCGACTAGCACAAGGCTGACAATCAACGCGCGGTCTTGCTTTCTGCTCTTCATGATGTTGCCGACCTGCATGAACACAGCGCTCTCCGACTTTCATTCGAACAACCTGCGGCAAATTCTCAATTTAATTTTGTTACGCTCAGCCGAATACGCCGAAATAGCCATAAACAGACAACACGGAAGGGCTGCCTGAATTTGGTGTGCTCGGCTATGATCGACCAACAGAAGTCCGAGGTGTTGAAATGTTTGAAGCAACGATCGCGGGCAGCCTGCCAAAACCGACCTGGCTTGCCGAACCGAACAAGCTATGGGCGCCATGGGCGTTACAAGGCGAGGCGTTAGCCAATGCCAAGCGCGACGCCACCATTCTAGCGCTAAAGTTACAGGAAGATGCGGGCATCGATATTGTTGGCGATGGCGAACAATCGCGTCAGCACTTCGTTCACGGGTTTCTAGAGTGTATCGAAGGCATCGACTTCGCTCACAAAGTCGAAATGGGTATTCGCCGCGATCGCTATAAAGCGATGGTGCCGCAAGTCGTTGGGCCATTGCGCCTAAAGGGCCGCGTGCATCAGATCGAGGCAAAAATCGCCCGCGCGCACACCAAAAAGAAGCTAAAGTTCACCCTGCCCGGCCCGATGACCATCGTCGACACAATTGCTGACCGTCATTACGGCGACAAGATAAAGTTAGCAATGGCGTTCGCGGCGCTGTTGAATCAGGAAGCATGCGCGCTCGAAAAAGACGGCGTCGACACTATCCAATTCGATGAGCCCGCCTTTAACGTCTACATGAACGAAGTGACCGAATGGGGCATCAACGCCTTGCACCGGGCGGCGCAGGGACTGACCTGCACCACGGCCGTTCACGTCTGCTACGGCTACGGCATCAAGGCAAATACCGACTGGAAGGCGACGCTTGGATCGCGTTGGATGCAATACGAACGAATTTTCCCAGCAATTGCGAAAAGCAAGATCAAACAGATTTCGGTCGAATGCAAAAATTCAAAGGTGCCGATGAATTTACTAAAGCTTCTCGACGGCAAGGATATTCTTGTCGGCTCGATCGACGTTGCCAGCAACAAAGTAGAGACGCCGGAGGAAGTCGCCGTAACGATCCGGGACGCGATGAAATACGTTGCAAGGGAAAAGATTTTTCCTTGCACAAATTGCGGCATGGCACCGATGCAGCGTGAGATTGCGTATGCGAAGCTCGCCGCTCTCGGCAAAGGCGCCGCTCTTGCACGACAGAACCTCGAAAACTATAAAATATGGCAAAAAAAGACGAAACAAAATGAAAAGAAAAACGCGAAGAAGAAAGCCCGCTGAGTGGTGGACTCCTTTAGCGCAACTCAACCAGCTCAAGGCTGCGGATTGAACCAGCGCTGTAATTAAATCTGCTAAACAACTCTTGCAACTTTAAGGACTAAACAAACGTGCAAGAAAGTTATTTATTTATTTATTTTCTTGTGTTTCAGTTTTACAATCATCTCCTCAACTGCAGTATTCGCCGCCGCAAGTGCATTCGGATCGCGCGAACGAATCACAACGTTAGTATTCGGTCCGAATCTTTCATCAAAGAATGGATAGCTGCCAATCATCACCCCAGGATGCGCGCGCGCTACCTCGGTCAGTTCAGTGCCCAGATCACCCTCGCGCAAATCCGCACGGACGGAAACCGATTCCATTTTCACGCCGGTCTTCAACATCGGCGCCGCTGCATCTAGCATTACTTGCATAATCGACGGCACGCCGGCCATGACAATGACATTGTCCATTTTAAATCCGGGCGCGCCAGAAACCTTATTGTCGACCAAATCGGCTCCCTTGGGGATACGCGCCATTCGCATGCGAGCCTCGTTGATCTCGATTCCGCGCGCGCCGAGACGCTCTTTCAGGATCGTGAGAGCACGGGGATCATAATCAATGGACACCCCGAAGGCCTTGGCAACCGAGTCCGCCGTAATATCGTCATGCGTCGGTCCGATTCCACCGGTGGTGAATACATAAGTATAGCGATGCCGCAGCGCATTCAGCGCAGCAACGATGTCAGCTTCATCGTCCGGCACAATACGCACTTCTTTCAGATCGATACCGAGCGCTCCCAGATAGTCAGCAATGTAGCCGATGTTCTTGTCCTTAGTGCGCCCCGAAAGAATTTCGTCGCCGATAACGAGGATTGCAGCGCTCACGATTGCTTGGCTCGAAGGTTTCATTTTTCTTTCGCGGAATTATTTTCTGTCCAAGTATACCGGTTGACGGGTCAGTTCATTCGCATAGGATTATCATAACCTATAACAAAAAAATCTGATGCCAAGCCGATGATAGTATGAAACGGTTTCTTCCCACATCGGTGGAATAGAGCAGATGACAGGGGAAACGCGCGTGTCGCAATTTGTCGAGGCTCGCCGGTCGACGCCGGGCAAGAAGCCGCCTTACAAGCCGATCCGTTTCGGCTCTACAGAAGTTCATTGCGAAAAGAGCAGCGACGGAATTTTTCGCATTCGAGCGAAGGAAGCATTGCGTGAATACGATCCGAATCTCGCACGACTTTTTCGGCGTGCCGTCAAAGAGCAACCGGGCCGGACTTTCATCGCGGAACGCAACGGTGAACCATGGAGGAAACTCACGTATGATGAAGCACAGCCGCAGGTCGATGCCATCGCAGCTTCGCTGATCGAGCGCCGCCTTTCAGCCGAGCGACCGGTAATGGTCCTGTCGGGAAACTCAATCGATCAGGCGCTCCTGATGCTTGCCTGTTTTACCGCCGGCGTTCCGATCGCGCCGATCTCCGTCGCCTATTCGCTGCAAAGCCAGGACCACGAAAAGCTGAAATTCATTGCTCAGTTGATCACGCCCGGGATGATTTATGTCGCGGATACCGCGCCCTTCGCAACGGCGCTTGCCGCGATCAATCCGAGGAGCACTGAGATCGTCGCGAACCGAAACGGCGCCAACCTTGAAAAAGTGACAACGTTCGATTCGCTGTTGCGCACAAGGCCTGGAGCCGCCGTCGAACAATCCGTTACCGCGATCAAGCCGAATACCATAGCAAAATTTCTATTCACTTCGGGCTCGACCGGAATGCCAAAAGCCGTCATCAACACCCACAAAATGATGACCGCGAATCAGCAGCAGCTGATTTAGTGCTGGCCCTTCTTATTGGAACAACCACTTGTGCTCTTGGACTGGCTGCCCTGGAATCATACCTTCGGGGGCAACCACGATTTCAATGCAATCCTCCACAATGCGGGTACGCTCTATATCGATGGCGGAAGACCCTTACCTTCGCTGATCGGAGAAACGGTTCGGAACTTACGCAGCGTTTCGCCGACAATTTATCTCAGCGTACCTGCCGGTTACGCAACGCTATTGCCATTTCTCGAAAACGATGGCGAACTTGCGCAAAAATTTTTTACCAATCTTCGGATGATTTTCTACGCGGGTGCATCGCTGCCGCAGGATTTGTGGGAGCGGCTCGAAAATCTTTCCATCCGGACAATCGGCGAACGCGTCCCGATGAGTTCGTCTTGGGGCACGACCGAAACCGCTCCTCTGGCGCTTGCGGCCCAATCGACGGCAGAACGCGCTGGAGTCATTGGCACTCCGGCGGCAGGCGTGGAAGTGAAACTTGTTCCAAGCGGCGCCAAGATCGAAATTCGTGTGCGTGGACCCAACATCACGCCAGGCTATTGGAAACAGCCGGATCTAACCGCGACTGCCTTCGATGAAGAAGGCTACTACAAGCCCGATGATGCCGTTGGTTTCGTTGATGAAGGAAATCCCTCGAAAGGATTTTTTTTCAACGGGCGGCTCGCCGAAGATTTCAAGATCACTACCGGCACATGGGTAGCTTGCGGCGCGCTGCGTGTGGGCGTGCTCGCCGCCGCATCGCCCGTGCTGCAAGATGCAGTTATCGCCGGCCATGATCGCGATTTCATCGGCATCCTGGTCTGGCTGAATACCGCCGGGTGCCAAACGCTGCTGGGTCCCGGCGCCCCCGTTAATCTTGCGGAGCTTGCTCATCATCCGAAGGTGCGCGAGTACATTAGCACTTCCCTGCAACGCTATAACGCGCACCAAACCGGAACATCGCATCGGGTGGAGCGCGCCATTATTCTCACGGACACACCCTCGATCGATGGGAGTGAAATTACCGACAAGGGCTATATCAATCAGCGCGCGGCACTTGAGCGGCGTGCGCCCGAAGTCGAGCGGCTGTTCGCCTTACAGCCTGATGCCGGCGTGATCGTTCTCCCCAAGGCGTGAAGCCTGCATTGCAAAAGCCCGCTTCTTAGGCATCGGCCCTCCGAGTAGGCACAAATTCGCGCCCAAGCATGCGCTTTTGGTTGGCACGATCTTTGAAGCTACAATTCTAGCAAGATGCCAGAGCAACGTATGAAGGCTGCATTTGATGAAATGCGTGCGGAAGACGGCTCCGTGCGCGGGGCCTATGCAGCGCTTGCGGACTGGCTTAATCGGGTACCGTCGGACGTCCTCAATTATCGCCGCCGCGAAGCTGAATTTATTTTCCGACGCATGGGCATCACCTTCGCCGTCTATGGTGAAGCGGAAGCCACTGAACGGCTGATTCCGTTTGATATTATTCCGCGCATTCTGACCGCGATAGAATGGCGTCTGATCTCGCGAGGTCTCGAACAGCGCGTGAAGGCGCTTAATGCGTATCTGCATGATATCTACGGCAAACGCGAGATCCTGCGTGCGGGCATCGTGCCTGAAGATCTCGTCTACCAGAATCCTGCTTTCCGTCCCGAAATGAACGCCAAGCCGATCCCGCACGATAGCTACGTGCAAATCGCTGGTATAGACGTCGTGCGTACCGGGGCCGATACGTTCTACGTGCTCGAAGACAATGCGCGCGTTCCTTCCGGCGTTTCTTATATGATGGAAAACCGCGAGATTATGTTGCGGCTGTTTCCCGAACTGTTTGCCCGATACCAAGTGGCACCTATTGAAAATTATACTGATGAATTGCTTGCAACTCTAAAATCAGTCGCGCCAAACTCGGCCCCTGGTGATCCCACTGTGGTGATTCTGACGCCAGGCATTTTCAACTCGGCCTACTTCGAGCACTCGTTTCTCGCCGACAAAATGGGCGTCGAATTGGTCGAGGGTCGCGACCTCTTCGTGAAGAGTAACGTTGTCTACATGCGAACAACGGAAGGGCCGAAACGCGTCGACGTGATCTATCGCCGCGTCGATGATGATTTTCTCGATCCATTGGTCTTTCGCCCGGACTTAGTGCTGGGAGTTCCGGGGTTGATGAGTGCCTACCACGCAAGCCAAGTCACGATCGCAAACGCCGTTGGCACCGGTGTCGTCGACGATAAGGCGGTCTACAGCTACATGCCTGAGATCGTGAAATTTTATCTTGGCGAAGATCCGGTGCTGAAAAACGTGCCTACCTGGCGCTGTCGCGAGAAAGCGCATCTAAAAGAAGTACTGGACCGTCTTCCAGAACTCGTCGTTAAAGAAGTTCACGGCTCGGGCGGTTACGGCATGCTGGTCGGACCGGCCGCCGACCAAAAAACGATCGAACTTTTCCGCGCGAAATTGAAGCAAGAGCCGCAGAACTTTATCGCACAACCGACGCTCGCGCTTTCGACCTGCCCGACCTTTGTCGAGCAAGGCATTGCGCCGCGTCACGTTGATCTACGCCCTTTTGTGCTGAGCGGCCGTGACCGGGTCCGTATTGTGCCGGGCGGTCTTACACGCGTCGCGTTAAAGGAAGGCTCCCTGGTCGTGAATTCCAGCCAGGGCGGCGGCACAAAAGACACCTGGATATTGGACCGCTAGATATGCTTTCCCGCACCGCCGCCAACTTGTACTGGCTGTCGCGCAACATGGAGCGCGCGGAATGTCTCGCACGCATTCTCGACGCGACGACCCGTCTTACTTCGCTGCCGCAGGCGGAGGACGAAACGACAAACGAATGGGAATCGGCGATCACGACCGCAGCCTGCGCGGATGCCTTTAAGATAAATTACCAACAAGCGAACGAGCAGACCGTCACGGAGTTTCTTGCTTTCTCGCCTTACAATCCGGCTTCAATCCGCAATTGCCTGGAGACAGCTCGGCAAAATGCACGCGCGGTTCGCACCGCACTCACCGTCGAAATGTGGGACTCGATCAATGGCGCCTGGCACGAATTGAAACAATTCGATGGCAAGCAACTCTCCCGTGACGATTTCTCTCGCTTTCTTACCTTCGTGAAACAGGCGTCCCTTGCCTATGATGGTTCCGCGTATCGAACGATGCTGCGGAATGACGCCTACTGGTTTTCCCGCCTCGGAATTCTCATCGAACGCGCTGATGCGACCGCGCGTATCCTTGACGTGAAGTATCATGTCTTGCTGCCCGAAAAAGAACGGGTCGGCGGACCGCTTGACTATTTCCAATGGGCATCGATCCTACGCTCGGTCTCCGCCCTCACGAGCTATTACTGGGTCTATCAGGAAAGCGTTAAGCCGTGGCTCGTCGCCGATCTCCTCATCCTAAATCGTCAAATGCCGCGTTCGCTTGCGAGCTGTTACGAAAATCTGAGCCGTTATCTCGACGATCTCGCGCAATTTTACGGACGACAGGGAAATTCGCAACGGCTTGCACGCGCGATGCTCACGAAGCTCTCCAACGCCACCATGGATAATATTTTTCAGGATGGCCTACACGAATTCATTAGCAATTTCATCGCCGAAAACAACCGGCTTGGCGCAACCATTACCGAACAGTATTTGACGTAAGCCTTCATGCGGATCCACATCAGCCACGAAACGACTTATTGTTACGAAACGCCGGCGACTTCAACAATCCAGATTCTTCGCCTTACACCTCGCAATCACGACGGCCAATATATTGTGCGCTGGCGGACGGAAGTGAATCAGGATTGCAAGCTTGATCAGTTCGAGGATGCCTTTAGCAATATCGCCCATACCTTCACGGTCGATGGACCAGTCAAACAACTCAGCATTCGCATCGAGGGGGAGGTTGAGACGCAAGACACTGCAGGCATCATAAAGGGAACGATAGAATGCTTTCCCCCCTCGCTCTATCTCCGCGAGACGCCGCTCACAAAACCGGACACGGCGATTATCGAGTTTGCCGAATCCGCATCGAAAACTGAAAAAGGCGAACCGTTAAAGGTCATGCACGAGCTGGTTTCGCGCATTTACAACGATTTCATCTTCGATCCGGACCCAAACACGCCGCCGATGACCGCCGCAGAATGCATGGCGAGAAAACGTGGAGTTTGCCAGGATTACGCGCAGATTTTGATTGCGAGCGCGCGCTATCTCGGAATCCCCGCTCGTTACGTCAGCGGATATTTTCTGCGCGCCGACGGCAAGGTCAATCAGGAAGCGGGGCATGCCTGGACGGAAGTGCATTTGCCAAAGCTTGGCTGGGTCGCGTTCGATCCTGCGAACGGCATTTCGGCGACCGACGCCCATGTACGTGTCGCGGTCGCGCTTGATTCGCTCGGAGCCGCCCCAGTGCGCGGACTTCACTTCGGTGGGACCGGCGAGAAGCTTTCCGTCGCGGTGCACGTTGATCAAGCGCAACGCCAAGCGCAAAATTAACCGATTTTCCAGAGCACTGGGCCCTCGCGTGTGGCCTTCCGCCTCGCTATACCTTCGCTCCCTTGGGAGCGGGATTCGATGACTTATTGCTGCGGAATTCTCGTACGCGAAGGCCTCGTGGTGATGGGTGATACACGCACCAACGCCGGCCTCGACAACGTTTCGACCTTTCGCAAGCTCCATATCTTCGAGGACCCGGGCAGATATGTGATGGCGCTCGCCACGGCGGGCAATCTGTCGTTATCGCAGACCGTGCTGAGCATACTGAACGAAGGCTTGGAAAACGCCGAAACTGGGGAGATCGAAAAACTTACCAATGCGCCGAGCATGTTTCAGGCGGCGCAACGAATTGGCCGCGCGCTCCGCAGTGTTCACCAAATGGACGGCGGTGCGCTTGAAAAGTCGGATGTGAAATTCGATGTTTCATTCCTGTTCGGCGGCCAGTTCAACGACCGTCGACTGCGGCTGTTTATGATTTATGCGGCCGGAAATTTCATAGAATGCACCGTTGACACGCCCTATCTGCAGATTGGCGAACATAAATACGGCAAACCGATTCTGGATCGGGCGGTGAAATTCGACACTAACATCTACGATGCACTAAAGATCGGCCTGATCTCGATGGACTCGACCATGCGCTCAAATCTCGCTGTCGGTCTACCGATCGATCTTGCGGTTATCCGCCGCAATGCCTTGAAGGCGGAAATGCAATACCGCATCGAACCGGGTGAGCCCTATTTCACAGATTTGCGCGAACGATGGTCCTCGGCACTGCGCGCAGCACACATGGCGATCCCTCGCCCGCCCTACGGGATTGGTAACGGTAAGGATAAATAATTTCTTGGGATCATCCCGACAAATTTGGGAGGAATCTAACATGGTTGCAGTGGAGAAAGTTGCCATCGTCACCGGCGCCGGTACCGGTATCGGCAAGGCATCGGCGCTGGCACTGGCTAAAGTGGGTTACACCGTGGCACTCGCCGGACGCCGCAAGGAAGCACTCGACGAAACTGCGAAAGAAGCAGCAGGCGCGCGGACATTTGTCGTGCCAACCAACGTCGGCGATCCAGCTTCGGTGAAGGCGCTATTCGCGAAAGTGAAGGATCATTTGGGGCAACTCGACCTCCTGTTCAACAATGCCGGCATGGGCGCCCCCCCGGTTCCGCTCGAAGATCTCACCTATGAGCAATGGAGCGCGGTCATCGCCGCCAATCTAACTGGGCCATTCCTGTGCACGCAGGCAGCATTCAAAATAATGAAGGAGCAGAGGCCGCAGGGTGGCCGCATCATTAATAACGGCTCAATCTCAGCCCATACGCCGCGACCATTTTCTGTCGCCTATACCTCAACCAAGCACGCGATTACAGGATTGACGAAATCGACCGCCCTTGACGGGCGCGCCTACAACATTGCCTGCGGACAGATAGACATAGGTAATGCCGCGACGCCGATGACCGAACGCATGACCCAGGGCGTGCTGCAACCAAATGGCCTGATGATGCCAGAGCCGCGCATGGATGTAGAGCATGTGGCACAAGCGATCGTGCAGATGGCAAGCCTACCGCTCGAATCGAACGTGCTGTTCATGACGATCATGGCGACGAAAATGCCGTTCGTCGGACGAGCATAATAGTCGACGGAATATCCTAATCCGTAAGCTTGTGAACTTCGATCTTCGTCCCCGCACGAACAGATTTTAATATCTTCACGTCGCCAAGCGCCTTAGCCCAAATGTTGCACGGCGACGCCAGGCGGCACTCGCCCGTTTGTGAAATCGGCGTACGACCGAAACCGATCGCGATCGCATGGCCATCTGGCCAGTATGCGATCTCGCCGGGCGTGACCACCGTCTTTGCATCCTGTGCGCGTTTTTGGGTCGGCACTTCGGCGGGAATATCGAAATAGACTTCCTCACCCCAGGTCATGGCTATCAACTCGAACGGAAGTTTCATTGCGATAGCCTTCGCCGTTGGTGTATTGAGCAATTCGGCATCGAGCGAGACGGGGCCCATTACGAAACGGATGCGCATGAAAGTTTCCCTTGAACAAAATTCGCACGAGAAGGGCCAAGATGCCGCCGCTCCTAACGTGTTCGATTGCACGCCAATAAGGGTGCAGCAAGAACTGGCACCCAGAACTAAGCTATCGCGCCTAAGATGGAACTCAGTTCAAATAAAACTCGCCGCTTACTGAGCGGAATTCCGATGGCTTGATCAGCCGTGCATGCGCGATAGTGACCGAAAATAGCGGTCCCTCAAGCTCGCGCCGCCAGAAATTTAGAAATTTGATCAGCACAGGAAATTTTGGGAACAGGTCATACTCCTGCCAAACGTAGCTTTGCAAAAAACTGGGATGGTCGGGCAGCCGATAGAGAATATGGGCCGTTGTGAGTCCGTATCCGTCCCACTGCTTGCGGAAGTCCTCAGAGATCATTGCACCCTCCGAATCTTCGCCCCCAATAATGTGCGCGTAATCGGTAACCGCAAGCTTAAAAAATGAATTTTGTGTTCAGTTCCAAGGCGTTAGCAGCGTACCCTCGTGACTGCTGACAGCCTGCCACAATAACCCACTCACAGATTTATGATCATTGAGAATATCGAGACTTTTCAGAGGCTTAAGCAGCCTTGTCACTCGTCGGTCTTGAGTGCTAGAGAACTTATATCAGCCCCTTGAAGGCTTTGGGCAGCACAACCATCTGCCCAGCGGGCACGGCGGAAAAATCCGTATGCTCCGTCCAAAGTTTTTAAACCCAAAGGTTTGGAGGATCTACATGAAGTTTCGTCCATTACATGATCGCGTCGTAGTCCGCCGCATTACTGCGGATGAGAAGACCGCGGGCGGCATCATTATTCCGGACACCGCGAAAGAGAAACCGCAGGAAGGCGAGGTCATCGCCGTAGGCCCCGGCGGACGCGACGAGGCGGGCAAACTTATCCCGATCGACGTGAAGAAGGGCGACCGCGTCCTGTTCGGCAAGTGGTCAGGCACCGAGGTGAAGCTCGATGGCGAGGAACTCCTCATCATGAAGGAGTCTGACATCATGGGCGTAATTGACGAGCCCGTGAAGGCCAAGAGAGCCGCCTAAAAAATCGTCTTCCTGAGGAGGCCGCGCAGCGGCCATCTTGAAGGACGACGGAAATTAGTGAGGGTGCCCTTTTGAGGCTCGCTGCATTCGCGGCTGGTACCCGAGGGTCACGTAGCAAAACATGAAACAAATGAAACGGAGTGAATGAAAATGTCTGCCAAGGAAGTAAAATTTTCCGTCGAAGCGCGCGACAAGATGTTGCGCGGCGTTGACATCCTGGCGAACGCCGTCAAGGTCACGCTCGGTCCGAAAGGCCGCAACGTCGTCCTCGACAAGTCGTTCGGCGCACCCCGCATCACCAAGGACGGTGTGACGGTCGCGAAGGAAATTGAACTTGAAGACAAGTTCGAAAACATGGGCGCACAGATGGTGCGTGAAGTTGCTTCCCGCACATCCGATCAGGCGGGTGATGGCACAACGACCGCGACTATTCTCGCCCAGGCCATTGTTCGTGAAGGCACGAAGTCCGTCGCTGCCGGCATGAACCCGATGGACCTGAAGCGTGGCATCGACCTCGCAGTCAATGCCATCGTCGAAGACCTCAAAAAGAACTCGAAGAGGGTTACCTCGAACGAAGAGATCGCCCAGGTCGGAACTATTTCCGCCAATGGTGATACCGAGATCGGCAAATTCCTGTCCGAAGCAATGAAAAAGGTTGGGAACGAAGGCGTTATCACGGTCGAGGAAGCAAAATCTCTTGAAACTGAACTCGACGTGGTCGAAGGCATGCAATTCGACCGCGGCTACATCTCCCCCTACTTCGTCACAAACGCCGACAAGATGCGCGTTGAGATGGAGGACCCCTATATCCTCATCAATGAGAAGAAGCTCTCTGGCCTGAGCGAACTGCTTCCACTTCTCGAAGCTGTCGTCCAGACCGGCAAGCCGCTTCTCATCATTGCGGAAGATGTCGAAGGCGAAGCGCTCGCAACTCTTGTTGTCAACAAGCTCCGTGGTGGCCTCAAGGTGGCGGCGGTAAAGGCCCCTGGCTTCGGCGATCGCCGCAAGGCCATGCTGCAGGACATCGCGGTACTGACCGGCGGTCAGGCGATTTCCGAAGACCTCGGCATAAAGCTCGAAAGCGTGACGCTGAGTATGCTTGGCCGCGCGAAGAAAGTGATGATCGACAAGGAAAACACAACGATCGTCAACGGTGCAGGCAAGAAGCCTGACATCGAAGCCCGCGTCAACCAGATCAAGCAACAGATAGAAGAAACGACGTCGGACTACGACAAGGAGAAGCTGCAGGAACGACTCGCTAAGCTCGCGGGCGGGGTTGCGGTGATCCGAGTTGGCGGCGCGACAGAAATCGAGGTGAAGGAGCGCAAAGATCGTGTTGATGATGCTCTACACGCGACCCGCGCAGCGGTCGAGGAGGGCATCCTTCCCGGCGGCGGCGTTGCTCTCTTGCGCTCCGGTGACGCCTTGAGGCGCATCCGCACCACTAATGATGATCAGCGAGTCGGCGTTGAGATCATTCGCAAGGCCATTCAAGCACCGGCTCGCCAGATCGCGATGAATGCGGGCGAAGACGGCTCCGTCATCGTCGGCAAACTGCTAGAAAAAGACCAATACAATTACGGCTTCGACGCGCAGTCGGGTGAATACGGCAACCTCGTTACCAAGGGCGTGATCGACCCGACAAAGGTCGTACGTTGTGCTCTTCAGGGTGCCGCGTCCGTTGCCGGGTTGCTCATCACCACCGAAGCAATGGTGGCCGAGATTCCAAAGAAACAGAGCGCGGCCCCAGCAATGCCAGGCGGCGGCGGCATGGGCGGCATGGATTTCTAAGTCCGACGTTCATTCTAAAACCGAAAGCCTCGGGAGAAATCCCGGGGCTTTTTCCTTTCGACTAAGCTGCGCCTCTTCCCCTCCGGTGCAATTTTAGTACCGCAAAGACGTCGCGGTTTACCGGTGTCGGCACGCCAAGAGCACGGCCAAGCTCGACCACCTTGCCCTGCAGCCAGTCGAGTTCGAGCCGGTTGCCGCGTTCCAAGTCTTCCAGCATTGAGGCTTTCACTGCCGGAGGTGCTGCGTTTGCGAAGGCGAGCGACTTTTCGGCAAGGCCTTGTAGCGGAATTCCTTTTTTGATTCCGATTGCCTCGACTTCCTGCATCAACGCCTGCAGCAGGGCGAATGTATCGGTGTCTCCACGGATGGGTCCAAGCGGCATTCGCGTGCTCGCCGTCGCCCCCGACATGCCAACGAGAAAGATGAATTTCTCCCATAAGTCCTTCTCGATCGATCGCGAATATTCGACCTCGATCTTCGATGCTTTCATCTCCTCCACTAGCGCCTTGAGCCGCGCGTCGTCGCGTCCGTCCATGAAACCACAGCGGAAATTGGCGAAAGTGCTCTTGTGCAAAATTACACCGGGCGACGAGATCACGGCTGAAATTCGGGTAGGCCCAGCTGCAACGACATCGCCGCCGAGAATCGGCGTAAGCCGCTCGACGCTGTCGACACCATTCAGCATCGAGATCAGCCGCGTATTCGGCCGCACAAGAGGCTTTGACGCCTCGCCTGATTTTTCAACATCCCAAAGCTTGACAGCAAAAAGTATGATATCGACCTCGCCCACTTCTTCAGGTTTGTCAGTGGCTTTCGGCCTTTGAATATGAATATTGCCGGCCGGACTTTCGACCTTGAGGCCGTTCGCGCGAATGGCCGCTAGATTCGCACCGCGCGCAATAAAAAACACATCATGACCCGCTTCGGCGAGCCTGCCGCCAAAATAGCCACCGAGAGCACCGGTCGCCATCACTGCTACCCGCATCAAAATCCCCTTTCTCAACGATAAACCAAATCTCAGCGTGGCATATGCCATGGCAGATAGAAAAAAGTATGGACCGAACGGCTCGTTCGGCGGACAAGGCTCTAGGGCAAAATGTCAGATGCACTGACAGAAGACAAAAAGCGCTTGTAAATCGATACTGCGGCAACGAACCGCACCGGGTTCCAGGAACAATTACCCAAGAAGCATCGTCATTTCCTGGATGTTGCACTGCTCGATGGAGACGTTTTGCCAATGCTCTAAGCTAGCTTTTGAAAAACTTTAGGGAGATACCCCGTGCGCAGATCATATTTGTTGATTGCGATTGCCTTTTTGTTCCTTGCCACAAATATAGAGCCTTCTGATGCGGCCTGGCAGTGCGGAACCAAACGTTGTTTCTGGAACGCAGATTACAAAGGGTCCGTGCCAGAGTTCGCGGCAAGTTGGGGCCCACCGGAATCGCCTACCTGCTATTATGTCCTCCGGAAACTTTCAAAGCGTTGGTCGAAGGTCTGTCCGGAAGTCGACCTTCGGGCGCGCTGAATATTTTCAGCTTCCAATCGATCGCTTAGAACCAAGCAGAGTGCACTCCGAACACGACCTCCCAAGGTCCCCTTGAATGCAATTGTCTCCCTAGTCCAGCGTACGCCTGAACCTCCTTACGGCGATCGCCATCGCAATCAGCATTAATGCGACAAGGCAAAGTGCATCGAAACGCATATCAGCCAATGTCGAGCCTTTCAGCATGACTGCGCGCGCGATGCGAATGAAATGAGTCAACGGAAAAATCTCGCCCAGATATTGTGCCCATTTCGGCATGCCGGTGAATGGAAACAAAAATCCAGAAAGCAACATACTCGGCAGAAATGACATCATAGACATCTGCACGGCTTGCAACTGGTTTTCGGCGAGTGTCGAAAAGGTGAATCCAAAAGCAAAATTCGTCGCAATGAAAAGCGTTGTCAGCAACGCCAACAGGAACAAACTGCCTACGATCGGAACGTGAAACATCAGGACACCCGCTCCGATGATGAGCGTCGCCTGCATTGCGCCAATAAAAACATACGGCGCAATTTTGCCAAGCATGATTTCGAGCGGTGTGATCGGCATGGAAAGCAAGTTCTCCATCGTGCCGCGCTCCGTCTCGCGAGTGACCGAGAGGGAGGTGAAAATCAGCATCGTCATGGTGAGAATCGTTCCGAGCAATCCGGGCACAATATTGAGTTCGGTTTTTCCTGCAGGATTGTAACGCGCATGCGTCCTGATCTCGAACGAAGGCTTACTACCATCGGGTATTGCGAGATCGTTTCGAAGTGCAGTGTTGACGAGCTGCCCCAGTGCACTGAGCGCCGATCCTGCTGCGACCGGATCGGTCGCATCAGCCGCGATCAGCAGCGCTGGCGTATCGCCCCGCCGGAGCGAGCGTTCGAAGCCGGCGGGAATTTCAACCCCGAACAGAACTTTTCCCGAAGCCAGCAGATGATCGAATTCGTCGGCGTTGCGCGCGCTATAGATGATCTTGAAATAGTTCGTGTTCTGAAGTGCGGCAAGAATCGAGCGGCCGACGTCGGAATGTTCCTGCAACAGCACGGCTGTCGGTAGTTCGTGCGGCGTTGTGTTGATTGCATAGCCGAACAGGATCAGCTGCATCAGGGGCACCGAAATCATGGTAGCGAGCGTAACCCGATCGCGCCGCAGCTGCAGCACTTCCTTTAACATCATCGCAAAGACGCGACGCATAAAACCGTCCGAGCGAAAAATCTCGAACGCCGTCATTGGAAATTGTCCTTCGTTGTTTTCATCAAATCGATGAACACGTCTTCAAGCGAGGGCTCGGAACGTTCCCAATCATATTTCTTGTCGCCGCGGTACGGCTTGATCGAAGCTTCGAGTTTCGCCGCGTCGCGCCCCGAAACATGCAAACTCGTCCCGAACGGCGCGACCATTTCGACGCCTGGCTTGTCTTCAAGCGCCGCCTGCAACGGTCCGAGATTTTCACCGCTTACGGTATACGTGGTCAGACCCGAGTGCTCGATCACTTCTTCGACGGTACCGCGTGCAAGAATTTCACCGTAAGCGATGTAAGCGATCTCGTGACAACGTTCCGCTTCGTCCATGTAATGCGTAGAGACCAGCACCGTCAGTCCGTTAGCAGCGAGCGTATGGATTTCGCTCCAGAATTCGCGCCGTGCCTTGGGGTCGACGCCCGCCGTTGGCTCGTCAAGAAGGAGAAGCTGCGGATCCGGCAATGTGCAAGCGCCGAGCGCAAGACGCTGTTTCCATCCCCCCGAGAGGTCGCCAGCAACTTGCTCTTCGCGCCCTTTCAGTCCAAGCCGCACGATCATGTCGCGTGCTGCCTTCACCGGGTTAGCAATACCATAGATGCGCCCGACGAATTCTAAATTCTCGCGCACCGATAAATCCTGATAGAGACTGAAGCGCTGCGTCATGTAGCCAACTTGGCGCTTGATTTTATCGGATTCGGTGATGATGTCGTAGCCGAGACAAGTGCCGTGACCGGAGTCCGGCGTTAGCAAGCCGCATAGCATGCGAATTGTCGTCGTCTTGCCGGATCCATTCGGGCCGAGAAAGCCGTAAATCGTACCGCGTTTCACCTGCATCGAGAGATCGCTCACCACTGTACGGCCGTCGAACGACTTGGTTAGCCCTTGCACGTCGATCACGATGCCCTCGGCGGTGGACATTTAGTTCACCTTTGCGGGAATGGTTACACTAACAGGCTGACCGACGCGGAGCGCGTCAGGTTTGCCGGGGCGCGCTTCGATCAGAAAAACGAGTTTCGAGCGTTCATCCAGACTGTAGATAACTGGCGGCGTGTATTCGGACGAGCGTGAAATAAAACTTACGCGCGCCGTCAGATCGGGCGCACAGCCATCACAGATCACCTTCACCATATCGTTCATTGTGATTTTCGGAAGTGCTGCTTCGGAAATATAAAAACGGACTTTAATATTTCTAGGTGGCAGGAGCGCGATTACCGGACGGTTGATGGACACCATTTCGCCTGGCCGATAATAAACCTGTTGCACTACGCCACCCACTGGCGCGCTCACGCTTCTCCGCGCGAGCCGCGTGCGCGACCAATTGAGCTTAGCTTCGACATCCCGATAATTGGCTTGCGCCGCGTCGAAGTCCTTTTGTGTACCGGTCTTGTTTTTCAAAAGCTCCTGGGCACGTATGAAACTCTGCTGAGCATTTGCAAGCATCGCTTCGCCTGAAAGCACGTCGGCCTTTTGCAGATCGGCATCGACCGAAAATAGCGGCGCACCTACTATAACTGTATCGCCCTCGCTTACAGCGAGCGTTTCCAGCCTTCCCGGCTCGTCGGGGCCAACGAATACTAGGTCAGCCTCGACCCAACCCTGCATTGTTTGCTCGCCACTCCGGCTGCAGGCCATGGTGAAAACCGAGAGCGCAATAAGTATAAATCGCAAAATAGCACGAGAAGCGTTTATGGCGCCCTCCTCTCGTCAAAGAGAATTTCGAGATGCGCACGCAACAACTCTCGAACGTCGAGCGGTTCGAAACGATCAAAAAGACCAATCCATATGATTGCGACTATGCCGGGGGCGGCTATCAACTGCGGAAAACGAACGAGCGCCTCGTGAGAAATTTCACCCCGCTCTAACGCACGCCGGGCCAGCGCCCTTACTCCAGCAAAAATGCGCGACAGCACCTCGCGATAGTAAAACTCTGCGAGTTTTGGAAAACGTGGCCCTTCGGTCATGATGAGACGGATGACGTCCTTCCGCCGCGTCTCGAAAATCTCGCGCACGAAAAGATCAACAATCTGATTGGCCATTGTCCGCAGCGGAATATCAGCCCTGAATACGCCTTCGAGTGTGCCCACGAGCGGACCCATCAGAGAGCGAACGATTTCCTGAAAGAGCGCATCCTTGTCGCGGAAATGAAGATAGATCGTTCCCTTGGCAACACCTGCCCGTTTTGCAACATCGTCAAGCCGCGCCGCCGCAAAACCGCGCGCCGAAAATTCATCTAGCGCAGCGGACAGGATTGCTTCGCGCCGCGCAGCGCTTTTTTCGGCACGCAAACTTGGGCTCGGGACACGCCCTCTTCCGGCGGAACGAGATATCACTTTGCGAACAGGTCTTACCATGGTTTGCAAATTTATGACTGACTAGTCAGTCATATTTGCATACAAAACAGGCGCTGTCTATGCTCCACAAACCCGTCATCCAGCTATGTCGGGCTTGAAAACGATAGGTTTTGCAATTAGATACAGCTATTCGGCCGCCTGAAAGCGCCCGGATCCACGTTCCACTCGAGCAACTAAGAGCGCGATCAACGCAGTGCAACCAGCAAAGACAGCGGCGCAGGCCGTCGTAACGGATAGCACCAAACCGAAACCGCCCTTCCCGTAAAGCAACGCGATCATTGAAACCGCGAGGCCGCTCGAGATGAAGGCAAGGAAAAAACGTACAGCGTAAATTCGGCCTCGCCAGGCATCCGCAGTATAGCGTGCCATGACGACATCGCTAACGGTGACCTGCGCATAAATCATGGCGATCGAAAACGCGAGCGCAACGAGCAACGGATAGCCCGAAGAAACAGTTGCCCAAGCAATGCCAAGTGCCTGCAAGGCTCCAATCATGGCAAAAAGAATGTGAGGCGGAATATGAGAGACAAGCCGGCCGACCGTTAACTGCGCCGCTCCTCCAAACAGCAACACAATCGTTGCGACCGAACCGATCCAAGAAAGGGGTACGTCGCCGTGAACGCCTTCGTCAATAATTTTCGGGATTGAAATCGTCACCGTGTTGAACACGAGCCCACCTGCAAAGGAAAGTAATGCATAAACTCCGAAGAACATAGCGGACGTCGCAAAGGTCATTCTTACTTCGGCGGTCTTAGCACGATCCGAAGATTTTTCTTTTATTTCGCTCGTCATAAAAAGAAACACAATTCCTATTACAGCACATAAAATAGCTGGAACGCCGAAAGCCGAACGCCATCCATATAACGAAGCGATCAAAGCTGTTGCTCCCGGGGCGAACGCGACTCCAAGATTTCCAAACACTCCATTCATCCCTAAATCTCGTCCGCGATCACGCGAGTTTGCGAGCAATACTGTAACGCCGACGGGGTGATAGATCGCCGCGAAAACGCCGAGAACGAAAAGTGCGATTGCCAATAAAATAACATTTGGAGACAAGGCCGCCGCGACCAAAGAACTCGCGCATCCGAAAAAAAATATCGCCATCATCTTGCGGCGGCTCCAGTGATCTCCCAGCCAACCCGCCGGCAAAGAAAACAGACCGAAGGCGACAAAGCAGGCCGTCGAGAGCGCGATCAGCTCCGAATAGGAACGATTCAATTCTGCTTGGAGACCGATTACAACGGTCGGGAATATCAGCAGCACATAGTGGTCAATGAAATGCGCAATATTGATAAAAGCAAGTTTGCTGCGCTTCTCGTCCATGATGCAATCTTTTCTATGAATACCTTTTAAGAGGCCGTTGGCAGCGACTACCGTATCAAATACCGCTAATTAACAAGTTTGCAAACTTCGATTGCACGACAGCCGAAGGGGATTATTAGGCTGCAAAATCACGGTCCTACGAGTATCATCTTGTATGTGTGGTTCTAGATGTGGGCCCTCAATGTCGAGCGCGGATATCCACGAGAGCTTCCTGCGTATCGACGTCGATGAAAATTCCGTCATCATCTGCCGGAATCTCGACGACGGCGTCGGCATGCAATCCAATCAAGTGACGGGCGCCTACATCCCCTTCAAGTTTCGAAAGCTCATCGAACAATCGCCGGGACCAAACAACGGGATTTCCCCGCTTGCCATTGTACGTTGGAACCGCAATCAATGACCCGCGGCTGGGGTGAATTGCTGTTGCTAGCCGATCAATCAGAGCGTGAGAAATTTTCGGCATATCACCAAGAACGACGGCAACCGCATCAATACCCGTAGGCAGTGAAGCAAGACCGACCTTGAGTGAAGTTGCAAGGCCGTCATTAAAATTAGGATTATGAGCAATCTGAACATCTAGACCTTTTAGTGCTTGTATCGACCGCTCGCGCTCGTATCCTGTGACTACAATTACTGGTCGAGCCTTGGATGCAAATACCGCTTCTACCGCGTGCCGCACGATCGGCTTTCCCGCCAGATCGGCAAGCAATTTGTTTTCACGCGCCATGCGCGTACCGCGGCCGGCTGCAAGAACAATTGCGGCGTAACGAAAAGAATGAACCAATTCAGGCGGACTTTCGCGAGGCTGCGGTCGCGTCACGATTTCCATCAAAAGCCCCCCAACACCCAGTGCTGTGACATCTTGGCTTTTAACCGGAATACCCGCGAGCATCCGCGCGAGTAACCAATCGAACCCGTTTTCTTTGGGACTGCGCGCGCAACCAGGCGCGCCAATCACTGGCGTTCCACCTACCGAACCGATCAACATAAGATTTCCAGGATCGACCGGCATTCCAAAATGCTCGATCGCGCCCCCCGCCTCTGAAATCGCGGCAGGGATAACGTCACGCCGGTCAGCGATCGCCGATGCGCCAAAAATAATGACAAGCTCGGCCTTATCGCGGATTGCGGCGTTGATCGCATTGGCAATCGATGCTGTCGAGTGGTCTATACGTTGGTCAGATGAAATCACGGCACCTGCGGGTGCAATCCTGTCCCTAGTGACACGAATTGTCTTTTCGATCACTTTCTCAGACAGGCCCGGTAAACGAGTTGATATGAGTGCAACTCGCTTCACACGATACGGAGCTATCGAAAGAAATTGCTTTGCGACAGCCAGAGATTGATGATGAATATCGTTCGAAATTGCAAAAGGAATGATTTTAACAGTGCCAACCATTTCACCTGCATGGACCGACTTGAATGCCGGAAGTGTCGCTAACGTTACTGCTTCATCGACACGATTCAATTTGTCGACACCCTCACGGTCAACAATAAGTACTCCTCCAATCTCCGCATGAAGGTTGGAGCGACCAGTGAAAGCGCCTTCAGCATGAACTCCATTTCCTGAAACAATTTTCGCTAGCGCAGCAGCCGCTTCGTCCTCACTGACATCATTTCGCTCTAGACGAGCAACTACAATCTGCAAAATACCTGCTGCCTGTAGCGCAGCAATATCTGTTTCGACAATACGCCTACCCTTGCGTACGGTGTGTTCTTTCAATCGTATAGAATGAGCCGCGATTGCACCGAGCGAATCAGCGACTGGCACCGGGCCGAATTTCACGGCCGTGCCTCCGGCCCTCGCCGTAAACGCAAAGTGATCTCGGCAAGAATAGCCACCGCAATTTCTGGTGGACTGACGGCGCCGATCGAAAGTCCGATTGGTGCATGAATACGAGCAAGCGCAGCTTCGTCCAATCCCCGGGCGCGCAATCGTTCAATCCGTTTCGCGTGAGTTTTTTTCGATCCTAGCGCTCCAACATAAAAACACCCCTTCTTAAGGGCGGTTTCGAGCGCAGGCTCGTCGATTTTCGGATCGTGTGTAAGCGCCACAAACGCAGTCCAACTATCTAAGGCAATCTTCGGCAATGCCTGATCCGGCCATTCGGGAAGCAGTAGCACATCGGAAAACCGCTCTTTAGTCGCAAATGCCGTTCTCGGATCGATAATTGTTACGTCATAACCTAGCGTCCGCGCCATGGGAGCAAGCGCCTGGCTGATATGAACTGCTCCCGTAATCACCATTCTTGGTGAGGGCAAATGCAGCTCAAGAAACTGGCGTTTGCCATCGACCTCGACCAATCCGCTTTTTCCCAAGCGAAGCTGAAACGTCAGTATCTCCGCAAGTGGATCGTTACCAATTTCATTTTCGCGGACTAGCCGCTGCTGACCGCTTTCGATATCCGTCACGATAATCGCGGCATGTCTCGCGGCGCGCTCTATGTTCAGAGCGGAAATTAAGTCTAGACGCATGAAATGAGCTGGATGTTAGTCCACCTTCTCCACGTACACCCGAATTGTGCCACCGCATGAAAGTCCAACCTTCCACGCGGTTTCATCGGCCACACCAAATTCGAGTAATTTCGGCTTACCATTCCTGATCACTTCGGAGGCCTCCGAAATGACTGCGCCTTCAACGCAGCCTCCCGAGACCGAACCAAGAAAATTATCGCGATCATCGATAATGAGATGGCTACCCACCGGACGCGGCGCGGAACCCCATGTTTCAACGACGGTCGCGATCGCAACGCTACGCCCTTCTCGCCGCCATCTTTCAGCGGCGGAAAGCACATCGTTGTCAGCAACTCCCACGTTGTTGCTCATGTTCACTCTCCGCTGTGCAGTACGTTATTTCGAAAGCGCGTTGGCAAAATTCGAGAAGAATTTATCCGCAGTTTTCTTAGCGGCGCCTGCAAGCAACCTTTGACCCAGCTGTGCGATCTTGCCGCCAACATTCGCCTCGGCCCTATATGTAAGTTTAGTACCTTCTGACACTTCCGTGAGTTCTACGGCTGCGTTCCCTCTGGCAAAACCTGCAACTCCACCCTCGCCTTCGCCGACAATCTTGTAACTTGCCGGCGGCATTAAGTCTTCGAGCTTTACGCGCCCTTTGAAACGAGCCTTAACCGGTCCTACCTCGAGCTTCGCCACAGCCGTGAATTCGGTATCGGACACCTTCTCCAGTGTCTCACAACCGGGAATACATTGTTTTAGCATTTCGGGGTCGTTCAACGCCTTCCACACTTCAATGCGCTTGCGTTGCAGCACGTATTCTCCGGTCATATTCAGAGCCATGAATGCGTCTCCCTACATCTACAGCTTAGCGTTCAAAGTACGCAGATGCACCCCTCCCAGGGCTTCCTGCCGGCGCAAGCGCGGCGTAAAGTTCCTAATCTGTTACTTACCCAGCCCGCCTATAATCGATCCAGCCCGTGCAATCCTCCCTTCTTGGTCCCCTTTTCGCGACGCGTGAGATGAGCCTTCTCCATGCAGACCAAGCAATGCTGGGTCGCATGCTCGAGGTTGAAGCGGCACTTGCACATGCGGAAGCCGCAATCGGCTTAATCCCCCGCAGCGCCGTGGGTCCAATTGCCTTCGCTTGTGATCCGAACCGCTATGACATGGCAGCGCTTGGGAAAGCTGCGGCAACTGCGGGCAATCTTGTAATTCCGCTTGTTAAGGCATTGACCGCAGAAGTCGCAAAACGAGATAGCAACGCCGCACGCTATGTGCACTGGGGAGCCACAAGCCAAGACATCATCGATACTGCAACTGTGATTGCGATCTGCAAAGCCACGAAACTTCTTGATCGCGACCTTAAACGAGCAATCAAGGGCTTCTCGCTGCTCGCGCGTCGCCATCGCAATACGCCAATGGCGGCCAGAACATGGCTGCAACAAGCCGTGCCGATGACTTTCGGTCTCAAACTTTCGCGCTGGGCCGCACTACTCTCACGCGCGCGTATTAGTCTTCTCAATTCAGTGCAAGACGCAACTGTTCTCCAATTCGGCGGCGCCGCGGGTACACTCGCGTCGCTTGGTAAAAACGGACGAAAGGTTGCAAGATATCTTGCCGATCGGCTCGATCTCGGTCTTCCAGGCTTACCATGGCATGCTGAACGCGACCGCATTGCAAATGTCGCCTCTTCAATAGCTATTCTGATTGGCGCTACGGGCAAGATTGCGCGTGACATCACACTTTTGATGCAAACAGAAATAGGCGAAGCATTCGAACCTTCCGCTCCAAGCCGCGGCAGTTCCTCGACTATGCCGCAAAAGCGAAATCCAACGGCTTCAGCACAAATTCTTGCGGCAGCAACCATCGCCCCGAATCTCGTAGCAACCATATTGGCAAGCATGCCACAGGAACATGAGCGGGCGACGGGCGGCTGGCAGACGGAATGGATAGTGCTTCCGCAGCTCTTTCTGTTGGCATCAGGGGCAATCGAGCGCACCGCAGAAATCGCCGAAGGATTGGAAGTGGATACTGACCGTATGCGGAAAAACCTTGATATCTCGCACGGACTAATCATGGCTGAAGCGATACAGATGGCGCTTGCCGAGAAGGTTGGAAAACTAAGCGCGCATGATTTGATGGAGATCGCGACGAAACGCGCTGCCAAAGAAAAGAAAGATTTGTTTTCCATTATCTTGAGAACACCGGAGATCGTAAAAGCGCTGCCAGAGAAACAGCTAAAAACCCTATTCAATCCAATTGCGTATCTTGGCAACACGGAGGAATTTATCGAGCGCGCCCTAAAAGAAGCGCGCCAATCACTCGAAAGGCCGTTTTGGAAAAAGAGGAAATCCTAATGCCCAAAATCGATGCGGACAGCTGCGATCTTCACGTCGAAGTCGAGGGACCCGAGAATGCACCCGTTCTGATGCTTTCAAATTCGCTCGGCACAAATCTGCATATGTGGGATGAACAGACGAAGGAACTCGCAAAGGATTTTCGTGTTGTACGCTACGACCAGCGTGGCCACGGCAAGTCGGGAGCGCCGAAAAATCCCTATACGCTGGATCGTCTTGGCAAAGATGTGTTGAAAATTCTCGATAGCCTCGAGATTAAGCGGACCCATTTTTGCGGACTTTCCATGGGCGGCATGACCGGTATGTGGCTCGGCCGTAATGCGCCCGCACGCATTAATAAGCTTATCCTGAGCAATACAGCCGCGAAAATCGGCGACCCTATTCTTTGGAACACAAGAATCCTAACGGTTACAAAACAGGGAATGAACACAATCGTCAATTCCGTACTCGAACGCTGGTTTTCAAAGCCATTTCGCGAGCGTGCGACACAAACAGTCAATACCGTTCGCAAAATGTTGCTAACCACACCGCCGCAAGGATATGCGGGCTGTTCCGCCGCGATCCGCGATATGGATCAGCGTTGGGGCATCGGCGACATCAAACTACCAACACTAGTGATCGCCGGTGAAAAGGACCCAGCGACCACATTAATGGATGGTGAATTCATCGCGAACCGTATAAAAGGGTGCCAGCTCCTAAAACTCGATGCTGCACATTTGTCGAACCTTGAGCAGGAAAAAAAATACAACGATACGCTCAGGAAATTTCTCTCTTAAAGAATACACCATGGACGACAGAGCGCGCTTTGATGCGGGCATGAAGAAGCGCCGGAAGGTGCTCGGAGACGCTTGGGTAGATCGCTCAAGTGCGCGGAAAAACGAATTTAACGCAGACTTTCTTGATCTCATCACCCGCTATGCTTGGGGCGATATCTGGATGCGCCCCCATTTCGATGAGCGGACACGCCGGATCATTGTGATCGCCTCCATGATTGCGCTTGGCCGCTGGGAAGAATTTCGCTTACATACGCGCGCGGCTATTGTCGAAGGTGGCTTTTCAAAAGATGACATCAAAGAAATCATCTTGCAGCAGGCGATATACTGCGGCGTACCAACCGCCAATTCGGCCGTGAAAGAAGCGGAAGCGGTACTTGCCGAAATTGGAAAGAAATAACCTGAAGTTCCAAATCAAGCGTTCTTCGCTGCCGAAGAATTACTCAATGACAACTCCGCTTGCTTTTATCGGACCACTCCATTTCTCGATTTCGCTTTTTACAAACTTTTCGAGGTATTCGGAGGTGGCCCTGTCATTTGAAACTATTTGCGTACCTAGATTTCCGAGTCGTTCCCTTACAGCGGCTGTGTTCATTGCTCCGACGATGGCGGAATTCAATTTTTTCACAATCGCCGCGGGGGCACCCTTGGGCAAGAAGATGGCACTCCAAGAATAGCCTTCCATATCCTTGACACCCTGCTCGATGGCCGTGGGTACATTGGGCAGCGCCGGTGACCGTTCCTTGGTCATAATCGCAATAGCTTTAACCGTGCCACCATCAATCTGCGGCTTCGCCGTGTTGACGAAGTCGCAAAGAAAATCGATGCGACCGCCCATCAAATCCTGCATTGCAGGACCGGTCCCACGGAAAGGAATATGGGTAATGTCCGTACCCATCACCGTGTTCACAACGATACAGCCGAGATGCGTTGCCGAACCCACCCCCGCTGAACCATACTGCATTGTCTTCTGATTGGCTTTTGCATAGGCAATGAATTCGCTAAGATTATTGGGTGGCAAATCCTTGCGCGTAATAAGAACGAGAGGCGTCTCGGCAATCAACGCTACCGGCGCAAAGTCGGTCGCAGCGTTATAAGCGGGCTTTTTATAAAGTAGCTGGTTCTGCGCGTGCGTTCCTACGCTGCCAAGCACAAACTGATAGCCATCAGGATCAGCACGCGCGACTCGATCTGACCCGGTCATGCCGCCAGCCCCACCCACGTTCTCGACAATTACAGTCTGGCCTAAAATCTCGCCCATGCGCTGCGCAACAATACGGCCGATGCCATCTTGCGGCCCGCCGGCAGCGAACGGAATCACCATAGTAACGGGGCGAGTGGGCCATTCCTGGGCTATAGAAATTCCAGGAGCACTCATTAACAATGCAACGGAAGTCAGAACTGCTTTCTTAAACATCGATATCCTCTCTGAATATAAAATCATTGGGCAATCCCAACCATGGGTCAAGGTGTCTTAATTCCCCTCGATTTGTCTTCGCGCTTGCGGCACTCTGGCGAGAACGAAGGGCGGGAGTCATTCGCATGGAATATTTCCTGCAACAGCTCATTAATGGTATCGCACTGGGCTCGATCTACGGTCTCGTCGCCATCGGCTATACGATGGTTTACGGGATTATAGGCATGATCAACTTCGCCCATGGCGATGTGTTCATGGTCGGTGCTTTTCTCGCGTTGATTGCTTTCCTTGCTTTGATCGCAATCGGCGTCACAGCAGTTCCGCTGGCGCTTTTTCTCGTTCTCCTCATCGCGATGATTTTGACAGCGCTTTACGGTTGGGCAGTTGAACGGCTGGCGTACCGTCCCCTGCGTGGCTCTTTCCGGCTTGCTCCGCTCATTTCCGCGATAGGCATGTCAATCGTCTTGCAAAATTATGTGCAGATCGCGCAAGGAGCGCGCGTCAAATCTTTGCCGCCGCTGATCTCAGGCGGTTACACGATCATCGACCGCGGAACCTTCGCGGTTCAACTCTCTTATATTCAGATCATTATTGTCGCGACGACATTCGCATTGATGCTAATTTTTTCCTGGCTCGTTTCACGAACAAGACTGGGCCGCGATATGCGAGCCTGCGAGCAGGATCTGAAAATGGCGGCTCTCGTGGGCGTGAATACAGATCGCACGATTTCGCTGACCTTCGTCATAGGCGCCGCGCTCGCGGCGGTCGCTGGCATTATGTATCTACTATATTATGGCGTTATCGATTTCTTCATTGGGTTCGTCGCCGGTGTGAAAGCCTTCACCGCAGCGGTCCTGGGCGGTATCGGATCGTTACCCGGCGCGATGCTCGGCGGTCTATTAATCGGGCTAATTGAAACATTCTGGTCCGCGTATTTCTCAGTCCAGTACAAAGATGTTGCCGCTTTCTCGATATTGATCGTGGCGTTGATTTTCCTGCCCACTGGAATTCTCGGCCGTCCGGAAATCGAAAAGGTCTAAACCGAACGTGACATCACCGGACGAAGTCAGGATAAGCGGACCCCTTTCTCGCTTAAACCTTAGGGGCGCGCTCACGGATGCGGGCCTCGCGGCGCTTGTATCGTTCGGCCTTTTTTCGCTGATGCTCGGCCTGCTCAGTCAACGCGGGGCGACGGGCGCGCTGACCGTCACTATCCGTCCCGAATTACTCTTTACTGCTGTCACGCTGGTATTCGTTGGCAGATTGATCGTCGCGTTGATCACGCGAAGTCATACCGAGTTTGATCTTCGCATTCTGCTACCGGCGCACACCGGCACACTGTTTAAAAAGTTAGGTCGTTTCGCGGGGCCAGTTCTTCTGCTCTTCGCGCTTGTCATGCCGATTCTCTTTTACTCAAACCGCTATTTGCTCGATCTCGGAATTCTTGTTCTCACGTATGTAATGCTTGGGTGGGGTCTCAACATTGTTGTTGGCCTCGCCGGTTTGCTTGATCTGGGTTACGTCGCCTTTTACGCCGTTGGCGCTTACTCTTACGCCCTGCTTGCACAAAATTTCGGTTTTTCCTTTTGGATCTGTCTTCCGCTTGCGGGCATTCTAGCCGCCCTTTGGGGAATTCTGCTTGGCTTCCCGGTCCTTAGATTGCGCGGCGATTACCTAGCGATCGTCACTCTCGCCTTTGGCGAAATAATCAGGATCGTACTGACTAATTGGGCAAGTTTCACGGGTGGTCCGAACGGCATCTCTGGCATTCCGCGACCAAGCTTCTTCGGCATACCATTTACCGATACGCCGCAAGGTTTCGCCGCTACTTTCGGTCTCGAGTTCACGCCGGTCCACCGCATCGTATTTCTGTATTACGTGATCCTTGCCCTCGCCCTCCTCACAAATTTCGTCACACTACGGTTGAGAAAACTTCCGATTGGTCGAGCATGGGAGGCTCTACGCGAAGACGAAATCGCTTGCCGTTCGCTTGGCATCAATACGACAAATACTAAGCTTACGGCCTTTGCGATGGGCGCGATGTTTGGCGGTTTTGCAGGCGCGTTCTTCGCAACACGCCAGGGATTCATCAGCCCCGAATCCTTTGTTTTTATGGAATCAGCACTGGTGCTTGCAATTGTCGTACTCGGCGGCATGGGTTCGCAGCTGGGGGTTGCGATCGCAGCCCTTGTGATGGTTGGCGGTTTTGAATTTTTCCGACAGTTCGAACAATTCCGCATGCTCGTATTTGGCAGCGCCATGGTGTTGATCATGATCTGGCGTCCCCGTGGGTTGATTGCGACCCGCACGCCTTCCGTATTCTTAAAAAACAAAAATATCATCCCTGCCGCAATCATCGAGGAAGCGCGCCGATGATTGTCGAATCCAACGATCTGGTTTTAGATGTCCGCCACCTTAGTATGCGCTTTGGTGGCCTCGTTGCTGTCGATGATCTTTCCTTTGAGGCCCGTCGCGGAAAAATAACCGCGTTAATCGGGCCGAATGGCGCCGGAAAAACTACCGTATTCAATTGCATCACTGGTTTTTATCGGCCTAGCGAAGGCGAATTACGCCTGGCGCATGCCGACGGAAATAAATTCCGACTTGAGCGCCTTGCCGAATTCAAAATCGCTTACCGGGCTCGGGTCGCACGCACATTTCAAAATATCCGGCTTTTTGCCGGAATGACCGCGCTCGAAAATTTACTGGTCGCACAACACAATACCTTGATGTCCGCTTCCGGTTTCACATTGCTTGGATTGGTCGGCTGGCCCGGCTACATCAAGGCGGAACATGATGCAACTGAAAAGGCCCGCTTTTGGCTCGATCGAGTCGGCTTGCTCGGACGAGCTGATGACCCAGCAGGTGCACTCGCTTACGGGCAACAGAGGCGCCTCGAGATCGCCCGGGCTCTGTGCACTGACCCTGTATTGCTATGCCTTGACGAGCCTGCCGCCGGCCTTAACCCCCGCGAGGCGTCCGAGCTTAACAAACTGCTGCTCGGCGTTCGTTCGGAAACCGGAATTTCAATTCTTCTGATTGAACATCACATGCGCGTTGTCATGGAGATTTCTGATCATATTATTGTTCTCGATTACGGGAAAAAAATCGCCGATGGTTCGCCCGCTGAAATTCATAAAGATCCAAAAGTAATCGCGGCTTATCTCGGTGTTGCGGAAGAAGAGGTTGCATTATGACTCCGCCGCTTCTTTCCGTTCGAAATATCAAAACATTTTACGGGAACATTCCGGCACTTAAAGGTGTAAGCTTGGAAATTCAGCCTGGCGAAATTGTCGGGCTCATCGGCGCGAATGGCGCCGGAAAATCGACTCTAATGATGACGATTTGCGGAGATCCTCACGCCTACGAGGGAAAAATCGTTTTTGACGGAAAGGACATTACGCATCTTCCCACACATGAAATCATGCACGGACGTATCGCACAGTCGCCTGAAGGCCGTCGTATCTTCCCGCGCATGACCATCTTTGAAAATTTACAAATGGGCGCGGCCGTAAACAAGTTTAAGACATTCAAAGAAGATATCGAGCGTGTCTTTGCTCTTTTTCCAATTCTCAAAGAACGACAAATCCAACGTGGCGGCACTTTATCGGGTGGCGAACAACAGATGCTGGCGATCGCCCGCGCCCTGATGAGCCGCCCGCGCCTTTTGCTGCTCGACGAACCCTCATTAGGTCTTGCCCCGTTAATTGTGAAGCAGATTTTTGATGTGATCCGCAACCTAAATCGCAGCGAAGGTCTAACGGTCTTTCTCGTGGAGCAGAACGCCTATCATGCCCTCCGTCTCGCCCACCGGGGCTACGTACTTGTGAACGGCCTGATCACAATGGAAGGCACGGGGGCAGAACTGTTAAATAAAGACGAAGTGCGCGCCGCATACCTTGAAGGCGGGTGAGCAAATCTTACCTTTTTTCTTACGTGACATCCGGCGAAAATCGTTGCACATAACAGCCGGACACCAATGTTTGGCGCGGCCATTTTTCAATCCGCACGCGGCAAGGGGGATTGGCATATGAAAAATCTGTCACTCAAAACTTTAGCGCTCGTAGTGGGACTCGCGTTCGCAAATAACGCCTTTGCACAGGATATAACAGTTGCCGTTGCCGGCCCGATGACGGGCGGAGAAGCGGTATTCGGCCGCCAAATGAAAGATGGCGCGGAACTTGCAGTCGCCGATATCAATGCCGCGGGCGGCCTTCTCGGCAAGAAACTGAGGCTTGAGATTGGCGACGATCAATGCGATCCGAAACAGGCTCGCTCTGTCGCCGAAAAGATCGCTTCTGCAAGAATTCCTTTCGTCGCTGGCCACTATTGCTCTTCTTCATCAATTCCGGCCTCTGAGGCTTATGCTGAGGGCAATGTTTTGCAGATCACACCTGCTTCGACAAATCCCACGTTCACCGAACGTGGCTTATGGAATACCTTCCGCGTTTGCGGCCGCGACGATCAGCAGGGCCAGGTCGCAGGCGATTACCTCGCAAAGAACTATGCGACCAAAAATATTGCGATACTTCACGACAAGACGACCTATGGCAAAGGGCTCGCCGATGAAACCAAGAAGGCCATGAACAAAGCCGGCGTGCAGGAAAAAATGTTTGAGGCCTATACCAAGGGGGACAAAGACTTCACCGCACTTGTCTCAAAAATGAAGGCCGCGAACATCGATGCGGTATTTATCGGCGGCTATCATCAGGAAGCCGGCCTCATCTTGCGTCAAATGCGCGATCAAGGAATGAAGACCGTATTGATGGCCGGTGATGCGCTTGCCGACAAAGAATTTTCGGCGATTACAGGTGCCGGAAGTGAAGGAACGCTCATGACCTTCGGCGCCGATCCACGGAAACGACCCACAGCTGCCGCTATCGTCGAGCGTTTCAAGGCAAAGGGCATCGATCCAGAAGGTTATACACTTTATTCTTATGCGGCATTCCAGATCTGGGCGCAGGCTGTAGCCCAGACTGGCACCACTGATCCGAAGAAAGTCGCCGAAACAATCCGTGCCGGCAATTGGAGCACGGTGCTCGGACCCATCTCCTACAACAAGCAAGGTGATATTACCGTACTCGATTACGTGATTTATATCTGGAACAAGGACGGCTCCTATTCCGAGATGTAATCGCAACACTTCTACATAAACAAAAGCCCGTCCTCTAGGCGAGCTTATTTTTGCTCAGCCAAAACGCGAGAGCACCGGAAAAGTTTCGAGAATCCAATAGCTCGCTTGGCTGATCCAGCCGGTCAGAAACGCGACGCCGGTCAAAACAAGCAGTCCACCCATTACTTTCTCGACCACACCAAGATAACGACGCATGCGCGCAAGGAAACCTACGAACGGCTCTAAAGCAAATGCCGCCAACAAAAAAGGGATTCCAAGGCCCAGTGAATAGACCGCGAGCAATCCCGCGCCACGCACTACCGTTGATTCCGAAGCAGCGACTGCCAGGATCGCCGCGAGGACCGGACCGATGCAGGGTGTCCAGCCGAACGCGAATGCGAGTCCCATGACATAGGCACCCCATAGCCCAACGGGTTTCTCGACATGCACTCGAGCGGTACGCGTGAGCAATGGCAATTGAAACGCACCAAGAAAATGTAAACCCATAACGATCACAGCAATGCCGGCAATCACCGAAAGCGTCGCCACGTATTCGCGTAGCAGCCCGCCGACAGCAGATGCGCTGGCGCCCAGCGCCACAAACACCGTCGTAAAGCCAAGTACAAAGAGCAATGCTGTTGCAAGTTCGCGCCGGGCGACCAGTGGGCCTGGTTCACGCGCGATGACATGCTCGAACGTCGTACCGGCAAGAAAACACAAATAAGGAGGCACCAACGGTAACACGCAAGGCGAGAGAAAACTCACAAGCCCTGCAATGAGTGCTGCGGGAATGGAAATATCGGCCATGATTATCTTTTGCCGTCTTCGCGCGCGAAGAGCAACTGTTGGGGTGGCGCTCGCGGCTTTTTAATCGACCGGCGAACCAAGCCTCTCTCTTGCGGAAAGTGAAACGATCGGCTTCATTCACGGTCTATATCGAGGACTTTCCGTGGCAAAACTGCGAAATCTCGTCACCGATGTCGCCGGCGTGCTTGTCGGCAATGCTGATGACCCCCGATTAGCCTCCGGGGTCACGACCATCGTCTTCGAACAGGCATTTATCGCCGCTGTTGATGTCCGCGGCGGTGCACCCGGCACGCGCGAAACCGATCGCATGAAGCCACATCGTACCGTCGAGCTAACGGATGCCATTGTACTGTCGGGAGGTTCGGCATTCGGTCTCGATGCCGCCGGCGGCGTCCAATCATGGCTGCGCGAGCAAGGCCGTGGCTATGCGGTTCGCGAAATCCGTGTGCCCATCGTTTCCGGCGTGATCCTTTTCGACCTATTGAATGGCGGCGACAAAAATTGGGGCCGCCATGCCCCCTATCGCGATCTAGGGTACGAGGCGGCGAAGGTAGCAAATACTTGTTTCAATCTTGGCACGGCTGGCGCCGGCTTCGGCGCTTCCACAGTCAACTTGAAAGGCGGTCTTGGCTCAGCGTCGATGGTGACACGCGACGGACATACCGTCGGCGCGATCGCCGCCGTGAATGCCGCGGGCAGCGTCACCGTCGGCGACGGACCGCATTTCTGGGCAGCACCATGGGAAGAAAAAAAGGAATTCGGCGGACGCGGATTTCCCTCACCTTTTCCCAAAGGCGCGCGTGTTGCGCGCACAAAAAGTCGCCCCGGTGAGAATACTACCATTGCCCTCGTCGCCACCGACGCAACGCTCACCAAAGCGCAGGCGAAACAGCTTGCGGTTATGGCACAGGATGGCCTCACCCGTGCGATTTATCCCGCACACGGCGTGATTGACGGCGATGTCGTATTTTCCGTCGCCACGGGAAAGCGAAAGGTCTCCGATCCAATTGGCGAACTGGCAGAACTTGGCGCGATCGCAGCAAATACGCTCTCAAGAGCAATTGCACGAGGCGTCTTCGAAGCGACCGCGCTGCCCTTCACCGGCGCTCAACCGTCCTGGCGCAGCCGCTTCGGTTGATGATTCACCGCAAATTCGCGGCGAGGTTGCCGAGCGGATGAGCCGCGTGTTACTGCATGCATTGCACACACTATCCTGTCACACACCATGTCGACTCGCCCGCTTTTCATTGCGCCTTCCATCCTGTCCGCGGATTTCGCACGGCTGGGCGAGGAAGTAACCGCGATCGAGGCCGCAGGGGCCGACTGGATTCACGTCGACGTCATGGATGGGCACTTTGTGCCCAACATCACCATTGGTCCAGACGTTGTGAAAGCGCTTCGTCCGGTCACCCAAAAAATTCTCGACGTGCATCTGATGATCGCGCCTTGCGATCCTTTCCTTGAGGTTTTCGCGAAAGCGGGCGCAGATATCATCACCGTCCACGTCGAAGCAGGCCCGCACGTGCATCGTTCCCTGCAAGCCATCCGTACGCTTGGCAAAAAAGCAGGCGTCACACTCAACCCGGCGACACCAGAGTCGGCGCTCGAACATGTAATCGATCTCGTCGATCTCATTCTGGTGATGGCGGTCAATCCCGGATATGGCGGACAAAAATTCATTCCCGCCACCGTTGATAAAATTCGCAATCTTCGCGCGATGGCTGGAGGACGACCGATTGACATACAAGTGGATGGAGGAATTTCGCACGAGACCGCTGGGCTGGTCGCGCGCGCAGGCGCCAATGTACTTGTAGCCGGTTCCGCTGTTTTCAAGGGCGGCAGGCCAGATACCTACCGTGCGAATATCGCCGCCATCCGCAACGCGGCCGCACTCGCTCGCGGCGAGGCCGCCTGATGATCACGCGCTACTCCCGGCCGGAGTTGGCGGCAATCTGGTCGCCAGAGACCCGCTTCCGCATCTGGTTCGAGATCGAGGCACACGCCGCTGATGCAATGGCTGAGCTCGGAATCATTCCGAAAGAAGCCGCGAAGAAGGTCTGGGAGAAAGGCAGGATTGCGAAGTTCGACATCGCGCGCATCGATGCGATCGAACGCGAAGTTAAACACGATGTGATCGCATTCCTAACTCATCTTGCCGAAATCATTGGACCCGAAGCTCGTTTCGTGCATCTTGGCCTCACGTCGTCGGATATTCTTGATACTTGTCTTGCCGTTCAGCTTTCGCGGTCCGCTGATATTCTGATCAAGGATGTCGAACGCCTGCTGGAGGCATTGAAACGCCGCGCGTTCGAATACAAAATGACCCCAACCATCGGCCGCTCACATGGCGTGCACGCAGAACCGACTACGTTCGGAGTCAAGCTTGCGTTCGCATACGCCGAATTCAATCGCGCGCTGGAGCGGTTAAAGCGGGCACGCATCGAGATCGCGACCTGCGCAATCTCTGGCGCTGTTGGTACCTTTGGCAACAACGATCCACGTATTGAAGCATATGTTGCAAAAAAGATGGGCCTCGCGATCGAGCCGGTGTCAACCCAAATCATCCCGCGTGATCGCCACGCAATGTTTTTTGCGACTCTTGGTGTGGTCGCTGCTTCCGTCGAGCGACTCTCAACGGAAATTCGCCACCTGCAACGTACGGAAGTCCGAGAGGCCGAAGAATTTTTCTCAGAGGGCCAGAAAGGTTCTTCTGCGATGCCGCATAAGCGAAACCCCGTGCTTTCGGAAAATCTCACGGGGCTCGCACGCATGGTCCGCGCCTATGTAACGCCCGCACTCGAGAACGTCGTGCTCTGGCACGAACGAGATATTTCCCACTCTTCTGTGGAACGCATGATCGGACCGGATGCGACTGTCACGCTCGACTTTGCGCTCGATCGTCTCGCCGGCATCGTCGAAAAACTGCTTATCTATCCCGACGCGATGAAGCGGAACTTACAAATGTTCGGTGGTCTCGTCCACTCCGAGCGTGTGCTTCTTGCACTTGTGCAAAAGGGCCTCCAGCGAGAAGCGGCTTACAAGCTGGTGCAGAGAAACGCCATGAAGGCCTGGGCAGGCGAAGGTGACTTTCTACACTTGCTGAAAAACGACCCAGAAGTGATTCAGAGACTTAGCGCATCGGAACTTGAGGTCTGCTTCGACTTGAACCATCACTTGAGGCACGTCGATACGATCTTCAAACGAGTTTTTGGCACAGCCTAAAACCAGTTTCCGGCCTTTACTTCAGCAATACCCCCTTTCGCTTTGGCCAGCGCTCTTGCGGCACCTGACCGCAAATAACCGAGGTCTGAACCCATGGCGATGAATTGAAATCCACGTTTCGCGTATTCGCGAGCGGTATCGGCAGTTCCTGCGAAAATCCCAGCAATTTTGTTGTGCTTCAACGAAAACAACAGAATTTCGTCGATTGCAGCAAGTACAGAAGAGTGGTTCGGGTCCACCCTTTCGCCTTTGCTTATCGAAATCGACAGATCATTCGGTCCAATAAATATTCCGCACAAGCCAGGCGTCGCAAGAATACTCTCAATCTTGTCAATGCTTTCGGACGTCTCGATCATGGCAAAACAGAGCGTAAAATCATTGGCACGGTGCAGATAACTGTCGCGGTCAAGCCCGGATAAACCAAGTGCTGTGTGAGGGCCCCAGCTTCGCTCGCCGATCGGCGAAAATTTGACGACATCAACCAATTCCTTTGCTTGCGCTTGAATTGACCATAGGCATGATGACAGCGCCCGCGCCGGCATCGAGTACACGACTCGCCAAGCCATAATCGCCTAGCGGCGGACGAACGGCGACAGCCAAGTCATGAGAAGCAGCCGTCAGAATGCAATTCAGCAGTTCATCAAAGGAACAAAGACCGTTTTGAAAATCCAGTGTAACGGAACGAAATCCAGCCCGCGCGAGTTCCTGAATGATGGCAGGATGGGAGAGGGTCACCCAGGCATTGAAAACCGTTTCGCCCGCACGTAGCCGCCCTGCAAGACTTAATGTGGAGCTGAGTTCAGCCATGTTGCCCAAAAGTCGATGATGACGAGGAATTAACGCCCAGCTTTGATTTCCTCGACCGCATGCGCCAACAGATCGCTCATAGTCTGGCGAAGTTGTTGATCGGTTACCGCGACCTTCTTGACATCCAAGTCTCCGCGAAGCTTGCGAAATACATCCTCATCGCCGCCTTCCGTAAATTCAGCCGCGACGACGCTCTTTGCATAGGTCTCCGCTTCGGCTCCCTTCAGGCCCAGCTTTTCGGCGACCCAAAGACCCAATCGTTTATTTCGCCGTGCAGTGGCTTTAAAGCGTAACTCCTCATCGTGGGCGAATTTCTGTTCAAAGCCTTCTTCACGCTTATCGAACGTTGTCATCTATCGCTCCACCGCTTTTAAACCGATTCGCTTTGATATCGGTCCCCCGCTCTCGGATCAACTGCATCCGCTTATCACAAATGGCCGGAACAAAGGCCTTGATTGCATTGTACTGCACGCCTCGATCGGCTAGGTTCCAATAAGAAATGTGCAGCGCAAAATCTGCCATTCCCACTGCTATCGGCGCGAATGCCCTAAGTTTGGCAAGCTTGCGCAGAAAGTGCCACCGGAGTTGTCCGCAAAGATGGATTTTCTCAAGACACGGTACATGCCCATGAGCCGCCGCCGTAAAATTTATGAGGGTAAGGCCAAGATCCTTTACGAAGGGCCCGAACCTACAACCTTAATTCAGCACTTTAAGGACGACGCGACCGCATTCAATGCCAAAAAGCATGATGTGATCGAGGGCAAAGGCGTGCTCAACAACCGCATCTCGGAATACATCTTCCAGCGGCTGAACGACATCGGTGTGCCCACGCATTTTATCCGCCGCCTCAACATGCGCGAGCAGCTCATCCGCGAAGTGGAGATAATCCCTCTTGAAATCGTAGTTCGCAATGTAGCGGCCGGTTCGCTGGCGACTCGTCTTGGATTGGAGGAAGGAACACATCTCCCGCGCTCGATTATCGAGTTCTACTACAAGAACGACAAGCTGAACGATCCGATGGTTTCAGAAGAGCACATTACGGCATTCGGCTGGGCAAATACCCAAGAGATTGATGAGATCAGCGCACTCGCGATCCGTGTGAACGATTTTCTGTCGGGTCTCTTCCTCGGCATCGGCATCCGTTTGATCGACTTTAAGATGGAGTGTGGACGGCTTTGGGAAAATGATATGATGCGCATCGTCGTTGCCGATGAAATCAGCCCCGATAGCTGTCGCCTTTGGGACATGAAAACAAACGAAAAGCTCGATAAGGATCGTTTCCGCCGCGATCTGGGGGGGCTAATCGAAGCCTATACCGAAGTCGCCAAGCGTCTCGGCATCATGGCCGAGGGTGAGCCGCCACAAGGTCGTGGACCCGTTCTCGTCCAGTAAGTTTTCGTTTGCGTGTCATTTTTCGGCGGGGGCTTGTTGCCCCCGTATCCATTTCGGAGTGGCGAGGCAATGAAAGCGCGCGTAGCTGTTACATTGAAAACCGGTGTCCTCGATCCGCAAGGCAAGGCAATCGAAGGCGCATTAAAATCGCTTGGCGTCAGTGGCATTCACAGCGTACGGCAGGGGAAAATCTTCGACATAGAACTCGAAGCTGGAGACAAGGCGAAGGCCGAGGCAAAACTCAAGGAAGCCGCGGAAAAATTGCTCGCCAACATGGTTATTGAAAATTACCGTGTGGAAATTGTGAGTTGACTGCATGAAGGCCGCCGTTCTCGTTTTCCCCGGCATCAATCGCGAACGTGACATGGCACGTAGTTTGAAACTTGTGTCTGGAAAAGAGCCGGTGATGGTCTGGCACGCAGATCGTGAACTGCCCAAAGGCACTGATCTTGTCGTAATTCCCGGCGGATTTTCTTATGGAGACTATCTTCGCTGTGGTGCGATTGCAGCGCGCGCGAGCATCATGGATGCGGTGCGAGCGCATACCGCCAAGGGAGGCCTCGTGCTCGCGGTGTGCAATGGTTTTCAGATCGCGTGTGAAGCGGGCTTGCTGCCAGGCGTTCTGATGCGTAACGCCCAGCTTAGGTTTCTTTGCAAGGAAGTTTACTTACGGATCGAACGCTCTGATACGCCGTTCACACAGCGTTACAATGCGGGCGATGTGATCCGCGTACCGGTCGCACATGGTGAAGGAAATTATATCGCCGACGCCGAGACAATCGCCCGGCTGGAGGGCGAAAATCGGGTGGCACTCCGGTACACCGCGCCGGACGGGAAACTCGATCCAGCTTTCAATTATAATGGCTCAACGAATTCCATCGCCGGCATTTTGTCTGAAAAATTGAACGTGCTCGGTCTCATGCCGCATCCCGAAAACCACGTCGATCCGGTAGTAGGGCCAACCGACGGAAGACGGCTGTTCGAAAGCCTTATCAATACGCTTGAAGCTGCCTGAAATGATTCCGAAGGAGCCGAAGATTACCCCCGCGCTTGTCGCCGAGCACGGACTCAAACCTGACGAATATGATCGATTTCGCGAACTCATCGGCCGCGACCCAACTATTACGGAACTCGGCATCGTATCGGCGATGTGGAACGAACACTGTTCTTACAAATCTTCCAAAGTTCATTTGCGCGGGCTACCAACGAAAGCGCCATGGGTCATTCAGGGACCGGGTGAAAACGCGGGTGTGATTGATATTGGCGACGGGATCGCATGCGTATTCAAAATGGAGAGCCACAACCATCCGTCTTTTATTGAACCTTATCAGGGTGCGGCAACCGGCGTTGGGGGAATTTTGCGCGACGTTTTCACCATGGGCGCCCGCCCGATCGCTTGCCTGAATTCACTCCGTTTTGGCGATCCCAAACACCCAAGAACGCGTTCGCTCGTATCCGGTGTGGTCGCAGGCATCGGCGGTTACGGGAACAGTTTTGGAGTACCAACCGTAGGAGGCTCGGTTGGATTTCACTCTCGTTATGATGGCAACATACTTGTCAATGCAATGGCCGTGGGCCTCGCGAAAAAGGATAAGATCTTTTACGCAAAGGCGACCGGCGTCGGACGGCCCGTCGTTTATCTCGGATCGAAAACCGGTCGCGACGGCATCCATGGCGCCACAATGGCGTCAGCCGAATTCGACGATTCCTCCGATGAAAAGCGCCCAACCGTTCAGGTCGGCGACCCGTTCGCAGAAAAACTCTTGCTCGAAGCCAGTCTCGAGATCATGCATGCGGGTTGCGTCATCGCAATCCAGGATATGGGCGCTGCAGGGCTTACATGTTCCGCTGTCGAAATGGGCGCAAAGGGCGATCTCGGAATCACCCTTGATCTAGATGCGATCCCTACCCGCGAAGCGGCAATGACCGCCTATGAAATGATGCTCTCCGAAAGTCAGGAGCGCATGCTGATGGTGTTGAAGCCCGAAAAAGAAAAAGTAGCCGAAGCCATCTTTAAGAAATGGGGCCTCGATTTTGCGATTGTTGGCCAGACGACGGATAACTCGCGCTTCATCGTTCGATACCACGGAGATGTAATGGCCGACTTGCCGATCAAGGAGCTTGGGGATCAGGCGCCGGAATATAATCGGCCTTTCGCTGAACCAAAGAAATTCCCTCCACTGGATCCAGCGGAAATCTCCTGCCCAATTTCGATCGGGGCGGCGCTCGAAAAACTGATCGGCTCTCCCGATCTCAGCTCCAAGCGTTGGGTGTGGGAGCAATACGATCATATCATTCTCAATGATACATTGCAGCGACCCGGCGGCGACGCAGCCGTTGTCCGAATCGAAGACGGACCGAAAGCGCTTGCAATGACGACCGACGTCACGCCCCGCTATTGTGAAGCCGATCCTTTTGAGGGCGGGAAGCAGGCTGTAGCCGAAGCCTGGCGAAATCTCATAGCCGTCGGGGCACGTCCGCTCGCAATCACGGACAACCTCAATTTCGGCAATCCGGAGCGCCCGGAGATCATGGGACAGTTTGTTTATTGCGTCCGTGGCATCTCCGAGGCGTGCAAGATGCTCGACTTTCCGGTCGTCTCCGGCAATGTCTCGCTTTATAACGAAACCAATGGCAGAGGAATTTTGCCGACGCCTGCGATCGGTGGCGTCGGCTTGCTTGATGATCTTTCAAAAATGAGTTCTCTCGCCTTCAAAGCGGAGGGAGAAGCGATTTTCCTCATCGGGGAGACAAAGGGGTGGTTGGGACAATCGGCTTTTTTGGCCACGGTTCTTGATCGCGAGGATGGAGCGCCCCCTCCCGTCCACCTAGCTACTGAAAAGAAAAACGGCGATTTCATGCAGGAGCTTATCCAAGCCCGTCTGGTAACCGCGGCTCACGATATTTCGGATGGTGGACTCCTGGTTGCACTCGCCGAAATGGCAATGGCTTCCAACATCGGGGCGGAATTGCAAACCCCAGAGCCCAATCTGCCAGCACACGCCGTTTGGTTCGGTGAGGATCAGGCAAGATATATTTTTACAGCCGATGCCAGCAATTTGCCGAAAATTGAGGCCGCAGCGGCCAAAGCTTCGGTTGCCTTGCGACGTTTGGGCACAACCGGGAGCCGCCAATTGACGCTTCAGGGCGAGAACCCAATATTGGTCTCAAAGTTGCGCACGATTCACGAAGGCTGGCTACCGACCTATATGGCTGGCGATCCGCGTGGGTGAGCGTGGGAGATTTTAAAATGGCAATGGATGCTCGAGATATTGAGCGTTTGATTAAGGAGGCGATCCCTGACGCTGCAGTTGAAATTCGGGACTTAGCAGGAGATGGCGACCATTATGCCGCCACGGTTGTAGCCGAAAGCTTTCGCGGAAAGAGCCGTGTGCAGCAGCATCAGATGGTCTATGCTGCCCTTAAGGGCTCGATGGGCGGAGCGCTTCATGCGCTTGCGCTACAGACCACCACACCAGAAGGCCACTGAGGGACAAAAATGAGCATCCATCAATTTATTGACCAACAACTGAAATCGAACGACGTAGTACTATTCATGAAGGGTACGCCGCAGTTCCCTCAGTGCGGTTTTTCTGGTCAGGTCGTTCAGATCCTCGATTATTTGGGCGTTCCATACAAAGGCGTGAATATTCTGGACTCCGATGAGCTGCGCCAAGGCATCAAGGCTTATTCAAATTGGCCAACGATTCCCCAACTGTACGTGAAAGGCGACTTCGTAGGCGGATGCGACATTATTCGTGAAATGTTTCAGGCGAATGAGCTACAGAATTTACTGAAGGAAAAAGGCGTTAAGCTTGCTGAGCGAGCTTGATTGCCGGTAAATTTTTTTTTGGAAATAAAAAGGCCGTCTTTGAAGACGGCCTTTTTATTATTCACTCGTGAAACAATCAGCGCGAATAGAACTCGACCACCAAATGCGGCTCCATTTGCACGGGATAGGGAACCTCCGTTAGGGTCGGAACACGAGCCATTTTAGCTGTCATTTTTTTATGGTCGACCTCGAGATAATCAGGCACATCGCGTTCGGCCGACTGTGTAGCCTCGATCACAATGACAAGGTCCTTGCCACGAGCCGTAAGTTCGACGGCATCGCCTATTTCTACGCGGTAACTTGGAATCGTTACGCGCTTCCCGTTGACCATGACATGACCATGGGACACGACTTGTCGTGCGGAAAAAACCGTCGGAACGAATTTTGCTCGATAAACAATCGCATCAAGACGCCGTTCAAGCAATCCGATCAGAATTGCGCCGGTATCTCCTCGCATGCGGGATGCTTCAGCGTAAATGTTCCTGAATTGTTTCTCAGAAATATTAGCGTAATAACCACGAAGCTTTTGTTTCGCCCGCAGCTGGACGCCAAAATCAGAAAGTTTTCCTTTTCGGCGTTGACCATGCTGGCCCGGACCGTATTCACGCCGATTGACGGGGCTCTTTGGGCGGCCCCAAATATTCTCGCCCATACGGCGATCAAGTTTATGCTTCGCCGAAATACGCTTTGACATCGCAGATCCCTTTCTCGTTTCGGATCGCGCCCTCCTCCGCCGGAACTTCCGGCCGACAGACAGAAAACCGTGCGCCGGTTCCCATCACGGGTGCTGGAAAAGCCAAGCGGGCCCAAAGGCCCGCCAAGCACAGTGGGGATAGCCGAGAGGAGCTTGCCCTGTCAAACGGGCATTTTGAAAGCGTAATTTTGCGAAGCTTTGGCACGAAATTGCGTAAGTGTCTGAATAAGCGCCGCGGTTGGCTCCCTTCCGCTGGTAAAATAGGCTTCAATTGGAAGACTCGTTGGAGCCTGTAAAACAGGAAGCAGACTAGAAACACGTCGCGCAATCGCTTCTGCAGGGTCAATCCATTCTACCGGCCAGGGTGAAAGCGTTCTCAAACGATCAATAATCAATGGATAGTGTGTACATGCTAGTACGATGGTATCGGTGCGCGCCACTCCATCGACAAAACAGGCACGGATTTCTCGGACAATTTCATCGTCAGTTATCAATTCACCTTGTAATGCACGTTCGGCTAGCTCCGCTAGATGCTCGCTGCCCACCAGCGTGATCTGACTGCCGCCACCGTACTCTCGTATCAAAGCTTGCGTGTAATCCCGACGCACGGTTCCGGGTGTCGCAAGTACGCTTACGCTTTTCGTAATTGATCGCTCACATGCTGGTTTAACGGCGGGAATAGTTCCGACAAAGGGAACGGAAAATTTGTTCCGCAGGGAAGGAAGCGCCAATGTTGAGGCGGTATTGCAGGCAATCACAACAAGCGAGAGATTCAACTGCGCGATGAGATTTCCAACAACCGTTACGACCCGATCTGTCAGCGCCTGATCGTCAAGGAGGCCATAAGGGAAAGCCGCATCATCCGCCACATAAACAAGATGAAGATCTGGCCTTTGCCGCGAAATCTCGCGCAGGACCGTTAACCCTCCAAGGCCAGAGTCAAAGACAAGAACCAAAGGAGATTTTTCTGCTGAGTTTGTCATAGTGGAATTAGCATTCGACAATTTTAGCATCGAGCCAATCGATCTGGCCTTTCAAATCAGCTTCAATTTCAGATGCATACATTTCGATAATCCGATAACCTCGCGCCGCAAGCCATTTGTGTCTCTCCGTCCGCGCCGCAATGGCTTGTTTTGGTTCCTGTTGCGGCACAAGGTCAATAACCGTGCGCAATGGAAATGACACAAAGTCAGGAATGTGTGATCCGACTGGAACCTGATGTTTAAAGCCGCGCATAACAAAACGGCGATCATTTACCATTGCCTTCCAAAGCAATCGTTCCGCATCTGTGGGATTGCGCCGTAAAAGCCGCGCGAGTCCCCGTACGGGAGCCTGCTCCGATGGAACTCGGCCGCTCCAATGTTCGGCAAGCAACGTACGCAATGCTTCGGCTTCAGCGCTATCAAGCACACCTCCCCGCGCGGGACCTTTGCGACCTTCAGCGATTGCCATGATCACACCGTGTAACGTCTGAATATCTTGTTGTGTAGGATTCATTCGGATGACGATGTTTCGCAAATTTACGACCATTGTCATATGTTTTTCTGGCGGCCGAAAAAATTCCACCTTAGAAAGCTCCCATTCGATCGTTTCAAAAAACGCGAGCAGCTGTTCCTTGGGAGCTGATTTCGATCTCTCTCGCATTACAAACGGAAGCTCGCCACCAGTAGCGAGCTTAAAGTATTCGTAACATACGACGGCAACGGCTTGCGCAAGATTGAGCGACGCAAAGGCCGGGTTTACCGGTAAAGTTAGGATAATGTCGGCAAGACCAACTTCCTCGTTCTCAAGCCCATTTCGCTCTCGGCCGAATACGAAAGCCACGGTCTCGCCGGAAACAACGCGCGGTAAACTTCTGCGCGCCGCTTCTTCAGCCCCCACAACCTCTTTCGCCTGATTGTGCTGTCGCGCAGTCGCGGCTATCACTAGGGTGCAATCGGCGATTGCCGCTTCAAGCGTATCGAAGATCCTCGCTCTTTCAAGAATACGGTCTGCACCAGAAGCAGACCGATGTGCTTGCATATTGGGCCACCCATCCCGCGGTTTAACCAAGCGCAAATGCGAGACGCCGAAATTACCCATAACACGAGCAGCGGCGCCAATATTTTCACCAAGTTGCGGTTCGACCAGGATTATGACCGGCCCTCCGCTCAGCCATTCTTTTGTTCGGTCGGTTCCGGCGCCCGGCATAATCTACCTTCCAGCAAAATTTCGCTCACCCAGCGAAGGTTGGCTTTGTCATTTTGCCGCCCGATGCTATAGCGACGCCCGTTAACGACGGGCAGCCATATCGAAGAGCTGCCAGACCTACAACCAGATCATCGTTTTCAAGGAAACTTTTTCCGTCATGGCGAAAATAAAGGTCAAAAACCCGGTCGTCGAGCTTGATGGCGACGAGATGACTCGCATCATCTGGCAGCTCATCAAAGACAAGCTGATCCACCCGTATCTTGATATCCAGCTTCTTTATTACGATTTGGGTGTCGAATATCGCGACAAGACCGACGATCAAGTCACGGTCGACGCCGCGGAGATGATTAAGAAAGTCGGTGTCGGGGTAAAGTGCGCGACGATTACTCCTGACGAGGCCCGTGTTAAGGAATTTAATTTGAAGAGGATGTGGCGCTCGCCAAATGGCACGATTCGCAACATCTTGGGTGGCGTAATTTTTCGCGAGCCTATCATCTGCAAAAACGTCCCACGACTTGTGCCGGGATGGACGCAACCGATCATCATCGGCCGCCATGCTTATGGTGACCAATATCGAGCAACGGATTTTAGATTTCCCGGGAAGGGAAAGCTCACAATTAAATTTGTCGGTGATGATGGCAAAACGATCGAACATGAGGTCTTTCAGGCGCCAGGAAGCGGCGTTGCGATGGCTATGTATAATCTCGACGATTCAATTCGTGATTTCGCGCGCGCTTCACTAAATTACGGCCTGTCGCACGGGTATCCGGTTTATCTGTCGACCAAAAATACAATTCTCAAAATCTATGATGGACGCTTCAAGGATATCTTCCAAGAAATATATGACAAAGAATTCAGGGCAGAATTCGAAAAAAAGAAGATTTCGTATGAACATCGCCTTATCGACGACATGGTCGCTTCCGCAATGAAATGGTCTGGCGGCTATGTGTGGGCCTGCAAAAATTATGACGGCGATGTGCAGTCGGATACCGTGGCTCAGGGATTTGGATCGCTGGGCCTCATGACTTCGGTATTAACCACACCCGATGGCAAGGTGCTTGAATCCGAAGCCGCACACGGCACGGTAACACGGCACTATCGCGAATACCAAAAGGGGAAGGAAACCTCGACAAATTCCATTGCGTCAATTTTTGCATGGACGAGAGGACTCTCGCACCGAGCGAAACTGGATGACAACAAAGATCTCGCCAAATTTGCTAATACCCTTGAAAAAGTCTGCATTACTACGGTCGAAAGCGGTTTTATGACAAAGGATTTGGCATTGCTGATCGGCTCCGATCAGAAATGGCTATCTACGACTGGCTTCCTCGATAAGGTCGCTGCGAATCTCAAGAACGCAATGAGCTAAGTTTAAGTCTCTGCGTTTTTAATCGTCGATCTTTAAATCACCCGTCTGTCGACTGCGGGCCACTTCATGCACGTGTTCCGCGATGCGTGGTTCGCGTTCCATTAATGCATGCAGATCATCCGAGTCCAGAATCAAAAGATTCGTTCGCGAAACAGCAGTTGCGGTAGCGGAGCGTCTGGTTTTTTTCAGAACAGCTGCTTCTCCGAAAAAACTGCCCCCGCCGAGCCGCACTGCTTTATGCCGCAAATCAATTTCTACCTCTCCATCCGCCACGAAATACATAAAATCACCGGGCTCGCCTCGCCGTATGATTACATCTCCCGGCTCGAAGGTTTGCGCACGCAAAAGCTTGATAATATCGGCGATCTCTGCAGCATTAAGTTCCGAAAACAACGGAAATCGCGCCACCATGCCCCAAGTAACGACAAAATCACGTCGATGAATTTCGTTTGCAAACGCCGTCGCAATGATACCGACTGGCAAGGCAACCATCATGAGGCCAAAAATGATCGTCACGCCAGCGACAAGCTTGCCAAGCGCTGTGATCGGTACCGCGTCTCCATAGCCGACGGTACCGAGCGTCACGATCGCCCACCACATTGAATCGGGAATAGTCCCAAACTTATCCGGCTGCGCACGGCCTTCGGCTATATGCATCAGCGAGGCAGCAATCATCGTGGTGCCGACGAGGATTACAAGACTTCCTACTAACTCTCGGCGCTCGGAATAAATTGCGTTAAACAGCGAACGCATCGCGGTGGAATGGCGAACAAGCTTTAAGAAACGTACGAAGCGAAATACCGTGATAAAACGAAGGTCAGCCGATACAAAGAGTGCCACCCAGAATGGCATAACGGCGAGCAAATCCACGATGCCCTCCGGGCTCAAAACGAATTTCAGTCGCGTGCGGTAGGACGAAAGATGACCATAAGGCGCATGTTCGGCTGCGACCCACAGCCGTAAGAGATATTCGATGGTGAAAATTACAAGTGAAATTCCTTCGATTGCGCCGAAGATAATTTGGTATCGAGTTTCCAACGGAGGAACCAATTCAAGCGTAACCGATATAAGGTTGATGACAATGAGCGCCATCAGGAGATGGCTGACCAACCGACTGCTGTTGTCACCGATCGGACCTTGTTCCAAAAGCTGGTAAACGCGGCGGCGAAATTGAGCGATACCCGTTCTCACCCTTCTTACATTGCCCGATGACTGAACATTTTGGTTCATCCAGAATTATTCTCGCTTAGATCAGTCAAATTGAACCGATGGCAGCCGCGATCGCATCGAGCGCGGATTTTGCCTTCGCTCCGTCAGGACCGCCAGCTTGCGCCATATCAGGGCGGCCTCCGCCACCCTTTCCGCCAAGCGCCTCAGCTCCTCGGCGCACAAGCTCAATCGCATTATATCGTTTTGTAAGATCATCTGTAACGCCAACAACCAGTCCGGCCTTTCCGTCACCACTGACCCCGATAATAGCCACGATACCGGAGCCAACTTGACGCTTGCCTTCGTCGGCGAGACTTTTGAGATCTTTCATCTCAATACCCTCAACCGTACGAGCCAACAGCTTCACATTCCCAATGGTACGAATACCATCCTCTCCATTTTTCGCAGCACCTCTCATAGCGAGCTTTTTTTTCGCTTCAGAAAGTTCCCGCTCAAGTCGTTTACGATCTTCGATTAATGTTTCGATGCGGGCAGGCACGTCCTGAACAGATGCTTTCAGTAATTCGCCGATTTCGCGTAACTCGCGCGCTCGACCCGCGAAATGATGCCGTGCAAAATCGCCTGTAAGTGCCTCCACCCGGCGCAAGCCTGCACCGACAGCACTTTCGGAAATGATCGAAATTAGGCCGATATCGCCCGTGCGTTTGACGTGCGTTCCGCCACAGAGCTCGATCGACCAGCCCATCTCGTTGCCGCTCCCTTGCCCCATGGCAACAACCCGGACCTCATCACCGTATTTTTCACCGAACAAAGCACGGGCCCCCGATGAAATCGCATCGTCTACAGCCATCAATTTTGTCATAACCGGCGTGTTTTGCAGAACAATTGAGTTTGCGAGGTCTTCTATTTTTGCCAGTTCATCGTCGTCGATCGGTTTTGGATGCGAAAAGTCAAAACGCAAGCGATCAGGAGCGACAAGCGAACCTTTCTGGGCAATATGGTCGCCCAGAACCTGACGCAAGGATTCGTGCAAGAGGTGGGTCGCGGAATGATTGCGGCGAATGTTACTGCGCCGGGCATGATCGACTTCTAACGAAAGGGCGAGGCCGGGTTCTAGAGCTCCTTTCTCCACAACTCCAAAGTGGACCAATAAATCACCCGCCTTCTTTTGTGTATCCGTCACACGAAAACGAATTTGATTTACGACAAGATAGCCAGTGTCGCCGACTTGACCACCGGCTTCGCCATAAAATGGAGTCTGGTTCAGAACAACTGCGCCACTCTCACCCGCTTTAAGGCTGGATACCTCATTGCCATCTCTTAGAACGGCCGCAACGATGCCTTTAGCCTCCTCGATCTCGTATCCCAGGAATTCAGTCGCGCCCACTTTATCGCGTAGTCGGAACCATACGGCTTCAGTCGCGGCATCTCCCGATCCCGACCACGCGGCGCGGGCTTTTTCGCGTTGGCGAGCCATGGAGCCTTCAAAAGTTGTGGTGTCAACTCCAATGCCCCGTGACCTCAAGGCATCCTGCGTAAGGTCGAGAGGAAATCCGTAGGTGTCATAGAGCATGAAAGCTGTTTCACCCGAAAATCTCGCTCCACTTTTTAGGTTTTTGCTTTCTTCCTCAAGCAACATGAGGCCACGTTCGAGCGTACGGCGAAAGCGCGTCTCCTCGAGCTTCAGCGTCTCGGCAATTAGCGCTTCGGCCCGCAACAATTCGGGATAGGCCTGTCCCATCTCACGCACGAGCACGGGAACAAGCCGCCACATCAACGGCTCCTTCGAGCCCAAAAGCTGAGCATGCCGCATCGCCCGCCGCATAATCCGACGCAGCACATAGCCGCGGCCTTCATTGGAAGGAAGCACACCATCCGCAACGAGAAAGGACGACGCACGTAAATGATCGGCAATTACACGGTGGCTTGCTTTATTGGACCCTTCGGCATCGACATTTGTGAGATCAACGCTCGTACGAATGAGAGCCCGGAAAAGATCCGTCTCATAATTATCATTCGTTCCTTGCAAAACCGCCGAGATACGCTCAAGCCCCATGCCGGTATCGATCGAAGGCCTGGGCAGGTTCGTGCGTTCACCAACCGTTTGCTGCTCATATTGCATGAAGACGAGATTCCAAATCTCGATAAAACGGTCGCCATCGGCATCCGCCGAGCCGGGCGGCCCTCCGGGTATGTGCGCGCCATGATCGTAGAATATCTCGGAACACGGGCCGCATGGACCCGTATCGCCCATGGCCCAGAAATTGTCGGAAGTCGCAATTTTAATGATTTTCAATTCTTGCAACCCTGCGATTTTTTTCCATAGTCTGAACGCGTCCTCATCCTCGGAAAAGACCGTCACCAGGAGGTGCTCTTTGGGAACTTCGAATATTTTCGTGATCAATTCCCAGGCAAGCTCGATCGCGCGTTCTTTGAAATAATCGCCAAACGAAAAATTGCCGAGCATCTCAAAAAATGTGTGATGCCGCGCGGTATAGCCAACATTGTCGAGATCGTTGTGCTTTCCACCCGCGCGTACACATTTCTGCGCGGTAACCGCGCGCTGATAAGGCCGTTTCTCGACGCCAGTGAAGACATTTTTGAATTGCACCATCCCCGCATTGGTGAACATCAGGGTGGGGTCATTGCGCGGAACGAGCGAGGACGACGGCACGATCTCGTGGCCACGCTTGGCGAAGAAGTCGAGGAAAGTGGACCGGATTTCGTTGACGCCGCTCATGGAGGGTTTGTGTATAGAGCAGGCTCGGAACTGTCGAGAGAGGCGAAAAACGGGACCCGCCGCAGACGGGCAGCGTCCGCGGCGGGCCATTACAGCCAAGAATCGGGCGACCGCGGAGGTGCGGCGAACGCGATCGCTTTAGGGGCGGAGGCCCGCTTAATCCTCGGCCGCGTCCTTTTCGTCACCGTCTTCGTTGGCTTCGATGGGTCCCAAAATTTGCTCAGCGATAAGGCCAGCATTGGAACGGATGGCGGCCTCGATCTTGCCAGCGATTTCCGGGTTCTGCTTCAGGAATACCTTGGCGTTCTCGCGACCTTGACCAAGGCGCTGACTGTCATAAGAGAACCAGGCGCCAGACTTCTCCACCACACCCGCCTTGATGCCGAGATCGATCAGCTCGCCCATCTTGGAGATGCCCTCGCCGTACATGATATCGAACTCAACCTGCTTGAATGGGGGCGCAAGCTTGTTCTTGACCACCTTCACACGGGTCTGGTTGCCAACAACCTCGTCGCGCTCCTTGATCGCGCCGATACGGCGGATATCGAGGCGTACCGAGGCATAGAACTTCAGAGCATGTCCACCCGTCGTTGTTTCCGGGGAGCCGTACATGACGCCTATCTTCATGCGTATTTGATTGATGAAAACCACCATCGTATTCGACTTGGAAATTGACGAGGTGAGCTTGCGCAGCGCCTGGCTCATGAGGCGCGCCTGTGAGCCGGGCTGCACATCGCCCATTTCACCATCGAGTTCAGCCCGCGGGACCAGTGCTGCTACCGAATCCACGACCAGAATGTCGATCGCGCCGGAGCGCACAAGCGTATCGGCGATTTCGAGCCCCTGTTCGCCCGTGTCGGGCTGCGAGATGAGCAGATTGTCAACGTCGACGCCAAGCTTACGCGCATAGACAGGATCGAGCGCATGTTCCGCATCGATGAACGCACAGATGCCGCCGCGTTTCTGCGCCTCGGCAACTGCATGCAGTGCTAGTGTTGTCTTGCCGGAAGATTCAGGCCCATAGATTTCGACCACCCGGCCTCTCGGCAGACCACCAACGCCGAGCGCAATATCAAGTCCGAGCGAGCCAGAAGGGATCGTTTCAATATCCATCGACCTGTCGTTCTTGCCGAGACGCATGATCGAGCCCTTGCCGAAGTGGCGCTCGATTTGCGACAGCGCGGCGTCCAAAGCCTTGGATTTGTCCATGGAATTATTTTCAACGAGTCGGAGTGCAGCTGAGGACTGTGACATTACGGGCTCCCGCGCGCCTTGCTAGAGGATGAAATCGGGCCATCCGACCTATAAAAGGAAAAACAGCCCCTTCGAACAGAACATGAACAATGTACACTATTTGTTCTATGTTCGCAAGATGTTCTTTTCCGCAGTTTTCCACCCGATCGGTCCATTTCCCGGCCCTTTCCGATCCCATCTAGAGGAATCGACCAATCTGTGACCTGAATCACATCGCCCCAACGTATGGGCCTCGTAAATTACCAACATTGACCCCAAGTCACCAAACGCGAGCCGCAGTTATACCCCCGCCCAAAGTTGTGGCCCGCGCAAGTCGAGGCCACCTGCCCCGCAGCGGGTGGCCTCCCTTTTAGCCCGGAATGCCAAGGCTTTGCATTCCTGGGGCGGCCACTGAACCGAAGTGCGACCATGCCAGCCGGTTCGCGGATGGCCTGAAGAAGGCCATAAAGGTCAATCGGCCATTGTCAATCGAACGGCCGTCCAATTCTGCATCCGAATGAAATATCAAGACCAGTAAAAAATACCCTGAGGCTAGCTGAAGAATTCCGCATCGGACGTGAGCGCAGAAACCAAAAAATCGTTGAGCGACCAGACCATCTCCTCCTCCGACATCGGCGAGCGAAAATTCCGGGCGCACGGCAAAACGGAAGTTCAAAAAAACCCGGCGTTTGGAGCGCCGGGTTTTTGGTTTTGCTTGGCGGGGAATCGCCCGCCGCATGAAGTTCTTATACGGCCTTCAGGTTTGCCGCCGCGGTCTTGCCGCGTTCGGTCACGATCTCGAAGGACACTTTCTGGCCTTCGTTAAGCGTGTGCATCCCAGAACGCTCGACAGCGGAAATGTGGACAAATACGTCCTTGCCGCCATCGTTCGGCTGGATGAAGCCATAGCCCTTCTGCGTATTGAAGAACTTCACGGTTCCTACAGGCATCTTGTCTTCCTCACTTCTAAAATCGACCAACCGCGCGCTCATCGCACGGCTGGGCAGATATCCGCGTTTTTGGGAGTTGTCCTGATGGCCAAAGGCGCGCGCAGGAACCAAGGCAGCCGAAAACCAGATCTCGCGGGCGAGAATAGGCCCCAATTCGACTATGCGGTCAAGATGATGAAATTGCTGAGAGTGAACGAATTATGACGCCATCGTTTCCTTCACTGCCGCGACAAGCTCCTTAAGTGAAAAAGGTTTTGGCAAAAACGTGAAGCTTTCGCCCTCCGGCAGATTTTTCTTGAATGCTTCCTCGGCGTAGCCGGAAATGAAAATCACCTTCAACTCCGGACGCCTGCGGCGCAATTCCCTGAGCAACGTCGGGCCGTCCATCTCCGGCATCACAACGTCCGAGACGACAAGATCGATGTCGCCGCCGTTTTTTTCTATCGCGGACAGCGCCTCGATGCCGGTGCCGGCCTCCACGACCTGATAGCCGCGCGAGGAAAGCGCACGCGCAGCGAAGGCACGAACGGCTTCCTCGTCTTCGACCAGCAAAACGGTGCCGCGACCGGTGAGATCGCCTGCGCGCGGCTCGGACTCCTGCGCCTTAGCACTGGTTTCCGCCACACTCGGCAGGTGGCGCGGAAAGAAAATGCGGAATGTTGTGCCCTCACCGAGCTTGGAGTCGGCGAAGATATAGCCGCCGGTCTGTTTGACGATGCCGTAGACTGTGGAAAGACCGAGGCCCGTACCCTTGCCAACTTCTTTCGTAGTGAAAAATGGCTCAAAAATCTTGTCGATCATCGCGGGCGCAATGCCCTCACCCTGGTCGATCACGTCGATCATCACGTAATCTGCGGGCATCAGGAGCTTCTCGCCGAACGCTGCGCATTCTTCACGTGCGACGTTCTGCGTCCGTATGAGCAACTTACCGCCATTGGGCATCGCGTCGCGTGCGTTCACGGCAAGATTGACGATTACTTGTTCGAACTGGTTCAGGTCCGCCTTCACCGGCCATAGGTCGCGGCCCTGTTTGACCTCGAGCTTTACGTTCTCACCAATGATGCGTTTCAGCATGCCGATAGACAAATCGGAAAGCACGTCGCCAAGCTGCAAGATCTGCGGTCGCATTGTTTGTCGGCGCGAAAAAGCGAGCAGCTGCCGCACGAGACCCGCCGCGCGGTTTGCATTTTGCTTAATCTGCATAAGGTCGGTGAAAGATGGATCGGTTGGACGCTGGTTAGCGAGCAATAGATCAGCATAGCCGATGATCGCGGTTAGCACATTGTTGAAATCATGCGCGACGCCACCTGCGAGCTGCCCGACTGCCTGCATCTTCTGCGATTGTGCGAATTGTGCTTCGAGCGTGCGTTGTTCAGTGATGTCGATCGCGTGCACGATCGCAGCCTCGCCTTCCTCCGTCGCCTCCACTGGCGTGATGTAAAAACGCGCCGAGCGCGGTTCGTTCCCCGCGAGCTGGACCTCTACTTCGCGCGTGCCGGATTTTCCGTCGAGCGCGGAGCGGACTTCTCCCGTGAATTTCACACGCTCCGGTTCCGCGACTACTCCGAAAATCGAATTCGATTCGCTGATCGCAACTCCGAACATCCGCATGAAACTCGCATTCATGCTGCCGATCCGGCCGTGCTCGTCGATGGTTGCGATCGCGACCGGGGTATTATTGAAGAAACGCGCAAACCGGACCTCGGCATCACGCAGCGGATCGCCCGGCGCCTGCTCGCGCGCGCGACTCAAAACCAGCGTGCGTGATGCGCCCGGCGTGCCGTCACCCGCGAAGGCGAGTTTATGCAGCAACCGCACTGGCAACAATTGACCGTTCTTACGCCTGAGATCCACATCGAAAATTTCGGTCTTCACCTCGCCCGGCACGGGTGCGACGTTCAGGAGCATCGCAGCGCTCGTGCCCTGCACCAGATCGGCTAGTGAAAGTCCGTCCGGACTCACTTCCGCGAGATCATAACCGAGCCAACCTGCGAGCGTCGCATTGAGATAAACAACCTTGCCCGCAGGATCGACGGAAAAAAAACCTGACGGCGCATGGTCGAGAAAATCAATCGCGTGTTGTAATTCAAGAAACGTGTTTTCCTGTCGGTCGCGCTCGCGTGAAATATCGGCGATGCCCCACATCGAAAGCTTGGAGAGTCTTCCCGTTTTCGCAAGTGGACGCACGCGAAGCCTGACCCAACGCGCCGCCGCACCATGAATGCCTGCTAGACGAATTTCTTCGGAGTGCGAATTCTGTTCGCGTGTCGCCTGCGCCAGACGATAGATCGCTTCCGAAACTTCCGGATCGCTGGTGAACAACCGCTCCACCGGACGCACGTCATCTGGCCCGTCGGCGCCCGTCAGTTCGAGATAAGCCCTGTTCGCGTACAGCACACGCCCAGACGCATCTACAATCGACAAACCCTCGCTCGATGAATCCGAGAGAGCCTTGGTGAGATCGTTCCGGCCCGCGCGGCCCGCGAATTCGACGATACCGGCCGCCCCCGCGAACAGCGCGAACACACCGATAACGGCGAGCGTCGCCAGCACGCCGATGATATACGGCTCCGCCCGTTCGCGCCCGACGAACAGCAGGAAAACTGCTGTGCCAACGAGCACGAGTGCCACCAGAAGCACAAGACCGATACTGCCAGTAGCCTGACTGCGGTCTATCGGAGCCTGGGGACCGTCCTCAACGGCCATAGCGAGCACCTCTTTCGACAAGGCCGCCCGAAGCGGCCTTTCACCATGCCGGTTTGCCTGAGAACCCCGCCATTCCGCAAGTTGTCTCTACGCTAATTCGCCCGGGCGCCCCGCCGTAGACGCATGACATAGCAAATGACCTCGGCCACGGCCTTGTAATGGTCGGCGGGAACTTCCTAATCGATTTCGATGGCCTTACACAGGGCGCGGGCGAGTAGCCGGTTTTTTTACGATCGGAACGCGACATTCCGTCGTGATTTCGCGGATTTTGAGTGCGAGCATGTCCATATACTTGGCGACACAGACAGTCGCGTTCATTCAGATCGGCCCTATCATATTGACTTCGTAAGCCGAGGTCACTTTGTCGCGTACAGAGACGAGCACTTCAACCTAGACTCCAATTCCGCAACCATCAGGGTGCAGATGAAATCCATTGGAGATCCCCATTTGGTCTAGCGCTTGCCAAGTGCGGTTTTGATCATGCCGATGCCGCGCGCATAGAGCGAGGTTGTGATTTGATGATCCATTTTTGTCTGACCGACCCTCATCATCTCTTCCTCGAGCACGACCGCGTTTCCGTTCGGTTTCGTCTCAAAACCACCACGCAGCATCTGCTGAACGCTCGCCTTACCAATCGAACCGCCCGTGATATGTCGCGGCTGCGTCACCGCCAGACGAACCGGGCTTTGCGCCGTCGTCGCATCGAGTTCTGCCTTAAAGTCAAGCTGCTTCGGATCGCGCACGCGGTACTGCGGCGTATTCGCATTCGCGACGTTCTCGGCGAGCACCTTCCGGTGCACTTCAAGCCAGCGCATGCGCGTTTTCAGCATCGAAAACAGCGGCAGGTCGGAGACCGGCATGGTCCTATCTCCCCAAGACACACCCGCTCCCCAGAAGCGCCCTTTATGGGCAATTCTTGCCGGCCGTATGGTTAAATTGTCGTTAACGCAGCGAAAATCGACTAGGGAATGAAATCGTTGGGGATCCGATTTGCCGCGCTTTCGGCGGGTTTCCGTCCGATTATGAATCGTTTATGACAGCAGGAACGGGCGGCACTTTTTTCAAGCCGTGGCCCGCAGTTCGCACCGCCCAAACGCGGCACCATGGAGAGACTGTAATGGGTGAAATTTTCGGTGAGATGGGTCTACCGGCGCGGTTCATTCTCGCCTTCGTTCTTGTCCTCGCTCTGATCGGTTTAACCGCGTGGCTCATTCGGCAGTTTGGAAGCGCGCGCGCCTCGACAGCAGGGGGCGGACGTAGAAGTCAGCCGCGGCTTGCTGTGCTGGACTCCGCCGTCGTCGATGCTCGTCGTCGCCTCGTTTTGATTCGGCGCGACAACGTCGAACATCTGTTGCTGATCGGCGGACCGACCGACGTGGTGGTTGAAATTAACGCCGTCCGAGCGCAATCGGCCGTAGCGCCTACAGTGAGCCCTGTCCAACGCGCCGCTTCGCCGCGCGAGCGTGCACCGATCGAACCTGAATACGAGATGCCTGCACCTGGCCCCGTCCAACGCGCCGCACCTCCGCGCGAACGTGCACCAATTGAACCGGAATACGAGGCGCCTGCACCCGGCCCCATTCAACGCGCCGCACCTCAGCGCGAGCGTGTACCAATCGAGCCTCCCATCGCATCGGAGTACGATCCTTCACTCGTGCCGTACGATGAGCCAGTATACGAAGAGCCTGCCCGTCCTGCGCCCGTTCGACAATCTCCGCCTGCTCGCCCTGCCGCCGCCGCACCTCTACGATCTGCAATTGTACCACCGCGCCCGGCCCCTGTGCGCCCCGAACCGCAATACAGTGACATGGCGCAACGACTGGAGGCGGCACTCCGTCAACCAGGTATGGATGGCTCGACGCCGAAAATCGAACCGCGCGCACCGATGTCCGGCCCGGGCGCCCGCCCGTCCGAGCCGCGTGTCATTCCGCCAACTTCAACGGTCGCGGTAACAGCTGCAGCCGCAGATTCTGCTGCCAAATCCAAACCGGCTCCAGCTGAGACAAAATCGAGCGCCGAAGTCTTTTCTAGTCTCGAAGAGGAAATGGCGAATTTATTGAAACCTGGCGGAAAAACTCCGACCTGAAGATCGCGCGCTCGCGACTATTCGCGTCGGCGCGTTCGCATGCGCATTATTGATTGCATTGTTCCTCCCTGCAACAATCGGGTTCAAAAAAGCTCTACGCCCGTGTGCTCATGCTGAATCACTTGCGCCGTCGTTATGCAGCTCTTGCACAACAGCAATCTAGTAATTGAGGGCAAGCAGGAAGTGCGCATCCATTACGAGCGCCGCGAACTTAAAATCGCATGTATCGTGTCCCCGAAGACATTGAGAACAACGCGCTCGACACCTCCATGATCGCCCAAGCGCATCTCCTATAGCGGGCGCGGACTGATTACTTACGTGCAATCGCCCTACTAGGGTCATCACATCAGCGATGTGATCTTTCCGCTCTAATCGCTAGAAGCGCAAAAACAGATCGCGGCTCTATCGTGCCGCTTCCGCTCCCCGGAGTAAGGTACCGCCCGGCTCCAGCGTCTCCCCAATCGGGCCCACCCATTTTGCGGGAACCGCGCGAGGCCACGCGAAATCAATATCAGCAACTTTATGATAGGATTGTCATTATCGTTTGAGGAGTGCACCCATGACATTCCGATCGATCAACCCCACTAGCGGAACCATCGTCTCATCCTACGAGGAGATGGGACAAACTGAAGTCAATAAGACTATCGAAAAGTCTCACGCAGCCTTTCTTGAGTGGCGAAAAACCTCGTTCGGCGAACGTGCGCTGCTCATGAAGAAGGCGGGCTCGATTCTGCGCAGCAAGGCGAAGGACTATGGGCGGCTCATGGCGGAGGAAATGGGAAAGCCGCTCAAGGATGGCAGGGCCGAAGCCGAAAAATGCGCGACCTGCTGTGACTATTTCGCGGATAATGCCAAGACTTTTCTTATGCCCGACGTAATTCCCACTGACGCCAAGAAAAGTTTCGTCACCTTTCAGCCGCTCGGTGTCGTGCTCGCCGTAATGCCATGGAATTTTCCTTTCTGGCAAGTTTTCCGCTTCGCGGCACCCGGCCTGATGACTGGCAATGCAGGACTCCTGAAACACGCATCGAACGTGCTGGGTTGCGCACTTGCGATCGAACAGATATTTCGCGACGCTGGTTTTCCAAAATCCCTGTTTCGCACTCTGATGATCGGCAGCGAGAAAGTAAATTCCGTGATCGAACATCCGCTGGTACGGGCGGTGACGTTGACCGGTAGCGGTCCCGCCGGACGCGCAGTCGCAACGAAGGCAGGCGAGATGCTGAAAAAGACCGTGCTCGAACTAGGAGGTAGCGATGCCTATGTCATTCTTGATGACGTCGATATCGATCTCGCGGCAACGATTTGTACCAAGGGACGCCTCATCAATTCCGGCCAAAGCTGTATCGCGGCGAAGCGCTTCATCATCACCGAAAAAACTCGCAAAAGATTCGAGGAAGAATTCGTCAAACACATGCGCGCCGCGAAAGTCGGCGATCCGATGGAAGAGGGGACGCAAGTCGGACCAATGGCGCGCCATGATTTGCGCGATGACCTGCACAAACAGGTCGAGGCGAGCGTCAAGAAAGGTGCGAAGATTCTGTGCGGCGGCAAAATCCCCAAAGGTCCCGGCGCCTACTATCCGCCGACAGTACTGACCAACGTGAAAAAGGGAATGCCCGCATATGATGAGGAATTGTTTGGTCCGGTCGCCGCAATCATCACTGCGCACAACGAGAAGCAGGCGATCGAGATCGCAAACGATTCGGTCTTCGGCCTGGGCGGCGCGGTCATAGGCAGCGATATTGAACGCGCGGAAAGGATCGCAACGGAAGAAATTGAGGCTGGATGCGTATTCGTAAACGATGCGGTTCGCTCGGATCCCCGCCTGCCATTCGGCGGCGTCAAGGAAAGCGGGTATGGCCGCGAACTTTCCAGTTTCGGCATCCGAGAATTCGTTAACATCAAAACCGTGTTTGTCGCGAATTAACGGCGTGGCGCATTGCAACCGCCGCTATCAAGTAAGGCCGCACTGCGGAATCGCATTTATTTGACAGCCCTTCCCTGACTGCAACAAGATCCTCGCAATAAGGCCGCCCGCCAAAAGAGCGGCATGGGAGGACCCAAATGAAACACTGGATTGCGGTACTTGCCACCACAACTTGCATGACGCTTGCACATGCGCAGGCGCAGACTTCGAAAATCTCCGACGACGTCGTAAAAATCGGCCTCATTCTCGATATGTCGAGCATCTATGCCGATATCACTGGCCAGGGAAGTGTCGAAGCCGCGCGTTTCGCGATCGAAGATTTTGGCGGCAAGGTCGCCGGCAAACCGATTGAACTTGTTTTCGCCGATCACCAAAATAAGGCCGACATTGCTGCAGCCAAAGCGCGCGAATGGTTCGAAAATGAAAAAGTCGACGCGATCCTCGACGTCGCAGCATCAGCGACGGCACTTGCGGCACTCGAAATTGCAAAACAAAAAAACAAGATCATCGTCTTCAATGGTCCAGGTGCGACGCGACTCACCAACGAAGCTTGCGGGCCACTGTCGGCCCATTGGGTCTATGATACCTACGCCATGGCTCACGGTACTGGCTTTGCGACGGTGAAGCAGGGCCTGGACACTTGGTTTTTTATTGCCGCGGATTATGCTTTCGGCGCAGACCTTGAGCGCGACACGACGGCAGTTATTATTGCAAATGGCGGTAAGGTCCTTGGCGGCGTCAAAGTACCGCTAAATACGTCCGACTTCTCTTCGTTCCTACTGCAAGCGCAGAGCTCAAAGGCGAAAGTCATTGGTCTCGCCAACGCGGGTGGCGATACGACCAACGCGATAAAACAGGCCGCCGAATTCGGCATCGTGAAGGGCGGCCAGCAACTCGCTGGTATGCTCGTCTTCATCACTGACATTCACGCACTTGGTCTGGACAAGGCTCAGGGCATGCTGCTCACCACCGCATTCTATTGGGATATGAACGACGAGACCCGCAAATGGTCAGAGCGCTTTAAAGCGAAGGTCGGTCGCATGCCAACCATGGCTCAGGCTGGCGTCTACTCGACGGTGACGCATTACTTAAAAGCTGTGCAGGCTGCGGGCACCGACGAAAGCGAGCTGGTGATGAAGAAAATGCGTGAAACGCCAGTGAACGACTTTTTCGTGAAAAACGGAAAACTACGCGACGACGGCCGCATGGTTCACGATATGTATTTGGTGGAAGTAAAAGCGCCCTCGGAATCAAAGGGACCGTGGGATTATTACCAGATTAAGGCCACGATCCCGGCGGATGAAGCGTTTCAACCGCTTTCACAGTCGCGTTGTCCGCTCGTGAAGAAGTAAGTCTTTAGAAGCGAGCCACAAAAATATAGAAAGCGAGTTTACTCGTCCCGGTAAACTCGCTCTTTTCTCTCGTGACGTTCCTGCGCGTCGATAGAGAGCGTGGCGATTGGACGCGCCTCGAGACGTTTGAGTGAAATTGGCTCGCCGCTTTCCTCACAATAGCCGTAAGTGCCATCCTCGATACGCTGAAGAGCTGCATCAATCTTCGCAATTAATTTGCGTTGGCGGTCACGGGCACGGAGCTCTATGGAACGATCGGTTTCGTTAGAAGCCCGATCGGCGAGGTCAGGATGATTTTCGTTTTCGGTTTGCAAATGGTGGAGAGTTCTCGCGGCTCTCGCGCAGAATTTCTTCCTTCCAACGGAGCAGCTTTTGATGAAAGTACTCCTTTTGCCGTTCGTTCATAAAAGGCTCGGCCTCAGTTGGCCGGTACTCTTTCGTCTGATCCCACAACATACGGACGCCTCTCAAATCCCTGTCATTACATTTTTCAGCCGGCCGTTAATCGGCCGTTCTTGGGCGCGCTTATAGCGAGCCCCACCCCGACGTCAACGGTTGGAATATGTCATAATTTCGAATGAATGGGACAATGCAGACTCAACAAGGGTGGCAAAAGACTGAGATCGGCAGATTTTCCGATGGCGAAACAAAATTCTACTGCGCCGGCTAGGCCACGCTTAGCCAATTCGACCACGCCCCTGGCAACAATGACATCGAACACATCGCCGAGACCATTCCCCGCCGGGTCATTTGCTTGAGCATTGATTGAAGCCGTGACAGCCACGCAACATTGATCCACTCCTTGAGAATTTCGATCTTGAGGGCATCCAAAATATTGGCTTTCGCCCTTGTTTGGGAAAACGGCGTATCCGCGCAGTCGCGTCCTCGACCCCTTGCAAAGTAAGGAGCGCATCAATGGAACTGACTTAGGCCTGCCGTCGTGTGAGCAGACGACGTTTTGCTCGGCACATTGTCATTGCCGACCGAAAACCCGCTGCTGATACCCCAGGCGGGCGCATTATTGGAAACATTCGGCCAAACCGTTAACCGGGGAGCCGCGTGGCGTCACCCAAGCCTGGTGACGATCTGCCCCGCAATAGAACCAAAGCTGTGTTCTTATGCTTAAGCGACCGTAAATAGCATAGCGGCACTTGTCGGATCGGCAGCTACGCCTCACTCGCGGGGATCTCGTCCGGAAAAAAATCAATCAAATCAGCCAGTTGAAGCCCGCACACATGTCGAGTTCACTGGTTTCTCGCCAACATCGATCGCTCACCGACCTCATCCGACCACGGTGCCCGTCGTATCCAGTATGGATAAAACGAAAAAGAAAGAGGTGTCGCAAGATTTTGCAAGCTTATTTTTAACCAACATGTTCGAGAACATGTTCGAGAGCCTGGAAAACGATGGGCCGTTCGGTTCGTGCGGCCGCAACAGCACGGGGCACCACGGAGGAATACGCGAAATCGGTCGCCGCCAGGGGGCGGGATCGGCATTGTCGACCAGGTTAAAAAGCAATTCATTGCCCTTCAGGAGCCATAAATGACGGTACCTACTTCCAGACTAAGCCCTATCACCAAGGCTGCCGACGCCGAGGCGCTTCTCAATCAAATTGGCGAGACTATGGTTGCCCTGGTCCAAGTGTTCGAGGACGAGACTCGTCTCGTGCGCGCCGGCCAGCTCAAGGGAGCTGCAGATCTAGCCGTTGAAAAGACCAACCTCGCCGCGCGTTATCTGCGTGAAATCGAATACATGAAGGCCAATTCTAGGTTCATTTACGACACGCTCCCTGAGCTCATCGATGAAATGCGCTGTGCCTATGAATCGTTCCGGGAAATCCTCAGCCGTAAATTTCGCGTCGTCGCGACCGCTCAGCCCGTAGCAGGAGGGGTTGCCCAGAGCGTCGTCGAGAAAGCCAATCGGCGCTCCAATCCGCACGGTTATCACTCCGGTGGCCGCATGGCACCCACAAGAACAACGACACGTTCAATTATGGTCGCGCACGCAAGCTAATCCGATTTCGGGTTCGAATTTTTGGCGGCTCCGCCGGTCACGAGTTGGGGCCGCCGCGTTTTTCTCGCGCGTTTCACTCACAGGTTCGATCGGCAGCGGCCAGCTCTCGGGGCGACCCGCGCGAGAGCACGATTGCAAGCCGCATGTTACCTTCAGAATAATTGATAAGCCATTGAATTATTTAATGTTTTCAATTAACAACAAACGTCCAAACCGGCACAAAGCGACCTTCCCGGCAAGTTCTGCCGGTCGAAGCTTCGCTTGCAGCACTGCCTTGCCGCTCGCGGTTGCAGCCCATAGGGTGCGCGCCGCAATCAAGGAGCGGACATGCGTTTTGAAGGAACCAAGGACTACGTCGCCGACACCGATCTGAAAGTCGCCGTCAACGCCGCAATCGCGCTTGAGCGACCTTTGCTCATCAAGGGAGAACCTGGCACAGGAAAGACGGTGCTGGCCGCCGAAATTGCAAAAGCAATCAAGGCGCCATTGATCGAATGGCACATTAAATCAACCACCAAGGCGCTGCAGGGTCTTTACGAATACGACGCCGTATCCCGATTGCGTGACAGCCAGCTCGGCGATCCACGCGTATCTGATATCAAAAACTACATCCGTGCGGGAAAATTGTGGGAAGCGTTTGTTTCTTCCCAGCGTCCCGTGCTGCTCATCGACGAAATCGACAAAGCCGATATAGAATTTCCTAACGACCTCCTACTCGAACTCGATCGTATGGAGTTTTTCGTCTACGAGACCGCCGAAACAATCAAGGCAAAGCAGCGTCCAGTCGTCCTCATCACTTCAAATAATGAAAAAGAGCTGCCGGACGCATTTCTGCGTCGCTGCTTCTTCCACTACATCCGCTTTCCCGATGAAGAGACAATGAGAGCCATCATCGAGGTACACTTCCCCGGCATCAAGCAACGGCTCGTTGCCGAGGCGTTGAAGATGTTCTACGAAATCCGAGAAGTGCCCGGCTTGAAGAAAAAACCGTCGACTTCAGAACTGCTCGACTGGCTAAAATTATTGATGGTCGAGGACATTACGCCGGAAATGCTGCGCGAACGCGACCCGAAAAAATTAATCCCGCCGCTGCACGGCGCGCTGCTCAAAAACGAGCAGGATGTGCATCTATTCGAGCGGTTGGCTTTTTTGACGCGACGCGAGGGTGCACGCTGACGTCACGCTCTTTCATCGCAAACAGTTCAGAGTTCGACCGAGTTCTCTTTTTCTTTCGCTTTTTTCTTTTTTTTCTTTGGCTTCGATGGTTCATCCGGTGTTTCCAGTTGTTGCGCTGAAGCGGATGGTTCCATTTCGCTGTCGTGAATTTCGTTCTTACGCTCTCCGAACGCAAGCGATCTCTCATGGGCATTTTTGAGAAATTTTATGTTCCGCGCTTTTGCACGGGTCCCAGCAAAGTTTGCTTTCTTGGAAAAACGCTTTGATGTCGGGATTATGTGATGCACCCAAACCATCGCTGCAAATGCAGTTACCCATTTTGCGCCATACGCACCACCCTCTTTCGTGCGCATCCACGCCCATACCAAGTAGGCATGCATTGCACGAACCAACCGGGTGGACTGCCTCCCCGCCGGCACGAGAACGTTCCGCCATACAAACATGACTGCTTTCGTGATCACCCGTGCAAACGCAAAAAGGTAGGCTGCAACAAGTTCCATGCCTCTGCCAATTTGGCGCGCAACAAATCCCATAATGCTGGCGACGAACCAGATAATCGCCACAAGCGCGCGCCCGACCACGGCCGAGATCTGATAAATTCGATCGCCGACCCAGCTGAGCCCAAGAAATACATGCGCCGCGAATTTCTTCGTGCCATGAATGATGTGCGTACTCGCGCGACCAGCCCAGCCCTGCATGAATTTCCGCTTAGCGCGCCGCGCTGTGCGGGCGCTAAGACTGGGTGAAAGACCGGCCGCTACATCGGCCTCCACGCGTTCGGTTCGCTTGGCTTGCGCTTCGTCAAGCCGATCTTTTATCTGCATCAACCAATAGGAGACTTGTGTCGCGGCGCGCCCGGCCGCACCTCCTGCCCACACAAGACCGAAAGGAATGTACAACCGCCAGCGATCATCCTGCTCAACGATCGCAGAAGCGATTAATTCTCCGGCGATCGCCGTAGTATTCAGCCCATGACCGCCAAAGGCGCTCGAGATCCACACGCCCGGCTGTACCATGCCGATCTGTGGCATTTTGTGAATTGCATAGCCCATCGTGCCAGACCACGCATAATCAATCTGCACGCCCGCGAGTTGCGGATAGACGCTTGCGATGTCCCTTCCCATCATCCGTCCAAGATTTCGAGGCGGCTTAGTATTCGTCGTGATCCGCCCGCCCCAAAGCAATCGATCGCCGACAATCCGGTAATAGTTACCTGCACGCCGCGTATCTGCGATCGCTCCTTGATAACGAATGACTTCGGAAAGAATATCGCCAATCGGTTCCGTGACTGCCACATGCGACCGCACGGGAAGAACGGTGTTTGCCAGCTCCGGGAAAAACTCGTGGAGAAAGGCATTTCCGGCTATCACCACATTGAATGCGCGAATACGGCCCTTCGAGGTATGTATCGACTTGCGCAAGCCTTCGAGATCGGCCTGCACGACGGCACTGTGCTCGTAGATCCTTCCGCCGTGTGCCTCAATATCGCTGGCGAGCGCCCGCGCAAGATTGAGCGGATTCAGATGAAAAGCATCCGTTTCGTGCAGTGCCTGGTAGTAACGATCGGACCGAAGCGCATTTTGGACGCGCTCTTGCGACCATAAAACTACATCGTGATTAAAATCACGGGCAAGCATGTCCGCCTGATCGATCAGACCGACTTCATCACTGTAGCGAAGCACATTTAGTCGCCCCGCTTTCACATCATCGTCCAAGTCTCCTTTCGCGAGCATTCCCCGCACGATCTCAACGCCCTCTCGAGATAGCTTGTAAAGCTCGCGTGCATAATCTAGGCCGACTCGCGCCACAATTTTTTCTAGACGTTCGGCATATCCCGCAGAGACGAAGCCGCCATTTTGGCCGGACGCTGCACCTGCGACGTCGCGTCTTTCGAGTAGCACGACCTCTCGTCCGTGCGCGAGCAAGGCGCGTGCCGCCCACAATCCGGCAAAACCACCGCCGATTACGCAGACATCGGTTTCGATGTCGCTCGCGAGCGACTGCCGGTCGGGGCTGGTCCGCGACGTAGTGGCATAAAAGGTACTAGGGGAAAATTCGGTCATGGCCTCGAAGCTTGAAACCCCCATGCTAGGCTTTGCCGACCGGTTTTTCGACCTCGCCGGGGCCGCCTTCCCTAGACGTATCGCACGGATAACGAAAGAGAAAATGCCATGCGGCGCTTGATGTTGTTGCGGCACGCCAAAGCACTTCCCGCAAAGGGAGGCAAGGACATCGACCGGCCTCTGACCGAGGAAGGACGAGAGGAGGCCCAAGTTGTGGGACAATACATGGCAGCGGAGGGTCTTGAAACCACTCTGGCGCTCATTTCTCCGGCCGAGCGCACACGACAAACATTCGATTTGGTCGACAATTTTCTCATGAATTCTCCCAAAATGCGGGTGGAGCCCGCAATGTTCGAAGCAAGCTGGGTTTCCTTGTTTGAATTGGTTCGAAAAACGCCCGTGAAACAAACTTTCACTTCTGTTAGTGGGCCACAATCCCGGATTCGAAGATCTGGCGAACGAATTGATTGGGTCGGGAAACAAAACCGCTCTTTCCCGATTTCCTCGGCGGATGGCAACTGGCGCCCTCGCCGTCATCGACTTCGATACAAAAGGCTGGAGCCGGATCAAGGCACAAGGCGGCCATCTCTCCTATTTCGTGTCGCCCGACGATTTGTTTGCGTTGGAAAAATAAAAAAGCCCCGCAAACATCGTCTGCGGGGCTCAACTCTCCGTATTTGAGAACGGACGATTACTTCACGATCATTCCCGTGAAGACATAGGCTTGCAGCATCACAAGTACACCCACCAAACAGGCGAGCGTAATCGAATGCCAGAACACGAAGCGCAGAATCGTGCCTTCATGTCCAAACCAGTTGGTGGCGGTCGAAGCCACGACGATCGACTGCGCATCGATCATCTTGCCCATGACGCCTCCGGACGAGTTCGCCGCACCCATGAGGATCGGCGAAAGACCCAACTGTTCCGAAGTGATCTTCTGCAGATTGCCGAACAGAATATTCGACGACGTATCGGAGCCAGTTAGAGCGACACCCAACCAACCGAGCAGCGTACCGAAGAACGGATACAATACACCGGTCCCAGCAAAGGCGAGACCTAGAGTTGCATCGACGCCGGAGAGTCGGGTGAGCGTGCCGATCGCAAGCATCGCTGAGATTGTTAAGAGCGAATAAGCGCAGATCTTAAGCGTTTCAGCATAGACCTTTACCAGCCGCACCGGCGAGAAGCCCAAGAGTATGCCCGAGATGATCGCGGCGATCAGCATTCCCGAGCCCGTATAAGAGAGCCAGGTGAAGGAGAACACCGCCGCTTCCGGCGTCGGCTTCGGAGCGACAGGCGGGACTTTATTGATCATATTGTGAAGTTCAGGAACCGGATAGTTCCATGTCGCCCACGGATTGACTTGTCCCTTGAACCAGTTCGTGCCCCACACAAGCAGAACGACGCAGACGATGATCCAGGGAAGCAGCGATAGCCAGACCTGCGCCGTGGTCGGTTTTGGTCCGGCCTTCGGAGCTTGACGCCCTATGCCCGAATTCGTCCTTGGTGCGAAGCGCCGGCGAAGTCCAGATTTCCTTCGGCTTCCAAAACTCTAGAAAGCCAATGAGGCAGGCCATCGAGATCAACGAAGCGCCGATGTCCACGATCCACGGATTAATGAAGTTCGAGATTAGGAATTGCGGGATCGCAAACGATACACCTGTCACCAAACAGGCTGGCCAAACGGCAATCATTCCGCGCCAACCGGCGAATGCCCAGATCAGCCAGAACGGCACAATCAACGAGAAGAACGGCAACTGACGGCCAACCATCGCGCCGAGCAAGAACGGATCGATGCCGGTCACACTCGCAAGACCCGCGATCGGAGTACCCAGTGCACCGTAAGCGACGGGCGCCGTATTCGCGATCAGCGAAAGGCCTGATGCCGCGAGCGGTGAGAAGCCAAGACCGATTAGAACGGCGCCGGTAACCGCGACTGGCGTACCGAACCCGGAAGCGCCCTCGAAGAACGCGCCGAACGAAAACGCGATCAGGAGAAGTTGAAGCCGGCGATCCGTAGTGACACCGCCGATCGTGGTCTGCAGCGTCTGAAATACGCCCTTCTCCACCGTCAGTCGGTAAAGAAAGATAACGTTCAAGACAATCCAGCCGATCGGGAAGAAACCAACCGCCATGCCGAGAATTGACGCGCGGATCGACATGTTTCCTGGCATGGTGAAAATGAAGATCGCGACCAGATTCGCGACAACGAGCGCGATGATTGCCGCGATGTGGGCTTTCACCTTATTCGACGCGATGAGGACGAGCAGCGTCACTACCGGCAGAGCGGCAGCGATCGTCGACAACGTCGCATTGTTCAATGGATTATAGACTTGATTCCACATATTGCATTTCCCCCAGCGAATGACCGGTCAGCGGAGAGCCGACGGGCTCGGTGCCTTCTTTTTGGTCGCGGCATAATAAGGAATTCCAACCACTCTCAACAGTCCATCCGATGAACTATTCGAGGTTCTCCAGTATAAAAGTATCGCTGACAATTCAAACAATTAGGTTGTGTTGCAACGCGCCAGCGAAAAATAATTTTGCTGCTTTGCGGGATAAATGCCACTCAGGGCAATAAGATTGCTGGGATTGCAAGTGGCGAATATTCGCGCGGGCGGTTGCGGAGAACAATGCCTCCCATCTGCCACATCAAGAACGCGCTCAAACAAATCAACAAAGCGGTGAATATCAGCTCACCCATGAACAATGCACGGCTTATCAGATAAAACGCGGCTGCAATCGTTACGACCGCAACGAATACCGCCGGCCACCAGCGCCAGGAAGGCAGGCCGCCTTCGAAACGGCAGCTTGTGCTAACCTTTGCGATTCGCCGATGTAATTCTGCGATGAATATTCGAAATTGCGAACCAAGATTCTGGCTGTCAAACATTGTGCGCGCGGATATTGAGGCAATCTCGAGCTTTGTTCCGTCCTTTGCCCAAATTTCAGCAATAAATCGATTGTTTGCCAGATTTCCAGGTCGATAGCCCAGTCGCACGTGCAAAATATCCGCATACCTAATTTGACTGCTTCGCGGACCCTCCTCCCATTCGATGGCGCTTTCTACAAGTCGAATAACCCGCTCGTTGCTCATGACACGTGGGCGATAGCGATAAATATTCTTGCACTGTAGGGGAGGCACTTGGCCCATAAAAACATCTTTAGCACAGCAATTAAAATTAAATAACTGATAGAAAAAGCCGCCGGCAGATTGATCTGCCGGCGGCTTTGTTATGCTTCTATTGCATCATCTATAACGCAAGTTAACGAAGTGCTATCGGCGTCACCATCGCCAACCGTAGTAGCCAAAGGGATAGCCATAGCGATAGCCATAGTAGCGATACGGGTAGCGATAGTAGCGGTACGGGTAGCCATAGTAGCGATACGGATAGCCGTAGTAGCCGTAGTAGTAGGGATAGCCCCAACCGCCCCAACCATATCGGCGCCAACCATAATAGCGATGCCAACGCACTTCGTTGGCCATGGATTCAGGCGCCGCCTGCTTTACCGCAGTGCCATTCGAGCCAAGCGGCAAAGCCATCGTCGGGCTTGCCTCCGCCACCAGAAACGCACCAGCTACGCAAGCTGCAACAAACTTGTTCATGTATTTACCCATGACCTTGTCCTTTCTCTCCAGTCTTCCGCCTTAAAACCACATGACGCTACGCCACTATGGTTGCGGAAGATGAGCCGCAAGTGGGCTAACGCCCACGGATGCAATGCTCAAGCACCTGAACGGTTCCTGAACTACGCCATTGCTTGCCGTTCGTAGATTTGTCGTAGAATTGACGACTGGGAACGAATTACCTCTTGCGGTGGGTGAAGAAGTTCCGACTATGATCAAAATGCGGCGATGACCCACACCTTAAAAGGGGCCTACCCGACGACATTCAAACCTGCGCCAGCTCCCACAAACAGGTTATACTCGCATTCGGCCCGAGCCAATTAGATGCAGCAATTCAACATACACTTTGTTCAAATCCCGCGCTGGCAAATAGTCCTCGGCGCCGGACTCTTAATCGCGCTTTTACTGACACTGTTTATTCTCGCGCTCGGCATTTTCTTTCTGGTCCTGCCTTTATTTCTGGTCGGTGGAGCGCTTGCGTATTTTTTTGGAGGTCGCGCTTTAAAAACCGGACAAGCTCCCAATGACCGTATCATTGAGGTAGATTACCGCATAATTGAATCAAAGCGCTTGGATAAAGATCGCAATGAGGGAAGTTCGTGACAAAGTTGACCGAGTAGCTGTTCGAAAGGCAGGTGCAGGGATCAACCCTCTTTGATTTTCGAATGAAGATTATTCAACAATAGTCGTACATAGTCTCATTTCAGAATGCTTCAACAAACAGACGCTATCCAAAAAAATGATGGAACAGATCGCCTCCTCCTCTCAAAATTCCTACTGCCTATTCGACGCGGCAATCGGCGTGTGTGGTATCGCTTGGAGCAATCATGGTATTATAAGATTTCAACTTCCAGAAAAAGATCAAAGCGCAACGGAGAAACGATTGCGGTCGCGGCTAGCGAATCCTTTTTCGGGGAATCCGACGCTGAAAATTCAACAACTGATTGCCGACGTTCAACGCTATTTTGGCGGCGCGCAGATTAATTTCTCCTCGGTCATTCTCGATTTGTGGAATATCAGCCCACTTCATCGAAAAATCTATGAAACCGCACGCAAGATTCAATGGGGACAGACGATGAGCTATGGCGAGCTAGCACGTCAGGCTGGTTTTGAAGCGCCGCGGCTGGCGCGCGACGTTGGAGTGGCAATGGCACGCAATCCCATTCCAATTATAATCCCGTGCCACAGAGTCCTAGCCGCCGGCAAAAAGATCGGGGGATTTTCCGCACATGGTGGGAGATTCACAAAAGAGCGATTATTGTCACTTGAGGGAATTCACATCGACACAGAACCGCTTTTGCCCGGCCTACTGTCTCGCATGTAAAATTCATTGTCGTGCCAGAACGTCACTTTTTTTCCGGCGCCCAGCTTGCAACAGCGGCCCAGAATTCCATTTCATCCAAAAAAGCAGGCGCGGCTTCTATATTCGGTACTGAGCTGAATGCACCCGAACCTGATTTGTGAAGCGCCGTAAGAAGTTTTAGCTCATCGTCGGCATGGAAGACTTCGCTATCGTTCTTGCTGATTTTGACGAATAGAAATCCGTGCGGTTTCAGCAGATTGACAGCATGAATGCCATCCTGATCGTCACGAACGCCGATTTGCTTTAGGGAAAGTCCCTTCCCTTCCTTTGTGAGCCCCAGCATTTGTGTCACATTTGGATCAAACTGCGCTTCTGTTCCCTGTTTTTCGACTAGCATACGAAGGACGTGGGCCCCGCCACCAGCAAGAGCCGTTCCCTGACCTGGACTTTGCGCGATGGCAAGCGCAGTCCAGACAAACAGAACCGCCAGGATTGCTGAAAGAACTAGATAGCATTTGCACACGCGCTTACTCATCGGCACTCCGCCTCTTTACGCAAACCAACACATAATATTTTTCTGTTCGAAAGCCCATGCGTCACACCGGCTTCATCGACTATCGGCGCACATTATGAATAGCCCATGCAAGGAAGCGCGCTCAACCCATCAAAGCCCTAAGCGTCGTGCTGATCGTGACCGTCTGCTCGATGGCAAAACTACGGGCCACAGACTGCCTATCGCCGATTTCTTGGGAAGGCACTGCTCACACTGTCAAGTTTGACCGAGACACGTGCCTACATGATGATGTTCCAAAACCGCTTAACTTTTATCGATGTAATGCCGACCTGATGCGCGCAACGAAGTTCAGTCGGCTGCCACCGCTATCTTGGTCTTGGTTGTTTTCTCGATCTTCGGCTCTTTGCGAGCGAATGGATATTCAGGGGCATCGTAGAGTTTGCGGATTTCCCCATGCCAATAGCGCCTCTCATCGGCTTCAACAATGGCGCCAAGCAAATTCGCGCGCGGCATAACCTCAATCGCATAGCGGAGTGCCTCGGCTCCCGTCTCGAAGCGCTGGTATCGCATCGTCCGCGGTCCGCGCATACTACGGCCTGCGAATACTTCCGCCGGGCCAGCGTAATCAAAGCGGGACATATCGCCTCCTTAAAGAATGAAAGATATATATAGGCACTCATCTCCAGTTTTGTAAGAGTGCCGGAAAATTCTATCAGTGCTGAAAACGTTGAAATAGCTCTCAACGAAAGCCAATTTCAGATCAAACGTCACATTACTTCACTAGTTCCCGCATCGCCGAATCCAATCCCTCTAGCGTCAGCGGATACATCCGCCCGGCTAAGAGCTGGCGAACCATCCGGATCGAGTGTGTGTAGTCCCACTGGTTTTCGGGCACGGGATTCAACCACACCGCATGCGGATAGGTGCGCGTGATGCGTTGCATCCATACCGCACCCGGCTCCTCGTTCATGTGCTCGACTGAGCCGCCTGGCTGCATGATCTCGTACGGGCTCATCGAGGCATCGCCGACAAAGATCAGCTTGTAGTCGTGCGGATAAGTGTGCATCACCTGCCAGGTCGGCGTTGTCTCCTGCCAGCGGCGGCGGTTATCCTTCCACACGCGCTCGTAGAGGCAATTGTGGAAATAGAAATGCTCTAGATGCTTGAACTCGCTGCGGGCGGCGGAAAAAAGCTCCTCGCAGAGTTTGATGTGCCAGTCCATCGAGCCGCCGATGTCGAGGAACAGCAATACTTTCACAGCGTTCCGCCGCTCGGGACGTAGCTGTAAGTCAAGCCAACCCTTGTTCGCCGTTTCCTTGATCGTATTGTCGAGATCAAGTTCTTCCGGCGCCCCCGTGCGCGCGAATTTGCGCAGACGCCGGAGTGCGATCTTGATATTCCTCGTGCCGAGTTCGACTGTGTCGTCGAGATCCTTAAACTCGCGCTTGTCCCACACTTTCACCGCACGACGATGGCGGCTTTCAGCCTGGCCGATGCGAACGCCTTCAGGGTTGTAGCCATAGGCACCGAACGGCGATGTACCCGCAGTGCCGATCCATTTCGAGCCGCCCTGATGACGGCCCTTCTGTTCGGCGAGCCGCTTTGCGAGCGTCTCCATGAGCTTGTCCCAGTCGCCAAGCGATTTAATTTGTTTCATCTCTTCTTCGGTGAGATATTTTTCCGCAAGCTTCTTCAGCCATTCTTCGGGAATTTCGACCTTGCCGTTCGGGTCGGCAAGCGTTTCGATGCCCTTGAAGACATGGCCGAACACGCGATCAAATTTGTCGAGGTTGCGCTCGTCCTTTACGAGTGCTGCGCGAGAAAGGTAATAGAAATCCTCGATCCTGTGCGAGGCGAGGTTCTTTTCCATGCCCTCCATAAGCGTGAGATATTCCCGCATGGTGACTGGCAGGCCTGCAGCTTTCAGCTCGTGGAAAAAATGGGTAAACATGGCAAGCTTTTACACCGACAGTCTGTTTTCGTCATACTGCTTCAATTATGTCACGCCTTGGGCTCGTTGCTACCACCTACTTCTTTGCCACGAGGAAAGGCGTGGATGCAGGGCACATAAGGGAGGGGCAGCAGGGGGTGGATTGGCGCATTGCCTAGTCCTTCGCCACGTTGTCTAAAATCTTCATCAGTGCGTCGGGCGCGGTCACATGCGGCGAATGGCTCGCATCCATCTCGTACACCGGCCAGCCTTCCTTGCGCGCGCGTTCCATGAATTGCCGAAACGGATCGCCAGGGTTATGCCGTTTAGCGTAAACGTACGTGCGCGGCAGCGTTAGCGTCCGATTTTTCAGCACGAGCTTCTGCTCGAAGCATTGCAGTGGCTGCGGCACCCTGCGCGAGGATAGCCATGCTACATCCTCCGCCGACGTATCCGACGGAATTGGCGACGGCAGCATCTTCCAGCCATCGACCGCGTTTTTTCGGGCATTCTCGCACCGTTCCGGCGAAACATAATCGTGCAACGACTTTCCGCCCTCCGGGGCAAATGCATCGAGATAGACGAGATGCTTGATTCTATCCCGCGCGCGGTCCGCCACACCCGTTGCGACCATACCGCCGTAGGAGTGGCCAATCAGGATGACGCCCTTCAAATCCTCGAATTCGAGTACGGCTAGCATGTCCTGAATGTGTGATTCTAGATTCAGATCGCAATGCGCGAGATGCGCACGCTCGCCGAGCCCGGTATATGTCGGCGTAAACAGCAGGTGCCCGCGCGCTGCCATCAGAGGGCGCATTTTCTTCCACGCGAAACCCGCGGACCACGCGCCGTGCGCAACAAGGAATGTGATCATTTTTTTGTCTGCGGCGTGCTGTAGATGACGGATGGTGCCGCGCCAGGCGCCGCAGGGTCGCACACGAAGATCAGCCTTCCGCTGGCTTCAGTCTGCGCAGCGGTCACGCGCGCCGTTTTATTGTATTGGGCGCAGAACTGACTGGCGGCCGCGATTTGTTCCTGTTCGCTCTTGATCGTCTCGGGGACGATGCCACCGCTCTGGTTACCTTGAATCTTAGTTGAGTCGGTACCGCAAGCGGCGACGGCAAGAACGACAGTCAGGAAAACGATTAGCCGCAACATTCGTTTTGCCTTCTCCTTATGAAGCCCTTTTACCGGGTCCTTGTCTCCAATCCTACGGCACCCCGAGCTTTTTGTGCAGACTCGTGGACGTCGTAGTGTATTGAAACATGATCCGTTTATCCGGATTCACGATGCGCGCGGCCGCCTGCGACATCAGCGTCGCTTCGTGAAAGCCGGACAGGATCAGTTTCAGCTTGCCTGGATAGGTATTGATGTCACCGATCGCAAAAATGCCGGGCTCGCTGGTCTGGAATTTCTCGGTATCGACTTCAATTAATCCATCATTCAGCTTCAATCCCCAATTTGCCACCGGCCCGAGTTTCATCGTGAGCCCGAAAAATGGAAACAGCGTATCGGCTTCGATTGCAAAAGTGGAATTATCTTCGCGTCGCGCAATCACACGCGAGAGCTGACCGCCGCTGCCTTCCAGCGCGTGCAGCTGACCCAGCTCAAATTTGATTTTCCCTTCCGCAACCAAGGCTCTTATCTTCAGCACGCTGTCCGGCGCGGCGCGGAACTGATCACGCCGGTGCAGGAGCGTGAGGTGTTTTGCGACAGGCGCAAGATTTAGCGTCCAGTCGAGCGCGCTATCGCCGCCGCCTGCGATCAGAATGTTCCTACCGCGAAATGCCTCGATTTTGCGCACGAGATAGAACACCGACTTTCCTTCGTATTGTTCAATGCCCGGCAGCGGCGGCTTCTTTGATTCGAACGATCCGCCGCCGGCAGCGATCACCACCACCTTCGCCTCGAACATTTGCCCAAGCTCGGTCGTAAGCCGGAAGGATTTGTCGGGTAGCCGTTCCAGCTTTTCGACGCGTTCACCGAGATGGAAATTCGGTTTAAACGGCTTGATTTGTTCGAGTAGTTTTTTGATTAACCCATCCCCCGTGATTACCGGCCAACCCGGAATATCGTAGATCGGCTTCTCGGGATAAAGCTCGGCGCATTGCCCGCCCGGCTTTGTCATGATGTCGAGTACATGCGCGTTTAAATCGAGAAGCCCAAGCTCGAACACGGCGAACAGGCCGACCGGCCCAGCGCCGATAATAACGGCGTCGGCCTTCATCGCTTCACGGGTGGCAGTTTGGTTCATGGCGCTTTCTATTACCCCCTATTGCGGCGGTTTGGCATCATGCAAAATTCGGCACGAAGATCGCCTTTATGCGCGCGCTAGAGCGAATGGACTTTTTTAGATCTATCCCTGCTGCTCGGGCGTGTGAATGACGATACCGTCCAACTCGTCCGTCATCTTGATCTGGCAGGACAGCCGCGAGGTTGACCGCACGTCGAAAGCGAAGTCGAGCATATCCTCCTCCATCGGCGAGGGCTTGCCGACCTTGTCCATCCAGGCCTCGTCGACATGCACATGACATGTGGCGCAAGAACATGCCCCACCGCATTCGGCGACGATCCCGGGTACGCCGTTTTTGATGGCATTTTCCATCACGGTCGTGCCAACCGCGGCATCGACGAGGCGCTTGTTGCCATCGTGGTCGATGAAAGTAATTTTGGGCATGAAGTGTTTGGATTGAAGCAATGGCTCGCGAATGCACCCTATATAGGGTGCATTCACTCATCGCAAACCCGCAATCCATCTATTAGACGGTCGTCGCGTATCCGCCATCGACCGGGATAACGGCACCGCAGACGAATCCGCTCGCCCGCGATGAGAGATAAAGGGCGAGCCCTGCCATATCCTCCGGCATGCCTACCCGCTTCAAGGGTGTAACTGCCGCAATCGCATCGATCGGCAACGTCGCCGTCATCTTCGAAGGAAAAAACCCGGGCGCAATGGCGTTGACAGCTATTTTCCGGGGAGCGAGAAACTTCGCCATCATCTTAGTCACGTGTATGACGGCCGCCTTCGACGCGGCATAGGAATATGTTTCGATGCTGGAGACATGCAGGCCGTCAATAGAGCCAATATTGATGATGCGGGCGAAATCGTCCTTTGTGCCAGCGGCTTCGAGAAGTTTCACGAGTTTCTGACTGAGGAAAAAAACCGACTTCACATTTAGGTCGATTACCTTGTCCCAGCCTTCCTCGGGAAACTTGTCAAATGTCTCGCCCCAGCTCGCGCCCGCGTTGTTGACCAAGATATCGATCTTCTTTTCCCGCTTCTCGATCTCCTTGCTGAAGCGTTCGATTTCGTCCATTTTTGAAAGATCCGCCGGGATCGAAATGCATTCGCCGTACTTCGATAGTTCCTTCGCCAGCGCATTGCAGGCGTCGGCCTTGCGCGCCGTGATGTAGACCTTGGCGCCGTTCTCGACATAGCCGCGCGCGATCATTTCGCCGATGCCACGGCTCCCTCCCGTAACCACTGCCACCTTGCCGCGCACGCTGAAGAGATTTTCGATTTTCATGGATGTTCCCCGGATTAAATGGACGGCGGACAACAAGCCCGTGCCTGTTTATTGTGGGGATAATCTATGCGACAAAACGAGCATGCGCATCAAGCCGTAAGGCTTTCGCCTAGCGGATTGCCGCTCACAAAGCGGAATTAGGGGTTGCCGATCAGGCTCGAGAGCGCGAGCCGGGCTTCTGCAACCCGAACGGTAAGGCGCGCGATCGCATTCGCAAGTTCAATCTCATCCTCGGCGGTTTCGATTTCTTCCGCGGCACTCGCAACCTCGAAAGCACCAATGCCGCGCGCCGCGCCTTTCAGCTTGTGCGCTGTTTCCCAACGCATGCGCTTGCCCTCGGCATCCCTGATGATGCTTAGAAGACTTTCTGCCTGCTGGTCGAACATCACAAGTACCTCCCGTGCGAGCGCACGGTCACTGAATGTGACTCGATCGAGAAATGCCACGTCGATTGCACCCATCTTGGCAACCGTCCCGAATGCTTCCGGCTTCACAGCCCGCTGCGCCAAACCCATAACTCAACCCTCCGGGCGTACCCTCACGCCGACAATTATTCTGCGCTGGTATGGTAAACAGATACTCAACAAGAATGGCTTGTCGGAGCAGTGCTCTACCCAGGGCGTTTTTTGCCGAGGACGCGATAACCTGAGTCGGTGAGCCGGCAGACGAGCCAGTCGAGCTTGACGGGGTTCCGCATCCAGGGTTCCGCCCAGCCGTGAGCAAGGCAGGCCTCGATGGTACGGCGGTTGATTTCCTGGCCCCCTTCGTCGAATAAAGGCAGCTTTCCACCAGGTTCCTTAAGGCCGCGGGCCAAGTAACGCCGCTGTGCCGGGGTAATAACCCCAAGCCCCTGGAAGATAGGCTCCATGCCTTGTTTGCGCTTAAATCGAGCTGCCACTTGACCCCACAGGGTGAATAGGACGTTAACGATAATCCTAAGGCTGCAACCTACCAGCGTTCCCCTCCAGGCGCAGGCCGGGATAGACTAGCGGGGCGGTGGACTGGAGTTCCCAGCCTTTTGCGATTTCCTTCACAGGAGAGCGCAAGGTGGGGATTGAGCCCTATCCGGCGGGATTTCGTTCCGTTTTTTGTGGGTACCCGAGGCGAAGGCGCACATGGCAAACAATACGAAGAAACAAGATCAGACCGACGACATGATGGCAGCGATCGAGGACGTGCTCGCGTTGAACGAGCCGAAGTCCGCGACAGGCCCGGATTCATCAGCCGAGAAGCCGCCCCTCACGGCGACGGTCGTTGCTCCACCGCTGCCGAGTAAGGATGAATCGGTCAATGAGTCATCGGTCAATGAGTCAAAGGCTCCGTCTCGCAACACACGGGCGCCGCAGACCGCGGCCAACGACGATCGTCAATCGGTCGGACAGATTCTCGCGAGCTTGCAACGCCAGCCGTCATTTATGCCCTACATCATCGCAATGGCAGTTTCAGCAATCTGGACGCTGGGGGTCATTCTATTTGCGCGCGGCCGCTATCATGACGAACTGACTGCGATCAAAAGTATCACGCAGCTTTTCGATCAGCCGTTCTTCGTTCCGCTCGCGGCAACGATCGTTGTGCCAGTGATCGGCTTCTTTGTGTTCGCCGCTCTTCTCCGCCGTTCGCAGGAACTGCGTTTCGTTGCCAGCGCCATGACCGAAATGACGATCCGCCTGACCGAACCGGAAAACGTAGCCTCCGAAGCCTTCGTCAGTGTTGGCCAGGCAATTCGCCGCGAGGTCGCCTCGCTCAGCGACGGCGTCGAACGCGCGATTGCCCGCGCCGCTGAACTCGAATCGCTCGTGCGTACCGAGGTTTCGACCCTCGAACACGCCTATGACCAAAACGAGATGCGCGTGCGCCAACTCGTCGAAAAACTGCAAAGTGAACGCGACGGCATAATGACCCACGCATCGCGTCTGCATGAAGGCCTCGCGGGCGCGCATCAATCCTTCAATATCGATATCGAAGGCGTGAGCGACCGCGTCAATAACTCGATCACCGAAACCACCAACCGGATGATCGACAACTTCATCCAGCAAACGCAGAACGCGCGTGCGCACATCAACGCCGCTGGCGACGATGTCACCCGCAATCTGCTGGACCGCAGCCACGAAGCTTCGCGGACCCTCAGCCAGTTGGGTGAGGCGATCACCGATGCCATCGCTGCTCGCGGTATCAAGACTGTCGAGCAATTACAGGAGTCCGCCGAAATGATGTCGTCCTCGGTCGCGGCCAAGGGCGAAGCGATCAAGGATGTACTGATCTCGCGTCTACAACAGCTTGAAGATTCCATCGTACTGCGTGGCAGCGAAGTCGCCGATCGCGTCATGTCCGATACGGCCGCACTAAGCACGCAGATTACCCGTGGTCTCAGTTCTTTCGATGACACCGTGAAGGTGCATGGCGCGCAGATGGTCGAGAAGATCACAAAGAGCACCGAAACGGTCAATCAGACCACGGCACAGAACTTTGCAAGCCTCGATGCCCGCTTGCTCACCAAAACCCACGAGCTTGCAGAAACGCTCGACCAACGCATCGGCCGTGTCGAAAAGGCGCTCGCCGAGCGCACGGCCAGCCTCAACGAAACGCTGGCTACACGCACCCTCGAGTTCGCCCGCACGATCGCGGATGGCACGAAGAGCGCGAAGGAAGCCGTCGACAAGAGTGTTGCCGGCCTAGGCGAGTATTTTTCGGGCAAGGCCCAGGAAATCGCTGGAACTATTTCCGACCGCACCGACAAGATCAATCAGGTGCTCGGCAGCCGCGCGCTGGAAATGACAAAGGGCCTCGATACCCGCGTTGCGCGCTTTGAGGAAATGGTGGTGAACCGCCTCGAGGGAGTCGCTAATTCTATCGAGACCAAGAGCATCGCCGCCGCCGATGCACTTGCCGCCAAGATTGAAAACACGACACTCGGTCTGCACAATGAAGCGGCCGAAGTCGAAAAGAGCTTTACCAAGCTCGCGCAGGACGTTTCGCTGACGCTAGTAGATCGCGCCCGCGAAGTCACTTCGGCGCACGAAACGTTACAGACCAACGTCACGGGCGTTTTGCAGCGCCTGAATGAGGCGAACAGCCAACTGAAAGTCGTGCTCACTGGGATTGTCGAAAATCTCGGGCCGATTGAAGGCGCCGTCGGCGAAAAGATCGCAGGCTTCCAGAAAGCGTTGGAAAATACGATCATTGCGTCCAGTGGCGCGATCACCCACATGGATACGCAATTGCACGATCTGCGCGAAATATCCTCCAAGGTAGTCGCCGATGTTTCAAGCCTCTCTACTCGCTTCGAGGACCAGGGCCGTTACCTGGCGACGGCCGTGGACCACCTTGGCGAAACCCATCGCCGCATCGACACGACATTGGCGGAACGCCGCGACGCGATCGAGACCCTCACGGGCAATCTTTCGGGCCGTGCAAGCGATCTGGAGGAGCGTCTCAACCGCTTCAATATGCTGCTTAGCGAACAACTTACAGCGGCCGAAGAGAAGGCGCAGGATATTGCTAAGCTCGTCGCTGACACGACCGAGAGTTCGACGCAAGCGATCGTCAAGCAATACGACCTGGTGAAGAACACCTCGTCCGAAGAGCGCGAACGCACCGTATCGGCATTACGCAGCACCTATGAGAGTGCCACCAGCGAAGTGAACACGTTGTTCCGCGACATGAAACAGCGCTTCACGGATTCCGCGCGCGAACTGCGCGAAGTGGCGAATGAAGTGCAGCACTCGCTCGATCAGACCCGCCAGGAGCTGAAACGCGGTGTGTTCGAACTCCCGCACGAGACCCGCGAGAGCACCGCGGCGATGCGCCGCCTCGTCGCCGATCAGATCAAGGCACTCGCGGAGCTAAACGAGATCGTCAACCGCTATTCGCGCAAGATCGATCATTCAAGCCCTCGCGACTTGGCCATTGCCGCAGAAACGATGCTGTCAGCCGCGCCCGCCCCGCGGCGTGAGTTGGTGGCGCCCTCGATCGTAGATCGCGCCCCGCGCAATCTGCCGCGTGATGAAGCGGTCGCGCCGCGCGAAACCCGGCGGGCGGAACCCCCTCTTCCACCGCGCCGCAATGAGCGCGACGACGAGCGCTCCTCGGGTCTCCTCAGCAATTTACTGACACGTGCCAAGCGCGAGGAAGAGAATTTACGCGACGAACGACCCATTCGGCGTGAATCTTCTCGTCCCCACGAGGATCTTGGTGACCGCGACGAGGAACGCGAGCCCGTCCGACGCGAGACTTCTGCCCGCAGCACTGATGTGCCGATGCGGGCGATCGAATCGCTGGATGCACTGTCGAACGACATCGCACGCCTTGTCGATCACGATGCCGCCATCGAATTGTGGGATCGCTTCAAGCGCGGGGAGAAAAATGCGTTCACCCGCCGCCTCTATTCGGCACAGGGCCAGAAGACGTTCGAGGATATCCGCCGCAAATACCGCCGCTCAACTGAATTTCGCGAAACCGTCGATCATTACATCGAGGAGTTCGAGCGTTTGCTCGATCAGGTCTCGCGCGATGACCGCGGACAGGTCCTGACTAAGACCTATCTCACGTCGGACACTGGCAAGGTTTATACCCTACTCGCGCATGCGGCCGCCAAGTTTGGCTAAGCGAATTGGCAAGCGGAAATGAAAATGGCCGGGCTCCTCCCCAGCCACTTTGATTCGATATGATTTCGGCGCCTGACAGGCGGCTCGCACCTGGTTTCGTTACCGATTGCAGCAAGCAGACGCTGGAAGCGCGAAAAGTTTCCCGCTGAATATCGAATACTCATTCGGAAACCAATTGAAATTCAGATCTTGGTCGAGGTCCAACCGGCTTGAGGCGGCTTCCCCCGATGGTCATACTCGCCGCCGCCAAGGCCTGTCGAGACCCGATTGCCAAACGTTGACCAATGCCAATGCGCTTTATTGTTCGCGTCGAACGCTGGCCCATTTTGGGCAGTTTTACGATCAGCCGTGGCTCCAAAAACGAGGCCATAACCATTGTTGTGGAAATCATGGACGGCGACCTCCGGGGTCGCGGGGAATGTGTCCCCTATGAGCGTTACGGCGAGAACGTCGAAAATGTAACGGCGGCCTTGGATGGCCTTGCCAAGGCAGTCAGCGAAGGGATTGATCGCTCTACCTTGCAAAGGGCATTGCCACCGGGCGCCGCGCGCAATGCCATCGACTGTGCTTTATGGGACATTGAGGCAAAACGAACCGGTCGACGTGTCTGGGAACTGGCAGGCATCGCTGCCCCCGTGCCGGTCATGACCGCTTACACGCTTTCGCTTGATACGCCGCAGGCAATGCAACAAGCAGCGCGCCGGGCAAATTTTCCGCTGCTGAAACTCAAGCTCGGTGCCACCGGTGATGCCAAGCGGCTGCTCGCCATCCGTTCGGTGCGGCCGGACGCGCGGTTGATCGTCGATGCGAACGAAGGCTGGCGCACAGAAAATCTCGAAGAGAATATTGCTGCCTGCGCACTCACTCGTGTCGAGCTGATTGAGCAGCCATTGCCCGCCGGGGAAGATGGCGCGCTCGCGGACATCCAGCGAATTGTTCCGATTTGTGCCGACGAAAGCGTGCACGATCGCAACAGCCTCGCCGGTCTTCGCACAAAATACGACGCCGTGAACATTAAACTCGATAAGGCAGGCGGCCTTACCGAAGCGCTCGCGCTCGCCGATGTCGCTGAGCGCGAAGGCTTCGCGCTGATGATCGGTTCTATGGTTTCGACATCGCTAGGAGTAGCGCCAGCGTTCTTACTCGCTGCGCGTGCTCATTTCGTCGATCTCGATGGGCCGCTTCTGCTCGCCAAGGACCGGCCGGAAAAATTGCACTATGATGGGGCGTTCGTTTCACCGCCTGAGCGCAATCTCTGGGGCTGAAGAATTGCGGCGAGCGCGATCGCCGCACCCGCCGCGCCGAGCAAGGAAAACCAGCCATAGGCGGAAACTCCCAATCGGCCATAGAGCGAACCCGCAGCGACAGTTGCAACCGCCATTACCATTCCCAGCACTGCGGACGAAAAAGTCTGCGCGCGCCCGGCCGTATGAGATGGCGTATTCTGTGCGATCAACGCCATCAGGCCGAGATGCGTTGCACCAAAGGTGAATGCGTGCAGCATCTGCAATACGGAGATTAGCATGGCCGGCGGGTTCATCGCATAAATTCCAAAGCGTAACGCGGCCGCGACGCCTCCGATCATGATCATCGAAAGCGCGGAGATTTTCCCGAGCATACGCGTACCCACATAGAAAAGACCAATCTCGGCAGCGGTTCCGATCGACCAGAAAAATCCGATGGTGCTTGCGTCTAATCCACCCGCTTTCCATTGCAGAGAGGAAAACCCATAGAGCAGCGCATGGCTCGCCTGCACGCAAGCGGCTGCCACGACGCCGAGAATTAGCATCGATGAAGGCCAATGCATCGGCAAACGAGGCGCATCCTTGTGCGGTAGCGCAAACGCCGGAAGCATTCGCGATGTCAGCGCGAACAGGAGGATCGAGCCGACCATCAGCCAAATGATGGCGCCGGGCGGTATGCGATCGAGCAGAAACCCTCCTGCAAGATTGGCGGCAATGAAGGAGGCCGAACCCCAAAGCCGCGCACGCCCATAATCGACTGTTCCGAGATTCGCGAGCTGCAATGCATAGGCCTCTAGCAGCGGAAAGATCGGGCTCCAGAAAATCGCCGACAGCCCGACAGCCAAAAGAAGCCAGATTGCGCTCGTGGCCAGTCCCACCAGCGCGAATGTCGCGGCAGCAGTAAACCCAAGTCCGATAAGCACAATGCGTGGCGTTCCGAGGTGGTCGGACACGATACCTGCAAGCGGCATCGCAACTAGTCGAATCGCCATGGGCAGGGCGATGGCAAGACCGATGGCATCGGGCCCCAATCCACGGTCGGCAAGAAAAATCGGAAAGAACGGCAATTGAATACCCATCATCGCGCAGGCCGCCAGATATGCGGCCGCAATCGAAAGCCGGGCGTGGACAGCCCCTGACGCGGACGGGCTTGCATTGGCCGATGGATCGCGCATCGCTACACTGTCGTAGAAGATTCGGGCGACAGGTTCGTATCATTTCCTGCGCCGAGCGGACCCGATTTCGCCATGCCGCAGCCTCCTTCTGTAACCTCTAAGTCGGATGCCGACTACGACGCGATTGCTGCGGCCGTGGTCGAGACTGCGCGCGGCCGATGGTTTCTTGCGGAACACGCCCGTCGCAACCGCCATGCCGACACGAAGCTTATCCTGCAAGCGATAGAAAAAATCGAGCGCACGCTCAGCAAGCGAACGAGCAGCACAATCGTCGAGCAGATGCGCGTCGATCTCGTCAATATGGCAAACGCAATTAAGCACACAAAGGCCGAGATCGCCGCGATCAAACCCGTCGGCGAAGGCGCGGGAGCGATCAACACGGCAAAGAGCGAACTCGATTCCATCATTGAGACTACCGAAAAAGCCGCATTCAACCTCATTGCGTCCACCGAGCACTTTCAGGAAATTGCCTGGACTTTGCGCGAACAGGGAATCGACCCTGCGGTGTGTGACCTCCTGGACACTCACGCGACGAAAACCAACACTGCCTGCTCGTTTCAGGACATCGCCGGACAACACATCCGAAAAATTATCAGTGTCCTGAAATTCCTTGAGGCGCGGATCGACGCCATGATTCGCAATTTAGATCTGGACAACTCGAGCTCCACAGCGGCGGCTCCGGAAGGTGAGAAAAATTTGCTACTGAACGGCCCAGCAAAGCCCGAAGGCGACCTTGAGCGGACGGCAGTCGATAGAATTATAGATGTCAATTCCAATAATATCCTCGCTATCGACAAGAGCGAGGACTTTGTCTGCGTCGAGTCCAAAACTGAAAAACAGATTTCGGGTCATTTAGCGCCGACTTCGCTTACTCGCGATGCCGAAGCCGCACACTCTGTAAAAAAACCTGAACCTGTTGCGGGCCCTGTTGTAACTAGAAGAAATCCGGACCCGATTGAAAAACTTACGCCGACCGAACGTCTAGCGCTTTTCTCCTGATATCGCACCGCCATTGGACAGTTTGTCTCTTTGATAAGAACGAACGGCTGATCTTAACCGATAATTTCTGCGAACAATTTCGCGTCGACATTCCCACCGGACAAGACGATCGCGACGGTCTTTCCACGCACGTTAAGCGTACCTGCAAGCAGTGCCGCGAGCGCAATGGCGCCGCCGGGCTCGACCACGAGTTTCAGCTCGTCGAACGCAAACCGCATCGCTATCCGTACTTCGTTGTCAGTGGCAGCCACGCCCGCGCCGACCAGTCGGCGATTAATCTCGAAAGTAATTTCGCCGGGCGCGGGGGCAAGCAGCGCATCGCATATTGAACCGGTCGCGCGCGCATTGCGTTCACGCTTTCCGCTCTTAAACGAATGCGCGTGCTCGTCGAATCCCGCGGGCTCTACTGTAAGAATCTGCGCTAGCGGATACTTCTCCTTGACGGCCAGTGAAATTCCCGCTGCCAACCCGCCCCCCGAGGCGGGTGTAAGCACGAAATCAGGTGCAATTCTTTGTATCGCCAAATCCTCGCAAATTTCGCGGCCAACCGTTCCCTGTCCCGCAATTACGAACGGATCGTCGAAGGGCGGCACGAGCACCGCACCTCGCTCTTGCGCAATACGCCTTCCTATCGCCTCGCGGTCATCTTTTTCACGGTCGAAAAAAACGACTTCAGCACCATACGATTTCGTGCGCTCAATTTTTGCCAATGGCGCATCACTTGGCATCACGATCACGGCTGGCATACTCCGCAGCCTGGCAGCGCAGGCAACACCCTGTGCATGATTGCCTGACGAAAAAGCGACTACTCCGCTTTTGCTTTCCTCCTTGGGAATTCGCGCGATACGGTTATAGGCACCGCGAAATTTGAACGAGCCTGTCCGCTGCAATACTTCCGCTTTCAGAAAAACTTGCGCACCAATCCGTTTGTTCAGCACTTCGTTCGATAGAAGCGGCGTTCGCACAGCAACACCCGCGAGCACCCGCGCCGCATCGGCGACATCCGCCGCAGTCGGGAGAGGAAACGCCATTCGATTGGGAACGTTCATTGCTGCAAATTAACTCCGCGTTGTGCCATTGTCATGTTACAGAGCATTGCGCATCTGCTGGAAAGTTATTGCCTGGTGAATTATCTCTAACAGAAACGCAAAAAACACGATCACAAGCCAGTTCTACGCCCATCAAGTTATCCGTTTCGCGAGGGACTGCACGCTGGCGGAAAGCGAAGTACGCAAACTGATCGCGTCGCAACATTTCACGGTAGCCAATATGAACTATCGGCTCGACAATAACGACCGGGTGTTCGAATACCACATGACCATCGCAAGCTACGATCCGGCGAATGCAGCGCACGTGGCCCAGCACCTGCGCAATCGCAAGGACGTACTCGAATTTCGCATCTCGCCAGCGGGGGATTAAATTTCACGGGGCGGACTTGCCGGTTTCGCCCAGGCAAAGCATGATCCCATTCCTCGCCTGCCTTTTATCCAAACGATAAAGGAACACCCATGAAGCTCGTGCGCTTCGGCCCGCCCGGCCGCGAAAAACCTGGCATTATTGACGGCAACGGTCATCTCCGAAATCTATCAAAGATCGTGCCCGACATCGCCGGCGGGACGTTGTCATCGGCCGGGCTCGCCAAGATCAGAAAGGCCAAGATTGAGAAGCTGCCGAAAGTTCCCGGTAAGCCTCGAATCGGCCCCTGCGTCGGCAATGTGCGGCACTTTATCGCGATCGGTCTCAATTTCTCCGATCACGCGCAGGAAGTCGGCATGCCGCTGCCCAAAGAGCCTATTATTTTCGCCAAGGCGCCGAATTCGATCTGCGGGCCGAACGATAACATCATCATTCCGAAAGGATCGACCAAACTCGACTGGGAAGTCGAGCTCTGCATCGTGATCGGTAAGCGCGGGCATTACATCAAATCGGAAGCCGATGCGAAAAAATACATTGCAGGCTACACAATTTGTAACGACGTGTCCGAACGCGCCTTCCAGATCGACCGCGGTGGCACGCAATGGGGCAAGGGCAAGGGCGCCGAGAATTTCGGTCCCGTCGGCCCCTGGCTCGTAACTCGCGACGAGATCAAAGAAGTGCAGAACCTGAAAATGTGGCTCGACGTCAACGGCGAAAAACGCCAGCGCGGCTCGACCAAGACGATGATTTTCGGCGCCGAATACCTCGTATGGTATTGTTCTCAATTCTTTATCCTTGAGCCCGGCGATCTCATTACTACCGGCACACCACCCGGCGTCGCACACGGCATGAAGCCCGAACCGAAATGGCTAAAGGCCGGCGATGTGGTCACGCTCGGCATTGAGAGTCTTGGCGAACAAAGGCAGAAAGTTGTGCCCGCGAAATAACCGTGGACCTCACTTCACTCCGAACGTGAATACTGTTTCCGTTTTGCGGCCACCGACGAAAAGTCAGGCGCCAACTCACACGATAGGTTCCGCCAGCAAGTGGTAGAAAACTGATACGCAGCCAAGTGCGGACACGAGAGCGCGTCCGGCAATACGGATGCGCGATGTCCGGTTGGCCTCTGCCCCAAAGGTAGGGCCGTCGAACTGTTCCATGTGCTAGAGTCAAATATACCCGAGCGGCCTACTGACAGACATTTTGCCTTATAGGGCGGAAGCGAGTCGTCGGCTTTCAATTCACGATCGCTAAGAAGTTTCTATTTTTTATTTCCAAAATTTGATTTCTTCCAAAGCGAATAGAAATGGTGGACAGGCCCATGCCCTTTCCCAATGGTAAACTCTTTACCCGCTTCAATGACCTCGCTCACATATTTTTTTGCCGCCACAATCAACTCCGACAGCGAAAAACCCTTCGCAAGTCCTGCCGCGATCGCAGACGAAAGCGTGCATCCTGTACCATGCGTGTTCCGAGATTTGATGCGTCGTGCCACGAAGCGGTGAACCCCGTTTTTATTGATCAGCAAATCAGTCGAATGTTCGCCCCCGGCATGGCCTCCCTTCACCAGCACGGCTTGGGGGCCAAGTGCGAGAATCGCCATGCCCTGCTGCGTCATCGTCGCCTCGTCGCGGGCAACAGGAGTTCCGAGCATTGCAGCGGCTTCCGCAAGATTGGGAGTAACCACGAGCGCACGCGGCATCAACTTTTTTTTGAACGTCTCAACGGCGTCGGGCCTCAGCAGAAGTTCGCCAGAACTCGCGACCATTACCGGATCGAGCACGAGATTTTTTGCTTTGTGCCGGTCAAGTCCATCCGCGACCGTATGGATCGTTTCAGCGCGTGACAGCATTCCGATCTTGGTCGCGGCAACAGCCAGGTCGGAATAAACTGCATCCATCTGCGCGGCAATAAAATCAGGATCGATATCGAAAATCCCCGATATGCCAATTGTGTTCTGCGCCGTTAACGCGGTAATCACCGACGCGCCATAGACACCCAGCGCCGAAAACGTTTTTAGGTCCGCCTGGATCCCGGCGCCTCCACTCGAATCCGAGCCCGCAATGGTCAGCGCGATGGGTGTTGTCATGGAACCCTGGACGTGCCGTAAACGCAAATAATGCCGGAAACATTCCACATCTCGATTTCCTCCGCCGGAACGAACCGGGTCAGGCTCGATAATGGGCTATCGGGAACCGCGAGATTGCGCTGAAAACTAGGAGAGCGCCCGCCTGCTTGCAAGCATCCTTCCGATCTTGTGTCCCAGCCCTTGCTTGCGCCACGCCTTTCTGGTTGCTTCGCGCGAGAAAAACATGCCGGAGGCATTCGATGACCCCGTTTTTTGTCCAGATCAAATGTCAGCTCGGTAAATCCTATGACGTTGCAAATCGACTTGCCGATTCCGAAATCGCTTCGGAAATTTATTCCACCGCCGGTGACTATGATCTCCTCGCAAAATTTTATGTGGAAGTTGGCACCGACATCGGTCACTTCGTGAATGAAAAAGTGCAGACCATCCCCGGTATCCAAACGACACACACTATTATTACCTTTAAAGCCTTTTGACTCTGCTCAGACCGACGGGCCGGTAGGCGTCTCCGCCTCGCGTTCGCGCGTGCGGTCGATGCGAAGCTCGCGCTCGCGGTAGATCACGAAGAGACCGGCCCCAACCACGAGTCCCGCGCCCATCAACACGATCACTTCCGGGACTTCACCGAACAAGAAATAGCCAATCAACAGTGAATAGATCATCGACATATAGGAGAACGGCGCGACGGTGCCCGCGCTCGCGTGACGATAGCTTTCTGTAATGGTGATCTGACCGATGCCACCGAAAATACCGATTGACGCGAGAACGACGGAGTCCCACGGCGTTGGCTTAATCCAGCCCCAAGCAATCGTGATTAAGCCCGCAATTGTTGAAAGCACGGTGAACGAGAACACGAGCGACGCGGTCGTTTCGGTCTGACTCATTTGCCGTACCTGCGTCATGGCAGCTGAAACAAGAAACGCGCCAACAATTGCGAACAGTGCGCCCGCGGCAGTTGTTGGATTAGGTTCGGCGCCGCCGAGATGCGGCGACAGCATCACCAGCACACCGAAAAATCCGATGAACACCGCCGCCCAGCGGAAGATGCGAACCTTTTCACCAAGAAATACCGCGGCAAGTGCAACATTTATGAGCGGCGTCGCGAATCCGATCGCAGTCGCATCGGCGAGTGGAAGGCGCGCGAGGGCAGCAAAAATCGAAAACATCCCGGCGATGCCCGCGATTCCTCGGGTGACGTGCCGCAGCGGGTTTCTCGTATGAAAAGCCAAGCGCAACTCGCCGCGCCACTGCAACATGGCGAGCAACGGAATTAGCGCAAACAGCGATCGCGCGAACACAATTTCGCCAAGCGGCACCCGTCCGCCAAGGTAACGGATCAAAGCCGCCATAATCGTGAAAGCGAGAGTGGAGACAAAGATAAGACCGATGCCAACAAGTGCGTTTTGGCGCGCCATCAGCTTTTCTTACGGCTCGCCTGGATCGCGCGCCAGACCTTTTCCGACGTTGCGGGCATATCAAGCTGTTTGATGCCAAGGCCGCGATCCAGGGCATCGACGATCGCATTCATAATCGCCGGACAAGAACCAATGGCACCCGCCTCGCCCGCACCCTTGACGCCCATTGGGTTCGTCTTGCACGGCACATCACGGCTCTCGAACACATAGGCCGGCGTGTCATCGGCACGCGGGATCGCGTAATCCATGAAGCTCGCGGTCAGCAACTGCCCGTCGCTGTCGTAAACGGTGCGCTCAAGCATTGCCTGCCCAATACCCTGACCGATACCGCCTTGCACCTGGCCCGAAAGCAGCAACGGATTAAGTGTCACGCCGAAATCGTCGACTACAGTATAACGAAGAATTTCTGTTGAACCGGTATCCGGGTCGATCTCGACTTCGCAGACATGCGTGCCGTTTGGATAGGTGCCGACGGATGGCGTGTGCGAGCCTTCGACGCTCAGCATTTCGGGCGTAATACCCGGCTTGGCCGCCAGCGCCTTCAGTGACACCGCGTGATTAGTGCCAATAACGCGAACGCTCCCCGCGACAAAACTGAGATCGTCGATGGACGCTTCCAGCTCGTCCGCCGCGAGCTTCTTGAGATTATCGGCGAGCAACTTTGTTGCATTGGCAACGGACACGCCACCGGTTGGCATCGAACGCGAGCCGATGGTGCCACCGCCGGTGCTGATTTCGTCTGTGTCGCCCTGATGCACGCGGATCTGGTCGAGCGGGATATCGAGCTGCTCCGCGATGAGCTGCGAATAGGTCGTCTTGTGCCCCTGCCCATTCGATTGCGTGCCGATCCACACATCGACTGTCCCGTCTGGTGCGAGATTCATGCTCGCCTTTTCCATTGACGCACCTCCGCAAGCCTCGATGTAAGACGCGAGTCCGATGCCGCGAAGCTTCCCCTTTTTCTTTGACGCGTTTTCACGCGCTGCAAAACCTTTCCAGTCGGCGACCTCCTGCGCGCGTTCCATATGCCCAATAAATTCGCCGGAATCGTAAGTGCGACCAGTCGCGGTCTTGAACGGCATCTGCTCCGTTGCGATGAAATTCCGCCGCCGTACTTCGTCCTGTGACTGTCCGGTCGCACGCGCAACCGCATCGACAAGCCGCTCGATAACGTAAGTCGCTTCCGGTCGTCCGGCTCCGCGATAAGCATCAACTGGCGCGGTATGCGTATAGACACCACGAATGCGGGCGTGCATCACTGGAATGCGATAGCAGCCTGGCAGCATTGTTGCGCCGTTCCACGGAATGAATGGCGCGAAAAACGAAAGATAGCCGCCCATGTTGGCGAGCGTATCAACGCGCAGCGCAAGAAAGTTGCCGTTCTTGTCGAGCGCCATTTCCGCAGTCGTCAGATTGTCGCGGCCCATATAATCGCCGAGGAAATGCTCGCTGCGGTCTGCGACCCACGAAATTGCATGCCCCAACCTCTCCGCCGCGACGAGCGCCAATGCGTATTCACGATAGGGCCCGGCCTTGGTACCGAAGCCGCCACCGACGTCGTTTGTCACCACCCGAAGTTTCTCGTTTGGGATTTTCAGAATGCCAGCGACTGAGTTGCGGATGATATGGCTTCCCTGGCTGCTCACAGTGAGCGTAAATCTACTCTCACCGGGCCCAAGTTCCGCTATGGCGCCGCGCAGTTCCATGAAATTCGTCACCAGCCGCTGATTGATGAGATCGATCTTGACAATTTTCGCGGCGGTCTCGAACGCTTTATTCGTCGCCGCTTCGTCGCCGTGTTCGGCAACGAAGGCAATATTATTTTTCCGTTCATTCCAGACAAGCGGCGCACCGGCAAGTACGGCTGCCTTCATATCGGCGACGGCAGGAAGCGGCTGCCAATCAACTTCGATCGCCTCTGCTGCATCTTTTGCCTGGTTCTGCATATCGGCAACCACGAACGCGATCCCGTCGCCGACAAATCGCACCTCATCCTTCGCGAGCACGGGAAAATGCGGCACCCACATTTTCTCTTCATCCTTTGGCTTCACCTGCCCAAAGCACGGTAGCGCAGCGAGATTTTCGACGTTATTACCGATCAGGATGAGCCGTACGCCAGGCATTTTTTTTGCGCGCTCCAGACCCGTGATCTTGAAACGCGCATGCGCATGCGGCGAGCGCAGCATGACGGCACGAAGCGAACCTGCCGGAATCGCATCGGCGACAAAACGTCCATGACCAGTAACGAGTGAAGCGTCCTCGACACGTACATGCGGCTGGCCAACGCCGAATTTGACCATGCTCATTGCAAATACTGCTCCTTATTCCGCAGGCACGCGCGAAGCGCGTTTCGGTCCGTGGCCTGACCACCATTTTTCAAATTGTTCCGCGATCCAGCGACAAACGACGTAATAGACCGGCGTGAATATGAGTCCAAATATCGTTACGCCGATCATGCCGAAAAACACCGCAGTGCCAAGCGCACGTCGCAATTCGGCACCCGCACCGATCGCCCACACGAGAGGCGACACGCCGAGCACGAAGGCGAGCGACGTCATCAAAATCGGCCTGAACCGCAGACGCGCCGCCTCTGTGGCCGCCTTCCAGCGGTCGCTTCCCTGATCCTCAAGCTGTTTTGCAAATTCCACAATCAGAATTGCGTTCTTAGCGGCGAGCGCAATCAGCACGATAAATCCGACCTGAGTGAGAATGTTATTATCCTGACCGCGCAGTGATACGCCGCTGATGGCTGCGACAAGACACATCGGCACGATTAGGATGACGGCAAGCGGAAGCGTTAGGCTTTCATATTGCGCGGCTAAAACTAGAAACACAAATACAACCGCGAGAGTGAAAGCAAAAAACGCGGTGTTCCCTGCACGGATCTGCTGGAAAGCAAGCGTCGTCCACTCAAAGCTAAAACCTTCCGGCAGCGTTTCAAGCGCCAGCTTCTCCATAATTTCGATCGCTTGACCCTGCGAGTAGCCCGGCGCGGCATTGCCGTCGAGTTCAGCCGCCGGATAGAGATTGTACCGCGGGACACGATAAGGGCCGGAAATGTCCTGCACCGTAGTAAAGGAACCAAGCGGAACAGTGTCCCCGCGCGCGTTGCGCACGCGAATTTTCAAGACATCCTCGGCCCCGAGCCGGTACGGTGAGTCGGCCTGCACCATCACGCGGAATGTCTTGCCAAGCAGATTGAAATCGTTGACGTAGGCTGAGCCGATATATACTTGTAAGGCTGAAAATACGTCCGTGATGTTGATGCCGAGAAGCTGCGCCTTGGTTCGATCAATATCGAGATAGAGTTGCGGCGTCGAATTTTCAAACAGCGAAAAGACCTGCTGCAAGCCCGGCGTCTGCGCGGCGCGCCCCATCATCGCATAGGTGACACCGAGCAAAGCGGATGAACCTCTGCCCGCACGATCCTCCACCATCATACGAAAACCACCGGCGGTGCCGACGCCGCGCACCGGTGGCGGAACAATTGCGACCGTGAAAGCTTCCTGGATCACGCTGAGCCGGCGAATTAATTCTTGCTGGATAGCAACCGCCGATTGCTTCGAATCTTTCGCGCGCTGATCGTAAGGATCGAGGACAACAAAAAGCGCGCCCGAATTGGGAGCATTGGTAAAGGTCGCGCCGGAAAATCCCACGATGTTCACGCCATGTGCGACACCAGGAATTTTCAGTGCAATATCCACGGCGCGCCGCATCACTTCGTCGGTCCGTGCGATGGAGGCACCCGAAGGAAGCTGCGCGACTACAATCAGATAGCCTTGATCTACCTGCGGAATGAACCCAACCGGCGTGCGGCTGAATTCCAACATTCCGAGCGCAATCACGCCCACATAAACACCAAGCATAATCGCGGCCATGCGCACGACTTTCTTGGCGAGATTGCCGTAAAATGCAGAGACCTTATCGAAGTAGTGGTTGAACCAGCCGAAGAATTTCCGGATCGGCACTTCCCAGGCTTTTGGCTGCTCCATCGAATGTGGCTTCAGAAGGAGCGCGCACATCGCAGGCGAAAGTGTGAGCGAAACAATCAGCGAAATTATTGTCGAACCGGTAATGGTCAGCGCGAAGGCTCGATAAAACTGTCCGGTGATCCCTGTAATAAAGGCCGACGGTACAAACACCGCGCACAACACGAGCGCAATCGCGATCAATGCCCCGCCCACTTCATCCATGCTTTTTACGGCGGCATCATGCGGCGAAAGCCCGCGCTTAATATTGCGCTCTACATTTTCGACAACGACGATCGCGTCGTCGACTACAATACCGATGGCAAGCACTAGACCGAACAATGTCAGATTGTTCAGCGAAAACCCGAACATCCCCATGAAAAAAAACGTGCCGACCAGCGATATTGGAATGGCAAGAAGCGGGATTACCGCTGCGCGCCAAGTTTGCAGAAATAGAATCACGACGAGGACAACGAGGACGATTGCCTCGAGCATCGTTTCTTGTACCGCCTTTACCGATTCTTGAATAAACTGGGTGGGATTGTAAAAAATACCGGATTGAACACCGCTCGGCAGTCGTTTTGAAAGTTCTCTTACCGTATCGATGACACCTTGCGCTGTCTTCAGCGCGTTCGATCCCGGCTGCTGGAAGATTGCGATACCAACGGCCTCATCACGATCGAGATAGGAATTCGACGAATAGTCGAGCGCGGAAAGTTCGACACGTGCGACATCCTTGAGCCGAACAACCGCCTGCGGAGTTTGCTTGACGACGATATTCGCGAATTCGCTGGCATCCGTAAGCCTACCCTGTGCCTGCACCGCAATCTGAAACGCACGTTGCCGTTCGGTGGGCGGTGCATTGAGCACACCAGACGCAACTTGTACATTCTGCGCTTGCAACGCAGTAACAGCGTCGTTTGCCGTCATGTTAAGTGTCTGCAGCCGTTGCGGATCGAGCCAGATACGCATCGAGTAATCACGGCTACCAAAAACGGTGATCGAGCCAACACCGTTCACGCGCGCAAGCGCATCTTTCATCTCAAGGTTGGCATAATTGGAAACGAATAACTGATCGCGCGATTTATCGGGTGAATAGAGATGCACAACCATCATCAAGTCGGGCGAAGCCTTGGCGACCACGACACCGATGTTCCGCACATCCACTGGCAAGCGCGGCAGAGCGATCGCGACACGGTTCTGCACCTGTACCTGTGCGATATCGAGATTGGTCCCAAGATCGAAGGTAACCGCGATTGAGAAACGGCCATCGGCGGTCGAGTTTGAACTGACATAGAGCATATTCTCAACGCCGTTGATCTGATCCTCGATCGGAGAAACAACGGTTGAAGCAACGGTCTCTGCGCTGGCGCCGGGATACTGCCCGGTGACGTTGATGACCGGCGGTGCAATTTCTGGATATTGGGCGACCGGCAGACGGAAAAAACTTACGGCCCCCACGAGCACAAACACAATGGAAACGACGCCCGCGAAAATTGGACGATCAATAAAGAAATGCGATATCCGCATGGGCCTCGCCTATTTGGCTGCGGGCGCGGTTCCGCCCGGCGCTCCCGCCCCGGGCGCGCCCGCAGAAGGTTGCGACCCATCTTCTTGCGGCGTCACTTTGGCATTGGGACGCGCCCGCATCAGACCATTTACAATAATGCGATCGTCGGCCTCGATGCCGGACTTAATTACGCGCAAGGGGCCTTCCAGCATGCCGAGCGTGACGTATTTTTGTTTGACGGTATTTTCTGCGTCCACGACATAGACGAATTTGCGCACCTGTTCGGTGCCGATCGCGACATCGGGCACCAACAATGCCTCGTATTTTGGGGAACCCGAAACGCGAATGCGCGCAAACATACCGGGCGTGAACAGACCATTCGGATTTGGCAGCGAAGCGCGGATGCGAATGGTGCCCGACGACTGATCGATCACGTTGTCAGCAAAGTCGATCATACCTTTATGGATAAAATCATTTTCATCGAGCAATTTCAGCTCGATTGGCATGGAGCCGTAACGCGATCCTGCTTCCTTTCCAGTGTTATAAAGACGCGCATAGCGCAGAAATGCGCCTTCATCGGCAGTGAATTCAAAACGCATTGGATCTATCGACACGATGGTGGCGAGCAATGTCGTATTGCCACTCGCGCCGCCCGTTACGAGATTGCCGGGTGCCACACGACGGTCGCCAATACGGCCGGTGACGGGGGCACGCAATTCGGTAAACTGCAAATCGAGTTCGGCCTGACGCACCGCGGCTTGACTGGAGGCAACCTGCGCTTCGGCATTTTGCTTTGCTTGCGTGCGCTGCTGGAACACTTGCTCGGAAATCGTTTTGTCAGTTACCAGCCGCTGCGCGCGGTTAAGATCGGCTTCGGTGTAAGCCAGATTTGCCCGGGCTTGTGCAAGCGCCCCTGTGGCTTGGTCGAGCGTATTCTGGAATGGACGCTTGTCGATCTCGAACAACAGGTCGCCCGCCTGAACGATCGCGCCGTCCTGGAAATGAATACTTTCAAGATAACCCGATACGCGCGCACGGATCTCGACCATGTCGACCGCAACGAAGCGGCCGACATATTCGTCGAGATCGACGATCTCGCGTTTTATGGGTTTCGCCACTGTCACCGGAGGTGCAGGAGGAGCCTGCTGGTTGTCGCCGCAAGCAACAAGCGCAAGCATAACACTGAACGCCGCGAAGATGCGCGCTAAAGAAACGATGTCAATCATGGCAGACCCAATTGACCTAAGGTATTACCGCATCTACGAAGAAGGGCAAACCTGTACAAACGCAATGAAACTATAACTCATAGGATTGCGACGGCTTTTCTGTTACGCGGGTACCTGCGTCAACCAACAGATTTTGCAGCCAACCGCGCCCAAGCACCGCGATAACAAGACCAATATACAAAATCGTACCGGTAGCGAGCAAAATCAGAAGCAATATTTCCTCGCGGAAATGTGACAAGCCGGAAAGCATCGGTGCCGTGAAACGCTGCCCTGCGTAAAACGCAAGGCCAAGGACCAGACCGATGGCCAATAGCCGCATGGTACGTTCTAGTGATGCAGCTGGCCGCTCAAAATTTAAGCGATGCGCAGCCCACGCCAGCAAAATGAGATTGATCCATGCCCCCACCGCGGTCGCAAGTGCGAGGCCCACCTGCGCGAGTTTTCCCATCAGCACGATCTTCAACAGAATGTTCACAACAACCGCGATCAGCGCGGCTTTCACTGGGGTCGATGTATTTCCGCGCGCGAGAAAAGGTGCCGTAAAACTCCGCATCAGCATGAACGGCATGAGTCCGGTGCTATAAGCCGCGAGCGTTGTCGCGGCCGCAAGAGCATCCGCCGCCGTGAAAGCACCACGCGCAAACAGCGCACGCATGATCAGATCGGGAATAGCAATCGCCGCGGCCACAAAGGGCACCGCGACCAGGAGAGAAAGTTCGATCGCGCGACCTTGCGCGTTCGCCGCTCCCGTTTCATCACCAGCCGCAATCCGACGCGACATTTCGGGAAGCAAAACAATGCCCACGGCAATGCCAACGACGCCGATCGGTAATTGATTGATACGGTCGGCATAGTAAAGCGCTGATAAGGCGCCTGTCGGAAGGAACGTTGCAATCATCGTGTCGGCGAATAGCGCAAGTTGCACGCCACCCGCGCCAATCATGGCGGGACCGAGTGCCTTCAGAAATTTTATTGTCGGCTCGTTTAACGAAGGCCACCGAAATCTTAGACCAAAACCGTTTCGCTCCGCATCATATCCTACAAGCAGCGCCTGCAATACGCCGGCGATGAGAACGCCCCATGCCGCCGCATAACCCGCCGTCGGAAAATATGCCGCCAACAGCAATGTGCTCACCATGCAGATGTTAAGCAGTACGGGCGCAGCAGCGGGTGTCGCAAAATGGCCATTTGCATTCAGCGTACCGGCGATCAGCGTCTCCATTGCCATCAGTGCGAGATAAGGAAACGTGATCCGCGTCAGCGCGACGGCGAGATCAAAACGCGCCGCATCGCCGGAGAGTCCCGGAGCGAGAACGCGCACGACATACGGCGTGAAGATCAGCGCGAGCACGAGCAGGATAACTTGCAGTAAGAAAAGTCCCGTTCCGATTCCGTCGGAAAATTTCCTGGCCTCGACACTTCCGTCTTGTGTAAGTCTTCGCGCATAGGCCGGCACAAAGGCCGCCGCAAACGCGCCTTCGGCGAAAATTGCGCGAAAATGATTGGGCAGCCGAAAAGCAACGAGGAATGCATCGGCGACCGGACCTGCGCCCAATACCGCCGCCATCACGATATCGCGTATAAAGCCGGTCACACGCGAAATCAGCGTCCAGCCCCCGACGGTGAAAATGTGGCGGATCATCAGGCCGCCTCGCGGCCGCGCGGGCTCAGCGTCCGAGCGCTCTTTTGACTGCATCGACGACGCGGTCCTGTGTCGGTTCGTCGAGATAGGCGTGCATCGGCAGGCTGATGACTTCCTCGGCGAGCTTGTCGGTCACCGGCAGTCCGCCCTCGGCGACGGGGAAACGCTTGTAGGCCTCGTGAAGATGCGGAGGTTTGGCATAGTAGATCGCGGTCGGAATACCTTCGGCCTTCAGCGCAGCGGCCAAACCGTCGCGCCGGCCAGGTTCGAGCCGAATCGTATATTGCGCCCATACTGAAGTGTATCCCTCCGGGACGCGCGGGACGATGGCGACCTGAGCGAGCCTCTCGCTGTAGCGGCGAGCAACCCGGTTCCGCGCCTCGATTTCCTCCGGGAAGATTTTTAGTTTCTCAATCAGAATCGCGGCTTGAATGGTATCGAGCCGGCCCGTCACGCCGATATGAGAAAATTCCGACTTTCCCGGCATCTGACCATGGACGCGAAGACCCCGGATCATTTCCGCAAGCATATCGTCATTGGTGAACACGGCGCCGCCATCCCCATAACAGCCCAGCGGCTTAGCCGGGAAAAAGCTGGTCGCTGTTGCCAATCCGAACATACCGAGCTTCTTGCCCTTATAGGTCGCACCGAAACCCTGCGCCGCATCGTCGAGCACGAATAGCCCCGCATCCTCGGCAACCTCCGCGACGGAGTCGTGATCGGCAGGCAGGCCGAATAGGTCGACCGGCAGAATAGCCTTCGGCTTCAACCCAAGCTTTATCGCCGTCGCGATCGCGCGTTCAAGACTGACAACATCAATGTTGAACGTATCTTCCTCGACGTCGACGAATACCGGTGTCGCACCGACGAGCGCCACCGTCTCGGCGGTTGCAGCAAAAGTGAATGAGGGACAGAAAATCGCGTCACGCGCTCCGACACCTTTCGCGAGCAGGACAAGGGTAAGCGCGTCTGTACCGCTCGCACAGGAAATCGCATGTTTCGAGCCGCAAAAGGCCGCAAGCCGCGTCTCAAGCTCCCGCACTTCGGGCCCAAGAATGAATTGGCAGTGGTTTAAAACCTTGGTGACGGCATCGTCGATCGTCTTGCCGAGACGGCGACGCTGGGCCGCGACATCGATGAAAGGGATCGTCTGCGAATCCATACGGGCGCGTTAATTCATTCCGAGGTTTAAATTATTTCCAATTCTGAAAATCAGCCGACGACTTTGCGCGGTGCACGGCGCGGAATGGCGGACATGCCGCCATTCAGACACTGGATCGCGATCTCGAGACTCGCAACACCCTCGTCCCCGCCGACCGACGGTTTCTCGTTGTCGCGGATCGATTGAATGAATGCGAGCAGTTCCGCGCGCAACGGCTCGGCATGGCCAACCGAAAGGTGTCGCATCGAATAACTACCGTCCGGCTGGAAGCCGAAGCATTCGGTGACCTGCCGCGTCAGTAGATCGCCAATCACGTATTTGTTGCGGGTCGCGACATGAACCGTACGTGCCTTGAAAGGCGTCAACCAATTTGTGTTGATATGCGCGAGCACGCCGGAAGCAGTACGGAATTGCAACAGCGCGATATCCTCGCGTTGGGCAACCGCCTTCGTGAGCTGTGGTTGTACTTCAACAATTTCGGATTCAGTGAACCAGCGGATCAGGTCGATGTCATGCACTGCAAGATCGATGACCACGCCGACATTTGACATACGCGGGGGGAATGGACCAACGCGGGTGATTGCGATCGAAAGAATATCCTGACCGGTAATCGCCTGTTTGATGGCCTGTACTGTCGGGTTGAAACGCTCGACATGGCCGACCATCAGCTTCACGCCCTTACGGCGCGCGGCGGCGACGATCTCACGGCCTTCATCGACCGTCGGTGCGATCGGTTTTTCGACGAGAAGATTCACGCCCGCCTCGATGCAATCGAGCGCCACGGAATGATGGAGATGTGTGGGGGCGGCGATAATTACGGCATCGAGCCCAAGTCTAAGCAGTGATTTGTGGTCAGCAACAGCCTGGGTACCCAATCCTTTGGCGATCTTCATCGCATGCGTACGGTCAGGATCGGCAATCGCAACGAGTTCAACGCCGGAAACGTCGGCAAGCACACGCGCATGGTTCGAGCCCATAACGCCAACGCCGATAACGCCAAGACGAAGCTTGCCGGAAGAAATTGCGCGCTCTGAAGCGCGGTCCGCAGCAGTCATGATGTTGAGTTCCCCTGATCCCGGGCCGCAAATCACTAGCATGTCACAACGCATGGCGCGACAGGCCATACCAGCATGTGGCTCACAAATGGTTTCAATGGTTTACAGTGCGCCTAAAGGCCTTATTCGGCCGCAGTTCGCCGCACAGTGGGCGTTTTCAGTGAGAGCCCGGCGGCCATGGTATCTTCGCGAAACGCCTTCACACCGTCGAGTGACAAATCCTCGGCGGTCCTTGAGCCGAGCGCAGTGAGCTTTTTCAATATATCAGCAGGCGCCGTGATGATTTGACAACCCATGCGCTCAGCTTCAATCACGTTCCACACTTCGCGCGTAGATGCCCAGATTACTTCCACATTCTTCGTTGCACGTGCTTCACGTACTGCGGTTGCGACGAGCGGAGCATAATCGATGCCGAGATCCGCAAGCCTTCCGACGAACACCGAAACGCAACCACCAGGCCCTTTCGACAGTGCAGCGGTCGCCTTTATTGCCTGATCTTCGGTGGTGACGACTGTGACATTAATCTTCACGCCCTCACTTGAGAGCAAACGTATCGCTTCGATCGATGACTCGCCCTTCGTGTTAATAATCGGGAGCTTCACATAAACGTTCTTACCCCACGTCGTGATGAGACGAGCCTCCGCAACCATCTGCTCGATGTCGTCACAAATGACCTCAAAGGATATGTGCCGGTCAGGCACGGCCACAACCAGCTCGCGCGCATACGATTCATAGTCCGTTACCCCGGCCTTCTTGAGCAAGGAGGGATTCGTGGTGAAACCTGCGATATGCTTTTGCTTCGCCATTTCGACGATCTGAGCCTTATCGGCGCCGTCGGTGAACAACTTCACATTAAGCGAGGCGAGTGTCGTAGCCATGGCGATTCCTGTGCATCTAAGTTGGTCAGCTTGCACCCGACCCAACAACGGGGCTATGCGGGCGCGCGGCCACCGTCAAGCCCTTCCCTGTTTTATGACCGAAATCCTTTTCATCAAGACCTCTTCAATGGGCAACGTGCACCATAACATGCTGGTGGAGACCGATGCGCGTAACGCCTAAGCAAAAAATCGACCCGCCATCGCAACTCGATCCGCGACTCCTCGAAGTGCTGCATCCGAACTTGCACTATCGCCATTCAGGCGTGACCACGACAATTCTGACGCTGGCGCCATTCATGGCAAAGCTATGCCGAGTTGCAACCGTTGGCGGCTGCAACGCCCCGGATGTTCCTAGACTGAATTTGCTCGAAACTGCCTGCTTATGGAATTCACTACCTCCTAATCGTCCATTCAGGATTTGGCACTCGCGTCGCAATATTGAGATGATTACGGGACTGCTGCTCAGGCATATCTTCGGTTTGAAGCTTGCCTTTGTCTTCACGTCTGCGGCACAACGTTATCATCGGCCCTTTACCGATTTTCTCATGCGACGGATGGACGCCATCATCTCGCCCTCCCCAGAGGCCGCGTCTTATCTGAACTTGCCCGCAACGATCGTTTTTCATGGCGTCGATCTACAGCGTTATCGTCCCGCCCAGGATCGTACTGCAGATTGGGCCAACACCGGCTTGCCGGGACGCCACGGCATCGGCGTCTTTGGCCGCATTCGCCGACAGAAAGGAACCGATCTTTTCATCGAGGCGATGCTGAAGCTTTTACCACACTATCCGGAATATACCGCCGTGGTCATTGGCCTGGCAGCTAAAGCCGATCTTTTGTACGAAGCGAATTTAAGATCAAAAATCGCTGCGGCCGGACTTTCCCACCGAATTATCTTTCTTGGCGAGCTTCCGCCTGACGAGGTACCACTCTGGTTTCGGCGCTTGTCTATCTTCGTTGGCCCCCAGCGCAACGAAGGCTTCGGATTAACAACACTTGAGGCAATGGCAAGCCAATTGGCTGTTGTCGCAACACGGACCGGGGCGGCCCGCCATATCGTGAAAGACGGAGAAACTGGATTTCTCGTTGCCGTCGAAGACGTCGATGCATTAACAAATCGGATCGAGGAATTATTGAGAGACCCAGCGCGTACCGAGAGAATGGGCATCGTCGGACGAAGACATGTCGAAACGCATTTCAATATCGAACGAGAAGCAAGAGAAATTTTCGCGATCTATGAAAAACTCTGGCAGCGCTAACGGCCAAGAGACTTGAGGGTTGCTCGGAAGACTTCATCTACTGGAATATCTTCCGTGGTTCGATGCCGAACTTCGTTGCAATTTCTTTTACCGCAAGTACGGCAAGGTTTGTACCAAGGCGCCTCGATCATCGCGGCAATCGGATTGAGAGGTGCCCAGTGCCAAGGACTCGTCGGCCCAAACAATCCGACCGCCGGCGTGCCGATGGCTGCTGCAACGTGCAATAGTCCGGAGTTGTTCGAGACGACTGCATTTGCTGCCGCGAGCTGCATGATGCCGTTCCGTAAATCATTGCTCGTGAGATTCCGCACATCGCGATCGCCGCCACCGGAAATCACATTCGCATAAATTTTTTCGTTAGGACCGCCCACAATCCACACGGTGATCTTCTCGTCCACGAGCTTGCGTGCGAGTTCGGCATAACGTTGCTCCGGCCAGCGCTTGCCTGGACCCACCGCGCCGGGGCATAGCGCGACCACCAAACGGCCCTCGTTTTTCAACCCGACGCGCGCGCGCCACGCCGCGATCTCTTCTCTCGGCACCACAAGTTCGGGCAGCGGCCATTTATTTGGAAATTTCGCTCCTTTTGGCAAGGCAAGGGCCGCGCATCGGTCGATCATCCGCGGTAATTTTTTTTCGCCCCAGCGCACATCGCTAAGCAGTCCGTAGCGAAACTCACCAATGAAACCTATCCGCTCGGGAATACCTGCAAGGTATGCCGGCAGCGCCGCCTTCCATTTGCGCGACATAATGAGCGCGGTGCCATAGTGTTCCCGCTTCAGCTTTTCGGCGAGCCGCGCAATCTCCGCATAAGCCAGTTTCCGCCGCGGAAAATCGTGCACGATTGCCCTCCGCACGCCCGGCATGTAATCGGCGAGCGGCGCACACAACGTCGAACTCAGCATATCAATCGGCCGGTGCGGAAAGCGCTTCCGCAGCACTTTCACCACCGAATGACAACGAACAAAATCACCGATCCAGACATAGGGCATCAGCAGCACTGGCCGTTCGTCAGCGACATGCGCTGTCATGAACGTACCGGCCTTCCCGTACCAAGAAGATGTTCGCGCACAAAATCAAGCAGATTGCCGCCGCGAAAATGCAGAGATTTAAGCCCGGCGGCTTTCGCAGCGCCAAGATCGCTTTCCTTGTCACCGATCAGGACACTTTTTTCGTGGTCGACCGGCCATGCGTTTATGAGATCAAGAATCATGCCGGGTCCGGGTTTGCGCCAATCCGAAACACGCCTGAACTTCTCCACGGTACCATCGGGATGAAACGGGCAGTAGCGCCAGTCGTCGATATGCGCCCCATTCTTCTTAAGTTCGGCCGCCATGAAATCATGCAGCTTCCGCATATCCCGTTCTGTATAAAGCCCGCGCGCGATGCCCGATTGGTTGGTGGCAACGAAGACATAATAGCCCGCATCGTTAAGCGCCTTGACTGCATCAATCGCACCCGGAATCCATTGGAAATCCGCTCGACTCGAAACATAGCCATGATCAAGGTTCAGAACACCATCTCGATCGAGAAAAACAGCCGGACGTTTTTGGCGATGGGTCACTTGTATCAGCACTTGCCGAGGCGACGTTCAATCAAACCGCAGATTACATGCGCGGCTGTGATATGAATTTGCTGAATGATAGGTGTTTTCTCCGACGGCGCGCGCAAAAAATGATCGCAGCGTGAAATCATTGTGCTGTCTTTTGCGCCAGTAAAACCAATGGTGACCAAACCATTTTTTTTCGCCGCTTCAAGCGCGCGCAGGATATTCGGCGATTTGCCCGAAGTCGATATCGCGATCAGCACATCACCGCTTTTTCCGAGCGCCAGTATTTGCCGCTCAAATACGTGATCAAAACCATAGTCGTTGCCGATGGCGGTAAGCGCTGATGTGTCAGTCGTGAGCGCGATCGCGGCCATCGCCGCGCGCTCCATTTCGTAACGGGAAACCAATTCGGCGGCGATATGCTGCGCATCGGCAGCGCTTCCGCCATTGCCGCATATCAGAATTTTACCTCCCGATTGTAGCGCCTGTGCCATCACGTCCGCGATCTTCTCAATGGCTGCTAGAAAACCCGCGTCGACAACGGCCTTGTCGAAAGCGTCCCGCGAGTCCGCAAGATGCTGCTTGGCATAAGCGAGATCGGCATCATTCATGGAAAATCCTCAGATCAATGAGCGCGTAGCATCTGATATTAAGGGTGTCCAGTTCCACGCTGTTGCGCATGTGTCACGCTTGCGGCAAAGCAGTGTCTGAGAGAGCACTGGTTATATTAAGCATGATCCTTGTTACCGGCGGCGCCGGATTTATCGGCTCGAATCTGGTCGCAAACCTCAACGAACGCGGCATCAACGATGTCGCTGTTAACGATCATCTTGACGACGCAAAACGGAAAAATCTCGCTAAGCGCCGAGTGAAAGAGTTCGTCGCGCCCGAGGATTTGTTCCATTGGCTTAAGGGCCGCAAACTCGATGCGATCCTACACATGGGCGCGATCTCCTCGACGACCGCAACTGATGAGCAAGCGGTCATGGCAGTAAATTACGATCTGCCAATGAAACTCGTTGAATGGTGCACGCAAACTAAAACGCCGCTGATCTACGCTTCTTCGGCGGCAACCTACGGCAGCGGTCGCGATGGATTTTCGGACGAGGATTCTCCAGAGGCGCTGGCAAAATTAAAGCCGCTGAATCTTTATGGAAAAAGCAAGGCCCGCTTCGATCTCGCATTGGCCCAGCGCGCACGGAATGGCGGTGCACTGCCACCGCAATGGGCTGGCGTTAAATTTTTCAATGTCTTCGGGCCGAATGAATATCATAAAGGCGATATGCAAAGTGTGCTCGCGAAGGTCTTTCCCTCCGCGAAAGCAGGAAAGCCCATTCACCTCTTTAAATCAGATCGTTCTGGCATCGCCGATGGCGATCAGCGCCGCGATTTCATCTATGTGCTTGACGCCGCGAAGATCGTAATGTGGCTGCTTGATCACCCACGCATCTCTGGCATTTATAATGCCGGCACCGGTAAAGCTCGCAGTTTCAAGGATATGATGACCGCAATGCTGCATTCGCTCGGACGAAAGCCCGAAATCGAATACATCGATATGCCAAAGGAACTGTCGGGACGCTACCAGTATCTCACTGAGGCGAGGATGGAGCGTTTGCGTGCGGCAGGATACGATACACCATTCATGGCGCTCGAGGCGTCCGTCGAGCATTACGTAAAGCATTATCTTGACCGCCCAGATCCCTACCGCTGAAAGATTGCCGATGTTCGATTATGAAAAACGTTTAAACGAGCTTTCGAAGCAAACGGTACTGATCGTGGGCGACATCATGCTCGACAAATTCGTCTACGGTGATGTCGGTCGCATCTCCCCGGAAGCGCCCGCCCCCGTTATTACAGTGAAGCGCCAGGAAACAACAGCAGGCGGCGCAGGCAATGTTGCCCTCAACATCGCGGGGCTCGGTGCACGCTGTATTCTCGTCGGCGCCATCGGCAACGATGATGCTGGCCGATTACTCGCCGATACTTTCGGCAAAACCAATGGCCAGATCGATGCAAGACTTGTGCTCGAACTCCGAACGCCCTACGACGCAAAAAGTGCGCTTCGTTTCCGATCATCACTCAACTCATCTTTTGCGCGCCGACTGGGAAGAGAATCAGCCGCTTCCGAAACACTGCGAGGAGGAAATCCTTGCGGTAGCGCTAAAGGAATTACCGTCATGCGGCTCCCTCGTGCTTTCCGACTACGGCAAGGGAGTTTTGACGAAAGCCGTTGTCGAAAAATTGATCGCTGCCGCACGCAAGGTGAAGAAACCCGTGATCGTCGATCCGAAAAACGAAGATTATCGATCCTACCGGAACGCGACCCTCATCACGCCGAACCGCACGGAACTTTCGCGCGCCGCGCACCGTGATCTGCGAGGAACGGAGGAGATCGTCAAGGCAGCAGCCGAGCTAATCGCCGCTGCTGGGCTGGACGCAATGCTCGTCACGCGCAGCGAAGACGGCATGACGCTAGTTACGGCAAAGGACGCTCCGCTTCACATCCCTTCTCATCCGGTGAAAGTGCGCGATGTTTCGGGTGCCGGTGACACCGTGGTCGCGACACTTGCCGCCATGCTTGCGATGGGTGCAGAAATGGGAGCTGCCGCCCGCGCGGCAAACGCCGCAGCCGCGGTTGTGGTCGGAAAACGCGGCACTGCCGCGGTGAACTTTGTCGAAATGCGCACTGTGTTGGTGCCAAGCGCGCTCAGGGCACATGACGAAAAAATCGCTCGCGATTTGAAAGTGATGGACGAGCATCTAGACGAGTGGCGCCGCGCAGGTTTGCGCATCGGTTTCACCAATGGTTGTTTCGATCTGATTCATCCGGGCCATCTAAAACTGCTCGCTAGAGCGCGCGCCGCCTGCGACCGTTTGGTTGTCGGCCTCAATAGCGACGCATCCGCTCGACGCCTGAAGGGCCCCACGCGTCCCATTCAGGATGAAATCGCCCGCGCGGAGGTCTTGGCGGCCCTCGAAGCAGTCGATCTTGTTGTGTTGTTCGAGGAAAACACTCCGATCGAACTCATCCGAAGGATAAAGCCACAGGTACTGGTCAAGGGCGGCGACTATAAGCGTGAACAGGTCGTCGGCCACGAAATCGTGGAAGCCATGGGGGGTGAAGTCATTATCGTCGAAACGCTTCCGGAGCGCAGCACGACGCGGCTTGTCGAACGTTCGAAAAAGCCAGCCTAAATGTTCAATTAACGCCGTTTAACCTTCATTCAAGACACATTGGTCACATTCTCCGGCTAGGATAATTTGAAACCTTTTGAGGGTCATTCATGGCCGTGCTCGTGACGGGAGGCGCCGGTTATATTGGCAGCCACATGGTACTGGCGCTGGTCGATGCCGGCGAAGACGTCGTCGTCCTCGATGATCTCTCGACCGGATTCAAGCGCGCCGTTCATCCCAAGGCACAACTCATTGTCAGCGATATTTCTGACGAGGCGGTCGTAAAAAGGCTCGTTGCCGAATACAAGATCGATGCCGTTATTCATTTCGCCGCGCGCATCGTCGTGCCAGATTCAGTCGCCGATCCGCTCGGTTATTATCTTGCGAACACTGTGAAAACTCGCTCGCTGCTCGCGGCAATTACGACTGCGGGGATAAAGCGTTTTGTATTCTCTTCGACCGCCGCTGTTTACGGCGTGCCGAAAGAAAATCCAGTTGATGAAGATGCAAAACTAGCGCCGATATCCCCCTACGGAACGTCAAAACTGATGAGCGAATGGATGCTGCGCGACACTTCAGTCGCCCACGGTATTGCTTATGTGGCACTACGCTATTTCAACGTTGCTGGCGCCGATCCTCAAAACCGCACCGGTCAATCGACGGCGGGTGCAACACATCTGATTAAAGTCGCGTGCGAGACCGCGCTCGGCAAACGCAAGCGCATAGAAATTTTCGGCAACGATTACCCAACGCCGGATGGAACGTGCATCCGCGACTATATCCATGTCGCCGATCTCGTCTCGGCGCACCTCGACGCGCTGAAGCATCTTCGTGCTGGCGGTCACAATCTAACGCTCAACTGCGGCTATGGCCGCGGCTACTCGGTGCTCGAAGTGATCGATACGGTAATGCGGATTTCCGGCAAAGATTTCCCTATCGTGATGTCTCCGCGCCGTCCTGGCGATCCCGCTGCGCTCATCGCTCGCGCCGACAGGATCCGTTCCGAACTCGGCTGGCAGCCAAAACTCGACGATCTTTCAAAGATCGTGACCCATGCGCTCGCATGGGAACGCACGCTCGAAAGCATGCAAACCGCAGCCGAGTAACCCTCAATTCGCTAGACGCTTGCTCGCCTTCACGCGACGTGCGAAACCCCGCCGCGTCGCGGGGAATATTTCATGCGTATCGCCATGATCGGCACCGGCTATGTCGGCCTTGTTTCGGGGGCGTGCCTTGCCGATTTCGGACACCGGATCATTTGCGTCGACAAGGAAGAGTCAAAAATCGCTGCACTCAAGCGCGGCGACATGCCAATCTTTGAGCCAGGCCTTGACGAGCTGGTCGAACGGAACGTCCAGGAAAATCGCCTTGAATTCACGACCGACCTGTCGAGCGCCGTGAAAAATGCAGAGGTCATTTTCATTGCAGTCGGCACGCCGTCCCGGCGGGGTGATGGATACGCAGACTTGAGTTACCTATACGGCGCTGCAAAAGAGATCGCGGGCGCGATCGTGGGTTACACCGTCGTCGTCACCAAATCGACCGTGCCCGTGGGCACCGGCGATGAAGTCGAAAAAGTCATCCGCGACGCCAATCCGAACGCGGATTTCGCTATCGTCTCGAACCCAGAATTTCTCCGCGAGGGCGCAGCCATCAACGATTTCAAACGGCCCGACCGCATTGTGATCGGCGTCAGCGACCCGCGCGCCCGCGAGGTAATGACCGAAGTCTACCGTCCACTCTACCTTAATGCTTCGCCGATATTATTTACCGAACGCCGTACGGCGGAGCTGATCAAATACGCAGCGAACGCCTTCCTCGCCACCAAAATCACGTTCATCAATGAAATCGCCGATCTCTGTGAAAAAGTCGGTGCGGACGTGCAGCAGGTCGCGCGCGGAATCGGCCTCGATAATCGCATCGGTTCGAAATTCCTGCATGCCGGGCCGGGTTATGGAGGTTCTTGCTTCCCAAAGGACACCGCCGCGCTGATCCAGACGGCGCAGGAGGCTGGCGCACCTATAAAAATCGTCGAGGCCGTCGTGGCCGTGAATGACAGGCGCAAGCGGTCTATGGCGGACAAAGTCATCGCCGCGCTCGGTGGCTCAGTGAGCGGCAAGACGATCGGCGTGCTCGGTCTTACCTTTAAACCCAACACTGATGATCTTCGCGACGCGCCAAGTCTTATCATCGTTCCCGCACTTAAGAATGCGGGCGCAAAAGTTCGCGCCCATGATCCACAAGCGATGAAAGAAGCCGCAAAACTTCTTCCCGGTATTGAAATGTCCAAGAACCCATATGAGGCAGCAAAAGGCGCCGATGCACTCGTAATCGTCACGGAATGGGACGCTTATCGCGCCCTCGATCTCGACCGCCTGAAAAAAGAACTAAAAACGCCGGTCGTGGTTGACCTTCGCAATATTTATCGGCCTGAAGAAATGGCGACGAAAGGTTTCCGCTACACGAGCATCGGCCGTGCGCCCGCGGGCGTTTGAGCGGACTTATTTTCCTGCGATGCTTGCCGTAGCAGCCTGAGCTGCTTTTCGATTCGCGTTTGCAATGACTGCTGCCACGATCTCGGCAACGCGATGCTGCCATTGCACCGCTGCATAGCCGAACACGCTCTTGAATTTCGAGCTATCAAGCTCGCAATTTAATGGGCGGTTAGCTGAAGTCGGATATTCCGAGAGCTTAATTTCGACAACCTTGGGCGTGCGGCCTGTAAAAATCGCCTGGCGCTGCACAATTTCTGACGCGAAGCCGAACCAGCTCGTGGCGCCCGTACCCGCAAAATGAAAAATACCAGACGTTTTCGCCTCCGTTCCAAGCCTGCGAACGACTGCAAGGATCGCTTCCGCAATATCAACTGTCGCCGTTGGGCAGCCGATCTGATCGCCGACCATGCGTAGTTCATCGCGTTCGGAAGCGAGTTTCAGCACATTCCGGAGAAAGTTCCGACCATGCGCACCATAAATCATTGAAGTTCGCAAAATGACGTGACGGGGGTGCAATTCGCGGACTTTCGCTTCAGCTTCGGCTTTACTGCGGCCGTAGACACTGAGCGGCATAACCTTGTCATTCTCCACATAAGCGGTTTTTTTGGTGCCATTGAACACGTAATCGCAGGAAAAATGGATAAACGGAACATTGAAGCTTGCACAAACACTCGCGAGAACCGTGGGCCCGATCACATTCGCGGCGGTTACGAGCTCCGGTTCGCGTTCGCCGCGATCAATCGAGGTGTAAGCCGCGGCATTTACCACCACAACCGGACGGTGAAGGTCCAGCGCAAGACGAACGCTAGTCTCGTTCGTGATATCGGCGTCCTGTCGCGAGAGGCCGACCACGGGTACGCTTCGTGCCGCCGCAAGTGAGACTAGTTCGCGGCCCACTTGGCCGCGTGCGCCAAAGACAAGAATAGGAGCGCTCATCGTTAATTCCGTTAGCCGTTCGATTTGCCAAGCCGCCCAGGAAACGACATAGAAGCGTCGAATCTTCCAACCCGCAAGCAACAGGGACCGTAATGCCCAGAATTCGTAAGGCCATTTTCCCCGTCGCCGGTCTCGGAACGCGCTTTCTTCCGGCGACCAAGGCAATGCCGAAAGAGATGCTGACGGTGGTCGACCGTCCGCTGATCCAATACGTCGTCGATGAAGCACGCGCGGCAGGGATCGAGCATTTCATCTTCGTCACAGGGCGAAACAAAGGCGTCATCGAGGATCATTTCGACCGTCAGTTCGAGCTTGAACAGACGCTGAAAGAACGTGGCAAGAAAACGGAACTTGAACTTCTGGAACGCGACCTTCCGGGCCCAGGGGCTGCGAGCTTTATCCGCCAGCAATCGCCCCTCGGACTCGGCCATGCAGTCTGGTGCGCGCGCGAGATGATCGGCCGCGAACCTTTTGCCTTGCTGCTTCCCGACGTGCTCGTTCAGGCAAAAAAATCATGCCTGGCTCAGATGATCGAAGCCTACGAAACACTGGACGGACAAACCAACTGGATGGCAGTCGAAGAGGTGCCGGAAGATCGCAGCCACATGTACGGCGTGGTCGGTATAGGGGAGCGCAAAGGCAATGCGTTCAAGATTACCGAAATGGTAGAGAAACCTGCCAAGGGTAAGGCGCCGTCTAACCGCATTATCACCGGCCGGTATATTTTGCAGCCGGAAATCTTCGAGCATCTGGAAAAACAGCAACGTGGTGCAGGCGGAGAAATTCAACTGACTGATGCCATGATTGCGCTCTCCAAGATGCAGCCGTTTTATGGTTTTGATTTCCAGGGCCGTACGTTCGATTGCGGCTCGAAAATTGGATTTCTGTGCGCCAACGTCGCTTATGCGCTCGCGCGCAGCGATCTCGGGGAAGAATTCCGCAGCGCATTGAACGCACTGTTGAATAAAAAATGATTCCTTTTCGGTCCGGGCTCCCTCCTCTAGGCCATTGACTTTGCGACAAAAACCGGCTCAATCGCGCGCACAGTCGCTATGTTGATCGAACGCATCAAGCACCGCCTGTCCGGGCTCTTCGGCGAAGATGCACGCGCCATTATTCCGCGTCTGCTTGCGACCGACGGGCGCCGCTACGCTCATCGATACGCCCTCGCCTTCTTTTTCATGATTCTGCTCGCGGGCTCGACATCGCTGTCCGCGTATCTGATGAAGGACGTCGTCAACAAGATTTTCGTCGAGGGCAGCGTATGGGCGATCTGGGCATTGGGAGGGGCACTCATCGGTCTCGCAACGATCAAGGGCTTCTCAGCCTACGGCCAGACCGTAACCCTCAGCAAAATCGGCAATCGCATTATTGCCGATTATCAGAATAAGCTCTATGAGAACCTGCTGAAACAAGGCATTCCTTTTTTTTCGCAACGTCACTCGGCGGAATTCTTGAATCGCCTAAATTCTGGAGCTGTTGGTGCACGCTCCATTCTCCAAATTCTCATTACTACCGTAGGCCGAGATCTGCTTTCGCTCATCGGCCTTGTCACGGTGATGATCATTCAGGATCCATTTCTCGCTTTCATCTGCCTTGTTGCGCTGCCGATCGCGTTATCTGGCGTGCGCTCGCTCATTCGGCGCACGCGTAAGTTCGTACAGCGGCAATTCATTGGCTCCGGCAACATCTTGCAAACCATGCAGGAAACCATTCTGGGAATCCGTATGGTGAAGTCGTTTAACCTAGAAGACATTCTGCGTCTGCGAATGAAGGAACATATCAGCGAGGTCGAGCAGGCCTCGAACAAGTGGGCCCGTGTAAGCGCCCGCTCTAACCCCTTGATGGAAATGCTGGGCGGTTTTGCCGTGGCGGGCGCCGTGATGTATGCGGGTCTCGGCGTGCTGAAGGGTGGGCGCATGCCAGGCGAATTCTTCTCGGTGATCGCGGCGCTTTTACTCGCCTACGATCCCGCCAAGCGTCTTGCGCGTGTTAATATAGATATTGCAGCAAATTTGGTTTATGTTCGCCATCTCTTCGAAATTATTGACAGCAAGCCTACCGAGGGCGAACCAGCCGGACTGCCGGCGCTTAAGGTAGATCGCGGACGAATCGAATTTCGTGACGTCGAATTCGGCTATCGTCCAGGTGAACCGGTATTGCGCCGCTTCTCCATGGTAGCGGAACCTGCCGAGACAACCGCGCTAGTGGGCCCCTCGGGCGCGGGAAAATCTACAATCATGGATTTGATCGACCGCTTTTACGACCTGCAAGCGGGCTCCATTCTCATCGATGGTCAGGACATCTCGAAGATTTCGCGCCGCTCTGTGCGCAATGTCATCGCCTACGTGAGCCAGGACTCGTTTCTGTTTTCAGGCACAATCCGCGATAACATCGCGCTCGGCCGTCCAGAAGCCCGCGAGAGCGAAATCATCGCCGCCGCCAAGGAAGCCCACGCTCATGACTTTATTCTGGGCTTCGGCTCCGGTTATGACACGCCGGTGGGCGAACACGGAACACAACTCTCCGGGGGACAGCGCGCACGCATCGCGATTGCCCGCGCATTTCTGAAAAATTCACCTATTCTTCTACTCGACGAGCCGACTGCGGCGCTCGATTCTGAATCCGAATTGATGGTGCAGCGCGCCCTCGACGCACTCAGAGTCTCGCGCACCACGCTCGTGATTGCCCATCGCTTACAGACCGTGATGTCGGCCAATCGCATTCTCGTCATTGAGCACGGACGCGTGATCGAGACCGGCAGGCACGACGAGCTTGTCGCACGCCGCGGCCGCTATCATGCGTTTTATCAGATGCAATTCGATGAGCGGCAAGCCGCAAACGCCTAACGAACGGTTTCGGGAGCGGCACTTATGGGAGGCCTCATTCATCCGGTGATTTTGTGCGGCGGCGCCGGCACCCGGCTGTGGCCTTCGTCACGTGACAGCTTGCCCAAACAATTCTTACGATTGCTCGGCCCATTGTCCACTCTACAGGAAACGGTGAAACGCGTTTCCGCTCCAAAAACTTTTGCTAAGCCCATCATCATAACCAATTACGATTATCGGTTTCTCGTGCGCGAACAGCTCGATGATATTGGGCAAGACGCAGAAATACTGCTTGAACCAATACGCCGCGATTCCGGCCCAGCCGTAGCCGCCGCAAGCGTACTGCTAGCCGCCCGGCAGCCGAATGCGCTCGCCCTTGTGCTCGCGGCGGATCACGTCGTGACGAAACCAAAGAAGTTCGTTTTGGCTTGCTTGCAAGCGCGCGCCGCCGCGGAAAAAGGTCGCATCGTGACGTTCGGCTGCATCCCCGATCACCCAGCGACCGGCTACGGTTACATCAAGCCGGGAAAGTCGATTATAGGCACGGGCGCGAAGGAAGTAATCAAATTCGTCGAGAAACCGGACGCAAAAACCGCAACGCGTTACATCCGGGAGGGCTTCCTCTGGAACTCAGGAAACTTTCTCTTCAGGGTCGATGTCTTTCTCTCCGAATACAAGGCTTTCGAACCAAAAAGCGCCGCCTCCGTTAATAAAGCTGTCCAAAACATCACGACCGATCTTGGCTTCCATCTCCTCGATAAAAAATTCTTCACCGCCGCTGCGCAGAAATCCATTGATTATGCGGTGATGGAAAAAACCCGCCGTGCCGCGGTCGTGCCCGCAGCCTACGGATGGTCCGATCTCGGCGGATGGCATGCTGTCTGGACTCATACACCACGCGACAAGGCCGGCAATGCCGTACGCGGCAGGGTCGTGCTGCTCAACTCAAAGGATTCTTATGTCGCAGGGAATAGCGGCCTCACGACACTTTTGGGCGTGAGCAATCTCGTCGTTGTGGTTGAGGATGACGCGGTTTTGGTCGCCGACCGCAGCCGCACCGATGATTTGCGCAAGATTGTCGACGAGATTCGGAAACGCGGCATGCCAGAAGCCAATACGCACGCGCGCGTCTATCGGCCGTGGGGCAATTATCAAAGCCTCGATCAGGGCGAGCGATTTCAGGTCAAGCGCATCGTCGTCAAGCCCGGCCAGCGGTTATCGCTCCAGAAGCACAAATATCGCTCCGAGCATTGGGTGGTCGTGCATGGCACAGCGCGCGTCACCATCGGAAAGAAAGTGCGTGATCTACAGGAAAATCAGTCGGTGTATGTGCCCGTCCAAAGCGAGCACCGCCTCGAAAATCCCGGTAACATTCCACTCGAACTAATCGAAGTGCAGACGGGAACCTATTTCGGCGAAGACGATATCATCCGGATCGAGGACGATTATCGCCGCAAAAGCGATGAATAGAGCGTGCCGAAACCACACCGCCTTCAAATTTTCACGCCGCATAGGAATTTGCCTGAGCAAGGGAAATCAGAAGCGGATGATAAAATCCCACCCCATCTAAACAAGGCAGCAAGGACGCGCCGACAACATTCGGTCTTTTAGACCCTCATGCGCGCGACGAATTTTCCGAAAGCCTCGAGCTGATTCTTGATGACACCCTTCGTCGCCTCGTCCATCAACTCGCCCTTGTCGTTGAACTTATTTTGTGCCTGCCCGACAAAGACTTCCGGCGTGTTGAAAACAAACGCGCCGAGGAATACGAACATTGTTCGCACGTGATATTGCATGCGCGCACCACCCAGTGGACCCATAGAGGCGGACTGAATCGCTACCGCTTTCTCTTTGAATGGCTGATCTTTCAACCGCGAGGCCCAATCGATCGCATTCTTTAGCGCACCGGGAATGGTGTAATTGTATTCCGGTGTGACGATGATGATTCCGTCCGACGCGCGTAGCACATCAGCATAAGCCGTCACAATATCCGGAAAAATCCCATCGGCATGCAGATCGGCATTATAAAACGGAAATTTATCAAAACTCGGTGCTTCCGTAATTTTCATGCTGGACGGCGCGAGCGAGGGCAGCGAGCGCGCAAGCATGTGATTGTAAGAGCCTTTGCGCAGGCTGCCGCAAATCGTAACAATATTCATATCCATTTCCTTTCGAAGTTATTCGCCGCCTTTAGGACAAGAGTGGCATTGTTTTCGTTCCCATTTTAGCTTCGCCACTATTCGAGTGGAACATCGACAAACTTTTGGAAGCCATGCCGCGGGCGAATGCGTGCAAGCCAGACAACAAGACGTTCCGTTGTCGGCCGTCCCATAAGAAACGGATTGCGCAGCCACCGATCCACGAAAATGGAAAGCGCGAGATCCGCGATCGAAAAGGTTTTTCCGGCAACATAATCACGTTTTTCCAAATGCCGGTCTAGAATGCCATAGATGATGGCAGCTTTTTTGCTGTTCGAAGCAATCGCGACTACGTCTCGCTCATCAGGCAGCGTGCGGACGGTGCCGAGAAACAGCGGGCTCTCGACCGGCACAACGACAGAAAGCGACCAGTCGAGCCAGCGATCGATATCGGCGCGCGCCGCCGGATCGGAGGGATAAAAGGCCTCGCCATCGTATTTCATGCAGAAATAGCGCATGATGGAATTCGATTCCCACAATACGAAATCGCCATCCTCTATGGTCGGAACTTTCGAATTCGGATTGAGTGCTTTATAGGCCGGCGTATCGACTACCCCGAACTGACGGCCGGCATCAATCCGCTCGACATCGAGCTTCAGCTCATCAGCGAGCCACATCACTTTCTTCACGTTAGACGATGAAAAACGTCCCCATACTTTGATTCTTCTGGACATTGCCTTTCCTTATCGGCGGCCGTTCGATCCGAACCGATTACCATTCTCCGTTGACCCGCCCTGCGCTCTCACCCTAGCCTACCCATTAGAGGCCCAAAACGTTATCGCGCACAACGAAATCGGCCGAAACAGAAAAAGTGCGCCCAAGGGAGAGAGCAATTCAGGGGGGATTGCGCCTGGTGCAGTCTGCCACCCAAGCCGAAGCGACAAATGAAGTGATCGCGGTCCAACGCCTGAGCAAGCGTTATGGCCATAGCGACAACAGCATCCTTGCGCTTAAGAACATCGATTTCACCGTCCCTGATCGCGAATTTCTCTCGATTGTCGGACCTTCGGGATGCGGAAAATCGACGCTGTTAAAAATTCTTGCCGGTCTCATTCCGGCAACGGAAGGCGAAGCGCTTCTGAACGGCACACCGATTGAAGGGCCGCGTCAGGATATCGGGGTCGTATTTCAATCCCCGGTTTTGTTTCCCTGGCGCAACGTTCTCGACAACGTGCTGCTCCCGGTCGATGTCCAGCGTCTTGGCCGCACCCAAATGGCCAAGCGCGCGTACGATCTATTGAAGCTGGTGGGCCTTAGCGGCTTCGAACAACGCTATCCGTGGGAATTGTCTGGCGGCATGCAACAGCGTGTTGCCCTGGTGCGCGCACTGATCCACGATCCAGCGTTGCTGTTGATGGACGAGCCGTTTGGCGCACTTGACGCGATGAACCGTGAAAACATGAATGTGGAACTCCAACGCATCTGGCTCGAACGCCAAAAGACGGTCGTATTCATTACGCATTCGACCGCGGAGGCCGTATTCCTCGGAGACCGAGTCATGGTGATGACGTCGCGTCCTGGTCAAATAGGCGATCTTTTCAACATCGATTTGCCGCGTCCCCGCCCGCTCGACGTCATGAACACAGAAAAATTTGGCGGCTACGTGCGGCGGATCCGGACCGTACTGAATACCGGTGGAGGTCTCGAATGAAATTCGGATGGAATAGTTTCGTTCTCCGCACAATCCTGATCGCTGTGGTCTTATTAATATGGGAATTCATGGTCCGATTTTTCTCGGTTCCTGCCTTTATCCTTCCTCCACCAAGCAATATTTTTATTGCGCTCTATCGCGGTATGACCAGCACGCTCTACATCGGACACATTGGCGTCACGCTGACCGAGACGTTTCTCGGTTTTGCGCTTGGTACGTTCCTCGCCTTCGCGCTTGGGGTCGCCGTCGCTCTGAGCCGCCGCGTCGAATATTATCTTTATCCTTTCATTGTAATGTTTCAGGCGATGCCTAAGGTCGCACTTGCCCCACTCATCATTATCTGGTTCGGCTTAGGACTGACCTCGAAAGTCGTGAGCGCGGCGCTCATCGCCTTTTTCCCCTTGATGGTGAATACGATCGTCGGCCTACGCTCGGCCGAAGAGGATCGCGTGAATTTGATGCGCTCTCTTGCCGCTTCACGCTGGCAGATTTTCTGGATGCTCCAACTGCCGAACGCGATGCCTTATATTTTCGCAGGACTGGAGATCGCAATGATTTTCGCACTGATCGGTGCAATTGTTGGCGAATTCGTCGGCGCAACTTCGGGCCTGGGAATGTTGATCCAGAGTATGAACTTCACCATGGACGTCGCCGGACAATTTTCGATTTTGCTGATTTTGTCCATTCTCGGACTCTTGCTGAATAGTCTAGTAACCGAAGTACGGAAACGCGTGCTGTTCTGGGATCCATCGCAAAAAACGGATGCCGCGGGCAGCGCCGCCGCCGGCAAGGGAGGCTTGTCGTGAAATGTGTAGCTGTCGCAACGCTCGCAATGGTCGCCGCACTATCGACCTTTACAGTGACCGCGAACGCACAGAATGTCGTCAAGGTCGGCTGGTGCGCCCGTACCGTTAGTTCCGCCGCGGCCCCCTTCGCCATTGCCACCAAAATGGGCTGGTTCGAGAAGGCCGGCTTCAAGGTCGAACTGATCCCGCTGCCCGGCTCAACCGATTGTGTGAAGGCAGTCGCGACAAAAGACGTGAACTACTCTCTGCCCTCCATCGAACCGCTGGCGATTATTCGACCACAGGGCGTGAAAGCCAAAAATTATTATACGGCCTATCAAGGTAACATTTATGGAATCGTTGTCCCAGAAGACAGCCCGGTGAAGAAATTCACTGATCTCAAGGGAAAACGTATCGGCGTGACGTCGATGGCGTCTGCGGGCGTCATCATTGCGCGCGCGCTTGCGGCCATTAACGGCATGGACCCAGACCGCGACATTACGATTGTCGTCGCAGGCGAAGCCGGACAAACCGCTGCTCTCATCCGCGGCGGCCAGGTTGACGCGCTCTCGCAATTCGATACGCAGTACGCCCTCACGGAAAACGCCGGCGCCAAACTCCGTCGACTTGATGCCGATAACCAAAGCATCTCAAAGTTTCCGTCGAACGGATTGGTTGCATTTGAGGAAACGTTGAGCAGCAAACGTGCCGAAGCGGTTGCGCTCGCCCAAGGCTACGCCAAGGGCACGGTTTTCGCGATCGCCAATCCAGAAGCTGCAATCAAGATCCTTTGGGACGTTTTCCCCCAGACAAAAGCGACCGGTAAGGACGAAGCGACAGCGCTGAAGGATGATCTTGCGACGCTCAAAGCGCGCATCGTCAACTGGAAATATGAAGCGGGCGGCGTAAGCAAATGGGGCGAGAACTCGATCAAGAATTACGACGACTATATCGATTTCCTAATAAAAAACGGCGTTGTGAAAGAGAAAGTGCCCGCGACCGATCTCGTCACCAACGATCTGATTGAAGACATCAACAAATTCGACCAGACTGAAATTCAGGCGCTGGCGAAGGCTTATAAATAAACGACGTCCGGAGCGCTTCAATCGTTGTTCGCTTGAAGAATTCGATGTAAGTGCAACGGAACGGATGAGCGCCAGCCTGTGCTCATCAGCGATTTTACGGCAAACGATTTTATCGACCTTATTGCGTTAAATGGCGGCTTCGTTGACCGCCGGCGCCTCGTTCACATTCGCCGACGGCAATTTCGACTTCAGCATGGTCGCGGTCCGCGGTGGCACGACCCGCTCGAATAGCATTCGCCGCTCGAAGAAGGTTGAGTGAAAATAGGGATACCGCGATAAGATTCTCTTTCGCACCGAATCGCAATCCGCCATCATGAGCGACAGCGGTTTTGTTAACGTAGGATACGGCCTCGGCTCACAAATAGGTTCAAGTCCAAAACTCCGCTTGTAAAAGGCTTGGTGCTCACGTCGCGTGGTCGCCGTCACGATATCGGCATCGAAATATACACCCCCCAGATAGGCAAGCCGGATGCTGAGGTAGGGCAATCCTGGGTAGATCGGCGCGATGTCTGGATCGGCGACGAACCGGTTCGTGTCCATGATGATTTTGCCGCGCTTGATTTTTGGCTCCAGGAAATCGGGAAATGTTTCCACTGCCGGGGTTATTGGATTTTGCGGCGACGAGATACAAATGCGCATTGAACTGGCGATATTGCCGTCGATATAGAGGCCGATCGTCCAGGAATTGTCGGAATCGTCGAACGGATCGGAAAGCATTTTCGAGAAATTCGGTGTGATCGCACCCTCGCGTATATACGCTTTATAGCGAAGGCGAAAAATCTCTTCGCGGTCCGCGTCGGATTCCATCAAGCGGTAATCGACCCGCTCCAGAAGATCGAATAAGCGCTCAGAAAAACCCCGCGCTATTGCGGGAGCCGCTACCGCATCCATAGACAATTCCCCGTTCACGGACCCCAGTCCATAAAACAAGGTTAATGCTTTATTAAATTAAGCGCAAAGTTATTAGTCTATTAACCTTAATTCCGCTCAGCAAAACCAACAAATACGCCATCTCGGCAGCCGTTCTATAGAACCGTTGCTAGAAAATTAAATTCGTTTTTTCTGGAAAGGACGGAACGCCGAACCGATTACGCAACTCGACGAATCTGGCCAGCACTCGCAGCCAGCAGCTTGCGAATCTGACGTCCCGGAATCGGAGGACTGAACAGGTAGCCCTGCGCTTCCTCTATGCCGCTCTCGGCCGAAATAAGCGCGAGCTGTTCTTCGGTCTCGACGCCTTCGACTACCACTGACATGCCTAGCTCCGCCGAAAGACGCGCAACTCCGTGCAATAGCGTAATCGGCCGGTCGCCCGTCCCGAGGCCCTCCAGGAAGGAACGGTCGATCTTTACTTTCTGCAGCGGGAAACTATGCAGATAACTCAAGCTTGAATAACCCGTTCCAAAATCGTCAAGCGAAATGCGGACACCCAATTCGCGCAACTGGCTGAGAGCCAAGCGCGTTGCCTGCGTATCCTGAAGCAGAACGGTCTCGGTAATCTCGACTTCGAGGCGATGCGGCGCAATACCCGCGGCCTGCAGCGCCTCGCGCACATCGCGCACTACGTCGCCCCGCTTAAATTGAATCGGCGAAAGATTGACGGCTACCTTCACCTGCTCAGGCCATTGCGCGGCTTCGATGCAAGCGTGCCGTAGCACCCATTTTCCCATGTCGATAATCAATCCCATTTCTTCGGCGATCGGGATGAATTCGGAAGGTGGGATCATGCCGCGCTCTGGATGCGGGAAACGCAGCAACGCTTCGCAAGTCGAAATTCGTTTAGTCCTGAGATTGACGAGCGGCTGATAAAAAATCTTAAAAGCGCCGTTCTCAAGCGCATGGCGCAGTTCCAGTTCAAGACTACGCCGCTCCTGGGCCTTCACTGCCATGTCTGGCTCGAAGAACCGCCAGGTCCCGCGACCATCGGATTTAGCGCGATAAAGCGCCATATCGGCATTTTTCAAAAGATTGTCGGCGCTGATCGCTTCGTTCGGTGTAATCGCGATACCGATGCTCGCGCCTATGACCACCCGATGCCCGTCGATTTCATAAGGCTCCTCGAGCCGTTTCACAATATTTTTTGCGAGCGCCGACGCTTCGCGCGGATGCTTAATCGGCGACTGAAATACGACGAACTCGTCACCACCAAAACGCGCAATAATATCGGTGCTTCGAACCATCTTGCGAAGTCGATCCGAAACCGCACAAAGCAGCTGGTCGCCGCAAGGATGGCCGAGCGTATCATTGACCTGCTTAAACTGGTCAAGATCGATGAACAAAACCGCGCCAGACTTGCCGCTGTGCCGCACGGCCGCAAGGCTCTCGTCGATCTGATCGCGGAAAAATGTGCGATTTGGGAGCCCGGTGAGCGCGTCATAGCGCGCCATGTGGTTGATCCTTGCCTCGGCATTTTTGCGTTCGGTAATGTCCTCAACAAGAACCACCGACCCGCCATTTTCCATTGGCTGGAAAGTGAACGCAAAGGTACGCCCGTCCTGGCTGTCAGCGATAATATGGCCGGTACTACGCTCTGCTTTGTGCGTTTCGAATTTCAGCGCAATACGTTCCGCCCCGTATTCGCTGATCAATTTGACTTGTACACATTTGTAGAGAAGTTCCCAGACCGTCGTATCCTTCCCGACGGCCGCATCTCCAATTCCGAGAAGCTTGCCGAGTTGTTTATTTGCGACAACGACCTTTCCTTCCGAATCGAACATGCACAATCCGTGTGGCATATTGTTGAGTGCAGTATCAAAACGGCTCGCAAGCGAAGTTACGTCTCGCGTGGCAATCAGTGCCTTTAGAATGGTATTGTAGAGGGTGTAGGAAATGCCCCTCAGCCCCAGGAAGAAAAAGATGCTGAGAACTGCGAGGCCAGCAAAATACCAATCGTTTTTGAGTAAAAACGCGAGCGCAAGTGGGCCAATTGACGTTATGAATTGCAAGACGACAATATAATGTCTTCCGCAATTTCTTCCGGCGCCCGTGGCCGCATATGCGATGGTCGTGGCCGTACAAATCAAATAAACGGCAGGATCCGAAGTCGTAACGATACCAAAGAAACACCATGCGCCTAGCAAAAGCCCGTAAATTCCCGCTCCTACCGCGTAGCGGATTTCCCAGCTTCTGATCTTTTCGGCAGTCTGCGGTTTCAGTCGAGTGTATGCGCACATATCGAGAGCACGGGCAGCCCCGGCAAGGCTCAGCGCGATCGCACATGCCCACATGACCGTTTCTTCAGTTTTCCACGCCGTCAGGAGCGCCGTAATGGCTGCACCGAACGCACCGGCAAGCATCGAAGTAGAGTTGTGATAGAGAGAATCTACGAGCGAGACGTAGATCTCTGCTGGCAACTCTTCTTTTGACCGCGAATGGCGGATAAACGAAAGCATCGGAGCCACTTTGAGAAATGTGCCCCGGCAACGTAAACAAGCTCCGTGGATATTCGTTGCGAAGGGTTCGATAGATTCGAACCATCACCGCAATAGTTCGTTTACCTTAAGCGATTGCAAAAGTGACACAGGCCGAATTTGCCGATGTCGTAAGATGAAATAATAATATCTACGCCAAGTAGAAAGAACGATCACACCTCAAGCCACTCTCGCCGCACTCTTTCGTTGCTCCGTAGGTCGGCCGGAGAGCCCTCGAATACCATCCGACCATGGCCCATAACATAAAGCCGGTGCGAAATTCTCATTGCAATCGTAAGTTTTTGCTCGACAAGTAGAATTGAGATTTTCCGTTCGGCAATATGCTGCAACAGCGTCGCGATGCGTTCCACCATTTGCGGAGCAACCCCTTCCGTCGGTTCGTCGATCATGATGAGATCCGGATCGCCCATCAGGGTCCGGCAAATCGTGAGCATCTGCTGCTCACCTCCGGAAAGCACGCCGGCCACCGTATCGGCGCGCTCCTTCAAAACTGGAAAAAGCTTGTAGGTATCGTCCAACCCCCAGCGTGTAGTCTTGCGTCCCCCCTTGACCCCCAACAAAAGATTTTGTTCGACGGTGAGCGTCGGAAAAATCTGCCGATCTTCCGGCACGTAACCCAATCCACAATGCGCGACTTCATAAGGTCGCTTCCCCGCAATTAGCTGCCCCTTAAAGACGATTGAGCCTTGTGGCGAAACATCTCCCATGATTGCTTTCAGCGTCGTCGAACGGCCGACACCGTTGCGACCAAGAATACTGACGATCTCGCCGCTGCCGACGTGAAAAGTCACGCCCTGCAGAATATGACTCTTGCCGTAGTAGGCGTGCAGATCCTGAACGTCCAACATTACGCCGCGGTCCCTAGATAGGCTTCCTGAACTGCACGGCTGGCCTTGATCTTCGCCGGTTCGTCGGAAGCGATTACCGTTCCGTAAACAAGCACTGAAATGCGGTCCGCGAGATCAAATACCACGCCCATATCGTGCTCGATAATGAGTAGCGTGCGCCCTTCGCTCAACTTTTTGATCAAGTGTACCGCGTGTTCGGCTTCCGTAACGCTCATACCTGCCGTCGGTTCATCGAGCAGGATGATTTCCGCCCCACCAGCGATGGTGACACCGATTTCGAGCGCGCGTTGCTCGGCATAGGTCAAAACCCCGGCTTGAAAATGACGCCGGTCGAACAAATTGATCTGATGGAGAACCTGCTCGGTGCGCTCCTGCACATCGGCAAGTTTGTCGATATTGTGCCAGAATGAATATTTGTAGCCCAGCGACCAGAGCACGGCACACCGGATGTTTTCCCAAACGCTAAGACGGGGGAAAATATTGGTGACCTGAAAGCTGCGCGAGAGCCCACGTCGGTTGATCTCGTAGGGCTTGAGGCCGGTGATGTTCTCGCCGCGCATAAGGATGGTGCCGGCGGTCGGAGTCAAACGGCCGCTGATCAAATTGAACAGCGTCGATTTACCGGCGCCATTCGGGCCAATCATGGCATGCCGCTCACCTGGCCGTATGACCAAATCAACGCCGCGGATAATCTCCGTGCGACCAAAATTCTTGGTGATGCCGGTAAGTTCGACGGCGGCGACACTCATGCGGCGCCCCCACGTTCGCGGGTTTTCATCACCGCGTCGTGCCATGCGGCTTGTACTCGCGGCCAGCTCGTCCGAAGGAGCCAGTAGCCACCAGCGATCAATGCGACTGCGGCGACCCATGGAATAACCGAATGGGAGTTGAAGGGAATTTTCATAAACGACATCATTGGCCCTTCCGTCGCTTTCACCGTAACATGTACCGTCAGTTCGATGAGAAGGCTCACGCCCGTGAGCATGATCAAGCCCGGCAGTAGCCCAAGCAGATAGGCGGGAATGACTCGCCACAGCGTGCCCGCGTGCCAGAGCGGCGCATGCATCATCAGGAAACCCGCGATGCCGAAGGGCGCAAACATGACCATCCCGACGAACATGAGACCAAAATAAAGCTGCCAAACATCAGTGATGTCACTCAGCGTAAGCTGCAAATAGGTCACGAGAATTGCGCCTAGCACAGGACCGATAAAGGTCCCAACTCCACCGATAAAGGCCGCGAGCAAAACTGACCCGGATTGCGCGGCACCAACATAGCCAGAGTTCACGATTTCAAAATTGATCGCAGCCAGACCGCCGGCAATGCCCGCAAAAAATCCCGAAAGGCAAAAAGCGACAAAACGGACAAGCTGCGGATTGTAGCCAATGAATTCGGAGCGTTCGAAATTTTCGCGCACGGCGTTGCACATGCGTCCGAAAGGCGTCCGAGTAAGCGCATACATCACAACCACACAAATGAAACACCAGAAGGCAATCAGATAATAGATCTGGTACTGAGGCCCGAAGTTTAAATCAAAAACTTTCAGAAGTTTCGTACGGTCGGTTGTAATGCCTTCTTCGCCGCCAAAAACGCTTCGCAAGATAAGTGCACAAGATGCAACAAGCTCAGCAAGTCCGAGAGAGATCATTGCGAAGGCGGTGCCGCCGCGGCGCGTCGACACCGAACCGAAAATGATCCCGAAAATGAGCCCGCCCGCACCTCCGATGAGCGGGATCAAAGGTAATGGAATCGGGATGCCGTTCTGGGAGATCGCATTCATCGCATGAACGACGAGAAATCCTCCGAGCCCATAATAGACCGCGTGACCAAACGACAACATGCCAGTCTGCCCCAGCAGCATATTGTAGGAGAGTGCGAAGATGATGGTGATGCCCATCAGGCTCATCATGGTAAGCACAAACCCGGAAGTAAAAATTCTCGGAAGCGCAAAAATGAGGACCAGCGCTATGATCCAGATGCCATAGCTACGCATGGCACCGAACACCCCCGAGGACGTGTGCGGCAAACCGGCAGCTTGCACAGTCTTGCTCATGTATCGCGCGTTCCCATCAAGCCGGTTGGACGGAAAATCAAGATCAGCACGAGCAATAGATAAGGAAGGATTGGCCCGATCTGCGCGACGGTGACACGCCAGATATCATTGAAAAATGGCACTGGATTGGAATGAATGCCGAAATACCCAAAGAAGTCTGCGATCGAAACATTGATTGCGATCGCGAAGGTCTGCAACAATCCGATCAACAGCGATGCAATGAAAGCGCCTGATAGCGACCCAAGACCGCCAATTACCACCACGACAAACAGAATAGGGCCAAGCAAAGCGGCCATGTTGGACTGCGTGACAAGCGCCGGCCCTGCAATCACGCCGGCGACGGCGGCGAGTGCGCAACCAAGACCAAACACCATCATGAAGACGCGCGGCACGTTGTGCCCAAGCGCACCCACCATTTGTGGATGCGTGAGCGATGCCTGGATGATCAAACCCACGCGCGTCCGCGTGAGCACGAGAAGGAGTACCACGAAGATTCCAATTGCGAACAAAAGCATGAACATTTTATAGGCGGGATAATTGGTCGAAAAAATTGTGAACGCGCTGAAATCAAGGGCCGCCGGCACACGATAATCCACCGCCAGTTTGCCCCAGATTATCTGCACCATTTCCTCCATCACAAAGGCAAGGCCAAAGGTAAAGAGCAGCTCGGCAACATGGCCATGCCGATGAACGTTTCGCAGCCCATAGCGTTCGACTAACGCACCGATAATCCCAGCAAGCACGGGCGCAACGACAAGGCCCGTCCAAAAACCGGCGTACTTGCTCACCTGAAATCCAAAGAAAGCGCCGAGCATGTAGAAGCTCGCATGCGCGAAATTCAGAACGCCCATCATACTGAAAATGAGTGTGAGGCCACTCGCCATGAGAAAAAGCAGCATGCCGTACAGCACGCCATTCAAGGTCGAGACGAGAATAAGTTCAAGCACCGGCGACTCACCTCAGAACCGCGTAGAGATTTTATTTTTGCTTTTTAGAAGAAAACGCCCGGCCGCCAGTCCCAGCGGCCGGGCGATAACATTTCGAAATTTAACTAGCTGGACGGCTCATCTTGCAGTTTGTTGGTAAAACTGTATTGGCGGCTTCGATTTTGCCCGCCAGTTTCCAACCCCAGCCCGTGCCCTCCTCGTCGAACGGCTCCTTGTCGGTTCGCGGTCCGAATGAGCCAAGGTAAAGTGGCTGGATGAATTGATGGTCATCCGCACGCATATAACCTTCGCCGCCGTCATAAACGCTAAACTTCATACCTTCGAGGGCTGCGCCGATTTTCGCGGGCTCCGTCGACTTCGCTTTTACGATTGCCGCTTGCAGCATGCGCATCTCGTTCACCGCGCGTGGATAGAAAAGGCTTAGGTTGCTCCCTGAAGTTCCATCTGTTTTGTATTTCGCGCGAAACGCTTTCTCGAACTCGTTGGCCGGCCCATAGCCGAGATTCGGGATACCCTCGCCGATCGCGAACACACGGTGGGGAAGGTTAGCCTGTTTCATTGCAATCGGACCGCCGGAGCCGCCCGCATAGTAGGTGTACCAATCGGTCTGCAGACCCGCATCCGCGGCCGCCTTCACCAGAAGTGAGAAGTCCTGTCCCCAATTGCCGGTAATGACGCTATCGGCGCCCGACGCTTTGATCTTCGCGATGTAGGGCGAGAAATCGGTGACCTTCGCCAGCGGATGCAGCTCATCACCAACGATCGTGATATCCGGACGCTTGGCCTTGAGCATCGCGACCGCCTGCGCACGGACAGCTTGGCCGAACGAATAATCCTGGTTGATCAGATAGACCTTTTTGATATTCTTCCGATCCTTCATGTAGTTGGTGAGCGCTTCCATTTTCTGATCGGAATTCGCGTCCCAACGGAAGTGCCAGAAACTGCACTTTTCATTCGTCAACACTGGATCGACCGCGGCATAGTTGAAGAAAATGACTTCCTTGCCGGGATTGCGTTCGTTGTATTTCGTCACAAAATCGGAAATCGCCGCGGCGAAGGCTGAACCGTTGCCTTGTGTGATGATACGGATCCCATTATCGATCGCCTTCTGGACCTGGATGAGCGTTTCTTGCGCGTTCAGCTTGTTGTCATAGGCAACGATTTCGAATTTCTTGCCCAGCGCACCGCCCTTGGCATTCAACTCGTCGGCAAGGAACTGAAAGGTCTTGAGACCGGTTTCGCCGATACTGGCCATGCCGCCGGAAAGCGGATCAACATACGCAATCTTGATCGTGTCGTCGGCTCCGGATACCGGCATGGTAAACGGAATGGCCAACAGGCCGAGGGCGCCAAGCGCGCCCAATTTGGCAGTCAGATGGAACTTCATTGCATCCTCCCTGGAAGCAGCTATCGCCCTGGTTCGAGCATTATCAGAATGGCAAAATTCGGCGTTTCTCGCCGTATCCTTGATAGTTTGTGAGAGGCACATTCAAGCAATCATGTGCTCCGGTCAAGAACTGCATTGATCAATGGGTTGACTGGAATATCAGCGGCAGAAAAGCTGACCGCTATGCCCAGGCGGTTAACCCCTTAAAAAAAATAGGAAAATCTCGATTTTGCGGCGCAGACTCAATAAAATTGGTTTCAATCAATTGAAGACCCAGCGCTGCCTATGCGAGCCCAAACGCGAAACATAGCGGCGAAGAAAAATGTTCGCCCAACGTCGTATACGGTTTGTGCAAAAACGATCTCATGCATCGACAAGATAGCCTGCAATTCCGCGAAACGAAAATAATATGAACCCGACCACTACCCCCGCTACCGTCACCGTCACAATGTAAGCAGACAGGGCAATGCGAGTCAGACCGACGGCGAATATATTCGTTATGATATGAACTGAACTGGGTGCAATGGCCCTACGTTGGTTCTCAAAAGCCAATTGGATGTCTCAAATGTCAAGAACGTTCGACGTCTACTGGTCATTCCGAAGTCCCTACTCTTATCTAGCAACGCCGCGGCTACAAACCATCGCGCGCGATTACGATATTGATGTTCACATGCGACCTGTTTATCCACTCGCTGTCCGGGTCGAAAATTTTTTCAAAAAACAGAACCCGATGTGGGTGCGTTATCTAATACTAGACACGCGACGGATTGCAGAGATGCTGAGCATACCTTTCGGGCTGCCACGGCCCGATCCCATCGTGATGAACCTTGCGACAGGCGAGGTCCCCAAAGAGCAGCCATATATCTGGCGAATCACTCGTTTAGGTCAGGCAGCCGAGGAGGCAGGCAAAGGCTTGGCATTTGCCAGCGAGGTAAGCCGGATCATCTGGGGAGGAGATGTCGTTAACTGGCACGAGGGTGGTCACCTCGCGCAGGCCGCATCGCGTGCGGGCCTTGATCTCGCCAAGCTCGAAGCCAAAGTTGCAACAGATAGCGAGCGGCTTCATCAGATGATCGAGACAAATCAGAATGCGCTTAACGCGGCTGGCCACTGGGGGGTTCCGACGATGGTATTTGAGGGCGAACCCTTCTTCGGACAGGATCGCATCGATGTTCTCATGTGGCGAATGACCCAACGCGGCTTACAGCGCCGCCGCTAAAATCGATCGTCCTAGAGCTAATCGCTCAGATCTTTCGGGACCAATTTCTGAATTTGGCATGCTGACCGTAGGCGACTTTTCCGACGGTTTCCTGCCACGCGGAAACGTGCTCGAACAATCGTAAAATCCTGTCCAACGTTTGATCCCCATTAATCAAATCAGAACTGATATGAAGGCGGATGGGAGATTTTACCGAAGATCAGAATCTTGCATTGACCAAATCGGGTACACCCATCCGTCTTTTGCGCTACGGGATCTTGGAGAATACGGAAAATAAAGAGCTATTTCTCCAAGGCCCGAGTCATAAGTTCCAAATAATTGTCGTTCGGGCGCATCGGTCCGAAGCCCGGAACATTACCTGGATCTGTGAAGTCCCACGAATTCTCGCTCAGGTCTGTCGAGCCGATCTTTGCTGATTCCTTCGCGGGTCGAACGATAACGTCATTTCGTGGGCTAATCGCGGTATATGATGGCGCGATCGAGCTCGTTGTTTGCGGATTTGCGCTCTTTTTCAAATCCAGCTGCATTTGCTGCGCAGTCGCCGAGAACGGCGTCGCGAGCAAAAAAATTAAAGCAAGTGCTGGTTTGCATGTACGCATTGGTACCTCCTGTAAAGGTGACACCAATGTTATTAGGGCTCATTGCGCCTGCCCTGTATGAACTGGTTCACACAAGAGAAATGGAATCCGATGTTGGATGCGCACGTGCATCGGCATTATCCAATCTCAATTTCCGAACCTGTCTCAGCGATCGCCTCGAGTGCTGCCTTATCCAGCATAACAATACCACCACGTTCGAGCCGAACCCACCTGCGCCCCGCCCACATACGAAGCTGCTTGTTAATACTTTCCCGAGACATTCCGATCATCTGACTAATTTCCAGTTGGGTAATCGTCAACTTACGATTTGTCGCCGTTGGCTGGCGTTTTTCCGCCAAACGAATGAGCGCTTTGGCGAGCCGACCCGGCAGATGAGGCAAGATAATTTGCTCCACATGCTCGCTGATCCATCGTAATCGCGTGCAGAGCAGCTGAATAAACTTCATTGCAAGCATCGGCTGACTTTGCAAAAAAGGAATAAATTCACGACGATCAATCACTAACAGAACGCAATCAGTAGTCGCGATCGCGTCGGCTGTCCGTGCTCGACCATCAAGGAGCGCTATTTCGCCAAAAATTTCGCCAGCGACAATCAGATTGAATATCGCATCCCGGCCGTCAGACGAAGAAACTCCAATTTTTACTGTGCCGCTACTTACGGCAAAAAGGCTATTTCCGGAATCGCCCTTTGAAAAGATAGTAGCGCCACGTTTCACGAGGCGAGTTTTAACATAGCGACAGAAACGTTCGAGCGCGGCGGGTTCAAGATCACGAAAAAGTGGATGATGTCGTAAGACAGAAAATTTGTCACCCGTTGCACTTATAGGCCTGCTCTTCTTCTTCAACATAGCAGTCCTCCCTAGCTTCAAACGATAGCCCAGAGATATTGTGACCGTCTTACCACGCGCGATGAGCGCCTCGAATATTTAGCCCACATCACTTCTTGTAGAGACGCCTCAATCCAGGATTCCTCAATGACGTTATTCTTTTGCACACACCCAAGGATGAATGTTGGTCAATGGCGTACCGTCGGGCGCGAAATCGACTGCCGCATTCTCCTTCTTCAATGGTCGGTGGCTGGTCGCAGCTTGCAGCGAATGGGTAGTGACCTAATACCACCAACAAAATTCGAACGGGCCCACTGCGGTTCGCCAGCAATTTCGATGTGTTCAAGTCGACCGAGCAGCTCTTTGAACAGGGCTCGAAATCTCTATTTTTGCCAAATGATGTCCCAGACAGAAATAAATCCCGTGCCCGAATGCAATCTGCGGATTCGGAGTACGGTCAGCAAGAAAAGTTTCGCTGTCGAAAAACACCTTCTCATCGCGATTTGCAGAAATAAAGAATAAAGCGAGCAAATCGCCCGAACGGATTCTCACGCCTCCGACTTCACTTTCCTCCCGCGCGGTACGCATGAAGTGTCGTACCGGCGAACTCCACCGAAGTATCTCGTCGACCGCATGGTCTAAAAATTCAGGATACTTATTGAGACGTGCTAATTGATCCGGGTGCTCAATAAGGGCATGTAAGCCGCTCGAAATAGCGAACGAAGTCGTGTCATGTCCAGCGGTCGCTAGAATGATGAAATAGGATAATCGTTCAAAGTCCTCGATCGGTTTTCCCATAATGGTAGCATTAGCAATTATGCTTGCGAGGTCATCACGTGGTTTCGCTCGACGGTCTTCGGTCAGCTTGTCAAAATAGTCGCGAAATCCGACCAGTGCCATACGAACCGCTTCGAAGGGGTCATCTTTGGTGCGTCGGTTGGGATCGTCTACACCGAGCAGATTGCGTGTCAGTTCCAGCATGAGCGGCAGATCAACCATCGGTATCCCGAGAATTCTCATGATTACTCGCAGTGGATATAGCGCTGCAAGGCTGGCGAAGTCGCAAATTAGATCGGCACTCGATAGTTCATCGACCATCTCCCGCGCCATTTTTGCTAGCGACACTTCAACTCCGCGCAAATTCTCTGCCGCAAAGGATGCCTGCGCGATGGCGCGATAGACCCGATGATCCGGATTGTCCATATGAGTTAAAGGCCGGACAGCCGGCTCTCTGCCGGTAAGTTGGCATAGCGCGATATCAGCGAATTCGTTAGAAAGTACAGTACGTGGCGCCGCCAAAAAATTACGGTGCTGTTGTTCGATAGAAATCACATCTGCGTGCCGAGTAACGGCCCAGAAAGGCCGAATTCCATCGGCTTCGACCCAGTGAACCGGCGAACGCAACCGGAGTATCTTGAAGGCCTCATTTATTTTTGCTGGATCAGCGTACGTCTCCGGTATCGCAACGCTCGCGGCAATTTTTCGCAGTTCAACATCCATGCAACTACCTCTAATCGCAAAAATACCGGAAACCTCGCTACGCCAACGAACTTTGCAAGTATGACGCGGATCACGCTCATCTGTAACAGGTTGATTGATGGGGATACGTGGGGGTAACCTCTAATGGGGGGTCGTTGATCGACGGGCGGCGGAATACCATCACGTCGCAGGCAGAAGCGTAAATGCGGTGTCCAAGTTGCGAGAGAGATAATCCCCGCAGCAACAGCTACTGCGAGAGCTGCGGAATGCGTCTCGTAGCATCCTGTAGCCGATGTGGTCATTCGAACTCTCCATCGGCAAAGTTCTGCGGGGCATGCGGCGCAGGCCTCGAGACAAATCTGAAAGACGAACAGCTGGGTGTACGCGCTCAAAGCCAAATGCAGGGAGAGCGCAAGCAGGCGACCATTCTATTCGCTGACATCGTCGGCTCGACACAGCTGGTCGCTGGATTGGATCCAGAAGAGGCGATCACACGCCTACGCCCGACAATCGAGTTGATGTCCAACTCGGCCAAACGCTTTGGTAGTTCCGTCGTGCACTTTCTGGGAGACGAAATCATGGCAGTGTATGGCGCTCCCCAGGCGCATGAGCGGCACGCCTTTCTGGCATGCTCGGCCGCGCTCGCAATGATGGAGGCGACAAGCCGTAATGAAAATTGTCTCCCCATTCGGGTCGGTCTTCATTCCGGGATCGTTGTTGCAGGCGCCCTCGAGATGGATCCGGCATCCGAGGCAACTCGAGGTGCTGCAGTTTTTCTTGCGAAACGAATGGAAGAAATTGCCAGCTCGGGTGAGATTTGCATTTCATCCGACTGCTATCGTTTGGTGCGCCGATATTGCGATGTGGATCCGCTCGGATATCGATCAGCGAAGGGATTTAATGAAGCAATCGAAGTGTACCGACTTATCGGACGAAAACGCGCGGTGGCCAGTGAACAATTTCGAAGTGCTAGCCTAACTCCTTTTCGTGGACGAGCCCGAGAATTTGCAATGCTGGAGCGCGGCCTTGATAGCGCTGCAAACGGCCACGGCTGCGCAATCGGTATCTCAGGTGGACCCGGCGTCGGTAAGAGTCGGCTCTGCTATGAATTTGGTGAATGGTGCCGAGGCAAGGGCATTCCTCTCATTGAGGCCCGCGCATTAGTTTATTCGCACGCAACTCCATACCAACCGGTACTCGAGCTTCTTCGCTCGTTTTTCCAAATACAACCATCTGATACAGCACTCGTTGCCCGTGTCCGTATTGCTCAAGTGCTGCTCGCCTTAAACCGCGCGTTCGAAGCTGACTTACTGGTGGTCTACGATTTCCTGGGCGTGATGGATCCTGATCGTCATTCCCCTCGCCTCGATCCAGCATCGCGGCAAGCCCGTTTACGCGATATCCTGCGCCGTATCATTCAATTCACTGGAGCAAAAACGTCAGTTATCATTTTCGAGGACCTGCATTGGCTCGATGACGCAAGCGGTGATCTGATTGAGACACTGGTAGAATCTGTCAAAGACACGCGTATCTTGTTGGTGCTCAACTATCGGCCTTCGTATTCTGCATCATGGATGACGCACCAACACTACGCAGAATTAAGTCTGGCAGAATTCAATTCAGAAAGCGCACTCGCATTAGTGACAGATTTAATTGGGGACAAATCTGAACTATCAGAAATTCGGAGGCGAGTGGCGGACAGAAGTGGCGGAAATCCATTTTTCGTGGAGGAGCTGATCAATTCGCTTGTGGAGAGCGGTGAGCTTAGTGGTGAGTCAGGCCATTACGAGTTAGGGCCCGCCGGCTCCCAGGAGACTCTGCCGCCAACAGTGCAGGCGGCGATCGGGGCACGCATTGATAGAATTCGCCAGAAGGATAAGGAATTATTGCAAATTGCGGCAGTTATCGGTGCAGAATTTCCTGTGGCTGTTGTCCAGCAAGTCGCAAAAATGTCGATCGGAGAGATAGAAGACACGCTTAATCGGCTTTGCGACGTCGAGTTAATCCAGCCGCAGATTGGCGCAGGCGGTGGGCAATTCATGTTTCGCCATCCGCTGATCCATGAAGTTGCGTATGCGACACAGCTCAAGAAACGAAGGACCGAGCTGCACGCTGCGGCCGCAACCGCCTTAGCCACATTCTACAAAGATCGTTTAGATGAGTTCGCTGCCCTCCTCGCCTATCACAGTGAGGCGGCAGGGCAGCATCTCCAGGCGGCAAAATATGGGGCTAAGGCCGCTCGTTGGCTGGGCAAAAATGATTCTGCACAAGCCCTCAAACACTACAAAAAAGCCCGCGCGCTTCTCGAGAGTGAACCGAGATCGAAAGATACTGATCCCTATCGATTTTATTGGAGCGGACAGATTTTGAATTTCGGCTGGCGTCAGGGAATGACCGCCGAGGAAGCAAGACCATTCGCCGAAGAGGCGCGGCAATGGGCTATCGAAATAGGCGACAAGATGGCCCTAACGATGATTTTAGTAGCTTATGGACGAATTCTCGCTGCATCCGGCGCCGCCGACGAATATGTCCGGCTGACCCATGAGGCCTTGTCACTGATTTCGAATGACAACAATCCTGGTCGCATGGCAACGCTGAATGCGACGCTCAGCCAAGCCTACTGGTTCGCAGGCTTACTCAACCAAGCGCTCATCGCCAACACGGACGCTCTACGACGCGTTCCGTATATTGATAAACATGACCAGGAACAGCTTGGATTTACCATTGAGCATTGGATCATGAGCTTGCGAGGGCGAATTTTTGTAACGCTCGGACAATTCGCCGAAGCAGAGGAATGGTTGATCAAGCTCCTTCAGATCCCTACAACCGAACGCAATCCCGTCCTTCAATACATACCTCATTATTCATACGTAGAAATGGCTTGGTGTCGTGGAGATGCATCTCTGGCGACAGAACATGCTTCACGCATTTCCGAAATTGCAGACCACAGCGCCATCCCATTCCTGCAAGTACAGGCCTTGGCCTCTCTCGGGCTTGCCCGCTTTACGGTGGGAGACAATTTGGGAGCGGTGCAGAATCTTACCCGCGCCATTGATTTCGCCCGCGGTGCGAACGCAGGCCGGGAAAATGAACCGGGGCTGCTTGCTCATCTTGCAGGCGTATATTTCCGCATGGGCGAACACGAAAAATCGTTGACGGCGGCAACCGAGGCAGTCCAGCTGGCACAGCGAAGAACAGCCCGTGTTGCAGAGTGTCACGCGTCCATTATCAGCGCGGCGGCACTCGCGGCGCAAGGTAGCACGGCGGCCGAGCATGTCTTACAGCGCGCTGACGAGCTTTTGCAGACAACGGGGGCATTGCTCTTCGAACCACTCTTAGTCCATGCACGCGCTAGTTTAGCTCAGCCGATACTTGTTCCGCACTCCGCGGGCGGATGAGTAGCGTAAACTCACGCAATCCATAGTTCGCAATCATTTTCACGGAGCAATCAAGACGATCGCGGCAGAACTCGATCCAGCGTTGGGGCACGGTTCGGTAAAGCATTTCGTGTGGAACTAAATGAGGTGCTTCGGGTAGCATAAAGTTGACTGCAAAGCCGCGACGGCTATTTGCTTTCATATCCAGAAGCGTTTGAACAATAAAGTTCTCCCATGTCTCCAAGTCTTGCTTCAGTTTGACATTGAAGATGCCACTCGCCACTGAGAAGTCGGCAACTCGCGAACACGTGCTGCCGACCGCAAAGTGGGTGCGCGGCCAATCCGAATAAAGTCGGTGAGCATGACAAATCATTGTGGCTGAGAGATCCACGCCGAGATAATCAATCTCAGTAGTGGCATGATGGTTCGAAAGATAGGTAAGAAGAGCTCCGTAGCCACATCCCAGATCATTCAGGACAAACGGAACACTAAATTGGCAAATCTTGAGAAGTTGAACGAAACGTAGCTGTTGTGTGGCAATACAAGTCCAATCTACTCCGAGCGGCGTTGCGCCGTATTTCGATATCCTCGCCGAATAATATTTCTCAATTGTTTTATAAACCAACTCGAGCGATTGATCGTTGTCGCTGCGCATGCGTGCTATATTTGTGGAACAGTCAACGTTGCCTTGGTTTACTGGCTTTCCTTCGCGCTCTGACCTTTTCTGCAATTTCTTTTCGCACGTCACGCCCGGCTGCCGTAGGCACTGACACAACCAAATATTTCTGTTTCGAAAAAATAATAGGGGTCTCGACAGTGACTTTCACTTCCCGACTCTCCTTGGCCGAATGCACAATGAGACGCATGGGGAGCGGTTTGGCTGATTCTAAGTTCTTTTGAGCTGCCCGTACTACCCTGTCATGACCATCCACCCCACGCATGTCGGATGTATAGGAATGAAGTTGCCGAAGATAACGATACCATCTTTCGCGCTCTTTTCCCTGCGGCGGCGCTATATTGAGAAGAGCAAAGCTCATTTGCAACGTGTGCTTACTGGAGAAAACCTTGAACTCTTTCTGCAATGCGGCCATTTCTTCGATCGGATCTCCGGCCCCGAAGCGGGCATTGATTTGTACTACAATTGCCAGAGCAGTATGGTCGTGAACGAAGCTACCCATTATCGTTTCCTCCGCACTCAGTTCTTCTAAACTAATACCATCTTACCGCGATTTGATAGTAATGATACAATACCAATTCATCGATTTCAGCTCACCATTAAGGAAGCCTAGTTGCACAGCTTCAGAAAAGATACTTTAAAGATTGGATAAATTTGAACCTGAGGCTTCATTGAGTATGACTGAACGTAAGTAATTTTACGAATTTGGCCCGCAAAACAGGTGGCCAGCAATGGCCCCACCGCCTTTCAATCAGGACGAGGCGAAACGGTCATGTACCGCCGTTCTCATCAGAGACCTACTTCTGGTTAGTGATATCGCCATAAGCGCTCGACTTTTGGTCAAAATTGTAATGCTCGTTCTGAATGACCTGCACCGAGGCTACGTGGTAGTGCCAAGAAGCAATGCATCGATGAGCGCGGGCATCAAACCAATTATTCCACAGCAATATTTTATACGCTTGCCGAACTTTGTCGCTCAAACCTGTGATGATCGCTTGTTCGCACTCAGCGCCCCTTCTCGATCGAATAATACAAATATTTTATTTCTAATACTGTGAAGCACTTCACTTTCGCAACGAACGGTTCGCGCTAGTTATCATCAGTGCAACTCCACTCATAGGAGGCATCGATGCTAAATATTGATTACGAATTTTCCAGCTCGACTACTGCTGAGGCGCCGCTAGTCGTCGCATATATTGCAATGCTAATATTGCTGGGACTCGCTTGGTCAATTTAGCCGCACCGGCAGTCAGCATATTTTTAATCCGGTTGGCTGGTCTCATCGGCGATGGCCTTCCTAACCGCGGCACGCTCGGACATGCGTTGTCTGTGCTTCCAAACTTTCGGAATTCGGGAGAGATTAACGCCGTCGGCCTCCAGCCATTGCGCCAGTGTGAACAGATAGGGGTCGCAGATCGTGTAAGCGTTGCCCATAACCCAGGGTCCCTTCAACATATTATGTTCGATCAGATCAAAACATTCGCCCACTGACCCGGGAACCTTGCGCTGCATCGCCACGATAGCGGCAGGATCGTCGGCCCACCGATCGCCTCGCATACGATGTGCGTGCGCCACATGGGCGGTCGAACATAGATAACTGTTGAAGGCCTGAACACAAGCGAAGGCAAAGGGATCGTCAAGCGGGGCAAGACGAGCCTGAGGATACTTCTGGGCGATGAATGCAAGAATAGCCGGAGTTTCCGTTAGTATGCCGGCGTCCATAGCGAGCGCTGGAACTCGCGCCTTCGGATTGATCTTTAAATACTCAGGCGTGTGCTGATCATTCATGCGAAAGTTGAGTCGTACCGTCTCGTAGTCAGCATTCACGTCTTCTAGCGCAATGTGTGAAGCCAGCGCACACGTGTGAGGCGCGTAATAAAGTTTGAGCATCGACGCCACCTTTTATCCGAATCAATCGTGGGTCCTATCGAAACGTTGACTGAACGATTCGTTCGCAGCCAAACGCCAATCAAAAATGCGTCAAAACGACCAATTACTAAAGATTAACCATTTGGAGAGTTATCACCCATCAGAATAGGCAGTCTTGATTCTGAGGGGTTCCCGCTATGAAAAAGATTCTCTTTTTGGGCGTTTGTGCCTTTGCATTGTGCGGAGCGCCCGTTCTCGCAGCTGACATGCCTACCAGGCCTGTCTACCAGACCTTTCCTGAGCTTGTGCCTATATTCAGCTGGACTGGCTGCTATATCGGTGGAAACGTTGGCGGCGCTTGGGCGCGGGCCGAGCTGAACGACAGCGTAACAGGTAACAATTTATCGAACCCAAACGGTAGCGGCTGGGCTGCTGGCGGACAATTCGGTTGTGATGTCCAGATCGAGAACGCGGTTTTTGGATTCGAAGCAATGTGGGACGGAAGCGACGCAAAAGGAACGCGCTCAGATGCTTTTAACGCTGGATTTAGCAACACTACCAAGCTGCGTGGCTTTGGAACACTAACCGGCCGAATTGGTTACGCAGTAGACCACTCATTGTTCTATATGAAGGCTGGCGGCGCCTGGGCAGAGACAAGCACGCAAATCACTGGCCCCCTCGCGAGCGAAAGCCATTCAACGAATGGTAGTGGTTGGATTGTCGGCGGCGGCTGGGAGTATGCCTTCACGCCGAACTGGTCAATGAAGATCGAATACGATTATATGAGCTTTGGTGATCACAGCACAACATACGCCTTTATTCCCGAAACTGTGCAGTTACAGAACCGATCGGTACAAACTGTCCTTGTTGGTTTGAACTTGCGTTTCGGCGATTGGGGTACAGCACCGGTCATCGCCAAATACTGATCGTTCAATGTCTCAAATACCAAACCCCAGCCTCAAAACTGGGGTTTTTTTATTCGACAAGCTCACAGCACTTGATCGGTGGATTTGAATTACATCCCCCATCGACGAACAAACCAAGCGTTGACCAGATGGGTCAAAATTGCATAAGCAATGAGCATGGCCACAACAAGCGGCCAATAGAGCCAGGGCAGTTGCGTAAAACCGAGCGTGGCGCCGACCCATGTGAATGGGATAGCGACTCCGATACAGCAGATAACGACCGTTGTGACAATAAGCGCTAGGCTCGCACGACTTTCTACAAACGGTATTTTGGCTGTACGAATGATGTGAATGATTAGTGTTTGCGTAAGAAGTGATTCCACAAACCAACCCGTTTGGAAAAGAGACGGATTATTCCAACAATCGAATATGAAAAGCATCATTGCATAGGTTGCATAGTCGAAGATCGAGCTAATCGGCCCAATGAACAACATAAACTTAAAAACGTTGTCGATCTTCCAGTGGCGCGGCGAGGTGAGGTAGTCGTCGTCAACATTATCGGTTGGGATTGTTGTCTGGGACAAGTCATAAAGAAGATTATTTGTCAGAACCTGGATCGGTGTCATCGGCAAGAATGGCAAGAAAATACTCGCACCAAGGAAGCTAAACATATTTCCAAAATTCGAACTGGCACCCATTTTGATGTATTTTGTGATGTTTCCGAAAGTTTTCCGACCCTCGACCACTCCTTCCTGCAGCACCATCAAGTTTTTTTCCAAGAGAATAATATCAGCCAATTCCTTCGCAATATCGACTGCCGTATCGACCGATATACCAACATCAGCCACTTTCAACGCCGGACTATCGTTGATCCCATCACCAAGGAATCCAACGACGTGCCCTGTGCGATGAAAGGCTTGGACAATTCGCTCCTTTTGCGAAGGCGTAAGTTTAGCAAAAACAGTCCTTCGGTCAGCAATGGCGACAAGTTCGCCGTCCGTCATTTTTTCAATTTGAGAACCAAGAAGAATTTCGCCAGCGTCAACATTGACCTCTCGGCAGATTTTCCGTGTGATGACCTCGTTATCGCCTGTTAGAATTTTAACAGTCACACCTTTTTTGGCCAAAGCAGCAATCGCGACCCCTGCGCTTTCCTTTGGCGGGTCAAGGAAGGCGATATAACCAAGCAATGTTAAATCACTCTCGTCCGCGACGGTGTAGCTTGCCTTGGGTGCACTGAGCTCTTTGTAAGCGACTGCAACTACCCGCAATCCATCTGCGTTGAGTGCGGCCGTTTCTTCCTTCGCAGTTGCAAGATGGCTGTCATCCAGTTGGTCTGCCCTGCCATCAATCTCATACTGCGTGCAGACCGAAAAGATTTCTTCGATCGCTCCTTTGCATATGAGGACATCCTTGTCGTTTTTGTGCGAAACGATGACTGACAGACGCCGTCGCGAAAAATCAAAGGGAATTTCATCTACCTTCGAATAATCTGTGTCAATTCCAAGAATTTTATGCATCTCGACATGCTCAAGGACTGCTACATCGAGGAGGTTCTTTAGTCCCGATTGAAAATGGCTGTTGAGATAGGCGTATTGGAGAACGCGATCGGACTCCTCCCCGCGGATATTCAGATGTTTTTTGAGGATGATCCGATCCTGCGTCAGCGTGCCAGTTTTATCAGTACATAAAATATCCATAGCACCCAAATTCTGAATGGCATTAAGTCGCTTGACGATTACTTTCGCACGCGACATTGCGATTGCGCCTTTGGCCAAATTGACCGTAACAATCATGGGAAGCATTTCTGGTGTGAGCCCAACCGCTATTGCCACAGCAAAAAGTAATGCTTCCAGCCAATCGTGTTTGGTTAATCCATTGATGAGAAAAACCGCTGGCACCATCACGCTGATGACTCGGATCATCAGCCAGGTAAAGCGATTGATACCCTGATCGAACGCCGTCGGTACTCTTTGTCCTGCAATTTTATCGGCTAAGTGTCCGAAAAATGTGTGTGATCCCGTCCGCACAATCACACCCGTGCCATATCCACTGACGACATTGGCTCCCATAAAGCACAGGTTCGGTAGGTCGAATGGATCTTCAACTACTTCCTTACAAGGATGTACAAATTTTTCGACTGGCATAGCTTCTCCAGTCAGTGCGGATTGATTAATAAATAAATCCTTTGTTTCAAGTAATCGCAGATCCGCGGGAACCATATCGCCGGCAGACAGTCTCACAATGTCTCCTGGGACCAGTGTCTCGATCGGAATCTCGACAAAATCGCCGCCTTTCACATTCTCAGCTCGTCTGACGCTCGTCGTGGTTTTTACCATCGCTCGCAGCTGAGCGGCCGCCTGGTTCGATCGGTGTTCCTGAATAAAAGCAGTTGTGATCGCTAATAGAACAATAAGTGCGATCACAATGGCCGCACGTACATCACCCAGAAAATAAGAGACCACAGCCAAAGTGAGCAGCAGCCCATTAAGTGGATTCTTGGCGCGACCCCAAATTCCCTGGAGCACAGTCGGTTTTTGCTCGCGAGTAACCAGGTTCAGCCCAAAAACCTTGAGGCGTAGTTTTGCCTCAGTTGCGGTAAGCCCGGAGATGCTTGATCCAAGGTCACGGCAACAAACATCGGTTTCTAGTCGACTGAGCGCAAATAATTGATTGGTATCAAATAAAGATCGTGCAGGCTTCACAGCATGTGCCCGGAGACTAAACGTCGGGATTTTAGGGAGTTCCATGTCGTTCAGTACCGTTCGGCCGGGCACATAGATGGATCTTATTATAAATTATGGTCCGGATCGAACCATTGCCATTGATCAAAATCAACGCCGCAGCTGCCTTCGGACGCAGTCTCATGCGTCGAGTGCGAAACCGTTCGCGGTCACATTAGAAAAAATGGGACGCCTAAACTTCCCATGGATCATTTTGTTTTCTGTAGTGGACGTCCCACCTGCGTATCGTCATTTCGTCCAACGAAAACCCCTGCAGAAACGATGTTCCAATGTCCTGAACCTTACTGTTCAGAATTCATCTTGAAGCCGAACATCGCCCTCTCATCCTTGAATACGACGGCAGTCAATCAATCTACTTCGCACATGGTTCCTATTTTTTCCGCGTCACATCAAAAGGTCGACCCACAGTCTCCGTCCCCATAGCCCGAATGCCGTCTAACAAAACACGAGTGGCACGGCAGTCGTCTTCATTATAATCCAGAATTCTCAATTTGATTAATGTATCCTGGGTCTTCACCCAATTGTCGAACCACTCAACTGAAGCCACACCTGACGGATCAATGTCACGCCATTTGAACCCCAAATATTGGGCAAGCGTCTTCAAGGAGTAATCGTGGGTGGGCCATTCAGTCGCCTTTAGAACTACATCGCCATAAAGATCGACGGTCGACGACATCGAAAATAGATTTTCGACTTCTGCTTCTGAGCACACGTGTGGATATTTTGCTCTCAGCTTTCGATACATCGTACGTTCATACTTTGAATAAAAATAAATGGCTGCTGGTTGCGATGCTTTCATAAACTTCCAGGCATTGGCAAATGCCTTCTCTTCTGCCGTCGTCGTAGGTTCCTCAGCAAAGAAGGCAACAAATCGCTCGGTTTTGTTATCTCTGCCTCGCCTCTCGATAAACCCATGCAGGTAGCAGTGATCGCGCATCGGATCGACTTCAATATCAAAAAATAATTCCTTGTGAGATATTGGAAGAACTAAAGGCGCCCTCAAATACGGCGTTCCGTTTTTTTCGCTAAGAAGTTTCGCCCGGCTAATGAACTTGCGTAAAATTTGTGGACTGATATCTGGAAACTCCGTCTGCTTGCCATGAATTAAGGCATTTGCATCCGCGGCTGCGAGGTCGTGGATCGTCGGAAACCGACCCATCGCCATGTCTCGTCTCGACCGACCGAACTCAGGAATCAGCGTGAGATCATTAGTTGCTTCAAGATAATTCAAACATTCAGAATGCCAGCGACAAATTTTGCACACGCTGGCTATGTACGCTGGCAAAGTTTGGAATGACTCATCCACGATCTTTCGTGTTTTAGCTAGAGCGTCTTCGTAATCAGCCCAAAGAGTCCGAGGAGGCCTTTTGCGGTAGGGAATTAGAAAGTCGTAAGTTATCTCCTTACCGTGAATGTCCCATAAGAAGGCGCGCAACCCGCCGGATCGACCAAGTCTGCGAAGCACGTCAGTGTATAGCGCAAGTTGAACCGCATAATGCTTTTTTGGTTTTGGATCATCATGCTCTTCTTCCCCCTCCTCTCCGGATCCCGACTTAATGTCGCCAGCAATGTAACCACCAGTTTCTTTCCGAAGAAGGTCAGGAACTCCGACGAGATCATCAGCGCAAATTCTGCCGCCATAAATCAACACATCCCCACGGTCCATCGCAGCGAGTGTCTCACGCTCTTTTTCTTCATCACTAAACAAGGAAAGATCAGTGAACGGAAGTTTAAGAGCAGCGATAACTCTTTTTTCGTAGAGTGTACCTCGATCCCAGAGCAGTTGAGCAAAGAGACTGACGGAGTCCTTTTTCGTCGGATCACCGAATAGATCCATCGTCACCCGATGAGGGCACTCCACAAAGCAGTAAAGCATCGCTGCCGTTATTGATGTTTTCATTGCTTACCAATGCGCCGCAGTTATTTTTCTATCAATTGTGGAAAGTATGGCAATCAGCCTTTTCTAGCCCGGTTCAATCCACGATATCGGAGATCGCCTCGTCACGATCCATTGCCTTGATCCACCACAAATCGGCCCCAAGTAGCTTTGTCATCGTGTCGTACACGTTGATCCGGATCAAATTGGTGTGTCGATAAATGTTCTAAAATTTCCAGGGTGTCATCCAGATAAGCAACGCCCTGAGTATTACGCCGAAAAGGACAACGAATGGAATCGGTACTACTATCGAATTCTTAGATTTGAGGTTCATCTCATCCTCGCAAAGAATTGGTAATGTTCAACTTCGAGAAAACAGAAATCGTATCGATAAGAGAGACGTCATCGTTTATATATATAGGTGCGGATAGCCGCAGTTCTGTACCAGGCTGCGTAATCGCTAATGCGAAAATAGCCACGAGAGACAGTCCGTGCATCTTGGCCCGGACTCGGACAAACCCCTAGCCGAAAGCGTCAAGATGGATTCCGCAACGAGTGCGCTGCTTACCGATCTATACCAGTTCAACATGATCCAAGCCTATCTGGATCATGGCAAGACCGAGACGGCGGTGTTTGAATTCTTCGTGCGCAAACTGCCCTCTCAACGCGGATTCTTAATGGCCGCGGGGCTTGAAACCGCACTCGATTTTCTTGAAAATTTGCGTTTCTCTGCTGAAGAGCTTGAATGGTTAGCGAAAAGTGGCCGATTTAAAGCGGAACTCATCGACTATCTCGCCAGTTTCCGTTTCCGTGGTGATGTTCATGCGATGCCCGAGGGGACGGTATTTTTCGCCAATGAACCAATTTTGCGAGTGACATCATCCTTGCCCGAGGCGCAACTGGTCGAAACGCGCCTCATTAATATTTTACATTTCCAGTCGCTTATTGCAGCAAAAGCTTCACGTATGGTGCTCCTCGCCCCGAAAAAACTTCTTATTGATTTCGGCCTTCGACGCGCACACGGCGCTGAAGCCGGCCTCATGGCCGCCCGCGCGAGCTATATTGCGGGCTTCGCAGGCACTGCCACAGTTCTCGCCGAGAAAATATTCGGCATTCCGATCTACGGCACCATGGCGCATTCGTTTATTCAGGCGTTCGACGACGAGACACTGGCTTTCGAAAGCTTCGCGCACGCGCATCCTGACAATCTCGTGCTGCTGATTGACACCTACGATACGGAAACTGCCGCCTCGAAGGTAGTGGCCCTTGCTCCTCGGCTCAAGGCAGCAGGGATCACGGTGCGTGGCGTTCGCCTGGATAGTGGCGATCTAGTCGCGCTTTCCAAGAGCGTGCGGCGACTCCTCGACGACGGCGGGCTTGCCGATGTGATCATTTTTGGAAGCGGCGGGATCGATGAGGATATGCTCAATACGTTCGCACAAAAACATGCACCCATCGATGGCTTTGGCATTGGCACAAGCCTTACCACGTCTTCAGATGTGCCGTCGCTCGACTGTGCATACAAGCTCCAGGAATATGCTGGACTGCCGCGACGTAAGCGTTCTGCGGGCAAAGAAACCTGGCCGGGGCGCAAGCAAGTATGGCGAAACTACGGATCGGATGGCCGTATGGCTGGGGATATATTGTCTTTGGACGACGACAAACAGTCAGGCACGCGGCTGCTTCAGCTCGTGATGCGGGACGGCCGGCGAATTGGTCCACAGCCGACGCTTGCCGACATCCGAAAACTTGCGAGCCGAGAGCTGGAACAATTACCTGAGCCCTTACGTCGGCTCGAGCCGTGTCCACCGTATCCAGTCAAAGTCTCAGATCGTTTGGTGAAACTCACGTCCGACGTCGATCGCCGTTTGGCTCGGCAGGAGATGTAGCTATGAGCGAACGAATAAAAATGGGCGACAACGATGTCTTGGTTGTTGTTGATATACAGAACGATTTCTGCCCAGGCGGCAACCTTGCAGTACCAAACGGTGACGAGGTGATTCCGATCATAAATCATGTCGCTAAAAAATTTAAGAACGTAGTGCTCACCCAGGACTGGCACCCGCTCGATCATCTGTCATTTGCTTCGACACATCCGGGCAAGCGACCCTATGAGACAATGACCGTTTCTTATGGTCCCCAAGTACTATGGCCCGACCATTGTGTTCAGGGAACGTCGGGTGCCGAATTCCACAAGTCACTGCAGATTCTTCACGCCAGATTAGTGTTACGAAAAGGGATTCACCGAGCGATCGATTCCTATTCGACATTCTATGAAAACGACCGTAAGACGCCAACCGGCTTGCTCGGTTACCTGCGCGAACATGGCGTCACGCGCATATTTCTTGCTGGCCTCGCATTTGATTTTTGCGTGCGGTATTCTGCTGAGGATGCGCATCGCGAGAACTTTGCTGTTTATGTCATTGAGGATGCTTGCCGCGGAATTGACGTAGACGGCTCAGTGGCAGCGACACGTCGAGCTTTCGCGAACCTAAGCATTCATTGTATCTCCGTTCAGGAGTTTTATTGAAAAATTCATGATGGAGTAGGTGACTGATCAGGAGAATTGAATGAAATTCAAATTGCAAATTACGAAAGATGGCGTTCCGCTCTATGCGGGCGATTATGACATTGTCGATGCAAATAGTTTCGGCCAGGCCTGCACCGATGCATGGCGTAAGGTGAAAGAGCGGCATCTGACCAGGGAAAGCAGCATTGGTGCGCTGATGGAGCACCTCGACGATGGCGTGCTCAACCAGCTGAATGGAGCACATATCAGCCTTGAGAAGGCATGACGTAAAGTCTGCCATCCGGCGTGCATGAAATGGGGAGCAATCGATGCGCGCTGAAGTTTTGACATTGAACGCTGATGCAGTTCCCCTTTGGGATAAAGTCGCATTTCTCAGCAGGCCCGATGCTTTTGCCTATCCGGTGGACGATGTCGTTCGTCGGGAGACCCACATGTCTTGGGTCTTTCTTGCCGGTGAAAGCGTATACAAACTGAAGAAGCCGGTACGGTTTCCTTATCTAGATTTCTCGACGCTCACCCGGCGAGAGACAGCCTGCCGTGCTGAATTGGCACTGAACCGTCGGTTAGCGCCGGATGTCTACAAGGCCGTGGTACCGCTCGTGAAATCTTCGCAAGGTCTAGCCATTGGTGGCCCGGGAGAGATTATTGATTGGCTGGTCGTCATGCGTCGCCTTGATGAAAGCCAGACACTCGAACATGCGCTCGTTTCACATCAGCTTTCTTCTTGGCAGCTCGACCACCTCGTGACAACGTTCGCTGCATTTTATCGGCGTGCCGGCGTCGTTTTCGTGTCGCCTGCTATCCATCTCTCCAATTGGCGCCTGAACCTCGCGTACAACAAGCATGTTCTCCTTGATCCCCGCCTTGGTCTTCCCGCAGGGCTCGTGCGGCAAGTCACCCACGCGCAGCAGCAGTTTCTCGCCGAAAGATCAGAGCTTATTGCCAATCGCGTACGCGGGCGTCACATCGTCGATGGGCATGGTGACCTGCGACCCGAGCATATCTGGCTCGGAGATCCTGTCAGGATTATTGACTGTTTGGAATTTAATCCGGGACTTCGCGCCGTCGATCCATTCGACGAGATCGCCTATCTTTGCGTCGAATGCGAACGTTTGGGCAGCGCCTGGGCCAGCGAATACATCAAGCGCCGTACCTTACGAGCGCTACGCCAGAGTGGTTTTGACGAGCTCTTTGTCTTCTACCGGTCGTATCGCGCAACGCTGCGCGCCCGCCTAGCGATCGCTCATTTGCTCGAATCGGATCCACGCACGCCCGACAAATGGCCGCGTCTCGCTCGGACCTATCTGCAGCTCGCTGCACATGACGCATTCCGCCTGGAGCACCAATTCAGAACACGAGCAAATCGGTAAGCGCTAGGCCGTCATGGAGGCGCCGGATCGTCTCGGCGAGCAGTGGCACAGCAGATACTGTGTCAATCTTGTTATGTACGGCGTCAAGGTCGAGCCGGAAGGACGGAACTGTATCCGTCACAACAAACCGTTCGATCGTCGGATCGGCAATCACATTGGACGCACCTGTCATAAACAGACCATGGGTCACGAGTGCGATAATCTTTTTGGCTCCAGCCTTGCGAGCCGCGCGCGCTGCGCGTAGGAGTGTGTTTCCGGTACTGATTAAATCATCGATGATCAGCGTAGTCGCCCCAGTTGCATCGCCGATAAACAAATCGCCAGTGACCACACCAGCACTACGTTTCTTGTCGGCAAATCCTTTTCCGATTGGCCGACCAACGGCAGCTTCGAGCGCTTCCCGAAACAGTTCAGCGCGCTTCACCCCGCCGGGATCCGGCGAAACAACGCATAGCGTTTCATTACTCAGGGCCTTGGCGTAATCGACGAATAAAGGAGCAGCGGTAAGGGTCACCGTCCGGCAGCGAAACGCATTTTCGAAGGCAGCAGTATTATGTACTTCCAAGGTCACGATAGCGTCAGTACCGATGGCTTCGAACAGGCTGGCCACATATCGAGTCACAACGGGATCATTCGGTTTGGTTCGGCGGTCCTTGCGCGCGTAGCATAGGTACGGCACAACTGCCGTGACCCGCGCAGCTCCGGCATCTTTGAGCGCGCCGATGAAGAACAGCAGTCGACAAAGCTTGTCATTAGCGCTCTGGGTGCGGTCTCCGTGAAGGCTCTGCACAACATAAACGTCGGCGTCGCGCACTGGATCGAGCGGCCGCGTCTTGTGCTCACCGTCTTCGAAGTCGCGTTCCTCATGTGCCGCAAGCGGATGTCCTAGGACATTAGCGATGCCGTTCCCAAGTTCGGCCGTTGCATGCAGCGCAAATAGCCGCAGGTGAGCTTTATCGCTCAAACGCGGCTGGGCGTTGCGCGGAGACCAAAGTTGCTGCGCTTTCGTCATTGCCTAAGACCTGGAAATTGGGGCCTATTCGTCATTCATCGCATGAAATGCCGAAATCCGAGAGAGCGTCCTCCAAATGGTTGGAAAGCAAGGGCATCCCGAGCAGATAAGAAGCGGTGCGCTTGTTGTGTGACCGCGATGCCTCAGCACGCAATTCATCCCATTCATCAATGGTGCCATCACCGCGACCCAACCACGTCAGCGCGACAAGGTCGATCTGTTCGTCCTCTGTCAATGCTTTGATGAACCCAGTGAGCTCTTTGACAACAGGATCATCCGGATGGTCCTCCAGCACCGCCAACATCATATCGTCGGTCGGATTGGATGAGTTGTCAGGATCGGTAACCACATCTTTGACATCGAATTCGCGAGCTTTGGCAATAATGAAGCACAGCTTCTCGGGCGAGATCGATAAATTTGGGATGACTTCCGACATGACAGTCCTCAAACAGTTTGACAAGAAAGTGACAACATTTGACCAATACAAACTTCAGATTGATGAACTCCCGCCGCCGCGGCCTTGAGCTATATCAAAATGGAGCATCGATCATCGCAGGCAGGCAGAGAGCCGAATCGGCAATTCGATTGGTGCACTTATATTCAAGTCGCCGTTTTGCTGGCTTGGCCGCGTGAATGTCCTGAGAACCGCGCGACCGTATTGATGACTTCCTCATCCGAAACCTGGTGGAAATCGGAATAAAAGTAGCCAATCGCGCCGAATAACTCATGATCTTCCAGGCAGACAACGTCATCAGCCTCATCACGCATGGCAATCAAACTGTCGGTGGGCGCGACGGGGATAGCGAGGACAAGCCTGCTCGGATTGCGTAAGCGCGTGGCACGGAGCGCGGCTCGGGTGGTCGCACCCGTAGCGACGCCATCATCGATCACAATCGCGACACGGCCAGCGACATCAATCGGCTCGTGGTTGCCCAGGTAGCGCTCGCGTCTACGTTTGATTTCGGCAAGCTCACGGTTGCAAATGGCCTGGAATTCAAACTCATCCACGCCTGCGAGCTGAATGACATCATCATTGCGCACGATAATGGGAGCACTCCCGTTAACGACAGCCCCCATGGCCAATTCAGGCTGTGTCGGAACGCCAATCTTGCGCACGATGATCAGATCAAGCGGCGCACGTAGAGCAGCCGCTACCTCTGCCGCCACAGGAACGCCGCCACGCGGCAGCGCAAGAAGCACGGGGCGCTGATCCTTGTAGCCAAGAAGAGCTCGAGCGAGTTTATGGCCTGCATCCGCTCGGTTTTTGAAAGGCATTATTTTCATCCGCCTTGCATAAAGCAATTCTGCAAAAATATGCCTCGTTCGCTTCCCCTGCAGCCATGATCTAGATCAAAAAGAGATAGGTGCGATTTCGATCATCACTTTATGATAACACCAATTCAGATCAAAACTCCCACATCGAGAAATGCTATGACAAATGGTAAACATCAAATTCTTCACACGCAAACAACTCATGCGGGATGGACCAAGCTTCTCATCGCAAAAATTCGATTGCCCGACGGACGTATTATCACACGCGAGATCGAAGATCACGGCGAAGCAGCGTGTGTATTGCCATACAATCCACTACGCAAAACAGCCGTTCTTGTGCGACAGTTCCGCGCGCCCGTATTTTTCGCCGCTGATGAGCAAGATTCGCTTGAAGTGATTGCCGGCATTCTCGAAGAGACTGACGCAGCCGAATGTGCGCGCCGCGAGACGATGGAAGAAGCGGGACTGAAACTTGATTCACTCGAGCACATCTTCACCGGTTGGTCGATGCCTGGGCTCTCCACCGAGCGCATGCATTTTTATTTAGCGATTTATTCGGACGAATTCCAAGCTGAGATGGGCGGACTAGCGAATGAACACGAAAAAATCATCCCTGTTGAGATTGGTCTTAGCGAACTTGCAAAAATGGTAGACCGAAATCAGCTCGGCGACGTGAAAACATTATTGCTTTTACAAACGATGCGCCTCCGCAAACCCGATTTGTTTGCATTCCCGTAGAGAAACTTCCGACAAAATAACCTGAGCGTGCTCACATCCTGAGCGCCTTCTCTGCTGGCGTGTAAGGTAGCTGCACGGGCATTTAGCCTTTGATGAAAATCAGCAGTCAAAGGTTCGCACCAATCCCTGGCTCGTACGCGAAATATTATGCTTTCCTGTGACCGATGCGGCGAACTGGGCTCACACTCGCAGACTGTGTTTCCCTAACAGCTTAACCGTGCTCGCCTGCGGTCCTTTCTCGCCCATTTCCTCGGCAAAGGTCACGCGAGAGCCCACAGCCAAACGGGAGAACGCGCCGTCGAGTACACTGTTTCGATGGAAGTAAAACTCACGCCCATCGCTGGATTCGAGGAATCCAAATTCTCCGGACGGATCGAGCCGCACGACATTACCAATCGGCTGAACTTCATGATGCTTAACCTGCCCGTGCATCCGGCGAACCTGATCCTGAAGCTGCCTGCGGGCCCGCTTGAATGCATCGTTGATGGCAAATGCCACGTCGGAATGCCGCTCATCCTCTTGCGCGGTGCGCCCGACATTAACCTCCCGGCCACTCGGAAGCGCCAGACGAATATTGACCTCAAAGAGTCCGCCTGTGCGGTGATGACCACCGGGTGCTTTCAGCACTACGCGGCCAGCCGTTACACGGCCATAACGTTCCTCGAGCTTAGCGACGTGCTCGCTAATTGCGGTCCGGATGTCCGGCCTTGCGTCCATACCCTGAAAATCGATTTCAACTGGTGTTTCCATGCGCTTAGTTCCTGTTGTCTTACATCGCCATTTCTGGTTCGCCGACACTTTCTTTTTTATTCTCGGGGATCTCGGTCATCGTTGCTTCGGTCAGCAACAGGACGCCGGCTACCGACACGGCGTTTTCGAGGGCAATGCGAACGACCTTGGTTGGATCGATGATTCCCGCTTCGATCAAATCGACGTATTCCTTGCGTCCAGCATCGAACCCTTCATTACCCTTTCCACTCAACATACGAGCAACTACCACGCCGCCATCCACGGCAGAATTTTCTGCGATCTGGCGAGTAGGCGCTTCCAGAGCGCGCTTAAGAATTAGAACGCCTGTTCTTTCATCCCCTTCGCATTTGGCTTCTTCCTCTTTCAAAGCCTCGACGCAACGAAGCAACGCTAGCCCCCCACCCGGGACAATTCCTTCGGCGACGGCGGCCTTGGTAGAGCTGATTGCATCATCAAGCGCTTCTTTCTTCGCTTTCATCTCAGACTCGGCTGGTGCACCGACACGAATGACAGCGACACCGCCGGCTAGTTTCGCCAGCCTTTCCTGTAGTTTCTCTCGATCATAATCGCTGGTCGTCTTTTCAATCTCACGGCGAATCTGTTCGATACGCCCATCAATCTGCTTACGATCTCCAGCCCCACCGATAATAGTGGTATTCTCCTTGTCGACGACAATGCGCTTGGCGCTTCCAAGCTGCTCGATTGTCACATGTTCGAGTTTGAGGCCGAGCTCCTCGGAGACCACCTGTCCACCGGTCAGTACGGCAATGTCTTCCAACATCGCCTTACGGCGATCACCGAAACCGGGTGCCTTGACAGGACAGCTTTTAAGAATGCCGCGGATATGATTGACGATCAATGTTGCGAGCGCCTCTCCCTCGACGTCCTCGGCCACGAGCAAAAGAGGCCGTCCGGCCTTTACGACTTGGTCAAGTAAAGGCAATAGGTCCTTCAAAATTCCGATCTTTCGATCGGAGATCAGTACCAGAGCATTTTCCATCACAGCCTCCATTTTCTCGGGGTTTGTGATGAAATATGGAGAGAGAAAGCCGCGATCAAACTGCATGCCTTCCACAACATCTAGCGCAGTCTCGGTGGTCTTGGATTCCTCAACCGTGATCACCCCCTCGCTACCGACTTTGTCCATAGCATCAGCCACGAGTTCACCGATCACTGGATCGTTGTGCGCGGAAATGGCCGCTACCTGCGCCTTTTCCTTACGCGTCTTGACTGGACGTGACAGCGCCCGCAACACCTCAATCGCACGCTTCGCCGCACGATCGAGGCCCCGCTTGACGTCAATCGCACTCGCGCCTGCGACCACGTTTCGCACACCATCTGCAAATATGGCGTGAGCCAAAATCGTTGCCGTGCTCGTTCCATCGCCAACCATGTCCCCGGTTTTTTCCGCTGCCTGTCGCAGCATTCGGGCGCCGAGATTCTCTTCCGGATCTTTGAGATCAAATTCCTTGGCGATTGTCACGCCGTCGTTGCAGACGATTGGTGTGCCCCATTTCTTCTCGATCAACACCGATTTAGACCTAGGGCCCAATGTAACGCGTACGGCGTCAGCGAGCTGAGTTGCACCACGCAGGATTTTTTCGCGAGCGACCGATCGGAACAGAACTTGTTTGTGGGCCATGAAATTATCCCCTTGGATTCAGATGGTCAGCGTTGAACATGTTATTGGATTTTTGGAGGCTCTTCCTCGTCTTCATCGACAGTGAGGATGTCGACGATCTCCGCGGCAACGCCGACAAGTGGATAACCGCTCTTGGCGAGAAAATCGCCGTCGCCAGCCGCCCACATCGCCGCTTGCTCAAGATCGGACAAGCTCGGATGCAACCCCAGGATTTCGATAATCTTAGCGTCATCAATATCGCCCAAAATACGCCGCACATCGTCTCGGCTAACTGTGGCCGAATGCGCGACCAATGTTGACGGCCCCTTCGACATTTTGTCCTCCAAAGCATTTTTTCGCTCAAAGCCCACTTCGCCGCGTTGATCTGGCTCAATTCGGGCGCGCGACCTGCAAAATCCGCGTAGCAGTGGTCGGGTCGCCGCATGCTATGAAGCCGGGAACAAGATAGCCGTCTTCACTCCGCCCATAGGTGAGTGGCTCGCCATTCGGCCTCAAAATTGTGCCGCCGGCGGCGACCACAATCGCATGACCCGCGGCAATATCCCATTCATGGGTTGGCGCGAGCCGCGGATATAGATCGATATGGCCTTCCGCAAGCCGGCAGAATTTCAAGGACGACCCACAGGCAATACGTTGAGCCTCTGAAAAGCGAGCGATGAGGTTTTCGGTCTGCGTGTCGAAATGTGAGCGGCTAATCGCAACAATTAAACTTCTATCGGGCAGCGATCGGGTTCGAATTGCGCGCCTGTTGCGGCAAGTGCGGACGTCGGCACCTGCGGGAAGTTCAAGTCGTTCGGCCCCCTGACCAATGACACCACGCCATATCAGGCCCAAAGCGGGAGCAGCAATACATCCTATGATTGGGATACCTTTAGTCACTAGCGCCACATTGACAGTGAACTCATCTCGCCCTGCCAAGAATTCCCGTGTGCCGTCGAGTGGATCCACCATCAGAAACGTGCTTCCCGGTATTATGATCGTCGCGACATCTTCGGCCTCCTCGGATACGATCGGTACTCCAGGCAGAAGTCGTGATAGCCCGTCGAGGATTAAAGACTGCGCCACATCATCAGCAGCGGTCACGGGTGACAGGTCGGGCTTGATCCTTTGCGCTAAAATGGAGTGATCGATTGCATTAATGGCAGCAGCCGCGTTTGAGATAAGATTTGTAATCCCGTCAACCAAAGGGCCAATAGGCGGCAAACTGGTATCGAAATCAGCTGTCATTTTAATTGCGAGCCGCCATGATTCAGGTCAAATGCTGTTTCGTTGTAGAAGTTTTTTGAATCTTCGATGATAATTTCCACCCGCTCCAAATACTAAATCACTGTGTCTTCGTCAGATCCACGCCCACTCGTTCGGATACGCAGGGTGGGCAGTACTGAATAGATCTATGAATGGCCGCCACACCAAGCATCGATGATCTGAATATAGGCTTTGACCGCCTGATCGATCCGCGAAACTAGACAATACTCATTGGTCTGATGTGCCATATGTGCTTCGCCGGGCCCCAAGATTATCGTTGGTGGATTTCCCAGCGCCGGTTTTAAAGCAGCACCATCTGTGAAATAAGGTGCGCCTCGCACTTCGGGCCGTTCGCCGAGGATCGATTCCAGAATTGTAAAGACTTGCTGCACCCAAGGATGCTCCGGCTCGGTCCAAATTGGATCGACATCCAGCATCAGGCTAACTGCAATATCATTACCGAGTACGTTTGCGATACCGGCCGTTACAGATGCATTTGTTTGACCGGGCACGGTGCGGACATCTAGGCCTAATTCAGCACGATCTGGAACAGAATTTACGTTCAGACCACCATGGAAAGTTCCGACATTGAAGGTCGGGCCACCAAGTACGTTATGACGCTTCTGATTGAAATCGAAATCATCCAGCCGGACCGCAGCACGCGCCGCTTTCATGACTGCGTTGACGCCTGTCTCCGGCATTGAGCCATGAGCAGTAACACCTTCAGCAACGGCCCGCAGCCAGATGGCGCCCTTGTGTCCAACAAACGGGTAATTGGCCGTCGGCTCAGCCACAATGAGCGCCCCGGCAACTCCCAACACTGAACTGTCGCACGTCAATGCGAATGCGCCTTCACATCCTGTTTCTTCGGCCGCAGTTATAATGAGAAGCACACCTGGGCCTCTCGCGAGTTCATCGCGGCGACTGATACAAGCGTCGACAAAGGCAGCAACACCGGACTTCATATCACTTGATCCACGCCCGTATAACCGATCTTCAATGATCTCAGCTTTAAACGGATCACAGTTCCATTTTTTTGTGCCCAACGGCACCGTGTCGACATGTCCGGTGAATGCAATCGGAAGCCGGGATTTATCTGCCCCCTCGATACGCGCGATCAGAACTCGATCGACCTTCGCCGAATGCGTGCTCAAGAACTTCAAATCCGGCTGTTTCGAGCAACGGGCGCAGGACAGCATTGCAACGGGTCTCGTTACCAGGAGGATTGACCGTGTTCTGACGGATCAATGCCCGGGTCAACTCTACGACGGCCGAATAACCCGCCATGATGAGCCCTTTCGTTCTACTCGCTAATTAATCTGATGCATCCCGAGTCGATTCATAAGAGAATTTCGATCCTGCCAAAATAAGCTTCACGCACTTCGTCGCGGGCGGCGAGCTCTTTCGGTGCGCCGCTTGCTACCACGCACCTCTGCGACAATACATAACCGTAGCGCGAGATCGCGAGCGTCTGGTGCACATTCTGTTCGACAAGAAACATGGTAATACCACGTCTTTGATATGGCGTTTGACGCTGAAATTCACCTTCACGAGCTGCGGCGACGAGCCGAGTGACGGCTCGTCGATAATAAACAACTTCGATGACGCAGCTTATGCAAGACTTTAGGATGGAATATTTCCCTCGCGACTTTGTGAACGATCTGGCCAAAATCTTTTCACATTCCATGAGTTTATTCGGCCCATCCCGCACTAATTTTGCGGGATGTAATATTTCATGAACGGGCAACACCACTCAAGTACGTGGCGTCTTCATGCCCGCCCGAATAACTAAAGGGAGCGATGCCATGCCACAGTTCGACCCTCAACTTATCCAAATCATGAGGAACGCACTTGAAGAGGTCATGACAAGAGTCCCGTTGGAATATTCGACTTCGGCGACAAAGGCATATCTCGCTGAATATATTCTGAAGATCGCGGCTCAAGGACAGACCAGCTATGATGATCTGGTAGCCGCTGCCGCTGATCAAATACCGAGAATCCTATCGCTGTTTACCTGACAGCGGGCCGCCTAAATAATACTGAGGACGATGCCGATGCGTCGTATCGTCCTCGGTTGTTTTAAGTGCACGACCTTTCCTCAGCAAAATGCGGGTCGGCAATTACATTCGGTTGCATAATTGGAGCGCCATCCAATCTCGCGCTCTTAGTTGTCTTTGGTGTCAGCGATCCGCTCGCCTGCTCCCAATCCACCAAAACGTCACGCCGACTCCGGCCACGATGATCGCGCCCAGCAACATAATCAGTGCCAATTCCTCAACCCAGGCAATCGCCGGAACGCAAAGCGCCATGATGAAGCCGAGGAGGCAGACTTCCCAGGCGAGAATATGCACGCCTGCGACAAACGTGCCGAGCGCCAGCAATAAAAGTATCGCAAGGCCGGTCGCATTGGAATTCAGCATAATCTGCACATTCGGCAGCAACAACAAATTCATCGCGGTCAGGAACGCCAGCCAGTGCAGCGCCTGCGTCCAGATCAACCTCAGTCGCGCTTCCTTATCGCGCGCATGACGCCAGCCAGTGGAAACGCAGATAACACCGACCACCGGCGCAAGAAATTCCCAATAGCTGATGATCGGATGTTTCGAGAAGCTGGTGTACGCCACGCCGATCAGCGTTAGAATCAAGACGACACCGTACGGCAACTCTCTAAGCCAGAAGTCTGCATGCGGACGTAGCGGTCGCCCGACCGTCGGGTCGACGCGCGAGTCATTCGGGTTCGAAGGCGTATTGCTCATGATCGTTTTTCAAAGTTCGGTCTTTTCGGATAGTTTTGTCGATTGTCTCCGCGTTTAGCGCGTTGTTGCAAGCGCTCCACATCGGAACATTCAAACCGTTACTTAATATAGGACGGCATACTCTATGCCCGCCCCTGGCGCGGTAAGCAGTGTAGGCGACCTTCACGGCGCGCTCTGGCACCAAACGGACCCTTCAGACGCGCCAATATAAGGCGATTCTTACTTGCGTCGCACGCATTGAAGCAACGCAAGACATTTCTTGATCCAGATCATGTTGCAAGTGCCAAAAAGCCTTAATTGGTATATTGTGCGGCGTCGAATGGGGGCGCCGCCGGGGTTACTTGGAAATCGGCATGCGCTACGAACCGCCACCTCAAGATTATGAGACCTGGACCGAGCGACGCATTAAATGGTTGCGCTCCATCGAGATACCGCCAGCATGGAAGCAGCGTCTGCGCGCTGTGGCACTCCATCTATGGCGCTGGCGCTTTCGTGCGCCGGCGCTTGTGACAGCACTGGCTGCACTCTGGTATTTCGGGGCGCCGATCCTGTTCGGTCCCGTTATCTATGTCGACGCCGTCGTACGCGCCGACTTTGTGCCAAGCGTCGTCGCGAGCGGACATGTGGAGGCACCATTTCGCGTTAACATCGGCAGCCAAATTACCGGGGTTGTTGCGGATGTTGTCGTCTCTGAAGGACAAGCGGTCAAAACCGGCGACACATTGGTCGTGCTCGATGATCGCGAGGCTCAAGCCGCTGTTATCCAAACTGAAGCAACACTTGCCCGTGATCAAGCTTCGCTCTTGAAGGCCAATCGGGACATCGAGCGCCTTTCCGATCTTTTTGCGAAAGGTTCAACCTCGAAAGTGACTGTCGATGATGCACGCACGAACGTCGATGTTTTGACAGCGACTGTCAAACAGGACGCCGCCAGTCTCGCAACGGCTCAGTCGCGACTGAGTTACACAGTAATTCGTGCTCCCCGAGACGGGATATTAATTTCAAGATTCGTCGAGCGCGGCAACATCGTGCAACCCTCGAATGTACTCATGAAGCTTTCGCCCAGCGGCGACACTCAGCTCGTCGTGCAGATCGATGAGAAGAACCTCGGGCTCATCGCTTTAGGCCAAAAAGCGCTTGCTTCGACCGATGCGTATCCCAAGGAAACCTTCGCGGCCGAGGTTGTCTACATTAATCCAGGCGTTGACCTGCAGCGGGCCACTGTCGAGGTGAAACTGCGCGTGCCCGAACCTCCCGCCTATCTCAGCCAAGACATGACTGTTTCGGTCGACATCAAAGTGGCGGAGCGTCCAAATGCGCTCGTCGCACCGGCAGCAGGTTTGCGAGGAATGGCTAATAGCAACAAGCCGTGGGTTATGAAAGTTAACAGCGGTCACGCGACCCGCCAGTCGGTCAGAATCGGAATAATTAGCGCCGGCAAGGCTGAGGTTCTGGATGGCCTAAAGGAAGGGGATCTCATTATTCCGGCAACCATACCTATCAAGGAGGGCGCGAAGCTCCGAGCGCGAGCGTTGCAAGCTAAGGTACCATGAATAGATGGGCACCATTCGAGTGGATCACTGCACTCCGTTTCCTCAAGGAGGGGCGGATGCAAACGATATTTATCGTCACCGCCGTAGCAATTGGTGTCGCGGTTATCGTTTTTATGTCGGCGCTGCTCGCGAGTTTGCAGGCTAATTTTATCAAACGCGTGCTCACGTCGCAGCCACACATCCAGCTCATTCCACCAGATGAAGTGGCGCGACCGCTGCGTGAACCTGCGATAGGACGAGTTCTCGCGCCTATTATTCAGCGCCCGGCCCAACGTATCCGCTCGATCGATCAGTGGCAGCAGATTAGGAGTCAATTGAGCGAGTGGCCAGATATCGTCACTGTGTCGCCGACAATGGCTACCTCCGCACTAGCCGTGAAAGGCGATGCTAGTCGTTCAATCACCGTTGTCGGGATGGACCCGGAAGTTTATTTCAAGATCGTGCAAGTCCCCGACTACATCGTCACTGGTCAGCCGCGTGTACTAACCGATGACATTCTCGTCGGAACAGATCTGGCCCGCGAGCTGGGCGTAACACTTGGCGACAAGATCAATGTGACGACGGCGAGCAACTCGTCCCGCGTTCTTACCATCACGGGAATTTTCGACCTCGGTAACAAGAGTGCCAATTTGCGTACAGCCTTCGTTGCTTTGCGTACTGCGCAGGCCTTGGCCAATCTCGTTGGGGGCGTGACAACGATCGATCTGACGGTAACGGATGTCTATGCCGCGGAGAGGATCGCGCAATTCGTCCAGGCAGCCACCGGAGTTGAGGCCGATAGCTGGATTAAAACCAACGCGCAGTTTTTCACAGCCGTCAACGCGCAGCTGCTCTCAAATACAATTATCCGCGTATTCGTGGGCCTGTCGGTGGCCTTCGGCATCGCCAGCGTACTCATCGTCTCGGTCATCCAACGCTCCAAAGATATCGGCATTCTGCGCGCCATGGGCACCTCACAGGGGCAGATTATGCGCGTGTTCCTGCTTCAGGGTGGGCTGCTCGGTTTCCTCGGCTCACTCGTCGGGGCGACAGCAGGTGGTTCAGCCGTCGTTTTCTGGCATGCCTTCATGCGCCAGGCGGATGGTAAGGAACTGTTCCCGCTCATCCTCGAGCCCTCGCTTTTAATCAACGCCGTTCTGCTTGCCGCTGTGACTGGCGTCGTTGCAGCAGCGGTACCGGCACTCAGAGCCGCAAAACTCGATCCGGTGGTGGCGATCCGTGGCTGAGAACACGCCTGTTTTGCGTCTTGATGGGGTCTGCAAGTCCTACAACATAGGTACGCCCGTCGAAGTCGAAGTGCTGCATAATATTAGTCTTGTGCTACAGAGCGGAGAATTCGTCGCGCTGATCGGACCTTCTGGATCGGGCAAAAGTACATTGCTTAACATCATTGGCTTGCTCGATAGGCCGACTAAGGGCCGCCTATTCATCGAAGGCCATGAGACGAGCACACTAGATGATGCGGCAATTACACAGCTCCGAGGCCATAGCATCGGCTTCGTGTTTCAGTATCATTATCTGATTTCGGCATTCACAGCGCTCGAGAACGTTATGATGCCGTTGCTCGTAGAGCATGCTTTTCCAAACGATGAGATGCAGCAGAGGGCTCGAGAACTACTCGCGCAAGTGGGACTAACGCAATGGGAGAACAATCTGGCCAACAACATGTCCGGCGGCCAGCAGCAGCGAGTTGCGATCGCGCGCTCGCTCGCCATGAACCCTGCTCTGATTCTTGCCGATGAACCTACCGGCAATCTCGATACGAAATCTGCCAATACGGTTTTCGAGATGATGCAACACGTCAATAAAACGAATGGGACCACGTTCCTGCTCGTCACCCACAACATGGACTTGGCACGTCGTTGTCACCGAATTGTCGAGGTCGTCGACGGGCGCATCGTAACGCCGAGCCCACCTGAACAGTTATTGTCACAAGCCCAAATTTGACGCTTGTACTAGCGCCCTTCACACATACGCGTCGGATGGCTCTGCCTTCAATTTTCTAGCAAATACTTGAAGGTCCACGATCAAGATGTCTCGCTATTTCGCGGGTGTTCTTAAGTCCTCCAACTAGGAAGAATTTGACCTATCTCAATGCCCCCATGCGGAAATTCGGAAAACTTCGCACCCTTGGGAGATGCTATGCGAAGCGAACCGCGATCAGGTGATCATAATTTTATAGCTTCATTCACCGAGAAATTGAAGAACTTCTGGGAGAAAAGAGCAGCAGCCAATCAACTTGCCAATTGGGATCCGTTAGAAGTTGCTCGCATCGCGCAAGACCTCGGCGTTTCAACTCGTGAGCTCCGCTTGCTTGCGATTAGCAACAAGAAGGCGGCTGATCTTCTTGAACGCCGGCTGCAAACACTTCGCGTTGACCCAACCAGTGTCGATCCTGCGATCATGCGTGACCTCCAATTACATTGCGCACAATGCGACAGCAAAAAACTCTGCGCGCATGAGCTTGACAACAAGTCGTCAACCCCAAGTTGGCCAAAATATTGCCCGAACGAGCAGACGATCGAAATCGTTAAAACCCAATCGTTAAGCCAGAATATTGTTCAAGCAGCTTGGCCCAGCTCTCCCGGCAGTCGTCGGGGCATCGTGATGACGAGATGCCCGGAAACGAAAAAACCGATTTCGACCGGTATCATGACGAGCCGAAAAGACTTCGTAAATTTTCCAAAGGTCAACGCGGTGTTTCACTGTCCGTACTGCTATGTAGATCACGCGTGGGACAAAAATCAGACCTGGCTCGCTGAGAAAATCGATGAACGGATTGTGGAAGCCACAATTTCTATCAAGCGGATCAGCAAGTTCTAAACATACAATAGCTAAGAAACTAAGCCTCGGTTCGTCGAGAACTTTGTTTGGCGTGGATGAATAGATTTCTAGATATAAACCAAATTACTTTCGCTCACTGCGAATTCTGAAGCTGATTTCATTAGAGAAATAAGGGCGCCTTGCCTGAAAATCGCTATTTGTAAATTCAGCCAGAGTAGCGTGATTTGCACCGCTATCGTGCATGGAGTCAAAGCCCAGTCTCCATAAGTAACCCAAATGCGGATTTCCGAGGATTGTTTGGCACATACTGCAGAAGGTATTGAAAGGGTCCTGCGGGAAAATAAATCGCGCACTAATAAATGCTTTGTTACCCTTTTCCGCGGGATGATAATTTATCATCGCAACTGGTCGCGTCGGACTAGCAAGGTACTGCTTCATTAACCCTCTGCCGAGAGGATCTACAGTTACTTCATCAACGCTCGGCGCAAACACCGACCATTCAAATGTCTTGGTTGAATTGACAAGCTTCAACAAGTTCGCGTCTTCATGATCTAGTTTGCAATCGTGCGTCCCCTCCGCAAAGATTTGCAGATCGCCAGCTTGTTCTAGGCTGATATTGATGTCCGCGCCTGTGCCGTACACAACCCAAAACATGTTGCTTTCTCCTAAGGGTGCTTGATACGCGCGAACTCGCCTTTACTCAGCATACGAGTATAAATGGGCAAGAATGATTTAAACTGCAACGACGATATAGCCGCGGGAATTTCGCCAATATTCGATGGGATCGATCATTGAGGTTATGGTCTCATCGCTGGATAATCGGCGGCAAGCTCAAGATCGCCGAGGTGAAGTCTCTGCTTATAGATCGTGGGAGATTGCTGGTCATGTTGGAAGCAGCCAAATATTCGGCGATTGAGCCTTTGCGCAATGGAGGCTCGGTCGAAATTCGTGCCCTCAAATCCGAAGACCAGACCGACCTTATCGCAGCCATTGGCCGCGCCAGTGCCCAGTCTCTCTACCGCCGTTTCTTCGGCGTACGACGCAACTTTGCACAACAGGAAATTGATTATTTCTTGAACGTTGACTTCGTCAACCACGTTGCCTTGGCCGCAGTGGTAGAAGAAGGCGGCCGCCCTGTGATCGTCGGCGGCGGACGCTACGTCGTCTTGCAGCCCGGGAAAGCCGAGATAGCTTTTGCGGTAATCGACCAGTATCAGGGCCAAGGTATCGGCGCTGCACTGATGCGACACCTTACCGCGATCGCCCGTGACGCCGGGCTCAAAGAGCTAACCGCGGAGGTCCTGCCGGACAATATTTCAATGTTGAAAGTTTTTGAGAAGAGTGGATTGCGCCTTAGCACGCAGCGCGAGTCGCAGGTTGTGCACGTCACTCTTCAGCTGCTTTGAGTCGCACTCCCTCGATCCCTCAACGCAGCAAGCGATTTTTCAGGCGCAGGCCTCGGATGGTCACTGCGACGGTGGTGTAGTGTCGGCTTGTTTCCACGTCTGATCGGGATTGAACTCTGTCATGCGCCCGGCGATTGAAGGCGTGCGCAACCCAAGGTCCTTTTGGAAGACGGTTCCCTCATGATTTACAATGAATGTCATTATCCCTGAATTTCCGTAGTCGGCCGGATAGGCGACGAGTGCAAAGCCGCCAATCATCTTACCTTTGACGACGTAGTTCATAGCGCCGCCATGCGCAGCCGCCCCCTGCTCGGTCAGCACTTTGTAGTAGTAACCGTGGTACGGCGCCCGCCCGCCACCTGGGCGATAGCCCTCCACGGTTGCCTCGGCGACGAACTCGCCGAGCGGGCTTGCGTCTTCACCTTGTGAGGTCGGCCAATAAAGTCCGTTCTTCGTGCCGGGGTCACTGATAATTTGTTGCGCATAGACGCCCACACCCGCGCCGGTGCGATCCTTTGCAGCGTAATCGTTCTGCGCATCGACGTAGGCCAGGCAGGACTGGATCGTGTCGAGTTCATTGCGGCCAATGCGGCGATAAAGAATCTCATCGCGACCGGCTATTGTGTCGAACTGCCACACGTCTTTCGTGCGAACGAGCGGGATCGGGAATGGAAAATCTTCTTGCCCAATCACCATGACGGCCTTGCTATCGCCCTCCATGGTCAGTTGATGCTTCGCGTCATAAGCCGCAATGAACTGCTGGCGCGTCGCGGCATCGGCGACTTGATCGCCAGACGACACGATGTCGGCGCCATCTGCACCAAGCACCACCAGCATGTTCTTCCAGTCGTTGGCCCGAACCGCGTTCACGAGAGCGCCGACAGCCTCTTCGGGTGTCTTGAAGGACTGCTGAGCGCTCGCCGCCGACGCTGTCACCAAAACAAGCATCGCCGCAACTAATGAAGCAAGTCTTCCGAGCGTTGGGGCGCGGCGAGAATAGTGGAAGACAGGAAGCGTGATCATGACATCCTCAGTCGCCTCTAAAGCGGGTGTTCAGTTTCTCTGAACTCGAGTCGCTCATCCTGGCAATCAGTGTTGAATCTGGATCGTGTTGCGAATTCGTGAGCCCGATGCGATCCATTGGTTGTAGGTTTGGAACTTCACCCCGAGTTTATCGTAGTTGACTCTCAGGTAGCCGTCCCGGCCGCGCATAACCGCCGCCGGTATGACTGTTTGCACTTCCTGTGCGATCACGCCGACATAGGCTTTATCGCTGCCATTATAAGCGAAGCGATAGAAACCAAGGCCATTGTCGAGACGACCGAGCAAGGCGAAGTCGTGCTTAAGCATCATATCCGACCGCCGTCCGCCGCCGCCGCCACGACCTCCGCCGCCGCCGCCACGACCTCCGCCGCCACGACCTCCGCCGCCACGACTGATACCACCACCGCCACGACCTCCATGCGCCGCCAGCGCTAGCTCGTCCGCGCTGCGACTGCAGGTTCGCTGCCTTCCCGGACTGAACCCTCATGGCGTTGTCACGACCGCCACCACCGCCTGAAGGCCGAGCACTCGGTTTGCCTTTGCCTCCGCCAGCACTCGGTTTGCCTTTGCCTCCGCCAGCGCTCGGCCGGTTGGCTCCTTGGCCCGGCCCGCGGTCGCCAACTCCGCCGCCCGCTCCCGGCCGCTCGCCTCCGGGCTTCAGCACCTGTTCACCACCGCGACCGCGAAAATCCGTCCGCGCTGTACTGCCGTCCCGAAGATTGTTGTTCCCGAACTTCTGCTGCACGTCTTTGTTGTTGTACTTGACGCCTTGCCGGTGTTCGGGTCTGTGCTGCCAGTTGTTGCCGCCACCAGGACCGCCGATGCCACCAGGGCCACCTGGTCCACCAACGCCTCCAGGACCGCCGATGCCACCAGGGCCACCTGGTCCACCAATGCCTCCAGGACCGCCTGGCCGACCAGGACCACCAATGCCACCAGGGCCACCAATGCCTCCAGGACCGCCTGGCCGACCAGGACCACCAATGCCACCAGGACCGCCAGGCCGAGGTGGATTAACAATGATGTTGTTTCCGCCCCCGCTCCAATTGATTCCGCCGCCCCAATATCCGCCCCAGTTCCCGAGGGCATAGCCGAGACCAAACCCGATAAGTCCGGTGGCGATATATCCGGGCGGAAAATAGTTATAGGGCGGATAAGCAGGATACGGCCACGGGTCATAAACAGCGGCGGGATCGTAATAGGGCACGTAAACAGTATCGGGATCCGCTGACTCAATCGCGATGATCTGCTTGTCCTGCTCCTGCCGCGCCGTGACTTTCTGCTCTTTAGTCGAGGTGAGCTTCTTGTTCGCCTGCGCCTTCGACCGCAGCCTCTGAATCGCATCCATCACGTCGGGCTGCTGGGCAAGAACTGCATCGCCGAGCTTCATCGTCCAATCGAGCTTGGTGCTCATCATCGTGAGGACGGATGGCGTCGCCACGAGCGACTTCACGCTGTCTTCCCAAGGTTGCTTATCTACGGCGGCCCTCAGCTGTTCGCCCTTTAGCTTCTTGTTCTCATTCACCCAGCGTTCGGCCTGAACGGCCTCAAGCGGATAGGTCGATGCCATGAGCACTTCGGCAACCAAAGTGTCAGGATACAATGCAATCGGTGCGACGAGCTGATCAAGCTGCTCTGACTTTAGCAGCTGGCTATCGGATTTAGCCGGCGTCTGCGGCGCTACGGCGGGAGCCGGCGTCTGCGCTACGGCGGGAAGTGACACCAGGGTGAAAAATGCCAATAGAAGCGGCCATCTCGTCCACAATGCCATTCATATCTCCCCGTAGGAGTACTAACTTGGCTGACGGCGTGACGATTAATTATTTATAATGGAACATGATCATTGATCGACGTCAACGCCATGGAGGGTTATCTGTCACCGGCGACTAGCTCCAGTCGGCCCGTTTTAGGCAGGAGCGGCCACTAGCACCGTCGCCACCGGGCTCTGACATTGGGTTAGCTGCCAATTCGAGAACCTTGGTAATACAGTACAATAATATCTCTATCACGCTGATATAGAAAATCCGTCGACTTTGGCTCTGCAAACTGGAAGCGCCCGGCACTGACGAGACCGCGTCGACCAATACGATGATGTGCGATTACCTACGCACGAGTTACGAACAAATCTATGGCTAATTTCTGAACAGCACGGTGTAGTCGACGATTAAACGAAATTCCGGTTGAGTCGGACGCACGTTGCCCTGCTGCCAGACATTCCCATATTGCGATTTGACGCGCAGGCCTTTTAGCGGGCCTTCCGTGGGACGGTACTGTATCCATAAGTCTAGCTCTTCCCGATTGGGAATTCCTAAGGCCGTGCTCGGGTTGATTGCGCCCCAGCCTTGCGCATACCACACCCCGGCAGTCAGCCCCGTGAGGCCAACATTCTTGAAATCATAACCCACACTGCCACCGATGGCCTTCTCGCCCGCGTTATCGAACGATACCTGCTGCATGTCCGTGTAGTTCGGCTTGGTGCCAAACGGCGAGTTTATCTTCTGGCCATCGCCGGTAATCGAGCCTGCGACGAACACGGTCCATCCCATATACGTCATTTGCACCTTGCCGGAAGCTTGATAGGTCTGAAAGGCGCTTCCGGTCAGCATGTCAGATCCGGTGCTTCGCTGATCGATGATGTTTGCGCCGATCATCCACTGTGGAACATCCTTCGGCAGTTGAAAGGCATACTCGGCTTGGGCGAATCCGGCGTTGATGTAGTCTTGGATGTAATAGTCCATCAATATGGTTGAAAGCCCCGGGACCGGCCGGTACTTAATCATGGCGAACGGCGCGCCGCGGTTGACAACGTTAGCGCTAGCCAGCGCATCCGACATCGATATGAAATCATTCGAATCTCGCTGCTTCACGTTCCAAAGATAGCCAACCGCGTAATCGTAGTTTCGATCCTTGACAGGAAGCGAGTCGAACGTCACGCCTTCGAACGTGTTCGGGACCATGCGATTGTCCTGCGCATTGATGAGCGGTGTATCCACAATTTGGCGTCCGCCGCGAAATTCCTGATCTTGGAAAGCCACGCGCCCATAGCCCTGTCCGAGCATGGTGAGTGACTGTTGATTCGTATTCAACAACTTCGTGCCGCTTTCGTCGGATGGAGCAATAAGCGGTTGCGAAGTATATAAGGCCGCATGCACTCCAAACATGTCAGCGATCAGACCTGATCGAAATGCCACCCAGCCCCCGAGTGCCCACGCCGCTGATATCGACCCGTTGGAATTGTTACGCGTCAAGTCATAGGTGCGGAAAACAAATTGCAGCAGGGAATCGCGAAAGAATGCCGGTGTATCGGCAGGGAAATCCCTCCCCATGGCGTCACGCCAAGGAATCTCGCGCATGTATGGCTGGGGTGGTAATTTCCAGACGGCGGCCGCGGGCGGCGCGCTCGAATTCCTCGTTCCGCAACTTCTTCGCGGATGATCAGGTCAAGTTTTGAGGAGAAACTGACCGCTTCGGTTCCCCCGGTGGTCGAAGGGTTAGATTGCGCCTGGGCTTGCGTGGCCATACTGGCCCATCCCGCGCAAGCTCCGACCCATCCAGCCACGAGGACCCGTCTTACAAGCTCGTTTCGTCGACGAAAATCCGCAGACATGGCCGCCCCATCCCGACAATGACCCTTCTAACTTCTGCCTTTCCCAAATTCAAGTTCGTATTTGTGATTCTGCCAGCAGCACACGAATGAATTGGCCTGTAGCATAGGGCTCTATTTTCAGAAATCCGCCCTGAAATAAATTTCAAACACGTCTCGATCAAACCAATCAATCGCTTGTTTGGCATGGCGCCGACTCGACCGGCGCATTTAGATAGTCGCGCGATCTGGATGGTGTTGAATCCCAGTGGATCGTCGAACTTAAGTCGACCTTCCTGCGAGCTCTATTGCAATGTTCCCGCCCAAGCATGCCTTTTGGCAACGGTTCATCTTAGGAACCAGGGGCTCAATGCGAGATAATGGTACCTAGGAGATCGCTCGCTCCCGTCCAAACAATTTGGACACCTAAGCAGAACAAAATGAAAGCGGAAAGCCGCACGGCAATCTCGGTGCCCCCACGCCCGAGGACCCTTTGGATCCAGCTCGAATAGGCAAAGCAGAAGTAGATCGTTGCTGCCATAACAATCGTCGCCAACAAGCCTGCCAGCAGGAATCGAAAATCCTGCGCGTAATCAGAATACGCGGCCCGTGAAAGTCCGAGACTGATCATAACCGCGATCGTACCAGGTCCTGTCGTCAGCGGTAGGGTCAAAGGATAAAATGTCTGACTTTCATAGTCTATATTGCGTCCTTGAGTCGGTGATTCATCCTTGCGGCTACCTTCGTTGAGAAGGCGCCAACCTGCTATCGCGACGATCAGTCCTCCGGCAACGCGAAGCACCGGGACCGAAATGCCGTAGATTTTCAGGACGAATGCACCGGCCAGTAGCGACGCCGCCATAACAAAGAAGGCGTTGATGGCAACTCGTCGAGCAAGCGATCGCCTGGTGCCGACGGGCGCATGTTTCGTCATGCTTAGAAATACAAGCGCGGTCCCTGGCGGATTGATCACCGGAAAGAGCGATGCAAACACGAGTAGAAAGGTGTCCACTTGTCTCTGTGCCCCAAATTAGCCCCTAGGCCGGGATGCAGTTTAGCCAAACGCTGGAACGCTGCACGTCCCACTAGACACGGATCTCCTGCATGAGCTGTCGTGGGCGTAATGCGAGCTGAAGCCCGATTTGATCTTATCAAATATCAGAAGTCAAAATCTGTGCCTTAGGAGAGCAAGAACACAATTACAGTGCCCCATAGCGCAAGAAATACATTTCCCACCGCGTAGCTTACGCCGTATCCCAACGTAGGCACTGCACTTTTCGCCACTTCCTGCACCGCCGCAAGCGCAGGCGTCGCTGTGCCTGCCCCGGCGCACGCGCCTAAAAGAATTCCCGGATGCATGCGGAAGACAAACTTACCAACCAGCAATGTTATGATGTAGGGGGTGATCACAACTGCCAGCGCAGCAAGCAGGAGTGTCAAGCCGGATTCTTGCAAGCCACGTACAAAATCCGGGCCCGCCGATAAACCAACTACGGCCACAAAACCTGTGAGGCCGAGGGATTCGAATAGCCACAGCGTCGGGCCTGGGATACGTCCGAGCTCGGGGCGCACCGACCGAAGCCAACCAAACACCAAACCTCCCAACAACACGCCAACGCTCTGGCTTAGCCCCAATTCCAGTGCACCGTACCGAAAGGCAGGAATGCCAACGAGCGCGCCAATGACAATCCCGAGACCAACAAATACCATGTCTGTGACATCGGTAACACGGTCGGCGACGCCGAGCGTGTTGATGACGACCTTCGTCCGATCGGGCATTCCGCAGATTGAGAGGACGTCGCCGCGGTCGATGACCGTCGCCGGACTAACCGGAATTGCTACGCCGCTGCGGCTGATCCCCCGAAGAAATACGCCGCGCGTGTACGGCTTACCAGCAAGCTCTAAAAGCGTCATACCGTCGAATTCTTTTTTAGTGACCACCAAGTCCACAGCATCGATTTCGTCCTGGACAAGATCGCTATCCGCGAGCTCCGTCCCAAATATATGTCCTTGGTCGATGAGGACTTCGTGCCGGCCAGCTACGGCAATCACATCGCCCGCAGCCAAAATGAAATTGGCCCCGGGAATTTCAACGTTTTTTCCTCGGCGAACACGATCAACATAAACACGCTCATTCTTGATCATTTTTTCAACTTTACGAATCGAGCATCCGACAGTTTTTGAGCCTCGATCGAGGCGGTACGTCCGAATGTCGAATTTTCGCCACGCCGCCAGCGACCCTTTTCTTTCACCGCCAGTCATTTTCTTTTCATATGCACGGCATTCGGCAGCAAGATCGACGCCTAGGATACGGGGGCCAATTTGAGACAGGAACCATGCCGCCACGATGACTCCGACAAGGTAAGTAACAGCGAAGGCGACTGGAATCTGATTGGTAAGATGGGCTTGAGCATCCTTGCTGATCGTGAGGTGGGCGATTGCGTCCCCCGCCGTACCGATCGTCGCCGACTCGGTCAATGCCCCTGCAATCAGGCCGGCTGCCGTACCGGCCTCGTATCCGGCGATACGAGCGATGATGTAAGCGACGGCGAGACCGACGCACGCAAACACCGTCGCTAGTGCGGCTTGCGCGAGTCCGTCCTTTTTCAGGCCCCGAAAGAACTGTGGACCCGTCCGATAGCCGATTGAGAAAAGAAACAACAGAAAGAACACCTGCTTCAGCGAAGCCGGCAAGCTTATCCCAAGCTGTCCGACCAACACCCCTGCAAGAAGCACGCCCGTCACTGCGCCGAGTGAAAAGGAGCCGTAACGCAGCCAACCGAGTGCATATCCAAGCGTAATGGTGACAAAAAAAGCCACCTCGGGACGATCGTGCAGAACTTGGATGAACCAATCGATGAGTGTCACAGATCAATGAACTCCTATTGGCATCTCAACATCAGCAGCCGAAGTTTAGCCCTGCTGCGGCGCGTGGTTCATTTTTTGGTCTTTGACGCTTCGTAGGCATCTCTATAGCCGCGGGCAACTGTCCGAACGCCGCGCGCGATGTCTTCGTAGGCGTCGTCCGCAAGGTTCGCGAGCGAGACACGGAGAGACCAATCGGGCGCATCGAATCCGCTGCCGTTCAGCAAGACAATGCCGTGATCCTCGGCCAAGCGGAATGCAAGGTCGAGCGGATGGACGTTCTTTTTCAGGTATTCGACGGCGTCCTCGCCGATATTCTTGCGCGCCCAGAACTCGAAATCGATCAGCCCGTAATAGCGGTCGTAATTCTTGTTCTCCTCAACCTTCAGATCGAGCCTCTCAATCATCGTCCAGAAACGCCGATTGACGATTTCTTGGCAGGCCTTCTGGTATTGCTTTTTGACGTCCATCATTTCGCTGAGCGAGAATAGCGTCATCATGACCTGCTGCGGCAGCGACAGACCGGCGGTGTGGTTGAGCGCGACGTCGCGGCTGTCGGCAACGATACGGTCGATGAACTTGACCTTTCTCGGTTCAAGCGTCAGCGAGCCATAACGCTTATCGAGCGCCTTGAGCTCGGCATCAGGCAATTTGGCGATCATCTTATCGAAGATGTTGTCTTGGTGGATTGCGATGGTGCCGAGTCTCCAGCCGGTGCAGCCGAAATATTTCGAATACGAATACACACCGATCGTGTTCTGCGGCAACTCGCCCATCAACGACCGGAAATCGTCGACAAATGTGCCGTACACGTCGTCGGTGAGCAGCATCAGGTCGGGACGCTTGGTCTTCACCAATTTTGTAATCTTGCCGATGGTTTGCTTGTCCACGGCCATGCCGCTCGGGTTGCCCGGATTGACAATGAAGAATGCCTTGATCTTGGGGTTCTCGAGTTTGTTGAGCTCGGCGTCGGTGAACTGGAAGCGATTCTCTTGCGGTGCTGCGATCTGCACCACTTTGAGATCGTAGTCCTCGAGATGCGTCATCTCAATATAAGGAGTAAAGATTGGAGTGCCGAGTGCGATCGTGTCGCCGGGCAGGAGCAAACGGTTGGACTTCAGCGATTTGAAGATGTAGCACATGGCCGCCGTGCCACCTTCGACCGCATAAATATCGAATTTCCCAGCGGGCCGCGGTTCCCCACACATCGCCCACAGCAGATATTCGTGCACAATGCGCTCATTGTGTACCAGCATGCGGTCAGGCACTGGATAATTGTCGCCGATAATCGAATTAGCAAGTTCATGGACGAACGCATCTGGCTCGAATTTGAAGGTCTTTATCGCGTACGTCAGCATAGACGATAGGAAAGTCGCGCCGGGCATGTCCGCGTGCTTTGCCAGCCAAGATTCAAATCGGGCCGCGATTCCGGTTGCGTGCGGCATTCCTCCGACGCCAGCAGGATGTTCCATCACCCGCTTGCTCTCGGTGATGGCGAATTGACCAAGAAGGAAAAAACCTTCGCGTGGCGTCGTCGCCACCCAGTTTGGATTGCCGCGGCCGGCGTCCAGGAACGCGGATTGCATGGTTCTCGAAGCCGACCTGGCCAGTTTGATCAGTTCGTCCTTGATCTCGAACGGGCCTAAGGCTTCGAATTTACGCAGCTTGAGGATGTCAGCCATGATGCACTCCTGTTTCTAACTGTGTTCAGAAATAGTGGCTCGCAGGTATTTCATAGGGCGATCTTCCAACTGTCGTCTAACTCAACAATATTACAAGAACCATTCCCCAGATCGTCAGCAACGTGTTCCCAACGGCGTACGTGACGGTGTAGCCAAGTCCAGGAATTTGACTCTTGGCACGGTCATTGATCATGCCGAGAGAGGCCGTCGTCGTGCGCGCACCTGAGCAGCATCCCAGCACAATCGCGTCGTCGAAGCGGAACAGGTATTTCCCCACATACATCGCCAGGATCAGCGGCGCCGTCGTAACAGCCATGCCCCAGAGGAATAGGCCGACGCCAAGTTGTTGCAGCCCGGCGACAAATCCCGGCCCTGATGAGATGCCGACGACAGCGATGAAAACGTTCAGGCCGACTGAATTCATGAACCAGACGGTAGGCGATGGAATCCGTCCGAAAGTTGGCCGCACCGATCGCAACCACCCGAAGAAGAGTCCTGAAACCAAGGCGCCGCCAGAGGTAGACAGCGTGAGCGGCACACTACCGACCTTAAACACCAAGGCGCCGAGCAGGGCACCGATCGTGATAGCCGCACCAATGAACGCCACGTCCGCCACGTCGGTGGCGCGGTCGGGAACGCCCAACATCTTGGTCGCCGCCGTTAGGTCCTGGGTACGTCCGACGAGGGTAACGATATCGCCCCTCTCTAAATGCGTGTTCGGCAGAATCGGGATGTCGGTCGCAACCGCTCCCCGGGTGATCTTTCGCAAGAATACGCCACGCACTCCCGGAGATTTTGCCACCTCGGCCAGCGTTTTTCCGTCGACTTCTTTGCTGGTCACGTAGACATCGACACCTTCAGTAGGCACCGCCAGCAACTCGCGATCATCGATTTCTTCGGCCCCGGCGCCGATCAGGTTCACCAGCACCTCGCGCCGGCCGGCCACGGCCACAATGTCTCCCGCCTGGATCACGGTGTCTGCCGTCGCATCCATGATCTGGGTGCCACGTCGAATGCGTTGCACGAACACCCGCTGCTCATGAATTAGCGCCTCGGCTTCTTGCGCCGTCTTGCCCACCGCAAGTCCGCCGTCCTTGACACGGAACGCGCGCAACGCGAATTGGTACCAGGCTGTGCCGGGACCACCCAATTCCTTCTTGCCCCCATACTTCTCCTCGTAGCGCTTGCACGCGGCCTCGAGATCGATGCCAAGGAGCGCTGGACCAATCAGCGCAAGAACAATCGCGGATCCAACCGTGCCGAATATGTAGGTAACGGCGTAGGCGACCGGCATCGCATCCAGCAGCTTCTTGGTTTCTTCGGGCGACAGACCGAGGCGGTTGATTGCATCGGTTCCCAGGCCCATCGATGCCGAGATCGTCTGCGAGCCTGCATAGAGCCCCACGGCGGATCCGATATCATAACCGGCCCACTTGGCGCCGATATAGGCGGCGCCCAGACAGAACAGGCAGACTACTGCGGCAAACAACGCCTGCGGAATGCCGTCCTGCGCGATGCCGCGTACGAATTGCGGCCCTACTCCGTAGCCGATGGCGAACAGGAACATCAGGAAAAAGGTTGGCTTCAGCGGGCTCGAAATCGTAATCCCAAGCTGGCCAATGAGCACCGCGGCAATCAGTGTTGCGGTCACCGCACCCAGGCCAAGGCCCTTGTAGGTAAAGGAGCCGAAGTAGTACCCGAGGGCCAACGACAAGAAGATCGCAATTTCCGGGTAGCTTCGAAGCGTCTGGACGAACCATTCAATCATGATCTCACCTGTTTTTTCGATGCGACACCGCGGACCTGCCGACGGTCATTTTCGTTGCGAAGGCGTTCACGCTGTATGTTCGCCGCCGCGTCGGTGCTTTTGGCTAGCGCTTCGGCGCGCACCAGCTTCAATCCCTCGGCGGCATCGTAACCATGGATCTCCTTCACGTCGAGCTTGCGCATGAAGTCGATCGTTTCCCGCGTGATCACCTGTCCAGGCACCATGATCGGGAAACCCGGGGGGTAGGGAATGACGAAGTTGGCCGAGACGAGATCGGGGCCGTCTTTCAGACGCCGGTCGATTTCCGGATCAGCAAGCCGGATATACTCGCACCCAGATGCGTCATAGGCTGCATAGAACCCGCTGCGAATATCCCCTTCATTGGTTCGCTTGCCCGCGTCTTTTCGGAAGCCTTCGTGGAAATGCGAGAAGTTCGGCAAGTCGGGAACATCGGTCATCAAGCTCTTCACGCGCGCCTCGAATGTTTTACGCACATTCGGCCCGCCCTGAGCCAGACGCTGATCGATTTCGCTACTGATCTCTACCAGCACGCGGATGAGGTGCGCTACGTCACTGCGCGTGTTGTTGATGTTTGACTGCAGCAGGACTGAATTACGTGAAGTCTTGTTGAGCTGGATGTTGTAACGGCTGGCCAGGATTCCCTTGAATTGCGTACCGTCGAAGCCGGCGGTTCCACAAACAAGTGTCAGACGGGTTGGGTCGAGACAGAACTCGTCGTCCCGCATACTCTGCAGCCACAGCGCCCAGTTCACTCCGGGCGCAAGGTAATCAATGAACCCGCTCTGCCGATACTGCGCCGGTACCATTCCATCCGCGCCAAGAACACGAAAATATTTCGAGATCAACGGATGCGTGGCAACCGCGTGGCGTATCGCCAGCGCCACCTCAATCGCGTTTGCCACTAGGCCGTAGCCTTCCAGCTCCATCTGCCGGCGCGCTACGTCGAGGCTTGCGATCAGTTGCTGGTTGGGACTGGTGGAGGCGTGGGTGAAAACCGCTTCCTGGAACTGCGCCTCGACGCTGTGGAAGTCCACATCCTTCACCAGCAACATCGAGCCCTGCCGCAGCGCTGACATCGACTTGTGTGTCGAGTGGGTTTGATACACCCGCAGCCGTACTTGACGCGGATCTGGAATGAGTCGCGTATTCAACAGCGTTTCTTCGGACGGATTCTCGCCCAGCTCAGTCCGCTGTTTCTCATACAGCGTAACGGATGCCGGATCGTGCAGCCAGGTTTCGATATCAGTTGCCGCGCCCATTGCGGTACGTGGTCGCAGAAATGGCGAAAATCGCGCAAATCCAAACCACGCCTCGTCCCAAAGGAAGATCAAATCCGGCTTGATCGCCAGACACTCTTCCATCACACGTCGCGTGTTATAAATGTGTCCATCGAACGTGCAATTTGTCAGGTCCAACATCTTGACCCGGTTCAATCTATTATCGGCCTTCAGATTGAGCAGTGCCTGCTTGATAGCGCGCAGCGGGACCGCGCCATACATCGAGTATTCCGTCATCGGGAATGCCTCGACATAAAGCGGCTGTGCGCCTGCAATCACCATCCCGTAGTGATGCGACTTGTGACAATTGCGATCGACGATCGCGATGTCGCCGGGCGCAAGCAGCGCTTGCACCACCATCTTGTTCGATGTCGAGGTGCCGTTGGTGACCCAAAAGACATGCTCAGCGCCAAAGGCACGCGCAGACTTTTCCTGCGCCTTTTTTATGTTGCCGGTAGGCTCCAACAGACTGTCGAGCCCCCCGGTAGTTGCACTACTCTCGGCGAGGAACAGCGTGGGGCCGTAAAACTCGCCCATGTCGCGAATCCAATCGGACTTGAACACCGATTTCCCGCGTGCAATCGGCAGAGCGTGGAATGTTCCAATCGGCCGTTGGGCATACTTCTTGAGGTTGTCAAAGAAGGGTGTGTCGTAGCGATCCTGAACACCCTCAAGAATTGCCAGGTGCAATTCGAGCAGCTCCTCCACAGAGTAAAAGATGCGGCGAGCGATGTCCGCCTTGGGATTTCCAGCTAATTCTTCCACCCGCCCGTTGGACACCAAATAAATGTCGAGTTCAGGCCGCACTCGCTTCAATAATTGCGCCAACTGCAATGCCGACGTTGCCGACGTGTATTGTTGTTCCAATGATGCTGACAGCGTGCGCAGCACGGGCACATCGTGCCGTGACCGAAAGACGAACCCCTCATTGACCACCACGGCAGCGAAATCCGGATTGATCATGGTCGCGCAGAACGCGTCTTCGACGCTACCGACGAACACCGGTTCGTAGATGAATGCGTCAAGCGGTCGACGAAGCCGGCGCCACTCCGTGCAAAGAGCTGGCCAGCGCTCCGCCGGGGCACCCGTGACGATTAACGTTTCGAAATAAGGTCGAATTGACTCGCCGCGACCAAGGGACGGGGGCAGCACGTCCGCTACTGCTCCCTCATTCTCCTCGTGCAGTTCCCAGTCGCCCGCGTGTCGGCGAAACGATCTGGTAAGCAGAGCTGCGCTAATTCGCTTCACGAGCGCCACAGTGGCACGAGCGTCGTCCGCGGCGGCGCTGTCGCGCAGTGCCTCCATCAGATGAGGCCCCGGATAGGCGCGGAAATCTTCGGTCGCCGCCATTTCCGCAAGCATAACCTCAAATTTTGCTCGGCTCTCCGTGCCAGCTGACCAGGCCTGCGCGGTATCCAATAAATTTCGCCAGCGATCAGCGCGCGCGTTGGGGCCAGAAAAAAATTGATCGATCCTACCCTCTTGAAGCTTGATTTCTTTCGGCATTGTGCGTACTCCCATTACCAATTGGTCGCCGGCCTTCAACATATTGCGTTGATTTACATCAAGGCTGCGCAAAAACTTTCTCGACGAGCAGACGTAGGACCGACGATGATCGGTCCCAATATCGTCAGCGCCACGTTGACCATAGTTTATAACACGGTTAAGTTCGGAGGGGGACTCTGCGCGACTTCGAAGGATCCGCTCACCGCAGCATCGACTGTCATCGCACCGGCAAGCACACCCAACACTAGAATAACGCTGACTAAACCTGCGCAGACCTGTGACTTTATCAGCTATGGCTCTTCTGAGTTGAACGCCGCAATTCACTGCTGCTTTCCAACTGTAAAGGCGACCGCCCGAACTGGTGTATCTCAGGCGTCACATCAGACCACCTTGAGTTCTGCCTTCCTCTTGGGCGGGCTACGGCAAAAAAAGGGGCTGCATCACTTGGAGCAATCCGCATGTTACGTCAATTTATCGTGGGTGTTGCCATTAGTGCTTGCAACATTGCAATTCATGCATTTGTGACGACGGCCGTAATACGGGTGGCGCGCATCGTGAGTGCTATGACAAGGTCACGTCAATCGCTTCGATTGATCGCCGTCATGATTGCTACTGTGTCGGTCTTGATGGCCTCGCATCTCGGCGAGGTACTTGTTTGGTCATTGGCTTATGCGATCGTTAACGCCGCACCTCCCGGCACTGATCTCGTTTATTTCGCTTTCGTAAATTACACAACGCTCGGCTACGGCGACATAACGCCCGTGGAGCGCTGGCGCTTGCTTGGGCCAATGACTGCAATGAACGGCGTCCTATTGTTTGGTTGGTCGACCGCAATCATTTTTGAGGTGTTGTGGAGTATGGTCAGTAGAAGCCAAGAGGAACGCTAAAAGAGAAATAGATATTCCGAGTGATGTCGTGTGCCTGATGGCGACCTACCTGAAGCCCTCCCTTCGAGGTCTTACCATCCGACTACTCTTTCACTCGCTCCTCGAGCAATGCGCTATGCAAGTCGCAGACACCCGATGACAGCTCAACATGCTCTGCGCATTTTTTGTCACAACTGCATTTCTACAATTGTCTTTGGAATTGCAAGTTTTGCTTCGGTTGCAGTTACTACCTGCTCAACAGAAACATTCGGCGCCGTTTCCAAAAGGGTGGCCAGCCCGTCGGGAAATCCAATCACCGCCATTTCAGTCACGATCAAGTCGATCCTTCTCACCGAGGTCAGCGGTAGCGAGCATTTCTTGACGATCTTCGGTTTACCCTTGGCTGTGTGTTGCATCGCTACGATCACCCGCTTCGCGCCAGTAACGAGATCCATTGCGCCGCCCATGCCCGGCACCATCTTGCCTGGGATCATCCAGTTGGCGAGCCGGCCTTGCTCGTCGACCTGAAGGGCGCCCAGCACCGTCATGTCAACGTGACCGCCGCGGATCAGGCCGAAGGACATGGCGCTGTCGAACGTGCTCGCGCCGGGCAATGCGCTGACCGGTCGCCCTCCGGCGTCGGTGAGCAATCGGTGTGCCATCCCGTCTTCGGGGATCGGCCCGGTACCGATCAGCCCGTTTTCTGACTGAAACAGCACGCTGATGCCCGGCGGGAGATAATTGGCTACCAGCGTCGGAATACCGATGCCGAGATTGACCAACATCCCCGACCGCAGTTCGCGGGCAATGCGCTTGGCAATGATGGTTTGAGCGTCCATAGGATTACTCATTGGAGACAAGATAGTCGACGAGCGGACTGGGAGTGGCGACATGATCGGGAGGGATGACGCCCACCGGCACGATGTGCTCAGCAACGACGATGACGGTATCGGCGGCCATCGCGATAACTGGATTAAAATTGCGGGCGGTAAGAGCATACGTAAGATTGCCGGTGTAATCGGCGAGGAACGCCTGCACCAATGCAAAATCGGCACGGATCGCGGTTTCGATTAGATAGTCCTTCCCATCAATATCGATCTTGCGCTTTCCCTCTTCGACCACCGTGCCGACACCGGTCGGCGTCAGGATGCCGCCGAGCCCGAACCCTCCAGCGCGAATACGCTCGATCAGGGTGCCCTGCGGCACCAGATCAACTGCTAGCTTCCCGGCGATCATCTGCTGCTGCGTCTCAGGATTGAGGCCGATATGGCTCGCCACGACGCGGCCGAGTAGCCCTGCGGTGACCAGTTTGCCGATCCCTCTTCCGGGCATCGCCGTGTCGTTAGCGATGACGGTGAGGTGACGCTTGCTTTGTCGCACAACCTCGTCGATCAGGCGTTCTGGCGTGCCGACACTCATGAACCCGCCGATCATCAAGCTTGCGCCATCCGGAATCATCCCGACGGCATCTATAATCGACACGGTTTTCATAACCGAAAGCTCCCGTTTCTAATGTGCAGCTTCTTTTTGACAAAGTATAGGACAGCCGCCAGTTCTTCACATTCTTGACTTAAATGGCTAACAGCGCTTCTTGAAAGGGAGATTATGATGCGTCTTAAGAATAAGGTTGCAATCATCACTGGTGCGGCGAGCGGAATTGGCAAGGATATCGCGCTCGTCTTTGCGCGCGAGGGCGCTAAGGTAGCGATCGCCGATCTCGATCAGAAAGCCGCTGATCTCACTGCTAACGAGATCGACGCAACCGGGAATTGCGCTATTGGCGTTGCCATGGATGTCACCAACGAAGAACAGGTGGACGCCGGCACCGCCAAGGTGATCAACAAATTCGGCGCGTTAGACGTACTCGTAAGCAATGCCGGGATCCAAATCGTCTCGCCCATTGTCGATTTCGAATTCGCTAAGTGGAAGCGACTTCTTTCAATACATCTCGATGGTGCATTTCTCACAACACGTGCCGCACTCCGCCAAATGTATAAACAAAAGAGTGGCAGTGTCATCTATATGGGTTCGGTTCATTCGAAGGAGGCCTCGCAGCTCAAGGCGCCCTATGTTGCCGCCAAGCACGGTTTAATCGGACTAGCCCAGGTGGTGGCTAAGGAAGGTGCCGCACATGGCGTCCGCGCGAACGTGATCTGTCCCGGCTTCGTGCGCACACCACTGGTTGACAAGCAGATCCCTGAACAAGCAAAGGAACTCGGTATTTCCGAGCAGGATGTTATCGATAAAATTATGCTAAAAGATACCGTGGATCATGAGTTCACTACGGTTGACGATGTGGCTGAGGCTGCGTTGTTCTTTGCAACATTCAACTCAAACGCGCTCACTGGACAATCGCTCATCGTCAGCCATGGCTGGTTCATGCAGTAAGAGTCCTTGAAGAAGTGCGTCGCTTACACACTGAGGAAGGACTTTTTTGAATGCTCAACGCGAAGCCGAGCAAAACGGATTCGCATCGAATAACCAAAAAGCCGCCATTTGAGTGCATTGCCCTCGTGCTCCAAGGCGGTGGTGCTCTAGGCGCATATCAGGGCGGTGTTTACCAGGCGCTGGCGGAGGCCCGTTTGCACTTTCGACTTTAGCCGCAGCGATCGGGTGAAGCACCGATAAATTACGAAGTGGGCAGCAGCTACTACTGGGACCGACGACGCGCGAGCGCGCTGTCCGACGCACGATGATGACCGTGTAAGTCAGCACCGCGGTCACCAATCCAATGACTTGATAAGTGATGACTACCGCCGCCGTGCAACAGATGGTTTTCCGGATTCAAAAACGATAGCGGATCGTGGCCTCTCGAGGTTTGGCCAATATCACGCGCTAATCGATGATGTGGTAGCCACCATCGACATACAGGGTCTCACCAGTGATGAGGCGCGCTGCATCATGCGCCAGGAAAGCCGTGGCGACGCCGACATCCTCGATGCTGACAAGGCTGCGGGCGGGAGCCTTTGACTTGGCCTTATCGAGTAAGTTGTCGAACTCGGGAATTCCCGAGGCAGCGCGGGTCGCAAGCGGTCCGGGTGAGATGGCGTGAACGCGGATGCCCTTGGGACCAAGTTCCGCTGCCATGTAACGCACCGCACACTCCAGAGCAGCCTTTGCGACACCCATGATATTGTAATTCTCGATGACCGTCTGGCTGCCGTAATAAGTCATCGTGAAGAGCGTGCCGCCCTTTTTCATCAGTGGCTCAGCAAGATGAGCCATGCGAATGAACGACCAGCAGGATACGTCCATGGTGGTGAGAAATCCGTCCTGCGGCACATCAACGACTCGCCCACGCAGCGTGTCTTTGGGAGAGAACGCAATGGAGTGAACGAGGAAATCAATCTGGCCCCACTCCTTTTTGATCCGCTCGAAGACCGCTTCCATCTGTCCTGGTACCTGGACATCCAGCGGCATTACAATTGATGCGTTGAGTTTACGCGCGAGCGGCTCGACATATTTTTTTGCTTTATCATTGAGATAGGTAACCGCAAGCTCGGCCCCCAGCGCACGGAAGGCCTTGGCGCAGCCCCAGGCGATCGATTGGTCATTGGCAATGCCGACAATGAGACCCCGTTTGCCCTCAAGCAGCAGCGCCTTCGCGACGGGAATGGACATTCGGTTCTCCCTGATGTGTTTTGGTGACCTCAGCCAGCAGCTCCAACGTATGGCGCGCGATCATGAGCTCTTCGTCGGTCGGTACCATATAGAGAGCGACGCCGCTGTTTGGGCGCGATATCAATAATTTACGCGCGGTATTTTCTGCTGGTTCAATGACAGCACCCAGCCAAGCGAGCTTCTCAACGATGCGTGCGCGGATTGTCGCCGAGTTCTCGCCAATCCCAGCTGTAAAGATAAAGGCGTCCAACCCACCGAGCGCCGCGGCCAGCATGCCGGCGTAAAGACCAACACGATAAACGAAGTATTCAACTGCAAAGGCCGCGCGTGGATCCGTGCTGGTCTCGAGGTCGCGCATATCGTTGCTGATCCCCGATAGGCCTTTCAAGCCACATTCGTGATAGAAAAGATTTTGAACCGCCGTCGGGTCCATTCCCTTTTCGGTAATGAGATAGAGCACGACACCCGGGTCGAGTTGTCCCGGCCGTGTGCCCATCGGCAGCCCGTCGAGTGCGGTGAACCCCAACGTACTCTCGATACTTTTCCCGCCAGATAATGCGCACATCGAAGCACCGCTCCCGAGATGCGCGACGATCACGCGCTTATTTGCGATCGTTGGCGCAACCTCGCGCAAACGATGCGCGATATATTCATACGACAAGCCGTGAAATCCGTAACGGCGAACGCCTTCTGTATAGAAGTGCTCTGGAATTGCGAAGTGATCCGCGACGGCACTATGTCCACGATGGAATGCCGTATCGAAGCAGGCCACCTGTGGAACTTCCGGACGTCGTTCGAGAAGTGAACGAATCGGAGCGAGGTTGTTCGGCTGGTGGAGCGGCGCGAGAGGAATATAGCGCTCAAGGCGCGTCACCACTTCGGCGTCGATCAACACTGGGCTGTTGTATTCAGGGCCTCCATGCACGACGCGGTGCCCGACCGCGATCAGTTCGAAATTCTGCGTGTCGCGTAACCAGGCTCCCGTTTCATGAATGGCAGCCGGAAGATCGCGGACCTGCTCGGAAGAGAACGTCTGATCGATTACAACGGTTCCATCAGCCGCCGTGGCGCGCAAGCGTGGCCGCGTACCAATTCCGTCCACTTGACCCTTGATCAAACGCTTTAGATTAATCTTTGCCTCGATCCCGAACACCTGAAACTTGAGGCTTGAGGATCCGGCATTAACAACGAGAATCGCATCCATGGGGCTTGTCACGCGGCCGGCAACATAACGTTGCCTCGGCGAGCATGTGCATAAAGTACGGCTACGGCACAGGACGCCATACGGGCGCGTACAGAGTCTGCTCGTGACGTTAGGATGATGGGTACACGCGCACCGAGCACAATGCCGGCGGCGTCTGCTTTAGCCAGAAAGGTTAGATTTTTAGCAAGCATATTGCCGGCTTCGAGATCGGGCACGACGAGGATCTGTGCTCGGCCGGCGACCTCGGAACGGATCCCCTTGATCTTGGCCGCCTCAGGATCAATCGCGTTATCGAAAGCAAGCGGACCGTCGAGTACGCCTCCCGTAATCTGCCCGCGCTCCGCCATCTTACATAGCGCGGCTGCTTCGATCGTCGACGGGATCTTTGATGTCACGGTTTCAACCGCCGAGAGGATTGCCACACGCGGCGTGCCAAGACCAACCTGGGTGAAGAGGTCGATCACGTTCTGGATAATATCGCGCTTGGTATCGAGATCAGGAAAAATATTGATCGCAGCATCAGTGATGAACAACGTCTCGGCATAGGTCGGCACATCCATTACAAAGACATGGCTGATGCGACGCGCCGTGCGCAGTCCGGTCGTTCCCGAGGTGACGCTGCGCATCAGCTCATCAGTATGCAGACTGCCCTTCATCAGGAGCTCGCCCTTGCCTTCACGAATCAATTGGACGGCCTTTGCCGCGGCCGCCTCGCTATGCGCTACGTCGACAATCTCAAAACGACGGATGTCAAGCTTATGCTCGCGAGCTACGGCAGCGATCTTGGCGGCAGGGCCAACAAGAATTGGAATGATGATCCCCGCTTCCGCCGCCTCGACTGCACCTCGCAGCGAGGTCTCGTCGCATGGATGCACCACCATGGTCGTCGCAGCCGGTACCTCTTTGGCTTTTGCAATCAGCCGTTCATATTTCGTTGCCATGATGGCACCCCAACAATGGATCTCGAGTTGTCGATCGATACTGGTTTAAGATGCTTTGAGCCGCTCTTGCGATTTAGGTAACGGCAACGCGGCTGCAGGCGATTGACCCGCCGCTCGATCGTCGAGACCAAACAATTGGACGACTTGGCGCATTCTTTCTTCTTCTTCGTCGCTGAGTTTGCCGATGGAACTCAAAACCTCCCGGATCAGTGCTATCATCTTTCGCCGTTTCTCGGGTTCGGCAGGTACCAGCGAAGGAAGCGCTGCGACTGCAGCCTCAGGGTCAATCAGCAGCATGTAGAATTGCTCGCGCACGAGCGTCTTGAACGCTGACAGTGGCAGGGTCGGCATATCTATCTTCGCGCTACGGATGCGGCGTACGGCCTCAAACCCGCGCTCATCGACCGCGGCCCTTTTCATTCCAACATATAAAAGTGCGCGTACAAGAGCTTCGCGCAGCCCGCCCTTGGCAATATTCGATTTCAGCTCAGCAATTCGCGCTTGCTGCAGCTGACGATGCAGCGCGTTACGTGGCGCTTTTCGCAGCGGACGCTTTGCAGCGGGGTCGACGCCAACAGCAGCCTGAAGCATTGGCGAGCCATAGATCGATAGAAATACGCGTTCCGAGATGCTTTCAGTCATGTCTCGCATCGTATTGAGCGATGCAACGATCTGTTGCGATATCTGCTCCTGGAAAGCGACGAACGGATTTTCTGTGGCCACCGTCTTACGATTGTCGTGCGCCATCTGTGCCAAAGCACGCACAGACGCCATCAACGGATTTTGGTCAGAGAAGAACTCGTATTGCATCCGCAATGGATGCATCTGGCGCATCCATTCGGCCAACGGCGCGCTCGTAAACGTGCGCACCAGGGGCTGAACGAACGCACGATAGAGCGCGAGATTAGTCTCTGATACGCGGGCTGCGGTCGCAAATCGTCGCTCGTCTTCGGGATCGTTACCACCGAGCGCTCGAATGTCGTCGAGCGTCCGCGCCTCGCATCGCATCACCCAATCACCAGATACTAAATCTGGATTGGTCGTGTCCGCGTTCTTCGCCTCGAACTTCGCTTCGTAGAGGCCGGGCGGCAGGACGTCGATGAGGTCAATATTACTCGAGAATTCCCCATGTTCCTTGCGCGCCACGCCAGCAGAGACAAAAATCCCTAGATGGCCAATGGTCTCGTAAATCGTGTAAACGATCGTCTGTCCAAAGGAACGAATTTCATCAACATCTTCGTAGAGATCCAGGATCCATCCGAGCGCCTGTTGAGGCGGAGTGACGTTGTCGCCCTTAGAGCAAAATGCCACGATCGGTGAACGAATATTCCGAAGATCAATTGCTGTGCCGTCCGAAGTCTGGATTTTTCCGGCCGCAAGATTGTTGCCGACGAACAGTTCGTCGACAATGAACTGTATTTCTTCGGCATTGAGGTTCACATGACCTCCCCACCAGCGTTCGAAACCCAGATACCGTGGAGCCTCCGTGTCGATGTTGGCGTATAAATTGTACTGTTTGGTCCACAGCGTGTTTGCAGGATTCTGATTTTCGAAATTCTGTACCAGCCACGCCCCATCGAACTTGCCACAACCGAGATCGCTTGTGAGCGCAGTAAGCCAGCTACCACCGAGCAAGCCACCAGAATAGCGCATGGGATTCTTGCCACGCACACCAGCCCAATAAGACAGCGGCGAACCAGCAATGATGATCGGACCGAAGAGCTCGGGGCGAATAGCTGCCAGCATCATGATTGCCCACCCTGCTTGGCAGTTGCCGATCACGCACGGTTTGCCGTCGGCTTTAGGATGGAGAGAAATGATTTTTTCGAGGAAGGCTGCCTCCGCGTGCGCAATATCCTCAATGGTCTGACCCGGCATGGGGTCAGGTAAGAAGCCAACGAAGTAGCAGGGGTGTCCGGCCTTGAGCACGACGCCGATCTCGCTATCGGCTTTGAAGCCACCGATGCCCGGGCCGTGTCCGGCGCGCGGGTCAACCACAACAAACGGCCGCCGCGTTGGATCTACTTCGATGCCTTTCGGAGGTACGATTCGCACGAGGCAGTAATTCACGGGCCGATCGAGCTTCCGCCCGTCCATCACCAGTTCCACTTGATATTCGAGCACATGCGGAGCGGTTTCGGCCAAATGCTCGCGATATGCGTTACCGCGCTGACGCATCACGTCCCAGAACAGGATCGTTCGTTGTGCTGCATCGACCATGTAATCGAGCGCGGGAAAGAGCGCGCCGCCGGCACCTGTGACGTTCTGTTGTACTGATTTATTTTCCTTTGCGCCCATGGTCTTCCCCTGTATGTTTTCTTGGGAATTTTTACAATCTTAAATGAGGCTATCTACTCTGCTTTGATACAGGTCAACGGCGACGGATATGTGTCAATCGTGACAACAAAGTGTAAGGTCTGCAGACGGTGGATTAGTCGATTTTCATGAAGATCAAGGCCTCCGGTCAACCTCAAGGAATATGAATTATGCTAACGATTTCAATCAGATTGCACACTTGAAACGGAGTAGATCATGGCAACCAATCTCGATGAGCTACTGCCCAATGCTAAAGACTGCATGAAAAAAATAGCGCAGGTCGAAGGAGAAAAGGCGTCCGAGTATATGCGTGCTAAGTCGGCTGCTGAGGCCGAGAAAAAGGCATTGATGGATCGACTTTCAGCGCCGTCCGGGGTTTCTGACGAAGAAAGGATGAAGCGGGCGGCAGCGATCATCAAGCGTGCAGTGGATAATGGACTGACTGAAGTTGAGGTGCTTCGTTTCCCAAATCAACTTTGTACCGATCGCGGGCGCGCTATCAATCAGCAGGAACCAGGCTGGGAGAACACGCTGACCGGATTGCCAAAAGAGCTTTTTCATTTTTGGAAACAGTATCTGCAGCCGCGCGGATATAAACTCAGATTTCAGATTGTCGACTTTTCCGGGGGAATACCGGGAGACGTTGGTGTCACTCTGAGCTGGCGCTGAGGATAATCTAGAGACGTGTTCCATTTGAGAAAGGCAATATTGAAATGCCGGGCAACGGGAAGAGTAAGAATGCTGATCGAAAATTGAAGCGGAAGGTTTACGAAAAGGAACTGCGTAAGCTTCAGGTTGAACTGTGCCGGTTGCAAGATTGGGTTAAATACAAGGGATTGCGGGTCATCATCGTCTTCGAGGGCCGCGATGCCGCCGGCAAAGGTGGAACCATCAAGGCCATCACCGAACGCCTGAGCCCACGCGTATTTCGTATTGTCGCCCTTCCCACGCCCTCAGATCGCGAAAAAACACAGTTGTTTATGCAACGCTACGTCCAGCACTTTCCGGCCGCGGGCGAGGTCATCATTTTCGACCGCAGTTGGTACAACCGTACGGGCGTCGAACATGTCATGGGCTTTGTCACCGATAAGGATTATCAGCGCTTTATCGATCTTTGCTCGGAAATGGAAAGATATATCGTCGATGGTGGCATTCAGCTGATCAAGATTTGGCTCGAGGTCAACAAGGAAGAGCAAGAAAAACGCTTCCTGGCGCGCATTAGCGATCCACTGCGGCAATGGAAACTGAGTCCGATGGATCTCGAATCGTACCCGCGCTGGTATTTTTATTCAAAGGCGCGCGACAAGATGCTCGAGGCGACGGATACGAAGCACGCGCCTTGGTATATCGTGCGCTCGGATGATAAACGACGGGCCCGCCTCAATTGTATTTCACATATTCTATCGTTAATTCCGCACAAGAAGGCGCCGCGGGAGAAAATTAAACTGCCCAAGCGCTCGAAAAAACAAAAATATGATGATCAGGCACCATTGAAGGGAAGGAATTTCGTTCCCGAGCGATATTGACGCCGGTGGGAGAAAGTTGTGCTCGTGAGCGACAAGGGATTCCGACAAAACATCATAGCCTGGGTTCCCGCTTTCCAATGGATTCGCACTTACACCATAAATAACGCGCGGTTGGATACCATTGCCGGCCTGTCGCTTGCGGCATTCGTAATCCCTGAATCACTTGCTTATGCTTCACTGGCTGAACTTCCACCGGTTTCCGGCCTCTATTGCTATCTCGTGGCAGGAATCGCCTATGCGTTGTTCGGCACAAGCCGGCAGCTTGCAGTAGGACCAACGTCATCGCTCGCAATCGTCGTAGCGGCGAGCATTGCTGTGATGGGTGGCGGGGATCCCGCCCGGGTCGTCGCTCTTGCTTCGGCGATTGCACTCATGGTTGGCGTTGTGAGTGTTGCTGGTCGATTCTTCGGATTGGCCAACGCCGCCTATTTCATTTCTGACACAGTGCTAATTGGCTTCAAGACCGGTGCTGCGCTCTATATCGCTTCAACGCAGTTGCCAAAATTGTTTGGTATCTCAGGCGTGAAAGGCAACTTTATAGAACGCGTTTTGGACGTTGTTAGTTCGCTGCCGATGGCCCACGTTCCATCGGTTGTTTTAGGTATCGCTGCGATCGTCCTGTTCCTGTTGTTTGAGCGTGTATTCCCCGGCCGTCCGACGACTGTCGTGGTCGTTATTGCAGCCGTGACCCTGATGAGCATCTTCGGTTCTGGCGATACTGGCATCAAAATTGTCGGCGAACTTCCCAGTGGCCTTCCCGCAATTGGTCTGCCGAATATCCACGTCTCAGATTTTTCGGAACTAATTCCGACTGCACTTGCCTGCTTTATCCTTGCCTATGGTGAAGCGATTTCTGTTGCTCGCAGTTTCGCGCAAAAGCATGGCTACGAAGTCAACGCCGAGCAGGAACTCACCGCTCTTGGCGCGGCAAATATTGCTACCGGAATGGCACACGGTTTTCCTGTTGCTGGCGGCATGTCGCAGACCGCTGTCAACGATATGGGCGGAGCATCCTCTCCGGCTGCTCTCATTATAACTTCAGTCGCCATTGCATTGACGCTTATGTTTTTTGCCAGATTTTTCCACAATCTGCCCGAACCCGTACTGGGCGCAATTGTGCTTATGGCGGCCAAACACCTCGTGCGCTTCGAAGACCTGCGCTCCCTGCGCCAAGTGTCGCGTTCTGAATTCCGCGTTTCCCTTCTTGCATTTTTTGGAGTTCTTCTTTTCGGACTGCTGGACGGACTCCTTCTTGCCGTTGCTGGTTCGCTCGTGATGCTGATCTCGCGCACGTCGAGGCCGACGGTTGTTGTTCTTGGTCGCGATCCCATCAGCGGGCGCTTCGTCAACCGAGCGCGCCATCCCACGGCCAGCGACACGCCCGGCGCCCTTGTTTTACGTAGTCCCGGCGCATGGCTTTATTTCAATGTCGAATACATTCGTCGTAGTATCATCGACATGGTCGAGAGTGCACCGGAGACCATCAAAGTGGTCGTGATAGATTTTTCTATGGTGCCGATCATCGACATTACCGCGAGCACCACCTTGCGGTTACTGGCACAATCGCTGAGAGCCCGCGGCATTGCAATAGAACTTAGCGAATTGCGTGACGATGTTCTCGAAAATCTCAAGGCCACCGGCGCACAGAGCGATCTCGGTCCGGTTACGGCTCATCGGACAATCGAAAAATGCCTTGCGGCTCACACTGGATTTCCCGGCGCTAGCGCAATGGGTTCAAACCGTATTTCTGTTCCCGAGGAATCAAAATGACCAAGGATTATAAGAAAGTCGTTGGTACTGAAAAATTTGATGCAAAAATCATCGAGTTGGTAATTCGATTGGCATTGCTGAGCCTCCTTATATTCGGGTGTTTGATCATCATTCGTCCGTTCCTCGGAATCGTTGTGTGGAGCATAATTTTAGCGGTTGCGCTATTTCCATTTTTTGAACTATTGGCGAAATGGCTTGGCGGACGTCGAAAATTAGCGGCCGCTCTAATCACAATTTTTGGTCTGCTGGTCGTTATTGGACCCGCGACCTGGCTCGGATTGGGTTTAATTGACGTTTTGAAAACACTTTACGAACGACTTGAATCCGGAAATATCTTCATCCCCTCACCGATTGAGGCCGTTAAGAGCTGGCCATTGATTGGTGAGCAGTTGTTCCAATTTTGGGATCTCGCCTCCACAAATCTGAAGGCAGCGCTCGTTAAGGTCGCTCCTCAATTAAAACCGCTCGGCAGCAGTTTGCTTGGGGTGGCAGGGGATGCTGGCACAGGTATTCTGCAATTCTTTGTTTCTGTGATCATAGCGGGCTTTCTGCTTTCGCCGGGTCCATCGCTTGTTCAAGCCGTCACCGGATTATTACGTCGGCTCGTTTCGAAGCGCGGCGAGGAATTCGTGCAATTGGCGGGTGCAACAATACGCAACGTTTCGCAAGGCGTCATCGGTGTCTCGCTCTTGCAGGCGCTTCTTGCGGGCATTGGATTGCTAGTCGTAGGTATGCATAGCGCTAGCCTAATTGCATTCTTCGTTCTGATCTTAGGAATTATTCAAATTGGTCCGTCATTGATTTTGATCCCAGTCATCATCTGGAGTTGGATATCAATGGAGACAACAACGGCACTGATCTTCACAGCCTACATGCTGCCTGTAAATTTGTTGGACAACGTGCTGAAGCCGATCGTGATGACCCGCGGCCTGACAACCCCAATGCTAGTGATTTTTATTGGAGTTGTCGGTGGCGCACTTTCGCTTGGAATCATCGGTGTCTTTGTTGGACCAATCGTGCTGGCTGTTGCTTGGGATTTGTTAATCACCTGGATGGGTGAGCACAAGACTATTTCAAACTAATTTGACCTAATGGTCTCGTTTTTTGACTAGGATATTTGAGTGATTTGGCCTGAACGAAAGAAACCGCCGGCATCCGCATGACCAACCAGAACGTCATCGATCTCCATGATCGCATTAAACGCGACGGTGATCGTGCGACAGTGGTCGAGAAAGTGGGCGATTATTCAAGCGCGCCGTTATTGGAAAATCGAGATGGTTATGCGATCAGCTGCCACCGGATAAAAACTCACCCGGTGGCGCCTTTGTCCTAGAAATCAGTTTCTGCTCCGTATTAGCGGTAGTAACGGCAGTGCCGTCTGAGTACGCCACGTTCATTATAAGCGCGGTAGCATCGCCGTCCGTAATAGGCAGGCTGGTAGGCCGGAACCGAGATTTGCAATCCGCTCAGATCGGCATTGACCATCAATCCAACCTGCTGGCCGTACAGCTGCATGAGGGCGCCCTTTTCGTTGCGCAACTGAATGAACCGCGCCCCGACACCGATTGCGGCGCCGGCGCCGACCGCTCCATAGGTACCCGCGACGTCATAAGCGCTGCGGATGTTGCTCACCTGGCCGAAAAGATAGGTCTGCGAAGCGCCAAACAAGAACCCTGCGCTCAATCCACCGATCGACAGCGGATACTGTCGTCGATGAAACGTCAGCGTGCCGCTTCCGCCTGACGCACCGACGAACCAGCCGCCCTTTATCACCGAAAGCCGGACGGTTCCGCTGTCGGCGTGGGCCACGGATGAAAGGCTCGCGCCCACCATAGCAATCAGAGCTATGAAAGCTGTACGAAATCCGAATAAACGCATGTTGTTACCCTTTCGTCTGTTGTTATTCTCGGCGTTAAATTTTCACGCGGATGCGATTTATTGGAAGTTTATCAAATAGCGCGCTGATCAGAACATTGAGATAAATCAACTTCGGCGACCTGCTGCCACGGAATAGTGCATTGCTGGCAGGCAGGGGCCTTACACTTTACTCTCGCCCGCCAAATGGATTGAATAGTTGCCGCCATTGTTGCTGTGCAACAATAATCAAGGTAGATTGCCGATGCCCGCGCTTCTCCAGCGCATTCGCGATCTTGTCGGATTCATCGTCCATTGCTGTAATCGTCGCTGCATAGGTACGACGCTTCGTGCATCCCCTGACTCCCAAGGATGTACCGCCGTACTACGTGGCAAACACCTGATGATCCGACTCTTACCTTGCGCCGCGTTCTGGATACTTATGGCCGTCCTGACGGTCGCTAGCGCGCACGCCCAGGATCTAGAGCCAAGGTCGTACTCGAACACACCGATCGGACTTAATTTTTTGGTTGCGGGATACGTGTACTCCGAAGGAAAAATGGCATTTGATCCATCGACGGCAATCACCAATGCGCAATTTCACACCGACACCGGCGCGTTGGCCTACGTGCGCTCCTTCGAACTATGGGGCCAGTCTGCCAAATTCGATGTGGTGCTCCCCTATTCTTCGTTTTCCGCGCACGGGCTGGTGGATGGCCAGTCTAGACAGCGCGAAATGTGGGGATTAGGTGATCCGCGCTTTCGATTTTCTATGAATTTGTACGGGGCGCCCGCGCTTTCAGTGAAGGAATTTGCGGAATACCGGCAGGACCTCATCGTTGGAGTGAGCCTGCAGGTTTCGGCCCCGCTGGGGCAATACGACGACAACAAATTACTCAACCTCGGCAACAACCGCTGGTCGTTCAAGCCCGAGCTTGGCATTTCGAAGGCGTGGGGTTCGTGGACGGTGGAGCTCATTCCTAGTGCCACGTTTTTCACAGACAACACCGATTTCTATAACGGCAGCACGCTCGCGCAGACGCCGATTTATGCGGTCCAGACACACATCATCTATAGTTTTCAATCTGGCATATGGCTCGGGTTGGGAGGCACCTATTTTACAGGCGGCCGCACCAGTCTGAATGGCGTAAAAGGAGATAACGCGCTAACGAACACGCGCGCAGGTTTGGTCCTTGCGCTGCCGGTGGATCGCCACAACTCTGTAAAGTTTTATGGCAGCATTGGCACCTCGACGCGCACCGGCAGTGAGTTCAGCTCTGTCGGTATCGCGTGGCAATATCGCTGGGGTAGCGGATATTGAGGGCGGGGTGCCAAATACGATCTGTCGCAACGCGAGCTGGATTGGATCAGCATTTTGCAGGGCTTGGTCGATTTTCTCTCAGCGGCGATCATTCTTGCTTTCGAATTAGAAATGTATCCATTTTTGATCCGCTGGGCCATTACCTGCATCGAGTAGCATAAGTACCGCAATCTAATCGTGCGAATTGCGGGTTACTCTGCTTACTTCGTGGATCTCTCGCCCGCCAGCAGGCGGAGATAATCGCGCCGACTGAACAAAAGATTTCATCGTCAATATAGCGGCGCTGGTCATTAACGGCAGGAGATCATGTGATGACTGACATCTTGCAAACGATGTTAAGCGTAAGTCTGTTGATCTTTATGGCCGGCAATTTGCTGGAGATGGGGCTCAAGATTGGGGTCAACGAAACCCTCGATGCACTAAGAGATCGACGCTTCGTGGGTTTAAGCATCCTCTGGGCTTTTGTGCTTTGCCCGGCTTTGGCCCTGCTGCTTACGAAGATTATCCCAATGGCGGAGCCTTATGCGGTCGGTCTTCTTTTCCTTGCAATGGCGCCCGGCGCGCCCTTCCTTCCCGCAGTCGCAACGAAGGCGGGAGGGGACCTGGCTTATGTAGGGGTGTTTATGCTCCTAACTGCGGTCGGCACAGTTATCTTCATGCCGTTCGCTATTCCCGTGCTTGTCGCCGGGTTTTCAGCGGCCCCTTGGACTATAGCCAAGCCATTGATTTTCTTCATCGCTGCACCTCTTGCAGTTGGAATTGCAGTGCAAATCATCGCGAGTTCCTTCGCGCAGAAGACTCATCCCATCATAAAATGGATAACGGTCATCGATACTTTGATTATGCTTGGACTCGTCCTTTGGATCTATGCAAGTGATTTCGTCAGCGCGGTCGGGACATTCGCAATCGGCGCACAGATCCTTTTCTATGCTCTCGTGACGGCCGGCTCCTACTTCTTCGGTGCCGGTCTTGCCTACAAATGCAAAAGCGTCTTGTCACTTGGCGTCTGTACGCGCAACATCGGGGCTGCCTTCGCACCATTATTTGCGGTCGCCGGAACCGACCGACGTGCGATTGCAATGTGCGCCTTGGCTGTTCCCATCACAGTTATTATGGCGTACGTAGCAGCGCTTTTGATGGCCGGAAATATCGCAAAAGATCGAGGACATAAGGCGCACGCTGCGTGAACGCCTGATGGCGATGGCGAGATCTTCCAATGTCGATGTATCCAAAAAACATGTTTCTTAACTTCGGAATCTGTAACCGAGGGACACGTCGATAAGTTTTGCGATCAGATCTCTGATGCGGTCCTCGACGAATGCCTGCGACACGACCGATGGCGCGCGTCGCTTGCAACACCTACGTGACGATCGGATTGCTGCACGATGAAAATCGGTGCTGCGGTGCTGATCAATATCCGCTTTTGGGGAGCAGCGGACATTGCTGAATTTTGCCCCGGGACGGTTTGTCCGCTTTTGACCCGAAGCCCACATGGGAGGGTGCTGCCTAAGATCGCCTCCTCCAGCCCCTTTCAGCATCCGCCACATGTCGTCGGGACAGGCCGAGGCCCTGCCGATCCTCGTGGCGCGCCGTTTCCTGATCCACCGCGTCAGGTATGGAGCGGACGATGGCCACATCGAGTTGCTTTAGGTACCTCCGGACCGGATCGACGCGCACTTCCGACACCACCGAATCCGCCAGCCCGACGAGGGCCGACCTCAGGCGGCGCATCACCTGGACTGAGTTGGCGCCATATTGACGAATCTCGTCAAATGCCAGCGTCAGATAGTCTCCCCAGGTCGGCATCGGAAAGACGAGGCGCAAAACGCCGTTCGCATCTCGTGCATATCCGGCGTCGAGCTCGCGGTGTCCCAGCCGACGCAGTAGATCCTCGATTTGATCGATGGCCTGGACCGCCGTTGTCGGATCATTAATGGCCGGAGACAACGCCTTGATGGCAATGTCGACCAACAGGCGGATGGGATATTTCGGGTCCTGCTCCGCTGTCCGTTCGGTTGCCAAGTGGACGGCCCGCATCAGTTGGGCTTCGGGCAGCGCAGCTTTTGCGCCATGAACTCGCAGCAGTATCGTATCGTCGACAAGCGTGTCGCCGACCCCGCAGGCCATGACGATAACGGCTTCAGCCTGTTGTCCCTGACGGACAAGATCACCGATATCAAACTTAACAATCGTGCGTGGGGCGGCAGAATACGTCAACGTTTGGACAGCCGGCCCCAGTTCATAATCCTGAACCACTTCTCGTCCCACGTTCGATTGGCTATCCGCTATCTCATCAAGGCGCTGAAACATATCGCGAATGACCTCGCGACCTTTGTCGCCGAGTACCTGAAGCACGTTCGTAATCTGAAGGTCGGTCAGGCCTTTCATCAAGCGAGAAAACAGCAGCATGCTGATGACAAGCAATCCAGCAACCAAGAACCCGGAGAACATAGGCACGATCCCGGACCCGTCACGATCGACCCACACGAGAGCGCCAAGCGAATATACAAATGTGGCAATGAACACCCCGAGCGAATGAAATAACATCGGATCACGAGCAAATAGGAGAACGATCCGCGGTGAGTAGGCAACGGCGCTGAACTGCACCATGACCAGGCCGATGGAGAACACGATGCCGGTGAGCGTGATCATGCCGGAAGCGACTGCCGCAAAGAACGACTGAGCTGAGGCGGTGGAGAGGCCGCTGACATAGGATGCAAAGTAGACCTGCTCAAATCGCGGCAGAATACAGGCGCAGAGGAAACTCAACGCCGCGTACCACATCGGAATCAACCAGAGAGGCAGTCTACGAAGCAACATTCTATTCTTTGACTCCCACCCCACCCGTCGGCGAGTATTCGCCCAATACGCCTAGTAGCTACTGCTTGTTTCCGCTTTGCGAGAGATCAAAACTCGGAGGCACTGATCATCGCCGCCGAGACCGCTACTGGCACAAAGCAAGACATTCTATCCTCCGTTTTGATGTCCGCTTTTGGCAGTAAAGCGGACATCAGTATAAAAGAGTGTCACGTCTGATTTTGACCACTTTTGCGGCAATATAGTTGTGCAAGCTTTGTGGAGGATCGTCAAATGACTGAAAAAACTCGAAAATGGCCTAGTATATCTGCAGCTAGCAGAATTGCCGCGGCGCTAGCCTTGATCCTTGGGTTGGGAATGCCCTCGGGCGTTCGAGCCGATGAGGCAGCGGCAAAGAGCCTGCTCAAGACCATGTCCGATTACATGGCGGCACAGAACGCCATATCATTTTTGTATGATACTAACCTTGAGATCACCACCAAAGATAACCAGAAACTCGGCCTGGCAAGTTCGGGCACAATCACTCTCAACCGGCCCAACAAGGTCCGCGCAACACGTCACGGCGGGTTTGCCGATGTCGAGTTGGTTTTTGACGGAAAGACGCTGACGATGCTTGGAAAGGACGCGAACGTCTATGGTCAAGTTGATGAGCCCGGTACGATCGACCAACTCATCGACCAGATAAGAAACAAGTATCACAGGCCCGTCCCTGGAGCGGATTTGCTTATGTCAAATGTCTACGATGAACTGATGTCTGAGGTGATCGATATAAAAGACCTCGGTAGCGGTGTGATTGGCGGCATCGAATGCGATCACCTTGCCTTTCGAACAAAGGAAGTCGATTGGCAGATCTGGATCGCACAGGGGACGCGTCCCTATCCTTGCCGGTATGTTATCACTTCCAAGCTCCTTCCCAATGCACCGCAGTACAGCGTGCAGGTTAGAGACTGGAAGGCTGCCAATGAGGTCGCATCAGACGATTTTAGCTTCAAGAATTCAACGAACGCTAAGAAGGTGGACTTGAAAGATCTGGGTGATACCGATGAACTGCCGAAGTTCTTTACGCCAGGAGGTTCCAAATGACTGTGTCGAAGCAAATTGGCCCCTTATTGGTGGCCGCGACTTTATCGTTTTTTGCACTCGAACTTGGAGAGCAGCTTTCAATCCCTGGTATGCACAGCTTCGTCTCGACTGCTGAGGCCGTCGTCGGGCGTCCGCTAACGCCTGTGAGCGTTGCTGGCGCGGCACGACGCACGGGGCGGCGCTGTGCAACTGGCGTATATGATTGTTAGGGTCGGTACGTCGTAAAGATAAAGACCCAGAATTTAATGCTGGCAGCCAAAATCCGGCTGCCGGCATGACTTGAAACAGCTAATTAATGAGGTGGCCGATTAATGTCGCTTTCAGGAGTAATGCAGACATCGAGATTGGGGCGCATCATGCGTGCCGCTGCCTTTGTTTGCAGATCAGCGGGCACAACATTAAATGCGGGCGGCGGCGCCCACGACAAGACGCTTCCTTATGAACTGAGCCTTTGGCGACGACAGGCGCCTTACCGATCGGAGATTTGCCCGCACAGCCACCGTCCGACGACTCTGGTGGTCGTTGTTGCAGCCGTGACCCTGATGAGCATCTTCGGTTCTGGCGATACTGGCATCAAAATTGTCGGCGAACTTCCCAGTGGCCTTCCCGCAATTGGTCTGCCGAATATCCACGTCTCAGATTTTTCGGAACTAATTCCGACTGCACTTGCCTGCTTTATCCTTGCATATGGTGAAGCGATTTCTGTTGCCCGCAGTTTCGCGTAAAAGCATGGATACGAAGTCAATTCTCAAATTGGTCCGTCATTGATTTTGATCCCGGTCATAAACCGTTGGGCCAATCGTGCTGGCTGTTGCTTGGGATTTGTTAATCACCTGGATGCGTGAGCATGAGACGGTTTCGAATTAGGCCGAGGCGGTTGTTTAAGAACGACCGTCTCGCGAATTTCGTTTTGGGTCAGGGGACGTCCACTCACGACGAAGGCTGTTTCCTTTGCGCGCTTACGGAGTTCTTGCTTCTGACCGCACTGGGCTCCAATTCCTTCTGTGGACGCGTTGAGGGTCTAAGTCTTTCTCGAACTGCCTGGAACGTTACATAAAGTGGCGGGATGGCAAATATGCCAATAAACGAGGCGAGAATCATGCCGCCAAACACCGGTGTGCCAACATTCCGTCGTGCGAGTTCCGATGCCCCCGTCGCCGCGACCAACGGATACAGGCCGAGGATAAAGGCAAACGATGTCATCATGACGGGACGGAAGCGCAGTCGCGCCCCTTCCGTTGCCGCCTCAAGCAAAGGGGTTCCTTTCTCTCTCAGCTCCTTCGCGAACTCAACGATGAGGATGCCGTTCTTGGCTGCAAGGCCGATCAGAACCACCATGCCGATCTGCCCGTAGAGATCGAGCGTCAGTCCCCCAATGACGATGGCCAAGTAAGAGCCGAAAACGCCGACTGCGACGGATAGTAGGACTGGCACTGGTATCGTCCAGCTTTCATAGAGCGCGACAAGAAACAGGTATGCAAACAGCACTGCAAAACCGAGAATAATTGCAGTCTTACCCTCTGCGCGCTTTTCCTGGAACGAAGTATCGGTCCACTCACCGGCATAACCCGCCGGAAGTGTGCGCGCGGCAACTTCTTCCATTGCCTTGAGCGCTTGTCCGGATGATACGCCTGGCGCAGGCCCACCCTGAATCGTCACGGCTTGCCGATTGTTGTAACGGATCAATGCGGGCGGGCCTACGATGACACGGACCTCTGCCAGACTTCGCATTGGAATCATTTTCCCGTCATTGCTCTTTACATTAATCTTATAAATATCATTGATATTTGCCCTGTCGGCCGCTTCAGCCTGTACTTGGACCTGCCACGTGCGTCCGAACAAATTTACATTATTGATAAAGTATCCCCCGAGCGACGCTTGCAGCGATTGAAATATGGAGCTCAATGGCACGCCCAGAATCTGGGCTTTGTCCCGATTAATGTCGAGATAAACCGAGGGATTCGTTGCATTGAACGTGGAAAACACACGGCTCAATTGCTTATCCTGATTGGCAGCCACAACGAGACCACGCACCGCTTGTGCCAGCGCCTTGGGATCGCCACCGCGAAGGTCTTGCAGCACAAAGGCAAAGCCGCCGCCGCTGCCAAGACCAAGAATTGGCGGCGGCGCCAGGGGAACGACCGATCCGCCTTGGACCTGGCGAAACTTGTCCGCAAGACGAGCAATCACCGCGGCCGCCCCAAGAGACCGATCTTTGCGATCCTCGAATGGTTTGAGCGTGACAACGATAAAGGCTGAGTTTGCTTGGGAATAATTATCGATGAAGTTTAGCCCAATCACCGAAGTTATATCTTCGACCGCCTCCTCCTCTCGTAGGATTGCTTCCGCAGTTTGAATTATCTCGGTTGTTCGCCCAATCGAGGCGCCCCCTGGCAATTGAACAACAACAAAAAATGCGCCTTGATCGTCTTCTGGCAAAAATCCCGTTGGGGTAATCATTGACAGGCCGACGACGCCGATACCCGAAACGCCAACGAGCACCAGTCCGATGATCGAAAGGCGTACAATTCTTGCCACTGCGGCGCCGTAAGCGTCGCGCACTTTGTCGATCGAACGCATCACCCATCCCATCACGCCCCGCCGCGGACCGTGGTGGGGACGCAGCAGAACAGCACAGAGCGCTGGGGACAAAGTGAGGGCGTTGATAGCCGATAAGAACATCGCAACTGCAACAGTCACTGCGAACTGTCGAAATAGTTCGCCGGAAATGCCGGGGATAAAGGCCACCGGCACAAAGACGGAGAGAAGCACCAAAGTGATCGCTATGATCGGCGCCGTAATTTCCGCCATGGCACGCTTGGTAGCCTCAGCGGGCGAAAGCTCGGGATGCTCTTCCATCACCCGTTCGACATTCTCGACAACGACAATTGCATCGTCGACAACAATACCAATTGCGAGCACAACCGCTAAAAGCGAAACCGAATTGGCCGAATAACCGACGGCTAAGAGCGCGATGAATGCACCGATAAGACTGACGGGCACTGCTAATGTTGGGACCAACGTGGCGCGGATACTCCCGAGAAAGAGAAAGACAACCAACACCACGAGGATGAAGGCTTCGACGAGTGTCTTCTGCACTTCATGGATCGTATCCGTGACGAAAACGGTTGGATCGTATGTGACCTTCCAGGCCAGGTCTTCAGGAAATCTCTTCTCTAATTCGGTGATGCGGTCGCGAATGGCCTTAAATGTAGCGATAGCATTGGCACCAGGCGATTGATAAATCGCGATCGCGGTAGCAGGGCCTTCATTGAAGCGTGTGTCACGATCAAGATTGGCAGCGCCCAATTCTACCTTGGCAACATCACGAAGGCGCAAAACAGAGCCATCAGGATTGGTGCGGATTACGATGTTTTCAAACTCCGCAACCGTACTGAGGCGACCTTTCGTTTGGATATTGAATTGAAGCTGTTGATCGTTCGATATTGGGCGAGCGCCAATGCGGCCGACCGCTGCCTGGATATTCTGTGACTGGATCGCGTTAATGATATCTGCGGTGGTCAGACCAAGGCCCGTTAGCCGGTCGGTCCGCACCCAAGCACGCATGGCATAATCCTGTGGAGCCCATAGAGTCGCATCGCCGACGCCGGGCGTGCTCCTGATTTGATCGAGAAGATTGATCGTGGCGTAGTTCGATAGAAACAATGGATCGTGCGAATGTTTCGGCGCGTAAAGTGCGATGACACCAAGTAACGCTGATGATTTTTTCTTAACTGTAACCCCCTGACGCTGCACGTCCGGAGGAAGACTGGTAAGAGCGACCTGAACTCGGTTGTTGACGTTGACGGTGTTAATGTCCGGATTGGTGCCAAGTTCAAAGGAGACTACAAGCGAGTAACTACCATCATCGCCGCTCACGCTTTTCATGTAGAGCATTTTGTCGACGCCGACGACTTGGGCTTCGATCGGTTGCGCGATCGTTGCATCCACCACCGTGCCCGAAGCACCCGGATAGACAGTTGTGACAGAAACCTGCGGTGGAACGATATCGGGATATTGTGCGATTGGAATCGAAAACAGCGCTAACAGCCCGCCAATCGTCGTGACGATCGCGATGACGATGGCAAGGCGAGGCCGATCGACAAAAATCGCGGAGAGCATTGGCTCAGTCCCTCCCGACCGTGGGCGGCAGCGGGCTACCCTGCACCGGCATGCCGGGCCGGACACCCTGCACCCCTTGGACGATGACCTGTTCTCCGCCTGACAATCCGCTTTCGATAATCACGTCAGGGCCCTTATCGGCTCCGGGCTTCACGCGTTTCGCGGCTGCCTTGCCGTCCTCGACCACGAAAACGTAGATGCCTTCCTGATCAGCGATCAGGGCCGCCTGGGGGACGACGACCTTTTCCTCCGACGTCCCGCTTTCAAGTTTAACCTGCACAAATTGACCGTCGATCAGCGCGCCATTTGGGTTCGGCATGGTGGCCCGTACCAACACCGTGTCCGTGGCGCGGTCCACGGTGACGTCGAGGAAATTAATGGCGCCTATTTGGTCGTAGGTCGAGCCATCGGAAAAGCGGATGCTAACGTCCTTTATATCTGCCGCGGTGCGGGTCTTCTGGGATTCCAGAAGATCGCGTTGGCTCACCGGAAACGCCAGATACATCGGATCCTGGCTGACGATTAGTGCCAGTGCGCCGCTCTCCGGCCCGACGACGTTGCCCTTCGTGATGTTGGTGCGGCCGATTTTACCTGAAATCGGCGACACGATCTCAGTGTATCCAAGATTGATCTTGGCCGTCTCCAGATTCGCCTGGTCGGTCAGAACTGCGCCTTCGGCCTGCTCATCTGCAGCTTTTGCCTGGTCGCGCGCCACCACGCTACCAGAGCCCGTCTTCAAGAGTTGCTCAGCGCGGTCCAATTGTTGCACGGTGAGCGTTTTTGCCGCCTTGCTACGTTTTAAGGCGCCTTGCGCCTGTTCGACCGCGGCTTGAAAGAGCCCCTGCTCTATGCGGTACAACGGCTCACCTTCCTTGACCTTATCGCCTTCCTTGAACAGCACCGCCTCGAGAAACCCCTTGACCCTCGCATTGATCTGGACGCGGTTGATAGCCTCAATGCGTCCGACAAAATCGAACGTCTTAGCTATGGACTTGCGCTCGGCTGAAACGGTGCCCACCGGAATGGTGGTGGGCGCTCCCTGTTGTCCAAAAGCCGGCGCCACAAGCCCGCAGATTACCAAACTCGAGCACAGAGCTAAGCGCATTGGTATTCACCGTCGCGTTTTCAGTTGCATTGTTTCAGCCTACTAACTTGCGTAGTGTAGCGTACCGATTTTCTTTGGACACACGTTCGAGTTAAGCGGCTTGCTTCGAATCCACTTGCTCGCAAGCGAAACGTGTTTGGCAGGGATCAATCCCGCAACGGGTCAGTGTGGTTCGAGATAAACGAAATTTTTCCAGCTGAGCATTCTTAGCAAGATGCGACGAATGGTTGAGAGATGGTGCCAATGGTGCGTGAGTAAAGCGACCTGGGCAGCCGCTCCCAAAGGAATCTGATATTCAGAAATGTCATCAGTGATTTCGATCTGCGCCAATGTACGGCCCTCGCCCTTGATTTGACTGGTGTCGATAAGGAGACCGGTGGCCTGAATTTGGCCCTGCGCGATCGCGCCGATAACCACTTGTGATTTGCCTCTGAAGATACGTCCGGGAACCGCATCGAACGCGATCTCGGCATCATCTCCTGGCCTCACACGCTGTAAGCCATTCTGTTGAAATGCCCCGACCAGCTTTGGATAGTCCGTGTGCACGAATGTCATGACCGGTCGCAGCGGCAAGGGCACCGCCATCATTCCCGGCCTAAGGCCAACCTGCGTCACAAATCCTGGGCCGGGCGCACGTACCACGGTTTGCTGAAGATTGAAGTCGGCCTCGGCCTTTTTTGCTACTGCGTTTTCATATGCCGCCTGAGCTGCCAAGTATAAGCCGCGTCGGTTTTCAAGATCAAGCTCCGAAAATGGAAGGGGACGCCCCCCTTCACGCGCGTTACGGTTACCAAGCTCGTAACGGTCAAACGCCTGCTTGGTTCGGTCGCGATTGGCGGTTGCCTCATTGACCAGGGCATCGGCGCTGTCGACGGCTGCCTGAAAAACGGTCGGATCAATACGAAAGAGCACGTCGCCTTTTTTGAGCTGTTGGTTCCCCTCCGCGACGACCTCGACAACCCGACCTTTAACGTCCGGAATAATCGGCGTGGTCGCAAAATAAATTCGCGCATCCTTTGTGAAGGGATGATTGTAATTCATGAGCAACAAAATCATCGTGATGCCGGCAATTCCACCGAGCACCGCGGTCGCGAGTGTCCATTGGTTGACCGGTATCCTGAATATTTTGAAAATCAGATAACAGAAGCTCGCGTAAATCAGGATCAATAGCAGTTCCATCACTTGTCTCCAGAGGTAGCTTTCGCCTCGAGCTGCTTCACGCGTCGTTGCAATTCCTTAAGCTCGTTTTTCTGGTCCATCACTTTTGCTGGCGGATCAGAAAATCCCCATCCGCGCTCCGGCCGATACGCCATCGCCCAAATCCATAAAAATGGCCATAACGCGTGTAGCGTGAACAGGCTGACCCATCCTGCCGCATGAATGGCGTCCTCGTGCGGATGATTTCGCGATTTTGCCAACAGATACGGGATATCGTGAATGGCGATAATTCCATAGAAAAGCACCACTATGACGAAGATCAACAAGCCAAGCGCAAAATAATTCAAAAAAGGATCACTCATGATCGCCTTCATTCCTATCTGGTGCCAATGTGGCTAATTGCCAATCTAACCGTCTGGGTCAGACTTATTATTTTATTATTTACTATATCAAAGCGCGAATCTCAGATTAATTCAAATCAAAAGACTGCACCTCGAAGCACCCAAAAGACTGTTTATGCAGACTTTTTGGTTAGCAACTGTCCTTACTGGCTATTTTGGTACTAGCAGATGCGAAATTTTCGCATCTGACGTGATCCAATCTAGGTGGGATACAAAGTGATGCAGGTACTTCCTCCAAAGAGGTCACGCCAATGAAAAATGCTTTTCGTTTTATGATCCCAATTATTGCCATCTTCGCCATCACTCCGATTTCCCATCCGGCCTGGAAAATCAGTCATTGGCGACGCGATCTGCGCAGTGTTCGGACCGGCCAGTAGTTTGTGGCGAATCAGGCCCGAATACGCAATGCCCATATAACAAGTACTGTCCCCTGCACGAGAAGTAGCACGCCAAACACAAGCGGAACTGCGAGCCCTGTGGTTACGGGCGAACCGAGCAATAGTAGTCCGATCACCACATTGATCGCACCCAACATAAATGATCCGATCCCGCCGCCTTTGAATCCTTCAATTATTTCTAGGACTCCCATAACAAGTCCCTGCGCACCGAGAATAATAATCAGCACGGTGGGTATGGTCACGGCGGCAAGCAATGGATGTCGCAAAACAACGAGACCGGCGAGGATGCCGACAATCCCGCCGAGCAGCGACCAAACCCATGGAACGGAGCGATCCACAAATATGCGCACCAACGATAGTACGCCCCCGATGAGCCAGTAAAAGCCGAGGAAGGTAATCGCGAGAATAAGTGTTGCGCCGGGTGCCGTGACAAACATCAGCCCCAAAATGATGGCGGCGATTCCGTGTAGTAAAAAGAGCCACCAGACATTCGACTGTTGGGTTGATGCAGTTGCGGTGGCCATGAGGAATCTCCTTTTTTATCAGCCTTAAGCTCGTACCTATTTCGGCGTGAGTCAATTGGTGCGATATACAGAGACGCGGCCTGCCCCGGGTTTTTGTTCAACGTTCTCGATACGCAGATGGCCGATTGAACGAAAATGCAATCCGCGTATCGTGTGTTTGATCAGCGGGACTTGCTTAATAACTTTATTGTAAAACATGTGACGCGTGTCACACGAGTGTAGGAACCCCCTCAACGGCTCGGTGTACCAAATGTCGCAAGAGATCGAGCTCAAACTTGCGATCGACGCGCGTGACGTCTCGCGCCTACGCAACAGCGCAATTCTGCAAGCGTCCAATTTGGCTCACGCGCCTCGCACCCATCTGATCAGCACCTACTACGACACTCCCTCTTTCTCGCTCCAACGCGGCGCCATCGTGCTTCGAGTTCGCAAAAACGGGCGCGAACGCGTGCAGTCAGTCAAGCTGAATGCATCTGGGCCCGGGAGCGTCACACGACGCATTGAATTTGAGAGCCCGATCCGGAGCGATCGCCCAAACTTGATGCGAATCGAAGATTCAGGTGTTCGCCGACTGATCCAAAGGTGCCGTGGCCACAAGGTCCTGTTACCGGTGCTTATCACGGATGTCGTGCGCGAGACGTGGTTGCTGCAGCTTGGACGATGCCAAATCGAATGTGCCATTGATTGCGGCAGCGTGGTGGCAAATCGAAAAAGGATACCGATCTCCGAAGTGGAGCTTGGGCTCAAGTCAGGCGAACCTGCGCGTCTCTTTCAACTGGCGCGCCGACTTAATGCCATTGTGCCGTTGCGAATTAGGCCGAGGAGCAAAACGGAGCGCGGCTACAAGCTCGCCAAGAGTTTCGCGCCCACCGCTGCAAGTGCCGCCTCCGTACATCTCGATTCGGACGGTAGCGTCAGAAACTCCTTCGCGATTATCGCGCAGGCCTGTCTTACCGACATTCTCACCAATGCCAATTATGCGTACCAGAGCAGCGATCCAGAAGCGATACATCAACTTCGAGTCGGCATTCGTCACATGCGTTCGGCATTTTCTTTGTTCCGGGAGGCGATGGCGCAAACCGGTCGGTTTCGCATCGAAGATGAGCTGCGCTCATTGCAACGAAAACTGGGCACTACACGCGAATGGGACGTGCTGATCGAAGAGACGCTCAACCGCATGCCCAAGCAGTTGCGCAAGTCATCAGGCAATCTGCTCAAAATTGCGAAAATAAACCGCGCAGAAGGGTACCGGGGGGTCCGCACCGCGCTCCGCGATCCGCATCGAACAGACTTGCTGCTGCGGCTCGCACTTTGGATTGAACGACAATTCGGATTGGCAGCCCCAGACCGAGGGGAACGACAATGGAAGGCCAGCATTCTTGCCAAACCAATAAAGAATTTCGCCGCTGACGCGTTGAACGTCCAGCATGCCAAAGTGCGAAAGCTCGGCAAAAGAATACGTACGCTCGACACGCGAGAACTCCATCGTCTGCGCATCCGCATCAAAAAGTTACGCCACGCGACGGAGTTCTTCGGTGACATCTGGCCCGGTCGGCGAACAGAGCGCTATCTTTCTGCGCTCAAGAAGCTGCAGGGGGTCTTGGGCACATTGCACGATGAGATGATGGCCCTCAAATTGATCGCCCAACTAGTTGCCTCTGGAAAATCTAATGCCGCGAGCGCCGCCGATCTTGTCAATCGTTGGCTAGCCGAATCCCAACAATATCACCGCAAGCATGCGATCGCGCATTGGCACAAATTCGCAAAACGGAGGTTATTCTGGAAGAGCAAATGACAGACTTTGGACGCCGGGTTGATTAACCTGAAGCTTGCGCAGTTCCTTTTCACAAGTCTTCCGCTTCATTTTGGTCTTGCCATTCTTGGCACTGGTGCGTCGCAGCATCGCGTCACCAGTACAGGTTCACAACGTGCACAGTCGCCGCGCGACATTAAATGCGATCTAAGCGGCTTTGGAAAACTAGTCGGCTGATTTGATACAAATCAATGCAATTGCGGCAGAAAGTAAAATGCTTATAGTTGGCTATTATAAAAATAAAAAAATAGGGAGGCCAAACATGACATCAGTCGCGTCACTTCAAAGTTTCGACCATAGGGTGGAATGTGCTCAATGCGGAGAGAAATTGATTGCTCCCGAGCGATCTGAATACGTGAAGACCGAAGAAGTTCGCAATTTTTGGCGCTGCGCGAATTGTGGCCATGAGTTTGAAACGGCGGCTAATTTTCATGCAGACTCAACGCTTCCAATTGAGCTTGTTGAGGCTTTTTTGCCAAATTTATTGGTTGCATGAGCATTTGACGATTAAACCCGCATTCCCCGGATGACGGGTCGGGGCTTCCAACCAGTTTAGAGAACGCCTATCATTTACGTCGGTTCGGGGGTCCTCCGGGCATCCCGATTAAGGCTGCCGAGCCGTGCATCCCAAGCACTTCCAGGAGAACTCCAACATGCGAATTTTTCACCAATTTCGTACAGGTCTTATCGCTCTAATCGTTATGGTCGGCGCGAGCATTTCGTCTGCGGCCTACGCCGACAGCGGCACCATCCGCATTTCGGTGGTGAAGGCCGGCTGGTTCGTCGGCGCGTCCGCGGGATCGGGCACGCTGACGTTTCATGGACGGCAATACCCGTTGTCGGTCGGCGGTTTGAGCGCCGGCCTCGTATTCGGCGCGTCGGGAACAAACTTTGTTGGCACCGTCAGCAACATCCGCTCGCCATCGGACGTCGCGGGGGTCTATGGGGCCGTCGGGGCTGGCGGCGCGGTAGTGGTCGGAGCTCGGGTTATCTCACTTCGCAACGCGAAGGGTGCCCTCTTGCAGTTGAGAGGCGAGCAGGTCGGGTTGATGGCCAATCTCGACCTAAGCGGAATGGCAATTTCGCTGAGGTAAGCGCGGCGGGCGGGTTAGCCAGAGGCTTAACTCGCCCGTGCTTGTTCCGACGGTAAAGCAACGGCTTGCACTTCACCCATCCGCCATGTGGCGAACGTCAGCCAATTGTTGGCGAAGAGGACCATCATGTCCTTGAATGCCAAGATACTGAGTACAATGTTTGGAATGCTTGCCGTGGGGGCGGTTTCAATGGCCGTGACGGTATTTGCGCAACAAAACCCTCCTGCGGCCGGACAGGAACCGCCACCGGGTGCACAATCGCCCGGCGCACCGCCGCCGAACAGTCAAATGCCAAGCGTTCCTGGGTCGCAATCTGCACCGGTTCCCTCCGGCTCCACAATATCTGCGGCGGTCATAGCCAACGTCAATTTGCGCAGCGGACCAAACACGGCTTCGGAAATTATTACGACCATTCCTAGTGGCACCCCGGTCCTAATTACCAGTTGCAGCGGCGAGTGGTGCGAGGTTACGTGGAATGATCGCAGCGGCTATGCGGTTGCACGAAATCTCAATCTCGGCGGGCCACGACCGGCGAGACCGAATCGTGCAATGCCCGGCTACGCCGGGCCGCCACCACCCGGGTATTATCCGCCGCCGCCACAGCCCCTCTTTTACGGCCCCGGCTATTATTACGGCCCCGGTTATTATTATGGTCCCCGGCGGTATTGGCGAAGGCGGTATTGGCGCGGATGGTGACCACAGGGTTTCTCTCGCGTCGCATCAGTCCGAGCCGCGGCGCCAACAAGACGCCAATTTATTGCTATCGTTTATCTCATCGCTACGTCCCAAACCATCGGGGAAGACTCCGCGGGCGATCCGAACTGAAAAGTCTTGCTGGGTGCGTGGCGATTTTAGCCGCGATCCCATCTTCTTCATGGATAATGCCGACCCGCAACCCGAAAGCTCTGAGGCCTGCGCCTTCTATAACAAGGCGCCGCAGATCAATTATTTCAAGGGTGAGGCTTATTTCTGCGATCCGCTCAAATGACGCTGCGCCGAAAGGTTTGCGGATGACGCTCAAACCAATCCAATGCCACGGCCGTTCTATCGTTCACGCCCAAGCGCTCTATAATCCTATATCTTCTGCGTTCTGATTCTTTTTCGGCCGCTTAGAGATTGAGGCGAGATGAAACTCGTAGCTATCGATTTCGAAACTGCAAACTACGCGGCTAACAGTGCCTGCGCACTGGGAATCGTTTCAATCGAAAATGGAAAGATCACCAAAAAGGGTTACCGCCTGATCCGTCCGCCGCGGATGAGCTTTATGTTCTCCTATCTGCATGGAATTTCCTGGAGCGATGTCAAAAATGAGGACAATTTCGCTAACGTATGGAATGATTTTCAGGAATTTTGGACAGGAGCCAACTATTTTGTGGCGCATAACGCAGCATTTGACCGGAATGTTCTTTCCGCCTGCTGTACTTCCTCAGGCCGGGCACCTCCTCGGGTTCCATTCATCTGCACTGTTCGGATCGCTCGCGCGCATTGGAACTTTCGACCCGCAAATCTCGCAAACGTATGTAATGAATTAGGAATCGCACTTAAGCACCATGATGCTGCTTCCGATGCGTTGGCCTGTGCAACGATCGCGGTTCGCGCCATTCAGGAAGGCTTTCCACTCTTGTCAGCTGTTGTTGGAAATCGTTCCCGTCGAAAATTTCAAGGCTCCATTTAAGCTTCTGCATTCTCAGATGCTATGGGTTTTCTCGGATGAGCCCCGAGCGGACGTGAATGGTAGCGATTTTCTGAACTCGTTAGACGGCCAGATGCGAGGGGGCGGACGCTTCTCGGCATTCAGATGCCGCTGTGTCCAAAAGTCCGTTCAAGGTCATTTGCGTCATATTGAGCACAAGGTTGCGACGACCGCTTCACCCTAATACACGGACAATATCTACGCTGATCATCTCTTTCGTTAAGTGCCATGCACCGCCAATTGCTTTCAATAAAATATAGCTAAATTGCAGACCTGCACTTCAATTCTGATATATTGAATACTATTGGACTTCCGATATTTGCGACTCATGTTGAATAAAACCGCACGACAACATCGTAATCTTCGCGGAGTCTGGGCGATCATTTGCGGTTTCGCAGATTCCCTCGCAGCTCGAGTGAGTGATACGGTTTTGCTAATCGGGCGGCTGGCTATGGGGATTATCTTCTTTCAGAGTGGCGCTGCAAAGTTAGGAGCGCTCGATGCATTTGGCACGAGTTTGAGTAACCGCGGTGTACCGTTCCCCGGTTTTTGGGGTCCGGTTGGCGCAATTAGCGAATTTATCGGCGGCGCGGCCATAATCTTGGGTTTCGGCACGCGCTGGGCAGCGGTCTTGATCGTTATATTTGTTATCGCCGCAACAGGAATAGCTCATCGCTATTGGGAATTTGCCGAACCAGCGGCGCGCCGCTTACATGAGGGGCAGTTCTATAAGAACCTCGCCATTATCGGCGGAGCGCTTTTCCTATTCATTTGTGCCGCCGGTCGTTTCTCGCTTGATGCTATTCTGACCAAAAAGCGATAGGGATGCACCGTCTATTATCAGCCGGGAAACGGACTGGGTCCTTTTCGCTGCTTTTGTGTGGATGGAACTCTGCATGGGGTCGTTTCCCGACGTCACTCATATTCAATAGGGCATCGACATCATATGTCGCTAATCGGGTCATTTGCATCGGTTCAACTTGGTTCGCACTGGGTCCGCTTAACTCCCGATAGCGACCGGATAGCAGACATTGCAGCAGGTCGGCTCAGCGCCAAGCGCACACATCCAACCAAACTTACCTGCGATCAGCGTGCATAAGGCTCAGTGTATGGACAGGTCAATCTTTAACCTTCCAGCAATCTTAATATAGCTTTGAGGCATTAAGCCTCAACTACGTAAGACTTTATTGAATACGTAAAAACAATTTCAATTCGTATCAATTATGAAGTTACTGCTTGCGCGAATGAGATTGTATTGGAGACAAACATGAGCAAGGTGCGTAAATTTCTCCACGACGAGAGCGGCGCCACCGCAATCGAATATGCTCTGATTGCTTCTGGCATTTCAATCGCAATTGTTGCAGCAACCCAGTCTATCGGCACGAGCCTCAACTCGACCTTTACGACGGTTTCAAGCGCACTCTAATAGATAATATAATCCCTTAATCTAAAGAGAGCTCCATCGTTGGGGGCTCATTTTAATTTGCTTTTGTTGGAGAAATCACATCTGAGTGAAATTCGATTCATGTTGGGTCTGCTTGGGGTCATTTACTGGCCTCGCTACACGTTCGCACCGTTTCCGTTCCTGCTTCACCAACAGACATTCTTCAACGCGGTTGGTATGTGCGTTTGATGTCACAAACGGACATCGCGACTAAACAAACCAGCGTCTGCGGATCCAAGTTCATGCAACAAAAACCCCGGCGCGAGGCCGGGGTTTGTATTGGAGAGATTAAGCGTCAGGACATTCGATTAATCCGCTACAGCCAATTGATCCCGGCGAGCGGCAGCACCCTTTGCAGGATCGCCGCCACGCAAATCAATACCACGAGTAGCTTGAGAAGATTGGCCAAACGAGCATCATTAACAAACTTATCTATGACCCAAAAGCAGATCGCGCCGACGATGCATATAATTAGGACCCCGATTAAGACTGAAAGCATAGCAACCTCCCAAAGCCTAGCAGGACAGGAGCTAGATAGCCCCAGCGATTCTGCAAGATCAATAGCAGAATCTGAAAGAGCATGCGGATTACAGCCAGCAAGTCATTGCCACGGACAATAAGCTATGCATTGCGAGATGATGTCACCTTCCAGTGTTTCCACGTCCTGCCACATGAGCTGGCGCCCTGCAAAAACCCCCGGCTTTGAGGCCGCGATTTTGCATTTAGGAAATTGAGCGAGCAATATTTCGTGACCACCGGAGCGTTTCCTACCAAAAGCTGTCAGTGCTTGTCACCATGTGCCTTTATCCGTAAGCTATTTTGCTCAGATGCCTGATTGAATTTGGGATGTTCTAATTAGGCCGTCTCCTAATAGTTTGAGAGGTAGCCATTTTGTATCTTCTTAATTCTATCGATCGGTTCATTGCTCTCTGTGCCATCGCGCGGCGATAAAAGAAGTGCAGTAATGAAACAAGTTAATGGTCGAAAAAGAAAGCAAAACAGGACTGCGTTCGATCCCGATATTTTTCTGCACACGGAAAACGTCGGTCGAACTATCTCCAAATATCGAAAGGATCAAACGGTCTTCTCGCAGGGCAGCCCTGCTGATGCGGTTTTCTATATCCAGAAGGGCAAGGTCAAAATCACTGTTGTCTCCGAGCAAGGCAAGGAAGCCATAGTCGCAATCTTGGGACCGAACGAGTTCTGTGGTGAAGGATGTCTGACCGGGCAGATGCGGCGCATGGCAACAGCTGTGGCAATGACGCCATGCCAGATCATGCGGCTGGAAAAAGCCACCATCGTCCACGCTCTACATGACGAGCCAGCATTTTCCGCGGTTTTCGTTACTCATCTCTTGGCTCGGACCATCCGAGTTGAGGCGGATCTGGTGGATCAATTATTCAATTCGAGTGAGAAACGCCTAGCCCGAGCTCTTCTCCTATTGGCGAATTTTGGCAAGGAGGGCCGACCTGAGCGCGCAATTGCAAAGATCAGCCAAGAAACACTCGCGGAAATGATCGGCACAACGCGATCCCGCGTGAGCTTTTTCATGAATAGGTTCCGAAAAATGGGTCTGATTAGTTACAACGGCCACCTAGAAATCCACAGCTCGTTGCTGAATGTCGTTTTGCATGACGAGCCACATATTAATAGTTGAGCAATTTTGAACTGATTTTCGATGTCCGTCCGTGCCGATTGCCGGCCAAAAACTACTTCGTAAGGCCCCTCCCTGGCCAGATATAAAGACCACTATGTCCCATGGAAGTGGTCAATTTTATACAGACTTCAATGGGCCGTTGGCCACAAACTTTTCTTAATAGCCGCACGCGCAACGCGCAGCATTAATGTTCCTGAAAGGACAGCTTCATGTCGCTCGGACTCATACTCGTCATTATTCTGGTCATCTTCTTACTCGGTGGATTCAGTGGTCGGTTCGGCGGTTACGGTTACGGATATGGTCACGGCGGCGTCGGCCTCATCGGCATCATCCTGATTATCCTCGTTATCCTGCTTCTCATGGGGCGGCTCTAGGCTGCAGGCTGAACCGGCCAGTCGTCTTACACGCGAGGACTTCGTCATTGTGTACATTGCGCGGAAGTTCTGACCTCAACAGATCGATCAATACAAAATACTGATCACTCGGGCTTCCCCCAATTTGCTCAAGCGATCAGGGCCCCGGGATCCAACCCCCGCCCCCCAACCCCGGGGCCATTTTTTCTTCGAAGTCGATGAAACGCAAATCATTCGAGTGTCCGTAACCTCGCTCAGAAACATGTCGATAGGCATCAATCATTCGCTTTTCAGGAGAAAGACATATGCGGATTTTATTTGGTATTATTGTCGGCTTCTTCCTTGCGATTGGCGTGGCCTACATCCACGACACGAACCTAACGGCTCGTTCGACCAATCCAAATTCTATCGTGATGGAACGTCCAATGGTTAATTGGGACGTCGTCGACACCAGCTGGCAGAACTTCAAGGCTAGCGTCCAAATCGGCTGGCACAAGTTGCAATCCATCGGTTAAAAATTGTAATGAACGGGCGCTCCCAGAGGCGCCCGTTTTTCTTTGCAAGTGGAGCTGTGGATCATTAGAGCCAGCCGCGCACTTTTCGCACCGCATAATCTTGAATAGCGTCAGCGTCCGCTTACACCCGGCTAGCAACGGTTTTGCATTATTTGGCTTTGTCTGTGCACCGTTTGGCATGCGCTCGGCGATGACGCACGAATTCACGGAACCACCATGACGCAGCAGTGACAGAAGCTCGTAAGCTTTTGCGCCACGCTGCCAAGGGGCTGGGCAGCAAGGCGCCCACTTCCGCGCCGTCCGACAACCAGCAGATCAATCTGCTCGCGCTTCACAATATCAATAATCGTTTCCGCCGCATCGCCTTCAAACGCGTGAATTCGAACATCGGATACGCCGAGCCTGCTCGCCCGTTCCTTAGCTTCCGTCAGAATCCTCTTGGTAAAACGCTCGAGTAGATTTTCTGACATTCCGAGCTGACGAATTTCTTTCATGTGGTTGCTCAGAAGCTTGACATCCCGAATCGTCACGATCCAGAGGATACCATTCACCGCCTTCGCAAGCCCCGCCGCGACATCGACGGCACGGTTGGCGCCTTCGGACCCATCGGTGACAACCATGATGCGCCGCATGTGTGCTCCGCCGAATAGATTAGTTCATTTACCGAAACCAAATCATTCAATTTTCTTTTCGCAATTTCTTTAGGTGACAGTCATTGACGCGCATCAATAAGGAATGATCTGCCCTCAGTTCATAGCGGCTTTATTCCTTACCATTGCCCTCATCCGCTTGATACCAGCGATGAGCAGAGCCAAGCGCTTGACATTCGAGCCCCGCTAAATCCGCACGAGCCTATCCGCAAAAAGAAAAATAGTTCCAGGAGACGAATGCCAAAGAATGCTAACGATCAATGATGTTTTGGGCCTGCTGGCCGCGTCCGGGACGTTTCTTGACGCAACAGTTCGGCAAGTTGTTTGGCTAGGGCGGGTCTCATCCCATATACAATCTTATCCCACTGCTTCGCTTTAAATCTCTTTTTGCTCGTTGCGTAAGTTATTCTAATCGCCACGCCCGCCGGTTCTAGGCACCCAACATCGAAAGAGACGATAAACGGCATAAGCTCATTTGGCATGGTGCTTTTCCCTGTTGTTACGTCAATGGATAACCGCCACTCCATTGGCCTTGATATTGGAAACAGTTCGAATTTTAGGCATCGAAAACCCCTCCGGTTCGCAGCACGCCGACTACGACGTTAGAGTAGCTTTCGATTTATGGTTTTGCAGCGCCCAGCCGAGGCGCATTCAAAAACCAATTTTGGATCGCTTAAGTTGGAAAAATCAAATCAGCTTGCTGCAGGATTGCATTGACTTATATCAACGGCGTCTAAACAACATTGCCGCCGCCAACGGCCGCAAAAATAAGACACGTCAAAATCGGAAATGTGAACAACAGCAATAATTCTCTTTCTGGACCGCTGGCGACGTTTTCCCTTAAGGGACGACAGGCTAATGGCTCAGCCGGAACAACGCTTCAGCAAAGCGCGACTTCTGCTTGTCGTTAAGGCTTGAGTAAAGGGGCTGAGCGGCGTCAGCGAGCTTCTTTTGATCGGCGGAACGTTCGCTCATGGCGTCGGCCTCCTTGCGCATTTGATCGATGATATCGACAGGGACCTTCTTCTGAGAGAGTTCGGCTTGCAGAGCAATCTGGCGATCAGCCCGTTTCTTGCCGATCTCGTGCATCGCAGTCGCGAAGCCGGACCAATTGCTCTCCTGATCCGGCGTCAGACGCAGGTCAGCCTTGATGCGGGCGATGGTCGCGTCAATTTGATCAACAATTTGATTAGCGGACATTTCAGCTCGATCCGAGCGGTCACGAGCGACTGCCGGACCCGACGTCGCTAAGCCGGCTAACAAAATACCAGGCGCTAAAAGAATGAAAGATTTTCTTATAACGCCCTCCTTGCAGCGGACATCCCCGATCTGTCTGTCACTCAGTATATGGCACCTTTCTCACGGAAGGGGTATGTCGTCAGAATCTCTTAGTCTCCCACAATCGGTATGTCGGATTTGGTCATTTCCTGACACTGCGGCTCCTTCGCGTCATGTCCGTTCTTGCTTCAGCAACAGACATTCTTTAGTGCGATTGGCACGTCTGTTTTATGCGATGAACGGAATTGACCAGCGTCATTTCGAAGGCGGGAATTGTCAGGGACGATTGAGCGTTGCGCCGTTAAAGCAGTCAAGGAAACACCATGATCATCGAACGCGATTTGCCGGTTCCCATGGACGATGGCGTTATCCTGCGGGCGGATGTTTATCGGCCGGACACGTCAGCGTCTGTGCCGGTAATTATGGCGCATGGGCCCTACGGCAAGGGGGTTAAATATCAAGAGCATTACAAACCGCTGTGGGATTGGCTCATAAAGGAACATCCCGATCTGCTAGCAGGTTCAACCCACAGTTACCTGACATGGGAAACCGTCGATCCAGAAATTTGGGTGCCATGGGGCTACGCAGTGCTACGTGTGGATTCGCGCGGTGCCGGCCGCTCACCAGGATATCTCGACGTTTTCTCACCGCGCGAGACGCTGGATTATTATTACGCGATTGAATGGGCCGGAACGCGGCCTTGGTCGAACGGAAAAATTGGCCTGAATGGGATATCGTACTACGCCATCAACCAATGGCACGTCGCAGCACTTCAGCCGCCGCATCTCACTGCAATGATTCCGTGGGAAGGTGCCGCCGATATGTATCGCGATTGGTACCGCCACGGTGGCATTCTATCGAACAAATTCATGGAGACTTGGTTTCCGCGTCAGGTGCTTGCCATCCAGCACGGTAATCCGGACGCGCCGAAGGATCATTGGATGAATGAGTCATCTGCGGGGCCCGCGCCGCTGTCGAAGGAGGATCTCAAAGCTAATTATTGTGACACGCTAGCCAATGCTCGCGCGAGAGAAATGGACGACGCCTGGTACCGATACCGTTCTCCCGATTGGTCGAAAGTGATTACACCTTTCCTGAGCGCGGCCAACTGGGCAGGATTCGGACTTCACCCGCGCGGCAACTTCGAGGCTTTTACACAAGCGACGTCGAAGCAGAAATGGCTGGAATGCCATCCCGGCCGCCACGAGGAATGGTTTTATCTCGAATATGGCATGGCACTGCAGAAACGCTTTTTCGATTATTTTTTGAAAGATGTGCAGAATGGTTGGGACAAGGAACCGCGGGTGTGGCTCAACCTCCGCCGCCCGTTTAGCAACGTGTTCGAACTGCGCAAGGAGAATGAATGGCCGTTAGCCGAAACCAAATGGACGCGACTGTTCCTTGATGCCAAGAGTGGTCACCTAGACTGGCGTGCACCGGCGAAGGACGGGAGCGCGTCGTTCGCCGCGATGGGGGATGGCATCCGATGGATGTCGCCGCCACTCGAGCGCGAAATGGAAATCACTGGCCCTATGGTGCTCAAACTGTTCATTTCCTCCTCGACCGTCGATGCTGATTTGTTCATCACAGCCATGGCGTTTTCACCGGATGGCCGGGAGGTCGAATTCCAGGGCACCGTCGATCCACACACCCCATTGGCGCAAGGTTGGCTGCGCGCTTCTCACCGCAAGCTCGATCCAATGAAATCGCTGCCCTATCGCCCCTATCACACCCATGACGACAAGCAGCCGTTGACGCCAGGGCAGGTTTATGAACTGGACATCGAACTCTGGCCGATGAGCATTGTGCTACCAGCCGGCTTCCGCCTCGCTCTCAACATATCCGGCAAGGACTTTGAACGGCCGGGCGTGGACGCCAATCCGATCTTCCGGACACGTGGCTCAGGTCCCTGGATACACGACGACCCATACGACCGGCCGACCGACCTATTTGGAGGCGAGAGCACAATTCACACAGGGCCGCGACACGAAGCCTTCTTGCTCTTACCAATTATCCCACCACGTTAAAGATTGGTGCGACCGCATTGGGCATTTCTTCTCGGGTTCGCATCTGCTTTTTGTCTTTATTATGCACTGAAGACCGCGGCGGACGCTGGCGCGCGATGACCGAATGAATACCTCAAGGCCGGATCATTGGTTAGTGACGGACTGTATGTATTCAAATTGCGCGATCATCAAAGCATACCCAGTCAACGTCCGAGATGCGCAAGTGCGTCCCTGAGTGGCGTGCTGGATACAGAGATGAGACCAGTCATAGCGCTATCGAGATCAAGGATTAGGTAGATTACCGAACTGAGTGAGACAGCAGCAAGAGAGACGGTCACGTGTACCAGTAGCCCATGCATGCCATTCAGTCCGAAACTCGCGAAGATAACCATGAGCCAAAAGATAAGTATTACTAGGAACGGGCCGGGAATGGAACTACGCTGACTCTCAATGATCGCCCAGCGCCGTTCGATCACGCGGCGCATCGTCGCGCGTGCGTCCTGAGCGATTTGTAGCTGCTCCCCATTGTGAGAATCCAAAGAGCGAATTCCCGCCTCGATGCCATAAAGCATCTCGCCCTGTGCAATATTCTCCAATACGGATGCAACTCGGTTTGGTTTCGGCGCAGATCCCGGCCTGGCTCCCGTTGGCGGCAGCTCATTAGGCCAGGATTGCGCGATCGCATCAGAGACATATGAACGCAAGATTGCGCGCATTGGATCTGCCTCAGGGCCATAGGCGCGCAGCAACTGGTCGAGCCTTATGATCTCGGCAGCGAACACTCGTACATTTCCATCTGTCGAGTTGAACGAAGATTTCACGGAATTGGTGAGAAGGCCGAGGATCAAAGCAGCAAACGTGATCAAAGTGCCGATGACTGCGCGCACTACTCCGATCGTTTCTGCACTTCGCCGATGCCTTGGCAGAAGAGCATTCGCGTAGAGACCGAGCCAGTAGCTTAGCAGGAGGCATGCCAAGGTTATCGCCGCCGTTCTCAGCTCAAACATGTGCCCCTTCGTTTCACAGTAATGCTCCACTGTGCCGAATCTTTACGTCACGTGAACGTCCGTTCTGGGTCAAATGCCGACGTCGTCTCACGTCCGCGCCAGATCCGCTGCACTCAAAAGCAGACATTCATTAGCGCGGTTGATAGAATCTGTTTGGTGCCAACAACAGAAATTAGAACTTCAATCGAATTTGCCAAACAATCAATTGGATTTTTCGAAATATCGAGTGAGTTTGAGATCATGCACCGAAGCCAATTACTTGCTGTCCTCAACAGTGGTGGAAGGGCGATCGCTGCCAGACGCAGTTTCAGTGTGCCATTTGCCCTTCTCATCCTCGTACTCGATGATGTCGGTCTGCCCAGGAGCGCGCTGGTGTTGGGCGGCAGCCTCTGCTGCCTCGAGGGCATCCGCATGGGTGGGAAAAGGCTCCGAGAACACGCCGTCGACCTTGTAGGCCCACCCGCCGTCGTGTTGGACAATTTTATATTTCACTTCAGACATTGAACCACCTGCGAATTCATGGGTTCGATACAATCTTATCGTACAACGAATGCTTCAGGCTTGCACAGAGCAAAATGGCCACGCAGTCAGCGGGTTCTCAATGCAATATACCGCAATCGCCGCGAAAGTTACCGACAAGCTCTGTCCTGACTTCGTCCAATAAAAACCCCGACCGCGTCTTGTAATTTCGTCCCCATGCTTCGTAATAGGCGTTTACTCAGTGCCGGTCCCATTCTCACGGGAATTTGCGCTTTTATGTTCGCGCCACCACTGTCAGACGGCCAATTTTGGCGTAGTTTAGTGTCATGAACGATACGAAGGCGCTGTTCGATACTCTGCGCAATTCGGCTGATCAAGCTGTCGTTGCCGCGATCAATGAGGTGATCCGCGACGGCAGCGATCGGAAATTGTGCCGTATCAACGTCCTGAAGTTCGCCGCCGAGCACGGGCTCGACGAGGAAAAGGCGATCAGCGGCTTCTTGCAGGCCGCGCGGCTGGGGCTATTCGAATTGAGCTGGAACGTTCTGTGCCCGGGCTGTGGAGGGGTGCTCGACGCCACACAAACTCTCAAGTCCGTGCACAAGGAGGCATACGATTGTGCGCTCTGCGCAACCGGCTATGAGCCGACGCTCGACGAGATGGTCGAGGTCGCCTTTACGGTTAGCCCGCGCGTGCGCCGGATCGCTGCGCACGATCCGCATTCGCTCCCGATCTGGGAATATTTCCGGCAGATATTCTGGGGCTCGGGGGTCGACCTGCCTGAGACCGGATTGGAAGAAGTTCTCGAGGAAATTACGATCGACTCAATCGAACTCCCGCCTGGAGAGAAGGCGCTGATATCGCTGCAATTACCAGCCGCATTCGTGATCGTGTTCGAGCCGGTCACGCACGCGGCTCATTTTATCGACGTGAAAGGTGAGCCGACTCGCGAGCGCCAAAATCTAACAATGATCTTCAACAAGATTCACGCACCGACGGGCACTACCGAGATGCGGCCCGGTCCGCTGCGGCTTACGCTCGACAACCGCACCAATGTGCGCGCACTGCCCTCGGTATGGATCGCCGGCGATGTGCTCCATCATCTGCTCGGCAAACGGCGGCCGTTCCTGACCGCGAAGCGGCTTTTGACCAATCAGACCTTCCGCGACATCTATCGCACCGACACGCTTGATGTCGATCAGGGGCTGAAGATTACCAGTCTCACGTTCCTGTTCACCGACCTCAAAGGCTCGACCGCGCTCTATGACCGCGTTGGCGATATTGTTGCCTATGACCTCGTGCGCGAACATTTCCGTGTTCTCCAGGAGATCGTCGCCTCTGAGGGCGGCGCGGTCGTCAAGACCATCGGCGATGCAGTGATGGCAACATTTTCGACGCCCGATCGTGCGCTCGCCGCCGCGCTTCGCATGCGTGACTCCGTGCAAAACCTTAAGAACGATCTACTGGTCAAGATCGGAATTCACGAGGGGCCGTGCCTCGCGGTCACGCTCAACGACCGGCTCGATTACTTTGGTCACACCGTTAACATCGCCGCCCGTGTTCAGAGCCTTGCCGATTCACGCGCGATCTTTGCGACCAAATCTGTCGTGGAAAATGTACAAGTGTCGAAAATGCTGGAGACGAGCAAGCTCAAGCTGACCGAACAGAACGCGGCCCTGCGCGGCATCGCGGACCGAATGACGGTTTATCAAATTCCCTGAGCAGCCTACATATCAGATTGGGGTCATAAATGGCCCGAGAGCCACGTTCGCTTTCACAGCATTGCTATTTGATGAGTGCATCGGCAATTGCTGCATACGCCGGCAAGGTAATTGGATCGTTGGCTGCATTCGCTGCGACAGGATGTGACGCGTAGCGCACGATGACCATCTCGCTTTTCGGATCAATGTACACGCTTTGACCATGGATTCCGCGAGCCATGTACGCACCGTGTTCATTATGACTGATCCACCACATGTTGCGATACGACCAGCCTGGCAACGTCTTTAATCCGGCTTTTGTGAATTTAGCTTTGTCGCCGCCCCGTTCGATGTCGTCGACTACCCGAGCTGGAATGATTTGACGATTGTTAACACGTCCCTTCCTCCGCATCAGCTCACCAAATCGGGCGAGATCGCGCAGCGTCGTGTTCAAGCCCCCACCTCCAATTTCAGTACCAACCGGGTCGAGCACAAAATACGCGTCGTACTCTGCACCTAGCTTTGACCAGATCATTGACGACATCAGATCCGCGAGCGATTGCCCTGTAGCCCGTTTGACGATCCAAGCCAGCACTTCTGAGTTGACCGTCTTGTAAGCGAATGCTTGATCGTGTTCGCCTTCCTTCTGCAACGTCGTGAGGAAATCATACAGCGTCGTTGGTCCCTCGTAGTTTGGCGCACGCGGCGCGGCGCCAGCAGCGACAATATATTTCCAGATTTCCGCACTCCGGTCCGCATAATCCTCCGAATACCTGACACCGATCGTCATATCCATGACCTGACGAATGGTGGCATCACCGTAAGCCGTAGAAGCCAATTCGGGAACGTATTTTGTCACCTGTGACGATGGATCGATTTTGCCCTGGTCTGCAAGCATGGCGGCAATTGTTCCGACGAAGGATTTTGTAATAGACATGGCGGCGTGCTGACGATCTTCCGTCAAGGCAGCGAAGTACTTCTCGTAAACAATGTTACCCTTGTGCAGCACCACAATCCCGTCTGTATAAGTCTTCGCAAGAGCTTCGGTGAACGTCATCCTCTGACCGTCCATCGTCTTGAACTCGACTTTGCCGAGGTCACGCTCCGCCCGTTTGAACGACACAATCGGATCATTGCGGCGTGGCACAGTCTTGCTCGGCAGGAGCTCGCGCTCGTGACTGAATGCCCATCGCGTCAGGGGAAATTTCCAAAGGGATCCGTTGGCAAAGAGCACCGTCTTATCGGCCGCAGGAGGAAATCCGCGCATGACGCCGTTCGCTACAGGATCGGACTGGGCCGCATCGGGTAAAACGGCCGGGACCTGGGCCTCAGCCCGGACAGCGAGCGAGACGCCGAGCAAAACCGTAGCCATGCCGAATATTGCACCGCTAACACATTTCATATGGGAGACTCCTGTGGGTGCCCGAGCCTGCTTGCGCCAATGGACGGGGGATTCATGGATCGCTCCTTCCCATCTGCGCGGTAACTTGCCACGGAAGCATTGTAAATCAATAGGATACGAGCGAATTATAAAACGATATCGACGACTGAAATATCGTGCATTTGCGCCGTTGATGTACTCTATACACTTAATACACTTGCGGATCAGGACGCCTGCCTCAATTGCAGCGATTTGTATTCAAGATATTCTTCCAAACCATATAATCCCGCCTCGCGGCCAATTCCGGACTGTTTGAATCCCCCAAACGGCGCGTTGATGTTGAAAGCTCCGCCGTTCACATCCACTTGGCCGGCTCGCATGCGCCGCGCCACACGTTGCGCTCGTGCCTCATCGGCTGACCAGACTCCCCCAGCCAGCCCGTAGACAGTGCCGTTTGCGATACGGACTGCCTCGTTCTCGTCTCGGTAGGTAATAATCGACAGCACCGGTCCAAAGATTTCTTCCTGCGCTATTATTGAACTGGGTTTTACATTGCCGAACACCGTTGGCTTCACATAATAACCCCCGCTCGGTACGTTTTGCGGCGGCTCTAAGCCACCGGTCAGCAACTTAGCGCCCTCCTCTAAACCCTTCTTTATATAACCTCGCACACGTTCAAGCTGTGCGGCAGAGGCCAGCGGTCCGAGACGCGTGCCCTCGGACAAAGGATCTCCAGGTACAAACGCACTCGCTGTTTCCGTAGCGATCTTTGCGGCCATTTCATATTTCGATTCCGGCACCAGCATGCGGGTCCACGCAGTGCACGTCTGGCCAGAATTCAGATAACAATTGCTTACCGTTGCTTTTACAGCTGCAGCGAAATCAGCATCGTCGAGTATGATAGATGCAGACTTTCCACCAAGCTCCAGCGTTACACGTTTCACACCTTTGGCAGCGATTTCGGAGATGCGCTTGCCTGCACGCGTAGAGCCAGTAAATGAAATCATATCGATTCGATCGTGCGCGACGAGAGCTTCCCCGGCCGTCGTTCCATAACCCGTAATTAGATTAAAGACTCCTTTCGGAAGTTCCGCCTCCGCGATTACATCTGCAAGAATAAATGCGTTGAATGGCGCAACTTCGGACGGTTTCAGAACCACTGTGCATCCTGCCGCGAGCGCTGGAGCCACTTTTAGCGCTATTTGATGAAGCGGATAATTCCAAGGGGTGATGGCTGCGACGACGCCAACTGGATCACGGACGACCAAAGAATTTCCGACTTTTTCTTCAAATTTGAAATCCGCCAACAGTCGAGCGTAATTGGCAAACGTTACGATTGGCAATGCAACTTGAATGCGACCAGCGAGCTTAATTGGCATTCCGACTTCTTGAGCAATGAGCTTCGCGATGACGTCGGCTCTGCTTTTCAAGCCGTTCGAAATTTTCGCGAGAAATGCTGCACGTTTGGCTGGGTCAAGGGAAGACCAGGCACCGAAGGCAGTGGCCGCGGCATTAACCGCATCGTCGACATCTTTCTTGCTACCAGCTGGTACCCTGCCCAACATCTGACCGTCGCCAGCATTATAAACTTCGATCGTTTCTTGGCTCGAGGGAGCAACCCAACTACCATTCACAAAGAATTTTTCGCGTATTTCCACACTATTCTCCAATCGAAGGCGATCTTCTCAGCGGTCAACCGGCCGGGGCTTTGTATTTGAGGCTGCAAAGTATGTTTTAGAAATGCAAATGACAGCCCAACCGCCTGCAAAGTGCGGCTCGATTTATTGAACCGTGCACGTTTTAAGACCGCATGTCGAGAAAAATAAGCACCGTTAGACCGCGCATTTTTCTCTTGGACGCCTCGGGTGGATTTGGTTGCCAGGTCTTCGATCGGCCGCCAGCGGCGATAAATTCCATCAATTTTTTTTAGTGTGGATCGAGCAACATGACCATCTTATATTCGTGCCAAAAACCACATGCATCGTTGCACGTATTAGCGGCGACTGGAACTCAAAATTATCTGAGGATTATCTCATCAGGACGACTGACTAGTTGCCGATCACTCCGGCAGCCCCGCCCTGCGTAGGCCCTCTGCCCAGGTGGCCAGATGTTCTTGACGGCGAAGCGGAAAATAGTCTTTGAGATTGGAAATGCGAAACGAGGGTTGGAGTTGAAGAAGGTTTGCCGCGGCCTTTTGCGCTTCCTGTTGCCGTCCGGCAAGCGCATAGCATGCCGCTGCAGTTCGCGTTGCAATAACAAAATTTGGTTTCTCACCGATTACCTTTTCCACCCATGACGACGCCTCGCCGTACCGGCCCGCAAAGAAATGCGCGAACGCGGTCGCAGCCTGCATCCCGAAAATGCCCGTATCGAGCGGGCTCAACCGCATGGCACGCGCCAGGTGCTCGATCGCCACTTCCGGTTCGCCGAGAGATATTTTAACCCAACCACTGGCGGACCACGCCGTAGCGAGATTCGGGTTCAGCGCGATAGCGCGATCGATCATGGCACCACCGGCTTCAAGGTCGCCGACGACATAGGCAAGCGCGAGCCCGCCCCTTGAGAGCGCGACCGCGTCATCCTTGCCCAACTCCGCCGCTCGCCGAGCCAGCCGTGCCGCCTCAGCGATCTCCCATTTGCGATCGGTCATCCAGCCGTAGATTTGGCGCTGGAGGTAGCACCATGCTGCCATGCCATAGGCCGACGCATAATCGGGGTCGAGCTCAATAGCCTTATTAAATAGCCGCAGCGCCTCTTCGTTGGGCTCCCTGATCAGCTGAAAAGCGCTTGCCAACCCACGCAGATAGTAGTCGTAGGCGTCGAGGTTTTCGGTGAACTTGCGCTTTGCTCGCTCGATCTCAGCGTGTTCTAGCTTCGGCGCGATCGCACCCACCACGCTCGCAGTTATCCGATCTTGCAGGTCGAAGACATCCTCAAACCCGCCGTCGAAGCGGTCTGCCCAGATATGCGCGCCGGTTGAGGTGTCGATGAGCTGCGCGGTAATGCGGACCCGGTTTGCCGATTTGCGCACACTGCCTTCGAGCACATACCGCACACCAAGCTCGCGACCGACCTGCTTAATGTCTACAGCCTGGCCTTTGTAAGTGAAACTCGAATTGCGCGCGATCACGAATAGCCAGCGCATGCGCGAAATTGCCGTGATGATGTCTTCCACCATGCCGTCAGCGAAATACTCTTGTTCCTGATCGCCGCTCATGTTCTGGAACGGGAGGACTGCGATCGACGGCTTGTCGGGGAGCGGAAGCGCTGCCGCACGTCGCGACTTTGCTATTCCAGCATTCGATCGAACCCGAAAGACCCGGATCGGCCGCGCGATGTTCTTGAGTTGCTGCTCACCTGCGTCCTCAAAGGCAACATCGAGCTTCCCCGCCGCATCTTCCTGCACCCGGCCCGACACGCAGATGCCTCCCGGCTCGGCGAGCCCTTCAAGACGCGCAGCAATGTTGACACCGTCGCCAAAAATATCATTTCCGTCGATGATGATATCACCGACGTTGATGCCGACACGGAGCTCGATGCGCTCGCCCTGCGGCACCTCGGCGTTGCGCTCCGCCATCCCGCGCTGAATGTCGACCGCGCAACGCACGGCGTCCACCACGCTCGCGAACTCCACGAGCATGCCGTCGCCCGTGGTCTTCACGATCCTTCCGCGATGTTGGGCGATCTTTGGGTCGACGACGGCGAGCCGATCGGCCTTCAGCCGGGCCAGCGTACCCTCCTCGTCGGCGCCCATGAGTCGTGAGTAGCCAGCAACATCGGCCGCAAGGATGGCAGTGAGTCGTCGCTCAACGCGCTCGCCAACCATGGTTACCTTCGATCCTCTAAGTCCCCCTTCATCCAGGCGGGTGAGCCTACCACGACGAACATGCAGATTCCTTTAGTATGGATATAAAGAGAGGTAATCTGAGGTAGAGCCGCCGTTTCGCAGCACAGCTCGGCGCCGCCCGTAAGGAGATTGAGGCCGCACGCACTGCCGGCGCCAGCCCGGTGGCCGACTGCTCGCTCGAGCAACAGGCGCTGGCGAAATAGCCGATCACGACCCTTAAGTGCCATTTGCGTATGGCGCTTTGCATGTCAGGAGTTCATCAACAAAAACCCCGGCCTAATCTGCCGGGGTTTCTGGATTTTCAGATGCCATCTTAAAAAGGAGGAAATGAGCGGGAAGAGCTGGGTATCCCACAAGAATCCACCTACCCCGCTTGAGATCGCACCCGATTTCCACATAAAAATTTCATATTTTTTTTGGTTTGGCGTTGATGTGAATCAAAATGGTTCCCTCAATTGCGTTGGCATTTCCGTTTGGTGCCATAAGCATACATCCGCGATCAGCATCATTGATGCGTCGCACAAAAGGCGCACGGGCATGTGCGCGCGACGGATTGGCAATTTATCAGCCGCGAGTTAGGTTGACAGAAATCAATGCAATTGCCGCAGAAAGTAAGATGCTTTCAGCTGGCCATTGAATCATAAAAACATAAAAGAAATAGGGAGGCCGAACATGGCATCAATCGCATCTATTCCAAGTTTCGATGGTAAAGTAAAATGTGTTCGGTGTGGAGAGGAGCAGATTGCTCCCACGCGGACAGATTACGTCAGTCCAGAAGAAGTCAACAATCTTTGGTGCTGCTCGAATTGTGGCTATGTATTTGAAACGTTGGACCATCTTAATGCAGAAGGGGCATTGCCAATTGAACTTGTCGAAGCTTTTTTGCCAAATTTATTAGTTGCGTGAGGACTCGACGATCTAAATGATGATGCTGCACTGCAGTCCTAAATATGCGTCAACAGAAGGAAGAGTAAAATGTCCCCAGATCCTGTCGTTCAAACCAAAGAGACCTTTGAAAAGATGAGTGCTATCGCTACAGACACTTTCACCCATTTAATGAAGGATGCCACTTCGGCGCCCCTTCAAGCGGCCCGCGAATATAATAGTAAGCTTTTGGAGTTTGCCCTCATCAACAGCAATGCGGCGTTCGACTATGCTCAGAAACTATCGAGCGTAAAATCGCCGACAGAATTCATTGAACTGATGACCAATCAAGTGCGTAAGCAGTTGGAGATTCTGACTGACCAAACGAAAGAGCTTTCGGCGGTGGCTGGAAAGACCATGCCAAAAAGTGGAGATTTGAAGGGATTCAGCTGATCTGAACTCTCCAAACCTGCGAGTAACCGGTCTCTGCTTGGCGATCGTCGAAGATTGCTGGTCGCCGACCAGAATTTTGCTCCCGGTTTATTATCCAAGTATTCGAGCGATCCTGCGCAACAAGATTATGACCGCCTCACGGCAGAGCGCCATGGGCACCTAGCACACCAGCTGCAATCGCAACGCCTGAGACCGTAAGCGCCACCGCGTGCAGCCGGATCGCCAGTGCGAAGGCACGCTCCTTGTCACGCAGAGCGTAACTATGAAAGAGACGGTGAACAAAAAGTGGCTCCAGCACGAACACCATCAGCGCGAACACCGCCCAGACCGCGACCATCAGTACGAGCCACCAGAACGCCGGATCGAGCAACCGCGCCCAGGCCTGAAGTTTATCCAGCATGTAAAACCCCGACAGGCCAGCGAGCAAAATCGAGGCGCGCGCCTGTGCCGCGAAGCGGCCCTCAAACGTTTCGAAGACTGTGAGTGCCGCACGCGCGTCGGCCTGGGCTCGGGCGCGCGGCAGCACGATGGTGGTTACCATCGCCACGCCGCCGATCCAATGCACCAACGCCAATACATGCACCGCGCGGGCAAGCGAGAAATCGTCGATCATAGGTCGGGGAATGGGTCCGCCACACGGCGACTCCAAAGTCCCATCGCGAATTCGTAGCCATCTCCAACGGACACCACGAATGTGGAAGAACTTGCCACGTCGCCACTCCAAAGATTACGTTACCATTAAAACCATACAGGAGAGTGCGTCGTCCGCAAATCCGCGCATAATATTCATCACTGCCATCGGTATAGTCGAAATGAGCCGCTGACTTTTTGTCGAATGACAAATTGCGGTGGAGCTAATTCATTGAGATATTGATGGGCGCACAAGGATTCGAACCTTGAACTACTGATTAAGAGACTAGTGCTTAATCAATAATATCAAACAGTTTGATGTCCGCTTTCCGGCAAGGCAGACATTATAATAAGAGAGTATTACGTCTGCTTTTGACCCAACTGAGACACGGCGCGCTTCCAACGTGATCGTAGTGCCGTTCGAGTGTGTCTTGCAGAAATATCAAAAAAACATGAATATCCATGCCATTTCGGGTGTCATCGCGGGCATACCGGTTTAGGGCGTCTCAATCAATGGGAGTATCATGAAAAAGTTCTCGCTCACTGCGGCCGCCTCAATGCTAGGCATGGCGCCTGTCCTATCACCGATCGCTGGCGTGCAAGCTGCTGAAATCCAGGTCTTGGCGGGCGGCGCCATAACAGCGCCTTTGAAAGAACTCGCAACGCAATTCGAGAGTGCCTCAGGCCACAAGCTTGTGTTTCGCTTCGGCACCACGCCGGAACTGATCAAGCTGGCCACGAGCGGCAGGCCCGTTTGACCTCGGAATCGTCCCCGTCGATGTGATGAACGATACCGCCGCTCAGGTCCGGTTCGCGTCCGGGCCGACAACCAACATTGCTCGCGTCGGGCTCGGCGTCGCAGTTCGCTCGGGTGCTCACAAGCCCGATATCAGCACGCCCGATGCGCTGAAGCAGACGCTGCTCAAAGCGCAATCCATCGCCACCATACCGGCAAGCGCGACTGGCACCCAGGTTTTGCGGGTGTTCGAAACTCTTGGCATCAGCGAGGCGATGAAAGCCAAGACCAAAGTGCAGCCTACGCCGGCACAGATCGTTCAAGTGATTGCCAACGGCGAGGTCGAGCTTGGAGTCTTTCTTCTCCACGTGCTGACGGCGCCGGGTCTGGATGTGGTCGGCCCATTCCCCGCCGAACTGCAGCAGGAAGTAGTTTTCACGGCAGCGGTCGCTGCGAACGCCAAAGAAGCGGTAGCTGCCAAAGCGTTCATCACCTACCTGACGACTCCCGCCGCCACCGCGGTGATAAAGGCCAAAGGTATGAATCCAGGTTGAGGCGAACGATGAACTCGCGCCGTTTCATCATGAGCAATACTTTCCACCCGCCTGCCCAGCAAATGTCTGTTATTGAGGGTAAAGCGGACATGATCATTAAAGAGTGTCACGTCCGTTCTTGACCCAATGCGGACATCCATCGCTGCCAGACGACCTCTGGCTCCCCCTTTCAGTCTGCCCTTTTGACACGCTACGATGCATTTTCCTGAGCCTTGGGGGAAGAATTGAAACAGCGCGACAAAGCAGATCGGCAAAGCTGTTAAAGCGCGAAGCCGCAAGACGTTGACGCTGAAGCGCCGTAATCCGCCAAAGGTCATGCGCCGCCACAGTTCTTCCCATGCCGACCGGGAGACAAAGGTCGCGCGGCTCACACGCGAGTTGCACAAGGCGTTGGAGCAGCAGACGACAACCTCAGAGGTCTTAAAGCTCATCAGTCGCTCGACCTTCGACCTTCAGTCAGTGCTGGAAAGCTTGGTAGAGAAGGCGGTCCGTCTTTGCGGCGCAAACAGGGGCTTCATCTACAGGCAGGATGGGGATGTCTATCGCGTTGCGGCCAGTTATGGCCACTGCGTCTGAATTTATCGAACTCACAAAGCGAAATCCGATCCGTCAAGATCGAAGTTCGGCGACGGGGCGCGCGGTCTTGGAGCGTCGCGTCGTGCACATCCACGATATCCTCGCGGACCCCGACTATCGGTGGGCCGAAGATCACCGAGGAGAGGAGGAGATGCATCGAACCCTCCTCGCAGTCCCTATGCTCAGGGAGAACGCGATCATCGGCGTCATCGTGATTCGGCGAACCCGAAGTCCAGCCCTTCACCGAAAAGCAAATCGAGCTGGTAACGAATTTCGCCGATCAGGCGGTGATCGCGATCGAGAACGTGCGCTTATTCAACGAGGTGCAAGCGCGTACCAAGGAACTTACCGCGGCGCTGGAACATCAAACGGCTACCGCCGAAATCCTTAATGTGATTGGCCGGTCGCCGACCAGTGCTGACCCAGTTTTCAAAGCTATCAACGAAAGTGCAGTACGGCTTTGCGGCGGCGTGTTCGCCAACGTTCGGCTCTTTGACGGACACGAACTCCACGTTGCGGCGACTCACAACTTTACTCCTGAAGTCTTGGATCAGTTTCTTCAGAGCCATCCAAAACGCCCAGACCGAAGTGATCTTGCCGGCCGCGCTATCTTGACGGGCGTCACCGTTCACGTGCCCGATGCGTTGGCCGATCCGGAATACAACCACGGCATGGCGCTGGCGGGAGGATGGCGAGCCATCCTCTGTGTTCCTATGCTGCGCGATGGCAATCCGGTCGGCGTTATCGCAGTCGGAAAATCCGAGCCAATACCATTTTCAGATCGCCAGATTGAATTATTGAGCACCTTCGCCGATCAGGCAGTCATCGCCATCGAAAACGTGCGGCTTTTCGACGAGGTGCAAAAGCGCACCGAAGACCTCAGCGAATCGCTGAAGCAGCAGACGGCAACGTCTGACGTGCTCAAGGTCATCAGTCGCTCGACATTCGATTTGCAAACCGTGCTTGAAACCTTGGTCGAGTCAGCAGGCAGATTATGTCAAGCGGAAAATGTACAAATCTGGCTACGTGATGGCGATGTCTACCGTTTAGCTGCGCACAACGGCTTCTCACTTGAATATCAAGAATACGCGAAACAACATCCGATCACGCCAGGTCGAGGCACGCTCGTAGCGCGAACGGCGCTGGAGGTAGCACCTGTTCATATACCCGACGTACTTGCTGATGCGGAATACAATTGGCATGAGGGTCAAAAACTCGCCGGATTTCGTGCGTTGCTCGGAGTCCCGTTGCTCCGAGAGGGAAATTGCATTGGCGTCATGGCTATGACAAGGGCAACGCCTCAGCCATTTACGACAAAACAAGTCGAGTTGGTCTCCACCTTCGCCGACCAGGCGGTTATCGCGATCGAAAACGCGCGACTGTTTGACGAAGTGCAGGCCCGCACTCGCGAACTTGCTCGTTCAGTTGAGGAGCTGCAGGCGCTCGGCGAGGTCAGCCAGGCGGTTAATTCGACACTCGATCTTGAAACGGTGCTCACCACCATAGTCAGCCGGGCGGTGCAGCTCTCACGCACCGATGCCGGCGCGATCTACGTGTTTGACATGAACCGAAAAGAGTTTTGCCTCCATGCTACCCATGGCATGAGCGAGACCATGATAGCGGCGATCACTGATCAGCACATTGGTTTCGGGGACACGAATATTGGGGTGGCCACAGCGCAGCGCAAGCCGATCCAAGTCTCCGACATTCGAAACGAACCGGCCTCTCCGGTTAACGACATCATCCTGCGCGAGGGCTATCGCGGCATCCTGGTCATTCCACTGCTGCGCCCAGACCACATCGTCGGCGCGCTTGTGGTTCGGCGCAAGACACCGGGCGAGTTCCCGCAAGCCACCATCGATCTTTTGCAGACCTTTGCCGACCAATCGGCGGTCGCCATCCAGAATGCGCGCCTGTTTGAAAATGTAGAGACCCGCACGCGCGAATTAGCAAAGTCGTTGAAAGACCTGCAGACTGCGCAGGATCGCCTAGTGCAGACGGAGAAGCTCGCCTCGCTTGGTCAATTGACCGCCGGTATCGCGCACGAGATCAAGAACCCGCTTAATTTTGTCAATAATTTCTCTGCCATCTCTGTGGAACTCATCGACGAATTGCGGGAAGCGCTCGGACGTTTGCAACTCGATAACAAGCTTCGCGCGGAGATCAATGAGATTTCGGATATGCTGCAGGGCAATCTCGACAAGGTCGTGCAACACGGCAAGCGCGCCGACTCTATCGTCAAAAACATGCTGCTGCATTCGCGCCAGGGCTCCGGCGAGCACCGGGCCGTTGATATCAACGCCGTTGTCGAAGAGAGCCTCAATCTCGCCTATCACGGGGCACGGGCCGAAAAGCAGGGCTTCAATATCACGCTGCAAAGGTCCTTGGATCCGACCGCAGGCGAGGTCGATCTGTACCCGCAGGAAATTACGCGGGTACTACTTAATCTGATTTCGAACGGCTTTTACGCGGCGACGAAGCGCAAAGCAGAAGCGAGTGGGGGTAATTATGAGCCCACCCTTGCTGCCACGACCAAGAATCTCGGCGACTGTGTGGAGATCAGGATCCGCGACAACGGCATCGGCATTTCGCCCGAGGTAAAGGAAAGGATGTTCAATCCATTTTTTACGACGAAGCCCGTTGGCGAGGGAACCGGCCTTGGCCTTTCACTAAGTCACGACATCGTCGTCAAGCAACATGCCGGGTCCATTGAGGTCGATACGCAGCCCGGTGAGTTCACCGAATTTACGATTGTGCTCCCGCGCGCGGGGGCAACAATTGCCAAATCAGGAGAACGCCCCTGAATCTTCTCATTCTCGTGGTCGATGATGAGCCTGATGTCGAGCTGCTGTTCCGCCAGCAGTTTCGTCATGACCTCCGCGCAGGCCGCTTTACGATGGAGTTTGCGCAATCCGCCAGCACGGCGCTGCAACGCATCACCGATGCAGCCGACCAGTCTCTCATTCTGATCCTGTCCGACATCAACATGCCGGGAATGAGTGGCCTTGAGCTTCTACCCAAAGCAAAGGCCATGCGGCCGGATGTTCCGATTATCATGATCACGGCTTATGGCGATGCCGATACGAAGCGTAAGGCGCTGGAGAACGGCGCCGAGGCACTTCTAACCAAGCCGATTGATTTCGGGACGCTCCGCAGCGAAATAGATAGTCGGGTTGAACGCGCCGCATGACCGCAGAGAATCCTGGTTGTCGACGACGAGCCGGACCTGGAAGAGCTTATCCAGCAGAAATTCCGGCATCAGATTTGCGAAGGCGCCATCGGTTTTCTATTCGCACGCGATGGTGTCGAGGCTCTGTCGGTACTGGAGGCAAACCAGGACATCGATCTGGTGGTAACCGACATCAATATGCCGCGGATGGACGGGCTGTCGCTCCTCCAGAAGCTGCAGGAGAACGAAGAAAAGCTCTCAACAATCATCGTGTCGGCCTATGGCGATATGTCCAATATTCGCACCGCGATGAACCGTGGTGCGTTCGATTTCCTGACAAAACCCATCGATTTTCTTGATCTCGAGACGACGATCGCCAAGACCATTCGGCATATCGAGGTCTTACGTGATGCACGGCGGCGGCAGGCGGAAGCCGAACGGGCACATGCATCGCTCTCACGTTACTTCTCGCCCAATCTGGCTGAGCGGCTTGCCAGCGACGCGGACGCCATCGATCTCGGCGGACAACGTCGCGAGATCGCAACGCTGTTCACCGACATTGCTAGCTTCACCGCCTTGGTGGAGACGCTCGAACCTGACGTGCTTGGACCACTTCTTAACGACTATCTCACCGGCATGACTGATCTCGTGTTCGAGCACGATGGCACCGTAGCAAAGATCGTCGGTGATGCCTTGCACGTGTTGTTCGGAGCCCCTGGCGAACAGCCGGACCATGCCTCTCGCGCAGTAGCGTGTGCATTGGCTTTGGACGAATACGCACAATCATTCCGCGAGCGCTGGCAAAAAAAGGGGATCGCGCTGGGAGTCACACGTATCGGTGTTCATGCGGGACCGGCGATCGTCGGCAATTTCGGTGGCAGCCGTTTCTTTGACTACACAGCCTATGGCGATACGATCAACATCGCGGCGCGATTGGAAGCCGCTAACAAACAACTCGGCACCCGCATTTGCGTCAGCGCAATCCTCGCGGCAAAGGCAAAGGACTTCCGGGGTCGACCGGTGGGGGACCTTTTGCTGAGGGGCAGGTCAGAAGCCCTCCGCGCCTTCGAGCCTTTGCGGAAGGAACAGTACGATGAAGTTTCGACAAAGAGTTATCTAGAGGCATTTGCCAGACTGGAAGCCGGCGACCCCGGCGCAATCCCGGCATTCGCAGCGCATGTTGGTAAGCGTGCTGATGATCAACTTGCCAGCTTCCACCTCAAGCGGCTGTTGAATGGAGCAACCGGCACACAGATTGCCATGGACTAAGGGCGTGGCGCCGAGGTCACAGCTTCTGCTGATTGTCCGCTTCTGGCACAATGCATACGTGGATGAGCTAATGAATTGAATAAAAACATTACAGAAGCGCCAAAGATTTTTGGATTGCGGTGTTGAACCGAAGAATTAAAATTCAGTTGGATAGATTGAGGGAAAACTCGATGAGAACACTCACGTTCCTAGGCATACTTTATGCAGCGCTCGTTGCGGCACAAACGATAGTTTCGGCGGAAGATAATTTAGAACAGTTTTGCATGGAGTCAGCAGATGGCGGCGGCGGTACCAGTGTCAGGTGCACATATGAAACGATGGCACAGTGCATCGCTTCAAAAACAAGCCCCGCCGATCAATGCTTTGCAAATCCACGATTGAGCAATCGGCGCTAGAATAACTTTAATTGGCGAGCAACACTCCCCGATGTCCGCGCCCTGCCCGCCTTTCGCCTGAAAGCAAACATTCAAAAGCGGGGCAAAAATTTTAAAAACGATCCGGTCGACGCCCTTGTGCATGTTTAATTGCGCGACCGGGTAAAGGGTACGAATTGTACGGGGCCGATAAGGCGCGTCTTGGTCTTTTCCTGTGTAATCCGTTCGACGACGGTGAGTTGTTGGACGCCACCGGCGGATCCCACGGGCATGATAAGTCGCCCCCCAACTTTTAGCTGCTCGACCAGCGGTAGCGGCACTTGCCCGAGTGCGGCTGTTACGATTATTGCGTCAAAGGGACCGCATTCGGGCCAACCTTCATAACCGTCACCGATCCTGACGCTCACATTTTCATAACCAAGATCCTTGAGCCGTTTCGCGGCCGCCTCGCCGAGCGGACGAACAATCTCAATGGTGCACACCTTATGGACCAACTGCGCCAGTACGGCTGACTGGTAGCCAGACCCCGTCCCGACCTCCAAGGCGGTATCGTCGGGCCCGATCTTGGCCAGATGAGTTATCAGAGCGACGATAAATGGTTGCGATATCGTTTGGTCATGTCCAATGCTAACCGGCCTGTCGCTGTATGCGAGAGAACGAAAATGCTCAGGGACAAAGAGATGGCGCTTGGTTCGCGCCATAACGTCCAGAATATTCTCCGCTATGCCTTCCACCCCTAAAAGGCGATCATCAGCTTTCGCGTAAGCGCGGATGGTTTCTATCATCGCGGCGCGTTCGCGAACGTAGTCTGCTTCTTCTGCCGTCGCTTGATGCGCGAAGGCGAAGAAAAAAACCACCAGTAGGGCCAGCTTTCTCATTTTGTGATGGGCGCGATTGCGACCCTCGTTACGATTTTAGCAGATGACGAATGTAAGCTCCACACAACGCCCAGTTGGCAGCGGTCCAATAAATCAAATGAATGTCCGGAAAGCGTCAAATGCGAAAAGCTCGCAGTGAACAACTGTTTTCCGCTCTTCTCCCTCTTCCGCCGCGATGCATGCCCACGTCAAGACCCTTGCAACCGCGTCAGGCTGGCTTAATGACGACGGGGATCAGATTGGGGTGTAGCATCTTCACCTTTCTGTAAAACGAACTCACCCAGATTTGCGATGACATCAGCTATTAGCATCCCTCGATCGACAGGCGGTGCAAGTACAATTAAATCAGCAAGTACCTCCGTTACTTTTGCAGTAATCTCCTGCAGATTAGATTCCGCGCTTTGTAAACAACTCTCAAGCAAATCGTGAATATCGCAGTGAATACAGTCAGACATTTAATTTTCCTCGGAGATTTATTCTAAGCATCGGTTGGAGCGCAGGGAAAGCGAACAAAAACTGTAAAATGGCTATAAAACGGCCAACGCTTCGTTCGCTAATCTCAGTGTAAGTGTTTCAAAATATTGGTGGGCGCACAAGGATTTGAACCTTGGACCTATTGATTAAGAGCCTAATGCTCAATCAATTATATCAAACAGTTAGGTGTAAAGATCGCGTTTGAGAGCATTACAGATCAATCCGATACGAGCTAATCGTAAAATAACCGACTTTAGCGCCCATAATTCGGAATTATTTTTTCGTCGGTTAGCCGCCGCTTGGCATAACGGATTTTTACAGGCCAAAATCGAAATCATCGCCAGATAAGAATTTCGGTACACGCACAAGAATCTTGGATTGATACGTTCGATTCCCGACCGAGATTTTGTAAGGCTCAGTTGACGTTCATTCCGCTGTCCAACCGCCATCGATGACGAGCGAGGTGCCTGTCATCAGCGACGAGGCGTCGGAGGCGAGGAAGACGATCGCCCCCATCAAATCCTCGACCCGACCAACGCGACCGAGGGCGATCTTGTTGATTACTGATGTCCTGAATGCCTCGTCCGCAAACATCGGGATCGTCATCGGGGTCTCGATGAAGGTTGGAGCAATCGAATTGACCCGGATGTTATTGGGCGCAAGCTCGAGCGCCAAGGCCTTAGTGAAGCCTTCGACCGCATGCTTGGAGGCGGTATAGATCGTGCGCCGAGCCCAGCCGACATGGCCAAGCTGGGACGAGACGTTGATGATCGATCCAGGCCGCTTGGCCGCAATCAATCCTCTGGAGACGGCCTGCGCCACGAAGAACGCCGCCCTCACGTTGATGCCGAAAACGAGATCGTAATTCTCGACTGTGACCTCGACGAACGGCCCCGGGCGATTGGTTCCAGCATTGTTGAACAGAATGTCGAAGGGGGTCCGCACCGAAATCGCCGCTCGCATCGCATCGAGATCGGTGACGTCTAGAGGGAGCGCCTCCGCCTGTTGTCCGCGCGCGAGGATCGCCTTGGTCGCATTCTCGATCTCATTGTGGGTGCGGGCGGCAAGCGTCACATGGGCGCCCGCTTCGGCCAGCGCTGCCGCTGCTGCCAGCCCGATCCCGCGCCCGGCGCCAGTCACTAGCGCGCGTTTGCCATCGAGCCGGAAGGAAGGAGTGACAGGGAGAATGGTTGTCATGGAGGCGCTGATTATGTCTCATCATGCTCGGCAAAAGGCCGAACATGTTTTGTATGAAACCGCGTTCTGTAAGCCAATCATTCCGCCGCAGTTGCATAGGCAACGTTGCGGCCCCCGTAACGTCGCAGGCGCATATTAGCCTGCTCGGCGTGACCCAAAAAACCTTCAAGCACACAAAGTCGCGAGCAATATTCCCCGACCAGCGTCGAGGCCGCGTCGGTAAGCACCTTCTGATAGGTGCAGGTCTTGAGGAACTTGCCGACCCAAAGTCCACCAGTGTACCGCGCTGCCTTCCTGGTCGGCAGGGTATGGTTGGTGCCGATCACCTTGTCGCCATAGGCGACGTTGGTACGCGAACCCAGAAAGAGCGAGCCATAATTGGTCATGTTGTTAAGAAAATGATCCGGATTGCGAGTCATCACCTGGACATGCTCGGAGGCAACGCGGTCGGCCTCGCGCACCATCTCGGCCTCGTCATCGCAGACAATGACCTCACCATAGTCCCTCCAAGCCTGGCCGGCGGCATCAGCAGTCGGCAGGATCGACAACAAACGCTTGACCTCGGCAATCGTCTCGCGAGCAAGTTTTTCCGAATTAGTGATCAGGACTGCCGGCGAAGTCGGCCCGTGCTCGGCTTGACCCAAAAGATCGGTGGCGCAGATTTCGCCGTCGACACTGTCATCGGCAATGATTAACGTCTCAGTCGGCCCTGCAAGGAGATCTATACCGATGCGGCCGAACAACTGGCGTTTGGCTTCTGCCACGTAGGCATTGCCCGGGCCGACAATCATGTCGACGGCTGTGATGGTGTCGGTACCAAGCGCCATCGCGGCAACTGCCTGTACGCCGCCGAGCACGTAAATTTCATCGGCCCCGCCCAAATGCATGGCCGCGACAATAGCTGGATGGGGCCCGCCCTTGTACGGCGGCGCGCAGGCGATAATGCGTTTGACCCCAGCGACACGCGCAGTGACGATCGACATATGTGCCGATGCTACCATCGGATAGCGCCCGCCCGGCACGTAACAGCCGATCGAATTTACCGGAATATGCTTGTGGCCGAGGATAACGCCGGGCAGCGTCTCAACTTCGAGATCCCGCAGTGTCGCCCTCTGCTCTTCTGCAAACCTACGCACCTGCGCCTGGGCGAACTTGATATCGTCGAGATCGCGCTTGTTGACCTGCGATATGGCGCGCGTGATCTCCGTTCCATTCAGCCGGAAATTCGCGGGTGACCAGTTATCGAATTTCTTCGACAGATCGCGCACAGCTTCGTCCTTCCGTGCCTCGATCTCCGCGAGGATCGCCTCGACTGTCTCGCGCACTTTAGTGTCGGCAATCTTAATCGCGCCAGCGTCAATTCCGCGCTTGAGATAGTGAGCCATGCGGGTCTCCTATTTTGTTAATCTGATTATCCATGAAGCGGATCATGCAACAAATCTTCGCTTAAATGCTTATTCCGGGCTCCAGATTACTCGATGCCCTGCCCCTACCAAAAATTAAATTCAACGGTATCATGCCTTAAATCCTGGCACCCGGGGCGAGCCACATCTGTCGCTGCATGGCGGTCACTTCTTTCAGGAGGACTGCCCCGGAGAGTTCACCAATCTCATAGATACATTGGTCCGAAGCAATTGATGAACTGCACAGGTCGGCATCAGTGAATGAGTTTTAAGAAAAGGGTCACTACTGACACAAAGCGGACATGTTGTCCTTTGTATTTGATGCCCACTTTTGACTCTAGAGCGGATTATCGCAAGCCGTCCGACGACGCATTCATAAGTCTGCCTTTAAAGGAACAGCTGACATAGCTCGCTGCGCATCGCCACTTCCGTTTTTGAACCCATGATGAATTAGTCGCCGATCGGTGAAACAAATAAGGGAGAAAGGAACATGACCGCAAATAATCAGGATTTCGTCATCTCGCGCCTATTTGATTCTCCGCGTGATCTCTTGTGGAAGGCATTCACCAATCCGGAGCACATGAAGCAGTGGTGGGGACCGAAAGGCTTCAAGGTGATCAAATCAAAAATGGATCTACGTCCCGGCGGGACTTATCACTACGGCATGAAGGCGCCCGATGGCACCATCATGTGGGGCAAGTTCGTCTATCGCGAAATCGTAGCGCCGGAAAAGGTGGTCTGTATTAATTCATTTTCCGACGAAGCCGGCGGCATCTCGCGGCATCCGATGGTCCCGACCTGGCCGCTCGAAATGCTTTCTACATTCACGTTCGAGGAAGAACCAGGCGACAAGACAAAACTCACGATCCGCTGGGCGCCCCACAGCGCGACGGAGGAAGAGCGCAAGACCTTCGGCTCCTCGCACGATGGCATGCGCCAAGGTTGGGGCGGAACGCTCGAACAGCTTACCGCTTATCTCGAGAAGATTCAGTAAACGGACGGGTAAACAATATTCAAAAGATCACACTATTCTTATTGTTCGACGGCAAGGCCGAAGAGGCCGCAAATTTTTATGTTTCCATTTTCAAGAACTCAAAAATTGGAAACATCATGCGTTACGGAGAGGCCGGACCCGGACCCAAGGAATCAGTCATGTCCGTGATATTTGAACTCGATGGACAAGAGTTCATCGCGTTGAACGGCGGATCGAGATTCAAGTTCTCACCGGCAATTTCCTTTTTCGTGGACTGCAAGACGCAGAGTGAAATGGACGAGTTATGGGGAAAGCTCTCCGCCGGCGGCGAAATCCAGCAATGCGGCTGGCTCATGGATAAATATGGCGTGTCGTGGCAAATTGTTCCTACGGTCTTGGGTGAGATGCGACAAGATAAGAACGAAAAAAAATCAACCAGCGTTATGCAAGCGATGATGAAAATGAAGAAACTTGAAATCGATGACTTAAAGCGGGCTTACGCGCAGTCCTAATCGCATTGACCTTTCAACAAGTTTAAGGAGATAGAGATGCAATCGAACCCATATTTGTTTTTTAGCGGCAACTGCGAAGAGGCGTTCAAGTTTTATGAGAAAACTCTTGGCGGCAAGATCGAGGCGATGATGCCGCACGCTGGTACTCCCGCCGAGGAACATGTACCGGCGGAATGGCGTAATAAAATTATTCACGCGCGTCTGAGCCTCGGTGAACAACTATTGATGGCCTCCGACGCACCTCCAGGCCGCTTTCATAAGCCGCAGGGCTTTTGCGTGAATCTTGGAGTAAAAGACCCCGCCGAGGCAGAACGCATCTTTAATGCATTTGCCAAAGGCGGCTCGGTGACGATGCCACTAGAGAAAACCTTCTGGGCCCGAAAGTTTGGCATGCTTGTCGACCGATTCGGAATTCCTTGGATGATCAACTGCGAGTAAGTGTCCAATGCCAACAACCATTAGTCCCAAATTGGACATCCGTGATGCAGCCAGTATGAAGACGAGCTAGTTTGCCAAAAACAATCTGATCTCTTCAAAAAAGCGATCGGTGGCCTGATCCTGCTCCAATAGGATGTGATTATTGCCCTGAAGCGCTATGAACTTGGCACCGGGAATTCCTGTCGCCAGCTGACGTCCCACTTCCATCGGAACCTGAGCATCGCCGCGCGCGTGCATCACCAGAGTTGGCACCTTTACTTGGGATAGCAGTCCGGTCACGTCAAATTCAGCGGTTGTCTCGAAATAGCGGGCGGCACATTCCGCCGAAGTAGTTCGTCGCTGCAAATCGTTGAATGTATCGGCCTGTTCCTTGGTTGCATCCGGCATCAATGATGCCGCGAATAACTGACGAATAGTCGGATTATTTGCGCCCCATTCCAATCGCATCAAGGTCGCGAGCGCCTTTCGCTTCGCCGCCTCCTGTGGCGAGCGCTTACTGGCGCCAAGCGCAAAGCCTCCGAGCAATATTAAGCTGGAAACCTGCTCGGGATGCCGCACAGCATAAGCAATCGAGATCGCACAACCCTGCGAGATCCCAAATAAAGGGAATTGCTTGAGACCTGCCGCCTTGATCACTGTCTCAAGGTCGCTAACCCAGGCTTCAAAAGAAATTTCTGCAACGTCCCAGTCGGATAAGCCGTTGCCGCGGGCATCATAGCGGATCAGCGTGTGATCCTTCGATAGCCTAGCTAGAAAATGATGCCAAATTGGGCCTTGCCAGTCGTATTCCAGATGGTTCAGCCAGTTCGCGGTCTTCACCAGCGGCGGACCTTGGCCACTGATCGCATACGCAAGCCGGACGCCATCGGGCGCTCGGCAATAATGGATTTCTTGTCGCTCATTGATCGCAGCAAGGCCATCGCCCTTGATGGCAAATGCATCGACTGGCTCGGAAATGTTCTTTAAGTGCTGCGGACCAAGTCTGTGATAGCCAAGCGCGAGCTTCTTGTGAACCTGATCATAGGCCTGCCGCGAGATGCAAATGCCGCCAGGCTCGGCAATCCCTTCCAGGCGTGCCGCGATATTGACGCCATCGCCATAGAGGTCGTCGCCCTCCGCGATGACGTCGCCGAGGTGCACGCCAATGCGGAAGATCATGGGGCGCTTGTTCGCGGCATTGCGCGCGGCCATCTCACGCTGAAACTCGGCGGCACAATCGACCGCCTCCACAACGCTTGAGAATTCTGCGAGCAGTCCGTCGCCCATCAGTTTGATGATGCGGCCGTGATGTCTTGCGATCGCAGGATCGACGGATTCGGAGCGGCAACGTTGCAATGCGGCAAGAGTACCTGCCTCGTCTTCGCTCATCATCCGGCTATAGCCGGCGACGTCGGCGGCCAGGATCGCGGCTAGTCGGCGGTCCACAAACTTTCTCCCTGCAACTCGGCCGCGCCCCTATCTTCCACGGCCCCGCCACTCAGTTTATTGTGCAGTATATTAAGTACCATGTTTATCGTCACTCGCTAGTAGCCAGCGAGACATTGGCACTATCCGCTTTTAACTCTAAAGCGGACTCTGCCAAACCGTTCGACGGCGTCCGCCTAACAATCACAAGTCTCTATCGGAGTTGCTGATATTCGAGTGCGCCGCGAGTCGCCGCCGGTGCCGAACCAGGGGCCACGACTACTGGCGATCCCTTTGGGACATACGGCGTAGAAACACTCGATCCTGGTTCCTTCGCGGCAGCCGGCGGGCTCGCGGAGGGAATAACAGGCGATAAATTGTTGCTCGAGGATGATGCGTTAGTCGCGGAGGATTCGCTAGCAGTGGGCTTTATGTGAGACGCGGGCTGCTTGTTGGTCGAAAGGCCCGTCTCCATCGTCGCAGACGCCCCGGTAATCGGCTCAGGTTTGCCCGCGACTGCATCCTGATGAGCAGATACTGGTTTCGCCGTCGTTGAGTTTTTTTTCGGTTTCGCTCCGGCCGGAGTGTTCGCCCGCATTTCACCGGCACCTAATTTCGAAACGGCCAATGCCTTGTTCACAACCATCGCATGCAGGCGGGGCATTTTGTCGATGTTGGTATGCCCAATCTCTTCATAGCGGCTCACGTCGATATTCTGCAGCTCACCGCGAAACCCGGTACCGCGCGTCATATAGGCATAATCGCGTTGCGTAATGTTCATCACGCGCTGAACATTGGAGCTCGCCGCGAACGTTTTGGTCGCGTCGAAAGGAACGATAAGCGTGACCGGAACACCCTTAGTTCCGAGATATTCACCCGCCATCATGACCACATCCGCGCCAAGTGAATGGCCGATAAGGATGATCGCGCCGCGGTCGCCCGCGTGATATCGCGCCGCTATTTGGTTCGAGACTGCTTCCCACGTGCCATACTCGTGAACACTCGAGGGAACGCCAGAATGCTGGAGCTTTTCCGCAAGGTCGTCCATTCCGAGCGAGAAAATGTTCATCAACCCACGAAACAAATAGGCATGCGCGACATTTGATGCCTTGGGCTTCTCGTCAGCCGGGCGCGTCGATGCAGAAATAGCCGCTGGTTTATCCGGCGCAGTTGTCTGGCTGATGGCAGGAATGCAGCCGCCGAAAAAAAGTGCGACGGTCGCGCTCACGATGATATTGAACCGGGATATTTGCATCGACTGCCCGCTCATTTATCTCATCCAGGACGTCAAATCGTAAGATACTAAATTCCCATCGTGAAGTCTTCGGGGACGAGATGTGGGGTAACATTCACCTCCTGGAGAAATTCCGATTCAATTGCAGTGGTATCGTCCAACGAGTAGCGGACTGGCTCTCCGCCAGCCGCTTCGTAACTAACTTTCTCTCGCGCGATGTGAAGAAGGTGGCGCTCACGGATCATCACATCGAGATGCCCGTGAAGAACTTCTTTCGCCGCCAGCCACTCTATTGCTTGGTGCGTCAACCTTTGGCGACGACCGGCGCTTTGCCGACGGGCGCTTTCCCGGCGCAGCCAGCAGCGCTTAGCAGAGCGAGAATCGCAGTGGTCGCGATTAGAAACTTCTTCATGGAAAAGCCCCTCTAGTGTGTAGTGCACAAAGAAAAGGTCGCGCAATCTTTCAGGGAAAAACTACTTCAATGGGCCCCGGTTAACTATGAAAATAACGTTATCTTATTAGATTCTGACCGAGTGTGACATCAAAGCAACAGTCTAAACCTCTGTATTTATGGTTGGAAATGACAGGTGTCAGAATTTTGCACTCTGAATAAACGGACACTGCCAAAATGTCCTTCGACCGCGCGCTGGAGTCTGTTTATCGCGAACAAGCAGCCATATGCTGCAATTCATGTCTTCCGACTGAACTCAATCTTATTTGTGAATGAGTGGCGGACCGGGCGTCGGAGTTGGCGCGGCCGGTGAGATCGCAAACGTGAGCCACACGTTCCACCCGTCAGCCCGGTTCTGAGCGTCGAATTCCTTGTAGCACTTCAGGCCCAAGAATCCTTGGTATTGCCCAAGAGGAACGTCCGACGACAAGTTTTGTGTTGGCGATGCTCAAATCAACCAAAAAATGTTTCGTTTGAGACATCACAAATCAGAGAACGTCACAATCGGGGTCAACAGAAGTGGCCAAACGGTCTAGCGGATGATTTGATTGATCGCCTTTGGTAAGGGGTCGGACATGTGCTCCTTGCAGTACGCCACAACCCTTGCAGAATTTCTTTGCATACGGTCGTAGTCCAAGACGTTGCTGTTGTTGGCCGCATTGTAATAACCGCTCATCCAAAAGCGGATGAAATCCTGGTTCTCCGGACTGTATCCCAGCCAATCTCGACAAGTGATCTCATTCATATCTAGACGGATCTGAGCCGCACTTGGCAGCGAACCGGCTACCAGCAACGTCGCTGCTATGAAAAGAACATTCCATCTCATGGTTATTCCCCGTTGCTTCAGTATTTCACTGCGGGCCAATCGCGTTCTGCAGCCCATTCATTACGCTTTCTTGCGGATGCCATTGGCACCACGCTTGCAGGTTCGCGATATTTTTCTGGTGCAAAAGGATATCCACAAATGTCCGGCGAGTCTGATAGCTAAACCAGCCGCTCATCCACGAAGAGAAGTGACGAGAATTTTCCGGCGACATCGCTAGATATTGGCCGCATGTAATTGCGTTCATGTCGATAATAAGCTGTGCGTTTGCAACCGCCGGAAGAAGCGAGATTGCAAGCGCTGTACTAATCAATCGAAGTCTCATTTTGCTCGTCCTTTTAGATGCTGCACCAAGGCTTTAGGGCTTTCGGACACTCGCATAGGAGGCGACCCGATCTTGCACGCATTGACGTAGGTCAAATCCCGGTCGCGCCCGCCATCATACGATCACACAAAGGCATTGCAAGCTGCGCGCTTAACTTCGGCAGAGTTATTGTGATACGCCTTCGACGACAATAATTCGTAATTCCGCATACTTGTCACGCCCCCATGCCGTGGAAGTCCTCAAATTAAATATCCCGGCGGGCCTCTTTCTTGATCGTCGATATATTTTTGCAATGTGTCGTTTAATTCGTCGCCGTTCTTACCATGATGAATTTTGCGGTGGCATGTCGGGCAAATCGCGCCCACAAAGCGTGGATCATCTGGGCCGTCATCTGAAACTCTCTTCGTATGATGGGGCTCAAGGTACGGGGTACCATCATTTCTTTCGAACGGAGCCTTTTGTCCGCAGGCTTCACAAATACCATTGGCCCGCGCCAACACATAATTTTTCACTTCTCTACTACGGCGATAAAAATTATGACGTGAATCCGAAGGTGTTTGAGGCCCATGGATTTCGGCGGCGTAAGCGGCATCACGCAATTCGCTAAGAGTCTTTCCTATGGAAATTTTCTCGGATTCTTCATCAGGGTCACGGTTCTCGACTTTTGTGATCGGCACTAAATGAAAAACAATCGTCTTGCGATCTGCACCAGCGCGGTCTGGTCCTCTCCCGTATTCAAATCCAGCGGATGCGAAACATCCTAAGTACCGATAAAGGCCACTTGTCTTTGTTGCTTCAAACAATAGTAATTCATGTCCTGTGGCTGTGTGATCCCGAACGGCCTTGTTACCGCGCACAAAGGTCATATCACCGACTTGTCCCTCACCGGTGTACGAGAAGATTCCTTCCGATTTCCAACCGTCGATGTACCCGAATTGATCGGTTTCATGGGCGAATAAGAAAATGAACGGTGACTCTTTCGGCGTTACGATTCCGCTTTGTTCTTGACCGCCGAATACTTTATGGATGTCACGTTGACGATTGTATAGCTTATCAAATTCGAATGGGATAATTCGAGAGGACAATGTTTTCTCCATAGTGCGACGATACAACCAATCAGGAGTATTCAGACAACCTCTAAAATTTATTGTGTGCAATTTAGAGTAGCCTACGCCAACTTAGAATAACTGCAACGATCAGTCGCTTTATTGAAGTCCCCGCAACCTTGAGCGGAGTCCTTTTCTCCGCTAGCAATTGCATTATTGCCGCATTGGCGATGTTCAATCCTCCCTACGGTATTTCTCATGTCGTCATGGAGTTCGATTATCGCTGCTTGCACGCGCTACAAGGCAGAGCTGTGGCAAGTACTGGCGATTGTGTTGGCGACGTTTCTCTCTTTCGTCATTGCCTTATGGCTGCATCTTGCGGAGCCGTTCTGGTCAGTCATTACGGCGGCCATCGTGGCGCGGATTACAGCGAGAGGTACCCTGCGAGTAGCGATATTTCGGTTACTTGGCACATTGGCGGGAGCGTTATTCGGTCTATTGGCGGCTTTTGCGCGTGGCACGGGCATACCTGAGTCCGTCTTGTTGATTCTGCTCGTCGCTCCCTTGGGACTACTCGGCGTGCTACGCCGTGAACTGCGAGCCGCACTGATTGCTGGTATCATCGTATTTTCTGCCGCTGCGCATCTTGCATCGCCATTTGCTCCTGCGTTGGCGCGAATTTTAGAGGTCGGGCTTGGTGCACTCGTGGCCGCGCTCGTCTCGATTGTTTTAGGCGCAGTTTTCCGCCCGCCCGCACAGACGGCACAATCATAGCCAGTACTGGACCCGAATTTCAGACTTCAAAAATTGACACGAAGCGGACGTGCGAGGCACACCGATCATTGTCTGCTTTGTCGGTAAGAGCAGACATCTCAATGAGCGAGCGTCGCGTCCGCTTTTGACCCAAAGCGGGACATTGCACCACGGGACCAGAATCTCAAGCGCGGTAATCTTTGAGAGTGCGTATGTTCCGGGCAGACAATTCCGTTATTCAGCCGCCATCCGCCCCGGTGCATTTGCACGGGATGTGGCCTTGCGCCGAACGATGTCGATGTGACTGCGCAGGTTATACACTTGATCCGCGAAGGCTAGCGGAAAACGGATATGGCTGACAGCATCTTCAATTCGCTCGATTTCGGCGTGCTTCTCACTCAAATCTTTGTCCTTCGAACCGGCATTAAACGAAGCTTCCAAAGCCTTGAGTTGCCCGTACCAATAGAACAGGCGCCGGCGCGTGATCCAATTGTAAACCAGTGGCAGAAAGTGGACCAATGGAAGACCGATCGCGATGCCTGTCACCAGCACCGCGATCGCTCTTTGCACATGGACCGACAGCCATAAAGGCAAATGCCTTTGCATAAATGAAGGACCGTTTTTATAAAAATCGCTGGCAATAGGGGCAACGGGATATTCAGTGTCGGTGCCATTGGGAAATTCACCGCTGCGATGAAAAATGTCTGATCCACTATGTGCTTCTTTCATCGTTTCCAACAGGAGTTGGACAATCTCCGGATGAAGATCGCTACGGATCAGTACCTTAGTGGTGGTCCCGATGAGAGCCACATCATCGGACGGAATGATCCGGTCAATATCCACCACACCTTGCGGCAATATCAGCCGAGCGAGGTCCGGGAAAATACGGGTAAAAGCCTCTGTCATTGGAAAGCTCATTAGTCGAACTTTAGGATTTCGCAGGAAGGATTGGACAGCAGTCGCCTCCGGTACACCGATGATCCATACGGCATCTACCTTGCCATCATTCAGTGCCTTGTCCGCGGCTGATCCGGCGAAAGGCAACAGCGTAGCGGTTTCAGAATTTACACCACCTCTGCCGAGGATTTGTTCGGCCGTGTATCGAGTAGCGCTTCCTACCGGCCCCACGGCAATGCGTTTGCCCTTAAGCTGCGACAGTCGGTCAAACAGCTCACTCGACGAATAAAAGATCCAAAATGGTTGATTGTAGACAGTTCCTAACGATAGTACCCCTGGCGCATGTTTCCCGTCCGAGACACCTCCCGTCACAAAGGCAATCTGAACGCCGGAGTTTGGATCCTGCAGAAGCTTGACGTTTTCCACTGCCCCAGCAGTCTCGCGCAGCTCTAGCTTAACATGAGAACGCGCGAATATTTCCCGATACTGTTGGCCGTAATAGTCGAAAGATGCACCTTTGAAAGCCGTAGCCATAATAACCTTCGACGGCGGTGCGGGAATGAAATAAATCAATAAGAACGAGGCTAAGCCGACGACACACAGTGTCGCGGCTAATATCTTGAACGGAAGCCAACGATTAAATCCCAGCATGGTTTCGCTTCCCGACAGAGATTAATCGGCACTTACGATATTTTTATAGATATCATTCATGAAATTAGGTGCTGAGCAATACCTGCCTCCTCTACACTCAGAGTGGCGTCGAAAGCCACAAATATCCGAGCTCAGAACGTCTTGCTATTGGCACAAAGCGGACGTGGATGAAATGCCGATCAATGGCAGCTTTCGGGGATAAAGCAGACATTATACTGAGAGATCCTCGCGTCCGCTTTACCCTCGAAAGCGGACATTGATCCGAAGAATTATAACGTCCGCCGAGTGTCGATACCGGCCTTGGCCACAATGATTTGGCCGCTTAGCAGACAGGGTTTACTCACTCGATCGCATGGTCTGCACGGAGCAACGTCAATGACGGCACCTTGATGCCGAGCGTATTTGCAGTCTTGAGATTGATGACGAGGGAAAACCTTGTCGGCTGCTCGACTGGAATATCGTCCGGCTTGGCACCGCGCAAAATCTTGTCAACGAGAGTGGTTACCTGACGAAAAGCACCGCGAAGGCTGGGCCCGTAGGCTATTAAGCCACCTTCTTCTGCCGTCTCGGGCCATTGATACATTGCCGGCAGATTGAGTTCTGCGCAGAGGCCAATTATGCGTCCACGCAAGGCAAAGAGCAGCGCCGACGAAAGTACATTCACCCCAACGATGCCCGCTTTCTTCGCCTCGATCAACGCCTGCTCAATCTGACCCGGGGTGCCAACTACAGATTCTCGAAGCGTAAGACCGAGGGCCGCAGAAGTTTGATTCAGTGCTGGACGCGATTCGCGATGCGTGGTCGGGTCCGCCAGCAGAAGCACTGTACTGCGAGAAGGCAATAGCTCGGTTAAAATTTCCAGTCGTTTGGCATCGAGCTCAGTGCCCATGATGCTCACGCCAGTGATATTACCGCCGGGATGGCGCATATTTGTAACGAGCTTCGCTCGTACCAAGTCTTCGGACATGGAGACGATAGGGATGGTCGTAGTCGCCGCCTGGACTGCGAGCCCCGTGGCATCCCCGAAGGTTGCTATAATTGAAGGTCGTGCTGCCACGAGCTCCAATGCGAGTGATGGTAGGCGCTCTATTCGTCCGTCGGCAAAGCGAAAATCAAAAGCTATGTTGCGTCCTTCGATATAGCCGAGCGCCCGCATGTAAGCGCGGATTGGGTCAGTAAAGGTCTTACCAACCTCGCTTGAAAAGAGGAGAAGAATACCCAGCACCGGCATCGCCGACTGCTGCGCACGTGCCACGATCGGCCACGTTGCCGCACCACCGAGAAACGTGATGAACTCGCGCCGTTTCATGCCTGCCCCCAAAGCCCAGAACAAGGCGTCGTATCTGCTCAGACTAGTATGCCTGGGCCCATGGCCCAACGACCACTTTGGGTCAAAAGCAGACATAACATCAGGCCAGTGCGATGTCCGCTTTATCCCCGGAAGCGGACATTGATCATTGGGCCCTAATTAATTTCCAATTTCATTTTTTCCAGCGAGAACACTGATCGCTTGCGTCAACGCATCTTCATCAGCACAAACAATGGTGGTGTAACGCTGCGTTCCGCGTGGCTGCCTGACAGTCCGACAGGCATAACGTTCCGAGAAACCATTACTCCCCCGAATGCGTTCAACTGCCTGTCGACGCCGTTCGGGGCTTAGAAGTTTCCCGCGGCGATATCCTTCAAAACCTGCTTCTCAAGGGAGAGGTCCGCCACTAACCGCGGCAAGTGGGTGTTCTCTTTCTCCGAATCTTTCATTCGTTTGCTTGCTCAATCCGCAACCGCCACTTGTGACAGGCGCGTTGGTCCGTCATCATGAGCCCAAAACCGGAAGCATACCGGCGAGCCGTGCCGGGAGGTAGGCCATGGACCAACATGATACGCGGCGTCCGCGCCGCCATCGCTTCAGCCGGTTCCTCCTGCTTCTCATCGCCCTGGTGGCAATCGTTTATCTGCTGGCCTGGCCGACCGGCGTTGAGCCGCTCGCCTGGCAAGCGCCCAGGGACAACGGTTACGCCGGCCCGTTTGCCGTCAACACTCTGCTCGACGCGGCCGTGCCGATCAGCATCGGGCCACACTACGGACCTGAGAGTGTGGCCGTGGCTGCCGATGGCCGGATCTACACCACCTCGCACGCCGGCGATATCGTTCGCCTCAAGCCCGACGGCACCGGCCCTGAGGATTTCGTCAACACCAAGGGCCTGCCGCTCGGCCTCAAATTCGGCCCATCGGGCAATCTCTATGTCGCCGATGCCGCCCGCGGGCTGCTCGAGATAACCCCGGCGGGTGCGATCACGGTTGTCGTCAGCGAGGTCGACGGCACGCCAGTGCGCTACGCCGACGATCTCGCCGTGGGCAGCGACGGTAAGGTCTATTTCAGCGACGCCACGATCAAGTTTGGCGCCAACCAGAACGGCGGCACCTATGAGGCGAGCCTAAAGGACATCCTCGAACATGGCGGGCACGGCCGCGTGCTGGTCTGGGACCCCGCAAGCAAGACGGCCAAGACATTGGCGAAGGGAATCAATTTTGCCAATGGCGTTGCGCTGGCGCCCGACGAAAGTTTCCTGCTCGTCAACGAGACCGGAAGTTACCGCGTCTTGCGCATCTGGCTGACGGGGCCGGACACGGGCAAAACGGAGCCGTTCATTGAAAACCTGCCCGGTTTTCCCGACAACATCACGACGGGCCTCGATGGCCGTTTTTGGGTGGCCTTGGTATCCCCGCGCAACGCGCTAGTCGACAACCTCAGTAATTGGCCGTTTGTGCGCGCCATCCTGCAGCGCATGCCGGCGGTCTTGCGGCCCAAGGCGACCGCATATGGTCACGTCGTCGGCCTCGACAACACCGGCCGCGTCATCACCGATCTGCAATCCCCGAGCGGCAAGGTCGCCTTCGTTACGTCGGTCTTGGAGACGCCGGACGCCCTGCTTATCGGCAGCCTGCTGATGCCAACCATGGCCCGATTGCCCAAGACTGCGATCAAATTTGCTCGGCCTTGAGTGGGTAGGCGCCCTTCGACCCGGAAAAAATAAGACGAGTTAGAGGCAGCAGCCTCTACTTCAAGGCGCAGAACGATCAGCCAACGCGGCGCCCCTGATGATCAATGAGCAATTCTCCATCTTCTTTATGAAACGGCCCAGGCGGGAAGCGATCGAGTAAATCAAGTACCCTTTCACTCGGACGGCAAAGTTTGACACCCTTGGACGTGCAAACAATCGGACGGTTTACAAGGATGGGATGCTCAATCATGGCCGCGAGAATTGTGTCCTTGGTTACACCCTCGTTGAGAAGGCCAAGATCCGTCGCTGGCGACTTCGTTTCGCGGAGTGCGGTGCGTGGCGTAAGTCCGGCGGCCGCGAAGAGGCCCAACAGTTGGGGCTTCGTCCAACCGGTCTTCAAGTATTCGATCACAGTCGGCGAGTAGCCTGCTGCGACAATGATCGCGAGAACGTTGCGGGATGTCCCACAGTCGGGGTTGTGATAGATCACTACCTCCACCGTTCAGCCTCCTGCTTACCAATCTCATAACGCCGCTGTCGTCGTACGTTCGTCCCCGTCTCGTACCAAGCGCGGCTCCTATTCACGATCTTGACCACCGACAGCATAACGGGAACCTCAATCAGTACTCCGACAACTGTTGCAAGTGCAGCGCCCGAGTTAAAACCGAAAAGGCTGATCGCCGCTGCAACGGCTAACTCGAAGAAGTTACTTGCGCCGATGAGGGCTGATGGCGCAGCAACGCAATGGGCCTCGCCGATTGTACGATTCAATAGATAGGCAAGCCCCGAATTGAAATAGACCTGAATCAGGATTGGTACGGCCAGGATCGCGATAATCAGGGGCTGGGCCAAGATTTGCTCACCTTGAAAACCAAAAAGAAGCACAAGTGTCGCAAGCAATGCTAAGAGCGAAACCGGCTGCAAAGTAGACAGGAGCTGCACCAGCGCTTCACCTCCGCCGTGAGCGATCACGCTTCGCCGAAAGATCTGCGCGATGATTACCGGTACGACGATATAAAGAACGACAGACAGCAGCAGCGTTTGCCACGGTACGGTAATAGCCGACAAACCGAGCAGCAGCCCCACGATCGGCGCAAAGGCGAACACCATGATAACGTCATTGAGCGCGACCTGACTGAGTGTGAAATGCGGCTCACCATCAGATAGATTGCTCCAGACGAACACCATCGCGGTGCAAGGAGCCGCGGCAAGAAGAATGAGACCAGCGATGTAGCTATTGATTTGCTCCGACGGCAGGTACGGCTTGAACAACCAGCCGATGAAAAGCCAACCAAGAAACGCCATGGAGAACGGTTTGACCGCCCAATTGATGAAGAGCGTCACTCCGATCCCTCTCCAGTGTTCCTTCACCCGTGATAGGGCGGCGAAATCGATCTTCACCAGCATTGGAATGATCATCAGCCAAATCAGAACCGCCACCGGCAGATTTACCTTGGCGATCTCGGCCGATCCGATGACGTGAAAGACAGAGGGAAAGAAGTGCCCCAGAGCGATGCCGACGATTATGCACAGAGCCACCCAAACGGTGAGATAGCGTTCGAAGGTGGACATGATCAGCTTCGCTCGTTTGGGGTGAGCCGTGTAGTTGCGCGATTAAGGATGTATCAGCCAATTTAAATCGTTAATGGTCTTGGAGCCCAGTCAGCAACAAGGCGCCAACATAACCTACAGCCAGCGTCGTAAAAGCGGCCGCAGCCGCGAGGATGATCGGAGTAATTTTGCGCATCCCAAGAACTAGGTTGTTATGGACTAATTTGCTTGGCCGCACGCCGTCGTCGATCCCGCCAACAGAATTGAATTGGGGTTTGGAGCAACAAGAACCAATTGGTACGTGGGCCGACATTTAAGTCTCCGTATTTTCAGTTGCCAAGTGTTGGTTTCACGGCTCGGACGAAGGCGCTTATGAACTTGCCCTGCACTTGCGGCACGATGGCGTCTACATCAATTCCCTTCCCGGTCAGGAGAACTCTTGCGTCCTCGACATCGTAAACCCTGGTCGGTTCGATGCGGATGTCTCCGAATCCTACCTTCGCAAGTTTTGCGACATAATCCGTATCTTTGAGCGCTCCAGCGATGCAGCCAACCCAAAGCAGCATGTCGCGTCGTATTGTTTCGGGAACTTCGCCTCGTGTAACCACATCGGACACGGCAAATCGGCCACCCGGTTTCAGAACGCGAAACGCTTCACTCAATACCTTATCTTTATCGCCCGATAGATTGATAACGCAATTAGAAATAATCACATCAACTGAGTTATCGGGCATCGGAATGTTTTCGATTTCCCCTTTGAGAAATTCAACATTCTCTACTCCGGCGTTCTGTTGATTTTCACGAGCAAGCGCCAACATCTCATCCGTCATGTCCAGGCCATAGGCTTTGCCGGTTGGGCCAACACGTCGTGCCGATAGCAAAACGTCGATACCTCCGCCTGATCCGAGATCAAGAACGGTTTCACCCGGTTTAAGTTGCGCCAGAGCAGTAGGATTGCCGCAGCCAAGAGAAGCCAACATCGCTTTTTCGGGCACCTCGCCAACTTCGGAGCCGTCATAGAGATTTGAAGTGATTGGGTTGCTTGGATCACGGGCCGCTGAAGAGCCGCAGCATGAGCTTCCCGCCGGATGCACACGCAATGCCGCTTGGCTATATTTTTCTCGGACGGCTTCTTTCACGTCGATTTTACTCACGATCATTCTCCTATGCACACCGAGTAATTTTGTTTGGTCGAATAGCCTTATTGCGAGTGCAGCACTCCGCATAAAGAAACGACAGAATTTCTTGTAAGGCGTCCGTGTTGGCGGAATATCGGAGAAAAGTGCCTTCGCGCTGCACTCCAATTAAGTCCTCGTTTTTCAGCTTCTCTAAGTGATGGGAGAGTGTAGAGGCCGGGATGCCAAGTTCGGCTCCAATGTCGCTCACAACCATCCCTTCCGGATGAGCAGCCAAGAGTAAACGCATAATGCGCAGCCTTGGCTCTGTTCCCATTGCCGAGAACATGTCGGCGTAGCGGGTAATCTGAGCGTCAATCTGCGGTGTCGTCATCAAATACCCCTAATATTCCATATTTCTATCATAATAGAAATATAGAATATGTCAAACACTTTGGGTTTATGAAACCGCCAAATGCGCTCGAACTATCATGCTCTACACGAAATGCAATCACGTGGGAGCCGAACTAAAGCCGGACTGGAATGAAGCTCGATAGGTTGCCGCCGGAGATCCACAGTGACTAACTGCAGCAGAAAGCTAGTCCTTCGGCAGATCGCGCTTAGTCGAAACGACTCGTTGGTCCCGCTCAAGGCGGCGTCTTAGCGCTCTCATGCGCTGCGTCTCTTCGTCAAGCGTCTCTGTTTTCTCGTCGAGTCGCGTCATCTTTGATTTGGGCAGCACATCATTGCTGCGCAGCTTATCGAGCACTTTGCCGACGGGGAGTTTAGTTGTTTCAGCCATGGTAAAATCCTCTACATTCGCGAAATGCCTTTGAGCATAAATGATCAGGACACATCCGGGCCACGCTCAGGAATTACCGCATTGCGCTAAATCAAACATTGAAGGTGCCGCTGCTGCGGAATATCGAACCGCGGCTTTCGATATAAGAGCGGACATCACAATTCATGGGTGTCATGTCCGCTTTTGACCAAAAGCAGACATGCGCCACGACGCGATTTAGAGCACCTTCACTATCTTACCTAATGCGTCGAAATCGGCTGAATTGGAACCATTGCGTTGCGCCCATCGGCGTTTGATGACGATGACGTTGGGTCTCTATCAACTCGAATGCGCTGCCAAGCATTTTGCCGAGTGACGCAGCATCATGACGAACGACTGGCAAGCCACTGCAACGCTCGGGGCCGTCCAAAGCAAATGTTCCAATTATTACATGGCCGCCAGGGTGCACGGCTCGCGAGACCCGCTCAGCATAGGCAGCGCGGTCTGCCGGCTCAGTCAAAAAATGGAAAGCCGCGCGATCATGCCATACATGGTAAGTCTCGGACGGTTCCCATGTCGTCACGTCTGCGACTATCCATTTCACTTTGGCGCCAAGTGCGCCAAGTCTAGATTTGGTGGTTTCGAGCGCCTTTTGCGATAGATCAAGAATGGTGATGGCCTCGAACCCCTCATCCATTAGTGCGTCGACCAGATGTGATGCGCCACCGCCAATGTCGACAATTGATGCACCAAATTTCACACCTGTTGCGCGAATGAGATTGAGAGAGATCGTCGGGCTCTCCTGAAACCAACTGACCTCCTTCTCGTCCTTAATCGTGTAAACATTCTCCCAATGCGCCCGTCGATCGAGGTTGCTCATCGCTACGACCGCACCTTGAATACGACGTCGTGCTCGCGCGCGTGCTCGACCACCTTTAAACCGAAATCGTCCTTCGGCCCTACTTCGGTCGCAGGCGCATGATTAACCTCGAGGGACTCGACTTTCTGCTTGAAATCGGTTGTGTGTCCACGAATGTGAATCACATCGCCAACGCGTAACGTACCGGACTCGAGCCGCACGATCGCGACTGACAGATGGCTGTAATAGTGAGTCACGACACCGATACGCTTGCCCGGCGGAGCGGGCTGTGCCGGCGGGCGGGCAGGCGTTGGCTTGATCGCGGCCTTCGCGGTCGGTCTGACTTTTTTGGGTGATACTCGGCGGAGCGGCTTCTTCGCCACCTTGGTGACGGGGGCTTTCTTGCGCTTTGACTTGGTTTTGCCTTTGGCTTTCTTTCTCTTCGCCATTATAGCCTCCCAAATAGTGTCACACTCACCGGATCTTGCATGGCTTTCAGCATGGTTGCGCTGAGACCCACAACGGAGATGCTCTTTTGCGAGGCAATCGCCATCGCGACGCGGATCATAACCCCGCCCAAATAGGTCCACGTTGTCAACCAAATATATCGCACTTCACCGCGAACTCGCGGTTGCATGCGAGCAGCAGGATTTCGACGAAATGGCCGGCAATCTGCTTAAAAACGCCTTCAGATGGGCCCGCGGCAAGATGCGCGCACATCATGATAATGGGCGATGGGTCGCCATTGTGATCGACGACGATGGACCAGGCCTGCGGCCAGATCAATTTCAACAGGTTGTACGGCCAGGGGAAAGAATTGATGAGAGATATCTATTGAACGGTGACACGAGATACTGTTGCCCGAAGGTACACGTTAAAATTCCAATTTTTAACATTTTCGTTATAGCCACAACAATCGTTTGCACAATTTCAAGCGTTACGTGCGAAGCAGACGAGTTATATGGGGCACCGCCAGACAATATCAAAGAGTCTCTAGACCGACTTGTCGTATCTTATTCGGACACAATCGATCGTCATGATAATGAGCTTCTATTTCTAAAAGACGGCAGACAATTTCCAATTTCGGATAAAAGAACTAACAAGACTTTTGACGAGCTTTTGGAAACTCCCGACATCGATGACATATTTTTTGCTCGCTATCCTGCAGGTACCACACCTACACAACCTGCACTAAATTCAGATCCTGGCAGAGTTCGATATGAACCTCTTTTCGTAGCCATGTATGGTGATTGCAAAAAAAACGAGGTGACTAAGAACTTCCGTACAATTCCATGGCTTTCGAAGCATGGCGGTGGCAGCGTAACTATTACTAAAATCAATAGCGTCGATAAAGCGCTCGAAGCTGTTTCAAGGGAGCTTGATGAATTGCCGGATAATTTTATCAAATATATCAAGCCCACAGCTGGAACTTATAATTGTCGAACAATCGCCGGGACTAATATTAGATCGATGCACGCTTATGGAGCGGCGCTCGATATCAACACGAAATATTCTAATTATTGGCGTTGGGCATCAATAACTGCTGGCAAGTTCAAATGGCAGAACCAATTCCCAATCGATATCATTCGTGTCTTTGAAAAATATTGTTTCATATGGGGTGGTTACTGGTACCACTACGATACGATGCACTTCGAATACCGCCCTGAACTATTGCCAACTTGTACGATGCTGACCAGACCGCGGTCGTCCTAACACGCAACTCGAAACGAACGATGAAGAAGGTTGAGAGTCAGGCGAAGAAGCGCCGCGCGACGAGAACGAAACGTGTCAATTTTTTCAGAATAAAAGACAATCGTTTGTCGGAATGAAATGAAAAATTCCGGCTAAGTCATTGAAATATTGCTGGGCGCACAAGGATTCGAACCTTGTACTTGCTGATTAAGAGTTTCCAGCTCACTCAGTGATTTCAAGACCCGTTCCGATGAGTTCTCTGTTTTACCCCTCTCATTGAGCCGTCAATTCTTTCTAGTCTTGTCGGAATGCCTTCAGCTCATTTATTGCCCGACAGGATGTGCGTGACGCGGTATCCGCTACTGACACATCAAGTAGATTTTATTGTTTGCCTCTGCGCGTCAACGAGACGCGAAGTGAGGTTTGTGCGCGTAAGATCAAGATGGCGCTTTAAATCAAAAAACAGATCCGAGTGTCGCATCGGAAGAACGCTCGCCGCCCGTTCGATATTCTCCAAATCGGTTTGGAGGGCTACCAATTGGGGAGCTGTAAGTTTTGCTTTCAAGTCCTTTTCAACAGCCCTCAGGCGGCGATACAAATTATTTATGTGACTTTGCAAAAACCATACGTACAACCTCGGCGCAAAATTGATTAGTGGAAAAAAGATTGCTGCGGCTGCCAGCGACACGGCGAGTAATCTCTGAACATGGACGACCATCCACAAAGGCAAATGCCTTTGTAGGAACGAAGGGCCGTTTTTGTAAAAATCAGCAGCGCTCGCGGCCATGGGATATTCCGGATCGGACGGCATGGGAAATTCGCCGGTGCGCTGAAAAAGCCCTGGCTGACCGTGTACTTCTACCATTGTCTGCAGCAGGAGATAGACAATTTCTGGGTGAAGATCGCTACGAATTAATAAACGGTTGGTGGTCGCAATGAGTGGAACGTCACTAGGTGGAATATTCTGACGAACATCAATCACGCCCTGCGGTAATACCAGCCGAACGAGATCCGGAAAAATACGGGTCAAAGCCTCTGCTATCGGAATGGTCATAAGCCGAACGTTGGGATTTCGCAGCAAGGATTGGATCGCTGGCGCATCCGGCGTGCCTACAAACCATAGAACATCCGCCTTGCCTTCTTTCAGTGCGTCGACAGCGCCGTCTCCCGCGAAAGGCAACAGTGTCGCGGTCTCAGAGGTGATGCCAGCTATGCCTAGAATTCTCTCGGCTTGGTATCGAGGGCCGCTTCCTACCGGCCCCACCGCGATGCGTTTGCCTTGGAGCTGCGATAGACGGTCAATCGGCTGACCTGAGGAATAGAAGATCCAAAAAGGAATATAGAAGATGGTTCCTAACGACAGCAGCCCTGGCTCATGTTTACCGTCCGAGACACCTCCGCCGACAAAGCCGATCTGAACGCCGGAGTTCTGGATCCTCCATAAGCTTCAGGTTTTCCGGCCCACCAATCGTTAGGCGCACATCAAGGTTCACATGGGCGCGTGCAAAGATCTGTTGATAGCGGAGACCATAAAACTCGAAGATACCGCCTTTGAAAGCTGTGCCGATTGTAATCTTCGACGGCGGCGCCGGAATAAAATAGATCAATAAGAGTGAAGTTATGCCGACGACACATAGTGTCGCGGCAAATACCTTGAACAGAAGCCAACGCTTAAACCCCAGCAATGTTTCGCTTCCCTACAGAGGTTGCTCAGCACGTATGATATTTTTTAGTTATCATTCATGAAATTAGGTGCTGAGCAACCTGCCCTCCTCAACACTCAAAGTAACGTCAAAAGCTGCGCCAAATCGACGTGCGGGACGTCCCGCTGTTGGCACAAAGCGGATATTCCGCGACTCCAGTAAACAGTCTGCTGTTGGGGGAGAAGGTTGAATTGAATTAGAAATTCACCACCACGGTGCTATAGTGTGACACAATGGGGGCGTCGGATGATTACGGTTCCTGAGTTGGCGGCGGAGGCATTGGGATCGTTCATTTCCTCGCAAATGAGTCGCCGATTTGGGTCGACGGAGGCGGGCCTGATCGAACTAATTTCGTCGGTGGCCCGACTTTCTCTGGATTGCATTGGCAATAGCGACGCCCTCTACCACAACGTCGAGCATACGATGCTCGTAACGCTAGTCGGGTATGATATCATGAAGGGGCGAACGCTCCTCACGCCTACGCTTCCCAGCGATTACGCTCACGTTATCGTCGCTTGCCTACTGCACGACATTGGCTATGTGCGCGGCCTTCTCAAAGGAGATGGCGTCGACGGATACGTCATTGACGCGAACGGAAGAAAGGCCAAACTTTCGCGCGGCTCATCCGACGCGGCGCTCTTGCAGTATCATGTTGACCGCTCAAAACTCTACGTTATGGATCGCATTGCGAATAACGACTTTCTGGACGCAACTAGGATCGCCCGCGCGATCGAGTTCACCCGGTTCCCTTCATCTGCGGTTGAACCGGACGATCAAAATAATGAAGAGGGTTCACTTGTACGGGCTGCCGACCTGATTGGACAGCTCGGTGATCCGCATTATCTGCGAAAAGCTAATGCACTGTATCATGAATTTGAAGAAGTTGGCCTGAATAGGCAACTTGGCTATACATCGCCCGCCGATCTCACAGAATTATATCCGCAATTTTATTGGAATAGCGTTTCTGCGCACATCCAAACAGCCATTCGTTATCTCAATGTTACATCGAGCGGACGGCAATGGATCGCGAACCTTTACAGCAACGTCTTCCGTGCAGAGCGTGACCTCAGCCTATTCGGGCCAGAGCGCTAATCTGTTCTCACCTTTGCAGTTCAATATCTAGATGACATTCTGCCACCTGCAACCCAATCTGTTCGCGAGTATGTGCGGCTTCTGTAATTGGCACAAAGCAGACATGCTGACTCACGCGACGCATGTCCGCTTTCGGGAGTAAATCAGATTTTGCGGTTCATGGGCATCACGTTCGCTTTTGACCCAAAGCGGACATCGCAACGAGATTGGGCGATTGAGCAGACAAAAGCTATTTAGGATTATCTCGGGCCTTCCCTACAAACTTGTTATCTTTCCAAATTCCAGATTGCTTGATTGTGGCATCAGGAGCGTAGAGAGTTCCCCTTCCGTCGAATTTCCCGTCCTTGAATTCACCGACGTATTTGGCGCCACTCGAAAACGTATAGGTGCCTTGTCCATTTTTTTTGTCGTCTTTCCATTCACCGACGTATTTGTCACCACTCCATTTACCAATAAAGGTGCCTTGTCCGTTTTTTTTGTCGTCTACCCATTCACCCACGTATTTGTTTCCATTGGGAGACGTGTAGGTACCTTGACAGTTAGTCCAAGGAACCTTCGAGTGAGCTGGGCATTCGGGCAGCTGGCTCTGAGCAGCAACCACATTTGGCAAAACGATAGCAACTGTAACCACAGTTGCCAAAATGACAGTAGCCGAACCAATCATTGAGCGAAGCTTCGACATCACCCGCTCCTATCGTCATTATCCTTTCAGAACCCATCACAATTAGGTAGTCAAACTAGACCAACTTCACCACACTTACGAGTTTTAGATCGCTTGCGACCCAAAGCGCACATTCGCAGCGCCGAACGCTCAGTGCCGTTCTCATCCTTTGAATCCTCCAGCACCCCATATCACCATGACCGAGTGTGGTATCGTTAAAGCTATATTTGGTATGGTTTTGGGGATGGCCGAATGAGACGGCGGGAATTCATCACGCTTCTCGGCGGTGCGGCGGCGGCTTAGTGAGCTATGGCAACAGCTATACCGATGCTGTCCGCCAAGTTGGCCTCTATACCGGCCGGATCCTCAAAGGCGACAAACCCCGCGACCTGCCGGTTTGGATTCCGACCAAATTCGAGCTGGTGATCAACCTCAAAACCGCCAAGGCGCTCGGCCTCGACGTGCCGTTGATCTTACAGCAGCGTGCCGACGAGGTGATCGAATAAAGATGCTGTTTGCTGCGGTGCATGAGTTTGCTTCTGGCACGAAGCAGACATCGCAATGTCTGTCGTTGATGTCCGCTTTTGACCCGAAGCGGACATTGATCGGCGAACGTCGCATGTCCGCATTGTGCCAGAAGCGGACGTAAAGGTCTAAATTTGTCATGTCTGCTTTTAGCCTTGAAAATATACATCGCGAATGCTTGATCGCCGTGGTACGATTCACAATGTGATGTGTTCACTAATGGGGGCTTAAATGAAACGGCTTTCGACTTCGTTCTTCATCTTGTCATTTTGCTTCGTACCTGCACTCGCGCAAACTCCGACGACACAAACCCCGGCCAAACCTCAGGCGACAGCCCCTGGAAGTGTTACTTTGGGTATGCCGAAATATCCCTCCAAAGCCGAAAGAGACGCCGAGAAAAAGAAAACAGCGGCCTGCAAGAAACAAGCAAAGGACCAGAAACTCTCTGGAAAGGAGCGCCGCGTATTTGTCAGAGACTGCATGGCGAAGTAATGCGACCGAAGTGAGGGTAGATCGCGCGACAGTCGTGTTGCTATTGCATTGATTTGAAATCCGACGTTTTACCCTCATTGAATGGTCTTTTCTTTCCAATCTTGTCGGAATGATTCATCTATTGCCCGAAATGAACGAGCCAATCGCAGCGATCAATGTCTGCTTTCAGGGTTAGTGCAGACATTGAGATTAGAGAGCCTTATGTCCGCTTTTGACCCAAAGCGGACATTCGCGCTGGGTCAACACCAACTGGCTTCGTCGACGCGAGGTGCTCGCAACAGTTCTTGAATGTTTGCCTCGATAAGACGGAACCCGATGTTTCCGTAAAGCTTCTGCCGTCCCTCATTTAACACAAAGCTCGGACTGCCTTCGATTCGCATCTTATCAGCATCTTGGTAGTCCGCAGCCAACCCAGCGAACGCGATACCGTTATGAATGAATTGTTCGATAGCAATAATATCGACACCGAAAGTCTCAGCAATCTGACATTGAACATCCCAACGAGCAATGTCCCGGCAATCTCGGAAAAACGCGCAACGGAACGCCCAAAGTACTTGATCGAAGATGCTCCCTTTAGATTGAGTTCGTATCATCCGGGAATCTCTGTCCCACTGCTGGACTGCTTTCATGAACAGATGCGCACTTACCGAGGTCGCGGGACGCGTCTTCAACCAAATCTCTGGGTGAACATCGATGTGAGGAAACCGCTTCGCAACCTGTTGCAAATGCGAGTTGAACCCATCATATCCGCCTCTGTCATTCCAGTTTGATGTGATCTTCCGGGCTGTATTGCCGAAGACCGAGCAGAACCGGTGCTCTATTCGAACGGTGTCGCCGAATTGCTTCTTCACTTCATCGACGCGAGCCTGTGAAACGTATGCCCAGATGCACAAGACGTCCGAGAAATATGTAACCTCCACCTCACTCATCTTGTATTTCCTGAATAACTTGAGTGGCACGCCGTATCATAATTCTCAAAACCTAGCGAATAGATTTGCTGGCTAGCCTTGCGTCAGAAATCGCCGCAATGACACCGCCAACCACGGCTGGAACTAGCGCGAGTATTAGCAGTTGAACGTAAGTTAAAGTGACAGCATTGCTCATCTCCGCCGAGGCTTTGAGTCTAATGTGGTCGGATCACTCTTCCGGACTGAACGCCTATTCCGCTGGTATGGCTCGAACGCGTGGGGAGTGCGGAGAGGCGCCAAAGTCGCCATCAACATTGCGACCCATCTCGTCATGCCATGAACGCCACCGTTCCAACTGCACCAGTACAATAACAAGAACAGTGGCAAGTCCAAGCGCTCCAACCCAATACGGAATTCCAATCAAGTCCGTAAATATGATTTTGCCATCACCGATGGCCAGAAGTGTCTTATTAAACCAGGGCTGAGCGTATGAGAACGCAACGGCGCCAGCCAAACCACCAACAAGAGTGAAAAGAGCATCGCGATAGCCAACCCCGATTTGCGCCAGCGTCGTACCGGGACATGCGCCCGCTAACGTAATGCCGACGCCGAGAACTAGGCCCCCGACAATGTCCGCTGCGTAGAGTGCAGCTTTCGGCTGCAGCTTCACAAAGCCAAATCCATGTAGCGCAGCGAGCACAACTGCCCCGGTGGCTACGGCGCTCAGAAACACCTTCAGCATGATAAAATTGCGAAGTTGCATCTGGCCTACAATGATGCCCGGCTCGAACACGCGCGACTTCTCAAGTGCAAAGCCAAAAACGATGCCCATCAGAAGGCCCACGGCGATGGCAACGAAAAGAGACATGTGAATCCTCCTGTTTAAATTCTACGAAGCATCAACAACGCAGCAATGATTCCGCCAGTAAACATGGCGGCGACTGCGACGGTGGAACCCACCGCAAGCTGGGCCATGCCCGACAACCCATGACCGCTCGTGCAGCCATCTGCGATGCGGGCACCGAAGAGCATCAAGAACCCGGCTGCGAAGGCGACAAAATAGCGCCTATTGGGCGAAGCCGAGCCGAGAGCACGGGACCAAATTGGCGAGATTGGCTTCCGCACGGCACCTGAGAGTTTTGCCGATAAAAGTGCCCCGATGGCGATGCCTACGACGAGCGCAACCTGCCACCAGTTCTTGGCCGTCGCTGCGACATGCTTTGCGACGTAGTCAATCCGCAGGATGGATGGATCAATCCATGATGTAATCAAGTCGCCCACGGTGACATAAGACGATGACGCGCCAAGCGCCGTTTCGATGATGAGGAAGGCCGGTATTTGCAGAAGGCCGATCAAGATCCCCGCCACGTAAGGGGACCATGCCTTATCGGTAATAGAGGGCATGGCAGTACTCCTTTTACAATTCGTTCGTATTGACTTAATATACGCATTATCGTAGATACGCAAGTATGAATATAAACATACGAGATATGCAAACCGCAGCAGAAGGCGCAACCGAGTTATTGAAGGCTCTCGCTAATCCACATCGCTTGATGATCATTTGCCAGCTGGTTGAGGGCGAGCGTTCTGTCGGCGAACTCGCGGCGTTGTTAGGCATCCGCGATTCCACTGTTTCTCAACATCTTGCCTTGCTTCGGAAAGACGGCCTTGTGGCGTCGAGACGCGATGGCCAAACGATTTGGTATTCGATCAGCAGCTCACCGGCTAAAGCAATGCTGGAAACACTGTATCGTGTTTACTGCAAACCCGAACGACTTGCTGCGATCAAACACAAAAAAGGGGGGAATAACTGATAAATGAAACTGGAGAATGAATTGCCGGTGAAATTCATCAGATCAAGAATACTCGTAATAACCAAGTAAACTTGTGGATACTAACAGGATCTGGAAATCTTTGGCCGCTGGCTTCTGTGGAAGCGCAGCCCATACTTGCCTTATGTTGTTTAAATCCTGGGCGGGTTTTCTTCCTACTTTTCAGCCCTACGAAGACTTGCAGAGAATTCTCGGTGGTTTGGTTGGCAGCTCTGTCCCTCCTTTCGTCCCTTGGGCGCTGTCTTTTTTGAATGGCGCCGTTGTGCTCGGATTTCTATTCGGTCGCACTTATCAGCTGTTGCCAGGTCGGAATGGGGCAGCGAAAGGATTTGTCTTTGGTGTACTCGGTTGGTTGATCATGGGGTTGCTATTCTTTCCTGTACTAGGACTAGGTTTATTCGGCACTCAGGTCGGGCTAGGCATTCAACCCGCACTTTTCTCGCTAATGATGTTGCTGACCTACAGCGTTATCACGGGCATCGCATATTCCGCGTTGAACCAAAAAAGCGACTGAAACTTAAATCCAGATGTCTGCTTGTGGCTCAAAGCGGAATCAGTGTTGCACTCGATCCCAGCCAAAGAACTCTTATGAAGACGATAAAAACCCATCTTCGTAGAATCGAACAGTACGGCCCTGTATCCGATGTCTGCTTTCGCGTGCTCTTTAGTCTCATCTTCATTGTTGGAGGGCTGGGGCACTTCGGACGGCACCAGGACATGTTGATCCGCATTCACGAGTCGCCTTGGTTTAATGCTATCCGTTGGATAGGCGACCCATCTGTGCTGTTATGGCTGAGTGGTGCGGTATTCGTTGTCGCGGGAGTTTGCTTTGCAATTGGCTTTATGACGCGGCTATCAGCAGCGGCGTTATTTGTAACTCTCGTTCCGGTAACACTGGCAATCCATATCGCTCCCGGGCACGTGGGCCCTCTATTGAAGAATGTAGCAATTCTAGGCGGATTAATTCATTTTTTCGTTCGAGGTCCGGGTGCCTATGCGCTGGATGGCCACTTAGTTAGTCCGAAAATTGGATAGATTTATTCAACCGAGGTTTCTGGGACCATGTCCGCTTTTGACCCAAAACGGACTTCCGCGACGCGACGACCAATGGATGATTGCAGCCAGCGCCACGATGGGCGCCCTTGGCAGTTTCCAGGTTCAGCCGACTTGGTCAGTAATTTTGTGATACTAAATGGGGACCGAGGATTTATTGAATGATGCAGCTGCGGAAATTGGCCACCGTCTTTTTTGCGGCGAACTTATTGGTCGCTTATGTGTGTCTGGCACAAACGTCCCCTTCTCAAGGTACGGTTTTGCAGAACCGAGAACTGGTAGTCGGCACAAAAGAGGCGCCGCCTTTTGCCATGAAAGCTGCCGATGGGGCATGGCAAGGGATTAGTATCGAACTCTGGCGCCGCATGGCGGATGAAATGCATCTCCGCTACCGTTTTTCTGAGGAAAATACGGTGCAAGGGCTGCTAGATGGAGTCGCCGCGGGGAAATTCGATATTGCCGTCGCTGCTTTAACTGTAACAGCGGCACGTGAACGCACAGTCGACTTCACGCAATCTTTCTACACAACGGGACTTGGCATCGCCGTTCCGGTCGCAGGTACGGCGAGTTGGCTGCCGGTTATCCGTGCGATGACATCTTTTGGCTTCGTGCAAGCAGTGCTGGCCCTTGTAGGGTTAGCATTGGTAGTCGGATTTTTAATTTGGCTATTCGAGCGAAATCGAAATGAAGACTTCGGTGGCGGCGTCACGAGAGGATTGAGTTCTGGCGTTTTATGGTCAACTTCGGCAATGACGCAACGCCAAACTGGAAGTTTCTCGCCGCGCACGCTTCCTGGCCGCATCGTCGCCGTATTCTGGATGGTTGCGTCTATCATCGCGATAGCTGTGTTCACCGCTGGCATTACATCGGCGCTAACGACCAAGCAGTTGCGAGGAACAGTACATGCCGTTGCCGACCTTTCATCGGTGCGCGTGGGTGCGGTGGCCGGTACATCGACACAAGAAACTCTCGCTCGCCTACATATCGCGTATCGTGATTTCGCGACACTACAGGATAGCGTCAAAGCGCTCAGAGGTGGGAAAATAGACGCGCTGGTTTACGACAAGCCTTTATTAGCCTGGATCATTCGGGAGAAATTTTCGTCGACGGTTGAGCTGCTCGACGTGACGTTCGATCCGCAGAATTATGCTTTCGCCATCCCCGAGGGTAGTCCGTTCAGGAAACAGTTCAATGTTGCCATACTTGATGCAACACATAACGATTCGTGGGAGCAGGTACTCTTCAAATATCTTGGCTCCAGGTGAGAATCCATAAACTAACCCCCTTAGCGACTTACGTCCGGTTCTGGCACTAAGCGGACTTGCGAAGACCCCCGATCAATGTCCGCTTTCGGCTCTAAAGCGAACTCTCGCTAAACATACGACGACGCGCTCATGAGTTCACGTCGAAATGAGCCGCTGACGTTTTGTCGAAATGAGAAATGGAAGTGAGTTAAGTGCTTGATATACTGGTGGGCACAGTAGGATTCGAACCTACGACCCGCTGATTAAGAGACAAATGCTCAATCAATTGTATCAAATAGTTAGATGTAAAAGATCGCATTTCAGAGCATTATAGATCAATAGGATACGAGTGAATTGTAAAATAATCGGTCTCCGTTTCGACGCCCGTAACCAAGAATTATCTTTTCGTCGATCAACCATTCCTCGGCATAACGAAATTTTACTTGCCAACGCCGCCAGAAGCCACGACTATCCATGCTTCAATAAAATGTCTTCTTGAAGACATGGGAGGAACGAATGATCAGATTGATCGCTTTTGCTGCCTTCGCCTTAGCTGTCACAACGTCAGCACAGGCAATGACAGTTGCGCCGGTTCACGCGCCGGACGGCATGATCACGCAAGTCGCCTACATGTGCGGACCGGGCATGACACGACGTAATGGTGTCTGCGTGGCCAGAACCACCGTTCGCCACCATCGCAGGTGTGCGCGATGGAATGGAGACGTTTGCGCTCACTGGTACTGAGAGGCAGGCCTTGCTGTCACAGTGGCTCGACGCCATGTCCGCTATTGGCACAAAGCGGACGTCCGAAAAGGATCGGCGAATGTCCGCTTTCGGGGGTAAAGCGGACATTGCAATTCATAGGTGTCATGTCCGTTTTTGACCCATAGCGAACATTCGCCGCAGCCACGAAAACAAAAAGCCCCGAACGATGCCGAGGCTTTGAATTTCTCCCGAAATATGGGACGCCACCAAACTGAGTGGCCTGCGAATACTGATTATTTCTTTGCTGGTTGGGCGTACTTAGCAACGCCCGTGAAGTCAATCAGAACACAACGCTGCTTTCCGACGATCCAGGCATCATGTCCGGCGGGCATATAAAACGCATCTCCGGGACCGTATTCAACCTCCGAGCCATCATCCATGCGAACGGCCATTCGTCCCTCTAGCACGTAGCCTGTATGGGCAGCCTGGCATGAAGGTGTACCCGCAATTGGTTTGACATGATCGGACCAGCGCCAACCGGGTTCAAAAACACCCCGTCCAATGGTGTGACTTCCGACGTTGACGACATCAACTTTTCCTTTTCCATCTTTGAATGGACGCGTCTCATCGGGTTTGTCGAGAGACTTCCGTTGCAATGCGGTCATTTGCCTTCTCCAAAGAAGCGAGGGTTGCAAGCAACCAGAGCTTACCATCCTCTCCTGGCTTGACGGAATCTTTTATACCAACGCCGACGAGAGATTATTACATTGCGACTTTGATCCAGCGGTCGCGGTCAGTCGAAATATCCGCTTGTGGCACAAAGCGGACATGACAACCGCGTTGGCGAATGTCTGCTTTGGGGGGAAGAGCGGACATTGCAATACAAGGGGCGTCAGGTCCGCTTATGGCCCAAAGCAGACCTCCTTATGCAGCAATGCTACTGTTCGGGGCTGATCTGTAAGTATTCAGTCTTACTGCCCGGGCAGGCCGATCAGATGACATCCCCGATGAGGAGCAAAGTCATCGGACGGACATTAGAAATTGGTTGTTTGACCTGCGCAAAAACGCACATACGGAAACCACCCCCCTGGGGTGGAGGAGATTTTTTTGGGAATGTTATTTCAAATTTTTAGGGAAGATTTTTTATTTGCAGAGCCACTTCGAGGCAGTAAAATGGCAGCTCATTGGGGAAATCCCAGTTTTTTTGTCTGGGCTTTGGGGTAGCACGTGTTTAAGATCAATCCGACGTGATGGGCGGTGTGACCAGCGTGCACAGCCTTAGCGACGCGTGTCGCGAAGCAGTTATGGAGATCGACAGCTCCATGTCCTGGATCGGTTTCTTCGGCGTGCTGCTGACCGTGTTCGGGTACTTCGTCATGCCGCTGGCGCGATAGGCAATCAAGGACGACAGCATGATTGGCCCTACGACATGACGTCCTTGGCATATCCTTTAGGTCGCACGATCCTGCTGGCCGCGCTGGCCGTCTGCCTGATCTTGGCGGCCAGAAGCTGGCTTCGCGCTAACCATGGTTTGCTGGCGACCCACAAAGCCGAAGCCAGGCGCACTATGTTCCGGCGCCGGCCGCACAAGCAAAGACAGCAGACAGCACTGTACGTCGCTTTGCTTGTTGGGGTTACTTGCGCTCCCTTACCGACGTGGGCGCAGGCGGCTTCCGCGGCGAGTGAGTGGCGCGAGTTCCAAGGGACATGGACTGCTGTTGGCAAGCGCCAGGTTATCCCTCTCGGCGGCGATCGGCGGGCTTCCATAGCGGACTTCAATGGATCGCTGATGCTCACTGGGCCCTCGCGCCCGGCGGTAGGATTCCGCGCGGAAGCTATCGTGCTCAATGATAGTGACACCGGGATGGTGGGTCGCGCCGTCTGGACGGATGAACGGGGCGATCAGATCTTCAGCGAGCTTCGGGGTGAAACCACGGCCACGGGCAACCGGCTCTTCGGGACGTTCCTCGGTGGCTCCGGACGTTACGCGGGCGCGACAGGCTCCTACGAATTCTCTTGGCGCTTCTTAGTCGAAGCCGAGGACGGCACAGTCCAAGGTCAATCCATGGGCCTGAAGGGTCAAGTGCGCGCCGCCACGCCGCAGGGCGCGCCCAGCGTGGGAAATTCGCAGTGATGAGCAACTCGCTTGTGAAACTGAAGCAAGCATTTCCTTTTGTGCTGGCAATTGGTATCTGGTTCGCGCCTGTCCCGGCGGGATTGACCGCGCCCGCGTGGCACTTGTTTGCCGTGTTCGTCTCGGCGATCGCATCGGTGTTGGTGGGTGCGTACCCTCTACTTACCTCAACGATGCTTGCGGTCGGGGCGGTGGTCCTCACCGGCACGGTCTCGCCTGCGAAGGCATTCGGGGGATTTGCCAATGCCAGCGTGCTGTTGGTCGCGGTCGCCTTCCTGGTTGCGAAAGCAGTCGTGAAATCAGGCCTGGGCCGACGCATCAGCTTGTTCATGGTCAGCTTGTTCGGTCGTTCGTCGCTGGGGCTTGCCTACAGCATCGTCATTACCGATGCTCTGATCGCGCCGGCATTCCCCAGCAACACCGCCCGCGGCGGTGTCCTCTATCCGATCGTGCTGTCCGTGGCCCAGGGGTGTGGATCGCGGCCCGAGGACCCCGAGGGACGCCGACTGGGTGGCTATCTGATGTTCTGCGGGATGGCGGGCCTTGCTGTTTCGTCCGCTCTCTGGATGACGGCGACATCGGCCAACCCCATCGGAATCCAAGTGGCGCAGCAATTCGGCGTGGAGATCGGTTTCGGCAAGTGGTTGATCACGGCTTCGGTGCCAGCTCTGATCGCGATCCTGCTACTGCCGCGGGTCATCGCGCGCATCTTCCCGCCAGGGATTGGCGCAACTCCAGATGCTCCTGTGGCCGCACGAAAGGAACTTGCGGCGCTAGGATCGCTTACGCGCGATGAGTGGATCACCTCCAGTGTCTTCGCATTCATGGTCCTGAGTTGGGTCTTCGCCGATGCCCTACAATTCAATGTGACCAGCGTCGCCTTCTTCGGCTTCGGCCTTCTACTGCTGACGAATGTGCTGACGCTGTCCGATATATCGGCGGAGGGGGACACGCTGGTCACGTTTCTGTGGCTCGCTGTCTTGTTTGCCTTGAGCGGCCAGCTCAATGAGATGGGCTTCATGGGTTATGCGGGCCAGCGCTTGGCGTCGCATATGGGCGGTCTCTCATGGCCGGTGACCTATGGGGTGCTGGTCGTGCTTTATGTCGTGATCCACTATTTGTTCGTGAGTCAGACGTCGCAAGTGCTCGCTCTGCTGGGTGTTTTTCTCGACGTAGGTATCCGTGGGGGTGTACCGGCGTCGCTGATGGCTTTCGCTCTATTATTCGCGAGCAGTTATTTTTCGGTCATCACCCCGCAGGGTGGTAGCCAGAATGTCATCTTTGTGGCCAGCAATTATCTCACGCAACCCGAACTCTACCGGCTGGGATTCTTCGTAACTCTCTTCTTCCTGGCCGTGTTCCTGGTAATTGGAACTGGGTGGATCCTGCTGATCACATAGAGAATTAGGACGCTTGATATCTGCTGAACCTCAGTATTCCGGTTGACATTGAACTAAGAACTAACATTTCGATATTTGTTATTATGTGGAAGCATCAGATGACGTGGAAGTCTAATCAACGTCCGCTTTCGGGGGTAAGCGCGGACATCAATTATAGCCAACCTGCGAACTGATGGTAATTTCACACATTTAAACTCAGTTCCAGAACTGGGTGTGAAATGGCACAATGGGGACAAGTTCAGCGGCGAAAATGAAATTACCGTTCTGGGACTCACGCAGAATACGATGCAAAAATTAGTTTGAATGAACTGATAACTCGGAAAATCGTTTGTCAGAATGAGCCAAAAAATTCCGGCTAAGTCCTTGAAAGATTGGTGGGCGCACAAGGATTCGAACCTTGGACCCGCTGATTAAGAGTTCCCAGCTCGCTCAATGATTTCAAGGCCCATTCCGACAAGTTTGCTGTTTTACCCTCATTGAACGGCCTATTCTTTCCGGTCTTGTCGGAATGACTTCAGAATCTTTTGCCCGACGCAGACGTGGTGGTGACGGCAATCAATGTCCGCTTTCGGGGGTAAAGCGGACATCAGAATGAGAGAGCGTCATGTCTGCTTTTGACCCAAAGCGGACATTGCTTCGATAGACAATTCTCGACATCCGACCCTAAGCATCCCATGCCAGTTTAAGGGACCGTTTGGCGTTCCGGCTTAGCCGTTACGGAAATGGGAGCAATTGCGCAGAACACCGAAACGCCAACTGCAATTGTAACTTTTTTCAGCGTGCTCCTCCTCGCGCTTTAGCGAATGTTGAAGCGGATCGGTACCGTGAAATCGAAAGTTTCGCCGGGTAGATTTGGTGGCGGCGGTGGAAATGGCTGAGCGCGCCGCACCGTGTCGATCGTTTCCTGATCAAGCGACGCAAAACCTGACGACCGAACCACGCGGCTTGCTATAACCGAGCCCTTTCGATCGATTGTAAATGCCAATTCAGCAGTGCCAGTCTCATGCCGAGCGCGCGCTGTCGCCGGATAACCTTTATGCTGCTCGACCTGTAGAGCGATTTTGCGATGCCAGGAGGCGACCTGAGCCGCAGATGGCTTTGGCCGTGGTGGCGACGTGGCCTCGAGAACCGGAGGCGTTGGTTGCTCTATCGGCTTATCGGGCGGCTTGACCTCCACAGGCAGTTGAACGTCAGCATCCGGTAACAGGAGCGGCTGTTCGATTTTTTCTTGCGACTTTTCATCGGGCTTGGGCGGCTGTGCATCAGGGATAGCTGTTGATTGTTGCTGTTCAGGCCCCGGCGCGAGGTCGCTCTTGCTTTCTGTCGGCGGCGCCGTGAAGGGCGCTAGATCCACCACGATGGCTTCAGTTCCTTCATCGCCCGCGAGTGGCTCATGCCAGCGTATGAGTGTCACCGCGAGCGCCGCGTGGATGCCGATCACAATTGCGGCGCTGAGAACCCAGCGGGGAAGATCGTAGCTGTTCGTAGCAGCAGCTACCATGAGGTTTTCTCGACACCAACCAATGCGATTTTGAGAAAGCCCGCTGCTCGGAGTAGGTTCATCACCTCCATCAATTCTCCGTATGGGACGACTTTGTCGGCCCGGAGGAAAATACGGGTTTGCTTGTCTCGGTTCGTTATTTGCGCAAGGGCTGAGGAAAGTTGATCGCGCACGACTGGTGCATCCCCAAGGGACAGCGAAAGGTCGGGCTTAACTGTGAGGTAGATGGGTTTGTCGGGACGCGGCTGCGGCTGTGCCGTGGACGATGGCAGATCAACAGAGATGTCCACAGTGGCGAGAGGCGCTGCTATCATGAATATGATGAGGAGCACCAAGATCACGTCGATGAAAGGCGTGACGTTGATCTCGTGGACTTCATCAAGTTCTTCCTTGCCGTGATCCAGACGGACACTCATTTCGAATTACTCCGCTGCAGTGGGACCGGTCTTTCGGATCGGCAAGCCGCGATCGAGGTCGCGACTGACGAGCCGAAGGACTTCCGCCGATGTATCTGAAAGCGCCGCGCGATAGCTTGTGATCTGGCGCGCGAACAAATTGTAAATGACGACGGCAGGGATTGCTGCTGCAAGCCCGAGCGCGGTCGCGAGTAGCGCTTCAGCAATGCCCGGCGCGACAACTGCCAGATTCGTCGTGTGAGATTTTGAGATGCCGATAAAGCTGTTCATGATGCCCCACACTGTGCCGAAAAGCCCGATGAAGGGGGCGGTGGCTCCGATTGTGGCGAGAACGCCGGTGCCGCGGCTGATCCGGCGACTGAATGCAGCCTCGATCCGTTCCAGCCGGGATGCGATGCGCTCCTTCAGGCCGTCTTTATCGGTGACCCCATCGGATAAGCGCAGTTCAGCAATCGCAGCGGCATAGAAGCTTGCCGCTGGTTCTTTGACGTTAGATTGTTTGATGTTCGGGAGGGTTTGAATAGAGCTCAGCGCGGCCCGCACCTGCCGACGCGCCTTCAGCAGTTCGATCGTCTTAGCGAGCCAGACCGTCCACGTGACAACCGACGCAGCGACCAAACCGACCATGACGATTTTCACCACCATGTCGGCATTCATGAACATGCCCCACGGTGACAGGTCGCGTGGCAGTACTGCCGTCCCTTGGATCGACGGAAGCTGCTCCTGCGCCTCGGCCGCGGAAAACGAGAGGCCGAGAGCTAAGGCTCCCACAACGTTCGCGATTGCCGCAGCAACCTTATTAGTCTTGAGACGTTTGCGATGAGATGATGACATTTTAGTACACGAGCCTCGCAAATAATCGGACGCTGACGCCGGGCAACAGTACTTGGTCCTTGGTGTAGGACACGCTGTTGCGGATATTTTCGTTGAGGAGATTGGTGGCCACCAGACCAAAGGTCATTTCGCTCAATTCGTCGCGTTTAGGTAAGGCCTGTTTCCATGTGTAACTGACTTCGGCACGCAGGTCGTTGTAGCCCGGCGTCGGAGTTTCGGCGACCGGCGCGATGTCGTTTTGAGCGAAGGCGTGAAGCAACCGGATCCGTGCAAACCAGGCATCATTTCGCCAGTAAAGGCCGCCGCCGACGCGCATCGGAGGGATACGAGGCACATTGCTGCCGTCGGTGAATGTGGCGCGCACGACGTCGAATTGGTTTTCGATACCAACGAAACCATTGCCGACCGGCCATATGTCCCACTGGCTTTGAAACTCACCACCGCGGAAGATGGCGTTGGCTTGCGAATAGATCGCTTCGTTGAGGTCACCCGCGCCAGGGCCGCATACGCCAGTGTCCGCATTACAAGTATTTCCGGTGAGTTGTCGAAATATGAACCCGTTGAAACGGGTGTAGTAGGCCGTTGCCTCAAATCGAAAAGGACCAGTTGCGCGCCGCAAACCAACTTCGATCGATTGCGCTGCTTCAATCTTGAGATTTGGATTGCCCTTGTCAAAAGTCACCGTGGCATCGTGACCGCCGCCGGAAAACAGTTCGGCAGGCTTGGGCGCTCGCTCGATATATTGCGCGGTGATGATGCCAACGAGGTCCCATGCAAATTTTTGGATCAAGCCCATGCTCACGCTCATGGGCGTGTAACTTGGCGATGCCTGCGTTGAGGTCATCGTCCCGGCGGCGTCGAAGCTACGCCCGAAGCCCGAAAGTGAAATCTGTTCGATCCGGCCGGCGATTTGGGCTTTGGTGAATTCGTTGAATTTGAATTCGTTAAACATGTAGCCGGCAACGCGCCAGTTGCTGTTGGGGTCCCAGAGACCGGCGTTATCAGGGCTTGGCGCCGTGAGCTGTTGGTGTCCGGTTTGTATGCCAACCGCCGTTGTAAGCGCGGCAAAACGCAAATCGAATGGGACGAGCTGCGCTTCCACGCGTGCTTCCTGTTCCTTATTGGTGAAGGTTTGCCGAATGCCGTCACTGGCAGGATTGGTGTCGTCGGCAAGACCGAGTTCGTTGTGTTTGTAGTCGGTCAGACCGCCCCAGAAGCGGATCGTGTCGATCATCGCGTTCGGAGAACGCCATTCGCCTTTGCTCATAAGCTTGGTCTGGTGCGCGTCAATACGCGTATCGTGGTCTTCACCATCGATACCGGGAATGTGATAAAGCGTATCGTTCTGCGTGACCGCGACGCCGATAAAACCCTCATTGAAAATATACGAGGCGCCGACTGACCCGCCGTTGCTCTGCATCGCAGAATTGGGCTGTCGCCCGTTGAAATTGCCCGGCTGCGTCGCGTTGGGTGCATCCGCCGGGTTTGGCGGAGTGAGATAGGGATAACTGGGCACGCGATAGTCTTGCGCCATGCGGCCGAAGACATCGGCATGCATGGCAAAGTTTCCCGCGCCTACGTCAAGCAGCACCGCGCCGTCTACGCCACTATCGACAGATGTGCCCGCCCCACGGAATTCGGCGCTAATGCCGCGGCCCGGAATGTAAGTTGGAATGCGATTGTTGGTCGCCTCGACTACGCCGCCGATCGCTTGCGAGCCAAACCGCAGTGTTGCGGGACCTCGGATAACCTCGACCTGGTTGGACGTCAACGGATCGACTGGCACAAAGTGGTCTTCGCCGAGGTCGGAGGCGCCGTTGGCACCAGTGCCGTTCTCTTGGATGCGCACGCGGTTGACGTCTAGGCCGCGAATGATCGGTCGGCTGGATGCGCCAGGCGCAAAGCTAGAACCAGTGATGCCAGGCTTTTCAAATAACAGGTCGCCAAGGGTCGACGCACCGTTACGGCGCAACTCATCGTTTGGCACGACGGTAATCGTGGCGAATTGATCGGTGACGATCGGGACGGTTCCAACCAACGCCTCCGGCGGAGTAGCCGGAGTACCGGGTTGTGTTGGTCCAGGCTGAGCAGGTGCTGCGTCCGTCGGCGCTCGACGGGCGATTGGACTTGCGACCGTGACATCAACCTGCGGCAACGCCGTTTGGGCGCAGGGCTCACTGACGCATACTGCCCAAATGCACGAGAACGCACTGCATGATTTGAAGATCGTCCTCCATGGAAGGCGCATTTCAAACTCCATCTGAATTGGAATGACATGCGTCCCACGCCCAATGGCGCGGGTTTGCAAACAGGCCTCAGCAGTCGAGGCCGTTTTCAGTCATTGCTCAGATGGTGTGAGGAGGAGCGCGAGCCTGGAAAAGAAAATGAATGTTGTATGAAATTTGCGCAGGTTGGAAATCAACGACCCACTTATGAGGATGATCAACAGGGGTCGCAAGCAATGCAACCGTTGGCAAGGTAGACGATGATGTCAGATTGAGCGCTGCGCAAATGGCGCAGAAATCATGCCCAGGGGTACCACGGTCGTCGTCAGCAGGGGTGTCGGGTTGTACCTGTGACGGCGCTGCTATAACTGCGGATGAACCTTTAATATCTTCAAGATGGATATGACCAAACGAGAGGACGAGTTGGATCGCCAGGGCGAATAGCGCTGCCCAAGAACCAAAAAAGCTATTGCTTCTAACCCAATGCATTTCACAGCCTTACAAACGATATAATGTAACATGCGACGAGTAAATCGGTCCGCAACACCAGACGATGGCAATTCACGCTTCTAAATCCCTGTCTCTCCCGACAAAAGTTCCCAGCTTACTCAATGATATCAAGGCCCATTCCGACAAGTTCGCTGTTTTACCCTCATTGAACCGCCTTATCTTTCCAGTCTTGTCGGAATGACTTCGACCTATATTCTCCGAAGTGAACGTGGCGCTCGCAGCAATCGATGTCCGCTTTCGGGGGTAAAGCAGACATCGCAACTCATGGGCGTCATGTCCGCTAATGACCCAAAGCGAACATGAACAACTCCACCAGATTCTCCCGCGCGTGCTGATATTTCGCGTCGCAATTACATCTTGTGCATCTTCCCACGATCACCGGACGGCGTTGGCATGCCGCTGGGCTGTTGTGCCCCGATTGCACGGACATCAAGTGTGACATCGACCTTGCCTGCTTTCTCGAAGTTCAGCGTCACTGGAACTTTGTCGCCCTGCTTGAGCGGCGCCTTCAGTTCCATCAGCATCAGGTGATTGCCATCGGGCGCGAGTGAGATTGTCTTACCCGCTCCGATCGATAGGCCACTCGCAAGCTCACGCATTTTCATCACGCCGTCTTGCATTGTCGTTTCGTGGATCTCAACTTTCGCAGCTGCGGGAGATGACGCAGACACAAGGCGATCCGCCGCAATACCCTTATTGGTAATGGTCATATATCCGGCACCGACTTTCGAATTGCCCGGTGTTGCACGGCTGAACGGCTTATCGACCGAAATTGAGCTGGACGATTGGGCGTGCGAGAACCCAATTTCGAGGACAGCCATCAGGGTCGCAATCAAAATTGTACGTGAGGGTATTCGCATAACATCCTCCTCCTGTGCTTGATCATGTCTTATATTTTAAGATCCGCGTTCATTTCGAAGCCAACACTAAGCGAATAAGTCAGCGACACACTTTTACGTAAGTGCAAATTTTCTTGAAGTTCTCCCATCGGCATTGCTGTTCAATCCTGCAGGTTTTTGCTTTTGTCTCTTGAGCAGCAGCTGATGTCGGCGTCCAACCAAAACCGAGGCAGAGACCGAGCAAGAAAATTTCCAGCGAAATAATATATTTCATCGTTTGACCTCCTCAGATATGTTGTCGAGTCACTTGGGCAGCAGAGGGAGCACCACATCTCTTAGCAGCTGATCTTGAACATCGACGAACTTATCCCGAACAACGCCATTTACATCGATAACGTAAGTAACCGGAAAGCCCTCGGGTGGGCCAAATCCGTCATCCGAAATTTGATTGGCTAGCGCAGTCGGATAAGCAACCGAGCGGCTCATCGTGCGCATCTTTTCAAAATCCTTCGGTCGATCAGCGCTGATGCCGATCATTTCGAGACCATTGCTGTGATGACGTTGATAAAAGATACTGAGCCTTGGCATTTCCTTTTTGCATGGCCCGCACCACGTCGCCCAATAGTTCACGAGAACGACCTTTCCCCGCATCTTCGACAGGTCAAATATACGACCGTCCAAAGCGGTTACGACCAATGACGGAGCGGGCTTGTCCATGGACGGTGCAGCTCGAACCAGCCCGTAACCCAGGATCAATACCAGCAATCCCGACAGCGAAATGGAACACAAACGTGCGAAGCTCATACAACATCACCTGCGGTCTTTTACAAAATTCGGCTAAGCCACCATGGCCAGCATCTTGATGTGGCAGGATGTGTGGCCACCATATCTCAATGCCTTTGTTTGCCGAGGCACCAGGCCACGGAGTTTTTAAAAATTATAGCTGGCTACCGTCTTGATCAGATACGGTGCGATCAGCTGCCCCTGACTACCGTTGTCGTTGATGGCCGCATTCACCCGATAATAAATGGGTATCTCGACATCGATATAAAACTTGAACACACGTTTGTTCGCCTCATCGATCACTTTGGTAAATTCGATTCCCGGTGAGAACATCAACCGATCGAAGCCGCTGTTGAGGGGATCGGCAGCGGGGCCATTATCGTGTACGCGGTGCGAACCGATGATTTGCACTAGCGGCGTGATCTTGTCGAAGCCCAGGACATTGTACAATTTGTTGTAAATGATGCCGGCAGTGCCATCTATTTGATAGCCTGGCTTGTAGACTGCCATGTTGCCAGTGTCGGGATCGAAGGCGGACTGGTAGAGGAAGGGTTGCTGCCACCTCACTTGGACGAAATACTGCCAAGCATTATCGCCGGTGATCATGCCGCGGTGGAATGCTCCCAGAATTAGATCGGTGCTTCCCGTACCAATTTGCGTGTCACGATCGAAGCCGGGTGCCGTAAACGTGCCACTGGGTAGCTTCAAACCGAATATGACTCCAGTCGACATGTCCTTGGAGAAGCCGGTGTACATGCCCATGAGTTCGACATCGCCAATACTCCTGGAATTAAATGTTTGCAGCATGCCATTGGGAAAATCGGTGTCGGTGGTGAATGAACGATTGGCATAGGGCAATCTCGCCATCACACTCCATTCGCGGTTGAAGGTATATTGGAAACCGGCAGTATACCAATTCGTCAGGACTTGCTTGTCAGCGTTGGCCGCAGCAGGCCCTTTGGATTTGCCAATCCAATTCTGATTTTGGTTCGCATGCCACCATTCGGTGAAAAAACGGCCACCATGATCGTCTTCCTGAGGCAGCAAGCCACCACCGACGTCGAATACGCTACAGCCACAGGCACAAGCCATTGCGGCACTGGGCGCGGCGCTGACCAATAGCGCAACAATCAAGGATAACGCCGCAATCAAAGACAGGCGATGCCGAATACGGACATTGCATGCAGAAATGCGAACAGAAAACATAATGCATCTCCGTAGAGATCCGATTGAGGAAAAGATGTCGGCGATAAATTGCCGGTATTATCAAGTCAGGATCGGAGGTGCGCGAGGTTTGTTCGGGAGATAACTACTACTTTGCTGTAACAACTCGTCGTTGGTCAGTCGCAATTGTGACGTGATCTCAAAACAAAACAGAGTGACCTCGGAGGCGTTAGTCGGAGTAAGCGCTAGGTGATTTCCGCCAGCACAGAGCAGGCAGTGGAAATGACTGGAATGGATCGGTGGATCGGTGGGCAAGGAGTTTCCGCCATCCGGATGGTTCAGGCATAGCGTAAAGCCGATTGCGACGTCGTCGGCAAAAGGTTGTGCGGCCAACTGGCCCATTGTGAGGCCAACGAAGGTCAGATGAAGGACCAGCACATAACCGCTGAGCCAGCCTGTCAGTCGGCGCCAGCCTACTTGATTACGATTGTTCGTGGTTCCCATACTCGCCTGTTCCCTGCTCCGATTAGCACATTGGTGAGGACGGAGGAAATACCAGGGCACTTCATGTGTCTTGTCCGCTTATGGCACAAAGCGGACATTCCACCCTCCCCGTTTGATGTCTGCTTTCGGGGGTAAAGCGGACATCAGAATGAGAGAACGAACGGAGGCCTCTGCATGAATTTTTTGGCAATGATTTCAGGAGCTGTTTTTGCGGTCCTTGGTGTTCTCCATCTCGTTTACACAATTCATGATTTTGGGGAAAAGCCACGATACTTTCGGCCTCTCAATAGAGCATTGCTTGCCGCCATGCGCCAAACCCACGCGGCGATTGCGCCGACTGGCCGGGACTACTGGTCGGCCATACTTGGCTTCAATTTGAGCCACAGCATTGGCGTGTTGCTCTTCGCCATTTTGATCGTTGTGACGACGCAGTATCAGATCACGTGGCTAAAGCCGATTCTGGTAGTCGTTGGCGGCGTGTTCGCCGTGATTGCTTGGCGGTGCTGGTTCCGTATTCCCATGCTGGGTAGTTTGATTGGCACAGCGCTCTTGATCGCGGCTTGGATATTATAGCTCGTCGAAAAGTACGCAGCTGCGGGTTTCACTATTAGCGCCGAGCGGACCCGCTGATCGAGTGCACTAATGTCCGCTTTACGCCCGAAAGCGGACATCAAAAATAGTCGGCCTGCGAATTGAGTGTGTTTTCACACATTTACAATCAGTTCCGGAACCGGGTGTGAAATGGCATAAAGCGGACATCCGTGATGCGGGCACAAAACAAAAAGCCCCGGACAATGCCGTTACCTATCGTTACCGAAATTCTAACTCGTCTCTTTAGACACCGCTAAGGAGACCTCCTGCAAACCTGTTTAAATCATACTCAAAATAACAACCCAAGCGACGAACCCAAGCAGCAAATACTTCGAAAAAAATGGACCATCAATAGGAGAATTCCATATGGCGTGGAGCGCAACAGGAATCAAAAAAAGACTAAGGAACTTTCGGGACACTAACGTCGATACAAATCCCTATGACGATTGTTTGCTGCCCAATACGCCGATGCGGCAATCGCAGTCCAAGCAATATGTGCAAACGGAGAAAGTAATTCATTTGATTAACAACAGCGATTTCCTTACCTGCTAGCTGGTTGGTCTAAGTCCTTGAAAGATTGGTGGGCGCAGTAGGATTCGAACCTACGACCCGCTGATTAAGAGTCAGCTGCTCTACCAACTGAGCTATGCGCCCGCGCCAATTCGTACGGGAAGCCCCGCGAGAAGGCGTCGATTTAGCAAGTCATCCTGACACTGTCCAGCGAAGTCACACTGTTCTTCGTGCCTCATTCCTTGAAGGCTTCTTCGCGTGTTTTGCTAACCGACGGAATAAGAACGATTACAAGCGCCACGATAGCAAGGATTAACAGAACCGCGCTGATCGGCCGTTGGAAGAACACCAATGGATCACCGCGCGAGAGCAACATGGCGCGCCGCAAATATTCCTCGAGCATTTTACCGATGACGAAACCGAGGATCAACGGCGCCGGCTCGCAGTCGAGCTTGACCATTACGTAACCGACAACGCCGAAGAAGGCCATGGTGTAGACGTCGAACGGGTTGTTACTGACGCTGTAAACGCCGATACAGCAGACCGCCATGATGCCCGGAAACAGCACATGATAAGGAACGGTCAGGAATTTCACCCAAATTCCAATCAGCGGCAGATTAAGAATAAGCAACATGACGTTGCCGACCCACATCGAGGCGATGAGCCCCCAGAATAGCTCCGGTTTTTGAGTGATTACGTTCGGACCAGGTACGATCCCTTGAATGATCATGGCGCCAATCATCAACGCCATAACCGGGTTTGAGGGAATGCCGAGCGTAAGCATCGGAATGAATGACGTCTGCGCGCCGGCATTGTTGGCCAATTCCGGTCCTGCAACTCCTTCGATCGCACCTTTGCCGAAACGGCTCGGATCCTTCGCAACGCGCTTTTCCAGCGCATAGGCCGCGAAAGACGAGAGCATTGCTCCGCCTCCTGGCAAAATTCCAAGCACCGAACCGAGCGCTGTACCACGTAGGATTGGTGCGATGGTCTCTTTGAAATCGTCCCACGACGGAATAAGGCTCATGACCTTCTGCGCAAGAACGCTACGCTCCAACTCATCTTCCAGATTGCGGACGATTTCGCCGATGCCAAAAAGGCCCATCACGATCGCGACGAATTCGACGCCGTCTGAAAGGTCGCTCAAGTTGAAATTGAAACGCGGCGTGCCAGTATAAAGATCCTGACCAATGGTGCCGAGCAGAAGGCCAAGCACGACCATAGCAACTGCTTTGATGAGAGAGCCATGAGCGAGTGATACTGATGCCGCAAGACCTAATACCATCAGCGAAAAATATTCAGCGGGACCAAAACTCAGCGCGACGGCAGCGAGCGGCGGCGCAAAACCTGCAATAAGAAACGTCGAAATTGTACCAGCGAAGAACGATCCCACCGCGGCGGTGAAGAGCGCAAAACCCGCCTTCCCTTGACGCGCCAGTTTGTAACCGTCGATCGCAGTTACGACAGACGAGGATTCACCGGGCACATTTATGAGGATCGCTGTCGTCGAGCCACCATACTGCGCTCCGTAATAGATGCCTGCGAGCATGATAAGCGACGAGGTCGGCGGAAGCTGAAATGTGATCGGCAGCAGCATCGCAATGGTCGCAATTGGACCAAGTCCGGGCAACACGCCAACAATCGTTCCAAGAAACACGCCGATAAAACAGTATGCGAGATTGGCAAAAGTCAGCGCTTGCCCGAAACCCAATGCAAGATTGGAAAAGACATTGAAGTCCATCGGCGCGCCTCAGTATCCGCCGACCCAGGGACCCCAAATCGGAATGGGTAAATTCAACCCCCAGATGAAAATCATCCAACTAAAAAATACGAGAACGGCCACGTTCACGAGCGCAACCCAGACCTTGAATTTCGAACTCGCGAGACTTGTGAAGAAAATGGTAAGGCCCAATGAAAGAATGAAACCGAGGCCTTTGAGCGTTGCGCCGAAAAAAACCACGGGCAAAACGATATTGATAAGTCCGCGCCAAGCGAAATTCCGGATTGGCTCATCTTCGGCGCGCATTCCGTTGAACATGATAACCGCGCCAAGGACAGCCAGCAGGCCGGCGAGCATCATCGGAAAATAGCCGGGCCCCATCCGAAACGCAGTACCGATCGGCAGCTCCAGAATGCCGAAACCAAAGACCACTGCGATAACGACGAACAGAAGTCCGGCAAGAAAGTCTTTTTGACTTTTAACGAAACTTGGCATCTCCCCTCCCCGACGCGACCCAGGATATTCCGCTTCTCGAGACGCTAAGCAGCATCCGCCGGGAGACATCTTAACACAAGATATCGCAGGCTCGTTCGGCTCAAATCATTCCAAGCAGGCGCGGAAGCCAGAGAGACACTTCCGGCACATAGGTTACGACCACCAAGAATATTAGCATCGTAAACAACCAGGGCAGCACGGCAATCGTGAGTTCAGTAATCCCCATCTTGGCAATTCCGGAGGCGACATAGAGATTGAGGCCGACGGGCGGATGGCACATCCCTACTTCCATGTTGACCGTCATCAGAATTCCGAGATGAACCGGATGAATGCCGAGCTTCACTGCGATCGGAAACACGATCGGAGCCGTAATCAACACGATCGAGGTTGGCTCCATCACGTTGCCGGCTACGAGGAGCAGCAAATTCACAATAAGAAGGAATTCCACCCAGCCGAGACCTGCGCGAGCGATCCAGGAAAGCATTTGCTGGGGAATCTGTTCACTCGTCATCAGGAAGGAGAACAGCACTGCATTCGTGACGATGTAGAGTATCATCGCGCTCATATTCGCCGAGCCCAGCAAGACCTTCGGCACATCGCTGAGCTTCAAGTCACGGTACACAAACACGGCGATGAAAAATGCGTAGACGGCGCTGACTGCGGCGGCCTCTGTCGGCGTGAACTTGCCGGTATAAATACCACCGAGCACGATGACGATAAGCAGCAATCCCCAAACTGATTTACGAAACGCATCAATACATTCGAGCCATGTCGCACGCGTCATGCGTGGATAATTATTGCGCCAGGCACGATAGAAGGTCATCGCACCAAGCATCGACGCTAGGATCAGGCCAGGAATGACGCCCGCCATGAATAACTGACCGACGGAAGCCGAGCTGACACGCTCGCCACCCGGGCCGGTGATGATGCTACCGCCGGTCGCAACAGCGTAGATCACCATGACGATTGATGGTGGAATCAAAATTCCGAGCGCGCCCGATGTGGTAATGACGCCGGCCCCGAAGCGTTTCGGAAAACCTTGCTGAACCATGGCCGGCATGATGATCGATCCGATCGCCACGACCGTCGCCGGCGAAGATCCCGAGATGGCGGCAAACAAAGCGCAAGCCATAACGCCCGCCAAACCGAGGCCTCCATACCAATGCCCGATCATGGCTGTCGCAAAACGAATCATGCGCCGAGCAACGCCGCCATGCGTGAGAAAATTACCGGCGAGAATGAAAAATGGAATGGCCATGATTTCGAAATTCTCGATGCCAGTGAATAGCTTTAATGCGACCGCCTCGATCGGCACCTGCGTCAACAAAAACAAGAATGTCAGCACCGTCAGGCCAAGGGCGATCGAGATCGGCATCCCGGTCAGCATTAGCGCGATCAGCAGGCCAAAAATGAAAGCGCTGGTCATCGTAGAGCCTTCGGGTGCAGAGCTTCGGCCTCGATTCCCTCGACATAGCCTGCATCATGATGCGGCAACTCACCCGTTCTCCAGAAAGTCAAAGCAACTTGCAGAAACCGGAAGCACATCAAATAGGAGCCGAGCGGAATGCAGAGATAAACAATCCAGCTCGGCAACTCGAGATCTGGCGAAACTTGATCGGTCCCGTAAAGACTCGTGACGAACCTTGCTCCCATCGTACCGATCACGAAAGTGAACAAGGCGCCACAAAACAACCCGAGCAGAATGAGGAATTTCCGATTTCTAGGGTTGAGGTGATTAACCAGAACGTCGACACCAACGTGGATGCCAGTTCGCACGCCATAGGCCGCGCCGAATTTCGCCATCCACACGAACATGTAGATGCAAAGTTCCTGCGCCCAAGAAATACGAATAGCTTTCAAATAGGGATAAAGAAAAGGAACGCCGACCCCATAACGATGCAACACAGCAACGAAAATAAGCAGCGTCGCCGCGGCCATCAGGCTTGCGATCAGGATCTCTTCGAGGCGGTCAAGGATACGAAGCATGAGATACACCGAGCCCCCGAATTTTTATCGGGGGCTCGCTGAATAACTTAATGAGTCACTCCACCGGATTCTTTCAAAAACTCGTCAATGATGCCCTGGCCCACGCGTGAAGCCATTTCGGCATAGACGGGCTGCATCGCCTTGTGCATTGCCGCCTGCTGATCAGCGCTCAAATCGATAATCTTGGTTTTGCCAGACTTCTTAATCTCGGCCTCCGCGTCATCGTTTTCCTTTTGGGCGATCGCATTGGCGTACACGGTCGCCTCCTTCATGGCCTTTTCCAGCTGCGCGCGGATATCAGCCGGTAAACCATCCCAGAATTTCTTATTGGTGACGACGATATAACCAAGATAACCGTGATCGGTATGGGTCATATACTTTTGCACTTCATACATTTTTTGCGTGTAGATATTCGACACAGTATTTTCCTGTCCGTCTACCACGCCTGTCTGTAGAGCCTGATAGACTTCAGAGAACGCCATCACTTGCGGAGTCGCGCCAAGCGCGCGAACTTGCGCTTCCAGCACTTTCGACGACTGGATACGGAATTTCAGTCCCTGGTAATCTTCGGGTTTAATTAGTGGCCTGTTGGCCGTCATTTGCTTGAAGCCATTATCCCAATACGCAAGACCCGTCATGCCCTTGGCCTGAAGCAGACCGAGCAGTTTCTTACCAAGAGGCCCTTCGGTGACCTTACGCAGTGCCGTCTTGTTCGGAAGAATGTACGGAAGATCGAAAACTTCAAACTCTTTCACGCCGATCGGTCCGAATTTGGAATTCGAAGGCGCAAGCATCTGCACCGCTCCGAGTTGCAGCGCTTCGAGTTCTTCCTTGTCCTTATAAAGACTCGAGTTGTGGTAGACTTCGATTTTTACCTTGCCGTTGGTATATTTTTCGCCAAGTTCCTTAAATTTCTCAGTAGCTTTACCTTTCGGCGTGTCTGGCGCGACGACATGGCTGAATTTGAGCATGATAGGATCATCCGCCCGGGCGGCCGAAGAGCCTGCGGCAAGGGCACAGATTACAATTGCGAACAATAACTTACCCATCATATTTCTCCTCCCTGAGATTCGCCGTAATGCCTTCGCGCTTCTTCTGATCATTCCGTCACGATCGGCAATAAAAACTCGACATTCCATTACCATTTATGGCCGGATTGAGTGCAAAGCAAGAATTCGCAACCGCGCCCGTTAAGACAAACATACTATCAATATTTGCCATCCCGCAATGCGGGACGGCGGGTTGATTCAAATAACGTCTGCGTGGCCTATTTGAGCCATGAAATTGTTTCAGGCGCTGCTCAAAGCAATGCGCTCTCTGCCTTACGATTGCCATTTACGGGCAGGTATCGCTCGTGAAGCTGAGCTACCAACCGCCGAATTATGAAATGCTCGTTACTTCAATTGGTATCCAATCACGCGCAACGATGCATTTAACATTCGCTACCACCTTCCCGAAGGGCCATCTGTCAACAGAAATACTTGAAAACTGCAAATCGGCGGCAATAGCCGTAACCTGAATTTCGATCCCGCAGCGCAAAATAGTACAGCTTTTTTTCTTCTTAAGTTCAAATTGACCCACACAGAATTTTAGCAGAGCCTTTCACAGGATCGCCGCGCGGTCGAAAACCGCAAAAAGCACGGCATCAATGGAGGCATTCATGACGATGACGAGACGCGGCGTCCTAAAAGCGGCCGGCGCCGGGGCTGCGATTGCAGGCTACGGCTATCCGATTAGTGAAGCTCTTGCCCAGGCCCTCAAGCTGCCCGCCGAACTTCCGGACGGCACACGCGCTCAAGCTGTGCTGGATGCCCTACCGGGTAAAAAGCCGCTGATAAAACTGAGCTATCGGCCGCCAAACTATGAAACGCCGATAGAGCTTCTGAACAATCCCATTACGCCCAACGACGTTTTTTATGTTCGCTATCACCTTACGGATATTCCCGAGGTCGACGCCAAGACCTGGAAATTGAAGGTCGGTGGCGAGGGTGCCAACGGCACTGCCGAGCTCACGCTTGAAGATCTCAAACGCATGCCGGCGGCCGAAGTCACCGCCGTCAACCAGTGTTCGGGCAACCGGCGCGGCCTTTTTTCGCCGCATGTCGCGGGCGTCGAGTGGGGCTATGGCGCCATGGGCTGCGCCCGCTGGCGCGGCGCCCGGCTCAAGGACGTGCTCGCCAAAGTCGGCCTCAAGAAAGAGACGATCGAGATCGTGCTCGACGGCGCCGACGGCCCGATCGTGCAAAAGACCCCCGATTTCGTGAAGTCCATTCCCGTCCACAAGGCGCTCGATGAAAACACGCTCATCGCCTACGAGATGAACGGCGCGCCGCTGCCGCACTGGAATGGCTTTCCCGCCCGCATCATCCTCCCCGGCTGGACCGGAACTTATTGGGTGAAGCACATCACCTCGATCAACGCGGTAACGAAACCATTCGACGGCTTCTGGATGAAAACGGCTTATCGGATTCCGAGCGGAAAATTCGCAACCGAAATATTTCAGACGCAAAACACAGAAGTGAACACGCCGATTACCGAAATAGTCGTGAACTCGCTGATCACGAGCCATCTCAATGGTGCGCAAGTAAAATCAGGAACATCCACGACCATTTCAGGCGTCGCCTGGGACGGGGGTACCGGCATCGAGAAAGTGGAAGTATCGAGCGATGGTGGAGCGACCTGGAAGACGGCTACGCTTGGACAAGACTTGGGCCGCTTCGCATTTCGGCCCTTCAGCTTCATGACACCCGTGCTTGCCAGTGGCGCTCACAAAATGATGGTGCGCGCCTCGAACAAGAAGGGACAGACGCAGTCAAACGAACTGATTCTCAATCCGGCAGGCTACCACCACAACGTCGTGCAATCGCTCACGCTCAACGCGGCATAGGGGGATAACAATGCGAAAGATACTGATGGCTCTCTCCGCCGTGCTGGTCACAACCGCCGCCTCGGCCGAAGAAAAAGAAATCACCCTCAAGCCGGGTCTGGGTCGCGACAAAGTCGAAGCGAATTGCAATGCATGCCATAGCCTCGACTATATCCAGATGAATTCCACTTTCCCGACCGCAGCGTTGTGGGAAGCGGAAGTCAAGAAAATGGTCGGGGCATTCGGCGCCCCGATCACCGATGACGACGCAAAAACGATTCTCGAATATCTAAAAGCAAATTACGGAAGCTGAACGGGCCAAAAGTAGCCGCGACTTAACGCGGCTTCACAATGCCATAAGTCTGCAGGAGACGGCGCAACATACCTGGCTTGCATTGCCCCCGGTGCAGGGTCGTTGCGTTCGCGGCTTCGGCCTGACATTCGCTCGTATACTGCGTTTCCAAACCGGTCGCACTGATGCCGCAGACCTGAAAACCAACCCCTGAACAAGTACTACCGGCTACGCACTTGCCCGGGTGCAGCACGCGCGCACCCGCGAGCACCGCCTGACAGGCGCCCGCATATTCTGCACGTGTGCCCTTTTGGTCGACTGCGCATACTACAGTGCCACCTTCGGTGCATGTAACCGGGCATTTATCGCGCAGCAGAACCACAGCGCCTTCTTTTTCGGCGATGCAAGCGTTCGTATAGGTCTGCGTCTTGCCGTCTTTGCGCGCGCAGACGGACAGTTCCACCGGCGGGCATTTTAACTCGTCACATTTTCCCTTGGCGAGAATCGCTGCGCCCGCGGCCCTCGCAGTGCATTCATTCGTAAAGGTCGTGAGAACACCGCTTGTTGCTCGCGTGCAAACGGGATTGTAATCACGCAGACACTGGATCGGCTCTTTCTTACGCTTGGCCGGCGTCGTCGTTTGCGCCATCACCGGGAACGCAATCGTTGCGATCAATGTAGCCACGATCCACGGCCGGAACTTTCTGAATGTTTCCACAAGGGTCCAATGCATTTGCATATCATTCATAAAGCGATCGGGGGCCGCAAGGGCCCCCGATGAATCAAATATTGAGACTTCAACCATAAGCAGTTTGCGGATTCACCGTTTGTCGCTTGTGCGTCAGCTTGTTGAGAGCACTGATATAAGCTTGGGCTGAGGCTACCAGCGTATCGGGATGGGTGCCGCGCGCGGTGACGCTCTTTCCATCCTCCTCCAACCGCACCGACACCTCCGCCTGCGCGTCCGTGCCTTCGGTCACAGCATGCACTTGATAGAGCAGCAGCTTTGCCTTGTGGGGCACCAGCTGGCGGATCGAGTTGAAGGTCGCGTCCACCGGACCGTTACCGGAAGCGGTGGTCGTCTGCTGCTTGCCATCAATATCGAGCACCAGCGTCGCCGACTGCGGGCCCACCGTACCTGCGATCACCTGCAGCGACACGATCTTGATGCGGTCATGCGCTCTCGCAATTTCATCATCGACAAGCGCGACAATATCCTCATCATAGACGTGCTTCTTTTTGTCCGCGAGATCCTTGAAACGATTGAACGCATCGTTCAGCGCATTATCACCAAGTTCGTACCCCAATTCCTTTAGCTTCTCGCGGAAGGCGTGGCGGCCCGAATGCTTGCCCATGACGAGCGACGTCTGTTTTACACCAACATCCTCAGGTTTCATGATCTCGTAGGTCTCGGTGTGCTTCAGCATCCCGTCCTGATGGATACCGGATTCATGCGCGAATGCATTCCGTCCGACGATCGCCTTGTTGTACTGTACCGGGAACGAGGTAACTGCCGAGATAAGTTTCGATGCGCGCGTCAGCATCTGCGCATCGATATTGGTCCAGTACGGCATAATGTCATGCCGTACCCGCATCGCCATCACAACTTCCTCGAGCGACGCATTGCCCGCCCGCTCGCCAATACCGTTGATCGTACATTCGATCTGGCGCGCACCGCCTTCGACGCCCGCAAGCGAATTCGCCACCGCCATGCCGAGATCGTCGTGGCAGTGCACGGAGAATACGGCCTGATCCGAATTCGGTACGCGCTCACGCACCATCTTGATGAGCGCGGCATATTCCGTCGGCGTCGAGTAGCCAACAGTATCGGGAATGTTGATCGTGGTTGCGCCGGCCCTTATCGCAGCTTCTACGCAGCGGCAAAGGAAATCGTGCTCGGTCCGCGTGCCATCTTCCGACGACCATTCGACGTCATCGACATGATTGCGCGCACGGGTGACCTGCTGAATTACCATCTCCAGCACTTCGTGCGGCTCTTTCTGAAGTTTCCACTTCATGTGAACCGGCGAAGTCGACAGGAACGTGTGGATACGCGGGCGCTTCGCATGTTTCACCGCTTCCGCACAACGGTCGATGTCTTTCAACGCCGCTCGCGATAGCCCTGCAATAATCGCGCTCTTCGCGCGCTTCGCGATCTCAGCGACCGAATCGAAATCGCCCTGCGAAGCAACGGGGAATCCGGCCTCGATGATGTCGACGCCCATTTCATCGAGCAGCTCCGCAACTTCGAGTTTCTCTTCGAAATTCATTGATGCGCCGGGACATTGCTCGCCGTCGCGCAGGGTCGTATCGAATATCAGCACGCGATCCTTGTCGCTGCCCGGTTTCTGTTTAGTCATGTCTTTATTCCTTCTCCTCGCACTCGCCTTTTTGAGGCACTTTGGGGTTCATCCGGTAGTCCCCTGAGTGCCAAGGCGCGAGCGCCCGGTCGGCCCTCAGGGGCGGCGAAGAAGAAGCCCGGCGAGAATAAGAGCGCGGCCCGCAGTCGCATTGGCGAAGCGGGTTGGCAGAACGGCTTTCCGAAACATTCGTCATGGCTCGTCCGCGTGGCTCTCGAATTAACCGCCAGCCTTTGCCCAAATACTTAAGTTGACGTAAAGACGGCGGCGCGGACACTTTCTAGCGATATGAGCCCGCCGAGGCAAGCCGAAGCTACGGGCAACGAAACTGTCCGATTGCCATCGAGATTTCCATTTGGTCAAGCTAACTTGCCCACAATTGTCATGCGGGGAACACAATGCGGCGGACATCAATCTTATCTTGCTCGATTACTCTCGTTGTTTGCGGCGCTCTCGCCGCATGTGCCAGCGGAGGCAGCAATTCCTCCGCCATATCCGAACCGGTCGCCGCGTCCGTGGGCAACGCCGCATCTCGACCGCCCCTCACCGGCCCGCCCGGTTGCACGCAACCGATCAGTGCCTACGAAACACTGATCGACCGGGATGTGACTACCGGTTATCTGAGCCAGAGCGTGTACGACCGAATTAATCAAGAACTCATTTCCGGACCGCGCCCCGCCTGTGCCGCTGGCCGCATCGCTGATGCCAATACCCAGCTCACGCACGTGAGAAACTCGCACGGTTATCGCTGATTACGATTTTCTGTCCGTCCGCTCGTTTTGCAGCGCCTTTCGCACCACCCTCATCTCGGCCAAAGCTTTGCCGTCGAAGGCGGGAAATTGCGGATCAATTTTCTCCAAAGCCTTCACGATCGTACCTGCCACGATCAGACGGGTGAACCAATTGTGATCGGCGGGCACCACGTACCATGGCACCTCTGCCGTACTTGTACGGCAGATCATGTCCTCGTAAGCCGCCATGTAATGTTCCCATAATTTCCTTTCCTCGATATCACCAATTGAGAATTTCCAACGCTTAGCCGGATTGTCGAGCCGGTCGAGAAAGCGCCTTTTCTGCTCTTCCTTCGATACATACAGAAAAAATTTGAGCACAACCGTTCCATTTCGCGTCAGATGACGCTCGAAGGCACGGATATCCTTGAAGCGTTCGCTCCATATCTTTTTGGTAACGAGGCTTGGCGGTAATTTTTGCTTCGCAAGGATCTCTTGATGTACCCGTACGACCAGCACTTCCTCGTAATACGAACGGTTGAAAATTCCGATCCGCCCTCGCTCGGGCAGTGCGCGTGAAACACGCCAAAGAAAATCGTGGTTGATCTCGTCCGCGCTCGGCGCCTTGAAGGCAGTGACTTGGCATCCCTGCGGATTCACCCCGGACATTACATGCTTGATGACGCTGTCTTTGCCAGCCGCGTCCATTGCTTGAAAAATCACCAACAGAGACCAACGGTCCTGGGCATAAAGACGCTCTTGCAACTGCTCGAGACGCTCGATGTCTTTCGCGAGAACGTCCTTCGCGCTCTTTTTGTCGAGACCAGGACCACCGCGCTCTCCGGGATCAATATTGCGCAAGCGGAATTTCTCCGGGTCGTCGATGCGGTACCGTTTCACAAGTTTGGAGAAATTCATCAGAGAGGAACCTTATCTGCGGAATTAAGACTTCCGATGGGCGAGTAATTTTTGCAAAATTGAACGTATCAGGAAACACTCGACCAAACATATTCGAGATAAGCCCGAACAAAACCGGGCATCTCCGGTCTAACATCGGATGAGCTGCGCACGACTATAATATCAGTAAGCTCCGGGTTTCTTTGCTGCTGAAGATGGACGTGTATCTGGTTTTTCAATTGCTCCGCCTGACAACGCGAAACCGAAGGACGCATCATGGCGATCCGTGTTCCATCGATCACAACGTGCCAATGCTGGCTGAAGGTAACGTCACCGGACCCAAGTCCCGTTTCTTCGGCAAGTTCACGTACAACGCTTGCCTCAAGATCAACGAGCCCATCGCGTAAATCACTAGGATCGGGCGTACCGGACGGAAAATAAATTTTTCCGGCATTGGCCGTATGCGCGCCCATACGGCCGAAAAGATAGGCGCCGTCCGCCGAGCGCAATGCCGCCATAGCGAAACAATTCGCAGTCGACGCATCGGGAAATCCGAAATCCCGCCACGCAAGAAAGCTTGCAAAATCGGTTTCAAAATAAGTACCCCTGAATAACCCGTCTTCGATCGCATAGCGATGAAGTAAAAGTACGCGGCCATTCCAAAGAAGCCGCTGGCGTTCGCGCGCCTTTGCGAAATGCGCGTCGATGGCGGCGCGGTTCTGATCGGCCCAATCCCATGGACGCGCCTCGAAACGAAGATCAAGCCGTTCGATCAATATGACGCGGATTTTTTTCATTTTCAAAGGGAAACAGCCTCGGCACGAAAAACGCGCGACGGTTTCACAAATTCTTGCTGCGCGGCGATAAGCGAAATCTCACGCGCGCCTGCTTCTTGTGTCAGTTTCAGCATGCCGAATATCGAAGATGTCGCCTGCGTGAGCGCCTCTGCAGTCGAGCCCGTCGTTAAAACGTGAAAAAAAAATAAGGCGGCGATCGTATCGCCTGCCCCATTGATCGAAAGACCGAGCAGCGGTGTCCGCACGCGAAAACAGCCGTCGGGTCCAGAGGCTAGCAAGTCGATTGAATCCTTCGGCGTATCCTCGACATATAGGCTCGTAACCATAATTGTCTTCGGCCCCATGGCATGAAGTATATTGCAAGCGCGAACGGCTTCCGTGGTCGTTTTGCTGGTCAGGCCCGACAGATAGTCGAGTTCAAATTGATTCGGAGTCGTTACATCCGCCGCCCGTACCGCGCGATCTCGCATGAATTCGGGAATGCCCGGCCGCACAAAAATGCCCCGGCCCGCATCCCCAATGACAGGATCGCAGCAATAGCCGGCTTTGCCATTCGCCGTCTTTACGCGGCCGACCGCGTCGAGGATTGCCCTGCCGATTTCAGCCGAGCCGATATAGCCGGACAGGACGCCATCACAGGACGAAAGAACACCGCGATCCCCAATTCCCTGCATCACCTCCTGAATAGCTGAAGCGCCGAACACTTCGCCGCGCCAGGCGCCATAGCCGGTATGATTTGAGAATTGCACGGTATGTATTGGCCATACCTCGACCCCAAGCCTTTGCAGCGGAAACACGGCGGCCGCGTTTCCTACATGACCGTATGCGACATGCGACTGAATCGAGAGAAGATTCATGATCCAGAACCGTTTTGCCGCCTGTTTATAGCCTCTTCGGCCAATGTGGTCAGTTGCCTGACAAAAGGGCACCCGGACGGGGTGCCCTATATTCTTCGATCGATTATTGGCGGCGATTATTTTTTTATGCGCTGCTGCACATACCAGAAGATCAGCGCAACAAGCCCGGCGCCAAGCAACGTCGCGCTCGGAACGTCTTTTCCGAGTGTAGCGAGATTATCGTAAACGCCTTTTACGAAACCGCCCGAGTTTGGGCCGAGTATTAGATGGGTGATCAAGCTCAAGACAACAATGAGGAAACCGATTTCGATGAGTGTCCACAGGTAACGTCTGGCTCTGTCCAGATATTTAATCATGGCGATCCCCCTGGAGGAAGCATCGGGTGGGAGGCAAGCCCCCACCCAATTCTATTTCACCGCCCTTGCCAACAAACGAGCCTATCAGCTGATGCGGTTGCTCGAACTTAGTGAATTGAGCGTTTCGAAAAGAGCCAAAGGATCACCCCCAGCGCGATCAAACCAACAAGGCCGTTCTTGCCGAGTTCGTTGACCATTGCGGTGATGTTGCTGACGACCGATCCGAAGAACGGAACATTGCTGCCGACGAGCAGTGCGCAGACGATGGCCAGAGCAAGAAGCATCAGGCCAATTTCGGTCAACGCGGCTATAACGTTTTTGAGACCTTTAACAGCGTCCATAGTGCGGTTCTCCCATTGCAACGGCGATTATCGAGACGCACACAAGCCCGCGACCGATGGATTAGTCAGAGTGCTATTACAAGTGGGCGAACTCCATCCGACCGCAGTGCAGCAATCGATGCCGTCACAAGGATTCATGAAAGGGCCAAATTACGCACTTTCGATTTAAACTCCGCAGTCCGGCGGTAACGGAATCCGCGCGTCATCCACCGCATAATTTTTCGGCACCTATCCGAAGGAGTCCTTTGGCCGTATTACCCCGAATCAGTTCGTGACGCGGCACGGAAACTCCCGCGAGCGAAAGAATCAGCACTTCAGTTCGACAATTTTGCGTTGGCCTGTTCGACGAATTTGTTGGAGTAAGTCTTCGAAAGATCGATATTGGCTTTCGCAACTTCAGGTACCGATTGGCTAAATACCGCCAGCACTGCTTGTGCGCCTTTCGCGTCCATCAAACCTGTGGTCGAGTACATTGGGATCGTATTCTTGAGAGCTGCGAGATAGAGCGCCTTGTCCGCACCGACCAGCGAGTCCGGCATTTTCGCCATGATTTCCTCGGCAGAATGCGAGTGGATCCATTTCAGCGTCGCGACTAGTGCATTGGTAAGAGCCTGCGTTTCCTTATCGTGCTTCACGACCCAGTCTGACTTTGTATAAAGTGCACCGCCCGGATATTCGCCACCAAAAAGTTCCAGAGTATCCTTTTGCGTGCGTGTATCGCTGAGAATTTTCAGATCCTTAAACTTACCCTGAAGAAGCGTGATCGCGGGATCGAGCATAACCGCAGCGTCAACAGTTCCCTGTTCCATCGCCACGCCTTCGGCCTGTTGAATGAGATAGCCGAGCCCTGCTGCGGAGCCGAGATATTCGCCAAATATTAAGCAACGTGGATTTTCCGCAACCGGTCGGACCGACGATCGAAAGAAACTCGCCGTCCGCCACAGAAAGATCGATATGCTCGACGGCGGTATAGCTTCCCTTGTCGAAAAGATAGGAAACGCGCACACCATCCAGTTGCACAGCGGAACCCGCCACTTCCGGCACTGCACCGCTCTCGTTGAGCCCGCCCGCGACCATTTCTTCTTTCAGCCGGTTTGCCCGGTCTTTCCGTATCTGCGCAATGGAGCCTAACGGCGATGTAGCGCTTCGCAAAGTAAAAGAAATACACAGAGCGATTTTGCCGTTGCACATGAAGGCGAGAAGCCCCACAAAGGGTCAAGCACCCCCTCAGTTAGCCTAGCCACACGACACGCAGCATGCACCTGAGCGAAATTGTCCAGTCGATCCTCGATTTCGTGAAAGTGCATGAGGCATGGGCGCCCGTGATTGCGGGCATTCTCGCTTTCGGCAAATCCTTCGCGATTATTTCGCTGATCATCCCCGCAACAGGTGCCCTGATTGGAATGGGGGCGTTGATCGGCGCCAGCGATGTCGCGTTCATTCCGATCTGGATCGCGGCCTCCGTTGGCGCCGCGCTTGGAGACTGGATCTCCTACTGGATCGGCTGGAAGCTCGAGGACGCGGCACATCATGTGTGGCCGCTCTCCCGATATCCCAAGATGATTAATCGCGGCGAGATTTTCTTCAAACGTTATGGCATCTGGTCGATCTTCATCGGGCGTTTCTTCGGGCCCGTGCGCGCAGTGATCCCATTGATCGCGGGCACGTTTGAAATGCCGTCGCCGCAATTCCAATTGGCCAATTGGTCGTCCGCGTTCGTCTGGGCATTCGCGCTGTTGGCACCAGGTTTCGCGGTTCTGAAATTTCTCTCGTAAATCCCGCACAGTCGGGGTACTCGGCCGAGGCAATGCCCCAGGTCTATAACGCAATCGAGCTCAAGGAAGTAACCAAGGCTTACGACGAGAAAGCCAAGGTGCTCGATCGGGTTTCCATCGCCGTACCGGCAGGCGAATTTCTTGCGATCGTCGGCCCATCCGGCTCCGGCAAAACAACACTTCTGCGATTGATCAACAGGCTCGCCGAACTGTCGGCCGGAACCGTGCGGGTAGATGGAGAAAACATCCACGATACCGATCCGATCGGGCTCCGTCGAAGGATCGGCTATGTGTTTCAAGGCATTGGTCTGTTTCCGCATATGACGGTCGCAGAAAACATCGCGATCACACCTCGTTTGATCGGATGGGATGATGCCAAGCGCGCGGCTCGCGTGCAGGAACTCCTGCTTCTCGTGCGACTTGATCCAGCCAAATATCGCGACCGTTTCCCAGCTGAACTTTCCGGCGGCGAACGCCAAAGAGTTGGCGTTGCACGCGCGCTCGCGGCCAAGCCGAAAATCGTACTGATGGACGAACCGTTCGGCGCGCTCGACGCGCTTACCCGCGACGCGCTTGGCCGTGATTATCGTGGACTGCACGAAAAACTCGGTATTACGACGGTAATGATAACGCACGATCTTACTGAGGCAGCCCTCCTCGCCGACCGTATTGTCGTCATTCATCAGGGACTATTGGTCGAAGAAGGAACGCCGCGCGAGCTGATGACGGCGCCAAAAAATGTCTATGTCCGCGAGCTAGTAAAAACACCACGAAGCCAGGCCGCGCGCCTTGCGGCGCTCATGAAGGGCGAGGATCCGCAATGAGCGAAATCGATCCGCGCTTCTACGACGCGCTGACGAAGCTGCCCGACTACCTCGGCAGTCATGTCCTAGTTAGCGTGACAGCGCTCGCGCTCGGGTTTGCGATCAGCTTGCCGCTCGCGATTGTTGCAACGTACCGGCCTTTCTTGCGCAATCTTAGTCTCGGTTTTGCGAGCGTGATTCAGACGATCCCCGGCCTCGCGTTGCTTGCGCTTTTCTACCCCCTTCTGCTTGGGCTTTCCGCCCTTACCGCAAAAATATTCGGCACGGGATTTTCCGCACTTGGTTTTCTGCCTTCGGTGCTCGCACTCGCGCTTTACTCAATGCTGCCCGTCCTACGAAACACCGTAATAGGTATTTTGGGCATCGATCCTGCCGTGCGTGAAGCGACACTCGGTGTCGGTATGACGAAGCAACAGGCGCTGATGATGGTCGAATTGCCACTCGCGCTACCCGTCATCATGGCGGGCATCCGCACCGCCGCCGTCTGGGTCATTGGCACCGCGACGTTGGCAACACCCGTCGGCCAAACAAGCTTGGGCAACTACATCTTCACCGGATTGCAGACACAGAACTGGGTATTCGTGGTCTTCGGTTGCGTAGCTTCGGCGTTGCTCGCGCTCGCGGTCGATCAGTTGCTGGCGCTGATGGAAAGTGGCGTGAAGACCCGTAAGCGTTTGCATATCGCGGCCGGAGCTGCCGGAATCGCACTACTTATCGCCGCCGCCCTCGCGCCGAGCGTTTCTCGGCCTGCGGCAGCCTATGTTATCGGCGCGAAAACGTTTACCGAGCAATATATTCTCGAGGCGCTGATCGAACAGCGCCTAGAGGCTGCGGGATTTTCCTCAAGACGCCGCGACGGGCTCGGCTCAGTCGTGATTTTCAACGCGCTCGCGAGCGGCGACATCGACCTCTACGTCGAATATTCCGGTACCTTGTGGTCGAACCAGCTAAAGCGAACAGAAGCGAAGCCGCGCGGGACCGTGCTGGCAGACTTGAAACAATGGTTGGCTGAGAAATACAAGATAGTGCTGCTCGGCGAACTCGGCTTTGAAAATGCTTATGCACTGGCGATGTCACGCAAACAGGCGGAGGCACGCGGCATTCATTCCATCGAAGATCTCGCCCGCCATGCGCCGCAATTGTCCATTGCCGGCGACTACGAGTTTTTCGAGCGCCCCGAATGGAAAGCAATCGTCGCTGCTTACGGCCTCAAATTCCGCGAGCAGAAATTAGTCCAGCCTGAATTCATGTATCGAGCGGCGGCCGCGGGCGAAGTCGATGTCATCTCGGCGTATACGAGCGAGGGCCGCATCGTCCAGCACGATCTGGTCATTCTCGACGATTCGAAAAATGCGATTCCGCCATACGATGCCATATTGCTGCTCGCATCGCATCGCTCAGACGATGGAAAACTGATAGCGGCATTAAAACCGTTGATCGGCGCGATCGACGTGAAGCTGATGCGTGAAGCCAATTTGCGCGCGAACGGCAAGGGCGCGAAAAGCTCTCCCGAGGAAATCGCACGTTGGATGTGGACCGAGATCGAAAAGAAACGGCAGCGCTAGTGCGGCTTGTATTCGAGCCCGAGCCGCTTTGCGATCAGTCGATCTTGCACGCGTTTCGGCAGCAGCGCCGTGAGAAACCGCATGCCTTGTCCCGGCGTGATGGTGTAGCGCGCCCATGGCTTCTTCGCGGTCAGCGCGTGAAGAATGAGTTGTGCAACGTCTTCCGGCGGCAAACCGCTGGCGCCTGCCTGCTGCATGCCCGCGCGCATTTTTTTGAGCGCCTCGAAATAGGGTGCCTTGGCGTACTTATTGAGATCGGCCTTTTCGCCTTTCTCCCAGATCGGTGTCCTGATCGGTCCCGGTCCGATCACGATCACATCGATACCGAAGAACATCAATTCGCGCCTGAGGCTTTCAGACAGTCCCTCGATCGCGTGTTTTGACGCGGAATAAGGCCCGGCGAACGGCAACGCCCGTTTACCCGCGACCGACGAAATCATCACGATCCGACCCGGTGGACCTTTTAGTGACCGATCAATACCCAAGAGCGGCGCGAAGGATTGCAGCACAATGACCTGGCCAACGACGTTAATCTCGAGTTGATTGCGAAAATCGGCGATGTCGATGTCAAGAATCGGGCCGGGAATTGCGACGCCTGCATTGTTCACAAGACCCGCGAGCGTATCGCCGTTCAAAGCTGTGCAAACCTCGGCCGCTGCTTTTTTCACAGCGGCCTCGTTCGTGACGTCGAACACGAGCGGCTTGAAATTCGCGCCCAGCTCTTTCGAAACCCTTTTGGCATCAACCTGATTACGCACGCTGCCAAACACCCGGATACCCTCCGCGATCAGCAGCCTTGCAGTTGCGAATCCGATGCCAGTCGAAGCACCCGTGATGACGACGGATCGCAAATCAGTTCCTCGCCTTGTCGACGAGCGCCTTTGCCTTGATCCACGGCATCATAGCGCGCAACTTTTCACCGATCTGCTCGATCGGATGCTGGGCGAGCTTGGCGCGCGTCGCCTTGAACGAGGTCTGGCTGACCTTGTTTTCCAGCATCCAGTCGCGCGTAAAGCGCCCCGACTGGATATCGGCGAGCACTTTTTTCATTTCCTTTTTCGTCGCTTCGTTGATGATGCGTGGGCCGGTGACGTATTCGCCGAACTCGGCCGTATTCGAGATCGAATAGTTCATGTTGGCGATACCTCCTTCGTAGATCAAATCCACGATCAGCTTCACCTCGTGGAGGCATTCGAAATAGGCCATCTCCGGCGCGTAACCGGCTTCGACCAGCGTTTCGTAGCCTGCCTTGATGAGTTCGACCAAGCCGCCGCAGAGCACGACCTGTTCGCCGAAGAGATCCGTTTCGCACTCCTCACGGAAAGTGGTCTCGATGATGCCGGCGCGGCCACCGCCGATCGCCGAAGCATAAGACAATCCGAGATCATGCGCGTTGCCCGATGCGTCCTTGTGGATCGCGAGCAAACACGGCACCCCGCCGCCGCGCAAATATTCCGAACGCACCGTGTGGCCCGGGCCCTTCGGCGCCACCATGAGAATATCGAGATCCGCACGTGGCTCGATCAGGTTGAAATGCACGTTTAGGCCATGCGCGAACATCAAGGCCGCGCCTTGCTTCATATTGACCTGCAAATGATCGCGATAGATGTCGCCCTGCAACTCGTCGGGCGTAAGCATCATCATCACATCGGCCCACTTCGCGGCTTCTGCGACTTCCATCACCTTGAATTTCTCACCTTCGGCTTTCTTTACGCCCGCGGAGTTCTTTCGAAGCGCAACCCCAACCTCCTTCACGCCGGAGTCGCGCAGGTTCAGCGCATGCGCGTGCCCCTGACTGCCATAGCCGATGATCGCGACCTTTTTTCCTTTGATCAGGTTCAGGTCGGCATCACGATCGTAATAAACGCGCATTTCACGCCTCTCTTGGTTTTCGTTTCAGATAATTGGCAGCCCACACGCCCTTAGCATATCCCCTAACGCCAGGCATCTGCGAAGACGGGATAAAGCGACGCGACCAATAGTACCGCCATAACGACATTAAAGATCCGCACGTGCAGCGGATCTCTGAGAAATCGCCGAAGGCCTGATCCGAACGCGGCCCAAGTCGCGCTCGACGCCGTGCCAACGACAGCAAACAGCGCGGACAGTAAAACGACATTCAGTGGGAAGCTCGTCAGCGCGGCGTAAGTGGTAATCGCGCCGAGCGCGATGACCCAGCCCTTGGCGTTGATCCACTGAAAGGCTGCGCCCTCAATGAATGTCATCGGCCGGCTTTTTCGTTTGGCTTCTTCAACTTTGCCAGACGTTCCGATCGCCCAGGCGAGATAAAGCAGGTATGCCGCTCCGGCATATTTCAGGATCGCGTAGAGCACAGGAAAAATCTGGAAGATTGCGCCCACACCGATACCGACGAGAAACACCATCAGCCCGAAACCTAGCGAAACGCCGAGCATGTGTGGCAGCGTCCGCGCGAAACCGAAATTCACGCCCGACGTCATCAGCATGATGTTGTTCGGTCCCGGTGTAAACAGCATCACGACCGCGAATACGATGAAAGCGGCAAGCAATTCGTGGGACATTGCAAATGACCAGCGTTCCGCGCGCTTACATCTCCTCGGGCCCGCGAGCGATCGCACAAATTCCGGTGCGCGAAACCTCGACGAGACCGAGTGGTGCCATTAGAACGACGAATTGGTCGATTTTTTCGGGCTTTCCGGTCAGCTCGAATACGAAGCTTTCGGTCGAGGCATCAATGACGCGTGCACGAAACGCATCAGCAAGACGCAGCGACTCGACGCGGTTCTCGCCCTTCCCTTTCACTTTTACGAGCGCGAGTTCGCGTTCAAGCGCCTTGCCCGTCGCAGTGAGATCTATCACACGATGCACCGGCACCAGCCTCTCTAGCTGATGCTTGATCTGTTCGATTACCATTGGCGTGCCAGTGGTGGCGATGGTGATCCGAGAGATATGCTTCTCGTGTTCGGTTTCCGACACCGTAAGAGAATCAATGTTGTAGCCACGACCGGAAAAAAGCCCGATCACGCGCGCAAGCACGCCCGGCTCGTTGTCGACAACGACTGAGAGTGTGCGGCGCACGATTTCTTCTTCCGCGGGCGCTGCGGGATAATGGGAAGTAGTTGCGTCGATTTTCGTAGCCATGACTCTGTACTTTTGTCATCCGGTCGAGCAGAACAAGAGCGGGGTCTATTTCGATTGATTGCGCGGAGATCCTGGATCGATGTTTCGCACCGTCCGGGATGATAGAAATTACACCATCACCTTTCCTTCTTCGGTGATTGCATCTTCGATCTTCTCCGCGGCATCGCCCAAGATCATTTCGTTATGCGCGCGGCCCGACGGGATCATCGGGAAGCAGTTTTCCGTTTTGTCGACCAAGCAGTCGAACAAGACGGGCTTTTTTACCTTAATCATTTCTTTGATCGCGCCGTCGAGATCGCCCGGCTTTTCGCAGCGGATGCCAACACCCTTATAAGCTTCGGCAAGTTTGACGAAATCCGGCAGCGCCTCCGAATAAGAATGCGAATAGCGTCCACCGTGCAGCAATTCCTGCCACTGGCGCACCATGCCCATATATTCGTTGTTTAGGATGAAGACCTTAATCGGCAGATCATACTGAACCGCCGTCGAGAGTTCCTGCATCGTCATCAGCACCGACGCCTCGCCGGCGATATCGACCACGAGTGATTTCGGATGTGCCATCTGCACTCCGACCGCGGCCGGTAGACCATAACCCATCGTGCCGAGACCGCCCGAGGTCATCCAACGGCGCGGCTCCTCAAAACGATAGAATTGCGCCGCCCACATCTGATGCTGGCCGACCTCAGTCGTGATGTAGGTGTCCATACCTTTCGTAAGTTCGTACAGTCGCTGGATCGCATATTGCGGCTTGATCACGCTCGTCGAATTCTTATAGGCGAGTGATTTCCGCGCACGCCACTGATCGATTTGCTTCCACCAGTTGGCGAGTGCCTTCTTGTCCGGTTGCACCGAGGTCGAGCGCCAAATGCGAACCATATCTTCAAGCACATGCGCGCAGTCGCCGATGATCCCTATATCAGCCTTCACGTTCTTGTTGATTGACGATGGATCAATATCGACGTGTATTTTTTTCGAGCTCGGCGAGAATGCGTCAAGCCGGCCGGTGATGCGGTCATCAAAACGTGCGCCAATACAGATCATCACGTCGCAATCGTGCATTGCCCAATTGGCTTCGTAAGTGCCATGCATGCCGAGCATGCCGAGCCATTGCGGCTTCGCCGCCGGAAACGCGCCGAGACCCATCAAGGTCGAGGTGATCGGGAAGCCCGTGAGCTGCACGAGTTCGCGTAGGAGAACGCTCGCCTCTGAACCCGAATTGATGACCCCACCGCCTGTATAAAACAACGGTTTTTTCGCGTGATGCATCAGCTCGACCGCGGATTTGATCTTGTCAATGTCGCCCTTTAATTTCGGCTGATAGGTTTTGTGCTGCACCGAGCGCGGGCCGACATACGTCCCCTTGGCGAACTGCACGTCCTTAGGAATATCAACAACGACAGGGCCAGGCCGTCCGTTGCCAGCAATGTAAAACGCCTCATGCAATATGCGTGCGAGATCGTTCACGTCGCGGACGAGATAATTGTGCTTGGTACAGGGCCGCGTGATGCCGACCGTGTCGCATTCCTGGAACGCGTCGTTGCCAATCAGATGCGTCGGCACCTGGCCCGTGATGACGACTATGGGGATCGAATCCATCAACGCATCGGTGAGACCGGTGACGGCATTGGTGGCACCGGGCCCTGAAGTCACAAGCACAGCACCGACCTTGCCGGTGGAGCGCGAATAGCCTTCGGCGGCATGGGTCGCCCCCTGCTCGTGGCGGACGAGGATGTGCTTCAGTTTCTCCTGCTGAAAGAGCGCATCATAGATTGGCAGTACCGCACCACCGGGATAACCGAAGATGTGCTCAACGCCTTGATCGACGAGCGCCTGGATCACCATTTCCGCGCCAGTCATCTCCTTTTGCATCATCCACTCCGTCTCGTTGAATTCCGTTCGAGGTTTCCCAAAAATCAAAAAGGGGTCTCTTTGGAGACCCCTTGGCGCGCCACCAGACAATGAATAGCCATTAGGCCATCCGCCGCTAGGCGCGCCCTCCTACTACAGTAATAAGGCTAAGAAACTTGCGCATTTCTGCCCGCTTTCGTTCCAATCGTGTCGCAAAGCTACATTCGAGCGCCCGGGGGGTCAAGCCGTTCCAACCGCTCCGCCGGGGGCCTGATCACGTGTCTTTCACGGCGACTTGCTGATAGCCCCCGTATGCCTTGGCCTTGCGAGCCTTTAGGTTTTGCACACCAAAGATACGGATTCGCCGACAATGCCATTTTTTCGCGAAAAAACTGGACGCTGGTCGCCTGAAAAGATCGTGGCTTTCGCCATTGCAATCGTTCCGGCGCTGTGGCTCGCGTGGCTCGTCGCTTCCGATCAGATTGGCGCGCGCCCGTTCATCGAGGTCACTCATTACTCGGGCCGCTGGATGGTGCGGCTGATCCTGCTTTCACTTTTAATTACGCCCGCACGGCGGATCCTGAACTGGGGCAAGCTCATCAATGCACGGCGCACGCTCGGTGTTGCGGCAGCATGTTACGCCGTCTTTCACTTCAGCCTTTACATCGTCGATCAGAAATACGATCTCGCCAAGGTCACAAGCGAAATCCTGCTTCGGTTTTATCTGACCATCGGTTTTTTCACATTTATCGGACTGATCACGCTCGGTCTCACCTCGACCGACGCCGCCGTTCGTCGCCTCGGCGCGAGATGGGGCACACTTCACAAAGGCGTTTACATTATCGGCGTGCTCGGCGTCATCCATTTCACGTTGCAAAAGAAGTTCGACATCTACGAGCCGACTTTGATGATGGGACTGCTTGCATGGCTTCTCGCCTACCGTGCGCTTTACAAATGGAAGCGCAAGGTTTCTTTCGGCGGACTCATCATGCTTGCGATCTTCGCACCATTGTTCACGGCATTGTTCGAAGCGCTTTGGTACAGCGCGCTTTCAGGTGTGCCGTTTGAGCGTATCATCGCGCTGAATTTCATGCTCAATGTCGATATTCGCCCGGCATGGTGGGTACTGGGGGCTTCGCTAATTCCGTGCGCTGCCTATCTTGTGACACAATGGTTGTGGCCAAAGGTACCGCCGCACACAATTCTTAGACCTATCGAACTGCCGCGCGCAAACTGAAGAAGGCGAACGATATGCTCACCTAAGGCGTCGACGAATTTCATCAAGTCCCCGTCGATTTTGCTAAATCATTTAAGACGGCCGGCAGGGCTTCGTCCGGAGCGACCCAGTTCCAGTTCTTCAACTGATGCCGGAACCAGGTTTCCTGCCGTTTCGCGTATTTTCGCGTGTCACTTTTTCCTTTGGTTGAAGCCTCTTCAAGTGAAATCTCGCGTGAGAGATAACGGCTAAGCCATAGCGCGCCATGCGCTTTTAGCGCAGGCAAAGCCGGATCGAGTTTCCGAGCGGCCACAGCCCGTACCTCCTCGAGCGCTCCGGCTGAAAGCATAACGTCGAAACGCTCATTAATCCGCCGGTGCAGTTCAGCTCGCTCAACCGAAAGAAAAAGCGCAATTGTATCAGCGGGCTCGATCAAGGGCGTCCCAGGTAAACTTTGCCAATCGGCGAGCGAGCGGTTTGTTGCTTCGTAAATCTCCTGCGCTCGAATGATCCGTTGCCGATCGGATGGCCTGAGCTTCGACGCCATTTTTGGATCACTCGCTGCAAGTCTTGCATGCAGATCGGCCGTATCGACACCTTCCGCCCTTCTTCGCATCTGCGCTCGCACCGATTCCGGAACAGGTGGGATCGACGAAAGCCCTGTCGTCAACGCCTTAAAATAGAGACCTGTACCGCCAACGAAAATCGGTATCCGTTTTGATACTTCGATGTCTACCAGCACGCGACTCGCGTCGGCAACCCATCGCCCGACCGAATAATTCTCGGCCGCGTCCACATGCCCGTACAGGAGGTGCGGAATGCGCGATGTTTCCTCGGGCGTCGGCCGCGCCGTCAGCACGCGAAAATCGCGATAGACCTGCATCGAGTCGGCGTTGACGATACTGCCGGAAATCCGTTCCGCGAGCGCTAGCGCGAGCGCCGACTTGCCGCTCGCGGTCGGACCTGCGATCAACACGGCACGAACCATCTACTTCTCCTAGCGAATCCATAGCATGTCGCACGTGGCGAGCCTGATTTCGAACCCGGCCAAACCCGCCGTTACCCCAGCGGTGATCGCTGCCGCGCGTGCTTTGCTGCCCGCAGTCGGACCGACCGTTATCCTCGCCCCTCGAATCGCTGCCGATATACCGTTCAGATTAGAAGGCGACGACACGCGTACGCTAGCCAAAGCCGTGCGAGAAAAACTCGGCAAGACCGCTGTGGATGTCGTACTACATCCTATTGCCCATCGCCGAAAGAAACTATTCGTCGCCGATATGGACTCAACGATGATCCGCCAAGAATGCGTCGACGAGTTGGCCGATTATGCCGGATTGAAGACCCATGTCGCAGCAATTACTGAACGTGCCATGCGAGGCGAAATCGAATTCCCCTCTTCCCTGCGCGAGCGCGTTGCGCTCCTAAAAGGGTTGCCTGTCGGTGTCATCGACGAGGTATTGCAGAAAAGAATCCAGCTAATGCCCGGCGCGCGCATATTAGTCCAGACCATGCGAAAAAACGGCGCGTATACCTGTCTCGTCTCGGGCGGGTTTACGCTGTTCACCCACGAAATCGCCGCACAAATCGGTTTCGAGGAAGACCGCGCCAATCGACTCATGATCGAAGACGGCAAGCTCGCGGGGAAAGTTGAGGAGCCGATTTTAGGTCGTGACGCAAAACTGGCAGCACTGAGAGAATTAACGGCAAGATTAAAGCTCGATCCGGCCGTTACGCTCGCAGCCGGCGATGGCGCAAATGATCTCGACATGATTCGGGAAGCCGGTCTCGGCGTCGCCTTTCACGCCAAACCGGTGCTCGCCGAAGCGGCCGCCGCGCGGATCGACCATGGCGATCTTACCGCACTGCTTTATTTACAGGGGTACAAAGGCCAAGAATTTTCCGTCGCATAAAAATCGGGCGGCATGTCAGCCGCCCCTTTTCTGTTTTGGAAACTCGGATCAGGGAATTGCCAGCGGGATGAAACGCTGTTCTTCACCGCGAACCACCAGGACTAGCGCCGATTTCTTACCTTCTTTTTTCAGCACGTCGAGCCGGGCCTGCAGATCTTCCGGCTTAGCGATCGATACGTTCTGAATCTCTAGAATTACATCGCCAACCTGAATGCCGCGTTCAGCAGCCGCAGAATTGCGATCCACCGATACGACGACGACACCCTTGTGAGTGTCCTTGAGTTTGTATTTCTTTTTCACCTCGTCGGTAATCGCCGTGAGCGTGAGTCCGAGCGCGCTCTTCGTCACAGATTTCGGCTCCACGGGTTTTTCTTTCGTCAATGAAGCCAGCTGCGGCTTTTCGCTATCTTCGAGACGGCCCAGGGTCACGCGCGTGGACTGCTCCTTGCCCTTGCGGAGATAAACGATATCCACGGTCTTTCCGACCTGCGTGTCGGCAACGACCTTCGGCAGGTCGCGCATTTCCTTTATTTCGCGCCCGTCGAACTTGACGATGATGTCGCCCGTCTCGATGCCAGCCTTGGCCGCGGGACCGTTCTCGTTCACACCGGCGATGAGCGCTCCCCGCGCCTTGCTAAGACCGAGACTCTCGGCAATTGCATCGTCGATCTGTTGGATGCGCACGCCGATCCAGCCGCGGCGCGTCTCACCGAATTCACGGAGCTGTGCGACGACGCCGATTACGCTCTTGGAGGGAATCGCAAAACCAATGCCGATCGAACCGCCCGATGGCGAGATGATCGCGGTGTTGATACCAATCACTTCACCATCCATGTTGAAAAGCGGCCCGCCGGAATTGCCGCGGTTGATCGCGGCATCGGTCTGCAAGAAGTTATCATAAGGCCCTGCGTTGATGTCGCGGTTCCGCGCCGAGACAACGCCAACGGTCACCGAGCCACCAAGTCCGAACGGATTACCGATCGCCATCACCCAGTCACCGACGCGCATTTTGTCAGAATCGCCAAAGGATACGGCCTTAATCGACTTTTCCGGCTTGACGCGCAGCACAGCGAGGTCGCTTTTGGCGTCCTTGCCGACGATCTCGGCTTTCAGTTTGGAGCCGTCGTTGAAATTCGCAAAAATTTCATCGGCGTCGGCAATCACATGATTGTTCGTGATAATGATGCCGGAGGCATCGATCACGAAGCCCGAACCAAGCGAGGAAACCTTACGGGTACGACTGCCGCCATCCTCACCGCGTTTCTTGAAGAACTCATCGAAAAATTCTTCGAACGGAGAACCAGGAGGGAGCTGCGGAATCTGGACACCCTTCTGCGGCTCGACTGTCTGCGAGGTCGAGATATTCACCACCGCGTCGATCACTCTTTCCGCGTTGTCGGCAACCGAATCGGGGCCCTTGCCAGAAGCTGCAAAACCTGCGCCGGCCGCCACAATTAGCGCCCCCAATCCGGCGGCAAAAACAAATGCCGTAGAGCGGCGAACGGTCGGCATTAACGGAGCAGACATGGGCGATCCTCGAAAATTTCCTAGCTAGTTGGAAACAAGCTGCGACGGAACAAGAAGAGAGGCAAGTGTTTCTCGCACCGCTTTCCATTGTTCGATGCGTGAAAATTCCGGCAGAAAAGCGACACGCGTGCAATCCTCGCAAGCAAGTCATGAATTCCCCGTTCAAAACACGCCGCCACGCACAAGCCAAAGCACCAAAACCCCTGCGACGGCGGTAACCAGGCCGATAACCCGCAATGGACCTTCGGGCGCCTCAGTAACGGCTTCCGCCGCACGTTTTGCGGCACCAGGAAAAGCCGCAAATGTTAGCCCTTCAATGGCGAGCAACAGGCCCAGGGCGGCGATGAAATCGTGCATGGGCCCCGGCCAAAATTATCTGGGCGCGGGCCCGGCGGGTGCTTTGCCCGCGAAGTCGTTAAAGTAGCGGAAGAAATCCGAATCCGGCGAGAGCAGGAAGCGCGTATCGCCGTGCCGCAGCCCGTGCTCGTATGCCTGCATCGAACGATAGAAAGCGAAGAATTCGCGATCCCTTTCGTAGGCCTCGGCAAAAATCCGATTGCGCGTGGCGTCGCCCTCGCCGCGGATCTGCTCGCCACGCGAAGTCGCCTCGGCGACGGTTACGGTGACGTCACGATCCGCCCTGGCGCGGATGGTTTGTGCAAGCTGATTGCCGCCGGCTCGGATTTCCGCCGCCTCGCGCTGACGCTCGGTCTGCATCCGCTGGAATACCGCCTGACTGTTGGCGTCTGGCAAATCGGCGCGACGGATACGCACGTCCACAATATTGATGCCGAAATTCGAGCCTTCGCGATTCACCTGCTCACGGATGCGCGACATCAAGAGTTCACGCTCGTCGCGCACAACCTGAATAAAGGTGGCTTCGCCTAGCACGCGGCGCAATGCCGAATTTAGAATACTGGTGAGACGCGAGTTTGCGCCTTCGACCGTTCCGAGCGACTGATAGAATTTGAGTGGATCGGAAATCCGATAGCGTGCAAATGCATCCACCACGAGCCGTTTCTGGTCGGAGGCAATCACTTCCTGTGCCGGATTTTCGAGATCGAGAATGCGCTTGTCGATATAGACGACGCCGTCGACAAGCGGAATCTTGTACTGTAGCCCGGGTTCGGTCACGACTCGAATGGCCTCGCCGAGACGAAGCACGAGTGCCTGCTGGTTCTGATGCACAACAAAAAGAGAGGAGTATCCCACGATCGCCGCAAGCGCGACGAGAATGGCGACGAGACCGGCGATACCCTTCATCACCGGGTTCCTCCCTGCTGCGGCTGCGGCTGCGGTTGCGCCGGCGCGGCGCGCCGTGTGTTCAGTTCGTTCAACGGTAAATAGGGAACAACACCGCTATTCTTCGGATCGACAATGATCTTGTCAGTACCATTGAAAACGCGCTCCATCGTTTCAAGATACATGCGGCGACGGGTTACGTCCGGCGCTTTCTTGTATTCGTCAAAGACTTGGAGGAAGCGCGCGGTCTGACCCTTGGCCTCAGCGACCGTCTGTTCGCGGTAGGCCTCGGCGCTTTGCATGATCTGGGCCGCACGGCCGCGCGCCTCGGGCACCACGCGGTTCGCGTAGGTCTGCGCTTCGTTCTGTGAGCGCTCGGCATCGGATCGCGCGGCCTGCACGTCACGGAACGAGTCGATGACCTGGGCCGGTGGATCGACCTTTTGCAATTGTACCTGCGTGATCTGAACGCCCGCCTGATAGGAATCGAGCGTCTTCTGCATAAGGTCGTGCACGCCCTGTTCAATGTTCTGACGCGCGCCGGTAAGGATAGGTTGGATCAGCGAGCGCCCAATCACTTCGCGCATCGCACTCTCGGCGACCGCTTTGATCGTGCCTTCTGGGTTCTGCACGTTAAACAGGAAATTCGCTGCATTGTTCACGATCCACAGCACCGTGAAATCTACATCGACGATATTTTCGTCGCCGGTGAGCATCAGGCTTTCTTCAGGTACGTCACGCGTGCCGCTGCCGCGGCGAGGATCGTCGATTACGCGCATACCGATGTCTACGCGCCGATAGCTCGTCACTTTTGGAACGAGAGCAGTCTCGATAGGATAGGGCAAATGATAATTGAGGCCCGGTTGAGTAAGCTGCGTGAATTTTCCAAAGCGAAGAACAACACCCTGCTCATCGGGCTGCACGCGATAAAAGCCGGACAGCATCCAGAACAAGATCGCAGCGGCAAGCAGAAGCAAACCACCCCAGCCACCGAAGGAACCGCCTGGCAGCAGGCTCTTGAGCTTGTCCTGCCCCTTGCGGATCAGATCCTCAAGATCGGGAGGCGTGGGGCCACTACCGGGCTGCGGACCCGAACCCCAAGGCCCGCGCGGGCCACCACCGCCGCCCCAAGGTCCACCGCTTTGGTTTTTCCAAGTCATTCAGTTTTCTCCGCCCGCCCCCGCAGGTGCGGCGCTGGTTATAGGGTAGTAACGGGGTAGGTTCAACGCGTGTGAAATGGCAGCTTTTACCCCCGCGTCAGACATCGTGGCCGGATCGAAGAAATCAAGCTGCTCGGGTCGCGCGGTAATGATTCAGTACGAATAGACGAATAGCAGAAGAAAGATTGCCTTGAGCGCGCGAGGCATCAATGTTTGCCACGATGTCGGAGAGCGTCGCATCTTTTGTGGTCGCAATTTCCTTCAGCGCATCCCAGAACGCGTCTTCCAGACTTACGCTCGTTTTGTGGCCTGCGATGACAATCGAGCGTTTTACGACCGGACTTTTGATCATGGCTCATCCCCAGATTCGATGCAGCTGCCGTCGAGGTTACATTCGTATTTCGATTTGATCGCTTCAGAGAGTTGCCACTCATCGAAGGGGCGGCCGAAGCGCAATTGGTTCGCTGCCGCTCGCAAATCCTGCTTGGAACGCAAAACCGCCTTCCGGCGTTTTAGTAAATTGACGACTTCATCCATCGTTTCGCCCACTCGCTAAAAGAAAATGCGGACGGGAAACACGCAACAGCAATACCAAGGAGCAGCAAATCCGATTTGAAAGTCGCCTTTCTGCAACGTCCTTAGATAGTTAGCGTCCATTGGTTGGTGGCGCACCTCATTATGATACCTCTTGCAATTACTTTGACGCTGCGACACTTCGTCCACTTTATTCAAAATATAGCGTTTCGCGCTGTGGAAAGGACGCCGTTCCGGGCGCTAGCGCCGCCATGCTAGACAGCCGGAGTTCCGCTGAAAGGCCATCCCATGAACGCCCCGAATACAACCCAGAGCGCCGCAACCCGGACCGAAACCGACACCTTCGGTCCCATCGAGGTTCCCGCCGACCGCTATTGGGGGGCGCAGACACAGCGCTCGATCCAAAATTTCAAGATCGGTGGCGAGCGGATGCCAAAACCAATCGTGCGGGCGCTCGGCATCGTGAAAATGGCAGCGTCCCAAGTAAACAAGGATATGAAACTGATCGATGGCAAACTCGCCGACACGATTGCAAGAGCCGCCCAGGAAGTGAGCGATGGAAAACTAAACGATCATTTTCCTCTTGTCGTGTGGCAGACCGGTTCCGGCACGCAATCGAACATGAATGCGAACGAGGTAATTGGAAACCGCGCGATCGAAATGCTTGGCGGAGTATTGGGCTCGAAAAAGCCAGTGCACCCGAACGATCACGTCAACATGAGCCAGTCATCGAACGATTCGTTTCCGACTGCGATGCATATCGCCGCCGCGCAAGAAATCACGCACAAGCTGATTCCCGCACTTGAACATTTGCACAAAGCTCTCGATGCGAAAGTCAAGGAATTCGCACAGATCATTAAGATCGGCCGCACGCATACGCAGGATGCGACGCCGCTGACCCTCGGTCAGGAATTTTCCGGTTACTCGGCGCAAGTCGTTTCCTGCGTCAAGCGCCTCAAGGTCGTGCTTGAAGAGTTATGGCCCCTTGCGCAAGGCGGCACCGCCGTAGGCACGGGCCTTAATACGAAAAAAGGCTTTGCCGAAGCCTTTGCGAAAAAAGTCGCGGAGATCACGAAACTTCCTTTCATAACCGCACCGAACAAATTCGAAGTGATGGCGGCGCATGATGCTTTTGTATCCGTGCATGGTGCGCTCGCGGCCTGCGGCACGGCACTGTTCAAGATCGCGAACGACATTCGCCTGCTTGGGTCCGGCCCGCGCTCGGGATTGGGTGAACTTTCGCTTCCTGAAAATGAGCCCGGCTCCTCGATCATGCCTGGCAAGGTGAACCCCACGCAGTGCGAGGCGCTGACCATGGTTTGCTGCCAGGTGTTCGGCAATCAAACCGCAGTTACCGTCGCCGCGAGCCAGGGCCATTTCGAACTAAATGTCTACAATCCCGCCCTCGCCTACGCACTTCTGCAATCGATAAATTTGCTTGCGGACGCCGCTGTTTCCTTCACCGACCATTGCGTTGTCGGCATCAAGGCAAACGAAAAACGCATCGCGCATCTGATGGAAATGTCACTCATGCTTGTGACCGCGCTTGCTCCCAAGATTGGTTACGACAACGCCGCAAAGATCGCAAAAACCGCCCATCAGAAAGGTACATCGCTGCGCGAGGAAGCAGTGGGTGGCGGTTATGTAACCAATGAGGAATTCGACACACTGGTACGACCAGAGAAAATGATCGGACCGGGCTGAAATAACGCGCCGAAGAGCCGCTTAGGCTTCAGTAACCTTTCGCCCGCATTACAAAAGTTTAAGTTGCTGTGCCAAAGCTAGCTGCCCATCTTCTGGCTAATCCCTGAAGGAGGGCCTCATGAACAAATTCATTCTCGCCGTTACCGCCGCAGCACTTGTGGCCGGTTCGGCCGTTTCATACACCGCATTCGCCCAGCAGCCCTTGCCTAAGGCTGAAGCGCGCTGGCAACCGACGGCGGCCGACCGCGCCGCCTTCGCCGATGCACGCATCGCAGCGCTCCACGCCGGTCTGGCGCTCAACACGGAGCAGGAAAAACTCTGGCCGCCAGTCGAAGCCGTGCTCAAGGATATGGCGAAAAAACGCGCCGAGCGCTTCGAAGAGATGCGTGCCGAGCGCGAAAAGCAGGACGGCAAGCTTGATCCAATGCTTCGGCTTCGCCGCAGCGCCGATATCATGACACAAACGGGCGCCGACTTGAAACGACTCGCCGATACCGCGCAGCCGCTCTATGACAAACTCGACGACGCGCAAAAAAACCGCTTGCAAGTGCTGCTCCATCACGGAATGCGGGACGGCATGCACCAATACGGCATGCGCCGTTTTGGCGAACTTCGTGAACGTTTCCACCACTGGCGCGAGGGTAATGCCGATAGTCCCAGCGATGGACAGGCACGCACGAACCCGCGTCCCTAATTCCTGCACAGCGCCCAATTGAAACGAGCCGTTTAGGAGCGGCTCGTTTTTAAGTGAGTCAGAGTTTTTGCTGGCTTGGAGTTGGTCGCTCCGTTTTATCGTTGTAAAGGCAGCGCTGTAGGTGATCCCGGCCAACGAATGTCATCGATGCGCCAGCCTATCGCATTTTTTCAAGTCGAGTTCGATGCGCTTCTGCTCGCCCTGATTTCTGAATTCGATTCTCCAAAAAAATCTCGACCATCTAGACCGCGATATCCGCCTTGATCGGAGCATCGGCGATGTAATTCTCGATCGCGATGTCCTCGTAGCGGAAACTGAACAAGTCGCTTACTGCCGGATTGAGTTTCAATTTAGGTAACGGATGGGGCGCGCGGGTAAGCTGCAGCCGTGCCTGAGCGAGATGATTGCGGTAAAGATGCGCGTCTCCAAGCGTATGCACGAAATCGCCTGGCGCCAATTTTGTCACATGTGCAACCAAATGCGTCAGTAAGGCATAAGAGGCGACATTGAACGGCACGCCGAGAAAGACATCCGCTGAACGCTGATAGAGCTGGCAGGAAAGCCGCCCATTCGCGACATAGAACTGAAACAGCGCATGGCAGGGAGCGAGCGCCATTTTCGGCAGGTCCGCCGGATTCCAAGCACTAACGATCAGTCTGCGCGAATCCGGATTTTTCATAATTTCCGCGACAACATCGCGCATCTGATCGATCACACCGCCATCCGGCACAGGCCACGAACGCCACTGCTTGCCATAGACTGGGCCAAGGTCGCCCCGCTCGTTCGCCCACTCGTCCCAGATCGTTACACCGTGGTCGTTCAAATATTTCACATTGGTGTCGCCGGCGAGAAACCAAAGCAGTTCGTGCACAATGGATTTCAAGTGCAGCTTCTTGGTGGTGACGAGCGGAAAGCCATCCGCAAGATCATAACGCGTCTGGTGCCCGAACACCGAGAGCGTGCCAGTGCCAGTACGGTCGTCCTTTCGGACGCCGTGGTCGAGAATGCGTTCGAGAAGATCGAGATATTGCCGCATGAAACTCGCTTTGAAGGTTGATTTTGCCCACCAGGCTAGGGCGATCGGGCATGCGCTTCCAGGGGCAAAAATCCTCGACCGGGGGGCGAAGGGCGCCGACCCAACACTGGGTTAGACAGCTGCTTAAAAAATCAACCTAGGGCACAGCACCAACGCAGAAGCCGATCAAGGCTAAAGCGGCGCGCAAGACTTAGCGGGACCATATGAACCTCTGATCGAGACCCTATGACCTCCTTAAAAATTTAACGCCCTAATTCAATCCGGATTCCGTTTCGAATCAAATGAAGTCGTCGGCAAATCGCTCAGTCGCAGTCAGCGCTGGGCGTTTCTTCGCTGATTAATTCGACTTCATCGATGACTTGCATTTGGGCACAGCTGAGAGGCGGGGCAGAAACCTCACCCTGCTCATCGGTACCCGGTAAACCCATCCGTACAAGCACAGGCGTGCCGTCCGGCGCGGTACGCACTTCAATCCGAGGAGGAATACGGACCATGCCTAACTGGCTGTTGGCAAAATGATTTTCGATATTGAAGGCCGCATCGCCTGCCGTTTGCGTAAGCGCGATAAGACCTAGAGCCCCACTGAAAACCACGATTGGATGGGTGATGACCGTCATTGTTGTTCCCTTTCAGCTTAACTGCCCCAGTGCAGCAGGTTCGATCTACGGAAAACCCATGCAGATTGTGTGCCAATTTTGTGCATGGCACAAATTTAGGCAATGAAAATAGAATATATATTCTAGAATTTTTCCTCTATAATAAAATAAATTAAAGGCATAGTATTGACGGATTATGGACTCAGTCGATATTAGAATACAATATTTAATACGCTGGAATTTAAAACAAATCGCCCCGGGGTCCAATGGGACGGCCTGCACGCATCACAGAAACAGACCTAATTGCCGCAACCTGCACACTAGCAGCGCGCCTCGGCCCTGCGCGTACGACTATTGCCGCTATCGCCCACGAAGCGGGCGTTCCGGTCGGCTCCGTCTATTACCGTTATCCTTCCCGCGGCGCCCTTCTAGCAGAAACTTGGATTGTGCTCGCCGAACGATTTAACAGCCAGTTCCTGACTGAGCTGAATTCCGCACCCACCCTTGATGCCGCCGTTGAAGCCGCGCTCGTAACGCCACGCTTTGCCCGCGCGGACCATGCGGGCGGCGTCGTGCTCTTTGTACACCGACGCGACGATTTTCTTGAAGGAGCGCCTGAGGAGGGCCGGGCACGCGCCGCAAAGCAGACGTCCCTCATGCTGAACGCGTTAGCACAAGCCGCACGCCGCCTTTTGCCCAATGATCCGCGCGGGCGGGAAAAGCTTGCGGTCGCGCTCATTGGTATTCCCTATGGAGCCGTACGGGTATTCCTGCCGCAAGCCGTATCACCAGCAGAACTTGATGGCCTGATTGCAGCTGCTGCACGCGCAGCACTCAGGCATTGAAACCTCACCCCGAAAGGTCCACATTCATCTTGTTCCGAGGGGAGCCCGGATGGGCTGAGATATCGCAAGAGCGATGACCCTTTGAACCTGATCCGGGTCATTCCGGCGAAGGGACAGGGATGCGCCAGAGTTCTCCGCGCCATCAAGCGCACATCGACATCGTTGGTGCCGGCATCGCCGGAAGTTGGCAGGCTTTACTGCTGGCAAAAGCTGGCCGCGATGTGACGCTGTACGAGCGCAGCGACGAGTCCATGCGGGACGCCATCAGCTATTGGGCCGGCGGAATGCTTGCGCCTTGGTGCGAGGCGGAATTGACGGAGCCCACCATTACACGGCTCGGTGCGCGCTCGCTCGAGTTATGGCGTGAAGAATTTCCACAGACACCGTTCAACGGCTCTTTGATCGTGGCACATACGCGCGACCGCGCCGACTTCAACCGCTTCGCCAAGCTCACCACCCATCATTCAGAAGTTGATGCTAATGGCATCGCAAAACTCGAACCGGCGTTGAACGGACGCTTCCACGAGGCGTTGCTGTTCGCAGGCGAAGGCCATGTCGAGCCGCGTCCAGTGCTGCGCGAACTTCATAAGCGACTGATTTCTGGTGGCACAGCTATCCACTATCGATCGGAAACGTGCGCCGAGAATTTGGATGGCATCGTGATAGACTGCCGTGGACTTTTGGCGCGCGACAAATTCCTCGACCTTCGCGGCGTAAAAGGCGAGATCGTGGTTATCGAGACCGACGAGATTTCGCTCTCGCGCCCCGTACGCCTCATCCATCCGCGCTGGCCGCTCTATATCGTGCCGCGCGCGAACAACCGTTTCCTTATCGGCGCAACCACTATCGAGTGCGAAGACGATGGTATGAGTGTGCGATCCGCGCTTGAACTGCTCACTGCTGCCTATGCCGTGCATCCGGCATTCGCCGAAGCGCGCATCGTCGAGATTGGCGCCGCCCTGCGTCCCGCCTTCCCAGACAATCTTCCGCGCATCGCCATTGATGGTAAGTGCATTTCAGTCAATGGACTTTACCGACATGGATTCTTGCTCGCACCCGCGCTAGCCGAATTGACCGTCACTTATCTGCAGCGCGGATCGATCGACAATGAGGTGATGCGATGCGCCTAATCGTGAATGGCAGGGAGACGCATGCGAGCGCAACCCGCATCGACGCGCTGCTCGCCGAACTCGAATACGAAGGCAAGTACATCGCCGTTGCCGTGAATTATGACGTGGTGCCGCGTACACGCTGGGCCGACATGCCACTGAAGGAAGGCGACGCGATTGAGATCCTAACGCCAAGACAGGGAGGATGAGCTTGAATTCGGAGATTGCACTCAAAGGAAAGGAAAATTCCGTGGTCGAATTCTACGGCAAGAAATTCTCATCGCGCCTGCTCGTCGGCACCGCGCGCTACCCATCGCCCGCAATCATGCAGAAGGCAATCCGCGCGTCAGGCGCTGAGATCGTCACCGTATCGGTGCGGCGCGAAACCGCTGGTGGCAAGACCGGCGACGCGTTTTGGTCGCTCATTCGCGAACTCAACGTCAGCGTGTTGCCAAACACCGCCGGCTGCCGGAGCGTGCGCGAAGCAATCACCACCGCAAATCTGGCGCGCGAACTGTTCGGCACGCCGTGGGTGAAGCTCGAAGTGATCGCCGACGACGAGACGCTCCAGCCTGATGTGGTTGGGCTATTGGAAGCCGCAATCATTCTCGCAAAAGATGGCTTCGAGGTGTTCGCCTATTGCACCGAGGATCTAAGCATCGCCCAACGGCTCGTCGATGCCGGTTGTCGCGTTGTCATGCCGTGGGCCTCGCCTATCGGCAGCGGGCGCGGAATCATGAACCACGATGCACTGAAGCTGATGCGCGAGCGCCTGCCGAATGTGACGCTCGTGGTCGATGCCGGTCTCGGCGCGCCGTCCCACGCAGCACAAGCGCTGGAACTCGGGTACGACGCCGTGTTGCTGAATACTGCAATCGCCAAGGCCAAGGATCCGGTGAAAATGGCGGAAGCCTTCCGCCGCGGCGTGGAAGCCGGACGGGCCGCTTTCGAAGCGGGCCTCATGGACCCGCGCAATTTTGCATCTCCTTCAACACCTGTCGTCGGGACACCGTTCTGGCATGTCGTACCCTGATCCATTTTACCCCGTCATCGACAGTCTCAAATGGCTCGAATGTTTGACGAAGCTCGGCGTTGGTAGCGTGCAGCTGCGTGCAAAAACCCTTGCATTTGCAGACGCACTCACGCTCGTGCGCGATGCGCTTAGAATCACCAAGGGCACTGGAACCAAACTTGTCGTGAACGATTACTGGCAGGCAGCGATCGACGCGCGCGCCGATCACGTTCATCTCGGACAGGAAGATTTGGCCGAGGCCGATGTCGCTGCGATCCGCCGCGCGGGGATTACGCTCGGGCTCTCGACCCATGATGATGAAGAACTCGCAAATGCACTTAAACACAATCCCGACTACATCGCACTTGGCCCGATTTATGAAACGACGCTCAAGAAAATGCGTTTCGCGCCGCAGGGCGTTTCGCGCGTCACCGAATGGAAGAAACGGATCGGAAGGATTCCGCTCGTCGCAATCGGCGGTATCACTCTAGAAAGAGCCGCCGCGATTTACCTAGCGGGCGCGGATTCGATCGCGGTGGTAACCGACATCACCCAGAATCCGAACCCCGAGTCGCGCGTGCGCGCGTGGCTCGGCCAGACATCGAAAGCGGCGTAGAGGAGCCATCGAAGGTTTTAACCATTGAATTGCCGGATCAAGGGGTCCACACTGGACTTGTTCCGAGGGGTGCCCCCAGATGGGCTGAGATTCCGCTTTCGCGGTGACTCTTCGAACCTGATCCGGCTTATACCGGCGAAGGGACAGGGACATGCAACGATCAATCTTTCTCGCAAAACTCATCGGGCCATTGCTCGCGGCGATCGGCGTCGCGATGATTTTCAATGCCGACACCTTGCGCGCAATGGCGCAGGAATTCCTGAAAAGCTACGCGCTCATCTATCTCTCAGGCCTGCTTGCGCTCACCGCAGGCCTTGCGATCGTCAACACGCACAATGAATGGACCGCTGACTGGCGCGCCGCCATCACCCTCATCGGTTGGCTGGCCGTGATCGGCGGCGTCATTCGCATCGTGTTTCCGCGCACAGTGGAAATGATCGGTGGCACGATGGTGACGACCGTTTCGAACAGCTGGATTGTGGGCGAAGGCATTGTTCTGCTCGCCCTCGGTGCCTGGCTGAGTTACGCGGCCTACGCGCCCCGCAACACAAAGTCCAAACGAAAAAGGTGACCCATGAACATTCAGGACCGTAACATCACAACGCCGAAGGTCACCACGGGGCCAATTGCGGGCTCGCGCAAAATTTATTCGACACCTGAAGCTGCGAAAGACCTGCGCGTGCCGCTGCGCCAGATCACGCTCGATCCGAGTGCGAAAGAGCCACCGCTGTCGGTCTACGATACCTCCGGCCCCTACACGGACACGAGTGCAGCGATTGATGTCGAAAAAGGTCTTCAACGCTCGCGCGTCAAATGGGTGAAGGAACGAGGCGACATCGAGGAATACGAAGGCCGCCCGATCCAGCCGGTCGATAACGGAAATGTTTCCGGCAAGCACCTCGCGCGCACGTTCCCGATTGCGTCGAAGCCGATGCGCGCGCTTCCCGGCAAGCCGATTACCCAATACGAATTCGCACGCGCAGGCATCATCACAAAGGAAATGATCTATGTGGCCGATCGCGAAAACCTTAGCCGCCTGCAGCAGTTCGAACGTGCAGAGGCCGCCCTCGAAGACGGTGAAAGCTTCGGTGCCTCGATCCCGCCCTTCATCACTCCAGAATTTGTGCGCGCGGAACTCGCACGCGGCCGAGCGATTATTCCCGCGAACATCAACCACGCCGAATTGGAGCCGATGATCATCGGCCGGAATTTCCTGACGAAGGTTAACGCCAATATTGGCAATTCCGCTGTGACATCTTCAGTGGAGGAAGAAGTCGAGAAAATGGTGTGGGCGATCCGCTGGGGCGCCGACACCGTGATGGACCTCTCAACCGGTCGGAACATTCACAATACGCGCGAATGGATCATCCGCAATGCGCCCGTCCCTATCGGCACGGTGCCGATCTATCAGGCACTTGAAAAAGTAAACGGTGATCCAATCAAACTCGATTGGGAATGCTACAAGGACACACTAATCGAGCAGTGCGAACAAGGTGTCGACTATTTCACGATCCATGCCGGCGTCCGCCTTGCTTATGTACCACTGACTGCGAAGCGCGTCACCGGCATCGTCTCACGCGGCGGCTCGATCATGGCGAAATGGTGCCTGTCGCGCCATAAGGAATCATTTCTCTACGAACGGTTCGACGAGATCTGCGACATTATGCGCAAGTATGACGTCTCGTTCTCACTCGGCGATGGCCTGCGCCCCGGCTCGATCGCGGATGCGAACGACCGCGCCCAGTTTGCCGAGCTCGAAACTCTGGGCGAGCTCACAAAGATCGCTTGGGACAAGGGCTGCCAGGTAATGATCGAAGGCCCCGGCCACGTACCGATGCACAAGATCAAGATCAATATGGAAAAGCAGCTCAAGGAATGCGGCGAGGCACCATTCTACACACTCGGTCCGCTCACCACCGACATTGCACCGGGCTACGACCACATTACATCGGGCATTGGCGCTGCAATGATCGGGTGGTTCGGCTGCGCGATGCTCTGCTACGTAACGCCAAAGGAACATCTGGGCCTACCCAATCGCGACGACGTTAAGGATGGCGTCATCACCTACAAGATTGCGGCGCACGCCGCTGATCTCGCGAAGGGCCACCCAGTAGCGCAACTGCGTGACGATGCGCTCTCGCGGGCGCGCTTCGATTTCCGCTGGAACGATCAGTTCAACCTCTCACTCGACCCCGATACGGCACGCGAATATCACGACGAGACACTACCGAAAGAGGCGCACAAGGTCGCACATTTCTGTTCGATGTGCGGACCAAAATTCTGCTCAATGAAGATCACGCAGGACGTGCGTGACTACGCAGCGACGTTGAACGAGGAAGAGCAACAGAGGTTGAGTAATGACGGCGCTCTATCCTCATCTTCCATTCGTGAAAAAGGCATGGCGGAGATGTCGAAGAAATTCCGCGACCTCGGCAGCGAGGTCTATGTGGACGCCGCGGCGGTAAAGGAGAGCAACAAGGCGTTGTGAGGAGGACGCACGAGGCGACCGTTGTATCCAAGGAATCAACTACAAATCGCGGCGAATATTCAACGGCTTGCCTCAATTCCTATCGACGGGCGCGCGGCCGTTTCGGAACTTTCTTCCCTTCACGCCGCGCCTCAGAAAGCCCAATCGCTATCGCCTGTTTCCGGCTTTTTACGGTTTTTCCACTGCGACCGCTTTTCAGTTTCTTGCGCTTAAACTTGCGCATCTCGCGTTCAACGTCCTTAGAAGCGGCTCTGGAATATTTACGCGCCATATTCAATTCCTCACATTTCGTTGATGAAACGCCTTTCGCAAACGCGGGTCCACTCAGCCGTACCACGCACTTAATTTCGCCTCACCTTTAAACAAACGAAACCTAATTTATGAAAATGATGGCGAAAACGTCTCGCCGATGCGGCAAAACATTTTTTTGTCCACAAGCTGTGCGTGAAAAATCCCCGTGCACCATCCCGCATCCGCGAAATTGACATTCAAAAACGCAGATTAAGCATGTTGCATCGCAACGTCACGTCACGGGCCTTGTTCATGACGCAAAGCGCGATCAAAGTGCTCAATGAAGATCAGAATTTTGTCACACGCCTGTTACAGGTTTTGACTATTCAGGAAACGCGCAACTGTTCACGAGAAAAGGGTAGGAGCGTCATGTCAAAAGTGAAAGCTGACCGTTTTCGCATGATGGCCGCTGAATGCCGACGTCAGGCAGAACTTGCAATGGAAGAACACGAATTCCGAGAAATGCAGGAACGTCTGGCACACTCGTATGTCGCGTTGGCCGAAACCGAGGATTGGCTCGACGGCAGAAACGTCGCGGTAAGCGACACGCCGCTCGCGCCCACTGCAAGCAACGGTCCTCTCGTCGAGGCGGCCTAAAAGCCCTCCGCTTTCGCCGCGCGCGAACGCGGGTCGGCCACACCCTGCAAATTTTTTTTCGTGATAAGAATAGAGTTTGCGGCGCCCCAGGTTGGGCCCTGCGAAACTTTGTTACCGCGGCGCTGTAGGAGCCAGATGATGTCCGGCGGAACATCGGGTTCCGCGCGCACTTCGTCGGGTAGCCACTGGTGATGCAAGCGGGGCGCAGCGACCGCATCGGCAAGGCTCATTTTATAATCGAGCAAGTTTACGATGACGTTCGCAACTGTTGTGATTATGCGGCTTCCGCCCGGTGAGCCGGTAACCAGCACAAGTTGGTCTCCATTTAACACGAACGTAGGGGTCATCGAGGATAATGGCCTCTTGCCCGGACCAGGCGCATTGGCCTCACCGCCAACCAGTCCAAAAGCATTTGGCGCCCCGGGCTTCGCGGCGAAATCATCAAGCTCGTTATTGAGTAGCACGCCTGTACCTTCAGCGACCAATCCGATGCCGTAGCGAAGATTGAGCGTATAGGTGTTCGCGACCGCATTCCCATCTTTATCCACGATCGAATAGTGCGTCGTGTGGTCGCCCTCGAAAGCAAGCGGGCTGCCCGCCCTGATGTCGACAGCAGCTCTCGCGTGATCCGGGTCGATCTGTTTTCGCAATTCGCCTGCATATTGCTTGGAAATCAATCCTGCCACTGGAATTTTTATATAATCAGGATCGCCCAGGAATTGCGCCCGATCTGCATAAGCGAGTTTCATCGCTTCGACCCGAATATGCGCCGCCTGCCCGGATGCTGGCCCCAACGGCGCGAGATCGAAACCATCAAGAATATTTAAGATCTGAATCAAATGAACACCGCCCGACGAAGGCGGCGGCATCGAGACAATATCGTAGTCGTGATAATTCCCACGCAAGGGTTTCCGTTCTACTGCTTCATACTGCGCGAGGTCTTCCGTGGTCATAATGCCACCCGCCATTCGCACGCTTCGCACAATCGCTTCTGCGATTGGTCCCTGATAAAACGCTTTCGGCCCCTGCTGTGCGATCGCTTCGAGCGTATCGGCGAGATCACGTTGAACGAACAGCTCGTCTTTTTGTGGCGTCGAACCATTGCTCCGTAGAAATATCTGCGAGGAAGAAGGCCAGCGCGCCAGAATATCCTTCGATTTTGCGATCGAATCGGAGAGTTCGGCGTCCACGATGAGGCCTTCACGCGCGAGTTTTATTGCCGGGGCAATCAATTCCGCGAGCGTGAACTTGCCGGAGCCATATTTCTGATGGGCGAGCGCCAAACCGGCAACTGTTCCTGGCACACCAACAGCAAGGCCTTCTTCACGCGATTTTCGAGGATCAGCTTCTCCCAGCACATCGAGAAAGATTTCTTTCGTCGTAGCGAACGGCGCCATTTCGCGATAGTCGATGGCAATCATTTGATTGCCTTGTGCAAGCCGTACAAGCATGAAGCCACCGCCGCCAATATTTCCCGCGTTCGGAAACGTCACTGCCAACGCGAAGCCGACGGCGACGGCGGCATCGACTGCATTGCCACCTTTTTTCAAAATCTCAACGCCAATTCCTGTCGCACGCGCCTCTTCGGTGACCACCATTCCATTGGAGCCGATAACCGTCTGGCTTTTCAGCGCGGTGGAAGCTAGCGTCTTGGTTGCCGTACCTTGCGCGACGGCCTGCGGCGCGAGCAAAAGCACGCACACAAGTATCAGCAAGCCACGGATATATGGGGATATCCGCGTTGAATTTAGCGCTTTCCGAATGACACTCTCCCTTAACAACTCAGCCCTTTTTTTGCCGTTCCGGCATGCATATATTCTATCTGTTGGCGCAAGCCAGCTATGGCAATAAACGCACGTCGTAATAAACCATTCGGACCCGGGGGCAGTACCCGGCGCCTCCACCAAATCCCGTTCCACCGGAAACGATCCGGGACTCGGCGGGGGCGATATAGGATCGACGAGGGTGTAAAGGGCGAGGCTTTTGCTCGGGATGGCTCCGTCGTTATCGGGCCATGCATAGTTGCAAACGACAACTACGCTCCGGTTGCTCAGGCCGCGTAAGCGGTTTGAAATACCGAAATTAAGCCCTGAGGGTTAGCACTTTCAGGCGGGGTCCGGGGGCACCTGGCAACAGAAGCCCCCACTTACTTTTTAATACAAATTTGAACTTGGCGAAGGCAGGCGGAATCGGCTTCACTACCACCCATGGCTGATTTGATTAGATACGATCTGCTGGCTCAGGACGCATTGCGCGGCGTCGTCAAAAAAGTTCTGTCCAATGTGGCGAAAAGTGGCTTGCCGGGTGATCATCATTTCTTTGTTGCGTTCGACACGAATGCCAAAGGCGTGAAAATGTCGACCCGCCTAAAATCGAAATATCCCGAGGAAATGACGATCATCTTGCAACATCAGTTCTGGGATTTGATCGTTGGCGAAATTAATTTTGAAGTTGGGCTTTCGTTTAACGGCATTCCCGAAAAACTGGTAATTCCTTTTGAAGCTATCAAGGGCTTCTTCGATCCTTCAGTTCAGTTCGGCCTGCAATTTGAAACCATTACCGAGGTGCAAGCCATGCCGGCTATGGCCGCCAACGAAGCCGAGGCAGGCAAAACTGCCGACGCTGGATCGGCAACACGCTCGGCACCGCGAGGTGCCGCATCCGAGCCGGAAGAGATGCCAAGAGCCGCGACATCGGTTCCTTCTACCCGCGCGAAAAAGAAGTCGATTCCGCAGGCCACGGAAAAGACTGGTGAGAAATCCACGAAAATAGCATCCGATAAATTGGGCAGCGCCGAAGTCGTCAGTCTCGAAAAGTTTCGCAAAAAGTGAGGACTTCACCTCGCCTCGTGCTTGTCGCTGCGGTCGCCGAGAACGGCGTGATCGGCCGCAACGGGCGATTGCCCTGGAAAATTCCTGGTGACTTGAAGCATTTTAAACAATTAACAATGGGGAAACCCGTGGTGATGGGCCGCCGTACCTATGAATCGATGGGTGGCCCGTTGAAGGGACGGGTGAATATCGTACTGACGCGCGACAAAACCTATAAGGCCAAGGGTGCGATCGTAGTGAAAGATTTAAATTCAGCGCTTGAGCTAGCGGTGAAAAAGGCCGCCAAGGAAAAGACCGACGAGATTGCGATCATTGGCGGCAATGGAGTGTTCGCGGAAACCTTACCACACGCTTTTCGGCTGGAGATCACGGAAGTTCATGGCACGCCTGAGGGCGATGCCCATTTTCCAAAGTTCGATAAGGCGGAATGGAAAGAAGTCCGGCGTGACGGACCGCAGCAAGGAAAAAACGACTCCCATCCTTATACGTTCATCACCTATGAACGATGCCAAGCGGACTGAAAATTATTGCAGCGACTGATTAAGGTGTGTCGGTCGTGGAGAACCGGGCGCGGGTCCAATGTCGATCGGCGGCGGTAACACCGGCACGATTGAAGATGCAGGATCGCTGGGACGTTTCCGCGGGAGTGGTGCGGCTGGAAGAACCGTGGGCACCGGCACCAGCGAAGTTTCGGTAGCAGACGATTGAGCCGATGGCGGCCTATCACGCCCGTCGAGCTTGCGCATTTCAATGTCCATCGCACGAAGAGCGAGAACAACTACGAGCGGCCCAGCATCAATGCTTCGCTCGGGCTCGGATAACGGTCCGCGCCAGCGAACCGTTGCCGCCGGGCGCGCACTCATTCCTTTCGGGGCAGCGCCCTCGAATTCAAATGCTGCGTCTAACTCAAGTTTTGAAATATCAAAAATCGCTTCGGAAATGACCTGCGTCGGCCCAACAGCGGCTTTCAGCTTACCGCTACGAGCGACGCCAGCGGCGACAACAATCGGCCCTTCTATCTTAGTGATCTTCAAAGGGCCTCGAGCCATCGCCTTGTTCAGAAGCGCGCTTGTGCTCAGTTCATCGGGTGGCGAAACGTTCGCCGTAAACGCAAGTACTTTGTCGAGCGCATCGGGGTCTAGCCTTTCGATCTCGAATGCCTCAACCGAAAACTTTCCCTGTCCGGCGAGATTGGCCGCGAGTGAGGCGGGATTCGCACCCTGTCCCGCAAGATCGATAGTCAACGTCACCTTCCCATGCGCAGCCGAACGCCAAGAACCCGGAGCAATCAACCGCGCAATGTCGGCTGAAACAATCGAAACTTTGCCGGCAAGCGACAATGCATCACCGCGCACTAATCGCCCTTGCGCTGAAAGTCTTCCACCCGCGAGGTCGCCGGAAAATTCCTCAACTATCGCTTGGTCGGGATCAAATTTTAGTTTTAGCCTCGCACCATTCGCGACGAGAGGACCAGTCAGACCGAACGCTGCACTCTCCAGTTGCAACGTTCCGCTCAAATTTCCAAATGGACGCGGCCCTAGCGCACGGTCTGGCCACGGCGCACCTTCTTCTGCCTTGCCAATCGCAAGCGCAAAAAGAGTTGGAAGATTCGCGTGGTTAAACGACATTTCGCCCGAAACCTGGGGACGATCCACGCCACTCAAGGCAAAACGACCTTTGGCACGAATTTCACCGAAATTGAGAATAACGTCCTCAAGGGCAATGCCCTCATTCGTGCGCACCAGTCGCGCAACAGCATTCGTGGGCACCACCGAATTCGAAACGCGTGCTGCGGCGATCGATAACGCGCGCACGTCACTTGACTGGAGTTTGAAGGTCACGCGAGGTTCGGCGCGCCCATCCTCGGTAAGACGAATATCCCCTTCAGCGGTCAGCTTAACACTAGGGAAGGTCAAACTCGCTCCAATTGGCCGGGCGTCATTCTTACGAGCCTCGAGCTTTCCTTCAAAATGACCCTGACCTGCCTGCATCTCCGGCGCTGGAAGGCCCAGTAGCGAAACGATTCGCGACGCATCTCGCGCGTCAATCGTCAAATGCGCATCAACGATCGACCTTGATTCTATATCGACGTTCGCGTCCAGCTTTTGTTGTGTTTCGTTTGCATTCCCAGCGACCTCAAGTGCAAACCGAGGGTCCAGACCATCACCGCTCATTGTGCCCTCAAGTCGCAGTGGAAGACCCGCCGAAACGATTCTCTTTGCATAAGCGGCGCCATCGCCCGTGCCGCCCATCGCTCCGACAAGAACATTCAAGCCTTCGGCACGCGTTGCTTCTAACGCGAAATTGATTTTCCCCGCTGGCCGCTCAAAGAACGAAGCAACATGTCCATTGGCGCGTGCGTTGAGACCAGCGAAATCCTCCAAGGTCAAACGTTCGAGTGAAACTTCACCCCCTATTTCGGAAAAAGATACATCGAATCGACGTGCCGTTTGACCAAATAGCTTTGGCGTCAAAACTTTGAGCGCAAACATCAAGTCCACTGAGGGAAAATCGGCGCGAGGCCTCTGCAATAGCGATGCAAACAGTCTCAGGTCGAGGGCATCCGCATCCAATTTCGCCGCAACGCGCGCGCGCCTGTCGCGGTCGGGGAACAGATACGCCGCAGCTCCTCCCATTTTCGATCCGGCATAGGTCAAATTCAGCGGCTCAAGACTCAGCTGTTTTTTCGAAGCCTGCAATCGGCCTTCGAGGCTGGCGGGACCACCCTGGTCAAATGAAATGCCCGCTTTTTCAAGTCCAAGCCAATTCGACAGGGCAAACGCATCTTCTGCGGTTATTTTCATTGAACCGCTGAAGGCCGCATCATTTACGGAACCAGTGACATTGACCGAACCGCGCCCCGGCAGCTTCGCTTCGAGCATTTCCGGCGCGACAAAGCCTTCACGTAACAAAAGCTGCAAACGAAAATCGCGCACCGTTCCGCCATTCACGGCAATCTGCCCTATCGAAACGCCAATCTTGCCCGCAAAGGGCAGCGCCGTAGCAAGAGCCCATAAATCGTTAAGCGGAGATAAGTCTTGAGCAAGTTTTCCGCTATCGCGCGGACGGTCGAGATCAATACGAGACGAGGATACTTTTGCGTCGAACGTGCCACCCTTTCGCGGCTCAAAATTAGCATTTCCCGAAAGCTCGATAGCCGGTTCATCGCCGAGCGAAACCTCCAGTTGTTCGAGAGCAACGGTCTGCAGATTTGCTTTGGCGTTTGCCGCGAGTTTCCAGGGCAAATTCGAGGGGCTTCGTCCTTCGAGCAAAAGTTTTCCGCTGAATTGAGGAAACGCATCCGTCAGCGAAAGATTTCCTTCCGCCACTAGCGAGCTGTTGTCGTCCGGCCACGAAACTGCAAGGCGAATTTTTCCGCTGCCATCTACCCCGAACTGGCCAGACGATGCGTGCACAGCAATCGGTTGACCATTCCATGTAGCGCTAGCGTCCAGCTTCAACGGACCAGTCCGCGATTGCAACTCGCCGGTGCCGGTAAAATTCTCGTATCTCGTTTCCCCGACTCCCGTCCGAGTGATCACGAGCAAACCTGATTTTACCTCAATACGCGAAATCAAAATGGAGTCCGAGATCGGCTGAGCGCTGGTTCCGAATTTAATCTTCCCGCGGTCATCCAGGGAAATACGAATGTTTGCGTTCGAGAGAAAAAGTTCTTCCGCCTCGACTGAACCGCGCATCAACGCGCCAAGCGAAAACCTTCCGTGAAGTATTGCCGCTTTTAGCCCAGTGCCCTCTTCCGACTCTCCGATCGTGACGTCGCGCAGTGTGAAGGCCGGAATCGGCAGAATTGCCGCGTCGATCGACCCTTTGATGACGACGGGCGCACCGACAAGCGCGCTTGCGCGCTGCTCAAAAATCGAGCGCCAGACATTCCAGTCGACGAACAAGGGCGCCGCGAACGCGGTGACAATCGCTACAATCAGCGCCAGTCCGATGCTAAGCAATGTATTCTGCACCACCAGCTCCCGAGACCGTTTCCGTCTAGCAATGGCATGGGTCGAGGATGCTTTGGATAGCGAATACTTAGAGCGTTTATGAGGCTGCCCGGCGAAAATTGCGGCGGGAAAATGTCAAATGGAGATGATCTTTCCCGGATTCATGATGTTATCCGGGTCGAGAGCACGCTTGATGGTCCGCATCACCTCAAGACCAACCTTGCCGTGCTCCGCCTCAATATATTTCATCTTACCTTGGCCAACGCCGTGTTCGCCGGTACACGTTCCATCCATAGAGAGAGAGCGCTGTACCAACCGCTCATGAAATTTTCGCGCCCGGGAGACCTCGTCGGCGTCCGACATATCCATGAGAACGGACACATGGAAATTTCCATCGCCGACATGCCCGACGATGGGCGCGACCAGTTTCAACTCATGAATGTCTCGTTGCGTCGCGGTGACGCATTCTGCGAGGCGCGAAATAGGCACGCATACATCGGTGGCGAAACCGCGTGCGCCCTGGCGCATTCCAAAGACCGCCCAGTACGCGTCATGCCGGGCCTGCCAAAGGCGCGTCCGATCCTCGACCTTCGTTGCCCAATCAAATGGCCCCCCGCCGAAGTCTTCGGCGATTTCACCAAAACGCTTCGATTGTTCCGCAACGCTGGCTTCCGATCCGTGAAATTCGAGAAACAAGGTCGGTGTTTCCTTGAGGTGGAGTTTCGAATAGGCGTTGCTCGCTTTCACTTGCAATTCATCGAGTAACTCGATCCGGGCAACCGGAATGCCGGACTGAATTGTCGCGATCGTCGTTTTGCACGCCGCCTCCACTGAGGGAAAAGGACAAACTCCCGCCGAAATCGCTTCAGGGATGCCCGCAAGTTTGAGTGTAATCTCGGTGATCACACCAAGCGTTCCTTCCGAGCCGACGAACAGTCGCGTGAGGTCGTACCCAGCCGATGATTTTTTTGCACGACGCGCTGTTGTAACCACCTCACCGTTTGCAAGTACGGCTTTGAGCGAAAGCACATTGTCTTTCATCGTTCCATATCGCACAGCATTTGTGCCCGACGCGCGAGTCGCGGTCATGCCACCGAGCGAAGCGTCCGCTCCCGGATCAATAGGGAAGAAAAGGCCCTGATCGCGCAAATGTTCGTTCAACTTTTTGCGCGTAACGCCAGGTTCCACGACGCAGTCGAGATCCTCTGCATGAACTGCAAGCACGCGATTCATTTCCAGCAGATCAATAGAAACGCCACCAAGCGGCGCGTTGACATGTCCCTCCAGTGAGGTGCCGGTCCCGAATGGGATCACCGGCACCTTATGCTCGGCGCAAATCGCGACCGTTGCCTGTACGTCCTCCGTGGAGGCAACGTAAATAACGGCGTCTGGCGGCTCGTTCGGCAGCCATGTCGTGTTGTTCGCATGCTGTTGACGAACCGCATCCGAGGTCACCAATTTGTTGCCGAAACGCCGCGCCAGCGCAGCTTTTACGCGATCAATAGCCGCGGGTTGCGGCTTACGAAGAGCTGTTTCAGCCATTGGCGTTCTCCCTCAAGCAACATGAGATTAGCATGGGGCGCTACTCGCCGGACAAGCGGCCCATTGCGTGTTTTTGTTCTGCAATGCATTATTTCGCGTACATCAAAGATCAAGAATACGCCAACGGTGATGACCAACCGAATCGATTTCGAACCAGTGTTTTTTGCGCCGTTCGTTTCCACGGTGATGAAAGTCAACTCTTCCTGGATCGATTATAACGGCCACCTCAACATGGCTTACTACAACGTGCTGATTGACCATGCGGTCGATGAAGCGTTTCTGCTGGTAGGCTTTGGTCCCAACTACGTGCGCGACCGTAGCGCCTCCTTTTTCACGGCTGAGGCACACGTTCGCTATCTGCGTGAGCTGAAGGCAGCCGAGCCGGTGCGCGTGACGCTGCGGCTGATCGATTATGATGATAAGCGGCTGCACCTTTATGCCGAGTTGCATCATGCTACGGAAGGTTGGCTCTCCGCGACGTCCGAACAGCTGGCGTTGCATGTCGATATGAAAGCAAAGAAAGTCGCACCATTTCCCGACGACGTGCTGGAACGGCTTGCCTTGATGAAATCGGCCCACGGCCCTTTGCCTTTGCCCTCGTCGATCGGACGCGCGATCGGCATGCGCCCGCGTAGCTGATCTGCATCCAGCGCATCTTTCAAAATTCGTTTCCTAACAATTGTCTAATTAACCCATGCGCGATACGCAGGTGGGGCATGCGTCGAACTGACCCGCTTCGTCACACGAATTTGTTTATTTAATTACATAAGCTTTTTAGGAAACGTGCTTCAAGCAAGTTGCAACCCGTAATTTTAAGGACAATACGCTATGATTGCTCTCGCTAATTTTTTCACAGGCATCTACGACGTACTCATGAACTGGCGTATGCGTCAGGCCGAAATCGAAATTCGCCAGTACGCCAATCTCATTCCCCACAGTCCAAAATTAAAAGCCACCTATGCGAATGCGAGAGCACTTCCGTTTGTGAAATAGTTATGTTTTGCGACGCACCAACGTAAGCGTCGTCCAGCCTTCGATCGTTTCACGGTGAAGCAAAGTCAATCCGTTTGCGTGCCAGATTGCAAGCACCGCATTGGCCTGCGACTGCAGCACCCCTGAAAGAATTACGGTTGCGCGCGGCGCAAGCAGCAATCGGACCGGCCGAGCCAGCTGCTTCAAGGTGGGCAGCAAAATATTGGCAAGAACAAAATCATAAGGCGATCCGGCACGGATCAATGGCGCATTCACGCCGGCGGCCCGTGTAATCTGCACAAACTTTCCTGCATGGTTGGCCTGTACATTCGCACGTACTGTCTTTACGGAAACCGGATCGATGTCGCCCGCAATTACTTTGCATCGGATTCTACGCGCCAACGCAATCGCAAGAACCCCCGTTCCTGTTCCCAAATCGAGGGCATGTTTTGGGCGCCATGAACGTCCCGACCGTTCGATGGCTGCGAGGCATCCTTGCGTCGTACCATGATGGCCGGTGCCGAAGGCAAGCGCCGCTTCGATTTCAATACCAATCCGATTAGGCATGATTTTGGGGCGATCGTGCGCGCCATGAACGACAAAAGGCCCAACACACACAGGTGGCAAGCCCTCAAGGCTTGCCACGACCCAATCTTTCGGAGCGACTGTTTCAAACAAGGCGTGCTCAGCCACGTCCCGCGAAACAGTACACAATAATTCCTTGATGGTGGCACGATCAGGTTCGTCGACGAAGTGAACCTCTACAGTCCAGCCCGTATCGCTTTCGAAGGCCGACGCCGCGACCGTTTCCGCCTCGAATGTCTCAACGAAAAGATAAGCAATGCGCTTCGCTGAAACCTCATCCGTGGAAGCCCGCATGACAAACGTCGAGCGGCTTGAGGTCGCATCACTCATGAATATCAAGCAGCCTGCAGAAAACTATTGATCACTCGCTTTTCGCCTGCCTTATCGAATTGAACCGTGAGCTTGTTGCCGTCGATCCCCGTTACTTCGCCATAGCCGAACTTCTGATGAAAGACGCGCTGGCCGAGCGCAAAACCATCGCCGCCAGTTGATTTTGCCACGATCTTGCCGTCGATCGTAACCGGCCCGCCCTTGAAACCGCGCTGATGCAAGCTAGCAAATCCTTTTCGGTTGTTCTCGCTCCGTTGCGCTCGGCCGCGCTGCCAGCCCGGCGTGCTATAGGTCGACGAAAACGGCTCAACGCGATCGAAGCGGCTGGTCGGCTGCCCCCAGCCGCCTTTTGCTTCTGACACCTCGACACTTTTTTCCGGTAATTCGTCGAGAAAACGGCTGGGTACGGTCGTATTCCACATGCCATGAATCCGTCGGTGCGAAGCGAAATAGATCTTCGCGCGTTTGCGTGCCCGCGTCAGGCCGACATGCGCAAGCCGCCGCTCTTCCTCAAGACCGGCACGTCCCTGGTCGTCGAGCGAACGTTGATGCGGAAGCAATCCCTCTTCCCAGCCGGGCAAAAACACCGTGTCGAATTCCAGCCCCTTTGCGGAATGAAGCGTCATGATGTTGACCGCATCGCTCGTGGCTCCGCTTTCAGCATCCATCACCAGCGAAATATGTTCGAGAAAACCCGAAAGATTCTCAAACTGCTCCATCGAGCGCACAAGCTCCTTCAGATTTTCGAGACGTCCGGCGGCTTCCGCCGAGCGTTCTTTCTGCCACATGTCGGTATAACCGGATTCTTCGAGCACAATCTCGGCAAGCTCCGTGTGCGATATCGATTCGAGTTGTTGGCGCCAGCGGTCGAAGGAAGCGATTAGATCTCGCAGAGCCGTGCGCGGTTTCAGTTTCAGTTTCTCGGTCGCAACAATCGCACGCGCGGATTCCAGGAGCGGCATATTACACGCTCGCGCGTGATCATGCAGCGTTTGCAGTGTTGAGTCGCCGAGACCCCGCTTCGGCACATTCACAATACGCTCGAACGCGAGGTCGTCTGCCGGCTGCACGATGCAGCGAAAGTAGGCAAGCGCGTCGCGAATTTCTGCCCGCTCATAGAAGCGCGGGCCCCCGATTACACGATAGGGTAAGCCGAGGGTAACAAAACGATCCTCGAATTCGCGCATTTGAAACGATGCGCGAACGAGAATGGAGATTTCCGAAAGCTTATGCCCCTTACGGTGCAGGTTTTCAATCTGATTGCCGATATCGCGCGCCTCTTCCTCAGAATCCCAAGCGCCCGTGACGGAGACTTTTTCACCGTCCTCGTCTTCGGTGTGCAATGTCTTGCCGAGACGACTTTCATTATGCGTAATCAGATGCGAGGCAGCTGAAAGAATATGCCCCGTCGAACGATAATTGCGCTCCAAGCGAACAACCTTTGCACCAAGAAAATCGTTCTCAAAACGCAAAATGTTATCAACCTCAGCGCCGCGCCAGCCATAGATCGACTGATCGTCATCGCCGACGCAGCAAAGATTTCGCGCGCCCTGCGCCAGCAGCCGCAACCACAGATATTGCGCGACGTTTGTATCTTGATACTCGTCAACGAGCATGTAGCGAAAGCGCGCTTGATATTGTGCGAGGACATCGGGCTGCGTTCCGAACATCCTTAGATTTTCCAGGAGCAGATCGCCGAAATCGACCGCATTCAGTGTTTTCAGGCGCGCCTGATAAGCGGCGTAGAGTTGCTGCCCACGGCCATTCGCGAACGACATTGTCTCGCCCGCCGGAACCTTGTCCGGCAGCAGGCCGCGGTTCTTCCAACCGTCGATCATCCCGGCGAGCAGCCGTGCGGGCCAACGCTTGTCATCAATATTGGCTGCGCCGAGAATTTGTTTCAACAGCCGGATTTGATCATCGGCATCAAGAATCGTGAAATTCGACTTAAGCCCGACCAACTCGGCGTGGCGACGCAGGATCTTCGCACCGATGGAGTGAAAGGTGCCAAGCCAAGGCATACCCTCGACGGCCTCCCCAACCATAACGGCAACGCGCTCCTTCATCTCGCGCGCGGCACGGTTAGTGAATGTCACCGAAAGAATCTCAAACGGTCGAGCCCGGCCCGTCGCAAGCAAGTGCGCGACACGGGTCGTGAGCACACGCGTCTTGCCGGTACCGGCACCGGCGAGCACCAGAACAGGCCCGTCGAGCGACTCGACTGCTTCCCGTTGCTGCGGATTCAGCCCTTCGAGATAGGCGGCATTGCCAGTGGCGGCCGCATGGGCACGCGCGGCAATGCCACCCGGCCTTGGCGCCGGGCGATCAAAATTGCGTTCCTGTTTAAACGGGTCGACCAAAACGAATCCTTTTGAGAACAAATTGGCACCGCGAATCGGGTTTGGCGAGGGCGCTGTATACCTTTCATGCCCGTCATGGACGGGCCTCCGTTGCGGTTCTAGAAGAGCTTCATGTTCGAGGCAAAATTCCAATCATTCGACCAAAAGACCGACCCTTCGAAGGGAAAGGAGCGCATCGCGGCGCTGCGCGCGGAGTTAGCCCGGCGAAAGCTCGACGGCTTCATTGTGCCACGTGCCGACCCGCAGCAAAACGAATATGTGCCTGCCAATGAGGAACGGCTAGCCTGGCTTACGGGTTTTTCAGGTTCGGCGGGCGTTGCGGTCGTACTCGCTAAAAAGGCAGCGCTCTTTGTGGATGGTCGATACGCGCTGGAGGCCCGAGCCCAGGTCGATACCGCCGTACTGTCGATCAGACATCTCGTCGAGCAACCCCTTGAGGAATGGATTACAGAGAATCTAGAGCCGGGTGCGAATTTCGGCTACGACCCACGGCGCACCACCATCGACGGCGAACAAAGACTCTCGAAAGCCTGCAAACGCGCGGGCGCAAAATTGATCGCCATCGACAGTAACCCAGTGGATACGATTTGGACAGACCGGCCCGACCTGCCGCTTTCCCAGGTCGTTCTGTATGATAGAATTTTTGCCGGCGAAAGCGCGGAAGAGAAGCTTAAGAGAATCCGAACTGAACTGGAGAAAGCGAAACTCGCAGCCGCGATCCTGTCGGACCCCTCGTCAGTCGCCTGGACGTTCAATATTCGCGGGACGGACGTTGCTCATACACCTTTGCCGATCTCCTGGGCGATCGTGCCGCGCGAAGGAAAGCCATCGCTGATCGTCGACGCCCGAAAACTCTCCAATCAGGTTCGAGACGTTTTATCAAAGCTCGCGACCATTTTGGAACCCGCGGAATTTGACGCCATGCTAGCAAAAATCTCTGGCGGAGGGAAAACCATCCGGCTGGATCAGGCGACTGCATCACGTCATCTTGCCAATATTGTCGAAAAATCAGGTGGGGTCGTGTCGAACGGTGCCGATCCCGTCACGCGCATGAAAGCGATCAAGAATCGCACTGAAATCGAAGGCGCGCGCGCCGCGCACAAACGCGACGGTGCCGCGCTTACGAAATTTCTTGCGTGGCTCGAACACGAAGCGCAGAAAGGAAAACTTACTGAAATCGACGCAGTCACCGCGCTTGAAACTTTCCGCCGTGAAACGGGAATGCTGAAGGATGTATCGTTTCCCACAATCGCCGGTTCCGGCCCTAATGGCGCGATCGTGCATTATCACGTCAATCGGAAAAGCAACCGCGAGCTCGGAGCAAACGAACTATTTCTAATCAACTCCGGCGCGCAATACGAAGACGGCACAACGGACGTCACGCGCACAGTCGCGATCGGCGAGCCGAGCCATGAAATGCGCCAGCGCTTCACGCTAGTACTAAAGGGACACATAACGATCGCACGCAGCGTGTTTCCGGAAGGGACGAGCGGCGCGCAGATCGATAGTTTCGCCCGCGCCCCGCTGTGGGCTGCAGGGCTAGACTACGATCACGGGACAGGCCACGGCGTCGGCACCTATCTTTCCGTCCATGAGGGGCCTGCGCGTATCTCGAAACTCGGTACCGTCAAACTCGAAGCCGGGATGATCCTTTCGAACGAGCCCGGCTACTATAAGACCGGCGCCTATGGCATCCGCACAGAAAATCTTGTCCTGGTCGTACCGGGACCAGTGCCGGCGGGCGGCGAAAAAAAATTGCTCGGGTTCGAAACGCTGACGCTCGCCCCGATTGATCGTCGGCTGATCTTGCCGAGTAATCTGACGCTCGAAGAGCTAACCTGGATCGACAAATATCATCGCCGCGTGCGCACTGAGATCGAGCCGTTGCTCGATGCAAGATCGCGCAAATGGCTAAATGCAGCGACAGCCCCGCTTATTCAACTAGCTTGAACCAGTCGTCCTCGGTCAGCACTTTAATATTGTGCTTCTTCGCTTCCACGAGCTTTGAGCCTGCTCCCGGCCCTGCGACGACGTAGTCGGTCTTCTTCGACACTGACCCCGCGACCTTCGCGCCAAGGCGCTCGGCCATCGCCTTCGCCTCCTCGCGCGTGATCTTTTCAAGCGCGCCAGTGAAAACAACCGTCTTACCAGATACGGGACTATCACTTTTCACGGGCTCCATCGGTTCAATTTCGACGTGCTTTAGGAGCGAGTTGAATGCCTTCAGATTCCGCTTCTCCTTGAAAAACTCCACCACCGCTTGCGCGACGACCTCGCCAATTCCATTGATGTTGGTGAGTTCCTGAAACGCCTCGCTCTCCGTTTTCACCGCCGCAAATGCACTGTCTCGAAACTCTTCTGCCGTGCGATAATGACGTGCAAGACGGACTGCATTCGTCTCGCCAATGTGGCGTATCCCCAGGGCGTAAATGAAACGGTTGAGCGCAATTTTCCGCCGCACTTCGATCGCCGCAAATAAATTCTTGGCCGACGTATCCCCCCAGCCTTCGCGATCAACAATATCCTTTAGTTTCAATGTAAAAATGTCGGCAGGTTCAGCAATCAGCTTGTCGTTGAAAAAGGCCTCGATCTGTTTCTCGCCCAGGCCCTCAATGTCGAAGGCATTACGCGAAACGAAATGCCTCAGGCGCTCGATAGCTTGCGCGGGACAAATCAAAATGCCCGTGCAGCGACGCACAGCATCTTCCTTGCCGGTTTCAGGATCAACCTCGCGCACGGCATGGCTGCCGCACACGGGACAAACAGTCGGAAATTGATAAGGCTTAGCATTCTTCGGCCGCCTGTCGAGCACAACACCGAGCACTTGAGGAATCACGTCGCCCGCGCGCTGAATTTTGACCGTGTCGCCGATCCGTACACCCTTGCGGGCGATTTCGTCCTCATTGTGAAGGGTGGCATGAGACACGACGACGCCGCCAACAGTGACGGGCTGCAGAACCGCCGTTGGAGTCAAAGCACCGGTTCGGCCAACGGTGATCAAAATGTTCTTGACTATTGTCGTCGCTTTTTCAGCCGGAAATTTATGTGCGATCGCCCAACGTGGGGTACGCGAGACAGCGCCTAACCGAGTCTGCCAGTCGATTCGATCGAGCTTGTAGACAACGCCATCAATGTCATATCCCAGTTTAGCGCGCCTGTTCTCGATCTCGCGATAATGCGCGAGCATGTCGTCGACACTATTGCAGACCTTGGCCAATGGGTTGGTTGGTAGACCCCATTCCTTGAATGCTTGCATGGCGCTGTACTGCGAGTTGGACGGCAGTTTGCTGGCTTCGCCCCATCCATACGCAAAAAACCGTAACGGCCGGCTCGCAGTGATCGAAGGGTCGAGCTGGCGCAAACTCCCTGCTGCCGCATTGCGTGGATTGGCGAAAATTTGCTTTCCCGCCTTTTCCTGCCGCTTGTTGAGCGCGAAGAAATCGTCGTGCCCCATATAAACTTCGCCACGTACCTCAATGATGTTGGGAACATCCTTGCCCTTTAGTTGTTGGGGCGCTTCCTTGATCGTCCTTAAATTCGCAGTGATATCCTCGCCTTCCGCGCCATCTCCGCGTGTCGCAGCAGTCCTTAAGATCCCCTTTTCATAGCGGAGCGAGCAAGAGAGACCGTCGATCTTCGGCTCGGCCAGAAATTTAATTTCGGCGTCGCCTTTCAGTCCGAGAAAGCGACGCACGCGTTCGACAAATTCCGTAACGTCTTCTTCGGTGAAACCGTTGGCGAGCGAAAGCATTGGCACTGCGTGCCGCACCTTGGCGAATTTTGCCGCTGGCGCTGCACCAACCTTCAGCGACAGGCTAGCCAGCGTGCGCAAATTTGGAAAACGTTGCTCAATCGTTTCGTAGCGCTTGCGCAATGCGTCATAGTCCGCATCTGAAATTTGCGGCGAATCCTTCTGATAATAAAGCCTGTCGTGTTCCGAAATTTCGTCTTCAAGCCGCGCGTGTTCGGACTTGGCTTCCTTTTCGCTCATTTCTTCGATGGGCTTCGTCGCGCCGCCTGCGCGCCTTTTCATCGCGTGGCTCCCACGATCAGCTGTTCCGCGGCGGCACGCGCTTCTTCGGTGACCTCGGCACCCGCCAACATACGTGCGATTTCCTCACGTTTATGTTTCGGATCTAGTGCACGCATGCGCGTGACAACACGTTTTTCGCCTGCCGGTTCCTTAAAGACCAAAAAATGATGGGACGCGCGTGCAGCTACTTGCGGCGCGTGCGTCACCGAAAATACCTGCACTTTCTTGCCAAGTCGCGCGAGACGCGCGCCGATCGCATCCGATACGGCACCGCCCACTGCGGTATCAATCTCATCAAAGATCAATGTGGGCGCCGAACCCCGGTCGGCAAGAACAACCTTCAGCGCGAGCAGAAAACGCGAAAGTTCGCCACCGGAAGCGACTTTCATCATCGGTCCCGGCTTCGAACCCGGATTCGTCCGCACCCAAAATTCGATGCGATCCTGCCCCTCGGGCCCGACCGTTGCGGGATCACTCGCAATCTTCGTTATGAATTCCGCGCGTTCCAGTTTTAGCGGGGCAAGCTCCGCATTCACCGCCTTATCAAGAACTATGCCCGTCTTCTTTCGCACGATCGAAAGTTTTTCCGCGGCGGCGCGGTAGCTGGCTTCTGTTTCTTTCACCTTTCTTTCGAGTAAAGCGAAATTTTCTGCGCTCTTGTCGATCGCTTCGAGATCGATTGCAAAGCGCGCAGCGACAGCCGGAAGCTCTTCCACCGTCGTGCCGTATTTTCGAGCCGCCGCGCGCAAACCGAACAGTCGCTCTTCGATCCGCTCTAATTCCTTTGGGTCGAAATCAGCGGTGCCAAGCGCGTGTTCGAGCCCGTGGCGCGCTTCTTCGAGAGCAGTCAGCGCTGCTTCCAGCGCTTTCACAGGCGTACCGACGAGATCTGCAGCATCCGTCATGCGCCGCTCAAGACGCCGTAACGAAGCCGAAAGTGAGGGCACCGGATTGGCGGGGCCCGCTACCGTTTCGTGCGCATCGCGCAGATCGTCCGCAACTTTTTCTGCGCGCATCATCGCGGCGCGGCAATCCGCCAATTCTTTTTCCTCTCCCAGCTTGGGCGCGAGAGAGGTCAACTCATCGACCGAATGGCGGATATAATCGGCTTCCGCGAATGCTTTCGTGAGCCTGGCGCGCTCGGTTTCGACGGCCAACACTGCTTCACGCCAAGCACGATACAGTTTTCCCGTTTCTTCCACCTTGTCGAGATGTCCGGCAAAGGCGTCCAGCAACGAACGATGCGTCACGGAATCGACCAGCGCACGCTCGTCATGCTGACCATGGATTTCCACGAGTTTTCGCCCAACCTCTCGCAATACCTGTACGCTAACGGGTTGGTCGTTGATGAAGGCGCGGGTGCGCCCGTCTAAGAACTGCACCCGCCGCAAGATCATTTCGCTCTCGCCATTGATGCCGTTCACCGCCAATATTTCACGCGCCGGATGATTTTTCACGACCTCGAAGGCAGCGACCACTTGTCCCTGTTCCGTGCCCTGACGGACCAGTGAGGCATCCCCACGCGAGCCGAGCGCCAACGCAAAGGCGTCGAGGATAATCGATTTTCCTGCCCCTGTTTCGCCGGTCAGCACGGAAAGCTGGGGCGCGAGGTCAATGTCGAGACGATCGATGAGAGCGATGTCACGAATGGAGAGATGGACCAGCATTTGCGCTGGAGTCTATCTCAAGTGCGGCTCGGGTCGAAATCCTGATGTGGGAAGCGTCGAATGTTAGGTCTGCTTGCCTTGGAACAATTTGCTAAGCCAGGAGTCCTTATTTTCGCGCGGTTCGGTGCCACCGGATTGCACGAGCTTGTAGGCGTCCTGATACCAAGGGCTATCGGGAAAGTTATGGCCAAGGACCGCTGCCGCGGTCTGTGCTTCGCCTACGATGCCGAGCGCCATATAGCATTCGGTGAGACGCATCAGCGCCTCTTCGACGTGGCGGGTGGTCTGGTACTGGGTCACGACCGTCTTGAAACGATTAATGGCTCCAACAAAATCGCGTCTCTCGAGATAGAAACGCCCAATCGTCATTTCCTTGGCGGCAAGATTGTCGCGCGCCACTTCGATTTTCTTTTTCGCGCTCTCCGCATATTCCGTGTTTGGATATTTGCGAGCGACTTCGGCAAGCGCATCCATTGCTCTTTGCGTGCGCGCCTGGTCGCGATTGACGTCGGGAATCTGATCGAATAAGGCGGAGGCAGCGAGATACTGCGCGTAGGCGGTATCCGGGCTTCCGGGATGAAGCGTTATGTAGCGCTTTGCTGCGCTGATCGTTTCTTCATAGGCGCCTTCCTGATAGTAAGCGAATGCTGCCATCAGAAGTGATTTGCGGCCCCAATCGGAATAGGGATGCTGACGATCGACCTCTTCGAATTTTTTCGCGGAGTCCTTGTATTCTTTCTGATTTAGAAGAGTGAGACCTTCATTGTAGAGTTTGTCGGCAGGTTCGTCGGGCGGAAGCTTGTTCTTGTCCTCCGCACAGCCAGTGATCGCTGCTGCGAGCAGGACGAATCCGGTGAACCGGGCGATTAGCCCGAATCCATTACCGCAAAATCGACCTTTGAAACGTTTCAAGCTCGAACTCATCCTTCGCGCGAAGCGCTCGCGGCGAGAGCAGTACCGCGCCGCATTCTTCTAACGGTAATGCGAAGACCACACTACGCACGTAGCGACGGATTTCGTCTCGATTGTGGCGCGTAGTTAAGGGTTAAATTTCAGCCCGATAAGCAGGAACGGCAACCGGAATGCCGAGCTCGGCATGACCGCGCCGACGGCGGGAACCAGGTGCCTCGATAACAGTCCACGTAGACGGATCGGAGGCAAGGGCGGCTACAACAGCAGCGTTTAGCTTGTGGCCACCACGAATCGAGCGGTAGCGGCCAAGGATCGGCAGACCCGCAAGTGCAAGATCGCCAACCGCATCGAGCGCCTTATGGCGAACGAACTCATCAGGATAACGGAGACCAGCGGGGTTCAAAACACGATCTTCGGCAAGGCAAATCGTATTATCTAGAGAAGCGCCCCGCGCAAAACCTGCACTCCAGAGTTTCGCGACATCCGACATAAAGCCGAAAGTACGGGCTCGCATCAAATCGCTGCGGAAGTTGTCCGGCGTCAGGGTTGCCGCATAGCGCTGCCGGCCGATCAGCGGATGGACAAAATCAATGTCGATTTCGATTCGGAAACCTTCGTCATAAGGGAGCAGTTCGCCTATAGCGCGTCCGTCCTTTACCCGGACGGGCTTCAAAACCTTGAGATAACGGCGCGGCACGCCCTGCTGCTCAAGACCGGCGGCCTCAATCGCCTCGACGAAGGGAAACGAGCTACCGTCGAAAATCGGTATTTCTCCACCTTCAACTTCTACAATGACATTGTCGATGCCAAGGCCCACGAAAGCTGCCAGGAGATGCTCCACTGTAGAGCAAAGCGTGCCGTTATTGTCGCCAACAACGGTCGCAAAATCGGTATTGCGGACTGCGGTGGGAGAAAGCTTGATCTGGCGCGCTTTTCCATCAGCGCTACCGTGAACAAATACGACGCCTGTGTTCGGCTTAGCAGGAAGCAAGGAAACGCGCGTCTGCTCGCCGCTATGGACGCCACGACCCATTAAGTCGATGCGCTCAGAAATCGTGCTCTGACAAGTCGCCCGCATTCCCCACCATCTGCGAACCTTCGGCAACTGTGCCTCCGGTCCACCCCGCCCCCGGCACACCCCTGGTGCCGTTGACTTGGGGGCAAGATACCCCTTGAGCCTGCCCCAGCAAGTCACGGTTTTTTACCATTTGTTACCCCTTTTTGGCTGGTTCCGGCCAGTATCCCGCCATGTTGTGACAAGCCAAAAAGACGCTTCTTGCAATAATAACTTCCGGCTACGCCGCCCCAAATTTATCCACAAAAGCCAACGCCCGGGGGTCAGCCCGGACGTTGATTATCTCGAATTTGAACAGAATCTAGCGATCAATTGGCCTGACGGCGGAGAAAGGCCGGAATCTCCAACTCATCCTCGTCGACCCTGGTCGGAGCCGGACGGCTTGAGGCATCCACTCTAGGTGCTCGCGGCTCAGGCCGTCGGAAGTATTCAGATACCTGTTCCGGCGAACGGCGATCAGCTGCAGGCCGCATTTCCAGTTCGCGCGCTTTAGCCACTGGACGCGCCGAATTCGGCTCGTCGACCGCATCATCTTCCCTCTTGCCCATTCCAATATTGGCGAGACGCTGCAATAGGGTCATGCGTTTCGTTTCGACTTCCGCGCTATCGCTCGGCTCCCCGCGCTGGGCCCGGATCTGGTTCTGTGCCGGGATCGGTAATTCATCGATTCGGGGCATCCGAGGCGCCCGCAAAGGACGTTCAGCTTGCGGTGGAATAAAAGGCTTGATCGGCTCTTCCTCAATCTCCTCCCGGCGCGGCTCGTCCACTGGCTGAAATAGCGATGGGCGCGGGGCCAAGGGACGGAGCTTTACCTCATCAATCTCAGCGTCAGGAGCAAGCGGAGCATCCGGCTCACGATCTCCATTCAGTGCGCCTGTCAGATCAATTTCCTTGTGCAGGAATTCGCGCCGCGGCTCGAAAATCGGCCGCGACTCGGCGCGTGGACGTATCGTTTCGCGCTCGGTATCGATCGAAGCGATCGCCCGCATGCGCTCGGCGAAATTCCGTTCGGCTGCCGCCGAAATCGCCGTCGGCGTTGCGATGGGCTCGATACCGGTAGCGACCACCGAAACGCGCACTAGACCTTCAAGACTCTGATCAAAGGTCGCGCCCAGGATAATGTTGGCGTCGGGGTCGACCTCTTCGCGGATACGTGTTGCGGCTTCGTCGACCTCATAAAGTGTAAGGTCCTTGCCGCCCGTGATCGAAATGAGCAGGCCACGCGCGCCGCGCATTGAAACTTCATCGAGCAGCGGGTTTGAAATCGCCGCTTCGGCGGCGGTAATGGCGCGCTTCTCGCCCGAGGCTTCACCCGTGCCCATCATCGCCTTGCCCATCTCGCGCATGACCGCACGAACGTCTGCGAAATCGAGATTAATCAGGCCTTCCTTGACCATCAGGTCGGTAATGCAAGCCACGCCCGAATAGAGCACCTGGTCCGCCATGCTGAATGCATCAGCAAAGGTGGTCTTTTCGTTCGCGACCCGGAATAGATTCTGATTCGGAATAACGATGAGCGTATCAACGAGCTTAGCGAGATCAGTGATGCCGGCCTCGGCGATGCGCATCCGGCGCTGGCCCTCGAAGTGGAACGGCTTAGTGACAACCCCGACCGTGAGAAGTCCCATTTCCTTGGAGACCCGCGCGATGACCGGCGCCGCACCCGTACCAGTACCACCGCCCATCCCTGCAGTGATAAAGGCCATGTGTGCGCCCGAAAGATGATCGCGAAGCTCGTCGATGGCTTCTTCCGCCGCCGCCCGCCCGACTTCGGGGTGCGACCCCGCGCCGAGACCTTGCGTTGCTTCTACGCCTAGTTGCACGACCCGCCTGGCCTTGCTCGAGGCGAGCGCCTGCGCATCCGTATTTGCTACGACAAACTCGCAGCCCATGAGGCCAGAGGCGATCATATTGTTGACGGCGTTGCCGCCCGCTCCACCCACCCCAAAGACGGTAATATGCGGCTTCAACTCGCGGATGTCAGGCATCTGCAGATTAATCGTCATGTCGTCACCCCTTGGGCGGAAGCGCCCTTTGAACTCAAACCCACTGATGCCGACTCAACATCAGTGTTTGAATCATAATTCGCGGTCATTCAAAAGCTTTCTCTTAGCCAACGCCCCACCTGAATGAGATACCCGGACTGACCTCCGGCGCGTCGGCGGCGCGGTTCGAAATGTTCCCGGCCTGCATATTGTGGATAAACGAGAAGACCGGCCGCGACGGCAAAAGTTGTTGACATTTGTGCTGTTTTATTGAGTCCGACAACTCCCAACGGACGCGCAAGACGAGTCGTGCGACCAAAAACACGAGCTGTCAGCTCACAAAGACCTGTTAGCTGGGCGGCAGCACCCGTAAGAATGATTTGCCGGCCGGGCTCGCCGGACATGCCAGCAGCATGCAAACGGTCGCGCAACATTTCGAGGATCTCCTCGGCGCGCGGGCGAACCATACGAATGATTTGCGAGTGCGAGATTGCATTCGGCGCATCCGTGTCACCGCCACCGATAGTCGAAACCGTGATCGTGTGATGCGCATCGGAGGCGGTCGCGATCGCGCTGCCATGAAGGATTTTCAAGCGTTCGGCTTTTGCTACACCCATCGACAGTCCACGTGCGAGATCCATTGTGATGTGATGACCGCCAAGAGCAATTCCATCGACATGGAGACAGTACCCTCCAGCAAACGCGGCAGCAGTCGTGGTGCCGGCACCAAAATCGATCACCGTCGCACCGAGTTCCATTTCATCTTCCGAAAGGGTGGCAAGGCCGGCTGCATAGGGTGCGGCCACCACACTCTCCACCGAAAGATGGCAACGTTCGACGCAGAGAATGAGATTTTTCAATGCCGCTAGATCGGCGGTGACCACATGCAGATCAACCGAAAGATTTTTTCCGAGCATCCCGCGCGGGTCGCGGATACAATTCGTGCCATCGAGGCGGTAGGCTATGGGGACCGAATGCAACACTGCACGCCCATCGCGAATCGAATGCAGGCTCGCAGCATCCAGCACCCGGCTGATATCGTATTGCTCGACGGCGGAGCCCGTGAGCTGTATCGCAGCAGCGAAAGATTCACTGCCAAGTCGGCCGCCGCTGAAAGCGAGCACAATGGATGCAATCTCGACGCCGGCCAGACGTTCGGCCGCATCGACCGCCTGACGAACGGCTTCCTCGGCGCGCGCGAGATCGGCAACCACACCGCCCTTGAGGCCATGCGCGCGCGCGTAGCCTGTGCCGATTACGTCGACAGAATGCGTACGCCCACGCATGCCCTCGCCTTCCACGAAAGGCTTCAAGCGCGCGATTAGGCAAGCAATTTTGCTCGTGCCAATATCGAGAGCCGCGACAACTGCAGAACGTCGCGGCGAAATCGGGTTCATACGAGGAGCAAGTCCGCGAGCGAGAACGTTCATATATTCGTTCCCTTCGCACGCGGGCGGGATTTGATAGCGGCATCGCGTGCCGCAGTCGCGTCGTCGGAAAGTCGCACGGCGACGCGGTCGGGTGAACGTAAGTCAATGATGGTAACGTCACGCGAAAGTAGATTTTTTTCGCGATCGAGCGAAACTAGACGAAACAATGCGACATCGACATCTTCTTCGGGAAGGCGCACGTCAACTCCACTTTTCAGGCGTAAATTCCATCGGCGCTCCGCAACGTAAACTGCGGCAGCCACCTCAGAACGAATTTGTGGAAAGCGATTGAGCAGTGCGAGAAACGCTTCCGCACGTTTGTCCGCTCCTACGCCGACGACGAAGGGTAGACCCGAATCGCGTACTTGCACGCTAGTGACCTGATCGATCACGGTGCCATCGCGCGAAATGATCGAAAACATGCCTTGGTTCTGCCAAATGGCGAAAGGTTTCTTTTCTTCAATGATGATTTCCAGCCGATCGGGATAAAGTTTCCGCACGGTCGCTTCTGCGATCCACGGATTACGCAAAATTCTCGCGCGGGTTTCATCGGCGTCGATTAAAAAAAGCGTCGAACTTTCCGTGATTCCAGCAATGCGAAGTACATCGCGACGGTTAAGGCGTTTTGCACCCACGAGCTGAATTTTCGCAGTCTGTAAACCAACATTTTGCGAGATGGCATCAGTGACGTCGTGAACGGCGTCGAACACTACATCCATGTGGCCGCCGCGGATTGCGCCGTAGAATCCCGTCGTGCCCAGAAACAAGAACAAAAAGATCAATTCGATACCGCGCAAATAACGAAATTCGTTAGCGCGCACGGAAAAGCGGTGAATGAAAAGTGTAAAACGGCTGGGACACGCGAACTCGGCTGCGTCCACCGGCGAGAACCGGGGATTCAGCGGTTTAGAGAAGCGTCCTCCACAATCCATTTCACCAACTCGCCGAACGAAAGGCCCGCATGGGCCGCCATTTCAGGCACCAGCGATGTCTCGGTCATGCCGGGTTGGGTATTGACCTCTAAACAATAGAGATCTCCCGAACCGTCCGGGCGGGTCTCAAAGCGAAAATCCGCCCGGCTGACACCCCGGCAACCAAGGGCGCTGTGCGCCGTAAGTGCCAGCTTCTGCGCCAGTTGGTAAATATTTGGTGAAATTCGCGCCGGAAGAATGTGGCGGGAGCCTCCGGGGGCATATTTCAACTCATAATCGTAAAAACGGGTCGTTGGCTCGATTTCGATGACCCCTAGCGCGCGATCGCCCAAAATGGCGCAAGTGAGTTCCATGCCGGGCACGTACCGTTCAACCATAAGGGTTTCGCCGTAGGGCCAGTCCGGCCGGGATAATTCCTGGGGCGGGTATTTATGGTCCTTGGCAACGATGAAGACCCCCACGCTAGACCCCTCCGCCAGGGGCTTCAGCACATAGGGTGGGTGCATAACATGACCTTTTGCCGCCTCGGCCCGGGTAACGATTTTACCGTCGGGGACCGGCACTCCCGCGGCAGTCATCACGGTCTTCGCCTGCGGCTTGTTCATCGCCAGCGCCGATGCCAGCACACCCGAATGCGTGTACGGAATCTGCAGGATTTCAAGAACCCCCTGCATCGTTCCATCCTCGCCGGGACAACCATGCAGAACATTGAATGCCACATCGGGCTTTAACTTCGCGAGCGCTTCTGCAATGTTTCGCTGAACGTCGACACGCGTCACCTGATAGCCTTTTTGCTCGAGTGCATCGGCGCATGCCTTGCCGGAGCGGAGTGAAATTTCACGCTCGACCGACCAGCCGCCCATCAGGACTGCAACGTGCTTCGGAAAAGCCATTTCAGGATTCTTTCAAGCCGAGACGCACGATTTCCCAATCCAGCTGAACGCCCAGGTTCTCTTTCACGCGGCGGCGCACTTCTTCGCCGAGATTCTCAATGTCCGTCCCGGTCGCATTGCCGCGATTGATGAGAAAGTTGCAATGCATTTCCGAAACCTGTGCATCACCAACGACAAGCCCACGGCATCCCGCGATATCGATCAGCTGCCAGGCCTTGTGGCCCGGCGGATTCTTGAATGTCGAACCGCCGGTGCGACTCTTGATCGGCTGGGTTGACTCGCGGGCTTCAGTTATTTTTTCCATCTCGGCTGCAATTGCTCGGGCATTACCTACCTCGCCGCGAAAGATCGCACGCGTGAAGATGAAATCCTTCGGCGCGGAGGAGTAGCGGTAGCTGTATCCGAAGTCTGCATTTTGCATGACATGAAGCTTGCCCTTGCGATCCACTGCCCGCGCCTCGATCAGCGCATCTTTCGTCTCACGACCGTACGCACCCGCATTCATCCGTAACGCACCGCCGATGGCGCCCGGCACGCCGCGATAGAATGCAAGACCCGCAAGACCTGCATCCGCCGCGATCCGGGAAACTTTCACGTCAGGTACCGCTGTTCCCGTTTTCACAAGATCGCCCTTCACGGAAACTTCGTTAAACCCGCGCCCCAGGCGAATGACGACCCCTTCGACACCGCCATCACGCACCAGCAAATTCGATCCGAGACCAACGACGGTGACCGGCACTTCGTTCGAAAGGTTTGAAAGAAAGTAGGCGAGGTCTTCTTCATCGGCAGGGGAAAACAGAACCTGCGCCGGCCCACCGACACGAAACCAGGTGAGATCACACATCGGCTGATTGGCAAGCAGCCGCCCACGCAGCTGCGGCATAGCTGCTTTCAGCATGGGAACGAGGTTGGGATGTTGCCTGGCTTTGGCCAACAAGCTCAACTCCCCGCCATAAGTTCGCCGGGCAAGGCATAGGCCCATTGTGTGATGTTTCCAGCACCTAAAAACACGACATAATCGCCCGATTTCGCAGTCTCGCGAATGATTCCTGCAAGCTGCTCGGGTCCATCAAGCGCTCTGACGGCACGATGCCCGCGTGCGCGTAGACCTTTCACCAGGGCGTCGCGGTCGATACCGGGAATCGGCGTTTCGCCTGCCGGATAAACGGGAGCAACGATCACCTGGTCCGCATCGTTGAAACAGCTGCTGAACTGTTCGAACAAATCGCGCAGCCGTGAATAGCGATGAGGCTGCACGATCGCAATGACCCGGGCCTTAGTCGATGCGCGGGCCGCGCCCAGCACCGCGCTGATCTCAACCGGATGATGACCGTAATCGTCGAAGATTTTAACCCCATTCCATTCACCAATTTTCGTGAAGCGCCGATTTACACCGCCGAACGCCGCCAAAGCATTGCGAATTTTAACTTCGGAAACACCGAGTTCCAGTGCAACAGCAATAGCCGCCGTCGCATTCAGCGCATTGTGATGACCAGGCATCGGCAGTTTGAGATTCTTGATCTCGGTAGCCTTGCCACCATTGCGACTGCGCACCAGTATATTGAATTGGCAAATACCGCCATGAAGATTGACATTCACGAGCCGGACATCGGCCTGAGGGTTGACGCCGTAGCTAACGACGCGGCGATCTTCGGTCTTGCCGACAAGGTCCTGCACTACGGGATGATCGAGACACATCACAGCGAAGCCATAGAACGGAACGTTGCCAACGAATGACTGAAAGGCATCCTTCACTGCATCAAACGTCTTGAAATAATCGAGATGTTCAGGATCGATGTTGGTGACAACCGCGACATCGGCGGGCAATTTCAGAAATGTCCCATCCGACTCATCCGCCTCGACCACCATCCACTCGCCCGCGCCGAGCCGCGCGTTGGTGCCGTAAGAATTGATGATACCGCCGTTGATTACGGTCGGATCCATGCCGCCCGAATCCAAGAGCGCTGCGACCATCGAAGTCGTCGTCGTCTTGCCGTGGGTGCCCGCAATCGCCACACAGGATTTGAGCCGCATCAGTTCTGCGAGCATTTCGGCGCGGCGCACCACAGGCATACGCCTCGCGCGTGCGGCGACAAGTTCCGGATTGTCGCGTTTCACTGCTGACGAAACGACAACGACACCCGCGCGTTCAACATTTTTCGCATCGTGACCGATCGTGACGACAATTCCCTTATCGCGCAGTCGCTTGACATTCGCGCCGTCGACCACGTCGGAGCCGCGCACCTTATAACCGAGATTGGCAAGGACTTCGGCAATGCCGCTCATGCCGATTCCGCCGATTCCGACGAAATGAATCGGGCCAAGTTCGAGGGGTAGCTTCATGCGAAGGGTTTGTGCCCCATTGGCGCGGCTCCGGCAACGCGCAAGACAAGGTCGGCAAGCCGCTCGGCGGCATCGGCCTTTCCGTTGCGGCGCGCACAAATGGCCATATCGGAAAGAAGGCCCGGATCGCCTGCAAACTGGGTCAGCTCACAGCCCAGCCGCTCGGCCGTGAATTCGGATTGACGAATGAGAAGTGCCCCACCCGCCACAGCAAGGGCTGTCGCATTCGCCAGTTGATCGTTGTCCAGCGCGTGTGGCAACGGCACCAGAATCGAAGGGCGGCCGAGTGCCGTAAGTTCCGCAATGGTCGAGGCCCCCGAGCGGGCGATGACCAGATGGCTTTCCGCCATGCGCGCCGGAAGATCCTTGAAGAACGTCGCAATTTCAGCCGGAACTTTCAGCCGCATATAGATCGCAATGACTTCAGCAACATCCGGCTCGCGGCATTGCTGGACGACGCGAATGCGCGATCGGATCGCGGAACCGCAACGTTCGATCGCGGCCGGCACAATCTCGCTCATAATCCGCGCGCCCTGGCTGCCGCCGAAAACGAGCAAGCGAATTTCGCCTGCTGCCTTGGGTGCTTCGTAAGGTTTATTGGCGGCTTCGCGCACGGCTGCACGAACAGGATTCCCCGTATGGGTCGCTTTCGAAGCTAGCTCTGGCCGACCCGTGAATATATTCGGATAGCCGGTCGCGATCGCAGTTGCATGCGCGGCAAGCGCACGATTCGCGCGGCCCATAATTGCATTTTGTTCATGAACAATTCGTGGAATGCTGAGAAGGCGAGCTGCAAAAAGCGGCGGCAATGTCGGATAGCCACCAAATCCGACGATCGCTGCGGGCTTTAGACGAAGCAACAGAAAAAAAGCACGGAGAGTTCCTACGCAAAGAACCAGAACGGTCCAAAATAAACGGAAAGGATTTCTTCCTCGAACCGTATCCGCTGGGATCACGTGAATGTTTCGCGCGGGAAATTTTCCGGCGTAAGCGACGGCGCGGCTGTCGGTTGCAAGATCCACCACGATGCCGCGCGCCTGCAATGCGTGGGCGAGCGCTTCCGCGGGAAATAGATGGCCGCCCGTACCGCCCGCCGCCAGCAGAATGAGCGGCGCGCAGGCGCCCCCGTTCATGCCGGCACGCCTCCGCGCAATTCGGTATGTTCAATCTCTGCATGCGTCCGTACGCGAGGACGGCGCCGCGTCAACGCGATCAGCATGCCCATGCCAAAGGCCAGCGAAATCAATGACGATCCGCCATAGGAAACGAATGGCAGCGTCATGCCTTTAGCGGGCATGAGGTGGAGGCTCACCGCCATAGCGATCGCCGACTGCAAACCGAACAAGAGTCCGAGGCCCGAAATCGCTAGCCGCGTAAACGGCTCATCTTCATGCACCGCATGCGACAGCGCCCGTAATACGATGAAAGCGAAAAGCAGGAGCACAATGAGACACAGCACAATGCCGAATTCTTCCGCGGCAACGGCATAGATAAAGTCCGTATGCCCGTCGGGCAGAATACGCTTCACCGTGCCTTCACCGGGACCTCGACCGAACCAGCCGCCGCGCACAAAAGACTCCAGCGAAGTGTCGATCTGAAACGTATCGCCCGAACTCTTGTCCCAGAAACGCAACATTCGATCCCGCACGTGGGGAATCAATTTGTAGGCCGCGTACATCCCAATTGTCGATGCAGAGACAAAACCTGCCGCCCATACCCAGCGCAAGCCGGCGAGAAAAAAAAGTGCACCCCAGGTTAATGTTAATAGCACGGTCTGACCGAAATCCGGCTGCCGGACTAACAGCGTCACGACCGTTACCAGCATCGCGAAGGACAAAACCGTCGCAGGCATTTCTGGACGCCGTCCGGTTTCCGAGAACGCCCATGCAGTAAGCACGACGAAGGCTGGCTTGATGAATTCGGACGGCTGCACGCCGATGCCGAAAATCGTCAGCCAGCGGTGAGCACCTTTGATCTCCGGCCCGATCACAAGCGTCGCTGCAACAAGCACGAAGCTAACGAGAAAGACCGCAAGCGCGACACGCCGCACCTGCCTCGGCGTGAGCAATGACGTGAACGCGAACACAATAATGGCCGGGACGAGAAACAATGCCTGGCGGTTGACGAAATGAAATGGGTCGAGCCCGAGACGGATCGCAACCGGCGGACTTGCGGCGAGCAGCAACACGATCCCGATCAGCATGAGCACAAGGATCGCGCCTACCAACAATCGGTCGACGGTCCACCACCATTCGCTGAGCGGAGTGCGCTGTGCACGCGAGATCATGCGGCCTTGCCCTTGCTGACCACACCAGGAATAGCCCCGACAAGTTCACGAAACCTTTCGCCGCGCACTTCAAAATTCTGAAATTGGTCAAATGACGCGCAGGCGGGCGAAAGCAGCACCACGGGTTGCTTTTCCTTCGATCGGCTCGCGTCTTCGGCAGCCTTGGCGACGGCCACATCGAGCGTGCCACACCGCGTATAGCTTGCCTGCCCCTCCAGGGTCGCCGCAAACAGTTCGCTTGATTCGCCGATCAGATAAGCGTGCGCGATCCTTGGAAAAAAGAGTTTCAACGGCAGGATTCCGTCCTCTTTCGCCTTGCCACCAAGAATCCAGAATACGCCACCCCCAAAAGAGGCCAGTGCCTTTTCTGTCGAATCGGCATTTGTGGCCTTGGAGTCGTTGACGAACAGCACGTTACCCTTATGGGCGATCTCTTCCATCCGGTGCGCCAGACCAGGGAAGGTTTTAAAAGCAGCCACGATCTTGTCGGGCGCCACACCGAATGCGCGCGCAGCAGCAAAAACGGCCGCTGCGTTCTGCGCATTGTGCGCACCGCGTAGACTGCCAATACCGGCAAGCGATGCAATAATCTTTTCATTGCCGCGTTCGGCGAAAATGAGATCGCTGCCCTTGAGAAAAATTCCGTCGTTAAGCGGACGCTCGACGGAAATTCGGACCAGTAGTTTTTCCATTTTCTCAAGCCGGTCCGCGATGGCGCGACAATAATCGTCGTCAACTCCAATAACGGCTGTCGCGGACTTCGCCACCAGACGTTCCTTCACCGATGCATAATTTTCCATTGTGCCATGACGGTCGAGATGATCGGGCGTGAGATTAAGAAGAATGCCAACCGTCGGATCGAGCGTCGGCGCAAGATCAATCTGATAGGACGAACACTCGATCACATGCACGCGATTCCCGCGTGGCGGTTCGAGCATCAGAATGGGCGTGCCTAAATTGCCGCCTACTTGGGTATCGAAACCAGCGTTCTTCATGACATGCGCAAGCAATGCGGTCGTCGTCGATTTTCCGTTCGTTCCGGTAATGGCAGCAAACGGCGCACCACTGGCGTTCGTCCGTCGCTCGCGACAAAATAATTCGATGTCACCAATGATGTCGATGCCCGCTTTTTTCGCAAGCTGCACCGACCAGTGTGGCTCCGGATGGGTAAGGGGCACGCCAGGCGCAAGCACAAGCGCGGTAAAATTCCTCCAGTCGATCTGATGCAAATCCTTGACTTCAATGCCTTTCGCCCTCGCGGCCTCGAGTCTGACTGCCTGATCGTCGAAAGCGATTACATTTGCCCCACCCGCCTTTAGCGCTGCACAGGTTGCCATTCCCGAACTACCGAGACCAAAGATAATAACGCTGCGGCCTTTCAAGAAGGTAACGGGAGTCATCGGCGCGTAGCGCGCTCCTCACCGCAATTTCAGCGTCGAAAGCCCGATGAGCGCTAGCACCACCGCCACGACCCAGAAACAAATCACGATCTGCGCTTCCGTCCAGCCGAGTTGTTCGAAATGGTGATGGATCGGCGCCATCTTGAAGATGCGCTTACCAGTCAGCTTAAACGAAATCACCTGTACAATCACGGAAACTGCTTCCAGCACGAACAAACCGCCGATGATCGCGAGCACGATTTCATGCTTTGTCGCAACGGCGACCGCACCTAGCAAACCACCAAGCGCTAACGAGCCCGTATCGCCCATGAAGATCGAGGCGGGCGGCGCGTTAAACCAGAGAAAACCAAGTCCAGCGCCGATGACAGCCCCGCACAGAACCGCAAGTTCGCCTGCCCGAGAGACGTGGCGGAGTTGAAGATATTCGGCGAACACGAGGTTGCCTGCGAGATAGGCGATCACGGCGAAACTTGCCGCAGCGATCATCACCGGCACGATGGCAAGCCCATCGAGCCCATCTGTAAGATTTACCGCATTTCCCGCGCCGACGATGACGAAAGAGCCGAGAATGAGAAAAAACCATCCAATATCGAATACATAGAGTTTGATGAGCGGAAACGCGATCGAAGTCGAAAGTGGAGCTCGGCCGATTAGGATCATGGCAAACACCGCGCCGCCCGCAATCAAAAATTCAGTGCCTAGCCGCATTCGCCCGGAAAGACCATTATGCGAGCGCTTCATGATCTTGAGATAGTCGTCATAAAAACCAACCAGACCGAAGCCGAGCGTCACCGCCAGCACGCACCACACATATGGATTAGTGAGGTTCGCCCACAGCAGCGTCGAGACCACAAGTCCCGACAAAATCATCAGTCCGCCCATCGTCGGCGTGCCCATCTTCGCAATGATGTGCGACTGCGGTCCGTCGTCGCGGATCGGCTGGCCCATGCCCTGGGTCAGGCGCAATTTCTCTATGATCATCGGACCAAACAGAAAAACAAAGAGAAGCGCCGTTATCACGGCGCCGCCGGTACGAAACGTGATATAGCGGAACACGTTCAGCGCGCTGATCGTGTCAGAAAACTGCGCAAGCCAATACAGCACTTTAACCCCCTTTAGACCGTTGCGTCTTCCGCCGACGCGCGCGCGCGATATCGGTCGGAGAGCCCACTGACAATGGTACCCATGCGGCTGCCATTCGATCCCTTGACCATGATTGCATCGCCGGGCCGAAGCGCTGCCAGCAATTCGGGCTCAATTCGGGCCGCACTATCGGCATAGCCGCCGCGCAACGTCGCAGGCAAGGCGTCCCATAGAGCCCGCATCAATGGACCGGCACAGAACACAATATCGATTTTGGCGTCGATCAGCGCCTTCGACAAATCTCGATGCGCCGCGACAGCATTGGTACCGAGTTCCAACATATCTCCAAGTGCGGCTATGCGCCGCCCGCGCGGGCCAACCGGTGTTTGCGCGAGCACTTCGATCGCCGCACGCACGGAGGCGGGGTTAGCGTTGTAACTCTCATCGATGAGGATCGCTTCACCTGCACCGAGGTTTAGCCTGATGCGCTGGCCGCGGCCTGACGGCGGCTGCAGGCGTGCAAGGGCTAACGCCACGATCGCAAGATCGGCACCGGCAAGTTTCGCCGCCGCGAGCACACCAAGACTGTTCTGCACGAGGTGGCGTCCTGGCGTTCCGATTTTGTAAGCGATATCATCGCGGAGGATCGACGCTCGCACACAAGAACAGTCAGATTTGAGCGCCACGTCGATTAGGCGCGCTTCTGCCTTCTTATGTGCACCGAATCCGACAACATTCTGTATGCCAGCCATACGCGCCGCGGCCGCAAGGCGCTCAAATTGCGGATTGTCACGATTTAGGACCGCGGCACCCCCATCAACGACGCCGGCAAAGATTTCAGCCTTGGCGTCCGCAATCGCTTCGACATTCGCAAAGTGTTCGATGTGAACGGGCTCAATCGTCGTGATCAAGGCGACGTGCGGGCGAACGAGTTGCGACAGCGGCGTAAGTTCACCGGCATGATTCATCCCGAGTTCGAACACGCCGAAGTGAGCGCTTGCTGGCAGCCGCGCGAGCGAAAGCGGAACGCCCCACTGATTATTGTAGGAAGCGGCGGAAGCGTGAGTTTCCCCCTCGCGTGTAAGGGCGAGGCGAAGCGCTTCTTTCGTGCTCGTTTTTCCGACCGAACCGGTGACGGCGATGATCTTCGCACCCGAACGCGTACGAGCTGCGCGCGCCAGCGTATTTAAAGATTCGAGTACATCCGGAACGACAAGAAGCGCCGCACCTTTCGGCATTTTTTTGAACTTCGCTTCTGAGACGACGGAAACACCTGCGCCCACCGAAGCGGCTTGTGCCACATAATTATGACCGTCGACGTGGTCGCCCTTGATAGCGAAGAACGCTTCGCCCGGCTTGATCGTGCGCGTATCAATGGAAATGCCAATGATCACACTCGCCGGCGTGCCGATGATACGCCCGCCCGTCGCCGCGACGAGCGCGTCGAAAGTCCATAATGGCGTATCGCTCATGATTTCAACCTGAGGGCGGCTTGCACGGCCGCCTGATCCGAGAACGGCAATGTCCGGTCGCCCACGATTTGGCCGGTTTCATGGCCCTTACCCGCAACGAGTAGCACATCGCCGCGCTTCATTTCCCCAATCGCAGCTTTGATCGCCTCTTCGCGGTCGCCGATCTCGATGCCCTTCGGCGCGGCCAACAGAATGGCCTTCCGGATCGATGCCGGGTCTTCGCTACGCGGATTGTCGTCGGTCACATAGGCAAGATTAGCAAGTTTGGTAGCAGCCGCGCCCATTAGCGGACGCTTGCCCGCGTCGCGATCGCCGCCCGCCCCGAACACAACAAGCAGACGCCCTACCGCGTAAGGCCGCAAGGCGAGTAGCGCATTCTCGAGTGCATCGGGCGTGTGCGCGTAATCGACGAAAATCGGCGCGCCCTCTTTTTCGCCGACAAGCTCAAGACGTCCGATCGCGCCTTTCAACAAAGAAATAGTCTCAAGCGCGTCGTTCACGGATGTGCCCGTTGCGATGGCAAGACCTGCGGCAACCAGCGCGTTCGAAATTTGGAATTCGCCAACTAGCCGAAGCTTCACCTGTTTTTTCAATGCACCGGCAACGATCGTTAGCATTTGCGCAAAGCCATCGCGCTTGGCGTCAATCAATTTAAGTGCGCGACCTTTGCGGCCGACGCTGAAAAATGCGAGTTTTCTTTTTTCCGCGATGCATTCGACGAGAGTTGCGCTCGTTTGATCCGCATCGACCACAGCGGCCGCTCCCGGTGGTAGCAGCGTGTCGAATAGACGCAGCTTCGCGGCACGATAGGCTTCCATGGTCGCGTGATAATCAAGGTGGTCACGCGTCAAATTCGTGAACGCGCCCGCCAAAAGTTTAACTCCGTCGAGACGGCGCTGCTCGAGTCCATGCGACGATGCTTCCATGGCGAAATGGGTGACGCCCTCACCCGCGAGCTTGTCAAGCAACGCATGCAAAGCGATGGGATCCGGTGTCGTGAGACTTGCCTTGATCTCACCCGACGGCGCGGTGACGCCAATCGTTCCCACACTGGCAGCCGCATAGCCCAACGTGCTCCAGATTTGCCGCGTAAACGATGCAACGGATGTTTTTCCGTTCGTGCCGGTCACAGCGACGATTTTCTTTGGCTGTCGCGGATGAAAACGCGCGGCGGCATGCGCAAGCGAAGCCCGCGCGTCAGATACATTTATGTAAGGAACACCGTCGGCAAGATCGACCGGGCGCGCGTCTTCACCGACAATCGCGACAGCGCCCTTCGCTATTGCATCAGCGGTAAACTCTCGTCCGTTAGCGCGGCTGCCTGCGAGTGCAAAAAAAACATCGCCAGGCTTCACCGTGCGACTATCAGCGGAAATGCCCGTGATTTCAACATGAGCAGCGCCCGCGCCCTCGGGTCCGAGCAGGCTTGGAAGATCAAGGCTCGTCCCCGGCATCAGCGAAAATCCCTTGGCCCGTCAATTAGCGGCACGCTTCGCTACGGTTAGCAAACGGTCGGCCGGCGGTAAGTCGAGACGCGGCTTTACACCGAGTAACGGCGCGACGCGGGCAATAATTTGACCGGTCGTGGGCGCGGCATTCAGGCCTGCGGTCGAATGTCCAGTGTTTTTCGGCTCGTCAATCATGACGAGTACGAGATAGCGCGGCTGGTCGCATGGAAAAACGCCCATGAATACGGCGAGCAGTTTCTCGCGCGAGTAGCGACCGCGAACAACTTTCTCCGAGGTGCCCGTCTTGCCGCCGACATAATAACCCTCGACTTCTGCCCGCTTCGCCGTGCCCTGTTCGACATTAAGCCGCAGAAGATAGCGCATCTTGTCGCTGGTCTCAGGCTTAATCACACGCGTCGCGAGTTTAAGTGCGTCCGCTGCAGAACGTTTCAGAAAAGTCGGCGGAATGAGAAGCCCACCATTGACGAGTGCGGCCGTCGCCATCGCGGCCTGCAACGGCGCGACCGATATGCCATGGCCGAAGGATGCGGTTGCTGTATTGATCTCGCTCCAATTTTTCGGAACGAGAGGCTGTGCAGTTTCAGGAAGCTCAGTACGCAGCCGGTCGAACTGACCCATCTTTTTTAGGAACGCGCGGTGCGCTTCGATTCCGACCGAAAGGGCCATCTTGGCGGCGCCGATGTTCGACGAATAGGTGAACACTTCGGGTACCGACAGCATACGGTTCTGGCCGTGAAAATCGCTGATCGTGAACTTGCCGTAAGAGAGCGGAGCGCGCGCATCGTATTGCGAGGTAAGTGTTGCCTTGCCCGAATCCAGCGCCATAGCGACCGTCATCGCCTTGAAGGTCGAGCCCATCTCGTAAACTCCGGTCGTAAGTCGGTTAAGCCGGACCGGATCGACGGATTTGCCCGGCTTGTTAGGATCGTAATCGGGTAACGACACCATGGCGAGGATTTCACCGCTACGAACGTCGAGGACAACGCCGGAAGCGGAAATTGCCTGATAGATTTCCTTGGCGACCGTCAATTCGTCGCGCAACGCATGCTGAACACTGAGATCGACTGAAAGCCGCACGGGCTCGAGCGTGCGACCGGTCGTAAGTCCAGCCTGATGGAGTTCGGCGAGTCCACCCAAATCGACCCAGCGCTCGATCCCAGCGACCCCGCGGCTGTCGACGTTGACATAGCCAAGCACATGCGCCACCTCGGGGCCCGCCGGATACAAGCGTTTGCTCTCACGCATGAAGCCAATGTGGGGGATACCGAGTCGATGAATTTCTAGCTGCTGCTGTGCGGAAATTTCGCGCTTCAAACGAATGAAGCCTTTCTTGGAGGATAATCGAGTTCGCAATTCCTCGGCGTCGAGATCGGGCATGATGGCGGTGAGAAGTTCGACCGCCTCGTCGACATCGGGGATTTTTCTCTTCGGCTCGGCATAAAGCAGCGCGGCTGGAACGTCGGTTGCAAGGATCCGGCCCTCGCGATCCAGAATATCCGGGCGCGAAGCGGCAAGCGCGTCCGGATTCACGGCGCGAAACTTGGCCTGGATTTCCGGCGCGGTCGCCATTACCACGAGACGGCCTGCGATCACGGCATAGATGCAGGCAAAAACGAAAAAAACGATACCAATACGGAATTTCGAAACGCGTCCGTCCGCGAAACGCAGCCACGCTGGAAGAGCGAAAGAGAATTTCATTCGCCCCTCTCTCCGTCGCGATCATTGGTATCGACGGAGCCGGTAGTTTCCGCCGACTGCTTGGCGTCAAATGTCTCAATGATATTGCCGATCGGATCGCGCTTCCCGCCGGCATGACCCGGCAGCGCGTCAATGATGTCGCCAATCGGATCACCGGTCACTTTTATCATCTCGGGGAGCTGCGAGAAATCGTCGATATGTGTCACCGGAGGGCGCTTCAATCCGAGATAGCGTACTGCCAGGCCCTGAATGCGGGCCGGCGCCGAGAGTTCGGCCCATTCGCCTTTCAGCGTGGCGATGCGCTCGCGCTCCACGCGAATTTCACCTTCGAGGCGCGCGGCCTTCTGCGCTTCGTAAGTCGATTGATATTTCACCTCGTACACAACGACGGCGGTCGCGACCATACAAAAGAGGACAACGACATTGAGAAGGCGAAGCATCACTTAACCTCCTATGCGCGGCAGGCGCGCAGTAAGAGACTCGAGCGGATCGTCGGCACGCGCATCTGCCTCGGTGCGCTCGGCGGCGCGCAACTTCGCGGAACGCGCGCGCGGATTTTCCGTCGTCTCGACCTTGCCGGGAATGAGTGGCTTTTTCGTCAATAGTTTGAATGTCAAAGGTAGCGCGCGCGTTTCCGGTTCATGGCGCGAAATGGCGGGCACCGAACTGCGCGCTATCATGAATGTCTTTACCATCCGGTCTTCAAGCGAATGGAACGAAACCACGACTAGCCTGCCGCCCGGCAAAAGAATTTTCTCCGCCGCAAGCAGCGCTGAGGATAGTTCGTTCAGTTCGTCGTTCACGTAAATGCGCAATGCCTGAAATGTACGTGTTGCAGGATCGATTTCACCGATCTTCGCACGTACGACACGGCGGACGATTTGGGCGAGTTCGCCCGTCGTACGGATCGGTTCGTTCTCGCGTGCCTCACGGATCGCGCGGGCAACAATGCGGGCACGCTTTTCCTCGCCGAGCGCCGAAATGATGCGTACCAGTTCGCGCTCGTCCGTCTTGTTGACGATGTCGGCAGCGCTCTTTCCGCTCCGTTCCATTCGCATGTCGAGCGGACCATCACCACGGAACGAAAATCCGCGTTCGGTCTGATCGAGTTGCATTGAGGAAACGCCAACATCGAGCACCACCCCATCGACCTGGGGAAATCCAAGATCACGTGCGACCTGATCAATGCGAGAGAAGCGGTCTTCCGCCAGCACAAGCCGTCCGCTGAAAGTCTCTACGAGTGATGCGCCCGCCGTGATCGCGCTCACATCGCGGTCGATGCCAACGACGCGACAATTCGCACTTTCCAGGATCGCGCGGCTATAGCCACCCGCGCCGAAGGTGCCGTCGATGTATACGCCTCCGGCGTGGGGGGCGAGTTGCGAGAGAACCTCGCGGAGCATAACCGGACGATGGCGGGCCAGTCCGCCAGCGGCATCCGGTTGCCCGGCGCCGCGGCCCGTGATCATCCCGATGCTCCGGGAGGTCCCCCCGCACCCTTGGAGCCAAGCGATTTCTTCAGCGCGCGCACCCTCTCGGTGGCCTCTGCAAGATGCGCGCGGAAGCGCTCCGGCTCCCAAATTTGAAACTTGTGTCCGAGCCCGACGAAGGTGACGCTGTCCGTGACGTCGGCGTGCGCCTTCAATGTCTCGGTGAGAATGATGCGACCTTCCGAATCCGGCTTTAGCGTCTCGCTGCGCCCGTAGAGCGCAGCAGCAAATTGCTCGCGTTCCTCGGAGTAAGGCGGATAGCGCTCGATCAGTGTCTCGATTTCCGCGAGCAAGGCGTTTCCGCCCGCGTCGAGCGCTGGATGATCCAGCGCAGGATGACAATAAAGCCCTTCGTAACCGTCGCGCGCGAGCACCGCGCGATAACTGGCTGGAATCGAAACTCGGCCCTTGGCGTCCAGGCGCATGGTGTAAGTCGATACAAAGCGGTTCATGGGGCCGCCCGACGCGTGAACGAAGACCTGCCCTGTATGCGGAGAAAACTGGGAAGGGCCTACACCAGAACGGGATGTTTTGGGATATCATGGGATTATATGGCCGTCAACGAACCGGATGAGATGTCCACGGTTTCAGCGGCCTGCCAGCCGCGTCGCAGTAAGCGATTAACGCGCCGTGAAGCTTAAGAATTTGTTGCTCACGGACAGACGCCCAAGCATTGCCTACATTATGAGTGGTGAACTCACGGGATTCCCATGCAGTCTGCCTTTTCACCCGATACGCCTCTTGTCTCGGAGCTTGCAGCCTCGCCCAATTACAGCCGGCGCAAGGGTAGAAGCGCTCCCGACATGCTCATCCTGCACTACACCGGCATGAAGAGCGCCGAGACCGCGGCTACATGCCTGTGCGATCCGGCAACCGAGGTGTCGAGCCACTATCTCATCTTTGAGGACGGGCGCATTCTACAGATGGTGCCGGAAGCGAGAAGGGCCTGGCACGCTGGTGTTTCCTCCTGGGAAGGCATGACCGACATCAACTCACGCTCAATCGGAATCGAGATCGCGAATCCCGGCCACGAATATGGCTACCGCAATTTTCCCAAACGGCAAATCGAAGCAACCATCGCGCTCTGCAAGGACATCATCACGCGCCATAAAATCCGTTCCGACCGCGTGCTCGCACATTCGGACATCGCGCCCGCGCGCAAGAACGATCCCGGCGAGAAATTTCCGTGGGGCAAGTTACACGTCGCGGGTGTCGGCCACTGGGTGCGGCCCGCGCCGATTTCGCGCGGCGAAGCGTTGAAACGCGGCGCACGCGGCAAAAAAGTGTACGCACTTCAGAAGCAACTAAAACGCTATGGTTATGGCATCAAGATAACGGGCGACTACGGTCGCGCGACCAAAGAGGTTGTCATTGCGTTCCAGCGCCACTTCCGTCCCGCGCGCGTGGATGGCGTTGCAGATGCCTCAACTCAAATTACTTTACATAAGCTGCTCGCGGCCCGCCCGATGACTGCCGCTTGATCGCCGCCTCATCGCCCTAATCGCAACAATCGTTCATTTTTTACAGAATCTTTGAACGATGATTTCATCGCTTCAGCAAGCTTTGCGCGATCCCTGCCAAAAAAAATTCGCTTCCGTTCAGTTTCTGGTCGGATTTCGTGGCTTATCTCGCGTTTCTCAGTTGGAGAAGGAATTTATTGGATGGGAATCAAAAAACTTGCGCTTTGCATAACCATTTTATTCACGTCGACTGCGGGTGCGTTTATTTCGATCGATGCGCACGCGCTTGCTTCAGATCCAAAGCGGGCCCCGCGCTCGGAAGGAACGCCTCCCGACTTGTGGACACGAATGGAACTTGCGTCGATTGCTAATCGCCTTGCGCGCGAAGCGCAGCTTCCGCCCGAACTCGTGCGGGCAGTAGTGTACGTGGAAAGCGGCTGGGATCAGGACCTGACCGGTCTCGCGGGCGAAATCGGTTTGATGCAAATCCTACCGGCGACGGCGCGTGATATCGGATTCATCGACAACAATGAGGCGCTCTACGATCCGGAGACGAATATCCGCTGGGGCATCCGTTATCTTGCCGAAGCCTATCGGCTATCGCGCGGCGACCTCTGCCAGACCGTCCTCAAATACAATGCCGGTCATGGCGCAACCAAAATGACCGACGCCATCGCCAATTATTGCACTAAGGTGCGTTCCTACATCGCTTCAAAAGACTGAATTGTCTATAACGTGAAGAGTTCGAGCGGGTTGACGCCATAGACGTTTAGCCCCGTTTGCGTTTCCGCCTTGACCTTAGCGTCAGAAGCCCACACATCTCTTCCGTCAGTCGGCCGGGCGGCCGCTGCCTTCGGGCAGAGGAAAGTCCGGGCTCCACGGAGACACGGTGCCGGATAACGTCCGGCGGGGGCAACCCCAGGGAAAGTGCAACAGAGAGCAGACCACTCCAGCTTCGGCCGGAGAAAGGGTGAAAGGGTGCGGTAAGAGCGCACCGCGTGTCTGGCAACAGACACGGCACGGCAAACCCCACCGGGAGCAAAGCCGAATAGGAATGGCAGCGGGAGAAATCCCGAGATCCGTCTTCGGATCCGCTATTCGGGTTGGCTGCTCGAGGCGACGCGTAAGCGCCGTCCCAGAGGAATGGCCGCCACGCGGGAGAAATCCCGCCATACAGAACCCGGCTTATAGGCCGGCTGATGATTGAAGTGAGAAGGCCCGGCGGGACGACCGTCGGGCCTTCGCCTTTTTAAATACGGCTAAAATAAAACCGATTTCGCGCGTAACAAAATTACCATTGCATAAAGAATCTTGCTTTCTTTGATGCACAGCAAAATCGGAAATCGTTATTTCGTCGGGTGCCACGAGACGACGATCGGTATTTTCTGTGGCGGCGAGCTCGTTGGCCATTGCGAAGCCACTTTCCGCCGTTAGGCGTTGTCTAAGCTAACTGCACGGGAGACAGACCTTTGGATGTTGCCCGGTTCAATGTTCTGGCCATTTGTGCCGCGTTCGCATTCTTAGGTGCAATCGTCCTGGGAATGTTCTGAAGTTCAGCAAAAAAGCGTCGGGGTGCGAAATCCCTCCGGCGTTTTTTCTTCGTCGGTCACGGCAACTCGCGTGGAGACCCCGCGATCACGCGCCTTCGGTCGCGCCCAAGCCAGAGCGAAACGTGTAGTGCATCCTTCGCCTTATGTTCAGGCGATAACGTGCGGTAAAGCACCATCTCCAAACCCGCCGCCTTCATCCATTGCGCGACGGCTTCTTCACTGAAGCCGAGACGGCGGTGCGCGTGCTGCTCGCGCAGAAATTCCAGTTCGTGCGGTGCGAAATCGATCACCAACAAACGTCCACCCGGCCGCAATACCCGCGCCGCTTCGCGGATCGCACGGCCACCATCTTCAAGAAAGTGCAATACCTGATGCACGATCACAACGTCGAAGTGATCGCGTTCCATCGAAAGATTGAAGATGTCCCCTTTGCGCACCGTGCAGTGCTTAAGTCCGGCCCGTTCTAAATTCGCGCGCGCGATGCCTAGCATTTCCGGATTGAGATCAATGCCAACGCCACGGTCGATCTCTGGGCCGAATAGCTCAAGCATCCGGCCGGTGCCGGTACCGAGATCCAGCAAATTCTCAATGCGGACACCCGCGAGCGCCTCACGGATCGCGGTCTCCACGGCGGACTCAGAGATGTGCAACTTGCGCAGCTCGTCCCAGTGCTTTGCCTGTTTACGGAAATAGGATTGCGCGGCACTGGCGCGCTGGGCCCGCACCTGCTGAAGACGCTCACGATCGCGCGCAAGCACCGCATCGGACGGATCGACGAGATCGAGCAGCGCCTGCCCCAGTTTCGCGCCGGCGCCGTTCGAGACACGGCGATGAAATGCCCAACTGCCTTCGCGGAAACGCTCGATCAGCCCAGCGTCCGATAAAAGTTTGAGATGGCGCGAAATGCGCGGCTGCGACTGGCGCAGAATATCGGTGAGATCGGAAACCGTCAGCTCGGCCTCGCTAAGCAGCGCGAGCAGTCGGAGCCGCGTATCCTCCGACGACGCTTTTAGGCCAGCGAGCAAAGATTGAAAGCCGAGAAGATTTCTATCCGGAGCCAACGTTCAACTCTCCTAAAGCTCGCTCAAGGTATATCAAACATGCTATAATCCTTTATTATACGTCTAAAAATCTCCATCCAACGACATCATTCTCAATCACCGCATTCTTCTCTACATTGCAGCGAGCGCGACTGACTTTGAAAGCGACAATGCAACCCGCTGCGCCTCCCGACCGTGATCTGCGCCTCGATTTTTTCCGTGGACTATCGCTCTGGTTCATTTTTCTCGACCATGTGCCATCGAACCTTGTGGCGTGGTTTACGGTTAGAAACTTCGGTTTCAGCGACGCTTCCGAAATTTTCGTCTTTATCTCAGGCTACACGGCAACCTTCGTATATGGCCGCATCATGCGCGAGCGCGGTTTCATCATCGGAGCCGCACGTATCTTAAAGCGTGCCTGGCAGATATATGTCGCGTTCGTGTTCCTGCTCGTCTTCTATCTTGCCGAAATCGCCTATGCGTCGCGAAGCTTCGAAAATCCGATCTATACTGAGGAATTCGGAATCTTCGAATTCTTCCAGAAGCCGGACATCGTCCTGATAGAGGCATTGAAACTCCGCTTCCTGCCAGCAAACGTCGACGTGCTGCCGCTGTATATCGTACTGATGACTTCTATTCCCCGCGGGGCTCTGGTTTCTATTGCGATGGCCGAACGCAACGCTCAGCGCGTCGATCGTATTCTACGCGGTTGCTCATTATTTTGACTGGAATCTCGCCCTCTATCCCTACGATCACACTTGGTTTTTCAATCCGTTTGCGTGGCAGTTGTTGTTCGTAATCGGTGGCTGGTGTGCACTCGGCGGCGCAAAAAAAATAGATGCGATCTTGCGCTCGCGTGGGATGACGGCGCTTTGCGTTGCCTTTCTGATCATCGCGGCGCTTTATCAGTTAAGCTGGTTGTCGCATGGTATTACGCGGCGCCTGCCAGCGTGGTCCTTAATCCTGCCGCTCGATAAAACCGGCCTATCGCTATTCCGCCTTTGCCATTTCCTCGCTCTTGCGATCCTGGTGATCCGTTTCATTCCAATCGATGCACCTCTCCTGCACTCCAAATTGACTCGGCCACTCGTGTTATGCGGCCAAAATTCGCTTGAAATCTTTTGTCTCGGGATATTTCTGTCATTTTCAGCGCATTTCATCCTCACCGAAATATCCGGGGTCATTCCGATGCAGGTCGCCGTGAGTTTCGGCGGCATCAGCATAATGATCGCCGTTGCTACCATTATGACGTGGTATAAGGACAATGAACGGCGGGGAGGAAGACCTCCACCGGCGAGCGAACAAAGCCTCGGGGGACAAACGGCATGAGGGCGCTCGCCGCCGCATCCGCACTGTTGCTGCTCCTCTGCGCGCAAGTCCACGCGGCGAGTGAGACATGCGAGGTGCCGAAAAATATCATCGAGAACTACTCACGCCTGCCACATGTAACGCAGGCGGTGAAACGCGACCATAAGCTCAACGTTCTCGTACTGTCGGGCGTTCCCTCACAGGCGGGCGCGGCCAGTTCGCTCAAAAACTACCCGGCCTATCTAGCGCAAAGCCTTAGCGATCACCTAAAAGACGTGATAGTCGACGTTTACGCCCACGCCGAGCCACGTAAATCGATCACCGACGTGCTCGCCGTATTACCGAAACTACTGGAAGAACGGAAACCGAACCTCGTCATCTGGCAAACAGGTACGGTCGAGGCGATGCGTGGTATGGACCCCGATCTTTATGGGGATAAGCTGGTTATGGGCGTCGATATGATTCTAAAGGCGAATGCTGACGTAATCCTTGTAAATCAGCAATACAGCCCGCGTACCGACTTTATGTTCGATGGCGGGCCCTATACCGACAACATGCGCTGGGTCTCGCAAACGAAGGATATTGCACTATTTAATCGCTACGAGGTAATGAAGTACTGGGCCGATAACGGTAATTTTGATTTTACTGCACTGCGCAATGACGGCAGCTTTGAAAAGCTGCATAGGTGTCTTGGGGGGTTACTTTCCGACCTAGTTATTCGCGCTGCTTCCCTCCCCGGGGGACTGGACCGCTAATGATGCGCTTGTGCCGTTTTGCCTGTGCCGCCGCCGCTCTGGCCACTTTCGTGGCGACGGACGCGCGCGCGCAGGAAACGCCCCACTTCCGCGCCGACTGCAAGGCGCCGATGAACATCGTTCATCTCGACGAGCAACTCCCACATCTCGCCACGCGCATCGTCCAAAAAGAAACCGTGACGATCGTCGCCTTCGGCTCGTCCTCGACCGCGGGCGCGGGCGCGAGCTCTCCTGATGCGACCTATCCCGCCCGTCTCGAAGTCGAATTGAAAGCCGCTTTTCCGAGCGTTCCGATCCGCGTGATCAACCGCGGCGTCGGCGGCGAGGACGTCACCGAGATGCTCGTCCGTTTCGACCGCGATATCACCACCGCCAAGCCCGACCTCGTGTTGTGGCAGCTTGGCACCAACGCGCTCCTACGCGATGACGGCATCGATCCCGAGCAGCCACTTATCCAGGAGGGCCTCCGTCGCTTCAAGGCCGCCAACACTGACGTCGTGCTAATCGACCCGCAATACGCACCGCGAGTTATCAAAGATCCGGATGCCGAGCCGATGGTAAATCTGATCGCTGATCTCGCGCACAAAAATCACGTCGGCCTGTTCCGCCGTTTTGGCCTGATGCGCTATTGGCGCGAAACTTTGGGTATTCCGTTCGAGCAGTTCCTGTCGCCCGACCACCTGCACATGAACGACTACAGCTACGGCTGCACCGCGCGCTATCTCGGCGCGGCCATTGTCGAAGCGGTGCACGAGACGAAAAATCGGGTCGAAGCGCTGCAGGCAAGCGCGCATCTGTCGGCAACAACCGGGCGCTGATCTCAGACTACTTCGCCGGCACCGGCCGTCTCGATCTCATTTCACAGGCGCTGGGGTTGCTCGCCGCTTCGTTTGGACTCTCGCGAACGTACGCGGATGATCTTGAACGGCTCGAAGCTGGCATAGCGATCTTGCACGCCTTTTTCCGCTTGATGCTACGATGCGTTGCAAGAAACAAACCGCTGGTCCTCGCACCAGGCTGGAGCATGAAATGACGGACGCCCTCGTCACTTCCCCCGCCCGCAAGGAAAATTTGCATTCGTTTCCCTCGCTCGCAGAAGCAACGCGCGTCTGGCTCAAGGTTGCGGCGTTGAGCTTCGGCGGGCCTGCGGGCCAAATTGCCGTGATGCATCGTATTGTCGTCGAGGAAAAACACTGGATTTCCGAAAGCCGCTTTCTGCACGCGCTAAATTACTGCATGCTGCTGCCCGGACCGGAGGCCCAACAGCTCGCGACCTATATCGGCTGGCTCATGCACCGCACCGCTGGCGGTATCGTCGCAGGCGGGCTGTTCATTCTGCCCGGCATCGTGTCAATCATGGCGCTGAGTTATGTCTATGCCGCATTTGGAAAGGTTGGCGCGGTCGCGGCGATGTTCTTCGGGCTAAAGGCGGCGGTACTGGCCATTGTCATCGAAGCCCTGGTCCGCATCGGCAAGCGCGCTCTGAAAACGAACGCGATGCGATTGCTGGCGGCGGCCGCCTTCGCGTTGATCTTCTTTTTCGCCACACCTTTCCCGCTCATCATTCTCGCCGCCGGGTTCATCGGGTTTTTGGGTGGCCTCTCGAGCCTCCCCTCCTTTCAGGGGGGTTCCAGCCACGGTGTCAGCGGAAAAACAGAGGATAGCGATAGCCTGCTCGGCGACGAATTACCTGCGCACGCGCACACTTCTCCCGCGCACACCTTCACTGTGGCGCTCTTCTGGCTCCTGCTTTGGATCGTGCCAGTTGGCGTTTTGTACGCGACGCTCGAACCCACGAATGTCTTCAACCAAATCGCGATGTTCTTCAGCAAGATGGCACTCGTTACCTTCGGCGGTGCCTATGCGGTACTGGCTTACGTCGCACAGCAGGCGGTCGAAAACTATCACTGGCTCTCGCCCGGCGAAATGCTCGACGGGCTCGGCATGGCAGAGACGACACCGGGTCCGCTTATTATGGTGCTGCAATTCGTGGGCTTCATGGCCGCGTTCCGCGCGCCCGGCAGTCTCCCGCCGATGCTCGCAGCCACGCTCGGCGGGCTACTCGCCACCTGGGTCACTTTCACGCCGTGCTTCCTTTGGATTTTCCTCGGCGCACCCTTCATCGAGAAACTTCGCGGCAACAAAGCGCTGAACGGCGCACTATCAGCGATCACCGCTGCCGTCGTGGGCGTTATTCTCAATCTCGCAATCTGGTTCGCCGTTCACACGATTTTCCGCGAAACGTTCCACATCGGGCAATACAGCTTATCATTTGATGCGCCGGTGTTGAGCAGCATGAATTCGTGGGCGCTCTTGTTATCTGTCGCAGCGGCTGTTGCGATTTTCGGCTTTAGGATCGGGATGATTCTGGTCTTATTCGGATGCTCGCTCGCGAGTCTCACGCTCTATCTTTTAGGGATGATAGCGTGAACGGCGCGCTTAATCTCTGCAATCAACCAACGGCTGGGCGGCACGGTTTACTTCGAGTTTGAATACGTCCGGCCGCACTGCAAGCATCGCACATTTGTTTGCTATTTCACCGTTCGTCTTCGCCACAAGCGCAATCGTGGCCATTGTGGTCGAGCAGGTCCGGTGGCTTCTGAATGCTGACGACCTTGGCAGCCATAGCGGGTCTTCCTCGCGACTATAGCTTCATGATCATACACGTTGTCGTACCGTGCGCGTACAACTTGCCGTCTGCGTCGAAAAGTTTGCCTTCTGCAGTGCCAATGCTGCGACCACTGTGGATCAACTTGCCTTCGGCGCGCAGGTGCCCAGTTTTTGCAGTGATCGCTCGTACGAGATGCACTTTTAATTCGAGAGTCGTGTAGGCGGAGCCCGCAGGCACCGTCGTCTGGATTGCGCAGCTCATGCAGGAGTTGAGCAGCGTGGAGGCGAGCCCGCCATGCACCACACCGATTGGGTTATAGAGATGTTCGCCAGGGTCACACTCGAACAGCGCAAAACCCGGTTCGACTTTGGTGATGGAAAAACCCATCAGCTGCGAGATTGGCGGTGGAGGTACCTCGCCAGAGACGACCTTTTTCAGAAAGTCGATCCCGCTGATGCCGCGTGCTGCGCTTGCGCTTTGCATCGGATCGACCCAACGGACGGTGCGCGTGCGACTGGGGTCGGCAGCAGGTTCAGACCCGGACATGGCGCAATCTCCTTGTTATTCAATTCACAAGACATTGTTGAGGCGCTTTTATTCATCAAATTTAGGACAAATTCGACCTCTAATTGACGCCGCCAACAACGGGCTTGGGTTATGCCTGTTTCTCGTAGGTCTATTTCCCCCATCGGTCGGCGACGGCCAGGAGATATCATATGAAAAAAATGCTTCTCGCATGCGCAGCTACAGCGGCCCTCGTCGCTGGTTCGCTCGCCGTGCCCACCCCTGCTGACGCCGGCTGCGGCACTGGCTGCGGCATCGGCATTGGCGCCGGCATCGTCGGTGCCGCAATCGTTGGCGGCGCGATCGCCCGTTCGGCACCCCCGCCGGGCTACGCTTGGGGCGGGTATTATCCGGCGCCGGGTTACGTCGCCTATTCTGGGTACTACGCTCCCCCGCCTGTCGGTTGTCCTGGCGGCTACTGGGCTCGCAGCCGCATCTACGACCAATGGGGAAATTTTAGGGGCTGGTCGCAACCGCGCTTCTTCTGCCCCAACTAATTTTTTTGCGGCAGAGCTGAATTCGACGCCGGCGGTCGAAAGACCGCCGGCTTTCGTTTGGGCGATCCGTACGATACTGCTCACAAGCAAGTTCTGCCGATATTTTTGGTCAGCGCTTTCAATGCCCGTGCATATGGTTCAACACGGTCGCCGTCGGCCAACAATCAAGCTTCAAACCATTTTGTTTCTGGTAGCGGCCGAGCGCCGCCCGCGTCTGCATCCCGGCCTTTCCATCGATCTTATCACGGTAGATGCCGCGTTCCGTCAACACTCGCTGCATTTTTTCAACATCGGCGGTTTTCATCAGCGGCACCTTCGCCCACGGTGTCTCGAACGGCCTCGGATCGGAAATCACATCGCTGAGATGCCCGACGAACAGAACATAGAGATCAGAAAAATTGTATTCCTTCACGACGTAGTAATTCTTCAGTGTCAAAAACGCCGGCCCATAAATTCCTTCCGGCTGCAGCAAAGACGCCTCCTGATCGAGATCATGCGGCAGGATTTTACGCCCATACGCCGGAACAAATCCTGCCGCCAGCCATTCGCGCACCGTTTGGCGAACTTCGGGAACACCGGTTGAGCAGTCGGTGTTTTCCGGCACGCGTACTTCGTATGCCCAGCGACTGCCATACTGCCATCCTTTGGCACGAAGCTGGCCCGCTGCCGCCGCTAGCGCATCCGGCACCGAGTTCCAGATATCTATCCTTCCATCGCGGTCGAAATCGACCGCATATTTATAAAATTCCGACGGAAGAAATTGCGTTAGACCGGTTGCACCGGCCCACGAGCTTTTCATGTCGGCAAGCTTGACGTGGCCCTCCTCCAGAATTTTAAGCGCGAGCAAAAATTCCTCACGGAATTTTTCCTTGCGTTTGCCAAGATAAGCCTGCGTTGCCAGCACCCGCACTGCATTATAGGGGAGCCTGTAGGTGCCGAATGCTGTCTCTCGTCCCCAGATTGCTAGTAGCACGTTCTTCGGCACACCATATTGTTGTTCAATTGCAGCGATCGCCGACGCATATTGCGCCGAAAGTTTTCGTGCCTGATCGGCGAGCCGGTTGATGTTCGCTTCGGAGACATAATCGACAGGTGACTGAACAAATTCCGGCTGTCCGGGCGGCACGCGGCCGGGAAGATCAAGATCCGGAAGCGTAAGATCGGGCTCAAGCCCGCGTGTCGCATCGTCGAAGGTTCGGCGGGAAACACCCAAATTCTGCGCTGCCGGCCACAGGCCTGCGAGAAACTGCGTGAATGCAGCGTCGGCAAAAGCAGTTGCCGGAGCAATGCAGGCGAACCAGCCCGTGAAGATCAAGATCAAAATCGACTTCGCGGAACGGCATTTTGACATTCAAAGTTCCTATCGCGTGAACTTCTTATATTTGATTCGGTGCGGAATATCGGCGGCAGCGCCGAGCCGTCGTTTTTTATCGTCTTCATAATCCTGGAAGTTTCCCTCGAACCATTCCACGTGGCTGTCGCCCTCGAACGCAAGAATATGCGTCGCGATACGGTCGAGAAAGAAACGATCGTGGCTGATTATCACGGCGCAACCAGCAAAATCCTCGAGCGCCTCTTCAAGCGCGCGCAGCGTATCCACGTCGAGATCATTCGTCGGCTCGTCAAGCAATAATACGTTCGCGCCAGATTTCAATATTTTCGCGAGGTGCACACGGTTGCGTTCACCGCCCGATAGCGCGCCAACTTTTTTCTGCTGGTCGCCACCCTTGAAATTGAAGGCGGCGACATAGGCGCGGCTGGGCACGTCACGTTTCCCCAGCGTAATGACATCGGCGCCACTGGAAATTTCTTCCCAAACGGTTTTTTTGTCGTCAAGCGAGTCGCGGCTCTGGTCGACATAACCGAGCTTTACGGTATCGCCGACTTTTATGTTTCCGTTATCCGCCGTTTCTTGACCGGTAATCAGCCGAAACAACGTCGTCTTGCCTGCACCGTTTGGACCAATCACGCCAACGATTCCGCCAGGTGGCAACTTGAACGAAAGATGCTCGAACAAAAGATTGTCGCTATAGGCCTTCGCCAGATCTTCCGCATCAATGACGTTCTGGCCGAGCCGTTCCGCGACAGGGATGATAATCTGCGCGGTCTGTGGCGCCTTGTCGGCACTTTTCTTAACGAGTTCTTCGTACCGCTGAAAGCGCGCTTTGTTTTTCGCTTGTCGAGCCTTAGGCGAGGCTGAAATCCATTCGCGCTCGCGCTCGATTGCGCGTTGACGTGCCTCTTCCTCGCGGCCCTCCTGTTCAAGCCTCTTTTGCTTCTGCACGAGCCAAGATGAATAGTTTCCCTGGTAGGGAATGCCGCGACCACGGTCGAGTTCGAGAATCCAGCTGGTGACGTGGTCAAGAAAATAGCGATCATGAGTTACAATCAGCACCGCACCCGGATACTCCTTCAGATGGTTTTCGAGCCAAGCAACGGTTTCAGCGTCGAGATGGTTAGTAGGTTCATCAAGCAACAGGAGATCCGGCTGCTCAAGCAAAAGACGACAAAGCGCTACACGACGACGTTCACCGCCCGACAGTTTGGAAACATCGGCGTCGTCGGGCGGACAGCGCAACGCATCCATCGCCTGGTCGATCTTTGAGTCGAGATCCCAAAGGCCCTTCGCCTCGATTTCGTCTTGCAATTTCGCCATTTCATCAGCGGTCTCGTCGGAATAGTTTGCTGCGAGTTCGTTATAGCGTTCCAGGATCGCGCGTTTATCTGCGACGCCATCCATGACATTCTCGCGCGCGCTTTTCTTCGAATCGAGCTGGGGCTCCTGCGAGAGATAGCCGACGCGAGCGCCGTTCGCGACTTGCGCCTCACCGGTGAAGTCCTTGTCGATTCCCGCCATGATGCGCATGAGCGTGGATTTGCCAGCGCCATTCACGCCGAGAATGCCGATCTTCGCATCCGGATAAAACGACAGGTGAATGTCATCCAATACCTTCCGGCCGCCCGGATAAGTCTTGGAGAGGCCGTTCATATGATAGATATACTGCCAGGACGCCATGGCGCCGCCGCACTCCGTTCCAACAAATCAGGAAGTCGCGCGTATGTAGCGATCCTGCACTCCTTCCGCAAGCCATTCGGCACAAAACATCTCGGCCAGCGCCTTTGGTTTAGTGGCGGTTTGCTTCGAGACCAATTTGCAGCAGTGGCGCAATATCGGCGCCATCTGTTTCTCTAACGCTCAACCGTCGGCAGGCGATCAATCGATCATGCTTCACGTACGTTCACCATGCGTGCGGCCATGATGCACTTTTCAAGCGTCGGTGTTAAAGCTTGCAACCAAGCGTCATAACTCTCGAGGTTGAAAAAAGTTTAAAAACATAATGTTCACAAGCTATTGCCCACTCACAAGGCAAATGTGTAAAGATGCACGAGGCAACATTCACCTCGTCGCCATGATTCGATCCCGTTGAATCCTTCGGCAGCGCCCGAAAAAAAATATTCTCAGAGATTCGATCATGCCGTTTGCAACAATTTCCGATCTACGCCTGCCTGCAAAACGCCGTCTGCCAAGCTTCGTATTCGATTATCTCGACGGCGGCGCGGGTAATGAATCGGCCCTCCATCGCAATATCGCTGCCTTCGACGATGTTCAGTTCAGGCCGCGCATGTTGACAAATATTGAAGAGCGCGATCTTTCGACGACATTGATGGACCGCAAATGGTCGCTTCCCTTTGGCACGGCTCCAATCGGTTTCTGCAATCTGATGTGTCCTGGTGCGGAAGAAGCCATCGCACGCGCTGCCGTCGAGGCAAACATTCCTTGCACACTTTCGACAGCCGGCACCACCTCGCTCGAAAAGTTCAAGAAATTCGCACCACAAAACGCCTGGTTTCAACTGTACGTTTCGCGCGTTACCGAAATCGCGGATGATCTCGTGAAGCGAGCAGACGACGCGGACTATGAGACGCTGGTAGTAACGGTCGATATTCCGATTGCCGCCCGCCGTCCGCGCGATATCCGCAACAATTTTAACGTGGCTCTCCGCGTGACACCGAAGTTGGTTTGGGAGCTGGTGAGCCACCCGGCATGGTCATTCGCGACTCTGAAAGCGGGAATTCCTCGCTTCGAAAATATGGAACGCTACACAAGCGAAAAGGCTGCGAAGCCGGTGGCGGGTTTTGTGTCTTCGCAAATCAGCGGAAAATTCGATTGGGACGCGCTTAAAAAATTGCGCGACCGCTGGAAACGAAAGCTCGTAGTCAAAGGTCTGCTCTCTGCAGAAGATTCAGTGAAAGCCCGCGATACGGGTTGCGATGCAGTCATTATTTCAAATCATGGTGGACGGCAGCTCGAATCGTTGCCTGCTCCAATCGACATAATTTCCGAAATTCGAGCTGCTGTCGGCCCAAAATTCCCCTTAATACTCGATAGCGGCGTCCGTTCCGGCGAGCACATAGTGAAAGCGCTCGCTGCTGGGGCCGATTTTATTCTAATCGGCCGCGCGATAATGTTTGCTGTATCTGCCCTCGGCACCGCTGGGGCCAAAACCGCCATCGAAATTCTCAGCGACGAACTTAGCCGTTGTATGGCCCAGATCGGTTACACAGACATTGCACAGTTGAAAGCCGCGGCCCCTATCATTCGCAAGCGGTAACCGAAGACCGAAGTTGCAACACGATGGGCCCGTTTCTCGCGCCAATCAAGTTGGCAATTTTCTTCCCTAAATCCGCGGCCAGTGGCCAGCCGAGTGCTCAAGACCTGTGTTGGGCCCAAGGTTCCGACAACATTAGCGGCGCACAACCTAAGGAATATTCGACGGCGTTTGCCTGACGTAAACCGATCAAAAATTTCGTTTCGTCAACGCGACCTCTACTGTCGGCTAGAGGATTTTTCGTGGAGAGCAATCCTAACGCTGCCGTGACTTCTTTCTGCGGCTCGTCTTGCCGCTCATCCGTTTTGCTTTGGTCTTCGATTTCTTTTTTAGCTTGCGCGTGGCCTTTTTCTTGATGGATATATGTTTTTCCCTGATTTTTGCTTTCCGTTGTAAGGTCGATTGCTGCTCCATCTTGACCGCCTGCGGCGAATTCGCCGCCACGGCAGATGTCTTGTGCTTCAATGCTCCAAAGGCATTTGAAAGGAGAGTCATCGTTCGCTGCCAAGCGAGTTTTGCGCTGTTGGCATCGTAGCTCTTACGCTCATCACAATAAAAACCGTGGCCGGCTCCCGGATAAATATGAATTTCGCATTCTGGCCGTTTGGTACGAATCGTTTCGACGTCGCTGAGAGGAATATTTGCATCCTTTTCACCGAAGTGCAGCTGAGTGGGGCAACGCGGCTTGTTGTCGGCAAAGCGCACCACCTGTCCGCCATAATAGCCGACAGCCGCAGTAAGCCCACCGAGACGCGTCGCAGCCATGAAGGCGACTGTCCCACCCATGCAAAAACCGATGATCGCGACCGGACCCTCGCGCTTGAGCACATCGACCGCCGCCGACGCGTCGAGCATCATCTTGGCCCAGTCAATCCGGGAAATGAATTCGCGCGCTTTGGTGACCTCTTGATCGGAGTAGCCAGACTCAAAGTTCGGATGCAGCCTATCGAACACCTGAGGCGCCATGACGCGATAGCCCGCCGCCGCCAGCCGGTCGCAGACTGACCGGATATGATGATTTACGCCGAAAATTTCCTGGATGACGACGATGCCACCACGCGCCGGCGCTATAGGATCCGCGCGATAAGCACTGAGCTTGAATCCGTCCGCCGCCGTTAGGCTGACTTTCGTTCCCATTTTCCTCTCCCAACCCCAATCTGGTGGGCCCGGGAGTTATGCCATGATTGAGCGTTTTCAAATAGATGGATTGTCAAACTGCGCTAACGGCGATCATGGGCGCTAAAGACTTATTTGGCGCAGTGTCAAACCCGGATAGTCACAACGCCAAACGCTGATGTTTACCAACCGCGAACGATGTCCGTTATTGGAGGCAAAGCGGACATCGCGCTGACTTGTCACCATGTCTGCTTTTGACCCAAATGCGACACTAGCCGTTGCGCAGGACCCTTCTTGTCTTGCCAGCGTCACATTTGGGGGCCGATAATGCGCGTGGTGGCCGTGAACTCCCCTCCGTGACGTGAGGACAGGCGGGTCACGGAACCCACCGTATCGGTATTCTAAATTCTAAGGTTTCATTCACGCTCGAAGGAGTTGTCCGATGGGCCTGAAGCTGGTAGCCGGATTGCTCACCGTGACGCTAAGCGCCGGATTTGCGATTCCGACCGCAGCCCAGGAGGTTTTGCCCTTTCCCCCTAAACCTTCCGGCAGCACAGCCGGGCGAACCATGCAGGAGTCGATTTACAATCCGCTCCCACCTATGAGCCATCTACCGAAGGATGCGCCTAACATTCTCATCGTGCTTATTGACGATGCCGGGCCTGCACAAACTGACACGTACGGCGGCGAAATCCACACGCCGACGCTGAGCAAGATCGCCAACGAGGGAATTTCCTATAACCGCTTTCACACGACCGCGATGTGTTCGCCTACGCGTGCAGCCTTGCTTACGGGCCTCAATCACCATCGTGTCGGCAACGGTCAGATCGGGGAGTTGGCGAATGATTACGATGGATACACGGGCATCATGCCTAAGACCAGCGCCACGGTCGCCCAGGTGCTCAAGGACTATGGGTACAGCACCGCTGCTTGGGGCAAGTGGCACAATACGCCTCCCAACCAAACTACCGCCGCGGGGCCGTTCGATTATTGGCCGATCGGCTACGGCTTTCAGTACTTTTACGGCTTTCTCGGAGGCGAAGCGTCGCAGTGGGAACCGCAACTCGTCCGAAACACAGCGTACGTCGAACATCCCCACACTTCAGGTGGCCACAATTACTATCATCTGAGCGAAGACCTTGCCGACGACGCGATCCATTGGTTGCGTCAGCAAAAAGCGTTTAGTCCAGACAAACCATTCTTCATGTATTGGGCGAGCGGAGCCCTCCATGGTCCGTTTCACGTCCCCAAAGAATGGGTCGACAAGTATAACGGCAAGTTCGACGACGGCTGGGACAAATACCGCGAGCGTGTTTACCGGCGCGCCAAACAGATGGGCTGGATACCCTTGGATGCGCGGCTGACCCCAAGACCAGCCACCCTGGCTTCCTGGGACTCAATCCCCGACGACGAGAAGCCGTTCCAGCGCCGCCTCATGGAGCTGGTCGCCGGATTTGCCGAGCACACAGACGCACAAGTTGGCCGCGTCGTCGATGAAATTGATCGACTGGGCTACGGCAAGAACACGCTGATCCTTTATATCTGGGGCGACAACGGCGCCTCGGCTGAAGGCCAAAACGGTAGCATCAGCGAGCTTATCGCGCAGAATGGTATTCCCACCACAACGAAACAACAGATTGCTGCCCTCAATACGCTTGGCGGTCTCGATGTGCTCGGCACTCCTAAAACCGACCCTATGTATCATGCTGGATGGGCCTGGGCGGGCAGTACGCCTTATCAGGCGACCAAGCTAATCGCCTCGCATTTCGGTGGAACGCGCAATCCGCTGGCGATCCGCTGGCCGGCAAAGATCAAGGCCGACGCCACGCCCCGCGCTCAATTCCTGCATGTCATTGACGTGGTTCCGACCATCTATGACATCGTAGGCATCACACCTCCGCGGGTGGTCAACGGCTTTCCGCAAGACCCATTTGACGGCGTCAGGTTCACGAGCACCTTCAACGATCCAAAAGCCAAGGAGGTCAGAAACAGTCAGTATTTTGAAGTCATGGGAAGCCGAGGCATTTATCACGACGGGTGGATGGCGTCTGCGTTTGGTCCACGCATACCTTGGGTTCCAGGCTTACCAAAAGGCATCAAGGAATGGACACCCGACAAGGACAAGTGGGAACTCTACGATCTGAACAAAGACTGGTCGCAGGCTGACGACCTCGCCGGCACCATGCCAGCGAAGCTTGCCGATATGAAGGACCTGTTTTTGATTGAGCTCACAAAGAACAAAGGCTTGCCAATCGGCGGCGGCCTATGGATTCCAATTCTCCATCCTGAGCTGCGTACAGTACCACCATACACATCGTGGACATTCCCGGGCGCAATCACGAGGATGCCTGAAGTCGCCGCGCCCGCGCTCGGCAACAAGGAGAACCTCGTTAGCATCGACGCCGATGTGCCGGCCAACGCCAACGGCGTGCTCTATGCGCTCGGCGGTTTTTCCGGCGGCCTCACCTTGTATGTCAAAGACGGCGTGCTGTCGTACGAATACAATTTGTTCGAGATTCAACGCACTCACGTCAAGGCGAAGGACAAACTGCCTACCGGCAAGGTGAAAATCGAGGTCCAGACGACCTATGTCGAGCGCAGGCCGGCGGGTCCTCTCAAGGTGGTACTGAAAGTCAATGGCAAGGAAGTCGCATCAGGCGTGGTACCAGTTAGCGCCCCGCTGATCTTTACCGCTAACGATTGCCTCGACTTCGGCATCGACCTCGGCTCGCCGGTAGGGATTGAGTACTACGACCAGGCCCCTTTCAAGTTCAACGGCACCATCGAAGGTGCGCACGTGGAATATCTCGGTTCCCCCGCTCAGTTGCAGGAAGAGAAATTGCAGACGGATGCAGCGATCCCATCGGTGGACTAAGCCAGGCGTTCGAATCCGTGAACGGCCAGCAAACGGCCATGCGCAGGCGGGTATGTCTGCGTTTGGCACAAAGCGGACATGCGAGGCTCACCGATCAATGTCTGCTTTTGGAGTAACAGCGGACATCAAAATGAAACGGCAGAGTTGCACCTATGACCGATAAATTCAAGTTCGGTTTTACAATCTGGTCAAATACGATTGCAAAATCAAAGAGGGTACAGTGGGCCCGGGAGTTATGCCATGAATGAGCGTTTTCAAATAGATGGATTGTCAAACTGCGCTAACGGCGATCATAGGCGCTAAAGGTTATTTTGGCGCAGTGTCAAACCCGGATAGTCACAACGCCAAACGCTGATGTTTACCAACCGCGAACGTTGTCCGTTATTGGAGGCAAAGCGGACATCGCGCTGACTTGTCGCCATATCTGCTTTTGACCCAAAGCGGACATTCGTGACGTAGCCAAAAAGAAAAACCCCCGGACGCAGCGGGGGCTGTGCCGGGGTTACGTCCGCCTCGTCGATGGGGCGACTGTTGGGGGACGGTCTGGATCTTCGAGGCGGCTACTTAGACGTTGAACTCGCTACAGCCGGGATCGTTCCACGTTTAGCGCTAGATGGGCGGATTAACGCAATCCCGGCGGGTGCAGAGACGGTTACAGTCTCCGCGGTCCCGCACTGCGCACACTCATAGGTGTTGTCATTGGCGTCATCGGCGAAGCGCAGCGCCTAAGAGAGCCGAACTTGCCCGCGCCTACCCTGTGCTTGGTTTGGCTCGCGATATTCACGACACCCATAAGCATGGTGCGCTGAGCCGTAAATCAGCAAAAATTAGTCACGCACAAACGCCGGTTTATGGGTCTACTGGTGGTGCAATAGGTGTTGCGGCAATTGGCGCCGCGCCGATTGGAGGTTCATTTGATCAACTGATCATCGTTCTAGATGATGGGACGCGTGAAAATGTCGCGGCCGTGATCCTTGCGGGCCTACGCACGGTGCATGACAATTGTAAATTGCTCGAAGAGCAGGGAGGAATATCCATGTTTCGTAAACTCGTGATTGGCGCGCTAGGCGCCATGGCTGTCTTGTTCTCGACTACGGCATTCGCGCAAGGTACTGCTGCGAACGCTAAGGCCATGCTTGAAAAGACGGTTGCGGCCATCAAAGCCGATAAGGCCAAGACGCTCGACCAGATCAACAAGGGGGAAAATGGCTTCGTCCAGGGCGACATCTATCCGTTCTGCTTCAATCTGAGCGACGGACTCCTCGTCGCGAACGGCAATCCCAACGTTAAGGGGTTGCTCGGCAAGGATGCGAGGACATTTAAGGACCCTACGGGCGACGTGTATGGCCCAAGGCTCTATGACGCGGCAAAAGAGGGCCAGATCAATGAGGTCAGCTACAAGTCTCCCAAGGCCGGTTCTGACAATACGTGGGTGCCGAAGGTGAGCTTAGTTACCGCGGTCGCCGGCCTGGGATGCGGCGTCGGTTACTACAAGTAAACTAACATTGGATCATCGATCTGACGGGGCGCCAGTGCTTGGCGCTCCGTTTTTATTATGTGCGGGCAATAGGCGACGCGATTGGCACAAAGCGGACATGCGAGGCTCACCGATCAATGTCTGCTTTTGGGGGTACAGCGGACATTAAAATGAAACGGCGGAGTTCTAGCTATTTGCGCTAACTTTCAGTCCGGTTTGACAATTTGGTCAAATACGATTGCAAAATCAAAGAGGGTACAGTGGGCCCGGGAGGACTCGAACCTCCAACCAGACCGTTATGAGCGGTCGGCTCTAACCATTGAGCTACGGGCCCGAAAGCGCCGTAAACTAGCAAACCGCACGTGTACGGTACACTGTGGAAGTTTGCTCGCGGAGGTTTCGGGAAATCAGTTTCGAGCAAAATGACGATGATTGCGGCATCGTTTCGAAGGATACAAGAAATTCGTGCGGGAGCATGGAAACTCCAATGCATTCAAGAGGCCTAATCGTAACCAAACACCCTGCCAAGCTGATTCCGCGCCGCCCTACCCGTTAACAGCTAGGCCGGCAGCTTTGCACACCCCTTTGCACACCCCCCTGACTCAACCTCGATTTTACGCCTATGATGACTATCTTGTAAGTTTCAACCGCCTGTGGCGGAGGTGGAGATAATTTGATGCGTCCTTCTATCGCATGTGCACTCTTGATGTCTGCGTCGTTGGCCGGTTCTAGTGCGGTACTCGCGCAGACCTCTGCTACGAAAAACCCGTCGAACCCTGCTCCAGCCCCTGCTGCGGCTCCCGCACCGGCCGCTGCCAAGTGCGATAATCCGAATGCGATTGCCATGTCGCGTACGGTCGAAATCGATACGACCGGCGGACCCGGTTTCGGCTTCGAGCATTTTAAGAATCATGATTTTCTGAAAAACGGAGAAGTCGTTCTGACCTTCGATGACGGCCCGTGGCCGCACAATACTGCGGCCGTCCTCAAAGCGCTCGCAGACAACTGCATCAAGGCGACGTTCTTCCCGATTGGAAAACATGCAACTTATTTTCCAAGTATTTTGAAGGATGTCGCCGCAGCTGGACATACGATTGGCTCGCACACGTGGGCCCACAAGAATTTGGAAAAGAAAACGATCGATGAAGCCAAACAAGAAATTGAGATGGGCCTCTCGGCAGTTCAATGGGCGCTCGATGGTCAGCCGACCGCGCCGTTTTTCCGTTTCCCTGCCCTAAAACATCCGCCAGAAGTGGTAAAATATTTAGCCGAGCGCAATGTCGCGATGTTCTCGGCTGATTTCGATTCATTCGATTTCACGATGCGTAAGCCCGAGCAGGTCATCAAATCGGTGATGGCTAAGCTGGAGAAGCACGGCAAGGGCATTATCCTACTGCACGACTTCCAGCACGCGACGTCCCAAGCGCTGCCTGAACTGCTGAAGCAGATGAAAGAAAAAGGATACAAAATCGTTCACATGCAGCCCAAATTCACGATCAAGTCGCTGCCAGAATACGACGCGATGGTGATGAGAGAGCAAAAACTCCCGACAGTGAACAATGCGCCCACCTCTTCGATCGTGAAAACCATCGAATAAGCCAACAGCAAAAATATTGGCGGCCGATCGAACGCTGCGTTTAAACACCAGTCCCGGCGTTACGATCTCGCTTTCCGCGCCCTCGCCTCTTTATTCCATTTGGCATACTGTTCCTGACCTTTGTCCCGGCTTGACCGCGCTTTACACCAAGGCTTTGTCGTCACCACACATCGATGCACGGTCAATCCCCCAACCCCCGTCGATCCGGCCGTTTTTTTTACGGCTGGTATGTCGCCTATGCGCTGCTTGTCGTCTCAACGATGACGGCAGGATTTCTTTTCTACAATATTTCCGTTCTCCTCGACGCTTTCGTTGCACAACGTGGATTTCCGGTCAGCATTGTAAGCTTTGCAACCGGTATCTTTTTTCTCGCTTCCGCGATCGGAGGTGCGATGGTTGGACAGGTAATCGATCGGATCGATGCAGGAAAGATCATTGTAGTTAGCGCCATCGTCACGGCCATCTCGCTTTCTGCCATCACACTAATCATCACTCCCTGGCAACTGTATGTTTTCTACGTCGTATTGGGATTCTGCTACGGCGGTTGCGGGCTCGTTACCGCAAGCACAATTGTGGCGCGTTGGTTCGAGACAAAACGCCCGCAAGCATTGTCGGTTGCTTCGACGGGACTTTCGCTGGGTGGTATCATTATCACGCCGTTCTCGGCGTACTTGATCAAAGAAATAGGGTTGAACGCAGCGGCCCCCTGGCTTGGCACCGCTTTCGCTTTGGGGGTCGTGCCTATTACGCTTCTTATTATACGCGCACATCCACGCGACATGGGCCTTCTCCCCGACGGTGTTGAGCCTCTTCCTGGAAACGTCACAAATGCACCGCTAAGCGGCATAAAGTTTTCCGAAGCCTGGCCCACGCGGTATTTTTTGGCGGTCACGTTTTGCTATCTTTTTTCTCTGGGCGCGCAGGTCGGCGCGATCGCGCACGTCTTCCGGCTGGTCAGTACACGGAGCAACGCCGAGACGGCCACTATCGCCGTGGCTATCCTTGCAGGGACGAGCCTGCTTGGCCGTCTGGCCGCAGGCCAACTCCTCTCCAAAATCCGCGCGCGCGCCTTTACCGTATGCGCCATGCTCTGGCAGGCGGGATCGCTCGTTTTACTCGCTTTCGCTGAAGGGCCACAGCTTCTGCTCGCCGGCGCTTTTCTGTTCGGGATTTGTATCGGTACGATTTTAATGATGCAGCAATTACTGCTCGCCGAGGCTTTTGGTTCGCTCGAATATGGACGGATTTACTCCGTCAGCCAGCTCATCACGGTGATCGGCGTCGCCGGCGGTCCTGCACTGGTCGGGTTGTTGTTCGATATTACTGGCGATTACCGTTTGCCGTTCGTAGTGACCGCCGTCTCAACTGCATTCGGGGCGACGATCCTTGCGGTAATTGGTAACGTAAAAAAGGCGCGCCACTAATATATTTTGCCCAAGATCTACAACCCGAAATATTCGCGCAGAATCTGCACGTTTCGGCGATTGGCGCGAAAGGCGACGTCGAACAAATCGCCGACAATCGGTACTGAGCCCGCAATCGCTTCGATCGCGACATTGCCGGCCATCCGTATCAATGTCCGACGCGAAACGCCTAGCCGATGGGCTTCATATAAAATCAGACTCGAAAGTGCCGAAGCTGCCGCATCCCCAATACCGGGCACAAGGCGCATGATCGCTTCCGCGCCAAAACGGATATTCGTCCCCGGTACAATGAAGGCTATGTCCAAGAGACGCGATAGCCGGTCCAGCCGCTCAATGCGCTCGCGTAGCGAATGAGTATCGTAAGTACCTGCATGCGCGAAATTTGATGCCATGATGTTCATCTCCCCACTCAAAATGGGAGCGGGTACCCAGTATCGCAAGGTCTGCTACCACACTTTAGGCAGCGGCAATTTGCGGAGCGTGCGTCCGGGTGCGGACAAGCAGCCAAGTCGCGATCGACACATTGATCAAATTCCACGCCAACCCGTTAAGGAACGCGACCTTGTAAGATCCGGTGGCATCGAAGATCCATCCAGAAATCCAACCGCCGAACGCCATACCGACAATGGTCGCCAGAATCGCAATGCCCACGCGCGTGGCAGCTTCTTTTGCGGGAAAATATTCGCGCACGATAATCGCGTACATTGGCACGATGCCACCCTGAAACAGACCGAAGAGCGCAGAAATCGTGTAGAGCGAAGTCAACCCATCGAAGAAAAGATAGAGAAATAGGGCAACGCCCTGCAGAAAAGAGCCGAGCAAAAGCATCGCGACGCCCCCGATACGATCAGCGATAAAACCTGAAGCGACGCGACTGATAATTCCGAAGCCCAGCATAAGCGAAAGCATTTCGGCGCCACGAGCCGCACCATACCCCAGATCTCCGCAATAGGCGACGATGTGAACCTGCGGCATCGACATAGCGACACAACAGCTGACACCCGCCAGGCAAATGAGTGCCATCAGCACATTGGGCGAAAGTTCTAGAGATTCACGCGGGCCAAGAGCCGCTGCACTTCCAGCGGGCGCTGTTTCGAACGCGATACGCCGCTGCAAGATCAAACATAGCGGCAGCATAGCGACGATACAGAACACGCCGATGCCGAAATGCGTCGCGCGCCAACCGCTCGTCTCGATGAAATGCTGCACGACTGGCGGCCAAATTGCTCCTGCCGTGTAATTGCCAGATGCCGCAATCGCGACCGCAATGCCGCGCCGTTTAGTAAACCAATGTGAAATATCTGCGAGCAGCGGCGCAAAAGTCGCCGAAGATCCAAGCCCTGCAACAGCGGAAGCCAATGCGAACGTCCACAAATTAGGTGCATAGCTCGCCGCGATGTAACCAGCGCCCAACGCAAACGTGCCAAAAATGATAACCGGCAGAATTGAAAACCGATCAGATACTTGCCCCATAAAAACCGCACCGAGACCGAACCCGATCATCGCGCAGGTAAAAGGTATTGAAGCTTCGGCGCGCGCAACCACAAAGTCCGCTTGCACAGTTGGCAGCGCAACTACCACCGACCACATTCCGACCGAACCGATCGTGCCAAGCGTCAGTGCGATAAAAAGCCGTAGCCAAGCGTAGGCGGATTCTGCCTCGCCGGTTTTCATTTCGCTTTTGCGAGAAAATGCCTGAATAGTCACGCAGCACAATCGTTGGTCACCAGACGATGGTCAAGAGTGCGGCGAAGACAAATTCACTGCAAGAGAGGCCTGCGGGATTGGCTCAACAGACATTATTCAGTTTTGCAACCAGCAACGGAGACAAACCTTCTCTAAAAAAAGGCTTGAGACCGAGTTTGGCCAACACTTGATCGCGCCGTACCGTCTATCCCGACGTTAATTATCGAGGAAACTGCGAAGTTTCCGCGAGCGGCTCGGATGCTTGAGCTTGCGCAATGCTTTTGCCTCAATCTGGCGAATGCGTTCGCGCGTCACCGAGAACTGCTGTCCGACTTCTTCCAATGTGTGGTCCGTATTCATGCCGATACCGAAGCGCATGCGCAGCACGCGCTCCTCACGCGGCGTAAGCGAGGCAAGCACCCGCGTTGTGGTTTCGCGCAGGTTCGACTGGATCGCCGCCTCGATCGGCAGGATCGCATTCTTATCCTCAATGAAATCCCCAAGATGCGAGTCTTCCTCGTCGCCGATCGGCGTTTCAAGCGAAATCGGCTCCTTGGCAATTTTCAAAACCTTCCGCACTTTTTCCAATGGCATGCCGAGTTTTTCAGCAAGCTCCTCGGGCGTCGGCTCGCGGCCGATCTCGTGCAACATTTGGCGCGAGGTGCGGACAATTTTGTTGATCGTCTCGATCATGTGCACCGGGATGCGAATGGTACGTGCCTGATCCGCGATCGAGCGCGTGATTGCTTGTCGGATCCACCAGGTTGCATAGGTCGAGAACTTGTAACCGCGGCGATACTCGAATTTATCGACCGCCTTCATCAGGCCGATATTGCCTTCCTGAATGAGATCGAGGAATTGCAGACCACGATTGGTGTATTTTTTGGCAATCGAAATTACGAGGCGGAGATTGGCTTCGACCATTTCTTTCTTCGCCTGCCGCGCTTCGCGCTCGCCCTTCTGCACGAAATGGACGATGCGGCGGAATTCCTGAATCTCGAGACCAGTCTCGGTGGCCAACCCGTGAATTTCCTGGCGAATCTGTTTGATACGATCCTTTTCGTGGGCGATGAAACCCTTCCAACCCTTCGAGCCAAGTTTGGATACGCGCAGTAACCATTTTGGATCGAGTTCAGAGCCCTGATAATTCTTCAGGAAGTCCTCGCGCTCGACACCATGGCTTTCGCCGACGCGCATCAGACGACCTTCATGGCCAACGAGACGGCGGTTGATATCGTAAAGCGTCTCGACCAGCGAATCGATGCGTGCCTGATTGAGCGAAAGCGATTTCACATCGACGACGATCTCATCGCGCAACTTTTTGTATCGGCGCTCTTGCGAAGGCGAGAGTGATTCGTTTTTCAATTTATTCTCGACGTTCTGGTCCTGCAGTTTGCGCAGCCGCTTGTAACTATCGGCGATGCGATCGAACGTCTCGACCACCTTCGGTTTCAGTTCCGCTTCCATCGCAGCGAGCGACATCGCGTTTTCCATATCTTCTTCGTCTTCATCCGGTTCACCTTCGGGCTGACCGGACAGACCAGGACGCTCCGGCTGCGTCGCTGGCGAACGCTCCTGCGGTTCCGGCGGCGCCATCATACCGTCATCGGCCGCCGCGGCTTCCTGTGACGTCTCGGGCGCAGGCGCCATCTGTTTCGCCTCAGGACCCGCATAAGTTGCCTCAAGGTCGATGATGTCTCGCAGAAGGACTTTTCCCTGGTTCAGTTCGTCGCGCCAGATAATGACGGCCTGAAAGGTAAGCGGACTTTCGCACAACCCCGCGATCATCGCCTCGCGGCCAGCCTCAATCCGCTTCGCAATTGCAATTTCGCCTTCGCGCGAAAGCAACTCGACCGAGCCCATCTCACGCAAATACATGCGCACGGGATCATCCGTGCGTTCGCCCGGAACGGATTTCTTGACGGTCGCTAGCGACTTTGATGTGCTTTCAACGAGTTCTCCGCCCTCGTCCTCGTCGTCTTCGTCCTCGCCTTCTTCCGCTTCCTCGGCTTCGACTACATTGATGCCCATCTCGTTCAACATCGCGAGTACATCCTCGATTTTTTCGGACGTGACCTCATCGGATGGCATCACTTCATTTAGTTGATCGTAGGTAACATAGCCGCGCTTTTTCGCGAGCTTAATCATCTTCTTGACGGCGGCATCAGATAGATCGAGCAGCGGACCGGCTTCGGTCTCGCTATCCTTGTCCGTTTCGTCTTTCGGAGATTTCGCCGCAAGTGCCTGATCCTTCGGCATGGAAGCGGCACCGGTTCCCGCGCCGACGGCAACCGCCGCTCGGCGGATCGCCTCGACACCGGCCGCGGTACGGCGTGGATCGCGTGGTTCAGTTTCTACATCAGGAGTCGCACCATTTGGCTTCCCGGCCTTTATCGGCGGCTTGGGCGTCACTACAACTTTTGCAGCCGGAGCTATTTTTCCGGTAGCAGACGCCTTTGTTGAGGTTGCCAATTTCGCGGCAGTAGCGCTTTTCGCCGGAATAGTTTTCGCATCAACTTTCTGTTTTGGAACAGTCGTTACGTTCTTACCGTGATCTTTTGACTTCGCCTTCGCGTCAACGGCTTTCGGCTCCGTCTTGCCGGATGCCGGCGAAGTCTTGGCGGCCGACTTTTTTTCCGCGGCCAGAGCGGGGGTTACTGATTTTCCGCCGACCAGCGCTCGGAAAAGCTTTGAGACAACGCTAACGCCCTTGGCGCGACCAGCCGGTTCCAGATTTTTGCGGACTGGCTGACGGTCCGCAGCTTGCTTTTTCACACCTCCATGGGAGGCCTTGACGTTTGCGGACTTCTTCGCCGACCCTGCCTTGGTCTTTGTTTTGCTCGAACTCACCGGAAATCCTATTTTTCTACTGCGCCCCCAGGGGAGCAAAATCCTTCAACTACGGGGATGCATCACATCCCTGCGTATACTGATTCGCCCTTACGTTGTGCGAACAGGCCGACCCGAAGGTTCGCCGAACCCCTCGATCATGGCCTCGGTACCCTCAAGTAAAGCAAGACGCTTCTGTACGTCCTGCAACCACCCAAAATTGGCGTCAGTAGGCTCAAGCCCAAGTGCCACCTCAGCCTCCCGTAGTTCTCTAGATAGCGTGCGTTTTTTTTGATGCAAGCTCACGATTTGGCGCCACCAGGCTACAACGTCCGTGACCGCAGAATCGGACCCCACCGGCCAATCAGCTTTATGAGAAATGGCACGTTCCATGCGTATCGCAATTTCCTCAGTTTTCGCCTCCCGAAGTCTAGCTTTCAGTGCTTCTGCATCAGACGCATGACCCGAAGCCGCCGCAGCAAGGATTGCCTTTCGCAAGGTTTCCGCATCTCGATGAAAAAATTCTAGTGCCACAAATTCCTCTGCGTGTTCGCTAAGCAACCAAGGGTGGTTCATCACCGCAAGCAAAATCAATGCCTCCCGGGCGGGAATTGCAGTGTGTGGTCCACGCACAATCGAACTAGCGGCAAGCCGGCCGCTGCGCTGGGTGAGTCCTATTTTTGGATCGGAAAGTCTGCTTTTTTGGCCGCGCTGGTATTCGACACGGGTCCGGGGAGCAAACCGCGCTTCTATCGGCGCAAAAAGCTTCGATAGGCGCGCCTTCAGATCGTCGCGATAATAGCGGCGCACCGTTTCATCGGCGATCATACGTATGACTTCTCCTAGCCGCGCTTCAAGCGCTGCGCGCCGCTCAGGCGTATCAATCCGCGCGCTTTCTATTTCACGCAACCAGAGCATTTCCGAAAGCGGTCGAGCTGTCTCAAGAATTTCCTTCATCGCCTCGACGCCCGCGGTTCGAATGAGATCGTCTGGGTCCTGTCCTTCCGGCAAGATGGCAAACATTAAACTTTTACCTGGTTTCAGCAGGGTAAGCGCGAGATCAGCCGCCCGGAATGCCGCGCGTTGTCCTGCCTTATCGCCGTCGAAACAGAGGATCGGCTCCGACTGCATCCGCCAGAGCAGCCCAAGTTGGTCCTCCGTGAGCGCAGTACCAAGGGGCGCCACCACCGCCTCGAAACCCGCGGTTACCATTGCGATCACGTCGATATAACCTTCGACAACAATGAGCGGCGCGTTCTTCTGCTGTGTGGCCGCGCGCGCACCAGCCCCATTGTAAAGAAGGAAGCCTTTGTGAAATAGCGGCGTCTCCGGCGAATTCAGATATTTCGCCTGCGCGTCCTCGGCGAGCGCACGTCCACCGAAACCGACAATACGATCTTTGAAATCGGCAATGGGAAAAATCACCCGTTCGCGAAAGCGATCATAAGAAACAGGGATATCGTCTCCCGAAACGACAATCCCTGCTTCGATCATGTCTTCGTTCGAGATGCCCTTGCCGCCAAGATACTCTTTTAGGGCGAAGCGTTCGGCAGGTGCGTATCCGATTCGAAAACGCGTTTGCGTTTCCGGTGAAATTCCCCGGTCGGCGAGGTAGCCGCGCGCACGGGCTCCCGATCGAGACTGCAAGGTTTCCTCAAAAAATTTCGCGGCTAATTCGACGATCTCATAGATTGTCTTACGGCGCGCTTCACGTTTCTCATCGTCCGGCGACGCAATCGGCATCGGCACCCCAGCCAATTTCGCCAAACGCTCCACCGCCTCAGGAAAAGAAAGTCCTTCGGTCTCCATCAGAAAACGAAATTGGTCGCCATGCTTTCCGGAAGAAAAGCAATGGTAAAAGCCCTTCTGATCGTTCACCGTAAACGAGGGCGTCTTCTCCGGATTGAAGGGAGACAACCCCTTCCATTCGCGCCCTGCCTTTTTGAGCGGTACACGGCGGCGAACAACCTCGGACACAGGGACGCGGGCCCGAATTTCATCGAGAAAGCTCGGCGTGAAGCGCATGAAATGATCTAGGCGACAAATTGTTTGGCCGCCAGTCCTATCGATCCAACTTTTTATAGTGCGGTAGCTTTAGCAAATCCGGTTATCACTTTTCCCGTTATCCACAGGCGGTCAACCAAGCTGATCAATGTATGAAACCATCCGTTTGCGCATGACGGCATCGGGCAGCCTGCCGCGTCCCGCACCAAGATTGTCCAGCATATGCTCAGGTTTCTCGGTGCCAGGAATGACCACTGTTACAGCTTCATGAGAAAGTAGGAATTTGAGGAAAAACTGACCCCATGTTGTGACTTCGAATTCCGCAGCCCAATCGGGCAACGGTTTGCCCCGCACGAGCCGGAACAATCCGCCACGGCCAAACGGCAAGTTAGTCAGGACCGCAGCACCCGTGTCCTTTGCCGCAGGCAGCACGCGCTTTTCGGCGTTGCGATCGGTGATGGAATAATTTACCTGCACAAAATCCGGCGATTCGCGCGCAGTGACCATGGCCACGGCATCCTGATCACCGTTAAAAGATGTCGTGATGCCGATGTAGCGGCAGAGTCCCTGCTTCTTCCAGTCACGATAAAGCGCGAGATCGGTTTTCGGATCGCTCACATTGTGGAGCTGCATTAAGTCGACCTTCGGCGTCTTTAAACGCCGGAGCGACTCTTGAAACTCGGCAACACTTGCATTTTGGTTTCGCACTTCGCCTTTGGTCGCGATGAAAACCTTGTCGCGAAGTTTGGACTCATGCACGATATCACCGACGACGCCTTCCGCTGTTCCGTAGGTCGAAGCCGTATCGATCAATTTGCCGCCGCCCGCGACCAATTTCTCAATTACGGTACGCCGTTGCGCGCGCTGTGCTGGATCCTGTCCAATCTGAAAAACGATCGATGTGCCGAGTCCAATGACCGGAAGCATTTCTCCACTATGCGGGATCAACTTACTTAAAAACGGCACCTCATTACTCTGCGCGGAAATAGATGCCATGCGAGATAACGAGCCGAACGCTGTCACTGCGCCGGCCCAGACAATCATATTGCGCCTTGAAAGACTCTGACGGAGTTTCTTCATGTGAACCCCGCGCCTTTTAACCTGCTAGCAAAGCTTTCACAGCGCTACTAGCCTTGCCGAAATCCATCTTGCCCGCATAGGTGGTTTTCAGTGCGGCCATGACCTTGCCCATGTCCTTAATGCCGGCAGCTCCCGACTTATTGATAATTTCTGAAATCGCCGCGTTCATCTCGAGTTCCGACATCTGTGCAGGCATGAAGCCTTTGATAACATCGATTTCGTCGTTTTCCTGCTTTGCGAGTTCCGCCCGCCCACCCTTCTCATAAAACTCGATCGAATCCTGTCGCTGCTTAATGAGCTTCTGAAAAACTCCAAGAATCTCATCGTCGCCGAGCGGACCCTTTGACCCAGTGCGCGCGTCGATATCGGCATTTTTGACGGCAGCACTCATCATGCGCAGCGTCGAAAGCCTGAGTTTATTACCCGATTTCATCGCGTCTTTGGTGGCTTCGTTAATCTTATCGCGCAGCACTGTGGATCTCGCCTCTTGCAATTTTGACGTCTACGGGCCTCGCCGCTATGTAGGCCGCTCATGAACGCGAAACAAGCGGAACCAGGCTGGTCGGAACCCGTCCCAACCGCACTGCTGGTGCTCGCCGATGGCACCATTCTTGAAGGATTCGGTATCGGTGCTGCGGGCAAAGCGGTCGGCGAAGTCTGTTTCAACACCGCTATGACGGGTTATCAGGAAATCCTGACCGACCCATCCTATGCCGGACAAATCATCACCTTCACGTTTCCCCATATTGGCAATGTCGGAACCAACGAAGAGGATGTTGAGACGGTGAGCCTTGCGGCTGCACCTGGTGCGCGTGGCGTGGTACTTCATTCAGCAATCACGGATCCCTCGAACTACCGCGCGACCCGCCACCTCGATGCGTGGCTGAAGTCGCGGAACATCATCGGGCTTGGTGGCATCGACACGCGCGCGCTCACCGCGTTGATCCGTGAAAACGGCATGCCCAACGCGGTCATTGCACATTCGCCCGACGGCAAGTTCGATCTCGACGCACTAAAAAAAGAGGCGCGCGAGTGGCCGGGACTCGAGGGCATGGATCTTGTGCCGATAGTGACGACTGGCCAGCGCTATTCGTGGGATGAGACGCCTTGGCAGTGGGGCAAAGGCTATGGCCACGAGGAGTCGCCAAAATTCAATGTTGTCGCCATCGATTACGGAATCAAGCGGAATATCCTCCGACTGCTCGCAGGCTCCGGCTGCAAGGTGACGGTCGTACCCGCGCAAACTTCCGCCGAGGATATTCTCGCAATGAACCCTGACGGAATTTTTCTATCGAACGGACCTGGCGATCCTGCGGAAACTGGGAAATATGCTGTACCCGTGATTCAAAAGCTAATCGATTCCGGTACACCAACTTTCGGCATTTGCCTCGGTCACCAAATGTTGGGGCTAGCGGTCGGTGCGAAGACAATGAAAATGCATCAAGGTCATCATGGAGCGAACCATCCCGTGAAGGACCTCACTACCGGCAAGGTCGAGATCACGTCGATGAATCACGGTTTCGCCATCGACAGCGCGACGCTGCCAAAAGGCGCGCAAGAAACGCACGTTTCTCTTTTTGACGGTTCGAACGCTGGCATCCAACTCAAGGGCAAACCCGTATTCTCAGTGCAGTATCACCCGGAGGCGTCGCCCGGTCCACGCGATAGCCGCTATCTATTCGAGCGCTTCGTGGTACTGATGCAAAAGCACGCGAAATAATCTGCGGCAAAATTACAATCCAAAAAATCGAAACGCTTTGGCACGCGTACGAAAGCTATATTGCACCTTTTCAGCTTCCGGTACTTTCTTGTATCCGAGATCACGTGCCTCTTTCGCAAGGGCATCGCTCATAACGTCACCGACACTCACGACCTTCTCATGGCACACTGCCCAATACTCAACATGAGAACGTACCGCAAAGTCCGAAGCAGATTCGCCGATGTTGAGCACTTGTGCGTAAAATTTCCCATCGGAATAGAAAATTATTGCAGGCCTTTGAGTTCGAACAGAAAGCAAAGCTTACTTTCACGAGTCCAAAATATTTCGGTGGCTTTACCTTTTCCGGATCAGGATCCTTGGCTGACAGATTCACAATCGCCGAACGCCCCTTAATAAGAAGCATGTAGCCCGCATCGTTTTTCCCGATCGTCTGTGTCGAAACGACTTTGGTGAAGGAGCATTCACCCTGATGGCAGCGTCCCCGCAGCAATATCTCGTTGCCCGCAAATGCCGCCTTACCCGCAAAAACGGCGAGGATTAAGGAACCTGCAACAGACAGTTTCTTGAGCATCCTAAATTTCCGTACGTCGCAGTTTTCAGGGCATGAACTTACACGAACTCGGCGAACAGGGAATGGGATTCCTGCGTCGATTGGAAAAAACGCTCCACTCGTGCGACTGTTGTTTCGAGAATAACACGAGGACCGACATTGAAAGACTGGGTGAGCTTCTGGGATTCGGATCATCCGATCTATGTGAATGAACGTCATTTGGGCGCGCATTATCGCCAGATTGCAGAAGATATCATTGCACGATTGCCATCCAATGATGCGCGCGTGCTCGATCACGGCTGCGGTGAGGCGCTCTACGCCAACAAAATCGTCGCCAAATGCGGTAGCCTGTTTTTGTGCGAGGCCGCGCCGACGGTACGTGCACGTGTCGCAGATCGATTCAAGAACGAACGGAAGATCCGCATCATTAGCCCAGTCGAAATCGAACGCATGCCGAAGGATTGCCTCGATCTCGTCGTCGCAAATTCGCTACTGCAATATCTAAAACGTGACGAACTTGATGCGCTTCTCGCAAATTGGCGGCGTATACTAAAACCGGGTGGTTCGCTCATCGTTGCTGACGTTATCGGCCCCCAGCACAGCGCCCTCACCGACGCATGGGCGATTCTACGTTTCGCGGCTCGAAATGGATTTTTGATCGCGGCGTGCTTCGGTCTCGTACGTACAGCGTTTTCGCATTACGGTAGGTTGCGCTCGAAACTCGGCATCGCGCAGTATTCCGAGGAAGAAATGCTCGGCGTTTTACACAAAGCGGGCTTCGCGGCAAAACGTCTGCCGGAAAACTTCGGCCATAACCAGCAACGCATGGCTTTCGAAGCGCTAAAACCATCGTAAAAATACTTGTACGAAAAAGGAACACATCCTGACGCAACGGTATCCAACCGCTCTCGATCTGGATCTATGCGAGGGGCACAAACCTGGCCGCCATTGCCTGATCTGATTCTATGTGGAACCGATCTTGTACAAGAATTCTCTTATAAAGGCGAAGGATCTACTTTGGCCAATTGCCGCCGAACCAAATCCACAGCATGAAACGTCTAGATTCGTTGCTTCCCCGGCGCGCGAATCTCCGCTAGAACCGCGACGCCGCAGCGGGCGTCAGACCACAAATTTGTCTAAGGCTAAGAGACGCGCGCTCGCGCGCCCTTTTTTTAAGTGCCGCAGCCGAGTCCAATGCCGAAACGCGCAGACATCAAGACGATCATGATCATCGGGGCCGGCCCGATCGTCATCGGCCAGGCGTGCGAGTTCGACTATTCTGGCACGCAGGCCTGCAAGACACTGAAGGCCGAAGGCTATCGAATCGTGCTGGTGAATTCGAACCCAGCGACCATCATGACCGACCCTGATCTCGCGGACTCGACTTATGTCGAGCCAATCACGCCCGAAATTGTCTCCAAGATCATCGAAAAGGAACGGAACGTGCTTCCCGGCGGATTTGCACTACTTCCGACCATGGGCGGGCAAACCGCCCTCAACACTGCGCTCACGTTGCGGAAGATGGGCACGCTTGAAAAGCATGATGTCGAGCTGATTGGTGCCACGGCCAAAGCCATCGACAAAGCCGAAGATCGCGAACTATTCCGCGAGGCAATGAAAAAAATCGGTTTGGAAACTCCACGCTCGCATCAAGTCAAAACGCTCGTGCACGCTCTTCAGGCCCTCGACGACATCGGCTTGCCTGCAATCATTCGCCCGAGTTTTACCCTTGGCGGCACCGGCGGTGGCATCGCCTACAACAAAACCGAATTCATCGAAATCGTCGAGCGCGGGATTGACGCCTCGCCCACTAGTGAAGTTCTGGTCGAGCAGTCCATTCTCGGTTGGAAAGAATATGAAATGGAGGTTGTGCGCGATAAAAAAGATAATTGCATTATCGTCTGCTCGATCGAGAACGTCGATCCTATGGGCGTGCATACAGGCGACTCGATAACCGTCGCGCCCGCGCTCACCCTTACGGACAAAGAATATCAAATCATGCGCGATGCCGCGATCGCGGTGTTGCGCGAAATCGGCGTAGAGACTGGCGGATCAAATGTGCAATTCGCAGTTGATCCGAATTCTGGCCGACTGGTCGTGATCGAGATGAACCCGCGTGTATCGCGTTCCTCTGCACTCGCCTCAAAGGCGACGGGTTTTCCGATCGCCAAGGTCGCGGCACGGCTTGCCGTCGGCTATACGCTTGACGAGATCGCGAACGACATTACTGGCGGCGCAACTCCGGCTTCATTCGAACCCACGATTGATTACGTCGTAACCAAAATCCCGCGTTTCGCGTTTGAGAAGTTTCCCGGCGCTGATCCGATATTGACAACCTCTATGAAATCAGTCGGCGAAGCCATGGCGATCGGCCGCACCTTCCGGGAGAGCTTGCAGAAGGCGCTGCGTTCACTCGAAACCGGACTTACGGGCCTAGATGAAGTAACAATTGAAGGCCTAGGCCAGGGAGATGACAAGGATGCCGTTCGTGCTGCGCTCGGCACGCCCACGCAAGAGCGTCTCTTGAAAGTCGCGCAAGCAATGCGTCTCGGATTTCCAAACAACGAAATCCACGAAGCCTGCAAGATCGATCCATGGTTCCTAGCTGAAATTCGCGCGATCGTGATCACCGAAGCCGAGATCAAAAAAAAGGGCCTGCCAAAAACAGCCGGCGCATTTCGCAGCTTAAAGGCTCAGGGATTTTCCGATGCGCGCTTAGCCACGCTTACGAATAACAGCGAAACGGAAGTCACAAAATTCCGTAAGGCGCTTGGAGTTCGGCCAATTTACAAACGGATCGACACCTGTGCCGCCGAATTTGCCTCGCCCACCGCCTATATGTACTCGACATACGAGCCGCCATTCGCGGGCGCGCCTGCCGACGAAGCAAGGCCCTCCGACAAGAATAAGGTCGCAATCCTCGGCGGCGGCCCCAACCGCATCGGCCAGGGAATTGAGTTCGATTATTGCTGCTGCCACGCCGCCTTCGCGCTCAGAGAGGCGGGCTTTGAGACCATCATGATCAATTGTAATCCGGAGACGGTATCGACTGACTACGACACCTCGGATCGTCTATACTTCGAACCTCTCACCGCCGAAGACGTTCTTGAAATTCTCACACGCGAACAGGAAAACGGAAAACTGCACGGTGTGATCGTGCAGTTCGGTGGCCAAACCCCGCTGAAAATGGCCGACGCCATCGAAAAGGCAAAGGTCACGATCCTCGGCACTTCGCCGGACATGATCGACCTTGCCGAGGACCGCGACCGCTTCAAAACGCTGCTCGACGAGCTAAAATTGCGCCAGCCGGAAAACGGCATCGCCAAAAGCGCGGCGGAAGCGCGCCGTGTGGTTGAGAAGATTGGCTACCCCGTCATCATTCGTCCATCTTATGTGCTGGGCGGCCGCGCAATGGAAATCGTCTATGATTCGACGAGTCTCGAGCGCTACATGAAGGAAGCCGTCGTCGTTTCCGGCAAGAGTCCAGTGCTGATCGATCGCTATCTATCTGACGCCATCGAAGTCGACGTCGATGCGCTTTCCGACGGCAAGGATGTATTTATCTGCGGCATCATGGAGCACATTGAGGAGGCTGGGATACATTCGGGTGATAGCGCATGCTCGCTGCCGCCGCATTCCTTGAACGCCGCAATGGTCAGGTCCCTGGAAGAGCAGACCCGCGCCCTCGCACTCGCGCTCAATGTCGGCGGATTGATGAACGTACAATACGCGATCAAAAACGGTGATATTTATGTACTAGAAGTAAATCCTCGCGCTTCGCGTACCGTGCCTTTTGTCGCAAAAACCATCGGCTTGCCGATCGCCAAGATCGCAGCACGTGTGATGGCGGGTGAAAAGCTTACGAGCTTCAACTTAAAACAGCCGAACCTGAAACATGTCGCGGTGAAAGAAGCGGTATTCCCGTTCGCCCGCTTCGGCGACCGTGTCGATACAGTCCTCGGCCCCGAAATGAAATCGACTGGTGAGGTCATGGGCCTCGATTTGGACTATTCAATTGCTTTTGCGAAAAGCCAGCTTGGTGGTGGCGCGGCCGTACCGCGCTCTGGAACCGTGTTCGTTTCGGTGAGAGAAAGCGACCGCAAACCCGCCATTGTTGAGTCAGTTCGCCTGCTTAGCGACGCCGGATTCAAGCTAATTGCGACCAGCGGCACGCAGCGCTACCTTGCCGAGCACGGTCTGCCGGTCGAAAAGGTAAACAAGGTTCACGAGGGCCGGCCGCACATCGTCGATGCCATCAAAAACGGCCAAGTGCAGCTTGTTTTTAATACTACCGAGGGGGCACAGGCTCTTCAGGATTTGCGTTCTTTGCGGCGTGCTGCCCTCTTGCATAAAGTGCCGTATTACACCACCCTAGCCGGAGCCGTCGCTGCGGCGCAGGGGATTAAGGCCTATCTGGGCGGCGATCTCGAAGTACGTGCGCTGCAAAGTTATTTCAGCGAACGGGCCTAGCGAACGGTCCGGATACGCGAGCAAGCGAAGGCGGGTTCGTAATCAGTACGGCGATCGAGGCGAGCCGAACGTTCGGGGCGCACGATCAGCCGATTTTTGTGAGTTGACCAGGGTTTCGGAGAGAACCATGGAAAAAATTCCAATCACGGCCTCCGGCTTCGCTGCCCTTGAAGCCGAATTGCGTCGCCGCCAGGCGGAGGATCGTCCGCGCATCATTCAACAGATTACAGAGGCACGTGGACACGGCGATTTGAGTGAGAATGCGGAATATCACGCTGCGAAGGAACAGCAGTCTCTGAACGAGGGCCGCATTGCGGAACTTGAGGACAAGATTTCGCGTGCGGAAGTCATCGATGTCTCCAAGCTTTCCGGTGACACCGTGACGTTCGGCGCGACGGTTACGCTTGTCGACGAAGACACCGACGAGAAAAAAGTATGGCAGCTCGTTGGTGAAACGGAGGCGGACGCCAAGGCTGGCCGAATTTCTATCACGTCACCACTCGCACGGGCGCTGATCGGCAAAAAGAAGGGCGCTTCAGTCGAGGTCAACACGCCGAAAGGCGCCAAGGCCTATGAGGTCAAGAAAATCGAGTGGCGCTAGACACTCGAACTTTCGTCTGAGCATTTTTGTTTCAGGATTTAAAATCGTCCAGCGGCACGCTCGCTTCGTCTTTGGAACGGCGGAGCGCCACTGCCGTTCGGATGCTGCGGACGTTTGGCGTCGCGGTGAGTTCGGTCAAAAACTCTTGAAACGCGTTCAGGTCTTTCGCGACACATTTCAGGATGAAATCGACCTCGCCCGACAACATCCAGGACTCGCGCACCAGCGCCCAGCCCTTCACTTTTTCATCGAATGCGGAAAGATCGGCCTCAGCCTGGCTCGCAAGATGCACCATAACGAAAACCGTGACCTCGTAACCGAGCCGTTTCTCATCGAGCAACGCGCGATAACCGCGGATAATACCTGCCTCTTCCAGCGCACGCATGCGGCGTAGACAGGGGGGCGCCGAAATGCCCACCCGGCGCGAAAGTTCGACATTGGTTATGCGGCCGTCTCGTTGGAGTTCGGCGAGAATCTTCCAGTCGATCGCGTCGAGTTGCTCACGCATTCGAAGACCCCTAGTCCACCCCGGAATGGCCTTACGGACGTGTACTGGCCGGGGCTGACTGACGCAAGCTTCCGCCTAGTGCATTGGTCCATCTGCGATTTCCAGATTTAGAGTTTGTGGGCACAGCAATCTGTTTTGCAGGCGAGACTAAAGACGCCATATAAATAGCAAATGGGGCGCGATTCCATCAGTGGTCTAAAGCGGCGACTTTTCCATGGCAGGTGAACACATCCGTGTCGCAATTATCGGATCCGCGCCCGCCGACTATAGTGTGGGGATCTTCGCAGCCCGCGCCATGCTTTCGCCGGTGCTTGTTCAGGGCGCCCAACCGGCGGCCAGCTTACGATCACGACAGATGTCGACGGCGGGTTCGTGGCGATCGGCCATGAGCCGGCAACCGAACTCGTCGAGGGCAAACTAAAAATGAAACCCTTCGGTTATGTCTGGATTGCTCCCCATTCGACGGCATCCTCACTGCCTGGCCTGTTCGCAGCGTGCGATATCGCCAAGAAAACCAGCGCGCGGTTGCCGAGTAAGTGATGGATTGGGAAAAACTCAAGATTTTCCATGTCGTTGCCGAAGCGGGCAGCTTCACTCATGCTGGCGAGACTCTTGGGCTGTCGCAATCGGCCGTCAGCCGGCAGATCTCCGCACTCGAACAGGAACTCAAGGTTCCCCTGTTTCATCGCCACGCTCGCGGCCTGATCCTCACCGAACAAGGCGAAATACTTTTCCGCACGGCTCATGAAGTGTTTGTTAAACTCGAAGCAACCCGTGCAGCGCTGACCGATAGTCGCGAAAAGCCCAATGGCGAGCTGAAAGTAACCACAGCAGTAGGCCTTGGAAGCTTCTGGTTGGCCCCTCGTATGGGGGAATTTCTGGAACTTTATCCGGATATTAGCATCAAGCTTCTTTTATCGGATGAAGAACTCGATCTTTCTATGCGGGAAGCGGATGTAGCAATTCGTTTGAGACAACCCGTTCAGTCGGACTTGGTGCAACGCAAGCTTTTTACTGTTCATTTCCACGCATACGCATCCGCATCTTACCTGAAGCGAAACGGCCAGCCACGATCGCCCGAAGAACTCGACGGACATCGTTTACTGACACTTGGCGGTCCGGTTCCCCAGTATTATGCAGGTTTAAATTGGCTTGCGGAGGTCGGCCGGGATAGAAACGGTCCCCGGCGCGTTGCGCTGACGGTCAACAATGCCATGGGGCTGCGCACCGCTGTGGAAAATGGCGCAGGGATTGCGACGCTCCCCGATTACATCGCAGATGGTACCGATCTCGTTCAACTATTCGCCGACCACGACGCACCAACTCTCGATGCATACTTCGTTTATCCTGAGGAGTTGCGTTCGCTGGCCCGCTTACAGGTATTTAGAGATTTCCTGATCGCGAAAGCGCAGCGCTGGAACTTTTAATTTTGCATACGTCAATTTGAGCATTGCAGCTATCGCATGTCCGCTATGCGACCACCTCCATTGCCCACGCGTTTTTATGGCAGCAATCTATTTCTTTATGCGAAATTCGCATCATTTTCCGATGCAAGTGGATACCCTGTCACTTTGTGATGGGACTCGCCGGGTTCCTCCCCCATCCCCCGGAGCCCGGCGAGTTTTTTTTGCCGCCGATCCGGAAGGGAAACGAGGAAGCCGGTCAAACAAAAAGCCGCTCCTTCTCAAGATCTTTGTAAAGATCCGCGACCTGCTCACCGTAGCCGTTGTAAATCAGTGTGGGACGCCGGTTGCCGGTGCCGATGTCGTCCTCGGTCGACTGACTCCACCGCGGGTGTGCAACCGCGGGATTCACATTTGCCCAGAATCCATATTCGTTCGATTGCAACACCTCCCACGTGCCTTTCGGCCGTTGGTCGGTGAACGTAAATCGGATGATTGATTTGATTCCCTTGAAGCCATACTTCCAGGGAGTCACTAGCCTGAGCGGCGCACCATGCTGCTTGACCGCAGGTTTTCCGTATATGCCTGTGACCATAAAGGTCAGCTCGTTATTCGCCTCGGCCATCGTCAGTCCCTCGACATACGGCCAAGGAAAAAGCGGCAACCGCTGCGCCGGCGCCATGGAACTATCATTAAAAGTTTCCATACGCACATACTTCGCGGACGAAAGCGGCTTCGCGAAAGCGACAAGCTTCGACATTGTGAAGCCCGTCCATGGCACCACCATCGACCAGCCTTCTACGCAGCGCATCCGATAGACACGCTCTTCAAGCGGCATTGCACGGATGAGGTCGTCGATACCGACCGTCATTTCCTTCTCGACTATTCCATCGAATTTCACTGTCCAGGGTCGCGTCTTCAACTGCTGAGATCGCGACGCGATGTATTTATCGCTGCCGTATTCGTAGAAATTATTGTAGTTGCTCGCCTTGTTCTCAGGCGTGAGTTCACCGTCGAGCATATATTTTTCGTTGCGCTTCGCCGGATAGAGATCAGAAGTTGGGTCGGTGTCTGCGCGTACATCGGAAGGCAGCGTCATAGAGGCGGCGAGCGCGGCAGCCCCACCTAACAATGAGCGACGGCTCAAATAGATGTGCTCAGGCGTCGCTAGCGATTCTGAGATTTCCCAGTTGCTGCGATGAATGATGTTCATTCGATTCCTCCTGGATGCACCAAGAGCTAGCCGCCTCGCCGCTCACAATCAATTCAACAGACCGTGCGCATTTATGCTGCTGCTTTTCGGGCCGCCACCACCTGATCGGCCTGTTTACCTGTCAATTCTTGCATATGGTCAAATTTGAATGAAAGTCCGCCGACACCTGCGGTCGCCGAGCGCACCTCGACGATCAAATCGCGAATTTCAGATTCGGGCAACATTGCTTTCACCACGTCCCAGCCGTCCCAACCTTCGCGTGCGTCAAAGCCGAGAATCTGCCCGTGTCGTTGCGAAAGGATTGCATTGATCTTTGCGGTAGCGTCAGTCGGGCAAACAATTTCCACGGAATAGATCGGCTGCAATAATACGGGCTGACATTGTGGCATTCCTTCGCTCATCGCGAGACGACCTGCGAGCTGGAATGCCATATCGGACGAGTTGACTGCGTGATAGGAGCCGTCCGTTAGGGTAACGGCAACGTCTACGACAAGAAATCCAAGTGGCCCGCATTTCAGATAACTTTTCACGCCCTCTTCGACCGCTGAAAAATACTGCCTCGGGACCGCGCCACCGGTGATCATTTCCGAGAACTGAAAGCCTACACCGCGCGGCAAAGGCTTGATATCGAGCACTACATCACCAAACTGGCCGTGACCTCCCGATTGTTTCCGATGCCGGCCCCGCTGAGTAATGGGTTTCCGTATCGTTTCGCGATAACCGACACTCGGCGTGTGTGTCATCGTCTCGATACCGAACCGAGCGGAGAGGCGCTCGATAGCAACGCGGAGATGCATTTCGCCTTGGCCCCATAACACAACCTCGCTTGTCTCAGTATTATGAACAACGACCAGCGAAGGATCCTCGTCCACCAATTTATGCAGCGCTTGTCCCAGCTTAACGTCATCCTTGCGGTCGCGCGCCGTGATGGCGAGACCAAGCACGGGGGGCAATGGCGCAAGCTCTACGAGTGGCGGAACAGGCTCTTTTCCGGTCGTGATCGTGTCGGCAGTGACGATAGGATCGAGCTTACCGAGCGCAATTGTTTCTCCAGTTTTTCCCGGGCCACGTTTTTCAATAGCCGCGCCCGTCTGTCTAAATACGCCGGCAACACGCACGGCCTCACCCTTGCCGCCGACAACAATTGCGCCTTCGCCGATTTCCCCCTCGAGCACGCGGACTGTCGATAGCTTGCCGCCGTGCGTAGTGTGTAGTGTTTTCACTACTTGGGCGATCGCGTCATTTCTTTTCACGCCAAGCCGTGTAGCCGTTTGCACAATGCCTGGCGCCTCGTGGCGCAAAGCTTTCATCAGCCGCAATACGCCATTCGTACGCGTGGCCGAGCCGATCAACACCGGACAGATCAAGCCTTCGCGAAGTTCCTTCGAGAGATCATCAAATACTTTATCGCGTGGCGGCTCGATGTCTTCAAGTAATTGCTCCATCAACTGATCGTCGTGATCGGCGAGTTTTTCGAGCATAGTGAAACGCGCTTCTTTCTTGCGGCTCATATTATCGCTGTCGAAATCAACAACTTCACTTGCAGCGTGTTCGCGGTAGACAAAAGCGCGCTCAAGCGCCAAATCTACAAAACCAACCACGATCCCGTCTTTCCAAATCGGAATCTGCCGTAACACTAGCGGCACTCGCGAAGCTGGCTGCAGCAGCGCAAGCGTTTCACGTACACGTTTGTCGGCCTTGTCGATTTTATTGATGAACAAGAAGCGCGGAATCCCAAGGTCTTCCAGCTCGCGTAGCACCAATTGCAGCTGCGGCACTTTGCGTTCATCCGCCTCGCACACAATCACTGCGGCATCGACAGGCGGCAACACTGCGCGCATCTCCTGCGCAAATTCGATCGAACCCGGACAATCGAAAAAAGTGTAGGTGTCGCCGAGAAAGTTTGTTGAAGCGACAGAAAGCTCGACGCTCATCTTATGAGCACGCGCTTCGGGACTGGCATCGCCAACCGTGTTTCCAGCATCGACACTGCCCGGGCGCTGGATTGCACCTGTACGAGCGAGGATTGCTTCAAGCAGCGTCGTCTTTCCCGATTGGAATGGACCGACGAGCGCGATACATCGCGGCCCTTTTGAACCGGAGTCATTGGAAATGTTCGCGGTTTTTTTGTCCGCCATCCGCACCTCCCTGCGTATGAGAGTCCTGACGCTGCGACCCTCGCGCGAAGCTAAGGCTTACCGGCCGAGGACGGACGGCCGACGGCACTATCGTTTCAGGCGAAGGGACGAAGCGCAAGCGATGAGTGGTGTGCGACGCAACGACGCAAAAAAGCGGCCCAAGGCGAACCTAGGGCCGCTGAACTTCAAGTCAGAAAACAATTAGCACAGCGACAAAGCAGTAATGCCAAGCGCCACGCTCAAACCAACGCTACCCTCGCCGCTCAGTGGCTGAAGTACAATCGTTTTGTTAGAGCCGCCCACGAGCGCGTTCCCACCAACACCGGCGCCCGAGGTCGCTCCCGCAGAAGCGCCAACATATGTGCCTGCGACATCTTTACGATTGATGATTTTGGTCGGAGACCATACACCCCACAACAGCCAGCCGTCCCGGCTCACGCCAAGATCAAGCCCGGTGCACTCAGCCGATCCCCATTAACGATGGCTGCGGCCACCGCCGCTCGGTATAAAATAGCACTCCATGTCGCACTTTGACGCGAAACCTATTCCGACAAAGAGAGCGAACAAGGGGCAGTATTTTCCGTTACCGCAACGCACCACAAAAATGTTGAATGCGCCGGCAAGCTTCCTCCAATTCACTCGTTGCCGCTGCATAAGAAATTCGAAACGCCGGCCCTAATCCAAACGCGGTCCCGTGCACCACCGCAACGCCTTCGGCGGCAAGAAGTTCCTTCACGAAGTCCTCATCGGTTGCGATTTTTTGTCCCGAGGGCGCAATCTTTCCGATTGTACTTTTGCAAGACGGAAAAACATAGAAGGCACCCTCTGGCTTTGGGCATGAAATGCCGTTCGCCTGATTTAACATCGACACAACCAGATCGCGGCGTTCCTTAAAAATTTTGTTATGCTTCGGAATGAAATCCTGCGGGCCTTCGAGCGCCTCGACCGAAGCCCATTGCGAGATCGCAGACGGATTCGTGGTCGATTGCGATTGCAGTGTACCCATCGCCTTAATCAACATTTCCGGTCCTGCCGCATAACCAATGCGCCAGCCAGTCATGCAATAGGCCTTCGACACGCCGTTGAGCGTGAGGGTGCGTTCGTAAAGCTTGGGCTCGACCTGAGCGGCAGTGTTGAATTCGAAATCGTCATAAACGAGATGTTCGTACATGTCGTCGGTCAGTACCCACACATGGGGATACCCCACGAGCACATCCGTGAGCGCCTTCAGTTCGGCACGCGTATAGGCCGCACCGGTCGGGTTCGACGGTGAGTTGAAGATCAGCCACTTCGTTTTCGCGGTAATCGCACGCTCAAGCGCATCCGGTTTGATCTTGAAGCCATCTTCCATGCGGGCCACGACCGGCACGGGCTTTGCTCCTGCGAACATCACGATATCAGGGTAGCTCACCCAGTACGGTGCTGGAATGATGACCTCATCGGCCGGATTTAGCGTCGCGACTAGCGCATTGAACAAAACCTGCTTGCCGCCGGTGCCAACCGATACCTGCGAAGGCTTGTAGTCGAGGTCATTCTCACGCTTGAACTTCTTGCAGATCGCAGCCTTGAGCTCTGGAATGCCGTCGACGATCGTGTATTTCGTCTCACCACGTTCAATCGCCCGGATCGCCGCCTGTTTGATGTTCTCCGGCGTGTCGAAATCCGGCTCACCCGCCGAGAGCGCAATAATGTTCTTGCCCTGCGCTTTCAGTTCCTTAGCGAGATTTGAAATCGCGATAGTTGGCGAGGGCTTAATGCGGCCGATCGAGTTGGCGAGGAAGGCCATGACGAGCTCCAAATGCCCGGTTTAAGGGCGCGCGCAAAGTAATCGACGCATCGGTGCATCGCAACCAAAATCACGGTCCAACACGTGGATTTTACCTATGGAATCGATGCACAAGGACACACGATGAGCGCTATCTTGATGGGAATTGCAAGCGGCGACTGGATGACGCTGGAGCGCCTGCGTGTTTATTCAATGATCCTACTCGCGCTCGGAATTATTTCCATTGGTGGCCTAGTCATCACTTCAAAAGGACGCAACGATTTTCTAAATCGTCCACTGGCCACCGATTTTTCGAACGTCTATGCCGCGGGAAAGTATGTACTAGAAGGAAATCCTGCGGCGCCATTTTCTCCTCAGCTACAGCACGAAAAGGAAAAGTCGATTTTCGGAACGGATACTCCGTTTTATGGCTGGCACTATCCACCGGTTTTCTTGGGCTTGGCCGCAGCGCTTGCCGTCTTTCCCTATCTCCTATCGCTCGCAATCTGGCAGGTTTCTTCCCTGCTTCTTTATTTGTGGAATGTCTTTTCCATTGTCGGGGATCGGCGCGCACTCCTTCCTGCTCTCGCCTTTCCGGCCGTTTTCATCAATCTCTCCCACGGCCAGAATGGATTTCTGACGGCGGCGTTATTTGGCAGCGGGTTACTACTGCTCGATCGTATGCCCGTGATCTCGGGCATTCTAATCGGTTTGCTCGTTTATAAACCTCAATACGGATTCTTGATTCCGCTTGTACTTGTCGTTTCGGGACAATGGCGCGTGTTCTTCGCCGCGGCGGCAACCACGATCATTGTTTGCGCACTTACCTATTTTGCCTATGGCGCGGCGACGTGGGAAGCCTTCCGGGATAGTCTCGTCTTCACGCGCACTGTTGTGTTGGAAGAAGGCGGTACGGGTTTTTACAAAATTCAGAGTTTTTTTGCGACATTAAGATATTGGGGCGCGACAATTACATTTGCCTATGTGGCACAAGCTATTGTCATACTTGCGGTTGCGATTTTTTTGATCTGGATTTGGCGCGGAAAGGCTGTGCCCGAATTAAAATCCTCGGCACTTTTGACCGGCACACTTCTCTCGACGCCCTATATTCTCGATTATGATCTCGTCGCAATGGGGCCTGCCATTGCTTTTCTTGCGGCCAACGGATTGCAACGAAGATTTCTTCCTTACGAAAAGAGCGTTCTCGCATTGTGTTGGATCGCACCGTTGATTACGCGCTCGGTCGCCGAATATACGGGCGTTCCATTTGGGTTGATCGCACTTGTCGCATTGTTCACATTGGCGGTACGTCGCGTCATGGCTGATGTGTACGCCCAGACATAAGCCGGTCTTGCAAAGACCTCGTCAGATGCTTTGATCGCGGTATGTACACGCTCTATTCGATGCAAAGCTCCGGCAACAGCTACAAAGTGCGCTTGTTGCTTGCGCGCCTTGGTATCCCCTTCCGACTGGTTGAAACGGACTTCTTCAAAGGCGAGACCAAAACGCCAGAATTCTTAATGAAGAATCCGGAGGGACGAATTCCCGTGCTGGAATTGCCGGGAATGCGCTATCTCGCTGAATCGAATGCGATCCTTGTCTATCTTGCCGAGGGTACGCCCTATATCCCAGAGGATCGGCTAGAGCGCGCCGAGGTGTTGCGGTGGATGTTTTTCGAACAGCACAGCCATGAACCTGCTATCGCAGCGGCACGGTTATGGCTTCATCTGGTCAAAGGCGGCCGGGAACTGCGCAAACACGAAATCGATCAATGGATGGAAGCGGGTTATCAGGCGCTGTCATTGATGGAGCGGCACCTGGCGGAGCATCGCTATTTTGTCGGCTCTCGCACCACAATCGCCGATATTGCGCTCTACGCCCATACTCACGTCGCGAATGAAGGCGAATTTGACCTCAGTGGCTTCCCTTATGTCATCGATTGGCTTGCGAGAATCGCCAGCGAACCCGGACATATCAAGATCGATGAAATATCTGGATAGATATTGATCACGGACGACAAGGTTACAATGACAGCCAAAGTCATCAGAATTTTGCGTATTTAATTACCATTTTAGCTACTTCAGCCTGCTTTTGCCCTCTTTTTGCCATCGGTTTACCGCGATGCGACAATATTAGGACGCATTGCGAAATGGTCGTTCGCGAACTTGATTCAAAAGGTAATGCCAATGGCGACTAATTTATACGCTGTCGAGCAGCCGCGCTCTATCTCGGCTGCGGTAGAGCATGGTCGCCTCGGCTCTGCTTGCGCTGCGGCGATGGTGGCTATCGCGCTAGTGGCTTCGATCTGCGCCATCGTACTGCTGATCGGCACCGATGCGGCTTTGGCGGCACCCCGCGAGCTAGCCACCATTGATGGCGGCAGCGCGATCAATGGCGTGATTGGAATGGTAATCGGGATCTCGGTGATCATGATGCTGCTGGCCGCGGTTGCCTTCAGTGGTCTGACGCCTAGCCAAGCGCGCAGGCGTCGTTCGAAGCGCTAAGTTCCAATCTTCAATTCATATCGGAGAAGAGGAGGCTGGCGCGGCCTGATTGAACCGTTAGGCTAACGTTATGCTCGCACGCCAGTTTTTTTTGATCCCATTTTTCATTTCGGCGTCCACTCTATCTTCATTGGCCTTAGCGCAAAGCACCGTCGTTAAAAGCGATAAAGCGAGCTTTCGCGTCGATACCGTCGCCTCGGGGTTGGAGAATCCCTGGTCGCTCGCATTCTTGCCCGATGGCCGGATGCTTGTAACGGAGCGGCCTGGTCGGCTTCGCATCCTCGGCAAGGATGGGAAATTGTCGCCGCCCGTCGAAGGTACGCCGGCAGTCGCCGCAATCGGCCAAGGGGGGTTGCTTGATGTAGTGCTGGCCCCGGATTTCGCACAGAGCCAAAAAATCTATCTTAGCTTCGCCGAACCGCGCGGACCTTCTGGCGCGCCGAACCCGAATGGCACAAGTGTGGCCAGTGCCCGTTTTGTAGAAAAAGCGGGAAAAACACAACTGACAGAATTAAAAATAATTTTCCGGCAGGAGCCCAACATTGCCGGAGGATTTCATTTCGGTTCTAGAATTGTGATCGCGCGCGACGGCAATTTGTTTATCACCACGGGTGAGCGTAATCTGAAGACGTCGGCTCAGGATTTGAACAGTCACCTCGGAAAGGTGATCCGCATTCGCCCTGATGGCTCGGTGCCGCCGGACAACCCTTTTGTCGGCCGTTCTGATGCGAGGCCTGAAATTTGGTCTTACGGTCACCGCAATATCGAGGCCGCCGCTCTTCATCCGATAACAGGCAAGCTGTGGATCGTCGAACACGGTCCCAAAGGCGGCGATGAAGTCAACGTTCCCGAAAAAGGCAAAAATTACGGCTGGCCGGTGATCGGTTACGGCGTTGATTATTCCGGGGCGGTCATCCACGAAAGCACGCAAAAGGAAGGCATGGAGCAACCAATTTATTACTGGGTACCTTCAATCGCTCCGTCGGGAATGGTATTTTATGCTGGCGAAGCGTTTCCCGCTTGGAAGGGCAGTCTTTTTGTCGGTGCGCTGGCGCTAAAACATCTCAATCGCCTTGAGTTAGACGGCGAAAAAATCGTGAAAGAAGAACGTCTTTTGATTGATCTCGGACTGCGTATCCGCGATGTGCGTCAGGCTTCCGACGGAACGCTGTGGCTTCTGACGGATGCACGCGACGGCAAAGTGTTGCACATCATTCCGGCAAGATGAGCAAAGAAATACCTTTTAATAATTGAGTTATTCGAGAATCTTCTGCAACGCCAAGGCATGATTCCAATGAAATGCATCGGCCGGGCTAAGCGAAAAACAAAGACACAAGCAGCACTAGATTTCGGCAAATTGTCACTAGCCGAAAAGTTTTAATCTGCGAATATCGGAAAATTGCGAAAGAGGAGATTGCCGATGCGCCTTACACCACCGACCAATGTTATTTTCATGATTGCCCTGTTTCTCGCCGCTCTCGCGCTACTTAGCTTGGCCGTACCAATTCCCGTCGTTGGCCCGAACCGATTTTGGTTCATGACAGCTGCATGGGCGTCTCTTACAGCGGGCGTATTTTTCAAGGGCATTTAAACCTACAGCTTTCCCGCAAATTACCGTAGAGACAACAATCGAATTCAGGAAGAAAACGACATTGGCATTGCAGAGGTATTGCTGAAAAAAACGGCTGCATTCAACATGCAATCATGACAAAGTACTAGCTTGATGGTGCAGGTGTGATTCTCGCGCCGGCATCGGCCCGTTAAAGCCAGCAATAGGGGGTTATTCATGGCCAAGCGCAAAAGCCGCCGTTCGGCGATTAGCTTTAATACAAACCCGCCGGGTTCGACCACAGTTATTATTTCGATGATTGTCTTCATACTCGGCGTCATTGGCGCCGTGGCTTTCGTCCCGATCCTTTCGCCACTTAGCTTTTGGCTCTGCCTCGCTGGCTATCTGCTGCTTCTCGCCGGCGTATTAATGAAGGGTCTCTGAACTTTTCTTACTAATTTCAAGAACCCCTCGTTTTGGCGAGGGGTTTTTTGCGCGCGACATTGAACCGGGACAACGAGACCCGATTCCGGCGTCGCACATTTGTGCTGCTCGGAAATACCTTATTCGCGAGCCCCTTCAGCCGTTTGCGTGGCAGTCATTTCGAGCTGGGTCTGCCGGATTTTTGGTAGAAAGATTCAAATCGGCAAATGCGCGCTTTTGGCGCTTCCCTCTCTGCAGCGATATGCCCATATTGGTGCGATGCCAAAGGCTCAAAAACCCTATCTTACCGCGCGTGGCGTCAGCCACGGTATGGCCGAGCGGCCGCGGCATGACTACGATTTATCACCCGTCGCAAGCGCCGATCCGCGTTTGACGGAGGCGGTTGGCATCGCTCCTACCACCGACGACTTAGTACCGTCGATTGGAGCTACAGCGTCGGCCGAGGCACTGAACCACCTGATCGAAAATGGGCGGCCCGAATTCAAGAACATTCTATTCGTTCCGCACCGCCCCGAACGCCCGGTAAAATCTGAAGGCGGCAAGAAATTCAAGCTCGCTTCACCATACGAGCCGAAGGGCGATCAGCCGCAGGCGATCGAGGAACTGGTAAAGGGCGTGAACAGCGGCGAGCACATGCAGGTGCTGCTTGGTGTAACTGGTTCCGGCAAGACATACACCATGGCACAGGTAATCGAGCGCACACAGCGCCCTTCGCTTATTCTCGCGCCTAACAAGACGCTCGCAGCGCAACTGTATGGCGAGTTCAAGAGCTTCTTCCCGGACAACGCCGTCGAATATTTTGTTTCCTATTACGATTACTACCAACCGGAAGCCTACGTTCCACGCACTGACACCTACATTGAAAAAGATTCTGCCATCAACGAACAGATCGATCGTATGCGCCACTCGGCGACGCGCGCGCTGTTGGAGCGTGACGACGTGATCATCGTGGCATCCGTCTCATGCATCTACGGTATCGGTTCCGTCGAGACTTATTCAGCGATGGCATTCGAGATCAAACGTGGCACACGCATATCACAGCGCTCGCTCATCACCGATCTCGTGGCGTTGCAATACTCCCGTACCGACATGGATTTTCACCGCGGCACATTCCGTGTGCGTGGCGACGTGATTGAACTCTTTCCGGCGCATTATGCAGACCGTGCATGGCGCGTTTCGTTGTTCGGCGACGAGATCGAGGCGATCCATGAATTCGATCCGCTCACCGGAGAGAAGTTCGACGATCTCGAAACAGTCAAGGTTTACGCGAATTCACATTATGTAACGCCGAAACCGACGCTGCATCAAGCAATCAACGGCATCAAGGCTGAGTTGAAACTTCGTCTCGATCAGCTCAATCGTGGCAATCGTCTTCTTGAAGCGCAGCGGCTTGAACAGCGTACGATATTCGATCTCGAAATGCTTGCGGCCACCGGCGTATGCGCCGGCATCGAGAACTATTCGCGCTACCTTACCGGACGAAAACCCGGCGAACCGCCGCCGACGCTGTTCGAATACCTTCCCGACAACGCTTTGGTCTTCGTCGACGAGAGTCACGTTACCATTCCGCAGATAGGCGGCATGTATCGCGGCGACTTCCGTCGGAAGGCGACGCTCGCGGAATATGGCTTCCGCCTGCCGTCGTGCCTCGACAACCGCCCGCTCCGCTTCGAGGAATGGGATGCAATGCGCCCGCAATCAGTTGCGGTTTCAGCAACGCCGGGCCCGTGGGAATTGCAGCAAACGCATGGCGTTTTTGCAGAACAAGTGATCCGCCCCACTGGCCTCACTGATCCCGAAGTAATTGTGCGCCCGGCTCGCACGCAGGTGGACGACCTGATCGGCGAGGTAAAAGCCACGGCCGCGAAAGGATACCGTTCGCTAGTCACCACACTCACCAAGCGCATGGCGGAAGACCTGACCGAGTACCTGCACGAGCAGGGTGTGCGCGTGCGTTATATGCATTCCGACATCGACACAATCGAGCGTATCGAGATCATTCGCGACCTCCGGCTCGGCGCGTTCGACGTACTCATCGGCATCAACCTCTTGCGCGAAGGCCTCGACATTCCGGAATGCGCTCTCGTCGGCATTCTCGACGCCGACAAGGAAGGCTTCCTGCGCTCTGAGACGTCGCTAATCCAGACCATCGGACGCGCCGCGCGCAACGTCGATGGCCGGGTCATTCTCTATGCCGACCGCATCACCGGCTCTATGGAGCGCGCAATGGCCGAAACTAAGCGCCGCCAGGAAAAGCAGCGGGCATATAACACTGCGCACGGCATCACGCCGGAGAGCGTAAAACGCGAGATAGCCGACATCACTAATTCGATGTATGAGCGCGATCGCGTAACGGTGGATGCAGGCTTCGCCGACACCATCGCCACCTATGGGCACAATTTCGAGGCAGTGATCGCCGACCTCGAGGAGCGCATGAAGGAAGCCGCGGGCAATCTCGAATTTGAGGAAGCCGCTCGTCTGCGCGACGAAATTAAACGGCTGCGCGATATTGAAATGGCCGTGATCGATGATCCGACAGCGAAAACTCCCGGGCGTGCACCTACGCGTCTCGGCTCTGGTTCCGCCTTCAAGGCACCGCTGCTGCCGGGTCGGGCACCCAGTTCGCGCGGCGGCAAGGCGGGCACACGCGCCTTCAAAACAAACAGAAACTAGCGAATGCAAGTTGCCTTCCGTCCTTCGCTCATCCTATCAGGTTTACTCGTTTTGCCGATGTTCGCGACATGGGCCTGGCCACAGGATCGAAATTGTAAACACGGTTATGATAGTTTCTATGCGGCGGCGCAGGTTGTGAACGACCAACTGAATGCGCGTCAGGGTAAGGAACTCTGCAATGTTTTACCCTCGGTTCTGAACGAAATCAAAAAGGCGAAAGACAATTTTGACGATGCTCCCTGCGCCGAAGCCACCCGCAATGAAGTAACCAGATTCGCGATCGATATGATCGAAGACATCTATCGGATGGAACATAATATTTGCGTAATGCGCTAATCAAGCGAGCGGCAGGCAGACATTCGAGATGAATTGGAGCTTCATAATGAAACGCTCTTCAACATTCATTTTGGTTCTTGCGACGGCATTACTTGCAAGCGAAGTCGCCCACTCACAATCGACAACGTGCTCACAGGCCTACGAGGAATTTTCCTCAACGCTCCGGGCCATCGACGAACGGCTGAATGTACCTGACGGCAAGGAAGACTGCGAGCTTCTAGCGTCAGCCTATGAGAGCATAAAGAATACCGACGAAACTTTCGCGAAGTCCGCATGCCCACCTGAACAGCGGCGGGAAGCATCGACCTTAGCCCTCAAGAAGATCAAAGAAATTTATCAACTCGGAGAAAAGAAGTGCGGCAGCGAATAAATCTCTCGATCCTCGAAGACCAGATCACAGGTGCTAAAACCAAGTGTAAGCTTTTTCCGCCTTGGACGCCTATCAGGAGACGCGCTAAACAGACAATGATGCTGAGCCAATTCGACCCCAATTTGACAAATTCTTTGCGTGTACTCGCGATCATCACCTGCGCTATGATAGCGAACGCCTGCGCACAGCCAGGCGGCGATGCACCGGCAATCAAAGTGGCGGCGGACGGGGAACCCATCCCAACAAGTGTCGAGCAAGTCCGGACGCAATGCTGGATGCGCTATGAAGGTCCCAAACAGGTGAAAAATCTCGATGAAAAGATGAAACTCGTCGACAAATGTATTGATGAAAAAATGAAATTGCTACCGCCAACAGCTGGCCGTTAGAAAAATATGGAATACAGAAAGTAGCCACTCCCATGTACGCGTATTCGCGTTTCCTCTGCCTGATCGGTATTGCCGCGATCCCCTTTGTTGTAAGCGCCTGTGCAGATGGCCCCGTCATGCGCTCGACGAGCGCCCAACGTTGGGCCGCGATCGACAGCCTGAAAAGCGAAGTACCGCCGCGATCGATGGAAATGGCGCGCGGCCAGTGCTGGATGAAATACGAAAACACCAGGGTCGCGAGCAATCTCAACGAGAAAATGAAACTCGTCGATCAATGTATGGTGGAAAAAAAGATACAATTTCCAACCATCGTGCAGTGATTACAGAAATCCCAAAGAGGCGGCCGATGGATGCAAATTCGATTGTTTTCAGGGTTGGCGTCGCGGCGGCGGTTTCGTTAGGCGCTGCGTCGCCCGCGAGCGCAGATTTCATCGGTGATGTGGTATCCATCGTTCCAGCCGCCAATTATCAGCGAGGCACCGCCATCCAGGAACTTCAGATCAATGACCTGGTCGAGCAGAACGATAAGATTATTACCACCGGAGATGGGTCGGCCTATATCCATTTCATTGATGATACCGTGCTGACGGTCGGCTCGAATTCAGAAATCGTGCTCGACAAATTCGTGTTCGATGGCGACAAGGCGAAGACAGCAAACATCCAGCTCGTGCGCGGCACGTTGCGTTTCGTAACTGGCACGTCCGATCACAGCGCCTATCAAATCAGGACACCGGTCGCAACCATCGGTGTACGCGGTACGACGATCGATTTGTCCTATGAAAATGAACGCATGGTTTATAACACCGTCGAAGGACTTGGCGTTGTCTGCCACACCAACGCCGGTTGCCAGAACATTCGCGCGGGCACACCTTCAATAGCGCTCACGCGCGTCGGATTTTCCCCTGCCACCGCAGCCGAGTCCGCCCGAATGCTCAACAACATTAATCGCGCACACAACATCCTCGCCCAACGGATCGGCCGCAATCCGAAGACGATGTTGGCCTTCGCCAAGAGCCGCGGTGCAAATTTCGCGCGCGGGCTCGGAACGGAAAAAGGGCTCCATCAGAAAGGCGCCAAAGGCTTGGACCAAAAAAGTATCAAAGGTCTGGATCAAAAGGCTACTAAAGGCCTCGGCCTAAAAGGCGTGAAAGATTTATTCAAGGGCAAGAAAGCCAGCGATAAAGACAAACGCAAAGCACTTGGAGAACAAGACGACCAGAATCAGTCGACGCGGCACCCCCTGTTCCGTTCAAGCCCGGGCTTCGGGAATCCATTTAGAAGATAATCACGCCGGACCCTCGGAATTAAAGACAGGCATCAGGAAAGTCCGCCCGATTCCAGGCGTTAACCGTCGGGAATCGACACGGTTTTCCGAACGAGTTAATATAAAGATGCGGCGTAATAGAGCGCAGGATTGGAGCCAGAATCTCCGCGCATTGTGTGGAGTAAGCGCGATGAAGAAGCGCACGTTCGCCGTAATCGGTCTCTTTGCAGCCTCGACTCTGATGTTGGCCGCACCACTCGCCGCGAAGACAGGTTTTGCCAGCGGATTCAAAGGAAATGTCGGAATGAAGCGGTCCTTCGTGGGTCTCCATCCGCACGGGCTCGCGCATAATCGCTTTCTACATCGTCCCCACGTGTTCGTGCACAATCGCTTTCTGCACCGCCATCACAATCACGGGCTACAGTCTGCTGGACTTTGGGGACCATGGTGGCCGTCAGGAGGAGATTTTTGGCCGTCCTACGGAACACCACTGGATACAGAACCTGTAGTCTATCAGGTCGGGCCGACAGTTAATGAAAACATCACAAGTTCGCTCGCCGCTCGCATGCAAAACCAGCATGCTTGTTCGAGCGAACACGTGAAGGTGCCATCCGAACAGGGCGGCGAGACAATGGTGACCGTGATCCGCTGCTGAGGCGCCGGTCACTTCAAGAGCGGTTTGATTTTGCCGTACAGCTCGTCGGTCGCGGCGGCGACCTGTTCAACTACGGTCTTGAAATAAACGCTGTCGGCGGTGGCTGGAATATCGGCGCGCACGAAAGCATCACCTTCGGAGTCGATCCCAATCTTCACATAGTCAAAATCACCGTTCGCCTTCAGCAAGACTGACATGATTTTGGTGTTGTTGGGGATCTGCGCCTTTTCCACGGGATTTGTGAAGACGACAATCATCCCGTCCGTGCCTTTGATAACCATGTTCACGATAAGCTTGAATTTCGCCAGCTGCTTGCCGGTAAAGTCGATCGTGTAGGCCGCGTCGTTGACCTTATTGATCTTGTATCCACTGCCGTTTACGAGTGCCTCAAGCTTGGTTGTAAGCGATGTAACTTGGGCGGCGACAGATTGGATCAAAGCGAGCCATAACCCGCACACCACGACAGCCGACGACCCCCAGCTGGACACGCGTTTACGATCACTCATTCTTTCCCCCTATGCTTTCTTGGAAATCTTCGCTGTGCGAATGGGCATGATTCGCATGACGGGCACCGGCTGTCTATTGCCGCATCAAAGCAGTGCGTACGGCACAAATCCAGTCTCACCTGTACAACGCAGTTGTGCGCGGGAATTTGGGAATTTAGAATCGGATCAGGAAAGTTTCGGAGCTTTGGGAATAATTGCTGGTGCGCTGCTGGGCTTATCGCTTGTCATCAACGTTTTCATCAACCGCGCCAGTCCAGATGCAGCGACTCAAGACCGCTTCCAGACTTCCCATATTTCAGAACAGCAGGGAAACGCCGCCGTGCGGCCGCTAATGCGGGCTGCGACCGAATGTATAGCCCGCCGTGTCGCGGCCAATCCACGCTTCGTGCAGCTTTCGTCGAATGGCGATGTCGGCGATCTGATCGTGGAATCAATCACACTTTGCCTTTCGGCCGTGCGCGCACTCATCCATGCTCACGACGAATTTTTCGGCGATGGTACGGGCGAGAGCTTTTTCACGGGCCCCTTTCTCGATGTCTTACCGGCAACCGTGAGCGAACTCACTAAGAGTTTTTTCAAAATAAACACGGCCAAATGCAGAAAAGGAGACGCCCTCTCTCGGCCAAGAAAGGGCGCTTCGCGGACTAATTTATCGAGAAAATTATTTATTTTGCCATCATATTCTTGATAACGCCGACGATGATCATCAGGATCGCGCCGCCAACACCACCGCCCGCGACTTGACCAACGATCCCGCCGATATCCATCGTGCTCGCCTGCTGAGCCAAAGCGGGTAGCAATGCAGCCAGGATTTGACCGCCGATGCCGCCTCCGACAATGCCTGCGATCGAATTGCCGAGCGTACCGAGGCTGTAATCCTTCAACGCCGCACCAGCGACATTACCGCCTATTGCGCCCGAAATGAGTTGGATGATGAGCGTGATAAGGGTTCCGGACATGGCAGTTCTCCAATGCCCCGTTGATGTATGACGCCAGGCGCGGGGACTCCGCCTCAACGTTGTGGAAAGACTAAACCTTTCGGGAAATCAGTAAATGGCAGCTCAGCCTCCCCAAATTCCAGGATGCGGAAAATTACCGCCCCGCAGCGAGAGTTACCACATTGAGTAGGAATCAGTACTAATCAGTAATAACGTGTGCGTCGATTAACGAGCTGCGACACTTCCGCGCGCACCGAAACGGAACGTTAGCATAGCAAGTGCAACGCCCACGGTAACATAAAGCAGCGTCACTGTCAGATAGTATGGAAAATAGCGCACCACGTGGCTTGCATATTCAAAAACTCCAAACGTCGTGTGAAAACCAATGCCTACGTAGTAGCCGATATTGGAAAGCAGAAAAAAACCTGCCACACCGCTAATACATGCCAAAGTTAATTTCGAGACGTTCAAAAAATCGACCTTGAAGTTCTCACGCAATAGACGAGGCGCTAGCCACAGCGAGAAATAAGCTGGAATCATCATGCAATAACCCAAAGTGACGCAAATCGAATCCACCCCCACGATCTTTGTCGCAGCCGCGTCGAGCGCAATCGCCTCGACTAGAAAGGCGAGAAACCAGAGCGGATTAGCGATCAAGAGACCCAGAAGGAAAAATATTGCGGTTGATGCATCCGGAGCGAGTTTTCCAAAATGCTCGATGCGCGTTGCGGCCATTAAGAGGGTCAAAACCACAATGACCACGCGTTCCTGACGAGCAATAAGGGCAAACATGAAACCTCCGATAAATATGCTAGGGCTTCCAAACTAATAGGACCGGGGTGGATAGTAGGCAAGGCCGCTAAAGCACGCGTATTTCAAGGCCGGACTTGACCGATTCTTTCGCTCGCCGCATCGTCGCCTTTAGAACAGGAGAAATAATATGGCAGGGCGTAATAAAGCAACCGGCTGGATGGCAGGCATTGCATTGATCTTGAGCGCCGTAATGCCAGCAAAAAGTGCAAGTTGGCTCGAAATGAATTTTGGACTTATCGGCCCCCGCTACGACAACTGGTTGCCAGCGTGCGACAATCCGATCGCACTCGCCAAAATTGATTTTGGCTTCTGGGTGAAGGAAATCCGGTTCTGGGACCCCACCATCCGCATTTCGCGATTCGGCGAAGTCCGAGAGATCGCATACCGCCCATGGGGAGAGCGCGCCATTCCACGACGGTTCTGCGCCGCCCGGACAACAATGAGCGATGGCACACAGACTGTGACCTACTATTCCATCGGCGAGGATTTGGGCTTTGCCGGCGCTACATGGGACGTTGAGTGGTGCGTGCAAGGTTACGACCGAAACCTCGCCTATTCTCCGCGCTGCAGATTGGCGATGCCTTGAACTAAAAAACTTCCTGGGAGGTAGGAGTCTCGTGATTATCGCGCGCGCGATCGCAGCAAGTGTGTTTGCACTTTCTATATTCAGTTCTAACGCGCCTGCACAACATTTAGATTCTTTCTATCGAGATTATCGTGAACGGGACCAGCGCCAGCAACGAAGATCGGATCAAGGAATACCCGGTCATTTCGATTTTTATGTTCTTTCGCTCTCCTGGTCGCCATCATTTTGCGAAAGCAGCGGTGGACGTACGAACAACAACGAGCAATGCAACCGCGGGCGGCCTTATGCCTTTGTCGTCCATGGTCTTTGGCCGCAATACGATCGTGGCTTTCCCAAAAATTGTATGCGAAGGACCCCCTGGATTGACAACCAGCTGATCAACTCGATGCTCGACCTGATGCCGGCTCGCCAGCTGGTTATTCATGAATGGCGTGAACATGGCACCTGTTCCGGCCTCGACGCCGAAAAGTATTTTGAGACTGTAAGAAGCGCACGAGATCGCGTGAAAATTCCTGATCGATTTGTCCGCCTGAACAATTACACGATGGTATCTCCCGACGAGGTCGAGGAAGCATTTATCGCGGCCAATCCTGGAATGGCGCGCGATATGATCGCCATCACGTGCGATAGGCGCCATTTACGTGAGGTACGCGTTTGTTTCAGCAAGGGCCTCGCGTTTCGGTCATGCCCCGAAACCGATCGCCGCGCATGTCACAATTCACGCGTGGTTATGCCACCTATACGCGGCGGATGAACGAAGTTCAGTTCTTATTTTCACTGCGGAAAACAGTCTTCAGTTTCGTGCCCGCTTGTTCGGTTCCAGCACTGATAAATTGTAGCGTTCGATCAGCGTACCGCTCGATTTGCTGGATACCTTGCGCAAGAACGGTGTCCATGTCTTCATGAAAATTCGCAAGCGGACGATCGAACACGGTTGGACGCAAAACTTCCAGATTTGGATTGCCGTAATTATACGCTGTGAGCACAATCGCACTGAGACGCCACATTGTGGATTTCCCTTGCTGCGAGACCCTCACAAGCTAATGGCTACGTCTGAAGTAGACTCTAATCCTCGCAACATTTATTTATTTAAAAATTCTTCAATTTTCGGCCAATTCTTCCATGAATTATCGCCATTCCTTCCACGCCGGCAACTTCGCGGATGTCGTGAAACATTTCGTTCTCGTTCGCGTACTGCTCCACCTATTGGGAAAAGACAGCGCGTTTCGCGTTATCGAAACTCACGCAGGCAAAGGTTTGTACGATCTTAAGGGCACCGAAGCGTCTCGCACAAACGAATGGCATGAAGGCATCGGTAAATTGATAGGCCAACCCCTTACGGAAAGTGCAGCTCAATTAATCGAACCGTATCTTTCGCTAGTGCGTAAAGAGAACCTTCCAGAAACCCTTCGATACTATCCAGGCTCACCCTCGATCGCGAGCAAGTTATGTCGCACACAGGACCGGATGATCTTTTGCGAATTGCACCCAGAGGATTATGCGGCCCTTCATCGGCAATTGAGGAACGATAAACGCGCAAAGGCCGTGGAGATTAATGGATGGACAGCACTTAAAGCCTATCTTCCGCCGAAGGAGCGGCGCGGCCTGGTCTTGATCGACCCCGCATTCGAAGAAGCGGATGAATTTGAACATCTCGCGGCCGGTCTGGCATTAGCTCATGGTCGGTGGGAACGCGGAATTTACCTGCTCTGGTATCCCATCAAAGATACAGGCGTTACCCATGCCTTCGAGCAGATCGTCGCCACGCTAGAAATACCCAATATTCTAAGGATCAAATTTTTCGTCGGTGAGGCGCTGGCTGGTGGACCGCTCAACGCATGCGGAATGATGATCGTAAATCCTCCCTGGGAGCTTGAAAAGCAATTGAAATTCGTTTTGCCGGCTCTTGCTCAACGTCTTGGACATCAAAACAAGGGCCGCTACAGCCTTGCTTGGATTGCGTGATGAATTCCCCGACCAAACAAACTGCCAGACCAAATGCCGCTTTTCAGAATTACATGAATGTCATAGGAAAGAGCCGCAACGATCGGGAAGCCTGTCGCCATTCGAACGCTTTTTTTTGAAGTCGAACCGGGCAATATCGGCAAAGGTCCAAAGATCGTGAACTAACCCCCACAAGCTGACATACTCTCAAAACAAAAAGGAAATACCATGCTCGTGCTGCGCACCTCCACATCATCTCCGTTTGCGCGCAAAATCAGGATCGCAGCCGATATCCTGGGAATAACCGATAAAATCCGACTTGAAGCGACCGATACCCTCGATCCCAAGGACAGCGTGCGAAAACAAAATCCGCTCGGAAAAATTCCCACTCTAGTCCTCGAGGATGGGAGCACACTTTTCGATTCTCGCGTGATTCTGGAATATCTCGACGCGCATGCGGGCGGCGCGCGCATTATTCCGGCTTTCGGCAAAGATCGTTTCGAAGCACTACGTTTGCAAGCATTGGCGGACGGCATTTTGGATGCTGGAATTTTGCGCGTATACGAAGGGCGTTTTCGGCCCGCGGAAAAACACGAGGACAAGTGGCTTGATCATCAAGCCGACAAAATCAGTCGCACCTTGACGACGCTCGAAGAAAATCCGCCCGCTTTCGGGCCGATAATGCATGTCGGCCACATCACGCTTGCTTGCGCATTGAGCTACCTAGATTTTCGCTTTCAAGGCGAGTGGCGCAGGGGCCATCCCAAGCTCGTGAAATGGCTCGACGAATTCGCAGCGAAAGTGCCGAGTTTTGCAAACACAAAACCGCATTAAACTGCGCTGCGAAGAAAAAAGCCCTGAGCATCGCTTGGGCTTTTTTAGGACTCAAATAGATTAATAGCGCGAGTAGACCGGACCGCCGAAAAGATAGTTGATGCCAAGCTTCACTGTGTTCGTCTTCAGGTCCACATTCGTGGGTACGGCAAGTGAATAATTTTCACTACCATAATCGGCATAGAGATATTCGATCTTGGTCGACCAATTCGGAGCGAAAGCATATTCAACGCCCGCACCGAGAGTCCAACCCACGTGCAGTTTGTCATCATGGAAACCCGCGAAATCGGTCGCGCTGTTATGGGCCCAGGCGAAACCGCCCGTACCATAGGCCATCAGGCGATCAGTGGTGTAGCCGAGACGCGCACGAGCTGAGCCGGTTAGGTTCGCCTTCGAACTCGCAAGCGGTACACCGCCGCCGTTACTACTGTTAAGGTCGGCACCAGAGATGTCGCCCTCAAAACCGAACACCCAATTCGGCGAGAATTGCCAATTGTATCCGATCTGGCCACCACCGAACCATCCATCCGGACTTAAATTCTCCGCGTCGCCCCAACCGTAGCCGACGTGACCGCCGGCGTAGAAGCCGGTCCAATTAAAAATCGGCAGCGAAGCAGCTCTGTATACAGGAGCGCGCAACGGCGTGTCGGCAGCGATGGCGGGGGTTGCGGCGGAGAGAGCTGCAATCGCAACGGCGGAAAGAAGTAGCCTTTTCATGAATGAACTCCACTTTGTTTTTTTGAGATTCGAGCCGATACGTTTTTCTAAAGAGCCCCTCCCGCAAAGCGGTGACCTATCTGCAACGCGGCAAAAAATTAGCCAAACCTAGACGCACAACAACTTCGTATGCTCCATAAAGAACAAGCTTTTCTCCTCCGAGATTTAGAACCTGTAGTTAATGCCACCGCGCAAGAGATTAGTGTTATAGCCGACACTTCGTGGACCAAGAATCGATTGGTAAGTCTCATCGTTCAAGTTGACGTAAAGATATTCGAGTTTTGCGGAAACGTTTGACGAGAGCATCGCTTCCACGCCGCCGCCCATCGTCCATCCCCAATGCGAACTCTCTGTTGGAGAGTCCAGCGATTTCGAGATCTCCGCGGCCATAGGCGAGACCGCCTGTGGCGTAAAACATCACGCGATCGATAGAATAACCGAGGCGCGCCCGCATAGTGCCGAGATAATCGACACCGAATTTCGCGGTACCTACTTTATCATCGATCGACGTGAACGTGATGTCGCTCTCGACACCAAGCACAACCGACGATGAAACCTGAATATTGTAACCGGCCTGCAGACCTCCGAGAAATCCGTCGGCATTACCACCAATCGCTGAACCCCAACCATAGCCAGCATAAGCACCCACGTAGAATCCGGTCCAATTGAAGAGCGAATTTACCACTTCGGGCTGAACGTAAGTCGGCTGCCGCTGAAGCGGCAGATCACCCGCAAGAGAATGCGTTGCAGTCGCCAATAAGGCGCCTACCCCAAACAGCAGCCTTTTCATGCTGCTTCTCCCCCTGTCCCGATCTTTCAATTGACCCCACAGTTGGTAATTTAAACTTTTCGAATAATTGCGTCTTGTCTTCGCGACCAAAAACGCGTTTCTCTTTTCAGACATGGATAAAAAAGCGTTTACAAAAGACGCTAGCCTAACCCGAAAAAGGCAAAACAACGGCAATTGTTCGCCGCGAGTTTGAATGCTGATCCCGATGGAAAAAAAACGTCTCGATATCGATCCGGAAACCGACCTTTCCATCGAAACGGAAGAGAACGCTGAGAACCAGGCGCCGATTGATTTGCCAATAGAAAATTTGTCCGACGATAAACCCGCAGACGCCGATGTCGCGATCGGGATTGCGGCAATCCAAAAATTTCAAAAACTAGCGCCAGCCACTCCGGGCGTTTATCGTATGGTGGATGGCAAGGGAACGGTACTTTATGTAGGCAAGGCAAAGAGCATCGCCAAAAGGGTGGCCTCATACACTCGCGACTACGGCCATAACAATCGCATCGCACGAATGATCGCAGCCACCGTGACGATGGAATTTATTTCTACCGCGACGGAAACCGAAGCGCTCTTGCTCGAGGCCAATCTTATCAAGCGCTTCATGCCACGCTTCAACGTCTTGTTGCGCGACGACAAATCCTTCCCGTATATTTTGATCACGCGTGGCCATCTGGCTCCGCAGATTTTGAAACATAGAGGGGCGCGTAATCGCCCGGGTGATTATTATGGTCCCTTCGCGGCCGCAGGGGCCGTCAATCGCACCCTTACGGCACTGGAGCGCGCATTTTTGCTCCGCTCTTGCTCCGACGCTTTCTACGATAGCCGCACGCGGCCATGTCTTTTGTTCCAGATCAAACGTTGCAGCGCTCCTTGCACCGGCGAAATTGCGTTGCCTGACTACAACCATTTTGTCGATGAAGCGCGAAATTTTCTTTCTGGAAAAAGCCTGAACATTAAAGAAACGCTCGCCGAAGAAATGGAGAAGGCATCGGCCACCCTTGACTTCGAACGTGCTGCAGCGCTCCGCGATCGATTGGAAGCACTATCTTTGATTCAATCGAATCAAGGTATCCATCCTCGTTCGGTCGATAATGCCGACATTTTTGCCTGCTACCAGCAAGGCGGCATCACCTGTATCGAAGTATTTTTCATAAGGAATTACCAGAACTGGGGAGATTGCGCTTATTACCCGCGTGCCGATCGATCCCTGGATGCAAGTGAAGTGTTGGAAAGCTTTCTTCCACAATTTTACGAAAGCCGGACTGCGCCAAGTTGTGTGCTGCTGTCGCACGAAATCAAGGAGCACGACCTGCTTACCGACGCGCTGACGGTAAAATCGGATCATCGTGTCGAGGTTATGGTACCGCAACGCGGCGAGAAACGCGAACTTATCGAACATGCACTTCTGAACGCACGTTCCGCACTCGGCCGTCGACTTGCAGAATCTTCATCGCAAACGAAACTTTTAAAGGCGTTGGCTGAAACGTTCGAACTTTCTCGGCCGCCGCGGCGCATCGAGGTTTACGACAATTCTCATATTCAGGGTTCGAATCCGGTTGGGGTAATGATCGTGGCGGGTCCGGGAGGTTTTTTGAAAGGGCAATACCGCAAGTTCAATATAAAATCGGAAGATATCGCGCGCGGTGACGATTTCGGTATGATGCGCGAAGTACTGCAGCGCCGCTTCAAACGATTACAACAAGAGAACCCGCTCGCGGAAGCCTCGAAAGACGAAATCGATCCCCTTTGGCCAGATCTCATCGTGCTCGATGGGGGCCAGGGTCAGCTATCTGCAGCTCGAGACGTTCTTGCTGAACTTGGCATCGAAGAATTGCCCGTGCTGGCGGTAGCCAAAGGACAGGACCGGGATGCCGGACGCGAAACTATTTACATGCGTGGACACGAACCGTTTCGTTTACCGCCCCGGGACCCTGTGCTTTATTTCATCGAAAGACTCCGCGACGAAGCGCATCGTTTCGCCATAGGCTCCCATCGCGGCAAGCGAAAAAGGGATATTGCACGCTCCGGCCTGCAGGAAATCTTAGGCATTGGTCCTACACGCAAGCGTGCATTATTGCGACATTTTGGAACTCTAAGCGCAGTTGAGGGCGCGAGCATTTCGGATCTTGAGAAAGTGCCAGGTATCAGCGCTGCCACAGCGCACGCGATCTACGATTTCTTCCATTCAAATGGCTGAATTATCGATATCTATATTCTCGTCGTATTGACAGAGCGTTTTTGTGTTAACTTTACATTCCTGGATCTGAAAGGCGATGGACCACGTGACAAATCCGTCGAGAAGCTCACCGCCCGTCGACGAAAAGGTCTTCGCGGTTCCGAACCTTTTGACATACGGACGCATTATCGCCGTACCGGTAATCGCGGCTTGCCTATTTTGGGTCGCAGTTTTCAGCGGCGGGCTTTGGCTGCGTTGGTTGGCTCTGGCGATTTTCATCGCGGCCGGAATTACGGACCTGGTCGACGGCTGGTATGCGCGCCGCTTTGGCCAGTTGAGTACGCTCGGCCGCATGCTCGATCCGATAGCCGACAAACTCTTAGTAGGCGCCTGCCTTTTCATGTTGGCAGCAGAAGATACCATCAAAGGCTGGTCGCTCTGGGCGGCCCTAATCATCTTATGCCGCGAAATTCTTGTTTCCGGCATGCGCGAATATCTTGCTGGACTCAGGGTAAGCTTGCCCGTTTCGCAGCTAGGAAAATGGAAAACGTTTTTACAACTTCTCGCTATTGGCTTCCTGCTTGCGGGTGAAGCAGGCGATAAAATCCTGCCCCAGACAACGCAGATCGGCCTCACCTTGCTTTGGCTATCAGCGCTTCTTACCCTTTATACAGGGTTTGATTATTTCCGTGCGGGCGCACGGCATCTCGTATCGTAATTGACAATGAAAATTCTTTACTTCGCCTGGATCCGCGAACGGATCGGAAAGCCAGAGGAGGATATACAACCGCCGCCGTCCATCGCGACAATCGGCGAACTTATGGAATGGTTGAAAGGACGCGGCGAGGAATACGCCTATGCCTTCGACAATCCCAAAATAATACGCAGCGCAATCGACAAAATTCATGTAAAGCCTACGGCGAAAATTGCCAAAGCGCGCGAGATTGCCTTTTTCCCACCCATGACGGGCGGCTAACTGCTTACTTCGTGCGCAAACCCGACCTATAGTTGGTTTATGAGTGTCCGCATCACCGAAGCACCGATCGACATCGCCCACGAGACAAACGAATTATCTCGCGAACGGGAAAATATTGGAGCGGTTGTCACATTCACAGGAATTTGCCGTGGCAAAGAGAATGGCGATCCGATCGCCGCCTTAATACTCGAACATTATCCCGGCATGGCTGAAGCGGAGATCGAGCGGCATATTGAAAATGCGAAATCACGCTGGCCCGTGCTCGACGTACATGTGGTTCACCGTATCGGCCGCATCAAATCTGGTGAAGCAATCGTGTTTGTCGCAACGGCATCGGAGCATCGGCAAGCCGCTTTTTCAGCTGCCGAGTTTCTCATGGATTATTTGAAAACCCACGCACCCTTTTGGAAAAAAGTCGAAGGGTTGGATGGCCTCCATTGGATCGAAGCCCGCGCCACGGACGATACCGCAGCGGGACGTTGGGATACCAAACGCAATGGCGTGGAATAAACGACAATCAGGCGTGGTACATACGAGGGCGATTACTAGATCGCCTTAGTAGAAAATAATTTCAATAAAAAGTGTCCGCGGCTCGCCGCCCGATTGGAAAAATTCGCCCGAGAGGCGACCTTTTGTTGAATCCGGATCAGGCCGCAGCAGATCGTTGTTTCGGCTGTACTAAGGCGGTGTAATCATCCATCAACTGCTTCGTGATCATGCCCGGCGTGAAACGCCACTTCGCGATTTCGGAAACCGGTGTGACTTCGGCGGCCGTGCCCGTGATGAAACATTCAGAGAATCCGTCAAGCTCTTCCGGCTTGATGTGGCGTTCTATGATTTCGATGCGGTGCTTCTTGGCAAGTTCGATCGCCGTGCGCCGCGTGATGCCATCGAGAAAACAGTCCGGCGTAGGCGTGTGAATCTTGTCGTCTTTAACAAAGAAAACGTTCGCGCCCGTGCATTCGGCAACGAGTCCCCGCCAATCATACATCAACGCGTCAGCATAGCCCTTACGCTCCGCGCGGTGCTTCGAGATTGTACAGATCATATAGAGACCAGAAGCTTTCGCCTTGCAGGGGATCGTTGCCGGATCAGGCCGGCGATATTCGGCGAGATCAAGTCGAATGCCTTTTAAACGTTCCGCCGGATCGAAATAGCTCGGCCATTCCCATGACGCGATAGCAAGATGAATCTTGTTGTTCTGTGCCGAGACGCCCATCATTTCCGAACCGCGCCAGGCAACCGGCCGAACGTATGCGTCCTTTTGCCCGTTTTTTTCGAGTACGAGACGTTTTGCAGCATCAATTTCGGAGACAGAATATGGAATTTCAAAATCGAGCATCTCGGCGGAGTTTCTCAAACGTTCCGAATGTTCGGAACACTTGAAAATATTGCCGCCGTAAGAGCGTTCGCCTTCAAACACGCAGCTGGCATAATGCAGACCATGCGAAAGCACATGCAAATTCGCACTCTCCCACGGTACCAACTTGCCATCGTACCAGATGACCCCTGGGCGCTTATCAAAAGGCTCGCCACCAGCTGCCATATTCATTCTCCCGCGGACCACTTTCGCTTGGGCGGTGCGGTCCCTTTTCTGCCAATTTTTCGGGTTTTCCCTAACAGCTCAAACCCGATATGGTTCACTCAATGAGACCGCGTCTCACTATTTGACGCAACGATCGATCAGACGACCGAGAGGCTTAACGACCGATCATTTCGCCAAAACGTCTTCTGTTGTAACCATCAAACCGAAATATATCAATATGGCTGACATAAACGTCTCAGCGTTATCTTCTCGCCTCGCGGAAGCAGACTCATCCAGTCATGCAGGTCCGGCAGGAGGCCCAGCATTTGATCTTATTGAGCTTTTGTTTTTCGCCTATCGCGATTTCATTGGTGATGCCGATGAACTTCTTGCTGGCCTGAGCTTTGGGCGCGCTCATCACCGGGTGCTACATTTCGTCAATCGTCATCCCGGCATGCGTGTCGCGGACCTTTTGGATGTCCTCAAAATTACAAAACAAAGCCTTGGCCGTGTACTACGTGAACTGGTCGACAACGGCTATATTATTCAGCACGCTGGACCGGCAGATCGACGTCAACGCTTGCTCTACGTAACGCCCAAAGGCCAAGACCTCGCTCTTCAACTTGCGCACTTACAGACAAGGCGGTTTGCACGGGCGCTGAACGAGTGTGGTGAGGGCGCACGCGAAGCAGCCCACCGTTTCCTGGCCGCAATGATCGAACCATCGGCGCGAGCTGAAGTTGAAAAACTAATAGCCCGCGCTGATCGCGAATCTAAGGGCGGGATCCGCTAAGGAACAGCCAAGGCACCAAAATGGCACAAACTCGAAAACAGCCTGACGACGACGCACCGCATCTGCTCGTTGTCGATGACGATTTACGTATTCGCAATCTACTTTCGCGTTATCTCGTCGACCATGGTTTCCGGGTTACCACCGCAAATTCGGCTACAGATGCTCGCTCTAAACTTAAAGGTCTCGCTTTCGATTTGCTTGTGCTCGACGTCATGATGCCGGGTGAGAATGGTCTAGATCTGGCCCGCTCGATCCGAAACAGTTCGACTGTGCCAATTCTAATGTTGACCGCACGCGCTGAAACCGAGGACCGTATCTCCGGGCTTGAAACCGGCGTAGATGACTACGTGACAAAACCATTCGATCCGCGCGAATTGCTTCTTCGGATCAATAGCGTCTTGCGCCGCACAGTTATTCCGCAAGCACCTGCCATAGAAACGGTACGTTTCGGCGATTTTGTTTTTCATATCGAAGATGGAGAGCTCACTCGAGATGGGACGCCGGTTCGAATAACCGACCGCGAACGCGATATGCTACGCGTACTGGCGGCAAAACCGGGGGAAACTGTACCGCGCCAGGCACTAGCCGCGCGCGGAGCGGACGTGAACGAACGCGCCGTCGACGTGCAGATCAATCGGCTGCGGCGCAAAATTGAAAATAATCCCACTGATCCGTCCTATCTCCGAACGGTACGCGGAGGCGGCTACCGGTTGGTGGCATCGCCATGACAACGATCGAGACCGGGATCTCCGGCATTCGCTCAGCCGTTGGTAAGCTCTACGATCTCTGGGATCGAGCCAGCATTTGGGTCAACGCGCGCATGCCGAAAGGCCTATATGCGCGGTCGCTGTTGATCATAGTGACGCCAATGGTTCTCCTGCAGTCCGTGGTCGCCTTCGTCTTTATGGAGCGCCACTATAATTTGGTGACCCGCCGGCTTTCTGCCGCCGTCACACAAGACATCGCCGCCGTCATCGACATCTACCAGAAGTACCCGCAGGACAAGGATGACACCGTGCTCAAAAAACTGGCGAGCGAACGACTCAACCTCAAAATCGATTTGCTGCCCGGCGAGCAATTGCCTCCTCCTGGTCCAAAGCCATTTTTTTCGATTTTAGATTCGGTTCTTTCGCAGGAAATCAGACGTCAAATCGGGAAACCGTTTTGGATCGATACGGTCGGCAATTCAAATCTCGTCGAAGTTCGCATTTTGCTCGACAACAATACGCTGCAGGTATTTGCGCCTCGTAATCAGGCTTACGCATCGAACTCACATATTTTCCTGGTTTGGATGGTGGGAACTTCCCTGGTTCTGCTGGGCGTTGCCATCCTTTTCTTGCGCAATCAGATTCGCCCAATCCTCAAACTTGCAGAGGCGGCAGATGCGTTCGGTAAGGGCCGAGACGTAGAAAATTTTCGGCCACGTGGCGCACGCGAAGTACGTCAGGCAGCCTTTGCATTCTTAGAAATGAAGCGCCGTATCGAGCGGCAGATCGAACAACGAACGACTATGCTGGCAGGTGTTTCGCACGATATGCGCACCATTTTGACGCGTTTTAAACTTGAACTGGCCCTTCTAGAAGATAATCCCGAAGCAGTCGCACTTCGCCGCGACGTCGACGAAATGCAACGGATGCTGGAGGCCTATCTTGCCTTTGCACGTGGCGATGCAGGGGAGCAGCCAACGCTTGTCGACGTGTCGGAAATGCTCGGAGAATTTGTTGCCGATGCGGAGCGGCACGGAAAACGCGCGAGTATGACCTTTTCGGGACCTCCCATCGTGCAACTGCGGGCCGATTCCTTCAAGCGCTGCGTCGCCAATCTCGTCGGCAACGCATCTCGCTACGGGTCGATGATCGTGATTTCCGGGACGCGCGAACCCCGTTTTCTTTCGGTGCAAGTCGACGATGACGGCCCGGGTATCCCGGCCGACAAGCGCGACGACGTATTTCGCCCCTTCCTCCGTCTCGACGATGCGCGCAACCAGAACGAGGGCGGTACTGGTCTCGGCCTTTCGATCGCACGTGATATCGCCGGCTCACATGGCGGCGATATTACACTGTCGGAAAGCCCGCTCGGCGGGTTACGCGCGACGGTGCGGATACCGGTCTAAATCTCAGAACTGCCAACCACCGTCTGGAATTTCCTTATCCGGCGCGATCAACACGACCGCGCCCTCCTCGCCGGGCAAACCCAGCGTTAAAACTTCCAATATCATCGGCCGATCTGTCCCGGCGCAAAATTCAACACTGCCGCGACCTTCCACCCAACAAAATCCTTGGGCTTGTAATGTTTGGCAAGCTGCCTATTTGGCTTCTCTCCCAATCAGTCGTTAGGCTTGCAGGGTTTGCGGCTCGGGAGCTCCCGGTCTCCGGCGGCGCGTCGAGCGGCGTGTGCGGCGGTGCCGGGTAGGACAACGCGGGGCAAGTCTGTAAAGATCATCGAGCATTGATGCGAAGCGCGCCCCCGTCGCAAGATCGCGATCAAGCGCCGCCATCGTTTTTGCAAAACCTGGATCGTCGTCGTTCAGCCAGATGCACATCACGCGCGCGAACAGAACAGCCAAGGCTTGCGCGCGAATTCCGCCAATAAAGCCTGAAGAGTCAATTCCTGCCGCAGACAACATCCACTGCTGCGAACGAACGGCAAGTTTGTTCATCCCAAGAGCAAAACGCGGATCGCGTTGCGCAGAATGCACAAGCGAGCGAACCGCCGCGCGATGCGGCAACAGCACCTCGAAACGCCGCATCAATACATCGAACAGACGGTCGCGCGCCGTGCCTTCAGTGTCTTCCTTTTCAAAGCTCGCAAGCACCTTGCGGTCGGTCTCGCGCACAAAAGCCGCGAGGATATCGAACGTAGAACCGAACTCATTCCTCATATCGGCCAGCGAAATCCCGGCCTTTTCAGCGACGGCGGCAAGTCCGATTTTATCGAAGGGCTTCTCGGCGAGAAGCGCAAGAAGGGCTTCTGTGATTTTTTCGCGATTTGCGCTAGGCATCTGGGTCTCCCGGATTTGGACCCAATTCTAGGACCGTCATGTGGCCATGGAAAGGCAATCTTTTCATTCGGCGAGATCGCGCGACCGTTTCGTGGCCGCAGCGATCGCACGCGTAAGCAGCCTCTGAAAGCCGTCCGCGCCCATGAGGACGTCGAGAGCTGCGGCTGTCGTTCCGCCGGGCGACGTCACATTCTCACGCAACTTTGCCGCCTCAAGCTCCGACCGATGCAACAATTCGCCAGCGCCCGCGACCGTTTCGCGCGCAAGCGTATTCGCGAGGCCGGCCGGAAGTCCAACTTCAATACCGGCTCTCGCCATACACTCTGCAAGCAGAAAAACATAGGCAGGCCCAGAACCAGACAAGGCGGTCACCGCATCGATCAGATTTTCGTCTTTGATCCACTCGACCGCTCCCCCCGCCGCGAGCAGATCGGTCGTAAGCGCCTTCCCAGTAGCGTCAACGCGCTTGTTCGCTACGGCAACAGTAATACCGCGGCCAATCGAGGCCGGCGTATTCGGCATGCTGCGCACGACCGCCGCATAAGCCGGCAATGCGGATTCAAGCGACGCGATCGTACGCCCGGCCATGATCGAGATGATGACTGTTTTCGGCTTTATAAAGGGTACGAGCTTCGGGATGATTTCACCAGCGATCTGCGGTTTCACCGCCAACACAATTGCATCCGGCGAAAAATGTTTCGGATCTGGGCTCTGCCCGATCTTTCGCTCGGCGAGCAGATTTGCAATTTCCGCAGGGGGTCCCGGATCGATAACGGCAATTTTCAATGGATCGAGCCCGCGCGCGAGCCAGCCCTCCATAAGTGCGCCGCCCATTTTGCCAGCGCCAACAAGCAGTACAGTGCCTTGAAGTAATGGCGCGGCCACGGCGATTAAGCCTCGCCGGCGGTCTCGAACATAGTAGCGTCGATGGCCTCACGGGCGGTTTTTCCGGCCCAGATTACGAATTGGAAGGTGGGGAAATAGCGTTCTGCGGCTTCCAGCGCGCGCTCAAGCTGAGCCTCGCATTGACGTCCGCTCGCGACCGCGCCGCCGGACAACAAAAGCGCATGACGATACATGACCATGCCTTCATCGGACCATAGATCGAAATGCCCAACCCACAATTGCTCGTTCACGATCGACAGAAGCTTTAGCACTTCGCTACGCCGGTTTTCCGGCACCTTGAGATCGAAAGCACACGCAAGATGCAGCGCTTCCAATTCGGTCATCCACTGAAACGAGACGTGATAATCGGTCCACCGCCCCTTGATTGAAAGCGTGATTTCTCCGTCGTCCGAGCGCTCGAATGACCAATTGTTGATGGCTGCGAGGCGCTCGACGAGATCGACCGGGTTACCCCGCACCTCGGAATCGAAATCCATGATCGACATATTTGGCCTTTTTAGGTGATGGGATGCGAATCGGGCAGATAATTGTTCCACCTGTGTCGCGAATCAGACTCCCAACGCCGCAACTCGAAAGAATCTTATTCGAGCGGGATGCGCAACGGCGCAACTCCACCGTCCACAGCCATGGCCGAAAATATCTGTGGAATCAGCTGGTTTGGCCACCGCCTGCTGATCCCCGATCTTTCAGAAGCGTTGTGAGCTTCATTTCAAGCTCAGTGAGCTTGGCCGCTAAACGATCGTTCTCCTCGCGTGCTTTCGCAGCCATTTCCTTGGCCACCTCGAACTCCTCGCGAGTCACTACGTCGAGGTTGCGCAAGACGCGCTCGGCCTGGGTCTGAAAGATCGTTTCGACCTCTTTCTTCACGCCACCCGCGACGCCTGCAGCATCATTCATCAATCGAGCGATTTCATCGAAAAAGCGGTTGGTCGTTTGGGGCATGATTATCTCCACCTTGCAAAACGTCGATTTAAGAATGGGGTGCGGAAGGACACTGTGCAACCCATGGAAAGCGAACGCTTGACTTCGTTGCCAGTGAGGGAGATCACGCGGTGCTTATGCCATTTCTAGCCCTGCCCTTCCCCGCCTTCGACCCCATCGTTTTTTCTATTGGACCATTCTCTGTCCGCTGGTACGCGCTCGCTTATGTCGGCGGCATCGTGCTCGCCTGGTGGCTCGCGCGCCGTATCGCAACGAATCATGCTCTCTGGGGCGGCCACTCTCCGATTAAATCAGACGACGTGGACGAAGTGATCACCTGGTGTGCACTGGGCATCGTGGTAGGCGGGCGGCTGGGGTACGTGCTGTTTTACGGGCCGCGGTATTTTGCTTCTAACCCTCTTGAGATTTTCGTTCTTTGGCGCGGCGGAATGTCGTTTCACGGTGGGTTGCTCGGCACCATTCTTGCGTTGACACTCTACGGGCACCGACACAGCATTTCGATGCTGTCCATGCTTGATATTGGCGCCATCGTTACGCCCATTGGATTATTTCTGGGACGCATCGCGAATTTCATCAATGGCGAACTGTGGGGGCGCATCACCGATGTACCTTGGGCCTTCATATTTCCCAATGCCGGACCCGAACCCCGTCACCCGAGCCAGCTCTACGAGGCCGGACTAGAGGGCATCGTTCTTCTTGCCGTTGGCCTGATCGCGACCTATTTCGGCGCGCTCAGACGACCCGGTCTTATTGGCGGTCTGTTCGTTGCCTTATACGGCCTTGCGCGCATCGCCGGCGAGCAGTTTCGCGAGCCAGATGCACATATCGGCTATTTCGCCGGCGGATTGACCATGGGCACATTGCTTTCCTTGCCGATGGTTATCATCGGTACGATCGCGGTCGTTCACGCGATTCGTCTTTCTCCAACCCCGAAAGCATGAGTCCGCTCGGAAAAGAAATTCGCGCGCTCATCGAAGCCGAAGGACCGATATCGGTTTCGCGCTACATGGCACTTTGCCTGAGCGACCCTCGCCACGGCTACTATGCGACGCACGATCCGCTTGGCGCTGCTGGCGATTTCACCACCGCGCCAGAGATCAGCCAGATGTTTGGCGAACTACTTGGCCTTTGGTGCGCCGAGGTGTGGGTCACAATGAAGTCGCCTGCAAAAATATCTCTCGTAGAACTCGGTCCCGGCCGTGGGACAATGATGAGCGATTTGCTGCGCGCAGCTAAAATTGTCCCGGAATTCTCAAAAGCGCTCGATGTGCATCTTGTCGAAATGAGCGCCGTGCTGGTCAAACGTCAGAAAAAAACACTCGAGAAAAGCGAAGCCGGAATTTCGTGGCACAAGGACGTGAGCACCCTGCCCGATGGACCGCTAATCGTGGTTGGGAATGAATTCGTCGACGCTTTGCCCATCGACCAGTTCGTCAAAACCGCTAAGGGCTGGTGCGAACGGCACATCGGTCTTATCGAAGGCAAGCTCCGCTTTGGCCTCAATCCAATTCCCATGCACGGCATCGCGGAAAGCCTCCCTGCTCGCTTGCGCTCCGCGCCTGACGGTTCCGTACTGGAAAGGCGTGAACTCGGATGCCTGCGCGACCTTGCGAGTCGCATTGCCCGATCCAGCGGCGCCGCCTTGATTGTCGACTATGGCGAGCGGCAAACCAAATTGGGCAATACGTTGCAAGCCGTGCGCGAACATGAATTCGCCGACCCATTCGAGTTGCCGGGCGAAACAGATCTCACGTCGTTGGTGGATTTCGAAGCTCTAGGAGCGGCCACAAAAAAAGAAGGCGCGCGGGTCTTCGGCCCAATCGGCCAAGGTGTTTTTTTGCGCCGGCTCGGCATCGAGTTGCGGGCCCAACGCCTGAAGAAAAGGGCCGACGCGAAAACCTGCGCCCTGATAGATACAGCGCTTGCGCGTCTGGTCGGCGAATCGCCCCGGCAAATGGGCGATCTCTTCAAGGTACTTGTCTTCTCGCACCCTAACCTCCCCATTCCACCAGGATTTGACAGCTGACACGACGACCGCGAATTTCCGCTCATGAAGGTGCAATCGAACGTACTCGCTTCGCTGGCTCGCGTGCGTCACGCTTTTTTCACGCGCAGAGGCGGTGTGTCGGAAGGCATATACGCTAGTCTTAACGGCGGCCAGGGCTCGGACGACGACCCTGCGAAGGTAAAAGAAAATCGCCGCCGCATGAGCACATCGCTCGAAGTGCCCGAGGACCATCTCGTGAGCTGCATTCAAATTCACTCCCCCTCTGCCGTGGTCGCAACAACACCTTGGACCCGCGAAACGTCGCCTCGTGCGGATGCGATCGTTACCAAAATGCCGGGCCTAGCGATTGGCGTCTCAATCGCCGATTGCGGACCTGTATTGTTTGCCGATGACGAAGCCGGCGTAATTGGTGTGGCACATGTAGGTTGGAAAGGCGCTCTCACGGGCGTACTGGATACAACAATCACAAGGATGGAAGAGCTGGGCGCAGTACGTTCCAGAATCACTGCCGCCATCGGTCCTCTGATCCGCCAGTCGAGTTATGAAGTTGGCCCCGAATTTGTTACCCGCTTCCGGGAAGCGAATCACAGGAACATACGTTTTTTTGCTCCCGCAGACCGCGAACATCACGCCTTGTTCGATTTGCCCGGCTACATTGTGGCGCGACTCAAAAAAGCGGGCATCGGTACCATCGACGATCTCGTTCTCGATACATACTCCGACGAAAAACTCTTCTTCAGTTATCGTCGTTCAACCCATCGCGGCGAAAAGGATTATGGCCGTCTTGTCGCAGCGATCACGCTCGTGGTTTAAACTGCGACTCGACCTTCCCCCAGTTTAAATCTAAAAGCGTCAATGCTGCCGCCGAAGCTCTGGAATAACGGGGCACGACCGGCCGGGGATGTGTCAATGTTGGTAAATCGTGCGAATAAACGCAATGGATTTTTGCGCGCGCTGGCCGCGTTAGTCGCGTGCCTTCTCCTCGGCGCTTGCCAAACTGATAATGATCTTGTGACCGGATCGCTGGGCAGAAACGCGCCCCGCTCAATTGCGTTCGAATCCATCGACGGGCCGCCACAGTCCGTTTTTCTACGGCTGGTGAAGCAGCTTGCTGCCGAAGCCGAAAGAAAGCAACTGCCCGTCGTTTCGCGTTCAAATGCTGCCGCATGGCGTGTTCGCCTTTACCTCGCGGCGCACGTCCAAAAAAGGCGGGTCACGATCTCATGGGTCGGTGACATCTTTGACTCTCGCTATGACCGCGCGTTCCGGGTTTCGGGTGAGGAGTCGGCGGGTCCTGCGCGCAAAGATGTTTGGTCTCTCGCCGATGACGCCGTGCTTGCACGAATTGCAGCCAAAAGCCTCGACGCTATTGTCGCGCGAATGACTATTCCCGATTTGCCCAACGATTCCGCGCCGGGTTCTCCTCCCGGAAATGGTTCGCCGGTGGCCAGTGCCGAAGGTCCAAACACCCTCGCTTTTGCCGATCCCAGCCACTGGATCGCTGAAACGCACGAATAATAAGCCTCTGGATTGCACGCGACGTTAACTTTACAGCGCCTGCCTGCGCGGCTAGGGACTCGGGAGCAGCGGCCGGAAAGTAGCCGCGCAGGGACGTGCTATGGCGACCCGCAATAACGGGAATATCAAGATCGTCGCGGGCAACTCGAACCGAGCGCTTGCTGAAGCGATCGGCGGCTACCTCGAAACGCCACTGACCAAAGCCGTCGTCCGCCGTTTTGCTGATATGGAAATCTTCGTCGAGATCGAGGAAAATGTACGCGGGCGCGATGTGTTCGTGCTGCAGTCGACGTCATTTCCAGCGAACGACCATCTGATGGAATTGCTGATCATCATCGATGCGCTTAAGCGCGCGTCGGCACGCCGCATAACGGCGACAATCCCCTATTTCGGTTACGCTCGGCAGGACCGGAAACCGGGTCCACGCACGCCAATCTCAGCGAAGCTCGTCGCAAATCTAATCACCAATGCCGGCGCCGACCGCGTATTGACGCTCGATCTACACGCGGGACAAATCCAGGGTTTCTTCGATATCCCGACCGATAACCTCTACGCCTCACCCGTGATGGTGCGCGATATCAAGGAACGGAAGTTCGAAAATGTGACCGTGGTTTCGCCTGACGTTGGCGGTGTCGTTCGCGCTCGCGGACTAGCCAAGCGTATCGATGCGCCGCTTGCGATCATCGATAAACGCCGCGACCGCCCAAACGAATCCGAGGTGATGAACGTGATCGGCGAAGTCGCCGGTCAGACCTGCATCATGGTTGACGATATCGTCAACTCCGGCGGCACACTAGTGAACGCCGCCGAGGCCCTGCTCGAAAAAGGCGCGCAGGAAGTCTATGCCTATATCACCCACGGCGTTCTTTCCGGGGGAGCCGTCAGCCGGATTACATCCTCCAAGCTGAAGGAATTGGTGATTACCGATTCAATCCAACCGACCGAGGCCGTGCGTACGGCATGCAACATTCGGGTATTGCCCATCGCACCGCTCCTGGGCGAGGCGATCGGGCGCACATCAGGCGAAGAGTCGGTTTCAAGCTTGTTCTACTGAAATTCCTAGTTCAGCATCCGGCCGGAGTCTTCTGACGGAGTTCCCGTGCCGGTCACAAGTTATGCCCAGAACTTCGAGGATGTAATCCTATCCCGCGCGTTTCCGCAGGCGACAGGCTTTTACGTTGATGTCGGCGCCAATGATCCCGATATCGATAATGTCACGCGCGTTTTTTACCAACGCGGCTGGTCAGGAATTAACATCGAGCCGCTCGCAGCGAACAGCGTCAAGCTTCGCAAAAAACGCAAGCGCGATATTAATCTCGAAATCGCGGTCGGTGAAAAGGAAGGCTCGATCACGTTCTACGAAATCGGAAAATGGCACGGCTATTCCACCACCGATCCAAAAATCGCGGAACAGCATCGCAAGGACGGTCTGAAAATTGTCGAACATACAGTGCTTGTCCGTAAACTTTCGACCGTGCTCGAGGAGAACGCAAAGGGTCGCCAAATCGATTTTCTGAAAATCGATGTCGAAGGAACCGAACTATCCGTGCTGCGCGGCGCCAACCTCAAACGCTATCGCCCAAAACTCATTCTGTTGGAATCGAAAATGCCGGTCACCATTAATATGGTCGACCGCATCGACGAGGTGCCGGACCGCGCCGACGAATACGCCAATTTTCTGGCACCCCTTGGTTATCACTTCGTTTATCACGATGGACTGAACACCTTTTTCCTCGCCGAAGAGCATCGGGCCCTAGCAAAAGCCTTCTCACGCCCACCTGGTATTTTCGACAAGATCACGCATGAGGCCTCAGTTCGTCCTTACCGGGAAAAACTGAAGCGCGAAAGATGGTTTTTTGCCAGTCTTGCCTTCTTCACCGCGGTCGGCGTACTGATTTGGCATTTCTGGAAATTCTGAGATCAGGGTTTGATTGGGATGTAACGATTCGTCGGCAGCAAGCGCTGCGCGTAAGTCCTGAACGAACGCACCAGCGCCTCGCGATCCGTGTAGAAACAATCGCTACCGTCTACGACCGGAAGATCCTCCTTTGGCAGCCGCATCTTCATCATATCGGCACAGGTCGGCTGATAGGAGTGAAAGCCATCCTTCGTTGCCTCAAACAGCGCATACATGTACGGATCGTTCGGCTTGAGATTTTTTTGCCGCGCCGACAAAATATAGAACCCCTCGCCCACATCGTGAATCGTGAAAAACTCGATGCCCTCCGTACCGTCCGGTTTCCAGTTGTATGAGCGGCTTTCGATCATCAACAGACCCGACCGCTTCTTGACCCATACGCCGTTTTTGAACTCGTGCTCCTCGTAACGCCCGGCCGGAACCGGAGTCACCGCCTTGCTTTCGTCGAACAAGGGCCTGCGCGATTGAATACAGCCCGACAACAATGTGGCCGAGAGCACGAGGACGCAGAGGTTTTGTGGGCGGAAATTCATTTTGTTCGCCATACCCTTAACTCTTTGAAGCGTCTTGCGTTCGAGCAGTCGCACCTTCCGGGTTTATTTCGCAAGCGGATTGCCTCTTTGGCTTTATCTGGCTATAGGAACGCCGCCCGGCACCCCGCACCCCTGGAGGCGGCCCGGCGACACGAGGATCAAAAACAATGGCTGCTAAGAAACAGATGAAGGCTACCGCGCGTCCGGAGGTCGGCAAGGGGGCCGCCCGTGCCGCGCGACGTGCCGGACGAGTGCCGGGCGTGATTTATGGCGACAAGAAACCTGCTGTCGCGATCTCCCTTGATTCGACCGAACTCGCCAAAAACATATTTGCCGGCCACTTTCTCACGACGCTGTTCGACGTTGAGGTCGAATCCACCAAGCATCAGGTGATACCGCGCGCATTTCAGGTCGACCCACTGAACGACAAGCCGACGCACGTCGATTTCCAGCGCGTCGCACCGGGAGCGGTCATTCGCGTCGCGGTCCCGATGAGGTTCGAGAACCAGGAAGAATCTCCAGGCATCAAGCGCGGCGGTACGCTTAATATCGTACGCCACACGGTCGATTTTTTCTGTCCGGCTGACAAAATCCCAGAATTTATCACGGCGGATCTAACTGGTCTCGAAATCGGCAACTCGCTGCACATCTCAGCGATCAAATTGCCGGAAGGCATCAAGCCCGTGATCCGCGATCGTGACTTCACGGTTGCGACTATCGTGTCTTCGTCCGGCTATCTCGAAGAGCAATTGCTTGCGAAGCAGAAGGCCGAAGCCGATGCCGCTGCCGCAGCGGCCGCCGCTGCAGTTGGTCCCGCGGTCGAGGGCGTGGAAGGCGTGGCTCCTGCCGCGGGCGTGGTTCCCGCCGAAGGCGTTGCTCCCGCAGCCGGCGCGGCTCCCGCCGTAGACGCGAAGGTTGCCGACAAGGGCAAGAAATAATCGGAATTAACGCGGCCCACGGAGGCTCTGCATGATTTTGTTCGCAGGGCTTGGAAATCCGGGGCCGCGCCATTCCGGCAATCGACACAACATCGGTTACCTCGCTGTTGATGCGATTCATCGACGACATCGCTTTGGCCCGTGGCGAAGACGCTTTCACGGTGAAACCGCGGAAGGTGAAATCGACGGCAGTCGCGTATTGATCCTCAAACCCGAGACGTTCATGAACGAATCCGGCAATGCCGTTGCCGCGGCCCAGCACTTCTTTAAGATTCCGCTTAGCAACGTGATCGTTTTCCATGACGAACTCGATCTCGCGCCTGCCAAAATCCGCGTGAAAATCGGCGGCGGCAATGCAGGACACAATGGTCTACGCTCGATCAGCGCGATGTGTGGCAATGATTACATGCGCGTGCGTCTCGGCATCGGACATCCCGGTGACAAGAATCTGGTGCATCATTATGTTCTTTCCGATTTTCCAAAGGACGAACATGAGTGGGTGGGCACGGTTTGCGATGGCCTCGCAAAGGCTGCTGGATTTCTCGTGAAAGGGAAACCTGAAGAATTCCAGAACCGCGTTCATCTCAGTCTGCAGGCCAGCGCTATTGTGCGGCCCTCTAACGGGCCTGCCTGAAAAGCTTTAAGGAAGCAAAATGGGTTTCAAGTGCGGCATCGTCGGAATGCCGAATGTTGGCAAATCAACTCTTTTCAATGCCCTGACGCAAACGGCGGCAGCGCAGGCGGCAAACTATCCGTTTTGCACGATCGAGCCGAATCTCGGCGAGGTCGCGGTGCCCGATCCACGGCTCGAAGCACTCGCGAAAATCGCGAACTCAGCGGAAATCATTCCGACCCGATTGACCTTCGTTGACATTGCCGGTCTGGTGCGCGGCGCATCGAAGGGCGAAGGGCTGGGCAATCAGTTTCTTGCCTACATACGAGAGGTCGACGCCGTCGCACATGTATTGCGCTGCTTCGAGGACTCCGACATCACGCATGTAGAAGGCAAGATCGATCCGGTTGCCGACGCCGCAACGGTCGAAACTGAATTGATGTTGGCCGATCTCGACAGCCTGGAAAAGCGAGCTGACGCGCTGCAGAAAAAAGCTAAGGGTGGCGATAAGGAATCGATTCTCGCACTCGAACTGATGAATCGCGCGATGGCCTTGCTGGCGGAGGGCAGGCCCGCGCGTCTTGTCGAACGCAAGGATGAAGAAGAGTCAGCGTTTCGCATGCTCGGGCTGATTACTGCGAAACCTGTTTTGTATGTCTGTAATGTTGATGAAGGTTCGGCCACGACAGGAAACCAGTTTTCCAAGAAAGTTGAAGAAAAGGCAAAAGCCGAAGGTGCACTCTCTGTTGTAATCTCCGCTAAAATCGAATCAGAAATTGCCGTATTGCCAATAAACGAACGGACGGAATATCTTCAAGCCGTCGGCTTGAAGGAACCCGGCCTCGATCGGCTGATCCGGGCCGGTTATGAGCTTCTGCATCTTGTCACCTTTTTTACGGCTGGACCGAAGGAAGCGCGCGCCTGGACGATCGCGCGTGGCACCCGCGCACAGCAAGCCGCAGGGGTAATTCACTCCGACTTCGAAAAGGGCTTCATCCGCGCTGAAACCATCGCTTACAAGGACTACGTGGCGCTGAAAGGCGAAGCCGGTGCGCGAGAGGCGGGCAAGCTGAGGCTCGAGGGCAAGGACTATGTGGTGGCCGATGGCGACGTGCTGCATTTCCGATTTGCAAACTAAAACCGCTTTCGGCGCGAGCTTGGTCGACAACGCCACCAGATGACAAATTCGGCATTCCATGCTTGATCGCGCAGCTATTTGAGAAGATAGGCGCCTGCATGAGCCGCATGTATTACGAGGATTTCGTTGTTGGCAATGTCACAACCTACGGTCCGCGCATCGTCGCGCGCGAGGAAATCATCGCCTTTGCATCTGAGTTCGATCCGCAGCCAATGCATCTCGACGAGGAAGCAGCGAAGAAGACAATGCTCGGTGGCCTATCCGCCTCCGGCTGGCACACCTGCGCGATTATGATGCGGCTGATCTGCGACGGTTTGGTTTCGAATTCGAGTTCGTGGGGCGCTCCCGGAGTCGAAGAATTGAAGTGGTTGAAACCAGTTCGACCCGGAGACAATCTTTCCGTCCGCATGACCGTTCTTGAAAAGCGCGAATCGAAAACTCGTCCGGCGATGGGTTTCGTCCGTCATCGCATCGAGATGTTGAACCAGAATGGCGATGTGGTTCTCGATACAAGCTACGCCGGGATGTTCGGCAAGCGAAATCCAGGTTAAAGCGATGAAATTTTTCGACGATCTCGAAGTCGGGGTTCGCCGTGAGCTTGGCAAGCATACTTTCACAGCCGAGGAGATCAAACGTTTCGCGACGATTTATGATCCGCAGCCTTTTCACACCGACGAAGAAGCGGCGAAGCACTCACACTTTGGAAAACTCTGCGCGTCGGGCTGGCACACAGCAGCTGTCTGTATGCGCATAATCGTCGATGCCAACAAACGGCTGGCGACCGAAATGACCGACCGCGGCGAGAAAACTGCAAAAGTCGGGCCCTCGCCCGGGTTCACGAATCTGCAGTGGCTGAAGCCCATCTATGTCGGCGATACCATCACATTTGTCAGCGAGCTGATCGAAAAGCGTCCTCTCCAGTCGCGTCCCGGCTGGGGCATGATCCGCAACCGCGTTTTCGGGATCAATCAGAACGGCGTCGAGGTCTATCAGTTCGAGGGCATTGCCTTCATCGAACGTCGCTCGGCCTGATCACTTTGTGAGATCAATGTCCCTCGAAGGAGATCAGCGTATGATCTGCTACAACATGCGCTTTTAGCTTTTCCAAACGACCCAGTTCCGGAAGTTGAATGATGAAGGCGTCGGCAACTGGTTAGCCGCGATCTAATGCAGGTCGGCCCAGACCTTCTTCTTGGTGAAATAGGCGAGCGCAGCAAATAGAAGCAGGAAGATCATCACCTGGAAGCCGATACGCTTGCGCGCCTCAAGGTGCGGTTCGGCCGCCCACATCAGAAATGCCGAAACGTCGCGCGCATATTGCTCGACGGTCGTCGGTGTGCCGTCGGTATAGTCGACTTGGCCGTTCTGCAGCGGTGGACGCATCGCGGTCTTATGGCCGGGAAACGCATTGTTCCAAAACTGTATATCTTCGGTTAGCTTTTCGCCGGCCGGCTCCGGCCCATATCCGGTAATGTACGCAAAAATATAATCCGGTCCGCCTTCCTGATATTGCGTGATGATATCGAACAGGCCACGCGGTAGCCCGGCCTCGACACCACGTGCTTTCGCAATCACCGACAAATCAGGCGGCAATGCGCCATTAAAGCGCGCTCGGGCCGTCTGTTCGTTTGCGTCCGGCGATGGAAGATAATCCGTCAATCGTCCCGAGCGATCGAACATCTCGCCCTTATCATTCGGCCCATCTGTAATCTTGAAATCGGCTGCAGCAGCGCGCGCTTGCGTCTCAGTAAAACTTGGCCCTCCCGGCTGCGCGAGATTGCGGAAAGCAACGAGCTTCATGCCATGACAAGCCGAGCAGACATCCTTGTAGACACGATAGCCACGCTGAATCTGCGCGCGATCGAACATGCCAAACGGGCCCGCAAAGCTCCATGGCTGGCGCGCGATATGAATTTCGTGATCTTCCGCTTTAGCAGTGGAAGCAGCACCCAAAAAGGACGTAGCAACAATGATGAAAGCGGTCTTGCGCATTAACATGCCCAAATCAGCCCTTCCGTTCGGGCAAACGCGCGCCCACACCGATCGGTGCACCACCCTTGCGCAGCACGGGCTCGGAGATTGAAGTTGGCAATAAACGCGGCGTTTCGAGATAGCCGAGCGCGGGCAGAATCACGAGAAAATGCAGGAAATAGTAGGCTGTCAGAACGCGGGCGACGATTACATACGCGCCCTCAGCCGGTTTCGCGCCGAGATAGCCGAGACCGATACAAACCACCACCAATATCCAGAAGAATTGCTTGTAGAGCGGACGGAAGCGCGCCGAGCGAACCTTGGAAGTGTCGAGCCATGGCAAGAAAGCCAGCACAACGATCGCACTGAACAATGCGATGACGCCCAGCAGTTTGTTTGGGATCGCGCGCAGGATCGCGTAGAACGGCAAAAAGTACCACTCCGGCACGATATGTGGCGGCGTCTGCAATGGATTTGCAGGAATGTAATTATCGGGATGGCCCAGGTAGTTCGGAATGTAGAAGACGAACCACGCAAACACGACCATGAAACAGATCAGCGCGAAATTATCCTTCACCGTCGCATAAGGCGTGAAGGGGATCGTGTCGCGATCCGAGTTTAGATCGATGCCAATCGGATTTCCCTGCCCAACATGGTGCAGCGCCCAAATATGAAGAATGACCACGCCGACAATCATGAATGGCAGGAGATAATGAAGCGCGAAGAAGCGCTGCAGTGTCGGCTGATCCACCGAATAAGCACCCCACAGCAGCTGCGTAACCGACTTGCCCACGAGAGGAATGGCGGAAAATAAATTGGTGATCACAGTCGCGGCCCAGAAGCTCATTTGGCCCCACGGCAGCACATATCCCATAAACGCCGCGGCCATCATTAGCGCGAAGATGATAACGCCGAGGATCCAGAGTACCTCGCGCGGTTCCTTATAAGAACCGTAGTAAAGTCCGCGGAAGATGTGAATATAAGCGGCGAGGAAGAACATCGATGCGCCGTTCGCATGAACATAGCGAAGCAGCCAACCATAATTCACGTCGCGCATCATGTGCTCGATAGAAGTAAAAGCTTCGGCAGTTGTCGGCGTATAGTGCATCACCAGCACGATACCAGTGATGATCTGTATGCCGAGCATGAAGCTGAGAATGCCGCCGAACGTCCACCAGTAATTCAGGTTGCGCGGCACCGGGTAGCCGATGAACGAGCCATGCATAAAGCCAAGGATCGGCAGACGCCGTTCAATCCACTGCAGGACCGAATTTTTCGGTGTGTAATTGCCGTGTCCGGCCATGCTACGCCTGCCCTCAGCCAATCTTGATACTAGTCTCGGACGCAAATTCATAAGGCGGCACTTCAAGATTGGCGGGCGCCGGTCCCTGCCGAATGCGTCCAGATGTGTCGTAAACAGACCCATGGCACGGGCAGAACCACCCGTCGTATTGCCCTTCGTGGCCAAGTGGCACGCAACCGAGATGCGTACAGATGCCGATCACCACAAGCCACTGGTCCTTGCCATTTTTCACCCGCGATTCGTCAGATTGCGGATCCTTGAGTTCGCTCATCGGCGTAGCGCGCGCGCCGTCGATTTCCTTTTTAGTGCGATGAGAAATAAAGACAGGCTTTCCGCGCCACACCACGGTGACGATCTGGCCTTCCGCGATCGGTGTAAGGTCCACTTCCGTAGACGACAGCGCGAGCACCGAAGCGTCAGGATTCAGCTGACTGATCAACGGCCATGTGGCAGCTGCGGCTCCAACTGCACCGACCGTCGCAGTGGCGATATAAAGAAAATCCCGGCGTGTAGGCTCAGCTTCTACAGTCTTGCTTATAGCCACTATTAGGTCCCTTGCCTTACGCGTCGCCGATCCAAACGATACGGCGCGTCACGAGATCGATGCGCTCAATTAATCCGCGCGCTGCGCGTTTTTGGTGCCATTTCAAGAGCTTCTAATTACATCGTTGACCCCTATTGTCCAGTGTTCGCATATACGGCGCCGCGTCCTGTCCCGTGCACAATTGGTCAAATAGCTACAAATAGTTGCGGGATTTTCCACAGGGTCCGAATGACATGATCATCACCCTCTATGAACCCGACATTCCTCAAAACATGGGAACGATTCTCCGGCTTGGCGCCTGTCTCGGCGTGGGCGTGCATATCGTCGGGCCTGCAGCCTTTCCCGCCAACGATCGAGCGTTCCGGCGCGCAGGATTGGATTACCTCGACCACGTAAAAGTGCAGGATCACATTTCCTTTGCGAGTTTCAACAATTGGCGAAAGAAAGAAGGCCGCAGAGTCGTGTTACTTTCCACCAAGGCAGAAATGTCTCACATCGATTTTTCTTTCCGGAACAATGACATTCTCATGTTCGGACGCGAATCCGCAGGCGTTCCCGAAGAAGTGCATAAAGCGGCAGATGCTAGGCTGCGCATCCCCATGCAGCCGGGTCTGCGTTCGCTAAACGTAGCTGTGAGCGTCGCGATTGTTCTGGGCGAAGCGCTACGGCAGACAAAAGGCTTCCCGAATGGCTGATACGGTTGAACGAAAAGCAAGAGCGAGCGCATGGTTCGGTGAACTGCGTGGAAAAATCTGCGTCGCGCTGGAGACACTTGAAAAAGAAGCTGATGGCAGCCTCTATTCTGGAAAGGTCGGCACTTTCGAGCGAAAAAATTGGAAACGAAAAGACCACACCGGCGCGCCAGGCGGCGGCGGCGAAATGTCCATGTTACACGGCCGTCTCTTTGAAAAAGCCGGTGTGCATGTCTCGACCGTACATGGAGAGTTCGCGCCAGAATTCCGGACGCAAATTCCGGGTGCCGAAACTGAGGCTCGTTTCTGGGCTTCCGGCATTTCGGTCATCGTACATCCACTCAACCCACATGTGCCCGCGGTGCATTTCAACACGCGCCACGTCGTTACGACGAAACACTGGTTCGGTGGGGGCAGCGACCTGACGCCCGTCCTTGACCGTAGAAGAACACAGCACGATCCGGATACGATCGCTTTTCACGCCGCCATGAAAACCGCCTGCGACAGGCACGTGCCGGTCGCGCCTTATGTAGATTTCAAAAAAAACTGCGACGAATATTTTTTCCTAAAGCATCGTAACGAGCCGCGTGGTATCGGCGGAATCTTTTTCGATTACCGCAATAGTGGAAATTGGGAGGCGGATTTCGCGTTTGTACGCGAAGTCGGCCTCGCTTTTCTGCAAATCTATCCCGCCCTCGTACGTAAAAATTTTGCAAAAGCTTGGGGGGAAGCCGAGCGCGAGGAACAGCTCGTGCGGCGTGGACGCTATGTCGAGTTTAACCTGCTTTATGACCGGGGAACAATGTTCGGCTTGCGCACCGGAGGAAACGTCAACTCAATCCTATCCTCACTGCCACCCGAAGTGAAATGGCCGTGATTACTTCGCTGATCGGTCGACTATTTGTTTCAATTGCATCGCATCCATCGGAAAATCCCCAGAAATCCAATCTGCTTCTGCGCGCGCAAGCGCGGCACCAAGCGCTGGTCCCTGCTTCACGCCACGCTCCATGAAATCCTTAGCAGTGAGCGGGAATTTCGGCGGTATCCAGCGATCCGGAAGCGTAATCAAGTGACGCCAGCCTTTATCGTCGACCGACGCCTTCGAGCGTGCGAAAGCAACTAGGGCGCGATCGCGGAAATTATCAGCACCGATCCGGTACAGCAGCGCTTTCGCGGCTCGTTCTCCGGTCTCGAGAGATATTTGCCACCAACGGTCTCCAATCAATATTAATTTCTGGTGTTCTGCATTTGCGAGCCGCAGACGTTCGCGCAATCGGTCGGCATCCTCGACAATAAGAACGCCAAGCGCGCCCAGATGCCGTATCGGCTCGGCTGCCAATCCCAGCGCTATTTCACATTTTACCAATTTGGCATAACTTGCGAGCAACGCCACCCCGCCCAGAACGGAACCAAGGATTCCCGTTTCCGCCATGACAGCAAGTGTCGGGACAGCGTCCTTCGCAATAAGCAATTTCAGCAATTCCGCGCGAATACGTTCGCGCGAGAGCGTTGCCAATTCGTCGCGAGCGCAAATGCAAGCACTCAACCCACTACGATCGAGCGAGCCCTCGCCATAAGCGGCGTGAAAACGAAAAAAGCGCAATACACGTAAATAGTCCTCACGGATCCGCGTGTGTGGATCGCCGATGAATCGAACGCGCCTCGCTTTAAGATCCTCCAGCCCACCAACAAGGTCGACAATCACACCATCCCGTTTCAGGAACATCGCATTCATCGTGAAATCACGCCGCTCGGCATCCTTCTTCCAATCGCGCCCAAAGCTTACTTTCGCGTGACGTCCGAACGTTTCGATATCCTCGCGTAGCGTTGTCACCTCGAACGGTTTGCCGTCGATGACGACCGTCACCGTCCCGTGCTCGATCCCCGTCGGTACCGGATTGAAACCAGCTGCCACCGCACGGCGAACGACCTCGCTTGGCACCGCGGTCGTGGCAAGATCGACTTCGTCGACCCTGATCCCAAGAATCGCATTCCGCACAGCGCCGCCGACAACGCGTGTTTCCTCGCCTTCCGCATCCAACACGGTAAAAAGCCGTGCAAGCGGACCCTTGGAAAGCCAGGGTATCTGTTCGGGCTTGAGAACGATGCGCTCGTCGGCGCCGCTCATTTGATCTGACCGGGCACGAGCTTGCCATTTTCCATATGCGCTGGCGTGTAAGTGCCGCCCGGAGCATAACCGCCGAAATGCGCGAACGCGATCAAGCTCGCGATCACCAAAATGCAGCCTGCAATTGCGAGACCGGAAACTACGTTCAGACGCCAGTGTTCTTTTTCGCGTGCGTCGCGATCGGTCGAGAGCAAATAGATCGCGTACAGCACGAACGGCACGAGGAAAAGAACAATTTCAAGAAGCGTCCTGCTCATGAATAAAGCCGCTCATAAAGTCGCCGGATGATACCCGCCGTCACGCCCCAGATGTAGCGCTCACCATAGGGCATGGCATAGTAGCTGCGCTGAATGCCTTTCCATTCGCGGCTATGACTTTGATGATTGTCAGGCGACATCAGGAAATCCACCGGCACCTCAAAGGCATCCACCACCTCTCGCGTATTGATCTTGAGCACAAAATCTGGGCGCACCAGTCCCACAACGGGCACGATCCGAAAGCCAGTTCCCGACAAGTACGGGTCGAAGTAGCCGAGGGGAGTTATAAATTCGCGCTGTAACCCGATTTCCTCCTCCGCCTCGCGCATCGCAGCAAAAGCGGGGTCAGCATCGCTATCGTCAATCCGGCCGCCGGGAAAGGCGATCTGTCCCGAATGGGTGGAGAGATCCTCGGCGCGTTGCGTCAGAAGAAAGGTTGGCTCCTCTCGGGCAACCACCGGAACCAATACTGCAGCCGGATGAAAGGGCTTGTCGGCGAGCGAAGCGGCGATATCCAACGCCATCTGGTGATCGCCGAATTGCAGGGCAATTTCGTCGAGCGACACCGGCGCTCGAAGGTCCGCGGGCGGTGAAGCAAGCAACCGTGCTTTTGCGCGCGCAACGAAATCGCGCATCGACGCCGACAAAGCTGGCGCCGTTGAAGTATCTTCGGCCGACTGCATCATGAAAGTCCCGCAATCGTTTCTTCCGGTGCCATCGCGAAGAATTCTCCTGAAGACATTACGCCGAACATTTTTTTACCGTTCTGCTCACGTACTTCGCCGATCGCCACCAGATCAAAAAACAGGGCGCGCGTCACCTTGGCCCACAAATCACGCCGGACGAAAAGATACGGCTTGATGCCGTTGGTGCCTTCTTCCGGCTCAAAGCGAAGACGGTGCTTTTTGTCACAACGAATCACATCTTCGACATTCGTCCGGAAGATCAGACTCTGTTTCGGTCCCTGATTCTCGATTTCAAGTTCGACCGCAAGGAATGGAGCGTCATCTACCCGGATTCCAACTTTTTCGACTGGCGTGACCAGAAAATAGCGGTCTCCTTCGCGTTTCAACACACTGGAAAAAAGACGCACCAGCGCCGGTCTTCCGATTGGCGTCCCGAGATAGAACCAGGTGCCATCGATGGCGATGCGCATGTCGAGATCGCCGCAAAACGGCGGATTCCACTTCTCGATGGGCGGATATTTGGCCTTACCAACCGCTGCGGCCAGTGATTCTAACCCTCCTGGACGGGCTTCCGCCATGCTCTTCTCCCATAAAAGTGCGCTCAAACACGTGAACAGCCACCTGAATCGGCCGGACTTAAAGATAACCTAAAAGATGGGGGCTAAGGATTGCCTTGATTGCGGCGGACTAGGGAGGTCTGCTGCATGGAAATTGTATCGCAACTCTGGAAGCATTGTCGCGGCACCCCTCGGATGGGGACAACTCCATCCCAATCGCGGAGAAACCAGTGACTTCCGCCAAGAACGAAACTGCAGAAACGCTTGACCAAATGATTGTGCGGGCCGCGGAAACGACCGCGGCAAGTATCCGCGCGGCACGGATGGCGATTGGTGCCGTCATTTTTGGCCAGGACGAAGTGATTGATCACGCCATGATCACCATTCTGGCCGGCGGGCACGCTCTCCTTGTGGGCGTTCCGGGACTCGCCAAAACCAAGCTCGTCGACACCATGGGGACCGTGCTTGGCCTCGAAGCACGTCGTATCCAGTTCACGCCGGATTTGATGCCCTCCGACATCCTTGGATCTGAAGTGCTTGAAGAGAGCGCCGCCGGAAAGCGCGGCTTTCGATTCATTCGCGGTCCCATTTTCTCGCAGTTGCTGCTCGCCGACGAAATTAATCGCGCGAGCCCGCGCACGCAGTCGGCGCTATTGCAGGCCATGCAGGAATATCACGTCACCGTCGCTGGAACGCGGCACGACGTGCCAAAACCGTTCCATGTGCTCGCCACAGAAAATCCGATCGAACAGGAAGGCACTTATCCGCTTCCGGAAGCACAGCTCGACCGTTTTTTGATGGAGATCGACGTTTCCTATCCGAATCGCGATGCCGAACGGAAAATCTTGTTCGACACAACGGGCGTCGAGGAATCGAAACCGCGCGGAGCGATGTCCGCGGAAGAGTTGATGGCGGCGCAACGCCTGGTTCGCCGTATACCGGTCGGTGATTCGGTCGTCGATGCAATCCTCGATCTTGTCCGCGGCGCACGCCCCGGCGAAGATTCACCCACTTCAAAACTCATTGCTTGGGGGCCCGGACCGCGCGCCAGTCAGGCGCTCATGCTCGCCGTACGTGCCCGCGCATTGCTCGATGGACGGCTCGCGCCTTCGATCGACGATGTTCTCGCGCTCGCCGAACCCATTTTGAAACATCGAATGGCACTCACTTTCACTGCGCGCGCCGACGGTGAAACTATTGAGGGCATTGTCAAAAGGATCAAGGCGACGATCGCATGAACGCGAAGACAGTGGCGCCTGAATTACCGCGAGACATCGAAGCACCGGTGGGTGCGGCGAAGGAATCGGCGCTCCGGCTTGTTGCCGCAATGCCACGTCTTGCGCTCGAGGCGCGGCGCGTTGCCGCTTCGGTCTTTCATGGTTTACATGGAAGGCGGCGCGCTGGATCGGGCGAGAATTTCTGGCAGTACCGGCGCTTTCAGTTTGGCGAGCCTGCCAATCGCGTCGATTGGCGGCGCTCGGCCCGCGACGATCACTTGTATGTGCGCGAACGAGAATGGGAAGCCGCGCATACCATCTGGATCTGGCCGGACCGTTCGCCGTCTATGGCATTTGCATCGCCATTGGTTTGGGAAACGAAACGTGAGCGGGCACTGGTCTTGGCCTTTGCCCTAGGCGAGCTGCTTGTACGGGGCGGCGAGCGAATTGGGATACCGGGCGTGATGCGCCCAACCGCGAACCGCGCGGTGATCGAGCGTATGGCCGAAGCAATTATCCACGAAACGGCTCGGCCCGAAAGCTTGCCGCCTATCTTCACGGCGGGACCGCGCGACGAGGTTTGCATACTCGGCGATCTGTGGTGTCCGACGGCGAAAGTGTCGGCTTCGATTGCTGCGCTTTCCGCGAATGGCGCGGGCGGGCACGTTGTGCAGATTGTCGATCCCGTCGAGGAGGCCTTCCCTTATTCAGGGCGTATCGAATTTCAAGAGCCTGAGGATGGCGGCACGATCACGGTCGGGCGCGCGGAGGCATGGCGCAATGATTATATCGGACGCATCGCGCGGCATCGAGAGGCGATCGGCCAAGAAGCGAGCCGTCATGGCTGGAGTTTTGCCGTTCATCGTACCGACCGCCCTGCGAGCGAGTTACTATTGGCCTTGCGCACCCGTATGGGTGAAACACGCGATGTTATCGCGCGCCGCCGCAACTCGCTGGCAATACCCGAGAACGAGGCCATTACATGATCGCTGGTTTCCCGATCGGCTTCACGTCTCCACTTATTACGCTCGCGCTGCTGATGCTTCCACTGCTGTGGTGGCTTCTGCGTCTCGTGCCACCTCGCCCTCGGAGAATTACCTTTCCACCGACCCGCATCCTGTTTGAGATCGAGCCTAAGGAGGAAACGCCTGCGCGGACGCCATGGTGGCTGACGGCGATCAGACTTTTGCTCGCGGCCCTTATCGTTCTTGCGGTCGCCGGACCGGTATTGAACCCGCCGCCGGCGGGGACGCGGACGGACGGACCCGCCATCATACTTTTCGACTCAGGTTGGACCGTAGCGACTCGTTGGCAAGAGCGTATCCGCACCGCAGAGGCGATCATCACACGGGCGGAAAGTGATGGCCGCCTCATTGCACTAATTGCGAGCGGAAATAGTTCGAAGGAAGTTTCGCTGATGCGTCCGGGTGAAGCGCGCGAAGCGCTTCGCTCGTTGGTCCCCTCTCCGCATACGCCGGATCGCGCGGAGTTAATCCTTCCGCTGATCCGCGCGCTGGCTCTCAATCCCACAGCCTCGATTATCTGGCTCACCGATGGCGTGGACCTAGGCGATGGGTCGGGTTTTGTTGACAAATTAAAAGAGATCGCCACGGACAAACTCACGATCGTCAAAGGCGGTATCGAAACCCCGCGCGCGGTCGTCGCCGCGGAAAACGCCGCCGACGGGCTCACCGTCAAGATATTGCGTGCCGACGAAAGTGCGCAGGCGCAGGGAATCGTCCGTGCTCGCGATTTGCGCGGCCTTGCTCTCGGTGACGCAACCTTCTTGTTTGAGACCGGCGCACGCGAGACCGAGGCGCGCTTCAACTTGCCGGTTGAAATCCGCAATGACATCGCCAGAATCGAAATCGCGGGCGAGCGATCCGCCGGCGCCGTGCAAGTTCTCGACAAGCGTTGGCGCCGCCGCTCGGTCGGTATTATTTCCGGTGGTACGGCCGATACCAGCCAGCCTCTGCTTGCAGCCAATTTTTATCTGCAACGCGCTCTCGGCCCGTTCGCCGACGTACGGCCTGCTGAAGGCGCTTCGCCAAGCGAAGCAATCAGTCACTTCATCGACCAGCGTTTGCCGGCCTTGATCCTTTCGGATGTCGGAACCATCGCGCCCTCGTCGCGCGAAAAACTCGTGAAATGGATCGAGGATGGTGGATTGCTGATCCGTTTCGCGGGCCCGCGGCTTGCCGCCACTGAAGACAATCTTGTGCCCGTGCAATTGCGCCGCGGCGGGCGCGTGTTGGGCGGAAGCCTTTCCTGGGAACAGCCGCAGAATCTTGGGCAGTTTTCCCGCGAAGGACCGTTCCATGATATTGCCGTTCCAAATGACGTCACGGTCACGCGGCAGGTGCTGGCGGAACCGGACGGACTGCTCTCAGAACGGACATGGGCCACACTCGCCGACGGCACCCCTCTTGTCACGGCGGCGAAACGCGGCCGCGGGCTACTCGTACTTTTTCATGTAACGTCGAATACAAGTTGGTCGAACTTGCCGCTTTCGGGTTCTTTCGTAGAGATGCTGCGCCGGGTTGTCGCTCTTGCAGGTGCCGACAATAACGCAACCGCAAACACCGCTACGGGGACCGAGCGCAGGCCGGCACAGACCATTGCGCCGAGCCGGTTGCTCGATGGCTATGGCGCATTTACACCGCCTGGACCGACGGCACGACCTATTCCGACCGACTTCAACGGGCGCGCCGTATTCGATCATCCGCCGGGATATTACGGCACGCCTGATGCACTCGTTGCGGTGAACACCCTGGGGCCGAAAGATCGCCTTACACCACTCGACGTGGGTCAGTTGAGCGCACGGATCGAACCTTACCGACAAGGCGAACCGATTGATCTGCGTGCGGGGCTTCTGCTCACCGTGACCCTGCTCCTGCTCGCCGACTGCCTGATCGTGTTTTGGCTGTCAGGCGGATGGCATCGTTTCAACTGGCGGCGTGCGACAGTCGTAATTTTTATTATGGCGGCCGTTCTTTCGTTTGGAAACGATAGAGTTTTTGCACAAATCACAGCGCAAAAAGCTGCGGACGATTACGCCAAGCGCGCCACGCTACAAACGCGTCTTGCTTATGTGATTTCCGGCGACAGGGAAGTCGACAGTGTGAGCAAGGCGGGGCTGGAAGGGCTTTCACTATTTCTTTCCCAACGCACGGCGCTCGAGCCCGGCGATCCCATTGCCGTCGATCCCTCGCGTGATGAGCTTAGTTTCTTTCCGATGCTCTATTGGCCAATCGCCTTAAGTTCGCCGAACCCCGATACAGCAACGCTTGCAAAAATCGATGCCTATATGAAACAGGGCGGCACGATTCTGTTCGACACCCGTGATGCGCTGACGGTACTGGCGGTTCGTACCGGTGAGGTCTCACCCGCCTTGGCCAAACTGCGCGAAATCCTTTCGGCGCTTGACATTCCTGAGCTTGAGCCTGTGCCGCAGGATCATGTGCTGACGAAATCGTTCTACCTCTTGCGCGATTTTCCGGGACGCTTCTCAAATGGGAAGCTCTGGGTCGAAGCGCTGCCCGATGCGAGCACGGAAGCCGAAATGCGGCCCGCGCGCGCAGGAGATGGCGTTTCGCCAATTTTGATTACGTCGAATGACCTCGCTGGCGCTTGGGCAGTCGGCACCGATGGACAACCAATGTTGCCGCTGACGCCAGGCGAGCCGCGTCAGCGCGAATATGCATTTCGCGTTGGGGTCAACATCATAATGTATGTCCTCACTGGCAACTACAAAGCCGACCAAGTTCACGTTCCGGCCTTGCTTGAGCGGCTGGGGCAATAAGATCGCGCCATGGCATACGGAATCGTTTTCGAACCACTGGTTTTGCTGCCAATCCTGATCGCTGTGGCGATCGCTGTAATTCTCGTTTCCGCGCTGCTGCTGATCTCGCGTTCGCGTGGCGCGTTTATTCGTGCCGTGGCGCTCACGCTTGCGTTGCTCGCGCTTTCAAATCCCTCTTTGACGCGGGAGGAACGTGAGCCGCTGACCTCTGTGGTTGCAGTTGTTGTCGATAAGAGCGCAAGCCAACGCTTCGGCGATCGAACTAAAACGACCGAAGAAGCACGTGTGAGCCTGGCAGAACATCTCGCGAAAATTCCTGGTCTAGAAGTCCGCATCGTGGAGGCCAGTGGAAACGGTAGCGAAACGGAAGGAACGCATCTTTTTTCTGCACTTGGAGCTACACTATCCGATGTACCTCCCGATCGCGTAGCCGGCGCGATCTTCATCACTGATGGCCGCATTCACGACGTGCCCGACATTTCGTTGCTGGGGTTTTCAGCGCCTGTTCATGGAATCATTACTGGCCGCGAGAGCGAGCGCGACCGCCGTGTCGTGCTGACGGCGACCCCACGGTTCGGCATCGTCAGCCAGCGACAAACGATCGGCTTCCGAGTCGAGGATGAAGGCGCGCCAAAGGGCGACCGTGTAGCCATCACGATCCGCCGCGATGGCGAGGTAATTTCGCGTCCCATTGTCATCGCAGGAGAGCCGGCCCAGGCTGAGATCGAAATTACGCATGCGGGGGCGAACATTATCGAAATCGAGGCCGCACCCCTCGATGGCGAACTGACCCCGCTCAACAACCGCGGCGTCGTCACTGTCGAGGGTGTGCGCGAGAAGCTCCGCGTGCTGCTCGTTTCAGGAGAGCCGCACTCTGGCGAGCGCACCTGGCGAAATCTTCTAAAATCGGATGCGAATGTGGATCTCGTCCATTTTACTATCTTGCGCCCGCCAGAAAAGCAGGACGGCACACCAATCAACGAACTTTCGCTTATCGCTTTCCCGACGCGCGAACTGTTCCAGCAGAAGATCAAAGAATTTCAGCTCATCATCTTCGACCGCTACGCACAACAGGGTGTGCTGCCACTGATCTATTTCGACAACATCGTGAACTATGTGCGCGATGGTGGCGCCGTGCTGGTAGCAGCCGGCGCCGATTACGCCAGCAACGGCTCGATTTACCGCTCGCCGCTGGAAACGATTTTGCCGGCCGAACCAACCGGCTCCGTGACGGAGGCAGCCTTTCAACCCCGCCTCACAGAAGCGGGCAAGCGCCATCCAGTGACACGGTCGCTGCCCGGCGCGGATTTCGAGCCGCCGCATTGGAGCCACTGGTTTCGTCTGGTCGATGCGCGCACAGATAATGGAACCACGGTAATGAGCGGATCGAACAACAAACCCCTCCTGGTGCTCGGCCGTCAGGGCGAAGGGCGCGTAGCATTGCTACTCTCGGATCACATATGGCTGTGGGCGCGAGGTTACGAAGGCGGCGGCCCGCACCTCGATTTGATGCGCCGCCTGTCGCACTGGTTGATGAAAGAGCCCGATCTCGAAGAAGAGCAACTCACGCTGACCTTGCAGGGCAGTAATAATCTCCTGGTCGAGCGCCGCACGATGCGCGACGAGGCGGCGCCAGTCACCATTACAAGTCCATTAGGCGAACAACGGATCCTCTACCTCACTCTTGCCGAGCCCGGGCTTTATCGGGCGGTAACCGCTGCTTCTGAACTGGGCCTGTGGCGTGCAACGGATGGAACGCTGTCAACACTGGTGAATGTCGGCCCGATCAATCCTCTCGAATATGCAGAAGTGACGAGCACGAAAGAAGTATTGGCTCCGCTTACCGGTGCCACGGGCGGCGGGCTGTGGAGGACGGCAGATCTTGCGGGTGGAATGCCACGGGTTGTCGGCGTGCGATCGGGCGAGCGTTTTGCCGGTTCCGATTGGCTCGGCCTCAAACTCCGCGACGCCAGTATTGTGCGTAGCCTTGGACTGTTTCCGATTTTCGCGGGCTTATCGGGATTGTTGCTATTGCTCTCGGGTATTGCAGCAGCTTGGGCGCGCGAAGGCCAATAAATCTATTTTTCCGAGAAATCTGGTCGCATCATTCCTTCCACACCTTCGAATGCGCCCAACGAAAGTTCAGCCACCAGAACACGCTCGGGATCGACCGGTCCTGGCAATTTCACCTTTCCGCGCGGAACCTTCTTAAAACCCATCCGCCCGTAATATGGCTCGTCACCGACCAAAAAAATGATTTTCACCCCCGCATTGCGCGCGGCATCGAGCGAAGCTTCGATCAATGCGCCGCCAATCCCATGCTGACGGAAAGGTGGTTCGACCGTGAGCGGACCTAGCAGCAAGGCGTGCGTTTTTCCGACGTAAACTGGCGTAAGCCGGACCGAACCGGCCAGCAGCGTGCCGATTCGCGCGGTGAAAGATAGGTCACGTCGGTGCGCGACACCTTCGCGCAACCGATAAGCGCTGCGCGCAAATCGGCCTGGGCCGAATGTGCGCTCGTACAGCTTCTCGATCGCTGGATCATCGTCGACTTTTTCGGGTAAAATGGTAAGCGAAAGATTGGTCAAACCGGACTCCGGAACAATCACTGCCCTTTTTGGGACGCGCGCCGAATATCACGCCGGCGGCACCGAATCTACTATCAGTCTTAACGCAAGGCTTCTTTGCGCCAGTTTCACTCGCGTCTTGTGTTGCGAAATGACACAAGCTGGCGCGAATGGAGAAAAATGATGGGTCTTCTGATTGACGGCCCGTCGCCGGGAAAATGCCAATCCCGGCATCCAGCCGTTAAGCACGAGAAAGACGTGATCCCTCGAACCGAGCAAGACACCACGTGCTCCGAGGATCATGGGGCGCGAAAATCGATAATAAAAATGGATGAGCTTTCGGATTATAAGACTTCCATCGTTTCGAGCGTTGATCCTATCGACTTTTCTGTTTCCGCGTTATGAATAGTTAGCCACAAACATTGCAGGCGGGGAAATGATAAATTTCCGAAGACTGGAACGCAAATTTGAGAATGAATTTCTAACTCGCGCTCAAGGAAAATCCGCGAGCCGCAGGTCGGACTTCTAGTCGATATTTTGTGAACAAATGTTCGTTCTCGCCCATCTTTCCGATCCGCATATTCCGCCATTACCAGAGCCCCCGTTCGGCGAACTGGTCGGCAAACGTGCCACTGGCTATTTGAACTGGAAATTGCGCCGCGGCGTGCATCACAGTCGCGCAGTGCTCGATCGTATCATCGCGGATTTACTTGCGCAGCGTCCCGATCACATCGTGGTGACAGGCGATCTCGCCAATCTTGCGCTTGAAACGGAATTTCCAGAAACCCGTAAATTTCTCATGCAAATCGGTAACGGCAAGCTGGTTAGTGTCGTACCCGGAAATCATGATGCCTATGTGCGAGCAACCAATGGTCGATACCTAGTCGCCTGGCGTGAATATCTAACGGGCGACGCGCCAGCGACGCATCCATTCCCGTTTTTGCGGAGGCGCGGCCTAATCGCATTCGTCGGTCTTTCAACGGCGGTCCCCACGTTTCCATTTTTTGCCACCGGACGAACTCGGCTCGGCGCAGATGGATCGTTTCGCCATCTTGATGGACCTGTTGTCGAAAGAAAAATGCTTCCGCGTTGTGCTGATCCACCACCCGCCCGCAGGAAATCGCAGCTGGTTGAAGCGCCTAGAGGACGCCGATGATTTTCGCGGCGTGATCGCACGCCTCGGAGCTGATTTGATTTTGTCGGGTCACGATCATCTTGCGGCTATCAACACGATTCCCGGCCCGGACAGCCCCGTGCCCGTCGTCCAGGTACCTTCGGCCTCCGCCGCGCCCGACGATCCGCGCGGCGCTGGTGCCTACAATCTTTATCGGATCGAAGGCGCGCCTGGCCGCTGGACGTGCGAACTGGAATCGCGCGGGATCACGCCAGCGGGTAGTATCGTTACGATTGCGAAAAAGCAGTTAATCTGAACACAAACTAGCGCGTCAGAAACACGCCGATCGTGAAGAGCGCGATTGCACCCACGACAATGCCAACGAAAAATGTGAGCAATGTGCTGGTGCGCGAAGCGCGTTGTGGCTTTGCCACCGGTTTCGGTTCAGTCCGCGCGGCTGCCACGCTGACTGCAAGCGCTTGCTCGCGGGCAATAACACGGCGCGCCACATATCGAGTAATTGCTTCGACCATCGGTTCGATTTCGGTCGACTCGGCCAGCACGCGGCGACCATTAGCGGTATCGTTAAGCAGCCGGTAGGTGCGCTTATCGCGACCCATTGCCACATGCGTAATCATATCGATCCAGAGACGAGGCAACGAGCCCTGCGATAAGCCACGATCAAAAATATCGGCGTGCTCCGCCGGAATATCGCCGAAGACAGGTTCAATTGCTTCGTTCAGAATCTCGAGCCTCGCAGCCTCAGCATCGCGCAACTCCACGATCACTGCGGAACGCTCCGCCGCTTCCATACGAGCGATGCGCATCGCGTCTCTCAACGGCGTTTCCGCCGATTTTGCTCGTACCATTTCGTCCATATCAGCCCTCCGCGGAGAGAATAATCACTCTCACCGCTCTAGCAAAGCGGCAAAACTCCATAGGGTTTTGCCCAACCAAGGCCACCTTCCGTACAGCCCCGAGGCCGATATTCGGCGCCTACCCACCCATCCTAGCCGATTTGATCAACGGCCCTGAAAAAGCTGGGTAATCGATCTCGTCCTCTTCTGGCTCCATCCGATCAGGCACGCCGGCGATCTGTGTATATGGCCGACTACCATCAATTGCGCAGAAAATTGGCTAAGAACATGCGAACGACGCCGTTTGTGTAGCGAGCTCGATCACGAATTTGCGACATTTTGCCGGATAAACATTAAAGTAGACCTGCCCGCCGATTCTTTCCCGGAGATCTCGTGAGCACCTTTGTCCTCGCCGCGATATTGCTCGGCGCGGCTTTCCATTCAATCTGGAATGCGATCGTGAAGGCGCAGTCTGATCATTCGACGGCCGCGCTGGTTGTGGCCGTCTTTACGGGCATGTGGGGCATTCCGTTGATGTTCGCTCTTCCGCTTCCCCCGCCTGCCGCGTGGCCATATCTCGTTGCTTCCTCTCTCATTCATGTTGGCTATTTTTTGCTAATCGGCTTTGCCTATCGCTCGGCCGGTCTGGGCGTTGTCTATCCGCTTACGCGCGGTTCCGCCCCGATGATGACAGCGATTTTCGCTTTCATTATTCTCAACGAGGCACTCCCCTGGAGTGGATGGCTTGCCATTACGTTCCTCGCTTGCGGGATCGTGACTCTCTCCGCCGATGCACTTTTGCGCGGTGGCCTGACATGGCGGGCAGCTTTCGCCGTTGTGACCAATGCCGGCATCATCGTGATCTACACGCTGATCGACGGGATCGGCGCGCGCATAACAGAAAACGGCATCGTTTATGGCGCCTGGATGCTCGCGGGCACTGGACTTTGCGTGCTGTTATTCGCGCTCGCCATACGGCGCAAAACATTTATCGAAGGCGTACAAAAGATGTGGCGTCCCGCGTTTATCGCAGGAGCGCTTGTCGGGCCGTCTTACGGGATTGCTTTGTGGGGAATGACACGCGCGCCGATCGGACTTGTTGCGGCCCTACGCGAGACATCCGTGTTGTTCGCCGCCTTTATCGGCGCTTATTATTTTGGCGAGACGTTCGGGCCGAGACGATGGATCGCCGTCGCCCTGATTGTGGGCGGCATCATTTTATTGAAGTTGCCCGCGAACTGAGCCCGCGTGGAACTTACTGGCGATACTGCTGAAGACGGGTCGTGCGCAGACCCGCAAGTCCATGGCGATCGATTGATGCCTGCCAAGAAAGCAGCTCTTCGGTCGTGAGCGTATAGCGCTTGCAGGCTTCCTCGAGGGAAAGCAGGCCGCCACGCACCGCGGCAACCACTTCGGCCTTGCGGCGAATAACCCAACGCCGGGTTTCCGGCGGGGGCAAATCGGCAATGGTCAGGGGACTGCCGTCAGGCCCGATGACGTACTTCACTCTCGGGCGGTGCGCCTCGTTCATTGGACTTACGCTCGCTTCACACACACACAACAAAACTTGTCCCCAGAAACTACTGAGGAGGCATGAAAATTTCCCTAAAAGGTTGTTTCCAAAAGACTAATGGGCCCCGCCGCGCCGAGGCCTTTAGAATCAAGCTGAATCGATTATTGCGTAGCTTTTTGGATCGCGCGGACCGGGTTAATCTGAAGATAACTTGTGCCTGCTCACAGGTAAGCCTGCGCTCCTATAAGCTCGAGGCCATCAACAGTTCCTTTGAATTGGGGGTTTGTGTCGGTGGTCGTGACCTGGATCGGACGGAAGCCGTTGTGATCGTCTGTTTGTCGATCCGGACAACGTTCCCGTTCTGATCTGTTATGGTGGTCACCGCTGGGACCGGCCGCAACGAGGTCACTGCCGAGGTCGCGATAAGTTTTTTGATCGGTGTTGTTGAGCCATCGGCCGTGATCGATTGGCCGACCAAGCCTAGCGCCGAGGTGGCCTGCGATGTCTTTGTGAGCGACACCGGCAAATCGACATTGTTGTTCATTTTGAGCTGCTGTCCGACCGAAGCGAACTGCACGAGTTCCTGGGCGAACTGGTTGGTATCAACCGGATTTGTTGGATCCCGGTTTTACAGCTGCGTCATGAGCAAATGCAGGAACATCAAGAATTTCTCCGCCATAGTCTTCTAATCAATCACGCTCCCGGTCAAAGGATTGTTCGCGCTTGCACCTAGCGCTCGCGTGCCTATAACCATCGCCACTGCGTAAAATGCGAAACCTGGGACACAGGCATGCATACTGATTTCGACATTGGAGGACGCCCCGCGGACACGCGGGTTGTCGTTGCCATGTCCGGGGGCGTGGATTCTTCCGTCGTAGCTGCGTTGCTGAAGCACGCAGGCTATGATGTCGTGGGCGTGACCTTGCAGCTTTACAATCACGGAGAAGCCACGCGCCGCAAAGGTGCGTGTTGCGCCGGTCAGGACATTCACGATGCGCGTGCGGTTGCGGCAACACTGAACATTCCCCACTACGTGCTCGATTACGAAGAGCGATTTCGCAAGGCAGTAATCGAACCGTTTGTCGCGAGCTACGCTGCCGGCAAGACGCCGGTCCCATGCATTGCCTGCAATCGTCACATCAAATTTACTGACCTGATGCAGATGGCGCGGGAGCTCGGCGCGCGTGTCATGGCAACCGGTCACTATGTGGCGAGCCGCACGCTTTCTTCGGGAGGTCGCGCGCTTTTCCGCGCCCGAGAGGCTGAGCGCGATCAGAGCTATTTTCTCTACGGCACAACGCGCAGTGAGCTGGACTTTCTGCGCTTCCCGCTCGGCGAGCTGACGAAGGCAAAGGTGCGCATGCTCGCGCGTGAAGCAGGGCTCGCCGTCGCCGATAAGGACGATAGCCAGGACATCTGTTTCGTTCCCTCCGGCCGCTATACCGATGTGATCCAGCGTTTTAATCCCGGCGCGGCGGAGCCAGGCAAAATCGTCGATCTCAGTGGACGCGTGCTCGGCACGCATCCCGGCATCGTGCATTTCACCGTTGGGCAGCGCCGCGGGATCAATGTCGGCTCGCCTGAGCCGCTTTACGTGGTCCAGCTGGATGCCATTCGGAAGCTCGTCGTCGTTGGACCGCGCGCGGCCTTGCTCACGCAGCGTATGCGTCTCGGTGAAATGAATTGGCTTGGCGATGAGCCGCTCGTATCGGGAGGAAACTTGTTGCCCGTATTCGTGCGCGTGCGATCGAGCCGACCGCCCCAGCCCGCAACGGTCATTGTAAACGGCGAAACCGTCGAAGTAGAGATCGCAAACGGCGAGGTAGGTGTCGCACCCGGCCAGGCGTGCGTCATGTACGATAGTTCGAACATGCGGGCGCGTGTCCTTGGAGGCGGTGTCATCCAAGCTACGTTTCCGATGGCTATCTCGCAAGAGCCACTGCGCGCGGCCGTCTGAACTAGATGCCGCGCGATATCAACGAAGAAAGCATTGAAAAAGCCTACGCACGCTGGGCGCCGGTTTACGATCTCGTTTTTGGCAAAGTCTTCGAAACCGGCCGTAAGGCATCGATCGCCGCCGCCGAAAAAATCGGCGGGCGCATTCTCGACGTGGGCGTCGGCACCGGTATTTCGCTTCCCGACTACCGGCGCGACATCCATATCGTCGGCGTCGATTATTCGATACCGATGCTCAAAAAAGCAAAACAACGCGTTATCGAACACGGTCTGTCGAACGTCGAAGGCCTCGCTGTCATGGACGCAAAATTCCTCGGCTTTCCCGATGCAACCTTCGATGCCGTTGTTGCGCAATACGTGATTACTGCGGTGCCCGATCCGGAAGCGACCCTTGATGAATTTGCGCGCGTGGTCAAACCCGGAGGAGAAATCATTCTTGTAAATCACATCGGCGCCGAGCACGGTCCGCGCCAATTATTCGAACAAGGCTTTTCGCCGATCGCGCGCCGAATGGGCTGGAGGCCGGAATTTCCGTGGGCCCGACTGGTTGAATGGGCCCAGCGTCATGGTCGCGTACGTCTCCTCGAACGTATGCCGATGCCGCCGATGGGGCATTTCTCGCTGATCCGCTACGTGCGCAACAAGTAGCTTGCTTGACAGTGAATCCGGTGGCTACTTATATCCGCCAACCATCAGGCCCGGATGGCGGGGTAGCTCAGCTGGTTAGAGCAACGGAATCATAATCCGTGTGTCGGGGGTTCGAGTCCCTCCCCCGCTACCAAAATCCTCGACAACGAATTCTACTTACTGCCCTGTGCGGCGAGGAAAATAGCTTACAGAAGCAAATCGTGAGTGCAAGATTGAGGGCAATATTGCCCTTTGGCTTCGCTAAACGAATCGGTATGGACTCCAGATCCATCGACAGTTCCTTTGAAATGAATCCACTAGCAACCGCGAATCGCCGAATGGTTTCGGCAGGGCTTCTTCTAACGACCGCCACGCAGACGATCGAGCAATTCCACGGTCGGGTACGAGTCGGCTGGAAGACCCAATTTCAACTGCGCTGCCTTGATTGCCGCACGGGTGGAAAGGCCGAGCTTGCCATCAACTTCGCCGGTATAGCCGTATCGTGCAAGCATTCGCTGCAGATCTTTTGCCTGCTCCAAATTGAGAGGCGGGGGCGCACCGCTGCCTTTTTGCATTGGCCCCGCACCTGCAAGCCGCGTCGCGTAATAGGCTGCAGTCAAAGAATAAACGAGCGACTGATTCCACTTCAGATAAACCTGGAAATTCGGATAGGCAAGAAACGCCGGTCCGAAACGCCCCATCGGCAATACGAGCGAAGCTGGCGGCCCTTCCACCGAAAGTGGTCTTCCATCAGCAGCCGTCACGCCCCACCGCGCCCACTCCGCGTGCGGATGCTGGATGTTCAGGTCAGCCTGATCCCATGGTACGTTCGTTCCGACGCGCACTTCGCGCAACCATGGCTGCCCGCGTTGCCACCCAAGGCTTTGAATATAATTGCCAGTCGATGCGAGGACATCTGGCACGCTTTTCAAAAGATCGCGCCTACCATCACCGTCGAAATCGACTGCAAATTTATTGTACTCCGTCGGCATCATCTGGGCCTGGCCGATTTCTCCCGCCCAGGAACCGATCATCTCCTCCGGGCGCACATCGCCGCGCTCGATCAGACGGAGCGCATCGAACAACTGACCGCGAAACATATCCGAACGGCGGCAATCATACGCCAGCGTGGTGAGCGCCCTCAGCGATGGCTCCTTCCCCATATTCAGGCCGAAATCGCTTTCGAGTCCCCAGAAAGCGACAATTACCGCAGCAGGGACCCCGTACTCCTGCTGCACACGTTGAAAAATCGCACTGTGTTGCTGGATAAGCTGGCCTCCTTTTTGAAGGCGATAGGCAGGAACCATCCGCGCAGAAAATTCAAGAAACGTTTGGTTGAAGACGCGCTGTCCGCGATCAATGTTCACAATGCGCTGGTCGTAGACCATGCCGGGCGAAGCCGCGCCGATCGCGCGCTGGGAAATTCCCTGCGCTGCCGCCTCACGCTTGAATTCCGAAAGCCAACTTTCAAAACTTCCCGAATTACGACAGCTCGCGGCGAAGGCGATCGCCGGCACCGAGAAAATCGACAGCACCATCATCATCAAGCCTGCAAGCCGCCCGCACCGCATCATTATTTCCTCGCTGCCCAAAAGTTGGTCTCACTCTGGCGACCAATATGGGTCCGTCAAGATCCTTCTTTCGGTCTTCGGATCATGAATTCCAGAATGGAAAAAAGCGATCGCTATCACTGCTGATAGCAATTTAAAATCTATTCCGCCGCTTGGGCGGACGTTCCCGAAAACCGAAGATCGAGCTGACGCCATACAGAAGTTAGCGCTTCGGCTAGCTTTGCAATCAATGCATCGCCATGCAGCGGGGTCGGTGTCACGCGCAGTCGCTCCGTCCCTTTGCGCACAGTGGGTTCATTGATCGGTTGCAAATAGATCCCGTGCTCCATCAGCAGAAGATCGCTCGCAGCTTTGCAGTCGCCCGCGTCTCCGACCATTACAGGCAGGATGTGAGTTTCCGACGGTAACATCGGCAAGCCAGCTTTCATGAGCGCAGTTTTCGTTTTTGCCACCTGTAACTGATGTCGCTCACGTTCTTGATCAGAATTTTTTAAATGACGGACAGAGGCAGCAGCGGCGGCAGCGATCGGTGGCGGTAACGCTGTCGTGAAAATAAATCCAGGCGCAAAAGAACGCACCGCATCAATAACGGTATTGCTGCCGGCGATGTAGCCGCCCACGACGCCGAAAGCTTTAGCAAGCGTCCCTTCGATCATGTCGATCGCATGCATGACTCCTTCACGCTCGGCAATCCCTGCACCGCGCTTTCCGTAAAGTCCAACCGCATGTACTTCGTCAAGATAGGTGAGTGCGCCATATTTTTTCGCGAGATGACAAATATCGCGGATGGGAGCAATGTCACCATCCATGGAATAAAGACTTTCGAATACGACTAGCTTCGGCCGGTTGCCGGCAGCGCGCAGCAAGTCTTTGAGGTGAGTGAGATCGTTGTGACGAAAAATGACCTTCTCACAACCCGAACGTCGCACGCCTTCGATCATCGAGTTATGGTTTGCCTCGTCAGAAAAAATGAGGCAATTCGGCAAAAGCCCCGCGATCGTTGCAATGCCGGTTTCGTTTGAAACGTAGCCAGAAGAAAAGAGAAGCGCGGATTCTTTGCCATGCAGGTCGGCAAGCTCGTTTTCCAGTTCGACCAAAATTCGACTCGTACCCGAAATGTTGCGCGTGCCGCCCGCGCCAACGCCCATTTTCTGCACCGCAATTCGCATGGCGTCGATCACCACCGGGTGGCAGCCCATTCCGAGATAATCGTTCGAGCACCAAACAACGATTTCGCGCGGCCCCGAGGGCGAATTCCAGATCGCATGTGGAAAGCTCGCAGCGTCGCGCTCCATTTCGGTAAAAACGCGATAACGCCGCTCCCGTCTAAGCCGCTCAACCGCTTTCGCAAAAATCCGCTCGTAATCCATACTGTTGACGAGCCCCCGCGCTGCGGCCTTTTTAGAGTCATTCGCATGAATGACGCTGCCCCCGCCATAGCCATGGCGCTAAATTTCTTTGCTTTGCAATTTTTGAAGATACTCTGGGAATAACACTTTTTTTCAGTTAGTTAATTAGAGGTAATATAATACTATTGATTTACCAAGGTAGAAACCAACCTCACCGATTATCGGCGAGACTCCACCCGCAATTTCATTATACAGCCCTTAAGGCGCTGGGAATTTGTCAGCCTCGTGCGCGAGCGGTTCAAAGAAACGGCGCGCGCTGAAGAAAGCCCCGCATTGCTGACAAGTTTAATCGTGCAACCCTTCGTGCGCCAAATCGTGGAGCGCTTCAGGCTGCAAACTCCTGTATTGTCGCAAAGCTAGATTCGCCCCGGTGTGCGGTTGAAGACGGTCGCCAACGTATAACGATCGGATCGAAATGCCATGAAGGCTCAAAACCTCGACCGCACAGAGACTCCTCTCAAGGATCAGTTCACGCTTCTGCCAGCCGGACAAATATCGGCGGTCGTCACTCATCTCGAAATGCGTTCGCGCCAGCCGCTTCGCCGCGAGCATACAAAACAGGGCGAATATGCGCTCCGCCGTGTGCCCGATCCGGATCTTACGTGGTATCGTGAGCTGTATCGCCGCGTCGGGGAAGATTGGCTGTGGTTCTCGCGGCTAGCCATAGACGATGAGACGCTTGCGGCGATCATACACGATCCGGCCGTCGAGGTGCATGCGCTCCGCCATCGTGGACGCGACGAAGGAATTCTCGAAATCGACTTCCGACGTTTCCCGGAAGTCGAGATCGCATTTCTCGGCGTGACTTCCTCGATACTGGGCAAGGGTGCCGGGCGTTATCTGATGAACCGTGCGCTAGAAAATGCGTGGGGGCGGACGCCAAGCCGCATCACCGTACATACTTGCACGCTTGATCATCCGCGCGCGCTGGAATTTTATCTGAAAACCGGATTCATACCCTACTCGCGCTCGATTGAGATCGCTGATGATCCGCGCCTGCACGGAATTCTTGCGCGTACGGCTGCACCACACGCACCCATCATTGTCGATCGCTGACTGGATTCAAGCGCGGGCGCGATGGCCACCGATGTGGTCGAGTTCGGCCTGTTCGCGCGCTGCTTCACTCGCCGCCTCGCGTTGATGATCGCGCTGATCGAGAATCTCGACTTTCTTCAGTGCCTCAAAAGCTTCCGCTAACGCGGCACGCGCGTTTTCTAGTTGAACCTTAAGGTCATTCGCCGAGCGGGCGAGATTATCGCGGCGCTGAATCGCCGCCTTGGCATAAGTTGGATAGGCGAAATGTCCGGGATCGGTGATACCGGCGCGCTGTTGCTCGCCATCGATTTCACGGTCGAGGTCGGCGGACATGCGCTCGAATTCAGCGATCATGGCATCGAGCTGGGCGACCTGACGGCGCTTTTCGTCAACCTGAAAGCGCTTCAGGCGGATCAACGTTTCACGCGATTTCATCCGGCGATACTCCCACGCGACCGGTTACTGTTCCACTTGCTGTGGCGCCAACAATTTGCGCCAGACGCCCATAACCTTCCCCTAGATTGGTTGCCTCTTCCTTACCTTGAGTAAGAAAAGCTTCCAAAAATGAGAAAAGTTCAATTGACATCTCAGTTTCAGGATTGGAGCCCTTTCTATAGGCACCGAGGCGGATCAATTCTTCTATATCCCCATAAATGGAGAGGGGCTGCCAGGCGCGCATTACGGAAGGCCGATATTCCCGGTGACGGCCCCTCCCTCTTGCGGATCGGCTCGCCCATCGCATTTACGATCTTACTGAGCCATCCCATGGAAGAGGGTCCTGGGGGAAGGACGGCAGCCGCAGCCCAACGAAACAAGCACCCCGCCGCAGCCCCGGGCGCACGCCTTCTAGTGGGTCAAATGGCATCAGCAACGCATTGTCGTCGACGAAGCCTACGACTTTCAATCCGCTAATCTGTTTCGCGAGGGCTCCCAGGGCCCCCAAAAATCCCGGCAACGCTTTGTTTACCTAACCCATTAATTAACGGGGCAATCGCCAAAGCACCGGCATTAACACCCTTTCGGGGCGGCATTTTCACTGGGTCGCTTGACCCGGCTTCTTCAAGTCGAATGTTAAGCGTGTAACTCGGGCGAATCTGTCCGAACCTCAATATCTTATGCCGATTCGCGAAGATTTTCTTGAGGGACTCTTGTGGACCGGAATTAGGTTCTGTTAACCATTAACGGTTAGCGTGCGAATCGTAAATTCCGAACCGGCAAGACGGGCATGCGGCGCCCGTTCCGGATGTGTCCCCCCGAAAAGGGCCTGGAAGGGGATTAGCATGCGAGTGCTTCTGATTGAGGACGATGGCGCAACGGCGAAGAGCATCGAACTGATGCTCAAGTCTGAGAGCTTCAACGTCTACACCACCGATCTCGGCGAAGAGGGCGTCGATCTCGGTAAACTTTATGACTACGACATCATTCTTCTCGACCTGAACCTTCCGGACATGTCTGGCTATGAAGTTCTGCGGTCGTTGAGGGTCGCCAAGATCAAGACCCCGATCCTGATCCTGTCCGGTCTCGCCGGCATCGAGGACAAAGTTCGCGGCCTAGGCTTTGGCGCCGACGATTACATGACCAAGCCTTTCCATAAGGATGAACTGATCGCGCGAATCCATGCGATCGTGCGCCGCTCGAAGGGTCATGCGCAGTCGGTCATCAACACCGGCGATCTCGTCGTCAATCTCGACACCAAGACGGTCGAGGTAAACGGCGCGCGCGTGCATCTGACCGGCAAGGAATATCAAATGCTGGAGCTACTCTCGCTCCGTAAAGGCACCACACTCACCAAGGAAATGTTTCTCAATCATCTCTACGGCGGTATGGATGAACCGGAGTTGAAGATCATCGACGTATTCATCTGCAAACTTCGCAAAAAACTCGCGAACGCTTCGAGCGGCAAGAATTACATCGAAACAGTCTGGGGACGCGGCTACGTGCTTCGCGAGCCAACTGAAGGCGAAACAAGGATATCTGCCTAAATCATCAATCCAAAACTTCATGAATGCAAAACCCCGCTGCAAGGCGGGGTTTTTGTTTGGCAGAGTCAGTTTCCTTAAACGGTTACGAGATTCGATTTGCGATGATTCTGCGCCACAGGTACATAGAGTCCGCGCTTTTCCGGAAGCGGCACAAAGTTATCAGTTAGACCCACGACGGTTTCCGCAGCGCCCATCAACAAAAATCCATCCGGCGCTAGCAAACGTGCAATTCGATCGAGCACGCCCATCTTAGTTGGCTGATCAAAATAGATCAGGACGTTACGACAGAAAACCACATCGAAGGTGCCAAGTGAAGAAAAATTCGTAAGGAGATTCAGCTGTTGGAACTGCACCATTCTTCGGATCTCTTCCGAGACGCGCCATTGATCGCCAACCTGCTCAAAATGCTGCATCAGCATTTGAATCGGAAGGCCACGTTGCACCTCGAACTGGCTGTAAACGCCCGTTTTCGCTTTCTCCAATACCTGCCGGGAAATATCCGTTGCGATGATTTCGATTCGCCAGCCGCTAAATTTTTCCTGCATGCTTCGGATAATCATAGCGAGCGAATAAGGCTCTTGACCTGTCGAAGCGGCAGCACACCAAATGCGAAGATGGCGGCTTTTTGCACGGGCGACACCCAAAACGGGAAGCACAGTGTCACGGAATCGGTCAAAGGGACTCTTGTCGCGGAAAAAATATGACTCGTTGATCGTCATTGCCTCTGTGACCTGAATTCTCAGACTTTCCGCATCTCCGCTTTTGAGCTTGTACACGAGCTCGCTGATTGAAGCGCAGCCAGCGCGGCGTGCTACGGGCATTAGGCGGCTCTCGATCAAATATTGCTTGTCAGCCGCGAGAATGAGCCCAGACAGCTCCTTCAGCAATTTGCGTAAAAACTCGTACTCAAGCGGTGTCAAAAGCGGTCCCCATGAACGAGCTTCACGATTTTCGGGGCTATGTCATCGATCGGCAAAATGGCGGAGCAGAGACCTGTATAGGCGGAAGCGCCCGGCATTCCCCACACCACACTGCTCACTTCATCCTGCGCAATCACCGCGCCGCCGGCCGCTGCGATGACGCTCGTCCCTTTCGAGCCGTCCTTTCCCATGCCCGTAAGCACCACCCCCAAAAGGCCACTACCGACGGCCGCTGCAGCCGAGATAAAGAGCGGATCAACCGCCGGTTTACAAGAATGGACTGGTTGACCGTCATCGAGTGCGATTTTCAGCGCATTAGAATGCCGCTCAATCTTCATGTGCTTCCCACCAGGCGCGACATAAATGCGGCCGGGCTTCAGAATCTCGCCGTGAACGCCCTCGTGCGAAGGCCGATTGGCCGTGCGGCCAAGATGCTCCGCCAAGATCGTAGTGAAGGTCGGAGGCATGTGTTGCACGATGACGACCGGAAGTCGCGAGAGGATTGGCGCGAGGCCACGGATCAAAACCTGTAATGCTTGTGGACCGCCAGTTGAGCTCCCGACCGCAAGTATACGCGGGCGCATGGCCGGAAAAGGCCGCATGGCGATGGCCGGCGATCGCACATCTTCAAATTCGGTCGTCAGCGGTGGCGTTCTCGCCGGCAGCAACTCGCGAGAACGGCGACGACCTAAATGGCGAATTTTTTCAATAATCTCGCGCCGGAAACTCTGCGATACAGTGACCTCGCGGTTGGTTCCCGGTTTGGTCACATAATCCGTGGCACCAAGGGAAAGCGCTTTCAAGCTCACTTCGGCATTTCTGCGTGTGAGCGTCGATGACATGATGACAACAAGATCAGGTTTGCGCGCAAGAAGAAGCGGCAGAGCCGCTAAGCCGTCCAGTTTCGGCATATTAATGTCGAGAACGACGATATCTGGCTTGGTTCGCAGAACATTATCGACCGCATCCCGGCCGTTCCGAAAGACGCCCACAACCTCGATACCGCGCTCTTCCGCCAGCCAACGCGCCATTAATCCGCGAACGATCACGGCGTCATCAACAATCATTACGCGGATGGCGGCCCCCACTTCGGACGTAGGAGTAATGAGCGGCAGCGACATGGATACTCTATCTTGGAACTCGACCAACGAACGAGATGTAAAAGTGACGCTTCAGGTTATGGCGCCGAGCAATAACTCAGATCAAACCGACTTCCTGAAACTTCGCTTCGACGATTTCCTTGTTGAAGGGTTTCATTATGTATTCGTCGGCACCCGCATGCATTGCGCGCGCGATGTGGGCAAGATCGTTCTCGGTCGTGCAGAAGACCACCTTCGGCTTGTCGCCATGAGGCATTGCCCGAAGCGCTCGAAGAAACTCGTAGCCATCCATCACGGGCATGTTCCAATCGAGCAGGATTGCATCCGGCATTTCCTTAACGCAAAAATCGAGGGCCTGACGGCCGTCAGCCGCTTCCATGATCGTAAGGCCGAACCCTTCCAGGATCCGCCGCGCGACCTTGCGGATGACGCTTGAGTCATCAATCACCAAACAGCGTTTCATTGTTTCACTCCTTTTGAGACGATTAAGCGGCAAGCCCGCGGGGCTGAATTTCCAGCACGCGGTCCACGTCAAGTACGATCATTAAATTATCTTCGAGCCGGTGAACGCCGGCGGTTACGCTTCCCCAGCGCGGGTCGAGATTCGCGGGAATAGGATCAATTTGCCCAGCCGCAATTTTCAATACTTCGCCGACCTGATCGAAGAGAAGGCCATAAGATTCGCCGCGATCTTCGATTCCGACCGCCATGTGGCTTTCGCCCTCCGTCACTGAAGGAAGATCAAGACGTCGACGCATATCGATTGCAGTTACGATACGTCCACGTAGATTGAGAACTCCAGCAATTTCTGGGTGCGCAAGCGGGACGCGCGTCATTCGTTCCGCTTTAAAGACATCATGCACACGATCGATCGGTAAACCGAACATCTGCTCGCCCACCATCACGGTTACGAATTCCCGCTCCGATTGTTGAGACATCACGCGGCCCTACTCAATTCTTGCGATGTCAGCTTCAGTGACGCGAGCAGACCTTGGCGATCGAATTTTGCGACAAAATCATGAAATCCTGCTTGCCGCCCGCGATCTAGAATGTCTTGAGATGTATGTGATGTTAGCGCCAGAATCGGCACCTGAGCCATGCGCGGATCGACACGAATTGCCGCTGCTAGATCGAAACCATCCATGCCCGGCATTTCGATATCACTAACAATCGCGTTGAAACGGGGATCTTTCTCAATCAATTCAAGCGCCTGCGCGCCGCTTCCCGCTACAACTACGTCGTAACCGGCAGCCTTAAGAACCGGCGTCAACATGTTTCGGAAAAACGCCGAATCGTCCACTAACAGAAGGCGGTTTTTTGTTTCATTGGTACCGTTGCGCTTTTGCGTGAACCAATCTGCAAAGGCGAGCGACAGGTAATGAGCAATATCGATGATCTCAGTCGCTTTGCCGCCGACGATCGCCGAACCCAAAATGCCAGGATTACTGCTGCCAATTTCGATGTTCAGCCTTTCGTCGACGATATCGACGATCTCGTCGACGGCCAACCCCATTGCGCGATCCCCTTCGATGAAAACGAGCAAGGGCTGCAGCCCCTCGCTTCGACTCTTCACTTCGGCATTCAAAGAGATCAACGGCATCAAACTGCCGCGATATTGCACAACATATTTTCCGTTAGAGACTTCGATTTGATTCACATCGATTTCTTCAAGGCGCGTGATGAGCGAAAGCGAAACCGCTTTCGGTTCGCTGGTGCCGGCACGGAAAATAAGAAGCGAAATGGGGAGATCACCTACCTCTATACGAGGCTCTTCACCACTTTCCTGTTCCGAAAAATCGTATTCTTCGAAACGAGCTCCAAGCGCAGCAGCGATCCCGTTTGGATCGATGATCATGATAACCGAACCGTCACCAAGAATTGTATTGCCCGAAAACATCGCGATATCGCGAAGTTTAGACGACATCGGTTTCACCACGATTTCCTCAGTGTGAAATACACCATCGACAACGATGCCAAACCCCACTTTGCCGACATGCATCACGACGACAAAAGCATTGTCGTTCTCGAGCGAGTCGTCCTTGAGACGAAGCATCGAATTAAGATGCGCGAGCGGCAGCAGCTTGTTCCGCAACCGTAATAAGGGAGCACCGTTGATTCGTTCGATACGAAATTTCGAATTAGAGCTAACCCTAACAAGCTCGCTGACGGCTGCCTGAGGGATGGCAAACCGCTCAGTGGCCGCCTCGACGATCAGCGCCGGCAAAATGGCGAGTGTGAGCGGAATCTTGATCGTAAACGTGGTACCTTTACCGGGCACTGATTTCAGATTGATGCTTCCACCAATCTCATCAATGTTGGTTTTAACCACATCCATGCCGATGCCGCGCCCGGAAACATTCGTGACCGCGGTCGCCGTCGAAAATCCGGGCGTAAAAATGAAATTATGAATCTGCGCATCGGTGAACTTGTCACTTTTCGAAATGAGCCCCAGTTTCAGGGCTTTCGCCCGAATGCAATTCGTATCGAGGCCGCGGCCATCATCCGCGATTTCGATAAAGATTTGTCCGCTCTCATGAAAGGCGGATAACCGGATGACGCCTTTCTCCGACTTGCCCGCGGCGCGCCGTTCTTCCGGCAATTCAAGTGCGTGATCCGCCGCGTTCCGCACCATGTGTATCAATGGGTCGCGGATGATTTCGAGGACCTGGCGATCGAGCTCCGTTTCGGCACCGTGCAATTCAATCTCGATTTTCTTGCCGAGATCGCTGGCGAGGTCGCGCACAATTCGTGGTAGTTTGGACCAGGCACTTCCGATCGGCTGCATTCGCGTTTTGATCACGCCTTCTTGCAACTCGGCGGTAACATTGGAAAGCCGCTGCAAGGATGCCTTGAATTCTGTATCCTGATTGCGCCGCATTATTTCGAGCAACTGATTGCGCGTAAGCACGAGCTCCGAAACCATTGTCATCAATCGTTCGAGAGTTTCGACCTGTACGCGAAGCGTCTGTGCCTTCGACGTTTCTTCGCGCTGCTCGTCCTCGCGGCGAGTTTTGACACGGCGCTCGACCAGACGTCCCTCGGACTGCGCTAACGAAGGAGGTTCGGCAAGAACACCAGGCAAACTTTCCGATCCCGGCGTTTTACGGAATGCACTTTCAAGTTCATGGAGCAAAACTTCACCTGGACGCGGTGATCGCTCCAGCAACTGCGGTACAAGTCTGCCAACCGCATTCTGCTCCGATTTCACCACTGTCGCTTCGGACATCGACACAAGTTTGCCGACGAGGTCCTCGTCATTCCCGGTTGGTTCAGCATGATTGCGGTCGAGTTCGCCGAGAATAACCTTGATGCGATCGATGGTTGCTAGGATCAGCGATACGGCTTCTGCGGTCACCGGCAGGCCGTCACGAAACTGGCCCATCACAGTTTCGGCAGCGTGCGTGAGCGCTTCTAAACGGGGCAGGCCGAGAAACCCGCAGGTGCCCTTGATAGTGTGAACGAGCCTAAAAACGTTCGCGAGGATTTCGGTATTGTTTGGCTCCTGCTCGAAGCGAACCAGCTCAACGTCAACGACATCGAGATTCTCGTTTGTCTCGGTAAGAAATTCCCGAAGAAGGTCGTCCATGAACAGGCCCAATGCCAAACTAACGCCGTGCAAAGGCGGCGCCGGTACCTCATTGGAACCACGCCGCGTCGAACGGCTATTTTCGGGCCATAACAGTTAAATTTGCTTGAAACGGTAAGGCGATTCCTCACCTCGATACCACTGAAAAAGCAGCATTTTTTGCCCGATGTTAGGCCGCCGCCGTGAGCACAATCGCCTCTCCCTCAGACGCGATCGAAACCTTTAGACCGGCCGCGCGAGCTATCATGCCGGCGTAGAAAGGCTGGATGACGTGGGCATCCAACGGCTCATCTGGTGTACCGGCAAGCAACGCTTCAACCTTTGGCGGTATCCGCGAATTTGGCCCCTCCGCCTGTAGCCGGAAGCCCATGGTCTCACCCTCGCCAATCGGATCCACCGTCAGCTTGCCGCCGCGCGGTATCGCGCTCGACGCAATCAGGAGCAGATTGAGGAGAAGCTTCACGCGATTCTTTGAAAGTAGCGCGCGTGGCAAATTCCAGGCGAGGCTCAGCCGGTCATCCACCATAAAGCCCCTCGCCACCTCGGCGGCATCACCGAGATCGATCTGGGCGCCCGCTGAACCTGCGGCACCGAAAGCAAGGCGCGCGAATTGCAGCCGGGCAGATGCCTGGCTGGCGCTTTTCCGGATAAGGTCGATGATCGGCGCCCTCTCTTTTTCGTCAGTCTCGTCGTCAAGCACTTCGAGACCATTTACAATGGCGCCTACTGGACTGATCACGTCGTGACAAACCCGCGACGAAATGAGGGCCGCTAGATCGAGTGCATCGAGACTGACCGGTTTGCTCATCGTGATGAATCCGCAATGACGAATCGGTGCGTGTGTGAGAAGACGGCGTGTGATACACCGCCACAGCCAGCCATGCCAGTCTCGGTTCAATCATGACGGGGAGAAATCTCGCACACGGAAAAGGCGAGCTTACGCGTCTGCTGGGTCCGCTTGCCGAACTCATGGCTTTAGCTGGCGGAAAAATCCTGGAGATTTCAAAAGGCGATCTCGGTACCAGCAAAAAGCAGGACCAAAGCCCAGTCACGGCCGCGGATGTTGCGGCGGAAGAAATTCTGCGCGAGGGCCTTGCGCGGCTACTGCCCGGCGTACCCTTTATTGCGGAAGAATCGGTCGCTCGTGGTGACATACCAGAGCCAGGCCATGAATTTCTGCTCGTCGATCCGCTCGATGGCACACGTGAGTTCATTGCTGGACGCGACGAATATGCGGTGAATGTGGGTTTGATCGTGAAGGGCGCCCCAGTTTTGGGCGCGATCTATGCCCCGGCTGAAAGAGTCATTCACGCAGGCGCCGAAGGCGCAGCCTTTCGGGCACCGCTCGCTCCCGGTGAGGCATTCAATTTGAACAGGGCTTCACCGACGCGCGCGCGGTCGCGGCCTTCCAATCTCGTCGCAGTTATAAGTCGGTCCTATCTCGACAAGGCCAGCGAAGCATTTCTTGCCGCACTGCCGATTGAGAGTCGTATTGCACTCGGATCCTCGCTCAAATTTGCAAAGCTCGCCGCGGGAGAGGCTGACGTTTACCCGCGTCTCACTTCCATCAACGAATGGGATGTGGCCGCAGGCCACGCGTTGCTAGTGGCCGCGGGTGGTAGAGTCGAGACGCCTGAAGGGAGGCCTATGCAGTATGGGCACAAGGCAAAAAATTTCCAATTGGAAACGTTCGTCGCTTGGGGCGCAAAAGCTGATCAGTGAGCGGGTCTGCGCGAGTGTTTCGGCCAGCCAGTTTCCACTGCGGCAATCACTTCCTCAGTCTTGCTAGAAGGTCTTTCCGGTTTTCCTCGTCCGTAAATAGAAACAGGCGGCCGCAACACCTGTTGCGATAGGCCCAGTTACTACGAATAGGGCAATGCGCGCGCCGAAATGCACTGCGCAAATTTCGCTGTCCCGGCCATTGCTTGCCACGAGATTCCCTTTTGGCCTCCGAACCGTCAGACTGCGAAAACAGTTTCCGCAGTGATTCGCCGGCGTAATGCTTCACCCATAAGCCTAGAATTTTGGGGTACGCGGGGGGTTAAAAGGCCAAACCGACCTTCATTTGATCTCGTTTCAGCTGGAGAACTCGCATGCCGTTTCTACGCTCGATTGCCTTCCTTATCGCTCTGTTCTTCATTGGTTTCGCTGGTTCAGCGGCACATGCTCAGCAGCCTGCAACATATTCTTCGAATGAACTGATCAATGCCGGGCACCAATTCTTCGGCACGGTTTCGCGCGACCTTGCCCTGGTAATCGAGCAGGCCTTTAGCAAATGGGGCCAACCAAACGGCTATATCCTCGGTCAGGAAGCTTCGGGCGCGATCACGGTCGGCCTGCGTTACGGGGAAGGCACGCTTTATACGCGTAACGCCGGTGACACGAAGGTATTCTGGCAGGGTCCCTCACTCGGTTTTGATCTTGGCGCCGACGGGGCACGGACTATGATGCTCGTTTACAAAATGCCTCGGGTTGATGCCATTTTCACCCGGTTCCTGGGAATTTCTGGATCTGCCTATTTTATAGGGGGCTTTGGCGCGACCGCCCTCACTATGGACAACATGGTAATAGTGCCCATTCGCTCAGGCATTGGACTACGGCTGGGAGCCAATATCGGCTATCTGAAATTCACGCCAAGCGCGACTTGGAACCCGTTCTGAGCCATTTCGACTGTGAGCTTCCATATCAGTAGTATGAACACCAGGAGGTCGCATTTCGGCCTCCCGCCAAGATTAGTAATCGACTAGGATATCAAGATTGGTGGCGTACGTGTCATTCGGGGGCGATATCTTGTTTCATGGCGTGAGACCCACAGCATGATCGAAATGATCATGTTTTTCGCTCTTGGATTTTTAACGGCGAGCTTGATCGCTCTCGTATTGCTTTCGGCCGTATGGCATCGGGCTGTTCGTCTCACTACCAAACGCATCGAAGGCGCAATCCCCGTCTCCATGGCCGAGATCCAGGCCGACAAGGATCAGTTGCGCGCCGAGTTTGCGATGTCCACGCGACGCCTCGAGACGAGCGTCGAGCAATTGAAACTCAAAACCACTGAGCAATTTGCCGAGATCGGCCGCAAAAACAATACGATCCGCCGCCTAAAAACGGAGACGGAAGAGAAGACGGCCGAAGTGGCTTCTCTCGAGGCACAAGAACGGATGCTCCGCGAGAAATTGGCAAGCACCGAACAGGAGCTCGCGCTGAAATCAAAGGAACTTCACGAAGCGGAATCCCAGCTTGCCCTCAGGGCTTCCGAAATCGCGCAGATTGCCCGCACACTTAACGACAAGACGGCGGAAGCGGATAGCAAGCAGTTGCAAATCGCCGCGCTCGAAAATCAGTGCAGCAGCCTGAAAGATCAAATCGACAGCCTTGAACGGGAAGTCGCCACCACCGAGGAACGGATGGTCGAAGAACGCGGCGCCGCCGATCACGCATCGCGCACACTCATCGACGAGCGTAGCCGCGCCGAAACTCTTATCTCCCGCCTTGCGGAAATGGAGAGCCAAGTCATGCAGGGAGGTCTCCAGGCCGAGAATCTTTCACGCAATATTGCGAGCCTGGAAACCGAAGCACGACGTCAGGCTGAGCTCGCAGCGCAACGTGAGGCCAAGTTAACGGGCCATGTCGCCCACCGGGAGGCAGAGCTGATTGAAGCCCGCCAACAGATCGAAAACAACCGTGTGGAAGCGCTGGCTCTTCATCACGAAATCGAAACCCTAACCCGTTCCTTTAACGCGACGATCGAGGCTTTGAAGTCGGAGAAATCCATGAACGAAGGTGCACTCGCCCAAGTGCGCGAAGACCGCGACCGGCTGCAGCAGGAAGTAGCAACACTGAAACAGCAGGCTGATTCCACGTGGCAAAACGAGCGGGTCGAAAGCGCCCTCTTGCGCGAACGTATCAACGATGTGGCGGCGGAAGTTGTCCGCCTCGCGGCCAATCTCGAAGGCACGAATTCACCCATCCAGCGCATTCTAGAACAGCCCGCTGCTCCGGGCAGCCGGCCAAATGGCAGCGGACGCACGAGCGATAACGTCGAGACAAACGATCTTAACAGACCGGTATCTCTCGCCGACCGGATCCGCGCCCTTCAGCGCACGCGAACCTAATCTTTCCGGCCGGTGCCGGGGTTGAATCAGACGGTCATTTCGGCCAAGATTTTTAAATCATACGCTGAGGACCGCCGGAGAAGGCGGCAATGGATCCTGCGCTCGTTCGATGGAACAAGCAGCGGCATTCTCGACATCCACGTTAAAAGAGGCAGATGCCTCCGAAGAGAAGCCATGCACTCGCACGTCCGTACTGCTGTCGCCGGTTTGTTATGCGCCATATTTGTATTCGCAAAATACTCACCGTTGGCCGCACGCGAACAACCTGTCGTGGTGTTTTCGGCTGCAAGCCTGAAAAATGCACTCGATGAAATCTCAACCTTATGGACCAAAAAATCCGGTACGCCGGTAAAAATCAGTTATGCGGCTAGCAATGCGCTTGCAAAACAAATCGAGGAAGGCGCACCTGCCGATCTGTTTGTCTCCGCCAATATCGATTGGATGGATTACCTCGAAACAAAAAATCTTGTGAAACCCCATACTCGCCTGAATCTGCTTGGCAATTCCATTGTGCTGATTGCCGCCCGAGACTGGAGCATGGATCGGTTCGATATCGCGCCTGGTTTTCCGCTTGCCACGCTGTTGGGCGACGGCCGGTTGGCGATGGCCAATGTAGTAAGCGTGCCGGCGGGCAAATACGGAAGGGCGGCACTGGAAACGCTTGGCGTGTGGAGTTCCGTGTCAAACAAATTGGCGGAGACAGAAAATGTACGCGCCGCGCTTACGCTGGTTGCGCGCGGAGAAACTCCGCTCGGTATTGTCTACAAAACAGATGCAATGGCTGAGCCAACCGTGAAGATCGTGGGCATTTTTCCGGCTGACAGTCACCCTCCGATTGTATATTCGGTGGCCATAACTGCAAACTCAAAAAACCCGAAAGGCGAAGAATTTCTTCACTATCTATCTGGCCCGCAAGCGACGCCCGTTTTTGAAAAGAATGGGTTCAATGTGCTTGCCACTAGATCGTCGAACTGATGAGCGACTGGTTTAATTTTACGGCGGACGAGTTAGAGGCGATCCGTCTCAGCCTGAAGGTTGCGAGCATCGGTACGCTTGCAAGTTTGCCCATCGGTATATTCGCGGCCTATGCCTTGGCGCGATTGCGCTTTCCTGGAAAGTTTCTATTTGATGCCCTCGTGCATCTCCCGCTCGTATTACCTCCAGTCGTGACCGGCTACTTATTGCTGCTTTTATTTGGAAAGAAAGGGCCTGCAGGTAGATTTCTGGAAGCCTCGCTCGGCATTGTGTTTTCATTCCGTTGGACAGGCGCCGCGCTTGCCGCTGCGGTCATGGGATTCCCCTTGCTCGTGCGTGCAATCCGGCTGTCATTCGAGGCCGCCGATCGGCGTCTAGAGGATGCCGCACACACGCTAGGAGCGAATTCGGCAATTGTTTTCTTGACTGTTACCTTGCCCCTCGCCCTGCCCGGGATTCTCGCGGGACTGGTCCTTGCCTTCGCCAAGGCGCTTGGCGAATTCGGTGCAACAATCACGTTCGTCTCAAACATACCTGGCGAGACGCGGACACTGCCAACAGCGATTTATACCTACACACAAGTACCGGGCGGCGATTCGAACGCAGCGCGTCTAGTGATCGTCGCTGCCCTGCTTTCGCTCGCGGCACTTGTCGTTTCCGAGTTTCTTTCGCGACGGATTACGGCGCGCATCGCAGGCTAGAAAATGTTCGATGTCACGTTGAAAAAAAAGCTCGGAGATTTCTCGCTAGACGCGGCGTTTAAGAGTGATACGCCGGTGACCGCGCTCTGCGGTCCTTCCGGGGCAGGGAAAACGACTGTCGTATGCGCCATCGCAGGATTGATCAGGCCCAACAGCGGAAAAGTTATGATTGCGGGCGAGCGGCTGTTCGATTCAGAGGATTCGTTCGAAGTCCCAGTCCATCGCAGGAATGTCCGCGTTGTATTTCAGGAAAGCCGCCTGTTTCCGCATCTCAACGTGAAACAAAACCTACTTTATGGCCGCTGGCTCGCTGGCAAGAACGCACTACCCGCACTCGACGAAGTCGTGCGATTACTTGCGTTGGAAAACCTGCTCTCTCGCAGGCCACGCACGCTCTCTGGCGGCGAACGCCAACGCGTCGCCATCGGCCGTGCTCTGCTCGCGGATCCGAGAGCACTGTTACTCGACGAGCCGCTCGCCTCCCTCGATCAAACGCGTAAGCAGGAAATTTTTCCCTATCTCGAAAAGCTCATACGGGCGGCAAAAATTCCGATCCTCTACGTCAGCCATGCGCGCGATGAAATTGAACGGCTGGCAAACACCATTGTCGTGCTCGACGAAGGTCACGTGAAATCGGTTGAGAAAATTCGCGGCTAGCTTGCGACGCGCACGAGTTGCTTGCCGAAGTTCTTTCCCTTCAGCACGCCAATGAATGCCTCCGGCGCCTTCTCGAGCCCATCGACAATGTCCTCGCGATACTTGATTTTCCCCTCGCGTAGCCACTGTCCCATATCGCGATAGAAATCATTCACCTGCGCGGCAAAGTCCGAAACGATGAAGCCCCGCAAAGTCAGCCGTTTTCTTAGCACGGCGCCCATCAGCATCGGGGTACGATCCGGGCCCGGCGGCAGCGCCGTGTCATTATAATGCGCGACGATCCCACACACCGGCACACGCGCGAAATCGTTCAGCAGCAAAAATACAGCATCCCACACGGCCCCGCCGACATTCTCGAAATATACATCGATGCCGTTAGGGCAGGCCGTCTTCAATTTCGCCGCCATATCGGGCGAGCGGTGATCGATTGCCGCATCGAAGCCAAGTTCTTTCACGATGTAGTCACATTTTTCCTTGCCGCCCGCAATGCCGACGGCGCGCGCGTCCTTGATCTTTGCGATCTGCCCGACCGCTGACCCGACAGGGCCTGAAGCCGCCGCAACGACAACGGTTTCATTCGGCTTCGGCTGGCCGATGACAAGCAGACCCATGTACGCAGTCATTCCGGGCATACCAAGCACGCCCAGCGCTGTTTGCACCGGCGCTTTTTTCGGATCAAGCTTCACGAGCCCCATGCCCTTAGATAGCGCGTATTCCTGCCACCCCGCATAAGAAAGAACGATGTCGCCAGACTTGAAGTCCTTGTGATTTGAAGTGACGACTTCACTCACAGTACCGCCGACCATCACTTCGCCCGGCTCGACGGGCTTGGCGTAGGATTTTGCAGCGCTCATCCGTCCACGCATATAGGGATCAAGCGATAGCCATAGTGTCCTTAGCAGCACCTCGCCTTCACCGGGCCCCTTCACTTCCGTTTGCGTCAGCTTGAAATTGCTGGGCTTTGGCTCTCCCTCGGGACGTGAAGTAAGCACGATTTGTCGGTTGGTGACGCTGGCCATCGGTATCTCCTGGTGCTGCGGACCCTGCTACAAACGCTGGGTTCTCGCGAGTCGAGAACTAAATCCAAAAGCCCGCACGATGCAATCGAATTCGCCTTTGCTTAGTCTTGGGTCAGAATCGGAAATGCGGCCCATTGGAACCGCTCCTGAGTGCCAGAAGCCCATCCCGATTAAACTGGCGTCTCGTGAGAGCCAGTTTGCGGATAGGTTGGCGTTTATTTTCTAATAATTTTACCAATGTTTTGAGGCGTTAAGCCTGAAGTGCCTAAGACTTTATTGAGTGCCTAAGGATGATCTCAATTCTCAACAGCCATAAAGACGGCTCTCGCACAAGATTATCTATTGGAGGCGAACATGAGCAAGGTGCATAACTTCCTTCGCGACGAGAACGGCGCAACCGCAATCGAGTATGGTCTAATCGCTGCGTGTATCTCGGTCGCAATTATTGCGGCGGTGCAGTCTATTGGCACGAGCCTCAACTCGACATTTACGTCGGTTTCGAACGCTCTCTAATATTCGAACCAGATTGTCTTTGTGCCACGCAAAGATGATAGCTGGCCGCGGAGCCCTGTGTTTTTCCGAAGTGCTGCTCATGACGCCGCGGGAATTCTTTCGCCCGCACTGTGGAAGGACATTTACGAAAGGAGTTTTGTTGTGCCTCGAAATCTCGCCCTCGCCCTTGCCCTTATATTCACCACCATCTCCGCTGCATACGCCGGCGGTACGGATTTCGAAACGATTTACAATCCAAATGAGCCATACCCGTCCGGACAGGAACAACAGTCGGTGAACAGTCTGGTGCTCCAGCCTGACTTTGGCCGGCGGGAGCAATTGCATTTCGATCAGACGCAAAAGTTCGAGTCTTTCGATCCAAGAGGATAAGCGTAACTCGTCACGTGCTAAAGACATCAGCTCAAACCCAATGTTCCAAGCTGAATGCTTGCTGCGTTCAATGTATACCTAGTGGCTATTTCGCTTGTACCGCCGAATCCCTCTTACTAGCGGGCAAATCTTTGCACCCACAGGGCAGTGATCATCCAACCAACCGACACTCCAAGAAAGCCGCCAGCTATAATATCACTTATGAAATGATAGTTGGCGCCTATCTGTCCGATAACTACCGCGCCGACGCATACTGCGTAGAAGACACGGAAACGCGGATAACAAATCCAAAATACGGACGCCATCGCACACATGGCCGTCATGTGACCCGACGGGAATGCAGCAAAACCTGGACCGCCGTGAAATGGATTGAAGTTATGGACGCCGTCGCGAATGAATGAGGGATTGTCTTGAACCCAAGATTCCGGCCACGTCCTACCAAATGTAAACTTGAGCCAGTTCTCGAGAATGTCGGAAACAGCTAGGCTCAGCGCAGAAAGGACAATAGTGATCTGAAAGTTCGACAGCCGTCGCCGCATTAGGGCTGCCATACCAAGAATAACTGTACACCCGATCGCTAATGGACCAACCCCTTTAGGCAATTGTGCAACCACATCGAAAAAGGCGCGATAATCTCGGAGTCGATCATGTACAAAATAGGCCATTGCCCCGTCGATCCAAAAATATGAAATGATGATGGACGCGCTACAGAGCAATAGGCCGATCGCCCATTTTCTAAAGTCACTCATTTAGGCACGTTCATAAAAGTAAAGCTGAAATGTAATTTCCAAAACCAAGGCGATTGAACGGGCCGTCATTCCAGTTGGTGTATCTTCACCACGGCGCGTCCTCGCTATGTTCCGCTTTTCCTGTAAAAGCGAACATGCTTCGGTGCGACCAATATATCAGTTTAGCACTAGAAGCAGAAATCTCGATTGAACTATTTCGTCGTAAATAGGTCGTCGAGCGTATACGCGTTCGGACAGTAGTCCCGATAATGCTCGGCAGCAGTTCCTGCCGCGAGGTCATGTTCACACTGTCCCTTGTGCCCACAGGTAATACATAGTCGCTGCAGATCACGCATTATTATCGGATCGTCAGACGCAAGACGTTTTGGATCAACACCGAGCGCGACTAACAGTTTTTGCAAGGAATTGGCAGCCTCTGGTCCTTTACTGGCGAGGTTCGCAAGTTCGCTAGCACTTACTCCCAAATCACGTGCGATATTTGCAACTTCCTCCGGGCCACAATTCATCAACTCATCACGGATGCCGAGAGCATAACGATACTTTCTTACCCATTGCGCGATGTTATTCAGAATTGATTCAAGACCTGAATAACTTGCATTGTTGGTGGGCTGGCTGCTCATGACATTCTCCTCTATCGCTTCCTAAGACTTTCACGCCAATTGAGCAACATTGCTGTGCGCCGCTTTGGTTTGGTCATTCCGCTGTGGTGGATATCTACACACCCATGGCGACGGAGGTCCGCTTCTGGTACGACTGCGCTGATATTTCTTGCGCATGCATTTGCTCAAGCAGCAAGGGAGCCTCATTCGGGCGGGAGCGCAAACGTCACGGCGAGCCATTCGTTTGTCCCAGAGCCAAAGCAATCCGGACAGGCGGCGTTCGCGGCTGTTCAGAAAATGATTGACCTGCTAAACGCAGACCTATCCACCCTATCCACCCACGGGTCGAAACTAAATCTAGAAGCCCTCCGGGAGTATTTGATCAACGTGGACAATGTTCCGCTTCGCGCTGCGGTGAAGAGTGAACCAATCGAAGTAGGTATGTTCGAAATAGCCAAGAGCTATAAATATTTAAATTGAAGATGATGCATTGCTTCCTCGATGATCTGTGTCAGTCATTGAGATGCTTAGAGGTTAGCCTGACCGGAGAGTACAGATGAAATCCTTCGCCCAGCTCACCGAACGGGAAATTTTGGCGGTAGCAATCTTTGCTGAAGAGGAAGACAGCCGCATCTATATGAGCTTCGCTGAGGACCTCGTCGATCGCTATCCCAATTCAGCTAAAATTTTTGAAGAAATGGCGGAAGAAGAAAAAGGCCATCGCCATCAACTGCTAGAATTATACGAACAACGCTTTGGGCCGAACCTGCCACCTATCCGACGTGAGGACGTGAAAGGATTCCTGAGACGACGGCCCATTTGGCTCACCAAAAATCTACCGTTGGATGTCATTCGCAAAGAAGCGGAAAACATGGAGTTCCAGGCCGAGCGATTTTACATCCGGGCCGCCGAGCAAACGACCGATGTTGGTGTGCGAAAGCTATTGGCTGATTTAGCTGAAGCCGAAAAGAGTCACGAAAATTTGGCGGCGAAACTGACGGATCAGATTCTTACCCCTGACGTACGCGCAGAAGAGGAACGAACCCGTCATCGAGTTTTTGTGCTCCAATACATACAACCCGGTCTTGCCGGTTTGATGGATGGTTCAGTATCCACGCTAGCGCCGCTCTTTGCAGCAGCCTTTGCGACACATCAGAATTGGCCAACTTTCCTCGTGGGCTTAGCCGCGTCCATCGGGGCTGGAATCAGCATGGGATTTGCAGAAGCATTGTCGGACGATGGATCATTAACAGGACGCGGTTCGCCATTGTTGCGGGGTGGAATTTGCGGTGTGATGACCACATTAGGTGGGCTAGGACATACTCTTCCCTTTATGGTTCCAGATTCTTGGCCAAATGCTTTTTGGGTCGCAACAGCAATTGCCAGCGTGGTTGTTTTCTTTGAGCTATGGGCAATCGCCTTTGTCCGCGCTCGCTTTATGGACACTCCGTTTCTTCAGGCGGTATTTCAGGTCGTGCTTGGGGGCGTTATCGTTTTGGCTGTTGGTATTCTGATAGGCGGCGCCTAAGTGCGACGGGGATAAATTTTTGGGGCCTGCATTTAATGAATGAGGAGGTGGCTCAATCGACGATTGTGCATTGGAGATAATTTGACGGTAAGCATCAGATACTATGGGAAGGAAAAGATAGAAATTCAAAGCAGGCATGGACGCTCGCCAACGCGCAGGATTTGTCGCATGGAAATTATTTTTGTTCTGATCCGCCGGGCGATTTTTCCATGGCGGTATATTGCTCGGGGGTCATGCCAGGGAGTTTTTGAATAAAGGCGACCGCAGTCCAGATTTCTTCATCCTTATGGGTTCCGCCGAACGTGGGCATACCGCTTGCCTTAATTCCATTCTTAATGATCCAGAACAATTGCCCGTTCGTCCAACTGCGCACGGTGTCTGCAAGAAACGGCGGCTCGGGATAGAGACCCTGGCCGAAATCGACCGGATCCTTACCAGGTCCGCCATGGCAATAAACACAGGTCTCGTTATACATACTGAAGCCTTGCTTCTCCTGCGCGTCCGTGAAACTGGCTGGCGCCTGAATATCACGCGCGTGGTATTCGATCGAACGCCGCACCGCGGTGTGAAGCACCCAATAAGTCAGACCGAAATGGTGATTGTTGGCGGCGACATTATACACGCCGCTGTAAATCAATGTGAGACCACCCAAAGAAAAGACAATAACTATCGCAATAACCCTTGCAATAAATCTCATCTCGTACTCCTACCCAAAATCAATCCTCTCGATCCAGCTCCGCAGCTACATTAATCTCTATCTATCAGCTTGGTCCAGGAAAACAGTCAGCGCAATGCGTTTTCTCATACCCGCCATACGTCTTCTCCAGGAGGCAAAAGATACGCTCATCACCGTCAATCGAATGGTCTCGAGCATCGATCCTCTTTACGTCAAGCTCACATGGGCGGGAAGCGCTGTAAGCTCGCTGCGCCAGTTGGGACTGTTTACGCTGATCGGCGGCCTCCTGGGTCACGTCGTTGCGAATGTCACAGTCGACTGGGTGATGGTCGCAGCTGGCATCGCCATCTATTTGATCTATCGGCTTGCCGAGACAGCAGCAACCGCCCTGCTAGGCCTTCGTGCCAAGCGGTTCGAGCTAGCACTTTGGGATCTGATTGAAGAGCGCTTGCTCGGGAAATTAGCATCGCTCGACCTCGGTCGGCTTCTTGATCCATCATTCATCGAATTGCACCGCATGGCGAAACGCAGAGGAACGGGAGCCATCATACGTCTGTGGCAGTCGGAGCGATCGCTAATCGGAGCTACTGTGGCACTGGGTGCGGGATCACTAGTTCTCTTGGGCCTCGATCCCATCATCGGAGTTTTGGCCGTTTTCAGTGCGGGACCCATGATCGTGCGGGACTGGCTCGTTGAGGCCAAACGACGAGAACTCGATGAGGCCGAGACGCTCACCTACCGCAAGAGGTACGAGGTTGAGCATGCGCTTACCTCACCGCGTGCCGGTCTGCGTTCCAGGTTATGGAAATTGAGCGACCCATATCACGCATACTTCCGTCAATTAGTTGGCGAGGTCAGAGACAACGCGATGAGGCTCGCACGCTTCGACCGCCGATGGAATCTAATCGTTGGGCTCGTTGAGGTCAGCATGCTCGCGATCCTTTGCGGATACTTTGCGTCCGAACTCATCGCGGGTAAATATACGTACTTACAATTAGGTGCCATTGGAGGAAGCCTTTCAATGCTCGTTTCGGGAGTGCACAGTTTCGGCTCCTCACTCTCGGAGCTTGAGCATGAGCATCTGGACTACGGGTATCTCACCCGCATGCTCGACACCCAACCGTTAGTTGACGAGAGTCATGCGGATAACATCGAGCTGGCAAACACCCCGGAACTGGTACTCGAAGACGTATCATTCTCCTATCCGTCGACTGGTATCCGGGTTCTTGACGGCTGCTCACTCACGATTCGGCCGGGAGAGAAGGTGGCCTTGGTCGGTCGCAATGGCAGTGGCAAAACGACGCTTCTGCGGCTTATCACCAAAGTCTATGTGCCAACCGCGGGTTCGATCTGGATCGATGGCCATGAAATTCAAAGTATCCGTCAACAGTCTTGGCTAAACCATGTGTTAATGGCAACTCAGGAGCTTGAGCTTCCGGGGATGGAGTTAGCGCGCGCGCTCACTGGTCTCGTTGCGGAGGGAATCGACAAAGACCGCATGGGATTGGCGCTTGTTTTTTCAGGCGCTGACGAGGTGGTTACTGCTCTGCCAGAAGGGATGCGGACTTGGATCGGAGAACAGTGGCCGGCTGGCCGCGGATTCTCCACGGGGCAGCTACAGCGGTTGGCGCTTGCAGGCGCGTTTTACCGTTTTCTCGATTCGCAAGTTTTTGTCGGCATCTTCGATGAACCGATGGCGAACTGTGACGTTGAGACGCGGACGCGCTTCTACCAGTCGATAAGCAAAGCGCCTGAGTTCAGTCGCAAGACCGTACTGATGAGCTTGCATGATCCCCTCTATCTGCAGCACTTCAACCGTGTCTTGCTCCTTGAAGGAGGCGAAGTGGCCAAGGACCTGCGGGGTCACGAGCAGATCATCAGTTACCGCGAGCAGATTGCGATGACCCTTGCAGGAGATTTGTAGATCGGCTTTGGACGCTGGAGCATTTGCCGCGGCTCTAGTTGCGGTGCCGGCGGCTTTTTTTGCGGCAACCATGGCGTGCACGTTTCACCATGTATCACTTATATCCGAAACGCACACATCAGCCTCGGTTATACTTACAAACTTATCAAGCAAAAGCGTGCGCCAAGCCATAGGCGGCCGCTGCGGCGAGACCGCCAACGAGGAGGGTCTGCCCTGCCGATTTGGCTTTGTTGATACCAGTGAAATGGCCCTTTATTCCCCCGAACACAATGAGAGCCACTCCCGTAAATCCAACGGAATATGCAAAAGCTTCCGAGATGCGTGACATTAAAATGTATGGCGCGAGTGGAATAAGCCCACCAATGAAATAGGAGGAGGCAATTGTTGCGGCGCTGATTGGCGCGCGTTTGGGATCTGGCTCCTCCAAACCGAGCTCGAAGCGCATCATAAAGTCTAACCAGCGTTGTCGGTCGGATGTTACGGCACTGACTACGGTTGCTAGTTCATTGCCCTTCAAACCATAACCGCCAAATATCTCTGTGACCTCTTGGATCTCTTTGTCGCGCAGATTATCAATTTCCCAGTTCTCCCGGACTCGCTCTGATCCGTAATGTTCGGCATCCGTCCTAGCTGCAAGATAACCTCCAAGACCCATCGCGATGGCGCCTGCTACGATCTCCGCGAGACCGGCAGTCACGATCACTTTTGTCGATGAAACAGCGGCAGCTAGGCCTGCCGCCAAAGCAAACGGAACGGTAAGGCCGTCAGCCATGCCGATTACGACATCCCGGACGGTTTCTGTTGCAGTGAAATGTTTTTCAATGTGGGGTATTGTGGGCATTGGCGAACTCCTCAAAGAAAAAGTTATATATCTGATCAGTACCGCCATCGCCGTAAATTGCATCAAGCGGGAATGACCTACCTCCCAGTCAAGGAAGCAACGTCCAATTCGTCGATGGCGAGATGCAATTCCTCTACACGTCGCGCCGAAGCTGACCACTCAGCTAGTCGGATAAAATTCTCTGTAAACCAGTTCAGAGCTCCTAAAACAGCAACAAATGCGGCAGCAATTTGCATCACCGATCCTAGAGATAACTCTCCCGTCAGATATTTTGGCGTAGCAAGGAGTAATGCGAAGATCGGCGAAAAAAACACGTTCCCATTAAGTACCCAAGTTAGATTGCTCTGGTGACGAACGACTGCCATCCACCGTTTAACTAAATCAAGGAACGTTTCATCAAGTCGTTTCCGTTCGTCATCGGATCCCTTAATTCGAACGATACTTTCGGAATTTTCGCGAATTCGAGTGAGCTCATATCGAAGCTGTGCTTCACCTTCATTTTTGGTTGCGTCGGCGTTTACTAACGGTCTGCCCACAAAATATGTGATCGAGGATACCGCGCTGGCGTAAATAACCGCTGCAATTGCCACATATCCGGGTATCCAAATTGTGTAGTCCCAAAAGGATAGTCTTAAGGATCCTCCCACGATGAATAATATTCCGACGAAGGTTACCGCTGTCAGCACGGCATTCACGAAACTAATTGCAAAATCTACGATCAGCTCTGTTGCCATCCGAACATCATCGGCCATCCGATATTCGGGATTGATTTGTATTCCATCCGTTATTGCGAGGCGATAATATCGTTCATCAGACATCCATCGGTTCAGCAATCCACCCGTAATCCACTCCCGCCACCTTATTTGCAGCGTCATCCGACATCGAACCATCAGCACCGCAAGACCGGCTCCAGCGACTACAAGTGCAATGACTGTTACGACGGCTGCTAGGAGTGTACTGCTATCTCTGCGTTCAAGTGCATCGAAAAACCATTTATTCCAACGATTGAGACCGACTGCTACTGCTAGATTTGCAAGCACCAATAGAAAAGTAGCCGCCGACCAAGTCCAGGCCATCGTCCTCTGTGAACCACTCCAAAAGCCAGTGGCTCTACGAAGGAATCCCCGAGGGGAAGCGTAAGCGCGCATCGTGGGTAAGCCCGAGAAATCAATCACGTCTTCACTCCGAAACTGACCTCAGGCAAGGTTCGTCTTTGAATATAGAGTATCGGTGTTCTATATTTATCGTTGCCCCCTTGAATCTAGTTCAACTGTTAGAGCAATTGCCGCATCCAAAAACCTTTCTAGAGGGTGCGCCCGACAAAACTTATCGATCCATTTCCACAATGCTTCAGCATCTACGCTTTCGAGAAAATCTGTGCGCTTGGTCACCAAATTAGCCCCCGACACAAAACCAACGGCCCAAGCCTTCATACCGTGCGCTCTTAAACTATTTGCCTTTGCACGTTCCTCCGTCCACGATCTGCACGTGCTTGTCCCATACCCAATCGTATTGCGTTTTCCGCTCTTAGCTTGAGCTAATGCTTGCACATTTGCAGCTATCAGGATCGTTGCTGCGAATGCCATGATACGCATTCTCATTGCCGCCTCCAAGGAAATGTACCATCCCAATCAACCACGACAGGTATGCTATTTTTTAGCGCCGTTTAGCTTTCGGCATCTTTCGACACTTATTGTCCGAGCCTCGCTGGTACTCATGGAGATTAAAATTCTGCCTGACGAGCGGACACGTGTCATCGACAAGCGATAGATAAAAATAAAATGGCCCCGTTTGCGGGGGCCATTTTTCTATACTTTGTTGGTCCGCACCTGTCCCGCCTCTACCAGCGTCCCCCACGTTTTACCAGACGGACGATAATCAAAAGTATCACTGCACCAATCGTAGCGGCGATGATCGCAGATACAATTCCCACTCCGAGATGAATGCCGAGCTGTGGTAGTAACCAGTTGCCAATGAAGGCACCGATAATACCGATAACAATATCCATCAAAAGGCCAAAACCCGTCCCTTGGACAATTTGCCCTGCGAGCCATCCTGCCACTGCGCCTATCAACAAAATTACAAGAAGACTTTCACCAGACATTTTTGCACTCCCTCTTTATCTTTCCTTAATGAACATACCACGCCCAAGAATCCAAAACCACTACGTTAGTTCCGCCTTGTGTCGGTTACATTGGCGAAGGTTACAAGAATTCTGATAGCTACGAGATCCTATCATCCAAAGGTGATAAGATTACCGCTGGTTTTTCCGCAGTAGCACCCTTGCGCAGTGTAAATCCTGCGATGAGCAGCGCAGAAAATGAGACGGCGAAATTGCGTTTGGAAATTTTACATCAAACTAATGCGCATATCGAGGCAACGAAACTAATCGATTTGAGCTCCGAGAAACCGATAAGGCTGACTACTTTTGCGCCTGGAGAGAAGAAAATAAAAGGGATCGCCCCACCGTGTTTCACCTTTGACCATCCCGCCAGCCATGCAATATTTAGCTCGCGTTTCTCGCTACCAGCTGGAATTGTTGCGCGCTTGACCCTGAAAGACACATGAGTCCGCTTTCCCGCCTCGCCACGCGTGTAGCCTATGGTGCTCGCCAGTTGCCGCGAGTCGCTTGGTATATTGGGCACAGTACCGCAATGCGCCAACTCTCCGAGGCGGTGCGGCGCCGAGATGGTCAGAAAGGGTCGCGCGCCCATACCGAAGCGCCCGTGCCGGACCGCAGACGCCTATACGCGGATATGGCTAACCTTCTCCGGCAGGATCTGGCCAATGTTGAGGCCGGCATTTACCCGCTTCCCGCCGATCATGATGGGCCTCTGTTGACGCTGCTCCATCGCTCACGACTTTTTTTCGAAGATCTTCCCGAAATCCATCGGCGCCGCGAGAGCAAGGCGCATAGCGAAATCCTGAGCGAGGAAACACATGGAAAACGGCCCCGCTACTATCTGCAGAATTTCCATTTTCAGTCAGGCGGCTGGATGACGGATGATTCGGCGAAGCGATATGACACGCAGGTCGAAGTGCTCTTCAACGGGACGGCCAATGCCATACGACGGCAGGCGTTGCCACAGCTTCGCGAAGTATTTGCCGGACGAGATCAGCGCAAATTAAGACTTCTCGACATCGGCTGTGGAACTGGACGCTTTCTCGATCTTCTCAAGCAGGTCTGGCCACGGCTTCCGGCCCTCGGATTCGACATGTCGGAGGCTTACATCAGACATGCGAAACATCATTTGAAGCGCTGGTCGCGGACCAGCTTCGTGGTCGGCAACGCCGAATCAATTCCCGTGCCGGACAACAGCCAGGATGCCGTCACCAGCATTTTTTTGTTTCATGAATTGCCGCCGGAAGTGCGCCGAATCGTTCTTGGCGAATGTGCCCGGGTACTCAAGCCCGGCGGGCGCCTAGTACTTGTGGATTCGCTTCAGCGTGGTGATCAGCCGGATTATGATGGGCTCTTAGAACTTTTCCCACAGAATTATCACGAGCCCTATTTTGTGAGTTACACCAACGAGAACTTTAGCGTGCTCGCTGCAGATTGCGGTCTGACGCATATCCGGGATGTAGGGGCATTCGTTTCTAAGGTAATGGTGTTCGACAAACTAGCAGTGAAGACGAATCCGACCCACTTTTGAGAAGCGACGGTCATCCCCGACCAAAAACATTCGCGATCTGCGTGTCGCGAGTTTGACCGCCGAGAAACCCCTGCCCTTCAGTCGCCAAGATCCTCGCTCGCGCATTATTTCCGATGCTTGCGGAAATCCGGCTTACGCTTTTCGTTGAAGGCGCGCACCCCTTCGCCCAACTCCTCGCTTGCGTAATACATGCTGAGAGCCTGCATTCCCATGCCACCAATGCCACGGATGTTCTCGCTGTCTGCATTGAACGAGCGTTTAGCGATGGCAATTGCGGTCGGACTTTTTTCCATGATCTCGGCACACCAGCGCGCCACTTCGGAATCGAGCTGTTCGCGCGGAACGACAACGTTGACGAGCCCCATTTTCAGCGCTTCGGCAGCGGTATAACGGCGACAAAGATACCACATTTCTCGGGCTTTCTTCTCGCCGACTACCCGCGCGAGGTAAGCGGTGCCAAAACCGGGATCAACCGAGCCAACCTTTGGGCCGACTTGACCAAACTGGGCTTCCTCCGAGCAAATCGTGAAATCGCAAAGTGTCGCAAGCACATTGCCACCACCGATGGCAAAACCCTGGACGCGCGCAATGACAGGCTTGGGCACGTCGCGGATCAGCGATTGCAGCTCCTCAACTGGCAGACCGATGATACCGCGTCCGTCATAGTGACCATCGTGCGCAGACTGATCTCCACCCGTGCAGAACGCCTTGTCGCCAGCACCCGCGAGCACGATCACACCGATTGAATTATCCCAGCCCGCCTTGTTGAGCGCTTGGATCAGCTCCTCACAAGTCTTGGCCCGAAAGGCGTTCATAACCTTCGGGCGGTTGATCGTGATGCGGGCTGCACCATCGGTAACGTCATAGAGAATGTCTTCGTAGGTCATGGCGTGTTCCTTAGTGAGGGATTGAGCCGAACGTCTATGGATTCCGAAGTTTCATTGTTCATAATTTGAGTGACTAAATTCATTGTCGCGCGCCCCACGGTCGTTGGCTTTCTGTGACAAAGGTCCCACCAAGAGACGTCTGCTTCGTGCGAAATGTAGACATTCCGATTAATGCTAAAATGATGAGTTTCGTGATATCGATCGACGTGTATGAAACCTTGAAAGAGCAGCAAGTTTTAAGAACGGACTATGAAACTGCTTTTTCGTACCCAATTTCAATACCGATAAAACGGTTGGCCATATTGTGGTTGGATATACTGCGGCCGAGCATAACCGTAATTGGGACTCACATAGCGCGGCGGGGCGCGGTCCAATTGCCGATATTCCCCGTTCGGATTGACGTAACGCTGCTGGCCAATATTCCGCTGCGGGTTGCCGTCATTGGGATTGACATAACGCTCGGCATAATCGGAATCATATCCAGAATTCGAATTAAGGGGGGGCAGCATCCACAACTCGCGTACGTCGTCCTGGTCCCGAAGATTGCGGACACCATTCCGCGCAAGCGCGACTTGCTCGCTACCGATCAGTATCACTTTCGTGTTGGTAACTCCTTCCCGCTCCACTAGAGCGAATAAGGTTGCTGCATTCGTAGGCGAAAGACGTACGCACCCATGGCTTGCAGGCATCCCGAGCTTATTGGTCGCATATGAGCCGTGGATGGCGTGACCAATCTTGGTAAAGAAGATCGAATACGGCATCGGCGCGTCGTCCCACTCCTTGGAATAATGATCGGCTTCCATGCGGAAGGCTGTGTATGAGCCCGATGGCGTGGCATAGCCGCTGCGTCCGGTGGAGACTGGCCAGCTGTAAAGTGGCTCGCCATCACGCTTGACGGTCATGCGCTGTGCACTTTTGTCGACCGTAACAACAATTTCGGCCTGCGCGGTACCGATAAGAGCTACGGCGAGAGTGGTAGATATAAGCGAGGCAATCAGGATACGCATAACTTTCACCTCAACTGCGCCATATAAGCATACCTTTGGCTTCAAGTCTCTGAATACTCCCATTCCATAAAACCCAATCGAAGATCTCAATTGCGTCCTTCTTATATTGCCGCTTCGACGATCGATATTTCGCGCAATCTCCCGGAGAAATGCAGTTTGCTCACGCCACTTTCTCGATGAAAGCAATCCGCGCTGAGTAAAACGTCTGGCCCGGTAGACTATTGCGCAGTAAATAGTTGGGGTTCACGGCGATCCAGCCCGATATTCCTCAAGGCATCGCGATTTTTCTTTTTCGTGAGCTAGATTAAGATTTTCAGTAAACGAGGTGGGCAAGGAGCATTTCGGCAATGGCTCCAACTGGGCAAAAATCTCTTCGCATACTGACCTTGGAAACTCTGCCACACATAACGAGTAACCTTTGCGCCCTCGTGCAAAAACTTTTGCACAAGTATTCGACCAATTTAGATCGTAATTCTCTCGAGCAGTCGATAAACACTGCTGATAACGGCTCAAAGCAAGCTTCTGTTCCGTTTCGCGCTGTTGCTCTATGGCGCGTTGTCTAGCCGCTGTCTTTTCCTGTTCCTGCCGATGCTCAGCGCGGACACGCTCCGCCTCTCCACGTTTTTCTTTGTCTAATTGAATGTAACGCTGGGGCAGGCGATAGCCGTAATAGTACGCACATCCAATCGACACTGAAACCATAATTGTGGCCTTTAGAATAGTGCCAATCGTCATCGCCATCGGTTTCGCGCGCCATCGGAAATGCTGGTTGTGCGTCCTCTCCCGGAATATGAGCTACTGAATCAACTACAGCAAAAGATCGAGGCCGTCGCACCTGGCTGGTATTTACAACTTCCCTACGGGATCATTAGGCTTTCTGCAAAGAGTTTCCCACCAAGAGAACACTGTTTCCTGCCATGAGCTGCTCAGTCGGCCGTCTGACCAAATGCCTTGCGCATGGCAACATAGCCCTGCTGCTGCGCACTCCAGTTGCGCCCGCCCGTCATTCCGCCATCGACGACTAAATCGTGGCCATTTACGAAGCTTAATTCATCGCTCGCCAGAAAGAGGGCAGCCTGCGCGATATCGTCCGGCAGCCCCGCACGCTGTATCGGCTGCGCCGTTTTGAAAGTTTCACGGATTATTGCAGGAGTTTTTTCAGCGGCATGGACCGACAGACCGAGTGCTTTGCCAAAAATGCCAGTAGCAATTGCACCGGGCGAAATGCTATTGACCCTGATGCCTGCCTCACCGAGTTCCATCGCCACACATTTTGTCAGGTGAATGACGGCAGCCTTGGCAGCACCATATACGATTGACGATGAGAAACCTGCCAGCCGCCCGGCAATGCTTCCATTGTTGATGATGCTGCCTGATTTTTGGTGTCGCATGTGTGGTGCCGCGTGCTTCATTCCTAGCATTACGCTGCGAAGCAGCGTTGCCACGGCCGTATCGAAGCGCCCAGCATCAAGGCCTTCGATACCACCTGTCTGCGCTGGACCGCCCGCATTGTTAAAAAGGCAATCAATGCGGCCAAATTTTTTAACGGTGGTTTCAATGAGCGCCTTTATTTGCTCCTCGTGGGTGACGTCGGTCTGGCGGAAGATACAGGCCGACCCAAGCCGCGCCGCGAGCGCCTCACCCTCTACAGCACGGCGCCCCGCAATGACGATCTTAGCGCCCTCCGTGACGAAAACCTCAGCGGTCCGAAGGCCGATGCCACTTGTCGCGCCCGTGATAATTGCGACTTTGCCTTTCAATCTTCCCATGTTGTCCTCCCGATGCGCCAAACTTTGCCGAAACTATATCGAACACGGACGGATGGTCACGCAAGGCGCAATCGTTAGATCCGCCCCCTCGCGTAACTAAGCTTGCTGTTCCTCAATGAAGCGAGGCTCCAATTTGTGCAAGCACGACTTCAGCCGTCATCAAATCCAGATGCCCGCCACCCGCATTTTTGAAGAGGGTGATATCCGTCAAGGAACGGCGACCTGCAATTGACCCGCTGGCAAGATCATAAAGGTCACCAAGCACATCGGTCGCGTCGATTGCACCGCTCGCGATGGGTTGTAGAATGTCTCCCACGCCGCCGAAGGCAGACTCGCGTCGATCGACAAAGACCAAGGCGCGGCGTGCCGCCTCATCATCTGCTTCTCTCGTTTGGGGGGTGTATCCACCAACGAGGTCGAGATGCGTGCCAGGCCTCAGATTTGCACCTTTGATGAGCGGCTCATGCGAACGCGTACATGCTGTGATAATCTCCGCAACTTGTGTTGCTGCATCTAGGTCTTGCACTGCCTCCGCCTCGATCCCTTCCCGAGTTACGAGAGAGGCAACATCCGTGGCACGCGCCGAGGTCCGGTTCCAGATCAACACGCGCTGCAACGATGGCCGTACCGCACGGTGGGCACGCACCAATCTAAGTGACAATTCACCCGCACCGATAACGAGCAGCGTTTTGGGCCGAGGTGGCGCCAGAAACTTTGCACCAAGCGCTGAATCGGCCGCGGTTCGCCAATACGTGATTTCAGTACCGTCGATTACTGCGAGGGGGCGCCCATTTGTGCCGTCAAACAGAACGCACAATGCCTGCACAGCTGGAAGTTTGCCGCCGGCTAAGTTTGCAGGGAAGCTCGTAATCAACTTGCTGGCCATGAACCTGCCGTGATCGACGGCATGTCGCACGAAATACTGCCCCTTTTCATTACCGAGATATCCGTCCTGGATCTCGATTTTGGGTCGACGGTGCGCGGCGTCCATGGCAGCAATGAGAATTGGAAAGGTAAGCGCGCTTCGGATTTCTGCAGCGTCCACAAAGCGCATGGTCGTTCCCCTTGATTTGCAGGCGCCCGCGAAGGACGTGAAGCTATTGTGGCCGGCCGTTTCGGTTTCGGGTCAAAACGAAAAGCACAAACGACATTCCTAATGCCCCCTTATGTTAACAGCAGAGATCCCGACTAGACGCAATCGCGATCAGCGTATCGTGAGTTCATAGAACAAAAACCCCGGCTTTGGGGCCGGGGTTTTATATTTCGAGAGAGAGTGGAAATGTTTTGCCGCTCGTCTTCAGAACCTCAAGCGGCTTTCACTTCGATCTTTTTCACGGGCTTCTGCGCCTCAAGTTTCTTGGGAAGTGTCACCTTGAGCACGCCCTTATTAAAGCTCGCCTCAATCTTGTCGGCCTCGACGCCCTCCGGAAGACTGAAGAAGCGTTCGAAGGAACCGAAGTGGCGTTCTTTAAGATAATAGTCTTTATTCTTCTCCTCTTTCTCTTCCTTCTTCTCGCCCTTAATGGTCAAGCCACCATTTGCGATTTTCACTTCGATGTTCTTTTCATCCATCCCAGGCAACTCGGCCGTAATCTCATAGGCCTTGTCCCTTTCTACGATGTCAACGGCGGGAGCCGTGTCCCAAGTCAATTCGCGCCGTAAGAACGGCCCGATATCAAACATCGAACGGCTAAATGGAGAGCGCCAGAAATTCTGATCGAAGTCTTCAAAAAGTCGATCAACTTGACGGCGCAAACCTTCAAAAGGCTGCCATGCCTGCATTGCAGACTTGGATTCGGCAGCCTTCTCTTCGGTTTTGACAGGGAGTTTGGTTACAGTTTCGGCCATATCCAGGTCCTCCTCAATTTTGGAATGGCTACGACTAAAGCAGGTAAAATTAAATTGCGTTGATCTAGGTCAACTTTAAGCAGTCACGTGGACGCGATTATTATTTCCGGTTGCGCTCTTCACCAATGAGCAAACAAAAGCATCATGGTCCCTCCGTTACTTACGGAAAAATCCTTTTCACGCCTGCGATCTGTGTATCAGAGGCCGCAACGGGATCGCAGTGCCACGATGTTCGATTTGAAATGAAAAGAAAAGTTGGCCAGCTTTAGCGTCTCACAAAAGACGCCACTACTCTAACGAGCGATAGCTTTCAGCGGCTGTCTTCCAAACCTTTCATGATCGAGCTTTAATCAGCGGATCTTCACCGAAACGATTGCGACTTTCAGTTCCCTTAGTGGCCCACCATATAATCAAAATCAGGTAACCGATCAGCGGTATAAACAATAATAACTGCCACCACCCACTTTTATCTAAATCGTGTAGTCGGCGTGCTGCGACCGCTATAAATGGAACAAGGATAGCAATAGAAACTATAATCGATGCGGGATCTGAATGAAAATTGGAAATTAATCTATCCAAAATAGCAGCAACAAGGTTCACTAAAACACAAAATAAATAAAAGTACCAAAATTCGGATCTGCTAGCGCGTCCTTCAAACGTTGCATATTTTTGCAAGCATGTGGTAACAGCGCTTTGAAAGTTCATTACGTCCTCCTCTCTTTCTATCACCTATGATTTAATTAGAAGATACAAAACGTCACGCTAAGTCCACTACGCGCCGTTGAGCACTGTATCTTCAACCTAGCCGTTCAATCACATTCTTAACAGGGGTGTGCATCTCTGACCCCCGCGCGGTGCGCCTTTCAAGACTGCATGTCGAGAAGAATAAATCCGGCACATTGGGCGCTATCTCTTCGGCGGCAGGTGATACTCCTGAGAGCAACCAACAGCAAAAATCTGAACTAAACACTGCCGCGCGCTACGAGGCCGCAGTGCAGGAGCCTGCACCAACCCTTCCCAGGAAATTATTAGGATTTCTGCGGCGCCTATCTTGGTGCCGCACCAAACAAGCTAACTCGGATCTGTGATATCCTTTATCCAGGTTAATCCCTTTACGGCTTGCGGAAAGCCAAGCGTGGCAATCGCGAGCAGGGCTACTTGCTTTAGTTCGTTATCCGGAATGCCCTCGCCAATTGCACGGCGCGTGTGCGAATGGACCGCTCCTTCGGAGGCCGCACCAATCGACAGTGCAAGCTTCACGAGACGGCGCATCCGCTCGTCAAGCGGACCCGCCTCGGCGGTGGCTTTCCCAAGTGCCGCGTAGGCTTGCCACACCGCTGGATAGGCACGTGCAACTTCTCCAGCCCCTGAGGGAAGTTCATCAGTTTTTTTCACGATCAGCTCCCAATTTACTGTTGCTCCTTGACCAATAGAATATCGTGTTTCGACAAACCCGTAATGTCCGCTGAGTACCAACAGTACACATGATGGAATCCACCGGTGGCTGCCCCGTGATGTTTTCCTCCGGGCTTCAGCTCCGCAGTTTTTGACCAAGCTTCATGATCAAACACCGACCGCCCGCGATCTTCGCAGGTAAAGCCGTCGGCCGGCTACAGTCACCTCGCTACTACGTCCGCGCTCAGCTCGCGCTACCGTTCAAATTTGCCTTCACACGTTCTGGTGTAAAAGGAACAGTGCGCAAACGCACGCCGGCTGCATCGTGCACAGCATTGGCGAGTGCTGCGCCGACTGCCGCGCACGTAGCCTCGCCGGCCCCTAAAGGCGGCTCAGTTGGACGGTCGACGAGATCAATTTCAATCTTGGGAATTTCAGAGAACTTCAGAATTGGATACGTCGACCAGTCGACACTCAAGACGCGCGAGCTGTCGAACTTCACTTCCTCCAACAATACGCGGCTCAGCGTTTGTAGAATGCCACCCTCGATTTGAGCGCGCACGCCGTCGGGATTAATAATCTGCCCGCAGTCATGTGCACAAACGACGCGATCAACCTTGATCCTGCCGCTGGCACGCTCGATCGTGATCTGCATTCCAATCGCAACATAGGTTTCGTTGTGCTTGTAGTGGACATACGATATGCCACGCCCATGCGTGATGGCCGCACCCGTGTTGACTCCCGGCGACGGCCTGAACTGCCATTCCATCATCGCCGCCACGCGTTTGATGACTTCGATACCACGCGTGTTGTCGAGGCCGCGCAGTCGAAACGCGACTGGGTCAATGCCCGCCGCAGCCGCTAGCTCATCGACAAAGCTTTCGACGGCAAAACAGTTGGCCGGCTTGCCAGGCGAACGGATCGGGGCCGGTCGCAGCGGCGCGTCCTTCAGCCAGTGCGCAATGACCTGAACGCTTCCCGCGGCATAGGGTGGATCACCGTTTTGCGCAATTAAACCCGCATTGAGACCACGCACCTGATCGAGTCCGGCTGCATCGGGCCCCAATAGAGGAATGTTGGGCAGTCCCTTGGTCGCCTGCGGCAGCCACAACTCGGTGCGCCAATCGAGTATACGACCCTCGGCATCGATCGCTCCGGAAATGTCGATTAGCTGAGGAGGACCTTTCGGATCGAACCCGAGTTCGTCCTCACGTGACCATTGGACCCGTACCGGCCGTCCAACGGCGCGCGACAAGATCGCGGCGTCTGCAGCCGCATCCTCGTGGCCATTCATTCCATAACAGCCGGAACCCTCAAGATAGATCAGCCTCACTTTCTCCTTCGGCAAGCCAAGAAATCTGGCGAACGTCGCACGATTACCGTGTGTACCTTGCGATGCAGTCCAAATGACTGCCTCATCCGCACGCACGTCAGCCACCGCACAAGAAGGACCAATCGAGGCGTGGCTTTGCATCGGCCAGAAATAGCTGGCGGAAATCGCTTTTGCGCCGGCTGGCCGCGGCTCGTCCAGCCTACCTTTGGTCACCAATGTCTCGTCAGTGATGCTCGGATCGGAACGCAGCGTCCCGACGAGCGTATCCTGCGCAGGCAATCCGGACCATTCGCTCCATTGCGCGCGAAGCGCACGGGCAGCCCGCACCGCAGTCCACTCATCTTGAGTGACGACGGCAAGGAAATCCTTGATCCGCACCACCTTCACTGCGGCGAGATCCTTAACTGAAGACTCATCAACCGCGATAAGTGTGGCACCAATCGCTGGTGGGCGGATCACCCGGGCGTGTTGCATGCCCGGAACACTAAAGTCGTGCACGTAGATGTTGCTGCCGTTGCATTTGCGCGGCACATCAGGGCGCGGCAACGACTTACCAACTACGGTGTAGTTCGCCGGATCCTTGAGTGGCGCTTTGGGATCAAGCTTAAGGTCGAACCGGCGCTCGCCGATGAGGTTGGCAAAACGGATGCCAGCACCGCCGCTCTTCCGCCGAACCTGGCCATCGATTGCCACAAGATCTTCGCCCTTAGCGTTGAGGCGTTGTGCTGCGAGCTCGACTAGCGCCTTGCGCGCCGTTGCAGCGGCCTGCCGGATCTGTACTCCGCCACGTTGAATTCCAGTGGAGCCGGAGGTCCGTCCTTGGTCCGGGGTGAGCGCAGTATCGCCCTCGATATATTTGATCTTGTCAATGCCAATGCCGAGTTCATCAGCTACGATCTGGGGAATTGCGATCCGTAACCCCTGACCGAGATCGACCTTCCCGCAGAAAACAGTCACCGTACCGTCACCATTTATGGCAAGGAAAGCATCGACCTCTTTGGAGTCGAGTATCCGTGACGCAGTCGGCATGTCTTGCGCCAATGCATTGGTTCGCAGGCCAGCGATTGCGAAGCCGACTGTGAGCGCGCCACCCTTGAGGACCGCACGACGGGACAAATGAGACAACTTAGTGGGTGCGTTCATGTCAGCCTCACTGTCCTGACGCTACCATCACTGCCCGCACGACCCGTACGTGAATCCCACAGCGGCAGAGGTTCCCATCAAGAGCCATCTGAATTTCCGGCTCTGTGGGTTTTCGATTTTTAGACAGCAGTGCAGCAGCGCTCATGATTATGCCGCTTGTGCAATAACCACATTGTGGCACTTGCTCCTTGATAAAGGCGGCCTGGAGCGGATGCGGCTTTGTTGCCGACCCTAGCCCCTCCAGTGTTGTTACCGAGGTGCCTTGCGCTCCGGCGACAGTCATCTGGCAAGAACGCACAGTTTTGCCCCCAACTAGAACAGTACAGGCACCGCACTGCCCAAGTCCGCAGCCGAACTTGGTTGCAGTGAGGCCGAGGCCGCGCAGTACGTACAGCAGCGGCTGGTCGGCGTCCGATGAATCGACCGTTCGGGCGATTCCGTTAACCTGAAGGTTATATCTGGGCATGCCATCACTCCCTCTTCCGGCAGGACGTTTATTGGCCGTGATCGTAGCCGATATTCTATACGCCGGCTGACCACTTGCGACCAAAAGATTTTCGAACCTGGCGCATTTGCCAGATACGTATCATCCGGCGCTCGCTTTCAGTGCGCTCGCGGCTGTTGCGTAGCCGCCATGCGCGCCATCGATGAAGTGGACGTGGTTGGCATTAGTTGGTGACGGCGTGAAGCAGGTGATCATGGCTGCTTCCTGGCGATGCAGCCCGAAGCGAACCGTCCCCTTTTCAGCCGCCGCGTCAAGGCGATGCTCGATCTCGCCAGCAAGCTCTGGCGTGCAATCGAGGACCATTCGCAGAGCGTCGTCGTATTTTCGAAAATCAGAGTTCTCTACAACCTGCTGATTATATTTTTTTGGAACGAAACGACCCAACGTGATGCCAAACCGCATGATCAGGTAATAGAAGAGCGTCCACGCCAGGACCTTTGCCCGGCGAGCAATCAACCATTCGCCCGAACGGCGCTGCGCACGCACTTCGAGTTCGTAACCTTTTGGGGGCCATTTGACGTGGAGGCCCTGACCCGTAACCGGCCGTGACGCATCGGGAGTCTTTTCCACGAGGCGGACGACGTCTTCGATCACGGCGCGGAAGGCATCCGGACTTCCATTGGGTGCTTTAACCAGGACGAGCGATAGGATCAGCCCGCGCGAAGTGGGCATCTCCTCATAGCGGCACGACAGACCGCTGAGATCGGGTCGGACGCCCGGCGGTGACGGCGGCAAACTAAACCGACCTTGCTTCATCGCGGTATCAATCCATGCCATCCCCCCACCGGAGAACATCGCGATGGAGATGTTCTCTGACGCTGCAAAACGGGCGACGCAGACATCGGCGCCGTGCGAGCGCACGACCGAGACTGGCACTAGGGCAACCCGTAGCGTGAGATCGAGTTCCTCCTTCACCCAAGCTGCAGTGGCGGCGAGCGCTTCACGCGCGAGGCTTGCGTTGGAGGCCGGCACCGCAAAGCTTGCGCCGTCGCCGCCAAACACGAACGGAAAGTCCCCGCCATTAAGTGCATTCGTGACTGCGACGATCACCGCGGCACCGGCCATATTCACCGCCTTGTAACGGTTCTCGCGAATGGCCTTGGTCGACTGCTCGATGTCGGCGACGCCGACCATCCAATCGCCAGGAAGCGACTGGTAAAGCGATGGGTCCATGACGCTCGTGAAGTCGCGAAAGACCGGCACGCCGGCGTAAAAAGAATCTGTTCGAATGTTCTCGCTCATTGAATCTTTGTCTTCAGCCGGCATAAAACAGACATAACAACCGCGCTGATAAATATCTGCTCTCAGGGGATGAGCGGACATAAAGCGAGCATGTTTGATCGGCGCGTTATGGTTCTCAGCATTTACTTGAGATCTGCGTGATCGACGTGATTAATTGATCCTTACGGGACATACAGATGTGGGGGCGTTTCGTCGGGGAAATTACGCCAGCCAATTGATTAATGCTGCGTGCTTCTGATGCATCTGCCCACACGGTTGCGACGGAACTTCCCCCGCCAAAATGGCCGAAGAGGTTCCCGAGCGCAAATGTTTCGACGGAAGCGATTAGTCCTTCGTAATTCACCACATGCGGTCGAAGCTCCAGGTGCCGCCGCCGGCCGCGGCGATATAGAGGAACGTGAAGCACTGCTCAGAGCACTTAGCAGACATGCCGACCGAATTGACGAACTTAAATCTCCAAGAAACCTTTGCGGCAAAGGCTTTCAATGATTCTTGACGTCCTGCGCCGTTTAAGCCGGCGAGGTCGTTCACCGCGGACGATCGACTGATCCGCCCGCATAACGGCTGTCGCTATTACAAAGTTGCAGCTATTTTCCGGTATTCATCTTCGGTGAACGCGCGACAGGTCTGCGTCCGTATGCTTCCGAGGGCTGCCGACGCCATTGCGAGTTTTGCAACTACTTCGTCATTCGGTGCTTCGGAAATGGCCACAGCATCGTATTCGCCCATAACGAGATAAAAGGCTTTCATCTCGGCGCCAGCAGCGCGGAAGCGTTGCTTTGCCGCATCGAGGCGCTTGGGCCCGTCCTTCATCGTTTCAGCGCCCTTCTGAGTGAACTTGATTAAGGAGATATAAGTGGGCATGGGTAAGCCTCTCTGGTTGTAATAAACTCTGAAAGTGCAAATGACGGCGCGGTCGTCTTGCGAAGGCGCTCACTTTTTTTAAATCGTGCCCCCTTCGAGACCTCATGTCGAGAGCAGTAAGTCCCTCAATTCGGGCTGCCCATAAAGATATGCATCGTTAATAGTGGCACTTTCTGAACTGGTTGGAATTCCAGATGCGAGGTCTCAACAGCGCGAAAGACTGCACAAAATAGACGGAATGGACCGAAGCCAAGAGTTGAATAGTCGATCAATGAGTGGAAGGCTCAAGCTCTCTCTTCCCCGCCCAAAACGAAATTCTGTCTTCATCCGAAGTTTGGCAAGAGAAGGAAACGAAAAGTGTCAAATGAACCATTTGCAATCGGACACTGCCTTTGCGGTGCCGTGAAGTTCACTATTAAGGCTGCGCCAGTGGGCATGGGCCAATGCCATTGTAAAGATTGCCAACGCGCGTCTGGCACAGGACATATGTCGTTGGCTCGTTTTAAGAAGGAAGATGTTGCAATCCAAGGAGAAACCAGGAGCTACGCTTCCACTGCCGACAGCGGCAACATCAACACTCGGCATTTCTGCCCAAAATGCGGTAGCCGTGTGTATGGTGAGAACTCCGCTCGTCCCGGCTTAATCAATGTTGCGGTCGGTTGCGTCGATAATAACAACTGGTTTTCGCCCGGAGCAGTGGTTTATGCAAAAGACCGACCGGCTTGGGACATAACACCGACGAATATTCCCAACTTCGACCGGATGCCGCCTCCCTGACGTAGGTGAGACTAACAAGTTCACAGCATAAATCCCAATAGCCCTGACCCTCGCCCCGATTGGGTGAACAAGCGTATAACTTTTCGCGTTCACATATGCGTAAACAGATTCCACTCAGCGGAAATACGTAGAAACAGATAGACGCATCTGGTGAGCACCAGCAGGGCAAGCACAAAGAATATAACTCTCCATATTAGAAGTTTCGCTCTCTCAGCTCCTAAGATTTTTGTGTTCATTGCTACGCCCTCCTAAACACCAAGCAACATTGGTGCCTCCTGTGAAGCAGTTGCACCAATGAAGCTAGATCGAAAGCGGCGAACTGAATGTGAGGGACTTCACACGGTTCCAAATAAACTATTCTGCGGCAACTATCCTGCCAAGAGAAATCTATAGCTGCCCTCGTCGTACGCCAACGGCCGCCGATAACAATCACAACAAGCTATGATCCGCCATTCCTCAGCCCACATTCCCCGGATGAGCTACCGAACTGCATCACGCTCACACCAACTATGAAACGCGCGCGCCAATTTACGGTCTCCCCCTTCCGCTTGTGGCCCTTCGCAGACATGCCGACCGCGCCGACCGATGTCCGCATTCGGGGCAAGCCTCTAACGGACGGTATCCCGGTCGCCGATATCGTTTTACAATTCGCGCATATCCTATTGATCTAATTACGATCTTTTTCTTCTCTCTATTTGAAATGATTGCTTGAGCAACAGTCTCTTGATCAGCAGGGTCCTGGGTTCGAGCCGTAGCCATCCGATTGCTAATGAAGCCGCACCTTTTGTTTCACATTTCCCCGGTAAAGCTTATTGCCGGAACAATTTTGCGTGGAAAAGATATTCGGCATGTCAGTTCTCAGGTCGAAGGCATGCTCAATTCATCGCGTCCGAATATCGCTACAATCTCTCGTTTTGAAGCAGTTTCTATGGCTCGGCGACCTGATTTCGTCCTATTCGGCTTGCACTACGACAGCGGTTACATCCATCTTGTGCAACCTCTCGGACCGGTACAAGAGCATGACCTCTTTTGGTTCGGCCATCTTCAACTGCGGCATGAACTAAATAATACGCGATTAAAAGATCGGTCGCTTAAACAGGTTCCGCTCTCGTCGGCTGAACTGTGTGAAAAGTACTGGTTAGGCGAAGCGTCAGGTCAGCCCACATGGGAGTGTCTATCAAAAGAAGCAAAGGTCATAGGTTATCTCTGCACTGAGAGAATTCGCATAGCCGCTACAAAAGGAGGGCGCTTGATTAAATTAATTGAAGCGATGTAAGTCGAACGGGTTCCAATGCTGCAGTGGTACGCAGATTATTTGATTGAATTACGGAACAAGGGATGCGTCGTTCGCTTGTCCTCACGCGACACGAGCGCCAGAGATCGGTGGTGGATCGCCATATCCAAAAACAGACCCCAAAAAAGAACGTAGGAGTTCAGCCCTCGAACGCCGGTCGGGAAATGCAGCGCTTGAGCCACTCGGAAAGCCTCGGATAGGCTGCAAGATCGAGTTTGACCGCCCTTGACCAGTTCATCACAGATGCGACATTGAGATCAGCTACCGTAAAGCACTCTCCAAGCAGATAGGGTTGTCCCGCGAGATGCACGTCCAGCACCTTGAATGGACGCTCCAGCTCGCTTTTGCATTTTTCGATCGTCGCCTCATCCGTCGGGCGCATGCCGATCACATGCAGCAAGATAGTCACCAACGGCTTCTCCACCTCTGTCATGACCCAGAAGCTCCACTGTGTTGCTAGCGCTTCCTCTTCAAGCGTCTTCAGTGCGATCTCTTTTCCGGCACCGTATTTTCTAACGAGATAGAGGTTTATTGCCATCGATTCATAAAGCTTAAATCCGCAATCATCGATCGCCGGGACGCGCGCGTTCGGGTTTGCCTTCATCAGCTCGGGCGATTCCCGAGCCTTCGCGTAGTGAACCGGAACATTTTCGTATTCCGCCCCAAGCTCGCGCGCCATCCAAAGACAGCGCGCAGCGCGCGACTGCGGGATCCCGTAGATTTTCAAGCGGTCGGACAAAATCTTATATTCCCCATCGGCAATTCATTCGGCTTTGCGCCCTTAAGAATGCGATCTACACACGGTGCTGACCGTCGAATTCCCCGGCATCGTATAATTCGATTGGCGCTACGAGACCCTTTAGGTCGTACTGCCTTCCCTCGCTAAAGACCATATCCTTTCCACATCGTTCCTGAACGGTTCCCGTGACCAGAATCTGTCCCGCACCGGCAACAGATTGTGCGCGAGCAGCGGTGTTCACGACTGTGCCAATCGCGGTCAGGTCACGATGCGTCTGACCGAATTCACCGAAGCTGACATTGCCGCTGCTGATACCAATGCCGATGCACAGGTCGTTTTCACCGAGGTCGAACCCCTTTACAAGTTCGGTACGCCGGACATGCCAGCGATGCTGCATTTCACGCGCGGTGCGTACCGCTTGCGCTGCGTGATCGTCCTGCCGGATCGGAAAATTGAAGACCGCCATGATGGCATCGCCAATTGTCTTGTTGAGCAATCCGTCATGCTCCCAAATCGCTTCGGCGCACTCATCGTAGAAGGCATCGAGCGTTGATGTCATCTCGTCAGAAGCCAATGACTGGGAAGCGGCCGTGTAGCCCCTCAGATCCGCGAAGAGCACCGTCGCATCGATTGTAATATTGCGGGCCTTCATGATACGCGTAAACGCCAATTCGCAGAAAGTGCAAGTGTTCGGATTCATCCGGCTCGGTCGGAGGCCAACGATTCGATACGGAATGGATAAGGGACCGCGTAAAAGCACCGGGACATGCAAATTTTGCCAACACCCCTTGCAGATTTTCGAATACTGCTGGGTCATCAAATCTTTCCTGACCGTCGCCAGGCCCCCGCTTCTGCCGCAGTCCGCCGGGGTATAAAGAACAGAAAATAGACACGGCCCGCGAAATCGGACAACAAAAAACGTAAGCACTTGATATTGCTGGCGCTCCCTACAGAAGTGCATGAAGGCAGCAGTTTCAATAACTTATCCGGAAGATTTGGGAGAAAGCACTTCATTCTCTGCTTTTCATTTTTCCGTTGGCTTATTGGTCTGACCCCGAAGTTCCTGAATGAGCCGGGTTAATTCTTGGTCATCAGGTGTAATTTTAACTAGCTGCGCGGCATATTCGAGCGCTGAGTTGTTGTCCCCGGCTTCGCGACTAAAACTGATGAGAGCCATTAGAGTATCGCGATCACTCGGATGGCGCGCCAAGCTTTTTTTGAGCAAGTCTATGGCGTCACTACGATGCCCCGCGGAATGAAGTGCAACCGCATACACATAAGAATATCGTGCACGATCCGGTTCAAGCTCAGCCGCTCGACGAAACTCTATGAGCGCCGCTTCGGGCTGCTTTAACCGAGTAAGGGTGAGGCCGAGCGCATGATGCGGTCCACCTTGCTCCGGTGATATCGCGATCGCAGCGCGCAATATGTTCTCTCCTTCACCATCCCGGCCGAGTTGTCGATAAAGATCGGCGAGGTTGATTGCGGCGGACGCAAATTGCGGGCTGAGCCGCAACGCAGCTTTATATTCAGCCTCAGCATCAGAAAATAAACTGCGTCGCACAAGAAAATTTCCCAAGCTGGTGCGTCCTTCCGGCCGATCAGCGTTCAATCGCTGCGCCGCAACGAACTCGGTCGCCGCACTCTCGAAGCGTTCACGGTCAGTTGGCGGCTGGTTCAAAGTTGGCACCGCGGCGAGCAGCGATGCCGCCCTGATGCGCACGCCGAGGACGGGATCGGAGAGCAGCGGCGACGCGAGCGGCCAAATCTGTCGGGCCGACACGTTTTCCAGCATGTCGAGGGCACCAATCCGGACCATTGGATCGCGATCGGTGAGCCCTGCGCGCGCCAGATTAACGTTCGCGGGTGAGATGTAGGCGGCGAGTTCTGTAAGTGCGCTCGCGCGGACAACGGCTGGCGCATTTTCGCCGGCGGCAATGGCAGCAAGTTGCATTCCGGCATCCGGCTGATCCGTCCAAGCAGCATGGAACGCAGTACCGTAACTCTTAAGGCTCTTGCGATTTGGTCCGAACCAGTTGTCGACGGCAGCAGAGGCCCATTGCGCCGACTTGTCGGCGTGACAGTCGTTGCAGGCATTCGGTGTTGCAAGCGTTACTGACAGATCAGGACGCGGGATGCGGAAGCTGTGATCGTGGCGCGGATCGACCACCATGTAGGTGCGGGCCTGCATATGGCACGAGGTGCAGGCAAGCGCCGGACTAGCGTTCGCATGGTGATGATGCCTTACAATCGCGTATTTATCCGACGCATGACATTGTAGACAGGCTGCATCTCCGGGAGCGCGAAGTTTTGCACTATGCGGTTCGTGGCAATCGCTACAGGTAACGCCTGCCGCGAACATCTTGCTCTGCTTGAATGGAACATAATTGTAAGGTTCTTCCACGTCGCGGATCTGTCCGTCGGCATAATAGGTGTCGCGCGTGATTGGCGAGACCACGTGCGTATCGGACAGCCAGCGGCCGGGAACCCAATCCTCGGAGATCTTGCTGCTGCGTGAATGGCAAAGGCCGCAAGTTTCGACCTCCTTCCGCAGGATTTCCGGTGTAATGCTGCGTTTTGGTTGACCCGTTGCGGGATCGGTTGGCCAGCTGACGCCGTCCCGCTCTTTGAAGAGCACGACAAGCCCTTCAGTCGGGTCGTTGCGTTTTCCGAATGGCCACCACTTTTGTGTGGAACGCGCCCAATCCACGTGCCGCGAGCCTTTCCCATGACAAGTCTCACAACCGACACTGATCTCCGACCATATCGTCGCAAAGCGATCATTCGCTGCATCGTAGTTCTTTCGCACACCGGTCGAGTGGCACTCGGCGCACATGAAGTTCCAATTTTGATTCAGCTTGGTCCAATGCAGAAAATCGTCGTGACGAATTTGTTCATTTGGATAGAGGTGAAACCAACGCTGACCACCCTTTTCCTTTGGTCTGCTATCCCAAGCAATCGAAAGTACCTGCAATCGGCCGTCGGGAAATTCGATCAAGTATTGCTGAAGGGGATCGAGCCCGTACGTGTACTTCACTTCGAAGGTGGCTAGCTTACCGTCGGGCCCGTCGGTTTCGACCAGGAATTTTCCGTCCTTTCGGAAGAAGCGTGATCGCTCACCGTAATAGTCGAAGCTCACATCGGAAAAATCGCCAAGTACGGATTTATCCGTCGCATGATCCATCGCCTGCTTGTGCTGCGATGTGCGCCACAGCTCTGTTTCGGTCCGGTGGCAGTCAACGCAGGTTTCGCTGCCAACAAAGCTCGCGGCCGACACTTCAGCGTTTCCCGCAAGCTGCGTCGCTCGCATGGCGGTGATGAAATAGACCGCCAAGATACCAATGAACCCAATCACTAATATGATCGCAACCGCCACCCACCGTCCACGTTTTGGTCTCGGCTGATGCCCTGCGCTATCCGACGGCGAATTGAGCTTGTCGCCTTTCGGCCGATTGCGTTTTGCCTTTGTCATTGAAGAAGATACCTCTTCCGCCCTCGGTCGGCCGTGGACCCGCTCTCCTAGCCCATCGAAGTGTCATCCTTTGCGCCGGCGTCGGACCTCAGATCGAACATGATGGGCGCCCGCAACGGTTCGAACGGCGTGCGCCAGAGCGCCATGCCCATTGCATTCTGCACCATGAAGCAAACATTCGTGTGCGCGCGTTTACATCACGTCAATGTTAATCCGGGCGTCATCGGCCTTCGGCAGCGTCGCGCGCACATCTAACTCCAATTGTTTTAAGTCGAGTTCCGCTGGAATGTGCAGAAGAAACACTAACTGTCGTTTGCCTTTATAGAGTGTGGAACTTTGCACCCGGCAGCCGCGCGCGACGAGCAAAGATTGCACCGTGGCGAGCAACCGCTTCGGGTTCGCCTCCTCGGCGAGCCGGATCTGGACCCGGCAGGCGATGTAGGAATCAAGCCAGAAGATCAGGATCCAGCTGAAAACGGTGACGAAGACCGCCATCACCCATGACCCCATGCCGCACGCGAGCCCAATCACCACGACCGTGATAGCTTTACCGGTGAGTTTTGGATTGTCGAGCACGGTGCGGAAACGCAACAGCGCGCCGATCCCGAAGATTACAAACGCTAGCGTTTGGCTGGTTCCACTCAATTCCGCGACGACCGCGCCAACCATGCCAAGGAGAACGAGCGTCTTACGCTCCTCGAAATCTGAAAGAGCATCGACGCGCGACGAGCGGCGCGGATGCCACGCTACGATCCACGCACAACCCACCGCCAACGATAAACTAAGAAAGAGTCGCAGCACGAATTCTGGATGCAAGAACTGCTCGAAGCTGTGCTGTACGGACAGCCACGAATCGCCATGCGGATCTATGCCGCCGGTAGTGGTGACGGCTCCGTGCTTGGCCATTTCTTCTACGGGATTAGCGCCGAAAACTGCCGGCGACAGCACGCACGCGAGCGCAATGATTGCGACAGTCGTGATTATACCAAACGCTCGTCCGATGTGGCGGCCTGTGTGAAGCGGATACGATGACATAATATTCTCCGTACTTTCTGAACTGGTCGGCATTTGCCGTATTGACTCTGCTCGTCGAGAGGAAATTGTCTGCTCCGGATTCATAGCGTCTGAAATTGAGAATGTGGCAACAAGCTTTTATCAAGGTACAGCCAAGGCATGTTTATCCGAAGCATTGGCTGAAATTTTTCGTCGATGCGTTTGCTTTCAAACAAATGACCATTCGCATCGAAGCGCAACTCAATCAGCCAGTCAAACACATCGTTCGGCCATTTGCCGTAGGGTAGCAGACTATTGGGATCAGCACCTAGCGCACGGAGCAGCTGGGGAATTTTCCCGTGATGCCAGCAGATCAGAATGTTGCCGTGCGGTCGACTTTCGATTTCGTCGACCAATTCCGAAACCTCTCTGTTATTGAACCGGCTGTCGACCGCAAGACCGAGTTCTTTACCGATCGGTTCGATCGTGAGGCGCGGGCGATGACTGTTGCGGGAATCCGCTGTGGCGAAAAGATAGTCCAGTTTCAACGGACGCCCGTCAATCGTGAAATTCTTGAAATAACTAACGTAAGCCCTGGCGCGAGCATCACCAGCCGAGGACAGACCGTAACCGTCATCCATTTGTTCTGCGTGCCGAATAACAAAAATGACTACGTTTTTTAACGCGCTGGAGTTTTCATAGAACTGGGGCTCCGCGAAAATTGCCGATGGAATTGCCAGCACCAATAAGGCGCCGAATAGCAGTTTCAATTTCATGTTTTGGTTTTGCCGTGCAAAAAAACTCCGTTTTGAGCCGGCTTCATGCAAAAATCATCGCTCGCTTCATTTACCGAGAGCTATTCAAATTATCAAGTGGACATCTGCCCTCGATTGTTAACCAACGCATATTCAGCTGAGCGACCCACGCCATATTAGCGAAAGCCCCGACCGCGGAATCCGACGCCAACGCTATCACCGGGTCCGACCCAATTGATGAGCAGCAAGGTTAAACCGAGATCGGAGCCTTCGACCTTGGGATTGCAAATTGCGCGAGTGGAAATAAGTGAGACTCTCAAGCGGTAAACGCATGCTAGATTGCCGTAGACTCGAATTCGATACTTTCGGACCGACCTAGTCCTCCGCACGTCGTAACGCCACACTAACCATGCGCCGCCTGTTGTTGTTTCGCCACGCCAAAGCCGAACGCCCCAAACGGAGCGTGGAGGATCGCGATCGCGTGCTAATCGAGCGCGGCCATCGGGACGCCGCCAATATTGCAATCTATATGGCAAACCATGCCCTTGTTCCCAACCGCGTGGTGATATCGCCGGCTGCGCGTACTCAAGAAACCTGGAAATCCGCCGCCACCGCATTTCGCCCGAGACCCGCAGTGATGACGGTGGAGCAACTTTATGACGCGACCTCGCATACGATTTTTGCAATCATCAAGGCGGCCCCAGCGGCCGCCCATAGTCTGCTCGTGATTGGCCACAATCCGGGGCTGCACGAGGCAGCCCTTATGCTAGTCGCCTCCGGCGATGCCGAAGCACGCGAGCGACTGCGGAAGAAATTTCCAACCGCCGGCTTGGTCGTTATCGATTTTGCCGTCGACGACTGGGGCAAGCTGCATACACAGTCCGGCCGGCTTGATCGGTTTGTCAGCCCGAAGTCGCTGAAAGCCGCTACCAATTGAGACGACAGGCCTCGCTCAACGTCCGAGCGAAAATAAGAGAGAGAGCTTGCCCTCTGTCAGATAAAACCAGATCAGTCGTTTGTCCCCTGCCATGCCTTGTCGACACTCCAGGCGCCGCCGCCGGCGGCCGCAATATACAACAGCGCAAAGCAGAAAAGGATCACTGTCTCGCCGCCGTTGAGAAACGGGAAAAAACTGCGTGGAGCGTGGAAGTAGAAATAAGCAACCGCACACATGCCGGAGAGAATAAACGCGACCGGCCGCGTGAACAGGCCGATCGTCAACAGCGCGCCGCCGATCAGTTCGAGGACGCCGGCCGCGCCGACCATGGTCAGGGGCGAAACGCCACTGAATTGAGTCACAGGAAAGCCTAGATATTTCGACGTGCCGTGGTGAAACAGAACGAGCCCGGCCACGATGCGCAAGACGCTCAAGAGCTGCGCCGACCACGGGCGAAGAAAATTTTCCATAACGACCTCCATAGATCCGTCCATCTTTCGGGGAAAGCCGGCAGGCGTCAACAACCAGAATTTTTTGCGCTGCACCGGAATAAAAGCTGCGGCGGAGCCGAATGTCGGCCCCGCCGGCAATGACGCGCTGCGAAAATCGCGCCGCGATGTCTCCGATGGGTCAAAAGCGGATATGAAGGCATCTAATCTTAATGTCCGCTTTGTGCCGACAGGAGACATGACAGCAATTAGGACTGCAGTGCAGTCAGCCTAGAATGTCCGATTTCTCGTGTTTCGCCCATGTAACAGCCTTGGTAAACGCTTAACACCTCCCATCGCCTAATAATCAGCTCGACTCCGACGTGATCCAACGTGCAATTGGAGCAGAGCCGAAACGGAGAAGCCATCTGATGTCAAACGAGGAAGCAAAAACCAACCGAATTCTGTACGTTAAAATAAGAACGCTGTCATCGGATTCGACGGCAGTTCTCGCCACCATGATTAAAAATTCGGTCCCCTTGTACTCAGCTTGGGGTGATGTGCGAATGCGCCTGCTGCGAAATGTCGATGACCCAGCTCAGTTTCTACAAATAATCGAATATCAGACTGATCCAGAGCTTGAACTGAATCGACATAACTTAGCGAGCAATCCGATGATGCACAATTATATCCAGGCATGGCGCACGTTTTTTCCTGGAGGGATTGAAATCGATGTGTATGAGGACGTGACGAATAACGTCTAAGGATAGAAATGGCAGCAAATTATACTGCCGAGCTAATGCTTGTCCCCGCTCGAGTACGGCTTCGGCATCAGCCCAATCCACGCTGAGAACTTCCGTCCTGATCGGAATGCCTTCGGATTGGCGATACTGGCGCCCAGAGCGGTCGCCAGAATCAGGTCGACGCTAACCGTTTGCATGCTTGTCTCCTCCCAATCGTGGTTGCATCAACAGCAACCACAGCCATGACACTCACGTGCCCGTGGAGGAGCCGTCCACAGCATCATATGCAGGACATTCCGACTTTCCGTGTCATTTACTGGGCGGCTTTTTCGCCCGCAGGCAGAGTGTGAAACAACAGGTGTTTTCGACCGACCGTACAGCATTCAATAAAAAAGCGGGCGCCCCATTTTAAGGGCGCCCGCCATAAAGATCAGCCAAACTACTGGCGTGCCTACTTGCCTACTGCCGCTTGGGCTGCCGCAATTTTCGCCTTTATGGCATCGAGGTTGAAGCTCGCGCCTTTCTGCATCGGTGGAAATTCGATGGCCGTCGTGATCAGCTTCTCAACCTGCTGCTGGACGAATACGAAGCGCCAAAATTCGTACTTGAACCAGTCGAAGTATTGTTGCGCTCCAGTTTTAGTCCCGCTATCGGGCCAGCCGGTGCGCTCGAATGGATCGAGACGCAAGTTGATCAGGTAGGGCACGTCAGGCTTGGTCTTATCACCCAACCAACCCCCAGGTTGGTCGATGAAACGATACTTGAAGTCGTCGATGCGCACGGCACCAAGTTCGCTTTCCCCAAAGTACCAGATTTCGTGCCGATTGGACGGCCCCTTGCCGGTGATCATGTCCATCTGGTTGTAGCCGTCCAGATAAACCTTGTAGGTCGTATCACCGACTTTCTTACCCTGCTTCAGTTCGGCAGCGATGTTTGGGTTGCCGGCAGCGGCGACCAAGGTCGGAAACCAGTCGAGCCCGGAGATGATGCCATTCTCGACCTTGCCCGCCGGCACTTTGCCCGGCCAGCGGACCATGGCCGGTACGCGGAAGCCGCCTTCAAATACCGTGCCCTTGCTCTGTGCGAACGGTGTCTGTCCACCGTCCGGCCAAGTAAAGACTTCGGTGCCGTTGTCGGTCGTGAAGATGACGATGGTGTTGTCGTCGACGCCCATGTCCTTGAGTTTCTTCATCACCAAACCAACATCGTCGTCGAGTTGTGCCATTCCGGCTTCATGGATGGTCCAGGCGTTCTTCGAATTGCGCAGAGCCTCGTATTTAGGCGAGAGGTGAGTGACGATGTGCATGCGCGTCGGGTTCAGCCACAGGAAAAACGGCTTGCCATCGGTCTTGGCCTTGTCGATGAACTTCAAGGCGAGGTCGCGGATTTCGTCGTCCACGGTCTCCATTCGCTTGGGATAGAGGGTTCCGGCGTCTTCGATCCTCTGTTTGCCGATCTTGCCCCAGCGCGGCATCACCGTCGGGTCATCCTTGTCGGTGGCCCAGCTGTGAACCATGTTGCGCGGACCAACTACATTTAACAAATCCTGCGGATAGCCGGGGTGAGCGGGATCCTCCATCGCGTCGAGGTGATAGAGGTAGCCGAAGAACTCGTCGAAGCCGTGAACGGTGGGCAGAAACTCGTTGAGATCGCCGAGGTGGTTTTTCCCGAACTGGCCGGTGGCGTAACCCATGGACTTGAGCACCGTGGCAATGGTCACGGCCTGCGCCGGTATGCCAATGGGCGAACCGGCCTGACCGACCGTGGTCATACCGGTGCGGATCGGCAGCTCGCCGGTGATGAAGTTGGCGCGCCCTGCGGTGCAGCTCGCCTCAGCGTAGTAATCGGTGAACAGCATTCCTTCGGCGGCGAGTTGATCGAGATTCGGCGTCCGCCCGGCCATCAAGCCGCGGTGGTAGGCGCCGATATTCCACATGCCGATGTCGTCGCCCATGATGACGACGATGTTGGGTGGCTTGCCAGTTGTTTGAGCGGGTGCCTGCCCCATCGCCAAGGTCATTCCAGCGATGGTTGCAAAAAGCAGGGAACAAATTTTCAAAGTGCGCTGCATGTTTTTATCCTCCCACATAAAAAACTAAAGTTTCCTATTGGCAGCTATCAGGCATACTCAAAGGAAGTTATTTTCATAGAATCTCCTGTATTGTCTCAGTGTTTCAGTAGCAAGGCGGATAAGGATAATAGCCGCATGGAGGGCGAGCGTAGTATGGCGCCGCATACGCTCCGTAGGCCGCAGCAGCTCCGACTGCCGCGGCTCCAGCCGCAGCAGCTCCGACGGCCGCCGCACCTGAGTAATACGCACCTCGATAGGCAGTCCGGCGACCGACGCCTGCGAACGACATGGGCGTGAGCGGGCGCCCGATGATGTCGATAAATACGGAAGCGGCGCCATCGGCACCAGTCAGATCGCCCTCAAGCACATCGATATCAAAGGTAAGCTGGTCGCCCTCGAGTTTCGGTGTCTTCAGCACGACCACGACATCGCGAATTGTGGAACCATCTTTGCTGAAACCCGACACAGTTGCGTTCGGTGGATCTTTCGCAAAGTTATCGCTCCCGTTTCCCCAATCCTCAATAATGTGCGCAGTGAGATCGTGTCCGGCTGCACGCACTGGTCGGTCGGCGAATATAATAGAGTTTGGCGCAATTCCAGTGAGCACCAATTTGCCTCCCCGCAAGCTAACGCCGCGGGAGTTAAGGACGATCAGCGAAGGAACGACATCCGGCTTGGCCACACCGATTGTTTTCTGAAGCGGTACATGTGGCGGAGCGGCAGGGGCGGTTTGCGCGAAAACTGATCCTGGTGCGCAAAGCGCACCGACGGCGATTACAATACTAAGAGCAATGCGATTCATGTAATGCACTCCCGGATTATGTGAAGGAATTCATCTTGTTTAAGCTGTCACCATATTGCGAAAGAATCGTGACAAGTTGTTTTGAATGTCTTCCTCTTCCTATCAAAGTTCCCGACTTAGGTTTGCGATAACCGCGTAGCCTAAAGACAAACCAACTCGACGAAAAGAATCCGGGCACTCTCTACGGAAGTAAGTGAAGCTAGCAGTGTCAAAACCTGCGACCTGCCCGACTCGCCAGAGTCGCCGATCAATGTCTGCTTTCGCGGGTAAAATGGACATCGTGATTAGAGTGCACCATGTCTGCTTATGACGCAAAGCGGACATTCCAACCGTAGCCGCGAATGTCTCTGCTGCGAAGCAAATATATGATGCGTTCAATTGGCGAGCGCAGTCACTAAATTGTGATCAAAGAGATGGCTCTCGCCTTGGGGCGGCAGATGCGATTAATATCTTCGAAATTGTCTAACGGGAGAGACAAAAAGCGCAAGACCATAATCGCTAGCAGCAACCGCTCTAATGATCGCTGGGAATTGATGTCCAAGCTCTGACCTGCGCCATATCCATTTTGCTACTGAGCTAAATAACGATCAGTCATCGGAGTTTCTGTCATGAAATTCAATCGCACCTTCATTATTGCTTCCTTGTTGCTCACGATTGAAACGACGGCTGCAATTTCCCAACAGATAACAGGCACGCCGGGATCGCCAAGCGCCACGACCACAATCGATGGAAAACAGCTTCCGCCGCCCGATCCGAAGTTCGGCGGCGTGATCAAGGACGACGCCCTGCAGTCGAAGCCGTGGTGGGCGCCGCGCGTCGTGCCCCCGAAGGGCGCGCCGAACGTGCTCCTAATCATCACCGATGACGCCGGCTTCGGCGTGCCGAGCACGTTCGGCGGCGTGATCCCGACGCCGACGATGGACCGGATCGCGGGCGAGGGACTCCGCTACACGCGAATGTTCTCGACCGCGCTGTGCTCGCCGACCCGCGCCGCGCTGATCACCGGCCGCAACCACCACTCGGTGGGCTTCGGCGTGATCGCCGAGCAGTCGACCGGCTTCCCGGGCTACAACTCGATCATCCCAAGGGACAAGGCGACCATCGGCCGCATCCTGCTCGACAACGGCTATTCGACCGCGTGGTTCGGCAAGGACCACAACACGCCGGCCTTCGCCGCGAGCCAGGTCGGGCCGTTCGACCAGTGGCCGACCGGCATGGGCTTCGAGTACTTCTACGGGTTCGTCGGCGGCGATACCAACCAGTGGGAGCCGAATCTCTTCCGCAACACCACGCAGATCTATCCGTTCAAGGGGCAAGAAGGGCAGTGGAACTTGATCACGGGGATGGCCGATGACGCCATAGACTACATTAGCCGGATCCACCAGACCGACCCGTCGAAGCCGATCCTCATCAAGTACGCGCCGGGCGCGACCCACGCGCCGCACCATCCGACCAAGGAGTGGGTGGACAAGATCAGCGCCATGCACCTTTTCGACGACGGCTACGAGAAGCTGCGCGAGCGCATCTTCGCCAACCAGAAAAAGCTCGGCATCGTCCCGCAGGACGCGACGCTCACGCCGTGGCCCAAGGACGTGCTGAAGCTCTGGGACGAGCTCAGCCCCGAGGCGAAGAAGCTGTTCATCCGCCAAGTCGAGGTGTTCGCCGCGTATGCCGCCTACAGCGACTACGAGATCGGGCGCGTGATCCAGCACTTCCAGGATCTCGGCCGGCTCGATAACACGCTAATCATCTACATCAACGGTGACAACGGGACTAGCGCCGAAGGCGGGCCGCTCGGGACGCCGAACGAGGTCGCATTCTTCAACGGCCTCAATGAGCTCCCCGTCGAGGTCCAGATGAAGTTCTACGACGTCTGGGGAACGCAGTACACGTACAACCACATGTCCGCGGGTTGGTCGTGGGCGTTCGACACGCCGTTCGACTGGTTCAAGCAGAACGCGTCGCGGCTGGGCGGCATCAACCAGAACATGGTCGTGTCGTGGCCGGCTCGCATCAAGGACAAGGGCGGCGTTCGCGACCAGTTCATGCACGTGAACGACGTGGTGCCGACGATCCTCGAGGCCGCCGGCATCAAAGCGCCCGAGTACGTCGACGGCATCAAGCAAGCGCCGATGGAAGGGACGAGCTTCCTCTACACCTTCGACCAAGGGAACGCCAAGGCGTCGTCGCGGCACAAGTTGCAGTACTTCGAGATGATGGGCCAGTGGGCGCTGTATGACGACGGCTGGCTGCTCTCGACCAAGGTCAATCGCGCGCCTTGGGAAGCGTTCGGCCCCGCCAACCCGGATCCGCTCAACAAACAGGTCTTCCAGCTCTACGACTTGCACAAGAACTGGAACCAGACGGACGACGTTGCGGCGAAGTACCCGCAGAAGGTCACGGAGCTGAGAACGAAGTTCGTCGCCGAGGCGAAGAAGTATCAGGTCTTCCCGATGGATGCCTCGGTGGCGGCCCGAATCGTCGCGCCGCGCCCGAACATCACCGCGGGCCGCACTGAGTTCGTCTACACGCGGCCGATGACGGGCCTGCCGCAGGGCGATTCGCCGTTCCTGCTGGATGCCTCGTACGCGATCACCGCCGATATCGAGGTGCCGCAGGGCGGCGCCGAAGGCATGATCGTGACCTCGGGCGGCCGCTTCGGGGGCTATGGCTTCTACCTGCTGAACGGCAAGCCGGTGTTCCTGTGGAACATGGTCGACCTCGAACGCATAAAGTGGGAAGGCCCGGACGCGCTATCGCCGGGGCGGCATACGGTCGAGTTTGACTTCAAGTACGAAGGCCTCGGCGCCGGCACGCTCGCGTTCAACAACTTCAGCGGCCTTGGTCGGCCCGGCACGGGCACCCTCAAGGTCGACGGCAAGGAGGTCGCGACTAAGCGGATGGAGAAAACGCTGCCGATGATCCTGCAGTGGGACGAGAGCTTCGACATCGGCTCCGACACGCTGACCGGCGTCAACGACGCGGACTACCAGCCGCCGTTCGCGCTCACCGCGAAGCTCAACAAGCTGACGATCAAGGTCGATCGCCCGCAGCTCTCCGCTGCGGACATCAAGAAGCTTGAGGCGGCGATGCAGGAGAAGGCGAAAGCCGATTGATCGCCCCCGGAGCGCGAAGCGCGCAGAAGGGATTGACAACCAGTCTTTACTATTTGGCTGGCTCTTCGTCACCGGCCTCGGCGTGATGGGTTTTGGCGCAGAAAGTGGAAGGGCGTCGTTGCTATCATCGCCACCTGATCAAGAACTCCTGATCGGATTTCGGAGAGACCGCCGCGAGGCGGTCTTTTTCTTTTGCGTGGGTAATTTCGTGAATGTCTGCCCGCTTTGAGTCCAATGCAGACGTAAGATCTCTTAATTGTAATGTCTGCTTTACCCCTGAAAGCAGACATTGATCGGCATCTCATCCGAACATCAGGGCAAATCAATCTTAATTCCGCTTAATGGGCAAAATTGCTAGTTTTATTTTACTGGTTTCGACGCCGCTGAACTGAACAATCGCCGGGCCATCACCCAATTCGAAACGAACGCTCTTTCGCAGATCCGCGCAGCCACGTTTTCCGGTACTGCCAAGTGATTTTAGGAAAGCATCATTCTGGATTACATCGATCCAGGCATCGTCAGATAGCGTCAACTGATAGAACCCCGGATTTTCCACCGAGCCAATTATCAATAACCCGGCGAAGGTTTCTGAGTTCGTAGGCTGACGTTCTGGCGATCGGCTGAATTGCACATCGTCGAACTTCTTTAGGCTGAGTACGATTGCTTGCGTTGGGGATAGCTTTATCGTCTCGCCGCTTCGAACATTCATGGGGTCGGCCGCCGCAAAGAGGTTACGCTCGGTAGCAACCGACCATGCGAACTGTTCGCAGGCATCGGTGGTTTGCGCCTCCGCAGACCACGTTGACGACAACAACAAGAATGCAACACCTATTAATTCTAGAAGCATTCAATCCACCGCAATTATAACATCACAATCTCGACACGCGGACCCATTTCAGATGGCCCCGACGACACCAAGCCAGAGGAATGCGAGCGACACCATTGTCAGATGCATGTCGGCAATGACAATCCGCCTGCCGTGCTGCTTGTAGAATCGTTTGATGCCGGCATATCGCGGGGAGAGCGGCGTGAGCGCCGCGAGCACGAAGCCCATGGTGTTGACGCAGAAGATGACAACCGTGAGGTTCAGCGCGGAATACTGGGACCGTGCGCCGGGGGCCGCGAATGCGACGATGGCGGTGTACGCCAGTGCGAGACCCGTGCCCACGGCTGCCGAGAGATACGTTTCCCTGATCCGCAAGAGACCCAGGCCATCGGCAGCCATTGCGATGATCACGGATCCGAGAAGTAGAGATGCGGGCAGAAGAAAGTAGAGAACGTAGGCGAGGCGATCGAGTCCATTCGCCTGAAGGAGCGGCAGCAGCGCGAACCAGGATATAAAGACCGTGCGGTATTCGATGGTCGAGGCGAGGCTAAAATGGACGCGCGGCACTAAGTCGCCGCTCGTGTCGGCGCGCGGCATGTAGGAGATCAGGAAGGCGTTGCCGATCCAGAAGAGGTAGGCCACCAGGAACATCACGACGACGGTGTCGAGGGAGCTCCCGACGACGCCGGGCTGGTCCCGCGCGAGGGTCACGACAAGCACTATCCCGGTGAAGGCGAAGCCGGCAAGGCTGGCCATGATCCCCACGTGGAGCTTTGCTGTCTCGTGGAGCATCCATGGGAACCTATCGCGCTGAGCTGAGCCGCGGCGGCCCGCGGCAAGCACCGCCACCAGGCCGATAGCCGCCGTGAGAAGGAAACCCAGGACTGCCCACATCTTCGGTAACCTCTGACGGAGGATCGGTGCGGCGAACGGCTAGGTTATCCTCTCATACCGCGACGGGGTGCCTCAAGAACGCCGGCGCGGGCACGGCCCATTCGGTTCCGGCGTGAGGCGATATGGCCAATTATCGATCTGCTCCGGATGTCCGCTTTGGGTCAATGATAGTCTGTGACTTTACTAAGTATTTGATTTTATGGGCGCTCCCTACGGAAGTGCATGAAGCCAGCAGTTTCAATAACTTATCCAAAAGGTTTGGGCAAAAGTCCGTCATTGTTATTCAATATGTTTCAGTATCGACGCCCAAACCTTTAGGACCACCGATCAATATCGGCTTTCGGGGGTACAGCGGACATTATTATAAGACAGTGTCACGTCCGCTTTTGACCCAAAGCGGACATCGGCCGGTCGCTCAATGAGCTGCATTGGGCTCACCTTCGTTTGTTGTTTCGCGCAGAAAAGAGACCGCCAACTGAGTCGCTTCCGAGAAACTTAGTTATCGGCCACGATCTTTTCGAAAGAATACAGCTAGCAGCACAACCCGAAGTTCGACCAAATTAACGCAAACACCAGTAGCGTCACAATGAATGTGATAGCCAGTGGCGTTTCCGTAGCAGCAGTATCAGCTAACTCAGTAAGACTTTCCATCGATACCTCCTATGAATGGAATTGCATCACTTCACTAATCCCGTGTTTCACCTGAGAGAGCTCCATTTCGACATCAGGTGGCTCATCATCTCGCGCTCGAGATCATCGGTGATGTGCCCACACCCACCCCGCCGGGTGATAATGCTTGCGATTTCTCGATCGAACTGCCTCTGACGCGACTCAAAAATAGTGTCGAAGATGCGCCGCAGAACACCAGTTTTGTTCACAATGGCTCCGCTCTTGGTGGAAACCTCACCGCCCGAGGTGAAATCCCGGTGATGTGCTACGTAAGTCATGTGTCCATCTCCATTCAATTTCAGCGTTGCAGCGATGCGCGCGTTAGGCGGTTTCCTAAGCTTGGTTGAGGCGAATGCGAATGACTGGACGTCCGCATTCCTTGACATCACGTCTAAAATTCGAGAGGCCTATGAGAGGGCGTCCAGATCTGATGCTCAGGCGTCCGCGGCGGTTGCTTGATCGTCCGCGAGAGGAATTGGCATGGGAACCGACCCGCTATCAGACACGTTGCGGGCGCCGACTGCCAGACTGATCTGATTAGCTCGTTGCGGGATTTTCCAACCAACTTGCAAACTGACTCGCACCTTTTTCGAAAGTTGCGGCTTGCACATTTCTGGCGAAATTATCTAATCCGCTTGTAAGCAATCTTACGAATTCAATACCGCACTAAATTGAGATCCTCCGAATTGCGGACGTAGTGTCAAGTAATGCGGACGTCCAGTCATTCGCATTCGCCTCAACCAAGCTTAGGAAACCGCCAAACGCGCAAGCGACGCCGGCATCATACTGGCCGCTTGGTGAAATGAGGTAGGGACAATGATGATACACAAGGGCGAATGTTTCTGCGGGACTGTTAAGATCGAAGTGTCGGGGGAACCCGAAGGCATGGGGTATTGCCATTGCCAATCATGTCGTTCGTGGTCAGGCGGACCTGTCAACGCTTTTACGCTTTGGAAACCTGATGCCGTTCGAGTTACGACCGGTGCCGAATATATTGGGACATTCCAGAAGACGGCAGTGAGCCAGCGGCAATACTGCAAGAAGTGTGGAGGCCATTTGATGACCAATCACCCTCCGCTGGGATTGGTCGATGTATATGCGGCTACACTACCTACGTTGAAGTTTAGCCCAGGCGTCCACATCAACTACGCCGAGACCGTTCTGCCGATGCGGGACGGATTCCCAAAGCTGAAAGATTTTCCCACTGAATTCGGCGGATCTGGCGAGCAGATAGCGGAGTAGCGCAAGGTTCGCATCGGGTCAAAGACGAAAATAGCAGAATGTCCACCTAGTCTGCTTGACCCCGATGAGCAGACATTAGTGCACGCAAGAGGTCAACTAAATGACAGCCCGCATTGCGCCAACTGAGCCCCCGTATTCCGCGGCCATACAAACTGTGTTTGACAGAGTCATGCCGCCTGGCGTGCCACCTCTGATCCTTTTCACGACGCTCGCGCGTGACGCATGCCTCTTCGAGCGTTTCAGCAACGGCAGCCTTCTCGATAAGGGACGTTTGACCCTGCGCCAACGGGAGATTGTCATCGATCGAATTACGGCACTATCGGGATCTGAGTATGAATGGGGTATCCATATTGCCTTTTTCGCTCAACGGATCGGTCTCAATGAGGCCCAGCGGTACTCGCTTGTTCGGGGAAGTTCCAACGATGCGTGTTGGTCTCCCGAAGACCGCCTCCTCATCCAGACGTGCGATATGCTTCATGCGAGTTGCAATCTCGATGATGCCCTTTGGAGCCAACTGCAAATCGTTTTCAGCGAGGAAGCGCTGATCGAGATTTTAATGCTTGCTGGGTTCTATCGAATGGTGAGCTATCTTACGAATGCCCTGCGTCTCCCTTTAGAGAGCTATTCTGTAAGGTTTCCCGCATGATGTCGGTTTCAAATCACTAGGAGCTTCTGAATGAGTGCGTGCTCCGTTCATAAGGTGGACAATGACTGACATTGATTCGTGGCGGGTGACGGGCTCATACTATGAATCTTGCAATTGCGCGGCTGTCTGCCCATGTCGTCGGATGAACGGGGCTCCGGGCGGACGCTCTACCTACGATCTCTGCGAGTTCGTTCTGTCTTGGAGAATCCTTGACGGCGTCGCCGCAGGTCTCGACCTTACGAACCTGCATGTCTCCATGGCCGGGTTCTACAACAACAACGAGGTAGGCGCACCGTGGAAGGTTATTCTCTACATCGACGAGCGCGCTGATGATCAGCAGTTCGACGCGCTCAGTAGAATATTTCTGGGCCGTGCTGGCGGCAATATGCGCTTCACATTGGAAATCGCTACTGTCTATGCGGTAAAGCGTGCGCGGATCAATCTCAATCACGAGCCCGGAAAGGAGAGTATCCGCGTAGATGAGCTGACCTCAGCCACCGCTGTTCGGCCTGCGGAGTATGAGGGATCGGTCACTTGCGCCATTCCCGGTCATGATCAACCCGGTCAAGAAATGGTATCCGATCTCATGGTGAATGACGGCCCACTGAATTGGCATTATGAGGGCCGCTGCGGTTTTGCTGCAAAATTTGATTATTTTCTTTAAGCGCTCGCGGCCCACCAGATTCCGAAAAAAACCAATCCTATGCCGATGAACTTTGCGAGCCACTCGCCGTTGGGCACGATCTTCTCGAGAATAACGATGGCCGTGAGTGTGATTATCACAACGAGATTCATTGCGCCGAATACGAATAAGAGCGCCATCAGTGCCCAGCAACAACCAAGACAAAAGAGCCCGTAGTGGACGCCCATCCACAGTGCACCGGCGCGTCCCGGGTGCCATTCAGTTAAAAGGAAACCGAGCGGAGAGCGACAACGTGAAAGGCATGCGTATTTTAGCGGTGTCCATTGGAACACACCCGCAGCCGCCAGCGCTACCCCGCCTACAATAGGATTGCGAAGTTCGATCATCATTGGTTCAAGATCGCCCGATCCAACTAACCACCACTGAACAAAAGTTGCGACAGCGGCGAATCCGATCCAGACCAACAAATGACCCGCGGCAAAATAAACGACACTACCTTGCGTCGCAGCCAACTTTTCACTTCCTGAAACCCTACGGAAGACATCGAGTACCGGCAATGCCGCGGGGAGCATCATCGCAATCATCATGATGCTCCACATGGTGAAGACTGCTGTCACCGTCATCAAATTCCAATGACCGGCCATCGGCATCATTAACTTGACGACGGGATGCGTCATACTTGTCGTCGTGGACCAGACGACGAAAATCCAAGCCAGAGTGATGGCTGATGTTAGGAGTGCGACCGGAAACAATCGGATACCAAAGTGAAAAACTGACAAGTGTAACCTGTTCCAGAGTGTGTAATTGGGGAACGTTAGTGTAACGTGACCGATTCTACGAGGCGAGATCGATAGGTCTTCCTATGTGTCCGCTTCTGGCAAAAAACATAACCTGCGAGACCGACGAACGTTTGCTTTCTGCGTAAGAGCAGACATCTCACGAACACAATCGTCCGACCGATGATCTTCGCCTTGAAATCTGGTACCGCAAACTCGGGACCTATTTTCGCAGGTGGCGCCGCCATTTGTGAATCTGACCCAGCACGGAATTTGCGATACAGCCAGAAGCTGTCATCCCGACACTTGTGTTAGAAACGCCTGATCATCGCCAACCGGCAATCGCAGAAAGGAACTCACTAACGGGTTGATCAGATCCGGGAGCGTAAGTGGCGCCATGTGTCCGCCGGCCGCGATTTCTTTGTAGGTCCACATCGGACAGGATTGGCGCAAGAGTTCCGTGATTTCGCGAATAGGCCGTACCGTATTCGGATCGCTTACTACAAGCGTAGCCGTGGGGAGCAGGTGTGCCCATCGCTCCACCGGCGTGGTTTCGTTCATCACCGCGTCCCATTCGAAAAAATTCGGCTTGAGCGCGTCTGCGAACGCGCTGCGCCGTTCTGGCGACATGGCCTGCCATGATCCAGCCCCGCCCCAATAATCGGCGAACTTTTCGGCCGCTATTGACCACTCACCGAGTACTCCGAATTTTTTGATAAAGTTGCGCAATTCCATGGCTTCCGCGAACGCCTCCGCCCGCCCCGCCTGTTTCAGAAGATAAAATGGATTGGTTTCGAGGAGCACCAACCTGATCACTCGGCCAGAGAGTCGCGCTGCCGCTTTCATGGCTACTGATCCACCGAACGAATGGCCAATAAGGCAAATTTCTTCCGCATTTGCCGGAAGAGCCGCTTCAACGAGGCGCGCCTGATCGTCAAGTGTCTGCAATGTTTCGCCCGACCAGGGAGCAGTTTTGCCGTACCCAAATAAATTCACCGCCCGCACATGAAATTCAGCTTTCAGATCGTCCATCAAACGGCGCCATTGGCGAGCGCCTGACACGCTCGAATGCACGAGCATGACCGCGGGTCCCGAGCCAGCCTCAAGAAAATCAACCTTGGTCATTACCGAATGGTTCATTGCTTATCTCCGCTTATTTATGGTGACACTATTTATTTGGACAGTTCACCAGAACCATTCGCCTTTGTGTGTCACCATTGCTCTCTTTCATTCTTGGCCCTAACCGTGAGCACCGTCGTATCGGTCATTTCTTGACGATCACCACCTCGAGATATTCGCTGGGGACGACCAGCGTGCCGTCACCGGCGACGTTGAATTCGTCGAGTAGAGCGTAGAGATCGGTCTCAAGTGCCTTGCGTGACTGCGGATCGATCGCGGCAAACGCCTTCAGAACCGGGCCGTAGTAGGTGCGGAAGATCTCGACCCAGTGCTTGGGCGACTTGTAGCGGAAGACAAAGTTTCTGCTCTCCGCCCCGATGCGCACTTTCGAACCGAACAGGGTGTCGAGATACGCCTTGCTGCCCCACAGTGACGGCGACTTCACGCCCGGTGCCGGCGGCACGTATTTGCCGATGGTCTTGAACAGCTTGCCAATGAAGCCCTCGGGCGTCCAGTTGGCCATGCCGATCTTTCCGTTCGGACGGCAGACACGGATGAGTTCGTTCGCAGCCTGCTCTTGATTTGGTGTGAACATCACTCCGAAGGTTGAAAGTACGACATCGAAGCTGGCCTCTGGAAAGGGGAGATTTTCCGCGTCGGCTTCCTGGAATGTGACCGGCAGGCGGTCGCCTTTGGCACGCTCGCGGCCGCGCTCAAGAAGCGCGCCGACGTAGTCCGTCGACACCACGTCAGCGAAGCGGCGGGCCGCGGCGAGCGTCGCATTGCCGTTGCCAGCAGCGACATCGAGGACGCGTTGGTTGCTGCGAAGATCGACGGCCTCGCAGAGCCTTTCGCCAACAATCTGCAGCGTGGTGCCTATCATAGCGTAGTCGCCGGAGCCCCAGGCGACCTGCTGGCGGCCCTTTATCGCGGCGAGATCAATGATAGGGGAGATGGCAGTTTGAATATTCATTGTTCAATTCCTTCTTTGCTGGGTTTGGCTTTCCGGAGGAGCGTGATGCGGTCTGATTGCTCCACTTTTCTGTTTCAGCGCCGCTGCGCGTTAGGTGATTTACCTAAGGGTTATTGCGGCGAATGCGAATGACCAGCCGTCCGTATTGCTTGACACCACGTCCAAAATTCGAGAGGCCTATGATAGGGCGTCCGGATCTGATGCTCGGGCGTCCGGCGGAGGCTGAATGGCTGCTGACGTCCTATCTGATTTATTTAGAACGGTACGGCTGACTGGCGCGACGTTCTTTAACGTCGTGTGTAGGGAGCCGTGGGTCGCCGAACAGCCGACGCGAGAGATGGTGCTGCCGAAGATCTTGCCCGGTGCCGAGCATCTAATCGCTTATCATGCGGTCACCGGCGGCCGGTGTTTTGCAAGTATCATCGGCGGGACGCCAATCGCAGTCGAAGCCGGCGAAGTCATCGTCTTCACCAATGGCGATCCGCATGTCATGTCGAGCAACCCTGGCATGCGAGCTGATCCAGTCGCACCAGACGCGCTAGACGCTGTTACCGCGAGTCAATTGCCATTCTTGATGAACTACGGCGATCACGGGCCGGTCTCGGCCCGGCTCGTCTGCGGCTTCCTCGCCTGCGATGCACGACCATTTAATCCACTTCTCGAGAATCTGCCGCCCATAATCAAGGCCGGAGGCTCACAGAACACTGATGCAAACTGGCTCAACCATTTTATTCATCTTGCGGTGATGGAATCGAAAGAGAAGCGCGTCGGCGGTGAAAGTGTTCTCGCCAAACTGAGTGAGTTGATGTTCATCGAGGTGGTCCGCCAGCATCTGGAGACCCTACCGCCGGAACAGGCCGGGTGGCTGGCGGGTCTGCGCGATCCTTTCGTTGGCAAGGCGCTTTCACTGATGCACGGGGAACCGGCGTATAGCTGGACGATTGAAGAGCTGGCGAAGCAGGTCGGTCTGTCGCGCTCGGTCCTGGCGGAACGTTTTGCAGATCTTGTAGGGACGCCACCGTTGCACTATCTCGCCAAGTGGCGGATGCAGATTGCTTCGGAGCTTCTGAGCAGAAGCAATGCCAATATCGCGACCATCGCCGCCAAAATCGGCTACGAATCCGAGGCCGCTTTCAGCCGCGCTTTCAAGAAGATAATGGAAGTGCCGCCTTCGACCTGGCGTCGCCGCGTGAGGCCCAGTATAGCGGGTATGCAGCCGATCGAGCAAAGTTCGTGACTTAAGCTTGGGAAAACTAGATAATCTAAAGACAAATCAAATCGATAACAAAACCCTGAACGCTCCCTACGGGACTCGAACCCGTGTTTTCGCCGTGAGAGGGCGACGTCCTAGACCGCTAGACGAAGGGAGCAAAAAGTAAATGCCTACGTGAAAGCCTTAGCGCTGAATTCAAGCTTCGATCAAGACCCGTGTTAGACTTACGGCGCTGTCTTAATGACAAAGCGGCCCACAGGTTGCATCGTTTCGAGATCATAGAGTAGCACTTCCGTCACGCCGCCTATCTCGACCGTTACTGCCAGCCGGTTGTCACTCACAGATGTCGAAACTATCTTGGCGCCCCGGGCCAGGTTGAGAACTTTCTCGGTCGGCGTACGACCCCTTTCCGAGCTGCTGGAAAGACGGTAGGCGATCACACCAAATACCGTCAGAAATCCGGCGACCATTACGAGTAACGGCACCATCATCAATCTGCGCGCCCGTTTAATAACGCGCTCCTGAGCGGGCGTAAGTTCTTCTTCTTTTTTACTGCTCATTAGATGATCGGAATGAAACAGGTGACGGATAAAATCGAGATCGTTGTCGCGGGTACGGACGACACGGGAATCCGGCTCGACCGTTTTCTTGCCTCGAAAATCGAAAGTTTAAGCCGCACGCGGCTTAAACAATTGATCATCGCGGGAGAAGTCCGGACTGGCGAGCGAACGTTAAAAGACCCGGAACACCGGGTCAAATCGGGCGATCGGATTGAGGTCCGGATACCACCCCCCGAGGTCGCAAAGCCTCGCGCGGAGAAAATTCCGCTCACGATCGTATATGAGGATAATGAAGTCATCGTCATCGACAAACCAGCCGGACTCGTCGTGCATCCGGCGGCCGGCAATCGCAATGGTACGCTAGTCAACGCGTTGATCGGCCATTGCGGTGACAGTCTGTCAGGCATCGGCGGCGAAAAACGGCCCGGCATCGTGCATCGCCTTGACAAAGATACGAGTGGTTTGCTGGTTGTCGCCAAGACCGACAAGGCACACCGCGTGCTCGCGGCACAATTCGCTGACCACGGCCGCAGCGGCGATTTGCAACGCGGCTATTTGGCTCTGGTCTGGGGCATTCCGAAAACAGCAGAAGGCACGATCGACAAGCCGATTGGGCGCGATCCGCGCTCGCGCGTGAAAATGGCCGTGCGATCAAATGGCCGGCACGCAGTGACACATTATAAATTGCGCGCGACGTATAAAGGAGCGAATGGAAAAACCATCGCAAGCCTGATCGAATGCCGCCTGGAAACAGGTCGCACTCATCAAATTCGCGTGCATCTCGCGAAGATCGGCCATCCGTTGCTAGGCGACGACATCTATGGCGCGGGATTCCGCTCGCGCATCGGCCAGCTATCCACAAAGTCGAAACGTGCTTTAGAGTTGCTCGGACGCCAGGCGCTGCATGCTTTCAGGCTTGGCTTCACGCATCCAACGAGCGGCAAGCGGCTGGTATTCGACAGCAAGCTCCCACGCGACTTCGCCAAACTGCTAAATACCTTCACGAGCTAGTGATTTCTCGGTCTTTGTGGTGCCGAAAAGTTAACCTATATGAGCGAGTTGCGGTTGGCCTTAGGGCAGCCGTAATGAAGCCCGCCTTTACAGGGGGCTGTACGAAAGGAAGGCTAAATGGCCCGCGCCACTTCACTCCCCGCTTTCACGCTCGAAGGCGGTCTTTCTCATTACCTTGCCGAAATCCGCAAGTTCCCCATGCTGGCCCCCGAGGAAGAATTTATGCTCGGCAAGCGGTGGCGCGAACATGGCGATTCCGATGCTGCGCACAAGCTCGTCACCTCGCATCTCCGTCTCGTGGCGAAAATCGCGATGGGTTATCGCGGTTATGGCTTGCCTATCGGCGAAATCATTTCCGAGGGCAATGTCGGGCTAATGCAAGCGGTTAAACGCTTCGAACCTGATAAAGGCTTTCGCCTTGCCACATACGCCATGTGGTGGATCAAGGCTTCAATTCAAGAATATATCCTGCGTTCTTGGTCACTCGTAAAAATGGGTACGACCGCGGCGCAGAAGCGGCTGTTCTTCAATCTGCGCAAAGCGAAGAGCCAGATCTCCGCGCTGGAGGAAGGCGATCTTAAACCGGAGCAAGTGAAAACCATTGCAAAGCGGCTCGGCGTCAGCGAGCGGGATGTGATCGACATGAACCGCCGTCTTTCTGGCGATTCATCGCTCAATGCACCGATCCGCGCTGAATCCGAATCCGGCGAGTGGCAAGACTGGCTCGTAGACGAAAGCGAAAGCCAGGAATCGCGGCTCGCCGAAAGCGAAGAGCTCAACAACCGCAAGAAGGCCCTGGGGCAGGCGCTCGACGTGCTGAACGACCGAGAACGCCGCATCTTCGAAGCACGGCGTCTTTCCGAAGAGCCAGTCACACTCGAGGAATTGGCCGCCGAGTTCGGCGTCTCACGGGAGCGTATACGCCAGATCGAAGTTCGCGCGTTCGAAAAAATACAACAGGCAGTCGTCAATCGGATGAAAGCAGTCGAAACGCCGACGGCCTTACCGGCGCACTAATTGTACCGTCTATTTTCCCCAAGACTGAAGAGCTTCGTTCACAGCTCGATCGCCGGGCGTGCCCTTTTGGAAAGTAAGCACAGCCCGGCGTCCATTGTTGTAAACGAAAGGGATATCGAGCCAGCCACGATCGCGCAGCAAGCTAAGATTCGCATCCTCTTCGCTATTGGGAAGCGCGAGCAGAAAGAAGCCTTCTTTCACTTTCTCGACAGCGGCCTGAATGGGTGTGCCTTGCGCCGTTTCAGAACTCTTGGCGCGCAGGCCGCGCATCTCGGACACGCCGCCGAACGGATCACCGAGCGTTTTAAATTGCACTTCGATCGTGTGACTCGCCGGGAAACTTGCATCGGTATTACGGCGGAAGCTCATCATAATTCCAATTTTGCGATCGGGAATATCGATATCAACTTGCAATCCTAGATCGGGCGCACGTCCCGCGCCAAGTGAAACGGTTTCGGTCTTCCATACCGCAGTTCCGACGAAATTCTGGAATTGCTGCCCGCCCCCCGGATTTTCCTCATAGAGAACAGCGCGCTGTGCAACCGTCGGATCGACATTGGATGGAGTAGGCGCGGAGCGTGGCTGAGAATCGGTATTGGTAACAATCCGTTCTCCAGTTTTCGGCCGATTATCGGTAATTTGCGAACTGCCGCTCCGATCGATTCCGAGTAGCGCTAGAATCCGTGCGCGGTGCTGATAGCCGAGTAAGCTTGCAGCGGCGACAAGCAGCACGACGAATCCGGTGATCAGAATCTTGGCACGCTTTGCCCTATCGGCACTTTCTTGTGACTTCGTTTGAACAGGAGCGCGAGCACCGCGCGGACGCGGCACCGGCGTAAAATCCTCAGGGGAAACTTCCGGTTGCGGACCTCGCGCGACCGGCGGGCGGGCACGATCCGTAATCCGGCTGGGCTCAAAATTGGAACGCCGGTCGAGTTCATCTCGCCGTCGACGGGGCGGCTCCTGAGTCGCGCCAGAATCTAAATCGGGCTCCAGTAAGTCGTCCTCCTGAGTATCCGGCGGCAGCCTGCCACCCGGTGCAGCGCGATATTCGGCATCCGAATGCAATTCGCGCGGGGGACGCCCGCCGTTCGCGGGTACGGGCATTTCATGCCGATCGGGGGTCATCGGCTGTGGGTGACGTAATGTTGGCGCGCGGGAAGTCGCTCCTTGTGTCGGACTTCGCGCAGCAGGTGACACACTGGGAACCGCAAGCGCCGGACTTCGCAGCGGCGGCGCACCAGTGGGCTGATCGCGCGGAGTGTGAACGATGGGAGGCGTAACGCGCGGCGGCGCAGCTCCGTTTGGAGAAACGCGTGGAGAGGATCCTTGCAGCGACGGTGGCGCGGGTGCACGTGGCATGGAAGCTCGCACCATGTGCGGATTTTTTTGCGCTGCTTCCGTTTCTATTTTCCGAATCGCTTCCTCAAGCGCGAGACGCTCCCGCGTAATTTCGGCATCGGCCAGTGGCGGATTCACCGCCCGCAGCTGGTTCAACAGCGCCTGCCGCGCGCGGTCATAGATTCCCCGCCGTGCCTCGCCCGTATTCGGATCTAGGGTGGAGACGGCGCGTGCCAAAAGCGGCTGATAATCGGTCATCGAACGCTTACCTGACGAGGGCGGCTGGCCTATGCACACATTCTAGGAGCGAAATGGATTTTGAACGAGGATTGTATCGTCGCGCTCCGGACTGGTGGATAGTAACGCGACCGGACAATCAATCAATTCCTCGATTCGCCGGACATATTTAACGGCTGCGGCAGGAAGTTCCGCCCAGGTTCGGGCGCCCTGTGTCGAGTCGCTCCATCCCTCGATTTCCTCATAGACCGGCTCAAGCCTTGACTGCGCGGCTTGGCTGGCAGGGAAATGGTCGATATTCCGCCCATCGAGACGATAACCAATACAGACTTTCAGCGGATTCAAGCCATCCAGGACATCCATTTTCGTGAAGGCGATGCCGTCAATCCCGGCCGTGATAACGGTTTGCCGGACAACAGCGGCATCGAACCAGCCGCAACGGCGCGGGCGGCCTGTATTCACACCAAATTCCTTGCCGCGCTCCCCCAATAGCTTTCCGGTGGAATCCTTGAGCTCGGTAGGAAACGGTCCTTCACCGACACGAGTTGTGTATGCCTTCGTGATTCCCAAAACATAATTGATCGCGCGCGGGCCAAGGCCGCTACCGGTCGAGGCTTGGCCCGAAACTGTGTTGGACGAGGTGACATACGGATAGGTTCCGTGGTCCACATCCAGCATGATTCCCTGTGCCCCTTCGAAAAGGATACGGCTGCCTTCGCGGCGATGTTTCTCCAAAAGAGCCCATATACGATCCATGTAGGGCAGCACCTTCGGTGCCACGGCCGCCAGTTCTTCGCGAATGGTCGCAACCGCAATTTCTGGAAGCCCAAGACCGCGCCGAAGCGCATTGTGATGGGCGAGCAAGCGGCCAATTTTGCCGTCGATCGCAGCAGGCTCGGTGAGATCCATCAATCGAATGGCACGACGGCCAACTTTGTCTTCGTAGGCCGGCCCGATGCCCCTTCCCGTGGTGCCAATTTTAAGACCCGCAACGCTCTCGCGCGCAACATCAAGCTCGCGGTGCAACGAAAGGATCAGCGCGCAATTATCAGCGACGCGCAGGTTCTGCGGCGTGACCTTGATGCCCTGCGTCGCTAGCCTTTCAATTTCGGCCACCAGCGCATGAGGGTCGAGGACGACGCCGTTGCCGATCACAGAAAGTTTTCCGGGACGGACAATACCGGAGGGAAGAAGCGCTAGTTTGTAAATGACTCCATCGATGACGAGGGTATGACCTGCATTGTGGCCGCCTTGAAAGCGGACGACGACATCCGCCTGCTCGCTCAGCCAATCGACAACTTTGCCTTTTCCCTCGTCGCCCCATTGCGAGCCAACGACAACGACATTCGGCACCTTGATCTCCTACAGTTTCGCTGATGCCGACACAAAAAACCCTGGCACACTCCCGCCAGGGCCGTATCTTCGTAGCGGATCAAGCGCCAAGTGGCAAGAATTTCCGGCGGACGCTGTGTTTATCATCAAAGGCGGCGTATATCTGCATTGCATGATCCACCTCTTGCTGACAGCGCACAGGGCGACAATCTGAATTTCATGACTTTGCTCCTTCCCCCCGAGACAACTCTAGGCCCCGCAACCCTGCGCGTGGCTGATGAGAAGCATGCGCTCGCACTCTACGAGCAAGTGATCGGCCTAAAGGTCATGGGCCGGAAGAACGGAAAAATCGCGCTTGGCGCCGGAGAAAAGCCGTTTCTATATCTCGATGTAGTTGCAGGAACCGCACCCCGTCCGCGCCACGGCTCAACAGGGCTTTATCACATCGCCATTTTGCTACCCGACCGGGCCGCACTCGGAAGCACTATAGCGCGAATTGCGAATGCGGGCATCCGCCTCGGCGCCGCCGATCACAATGTAAGCGAAGCGATTTATCTCTACGATGCCGACGGTAACGGGCTCGAAATCTATCGTGACCGTCCGCGCGAAGATTGGCAGTGGAAGAACGGCATTGTGACGATGGGTAACGAACCGCTAGATTTTGAAGGAATTCTTGCCGAAGGCGGCAAAGAACAACCCGATGAGCATTTACCCGCAGGCACGCGCATAGGGCACGTTCACTTGCAGGTCGCCGATCTCGCCGCAGCCGAAAAGTTTTATTGTGCCGCGCTTGGCTTTGTGAAAACGGCAGTACGGAACGGTGCAGTGTTCGTTTCAGCAGGCGGCTATCATCACCATGTTGGCCTGAACGTCTGGGACAGCTTGAACGCGCCGCCGGCACCGATAAACTCCGCAGGACTTGAACAATTCGTCATCGAGTTGCCCGCCGCGGAGCTCGCCCGCGTGAAGAAAAACATCGAGATTGCTGGTGTTCAGACCACGAGTGAAGGCGACGGATTTATTGTTTTTGACCCGTGGCAAACGAAGATTCGTATTACGCAGCGAGCCAACAGTTGAACGAATGCGCACGACTACTTAGAACCAGCGCGGTTTCACGGACTCGCCAAATACCATGCCCTTCCCGCTCCGCCGTTTCGGCGGATATTTAATCGACAGCCCCTATCTTCTCCTCTCGCTCGTATCACTGTTCTGGGCGGGCAACGTCGTGCTTGGGCGCTTTATCGCCGGTCACGTTCCACCGGTGACCCTTTCCTGGGCCCGATGGATGGGTGCGTTTCTGATTTTTTTCGGTTTCGCATGGCCGTATTTTCGGCGTGACCGTCGGCTCATTTGGAAAAATTTCGGAATCGTGACGCTTCTCTCACTGACCGGAATCAGCGCCTATAACACCATCGCTTATTACGGGCTGCAATACACTCAGGCAATTAATGCTCTACTGATTGCTTCAACCGGCCCGTTGCTCGTCGCCGCCGCGACCTTCGCCATCTACGGTGACAGGCCCACATCGAGGCAAGTCATGGGAGTGTGCGCTTCGCTCGCAGGCGTGATCGTGGTCATCGCGCGCGGTGATCTGGAAGTTCTGCGTCAACTCCAAGTCAACGCCGGCGACATCTGGTTTTTTCTCGCGCAAATCGTTTATGCCATTTACACAGCCCTGCTGCGCAAGCGACCGCCAATTCATCCGTTTAGTTTCGCGCTTGTTACGATCGGCTGGGGTACGGTAATGCTGACACCCCTACTCTTGGTTGAAGTCGCTTTCGGGCCGACCGCGGTGTGGGACGCAGCATCCTTTGCGACACTGGCCTATATCGTGCTGTTTCCGTCGCTCATCGCGTATATTTTCTACAACCGTGGAGTTGAGCTGGTCGGACCAAACCGTGCCGCACCCTTCTATCACCTAATCCCGCTTTTCGGATCGGTGCTGGCGATTGTATTTCTTGGTGAACGCCCGCAGATCTACCATGGTGTCGGCTACATACTGATTTTCACGGGCGTCGCGATCGCAACAACGACTAGGCGCGGCCGCGCACTCAGAACTTCAACGGCTTCGCCTGCTGCACCTGCGGTAGCGCCTGCACCTTCGCAAGAACATCAGCCGACACGTCACCGTCGACCTCGATCAAGGCGATAGCACTTCCGCCTGGCGCCTCGCGGCCGACGTGGAAGGTCGCGATGTTTATGCCTGCATCACCGAGCACAGAGGAAAACTTGCCGATGAAACCCGGTTTGTCCTGATTGGTGATGTAGATCATGGATTGGCCGAATTCCGCATCCATGCGGATACCCTTGATGTTGACGATACGCGGCCGTCCATCCGCAAAAACCGTGCCTGACACCCAGCGCGATTGCCTTTCCGTATCGACTGTAACTGTAATCAGGTTTTCGTAATCGCCCGATGCTTCGCGCGTTGTCTCCTCGACCATAATACCGCGCTCTTTGGCGATGATTGGCGCCGACACGACATTGATGTCCTGTAGCATCGGCCGCAATAGGCCCGCAACGGCGGCGGAAGTAAGTGCCTTCGTCTTCATCTGCGCGACTGAGCCCTCATAGGTGATACGCACGACCTTGATTCCGGTTTCAGTGAGTTGCCCCGCGAAAGAACCGAGCTTCTCGGCAAGCGCGATAAAGGGCTTCAATCGCGGCGCTTCCTCCGCCGTAATCGATGGAAAATTCACAGCATTTGAAATAGCGCCGCGCAGCAGGTATTCCGACATCTGTTCTGCGATTTGCAATGCTACGTTCTCCTGCGCTTCGCTCGTCGAAGCACCCAGATGCGGCGTACAAACTACGTTCGGATGACCGAACAGCGGATTTTCATTCGCCGGTTCGGCGGTGAATACGTCAAAAGCGGCACCCGCGACGTGCCCCGAGTTCGAGCGCAACGCGAAGCGCCTTTTCATCGACCAGACCACCGCGCGCGCAGTTGATAATGCGAACGCCCTTTTTGGTTTTGGCGAGCGATTTCGCATCCAGAAGATTTCTCGTCTTCTCGGTCAACGGCGTGTGGAAGGTAATAAAATCCGCGCGCGAAAGCAGTTCATCGAGCTCGACTTTTTCCACACCTAGATCAACCGCCCGCTCCAGCGAAAGAAAAGGATCGTAAGCGATCACCTTCATGCGAAGGCCGAGCGCGCGGTCGGCGACGATCGAGCCGATATTGCCACAGCCGATTACGCCGAGCGTTTTGCCGGTGATCTCAACGCCCATAAAACGGTTCTTTTCCCATTTTCCTGCTTGCGTCGAAGCATCGGCCTGCGGAATCTGCCGCGCAAGCGCTAGCATCAAGGTGATCGCGTGTTCGGCGGTGGTAATCGAGTTTCCGAACGGAGTGTTCATCACGATGATGCCCTTGGCCGTCGCCGCAGGAATGTCAACATTGTCGACGCCAATTCCAGCACGGCCGATCACCCTAAGCTTCTGTGCCCGCTCGAGGATTTTTGGAGATACCTTGGTGGCGGAGCGGATGGCTAGCCCGTCAAATTCACTGATGACCGCGGCGAGCTTGTCCTTATCCTTACCGAGGTTCGGCTGAAAATCGACTTCAACGCCGCGGTCCCTAAAGATCTCAATCGCGGCCTTCGACAGGGCATCGGAAATGAGAACGCGGGGCGCCATCGTCAGGCCGCCTTCAGAAGCGCGGCCTTGGCCTGCGTGAACGCCCAGTCGAGCCAAGGAAGCAGCAATTCGATATCCGAAGTCTCGATCGTCGCGCCTCCCCATACGCGGATGTGCGGCGGCGCGTCGCGGTGGCCAGCCACGTCGTAAGCCGCATTTTCCTTTTCAAGTGCACCCGCCATGGCCTTGATGAAGGCGGCTTGGCCATCAGAGGGAAGCGCCTTCACCACTGGATCGACGACGGCGATACAGATCGAAGTATTGGAGCGTGTCTTTTTATCGCGCGCAAGAAATTCCGCCCACGGGGTATTCTCGACCCATGCTTCGATCTTCGACAGGTTCGCATCGGCACGCTTCATCAGAGCGGGCAAACCGCCCTGCGCCTTCGCCCATTCGAGTGCATCGAGATAATCCTCGACGCACAGCATCGACGGCGTATTGATCGTCTCGCCCTCGAAAATCCCCTCATTCAGTTTTCCGCCCTTGGTCATGCGGAAGATTTTCGGCAGCGGCCAGGCAGGCGTATAGTTTTCGAGCCGCTCGACGGCACGCGGTGACAGAACAATCATGCCGTGCGCGGCCTCGCCGCCCAGTACTTTCTGCCAGGAAAACGTGACAACATCGAGTTTGTCCCACGGCAGTTGTTGCGCAAATGCAGCCGACGTCGCGTCACAAATTGTGAGCCCCTGCCGGTCGGCATTGATCCAGTCGCCGTTCGGCACACGCGCACCAGACGTCGTACCGTTCCAAGTAAAGACGACGTCGCGCGAAAAATCGACCAGCGCGAGATCGGGAAGCTCGCCATAAGGCGCTTTCAGCACGCGTGCTTCCTTGAGCTTGAGCTGCTTCACGACATCCGTAACCCAGCCTTCGCCAAAACTTTCCCATGCCAACAGGTCTGCACCGCGCGCACCAAGTAGCGACCACAATGCCATTTCGACGGCGCCGGTATCGGATGCGGGCACGATGCCAATGCGGAATCCCACAGGCACTTGGAGAATTTCACGAGTCAAATCGATCGCGCGCTTCAGTTTCGCCTTGCCCGGTTTCGAGCGATGCGAACGTCCCACTAGCGCGCCTTTGAGGTTTTCGAGTTTCCAGCCGGGGCGTTTCGCACAGGGGCCGGAGGAGAATTGCGGCACGTTTGGCCGCGCAGTCGGTTTATTCGTCATCATTCTATCCTTCCAGATAGTCGCCTCTCGGTGGGGAGAGGTGTCCCACGGATGGCATTGAAGGAAGAACGGACCGGCGTCAAGTGCGGCGCAAAAATTTTCACCCTTCTTTACGCTGGCATGCCAAGATTCCTTAAATACCAAAAATAAAACGACGCGGGAGCAATCCCGCGCCGTCGCATTAGAAGTCCCTGCCGCCGCTCAGTATTTGCGAACGAGCGGAGCAGATTCGTAAGCAGACGTCGGTATAAAATTGTCGGCGAACATCCAGCGCACGCCGACCTTCACATCTTGCGAGTCCACATTTCTGAATTGAACCGGATTGTAGGAGGGATTCGAACCGTCAACTGCCAGCAAATCCTTGGTCGCGCCGTTTCCAAGATTGACGTAACGGTACGCCAATTCGACGGTGAAATTCGGCGTAACCCTATAGGCTAAACCCGCGTGTAGGGCCCAAGCGAAGTTCCACTGCGAATTATCCGTCGAATAGCCGATTACCGGTCCAATGATATTCGTATCGGTGAAATTTCCGATTGTAAGACGGTCGAAACCGATGCCCGCGCCGACGAACGGCGTCACTGAGTACCATGTGCCGAGATCGAGATAGGCGTTGACCAGGAATAACCATTCCGATTTGGTTCCGCGGTACTGGCTGGTGCCTATACCGAACGTGTCCAAACCATTGAAGTTAGCGTTTGCACGATATTCACCCGTCACATCGAACCGCAGCCAGTTGTTGAATTGATATCCCACACCAATGCCGAACAGGCCGGCGCTGTCGAAACCCTTTTCAAGAATACTATCGGCCGGCGTGTAAGCGGGGCTATCAAGTCTCTTTACACGCTGGTTGGTGATACCGATATCGCCGCGAAGATACCAACCGCCGAATTCCTCGACCATCGGCATCGATGGGGGCGGCGGCATGTCCGCGCCACGCACCGTCGCGGGCGCAAGGGCGAGCGCAGCGGCGCCCGCGAGCGCTAAATTCCGGAGGCTCTGCATAAGGTTCCTTCCATCTTTAACGCACGAAGCGACTAACGACGCACGCAATTGACAATGGAGGGACATTCGCAGCTAAAACTTAAGGGTCGCTTAAGGTTAATTTTTAACCATATTCATTCATCTGAAAAATTGTCGCAGCAAATTGCGCGATTGGATGCAAAGGGGTGAATGCTGGGAGCGTTTTCCCCGGCCGGCAATCGAATTTAACGATTGGTAAAAATCAGGCGGCGGCAAGCGTCAGCGCATCGACCACCGTATCCACAGCCGCCTCCACCAACGCCCGGTCATCGCCCTCGGCCATAACGCGGATGACGGGTTCAGTACCCGACGGACGAATCACCAGCCGCCCCTGCCCATTCAATTTCTTCTCAGCAAGCGTGATTGCTGTCTTTACTTTTGCATCTTCCAACGGTTTGCCAGATTTGTAACGCACGTTCTTGAGAATTTGCGGCAGCGGCTCGAAGCGATGACAAACCTCGGAAACGGGCCGTCCCGACTTTTGGACCACCGCAAGCACTTGTAGCGCAGCGACGAAACCGTCACCCGTATTCGCGTAATCAGAGAGGATGATGTGGCCCGACTGCTCGCCGCCAACATTGATCCCTTGCTCGCGCATCGCCTCCAAAACATACCGATCGCCGACCTTCGTGCGTATCAGTTTGATGCCAACCGAAACGAGGTGGCGCTCAAGACCAAGGTTCGACATCACTGTGCCGACGATCGCTGGTTTGGCAAGTCGCCCATCCTCCTGGAACGTCTCGGCAATCAGCGCCATAAGTTGATCGCCATCAACGAGATGACCTTTTTCGTCGGCGATGACGACACGGTCAGCGTCGCCATCGAGCGCAATGCCAATGTCAGCGCGCATTTCACGAACTTTGGCGCAAAGCGCTTCAGGAGCGGTCGAGCCGCAATCGCGATTGATGTTGAAACCATCGGGATTGACACCGATTGGGAATACTTCCGCTCCCAATTCCCACAAAGCTTCCGGTGCAACTCGATAAGCAGCGCCATTGGCGCAATCGACCACCACGCGGATTCCCTCCAGGAAAAGATTACGCGGCAGCGTACGCTTGGCGAATTCGACATAGCGATCATGCGCGCCGTCAATTCGCTTGGCGCGTCCGAGATCCGTGGGCTTTGCGAGCTGCTTCGAATGATCGACGCCAATCAGCTTTTCAATTTCGTCCTCGATGTCATCCGACAGCTTGAAGCCATCAGGTCCGAACAGTTTGATGCCGTTGTCATCGTATGGATTATGCGAAGCGGAAATCATCACGCCCAGGTCACAACGCATCGAGCGCGTCAACATTGCGATCGCAGGCGTCGGCAGTGGGCCCGTGAGCAACACGTCCATGCCGACCGCGGTGAACCCAGCGACCAGAGCGTTCTCGATCATGTAGCCAGAGAGGCGCGTGTCCTTACCGATAATTACCTGATGGCGATGCTCGCCGCGCAAAAAAACGAGACCAGCGGCCATACCCACATTGAGTGCAAGTTCAGCTGTAATCTCGCCGTTTGCACGGCCGCGAATGCCATCGGTGCCAAAATGCTTGCGCGCCATATCCCTTACGCCCTTAGTTCTGTCGTGCCTTGGAGCGGCTTGATACTATGCCAAAGCCCACAGCGAAAGGTTCAACAAATATATTTAATCGTTACTGCAATCGACTGGCTTGCGACACGTTAACCGTCCCTCTTCCCTTTCAACTTAAGAAGAACTGTATGTTCGCCAACGTGCTCAGGCTGCAAGTGCTCCCAAGACCGTTTTCTAGCAACCCTTTTGTTCCTCTATCTACCGCGGCAGAAACAGCACATTTCGCGATTTCGATCTCGGTTCCCCAGCTCGAGTTTTTTCCGAGCTTGGCAATTACCGCCAATGCGGGCAACTTTTCGCCATGTTGAACGATGAAAGCATCATACCCGAAGTGCTGACAGATCGAGGTGGTATAAGCGCCGGGGTCCTCGTGCGTACCCGAGAGCAGTTCCAGTAGAATCGCCGGCCGTTCGCGCGCAATTGTTGCGCGCGCGCCGTCGAGCACTTCGCGTTCGCTGCCTTCGACGTCAGCCTTAATGAACCGCACATCGCGCAAATCAAAACTGTCGAGTGTGCGAACTTCAACAGCATACGTTTTCATATTACGAAATTGGCTGTGCGTTCGCTTCAGGTTTCCAGCAAAGTGTAACGCCTTTCCCTTGTCGGACAGCGGCACATAAAACGTCGCGCGGCCCGGCTTGTCGGAGAGCGCAAACTCGTGCACCGCGGCGCGTCCGCGCAGCATCCATCGTGCAAAGCGTGCGTAATCAGGATTAGGCTCGAACGCGATGACGCGATCTGCGATACGCGAGAGTGCGTAAGCGAAGAAGCCTTGATTGGCGCCGACGTCAATCGCTGTGCCGCCAGCCGGCAGCAATTCCGCCAGTTGTGCGAGTTCGGGTTCACCGGAACGAACTTCGTCCGCGATACGCCGCTCGTAAAATATGGAGGGCGGCAACAGCATAATTAGTTTTTCGCGGAATGGGAGCGCCATTGAACTAAGTATCGCTTGATCCGCCTTCCATGCAAAGAAAAACGCCCGCCAATCAGGCGGGCGTTTTGATCTTCGGGGTTGTTAGCGTTCAGACGAGACCCGGCTCCAGACCGCCGGCTTCCGGCCGCGGTCGCGGCTTGCCAGCAGGCGGTACCGCCGATCCGCGCGGCATCGCGGGCTCGTTCGCGCTCTCGCGCGAAGGCGGCTTGCCGTTGAGCAGATCCTTGATCTCGTCGCCAGTCAGCGTTTCGTATTCGATCAGGCCTTTCGCGAGCACTTCGAGCTTCGCGCGGTTTTCGGTGATGATTTTCTTCGCGAGCTGATAGCCTTCCTCGACGAAGCGCTTAATCTCAGAATCGATCTTCTTGACCGTCTCTTCCGAAATATTCTGCTGGCGCGCAACGGAATAGCCGAGAAACACCTCTTCCTGGTTTTCGCCGTAAGCGACAGTACCGAGTTCGGGTGATAGGCCCCAGCGGGTCACCATCATGCGCGCGAGTTTTGTCGCCTGTTCGATATCGGACGAGGCGCCAGACGTGACTTTATCCGGCCCAAATACGAGTTCTTCCGCAACGCGACCGCCCATCATGATGCCAAGACGAGACGTCATCTGCTCGTAGGACATCGACAGTTTGTCGCGCTCTGGCAACTGCATGACCATTCCGAGCGCCCGTCCGCGCGGGATTATCGTCGCCTTGTGCACCGGATCCGTCGCCGGAACATGCAACGCCACGATCGCGTGACCGCCTTCATGATAAGCAGTGAGTAGTTTTTCTTCTTCGGTCATAACGAGCGAGCGCCGCTCGGAACCCATCATCACCTTGTCCTTGGCATCCTCGAACTCGTGCTGGGTGACCATACGTTTGTTGCGGCGTGCGGCCATGAGGGCTGCTTCATTTACGAGATTGGCCAGATCGGCACCGGAAAATCCCGGCGTTCCGCGCGCGACAGTCTTCAGATTCACATCGGGCGCGACCGGAACCTTGCGGACGTGCACGGAGAGAATCTTTTCGCGGCCGACGACATCGGGGTTGGGCACCACAACCTGTCGATCGAAGCGGCCGGGACGCAGCAAGGCAGGATCAAGTACGTCCGGCCGGTTAGTGGCCGCGATCAGAATGATGCCTTCATTAGCTTCGAAACCGTCCATCTCGACGAGTAACTGGTTCAGTGTCTGCTCGCGCTCGTCGTTGCCGCCGCCGAGACCGGCGCCGCGATGACGACCGACCGCGTCGATCTCGTCAATGAAGATAATGCATGGCGCATTTTTCTTCGCCTGTTCGAACATGTCGCGCACCCGCGAGGCGCCGACGCCAACGAACATTTCGACGAAGTCGGACCCCGAAATGGTGAAGAATGGAACGTTCGCTTCACCCGCGACGGCGCGCGCGATCAACGTCTTGCCGGTACCCGGCGGGCCGACCAGCAGCACGCCGCGCGGAATGCGTCCACCGAGGCGTTGAAATTTTTGCGGATCGCGCAGAAATTCGACGATCTCCTCGAGATCGGATTTCGCTTCGTCAACGCCCGCAACGTCCTCAAAGGTGACACGGCCATGCGCTTCAGTGAGCAGCTTCGCCCGGCTCTTGCCAAATCCCATCGCCTTGCCGGCTCCGCCCTGCATCTGGCGCGAAAGGAATACCCAAACACCAATCAACGCCAGGAATGGCAGCCACGAAACCAATAACGACACATACCAGGGAACATTGTCACCCTGCGCCCGCGCTGTAATCGAAACGCCTTTTCCGTAGAGACGCTGCACCAATGTCGGGTCGTTTGGGGCATAAGTCTGGAATGTCTTGCCGTCGTTGAAGGTACCAGTGATATCGTGGCCCTGAATTACGACATCACGCACCCGGCCCTGATCTACGTCAGCCAGCAGCTGCGAAAAGGTAATATCGTTGCTAATCGACCGCTGACCCGGATTTTGGAACAGTGAGAACAGGGCAAGCAGCAGCAGGACGATAATGACCCAGAGGGCAAAATTGCGCAGATTTGCGTTCATTGCTGGCCTTTCGTCGGAACATCCCCTTGGGCAAGCGCCCGTAAGGGTAACTCGCAGATCGTTAAAATAGGCTCCGCAACCCCATCAAACAAGGGAAAGGGGCGATCAGATGGCTTTTTTTATTGATTACCCTGAACGAACCGCCTTGGATGGCCGCGCCGCGCGTTTCGGCGTAAAGGCGCGGGGCTTATGTCGAGATCGACACCATCAAGATTAACCAGTGCGCCCGCGAGCGTGCGTTTCAGGTGTAAGTTCGCGGCCCATGCTTTCGATATCGCTTCATGCAGCGCTTCGAGCTTACCGAGTTCGACCGGCCCTTCATTGCCATAGCGGTCGATGGCCCGACCCAGTAGGCGCAGACTGATTTCCGAAGGCAAAGTGAAGAGCGTGCGTGCATCATATTTGACGTAGCAGTCACTAAAAGTCCTAGTGACACGCCCCAGCTCCTCATCGACCATTGTTTCGATCGCAGCGTTTGCACGTGCAAGACGATTTGCAAGCAAAACCAGACGCGCGGCGTCGATTCCTTCCTCGGCAAGCATAGGCGCAAGTTGCCGCAGGCGCGGACGCAAAAAACGCGAATCGCGATTGGTAGGATCGTCGGCAAATGGAACCCGAGCCTTGCACAAAGTCGCGACCAGTTGCGCCTTGGCGACTCCAAGCAATGGACGCAGGATCGCGATGCCATCCCTTTCCGTCTTCGCACGAATGCCAGCGAGCCCACTCAAACCCGAACCGCGCGCGATGCGATGCAAGACCGTCTCTGCCTGATCCTCGCGCGTATGTGCGGTAACAATCGCAGTGGCATTAATTTCGCGCGCAAGATCAATCAGCAACCGATAGCGGGCGTCCCGCGCGACTTCCTGGATCCTTGTATTCGGCTTCTTTCCAGACCAGATGAGAATCCGGTGCGGAATTTTAAGCTTACGGGCGAGCTTTGCTACCAGCGCGGCTTCCTGTTTCGATTCTTTCCGCAGCCGGTGATCCACCGTCACCGCGATCAACATCGGACCCGATTTGAAATTCCCCCTCCAGCGGGCCGCGAGCCACAGCAGTGCGATTGAATCCGGACCGCCCGAAACGGCGATCAGGATGCGGCGATAATTCGATAAATTCTGAAAAAGATTGGCGAGCTCTCGGTCGGCGATGGGTTCGCCGCGTCCGTCAGCAGCGGACACGCTTCTGTTCCGCAGCCACAGTCGCCTTCACCTGCGCGGACGCCTTCGGATATTTCGTCAGCACAGCACCAAACGACGCGCAGGCGGCATCCTGTTTGCCGATGGCGGCGAGCGATTGTCCTAGCCTGAGCAAGGCTTCGGGAGCCTTAAAGCTATTCGGATACTTATTGTAGACGTCGAGAAAGGTTTCGGCGGCATCGTTATATTGCTGGCGCTGATACTGGCTTTCGCCGAGCCAATAATGCGCGTCCGGCACGAGCCGGTCGCCCTCGTGGTTTTGCAAGAACACGCGGAAGGCCTCCTCCGCCAACGCATAATCGCGGCGAAGAATGTAGCCGTAAGCCAAATCATATTCATCTTTCGCGCTGCCCGAAGGCGCGAGCACTGCCTGTTGCTGTCCTGGAACGCGGTTGCTCCCGCCCGGCGGCGGCCCAAGATTCTGATCGTTCTGCGCCCCAGTCGCGACTGCACCTATATCGAGCGGCTGTCCCGGACGGCCGAGCGTACGTGGCGCCCCCGGTGCAGTCGGCTGCGCACTCGGATCAAAAGCATCTCCGCGACGGCCGGGCTGACCGGGTGGCGGCTGGCTCACGGGTGGCAAATTCATCTGCGGCTGGGCGCTTGGCGGCTGGTTGATGGAACCTTGCGTCAGCCCGGGACTCGGCACCACACCCTGCTGCGGGCGCAAATTGGAAACGGGCGCACCATTGCCACCCTGCATTGCGCGCAGCTGCTGTTCGAGCTGCTGATTTTTGTATTGCAGCTCCTCGATCGTGCCGGTCATTTGTCGCATCTGGCTTTCCATGCGCTCAATACGTACGGAGAGTTCGGCGGCTTCGTCTTGCTGGCGGCGGTCGTCGGAGCGACCGAAGAGTTGCGCTTGCGCGCTCATCGTGGATAGCAGCGCTGTCAAAGCGAACGCAAAAAATCCGACGGCGGGAAATTTCATATAATTCATTCTGAACTGGTGGCGAGCGCCAAGTCGCTCGCTCGAAAAGCTGGCAGACGGACAATTAGCATACTGTTTCGAGTACGTCCAAAATACGGCTGACCAAAACGAAAACCGGCGCCCGTTCGCGCAGGCGCCACGATTCTTCAATTCTGGGTGGCCGGATCAGACCCCGCCGGCGTTCAGGACCGTAACGGCGCGGCGGTTCTGCGACCAGCAGGAGATATCGTTACAAACCGCGACCGGACGTTCCTTGCCGTAAGAAATCGTGCGCATGCGCGAAGCGTCAACGCCACGGGCGGTCAGATAATCGCGAGTTGCTTGCGCACGGCGGGCGCCGAGCGCGATGTTGTATTCACGCGTACCGCGTTCGTCGGCATGGCCTTCGATGGTGAAGGCATATCGACTGTACTGGTTCAGCCACTGCGCCTGCTTGTCGAGCGTCGCGCGCGCCTGCGGCGTCAATTCTGACGAATCGCTTTCGAAGAACACGCGATCGCCAACATTAACAACAAAGTCCTGCGTGCTGCCGGGCGTCGAGGCGGAGGCGTTTGGGTCGTTTAGATTTGCATTGTTCGCGCAGGCGGTGATCAATATCGCCGACCCAAGCAACGCAGCAAAACGCAGACCCTGAAGGAACCGCATCGTCTTCATCATGGCGGTGGCTCCCTTTATCCCATTAGAAAACTCGCGCCGATCTAACTGCACGACAGTTAATCGAATATTCCATTAACCTTGATGAAGCCTTGGCAAAACGCCGAAAAACATAGCTTTCGTCCAACCTGTCTGGGAAAGCGACTCACATGGTTAACAAAGCGTGAACGAGAACTTTGTTCCGGCAAGGGCAGCATCAAGGTTCTCCGGAGATTGCAATCAGGAAAGAAGCGGCGACCAGGCAGGATCCGAGGCATAGGACGGGGTCGGCACGCGCTGTTCGTTGTAGCCGGTGAAATCCACCGTAAAGAGCTGCGGACCAGCATTGCCACCAGGATCGCGGAAAAACATGATCACGCGCCCGTTGGGCGCCCAAGTTGGCCCCTCATTGTGGAAGCCTTCTGTGAGAATCCGCTCACCAGAGCCGTCGGACCGCATGACGCCAATCGCAAAACTGCCGGCCCCCCGCTTTGTGAATGCGATCACGTCACCGCGCGGCGACCATACGGGCGTCGAATACGAACCTTGCCCGAACGATAGCCGGCGCTGCCCGGAGCCATCAGCGTTCATCATGTAGATCTGTTGACTATTGCCACGGTCGGACTCGAACACGATCGCGCGCCCGTCGGGCGAATAGGACGGCGCGGTATCGATCGCTGCGACGTCGGTAAGCCGCGTCGTCCGCCGCGACTGAAGATCCATGACAAAGATGTTGGAGTTGCTTTCCTTCTGCAAACTCATCACGACCTTCTTGCCGTCAGGCGAGAAGCGTGGGGCAAACGTCATGCCAGGGAAATCGCCTATCACTTCACGCTGACGTGTTTCCACATTCATCAGCATCACGCGCGGATCGCCGCGCCCATAGGCCATATAGGTGACTTCCTGACTTGTCGGATTAAAACGCGGCGTAAGCACGAGCTCGTCACCGCTCGTCAAGTAGCGCACGTTGGCGCCGTCTTGATCCATGATCGCGAGCCGTTTGATACGACGCTCCTTCGGACCAGTCTCGTCGACGAACACGATTCGGGTGTCGAAGTATCCTTTGTCGCCAGTGATGCGTTCGTAAATCGCATCGGAAATGATATGCGCTGCGCGGCGGATCTGATCCGCCTGAGTGAAATATTGTTGGCCGTAAAGCTGCGTGCCCGCAAAAACATCCCACAACCGGACTTCCGTCTTGAAGCGTCCGTCAGGCTCACGGCTGACACGGCCCGCAACCAGCGCCTGCGCGTTGATCACGCGCCAGTCTTGAAAACGTGGCGATGTATCGATGGTCTGAAATTTCTCAATGAAAGACACAGGATCGAGCGGCTGAAACAGTCCCGAGCGCCGCAAATTGTTCGTGATCACCGAAGAGACCAATCTTCCGACATCTGAGCCTTCATTTTGACGCCCGATGAAATCTGGAATCGCGATGGGGATCGGCTGAATGGTGCCCTGAGTCACGTCGAGCTTAAGCACAGCTCGCGCCGCATTCGGCACGATCAATGCGCCGGCAACGCCTCCCATCGTGGCAAGCAAGCCGCGACGCGAAAGCATGGTCCGGTGTCCGAGCGAATCGGAAAGAATAAGTTTCGTCATGAGTTCGATCAGTTCCTGGTTACCCACCCACCATATCGCGTGGGTCGAAGGTGATTTCGATGTCCTTCCAAAGATCGTATTTGTCTTTCGGAAGCATCGTATAGGGTTGACCCATGAAGACGGCGCGCATCGCGTTCTCCCGCGCAATCAAAAAGAGCGGACTGTTGCCACTGGTCAAGACGCGTGGGGGCGACGCCAGGGTGCCGTCTCGATTCAGCTGAAGCCGTACCGAGACGATTAGTTCCTGCGGATTTGTTGCTCCGGCTGGTGGATTCCATAGCTGCATCAATTTACGGCGCAACGCATCTACTTCGCTCATCGAGATTTGTTCCGCGGAGCCCCGCGGCACACCGAGCGAAGTCGGCAAGGGCGTTTTCAAATCTGTAGCCTGCTGGCGTTGCGGCTCGCGACGATCTAGCAGCGTGGCGATCTGGTTCGGATCGAAAGTACGCTTGGTAGGTGCGGCCTTCATCTGATTGGGTGACACCTGCTTCGGCTGCTCCTTCTTGGGTGGCTCAGGCTGTTTGGGCGGTTCTGGTTTTTTCAGCGCCTCTTCTTTTTTCAGTTCAGCTTTTGGCTCGGGTTTCGGATCGGGCTTCGCTTCTGCCTGTTTCGGCTCAGGCGTCGGCGGCGGAGGCGGCGGCGCGGCCTTGATCTCAGGCTGTTTCGTAATCTTCTCGACCAGCTCTTTCATCTCCTTCGGGTCGGCCTCTTTCTCCGCGACCTTTTGCATGTCCTTGGTTGGAGATTTCGGCGAACCCGCTCTATTCTTCGTACTATCGGAAATCGGAACGATATCGATCGGAATCGATTCAACCGGCTTGAAATCGAGCGGCTTTGGCTTGAACGTCAACAACCCCCAGCCAAGAATCACGGCATGGGCTACGGCAGAGACTGCAAGTCCGGGACGGACTTCCATTTAATTTCCTTCGATCTCCGTCAGCAAAGCAACGCGGCGATAGCCTGCCTGCGAAAGACGGCCCATCAGTTTCATCACCGTGCCGTAATCGACCCTCTTGTCGCCACGCACATAAATGCGTTCGTCAAAACCATTCTTCGCAATCGCCTGCAGCTTTGGGACCATCTCTTCAATTTTGATCTCGGTATTCGACAAATAGATCTGACCCTTCTCGTTGACCGACAAGGTCAATGGCTCACGATCCTGATCGAGCGCCTTCGCCTGCGTCTGAGGCAAGTCGACCGGGACGCCGGCGGTGAGCAGTGGCGCTGCTACCATAAAAATGATGAGCAGCACTAACATCACGTCGACCATTGGCGTGACGTTAATCTCGCTCATGACATGAGCGTTGCGCCGACGGCTACGTCGGCTTTGCCAAGCACCCTTGCCTGCTGCATTCGCGGCCATCTCGATTTCCTCAGGACCGCTCGTCAACCTGCCGCGACAGGATCGCCGAAAATTCGTCAGCAAAGCCTTCGAGGCGCTGAGCGAGGCGGCTCACTTCGCTAGAAAACTTATTATAAAAAATGGTCGCCGGTATGGCGGCCACAAGCCCCAAAGCAGTGGCAAAAAGTGCCTCTGCGATGCCCGGGGCGACCACCGCGAGACTCGTATTTTTCGAAGCCGCGATCGACTGGAAACTCGTCATGATGCCCCAAACCGTTCCGAATAGGCCCACGAACGGGCCGGCCGAGCCGACCGTGGCAAGCACCAATAGCCTGCGTTCAAGCCGCTCCACTTCGCGGGCAATGGTCACATCCATGACCTTTTCAACGCGCTCGGTCAGTCCGGTGAGCGTCTTCGCCCCTCCTTCATAAGTGCGCTTCCATTCCCTCATCGCTGCAACGAATAGCGCCGCAATCGAAGAATTGGGCCGGGAGGAGAGCGATTGATAAAGCTCTTCAAGGTTTTGGCCAGACCAAAAGATCTGCTCGAAGCGATCAATAGCATGACGTGTGCGCATATAGAGTATCGTCTTGTCGACAACAATGGCCCACACCCAGACAGAAGCGATCATTAGCCCGATCATTACTGTCTTCACAACGAAATGCGCTTGCAGAAAAAGCGCCCACAGCGACACGTCGGCCGAGGGCATCACGGGCGCGATATCAGACGGATTCATTCAACAACATCCCCGGCTTTCCGGCTCCGGGCGCGCCGGATTGCCGCATGAAACTTCAAAATGTGGATTGGGCTTGGTACCACCCCAGCATAAGACCTAGCGCTTCAGCTAAGTCCGATGTTGCCACCTACCCCCATTGATTCAATTCGGCACGGAATTTGTCCAAACTTGGGCATCGAGACCCCATCCGACACGCTTAAAGAGCGCGTCACATCCTTAATGTCCAGTTAGCGTTCCCGATTGCGCTCCGCATCCGCGCCCATGGCCTTGCGGAGCGGTTCGGGGATACGGCGGGGCTTGCCCTCCGAGACGAAGGCAACCCGGACCTCGGCCTCGGCCATAACTTCCGCCCTGCGCATCACCTTTTGATGCAGGATGATGGAGGCGCCCGACACTTCTTTGGAAAGAGTCCGAACTTCCAGGAGGTCGTCCATATAGGCTGGCCGGAGAAAATCGATCTTCATTGAGCGCACCACAAAGGCAAAGCTTGGCGCTTCTTTCTCGGTCTGCTCGAATAGCGCCCTGTGATCGGCTCCGATTAGGCGCAGATAATTCGTCCGCCCGCGTTCCATGAAGCGCAGATAATTCGCGTGATAGACAATGCCCGAAAAATCCGTGTCTTCATAATAGACACGGACGTGCATCGTGTGCCCGCCTTCAATCAGGCGGCCGGCCAATTCAGTCGATGTGTCTTGCCCGGGTTTTGGCTTATTCACTCGTCGCTACCTTGATCAAACAGCGGCATTTGTGACGCATCGCGCGCGGGCTCGGTAAGACCGAGATGCCTGAAGGCATGAGAAGTGAGCATGCGGCCGCGCGGCGTGCGCTGCACGAAGCCGCGTTGGATCAGAAACGGTTCGATGATGTCCTCGATCGCGTCGCGCGGCTCGGATAGGGCAGCAGAAATGGTTTCAACCCCGACCGGACCGCCGCCATAGTTGTTCGCAATCATCGTCAAGTAACGCCGGTCCATCGCATCAAGACCGGCGGCATCGACCTCAAGATGGCCAAGCGCGCGGTCGGCGCTGCTTCGTTCGATCGATTTTTCACCCGCAACCAAAGCGAAGTCACGCACCCGTTTCAGGAGACGTCCCGCGATACGCGGCGTGCCGCGCGCGCGCCTTGCGATTTCCTGAGCACCATCAGCGCTGATCGAAAGACTGAGTACGCGCGCACCGCGTTTCACGATGGTCTCCAGCTCGTGCACTTCGTAAAAACCGAGACGAATTGGAATACCGAAGCGGTCGCGCAACGGCGTCGTGAGAAGGCCTGAGCGCGTCGTCGCCCCAATAAGCGTGAAACGCGAGAGATCGATCTTTACGGAGCGCGCCGCCGGACCCTCGCCAATGATGAGATCAAGTTGATAATCCTCCATCGCAGGATAAAGGATTTCCTCAATGGCCGGATTGAGCCGATGAATTTCATCGATGAACAGAACGTCGCGGTCCTCGAGATTGGTGAGAAGCGCTGCGAGATCGCCGGCCTTCGCGATTACGGGGCCCGATGTCGCGCGGAAATTTACGCCAAGTTCGCGCGCGACAATCTGCGCGAGCGTGGTCTTGCCGAGGCCCGGAGGCCCGACGAGCAGGACATGATCCAACGCCTCCTTGCGGGCACGCGCGGCCTCGATGAATACCTTCAGGTTTGAGCAGGCTTTTTCCTGCCCAATAAATTCTGACAGCCGCTGCGGACGCATTCCCGCTTCTGCGACGTCTTCCTCTCGGCGTTCGGGCGAAACAACGCTGCGGCTCATCGCGCAAGCTCCCTCAAGCCGTGGCGAATGAGCGTTTCAGTTGTAGCCTTATCGCCCGCTGCGCGCACCGCGGCGGAGACCGCGGCGCTCGCCTGGATCTCCCCGTAACCCAGATTGACGAGCGCGGAGACCGCTTCGCTCACTGGTTGCGCCGCCCGCCGTTCGGCGAGATCGCCTTGTAATTTCACTACCGCCGGATCGACATTGGCGAAGGCGGGCGCCTTGTCTTTAAGTTCTGTCACCAAACGCTGTGCGAGCTTCGGCCCGACGCCGGGCGCGCGTGCGATCTGTACCTTATCGCCAAGCGCAATAGAGTTGGCGAGTTCAGAAACTTTCAACGTTCCGAGCACAGCCAAAGCAACTCTCGCCCCGACGCCTTGCACGCTCGTGAGAATGCGAAACCATTCACGTTCGAGATCTGTCACAAAGCCGTAAAGCCGGATCTGGTCCTCGCGTACCCAGGTCTCGATCGAAATGGTTGCCGCCTCGCCTGGTGGGGGCAGCGATTGCAACGTACGCACGGAGCAGTGCACGAGATAGCCGACGCCATGCACGTCGAGTATGACCATGTCCTCGCCATAGGAGTCGACGATACCGCGCAATTTGCCGATCATATCGTTTGCCTCAAATTCAATCTATCTCACCACAGAAATAGACCGGTCAGGCCGATGACTGCACCGATGCCAAACAAGCCATAAGAGAACGAACTTAGACCCGGCTCAAGATAGGCCATGACCGATGCTCCCAGCGCGAAGAGCGACGCGCCCACGTACAATAGCACCGCTCCGAAACTACGCGGATTGTTACGTGCCGGCTTGCAATTGGCGATCAATGCTTGCATCCCACTTATCCCACGTTCGCCATCCGTAACCACGCACTCGAACGATGATGCGCATGCGTAATCGCGACGGCGAGCGCATCACAGGCGTCATCGGTTTCCGGCTCCGACTTGGGTAGCAATACGGCGATCATCTTGCGAACCTGAATTTTCTCCGCGCGTCCGGCGCCGACGATAGATTTCTTCACAAGATTTGGCGCATATTCGGCGACAGGAAGCCCAGCCTTAGCGGGCACCAGAAGTGCGATCCCTCGAGCCTGCCCGAGCCTGAGCGCCGAACGCGGACCGGCGTTAACGAAAGTTTCCTCGACCGCGGCCTCATCAGGCTTGTGTGTCGAAAGTACCTGAGCGAGCCCGTCGTACAGCGCAGCAAGACGTAAGGCCAACGCCTCCTTGTCGTCGGTGTCGACCGAACCACAGGCTACATAAACGAGACGATTACCCATGCTCTCGACGATGCCCCACCCCGTACGGCGGAGGCCGGGGTCAAGTCCGAGGATGCGAATGGGCTGGCTCATGCTATCTCGTCTTGCGAATCGCTTTCCCTGCGGCCCCAGATTTAGGCCCCGAATCGCCCATCAATGATAGACCTTCCTGACAGCGCCACCTTTGCTGCGACGATCGCAGACCGACGCTTCCTGCTGGCAACCCTGATCGCCGCGCTTGCGGGGATAGCACGTGGCTTTTCCGGTTTCGGGTCTGCGCTCATTTATATCCCTTTGATCAGCGCCATTTATGATCCTAAAATCGCGAGCGCGACGCTTCTCTTGATCGACACAGCGAGCGGCGTGCCCTTCGGCGTGCACGCCTTCCCGCGCTGCGATTGGCGGGATGTGTTACCTATAACAGTGGCCGCCGTCGTTACGGTGCCGCTTGGCACACTACTGTTGTTGACTATCGATCCCACCGCGCTGCGTTGGTTCATCGGAGCCTTCGTGCTGTCGGTCGTTCCAGTTCTTGCGAGCGGATGGCGCTACCACGGCAAGCCGAAGCTCCCAATTACGCTCGGCGTTGGCGCGATCGCTGGCATAACAAACGGCGCGGTGCAGATCGCAGGGCCGCCGGTCATCCTTTATTGGTTAGGCGGCGCGATCAAAGCCACAACAGCGCGAGCCAACATGATCGTCTTTTTCGCGGCCCTCGGAAGCGCGGCCTGCGTCAACTATTTTTTCGAGAAACTTTTCACGAAGGAGGCGCTCGCTCTGGCGCTGCTTCTCGGGATTTTTTACACGATCCTATTCGTCGTCGGTGCGCTTTCGTTTCATCGCGCGTCGGAAACGGTTTACCGGCGAATAGCCTACGCGATTATATTGATTTCCGCCTTCGTGAGTCTTCCAGTTTTTGACGGCTTTTTTCATTAGCCGCGAGAATTCCGCTGGCGAGCAGAACACCGAGGCTTGTCATTGCCACGCCGACGATCGCGATAACATCTGGCCATTCGCCGAGAATGGGAATCGCAAGCAGTGTCGCCACGACCGGTACGAGCGCGACGAACGCCGCTGCCTTCGAGGCGCCAACCCGATTGATGCCAATGTTAAATGCAACGAGAGCAACGATGCCCGAAAATACTCCCTGCAGAATTGCCTGAAAGATAATTTCATACAAATTTCCGGCGCGGATGGATTCGATCACCGGTTGAAGTCCGATTGGCAGGATCATCAGCAACGACCAGAACGCAACGAGGCCCGTTGCCTCGATCGGCGTCAACCCGCTATGACGAAAGCCGAGCGTGTAACCGGCATAATTCAAGGCGGCTAACAGCAACAACAAATGACCGAACGAAGCATTTGCATCGGCGACCAGCAGGCTGCGCCCTGCAATGGCGAATGCGCCCATCACACAACAGGCAAAGCCGAACGCGCGTTGCCATCCCATCCGTTCCTTAAAAAACAGGACTGAAATCAGGGCGACCAGCACCGGCATCGTGCCCGGCACGAGCGCAGCAAAATCCGCTGATGACGCGTATTTCATTCCCGTCGCAGTCAAGAGCATAAACGGCGTGCCCGCGCCAATGACGCAGAAAATTAACGGAACGATCTTGCCGCGCGCGAAAATTCCTGCACGCCATATAGCGGGGGCAAGCAGAACAGTCGGTGCGATCATGCGAAGTAGCGCCACTTCTGACGGCGCAAGCATATGCACGACCGCCTGGCGCGTTAGCACGATCCAAGCGCCCCAGATCAGAACCGTCGTGAGCAGCGCCAGATAGCCGATGGCGCGAGAGTATTGTTTCGGCGTCAAAGCCTTTACGCGCTCATCTTTTGGATCAATGCGTCAGAAATTTCGAAATTCGCATAGATATTCTGCACGTCGTCATTGTCTTCAAGTGATTCAATCAATTTCAGAAGTTTTTCGCCAGTCTCATCGTCGACAGCGATCGAGCTCCGTGGACGCCACACTAGACTGGATTTTTTGGGTTCGCCAAATTTCACTTCCAGCGCGCGTACAACCTCATGCAATGCATCCGCACTCGTAATTATTTCGTGACCAGACGCGGAAGAAGAAACGTCGTCGGCCCCCGCTTCGATCGCGGCGTCCAGCATTGCATCGGCCGAAGCCTTGTCCGTATCGTACTGCACGACGCCGACGTGGTTGAACATGAAGGAAACTGCGCCCGTTTCAGCAAGGCTACCGCCGTGTTTGGTGAAATAAGACCGCACCTCGGAAGCGGTACGGTTCCTGTTGTCGGTCAAGGCCTCGACAATCAGCGCGACGCCACCAGGCGCGTAGCCTTCGTAGCGGATCTGCTCGTAATTCTCCCCTTCACCGCCCTGCGATTTCCTAATCGCACGCTCAATATTGTCCTTTGGCACGTTTTCCGCGCGCGCCGCGAGAATCGCCGCGCGAAGCCGCGGGTTCATTGCCGGATCCGGCAGACCCATCTTGGCCGCGACCGTGATTTCGCGCGCAAGCTTGCTGAACAATTTCGCACGGGCCGCGTCGGCGCGGCCCTTCTTGTGCATGATGTTCTTGAATTGCGAATGGCCGGCCATAATGTCCCCGTGAGCGGAAGCGCAGCGTTATATGTCCGCGCTTGCGGTTACTGCAACCCGTCGGACAGTTTGAACCCGATATATTCACGCGGAGAATTACTTTTAGCGCGACCGGATCGACGTCCGGCAGGATCGGACATCGGCAAGCACCACCAAGATCAACAACGCCCCTCGTTCAACGCATCTATCCTGCTGCAAAAGCCTGTCCAAAATTCGAGCTTGTCGCTCTGCAAACCAAAATGCGAAGTCATTTCAACACGAAAAAATCGATGAATTTCCGAAATCCGCCTTCCGGGCGCGCTTTGAGGCCGAGCCGTCTCAATCCACCACAAACGTGCCAAAGTTCTTACCCAATCACCGAGACTTTGCGGTTCCGACGAGCGGAGCGTTTTTCCGAGAATGCTTAGTTTTTTTAACAACTCAGAACGAAAAATTTGGCTGCGCTTCCGACAAGCAGCCACCGAGCCTCACCGGCCAGATATTCTTTGTGTGTCCTGATCGATTTTCGATTTCGACCACAACGCCCGAAAGCGTCCCCTCACCGTTCGCCGCCTCAAAACGACTGGATGGAATTTTCGTGAGAAAGCGGCGGATCGGTTCTTCCTTGCTCATGCCCAGCACGCTGTCGTAATCGCCACACATGCCGATGTCACTTACATATGCCGTACCGCCGTTCAGCACTCGATGGTCCGACGTCGGCGCATGGGTGTGCGTTCCGACGACAAGCGAAAGCCGGCCGTCGAAATGATGGGCAAAGGCCTGTTTCTCGCTTGTCGCTTCGGCGTGAAAGTCGCAGATGGCGATATCGCAACCCTCGCCGAGCGGACAAATGGACAACTCCCGCTCCACAGCCGCGAACGGATCGTCAAGCTGCTCCATGAACACACGGCCCAGCGCGTTCATGATGAGTACGCGTTCGCCATTTTTCGCTTCCATAACCGAAGCACCGCGGCCGGGAGTACCTTTTGGATAGTTGAGTGGCCGGATCAGTTTCGGTACACGCTCAATGAAAACGAGTGCTTCGCGTTGGTCCCACGAATGGTTGCCGAGGGTGATGGCATCGGCGCCGGCGTCGACCAACTCGTGGTAAATTGCCTCAGTGATACCGAATCCGCCAGCAGCATTCTCGCCGTTGATAGCGACGAAATCGAGCTTCCAGTCCTTGATCAGTTTCGGTAAGCGCGAGGTCACGACTTCGCGTCCTGGCCGCCCCACCACGTCGCCGAGAAAAAGAACACGCATCAGCGGGGCTCCATCGCGGCGAATTTGAGACCGGCTTCTGTCAGCACATAATCCAATTTCTGATCGTGCGCTTCAGCGGGAACGTCTTCGACCTCTTGTGTAGCGAAACCTACCCCAACAGCGACAATTTTTTTCTTAGCCCGCAGTATTTCAAGCGTCAGGTCGTAATAGCCCGCGCCATAACCGACACGATAACCTTTCCGGTCAAAAGCAGTAAAAGGCACCAGCAAAATATCGGGCGTCACTTCCGGAGCATCGGGCTTTGGTTCGCGAATGCCCCAAACACCTGGCACGAGTGGATCGCCGAAATTCCATGCCCTCATTGAAAGCGGCCTTCCGCGTCCCATGACTTTCGGCAACGCAAGTTGCCCTCCCGCCTTTGCAAGCATCCGCATCAAAGGCAGTGGATTGAATTCCGTTTTGATCGGCGAAAAGCCGGCGACAATTGCACCATCTAACACCGCCACGGGAAATGCCAATGCAGCGACCTTGCGTGCGGCACGTACGCGATCGTCGGGCGGCATGAGATCACGGCGAGCAAGCGCAGCCTCTCGCAGTTCGCGTTTTTTGTCAGAGGCGGTTCGAGCGTCTGCGAGCATTTTACCTTACGAACAAATAATAAAGTGCGAAACCACCATTGGCCGTTGGAACGACGATCCCGGGAAACCTACGAAGTAGATGAGCGCCGCGTGACCAAGCCCAGGGGCAAGACCAGAGACAGCTCCCGTTGGGATCGATAAGGCCCCAGCGAATAAATTTCCTGACGAACCGCGCAGCTCCGCGAAATTACTTTAGGCCGCCTGCGGTCACGCTGCCAGTCCTGCATCAGCCCTGTGGGGATTTTCCGCCGCCGTTTAGCCCACGTGCAAGGCGCTCAATCCGCTCGGCGGCTTTTTCCAGGCTATGGGCTGCTGAACGCTCGGCCGCCTCGAACCTTTCGTTCGCCATATGCCGCGCCTCCTTAAAGCCCTCGATCTCCTGTTCGAGTCCGCGAATACGGCGGCGAAGTTCGGAAAGATCGTCGGCAATCATGATGGCGGCCATCACCATGAGTCGCGTATCTCCAATTTCGCCGAAGGCTTCGCGCAATTGTCTTATTTGCGCATCGAGATCGCGCGCGAGTTGCATAAGATGATTTTCCTGCCCATCGTCGCACGCCATCCGATAGGTGCGTCCGCCAATCATGACACTGACTTGCGCCATCAATTCCTCAGCGATCTTGCGTTGCTAACAAAGAGCGAATGGTGTCGGCGGTATTTTCGAGACGGCGAGAAACTTCGCGGTTGGCAGCCTCAAGATCGGTTGAACGGGCACGCATCCGTTCAAGATCGGATGCCAACCGCGAACGATCGCTGCCGAAGACCTGCAACTGAGTCTCAAGTTCCTGGCGCTCGCGGCTATCGTTCGCGCTACGGTCAACCGCCGCTTCCAGTGCATCGATCGCCGCATCGAGCCGCCGAATAGCCGCATCCATCGCACTCATACCAACTCGCTCCCACCTCGGATAGTAAAGGTCGGCCACAACGATGCGTCAACGTGCGGGGCGAAGTTATGACCAACGGATCGAAGCATTTGGCACGTTTTCACCTGCAAAAACCGGCGCAATCATTGACTCCGGGTCCTTGCGTGTTATCTGTCCGCCGCCCCCAGGAGTGAGACAAAGAGTGACAACGCGCGCGAACCACGACCGCATGGCCAACGCCATTCGCGCACTCTCCATGGATGCGGTCGAGGCGGCAAAATCCGGCCATCCTGGTCTGCCGATGGGTGCAGCCGATATCGCGACTGTTTTGTTCACGAAATTTCTCAAGTTCGATCCGACCGATCCGAAATGGCCGGACCGCGACCGCTTCGTACTTTCGGCCGGTCACGGCTCAATGCTGCTTTATTCGTTACTTTATCTCCTTGGTTATAAGCAGATGACACTCGACGAGATCAAGCGGTTCCGACAGCTCGATTCGAAGACGCCGGGTCATCCGGAAAATTCGATTACTGAAGGGGTTGAAACAACCTCTGGCCCGCTCGGCCAGGGTCTTGGCAACGCTGTCGGCATGGCACTGGCGGAAAGAATTTTAACCGCCCAATTCGGTGCTGAAATCGTCGATCACTTTACTTATGTGCTCGCGTCCGATGGCGACCTAATGGAGGGCGTCAGCCAAGAAGCGATCGCGCTGGCCGGACATCTGAAGCTTTCCAAGCTGATCGTACTGTTCGATGACAACAACATCACCATCGACGGAAAGCTTTCGCTCTCGGACTCGACCGATCAGGTTGCGCGCTTTCAGGCCTCAGGCTGGAAAGCGACGCAAATCGATGGCCACGACCCGAAAGCGATCGCGAAGGCAATCGAGGCGGCGCAAGAATCTGACAAGCCCACCTTGATCGCCTGCCGCACCACGATCGGATTCGGGGCTCCGAAAAAAGCTGGCACCTGCGAAGCTCACGGCTCGCCGCTCGGCGCGGAGGAAATCAAGGGCGCGCGCGAGAAACTCGGCTGGAATTATCCCCCGTTCGAAATTCCTACCGATCTGCTCGGCGCGTGGCGCGAGGCCGGAATGCGCTCGCAGGATGCACACAAGAAATGGAAAGACCGTCTGGCTTCTCTCACATCCGATAAACGCGCGGAATTCGAACGGCGCCTAACGGGAAAACTTTCGCCAACGGTTGGCGCCGCAGTGCGAATGATTAAAGAGCAGGCGACGAAAACTCTGAAGGAGATCGCGACCCGCAAGGCGTCCGAAGACGTGCTCAGCAGCCTGATCGAGGTAGCGCCCGAGATGATCGGCGGCTCCGCTGATTTGACCGGGTCGAATAACACGAAGACAAAGAATATGCTGGTCATCTCGCCCGGCAATTTCAAGGGACAATTTCTGCACTGGGGCATCCGCGAACACGGCATGGCCGCCGCCATGAATGGCATGGCACTGCACGGTGGGATTATCCCATTCTCCGGCACGTTCCTGGTGTTTTCCGATTACTGCCGACCTTCCATCCGCCTCGCTGCCCTAATGGGTCTTCGCGTCATTCACGTGATGACGCACGACTCAATTGGCCTCGGTGAAGATGGTCCTACGCATCAGCCAGTGGAACATCTCGCAGCGCTGCGTGCGATTCCGGATATGAAGTTGTTTCGCCCAGCTGATCTTACCGAGACCGCCGAATGCTGGCAGCTTGCGCTTGAGAATACGGACGGTCCAAGCATATTGGCATTGACGCGTCAAAACCTTCCGGCGCTCCGGACTCATTTCGAAGAGAAAAATCTCTGCGCCTTCGGTGCCTATGAACTCTCTCCCGCCAAGGGCAATGCACGGGTCTCTTTGTTTGCTTCGGGTTCGGAAGTGTCACTCTGTATAGCGGCCAAGACTGAACTCGACAAACAGGGTGTGCCAACTCGCGTCGTTTCCGTTCCTTGCCTCGACCTTTTTCTGGAGCAGGAGGAGAAATATCGCGCAGCAATAATCGGCGATGCCCCGATCAAGATTGGTGTCGAAGCCGCTATCCGTATGGGTTGGGACACGATCATCGGGACCGACGGGGCCTTTGTCGGAATGAAAGGATTCGGTGCGAGCGCCCCCTATAAGGATCTTTACCGTCGTTTTGGAATTACGACGGAAGCAATTGTCGCAGCCGCCTTTTCTGCGCTAGGAGAAAAGCGCGATCTGCTGCGCAAGGAGAGAGCATGACGGTTCGAGTTGCTATCAACGGCTTTGGACGCATCGGACGCAACACTTTGCGTGCGATTATCGAGTCCGGCCGCAAGGATATCGAAGTAGTTGCCATCAATGATTTGGCCCCGGTCGAGACCAATGCCCACCTCCTCCGTTTCAACTCCGTACATGGCCGCTTTCCACATGAAGTGAAGACGGGCGCCGATACGATCGACGTTGGCCGTGGCCCGATCAAAGTAACCGCGATCAAGGACCCGGCGACGCTCCCGTATAAAGATCTCAAGATCGATATCACGCTCGAATGCACCGGCATATTCACCACGAAAGATAAGGCTTCAGCGCATCTGACGGCCGGCGCGAAGCGTGTGCTCATCTCTGCACCTGCCGACGGCGCCGATATCACTGTGGTTTACGGCGTGAACCACGACAAACTCAACAAGGATCACAGGATTGTTTCGAATGCTTCCTGCACCACAAACTGCCTCGCGCCAGTCGCCAAGGTGTTGAACGATGCGATCGGCATTGAAAAGGGTTTCATGACAACAGTCCACGCCTATACGAACGACCAACCGTCGCTCGATCAGGTTCACAAGGATTTATATCGCGCGCGCGCTGCAGCGCTCTCGATGATTCCGACTTCGACAGGGGCCGCTAAAGCGGTTGGTCTCGTGTTGCCGGAACTTTCGGGTAAGCTTGACGGCGTTGCGATCCGCGTGCCTACACCGAACGTTTCCGTCGTCGATTTCAAATTCGTCGCCAAACGCAAGACCAACAAGGATGAAGTGAATGCCGCGATCAAACGCGCGGCCGAGCAACAGCTAAAAGGAATCCTCAGTTTCACGACGCAGCCGAACGTCTCGATCGATTTCAATCACGATCCACATTCCTCGGTCTTTCACATGGATCAGACCAAGGTGCTGGACGGAACTTTTGTGCGGGTCATGTCCTGGTACGACAACGAGTGGGGCTTCTCGAATCGCATGGCCGATACCGCCGTTGCTATGGGCAAACTCGGCTGATCCTTCGCTTCGATGGCTTCCTTCCGCACGCTCGATCAGGCCGATGTAAAAGACAAGCGCGTCCTCATCCGCGTCGATCTGAACGTACCGATGGAAGGTGGCCGCATCACTGACAATACGCGCATTCGCGCGGCGGTTCCGACAATCGCCGCGATTACCGAAAAAGGCGGCAAAGCAATTCTGCTTTCGCATTTTGGGCGTCCCAGGGGACGCGATGTTTCGCAGTCTCTCAAACCAGTGGCGCCTGTGCTTGCCGGCTTGTTGGGAAAACCCGTCGCTTTCGCGAACGATTGCATTGGGCCTGACGCCGAAAAAGCTGTCTCTGCCATGAAAGCTGGCGAAGTGCTTTTGCTCGAAAACACCCGTTTTCACGCGGGAGAAGAAAAGAATTCCCCCGATTTTGTCGCAGCTCTTGCGAAACTGGGGGATATTTATGTGAACGACGCCTTCTCCGCGGCACACCGCGCACACGCTTCCACCGAAGGTCTCGCGCACAAGCTCCCCTCCTATGCTGGCCGAGCAATGCAGGCGGAAATCGGCGCGCTAACCCGAGCACTCACTTCGCCGGTAAAACCGCTAGCAGCCATCGTCGGCGGCGCAAAAATTTCATCGAAGCTCGCACTTCTGAGTAATCTTCTCGCCAAAGTTGATCTTCTAGTGATCGGCGGCGCGATGGCGAATACATTTCTCGCAGCCCAAGGAAAAAATATCGGCAAATCGCTTAGCGAACCGGATCTGATCGAGACAGCGCGCAAAATTCTCAGAGAAGCCAAGGCCAAGGATCGCGATATCCTCCTTCCGGTCGACGCCGCGGTAGCCAAAAAATTCGAAGCAAACGCCCCGTCTCGCGCCGTGATGATCGATGCGGTAGGACCCGACGAGATGATCCTCGATATCGGGCTGCAGTCGATTGCCTTAATTGCGGCACGCCTCGCCAATTCCCGTACCATCGTGTGGAATGGGCCAATGGGCGCGTTTGAAGTCTCTCCCTTCGACGCAGGTACTGTGACGCTGGCGCGTGAAGTCGCAAAACTCACCGGCCAAGGCCTCGTCAGTTCCTTCGCCGGTGGTGGCGACACACTCGCCGCCCTACGTCACGCCGGTGTGGTCGATCAGTTCAGTTATGTTTCAACCGCAGGTGGCGCATTCCTCGAATGGCTTGAAGGAAAGCCCTTGCCTGGCGTCGAGGCTTTGCGGATAAAATAAACAGGAAAAACAGGGTGGAAACGATGAACCTCGCGGAACTCAATAAGGTCGCCGTCGCCATGGTCGCGCCAGGCAAGGGTATCCTTGCCGCTGACGAATCTTCGGGCACGATCAAGAAGCGCTTCGACGCGATCAAAGTCGAATCGACCGAAGACAATCGCCGCGATTATCGCGAGCTTCTGTTCCGTTCGACTGATGCTATGAAGAATTATATCTCCGGCGTTATCCTTTATGATGAGACGATATGGCAAAAGGCGAAGGACGGTACGCCCCTGGTGCAGTTGATTACACAAGTCGGATCGATTCCCGGTATCAAAGTCGACGAGGGCACCAAACCTCTCCCCAGCTGTCCCGGCGAATTAATCACGGTCGGCCTCGATAAGCTCACCGATCGCCTCACTAAATATTATGAACAAGGCGCCCGCTTCGCAAAGTGGCGCGCGGTGATCGATGTCGGCTCCGGCATTCCCACTCACACGGCCATTCACACTAACGCGCACGCGCTCGCGCGTTATGCTGCATTGTGTCAGGCTGCACAGATTGTTCCAATTGTCGAACCGGAAGTGTTGATGGACGGCAATCACGACATCAATCGTTGCTATACCGTCACCGAGTGGATGCTAAACGAAACTTTCAAACAGCTCTATATCCAGCGCGTTGCGCTCGAAGGCATTGTGCTTAAACCGAACATGGCGGTGCCCGGCAAGAAGAGTACAAAAAGAGCCCCCGTGCAGGAAATAGCGGAAAAAACGATACGTATGCTGAAAGCAACCGTTCCGTCCGCAGTGCCGGGCATCGCATTCCTCTCCGGCGGCCAGAGCGACGAAGAAGCAACTGCACATCTCGACGCCATGAATAAGATCGGCGGACTGCCGTGGAGGCTTACCTTTTCCTTTGGACGCGCATTGCAGGCCGCCCCGCAGAAAGCCTGGTTGGGAAAGGCGGAAAATGTGAAAGCTGCACAAAGCGCCTTCTCCCATCGCGCTTGTATGAATGGCCTCGCAACCGAAGGCCGCTGGTCGGCCAATCTAGAAAAGAAAGCCGCGTAATCGCCTCGCGAAAAACTTGGCTAGCCCAGCTTTTGCCCCCATCCTGCGCGATCGATGAATCATGCATCGGAAAGGGGAAATGTCTGTGCAGCCGCGTTTCATTTTGTTCACGCCGGCAACTGACGAAATTGATGATCTTCCGTCGGCACTAGTAGATGTCTGCAATGCGGCGAATGTCGCTGCTGCGATTCTGTGCACAGGTCACGATAGCAATGAGAACAATATCTCCAGAATTCGGGATATCTCGGCCGCACTGCAGAATACCGATGTGGCTCTCATGCTGGAGGGCCATGCCGAACTAGCCGTAAAGACGAATATCGATGGCGCTCACCTTTCGAACCGCGAAGCGCTTCAATCGGCAATCCGTTTGTTGAAGCCGGGACGCATTGCCGGCGCAGGTGGCTTGCTTTCGCGACACGATGCAATGACGGCAGGAGAAGCAGGCGCCGATTATGTGCTGTTCGGCGATCGGGGGACGGGTGGAACGCGACCCACGTCTGAAGCGATCATCGAGCGCATATCCTGGTGGGCCGAAATATTCGAAGTGCCCTGTGCTGGCTACGCTGCAAGCTTGAATGAAATAGAAAAGTTTGCTCGGGCTGGAGCCGATTTTATCGCACTTGGCGACGTTGTGTGGAAAGCAGAAGGTAAACCCGTCGAAGCCATCCGCAAAGCAAGCAAGAGTCTCGAGCTGGGGCGAGCGTCATGAACGCACGTCACATATTACTCTTGCCGCTCATTAGTTTTCTGCTGTTCATTGGCGATGGCGCGAATACACAAACTGCTCCAAAATCCTCGCCAAAGGCGCCCGTCAAAGCGGCGCCAAAATCCACGCTTCCAGCCACGCCCGATCCGAGCGCTGACATCTCTTATGGAGCGTACCAGCGGGGTCTCTACTTGTTGGCGTTTGCTGAAGCGACACGACGTGCAGCTGATAAAAAAGATCCGAAGGCCATGACTTTACTGGGCGAAATTTATGCATATGGCATCGGCATACCGCTGAATGATAAGCGCGCGGCAGATTGGTACCGGCTAGCAATGCAGGCCGGAGACCGAGAGGCAACTCTCGCGCTCGGTTTATTTTATCTGCAAGGTCGCGGCGTCGAGAAGAATCGCGATGAGGCCGCACGCTTGTTCACACGTGCAGCCGAGCAAGGCAATGCAATGGCGGCCTACAATCTCGCCTTACTCTATCTCGAGGGTCAGGTCCTTCCCAAGGATATAGCAAAGGCCGCCCGTTGGTTCCGCGTTGCCGCCGAGCAAGATCTACCTGATGCGCAGCAGGCGCTCGCTACTCTTTATCGCGAAGGCCAAGGCGTTGATAAAAGTCTGTCGGAAGCCGCGCGGTGGCTGGCACGGGCGACGGCGCTTAAGCATCCGGAGTCGATGACCGAATACGCGTTCGCGGTTTTCAACGGCCAAGGCGTGCCCAAAGACGAGGCCGCTGGAGCCGCACTTTTCCGCAAGGCTGCGCTCTATGGAAATCCGATCGCACAAAACCGGTTGTCGTTTCTGATGGCGAACGGACGCGGAATCGAAAAAAGGCCAGTAGAGGCCATGGCTTGGCATCTGCTTGCACGGTCACAGGGAGACTCGGACCCCAATCTCGACGAGCTTTTTGCAAAACTGACGGAAAAAGATCGTGAGGCAGCCGAGAATTTGCTGCGCGCCTGGGTCACTCGTTCACCGCTCCCTCGCACTTGACGGCTGCGGGTCAAGACTGGCACGAGAACGCGCGCGCCTCTCTAAGGATATCCATGAAAATCAACGGCAATGAAATCCGCCCTGGAATGATGATCGAGTATCAAAACTCGCTTTGGGTTGCGGTCAAAACCATGGCCGTGAAACCCGGCAAGGGCCCGGCGTATAACCAGGTCGAGCTCAAGAACATCATCGACGGGCGTAAACTCAACAATCGTTTCGCTTCCGATGAAAAGGTCGAGAACGCTCGCGTTGAGCGCAAGGATTTTCAGTTCCTTTATAAGCAGGACAATAATTTGGTCTTCATGGATACCGATACCTACGAGCAGATTGAACTCAATACGGAGTTTGTCGGCGACCGCGCGGCTTTCTTACAGGATGGTATGAAGGTCACATTAGAAATGTACGAAGACCGTCCCGTTGGTATTAAATTGCCCGATAACGTCGTGCTAACAATTATCGAAGCGGATGCCGTCGTGAAAGGGCAGACGGCATCTTCCTCCTATAAGCCCGCAAAATTGGAGAACGGCTTGCGTATTCTCGTTCCGCCGTTCATCGCTGTCGGAGAAAAAGTCGTCGTCGATACCAACGAAACCACCTACATTCGCCGTTCGGATTGATGTCTTTCTGAGTACACACGCTGGAGCGAGAAGAACTCCATGATCCGCTCCGCTCTCGTCACCGTAATGGTAAACGCCGCCCGTAAGGCGGCGCGTGGCCTTGTGCGCGATTTCGGCGAGGTTGAGAATCTTCAGGTTTCGTTAAAAGGCCCCAGCAATTTTGCTTCAGCAGCCGACCATCGAGCGGAAGAAACAATTTATCGCGAGCTTTCGAAAGCCCGCCCGACTTTCGGATTTCACATGGAAGAACGAGGCCGCATAGCGGGCAGCGATCCCTCTCATGAATGGGTCGTAGATCCGCTCGACGGGACGACGAATTTTCTTCATGGCATCCCATTATTCGCGATTTCAATCGCCCTTTTGAAAGACGGCGCGCCGATCGCAGGCGTCGTATACAGCCCCATCACAGATGAACTTTACGCCGCGGAGCGCGGACGCGGAGGATTTCTCAACGATCACCGCTTGCGGGTCGCAGCGCGCCGTACCCTTTCCGACAGCGTCGTCTGCTGCGGAATTCCACATCGAGGGCGTGGCGATCCTGAGCGCTTCCACAAAGAGCTGCAAACGATACAGAGCAAGGTCGCGGGCGTCCGGCGTACGGGTGCTGCTGCACTAGATCTTGCTTGGGTCGCGGCCGGCCGGTTTGACGGCTTTTGGGAACACGGCCTCTCTCCGTGGGATCTGGCCGCGGGAATGATCCTCATCCGCGAGGCGGGCGGCATTGTCACGGATCTTGACGGCGAGCTTGAGGTTCTCTCAAAAGGGAGCGTTCTTGCTGGTAATGAGCATATTCATAGCGGCCTGCTTGCGGCGCTAAAAGGCGCATAATGCATTGCCCTGATTTCGCCGCGGCTTAGCGGCATTGAATTCGCCCTGGGCGGGCAACAATTGCGGACACGATCATGGCTCGCGAATTTGAAGGTCCCCTTAAAATTTCATCTCCCCGGATCTTTCTTTTTCGGATGTTCGTTTTTCTTGCGCTGTTCGGGCTGATCGCAGCCGTTCTCTATCGTCAGATTTGGACCTCGTTTCTCGCGAACCCTGGCTTGAATGGCGTGATCCTTGGTGCGCTGCTGATCGGAATCATTCTTGCGATCCGGCAGGTGTTACGGCTTTTTGCCGAAGTAAAATGGGTCAACAGTTTTCGGATTGCCGATCCCGGTTTGGCCGTTTCACGGCCACCCGTGCTACTTGCCCCAATGGCAGCGCTCCTTCGCGACCGCACCGGGCGTATGTCGATCTCACAGACAACCATGCGCGGCATTCTCGATTCAATTGCCGTTCGCCTCGATGAGTCACGTGATATCGCGCGCTATCTCACCGGCCTTCTCGTTTTTCTCGGTTTGCTCGGCACGTTCTGGGGATTGCTCGAAACCGTGGGCGCCATTGGAAAAGTCATTCAATCGCTCGAAGTTGGGGGTGAAGCCGGAGCGATTTTCGATAATCTGAAGAATGGTCTAGCGGCACCACTTGGCGGCATGGGAATTGCGTTTTCGTCTTCGCTGTTTGGGCTTGCAGGATCGCTCGTGCTCGGGTTTCTGGATCTGCAAGCAAGCCAGGCGCAGAGCCGTTTCTATACGGATCTCGAAGACTGGCTTTCGACAACCGTCCGCGATCTAAGTGGTTCCGAAATCAATGAATCGAAGTCAGTCGGTATCGCTTCTGTGATGACTGCAGACTTCGCTGCAGCCATTGGCCGTCTCGAACAAACAATCAAGGAGGCTGGATCTCGCGAGGCCGGACAAGCAACCATTCAATTGGCGGAGAACCTGAAGATGCTCGTGCAGCATATGCGGCAAGAACAGCAGATGATACGTGATTGGGTCGAGGATCAGGGGGCGCAACAACACGAGATTCGCAAACTGCTCGAACGGCTTCCCCGAATTAGCGAAACCGAGGAGCGCCGTTAATGGCTCTCAGTCACCGCGGGCGCGAACGGGCGATTAATTATTGGCCGGGCTTTGTTGATGCTCTGTCGACGCTCCTGCTAGTTTTCACTTTCCTGCTTTCCGTATTTGTGATTGCGCAGTTCTTTTTGACGCAGGAGATTACCGGTAAGGACAATATGCTTGCGCGGCTCAATTCGCAGCTCAAGCAACTTTCCGAGCTTCTCTCACTGGAGCGCGCGAATTCCGGCTCGCTGGAGGACCAACTGGCGGCGTTGCGCGCGAATCTGAAGGCGGCTGAGACCGAGCGCGATCAGTTGCGCCAAGGTGCGGGGGATAGCGACAGGATTCTATCTACTCAGCTTGAGAATGAGCGAAATCTCAGCCAGAAGGCGGCTTCGCAGGTCGAGATTCTTAACCAACAGATTGCCGCATTGCGGCGACAACTTGCGGCGCTCGAAGAAGCACTCGATGCCTCCGAGAAAAGGAACAAAGATAGCCAGACGAAGATCGTCGATCTTGGCCAACGGTTGAACATTGCGCTGGCGCAACGGGTGCAGGAATTGCAGCGCTATCGATCGGAATTTTTTGGACGGCTGCGCGAAATCCTTGGCAACCGTCCCGATATTCGCATCGTCGGAGACCGCTTCGTATTCCAATCCGAGGTGCTCTTCGACGCAGGCTCAGCCTCGCTGCGACCGGAGGCACTCCCGGAACTCGATAAGTTCGTCTCCGCGCTTCGCGAAATCGAGAAGAAAATTCCTACCGATATTGCCTGGATTCTCCGAGTTCGACGGTCACACGGACGTTCGTCCGATCGCAACGGCGCAATTTCCATCGAATTGGGAATTATCCTCGGCCCGCTCAACTTCGGTGGTGCAATATATGATTTCGAAGGGCGTTGCACCCCAGCACCTTGCCGCAGCAGGATTTGGCGAATTCCAGCCGCTCGACCCCGGCACAAGCGAGGATGCCTATCGCCGCAATCGCCGCATTGAATTGAAGCTTACGGAACGCTAATCGGTGAACATCACACTCCGTTCCTACCGCGCAGGTGACCTAGAAGCCGCAATTGATCTCTGGCGCCGCGCATGGGACGCGGCGATGCCAGAAATAAATTTCGGCGAACGGCTCAATTGGTGGCGAAAACGTTGGACGGAAGAGCTTGTTCCAAACAATAATATTACGATCGCGGAGACGAATGATCGGATAGTCGGTTTCGTCGTGATCGACCTCAAATCTGGCTATCTCGATCAGATCGTCGTCGAGGCCTCTTCGTGGGGATCGGATGTCGCCGAACGCTTGCTCGCCGAGGCACAACGAATTTCTCCGAGTGGCATTGCGCTCGATGTGAATCAGTCGAATCTTCGTGCCGTAAAATTTTACGAGCGTGCGGGTTTTATGCAAACCGGCGAGGGAAAAAATCCAACCTCTCATAAGCCGACCTGGCGCTTTGAGTGGAAACCTTAGTGGCTGCTCACGCCAAATTGCAATTCGGCTTGCCGCGAATAAAGACCGCCCTTAGCAACGAGACTCGCGTGGGTCCCCTCTTCCACCAACCGTCCGCCCTGCAACACCAGAATTCGATCCGCGCCCAACACTGTCGCAAGACGATGCGCGATAACGAGCGAAGTGCGGCCCGTCATCGAACGTTCCAGCGCTTCCTGTACATGCGTTTCACTTTCCGCGTCGAGCGCGGAAGTTGCCTCGTCAAGCAAAAGTACCGGTGCATTGCGCAGAATCGCCCGCGCGATTGCGATGCGCTGGCGTTGACCACCAGAAAGCGTGACACCGCGCTCGCCGATTTCGGTGTCATAGCCCCGCGGCATGGATTGAACGAATTCGTCGACGAGCGCGAGCGCGCCGGCTTTCTCAATTTCGGCCTCGTCTGCATCGGGTTTACCCAAACGGATATTTTCGCGCACGCTGCCGGCGAAAATCACGACATCCTGCGGGACCAAAGCAATCTGCCGCCGGACCGCATCCGGATCGGCTTTCACAAGATCCACGCCATCGAACAGGATTTTTCCCGAGAGCGGATTATAGAAACGCAACAGCAAATGAAACAGAGTGCTCTTGCCGGCACCGGATGGCCCGACGACAGCGACACGCTCGGCGGGCTCGATCCGAAACGAAATGTCATCCAGCACACGCGTTTCGGGCCGCGTTGGATAGGTGAACGACAACCGCTCGAAAGCAAGCGCACCCCGCGCGGGTTTCGGTAAAGGCAGCGGATTGTCAGGCACGCAGATTTCCGGGCGGATGTTCAGAATCTCGGTGATGCGGCCTGCGGAGCCTGCCGCGGCGTTCATTTCGCCCCATACTTGCGAGAGTTCGCTCAAGGCGCCCGCCGCGAGCACAGCATATAGAACGAATTGGCTAAGTATGCCCGCTGTGATTCGCCCAGCCAGTACATCCTGCGCGCCGGTCCACAGTACACCGACGACGCTGGCGAAGACGAGAAAAATGATCGCCGCAGTCAGCCATGCCCGCGCATTGGTCGAATCGCGTGCGGCGGCAAACGACTGCTCAATTTCGTCGTCAAATTTTCTTTTCGATTCTGACTCGCCGGTGAACGCCTGCACCGTCCGAACGGCGCCAATAGCCTCGGTTGCATAAGCCGTGGCATCGGCCAACGTATCCTGCGCCGCCCTCGCTCGCCGCGTGACCATCCGCCCGAACGCAACAAGCGGTAAAACAATCAGTGGGATGGCGATCATCACTAAAGCCGACAGTCGTAGGCTGGTGACTACCATCATGGTGCCGGCACCGACGAACAGAAAGAAATTCCGCAAGGCGATCGAGGCCGAAGACCCTGCCGCCGCCTTGATCTGCGTCGTGTCGGCGGTGAGCCGCGACGTGATCTCGCCGACCCGCTCGCGATCATAGAACGAGGCGGAGAGCGACATCACATGCGCAAAGAGGGCCGCGCGTAGATCCGCCACCACGCGCTCGCCGAGCGTCATCACGAGATAATAGCGAAGCGAGCTTGCGCCCGCGAGCGCGCCCGCAACTGCGAGCATCGCCGCAAAATAGCGGTCGATCGAGCCCGCGTTCTCGGCCGCGAAGCCGAAATCGATCATGTGGCGCACGGCGAGTGGCACGATCAGCGTCGCCGCCGAGGCCACGAGCAGCGCCGCGAATGCCGCCAAAATCCGCCCGCGATAGCGCGCAAGGTATGGCCATAACGTAAGCAGCGGACGCAGGCCGTGCATCTGCTTCGCGCGGATTTTGGTTTGTGCGGCGACGTCTTCCTTCATGGCTTGAGTCATTCGGCCATCTCCTGTATGTAGCCACGCAAATCCGGCGTCCGAGGCTATGGCCCGCGCCGCTTTACCAAACAAGGAATGCAACGATGAAACCCGGCATCCACCCCGACTATCATCCGATCAAGGTGACGATGACGGACGGTACCGAATACACGACGCGCTCCACTTGGGGCAAGGCGGGCGACAATTTGCAGCTCGATATTGACTCCAATTCGCACCCCGCCTGGACCGGCGGGCAGCAGCAGCTGCTCGACCGCGGCGGCCGTTTAACGCGCTTCAACAAGAGATTCTCTGGCCTCATCAAAGAAGGAGACAAGGACGCAAAGATCACGACGCCAGCTGCCAAGGCGCCGCCGCCGAAGTCGACGAAACCGAAGGCGGAAAAGCCGAAGAAAGAAAAGTCCAAGAAGGAAGCGGCGGCAAAAGTCGACGCGGCCATGGCCGAAAAGCCAAAGGAAGAATCGAATAAGAAAGAAGAAACGAAAAAAAAGTAACTCGCCTTTGCGCATGATTTGAAAAGCCCCGCGTACCATGGCGGGGTTTTTTGTTTAGTAGCCGTCGTACCCCTACTTTTGCACCCATGCGTTCATTTTTTAAACAAAAACCTGGATTGCCGAATCAAGTTTGACGATTACGGATTGAGTCAACGCAGAGCATTATTGGCGATGCCGTAAGAGAAGATAATTCCATTCACCGCCACTATAACGACCAATGTCACCAAAATGTTGGCAGCAGCGGATGTCCCGTCTCTACAATCGAAGACCGCTCATGATCGCTCTGTATTTGTAACACAGCGCAGCAAAAACTTTTCAGTGGTCGTTGCCGAAGGCGGCCTTCAGCAAGCCAAGCTGCTTCTCGACTGGATTCGCTGCGCTTACCAACTGATCGGCAGTTTGTATACCGCCACCATAGACCAGCATATCGAGGCGCATCACCTGATCGTACAGGCGGCGCGAGTCAGCGATCAAAGTCACGAGCTTCTTCGGCAGATGGCGGAGTGAATCCTCGTGCGGACCCTGATACGGTGAAAGCTTCACCTTCATTTTCTCTGCGCGCGCCTGGTCGAAGGTGAGCTCACCTTCGTTGACGGCGCGTTGTAGTAGCAGCCAGGACGCAAGCTGCATCAGCCGCGTCGTCAAGCGCATAGATTCGGTGGCGTAATTAAGCGCGGCCGCGCGATCAAGCGCCTTGGCTTCCTGACGGCCAGGGCCGTCGAGATAGGCCGCCGTAGACTCAACGAGCGCCATGCCGTCACGGAACAATGCTGTGAAGGTCTGACCCGTGGCCAAACGCTTGGCCAATACGACCGGATCGGTCGAATTCGATACTACCCCGGACATTACGCTACTCCGTCCCGGCCCAATTCATGCGCCAGACCTCGCATGCTTGTCAAAGCACCGTGGCGTTTGCGCGACCATACGGTAAATTATGCTAAGGAATGACATGAAAGCTAAGCGCCGCGCGCTTTGTGCCCTTCTGAGACAAAAAAAGAGCTGCCCGAAGGCAGCTCTGAAGGTGTTCACAGGGAGGCGTCAAACAGAGTGGACAGGAGCCACTCGCGTCCAAAGCTGGACAAAACAATAATGGGCGGGAAACCTTAATAATTGGTTAATTTTGGCTTTTCGACCCAAGCTGTGGGCAACCGCGCCTAGCGCTTGAAGAAATTGTCGGCCGCACTCTTCGATGTCTCTTTCGCCCGTACGGTCGCTTCCAAACGAGCAATTTCGTCATGTAACGCCTGAATCCGCTCTCTCAACTCGCCGACCGAAAGCGCCGATAGATCCGTCCCAATCTCATGCACGGTCTTCTTTTTGGGTTCAGCGGGTTCTTCCATGGCGCTTCGCTCGTTCAGCCAAATCTTAACGGAAATATCCCGCCGTTGTCATCGTCGAGCGGCGGTCGTAGGAAATAAGCCTTAACGCAAGTCTGGAGTTCACGATGTCCATTCCCGCCCGCATGACCGTGATTGCGTTCAAATCTCCCGGCGGGCCCGAGGTCTTGGTACCGGAAGATCGCGACGTGCCAAAACCGGGCCCGACCGAACTGCTGGTCAAGGTCGCTGCCGCTGGTATCAATCGTCCCGACGTAATGCAACGCAAGGGACAATATCCGCCGCCACCAGGCGCGCCGGATTTTCCCGGCCTCGAAATCGCCGGCGAAGTTGTAATGATCGGCAAGGATGTGAAACGTTGGAAGGCCGGTGACAAGGTCACCGCGCTCGTCGCGGGCGGCGGCTACGCGGAATACTGTGTCGCCGAAGACTCCATCGCGCTGCCGATACCGAAAGGCTTCTCGATGATAGAAGCTGCAGCTATTCCTGAAACCTTCATGACCGTTTGGCACAATGTCTTTCAGCGCGGCGGTCTAAAATCCGGCGAGACGCTTTTGATTCATGGCGGATCGAGCGGGATTGGGACCACAGCCATCATGTTAGCGAAAGCGTTCGGAGCAACTGTAATTGTAACCGCGGGCGACACTGCGAAATGCGCGGCGTGCAAAAAACTTGGCGCCGATTTCGCCATTGATTACAAGACACAGGATTTTGTTGCCGCGAGCAGGGAAGCGACGGGCGACCGCGGAGTTGATCTGATCCTTGATATGGTCGGCGGCGATTATGCCGACCGCAATCATGACGCAGCCGCCGTTGAAGGCCGCATCGTGCAGATCGCAACCCAGCACGGCTTCAAGGTGACCATCAATCTATTGAAGATCATGCAGAAGCGGCTGACGCACACCGGCTCGACGCTCCGCCCGCGTCCCGTGGCCGACAAAGCAATGATCGCGAAGGATCTCGAAGCTAGGGCTTGGCCGCTGCTCGCGAGCGGAAAGATCAAACCTGTGATCGACTCGACCTTTCCGTTAAAGTATGCCGCTAAGGCCCATGCCCGCATGGAATCGAGCGCGCATGTGGGTAAAATCGTATTGCAAGTGGACCACTGATTTTGCCTTGCCGCTGCCTTAACCTCTGTCTACGCGTGGTCGCGCCCGGCAACGAGCCCGCGGCATGTGGGGATTAATTTGCGCTTTCGTTCCAGTGTCGCGTTGTTGTTGCTGACCTCCGCTATTTTCGGTGCCGGCCACGCATACGCGCTTGAGGCAGTTTCGATCCGCAAGGATGCGCCCGCGATCGATCTACTGCCCGCGACAGAGCGCTACCAAACCGACACTGATCGCGTGCAGGTTTCAACGGCACCGGGTCCCGACGGCATCGTTCGCCGCATTGAGGTCACTGCGAGCATCGTGCGCGGCTCATCCGACTGGGCCGTATTTGCTCTTGCCAACAACACCGACGAACAGGTCGACCGGCTGATCGTCGCTCCGCACTATGTGATGGTGGGCTCCGGACTTTTCTGGCCCGATCTCGGCTCCATCCGTATCCTCAGCGTAACGCCGAGCCAGGGCTTCCGCCCGGAAAAACAACTCTCAAATGACGCTGACATTTATCTCATCACGATCGACCCGGGCACAACCGTAACGCTCGTGGCCGAGTTAACGTCGCCGGATCTGCCTCAGTTCTATTTGTGGATTCCCGAAGCCTATAAAGGCAAGATCAACTCTTTCACGCTTTATAATGGCATTGTCATCGGCGTTTCCGGGCTGCTCGCACTCTTCCTGACAATTCTCTTCGTCGTAAAGGGATCGATCATGTTTCCGGCAGCGGCCGCTCTGGCATGGGCTGTGCTCGGCTATATCGGGATCGATTTCGGATTCTGGAATAAGGTGTTTTCGCTTTCACCCGGTGCCGAACAATTCTGGCGCGCGTCCGGCGAGGCGATTCTTGCCGCAACGCTGATCGTATTTCTTTTCGCCTATCTCAACCTTGGTCGCTGGAATGTACGCTATTCCCATGTTGCGGCCGGCTGGCTTGTTTTTCTCGGAATTCTCATCGCGGTCGCCTTTTTCGATCCCGCCATCGCCGCGGGCATCGCGCGACTCTCGCTGCTGACCGTTTCGACCGTCGGCTTTGGCCTGATCGTTTATCTCGCGACGCACGGTTACGATCGCGCTGTCCTGTTGATTCCAACCTGGTTTCTGCTCACCGTCTGGGTACTCGCAACCGGTTTTGCGATCGCTGGTCTACTAACCAACGATTTGATTGCACCGGCCTTGCTCGGCGGTCTTGAGCTGATCGTCATGTTGATTGGCTTCACCGTCATGCAGCACGCATTCGCAGGCGTCGGCGCCGAGGGCATTGTCAACGATGTGGAGCGCCGCGCGCTTGCGCTCACTGGTGCGGGGGACATCGTGTGGGATTGGGATGTCGGCCGTGATCTAATTTACACAAGCCCGGAAGCCGAGCAGCATTTAGGCCTCAAGCGCGGTACATTGGAAACTGCGGCCTCTGGCTGGCTCGAAATTTTGCATCCCGGTGACCGCGACCGTTTTCGTATGGCGCTCGACTCGATGCTTGAGCAACGCCGCGGCCGGATTGCACAGGAGTTCCGCCTCCGCTCCGAAAACGGCACTTATCTCTGGTTTGAGCTTCGAGCGCGTCCTGTCGTTGGCACTGATGGCGAAGTATTGCGCGTGGTCGGCACGCTGACCGACATCACCGAACAGAAAATCGCCGAGGAACGGCTGCTGCACGATGCCGTACACGACAATCTTACTGGATTGCCGAACCGCGAACTGTTCCTCGACAGGCTGGAGACCGCGCTCAATCTTGCCGATGATCAGCGTCGACCTACCGTCATCGTAATCGACCTTGACCGCTTCAAACAAGTCAACACCAGTGTCGGCGTGACAGTAGGCGACTCAGTTCTACTGACGATCGCGCGCCGGCTCAGCCGGCTTCTCAAACCGCAGGATACGCTCGCACGCATCGCGGGTGATCAGTTTGGCATGATCCTGCTCTCGGAAAAGGAACCTGAACGCATTACCGCTTTCGCCGACACGCTCCGCCGTAGCCTGCGAGCTCCGATCGGATTTGGAGCGCGACAGATTTTTCTTACCGCCTCCATTGGCCTCGTGCTTGCGGACGGCCAAGCGCGCCAACGCGAGGAAGTGCTGAAGGATGCGGAACTCGCGATGTACCACGCAAAACAGCAGGGCGCCGATCGCATCGAGGTCTTCAAACCGGTGATGCGTTCGCAAAAAATCAACTCGCTCACCATCGAGTCCGACCTTCGCCGCGCGCTCGAGCGCGAGGAAGTGTCCATTCTCTACCAGCCCATCATTCGTCTGGCCGACCGGACGGTGGCTGGCTTCGAGGCATTGCTACGCTGGAACCACCCCCGCCTCGGTCGTATAGGCCCGGCCGAGTTTATTCCGATTGCGGAAGAGACCGGCCTGATCGTCGATCTCGGTCACTTCGTGTTGGAACGTTCCGCGCGCCAGCTCGCGATCTGGCAGCATGCAATGCCGAACGCGCGGGAACCCGTATTTATGAGCGTGAATGTTTCCTCGCGTCAATTGTTGCGGCACGATCTGATTCAAGACATCAAAGGTGTGCTTTCCAGAAACGCTCTCTCTTCCGGAACCTTCAAACTCGAAATTACCGAGTCGCTCGTGATGGAAAATCCAGAACTTGCAGCGCAGATGCTCGCGCGCATTCGCGAAGTCGGCGCAGGTCTCTCGCTCGACGACTTTGGCACGGGTTATTCCTCCCTCGCCTACCTTCAGCGCTTTCCATTCGACACGATAAAAATCGATCAACAATTCGTGCGCGGATCGTCGCGCGGCGGCGCTCGCCCAGTGATTTTGCGCTCGATTATCGCGCTCGCCCACGATCTCGGGATGGAAGTGGTCGCCGAAGGCGCAGAAACCGATTCTGATGCAGTCGAATTGTTCCAGCTCGGTTGCCATTTTGCGCAGGGCTACGTTTTTGGCGAGCCCATGACGCCGGAAGAAGCGCGGCAACTGATCGCGCCACTTCCGAAGGCCGAACGCAGGGCCGCCTTACGCGCGGGCTGAGTTTTTAGGCGTGTCCGGCATCAGACGAGAGCTTGGCTGGATCGATTCCGATTTTCCTCAGCGCGGTTTCGTATATCATCTGCGGGTTCGAACCGAAAATCAGATTGGTGTCGGCGGCGCAATTAAGCCAGCCATTCGCGTGGATCTCGCTTTCCAGTTGACCGGGCGCCCACCCTGCGTAGCCCAACGCCAGTAGCGCGCTCTGCGGCCCCTGACCGCTCGCGATCGCTTTCAGGATGTCGAGCGTCGCGGTTAGGCAAATTCCCCCGTCGATAGGAAGCGTCGAATTCTCGATGAAGAAATCCGCCGAATGCAACACGAAGCCGCGCTGGGTTTCGACCGGCCCGCCCTTCAGAACGCGCACTGACTCCGCATGATTGGGAAGCTCAATTATTTTTTCGGGGATCACGTCGAGCTGCACCAGAAGGTCATTGAATTTGATATTCGGCGCGGGCTTGTTGATGACGATGCCCATCGCTCCCTCTGACGAATGCGCGCACATATAAATGACGGCTTTCGCAAACCGATCGTCGCGGATCGTGGGCATAGCAACGAGGATTTGACCGTCGAGATAACCGGGGGTTTTCCCCTGTCCGGCTTCGAGATTCGTATGGCCGATGCGCATAACGAAAGACTAACCGGACTTTGTGGCAAAGCAAATTCGACTCAAACTCGCCACATTCACGCGAATGTGGCTTTGCATTGAACCCGCACGCGTTCTAGGAAATCCTATGGTTTCATCCCTGCGTTCTCCGTTAACGGAAGCAGTCTTGGTGGGCGTCTTCATTTGCGCACCTGGCGCACAGGCGCTCGAATCACCTTGGGTCGAGGCTAGCCACTCCCAGGTCCGGATGCTCGCCGACGGCGAGGTAGGGAAGAACGTTCGTGCGGGTATCGAGATCAATCTCGCGCCTGGCTGGAAAACCTACTGGCGCTATCCCGGCGACGCTGGCGTTCCGCCGCGCTTCGATTGGTCGGGCTCGGAAAATCTTGCCTCTGCAGAAATCCGCTGGCCCAGGCCCGAACTCTTAATCGACGATAGCGGCGCGAAGTCGATTGGATATCACGACCATGTCGTGTTCCCGGTTTTGATTCAGGCCGCCGATCCGGCCCAGCCAGTAAAAATGAGACTGAAACTCGATTATGCGATCTGCGAAAAGCTCTGCATACCGGCGGACGCCTTTCTGATGCTCGACGTGCCGCCACAGCTCGACGGTTTATCGGAGGCGCTCGAACAGGCGGATGCTTCCGTACCCCAACGCGTTCCGTTTGGCGAGAAAGAAGGTCTCGCAATCACCAAGGTAGAGCTCAAACGGGGTGCCAAATCGCGGGCAATCATTGAAGTGTCCGCGCCGCAAGATGTTCCGGCGCAGCTGTTCGCTGAGGGCCCCAGCGACAAGTGGGCATTTCCGCTGCCGGAGCAGATCGGCTGGAGTGGCAACAAATTGCGCTTTGCACTCGATTTTGAAGGTGCAGCTCCACCGGGCTCGGAACCCGTGCCGCATAAATTAATTCTTACTCTTGTCGCGGGTAGTGCCATCGAAGTGGAAGTCCCGCTAGAATGACATCCAAAACGTAGATAAGATGCAGCGACTTCCAGAACTGTCTGGCACGGCAACAAACTTGAAGCAGCGAGAACAATGACTATCAAGGTAGGCGACAAGCTGCCCGAAACGACATTTCGCGTGGTCACGGCGACTGGTCAGCAGACGCGAACTACGGCAGACATCTTCAAGGGCAAGAAAGTCGTGCTGGTCGGAATGCCGGGCGCTTTCACCCCGACCTGCCACGGCAGTCATCTTCCTGGTTTCATCGAAAAGGTCGATCTCTTCCGTGGCAAAGGTGTCGATACGATCGCGGTCACTGCCGTCAACGACCATTTCGTAATGAACGCTTGGTCCAAGGCTTCGGGTGCCGATGACAAACTGATTTTCCTTGCCGATGGCAATGGCGAATTTGCGAAAGCTATTGGCCTTGATTACGACGGCACAGAGCGTGGTATGGGCAGAATCCGCTCGCGGCGCTATTCAATGTATGTCGACGATGGCACCGTGAAAATGCTCAACGTTGAAGAAAACGCTGGTAAAGCCGAAATTACCGGCGCCGAAAATTTGCTGAAGGCGCTGTAGTGCAGTTCATGCGATAATATCAGGAAACAACTGATCCTCTACACGGCTTAGCTGGTCGCGAATTTGCAATTTTCGCTTTTTCAGCCGCTGCACCTGCAATCGATCATAGCCGGGGGTTGCAAGCAGGGCATCGATTGCGGCATCAAGATCGCGATGTTCCTGCCGCAATCGTTCAAGTTCCTCGCGAAGCTCGCGTTCCTCTTCGTTATTCATCGCCTTTTGCGTCAACCCCGAATGGCCCTGTCCCGCGCGTGAGTATGCCTAAAAATTTCCACACCGGTAGTGGATTTTGGCGGTGCAAAAGAAGGAATGATCGACTTGCTTCACAATTCGTGGCATTATGCTTGTCAGTCGAGAGTTTGAACCTGAAACAGAGGGAATACGCCCATGTCCATTCAGGCGGATCTAGCTCAACTCGAACAACAACACCGGGCGCTGGAGCGCGAAATTGAAGAAGCGCTTTCGCACCCGGGGTCTGATGATCTGAAACTCCGCGAAATGAAACGGCGAAAGCTGCACCTGAAAGATGAAATCGCTCGGCTAAAGGACGTGATGGCCGAAACTTTGCACTGAATTTCTGCGCATCTAGCATTCCACTCCGTTGTCGACTTGCGACTGGTGGCCTCGTTTTTGGGGCAAAATAACGATTTTGGCGCATGCGCCCGACAGCCTGGGGGCTGCAGTTTCCTCGACTGATTCAACGAAGGCAGCAGCGAATACGGCCAGTAAGCCAACTTCGCCGGTATATTTGAGAGGCCTGCTCGAAAGGTGCGGATTGCATCCTATTTGAAGACCTTGGGCGCTCATTGCCACCCAACATCGATACCGTTAGCGTTTGGATGGCTTCTCGCGGTTTACCGTACTAAAAAGGTAGGAGAAGCTGTCAACCGTTGGGGGAAGGAATGAAAATCAAAATTTTCGCGTTACTCATCGCGGCGACGTTTGCATTCACGCCAACGCGCGCGCCGGCACAGGTTTGCGCCGGCGCACTCATCGTCTCGGCGCTGATTGTGAACGCGACACAGCACAGAGAGCTGACTGAAAAAGAAGCCGCAACCTGCGGTCTGATCATCGATACCAGCAAGCCTACGCCAGCCGCAAATCCAGCTCCAGCCACCAAGACTACAAAAAAGAAAGATGGCTGAGAGCGCCTCTCAATTTTTTTACATAAAAACCAGCGCCTCACGGCGCGGGTTTTTCCTTGTTAAGATAAGATATTCTTAGTCAATTCCCGTAGTTTGAATTTCTGGATTTTACCGGTCGAAGTCTTCGGCAATTCGACGAATACAATGTGCTTCGGACACTTGAAGCTCGCGAGATTATTTCTGCAATGCATGATCAGCTCTTGCGCGCTTGCTGTATGACCTGGTTTCAATTCGATGAAAGCGCAGGGCGTCTCGCCCCACTTCTCGTCGCCTTTCGCCACTACGGCCGCTGCCTGCACCGACGGATGCTTGTAGAGTGCGTCCTCGACTTCGATCGATGAGATATTTTCGCCGCCGGAAATGATAATGTCCTTGGAGCGATCCTTGAGCTGGATGTAACCGTCTGGGTGGCGCACACCGAGATCGCCGGAATGGAACCAGCCACCGTGAAAGGACTTCTCGGTTGAGGATTTATTTTTGAGATAACCTTTCATCACAACATTGCCCTTGAACATTACTTCACCCATTGTCTCGCCATCGCGCGCCACGGGTCTCATTGTTTCGGGGTCGATGACATCGAGGGCATCGAGCGGCACAATGGGCACGCCCTGGCGCGCCTTTTTCGCCGCCTGTGCAACGGGATCGAGCGCATCCCACTCCGTGTGCCAGTCGTTCACCGCCGCGGGACCATAGGTTTCCGTGAGGCCATAAAGATGCGTGACGCTAAAGCCCGCGCCCTTCATCGCAGCAAGCACGGCTTCCGGCGGCGGGGCTGCGGCCGTGAAGAATTGCACCTCGTGCAGCAAAGTCTTTTTCTCCTCGGCCGGCGCGTTGAGCAGCGTCGACATTACGATCGGCGCGCCGCAAAGATGCGTTACCTTGTGCATTGCGATCAGATCGTACATCAGCTTCGCGCGCACCTGCCGCATGCAGATATGCGTTCCCACTACTACCGATATCGTCCACGGGAAACACCAGCCGTTGCAGTGAAACATCGGCAGGCTCCAGAGATACACCGGATGCTTCAGCATCCCGCAAGTGAGCACGTTGCCGACTGCGAGGAGCGCAGCGCCGCGATGGTGATAGACGACGCCCTTTGGATCGCCCGTGGTACCTGATGTGTAATTCAAAGAAATAGCATCCCACTCGTCGCCGGGCGCCTTACGCTCATACGTATCGTTGCCCTCTTTCAGGAACGCTTCATATTCGAGCGAGCCAATACGTTCGCCCTCCCCTTCAAATTCTGGATCATCGTAGTCAATGACAAGCGGTTTCGCTTTCGCGGCCGCAATGGCGACCTTCGTCACCTTCGAGAATTCCTTATCGACGATGATGACCTTTGCCTCGCTATGATCGAGTGAGAAAGCAATAATCGGCGCATCCAGCCTTGTGTTGAGCGTATTGAGCACCGCGCCCGTCATTGGCACGCCGTAGTGACACTCCAGCATCGCCGGCGTGTTAGCGAGTATCACGGCCACCGTATCGCCGCGCTTGATACCGCGCTTGGAAAGTGCCGAAGCAAGCCGCTGTGTGCGAATATGAAAATCTCGATAGTTGCGTTTGAGCTTGCCGTGAACGATAGCGACGTGATTAGGAAACACCGCCGCCGCTCGCTCGAGATAGGTGATTGGTGTCAACGGCTGATAATTTGCCGGATTACGATCGAGATCGGTATCGTACGCACTTTTCACCACGGAACCCTCCTAAGAAGTCGCATTTTTGAAGACGCTAGCGTTCTCGCGCGCGGCGCTCAAGCGTGCGATTGCAACGAGTTAAGCCCCGTCTTGATCAGCGCGAGCGATAAAAAAATACCAACGTATAGGCGATTCGGTCGAACAATTCGGTCGGGGTCAGCCGTACTAGCCACACGCCGAGAAAATTGGTCGCCACAGCGACCGGCATGAGGATCAGTGACGTTTTCATATTTGCAGACAAGAACTCGCCCAGCGCAAGAAAAAAGCGGCACAAGTTTCATATAATTGACGAGCGCAAAGAAAATCGTCGCGGTGCCGATAAAACGCAGTTTGGAAAGCTTCTGCGGCAACACAAAAATCTGAAAAGGGGGCCCACCCGCATCGGAAAGGGCACTGGTGAATGCTGAGGCGCAGAATCGGCAATACAATCACCGCCCCTGTACCGGCGTCGCCACGAGCCCAGCACCTGCAAACCGCCCTTCGCTACGCCAAGAAAAGTGACTGCGACAACGACCGCAAGTTAAAAGATCGGGTCGGTGGGCACCGGCTGAAGGTCTTCGAGCAAAATGGCACTTTAAGCCGATTGCGGAGGGCCAAACCAGTGCTCGCAGTGCATGGCAAAAAGACTAACCGCACAACACTTGCAAAGCTCGCGCGGCATCGCACAATCTAGCTTGAGAAGCGCATAAGCGCCGCTGGGAGGACGCAATGGGTGCCAAAGTGAAAAGCCGCTATCCTGAAATCTATGCTCGTTCCCTGCGCGATCCGCAGGGTTTCTGGGGCGAAGCAGCAGAAGCCATCGATTGGATCGAAAAGCCGAAAACAATATTCGATCCGAAGGCCGGCATCTATGGCCGCTGGTTCACCGATGGCGTTTGTAATACCTGCTGGAACGCTGTCGACCGCCATGTCAACGCAGGCCGCGGCAAGCAAACCGCGTTCGTCTACGACAGCCCCGTTACGAATACGAAATGCACGTTCACCTATGCCGAACTCCTGGACGAGGTGAAGGTTTTCGCCGCGATCTTACGGGATTTCGGTGTACAAAAAGGCGACCGCATCATTCTTTACATGCCGATGGTGCCGGAAGCGTTGATCGCTATGCTCGCCTGCGCGCGCATCGGTGCAATTCACTCCGTCGTGTTCGGTGGCTTTGCCCCGAAGGAACTCGCAACCCGTATCGAAGATGCAAAACCGAAACTTATTCTCAGCGCATCGTGCGGGATAGAGCCGGGCCGCACCGTTGCCTACAAACCGCTTCTCGATCAGGCGATCAAGCTTTCGAAGTCAAAACCCGAAAACGTGATTTTGCTGCAAAGGCCGCAGGCTGAAGCGCCGATGATTTCAGGCCGCGACCACGACTGGGCGTCGCTGCGCGCGGCGGCTTTACGCGATAAAAAAAGTGCCGACTGCGTTCCGTGCCTCGCCACTGATCCGCTTTACATTCTCTATACGTCGGGCACGACCGGCATTCCCAAAGGCGTTGTTCGCGATCACGGCAGCCACATGGTCGCACTGAAATGGTCCATGAACGGCGTCTATGGTGTCCAGCCAGGCGAAACTTGGTGGACCGCGTCCGATATCGGCTGGGTCGTTGGCCACTCCTACATCGTCTATGCGCCGCTCTTTCACGGCTGCACCTCGGTTGTTTACGAGGGCAAACCCGTTGGCACGCCGGATGCGGGTGCTTTCTGGCGCGTGATTTCAGAACACGGTGCTGTCGCGCTCTTCACCGCGCCAACTGCTTTTCGTGCGATCAAGAAGGAGGACTCTCAAGGCACGCATGTCGCGGGTAAGGATCTTTCGAAATTCCGTACCCTGTTCCTCGCGGGCGAGCGCGCCGATCCCGACACGATCAAATGGGCCGAGAATATTTTGAAAGTGCCCGTAATCGACCACTGGTGGCAAACCGAAACCGGTTGGGCCATCGCGGGAAATCCGATGGGACTGGGCGCATTGCCGGTCAAATACGGCTCTCCGACTGTGCCAATGCCGGGCTACGACGTGCGTATCGTAGACGAACAAACGAAAGAATTGCCGACTAGAAAAATGGGCTCGATCGTCATCAAGCTGCCGCTGCCGCCCGCTTGCCTTCCGACGCTTTGGCAGCAGGATGATCGCTTCAAGGAAAGCTATCTCACAGAGTTCCCCGGCTATTACAAAACTGCCGATGCCGGTTACAAGGATGAGGATGGCTATTTGTTCATTATGGGTCGCACCGACGACATCATCAACGTTGCGGGACACCGTCTTTCGACCGGCGGCATGGAGGAAGTTCTCTCTTCTCATCCCGATGTCGCCGAGTGTGCCGTCATTGGCGTCGCCGACCAACTCAAGGGCGAGGTGCCCTGCGGTTTCGTCGTGCTGAAAGCGGGCGTGAGCAAGGCGTCGACCGAAATTGAGCAGGAGATCGTTGCGCTTGTGCGGGAAAAAATCGGACCTGTTGCGGCCTTTAAGCTCGCCATCACCATCAATCGGCTACCAAAAACACGCTCTGGCAAAATCCTACGCGGCACAATGAAAAAAATCGCCGACAGCGAACAATGGGCTATGCCGGCAACCATCGACGATCCGGCGATTCTCGATGAGATCGGCGCGGCACTAAAGAGCCGCGGGCTGGCCGGCGGGGTCTAATGACCCGACTAGAGAAAAAGGTAGCGAGTGTCGCCGCGTTCCTCGCTTCAGAGGACGCTAGCTATGTAACCGGCGAAATTATTTATGTCGACGGCGGAAGACTTACGCTCAATTATACTGTGCCAGTGAACGACAACGCGCTCGACTGAAGATCATTCGCTTTTCTTCGAACCGCCGAGCTTGGCGAACACCGACTCGACATCGACCGGCAATTCCTTCTTCGGACGGCCGCTCTCGGCCTCTCGTTCGATGGCGGCCGCCGCCGCAGCTTCCGCGCGCGCGGTCGTTTCTGACGCGGGAAGAAGCGTGGAATGCGCTTCCGCAGCCACGGGTTTTTCTTTCGCCGCACGCTGTACTTCGCGGTCGAGGTCGATCTGCGTGGTAAGGCCGAGCGTCACGGGATCGAGCGGCTGCAACGTCGCCGCGTTCCAGTGCGTGCGGCTGCGAACAGCTTCGATCGTCGACTTGGTCGTGCCGACAAGCCGCATGATCTGCGCGTCCTTCAACTCGGGATGGTTGCGCACCAGCCACAAAATCGCATTCGGCCGATCCTGCCGTTTCGAAACCGGTGTATAACGTGGTCCTTTTTTCTTTTGCTTCGGCTCGGGAATTATGATCGAAGTCTCGGCGCGCTTCAGCTTATGATTGAAATCCTTCTGCCCAGCTTCGATTTCGGCGCGCGTGAGCTGGTTTGACGTGATCGGATCGAGGCCCTTGATTCCCTGCGCCACTTCGCCATCAGCGATACCCTTCACCTCAAGCGGATGTAATTTGCAGAAATCCGCGATCTGATCGAACGTGAGGGTAGTGTTTTCTACTAGCCAAACGGCGGTCGCTTTTGGCATTAGGGGAGTATCGTGCATGGAAGTTCTCTCAAAAATTGGCTTCAGATAAGGGTTTTCGGGCTCCGCCCGCCTTTTCAGACAGAGCCTCGGTTATGCTCGAATTCACCGGGGTTGACCGTTATATAGGGTGAGATAGGCCCGGAAGCAATCATGTCCGCTAAAAATGCCGATGCTGAAAAACCCCCGCTGCGGATCCTTTTATGTGCACCGCGCGGCTTTTGTGCGGGCGTGGTGCGGGCGATCGACGCGGTCGAACGTGCACTCGAGAAATACGGCGCGCCAGTCTATGTACGGCATGAGATCGTCCACAACAAGTACGTCGTCGAGTTGCTCCGCCGGAAGGGCGCCGTGTTCGTCGAGGAACTGAATGAAGTCCCGAACTGTGATCGGCCGGTAATTTTCTCCGCCCATGGCGTACCGAAATCTGTTCCCGAAGAGGCGGAGCGCCGAAATTTGTTTGCAATCGATGCGACCTGCCCGCTGGTCACGAAAGTTCATCGCGAGGCGATGGTGCATGCAAAACGCGGACGCGAGATCTTTTGATCGGGCATGCCGGACATCCCGAGACCATCGGCACCATGGGGCAATTGCCTGCAGGTACGGTCACGCTGATCGAGACCGCTGAAGACGCGCAAAAAATTATACCGCGTGATGTTTCCCAGCTAGCCTATGCAACGCAGACTACGCTCTCAGTGGATGACACTGCCGAAACGGTTTCAATTCTTCGCGAGCGTTTTCCGTCGATTGTTGGTCCGCATAAGGAGGATATCTGCTATGCGACGACCAATCGTCAGGAGGCGGTCAAGCGCGCAGCGCCGCAGGTTGATGCAATGATTGTTGTCGGTGCGCCGAACAGCTCCAACTCGCTACGCTTGCGCGAAGTAGCGCAGCGTTCGGGCTGCCGCACCAGCGCGCTCGTGCAACGCGCGGCCGATATCGACTGGTCTGCATTTGCGAATATTAAAAGTCTCGGACTCACGGCAGGCGCTTCGGCACCCGAAGTGCTCGTCGACGAAATCATCGATGCTTTCGCCTTAAATTACCGTGTTTCCGTTGAAAACATTTCGGGACCGGTGGAGGACATTTTCTTTCCGCTTCCGCGCGAATTGCGCAACGACGCCGGGGAATAAGCGATGACCAATTTTAAAATACTCACCATTGGACACTTAAACCGTACGATCGGGCATTTTGTCCAACTTTTGAAAAGTGCAGCCATGATCGCTATCGCGGAGCCCAAGGGCCTCGCTCGCGATGGTTTTTTTTCGCACGAGCAACACCTCGCCGACGCATACCACGGGCGTTCCATTCATCGTTCGTCGGCTTGGACGGCGGAGTAGCTCATGGCCGTTTACACTGATGTCGGCGAGGAAGAACTCACGGGTTTTCTGACGAATTACGATCTCGGCACCCTGATGTCGTTCAAGGGCATCGCCGAGGGCGTCGAAAACACTAATTATCTGCTTCACACCCAGCGCGGATATTTCATCCTCACGCTTTATGAAAAACGTGTTTCCCGCGCCGACCTGCCCTTTTTCATCGGTTTGATGGAGCACCTTTCCGCGCGCGGGATTACCTGCCCACAACCGGTCAAGAATCGACGGGGAAACGCTCTCGGCGAGCTCGCTGGACGTCCGACCACCATCGTCACCTTTCTCGAAGGCATCTGGATCCGACGGCCTAATGTACAGCATTGCACCGCCCTCGGTCGTGTAATGGCGGAGCTTCATCAGGCGAGCATTGATTTCAAGCTTCAACGAGATAATGCGCTTGCCCTTGGTGGCTGGAAAAAGCTTGCCCAATCGGTGGGCGAACGCGCGAACAAAATCGCGCCAGATTTATGCAACATTATCCATGAGGAACTCGACCACCTCGACCGAAACTGGCCGCGCCATCTGCCGTCCGGAGTTATCCACGCAGACCTTTTTCCGGATAATGTGTTCTTCCTCGGCGATAGGCTTTCCGGAATCATCGACTTTTATTTTGCCTGCAATGATCTCTTCGCCTACGACATCGCGATTTGTCTGAACGCCTGGTGCTTCGAGATCGACGGCTCTTTTAACGTCACTAAGGGTCGCGCGTTGCTCGCGGGGTATAACAGCATCCGAAAACTCGGTTCGCGCGAAGCTGAGGCTCTTCCACTGCTCGCGCGTGGCGCAGCGCTTCGCTTCCTGCTGACCCGAACGGTGGATTGGCTCAATGTTCCCGCCGGCGCATTGGTGCGGCCGAAGGATCCGCTCGAATACCTGAAGAAACTTCGATTCCATCGACGTATCGATCACGCGCGCGATTACGGATTGGCCGCATGAGCAAAATCGTCATCCACACCGACGGTGCCTGTTCCGGTAATCCGGGCCCCGGTGGCTGGGGCGCAATTATTCGGAAGGGCGACAAGATTCAGGAAATGACCGGTGGGGAAGCTGCAACTACTAATAACCGCATGGAATTGCTAGCTGCAATCTCGGCACTCGAGTCACTGCCCGACGGTACGCCCGCCGAACTTCACACAGACTCGCAATATGTGCGGGACGGAATCACGAAATGGATGAACAACTGGAAAAAAAACGGCTGGCGCACGGCGAACAAGGAGTTGGTCAAAAACGTCGATTTATGGAAGCGTCTCGATGCCGCAGCGCAGCGTCATCAGATTTCCTGGCACTGGGTGCGCGGTCATGTCGGCCATGACGAGAACGAGCGGGCCGACGACCTTGCACGCGAGGGCATGGAGCCATTTTTGAAACGCTAGAGTTTTGATTGAATGGTGCGACGTTCTCGTTTGCGCGCGTACATCGCATGATCGGCGCGCACGAGCGCCGTGCCGCTCGTGTCATCTGCCGCGAGCATCGTGAGGCCCACCGAGACTCTGACCATGTAGCGGTTTCGGTTCTGCGTGAACGGCGTATTCGCGATCATCTCCTCGAGCGCCCTTGCTTTCATGTCGGCCTGCTCTGCCCGCAGATTCCATAGTAACACCACAAATTCATCGCCGCTGACGCGCGCCACGACATCCGATGCCCGCACATGGTCGTTAAGCAGCCGTGCCGTACGACCAAGCACCCAGTCCCCCGCCGCGTGACCGTGGCGGTCGTTTATCGCCTTGAATCCATCGAGATCGAGGAACAGCAGCGCTGCCGAACCTCCATAACGCCGGACATATGCAAGCGAGCGTTCGAGAGCTTTCACGAACCCGCGGCGATTGAGCAAGCCAGTGAGCGGATCCTCGTCGACGCGGGCTTCGAGCGCGGCGATCTTCGCGCGGCTTTTGCTCAATTCGGTCTTTAGCGCATCAATTTGGGCGGCAAGTCGGAGTGCGACTGAGCCCCGCTTCGATACATTCAATTTCGGCGAAATCTCCTCAGGCTCGTGCTGAACATCGTGCAGCTGCGCGTGTTTCTTGGCCGCAGCATTCTGATCTGTCGTGCCGATCGCGCGGTTCCTGCGCATGGAATTAACCCCACTTGAAACAAGCCTCTTCGCTGCTTGCCAGCCCCCGCTCACTCCTATAATCCGGCGCTTTCTCGCGCCAGGGGGGTAGAGCGAAAAATCATGCGCAAACGTCCTGTCGCCATTATCATGGGTAGTCAATCGGACTGGGAAGTCATGCGCTTCGCAGCCGCCGCGCTCGACGAACTAGGCATCGGCCACGAGACGCTGATCGTCTCGGCGCACCGCACCCCAGACCGCCTGTATAAATTCGCCAAGTCCGCCCGCAAGCAGGGTTACAAGGTTGTGATCGCGGGCGCGGGGGGTGCGGCGCACTTGCCGGGCATGACGGCCTCACTCACTTCCTTGCCCGTTCTCGGCGTGCCGATAAAAACGACGGCGCTAGAGGGCAAGGACAGCCTGCTTTCGATCATTCAGATGCCGGCGGGAATTCCGGTCGGTACACTTGCCATCGGCAAACCTGGCGCGATCAACGCGGCGCTGCTCGCCGCCTCCATGCTCGCGCTTTCCGATGGAAAAATCGCTAAACGATTGGACGAATTTCGCTCACGTCAAACCGCTTCGGTCGGCAAGCGTCCCAAACGCTGAAGGAATTCATGGCTACCACTTTGCCTATTCTGAAACCGGGCTCCACGCTTGGCATTCTCGGCGGTGGCCAACTTGGCCGCATGCTGGCGCAGGCCGCGGAACGATTGGGGCTTCACTGCCACGTATTCTCGCCCGAGCCAGACTCTTGCGCCTTCGATGTTGTGCGTGAACGAACCTGCGCCGCCTTCGACGACGAAGAAGCACTGACCAAATTCGCGGACAGCTGCGATCTCATCACTTTCGAATTCGAAAACGTGCCGGCGGAGACCGCAGACTTTCTTGTGACGACACGAAAACTCGTTCTACCCGATCCGGTTATACTCGCAACAACGCAGGATCGTCTCGCCGAAAAAACTTTTCTCACCGATTTCGAAATTCCCACCGCGCCTTTCGCCGATATTGCTTCTGATGTCGATATCTCCGTCGCGATCGCGCAAATTCGACCGCCTGCCGTGATGAAGACACGCCGTCTCGGTTATGACGGAAAAGGCCAAGCGATCATCGATAAGGACGGCGACCCGCGCACAGCCTGGAGCGCAATAAAAGAAGTGCCCGCCATTCTCGAAGGCTTTATCGATTTCGAACGAGAAATCTCGGTCGTCGCTGCGCGGGGGCGCGACGGAACGTTCGTAGCCTACGATCCGATCGAAAACGTCCACCGCAATCATAACCTTTACCAATCGACCGTACCGGCGGCAATCTCCGCGACAGTCGCCCGGGATGCGGTCTCCATCACCAAGAAAATCGCCGATGAGCTTTCATATGTTGGCGTGCTTGCGGTCGAAATGTTCGTCTTCGTGGAAGACGATCGCCACAGCCTGCTCGTGAACGAAATCGCGCCGCGCGTGCACAATTCCGGGCATTGGACCATCGACGGCACAAGCGCGAGTCAGTTCGAGCAACACATCCGAGCAATTGCCGGCTGGCCGCTCGCCAAGCCCCGCCGACTGGGCCGCATCGAGATGACCAATTTGATCGGCGACGAAATCGAAGGCTGGAATAAATATCTTAGCCAGGCAGGGACCGCTATCCACATTTATGGTAAGGGCGAAGCTCGCCCTGGCCGCAAGATGGGTCACATCACGAAGGTCACGTTAGAAAAAGAAAAATAAGCTGCTAATTTTGACGCCCGTTTGAATTGAACGCGAAGCCGATGACCGGCCACCCACCCCTCACCACATCGACTGAACAACACTCATTGTCATCGCTGAGAAATCCATATTGGCGTTACGAATCGAGGATTAGATTAGAACGACAGTGACCGAAATTCTGGTAATTCGAATAAAACCCTACTAATTCAATGATTGTACCGAATCGAGCAGCTCATTAGCAGCATCCCCGCCAATCCTGCAGGCGTTGGCTTTCTATCTGTCCAATCGCTATCAAGGTTTCTCGTCCGGTAAACAGCTTATTGGTGGACATTCCGAGCGGCTTCTGCTACGCACCCGCGCTCAACCGGGCCCTATTCAAAACGTGGGACCGGCACCGAAATCAGATCAAAACTTTGAAAGAGGCGACCACGTGCAGGTTCTCGTTCGCGATAATAATGTCGATCAAGCTCTCAAAGCGCTGAAAAAGAAAATGCAGCGCGAGGGTATCTTCCGCGAAATGAAGCTACGCGGTCATTACGAAAAGCCGTCCGAAAAGAAAGCCCGCGAAAAGGCAGAGGCCATTCGCCGCGCACGCAAGCTTGCACGCAAGAAGCTGCAACGCGAAGGTCTGCTCCCCTCCAAGCCCAAGCTTATGACGAAAGGCCCGGGCGGCGGCGAACGCGGCGGACGTGGCGCACGCTCCGGTAGTGGTGGTTTCGGTGGCGGGTTCGGCGGCGGCGGCGGTTTCGGCGGTGGTGGCGGTTTCGGCGGCGGCGGACGCCGCTAATTTTTGAAAATTAGAGCTTTTTTCACGCGGGCAGACAAATTTCTGCCCGCGTTTTCATTTGACTTGAACGAAGTACGAATGAGCCCATCTTCGCCATATGCAGGCGATATGAACCTATGATGCTTTTCAAACTGAAACGTCTATGCAGAGTCGCTGCACTGTCGAGCGCACTTGCCGCCTGCAGTAATACAGCTTCGGTCACCGGCATTTCCGAAAACGAAGAGCTGCAAGCCATTGCTTCGCCGACGAATATCACGTCGCTCTCCGACGTCGTGGCGCGCAATCCCAATGATCCGCAGGCCTACAACATGCGCGGCTCCGTGCTCGGCCGAGCCGGGCAGTATCAGGACGCGATTGCCGATTTCGACAAGGCGATCCAGATCGACCCGAAATACGCGCAGGCCTACGCCAACCGTGGGCTCGCCTACCGCGAAATGAATCGGCTCGATCTCGCCTATGCCGATTTCAATAAGGCAATTCAAATCGACCCGGCTTATTCCGCCGCTTATGTCGGACGCGGGATGGTTCAGCGCGCGCAAGGCCACGTGCAAGAGGCGCTGGGCGATTTCAACAAGGCAGTCCAGCTTAAGCCGGACAATGCCCAGGCCTATCACAACCGCGGCGTCGTCTATCAGCAGCAAGGGCAACACAAATTCGCCATCGAAGAATTCACGACCGCGATTAGTCTTTCACCCGACGCCGCTGAACCCAACATCGGCCGTGGCATCAGCTATCTGGCGCTCGGTGACTTCAAGACTGCGGCTGATGATTTCACCGATGCGGGCGAAAAGGATCCAAAAAACGCAGAGGCATGGACTCAGCGCGGCATCGCTTACGAGCGCTTGGGAGACAAGGAACGGGCGGCGGCGTCCTTCGCGCGAGCACTCAATGTGAGCGCCAATTACCAACCGGCACGAACCGGCTTTGAGCGCGTCGGCGGTGATTACAAAAAACCTTACGCCATCAATTAAATACACCGTCAAAATTCACCGGCAAGGCTTGAATGAATTGGCTGAACCCCCGATTTATGCGTTAGGCTGGCGTATTGATCGCCGAAGAAACTGGCCAATGGAGGAAGTTCATGTTGACTGCGGGTTGGATCGTCATAGGCCTCATCGGGTTTCTCGTTCTCTCCGCGATTTTTGTTTACAACGGGCTGGTCACCCTCCGGCAGCGCGTCAATCAGGCCTTCGCCGACATCGACGTTCAACTGAAGCAGCGGCACGATCTTATCCCTAATCTGATCGAGACCGTAAAAGGCTATGCCGCGCACGAGCGCGGTACGCTCGACGCTGTCATCAGGGCAAGAAATTCCGCGATCGCCGCACAATCACCTGGACAGGTTGCAGCCGCCGAGAACCAGCTCACTGGCGCGCTACGCGGGCTCATCGCGCTCGGCGAAGCATATCCTGATCTCAAAGCAAATTCGAATTTTCAGCAGCTGCAAAGCGAGCTATCCGATCTTGAAAACAAGATCGCCGCCTCGCGCCGCTTCTTCAACAATGCTGTACAAGAATACAATACAGGCATCCAGCGTTTTCCGGCCGCCCTGTTTGCCGGCGCGCTCGGGTTCGCCCAGCGCGATTTCTTCGATCTCGGCGAGCAGCGTGGCCAGCTTGAACAGCCGCCTGAAGTAAAATTCTGACGTAACCGTTCGGCGCGCGGCAATGGCCGCCATGGAACAGGCTTTCGGACTTTACACACATATCCGTTCAAATCGGATTCGCTCGACTTTTCTTCTGATCGGGCTTTTCCTGCTTGTTTACGTGCTCGTATATGCGGGCGCACTCATCGCCGAGGCTTTCCTGCATGGCGACGATCCGCTCGTTTTCCTCCTTTTGCGGGCAAAGCAAGATTTCATCTTGGCAGTTCCCTTCTCGACAGTTGGCGCAATGTTATGGATCGTCGTCGCGTATTTCTTCAACCAGAACATGATCGACTATGTCACCGGCGGCGAGCAGGTTACACGCAAACAACAACCGCGACTCTACAATCTCCTTGAGAATATGTGCATCTCACGCGGCATACCGATGCCGAAAATTAAAGTGATGGACACCGATGCGCTAAATGCATTCGCGAGTGGCCTGAATCGTAAACAATATTCAATCACCGTTACCACTGGATTGATGAATCGGCTGAAGGACGCGGAAATGGAAGCTGTGCTCGGTCACGAATTGACACATATCCGGAACGGCGACGTGCGTATGATGGTAATCGCCATGGTAATCGCGGGTGCCGTCTCGTTTTTCGGCGAACTGGTTTTCCGAATGTTCAGCAACAGTCCCGGCTATCGCATCAGCGGCTCGTCCTCTTCCTCCTCCAGCGAAAAGAAGAGCGGTGGTGGCGGAGCCGCGATTTTGATCGCGATCGTGCTAATCTTGGTTGCCTGGTTGCTGTCGCAGATCGTTAAAATGACACTTTCCCGCACGCGAGAATTTCTTGCGGACGCAGGATCCGTAGAGCTTACAAAAAATCCCGACGCGATGATTTCCGCGCTTCGCAAAATCGAAGGACGCGGCGAGCTGCCGGGCGTAACATCGTCCGTGATGGAGATGTGCATAGACAATCCACGCGAAGGTTTTTCAGATCTGTTTGCGACCCACCCCTCGGTGGACAGCCGCGTGGAAAAGCTCGTGCATTTCGCAGGCGGTCACGATCCGGGGCCGATTGCTTTACCAGTATCCAAGGAAACCAAACCCACCGAAAATATCGCCGAGCCCGATCAAAATGTGGACAATAAGCCCAAACCGTGGGGCGATCCCCAACCACAGCCAGGACCGTGGGATCGCTGAGCACTCTGACCTATCTTAAGCTTTTTCGCCTTTGCGCTCGTACTAATTAGTCAATCGTCGTGGCACAATTTCTCGAGCATCGAAGGCGGGGTGGTAGAATTTGCGTCTCCGGTCGGCCAAAGGCTCAAGCACAGAAATTACAATGCCTTGACGATATTCTCGACCATTTTCTTCGCGTCGGAGAAAAGCATCATCGTGTTATCACGAAAGAACAACTCATTCTCCACGCCCGCATAACCAGAACCCATGCCGCGTTTGACGAACAGCACAGTTTTCGCGTTTTCAACATCGAGTACGGGCATGCCGAAAATCGGCGATTTCGGATCGGTTTTCGCCGAAGGGTTAGTCACATCGTTCGCGCCGATGACGAAGGCCACGTCGGCCTGGGAGAATTCGGAATTAATATCCTCAAGTTCGAATACTTCATCGTAAGGCACATTTGCCTCGGCCAGCAGCACATTCATATGGCCGGGCATGCGGCCCGCGACTGGATGAATCGCGTACTTTACCTCAACACCCTCTTCCTTGAGCTTATCGGCCATTTCACGAAGCACATGCTGCGCCTGCGCCACCGCCATGCCGTAGCCCGGCACGACAATTACTTTTGAAGCATTTTTCATGATAAACGCAGCATCATCAGCGGATCCCCGCTTCACCGGCCTCGTCTCGATTTTACCTGCCGGGCCCGCAGTTTCACCGCCAAAACCGCCGAGAATCACGGAAAAGAAGCTCCGGTTCATACCCTTGCACATAATGTAAGAAAGGATCGCGCCAGAGGAGCCGACCAGCGCACCGGTGATGTAAAGCGCTGCATTGCCGAGCGTGAATCCGATGCCCGCCGCTGCCCAGCCCGAATAGGAATTTAACATCGAAATCACAACCGGCATGTCAGCACCGCCGATCGGAATGATGATCAGTACGCCAATTAGGAACGAAAGCGCCGCGAGCGTCCAGAATAGCGCATGGCTTTCAGTGCGCACGAACATGACGACCGATACCAGGATGCCAAGACCGATCAGAATGTTCACGATATGGCGGAGCGGCATAATAATCGGCGCGCCGCTCATGCGGCCGGACAGCTTCAAAAATGCGATCACCGAGCCCGTGAACGTGATTGCACCGATGGCGGCGCCAATCGACATTTCTACAAGGCTCGATCCGTGAATATGGCCTGGGTCACCGATGCCGAAAGCCTGCGGTGCATTGAGCGCGCCTGCGGCGACCAACACGGCTGCAAGACCGACCAGCGAATGGAATGCCGCTACAAGTTCCGGCATCGACGTCATCGAAATCCGGCGCGCGGTGATCGCGCCGATCGTGCCACCAATCGTCAATCCACCGACCACCAGTACCCAACCTATCGGTCCGGCGGGCGGCGTCGCCGCAAGCGTGGTTGCAATCGCGATCGCCATCCCAGCCATGCCGAACAGATTGCCTTGCCGCGATGTCTCCGGACTCGATAGTCCGCGCAGAGCCAGGATGAACAAAACCCCAGCGGCAAGATAGAGCAACGCGACGATATTTCCGCTCATCGCTCCCTCACTTCTTCTTTTTCTGGTACATCGCGAGCATACGCTGGGTGACCAGGAAGCCACCAAAGATATTCACTGCCGCCATTGTAAGCGCCGCGAAACCGAGCGCGCGCGCCCACCAGGTCGCCGTTTCATCGCCCGCAACCGAAACACCGACGGCCAGGAGCGCACCGACAACAATCACCGAAGAGATCGCGTTCGTCACCGACATCAACGGCGTATGCAGCGCTGGCGTCACCGACCAAACAACAAAATAACCGACAAACACCGCAAGGACGAAAACCGAAAACCGAACCACAAAGGGATCAACGACCATCATCTCGTGCATCAGCGCCCTCCCTTGAAGTTCGGATTTACAACGGTGCCGTCACGCGTCAGTAGCGTCGCTTTCACGATCTCGTCATCCCAAGGAACGTTCAGTTTTTTGTCCTTGATCAAAACCTCAAGAAACGCGAGCAGATTTTTTGCGTAGAGCAACGATGACGACGCAGCGAGACGTCCCGGCACGTTCAGAAATCCAACGATCTTCACTCCGCTATGTTCGACAACTTTTCCTGGCTGCGAAACTTCGCAATTTCCACCACGCTCAACGGCAAGATCAACGATGACCGAACCAGGTTTCATCGATTCCACCATCGTTCTCGTCACGAGCCTCGGTGCCGGCCGGCCCGGGATTAGCGCAGTCGTAATCACAATGTCTTGTTTTGCAATATGCGAGGCGACAAGCACTGCTTGTTTCGCCTGATATTCTTTGGACATTTCCTTGGCATAGCCTGCGGCCGTTTCCGCCTGTTTGAATTCCTCGTCCTCGACCGCAATAAATTTTCCGCCCAGCGACTCGACCTGCTCTTTCGCCGCCGGCCGCACGTCGGTAGCGGTGACGATCGCACCGAGACGGCGCGCGGTGGCAATGGCCTGCAAGCCCGCGACACCCGCGCCCATCACGAAAATTCTCGCCGCCGGAATCGTGCCTGCTGCCGTCATCATCATGGGAAGCGCTCGGCCATATTCCGCCGAAGCATCGATCACGGCGCGATAGCCCGCGAGATTCGCTTGCGACGACAAAACGTCCATCACCTGGGCGCGCGTGATGCGAGGCATCAATTCCATTGCGAACGAGGCAACCTTCGCAGTGGCCATTTCGGCGAGTGCCGCCTCGTTGCCGTAGGGATCCATGATCGCGACAACGATTGCACCGGGTTTGTAATTCGGAAGTTCTGCTTTCGAGGGTCGCCGTACTTTCAGTACAATGTCGGCGTCGCGGACCGCGTCTTTCGCAGAACCCGCGATCTTCGCCCCCGCGGCTTCGAAATCCTTGTCGAGAATACCGGCCTTCGTGCCCGCGCCTTTTTCCACGACGACCTCGCCGCCCATGCTTACCATACGCTTCACGGTATCGGGCGTTGCGGCGACGCGCGGCTCACCGCCGTCGATTTCCGCACAAATTGCGATTTTCATTCCAGGACCAGGCTAAATAATCAGGTGAGGAAAACGAACATCAGAATGAGCACAGCAGCAATCAGAATTACCACCCACTTGGTGAGCACCAGAAAGTTGTTATAGGTTTCCTCGTGCTGCTCGTAATCGTCGCCAGGTACCGTCGCGTATTTCGGAGCCCCATGGTTGGCCATTTTTATCCCCATCGAAATTCAGATTGTTCGTAGCCCAAACCAGGATTACCGGAAAGGCCCCCAGCGAGCAACCGGGACTCAGGCAGCTCCTTCAAGTTCAAGTTTCGCAACTCCCAATGCCGCACTCTGCCGTTTTTCCACATTTTCCATTGAAAAGTTTTCGATCGCACTCTCGAACAGATCGTGAAAATTGAGTTCCGCCGCCAGATGCAGAAATACGCCGCCAAGCCCGATCGCAGCACGATCCATCAACACGAATTCACGCGGAATGATGACCGGCCCCTGCTCCTTAAGCGCCATATGCACACGGTATGCCTCGCGCCGTCCGTATTCGCTCGGTTTTACACTGTCGGCGATGGTGCGAATACGGTCGTCCATCAACGGGCCGTAGATAAAGCGCGCCCATATATTAAGTGTATCGATTAGGCCGCGCGTAAGGCCTTTGAAGCCCCAGGTCTCATAGGCATGAATCACGCGCTCTTCCTGATTGTGCCGAAGCCCGCGATAGAGATCGACTACGCCCCCCACAAATTTCGGAGGGAAAATACGGATGCAACCGTAGTCGAGAAGATTAATTCCATGTGGCTCACTCACTTCCTCGAACGCGGTATAATTTCCAAGATGTGGGTCGCCGTGAATCACGCCGAAGCGACTGAATGGCAGCCACCATGCTTTGAACATCGCTGTCGCCAGCCGATTGCGTATCTCAAGCGTAGCATCTTTGTGGGCCAGTAACTTTTTTCCTTCAAGCCAGTCGAGCGTAAGGAGGCGCCCCGAGGAAAGTTCAGGCCATACGTTCGGGACGCGAACTTCGGGAACGTCCACGAGAATCTCTCGATAAAGCGCGACGTGCTTTGCCTCCCGACGATAATCAAGCTCCTCGCGCACACGTGCACCGATTTCTTTTGCGATTTCGCGTGTATCGATGGCAGAGTCCATATGGCGGCGGATCGCGAAAATAATTTCGAGCTGCCGCAAATCTGCCTCAACAGCTGATTGCATATCCGGATATTGCAGCTTGGCCGCCAGTTTTGCGCCACCGAGTGACGTCGCCCGATGCACTTGGCCAAGCGAGGCCGCAGCTGCGGGATGGTGTTCGAACGAGCCGAATTTCGTTTGCCAATCTGCTCCCAGCTCAGCCGCCATTCGCCGTTTTACGAACGCCCAACCCATCGGCGGTGCGTCGCTCTGCAATTTCATAAGCTCAGCCGCATATTCCGGCGGCAACACGTCGGGAATGGTGGCAATCAGCTGCGCCACCTTCATGATTGGCCCCTTAAGATTGCCCAGGGCCGCTGCGAGTTCGATGGCATTCTTTCCGCGATCGAGCGCGAATCCAAACATACGCGAACCGACCATCTTGGCTGCGACGCCACCCACGTTAGTACCGACGCGCGCATAGCGCGACGCACGGGCAGATAAGCGATTGCGTTCGCGGTCAATCATGAAACTGCTAGTTTCTGGTTTCTCTTTGCCAAGATAGGCGCTCGGCTACGAAAAGCCAGTTGCTTAAGCCGCAAAAAGATCTCTAAAAAAGGCGTGCCACGAACCGCTTTTATCACTAGATTTTTCCTATATTGCAGTTTCAGCACTTTTTGGGCACCTTCAAATCGCCGATAATGCTATTGCTCGCGCTGATTCCTAGCTCACGATAAACATCGAACGGCTCCTGAAGAACCGAACGCCGGCATCTCGTGAGGTATCTTACAGAATTGGTGGCCGTAGTCGCGGACATAACCAGTTTCGTCGCATGTAGGCGGCGATTTTACGAATTAGCAGCCAGAAAGCGATGGCGACGCAGCCGAAAGATCACGACAAATGTCGTCGGACAAGAGTACAAATGCTACCTTACGTTTTCGCGTCGAGATTCTCGATTTCACTGATCATGCCATCGATCAGATCGAGCCCAGTCTGCCAAAATTGCGGATCACGTGCATCAAGGCCGAACGGTTTGAGCAGTTCGGAGTGATGCTTGGTTCCGCCGGCAGCAAGCATAGCCAGATAACGGTCGGCAAAACCCGTATCAGTCTTCTCGTAGACCGCATAGAGCGAATTCACGAGGCAGTCACCGAATGCGTAGGCGTACACGTAGAACGGAGAATGAATGAAATGGCCGATGTAAGTCCAATACGTTTCATAGCCGGGACCGAGCCGGATCGCGGGCCCGAGACTTTCGCTTTGCACTTCAAGCCAGAGTTCTCCGAGCCGGTCCGACGTAAGTTCGCCCTGTTTCCGCTCAGAGTGAACTTTCCGTTCAAACGTATAGAACGCGATCTGCCGCACGACTGTATTCAGCATGTCCTCGACCTTTTGGGCGAGCATGGCCTTCTTCTCTCGCGGGTCGGTGATCTTCGATAGCAGTGAACGGAACGTCAGCATCTCCCCGAAGACGCTAGCGGTTTCCGCAAGTGTAAGTGGGGTCGGCGCCATGAGGGCACCGTTCGGCGCCGCCAGAACCTGATGAACACCGTGACCCAATTCGTGCGCGAGCGTCATTACATCGCGCGGCCGGCCTTGATAGTTGAGCAGCACATATGGATGGGCCGACGGTACGGTTGGATGCGCGAACGCACCGGGAGATTTTCCGGGACGGATCGGCGCGTCGATCCATTGCTCGTCGAAGAAACGCTTCGCGACCGCGGCCATCTTCTGCGAGAAAGCGCCGTAAGCGAAGAGCACCGTTTCGCGCGCTTCGTTCCAATTGATGGTGCGCATTGGCACTTTCGGAAGTGGTGCGTTGCGATCCCAGTAACTCAGCGTTTCCTTGCCAAGCCATTTTGCTTTCAGCGCATAGTAGCGATGCGACAGTCGCGGGAACGATGCCCGCACAGCGGATACAAGTGCCTCGACTAATTCGCGCTCGACGCGGTTTGAGAGATGACGATCGTCCGCAATATCCTCGAAGCCGCGCCAGCGGTCGGAAATTTCTTTGTCCTTGGCAAGCGTGTTGGTAACGAGCGTGAAGATGCGCAGATTGTTGCGAAACACCTCGGCGATTGCATCCGCGGCAGTGTGCCGCCGCTTTTCATCCGGATCCATCAGGAGATTGAGTGCGGGCTCAAGTGTTAGTTCTTCACCGTCGATTGTGAAGCGCAGGGTGGTGAGCGTTTCATCAAACAATCGATTCCATGCACCTCGCCCAGTTACAGATTTTTCATGAAAGAGCTGCTCAATCTTATCGTCGAGCTGATAAGGCCGCTCCTTGCGAACATCCTCAATCCAGGGTCGGTAGTGGCCGAGCACGGGCGTCGCCAGTGCTTTTTCGATCAACGTGTCATTGATGCGATTAAGTTCCAGTGTAAAAAATAGAAGATGAGATGATGCCGTAGTAATTTTTTCCTGCACGTCTCCATAAAACTTGGCGCGTTTTGGATCGGTCGTATCGCCCGCGTAAACCAGACCTGCGAAGGAAATCAGCTTACCGAGCAAATCCTCAATCGCCTCAAAACGTTTCACAGCGGCCGCGAGATTTTCACCTGCATTCGACGCTGAAGCAATCGCCGCAAGCTTACCCTTGTAGGTTTCCTCGAACGCAACGCATTGGGCGTGGGCCAGTGCGAGATCGGCCGAGACTTCCGGGGCGTCGATTCCGGAATAGAGGTCCTTCAGGTTCCATTCCGGCAAGAGTCCCAGTGTTTCGGTCTTGCGCGCAACTGCTGAGGACGGGTGATGGAGGGTGGGCATAGTCAGTCTTATGGATTGAACAACGGAACGATTCTCTCGTTCCTTACAGCTTTATATATGTAACGTGGTCACGCGCGGATCAATCAGACCTGTTGCACCTCCGTAAAAGGCGCGATTCAGCTTCCGTTAACGGCAGTCGCCCACAGTGACCCGAAATGGGACGGGCGGCTCGACCGCCTTTAGGAGGGCGCATGTCTACGCGCGTACTTGTCGTCGACGACGATCCAATCCAACGCCGGCTGATCGACGCGATGCTCAAACGCTTCGGCTATGCGCCCGAGCTGATCGACAATGGTGATGCGGCGCTTCGTCTGCTGAAGAGCCCCGAAGGCGCCAGTTTCGCCTGCATGATCCTCGATCTCGTCATGCCCGATCTCGACGGCCTCGGCGTGCTTGGCCGGCTGAAAGAGGACGATATCGATTTGCCTGTGATCGTTCTCACCGCGCAGGGCTCTATCGACACCGTTATTTCTGCCATGCGCGCGGGCGCGGTCGATTTCTGCGTGAAGCCAGTCGGCCCCGAGCGGTTGCACGTCTCCGTACGCAATGCTCTCGCCCAAGCAGCGCTTACCGGCGAAGTGCGCCGAATGCAGCGCGCTGCCTTCGACGTGGTTGCTTTCAGTGATTTCTCGACCGCGAGCACCCGCATGCAAGCGACGCTCAAGCTCGCGGAAAAGGCTGCAAGTTCTGATATTCCGGTATTGCTCGAAGGCGAATCCGGCGTCGGCAAGGAACTGTTGGCACGTGCCATTCGCGCAGCCGGCGTACGCGCCAACAAACCTTTTGTCGCGGTAAATTGTGGCGCGATCCCAGTTAATCTGGTGGAGTCGATTCTATTCGGCCATGAGAAGGGCGCTTTCACCGGGGCATCCGATCGCCAAATAGGAAAATTCGTTGAAGCCGACGGTGGCACGCTCTTTCTCGATGAGATCGACGAGTTGCCTGCCGATACCCAGGTGAAGCTGCTACGCGCGCTACAGGAAGACGAAGTCGATCCGGTCGGCGCCCGCAAGCCGGTAAAGGTGAACTTCCGGCTTATCTCTGCAACCAATCGTGATCTTCTACAATTTGTGAAAACCGGAAATTTTCGCGAGGACCTTTTCTATCGCTTGCACATTTTCCCAATCACCGTCCCACCGCTCCGCGATCGTCTCGAGGACGTGTCGAATCTCGTCCGCCGTTTCGTCACACGCTTCGCCGCCGAAGAAAGAAAACGTGTCCGTTCCGTTTCTGCCGACGCAATCAAAATGCTCACGAGCTATCGCTGGCCCGGGAATGTGCGTCAGCTCGAGAATGCGGTTTTTCGCGCGGTCGTATTGGCCGAGAGCGACGAAATCGGCGTCGCCGAATTTCCGCAGATTGCCGCCCAGGTACCCGGATTCGAAAATTTTTCGATGCCGCAAGTCACCCCGCCCGTTCAATCGACAACGTCCCCGCTTATTCTGGATGCGCCCGCGATTTCACCGTCTGTTGTACCCGACGCGCTCGTCCTTGTGGGTGATGACGGCCATGTCAAGCTCATGCAGGAACTGGAAGCCGAGGTTATTCGTTTTGCCATTGCACATTATCGAGGCCGAATGACTGAAGTGTCACGGAGGTTGGGCATTGGCCGTTCAACGCTCTATCGCAAACTCAAGGATTTGGGCATTGCGGCAGAGCCGAACCCAGAATCAGCCGAATCGGCCGATTCGGCCGTGGCCAGGAAGTAACACCCGACAGCGGAATGCCTGCCAGCCGAGTTTCCGCCTTGATTTAAGCGTGCCGGGTTGTCAAAACCTACTCCGTCCGATGGAGGTAGAGATGCAAGGCCACCAAAAGCGCAACCTTTTAATGGGGGCGTCGATCCTGGCTCTATTAAGTACGGAAATTCTTTTCGCATCTGCACCCGCCATCTCTCAAAACGTCAATCAAGGTGACCCGTCAGCCCGCGCGCAGATTACGGTTGCGCAAACCTCAGCAGAAGCAAAACACAATACGACATCGGCAACCGAAAATACTGCAGATACTAACAAAACTTCGACGGATATTGGTTCTGCTCCGCTTTCGACCACTCATTCGATCACCACTGACAAGACTCCGACGGATATTGGCTCTGCTCCGCTTCCGACCGCTCCTTCGATCACCAGTGACAAGACTCCGACGGATATTGGCGCTGCTCCGCTTCCGACCGCTCCTTCGGTCACTGTGGCACCACCAACTCCGAACCCTGCGCTCACTCCTGCAACCGCCGAAACGCCCGGGCCGAGCGCGTCACCGGCTGCGAGCACTCCCGCACAACCCGCGCCTGTTGTCGCAACGCCAGAACCCGCAAAACCAGCCGCCGTCAATCTGTCTGCAGCCGATCAAGCGGTCGCCGACAAGCTTCGCGATCTCCTGACAACAAAAAGTGCTAAATATCTTGATCGCAAGAAAGAACGCGACGCGGTGGAAGCGTTTTACCGCGATCGCACTTATGCGCCACTGTGGATCGAGAATGGTCAAGCCAATTCGCGCGCCGCAGCTGCCTTCGCCTATCTGAAGGGCGTCGATACGGACGGCCTCGATCCCACTGAATATGCAACCCCGGAACTGAAGGGCGATGCTGATGCCGTCGCCGATGCGGAATTGAAACTCACCAATGCGGTGCTCACCTATGTCCGTCACGCTTCAACGGGACGTGTCAGCTTTACGCGTATCAGCAACGATATCTATTACGATCTCGAATTCCCTGAGCCGACTGTTGTGCTCGCAAAGCTAGCGATCAACAGCGATCCCAACGCGTTACTTGACTCGTACGAGCCGCAGCACAAAGCCTATAAAGCGTTAAAGGCGAATTACGCCGAAGTGCGTGGGAAAACGGGCGACATGGGCCCGGCTCGCATTCCGAGCGGCGCGCAGCTCAAATTCGGCAAGGATACAGTGAAAGATCAGCGCGTGCCGCTGCTGCGCGAGCGTCTCCGCATCGCGGAAAATCCTAACGACACAACCTATGACAAAACAGTCGCCGACGCTGTCAGGAAATATCAGACGGAAAAGAAACTTGCCGCGACCGGCGTCCTAAACCAGGCAACGATCGACGCAATCAACGGCCCGAAGCGCGGCAAAAATGCTGAAGTTATTCTGGCCAATCTCGAACGCTGGCGCTGGATCCCACACGATCTGCGCGGCGATCGCTATGTGATGGTCAACATTCCGGATTACACGCTTAAGATTGTTAGCGGCGGAAAGGAATACTGGAAGACCCGCATCGTCGTAGGTAAACCCGGGATGTCAACGCCGATGATCAGCCCGGACATGAAGTTCATCACGGTGAACCCGACTTGGAACGTGCCGCCATCGATCATCGCGAACGAATATCTGCCGGCCCTTCGCCAGGACCCGAGTGCCCTATCACAAATCGGCCTAAGGATAGAGCAGAACCCTGATGGCACCGTCCGCATCTATCAGCCGCCGGGAGAAGCCAACGCGCTCGGCCGTATCCGCTTCAACTTTCCGAACAAGTTCCTCGTCTATCAGCACGACACGCCGGACAAGCACCTGTTCGCGCAAGAAATGCGTGCGTTCAGCCATGGCTGCATGCGCGTCCAAAATCCCATCACCTATGCCGAGAAGCTCCTTTCTCTCGAGCTTCCGAGCCAGGGATATTCGGAAGACAAGATCAAAAATATGCTCGGCAGTTCGGAAATAAATATCGATTTCCCGAAGCCGCTTCCGGTTCACTTGACTTATCAGACGGCCTTCGTGGACGAGAGTGGCACGCTGCAATTCCGTGAAGATATCTACGGCCGGGATGCCCGCATCTTGCAGGCTCTCAAGACCGAAGAGCGTAAGGTTGCCGACGTCGCGGTCGAGCAACATTCTGTCGGTAGCGCTAGTGTCGGTCGCGATGCCTTGAGATACCAGGTCGATGACGGAGGTTTCGAGAACCCGTTCGTGAGGTTTTTCCAGTTCCAGCCGCTCCCGCCGCAACGGGAAGATCCGCGTAACAGGGGCAGGAGAAACACCCGCGAGACCGGTTTCTTCGGTCTTTTCCGCTAATTTTTGCCGGATTTTATCCTTCCGCCCCGTTTTACCCACGGGGCGGAACCGTTTTTGCGACCCTATTTTGCCCCATTCGCTCGGTACGCATTTCATCAATACCGGTGAGGGGCGGTAATTTCCAATTAACCCTTTCCGACAATGGTCTTAGTCATTTAGCCATTCGCGTTCCGGGGATGCCGCACGTGCGATGGCTCGATCAGGGGCGGAAAAATCGCACGTGCCGAAAGACACCGCGCGTACAGTCAGATTTAGCTTCGAAGCGAGCGTCTCGAAGCGCCTGGGCTTTGCGGCTATCATTTTCTTTTTTGGTTCCCAGAGTTTGCAGAGCGTGATCGCCAACGGCGATACGCGCACGATCTCATTTCATCATTTGCACACCGGCGAAGACCTCACCGTCATGTACAAGCGCGACGGCCGTTACGACGAAGCCGCTCTCGAAAAAATCAATCACGAATTGCGCGACTGGCGACGTGATGAGCCGATCAAAGTGGACCCGCATTTGATCGACCTTCTCTGGGATGTGAATCGCGAAGTTAATGGCAAGGAACCAATCCAGATCGTCTGTGGCTATCGCTCGCCGGGAACAAACGCGATGCTACGTGCGAGAAGCCGCGGTGTCGCTCAGTTCAGCCAGCACATGCTCGGAAAGGCGATAGACTTTTTCATTCCTGGAACGGAGCTCTCTAAACTTCGCGAAATCGGTCTCCGTATGCAGCGCGGCGGCGTTGGCTTCTACCCGACTTCCGGCTCGCCCTTCGTTCATCTCGATACTGGCAATGTGCGTCATTGGCCGAAAGTATCGCGTGATCTGCTTTCCAGGATCTTCCCGGACGGGAAAACCATCCATATCCCGGCTGACGGTCGGCCTATGCCCGGCTACGAACTCGCGTTGGCCGAAATCAAAGCGCGCGGTGGCGAAGCCAATTCGTTCGCCGTCGCCTCGCGTGGCGACGCGGACGAAGAAAATGCCAGCACATATACCGATGGCGGCCGCGTGAAAAAATTCTTCGCCAATTTGTTCAGCAACAAGAAAAATGATTCAGAAAACGAAGGCAGCAATATTACGACCGTGCATTCTGTTCCGGTTGTTGCAGCGTCGGCAAAATTGGCCGACGTCACGTCTGTAGTGAAGCCGGCTGAGCTCGCTTCGGTCAGCAAGACGACGCCACAACGTACCGCCCAGCTGCAGTGGGTCACTGGACCCACTGGAGTGACCACTCCGGCGGCCAATGCGAATCCAGCAGCCCCGATGCCGCGCGCGCGACCTATCAACACGGATATTGCTTCGCTGCCGGCGAACACCCAGCAAGTGGCTGCGATGCCCAATATTGGCTTACCGGCAGCGATTACAGGCGGTAATACTCTTGAAAATAGCGCCCTCGCCTATGCTGCAAACGATAGCGCAATCGCCCGTGCCAATACTGCGCCCACATCGCAATTAACGCCTCAACCGACGCGACGCGGTCGAGTGACGGGTCCCATTTCCGCTCCTGCCCTCAATGTGGCGAGTGACCCCGCTAGAAAACTTTATGCTGACGCAGCCTGCGCGCCTGCGACCCTGCTGAATGTCCAGACGATCCTATTTTCGGCCGAATTGCATCAGCCGGATCACGCAAGCGCCATGCTTACCGAACCCAGTCAATTCGCTTTGAAAGCACAGTTCGCGGTGAACCCAGCGGAGCAACTCGCGATGTCGCGCTTTGCTTCTCGCGCCAACTAACGGCCAATCAGCCCATTCCTAATGCATTGCGGTAAAGGTCGACGAGCGCCTCATGCTCCTGTCGCTCGGCCTTGTCTTGCCGGTACATTCGTATGACGGCGCGCAGTACCTTCACATCAAAGCCCTCGGCCCTAGCTTCGGCATAAACTTCGCCAATGTCGTCAGAGATCGCCTTTTTTTCCTCCTCAAGTTTTCCGATGCGCTCGACGAGCGATCGCAGTTTTGTTTTCGCGAAATTAGGCTGAGCCGCCATCGCGGTTTCCTTTTGTTGCTAAATGACCGAGGGGATTCAGTGCTTAACGCCAGACTTCGCGAAGGCCGCCTTCTGCTCCTCACTCGCCTCATGCTGATAGAGCCTTTTCCATTCATCGAACGGCATGCCATAGACAATCTCGCGGCTTTCATCTTTTGTCATTGATAGGTTCTTCTCGTCCGCCGCGTCCTTCATCCAGTTGGAAAGACAGTTGCGGCAGAAACCGGCGAGATTCATTAAATCGATATTTTGCACATCGGTGCGCATGCGCAGATGTTTGACCAGACGGCGATAAACTGCGGCTTCAAGCTCTATGCGAGTACGGTCGTCTAGTTTTTTCATATCGAAATACCTTCCAGCTTGGCACGATCATTCTACGACATCTGGCCTGTGCGAATCGAGTAAAAGCGGTCATGGACCGGCAAACGACGAAAACCTTGCTGAGAGAGATATATGAGGCGGCGGTAGCTGCCGCACATCCAGCGACTTGTCTCGTGCCGGTGTTACCCAAGCCACCGGCAAGCGGTCAGATTATCGTCCTTGCTGCCGGAAAGGCGGCCGGTTCCATGGCCGAGGCTGTGGAAGCGCATTATTTTGGCATCGGTTTTTGTCCCGAAAAACTCGCCGGTATCGCGGTCACCCGTCACGGCTATGGGCGTCCTACGCAACGAATCGAGATGATCGAAGCCGGGCATCCCGTGCCGGATGAGGCCGGCCTCAAGGCGACCGAACGCGTTCTGACCCTCGCGGATAGATCGAATGCCGACGATCTCGTATTGGTTTTGCTCTCAGGTGGCGCTTCCGCCAACTGGATCGCCCCCGCGCACGGTGTTTCGCTAGACGACAAGCGAGCGCTAACTCGTAGCCTGCTCGCCTCGGGCGCGACCATCGGCGAGATAAATACGGTGCGAAAGCATCTCTCGCGCATCAAGGGCGGAAGGCTTGCCGTGCATGCCGCCAACGCGGAAATGATGACGCTTGCGATTTCGGATGTGCCTCGGGACGATCCATCAGTGATTGGTTCGGGTCCCACCGTTCCCGATCCAAGCACGCTCCTCGAAGCGCGAGCAATTCTCCGGCGCCGGAGGATCAATACTTCACATGCGATTTTGCACGCACTTTGCGATCCGATAAACGAAACACCGAAACCCGGCGACCATATTTTCAATCGCAGCAGATACAAGATCATCGCGCGACCCGCTGATGCACTCGTGGCTGCCGCGAACGTCGCTCAAAGAGCGGGAATTATCCCGGTCATTCTTGGCGACCAAATCGAAGGCGAAGCGCGTGAGGTGGCGACGGCTCATGCCGAGGAGGCGATTAAACTCACCGGTAAGGGAAAACGCAGCGCCCTGCTTTCCGGTGGCGAGCTAACTGTAACATTACGCGGAAAAGGCCGGGGTGGGCCGAACCAGGAATATATCCTCGCGCTTGCGATAGCACTGCAAGGAGCAAAAGGCATTGCCGCGATCGCAGGCGATACAGACGGCACCGATGGTGGCTCAGGCAAAGCCAACGATCCAGCGGGCGCTTTCGTGGATGAGACAACCCTCGCCCGCGCCCATGAACTTAGACTAGATCCTGCCCGCTTTCTTGCCGATAATAATTCTACCGGATTTTTCGAACGCCTTGGTGATCTGCTTTCCCCAGGCCCCACATGTACCAACGTGAACGATCTCCGTGCGATCATCGTTGACACTTGAGGAGCGACAGAAGACAAGAGCGGCGAACTGCTTCGCGCTTCTAGATTTTGGAATTGAGAGTCAAAATAAACCATGTCGAGACCGGCACAATTTTTTCGCTTCGTTTTGTTATTTATCGTCATCGCGACGCCAGCGTTGGCACATGCCGATTTTCGTGTTTGCAACCGGACCCAAAGTCGTGTCGGGGTCGCGGTTGGCTATAAGGATGGAGAAAGCTGGTCCACCGAAGGCTGGTGGAATATTGCGCCTAGCAGCTGCGAGACGCTAATGCGGGGACCATTGGTTGCCCGTTTTTATTACCTTTACGCGCTCGACTACGATCAAGGCGGCGAATGGGCAGGCAAGGCTTTCATGTGTTCGCGCGACAAGGAATTCACCATCAAGGGGATCACCGATTGCCTTGCGCGCGGATATGATCGCACCGGTTTTTTCGAAGTCGATACTAGCGAACAGAAAAACTGGACGGTACAGCTTACCGAACAGGGTCAGACATCTCCCGGCACGGGTGAACCGATCCAGCCGCACGGTAGCAAATGAGGCGTCTCCGCCGGACGAAGATCGTAGCGACACTCGGTCCCTCGTCATCCGACGCGGCAATCATCGAGCAACTATTTGTTGCGGGCGCGGACGTATTCCGCATCAACATGAGCCACACCACACCGGAAAAAATGGCATCCTATGTCGATACGATTCGTTCAATCGAAGCTCGCAATAACCGTCCCATCGGAATTCTCGCCGACCTTCAAGGCCCGAAACTGCGGCTTGGTACTTTCGCCGAAGGTGGCGCCGATCTTGCCGAGGGCGCGATCTTCATTTTTGATGGCAATGCAAAACCGGGCGACGACAAGCGCGTGCAACTTCCCCATTTCGAAGTTCTGGCTGCGCTGAAGCCCGGACACCGCCTTCTCATTGATGACGGAAAGGTACGACTGAAAGTCACCGAGGCGACGGCAAAACGTGTGGTTGCTAAAGTCGAGGTCGCGGGACGCGTTTCCGATCGCAAGGGGGTAAGCCTACCCGACTCTCTTGTAACACTATCGGCGATCACCCCGAAGGATCATGCCGATCTTGAAGCTGCGCTCGAAAAAGGCGTCGACTGGATTGGGCTTTCTTTCATACAGCGGCCCGAAGATGTTGCCGAAGCAAAAAAAATCACGCGTGGCCGCGCCGCAATCATGGCCAAGATCGAGAAACCGCAGGCAATTACAAAGCTTTCGGAAATCATCGAACTTTCTGACGCTCTGATGGTCGCGCGTGGCGATCTCGGCGTCGAAATGCCACTCGAGCGTGTGCCAGGCTTGCAGAAACAAATCACGCGCAGCGCGCGGCAGGCGGGAAAGCCCGTGGTTGTCGCAACGCAAATGCTCGAGTTGATGATTACTTCACCAGTGCCAACGCGCGCCGAGGTTTCCGATGTTGCAACCGCAATCTTCGACGGGGCCGATGCAATCATGCTTTCCGCGGAGTTGGCAGCAGGCCAGCATCCCATCGAAGCCGTCGAAACAATGGATCGCATTGCCCGCGAAGTTGAACACGACACAACCTATCATCCCGTCATCGATGCTCAAAGGCCTGTTCCCGAAGCCACCGGAGCCGACGCAATTTCCGCAGCGGCCCGTCAGATCGCGGAGACACTGCATCTTCCTGCCGTGATTTGCCTGACAAGCTCGGGGGCCACGGCCTTGCGAGTTGCACGCGAGCGGCCCGAACCGCCGATCATCGCCCTATCCCCCAATCTCTCGACAGCGCGCAGGCTTGCCATTTTGTGGGGTACGCATTGTGTCGTGATGGTGGAGGATTTGCGCGAGCTCGATGACGCGATTGCGGGCGCTTGCAACATCGCCTTTCGCGAAGGTTTCGCGAAAGAAGGCCAGCGCGTCATTCTCGTTGCCGGCGTGCCGCTGGGCACGCCCGGCGCCACCAACATGGTACGAATTGCTTTCGTCGGCGGAAAAGAAATCGAAATCGATTAAATATCGCGGCCCTCAACCTTGATGGTTAGCTTTTTTACCATCTCGGACAATGAATCCATATAAGGATAGATCGAAAGCGCACGGCGAAATGCTTCTAACGCCCGCTTATCCTCGCCGATGTCTTGTAAAATCGCGCCGAGCCCAGCATAGGCCCCGTAATGGCGGGGCTCCTTCGCAAGCACAATGCGCAGATCGGCAAGCGCGCTCCCATAATCCTTCGTCAGATAATAGAGCGTCGCGCGCTGCACCCGCGCCTCGACGAAATTTGGCATCATATCGACGGCCGCGTTTAGGAGCTCGAAGGCGAGCTTGTTGTCCTTGGCCTGCAGCATGAGACGAGCGCGCATCATCAGAAGATCGACCGTGTCGCTTCCGGATCGCGCATTGAGCGCGTCGATTTTCGCTTCGACGAGTTTCGCAATCTGTGAGTTGGGCGCCTTAGCGAGTGCGTCGTATAGCGATTTCAGACGAGCGGCGCGGTCAATTCTAACAGGACGTTGCGATTTCCGTGAGGGTTTCGGCTCGGCGATACCTTCGCGGATGGCTGGGGCCGATTGGGCGAACGCAATATCAAACTTCGCCGTCAACAGCGCGGCAACAAGCAAAACGATCAACGAAAAGGACCACCATTTCCTCATACCACAAGTGTAAGCTTGATAGAATGAAACGCAAAGGCTTGAGGACCACAAAACGGCGTAAGCGGGTACTCAGCCCTGGCGCGCCTTGAAGCGGCGCTGCGTCTTGTTGATTACATAGACGCGGCCTTTTCTCCGCACCAAGCGGTTGTCGCGATGGCGCTTGCGAAGCGAGCGGAGCGAATTGCGGATTTTCATTTTCAGTCCCGTTTTCAATCGTGTCAAAATGGTGGGCGCGACAGGGATCGAACCTGTGACCCCTACCATGTCAAGGTAGTGCTCTCCCGCTGAGCTACGCGCCCTTGTAAGGAAGGCTGCTCCTATATCGGCTCAGATGCAGAGGCGCAAGCAAGCTTTTAGGCTGCGAGCATGCGCTCCACTTCGTTCACGAGATCCTTGAGGTGGAATGGTTTGGATAGCACTTTGGCATCCTTGGGCGCATTATTTTCAGGATTGAGGGCGACGGCAGCAAAACCGGTGATGAACATTACCTTCAGTTGGGGATCGATCTCGGTCGCGCGGCGGGCGAGTTCGATGCCGTCCATTTCCGGCATGACAATATCCGTAAGCAATAATTCGAATGACTCTTCACGCAGCCGATCATAGGCAGCCTTGCCGTTGTCAAACGAAACGACCTGATATCCTGCCTTTGAAAGTGCCTTCACGAGAAAGCGGCGCATGTCGTTATCGTCTTCGGCCAGAAGAATCTTCCGGCTTTCAACGTCAGGTTTTTGCGGTTCCTTTGTTTTCCTGGTCATCCGATCCCCGCCAACGCAATACCTGTATATAAACAAGCATAGGGGTAAATTCAGAGTGAAGGCGATTCATGATGAAAAGGGCCTTCCAACCAGCCTCGGGGGCAGGCAGAATTAGGGTTTGTTCATGAATGGACCCCCCTCCAGAGACTATCTATCAGCCAAAACCAACACCATGACCGCCCGCATCGTTGACGAATTGAGCCTCGCCTTCGAGGTAGAGGAGCCCACTGTCTTCGCGGCTCCGGTAGTCTGCAACTCGCCACATAGCGGGCGTTCATATCCTGCAGCCTTTCTGGCGCAATCACGGCTCGATCTGTCTGCGCTACGCCGTTCGGAAGATACCTTCGTTGACGAATTGTTTGCCGATTCCACACGACTCGGCATTCCAATGTTGCGCGCGCATTTTCCACGTTCGTTTCTTGACGTGAACCGCGAACCTTATGAACTCGATCCGCGTATGTTTGACGGAAGGCTTCCCGCCTTCGTAAACACGCGTTCGCTGCGCGTGGCTGGTGGACTTGGAACCATCGCTCGCATAGTCAGTGACGCCCGCGAAATCTATGACCGCAGGCTCCCCGTCGACGAAGCGCTCGGTCGTATCGAGCGTTATTACAAGCCCTATCATCGCGAGCTTCGCCGTCTCGTCCTTCGGGCTGAACAAGCCTATGGCATCGCCGTATTGCTCGACTGCCATTCCATGCCCTCGAGCCCCAGCGGAAATGATGAACGGCCGCGCGCTGATATCGTAATTGGAGACCGCTATGGAACTAGCTGCGCTCCACGGATAACAGACGTGATCGAGGACACGTTGCGCGACCTCGGTTACGTGGTTCTGCGGAACAAACCCTATGCTGGCGGTTTCATTACGGAACATTATGGCGATCCGACCGTAGGGCTCCATGCTGTCCAGATCGAGATTAATCGAGCGCTTTATATGGATGAGCGGACATATCGCCGGACCTCTCGCTTCGAATATGTCCGGGCCGATGTGGGCCATATGATTGCGAAACTGGCTGCGATAACGGCGCGCGGCATCGAGCCGATACGGGATGCCGCAGAGTAAATTTATCGATACCTAGCCTTGCGCAAATCGCATACCTGTCATGCAGCCTTCGCCGACGAAATAGACCGCAACAGCAAGGAAATCTTTCTTGTCGGCGTGATCCGCCGACGAGCACGTCACACGCGCTTGCCTGACGGGCCCAAAAAGCCAACTAAAAAAGGGCCGCCAGCGATGCTAGCGGCCCAAGTTTAGGGAGGAAACGCCCAAGGAGGGCGGCGGTAACGCTATCGCGCTATCGCACCGCAATAATATGCTCCCGCATCGCAAAATAATCAAGGGCAACGTTGTTGACCTAATGCCGAAAGGACTACCGGGGGAGGGATAAACCTCACGTCAAAGCAAATGCGGTTCCTCGGAAAATTCTGTTCAGAACTTCCCACTCAAAATGATCATGGTCTCAATCCGCATTTTTCTTTAGCGATGTCTTCGCAAATTAATGACCGTCCGCGCAGGAAGCTTACCCATGAGAGCCGTCGATTTCGCCGCTTTCGTCGATGAACTCGCCACGGTTTCGGGCGAAGCAATCCGGCCGTTTTTCCGTACTACGCTCAGCGTTGAGAATAAGGCGCGCGGTGGTGCTTTCGATCCGGTAACGGCCGCGGATCGTGCGGCCGAACAGGCGATGCGAACCTTAATCCACGAGAATTTCCCCAGCCACGGAATTATTGGCGAGGAATTCGACGATTACCGTTCGGACGCACCTTACGTCTGGATGCTAGATCCAATCGACGGAACGAAATCCTTTATTGCCGGAATGCCCGTGTGGGGCACATTGATTGGCCTCCTGAAAGATGGTGTGCCGGTATACGGAATGATGCATCAACCCTTCATCGGCGAACGCTTTACCGGCGACGGCGCCAAGGCCCGTTATCGTGGCCCAGCCGGCGAGCGCTGGTTGACCGCGCGTAAATGCGCGACCCTGAGCGAAGCCATCTTGTTTACAACAAGTCCGCTGCTCATGAGCTCGGAAGAGCGCGTGATGTTTGAAAAGGTGCAAACCAAAACACGTCTCTCCCGTTATGGAGGCGATTGCTATGCCTATTGCATGATTGCGGCAGGTTTTGTGGATATCGTGATTGAAGCTGGTCTCAAAGCGCATGACATCGTCGCCTTGATTCCGATCATCGAAGGTGCAGGCGGCATTGTCACCGATTGGTCTGGTGGTCTCGCTACACGGGGTGGCCGCATCATCGCCGCCAGCGACAAACGCGTGCATGCCGAAGCGATCGCGCTTTTGAAGTAATCGGCTCAGCGATAGAGCGGCGAGCCAGGAATAAATGCATCGAACGCGGCCCAAAATTGCACGCGATATGGATCGCGTTCCATTAGGATTTCATGTCGGCTGCCAGGAACGATCAAATGCGACCCAGCTCGCAATCGGACCGCGAAGCGTTCGGTCGCAGGCGTCGACACGATCATGTCTTTTCCTGCCGCCAAAATCAGCATTGGCTGGCGCAACGCTGTGGGATAAAGCGGGTCGCTCAGGCGATCGATGACTTTAAAGGCAGCCGTGGCCCACGCTAAAGTCGGCGATCCAATTCCCAATTCGGGCGCGGTTTCCAAAATCGAAACGGCGCGCTGAAAACGCACGGGATCGGATGTCACCAAATTTCCGAGAAATGGCCGAGTTATTGTCGCTCCTCCACCCAGCGAATAGGATTGCCCGAATCCAAACATCGTTGCGTAGCGGGCCAAAGCTTTGACCCACGGACGTGACCACAGGCCATAGAGTTCGATCATTGGCGAAGAAAGCACGATGCGATCGAACCACCGTCGTCCTTGATGAACTGCCTCGAGCAAAATCGCGCCCCCCATCGAATGCGCAAGCGCGAACATAGGCGCGGGACAATCGGGCAATACGACTTCACGCATGAAGATTTCAAGGTCCAACTGATAGTCGTCGAAAGTACGGACATATCCTTTGCGCGGATCGGGAAGGAGACGCTGCGAGCCGCCCTGCCCGCGCCAATCCATTGTCGCCACCGCAAATCCGCGCCCACGCAGCTCCTCGATGACCTCGAAATATTTTTCGATCGTATCCGTACGGCCGCCAAACAGGCAGACGGTGCCTTTGCGCTGGGCGGTCGCATTCCAGCGCGCAAAACGTATTGTGACCCCATCGGAGGCAGTAAGTAGACCCTCCGCAGCGCCTTTGGGCACCGGGTTTGCCGGGGTCGAATGAAGTGTCATCAATCCTTACCGCCGCATTCGCACGGTTTGCGCGCGCGAGCGTTACAACGGCCATCATCTTTCGGCAACGGTCAGAAAGGACGGGGCCTTCCAATCACACGAACACCATCAATGCCGCCAGATAGCGCATTTACAATTAGTCGCACGCGTTCCCCTTGAGGACCCGTCGCTTCCAGAATGTAGGTCGCACCACGATGTTGCGGTGGGCTGATATCGCGAAATCCTCGCCCCTGCAGAGACGACACGATTTCATTTGGTCCCTGCTGGCCACGCACCGGGGAAACAGCCCGCCGCTCGCCATAATAATCGTAAGACCCTCTCCGGCCGTAGCCGACAAGCGGCCCGCGCGGCACGAAAGGAAGCGCAAAGGGCGGCAAAAGGAAAATTCTGCCAATCCGCCTACGCAAAGAATACCTAGCCTGATCGTAGGAAACCGACGCGGAAAAATCAGCGATCAGAATCAGCGCTAATGCGAGCCCAATTTTTGCGATCATCCGCTTTGGCATCGCGACCCTTCCGCTGGTTGCGCAGGTTTTTATACGATCCGCGGACACACGCATCATCGGGATCAATGAGCCTCAGAACTTACCTAGGCGGCAGGGCCTGAACCTCTTCAAAAGCCAGCATTCATCCCAGGTTCATATTCGGGGATATTTCGGGCGTTTTCCCCTCTTGCAAGCCCGAATTGGCTTCCCATATCCGCACTCGCTGGCCATTCGGCGGCAAAAACCCAATAAACTCGGCCCTTAGGCGGGTCTGTGAGGCATGTTGCTTCTAAAGGAGGATATGCATGCAAACGTTTGATCTTACCCCTCTCTATCGTTCAACCATCGGCTTCGACCGCGTGTTTTCGCTTCTCGATTCATTCGAGGGCGTTGATGCAGCGCCGAATTACCCGCCGTATAACATCGAACGGACTGGCGAGAATGCGTATCGGATTTCCGTCGCTGTCGCCGGTTTTAATGACAAGGAACTCAACATCGAAGTGAAGGAAAATACGCTCACCATTCGCGGCGAAAAGGAAACCGCCGAGAGAAAACAAGACAGCGAAGTCCTTTATCAGGGCATTGCTGCTCGTACCTTCGAGCGTACATTTCAGCTCGCCGATCATGTCGAGATCCGCGGCGCAAATCTTGAAAACGGACTTTTGCACGTCGATCTCGCCCGCGAGATCCCGGAAAGCAAGAAGCCGCGCAAAATTGCGATCGGTTCTGACAAGGGCAGCGGCAATGTGATTGAAGCGAAAACCGCAAAGGCCGCTTAAAGCAATATCTTCTTAAATAACGACTGGCGCCCCGGTGAGGCCGGGGCGCCTCTTACCTTGATTATTGAACGATCTCGTCGGCTGCATTTTTTGTTTCGCCCACAGGCTTGTCGTCAGTCTTCTTCTGCGGCGCAAGAATCGAGCCCATCGTCTCGGACTTTTTTGGTCCCGTTGCTATGGTTGGTCCCTGATCTTTTTTCGAATCGTCTGGGCGCGCTTTTGGCAGTGGAACCGTCGAAGTTTTTGATGCAACGGGTTTGTCGGCGGATTTCGATTCTAATTTTGCATTTTTACCACGGAATTCCGGCGGCACCCCAAGCAAGGGGTCGACGTTCTTAGGCGCCGATGACTGACTCGAAATCTGAGGACCCAAAGAAGAATTCGGAGAAGATAACGACCGCCCGCCGGGAGGCTGGATGGGCTGATCTTCATCTTCTTCATCTAGCACACCTTGTTCATCGTAGGGCGGTTGATTGGACCCGTAAGGCGGCATCGATTTAGTGCCGCGATATTCCGGTTCTCGATTTTCATAGGGGCCATCATAATGCGGCTCACGCGTGACCACGCGCGGTTTCCGACCGCCCGGTGTCATGTCCGGCTCCGGCGGCACAGGTCGATCGAGGGTCGTGATATTGACGACGCGTCCCGATTGCGAGTCAACCACAGCACGAACTAGTTCGCCGTCACGGCCAATCGCCCGCACGACCCAAACGGGTCCGCGCAGATCTGGTTCGCTTACTGGGCGCAAGCCAACAGATTGCACGGCGGCCATCGCCTGACCGGAGGAAATTGTGTTGGGATAACCAGGACCGGGATAATACGGCATCTGATAAATTTGGGCTGCCGCGGGCGTCGCCACCCATAACGCCACGACCGCAAACAGGTGCGACCATTTCATAGCTCTTGATCTCCGAAAGTCGTCACAAACCGCTGCCAAGATAGCGTTCACTCGCGCATCGGATTGCGGCACCCTCACGACGGCATTTGTGATTGCCAGCGCAATCCAATTGCAAAATAACAACGGGCGCCTTTCGGTTTCTTTCGCTACCGCCTGTTTTCTCGCAATAAGTCGCAAGTTTTTGCCAGAGTCGCCTTGTGAGGGAAATCGATTTCTGACATGATACGACAGTAATGCTGTCCCATTAGGACAGGGCTGACGGCAAGCCAAATTACAATGCCGAAAGCGTGGCGCGATTCGTTAAATCGCTGAGCCGCGCCGACTGGCCCGAGGCTCGGGCGCGAGCGAGACCGCAAGGAATCGTCTCTTACACGGACTGAAGAAATGCAGCGCTCCGGCCAAAGGAGCCCGAGAGCGAACTGCGCGAAGAATAAAAATGTGCGTAAACTCTACGATCGGTGGGCGATGATGGCACGAGTTCGAAATGTGGGAACAGGCAAGCGGAGCGGCACTGGACGCCTCGCAAAAAAAGCCATTCGCTGTGCATCGAAACGAACCGATAGGATGCTGCCTGTTGCGTCGGGTCTATTCGATCCGAACATGGAGAAGGATTCCTGCGGCGTCGGCTTCATTGCCGACATCAAAGGCAAAAAATCTCACCAGATTGTAGAAGACGGCCTAACTATCTTACTCAATCTAGAGCATCGCGGCGCGGTCGGCGCCGACCCGCGGGCCGGCGATGGCGCCGGTATTCTCGTGCAGATTCCGCACAAGTTTTTTCTGAAGGAAACGAAGAAACTCAACTTCAAATTGCCCGAGCTTGGCGAATACGCCATCGGTTTTCTTTTCATGCCGCATGATGCGGAATGGCGGAAAAAAGTCCAAAAAATTTTCGAGGAACAGGTCGCTGTTCAAGGCATGAAGATTCTCGGATGGCGCGATGTGCCCACCGACAATTCTACGCTCGGCGAAACCGTCAAACCTACTGAACCGTTTCACCAGCAAGTATTCATCGCGCGCAACGCGGGAATCAAGGACGAAGAGGAATTCGAACGTCGTCTCTATATTTTGCGAAAGAGCATCTCGGGAATTATATACACGATGCGGGAGCGCCGCACGTCCGGCTATTATCCGGTTTCGATTTCGTGCCGGACAATCGTCTACAAGGGAATGTTCCTCGCAGATCAGGTGCGCACCTATTATCCTGATCTGCGTGATCCAGATTTCGAGAGTGCGGTGGCGCTCGTACACCAACGTTTTTCCACGAACACTTTCCCGACCTGGTCGCTCGCCCATCCTTACCGGATGATTTGCCACAACGGAGAGATCAACACCCTCCGCGGTAATAACAACTGGATGGCCGCACGACAGGCGACCGCTGACTCGCCGCTGTTTGGTAACGACATCTCGAAACTTTGGCCTATTTCCTACGAAGGGCAGTCAGATACGGCTTGTTTTGACAACGCGCTGGAATTTCTGACGCGTGGGGGCTATTCACTTGCGCACGCGGTGATGATGATGATCCCCGAGGCATGGGCGGGTAACCCGCTGATGGACGAGGATCGCCGCGCTTTCTACGAATACAATGCTGCACTGATGGAGCCGTGGGACGGCCCCGCCGCGATCGCCTTCACCGACGGCCGCCAGATCGGCGCGAACTCTCGACCGCAACGGCTTGCGGCCCGCGCGTTATCTAGTTACCCGTGACGGCCGTATTGTGATGGCGTCGGAAATGGGTGTGCTGCCTATCAAAGAAGAAAACATTGTTCAGAAGTGGCGCCTGCAGCCGGGCAAGATGTTGCTGGTCGACATGGAAGAGGGTCGCCTAGTTCCGGACGAAGAAATCAAAGCAAAATTCGCGAAACTCCATCCTTACAAGGATTGGCTCGAACGGACGCAAGTGATGCTGGAGAAACTCCCTCCGGTTAAGGCGCGCGCGCCGCGCTCGAATCTCTCGCTTCTCGATCGCCAGCAGGCCTATGGCTATACGCAGGAAGACCTCAAGTTTCTGATGATTCCGATGGGTACCCTCGGTGAGGAAGCCGTTGGCTCGATGGGCAATGACACACCCATTTCGGCACTCTCAAACAAATCGAAGCTGCTTTACACTTATTTCAAGCAAAACTTCGCGCAGGTGACGAATCCGCCAATAGACCCGATCCGCGAGGAGCTGGTGATGAGCCTGGTGTCGATCATCGGGCCGCGTCCGAATCTATTCGATCTCGAAGGCAACTCAACCAAGATGCGTCTCGAGGTCCGTCAACCGATTTTGACCGACGAGGATCTCGAAAAGATCCGAGAAATCGCGGATGTCAATTCGTATTTTCAGTCGAAGACGTTCGACATCACCTACGCCGCCGAGTCCGGAGCGAAAGGCATGAAAGCCGCGCTCGAGAAGCTGCGCGACGATGCCGAACAAGCCGTGCGCGACGGCATCAACATCATCATTCTTTCGGATCGTCAGGCCGGCCCCACTCGCATCGCAATCCCAGCGCTGCTTGCGACGGCGGCGGTTCACCATCACCTCATCCGCAAGGGACTTCGCACTTCGGTCGGCCTTGTCGTCGAAACCGGCGAAGCGCGCGAAGTACATCATTTCGCCTGTCTCGCGGGCTACGGCGCCGAAGCGATCAACCCTTATCTTGCGTTTGAGGTGCTTGTCGCCATCAAAGATGAGCTTCCGCAAAAGCTGGACGAAAAGGAAATCGTCAAGCGCTATATCAAGTCGATCGACAAGGGCTTGCTGAAGGTAATGTCCAAGATGGGCATCTCCACTTATCAGTCCTATTGCGGCGCGCAGATTTTCGACGCAGTCGGCCTTACCAGCGATTTTGTCGCCGAATTCTTCACTGGTACTGCCACGCGCATCGAAGGCGTGGGCCTCGACGGCATCGCCAGCGAAACCGTCCAGCGGCATCGCGACGCCTTTAGCGATGCACCGATTTATCGCGATATGTTGGATGTTGGCGGAGAATACGCCGTCCGTGTTCGAGGCGAAGATCACGTCTGGACCGCAGAAACCGTTGCCATGCTTCAGCACGCGGTGCGTGGCAACAGTGAGGACAAATACCGCGCCTTCGCAACAATGATCAATGATCAGTCTGAACGATTGCTCACGATCCGCGGCCTCTTCACAATCAAATCGGCACTTGAAGATGGCCGCAAGCCCGTGTCGCTTGAAAAAGTCGAGCCCGCAACGAATATAGTGAAACGTTTTTCGACAGGAGCGATGTCATTTGGCTCGATCTCGCGCGAGGCGCATACGACGCTCGCAATCGCAATGAATCGCATCGGCGGCAAGTCGAACACCGGCGAAGGCGGCGAGGAGGCGGATCGATTCAAGCCCTTACCAAACGGCGATTCCATGCGCTCGGCGATCAAGCAAGTTGCCTCGGGCCGCTTCGGTGTCACCACAGAATATCTCGTCAACTCCGACGTAATGCAGATCAAGATGGCACAGGGCGCGAAGCCTGGCGAAGGCGGACAGTTGCCGGGCCACAAGATAGACAAGGTCATCGCAAAGGTGCGGCATTCGACGCCTGGTGTTGGTCTTATATCGCCGCCGCCGCATCACGATATTTATTCGATCGAGGACCTAGCGCAGCTGATCTTCGACCTCAAAAATGTGAATCCGGCGGGCGAAGTTTCGGTGAAACTCGTTTCCGAAATCGGGGTTGGTACAGTCGCCGCCGGGGTCTCGAAGGCGCGGGCCGACCATGTGACAATCGCAGGTTTTGAGGGTGGAACAGGTGCCTCGCCTCTCACTTCGCTGAAACATGCGGGTTCACCGTGGGAAATCGGCCTTGCCGAGACTCACCAGACGCTGGTTGCTAATCGCTTGCGCGGCAGAATTGCAGTTCAGGTCGACGGCGGCATTCGCACCGGACGAGACGTGATCGTGGGCGCGATGCTTGGCGCCGACGAATTCGGTTTCTCCACCGCCCCACTGATCGCAGCAGGCTGCGTCATGATGCGGAAGTGCCATTTGAATACTTGCCCAGTCGGGGTCGCGACGCAGGATCCGGTCCTGCGCAAGCGCTTCAAAGGACAGCCCGAGCATGTTATCAACTATTTCTTTTTTGTCGCCGAGGAAGTGCGCGACATCATGGCAAAACTAGGCTATCGAAACTTCAATGAAATGATCGGCCAGATGCAGATGCTCGACCGTCGCAACGTTGTCGCGCACGCGAAGGCTAATGGCCTCGATTTCTCAAAGCTTTTCACCAAGCCGGAAGCGCCAAAGGGCGTTCACATATTCAAAAGTGAGGCGCAGGATCACAAGATTCAGAAAATTCTTGATCGCAAGCTGATCGCCGAGGCGCAGGCAGCCCTCGACCGCGGCGCACCGGTGAAACTCAAGGCTGAGATTAAAAACACGGATCGTACGATCGGCGCGATGCTCTCCGGCGAAGTAGCAAGGCGCTATGGCCATGCGGGACTTCCTGACGACACCATCCATGTGAAACTCACGGGTACTGCCGGCCAAAGCTTCGGCGCATTCCTCGCGCGCGGCATTACCTTTGAACTCGACGGGGAAGGGAACGATTATGTCGGCAAGGGCCTTTCCGGCGGCCGCATCGTCATCCGACCTCCGGCTAATTCCGGTATCGTGCCGGAAGAATCGATGATCGTCGGAAACACAGTTCTGTATGGCGCCATTGAAGGCGAATGCTATTTCCGTGGCATCGCCGGAGAGCGCTTCGCCGTTCGTAATTCCGGTGCTCACGTCGTTGTCGAAGGCACGGGGGACCATGGCTGCGAATATATGACCGGCGGCGTTGTCGCCGTGCTCGGCCGAACGGGACGCAACTTCGCGGCCGGTATGTCGGGGGGCGTTGCCTACGTGCTCGACGAGGATGGAAGCTTCCAATCTCGCTGTAACATGGCAATGGTCGAACTTGAGCCCGTGCCCGAGGAAGAACAACTTAACGAGCGGATTTATCATCACAGCAAAGATTTGCAGACGCACGGTCGTGTCGAAGTCATGGCCGACTTGACAAATGGCGACGCCCGCCGGCTGCAATGGATGATTTCGCAACACGCAAGATACACCGGCTCAAAGCGCGCTGCGGAAATTCTCGCCAACTGGAAACAATATCGGCCGATGTTTCGCAAGGTAATGCCGGTCGAATATCGCCGCGCGCTCGCAGAACTCAAAGCGCAAGAGGCCGAAAAGCCTCGGCTTGCTGCCGGAGCCTAGTTCCCATGGGCAAGGTTACTGGGTTCCTCGAAATCGAACGCGAGGACAGGCACTATGTGCCGGTCGCCGAGAGAATCAAAAATTACAAGGAATTTGTCATTCCGCTTCCCGAAAAGGAAGCGCGCGATCAGGCCGCGCGCTGCATGGATTGCGGTATTCCTTATTGTCAGAATGGATGTCCGGTGAATAACCAAATCCCCGATTGGAACGACCTCGTTTACAAAAACAATTGGGAAGAGGCCTCGCGCAATCTGCATTCGACCAACAATTTTCCCGAGTTCACCGGTCGCATCTGTCCGGCGCCTTGCGAAGCATCTTGCACGCTGGACCTGATCGACAGTCCCGTCACGATAAAGACGATCGAGTGCGCAATCGTAGACAAAGCCTGGCAGGAAGGCTGGATCATTCCGGAGCCGGCGGCGAAAAAAACCGACAAGAAGATCGCAGTGGTGGGCTCGGGGCCCGCCGGCATGGCTGCGGCCCAGCAACTCGCACGCGCTGGACATGAAGTGCATCTTTACGAGAAATTCGCAAAGGCCGGCGGATTGCTCCGATACGGTATTCCGGATTTCAAGATGGAAAAGCACCACGTCGACAAGCGCGTGGCCCAGATGGAAGCGGAAGGTGTTAATTTTCACTACAACATGCATGTCGGCGCAAATGTTGCCGCGGACCGGCTTTTGAAGGAGTACGACGCGCTATTGCTCACCGGTGGCGCTGAAGCACCGCGCGATCTTCCGATTCCGGGCCGCGAACTAAAAGGTATCCATTTTGCGATGGATTTTCTGTTGCAGCAGAATCGGCGCGTGAGCAACGAGCCTGTCGGAGATGTTGAACCAATTCTCGCTACCGGAAAAAATGTCATCGTAATCGGTGGCGGCGATACCGGTTCGGATTGCATCGGTACTTCCACGCGCCAGGGCGCTGCATCGATCATCCAGCTCGAAATCATGCCAAAGCCGCCGGAGCACGAGAATAAAATGCTCGTATGGCCGGATTGGCCACTAAAACTCCGAACTTCATCGAGCCATCAGGAAGGTGCCGAGCGCGATTTCTCCGTGTTGACCCAGAAATTTACTGGTGAAAACGGAAGCGTCAGAAAACTCAACTGCGTACATGTTGACGACAAAATGAGGCTGATTCCCGGCAGCGAGTTTGAGCTGAAGGCCGAGCTGGTGCTTCTCGCCATGGGTTTTGTGCATCCCGTCCATGAAGGAATGATCAAAAATCTGGGGCTCAAAATCGACAAACGCGGGAATGTCGAAGCAAACACGACCGCCTACCAAAGCTCAAATCCGAAAATCTTTGCCGCCGGCGATATGCGCCGCGGCCAATCGCTCGTCGTTTGGGCGATCCGCGAAGGGCGACAGGCTGCCCATGCCGTCGACAAATTCCTAATGGGATCGACCATGCTCCCGCGCTGAACTTAGCGCGGAGCTACGCCTTTTGCCGGAGCGATCACCGGCCTGAGTTCCGGCGTGTTTTGGGCATTCGTGACATCTGGCGCATCGGTCTTTGCCTCAGGCAGCGGCCAACGGAAATCGTCAGCGCGACCGGCGACCGGCTCCACCGGCATTCCTTCAAGCAACGTGCGCGCCGAATTCGAATCCGTTGGCAAGGAAATCCGAGCCTGAGTCGGCGGCGCGCCGCCCGGCGCACCCACAAGAGCGCCCGCTGTGGGGCCTGAAAGCTGCGAAAGTGGCAATACAGGTCCCGCCACCGGTCGGGCCGCGGGACCGGTTGAAACCTGTCCTGGGGTTGGGGAAGAAGGTTTGCCCGAATTTTCGGGAGAGATTTCACGCGGCGTCAATGGGTTGAGACCCGGACGCGAGTCGAATAGACGAACTAGCTCCCGCTCTACGTAATGCGCAAGTTTTCGTCCGCCCGCTTTGGTAAAATGCACGCCGTCGGGAGCGCGCAGCCGACGTTTCTGACCGTCGAGTGCCGGACCGCTATCGATATAGTCCCCATTCTCCGCAACGAAACCGTCCCACACATCGACATAATAACCGCCTACCTTGCGCGTGCGTTCGGCCAGTATTTCGTTGATATAGACCGCATCAAGCGTCATTTTCGGATAACGTGTCGGAGGAAGGCCGACAACGAAGATGGGCGCGTTTTTTTCCTTTAGTTTGTTAAGAAATTCCTCGACGCGCCGCCCGTAGGCCTCCCGCCACGAATCAGAACGGAATTCCTGCGGCTTCTTGTCTTCCATGAGCGGCTGACGGTCATTGATGCCAAGCAGAACGACGATCGAGGTTACCTTTTCCTTGGCAATCAGCGCGGAGGTCTGCCCGATCCAGTCAAACACGTCGCTACGAACGAATCCGGAATTGATTTTTGTCTTCTTCACGATCGCAACTTCGGAGCGCTCCGCGACGAAAGCATCGGCAAGTCCCTGAGAAAGTTGGTCCGCAATTGTATCGCCAAGTACGACGACATACTCGCTGGCGTTCAGGAACCTTTGTGCATCTGCATCGGCACTCGATGCATAAACGGTTCCCGTTGGCTGATCCGATGGCGGCTCGACATATATCCTCTTCGGTGGCGGAGGCGGAGGCTCAGGGAAATTAAATAACGAGCGGCCACGGCTAAAAGGATCCCGCAGGAAGAAAAGGCGGTCGTCATGGAACTGCGCGCTCGCTTCTTGTGCGAAGCCCAGCATACAGCTCAAACCGATCAATGCACCGAAAGCAGAAATTCGAAACATAATAGCCGCAAATGGTTGCACACGTGAGCACGCGTGTGGCTGAGTTTAGCGGCCATTTCAAGGCTTTGACCAGTCCTATTGACGATCGATGAAATCAGTGGTGGCGCAAGCGGTCGAGCACCCTTTCGCTCGCGAACCCGTCGGGGAGGAGCCCCATTCGCATTTGAAAATCGCGAAGCGCCGCACGTGTTTTGGGGCCCAGATTTCCATCGCTTTCTCCGATGTCGTAGCCACGTGCTGCAAGGCGCTCCTGCAATTCGAGCCTTTCGGTGCGCGTGAGTGGGACCTCGTCGCGCGGCCACGCCTGCACGAAAGCATCGGCGCCCCGGATACGGTCCGCCAGATGCCCAATCGCCAGCGCATAAGCCTCGGACGGATTGTATTTCATAATCGCACGAAAGTTATCAATCACAAGAAAAGCGGGGCCGCGGGCGCCGGCGGGCACCAACAGGGATGCCATTTCGCCGGGACGCGGAAATGGCTTCGCGCCGACGCGCCGAATACCCGTAATTTCCCATTCCCGAAGCGGCTTGCGGATCGATCGGTCGACCAGCATGAAATTAAAATTAGTGGGCAACACGACCTCGTAGCCCCACGAAGCACCCGCGTGCCAGCCGTCGCGTCTCAAATTATTGGCGGTTGAGGCCAGCAGATCGGGAATTGAATCGACCACATTCTTTTTTCCGTCGCCGTCGAAATCCACGGCAAAACGTTTGAAAGAGGTTGGCATAAACTGGGTCGGACCGAATGCGCCCGCCCATGAGCCCTTGAGATGCTCGGCCGGAACGTCACCGTGCTCAAGAATTTCGAGTGTGGTCAGAAATTCATCGCGGAAATAATTTTGCCGGCGGCCTATACATGAAAGCGTTGCTGTCGATTGCACCACTGGCCTCTCGCCGCCCTGCGTTCCGAAGTTGGATTCGACACCCCAAATCGCCGTTAGGATGTAGCGGTCGACCCCATAGGTTTTTTCAACTGCCTCAAATACGGCACGATTCTGTGCGATCGATTGACGGCCCGTCGTAATGCGCAAGTCGTTCACCAGAATATCGAGATATTCCCAGATTGGTTTCGTAAACTCGGGCTGCGCGTCCAGAAGCTCCATGATCTTCATGTCGGGCACAAGTCCGCGCGTCACGGTTTCAAACGTGCGGCGGGAAATTCCGCGCCGCGCAGCCTGCGGCCAGAGTGATTCGATACAGCGATCAAAGTTCGCAGCGGCAGCACTGATCGCTTCGGGTGTCATAAGCGGGTGTCCCGAGCCAATCGCCGATGTGCTCAACCGTGAGGTTTGTTGAGAAACTGTCCCCGTAAAATTCCCAAAGCGGCCATCATTTTCTCCTTGGGCAAAAACCGCCGCACACGGCGCCGCGAGCATCAGCAACAATCCGCTGAGCTGCAGTTCCAGTCCAAGCCGACTTCCGCTTTTGCGCCACATGATCGATTCTCGAGTTTTGAAGTCTATGGCAAATCAGGCCAGAAATGTGTTTCGCTAAGCATAGATTTCAACGTTGCAGGCGCGCGCCCACCGTTGCGACATTACCCGTCAGCGTTCCCTCTCGTCGGATCATCGCCATCGCTGGCACCAAACGAATTCGCCATCCAAAAGCCGAGCGCGAACCCAGCCAGGACGGCGCACCATCATTCGGTTCTTGTCGGCACGGTCATGGTTACGGATTTTTGGTATGGTTAAGAAAGGTAAAACGGGCATAGTTAACGGAGTCTTGTTCCATAGCGCTGAGTGGCCTCAGGTCGTTGCCCGTGCTAGAAAACTGCAATCGGGACATAGGGAGAGGACGTCGCATGGCCGGCCCAAAAAGCCGCAAAGCCACGAATATTGAGGCCTCTTCTGACCTCCTGGCATCGGCTTTCCGCACACTCGAAACGGAAGCCACGGGTCTACAAGCGCTTTCCCGCGCCATGACCGAAAAGCTTGGCGAAGCCTTCGTGGCAGCCGTCGAAAAGATTCGCGCGGCACACGGCCGTGTTATCGTTACTGGCATGGGCAAGAGCGGCCATATCGGCCGTAAGATCGCAGCAACGCTTGCGTCGACCGGAACACCCGCTTATTTCGTACACCCTGGCGAGGCAAGCCATGGCGATCTCGGTGTTGTCACACGCGATGATTTGATCATCGCGCTGTCGTGGTCCGGCGAGACCCTCGAACTTCGCGATCTTACCGAATATGCCAAACGATTTCGGGTCCCGCTAATCGCTGTCACATCCGGTCAGGATTCCACGCTCGCCAAAGCGGCCGATGTGGTTATGCTACTACCGCAGGTGAGCGAGGCCTGTCCGCTCGGTCTTGCGCCTACCACATCCACGTTGATCCAGCTCGCGCTTGGCGATGCACTCGCGGTCGCGCTGTTTGAAAGCCACGGCTTCACCGCGCTCGATTTCAAGGCACTTCATCCGGGTGGCAAACTCGGCGCAAGTCTCACCTTCGTGCGCCAGGTCATGCACGTAGGCGAACGCCTGCCGCTCGTGCCTGCCGGCACACGGATGACTAAGGCTATCGTTGAAATTTCGACAAAAGGATTCGGCTGTGTCGGCATAACAGACAAAATTGGCAAACTGGTCGGCATCATCACGGACGGTGATTTGCGGCGTCACATGAGCGAAAAGTTGCTTAGCCGGGCAGTCGAGGAAGTGATGACGGCAAACCCAAAAACCGTTCGACCGGATCAACTTGCGGGCGAAGCCATGGAAATACTGAACGCTGCAAAGATCACCGCGCTATTCGTGGCGGAGCAAGGAAAACCTGTCGGCCTCGTGCACGTCCACGATCTGTTGCGCATTGGCGTCGCCTGACGCAGATGTTTTCTAAAGCCATCCGGAAAGCTCGCGCCGAACAAGATGGCGAATGATTTTCATTCCGCCCTCGGAATCATTTAGGCAGGGCACAGCAAAAAAATTACGGCCGCCGGCTTCATGGAAATACTCCGCATTTTCGCCTGCGATTTCCTCAAGTGTTTCAAGACAGTCGGCCGAAAACCCCGGTGTTATGACCGCGATATTTTTTACACCGGATTTCGCCAGCGACTTCACGGTCTCGTCGGTATAGGGGGTGAGCCATTCCGCCGAGCCGAAACGAGACTGAAATGTCAGCTTAAACTGCTTCTCGTTGAGTTTGAGGCGTTCACACAAGAGACGCGCGGTCTCCTCGCACTGACCCCGGTAAGGATCGCCTTTATTGATATATTCCTTCGGGATTCCGTGAAACGAGGCGAGAATTATTTCTGGATTCCACGAAAGTTTCTTGATCTCGCCCTGCAACGAATTGGCGAGCGCCTCGATATAAACCGGATCGTTGAAATAGGGCGGCACGAAGCGCACTGTGGGTTGCGAGCGCATCGTTCGAAGTGCTTCGAATACCTTATCCGATACGCTGGCCGTTGTTGCCGCGGCATATTGCGGATAGAGCGGCACAATTAAAATGCGGTCGCACCCTAAGCTGGACAGAATCTCAAGACGCGAGGGGATCGAAGGATTTCCGTAACGCATCGCCCAGTCGACAGTGATCCGATCGTCGCCAAAAAACTCGGCTGAGAGTTTTTCCGCTTGCGCGCGTGTAATTGTCTTCAGCGGAGATTCGTTTCGTTCGTGATTCCAGATCTTGTCGTAGTCGCGCCCCTTACGCGCGGGTCGGATCGTCAAAATAACGAGATTGAGGATTGGCCACCACAACACGCGATTCGTTTCAATCACGCGCGAGTCGGAGAGAAATTCCTTCAGATAACGGCGTATCGACCAATAATCGGTTCCATCGGGGGTCCCGAGGTTTACGAGCAGTACGCCGATTTTTCCGTTACGTGATTTTTCAGAATTCATAATGTGGATATGACGCGTGACGAAACGCCCGTCAATCGTAAGAGCTATTTTGTTCCGCGCTCATCGACGATCGCTTTGCCATCGTTCGGCAGCGAGTCGGGCGCAGAAAGCTCGATCTTTCCTTTAAGCTTTGTAATCGATTGCAACGTTACACTCACCGCCTCCACGAAGCTCATATCGATTTTCGATGATTCCGCCTTTAGCGTCATCGCATCCTGCTCGCCTTCGCGCGTGATCACGAGACGCAGCCGTTTGAGCTCCGGATGCCGCCTTGCGATCTCCGCGATTTGATCGGGTCGTACGAACATACCCTTCACTTTCGTCGTCTGGTCGGCACGCCCCATCCATCCCTTAATGCACATATTCGTGCGGCCGCATGGCGAGCGCCCTACCAGCACGGCGCTTAGGTCGCCGAGCGCAAGCCGGATCCACGGATGATGAGGATCAAACGACGTGACGAGAACTTCGCCGACTTCGCCCTCGGACACCGGATCGCCTGTGCCGGGACGCACAATTTCGACCAGCACATCCTCGTTGACAACCATTCCCTGGCGCGCCGACGTTTCGAATGCGATAACGCCGAGATCAGCAGTGGCATAAGATTGATAGGCTTCCACCCCACGGTTCTTGATTTCGGCCTGCAGCGACGGAGGAAATGCCGCGCCAGAAACAAGCGCCTTCTTGATCGACGATGCATTTCTGTTCGCTGCTTTAGCGGCGTCGAGAATGATTTTCAGGAAATCCGGCGTTCCGGTGTAGGCAACCGGTTTCAGATGCTCAATGATATCGAGCTGCGCCTCAGTATTTCCGGGACCGGCGGGAATGACGAGGCACCCAAGTGTTCGCGCGCCACTGTCGAGAATGAACCCGCCCGGCACGAGATGATATGAAAATGTATTCAGAACGATGTCGCCTTCGCGAAAACCGGCGGCAAACAGCGAGCGTGCTGATCTCCATGGATCGGAGTTCGCGCTTTCCGGCTCATAAATCGGTCCAGGCGATGTGTAGAGACGGCCAAAGCTGGAGATCGGACTCGGCAAAAATCCACCAAATGGTTGATCCATTTTTTGCATTCCCGGCAAATCGGATTTCCGGAGCACAGGCAGTTTCGCAAGCGCCGCACGGCTCATAATGGAACTCGGATCGACGCCGGAAAACAGCTTTTCCCATGCCGGTGCCTTCATAGCGGCCGCGACGAGACCGGGCAGCCGACCCATGAGATCGTGTTCGCGAACTAGCGGATCGCGCGTCTCCAACAAATCGTAATGATCGGTCACTTGATCGCTTCCCGCCGGGCTCAGGCCAACCAGCGCTTGCGACGCTTGTAATGCTTGCCCTCACGGAACGACTTGCGGCCGGCATCGCCGATGCCAAGATAGAATTCTTTGACGTCTTCGTTTTCCCTGAGTGTGCTAGTTTCACCATCGAGCACGACTCGGCCGTTCTCAAGAATGTAAGCATAAGAAGCGTATTTAAGAGCCATATTGGTGTTTTGCTCGGCAAGCAAAAATGAAACGTTTTCCTTCTCGTTCAATGTTTGTACGATGCCGAAAATTTCGTCCACGATCTGCGGCGCGAGGCCTAGGGAAGGCTCGTCAAGTAAAATCATCTTTGGTTTTGACATCAACGCGCGCCCAAGCGCGCACATCTGCTGCTCGCCGCCGGAGGTATAACCTGCGAGCGACGTGCGGCGAGATTGAAGGCGCGGAAAATAAGTATAAATGCGATCGAGATCGCGCCGGATCGCTATCCGTCCATCGGAGCGAGTAAATGCCCCGGTGAGAAGATTTTCTTCGATGGTGAGATGCGCGAAGCACTCACGCCCTTCCATCACCTGGATGCAGCCGCGACGTACAAGTTCGTTCGGCGAGAGTTTATGCACCTCGATACCATCGAAATGAATTGAGCCTTTGCTCACCTCTCCGCGCTCGGCATGAAGAAGATTTGAGATCGCCCGTAGAGTCGTGGTCTTTCCTGCGCCGTTCGCGCCCAACAATGCAACAATGCCGCCGCGTGGCACGTCAAGCGATACGCCCTTCAGAACGAGAATAACGTGATCGTAAATGACCTCGATATTATTGATCAAAAGGATTTTATCGTTGGCGATCGCTTGAGCAGGCGTTGCACTCATTGCTAACATCTCAGAATTCGCATCTCGTTAAATTTTCGAATAGGACCGAGGGGACGGACATCCGTAAATGAACGCCCAATCCCCTCGTCAGTTCCTGTCTTACCTATTCGCGTAAAACTTACGACGACTTGTCGCAAGCTTCCGCACGCTTCGGCCAACCAGCGTTCTTCTCGGCGTAATCCTTGGCGGCGGCCTCGATCAGCGGACGAACCTTGTCCTTGATCGGGTCAATCCAATCCGAAGATTTTACCCACTTGGTACCGTCCCAGGTAGCGACAAACACTTTGTGGTGGCCATTATGATCCCCACAGGAAACCTGCACAGGAGCGGCAAACCCGGCTAAACCAATTTCCTTGAGGCGAGCCTCGGAGATATTCAGCGATTCAAGACCCCGGCGCATGTCTTCTCCGTTGATCATCTTCTTGCCGGTGACTTTCTGGGCGTTTCGAACCGCCTCAGCGATCAGCATCGAATTATAGACGCCACGGTTGTAGAGGTTCTCGCCGACCTTGTCTTTCGGAGTTTGGCTCTTTCCCTTGTCTACAACGTTCTTGATGATGTCCTGGATCGCGGGAAAGTTCGTCCCGACGGCGTGGAAGTCGAGCGAGCTGTAACCCTTGGAATCATTGCCGGCCGGACGGGCATCGTCATCGCCGCCCGACCACCAGACGCCAACTAGGTGATCCATCGGGAAATTGATCTTGGCGGCTTCTTTGACAGCGGTCGGGTTCATCGCTCCCCAGCCCTGGATATAAATCCAGTCGGGCTTGTCGCGGCGAACGTTGAGCCAGAGCGAGGATTGGTTCTGCATCTCAGCGGCAGGCACCGGATACAACACCAGCTCGAATCCGTATTGCTTTGCTAGTTCCTGCAGCAAGGGAATCGGCTCTTTGCCGTAGGGCGCGTCGAGATGAACGAGGCCGATTTTCTTACCCTTGAGCTTGTCCAAGCCTCCCTCCTTCTGCGCGACATACTTTACGAACACAGAGGCACCGTCCCAATAGGTCGCTGGGGCATTGAAGATCCACGGAAAGACGGTGCCATCGGCCGATGCCGAAAGACCATAGGCCATCGATAGAACCGGAATCTTATCGACCGCGGCTTTAGGGATCAGTTGCAGTGTGATACCAGTCGAATAAGGATTAGTGATCACTGGATTCTTTCCCTTAGTCGACTCATAGCATTCGACACCCTTCTTAGTGTCGTAGCCCGTTTCGCATTCCTCGATGAGCAGCTTGACGCCACCAATGCCGCCATCACGCGCATTCAGCATGTCGAGATAATCATGCATCCCGTTCGCAATCGGAATGCCGGAACCCGAGAACGCACCCGTACGGTATGAAAACAGCGGAACGTAAATCGTATCCTCTGCCGATGCGGCGATGACAAAAGCGGGCAATCCCGCCATCGAACCGAGTGCTGCAGCGACGATTAGTCCTCTCAGACGCATTAATTCCTCCCATTGTAACCGGCAACTTTACCGGACTGTTATAATTGCCCCGAAGGGCCACCCCTGGACACATCGCACGATCTGGCGCGGGGCATTAAGGAGAGTGTGCCCAATTAATAGGGATATGGCCACACCCTCAATTTCTGCTTGGTAATCCGCCATAATTGTGCAAGCCCATGCGGCTCCACGATCAGGAAAAAAATAATAAGCGCGCCCTGGATCATGAAGCTCAAATGCTCAACTGTGGCCGGATGAATGGGTATGCCCAATTCGGCGGGCACTACTCTGAGAAGAATCGGCAAAATAAAAATCAACGCCGCTCCCAAATATGAGCCGAGAAGGCTTCCAAGCCCTCCGATAATCACCATGAAGAGCACAAAGAAACTTTGATTAATCGAGAACACATCGGCTTCCGCCCCGCCATACCAGAGAAAAACCATCATCGCTCCGGCGACACCGCAATAGAAAGAAGAAACCGCAAAGGCGAGAAGTTTTGTGCTCAAAAGCCGAATCCCGATCAATTCGGCGGCGATATCCATGTCGCGCACCGCCATCCACATGCGTCCAATGCGGCCGCGAACAAGATTCGACGCGATCCATGTCAGTACAACGACGACCGTGAGCACGATCATGTAACGGGTATGTGCAGTCGCGGTCGGCCCCGTTATCGGGATACCCCACAGCGTCCGCAGCGAGGTTTCCAATGATCCCGATGTATTGTAGTTAAAGAGCCACGGAATTCGAATGAAACACCACTGCAGGAAAAATTGCGCCGCAAGTGTAGCGATGGCGAGATAAAATCCTTTGATTCGAAGACTGGGCAACCCAAACAAAACGCCAACCGCCGCGGAAGCAAATCCTGATATTACAATCCAGACGAGGATGTTCACGTTCGGAAAAATGGTGTCCAGCTTGTAACAGGCATAGGCGCCCACACCCATAAAGGCACCCGTGCCGAGCGACAGAAGACCCGTGTAGCCGGTCAGCAGATTCAGTCCAATCGTTGCGAGCGCATAGATCAGAAACGGAATCATCACGGCCTGCAGCAGAAAATCGTTTCCGAAATAGGGAATGATCACGAAAGCGACAAACAGAATCACAAATATGCCAATCCGATCCTGCAGGATCGGAAAGACGGCCTGGTCGCTGGCATAGCTCGTCTTGAACTGGCCTGCTTCCCGGTAAAACATGGTCAATCCCTAAATTCGCTCGATGATCTTCTCGCCAAACAGACCTTGCGGCCTGAACAGCAAGAAGATGAGCGCGATGAAATAGGCGAGCCAACTCTCGATGCCGTGGCCCAGAAGCGGCCCCCAATAGAAATCTCCGAGCTTCTCACCGATCCCGATGATTAATCCGCCGACGATGGCTCCAGGGATGGATGTAAAACCACCAAGGATGAGCACCGGCAGCGCTCGGAGCGCGATTACTTCTAGTGCGAACGAAACTTCCGAACGCGCTCCCCACATAATGCCGGTCACGAGCGCCACCAGACCGGACGCAAACCAGACGATCACCCAAATTTGCTCAAGCGAAATACCCACCGCGAGGGCCGCCTTGTGGCTGTCGGCAACTGCTCGCAACGCCCGACCGATGCGGGTTTTAGAGAAAAAAATTGCGAGTCCTGTGACCATAATCGAAGCGATCACCGCCGCAGCAATGTCTATCTTTTGCAGCGAAACCAGTCCGCCGAAAATCTTCAGATCGATCGAACCCCTGGGAAGGTACAGTTGGTCGGTGATCATCACCTTCGGGTTGCCACCGAAAACATATTCACCAAGCCCAATCAAAAAATAAGTCAAGCCGAACGTCGCCATGAACAAAATGATGTCGGGCTGATTCACAAGCGGCCGTAGAACGACTCGCTCCACCGTGAAAGCGAGCAAAAACATTACGCCTATCGTAAGCGCGAGCGAGAGAAAAGCCGCAACCGTTGGAATTCCGATACCCAAGCGCGTCAGAAAATCATAAAGGCCAACAAGCGTGAGCGCGCCGAACACAACCATGATGCCTTGCGCAAAATTAAAAACGCCTGATGCCTTGAAGATTAGCACGAAGCCGAGCGCGATTAACGCATAAAGAACCCCGGCGACGAGTCCCTCCCAAAGCGTTTGCACGAACAGATCGGGAGCGGCGCCCATTTGCACAAACGGATCGATGAAAATCTTATAGAGTAACATCAATCCCCCGTTTTAATGCGCGATGCCGAGATAGGCGTCGATCACAGCTTTATTTTTCTTGACCTCGTCCGGCGTACCGTCTGCAATTTTGCGGCCGTAATCCAATACGACGACGCGATCCGAAAGATCCATCACCACACCCATATCATGCTCAATCAGTGCGATGGTCGTACCGTATTGGCTGTTGACGTCGAGAATAAAACGCGACATGTCCTCCTTTTCCTCCAGATTCATTCCCGCCATTGGCTCATCGAGCAGAAGAAGCTCTGGCTCCATGGCAAGCGCGCGTCCAAGCTCCACCCGTTTCTGCAACCCGTAAGGTAGCTTTCCGACCGGCGCGCGACGAATGTGCGGGATTTCGAGGAAATCGATGATTTCTTCGGCGCGTTTGCGGTGCTCGACTTCCTCGCTCATCGCCGGACCAAAGCGAAGCAACTGCCAAATGAAGCCACGTCGCATTTTCAGCGTGCGCCCGGCCATAATGTTGTCGAGCGTGGTCATGCTCTTGAAAAGCGCGACGTTCTGAAATGTGCGGGCGATACCTCCCGCCGCGGCTACATGCGGGCGCATCGCCTCGCGGGTCTCGCCTTTGAAGGTGATGTGTCCAGAATGCGGATGATAAAAACCATTAATTATATTCAGCATCGACGTCTTGCCGGCGCCGTTCGGGCCGATAATGGCGCGAATCTCGCCCTTGCGAATGTCGAACGAAACGTCATTGACCGCCCGCACACCGCCAAACGATAGCGAGACATTCTCGACAGTGAGCAGCGCTTCGCCCGCTGCAATTTCGATACCGGAGAGCACCCTCATGCAGCCTTGCCAATGGTCACAGCTGCGCTCGTGGGTGCATGAGGTTTCATGTCACGTATTTTCACTTGTCCGGCAATCGTGCCCTTGCGGCCGTCTTCGAAAGTAACTTCCGTCGCGGCCTTTACTTCTTCCGAACCGTCGTAAAGACCGGCGACAAGCGGGCCGTAACGTTCAGCGATAAAACCGCGCCTTACCTTCATGGTGCGAGTGAGTTCGCCATCATCCGCATCGAGTTCCTTGTGGAGGATCAGAAAACGCCTGATCTGCGCTCCAGCCATTGGCCCTTCCTCGGCAAGCGAGCGATTCACGCCGTCGACATCTGCGGCGAGCAAGTCATACACCTTCGGATCCGCTGCCAACTCCTGATAAGAGCCGTAAACAACATTGTTGCGCTCAGCCCAAGACCCCACTGCCACAGGATCAATGTTCAACATCACCGTGACAAAATCGCGCTTATCACCAAGCGCTACCGCTTCGCGGATATTCGGATAGAATTTGAGCTTGTTCTCAATGTATTTCGGCGCGAATAGCGTTCCGTCTTTGAGACGGCCGACATCTTTCGCGCGATCGATGATCTTGAGATGGCCGGTCTTAGGGTCGAAGAAACCAGCGTCGCCCGATCGTACCCAGCCATCCGGTGTCTTCGTCTCCGCAGTCTTTTCCTTGTCTTTATAGTAACCGACGAAAACACCAGGTGAGCGGTAGAGAACCTCGCCGTTATTGTCGATCTTGACCTCAACCTCGTAGTTGGGTGTACCGACAGTATCGGCATAAATCTGACCGTCGGGCTGCGCCGTGATGTATACTGAGGCTTCGGTCTGCCCGTAAAGCTGCTTCAAATTGATTCCGAGTGAACGATAGTAACGGAAAATCTCCGGTCCAATCGCTTCGCCGGCCGTATAGGCGACACGAACACGCGAGAGACCGTAGCGATTCTTCAGCGGCGTGTAGACGAGAAAATCGCCCAGCCAATAAATCAAACGGGCATGAAGCGGCACCGGCTCTTTATTCAATATTTTTTCACCCCAACGCCGTGCGTGGTTGATAAAATATCGAAACATTTTCCGTTTCAACGGGCTCGCGTCCTCCATACGCACCATCGTAAGTGTCAACAGATTTTCGTAAACGCGTGGCGGAGCGAAAGCGTAACTCGTGCCAATTTCCCGGCGGTCATCAATGACCGTCTCTGGGCTCTCCGGACAATTCACGCAATAGCCGGAACAATAGGATTGCGCATAAGAAAAAATGTGATCGCCAACCCAGGCCATCGGCAGATACGCGATCACTTCCTCGTTCTCGTCGAGATTATCGTAGGCGTTGGCGTTACGAGAGCTTTTGATGATATTGTCAAACGTGAGCATTACGCCCTTGGGGCGGCCTGTCGTGCCGGACGTATAAAGAATGACCGCGAGGTCAGAGCCTTTGCCTTTGGCAATCTCTTCTTCCCAGTGCACGGCGGCGGCTCTCGCATCCTGCGCGCATCCAAGTTTTTGTACATCCACAAAAGACTTGAGCCGAGTGTGATCGTAATCACGCAAACCGCGCGTCTCGTCGTAAATGATGTATGTGAGTTCAGGAATCTTCTCGGAGATCGATAAAAGCTTGTCGACCTGTTCCTGATTTTCTACCACCGCGATTTTTACTCCGGCATGCGCGAGCACATAACCGATTTCGTCCGCGACCGAGTCCTGATAGACGGGGACTGGCACAGCGCCGACCGACTGTGCGGAACACATCGCCCAGTAAAGCCGCGGCTTATTGTTGCCGATGATCGCAAGCTTATCGTCGCGCCTAAGCCCAAGCTGCTCAAGGCCGAGCGCGAAATTGCGAACTTCGTCCAGCACTTGCTCCCAAGTCCAACTCTGCCAGATTCCCAGATCTTTTTCGCGAATGGCTGGACGGTCGGCACGTTGCGCCGCATTCATCAGCAACAGTTTCGGAAACGTGTCCGTATAATTTATCGCTTCTACACGCACGGCGATCAGCTCTCCCCCGTCCAGCCTGTTCCCCCCACCTATCCAACTCTCAACCGGTTTTGGCCGCCCTTCTAATGGGGCTTGTGAGGGTTTGATTGGTTAGCATCGCGCCCAACACGTCAAGCACGCGCCGGTAACTCAATCCTGCTTTGTGAGAACTGATAATACAAGAACTGTTCGCTGTAATACCAGAGGGCTTGAAAACAAGTTTCCAGATTCTGAAAGATCGACGCTGGAATCAAGTGCGGATAAAGCCCCTATTCGGCGGCCTTCAATGCCGGCGCATCAGTCTTGCGCCAGCGTGTCAACAAGACAGCTTCTTCCGCCTTTGCGGCCGTCAATGAGCGCGCTTTGACGGGCCCAAAACCGCGGATTTTTTCCGGAATCGAAGCAATGGCCACCGCGAGCGCACGGTTCTGTAGACTTAATCCGTGCATCAATTCGTTTAGAGTCGCTACATAGTCAGCCACGAGCTTCCGCTCTATCTTCCGCTCTTGGGTGTATCCAAAAGGATCGAACGGCGTGCCGCGCAGGAATTTGAATTTTGCGAGCAGCCGGAAGGCAAATTGAATCCAAGATCCGAAGCTCATTTTTGCCGGACGGCCCGTATTCGGGTCCTTACGTGCAAACAAGGGCGGCGCGAGATGAAACTCGAATTTTAGATCACCATCAAATGCAGCCGCGATCTGCTTCGCAAACGAACCATCCGTGAAAAGCCGCGCGACTTCGTATTCGTCCTTATAAGCCATGAGCTTGAATAGATATTTTGCGACCGCCTCGGTAAAAGCTTTATCTCCCGGCGCTTTTGCCGTTTCAGTTACTCGAACGCGTTCCACCAAATCGAAATAGCGCTTCGCGTAAGCCGCATTCTGATAAGAAGCGAGGATTTCGATGCGTCGCGCCATCGTTTCTTCCAGCGAAGTGGAAATACGACGCGCCTCTGTTGGAGCAGAAATCGGCTTTACGAGCTTGGCCACCGCCTCCGGATCGACGGCCGCGCGACGGCCCCACTCGAAAGCGGCCTTGTTCATTTGAACCGCTTCGCCGTTCAGTTCGATCGCGCGGAGAATTGCCTCCGCGGAAATTGGCACGCCGCCGAGCTGATAGGCATAGCCAACGAGGAAAATATTTTGGCCAAGCGAGGAACCGAACAGCGCCGTCGAAAGCTTCGTCGCTTCGATGAAATGCGCGTGATCCTTGTCGGCAGCCTTGGCGATTTCGCGTTTTAGACGTTCGGTAGGTAACGAAAAGTCGGCGTTACGCGTGAAATCTCCCGGCAGCGTCTCGTGGGTGTTCACCACTACCGTGGTTTCGCCGTTGCGCATAGCAGAGAGAACTCTTTTCGAACCAACGACAACAATATCACCGCCGAGCACAAGATGTGCTCCACGCGCGGGAATACGGATCGCATAGATATCGTCGGGTTTATTCGCAATGCGCAGATGGCTGAACACTGCACCGCCCTTTTGCGCAAGCCCAGCCATATCGATCACACCCGCCGCATGACCTTCCAAATATGCTGCCATGCCCAGAACTTGCGCGATGGTGACGATACCGGTGCCACCAATGCCAGTGATGATGATACCGAAAGTGCCGTCGATTTTCGGAATTTTTGGTTCGGGAATAGCCGCCATCTGTCCCGCGGTAGCCGCAGCTCCAGTTCCACGCTTTAACTTCGCGCCATGCACCGTTACGAACGACGGGCAGAGACCTTTCAAGCAGGAGAAGTCCTTGTTGCAGCTCGATTGATCGATCTCGCGCTTCCTCCCGAACTCTGTCTCAAGCGGCTGCACGGAAACGCAATTTGATTGCACACCACAATCACCACAGCCCTCGCATATGAGTTCGTTGATAATGACGCGCTTGTCGGGATCGGGAAATTCGCCGCGTTTGCGGCGGCGACGCTTCTCAGCAGCGCACGTCTGATCATAAATCAGTACGGTTGCACCGGGCGTTGCCGCAAGCTCGCGCTGAACCTTGTCGAGTTCATCACGGTGATAAATCCGCATGTCTTCCGGGAATTTGATACTCTTGGGGTATTTCCACGGCTCGTCAGTCACAAGCGCAATACGCTTCACATTTTCCGCGGCGACCTGTCGCGCAATGTCGTCGACCTTGAGTCCACCTTCGTGGCGCTGACCCCCGGTCATTGCGACGGCATCGTTGAATAGGATTTTATAGGTGATGTTCACACCCGCTGCGACCGACGCGCGGATCGGCAGAATACCAGAATGGTTATAGGTGCCATCGCCGAGATTCTGGAACACATGCGCCCGTTTCGAAAATGGCGCTTCGCCGATCCAATTTGCGCCCTCGCCGCCCATATGGGTGAAGCCCATGGTGGAACGGTTCATGTAAAGCGCCATGGTGTGGCAGCCGATGCCGGCGTAGGCACGCATGCCTTCGGGGACAACTGTGGACGTGTTGTGCGGACACCCGGAGCAGAAATAGGGCGTGCGGGTCGCGAGATCGTGCGTTTCCGCGAGCGCGGCCTGCGCTTGCTTCAGGCGATTCACGCGGTCAGCGATTTCATCGTTGCGCGCGCGTTTCAATAACCGCTCGCCAATGGAAACTGCGATATCGTTCGGATCAAGCGCGGCTTTCACAGGAAATAGCCACTGACCGTTTTCGTCTTTTTTGCCGACGACAGCCGGCTGGTTCGGGGTGCCGTAAAGCTCCTCGCGCACCTGCACTTCGATCAACGAGCGTTTCTCCTCGACGACAATGATAAGGTCGAGCCCTTCGGCGAATTCCTTGAGGCCCTGTGGCTCCAGCGGCCACGGGCAGGCGATCTTGTAGAGTCTGATGCCCAGCTCATTCGCACGCACTTCATCGATGTCGAGTTCGTCCAGCGCAAGACGTACGTCGAGATAGCTCTTTCCCGTCGTGATGATTCCGATTTTTGCATTCGGGCCACCGGAAGTGATGATGCGATTGAGCTTGTTCGCACGCACATAGGCCAGCATTGCGTCACGCTTGAAATCGTGTAGCCGCGCTTCCTGCGCAAGTGCGCCGTCGAGACCGCGGATATTCAATCCACCCGGCGGCATTTGGAAGTCGTGCGGAATTTCAGTTTTTACGCGATCGAGCGACCCATCAACGACCGCGGTCAATTCGATCGTTTCCTTCACGCATTTTATGCCGACCCATACCCCGGCGAAGCGCGACATAGCAAAGCCGTGCAGCCCGTAATCAAGCAACTCCTGCACGCCCGCCGGATTGAGGATTGGGATCATCACGTCTACGAAGTGAAATTCAGATTGATGCGCGGTGGTCGAGGATTCGCAGGTGTGATCGTCACCCATCAGCGCAAGTACGCCGCCGTTTTTTGAGGTGCCGGCGAAATTGGCATGCCGGAATACGTCGCCAGTGCGATCTACACCCGGCCCCTTACCATACCAGATACCGAATACGCCATCGTATTTACCCTCGCCACGGATCTCTGCCTGCTGCGCGCCCCACAGTGCGGTCGCAGCAAGATCCTCGTTTAGGCCGGGCTGGAATTTCACTTCATATTTGTCGAGCGCAGTTTTCGCACGCAAGAACGTCTGATCGAGGCCGCCCAACGGGGAGCCGCGATAGCCGGTTACATAACCCGCGGTATTCAGGCCCGCCTGCCGATCACGTTCCTTTTGCATTAGCGCCAGACGCACGATCGCCTGCGTGCCGGTCAAAAAAACGTGGCTTTTCGAGAGGTTGAACCTATCGTCAAGCGAGATATCCGATAGCGCCATATAACTCCTCCGCGCGTCGGTGATTCGTGACCTTTATATAGGGAGCCAACGGGCAACCGATTAGGTCAGCCTTCGCTACGTAAAGCTCGCACATACAGAGAGCCCGTGCAATTTCCTAATCACAGAAAGTGGCGCAGCTAAATTACAGGACGACCATGGATGACGCAATTTGGCGCAATGCAGCGCAAAGAGCCGCTGTTATTCCAATCTGATTCCAAAATTTAGGCCGGCAATAATCGCTCGGATGCCAAGTAGCCGGTGAAAAGTAGCACACCGAACGCAATAATTAAACCAGCCGCAGCAAACTCGATGCCGAGGATCGCGGTCGTAGCTGTTCCGGACTTCGACTTTACAATACGCACCGCTAGGCCCTTACCCCACACCGATAACAGCGCGATTGCCGCGACCGTAATCGCAGTTCCCAGCGCCATCGCCAAGGTGGCTGTTACACCGACCCAGAAAATTCCCTGCGACAGGGCGAACACAAGAACAAGAATGGCGCCCGAGCATGGCCTCAGACCGACCGCGAGAACGGCGGCGAGCCCACGTTTCAACCAGTTCTTGCCCTTCAATTCTGACGGTTCAGGACCGTGAGAATGATTGTGTGTGTGATGGTCGTGTCCATGGCCATAATGATGGTGATTCCCCTGATCAGGAGAATGATCGTGACCATGATGGCGATGATCGTCGTCACGATGGTCATGGTTATGCCCGCTGGCCCACGATTTACCCCGTAACGCGGCAAAAAAGGCACGTCCCTTGCGCCATGCCAGCATCAAGCCAAATACAGTAATCCCGCCGTAGGCGACAAGTTCGAGCACCCTCACCGTCTCACCCATTGCGCGCGCGGTTGCACCTAGAAATAGCGCCGCAATGCTAACAAGCGCGATCGCGGTAATCGCCTGCGCTAGCGCAGCCGCTGCAGAAAGCACAATGCCACGCTTCATCGTGGCGCCATCGGCGACCAGATAAGAAGAAATGACCGCCTTGCCGTGTCCGGGACCGGCGGCGTGAAAAATCCCGTACAGAAAGGAAAGCCATGCAAGGCCAAATGCCGCTGTACCATTCGCCTTCGAGGCGGTGATAGCGCTCGACAGCAATCTGTAAAACGCAGCCTGTTGGGCGAAAATCCATCCCATAAGCCCAGTCGAGGGAACGGCCGGCCCAGCACTGAACGGCCCCTGTGCGAACGCATCGAAAGCAACCATGCTGGTGACCACGCAGGCGCTCGCGCAAATACCCAGCACGATCAGCTCCCGAAATTTCACTTTCGCTCCTTAATTTAAGGGCAGCGCACGTTTATCCGGTTGGCAAATTGCGCCCCATAATCGGCGCCTGCTTGCAGCTGCGTGAAAAAAGCCTCACTCGGATTTGAAGAATCTTCAGATGGGCCTTTTACATCCACCCTGCAGCCGGCCGGGGCGCCGGAAAACAAGACCGGCTTGTCTTCGGCGAATGAGAACGAGACGAAATACGTGGGATCGTAGACTTCTACAGTATAGCTGCCTTTGAAGCCCACGCTTTTCACGGGCAGAGTGAAGTGGAGAGTGAGAACGCCTTTTTCATCACCCTCCATCCAGTAGTCTACAGGATCGCCAAATTCGATCTTTTTACCGGCCATTTTGCTCAAAGTGAAATAATCGAATTCTTTCAGCGAATCGATGTTGGTCTTGGTTAGCTCCGCGAGCTCATCACGCGAAAGTTTGCCGTCGCCATTGGTGTCGAGACCCTGCGCTGCAAATGTCGAAAACATCTCGTCGAAGGTCCAGGCATGACGGATCGCTTTCAGTTGGCCGTTAGGCCCGTAAATCAGTTCACTTCTTGCGGTCACGAAGACATGCGGATGCGCGCTCGCTCCGCCCGTTGCAGCAAGGAGAATAGAAGTGCAAAACACCCAACAGCGGGCAAAATTCGTCATTCGCTGGCCAATCCGGTTCAATCCATAGCACCACGGCAAGACACTCCGGCGAAACCGTGGCGCAACTGGTGACTTCAGACGGCCGGAATGCCGCATGACCCTAAACGCCCGCCGCTCCGCCGTCCGACCGGGGGTCATGGGCACCCTCGATATCGCCTTTGGTATCGATTTCTACCCCGCCGGCATGACCGAGAATCTCATTATATGCATCCGGCAGCACTTCTATGTCATGTCCGGCTTTGCGTAGTGCGTCGATCAGCCCTGACGGAAAGCGCGACTCAACTCGGACATTCGTGGTTTCGGTGCCCCATGTCCGGCCCAGGATGAAACGCGGTCGGTCGACTGCCTCGGCAAGTGGCACTTTATAATCGATGTGCCGGGTATAAACGGTCGCATTCGTCTGCGGCTGGCCCTCGCCGCCCATGGTACCGAACGAAAGCACGCGACCGTCCTTGAGCGTTGCCATGACAGGACATAAAGTATGGAAGGGCCTCCGTCCCGGTTCCAGTGGATTGAGCGTCTTCGGGTCGAGCGAGAAGCTGAGACCCCGGTTCTGCATCACCACGCCGGTCGACGGCAGCACACAACCGGAACCGAACTCGAAAAATAGTGACTGAATATAAGAGACAGCAAGGCCCGAGCCGTCAACGGCGCCTAGCCAGATCGTGTCGCCTTTTCCAGCGGGCTCGGGCCAGGGTGCCGCTTTTTTCGGATCGATCGCATTTGCTTCGCGCTCGAGCGCGGGCGGCGTCAAATATGAGCTGACATCTTCCTTCATGCGCTGAAAATCGGTCACGGTGCGCATGCGAATCCGCATCCCGCGCTTGGCCGCCTCGATTAATCCGTGAAAATATTCGAAACTTTCCGCCTTCGCGGTTCCCAGTTTCTCGAAAATGCCGAGAATAACGAGGGTTGTCAGCCCTTGAGTCGGTGGCGGCGAGGTATACACGATTCCGGTTTTCAGTTTCACGCTAAGCGGTTCGCGCAAAAACGCACGATATCCCTCCAAATCGGCGCGCGTGATGGGGCTGCCGATTTTTTCAAGATCCGCCGCAATCTCGCGTCCAATATCGCCGCGATAAAAATCGTCGAGTCCGGCGTACGCCAGATGCTCAAACGTCATGGCAAGACGACCGGGCTTGAGAGTCTCGCCGACCTTTGGCGGTTTGCCGTCGATCAGGAAGGCTTCGTCGAAACCGGGCGCTTGAATGTTCGATCCGCGATCACTCGCTAGTCGCCAGGCCATCGAATGAGTGACGGGACTTCCTTTCCGCGCGATCGCCGTGGCCGCCTCGAGCAGCCGCGAGAGCGGCATTTTGCCACCCAGCGCCTTCGACGCCTCCAGCGCCAGTATCCATCCGCCGATGGCGCCGGGCACGGTGAGCGCCGCGTTCGGTCCGCGTTCCGGGATCACGTTGAGGCCCTGCGATCGATAGAAGTTGATCGTGGCCTTCGACCCGGCATAACCCGCGGCTTCAATGTAGCGAATCGTCCCCATCGGCTCGTGGATGATCCAAAAACCATCGCCGCCAATATGATTCATGTGTGGATAGGCCGGCACGATGGCCGCTGCCGCCGCAATCACGGCTTCGATGGCGTTGCCGCCCTCCTTCAACACATCCCGACCCGCCTCGGCGGCGAGAAAGTGTGGCGCAACGACAACACCTCGGCGGCTACGCGCACCCAGTTCGATCATGATTCTGGTCCCCAGCAGGTTCCCATTGGATCAAAGCGCGCTTCAGAACCTTGATCGAGGTGCCATTACGCGCCAGATTGCGCCCATTCTACCCATTTGGTGTGCCAAAACGAAACTGTTCGGACGATTTTGGAGCGGGAGCGATGTCTCAAGCAGCAAGTAGAGCCAACCGTGTGCACTGGATCAACGTCACTACGGTCCTGAGCGCCGCGATTTTGATCGGAACAGAGATCATCGGCGCCGGATTCGCTGCCGGATGGGCAATCGCGGGCCTTTTTGGCCTCGGCGACATCGGTGCTTACGCCCTTCAGGCGCTCTTCGGCATCGTCGCCTGCTTCATCATTTTCAATTTTGTCCGCCGCGCGGCGAAGATCGAACCATTCTTCGACCATTGAGTGTCGCTCGCATGCAGCATGCGACTTAACGTTCGATTCATTTTTTTGTTTCATGCCTCGCTGCGCAAATTTTTTTTGTGCGTCAAGCGATTTTCTCTTGCATCTGCGAAATTTTTCACTTACATCGCAAGTTGCCCAATTTCGCACGTGCCTGTTGTCGCGTGCCGGTCGGCAGAAATCCGGACAAGAGGCCGGAAAGCTGTCGGGGCAGACCGGTAGCCGGAGATAAAACCGGCGAACCCCGCTCTCCGCGAGGGACGCGACTTAAAGCAACGACGTAGCGGGCTTTTTTGGTCTCTTCCGATTCCGCTGTTCGGAGTCGGTAGTACTGAAGAGGCACTACTCTTGCCGGCTGTGCGGTGCGGGGCTCTCCCCAATCCAATCAGTGACATTAGGATCCGGTTTCCGGACACGAAATGTCACATCGGCGCTCTGAAGGTTGGCGGAAGCCGACACGAAAGCGGGCGGTGGCCCGCCAAAGGAAAGGCGCACCAGCGCAAAACCTTTGGCACCTCCGTCCAGGGCTCGAACTGGAAGTTAAGGAGATACTAAAGTGACTGAACGTATCCGCAAATTCCTTCGCAAACGACGCGACGATGGCCCCTGCCTTGTCGTTGACCTCGAAGTCGTTCGTGAAAATTATCAGGCTTTCGCCAAGACGCTGCCCGATACGCGCGTCTTCTACGCCGTGAAGGCGAACCCAGCGCCGGAGATCCTAAAACTCCTCGCTGACCTCGGTGCCGGTTTCGACACCGCATCTCCCGGCGAAATCGGGATGGTACTCGCCGCCGGCGCGACCGCGGACCGTATCTCCTATGGCAACACCATAAAGAAGGAACGCGACATCGCGCGGGCCTATGAACTTGGCGTGCGCCTGTTCGCCGTCGACAGCGAGGCCGAGGTCGAAAAGATTGCGCGTGCTGCCCCCGGCTCGAAGATATTCTGCCGCATTCTCTGCGACGGATCGGGTGCCGAATGGCCGCTTTCCCGCAAATTCGGCTGCGTGCCTGAAATGGCGCCCAGCGTGCTCGAGCACGCTCACCGTCTAGGTCTCGTCGCACACGGCATCTCGTTCCATGTCGGCTCACAACAGAACGATGTGAAGGCCTGGGATAAGGCCCTCGCGGCTGCGGCTGCGATATTTCAGAACATGTCCGAGCGCGGCCTCACTCTATCCACGGTGAACCTCGGCGGCGGATTCCCGGCACGCTATCTGAAAAATGTTCCAAAGGTCGAAGCGTATGGCAAATCGATCTTCCGCGCGCTTAGGAAGCACTTTGGCAACCGCATCCCGGAGACAATTATCGAGCCCGGCCGAGGCATCGTCGGCGACGCCGGCGTTATCGAAGCCGAAGTCGTGCTCATTTCCAAAAAATCCGCCGAGGATCCGGTGCGCTGGGTCTATCTCGACATCGGCAAATTTGGTGGTCTCGCCGAAACGATCGATGAGTCAATCCGTTATCCCATTCGAACCCCGAAGGATGGCGGAAAGACAGCGCCCTGTGTGATCGCGGGCCCCACCTGCGATTCGGTCGACGTGTTGTACGAGAAAATGCCGTACATGCTCCCGGTTTCGCTTTCGATCGGCGACAAAGTGCTGATCGAAGCCACCGGTGCATACACTACGACCTATAGTTCGGTCGCCTTCAACGGCTTCGCTCCACTCAAATCCTACGTGATCTGAGATCGATGATCCGCATTGATCTCGAGGCGCCGGCCGAGGCCGGCGCCCGGGAGTCGCTGCTCGACCTCGTCTTCGGGCCAAAGCGGCGACAAAAGACCTCGGAAAGACTGCGCAAAGATCGGTTACCCGCTGAAGGCTTGTCGTTTTCGGCTAATACTGGAAATAGCCACGTCATCGGCACGCTGCGGCTTTGGCATATCTCCGCCGGACACGACCGGCCCGTATTGCTGCTCGGGCCGCTTGGCGTTCATCCCGCGTTCCGCAATCGCGGTATCGGCTCCGCCTTGATGCAAACCGCAATTGAGCGGGCGACCGCGCTCGGTCATAAAGCTGTGCTGCTGATTGGTGATGAACCCTTTTACAAACGATTTGGATTCTCGAAAAAGTTAACGGAAGACTTGCGCATGCCCGGCCCGTTCGAACGGGATCGCTTTCTTGCACTCGAACTTGTGCCCGGCGCGCTCAAAAAAGCGCACGGACTCATCGCTGCGATCGGACAATTGGCTCCGAGCTTGGCCGAAAAATCCACAGGAATCACGGCGAAATCGTTGACCTCCCGCGTTCGCCGTGCCTCTTGAGGTGAGCATTTTTGTCGCAGGCCGAATCTCTGGGTTTTTGAGGGCGGTCTAGTCTCGCCGCGTCACAATGGAGGCTCCGACCATGGCCAGCTGGCCGGTACACGCAACCATCACAGGTCCGATCGTGATGATCGGCTTCGGTTCCATCGGACGCGGCACACTACCGCTCATCGAACGCCACTTCAAATATGACAAGTCGCGGTTTGTTGTAATCGATCCGTCTGACAAGAATAAGTTTTTGTTAGACGAACGCGGCATTAAGCTGATCCAGACCGGTCTTACTAAGGACAATTATCGCAAAATTCTCACGCCGCTATTGACCGCCGGCGGCGGTCAAGGCTTTTGCGTGAACGTTTCGGTCGACACATCCTCGATCGACATCATCGAACTCTGCCGCGAACTAAATTGTTTCTATATCGACACCGTGATCGAGCCCTGGAAGGGTTTTTACTCAAACACCAAGATCAGCGCCGCCGACCGAACTAATTATGCGCTGCGCGAAAAAATGCTGGCCGAGAAGCGCAAACGCCCTAACACGGTGACAGCGGTTTCCTGCTGCGGCGCAAACCCCGGCATGGTGTCATGGTTCGTGAAACAGGCACTGCTCAACATCGCCGCCGATCTTGGCATTAAGGATCCCGAGCCCAAGACGCGCGAGGAATGGGCGCGCTTCATGATGAAGACGGGTGTGAAAGGTGTTCACATCGCCGAGCGTGATACACAACAACGCGGAAAGCCGAAGCCAATCCACACCTTCGTCAATACATGGTCGATTGAGGGATTCATTTCGGAAGGCTCTCAACCCGCCGAGCTTGGCTGGGGCACCCACGAAAAATCGATCCCGAAAACGGGCCGCAAGCACAAAGCGGGCTGCGGCGCTGCAATCTTCTTGTTGCAGCCCGGTGCGAATACCCGCGTGCGTTCTTGGTGCCCGACCCCAGGAGCGCATTATGGCTTTTGCATCACGCACAACGAGTCAATTTCGATCGCCGACTACTACACCGTGCGCAAAGGCAAGATGGTAAACTATCGCCCGACCTGTCACTATGCCTATCATCCGGCGAATGACGCCGTGCTCTCATTACACGAGATGTTCGGCACCGGCGGTTACTTTCAGCCGCACTGGCACATCATGGATGAGGACGAAATCATAGAAGGCATTGACGAGCTTGGCGTGCTTCTCTACGGCCACAAGAATAACGCCTATTGGTACGGCTCTCAGCTTTCAATCGAGGAGACGAAAGTCGTCGCGCCCTATCAGAACGCGACCGGACTGCAGGTTACTTCAGCCGTTCTCGCCGGAATGGTCTGGGCCCTGGAGAACCCGAAGGCTGGTATTGTCGAGACGGACGAGATGGATTTCAGACGCTGTCTTCAAATTCAGACCCCCTACCTAGGCCCGGTGATCGGCACTTATACCGATTGGAATCCGCTCAAGAACCGCAACCTATTCTTCCCCGAAGATCTCGACATGAAGGATCCCTGGCAGTTCAAAAATATTCTCGTTAATTTTTAAAGCGAAAGCAGTCCAGCCTTCCCGTCTTCGGTGCCAAAGGCAAGCATTTTTCCGTCACTGCGCCATGCAAGCGCTGTGATGGGTAAACCGGAGGGCCGCCGCACGAGAATTTCCGCGCCGTCGGCGAGCCGCACCAGCATTACCATTCCGTCGCTATAGCCCGCGGCCAGTACTTCCTGTCTTGGATGGCATGCGATCATCACGACACGCGTACCCTTCGGACCCGACGCGAGCATGGAGGGTTGCTTTCCCATCGGTCCGTCGCGCGTGGAAAACGGCCACAGGATTACTTCCTGTGCACCAGAAGTCGCCAGCCATTTTTCATCCGCCGAAAATGCGATGGAGCGTACCCGCGTGGGATATCCGGACATTCGCATGTGCTGACCGTCGGAAAGCCGCCAGCCGTGTAGTGCGGCTTCCTGCATCATGGTGACAAGGAACCGCCCATCGGGGCTAAACATCACGCCGAGATGCGATCCTTTCCAGGCAAGCATCTCTGGCATTGCATCCGTATTCGGAAACCAGAGCGAAGCGCCCCCATAATGAGCAATCGCGAGCCGAAGGCCTTTCGGCGCAAACGCGAGCCCGCCAACGGTCGAGGGAACTTCCAGTTTTCGCTCGCCTTTCTTCGTGCGCGCGAATGCCACTTTTCCAACCGACCAGGCGACCGAACCGGATGGTCCGAGCGCGACCTGATCGATCCATTTTCCTGCGGAATTGGCAATTAATTTGCTTTCACCTTCGATATCGGTAGCAAATAATTTTCCGTCATCACCTGCACTATAGATGCGCTCGCCGTTGCCTGCTGCGGCAAGAATGGTACCGTTATGTGCCTTGACCCTGTTTTCGCTTTCTCCGGCAATCAGAATCTCGCCCTCTCCAGTCGCAAGCGCGGCGCTTCCGCGGACAAAATGAATGGCAACCACATGACTGCCTGCTTCTATCGCGCGCACATTGGATGTTAGCGAAGCGGTTTCTTTAGTCATCGAAAATCAGACGGCTTCAGACAACACAAGCAAAAAAGCCATTCTCGATCGCCTTTAAATCCAGCTCGCGGCCGATGAAAACGAGCTTGCTCTCGCGTTTTTCGTCAGGCTTCCAGTCGCGCTGATGGTCACCATCGAGCACCATATGCACACCCTGAAGAACGAAGCGTTGCGGATCATTCTTAAACGAGAGAATTCCCTTGCAGCGCAAAATTTTCGGCCCCTCAGTTGCAACTAGTTCGTTTATCCACGGAAGAAATATGTCGGGATCAAGCGGCTTCTCGCTCCGCAGAGAAAGGGATTGCATATCCTCGTCGTGGTAGTGCCTCAGCTCACCCTTGCGATGGTGATCATTGTGCCCATGAGCATGGCCATCATGATCGTGATCATGGTGATGATTGCCCTCAAAAAATTCGGGCTCGATTTCCAGAATTCGTTGTAAATCGAAGGCACCTCGCCCCAGAAGCAACTTGATATCAACCTGGCAGCGCTGTGTGTGATGAACGATTGCGTAGGGATTGATCGCTCGGATACGCAATTCAACATCACGCAATTCTTGTCTTGAAACCAGATCGGTCTTGTTCAAAAGGATGATATCGGCAAAACCGATCTGGTTTTTTGCTTCGGGCGCATCATTTAGCCGATCCTTGAGCCATTTTGCGTCTGCAATACTTATCACCGCATCGAGAGCGGTTCGCGTGCTAACGGTGTCGTCGAGAAAAAACGTCTGCGCCACGGGCGCTGGATCAGCGAGGCCTGTGGTCTCGACCAAAATTCCGTCGAACTGACCTTTTCGCTTTAGCAAACCATCAATGATGCGGATCAGGTCACCACGTACGGTACAGCAGACGCAACCGTTGTTCATCTCGAAAACTTCTTCGTCGGCACCGACGACAAGATCGTTATCAATGCCAATATCACCGAATTCATTCACGATTACGGCGTATTTTTTGCCGTGCGGCTCGGACAGAATCCTGTTCAGAAGTGTTGTCTTTCCGGCGCCGAGATAGCCTGTAAGAACAGTAACGGGAATTTTGTCAGCCATTGGGTGAATGCACCACGACAAAAAAATGCCAGCGACCTCTGAGCAGCGTTGATCTAAGAGCAATGTCGCGCCGGGACAAGTCCCGTGAAAACGGCAATATCAGCTCGTCAGCGCCACCAAAAACTGCCGAATATTGTTCCGCATCATGTCGATATAAGTCGATGCAGGACCGCCGGTGGGCGACAGAGAATCGGAATAGACCTTACCGCCGATTTTCGCGCCTGTTTCTTCGGCAATCCGCTGAATCAGACGCCGATCAGAGATATTCTCAACAAAGATCGCTGGTATTTTCTGCGCCTTGATCTGGCGGATGATCTTGGCGACGTCCTTCGCTGAGGCCTCGCTATCGGTTGAAACGCCTTGTGGCGCGATAAATTCGAACCCGTAAACCGCACCGAAATATCCGAACGCATCATGCGTCGTGATGATTCGCCGCCGTTCGGGTGGGATCTTTGCGATGCTTTCATTCAGTTCCATTTCAAGTAACGCGAGCTTGGCGAGATAGTCGGCGGCATTTTTCTCGTAGGCCATCTTGCCCATAGGATCGACGGCAACCAGCGCGTCGCGAATATTCGTCACATAGATTTTGGCGTTTGCGATCGATTGCCAGGCATGCGGATCAACACCCGCATGCTCATGCGCCGAGCTCTTTTTGGTGTCATTGTCACCTTCTTCCGCCATTTCGCGCGGTTTGATGCCTTTTGTGGCGACAACGATATTCGCTTTTGTGCCGGAAGCCTTGATCAGACGGTCGATCCAGCCTTCAAGCTTGAAACCATTCAGGAAGATGACTTTCGAAGCTGCAAGTTTTTTGGCGTCGGCGGGCGACGGCTGGTAAACATGGGTATCGCCTTCTGGTCCAACCAGCAAATCCACAGAAATAAGATCACCACCGACATTTTTCACGAAATCTCCAAGGATCGAGAAACTCGCAACAACGGGGAGCTTCTCCTGCGCGGAGGCAGGCAATATTCCGGTTACGAACACGAACGTGGCAGATAAAAGACTTTTCCCGAGTTTCATAAACATCTTTCCTGTTTTCATGCTTCAAGATGGCGGCCGGGAGCCAACAGACGTTTGAGGCTCCCAACAGGGCCAACAACGAGCGAGATGACATAAAGGACACCAGCGACCAAAATAATCGCAGGACCGGTTGCAGCTCCCGTATGATACGAAACAAGTAGACCCGCTACGCCAGCGACCAGGGCGGCGATGATCGCAACAACGATCATCTGCGTGAGGTCCCTGGCCCAGAAACGGGCGGTCGCTGCCGGCAGCATCATGATGCCTACCGCCAGCAAAGTTCCCAGCGCGTGAAAGCCACCAATGAGATTCAGAACCATCAGCGCAAGGAAAGCGAGATGCGTCGGCGCACCAGACCGACTCACCGAATGCAAGAAATTTGGATCGACGCATTCGACCACCAGCGGGCGCCAGATCAAGGCGAGCGCGAACAATGTAACCGTTGCGATCACAGCCAGCAGAAACAAGGTCGCGTCATTGAGGGCGAGCACTGTGCCAAACAGAACGTGCAGGAGGTCAATATTCGAACCACGCAGCGAAATGATCAGCACGCCAAGCGCGAGCGAGATGAGATAAAAGGCCGCAAGCGAAGCGTCCTCCTTTAACTCGGTGGAGCGGGCAACCAGGCCCGCGCCAAGCGCAACTGTGAAACCCGCAACAATCCCGCCGACTGTCAACGCAAACAGATCGAGACCAGAAATCAAGAAACCAATAGCCGCGCCGGGCAAGATCGCATGCGCCATGGCATCCCCGGTCAGACTCATACGACGGAGCATCAGGAACACGCCCATGGGAGCGCCACCGAACGCGAGCGCGAGCGCGCCTACCAGCGCGCGTCGCATGAACTCAAATTCGACGAAGGGGGCGATAAAAAACTCGTACATTTATTTTACAACCTCACATACTTCCGCCTCGCGATCGAACACCTCACACATGCGGCGGGCCTTGCTGAGGTTTTCGGGTGTCAGCACATCCGATGTCTTGCCCCAAGCAACCGCCTCGCGCGCCAGCAGAAGCGCTTCGGGAAAGCGAGCCAGGACGAGATTGAAATCGTGCAGCACTGTGAGGACCGTACGCCGCTCTCTGTGCCAGCGCGAAATTAAATCAGTAAGATCAGCAATCGTGTTGGCATCCAGTGAAGCGAACGGCTCATCGAGCAAAATTAATTTTGAGTCCTGCAACAGAAGACGCGCGAAAAGGGCCCTCTGCATCTGCCCGCCCGAAAGCGTGCCGATCACGCGCCCTTCGAAACCATCGAGACCAACGGTCGAAACTGCCGACTCGATTAAATGGCGCTCGTTTTTGCCAATACCGCCGAATAGTCCCGCGCGACGCCACAGGCCCATCGCCACTAGATCGTAGACAGTGATCGGAAACGAGCGGTCAATCTCGGAGAGCTGGGGAAGATAGGCGATGGTCTCACGCGCAGAACGATTACCCTCGATCGCCCCTTCCAGCGGCTTGAGCGTCCCAACGATTCCCTTCAGCAACGTGCTTTTGCCCGCACCATTAGGCCCGACCACGGCGAGCAGCGTTCCTTCCGGCACCCTCCCGCTCAAATGATGGACGGCAGGATGACGGTCGTAACCGAGCGTGAGATTCCGAAATTCGAGCGCGGCGGTCATCGCGTCATAATTTCGAGCTAACGGCCCAGATGACTGCGCCCCAAAGAACCATCGCCAGCAATGCCGCAATGGCAAGCCGCTCGAAAATTGAAAGACGCAACAGCGAAGTCGGAACCGTGGCATGAGGATGCCGTTCGCCGGGCGCATGCGTGTGTGGGCGAAGGTGCAAGGACATGTTAGGCCATTTCGTTTCGTTATATTATATCATTCGCAAGGTACAATACAACACAATGTTTCCGCGCCGATTTACCTCAGCTTATGGCGAAATTTATTTCAGCGCTTAAGCGGACCTTCGTTAAGACGCCGCAAATCGAAATGATGCACGTCTTCAAGCAACGCGACAAAGGCCTGCGCGCCATACTCAAGCGCCGCGCCACCTTTTTCGATTGTCGCGGCGGCCGCATTGCCGACCGCCCCGCTTGGATGAAGATCCTGAGTCATCCAGGCAAAACCCGCGGGCGGCGCGGCCTGTAAATGCTTGAATTCGCGTTCCATCGCAAGAGACGCGGGCTTTGCATTCTCCATACGAGGGCGAACTGTTTCCGTTTTCAAAGCGAGCATTAGAGAGGTTTCGATTTCTCCCGCATGAATGCCATGCGCGTGCTCTTCCTTCGAAAATAGACCGTAAGGATAGCCAAGCCGGTGCCATGAAGTGGTCACCGCAAGCATCTCGTGCTTCACGCGCAAATTTCGCGCGACAATGTCAATGATAGGTGAATTGCCGCCATGCGAATTGGCGAACACGAGTTTCCGCACGCCGGCGCGATAAACGCTCTCGCCGATTTCAGTCCAGGCACGAATGACCGTCTCCGCCGACAGCGTCAGCGTGCCGGGATAGGCGAGATGCTCGTCGGATTTTCCGATCGTCTGGATAGGTAGAAAAGTCACAGGCAAAACCGGAGACAAAAGCTCCATCACTCGGCCAATATATCCCTCTGCGATGTAGGCATCGACGCCGACCGGAAGATGTGGGCCATGCTGCTCGACGGCCGCGACCGGCAAAACCGCGATCCACTCTTCGGGCTTCCCGTCGAGGAAATCCCGCCAACTCATTTCGGTCCAGTATCGCTTGGGCAACATCGTGATCGCCTACAAAACCGCCGCAACCTAGGGGCGGGCAGAAAAGTCTGCAAGCGCGGTCTTCGCCGCTCGCCCCTGCCATTAACCTCGTTTAGTGTCGTATTACGAACAAAAACTTTTGGGGAACGCTATGACCAATCGTATCGATCTCACGGGCCGCGTTGCCGTCGTCACGGGCGGCGCACAGGGCATTGGCCGCGCAATCGTCGAGCGCATGCTCAATTCCGGCGCGCATGTCGCGATCTGGGACCGTGATGCGAAATTTGCCGAACGCACGGCATCGGAGCTTTTAGGACGGGGGCAAGTCGAGGTTATTGCCGTGGACGTTGTCGATCTCAAAGCTGTGGAAATTGCATGCGGTGCAACGATCTCGGCCATGAAACGCATGGACATTCTTGTCAACAATGCCGGTATTTCGGGGCCGAACAAACCAACCTGGGAATATCCGGTCAAGGATTGGAATCATGTCATAGCGATCAATCTAAATGGGCCGTTTCACTGCTGTCGCGCGATCGTGCCTTCAATGATCGCGCAGAATTACGGTCGCATCGTCAACGTCGCTTCGATCGCGGGAAAAGAGGGCAATCCGAACGCTCCAGCCTATTCGGCATCGAAGGCAGGATTGATCGCGCTCACCAAATCTCTCGGCAAGGAATTAGCTCAATACGACATCGCGGTGAATTGCGTGACGCCCGCCGCCGCGAAAACCGCGATCTTCGATCAGATGACCCAAGAACATATCAATTATATGCTGGCGAAAATCCCCCGTAACCGCTTCGTAAACGTCGAGGAAATCGCAGCAACAGTGGCGTTTGCTGCATCCGCCGAATGCTCCTTTACGACCGGTGCGGTTTTCGATCTTTCCGGCGGCCGCGCCACGTATTGACCAAATCTGAAATGAAACGACATCCGCACCGGTCGCCGCGAGCCCTACCGCCCGCTTCCGATCGAAGTTCGAGGCTGATCGGTATCGGATTGATGTGCGCAGCGGTGTTTTGCTTCACGCTTCTCGATACCACGGGAAAATGGCTGAACTCGCTCATACCGACGCTTCAGGTCGTCTGGGGACGTTATGCTGCTCACTTCATTCTATCGCTGATTTTCATAAACCCATGGACCATGCCAGGTTTATTGAGAACCAAACGGCCGTGGCTGCAATTCTGGCGCTCAGTCTTGCTTGTCACTTCGACTGCGTTCAATTTTTTCGCTCTCCGTTATTTGCAGCTCGACCAGACCTCGGCAATCGGATTTTCCACTCCCTTTTTCGTTGCGTTATGCGCCGGTCCAATGCTCGGCGAATGGATTGGGCCGCGCCGTTGGGTCGCGATTCTCGTCGGTTTCTCGGGCATTCTTCTGGTCACACGTCCGGGCAGTGGAGGAATCAATCCGGCAGTGGTTCTTTCGATCGGAAGTGCACTCTGCTACGCCCTCTACAGCCTCACGACGAGAATGCTTGCGGCCTACGATTCAACCGAAACAACCGTCTTCTATTCGGCGCTTGTCGGAACAGTGCTGTCCGCCCTGCCCCTGCCCTTCGTTTGGACGACACCGAGCGAACCGGCGGTAATTGGCGGCATGATTTTCACCGGCCTGTTTGGCTGGATTGGCCATCTGTTCCTAATCATGGCGCACCGGCGCGCGCCGGCGTCAATCTTAGCGCCTTTCATGTATACACAGATCATTTGGATGATCGCGGCTGGCTATCTCGTTTTCAATAATCTGCCGAACGAATGGACGCTCGCTGGCGTCGCCATCGTTATCGGATCGGGACTTTATCTGCTCTACCGTGAGAAGCGGATGAAAGCCGAGGATTCGATCAAGGCACAGGCCAGTGAGTGATTATTTCGCTGCCGATCTCTTGGCCGCATGCAGAGGCGAAAGCCCGTTCAATTCCGCGATCGCGTCTACGAGCAGCGGCACGTTTTCCGACCCATACCCCATGCTTTCCGCCGCGGCGTAGCAATTCTTGATCGTAGCCGCCATCACATTCACGACGCCCGAGGCGTTCCCCAAATTCGTGACATAGCGCATGTCCTTATGCGCGTTCCTGAGCGCGAATTTGTGTGACTCGCGATTTCCATCGAGCGCATAGCCCATAAAGGTTTGATAAAATCCGCAATCCATTCGTCCGCCACGGATCACCCTGTCGAACGTTCTCGGGTCAATCCCTGACTTCCGCGCGAGCGCAATCGCTTCGGAATAGATTGCGCCATAGCCCATGGCGAGAAAATTGTTGATCAGTTTTATAGCATGCCCCGCACCGACAGGGCCAACATGATTGATCGCGTCGGCGAAACAGCTAATGATCAGCTTAACCTTTTTGAAGGTCGCGGCATCTCCACCCATCATCACGCCGAGCGTGCCTTCTTCAGCTTCCTTCGGTGTACGCGCAAGTGGCGCGTCGCAAAAAGTAACGCCTTTGGCCGATAGCTCTTCGGCAAGCGAACGCGTCAGCGTTGGCTCGGAAGTCGAAGTGTCGACAATGATCAGTCCCTCTTTTGCGCCCGCGCAAACGCCGTCCTTGCCGCGCATCAGCGCCTCGACCTCAGTTGCGCCGGTTACACAAAGAAAAATGACGTCGCTTATTTCAGCCAATTCTTTAGGGGACGCTGCTTCTTTCGCTCCGCGTTCCACAAGATCGTTGACCGGCGCCCGGTTGCGATGACCAAGAATCGTCAGCGGATGTCCCTTCTCCATGAGGTTCTTTGCCATACCATGGCCCATCAAACCGACACCAATAAAACCAATCCTTTCCTTGACCATCGTCATTTCCCCCAATTCGTCGAATCTATATTTTTCGGTCACCGCTAAGGCGTTAAATCTTAGCATAGGATGAAAAAATCAGACGATGACGAGCGCGTTCAGGGCAACCGAAAAAACACAGGCAAGATACCCAAGTTGTGCAGATACTCGAATCCTTCCGCAAGCGGAATTGAGATCAAGAAAATACAGGCGTCGACAAATGTCACCCACACATTCCGGGGTTTGATCGTCAGACTGTCGACATCCTGCCAGAGCGAAAACTTGGGAAAAAACCGCGGAACGCGCCTGAGATATTTGCGATAGGATGCGCCGAAGTTTTCCAGCAAAAACCGCTCCTCGGAAAAGGTCAGAATGTGAAAGATCAACCAAGTGATGATCCCCGCCGCGAGAGCGAGGGAGATGCTGCCAACTTGCGCGCCAACACCAACGGCTCCGATGATGGAAAAGAAATAGAGCGGGTTGCGGCAGATTGAATAAGGCCCATTGCAAATAAGACTCTTGTTCTTGAGACCCCCGATGTAAAACGAGCACCACGTCCGGCCGAGGATACAAAAAACAATAAGGCAGAAGCCCGTAAACTCGATCGTCTCGTGCACGATTCCTCCGTCCGGCCATTGCGAATCGCCGAATACGAGCACGAAAATTCCGCCGACCGTGACCAACAACAAGATGGCCTTGCGGATCGACTGAATCTTGGAGAGAAAATGTTCGGCGCGGAAGAGTGCAGACATGATGAATTCCTCACGAATCGTTTGCGCGAACGTGTCCATAGGGTCAAGCCGTACGATTGTCGTGTCCAAAAATAACGGTATTACGCGGTTATTCCTTCACCGCGCCAGTCATGGCGGACACATAGTGCTCAACGAAGAAAGTATAGAGCACGACCAAAGGCAGCGATCCCACAAGCGCCCCAGCCATCAATGAACCCCAGCGATAAATGTCTCCATCAACGAATTCGTTCACAATCGCAACCGGGACTGTCTTGTGACTCGTTGAAGAAATAAAAGTCAGTGCATAAATGAATTCATTCCAGCAGAGCGTGAAACAGAAAATGAAGGCGGAGATCAACCCTGGGATCGAGAGTGGTAGAACAATCTTGGTTAAAATCTGCCAGCGGCTCGCGCCATCGATTAAAGCGCACTCCTCAAGCTCGAACGGGATCGTCTTAAAATATCCCATTAGAAGCCAGGTCGAGAAGGGAATCAGAATGGTGGGATAAGTGAGGATCAACGCGAAGGGCGTATCGAATAATCCATACTGAAAAACCACGGTCGAAAGAGGAATAAACAAGATTGAAGGTGGAATGAGATAAGCGAGAAAAATCGCGCCCCCGACCCATTGTGCGCCCTTGTAGCGCAGGCGTACGATCGCATAAGCCGCAAGAATGCTCGCGACGATCGAAAGAATCGTCGCGGCCGTCGCAATAAACATCGTGTTCCAAAGCCACAGCGGATATTTCGATCCGAATAGAAGTTTTTCGACGTGCTTGAGCGTGGGATTCCAGGTCCAAAATGGGCTATAAGTCTCTAGATCAAGAAGCTGTTCGTCCGGTTTAATCGCGGTCAGCGCCATCCAATAGAATGGGAAAAGTAACACCAGCAGGATGAGCCCAAGCGGCAGATACAGCGTCACGAGACGCCGCGGCAGCGACTCCAGATAGCTCATGCCCTCGGAATGGTCTGCATTTGGCTCCGAGATCGCTTTAGCCGCTGCAAGGAGTTCAGTCATTACTCTCCCCCTGCTGCCATTTCCGGCGCTGCACGCCGAACCAGGAAATCAGAATCGCCGCGAGCAGGAACGGAATCATCGCGGTCGAAATCGCGGCACCCTCTCCAAGATGTCCGCCAAGAATAGCGCGCTGATAGCTGAGTGTCGCCATCAGATGTGTCGCATTCACCGGGCCGCCCCTGGTGAGAACCCAGATCAACTGGAAGTCAGTGAAAGTGAAAAGCACTGAAAATGTCATCACCACGGCGATGATGGGCGTCAGCAGCGGATAGGTGATGTGGCGAAAGCGCTGCCAGGAACTCGCACCGTCGATCGTTGCCGCCTCATAAAGTGACGGAGAAACGGTCTGCAGGCCCGCAAGCAGCGTAATCGCAACGAATGGCACGCCACGCCAGATATTCGCGAAAATGACCGACCAGCGTGCGGTCCACGGGTCACCCAAAAAATCGATGTTCGTCGAGATCAGATGCAGCTTCTTAAGTGACCAGGAGATAATAGAAAACTGGCTGTCGAATAGCCACCAGAACGCGATTGCGGATAAGACGGTCGGCACGATGAAAGGAATCAGAACGACGGCGCGAATGATCGCTTTAAACGGGAGATTCTCGTTGAGCAATAGCGCGAGATAAAGCCCAACCGCAAATTTTACCGCGCTAGCAACCAGCGTATAAAGCAACGTATTGAAGACGGAGACCCAAAAGATCGAGTCGTCCCACAGCCATTCGTAGTTTTCGAGGCCGATGAAATTGCCTGAACGGCCGATGCGCGCGTCAGTAAACGAAAGCCAGATTCCAAGTCCGAGGGGATAAGCAAGAAACAGGAGAAGAAACGCCGCTGCCGGTAACATAAACCACCAACCCAGCCACTCGCGGTTGGTTTTAAGCCGATCCCATACCGAGACATGCGGATAAGACTCTTTTTTCGTGATTGCTCTGAGCGCAACTTCCGCCAAGACTTTGCCCTTCAAGTAATCGAAATGAAGGAAATCGGACGGCTCTGACACCGTCCGATCCCTATTTACTACGAGCGATAAATCCGACTGAGCTGACGCTCGGCAATCTTGATCGCGCCTTTCGAGTCTTCACGTCCGCTGCAGAAATTGGCGAACATGTCCAGCACTACGAAGTCAGCAATTGCGGTCGCCGCCCTTTCGCCGACGGAACCGAGACCACCCGCGGTCAACGTCCGCTTGGCGACGTCGCGATACGGTGTCCGCTTCGGATCAGCAGTCCATACCGGATTCGAATCGTATGCGTTGAGGCAATGCGTAAGATATCCTTGCGCGGATTCGATCCATGGATTGAAATTGGCCGCCTCCAGCATGAACGCGATAAGAGCCTTACAAGCCTGCGGATTTTTCGTGTAGGTCATCGCCAAAATCGGATACATCAAATGCAATTCGGTCGGCTTGGCGACCGGACCGATCGGGAAATACGCGTGGTTCATATCCTCAGCGATTTCTTTCTTAGTCGGATCCTTCGACGCCGCAACGTAAATGGAGATACCGTTGTTGGTCCAATAAATCTCATTTGCGAGAAACGCCTTGTTATTGGATGCGTCGTTCCAAGAAACCACGCCGGGGATCATGTTGTCGTATAATTGCTTCGCATATTCGAGAGCCTTCACGGTCTCGGGCGAGTTCAGAATAACCTTGTCGTCCTTGTCGACAACCTGCCCGCCATGCGCCCACAGGCACCAATGTACCCAGGTATTTCCGTCGCCCGAAGCATGGCCGAGCGCCATCCCGCCGGGCGTACCGTTTTTCTTCGTCGCCTTCGCATATTCCAAAAATTCGTCGGTCGTTGTCGGAAACTTCTGAAAGCCGGCCGCGTTCATCGCCTTAATGCGATAGTTCATCAAAGCGCCGCTGTAGCAGATCGGTATGCCAATCCACGTGTTGCCGCTCATGCCGTATTTGACAGCGGAATCGACCCACCCACCGTATTTCTTGCCGAGATAAAGCGCGACGTCGGTGACATCGACGCAATTTTGCGGGAAAAGATGCGGTAGCGAGTACAGGCCCCAGAACAAATCTGGGCCCGTGCCGGTGTTCGCCGCAACCGAAGCTTTTGGTTGAACATCCTCGTAAGATTCGCGTGAGATATCGACAGGGACTCCCGTTGCCTTTGTGAAGGCATCGATCAATTTCACAAATGCGTCATCTTCCGATTGCACAAAATATTTCCAGCGCAGCATGGAAAGCTTGGCGTCTTTTTCGGGTTTCCAAGGCGCGGCCTGTGCCCACGCCTTCGCCCATTCGAGCAGTGCCGGGCCGGTGAGCGCGCCGGCGGCCGCAGTCGCCGTGCCGCCCTTGATCAGACCGCGGCGTGTGAAATTTGTCATGGCAGTTCCTCCTCCTGGATGGTTTGTTATGCGGTTAGTCTTTTTCCGGTCGGCTCGTCAAACAAATGCGCGAGTTTCGGATCCGGTTTTAGCCGGATCTTGTCGCCCGGCTTGAATTGATGACGCTCACGAAATACGGCAGTGATATCCTGGCCCCCGATTTTGGCGACAACCTGAATTTCCGAGCCTGTGGGCTCGACAACGACGACTTCGCCCGGCGCTCCGTCTTCGGCAAGCGCAAAATGTTCCGGTCGGATACCGTAGACCGCCGGGCGGCCATCGGAACCAGAAGACTTTGCCGAGATCGGCAGATTCACGCCGCTCCTGGTCTCGAAGGTCGAAGCCCCGTTCGCTCGGATCTTGCCGCTGAAAAAATTCATCGCCGGCGACCCGATAAAGCCCGCAACAAATAGGTTGGCCGGCCGATCGTAAAGTTCGAGTGGTGCCCCGATCTGCTCGACAATTCCGTCATGCATCACGACGATCTTGTCCGCCATGGTCATGGCTTCGATCTGGTCGTGGGTGACATATACGGTGGTCGTCCGCAAACGTTGATGCAGTTCCTTAATCTCTGTCCGCATCTGCACGCGCAGCTTGGCGTCAAGGTTCGAGAGCGGCTCATCAAACAGGAAAACCTGCGGGTCGCGCACGATGGCGCGCCCCATAGCGACGCGCTGGCGCTGTCCGCCGGAAAGCTGGCGCGGATAACGCTCGAGAAGAGGTTCGAGTCCAAGAATTGCCGCCGCGCGTTGCACTTGCGTATCGATTTCCTCTTTGGGCGCATTCCTGAGCTTCAGCGAAAAGCCCATATTCGCGGCGACCGTCATGTGCGGATAGAGCGCATAATTCTGGAACACCATGGCGACATCGCGCGACTTCGGCGGTAGGTCGTTGACGACCCGGTCTCCGATGCGGATTTGGCCGGACGTGATGTTTTCAAGGCCCGCGATCATACGCAGCAGCGTGGACTTGCCGCAGCCAGAGGGCCCAACCAGCACGACGAAAGCGCCATTCTCAATGCTGACGTTCACGCCGTGAAGGACTTCGACTGAACCAAAGGCCTTACGCACGTCCGCAATTTCAACCGACGCCATTACGCGACTTCTCCCAAATGTTCCCCATGGACCCGGCTATTTGGCTACCGGCGGCACTTGTTTTTGATGGATCGACAAACGCATATTGGGGGAGACCGAAGCGCGAAATCAAGCACGATCCCGCCCCTGCCAACCGCAAATCATCCGCTAAAGGCCGGAATGCAAGGAAAATAATGATGACCTCCGCCAGCAAGCCTCATCTGGTTCTTACCGGCCCCATGATGCCGATGATCGAAGAGCAGCTGGAGACGATGTTCACCGTTCATCGTCTCGCGAAGGCGGCAGACCGGGATTCGCTCATCAAGGAAATCGCGCCCCGCGTGCGGGCAGTCGCGACCGGTGGTCAATACAGCGTCGATGCCGCATTGATGGAAAAATTACCCAATCTCGAGATCGTCGCAAACTTCGGAGTCGGATACGATTCGGTCGACATAAAATGGGCGACCGCCAACGGCATCGTTATCACCAATACGCCCGACGTCTTAAACGACGAAGTTGCCGATACGACTGTCGCGCTGTTGCTGCAGACCGTCAGGCAGCTTCCCCAATCGGAGCGGTATTTGCGGGCCGGAAAATGGCTGGCGAAACCATTTCCACTTTCTCCGTCGCTGCGCGACCGCACCATCGGGCTCGTCGGCATGGGGCGCATCGGCAAGGCGATCGCAAAGCGCCTTGAGGCGTTTGGTCGGCCGATCGTCTACCACAGTCGCAGGAAAGCGGTCGACGTTACCTACAAATACTATTCCGATCTGGTCGCCATGGCGCGCGATGTCGATATCCTGATCGTGATCATTCCTGGTGGGGCCACAACCAAAAATATAATCAATGCTGAAGTGCTGAAAGCACTCGGACCGAACGGCATCTTAATCAATGTCGCGCGTGGATCAGTTGTCGACGAATCTGCGCTAATAGAGGCGCTCAAATCAAAAACCATTTTATCCGCCGGCCTCGACGTATTCGCGCAGGAACCAAAAGTACCTCAGGAACTAATTGAGATGGACCACGTGGTGCTTCTGCCGCATGTCGGTTCGGCCTCACATTTTACCCGCCGCGCCATGGGTCAGCTCGTCGTCGACAATCTCGCTTCATGGGCCAAGGGGAAAGGCCCTCTCACGCCGGTGCCGGAAACACCATGGCCCACGAGGCAGAAATAAGCTTGCGATTTTTCGGTCCTACAATAGTCCGCAATTGCGCAACGTGTTAAGTTCATTGCTGACTACGCGAAAGGCTCGATAATGCGTTTGATGGCGGGCTTGGCATTTTCAGTTTTGATATATCTCCCATCAGCTAGCGCACAAGGCCTCGTTCCGGCCACACCGGCACCGTCGCCCGCACAAGACTTGCAGAAACCGACGATCCCCGACGCCAAGACACTCGCCGCGAATTATGAACTTGCGAACGGCGCCGGCGACCGCAAATGCAAAATCACGCTAGATATTCGCCCCGCAGGTCCCGGATTCGCGCTTGTTTATGATCGAGCGGAATGCATATCGCTATTCAGGTTTCTAGGCGAAACCGTTGCATGGATTCCGGGCATCGGCGGCTCGATTCGTTTCGTGAATAATGCGAGACGTACGGTCTCCGAGTTTACTGAGGGCGTAAATGGACAATATGAAGCCCTACGTGAAGGAGATGGTGTTTATTTCTTGTCCAATCTCCAGTTCGTCAATCCAGGTGACGTGCCTCAGTTCGCCGACGTCATCGGCGACTGGATTCTGGCGCGACCAGCTGGACCGCCGATATGCGGCTTGACGCTCTCCGATCAATCAGCAAGCGAAGGAACGTTCAATCTCGCTTTAAAACAGGATTGCGATCCGACAATTACCCGCTTTGCACCCGTGTCCTGGTTTCTCGATCGAGGCGATATCGTTCTCTTGTCCGCAAAGGGCGAACGCTTGCGCTTCGGCCGCCGGCAAGAAGGGGGCTGGGCCAAAATCCCAGATACACCGCGCCCTCTCCTCATGGCCCGTCCCTGAAATTAAGGAATGAATCGTAGCGCCGTCAGGCTTGCATAGCCTTATTGCTGTGATTGGGTCGTGTACCGCTGCCCAAACAGAAGCACCTCCCGCAGCTCATAACCCTGAGCCGCCCATCGCGCGAAAGCGTGAGCGCAGATAGTCGCGATGCTCATAATGCAATATCGCGTCGAGCACCGGAGTTTTCTTTCCAGCCCACGGTCGTAGCAACTCGTTAATTGTAAGGCGGCTGCTCGAATCCCTTGGGGGAGAGCGTAAAAATCTCAACGCCGGTCTCCGTCACGCCGACGGAATGTTCGAACTGGGCCGATAACGAACGGTCACGCGTCACGGCGGTCCAACCATCAGACAGAACTTTCACATGGGGACGGCCGAGATTGATCATCGGCTCTACGGTGAAAAACATTCCAGGTTTCAGTACGGCCCCTTCGCCGGTCCTGCCGATGTGAACGACATTCGGTTCATCATGAAAAAGACGCCCAATGCCGTGCCCGCAAAAATCACGCACCACACTCATATGGTTTGGCTCGACGACTGACTGGATCGCAGCACCAATATTCCCGACTGTCGCACCAGGACGAATTGTCCCAATACCAGCCATCATCGCCTCGTAAGTGACCGCTACCAATCGCTCGGCTCGGCGAGGAACGTCTCCGACGAGATACATTCGACTTGAGTCGCCATGCCAACCGTCGAGCACGAGTGTTACGTCGATATTGACGATGTCGCCATCGCGCAGCGGCTTCTCGTTCGGAATGCCGTGACAAACCACATGATTGATCGACGTGCAGATCGACTTCCCGTAGCCGCGATACATCAATGTGGCTGGCAACGCCCCGTTACCCATTGCATATTCGAAAATAAAGCGATCAAGCGTCTCGGTCGTTACCCCTGGCTTGACCATATCGACAAGCAAATCTAGCGCCTCGGCGACGAGACGTCCTGCGCGGCGCATACCTGCAAAGCCTTCCGACCCATGCAGCTTAATCTGCCCGGTTTTACGGAGGGGTGCGCTAGTGGCTTCTACATAGCTCATAATATTCAAATGTAGGGAATCGCACCGTTTGCGCAAGGAACCTTCAGCCAAGGACAGGAATCGGCTGAGCTATCTCGATTCCTTCGGTCGTGACGCGGCATCTCAGCGCAAGCGCCTCGACGCCCGAGACCACAGCCCGGTCGAAAGCAGCCTTATAGGCAGGGTCGATATCGCTTGCGATCGAGACGGATTGCGCTGAGCCCACCTGAACGAGAAACAGCATTACTGCACGAGAACCCTTGCCCGTCTCGGCGGCAAGTTCCGCAAGGTGCTTCGCGCCACGCACGGTAACCGCATCAGGAAATTCAGCAAGACCAGGCTTACGCATCATATGAACGCTTTTGATCTCCAAATAACAGTGCCGCTGGCCCTCGGCCTCGAGCAGAAAATCGACGCGACTCCTTTTCCCGTATTTTACCTCCCGCCGGAAGTGGGAATATTCCAAAAAATCCGGAATTAGTTTCCTCTCCAAGGCCTCGGCCACGAGACGATTAGGTTGTGCCGTATTCACGCCGACGAGTTCAGCGCCGCTGCCGAAATTTACTTCAACAAGCTCCCAGCTATAGGCGAGCTTGCGATTAACATTCTGTGATTTTGAAAGCCAAACACGCGACCCCGGCACGTTTAGTCCCAGCATGGAGCCGGGATTTGCGACATGCACCGTCGTCTCAAATCCATCAGCAAGGACGACATCGGCAAGAAACCGCTTGTAGCGCCGCTTCAACGTCGCAGGAATCAGCGGTGCGTAGAATCGCATAGTGAAAAGCTATGCCGCAATCTTCCCGCTAAGTTCGTCCTCGATATAAGCACGAATAATTTCGTCGAAATTCGCCTCGGCTTTGAAGCCCAGCTCACGCGCACGTTTTGCTTCGATCAGCTGCGGCCAGCCCGAAACGATGCGCTCGATCGTAGCATCCGGCCGAGACTTGATACGCGCCGCGACTTTGGCGCCTGCTACCCGCTTTAGGGCTTCAATCTGTTCGGCGACCGTCACCGAAACCGCTGGCATCGCAAGATTGCGGAGCGTGCCGACCTTTGCTCCGTCGATTTGCGCCGCATGAATGAGAAATCCGACTGCTGAGCGTGGACTTGCATGGCCGTGACGGACGGTATCCGGCACCGGCAGGAACGCTTCTTCGCCCGCCAGAGGTTCCCGAATAATGCTAGAGAAAAACCCGGACGCTGCTTTATTCGGTTTTCCCGGCCGCACGCAAATTGTCGGGAGTCGTAGTCCGATTCCGTCAAAAATTCCGCGTCTTGTGTAATCGGCAAGTAATAACTCGCCAATCGCTTTTTGCGTGCCGTAGGAAGTCAGCGGCGTCAGATGAAAATCGTCGCGGATCGGTCCGTCGAACGGCGCGCCATAGACTGCCGCTGAACTTGTGAACACGACGCGCGGCATGTAATTGCGGGCGCGAATGGCATCGTATAAAAAGCGCGTACCATCGAGATTGATGCGGTATCCCTTATCGAAATCGGCCTCCGCCTCTCCCGAGACAATCGCAGCTAAATGAAAAATTATGTCCGGATTGTCTGCGATCAGTGCCGCCGCTTCGCCGGGAATCGAAAGATCGCCCATCCGCGTCACGACTGTAAACGGCATTTCGCGCGGCTCTTGCGGCGCCACAACGTCCTGCATCGTAAGCTTTGTAATCGTCTTTCCATTAAGCCTCGGCTCGCGTACGAGCCTCTCCACGAGTTTGCGCCCAATCATGCCTGCGGCGCCGATGACTAGAACATGCATTGCATTCTCCTTGGACATTTAAATCGCAAAACCACCATCGATCATGTGAACCGCGCCGGTAGTGAATTTCGATTCATCAGAAGCGAGATAGACCGCGAACGCTGCAATCTCTTCCGCACTGCCGAGCCGCCCCATTGGCTGGCGGTCGATGAAGGCTTGGCGAACTTTTACTTCAGATTCGCCGTTCTTTTTGGCGAGCCTCGCGATACGCTCATCAAGCGACGGTGATTGCACAGTGCCGGGGCAAATTGCGTTCGCGCGGATGCCCTGTTTCACAAAATCCACCGCAATGGATTTCGTGAGTCCGATCACCGCGGCCTTCGATGCTCCATAAACATACCGGAATGGCAATCCCTTCACCGACGACGCGATCGAGGAAATATTGATGATCGACCCGCCGCCCTTTTTCAGAATACCAGGCAAGAAGGCATGAATAGTCCGGTGCATAGATTTCACGTTGAGGTCGAACGAGAAATCCCAATCCTCGTCGGAGGTATCAAGCGCAGTGCCGTGATGCACATAACCCGCGCAATTTGCCAACACGTCGAGCGGCGCGATTTCAGTGGCAAGTTGGTTGACATCGACAGTGCTGCGCGCGTCCAGCTTGCGACAATCGGCGGTGAGACCCTTGAGCTTGCCTTCATCGAGATCCGTCGCCGTGACCTTTGCACCTTCGCGCAAGAATGCCTCCGCGATGGCGCGACCGATTCCCTGTCCCGCCGCCGTGACAAGGCAATGTTTTTCCTTGAGACGCTTCCCCACTGATTTTTTCCTTCTAAAGTGAGTTCCGGATATCTTCGAGCTTACGCCGCTGGCGGCCTTCGGCATCGAAATTTTTCGGGTCGAGCCATTGCTCAAATGCGGCCTTCGCACGTGGCCATTCCGAATCGAGCATCGCAAACCAGGCGGTGTCGCGGCTATGACCTTTGACGATCATATGCTGACGGAAGATCCCCTCGAAGGTAAAGCCGATACGTTGCGCCGCCCGTTTCGAAGGGGTGTTCAGCGCGTCGCACTTCCATTCATAGCGCCGGTAGCCGAGCGTCTCAAAAACGTAACGCCCGAGCAGATATTGCACTTCGGTCGCGAGCGGCGTGCGCTGCAACGCTGGGCTGTAAACGATGCTGCCGACCTCGATGACGCGCGCGCTTAGACGAATTTCCATAAGGGACGCCCAGCCCATGGAACGGCCGTGCTGATTAATGATCGAATAGTAAAATTGGTTTTCAAGCGTGGCGCTACTGCCGAGAAAACTTGAGAACGTGCCCATATCCGAAAACGGGCCATAAAACATGTAGGTCCACACCTGATCCTTACCACTCAGCACGCGCCAAAGATCAGCAGCATGGCGCGACGGATCGAGCGTTTCGACCCGCCCAAAGCGTCCTTCGAGCACGACCGCGTTGGGCTTTTGCGCAGGCGTCACATCGACACACGGGCCGATCGGTTGCGAAGGACAGGACTTTCCTTCAGTCGCGTGGCTCACACACCGCCCCGCTGCTTCTGATCCTTATAGAAAAATTTATTGAGCTCACCGCCTGCTACTGCATCGGCAAAACCGTCGAAACGGCCATCCTCAGCGATCTGCCTCGCAACATGCAAAAAGGCGCCCCACGCCGCACGCGCAAGAGCCCCGCCGACGCTAATTCGCCGGACACCTAGCGCTTCGGCATCTTTCACCGTGATGCCAATGGCGCTCCCGATCAACAGATTCACTGGTTTCGGCGCCACAGCTTTCACGACCGCGGAAATCTGCTCCGGCTTGCTGATGCCTGGAGCATACAGGCAATCCGCGCCCACATTGGAATAGGCTTTTAACCGCGCAATAACCTCCTCGATATCGGGCCTGTTGACCAGAAAACACTCTGCGCGGCCGACGAGCAATGTATCTCCGCCCGCCTTGTCGATCGCACTACGCGCGGCGCGTATCCGTGCCACCGCTACTTCGAGATCGTAAAGCGGCTTCTCCTTGTCGCCAGTCGAATCCTCGATCGAAAGTCCGGCGACGCCAGTTCCGACCCCAAGCTTCACACCCTCAGCGACACCCGCCGGATCGGGCGCGAACCCGCCCTCGAAATCGGCGTTGATCGGCACATCGGTCGCCGCGACCAATTCGGAAAGATGCGCGACCACCATGTCTCGTGTCACGCGATTGTCCGGGAAGCCTTTCGACCAGGCAAAACCCGATGATGTGCTGGCAAGAGCCTTGAAACCCATGCCCTGTAGATAGCGAGCACTGCCGATATCCCATGGATTCGGGATAACGAAGCAGCCGCTTTTATGAAGCGCGTGGAAGGTGGCGCGTCTTTCGGAAACGCTCGGCATGATCAGTGATTATGCCGCGGCACGCCGTATTTTTGCGCGACGCGCTGGTACTTGATAGCAGGTTTCAATACCATTCCTTCATCGAACTGCTCGACGATGCCGCGCTGGATTTCCTGCCACGGCGTCTGGCTCGCGGGCGTCTTATAGCCGCCCGACCTTACCAGTTCCGCTTTGCGCTCGGCCAGTTTCTTAGGCGAAAGTAGAATGTTCGCCTCGCCTGTGTTGAGGTCGATACGGACGCGATCGCCCGTCTCGAGTAGCGCCAAGCCGCCGCCCGCCGCCGCTTCCGGTGCGGCGTTCAGAATCGACGGCGAACCGGACGTGCCGGATTGTCGCCCATCCCCAATGCAAGGAAGTGACTTAATGCCACGCTTAATTAGCGCCGCTGGCGGTTGCATGTTCACAACCTCGGCGCCGCCCGGATAACCGATAGGCCCGGTGCCGCGGATAAACAGCATGCAATTCTCGTCGATCTTCAAGGACACGTCGTCGATGCGATGGTGATAATCCTCGGGCCCTTCGAACACGATGGCGCGGCCTTCGAAGGCTCCCGGATCCTTAGGATTAGAAAGATAACGGTCACGAAATTCGGTCGAGATCACGCTTGTTTTCATCACCGCGCTATCAAACAAATTTCCTTTCAACACTATGAAGCCCGCATCCTTTACGAGCGGGTTGTTATAAGGGCGGATCACATCGCGATCCCACGATAGCTTACCGAAGCAATTCTCGCCCATTGTCTTGCCGTTTACGGTAATCGCCTTCTCGTAGATTTTTCTGGCTTCGATCAATTCGGCCACGACGGCCGGTACGCCGCCCGCGCGATGAAATTCCTCGCCGAGATATTTTCCCGCCGGTTGCATGTTCACGAGCAGCGGAATTTTATGGCCAACGCGCTGCCAGTCCTCGACCGCGAGCGGCACGCCGATATGGCGCGCGATAGCATTGATGTGAATCGGCGCATTGGTCGATCCACCGATCGCGGAATTCACCATGATCGCGTTCTCGAACGCTTCGCGGGTGAGAATGTCGGAAGGTTTCAAATCCTCATCGACCATTTCAACAATACGTTTGCCGGTGGCATAAGCGATCTGCCCACGTTCGCGGTATGGCGCCGGAATCGCGGCGCAGCCGGGGAGCGACATACCGAGCGCTTCGGCGAGCGCGTTCATGGTTGATGCCGTGCCCATCGTGTTGCAATGGCCTGCCGATGGCGCGGAAGACGCGACAACTTTCAGGAATCCCTCGTAGTCGATTTCGCCCGCGGCCAGTTGCTCGCGGGCTTTCCATGCAGTCGTGCCAGAGCCCGTACGCTCGCCCTTGAACCAGCCATTTAGCATCGGCCCGCCGGAAAGAACGATCGCAGGCAGATTCACCGTCGCCGCTGCCATGATGCAGGCAGGCGTCGTCTTGTCGCAGCCCGTGGTTAGCACCACGCCATCGAGCGGATAGCCGTAGAGCAATTCAACAAGACCGAGATAAGCTAGATTACGGTCAAGCGCGGCCGTCGGTCGTTTGCCAGTTTCTTGGATCGGATGCACTGGAAACTCGAAAGCGATTCCACCCGCCTCTCGAATTCCTTCGCGTACGCGGTGTGCCAATTCTAGATGGTGCCGGTTGCACGGAGATAGATCCGAGCCGGTCTGCGCTATACCAATGATTGGTTTTCCCGCGCGCAGCTCTTCGAGCGTCAGCCCAAAATTGAGGTAACGCTCCAAATAAATCGCGGTCATGCCCGGATTTTCCGGATTGTCGAACCACAGTTGCGAGCGCAGGCGGCGTTTCGCGTTTATCGCGCGGTTATTGGACATTGTCTCCTCCCGGGGAGAATTGATTAGAGTAATTCATGCGCCTAAAGTCCCTGCAAAATCAATCGGGCGGTTAGGTCCGCAGGGAAATCCATGCTGCAAACTGTACCGGCCTTCGACCGCATGGGCGAGGAAAACGCCTTCGCCGTGCTTGCGCGTGCGACAGAACTGGCGACGCAAGGCCGCGATATCATCAATCTCGGCATTGGCCAGCCGGATTTTCCGACACCGAAACATATCGTCGAAGCCGCAATCAAGGCACTACGCGACGGTCATCACGGCTATACACCCGCGGTCGGAATCAAGCCGCTGCGCGAGGCAGTCGCCGCTGATCTGTACACACGTTTCAAGGCCGAGGTCTCGCCCGACCACGTACTGATTGTGCCGGGCGGCAAGATTACCATGTACGACACTATTCTGATGTTCGGCGAACCGGGGGCAGATATTCTCTATCCCGATCCAGGATTCCCGATCTATCGCTCAATGATCGAATTCACCGGCGCAAAACCAATCCCGGTGCCGGTGCGCGAGGAAAATGCTTTTGCGTTCTCGGCGGAGGAAACGCTGAAACTGATCACGCCGAGAACGCGACTTTTGATCCTGAATTCCCCGGCCAATCCCACTGGCGGCGTTACACCCAAATCGGAGGTCGACAAGCTGATTGCGGGTCTCGAAAAATTTCCAAACATCGCGATCCTGTCGGATGAAATTTACGATCACATGGTCTATGACAATGAGCAACATGTTTGTCTTCTCTTATACCCGTCAATTCGCAACCGTCTGATTCTGCTAAACGGCTGGTCTAAAACTTATGCGATGACCGGCTGGCGGCTAGGCTGGTCAATCTGGCCGGACAAGCTCTACGACTATGCACGCAAGCTCGCGGTCAATTGCTATTCCTGCGTGAATGCATCCGCGCAATATGCGGGACTTGCGGCGCTCACAGGACCGCAGGACGCCGTTGCGAAAATGGTCGCTGAATTCGACAAGCGTCGAAAAGTCGTGGTGGAAGGTTTGAACAGATTGCCGGGAATTTCCTGCGCTACGCCAAAAGGCGCGTTCTATGCATTTCCGAACATCAAACAGAGCGGATGGAAGGCAAAGGTGCTCGCGTCATCACTTCTCGAAGATGCGGGAGTCGCCACCATCGGCGGGCCGGATTTCGGCGTTCTCGGCGAAGGCTACTTGCGCGTTTCCTACGCGAATTCGACCGCCAACATCCTCAAGGCGCTCGAACGGATGGGCCAGTTTCTCACGAGCCGGAAGGCGGCGTAAATCTTCATCGCATCATCGCGAACCTAAAACCGATCGTTACGATCACAAAACCGGCGATCTGAACGAGACTCGGCATTTCGCCAAGCACCAAGAATCCCGTCAGCATCGTGAAACACGGCACGAGGGCGGGGAAAACCGCGGCTCGGCTTGCGCCGAGCAAGTCCACTGCCCGCACGTAAAAGAAGATTGAGAGTGCACCGGCGAACACTCCTTGCACCACCAACTGCAGGAGATTCTCCAAAAAGCCCGCCGCGAACATTTTCTCAAATCCGAACAGCAGACCATGCATCGGCAGATAAATGAGCAATGAAAAGACGCTCACTGCAGCCACGGCGCGGATCGGATCGATGCGCCAGAGTCCTACCAGCACGCCAAAGCAAGCCCAAGAAAATCCGGCGGCCGCAAACGAAAGATCTCCCAGGAGCCCATGCATGCCGATGGTGTTGATAGCTTCGCCGCCAAAAACGATGAGACCGGCAACCATCAGTACCCCACCAATCACCCGCGAGCGCGGAAGCATTTCGCGGAGGACAAGAACGGCCAGCAGTAATCCACCCAACACGGCAGACGAAGGCTGAATCACGGCGCCGTGTCCGAGTGGCACCAGCAGGAAACCGGAATAACTCAGAATTGCCATCAAGGGGCCGCCGAAAAGCGTGATGGCAAGCGCGCGGCGCCATCCGATTCCCGCGGGATTGCCCGCGTCGGTCCAAAAAACGAGCGGCAGAAAAACTACGCCCGCCCAGATGTAGCGATGAAGCGCGAGGTCCATCGGACGGAACCCGATGGAAATGCCATGCCGTGCCGCAACGAATCCCATCGCCCAGCCAAGTGCGGCGCCGCTACCGCACAGAATTCCGATCATATTGGGGGTGAGCCAAGCGGGTCTCACGAGATTGCCCGCAGCTTCTTTCAGAACGCTCATTTTTACACGCTTACGACGTCTGTTGCTGTTCAGCTACTTCCATCCGTGCTTTTGTGCGAAAATAACCGTCGCCGAGACGCTGGGCTACATGGTTGTAACTCGACACCGCACTCTTAATGTCGGACCGTTGGTGGCCGGTTATCTATTACAACCGATAGATCCGAATGGCGTTGTCGTGAAAAAGCTTGCGCTGGTCGGAGAGCGACAAATCGGCGGCAGCAAGGCGAAAGCCATTATAAATGGTATCAAATGACCCGACCAAACTGTCTACCGGAAAATTGCTCGCGAACATGCCCCGGTTCACCCCGAAAATCTGGATCACATCGCGGATGATGGGACCATTCGATTCAACCGACCATTTTAACCCAGGTTGACCGATTCCGGATATCTTAATGGCTACGTTCGAATAGGCCGCCGCCTTTTCAAGCGCATCGCGCCAGCCGGCAAGACCTTCGGCACTACGATCCGACGGCAAGCCTGCGTGGACGATAATGATCTGCGTTGCCGGAAAATCCGCTGCGAGTTCACACAAAGCGTCAAAATGCCACCAGGGAGTCTGAATATCGGCGGAAAAATTATATTTCTTTAGCTGCTCATACCCGCGCCGCCAGTTTGGATCGTCCATCGAGCCCAACTCCCCACGATTCGCTTCGCGCGCGCTTACAGCGGAATGTGGAAAATTACGAATGCCACGGGTGAGCGGGCTCGCTGCATGAGCGACCAGAATCTCCTCGATATTGTCGGCATTAAGCGGTCCATTGGCTACGAGTGCCGTTGGCAGCCCATATTCCCGGGCCACTTTCGTAACCCATTTGGTTTCTCCGACGGGATCGGCGGGGTTCCACCAAGCCTCTTCATGAATTGTTTTCACGACGCGATTCGTGCCGACATCGCGCAAATAATCCACCGGCATGTAGTCACATTTGATTGATGAATAATCGCCATAACGGAAATGCACTGGCGTCGGATCGCAAAGCCAAGGATAATAATTTTTCTCTAGGCACCAGAAGTGCTGATGCACATCTACAATCGGGATTTCGCGTCGCGCTTCGCTGATTGACATCAAATCTCGCTCCCTTTTTGCCAATCATAAACAAAAAAGGCCCGGCGCAAGACACCGGGCCCTCGTTTGGTTGCGGGGGTAGGATTTGAACCTACGACCTTCAGGTTATGAGCCTGACGAGCTACCGGGCTGCTCCACCCCGCGTCAAATTCGTCTCTGGCGTCGGTTGTCTAGCAAGTGTCTGTCGCTTTGGGAAGCATCGTCGGACAGATTAGTGGGCCCAACGAGCTTGTCATAGTCGCGAATTGAATTAAGAGGATGACCAAAAAACCCCTTCAGCGGCGGAAATCATGTCCAACGCAAAGAACTCCGCCGACCCAAAACCACTCCGCACGCTTTCCGTTGTCGATGGTGCCATCTTTCTGATCGGCGTCGTTCTCGGCATCGGAATTTTCAAGGCGCCATCGGTCGTGGCATCGAACGTACCCAACGAGATGGTGTTTTACGGCGTTTGGTTGCTCGGCGGATTCATCATGCTTGTAGGCGCACTTTGCTATGCGGAGTTGGGGAGCACCTATCCCGACGCAGGCGGAGAATATCATTTCCTGTCGCGTGCCTTCGGTAAGCAAGTTGGTCTCTTGTTTGCTTGGGCGCGCGGCACCGTAATACAGACCGGGGCAATCGCAGCCGTTGCATTCGTCTATGGCGAATATGCATCCGTAATTGTTCCGCTTGGCAGCTACAGCGCAGCGATCCATGCGACGATTGCCGTAGCGGCGCTGACCGCCCTGAATCTCGCCGGAACGCCACAGACCGTTTGGGCGCAATGGGGCCTTACATCGCTCACCATCGCTACGAAGTTCGCGCTGATCGCGGCCGGGCTCGCTGGCTCGGCCGTATCCACGGTGCCGGCAAGTCCAGTTGGTTCTAGCGGCTCGGTAGGTCTCGCCACGGTATTTGTGCTTCTCACCTATGGTGGGTGGAACGAGGCCGCCTATCTCAGTGGCGAGCTGAAGGACGTGCGGCGCAATATGGTGCGCACTTTACTTCTCGGGACCGGCGTTATCGTCGTCCTCTACCTTTTGGTCAATTACGCTTATCTGCATTCCCTAGGTCTACAGGGCTTGCGCGACAGCAAGGTGATAGCAAGTGATGTCATGCGCAACATGACCGGCGATG
>CAVVVG010000005.1:830000-1933972 GCA_963751615.1 uncultured Alphaproteobacteria bacterium
TCCTCACATCCTTTCCCACTTAGCCATGACTTAGGGGCCTTAGCTGTTGGTCAGGGTTTTTTCCCTCTCGACGACGGACGTTAGCACCCGCCGTCTGTCTCCCATGCAGTGCTTTCGGGTATTCGGAGTTTGGTTAGGTTTGGTAGACGGTGAAGTCCCCTAGCCCATCCAGTGCTCTACCCCCCGAAGCATTCACATGAGGCACTACCTAAATAGTTTTCGCGGAGAACCAGCTATTTCCCAGTTTGGTTGGCCTTTCACCCCTAGCCACAAGTCATCCGAAGCTTTTTCAACAGCTACCGGTTCGGTCCTCCAGTGGGTGTTACCCCACCTTCAACCTGCTCATGGCTAGATCACTAGGTTTCGGGTCTAATCCGACGAACTTGTCGCCCTATTCAGACTCGCTTTCGCTACGCCTTCGCCTATCGGCTTAAGCTTGCTCGTCAGATTAAGTCGCTGACCCATTATACAAAAGGTACGCCGTCACCCAGAACGAATCTTGGGCTCCGACTGTTTGTAGGCATACGGTTTCAGGTCTCTTTCACTCCCCTTGTCGGGGTGCTTTTCACCTTTCCCTCACGGTACTAGTTCGCTATCGGTCGCTGAGGAGTACTTAGGCTTGGAGGGTGGTCCCCCCATGTTCAGACAGGATTGCACGTGTCCCGCCTTACTCAAGGATGAATGCTCGCATTACCCGTACGGGGCTGTCACCCGCTAAGGCGCGTTTTTCCAAACGCTTCCGGTTGTCTTGCATTCATCACTGGCCTGGTCCGCTTTCGCTCGCCACTACTCGCGGAGTCTCGGTTGATGTCCTCTCCTCGAGGTACTGAGATGTTTCAGTTCCCTCGGTTCGCTTAAAACCTCCTATTTTATTCGGAAGTTTTATTCCTTCTTGTGATGACTAGAAGTCCGAAGCCTTGCGGCTCGGCGTCCCAAGACCTTCCAACTCAACATTTCGTGTGCACGAAAGTTTGAGCCGGCAAGACCTCAGAGCTCTAGTCATCGAAGGTGGGTTCCCCCATTCGGAAATTCACGGATCAAAGCTTGTTCGCAGCTCCTCGTGACATATCGCAGCGTACCACGTCCTTCATCGCCTCTCAGCGCCAAGGCATTCACCATATGCCCTTCAGGCACTTGATCACTCTCATCATCGATGCCCACCCCTCGGCTGAGGGTTTTCGCTCGAGCGAACACTCGTTCGAGAAAAAGGGATCGATGCATTTCATTTCAGAAGAAAAGACCAGCTTGCTTCGCAAATCCATCCGAGGATGTGGGTGTCGCTCGCTCACGCTCGCGCGTGAACGAAAAACTTGCATTCGTTACGGTTGCCCGAAACGAATGTTCGGATGATTTGCCTCTTCACGATGTCAGATAACATCCAGCCGCTATCGCGACAGGAATTCGGAACTTCATCGAACGGACTGTCTAGAGTTTTCGCAATCGCGTCGCGCTTCCATCATTTGAAAATGGTGGAGCCAGACGGGATCGAACCGACGACCTCCTGCTTGCAAAGCAGGCGCTCTCCCAACTGAGCTATGGCCCCGGAAGGCGCGAACTTGCGCGGCGGGAATAAAGTCGCCGCGAGAAAAATGGTGGGCCTGGGAAGATTTGAACTTCCGACCTCACGCTTATCAAGCGCGCGCTCTAACCAGCTGAGCTACAAGCCCCAAGCTTTGAAAGCTCCTGACGCACCAACGGCCCATTGAAGAGCGGCGCTGGCTGTCCGTGATGAAGAAAGAGAAACGAAGACGGCGGTGTCCCGCCTATTCGCCAGCTTTTTATGGCTAGCATTTGTTCCAAGAAATCCGATGAAGCCAGAAAATCTGACCTCGAAGGATTTTCCTTAGAAAGGAGGTGATCCAGCCGCAGGTTCCCCTACGGCTACCTTGTTACGACTTCACCCCAGTCGCTGACCTTACCGTGGCCGGCTGCCTCCTTGCGGTTAGCAAACCGTCTTAAGGTAAAACCAACTCCCATGGTGTGACGGGCGGTGTGTACAAGGCCCGGGAACGTATTCACCGTGGCATGCTGATCCACGATTACTAGCGATTCCAACTTCATGCACTCGAGTTGCAGAGTGCAATCCGAACTGAGACGGCTTTTTGAGATTTGCGCAGGGTTGCCCCATTGCCTCCCATTGTCACCGCCATTGTAGCACGTGTGTAGCCCAGCCTGTAAGGGCCATGAGGACTTGACGTCATCCCCACCTTCCTCGCGGCTTATCACCGGCAGTCCCCTTAGAGTGCCCAACTGAATGATGGCAACTAAGGGCGAGGGTTGCGCTCGTTGCGGGACTTAACCCAACATCTCACGACACGAGCTGACGACAGCCATGCAGCACCTGTGTTCCGGCCAGCCGAACTGAAGAGATGCATCTCTGCTTCTCAAACCGGACATGTCAAAAGCTGGTAAGGTTCTTCGCGTTGCTTCGAATTGAACCACATGCTCCACCGCTTGTGCGGGCCCCCGTCAATTCCTTTGAGTTTTAATCTTGCGACCGTACTCCCCAGGCGGGAAGCTTAATGCGTTAGCTGCGCCACTGATGAGCAAGCTCACCAACGGCTAGCTTCCATCGTTTACGGCGTGGACTACCAGGGTATCTAATCCTGTTTGCTCCCCACGCTTTCGCACCTCAGTGTCAGTACCGGGCCAGTGAGCCGCCTTCGCCACTGGTGTTCTTGCGAATATCTACGAATTTCACCTCTACACTCGCAGTTCCACCCACCTCTCCCGGACTCGAAGATCGCCAGTATCGAAGGCAGTTCTGGAGTTGAGCTCCAGGATTTCACCCCCGACTTAACGACCCACCTACGTGCGCTTTACGCCCAGTAATTCCGAGCAACGCTAGCCCCCTTCGTATTACCGCGGCTGCTGGCACGAAGTTAGCCGGGGCTTATTCTCCAGGTACAGTCATTATCGTCCCTGGTAAAAGAGCTTTACAACCCTAAGGCCTTCATCACTCACGCGGCATGGCTGGATCAGGCTTGCGCCCATTGTCCAATATTCCCCACTGCTGCCTCCCGTAGGAGTCTGGGCCGTGTCTCAGTCCCAGTGTGGCTGATCGTCCTCTCAGACCAGCTAAAGATCATAGCCTTGGTGAGCCGTTACCTCACCAACTAGCTAATCTTACGCGGGCCGATCCTTTGGCGATAAATCTTTCTCCTTTCGGACGTATCCGGTATTAGCTCAAGTTTCCCTGAGTTATTCCGAACCAAAGGGCACGTTCCCACGCGTTACTCACCCGTCTGCCGCTCCGTATTGCTACGGCGCTCGACTTGCATGTGTTAAGCCTGCCGCCAGCGTTCGCTCTGAGCCAGGATCAAACTCTCAAGTTTGAGATTTTATCCGGCTCGGTCTCTACATTGACGAGTCCCAAGCACGTTGATCGCCTGCGCGATCAAGCGGGCTTGATATCGAAACGTAGGACCGCCGAGTCTCATTGACCTTCCACCAAACAAGCTTGCGCCTGCGAGGAGGAAAGTCCGCAAGGACTCCGCCGCCCACGTTTCTCTTTCTTCCGATTCACACTTTCAAACAGCAAACGCGGGCGTCTCACTGCTCACGCCGCCTTCCGGAAAACCGGAAAGCTTCGAAGATTTTCCCTTCCGGCCGAGACCAGAAAAGACCCCACGTTACGAATGATGAGCTTCGCAGGCGAGCTGTTGCACGAAGGCAACAGCGCACCGTGGTAGTGGATATATAGGCTTCGGGTCTTTTCCTTGTCAACCATGAACGAAAGGGATGATTTGGGCAGTTGAACCAGCCCTTTCGGTCATCATCCCGCCACGAAGAAAAGGCGCCCTATTGGGGTCTAGCCGGAGTTTCCACTGCCATTGGCTATAATACCTTTCCCTGTCGGGACGGGGCGCTGTACTAGAGAAAACGCGAGCTAGGGGAAGGCGCTTGGATAGCTTTATCGCGAATGCCAATTCCGGCATGATCGATCTGGGCAATGAGCCACCGCTTGGGCTCGACCAACATGTCGAGGAGCCGGTCGATCCTCGCCGCATCTCGATCCGATGGCTTGCCGCCACCGTTCTAACCGCACTTTCCGGTGCGAGCCTGATGGGCGGCGCGGTCTATGCAGCACTCGACGGCGAATATCGTTTTGCCTCTTTTCCAGAGATGGCGCGAATTGCACTGAAGGCCGCCAGCGATCGCGCCTCGAATATTACTGGCAAGTCCGATCGAATATCGCTCCTGAGCGAACCTGCATCGGCACGTCAAATTATCCGGGTCTCCACCACCACCCGCGTCGGTGAGCGCGAGATCGTGCGCGTTCGTCCTTTTGTACGCGTCGCGACCAATCTGACGCTCAGCCCCACAGCATTTGCTGCGAACGTTCCGCCGTTCAATCCGGTTAAGCTTATGGCCGAGTCCGATGCGGAGCCGACCAACGATGACACACCGCAAGCCGAACCGAGCGCCGACCTCACTATCGTAATGCGGGATCTTTCTCAGCTGCCTTCGACCGGACGAATTGCCGGCACGCTTCGAAACGATGACATTCTCATGAAATTGCGTGAAGCGATGGAACAGGATGGCTCGAGCACCAAAAACGCCGCCGCATCTCCTCGTTCCGGAATTTCTAGCGCTTTCGGAACCCGCCTTGCTTATGCCATCGAAGGCGGCGGGCGTTTCACGCCCGAGCCCATGCCGACCACCTTTGAGAATATGAACACCGTGGGCAAGTCAGCCGCCGGAATAACCGGGGGCAACAACTGGACCGAGCGCACGATTATCGTGCGGAAAGGCGAGAATCTTACAACGATCCTGCACGACATCGGCGCCATCCCGGATGACATGCGTGCCTTCCTTTATGCATTCGGCGCACGTGGCCGCGATAACGGACTAAAGGAAGGCCAGCGCGTGCGCCTGCTGCTCGAGCTATCCGAAGAAGGTAAAGGAAAACCGCTTCGCGTGAGCATTTTCAGCGATCAAGGACATGAAGCAACCGTCGCTTTGTCGGATATGGGAAAATATGTTGCCGTCGAAGAATCGCATGACATGGATTTTTCCAAATTTACTAATGAAGAAAGCGATGAAGGAAAAGGCATTCGTCTCTATCAAAGCATTTACGAGACGGCGCTTAAGAACGAAATTCCGCCGGCGATGATTGACAACATCATCCGCACATTATCTTTTGACGTCGACCTGCAACGCCGCGTACGTGCTGGGGATTCTTTTGATGTGTTGTACGCTGGCGACGAAGTAGAAGGCCAGGATAGCGTCCTTTATGCATCGATCAACTTAGGCGGCGAGGCGCGCCGCTATTATCGCTTTCAAACCACCGACGACGGCATTGTGGATTTCTACGATGAGGCTGGAAAAAGCGCGAAGAAATTCCTCGTACGCAAGCCGATGGGCGGCGGCATTTTCCGCTCCGGTTTCGGCGCCCGCAATCATCCAATACTAGGAATCAACCGCACGCACACCGGCGTGGATTGGGCGGATGATACCGGTACTCCGATTTTTGCCGCAGGCAACGGCGTAATTCTTAACGCCGAATGGAATTCCGGCGGCTATGGTCGCCATATCGAAATCCAGCACTTGAACGGCTACGTCACCACTTACTCTCACTTGTCGGCTTTCGCGCGCGGTATCGATGAGGGCGTGAAGGTTCGACAGGGTCAGGTCATCGGCTATGTCGGCTCAACAGGTCTCTCTACCGGCCCACATCTCCATTATGAAGTGAAGATCAACGATACCTTTGTCGATCCCATGCGGATTAAGTTACCACGCGGGCGAGAACTCCAGGGTCTGATCCTCGACCAATTCGAGCGCGAACGAAAACGGGTCGATGGCATTCTCGAACGGTCGCCTGGGCTACCTCGGATACCGCAAGCACAATCTGCCTCGAGATAATTCTACGCGCTCTGTTTAAGCAGCGCGGCCAATCGCACCCGCAGATTTAAAGGTAAGCACATTTTTTGTAAGCCCAACATTGATGCGCTCGCCATCCTTAATCTCACCGGCGAGCAGCTTGCCAGCAAGCGGATCCTGTAACTCCTTTTGGATAACGCGCTTCAGCGGCCGTGCGCCATAGGCCGGATCGTAACCTCTCTCAGCAAGAAAGTTTCGTGCATCCGGCGAAAGCTCGAGCGAGATTTTCCGCTCCTCGAGCAATTTTTGCAGCCGTGCAACCTGAATATCGACAATCGCACCCATTTGGTCCCGCTTCAGGCGATGGAACAGAATGATTTCGTCAACACGATTAAGAAATTCCGGACGGAAATTAGCACGCACTAGACTCATTACGTGTTCACGTACTTTATCCACGTCGTCGTTCTCGCCGAGTGAAACAAGGAATTCAGCGCCGATATTCGACGTCATGACAATCAAAGTGTTGCGGAAATCAACCGTGCGGCCTTGTCCGTCGGTGAGGCGCCCCTCATCGAGCACTTGCAAGAGCACGTTGAACACATCCGGATGAGCCTTTTCAATTTCGTCAAACAGAATAACCTGATAAGGCCGACGGCGAACCGCCTCGGTCAATGCCCCGCCTTCCTCGTAGCCGACATAGCCCGGTGGCGCGCCAATCAGACGCGCAACCGAATGCTTCTCCATGTATTCGGACATGTCCATACGGATTAGCGCCGTATCATCGTCGAACAAAAACGCAGCAAGCGATTTCGTAAGCTCCGTTTTCCCCACGCCAGTGGGGCCAAGAAACATGAACGAGCCAATCGGCCGATTGGGATCTTGCAGACCCGCGCGGGCGCGCCGCACGGCAGTCGAAACCGCCTTCACGGCCTCAGCCTGTCCGATGACGCGCTTCTCAATTGCTTCCTCCATGCGGAGGAGTTTGTCTTTCTCGCCTTCCAGCATCCGATCAACTGGAACACCAGTCCAGCGCGAAACCACCTGTGCGACGTGATCTGGCGTCACTGCCTCCTCGACCATAGCCGACCCGGCCTTGCTTTCGATTTCGGCAAGCTTTTTTTCGAGTTCAGGAATTTTTCCGTAAGTGAGCTCGCCCGCACGCTGATACTCGCCCTTGCGCTGGACATTTGCGAGCTCGACGCGCGCAGCGTCAAGTTCACCCTTGATCTGCTGTGCGTTGGAGAGCTTTGATTTCTCCGCCTGCCAACGCTGCGTCAGCACCTTCGATTCTTCTTCGAGCGAGGCAAGTTCCTTGGCGAGTCGCTTCAACCGCTCTTTGGAGCCGGAATCGGTCTCTTTCTTTAAAGCTTCTTCCTCGATCTTGAGCTGCACGATCCGGCGATCGATCTCGTCAAGCTCTTCAGGCTTAGAATCAACCTGCATCCGCAACCGTGCAGCCGCTTCGTCGACCAGATCGATCGCCTTGTCCGGCAGAAAACGATCAGCGATGTATCGGTTCGACAGCGTCGCGGCGGCAATCAATGCAGAATCAAAAATCCGCACGCCATGATGCAGCTCATATTTCTCTTTCAGACCTCGCAGAATCGAGACTGTATCCTCGACCGTCGGCTCACCCACATATACAGGCTGAAAACGTCGAGCGAGCGCGGCATCTTTTTCGACGTGCTTTCGGTATTCATCCAGGGTTGTCGCGCCGATACAGTGCAATTCGCCACGCGCAAGCGCAGGTTTTAAGAGATTCGAAGCGTCCATTGCGCCGTCGGCCTTGCCGGCACCCACCAGTGTATGCATCTCATCAATAAATAGAACAATTCCGCCCGCCGCAGCCGTTACTTCCTGCAGCACGGCTTTGAGCCGCTCTTCAAACTCGCCACGATATTTTGCACCAGCAACGAGTGCGCCGAGATCGACCGCAAGCAGCCGCTTGTCCTTAAGGCTTTCGGGAACGTCCCCATTAACGATGCGGTTTGCTAGCCCTTCGACAATGGCTGTCTTGCCCACGCCAGGCTCACCGATCAACACGGGATTGTTCTTGGTGCGGCGGGAAAGAACCTGAATGGTGCGGCGAATTTCCTCGTCGCGCCCAATAACTGGATCTGTTTTTCCGTTGCGCGCAGCTTCGGTGATGTCGCGCGTATAGCGCTTTAGAGAATCGTAGGCGTTTTCGGCCGAAGCCGAATTGGCAGTGCGGCCTTTCCGAAGGTCTTCGATCGCGCCGTTCAATTTTTGCGCTGTGACACCCACACGGGCGAGAATTTTTCCAGCATCGCTCTTGTTTTCGATCGCAAGTGCAAGCAACAAGCGTTCGACAGTGACAAAGTTGTCGCCAGCCTTTTCGGCGGCCTTTTCGGCAGTATCAAAAACACGCGCAAGTGACGGCTCGAGATAAATCTGGCCGGCGCCGCTACCTTCGACCTTCGGACGCTTGTTCAATAGCGCCCCTACTTCTTGTAAAGCCTCGCGCGAACGACCGCCTGAACGGTCGATCAGCCCCGCGGCAAGACCATCTGGATCGTCTAGGAGGACCTTTAAAAGATGCTCTGTCGCGAATTGCTGGTGGCCTTCGCGTAAGGCCAAAGACTGCGCCGACTGCACAAACCCCCGCGCACGCTCAGTGTATTTCTCGAAATTCATCGCCCTCTCCGCAGCAAGCTCAACCCCAAAAAAGCACCTGACACCGCAAAGAATTAGATAAGTTATGCTGCCAGAGGATTGAAGGTGCCGAATGACAAATTTTTAGTGGCGCCGAAATGCACCGAGATCACGAAGTTTATGAGGTTATTATGGTTTCCATGGGAGAATTCCGTGTTGCATCCCTTTACCGCTACCCGGTGAAAGGCCTTTCGGGCGAACGCCTTCCATCTGTCCTCTTGGATACCGGTCAGACCTTCCCGATGGATCGGGCCTATGCACTTGAAAACGGTCCATCGGGCTTTGATCCTGCAGCGCCCACATGGCAGCCCAAGATCAAGTTCCTTTGTTTGATGCGAAATGCCCGTCTAGCCTCACTCTCAACTCACTACGACGATGCAAGTCATAAATTGACGATCAAACGAGGCAAGGAAACGCTCGTGGAGGGCGATCTTTCCAATAAAAACGGGTGCAAAATAATCGAGCAGTTTTTTGGACAATTCATGAGAACGGAGAAGCGCGGCCCCATCCGTGTTCTCAAAGCACCCAATCACAGCTTTTCCGATCTCGCGAAAAAGGTGGTGTCGATGATCAATCTTGCGACACTTGCTGATCTGGAGAACCGGCTCGGTCAGCCGATTCATCCGCTACGTTTTCGCGCCAATTTTTATTTTGAGGGCCTTCCCGCCTGGTCAGAGTTCGATCTTGTGGGGGAAAAACTACAGGTCGGATCGACACAAATGAGAGTCGTGAAGCGAATCGAACGTTGTGCTGCAACCGAGGTCAACCCTGAGACAGCAATCCGCGACATAAGCATTCCGGAAATTCTGTACCGAATGAACGACAATGCTGATCTAGGCATCTATGCCGAGGTAACCGGACGAGGAATAGTCGCCGAAGGCGATCCAATTAGGATTTTAGGTTGAGCCGTTATTCAGCTGGCCCTCTTCCTTCCGGTGGCTGCAATCCGCTGTCAACCTGAGTTGAATCTGCAGTGGGAGCCGCATTCTGTCCGCCCTGATTTTGCAGCGGCTGGCTTTCGTTTTGATGTGCGCCACGATTGTCGTAATTTCCTCCGCCATGGCGGAAATTTCGATTGCGATTCCGCCCGAAGCGATCGTTGCGATTTCCGCGATTGCCCTGATCGTTTTCATAACCGTTACCCTGCGGAGCGCCGCCGCCGCCGGTGATGAACGCCGGTAAGCCGGCTTGTTGATCGCTCCGATGCTGGGGCTGACCCTGATAATTCGGCTGCGGTTGCTGCTGAGGGCCGTGCTGACGCTGTTGATGTTGTACGGGCTGAACCGGCGCGCCGGCAGGATAAGGCTGTGCGTTTGGATCCCCCGAGTCGTCTCCCTCACCCTCGTCAAATTCGCCTCCGCCTTCCATATCGGGGCGCTGATAGGGCTGCTGCGGTTGATGCGGATTCTGTTGTGCAAACTGCGCCTGTGCCGCAGCGATGAGACGGAAATAGTGTTCCGCATGCTGAAGATAACCCTCGGAGGATACGGGGTCGCCGGAAGACTGCGCATCGCGCGCGAGCTGAATATACTTCTCGGCAATGTGATGCGCGGTGCCACGGACCTTTACATCCGGTCCGTTCGATTCGTAGACGCGGGTCAGAGGATTGTGACTACGGTTACGATTACGACCACGCATGCGCTTCTGCTGTACATTTCTCATCGCGTAAAATCTCTCTCCATTTGATAAACATTGCACACGTCCGGCGAGAACCGGATCGCTTTCGAGAACCGCACACAACTTGTGTCGCGGCATTGTTCTGGTGTTCTCAAATCAGCAGCCCATGCCCGCGCATTCTTGGCGCGTACTCTTTCCACGTCGAACGTGGATTTGCTTTTTTCTCGCTTCGCACGTCATTAAGCTTTAGCGGTCCCTTGAACCACCTGCGCAAACATAAGTGAAGCGTTAGACCCGAGAGAATCACCGGCACCGCGCCAGGCGATCTGTCTTTCATGCGACGTTGCGTTACCGCTTAGAGCGCACGGCAGGTCGAATCCCTAATTACACTAGTGCGGATCGTGGCCCGTTCCAAGCTTTATTTTAGCCCTGTTGAAACAGGATTAATGCGCGCGGAATGCCCGCCAGATCACGCTTGGCCGGTTCCTTGACAATGAGATTCGCCTCGTGTGCGAGGTCTACAACGGCCGATTCCTGCCCCAATCCCAATTCGAAAACGGCAAGACCTTTTGGTGCAAGCAACCAAGATAGTTGAGCGATGATCGCACGATAGGCTGCAAGCCCATCGGCCCCGCCATCGAGTGCAAGGTGAGGATCGTATGTACGTACTTCGCGTGGCAGCTTCGAAATATCTTTCGTGCAAACATAAGGAGGATTCGAGACGACAAGGTCAAACGATTGACCGATTGAATTCCCCCAATCGCCACAAACGAATTTCGCGCGTTTTCCTAGTCCAAGCGAAACAAGATTTTCGCGCGCGACTGTAAGCGCATGCTCACTACGATCAATCGCAATACCCGTCGCCATAGGCCGCTCCAGCAAAATGCTTGCCAGAAGATTTCCAGCCCCTGTGCCGAGATCGAGCACGCTAATAGCACTTTCACGCACTGGGATAGCTGCAAGCGCAGCTTCCACCACGGTCTCAGTCTCTGGACGTGGAACCAGTATCTCCGACCCAAGCCGGAAAGACTGGCTCCAAAATTCTTTGAACCCAACAATGCGTGCGATCGGTTCGCCCGATAAACGGCGCCGCAGCAAACTCTCGAATTTCACTTCGGTCACGATCGGCAAAGGATATTCGGGCATTGCCATCAGCGTGATACCCTCGACCGCCAGCGCGTGCTGGAGCAGTACGCGCACTTCCAGCTCCGCCGTTTCGATCCCGGCCTCGCGCAATCTTGTGGATGCCGCGCGGCGCAACGCGCCAAAGGTTTGCCCATCCGCTTTCGACATAGCGTTCATGCTACACCTTCCGCCGCGAGAAGCGCTGCCTGATGATCGGCAACAAGGGCATCGATTAATTCGCCGAGACCTGGACCTTCAAGGATCTGGGGCAATTTGTGTAGCGTCAGACCGATACGATGATCAGTCACGCGCGCCTGCGGAAAATTATAGGTGCGGATACGTTGCGAGCGGTCGCCGGAGCCGACCTGTCCCCGCCGATCGGCTGCGCGCGCAGCATCCCGCTTTTGCTGCTCGACGTCGTAGAGACGCGATCGCAATAGCATCATCCCGCGCGCCTTGTTGCGATGCTGCGAACGCTCGTCCTGCACAAAGATTGCGATTCCGCTCGGCAGATGCGTGATTCGCACGGCCGACTCGGTCTTATTGACGTGCTGGCCGCCTGCGCCCTGCGCCCGCATCGTTTCGATTTTGAGATCTTTGTCCTCGATTTTGATGTCGACTTCTTCCGCCTCGGGCAGAACCGCAACGGTCGCCGCCGAAGTGTGAATTCGGCCGGATGTTTCCGTATCGGGAACACGTTGGACGCGGTGCACGCCCGATTCGAACTTGAGTCTGGCGTATACACCCTTACCATTGACCGCAGTGATGATTTCTTTGAAACCACCCTTCGTGCCCTCGCTCATCGACAGGGGCTCAACTTTCCATCCCTGTAGCGCCGCGTATCGTTCATACATCCGATATAAGTCCCCCGCGAATAGTGCGGCTTCATCACCGCCGGTACCCGCACGGATCTCAAGAATAACGCCGCGCTCATCCATCGCATCCTTCGGAAGCAGTGCCAACCGTACCCTGTTCTCGAGCTCTGCAACTTTTTTTGAAAGTTGCGCTTTTTCCTCTGCCGCGAAGCGCGCCATTTCCGCATCAGTCTTCGGATCGGCAAGCAAGCCTTCCGTATCGAGAAGCTCAGCCTGCGCTTCTCTCAAAGCCATCACGCTTCGCACGATCGGACCAAGCTCCGCGAATTCCCGAGAAAGCTTTACAAAGGTATCGCGATCCAGATTGGTCGCGAGCTCCGCTTCCATGGCGGAATGACGGGCAACCAACGCATCGAGTTTCTGAGCGGGAAGCATGACTCAAACCGGAATGCCAAACTTTTCAGCAAAATTCTGCAACTGCTCACGGATTTTCATCTTCCCGGAAGTATCTGCCAACAGCGGATCGAGAAATTTCTTTGCAGCGGAGACGTCGAGGCCAAGGATCATTGCCTTCACCGGGCCAATCGAGGCCGGCGAAAGCGACAAGGTACGAAATCCAATCGCGATCAATGCAAGCGCCTCCAGCGGCCGCGACGCAAGTTCGCCGCATAGCGCTACCGGTTTTTTGTGGGCGCGACCCATTTCCACGATGCCCTTCAAAGCGCGTAGCACCGGCGGCGAAATCGGATCGAAACGACCGGCTACCTGAGAATTGCCTCGATCAGCTGCGAACATGAACTGCACTAAATCGTTCGAGCCGACGGACAGAAAATCGACGCGCTCTAGAATCTCGTCGAGACAAAACAGCAGCGCCGGCACCTCGACCATCGCACCGATATGTATCGTAGCAGGCAATTCGTACCGATGACGCCGTAGGTGCGTGAGCTCTCGCTCAAGCAGCTCGCACGCCTGATCAAATTCCGATACAATGGCGATCATAGGAAACATGATGCGCAAATTGCGTCCCGACGCGGCCAGCAAAAGGGCTCGCAACTGGCTGCGCAGCAAGCCTGGACGATCAAGGCTCAGACGAATAGCCCGCCAGCCCAGCGCTGGGTTTTCCTCCTCTAAATTCCCCATATATGGCAGCACCTTATCGCCGCCGATATCGAGCGTCCGAAAGGTCACTGGCTTTTCGCCGGCGGCATCAAGCACCGATCTATAAAAGCGCCTCTGAGCCGTTGCACGTGGCAGCGTTGCTGCGACCATAAACTGCAGCTCGGTGCGGAAGAGTCCGATGCCGTCCGCGCCAGTTTCGGCGATATGCGGCAGATCAACTAGCAGACCCGCGTTGATAAAAAGATCGATTTTAGCGCCGTCCTTGGTTATGGCGGGCCTACTACGCAATTCCGCATATTGCGCCTGCCGGCGCGCACGCAGACGTACTTTTTCGGCATAGGCCTTTTCCAAGTCCGGCATCGGCCGCGCATGGACTTCACCGGCGTCACCGTCGACGATGACGGCATCACCTGGATCAACAAGACTCGCCGCATTCACGACCTGTCCCACGGCTGGAATCCCAAGCGCCCGCGCGACAATGGCAATGTGGCTCGTCGGCGCACCTTCCTCAAGCACGACGCCGCGCACTTTCAAGCGGTCGTAATCGAGCAATGCCGCAGGGCTCATGTTTCGCGCAACGAGAATAGCATTGTCAGGCAATTCGATTTTCTTGGGCGCACCGCTCTGATTGATCAATTCCCGCAACAGGCGGTTTGCAAGATCGTCAAGATCGTGCAGCCGCTCTCGCAAGTACGGATCGGTTTGCCGCATCATCCGCGCGCGGGTGTCAGACTGAACGCGCTCGACCGCAGCCTCGGCTGTTAATCCTGTTGCCACAGCTTCGTTCAATTTGTGCAACCAGCCGCGATCGTGCGCGAACATGCGATAGGCTTCGAGAACATCTCGATGTTCACCCGCGCGTGCGATTCCTTCTTCTTCAAGCAATACATCGATGGAAGCGCGCAAGGTATCGATAGCCTCGTTCAACCTTGTCTCTTCCTTCTGCAAATCGTCCGCAATAAAATTTTTTACCACAATGCGCGGCTCGTGCAGAACGACGTGACCGAGGCCGATTCCCTCCGCGAGAGAAATGCCCTTGCCATGCACCGGACGCCGTGCCACCGGCTCCGCCCCCGGTCGTGCCAACGAGATTAGCTCGCCCGACGCGATCATTTCGGCGAGGACCATCGCCGTTGTTTGCAGCGCCTCCACTTCTTCTTCGCTGTAGGTGCGGTGCGCGCGATTCTGCACAACAAGTACGCCAAGCATATTGCCCGCTCGCAAAACTGGTACGCCAAGGAAAGAGTGATAAATTTCTTCGCCCGTCTCTGGCTTGTAGGAGAACGAGGGGTGCGCCTGCGCATTCGGCAGGTTTATGGCTTCCGCTTCCTTGGCGACGAGACCGACAAGGCCTTCACCGGCACCGAGTACTGTCAAGTGGACCGCCTCGCGGCTCAAGCCTTCGGTGGCATAAAGCTCAAGACTTCCATCCACGCGCAGCACATAAACGGAACAGACCTCTGCCACCATGTTGGCGGCGATCATCACCACGATCTTGTCGAGCCGTTCCTGCGCGCTGACCGGCTCCGCCATCACTTCGCGAAGCCGTCTCAGAAGTACGCGCGGTCCGCCGAGCGCGCCTCGCTTGGCCATCGGCCGCATCCGTTCCCGGGCTCCGCGCTGGCCCGCTGGAGGTTTCAACAAACGCGCAGACGCACCTGCGCGGATCTACTGGTCAAGTCCGTATAGCGAATGCAAAGTCCGTACCGCAAGCTCCGTATAGGCGGCGTCGATTAGCACCGAAATTTTGATCTCCGAGGTCGAGATTGCGCGGATATTGATGCCTTTTTCGGCAAGCGCCTTGAACGCACTTGCAGCGACACCAGCATGGGTCCGCATGCCAACACCTATGATCGATACCTTTACCACATCGGTCGCCCCTTCCATCGACTTGAAGCCGATGGCACCTTGTGCTTTTTCGAGCGCCTTTTTTGCGCGCTCGTAATCGACCGCGGGCACCGTGAAAGTAATGTCCGTGAAGCCATCGGCGGAAATGTTCTGGACGATCATGTCCACATTGATATTCGCGGCCGCGAGCGGGCCGAACAAGGCTGCTGCGATACCCGGCTTGTCGGCGAGCCTGCGGATGGAAATCTGAGCATCGTCCTTCGAGAAGGCGATGCCAGTGACGATCTGACTTTCCAAGATTTCCTCCTCATCACAAATAAGCGTGCCGATCGGCTCGTTTCGCCGGTTCAGCTTCGGCTTTTCGGGGTCCTCGAAACTTGAGCGCACAAAAACGCGCACCTTCTTTTGCATGGCCAGCTCGACCGAGCGTACCTGCAGAACCTTGGCGCCAAGCGATGCCATCTCTAGCATTTCTTCGAACGCGACCTTCTCAAGACGCTTGGCCTTTTCCACGACGTTCGGATCGGTCGTGTAGACTCCATCGACGTCTGTGTAGATGTCACAGCGGTCGGCGTGAATCCCGGCGGCGACCGCGACGGCACTTGTATCCGAACCGCCTCGACCGAACGTAGTGATCCGGCCGGTCTCCTTGTTGACGCCTTGAAAGCCGGAAATCACTGCAACCTCCCGCCGTTCCTTGAAGCGCTTAATCAGTTCCTCGCCGTTCAGGCCAATGATGTGGGCCGCGGCATGTGAGCCATCGGAATAAATCGGAATTTGCCAACCCTGCCATGAGCGCGCGGTCACACCCATGCTCTGAAGTACAATCGCGAGCAGACCAGAAGTCACCTGCTCGCCCGAGGCGACAACGGTATCGTATTCGCGCGCATCGTGCAGAAGCGAGGCCTCACGGCACCAACCAACGAGCTTATTCGTGGTGCCGGACATCGCGGATACGACCACGGCAACGTCTTGTCCGGCGTCCCATTCACGCTTGACGTGACGGGCAACGTTGCGGATTCGTTCGATGTCGGCGACTGATGTGCCGCCGAACTTCATGACAAGCCGGGCCATAATGCGCGGGTCCCTTGATAAAACGCGCGTATAGATACAGGCGGCGGCTATGGCCCGCAACGTCTATAGGCGGTAGATAACCGGCATGATGAAGACAAGAAATGCTGCACGCAGCACGATTGACCGCGAGGAAGTCGCGCAGTTCGCCGCACTTGCGGACGATTGGTGGAATCCGCGGGGCAAGATGGCCCCACTCCATAAGTTCAATCCCGTGCGACTTACTTTCATCCGTGATCGGGCCTGCGCACAATTTGGCCGTGACGCGAAAGCGCTCGATAGTCTGAAGGGCTTGCGAATTCTGGACATCGGATGCGGTGGTGGCATCGTCTCGGAGCCGCTCGCTCGCCTCGGTGCGAACGTTGTCGGCATCGACCCGGCAAACGAGAACGTAGAGGCCGCGAAACTACATATGGTCAATAGCGGCCTTTCGATCGACTACCGGACTATGACGGTCGAGGCGCTGGCCGATTCGAACGAGACGTTCGACATCATCGTCGCATCCGAGGTGGTAGAGCACGTCGCCGACCTCGATTTCTTCGTTCATCGCGCCGCTGAAATGGTGAAGCCAGGCGGTTTGATGATTGTTACTACTATCAATCGAACACTCAAGAGTTTTACTCTGGCGATTGTCGGCGCAGAATATATTTTGCGCTGGCTGCCGATTGGCACACACCGATGGGAAAAATTCGTTACGCCTGACGAACTCGAAAACGCGATCGAGGCGGGAGGGCTCCAGGTCATCGAAGAGAGCGGCATTATGTACGATTTGCTCCACGACCAATGGCGTCGCTCGAACGATATGGACGTGAATTACATGCTTGCGGCCGAACGTCCGAAATAATTCCGGAAACCCTGTCGGCCACAGGAATACGAAAAAATGCTCTCCTCGGCGTGGCTCTGGGTAATCGTCACAGTCATCGCTTCCTTGGGCCAAACCGCCCGCAATGCGATCCAGCGCAGTCTCACGCGAACGATCGGCACCGTCGGTGCCACACTCGTTCGATTCTTGTTCGGCCTACCTTTTGGGATATTATTTTTGCTTCTGCTGGAAGCATGCACGACAATTCCGGTGCCTGCCTCCAATTTGCCATTCGTTCTATGGGCGACGCTCGGCGCATTTTCTCAAGTTGTGGCAACCGCATTGATGTTAATAGCAATGAACGAACGCTCCTTTGTCGTCGCCACTGCCTATATCAAGACTGAGCCCGTGCTAGTCGCCATTTTTGGGCTCACTTTTCTTGGCGACGCACTAACTTTCCAAACCGCCGCTGCGATTCTGATCGCGACCGTCGGCGTCATGATGATTTCATGGACGCGCGGAGCGGAAAGCTCTTCCTGGAAACCCCTACTGTTTGGAATGGGCGCGGCAACCCTGTTCGGAATTTCGGCCGTTTCCTTTCGTGGCGCCATCCGCTCCCTCGATACGAGCTCGTTCGTAATGGCGGCTACCTTCTCGCTCGCGATTGGGCTCTTCATCCAGACAGCGCTGCTGACGGTCTATCTCCTGGTCTTCGATCGGACTACGTTGCTCGCGATTCTCCGTGAATGGCGACCGTCACTTTTCGCTGGCTTTCTGGGCGCGGCCTCTTCGCAATTCTGGTTTCTCGGTTTTGCGCTCACGAGCGCGGCCAACGTCCGCACACTCGCGCTGATTGAAGTGCTGTTCGCGCAATTCGTCACACACGGGATTTTCAAAGAAAAGATCTCGCTGCGGGAGATCGCTGGAATACTGCTGCTCGTCGGCGGGATCGCCTTACTACTTTGGGCGCACTAGCCCCGTTCAGTTGTGTTCTTCGGGCAAGATCGGAAGCGGCTGCACTTCGACACCTTCTTCCAACAGAGAACGCACTTCATCGAATTTGGCATTGCCATAAATCGAGCGCGATTCAATTTCCTCGTGGTGCATTTGCCGCGCAAGCTTTGGAAATTGATCGCCAACATTTTCGGCATTTTTTGTCACGTGCTCACGCAGTGCTTTCAGCAATTTTCGTGCTTCCTGCTCTTTTTCAGACAGCAATGCGACCGGTTGCCGCTTATCCCCAGCTTCCTTGCTGCGTTTTCGTTTGCTGGCCTGGATTGCAGGCGCCATGACCGCCTTGGAAACTTTTCTGGAACCGCAAACCGGGCAATCGACGAGGCCGCGCTCGAGCTGCCGTTCGCTTTCCGCAGAATTCTGAAACCAGCTTTCGAACTCGTGGCCGGCTTCGCATATGAGTGCGTAGTGTATCACAGGGCTCTGCCGATCAGATGCAATCGGCCCTTATCTGCTGGTGACGTGACTTCAAAGCGTCGTCCGTGTTGAAGCGAAGGAATGCGCGAATGCGCGTACACCACAAGCGCGGGATCAATTTCCGCCATGATAACGCCCGGATCGGTACCGCCTTCGGCGATAATCCGACCCCATGGGTCGACCGCAATGCTGTGGCCGAACGTATCACGCCCATTCTCATGGTGCCCGCCCTGAGCCGCCGCCAGCACGAATGCGCCCGTTTCGATCGCACGCGCTCGTATCAGCACATGCCAGTGCGATTCACCGGTCTGTTTGGTGAACGCGGAAGGGATTGCGAGAAATTGCGCGCCGGCCTCAGCAAGCGCGCGATAAAGAGAAGGGAAACGCAAATCGTAGCAGACCGTAAGCCCCAGACGGCCCCAGGGTAGATTGGCAAGAACCGCGTTTTCGCCGGGTTGATAGGTGTTCGACTCTCGATAGCTTTCTCCACCTGGAAGCTCGACGTCGAACAGATGGATCTTGTCATATCGAACCACAATCTCCCCGACAGGGTCGATCAAAAGGCTTCGGTTCGCTGCCTTTTCCGGCGAAGCTTTGACGGCAAGTGAACCGACATGAAAATAAATCTTCAGCTCACATGCGAGCTCGCGAAACGTCGCGAGCGTTGGGTCGCGCTCCTCGTCGACGATGGTCGCAAACAACGTCTTGCGATTCAGCTCCATCAAATTCGTCATTTCGGGCGTCTGCACATAGTCAGCACCCAGTGCCTTGGCCTCGCGCGCAAGCTTTACAGCCAACTCGATATTTGCCTCGACCGACCGGCTGCTCCGCATCTGCAGGAGCCCGGCACGAAATGTTTTGCTGGAAGCCATGCAGCCTCTCCAACACTGAAACTCTTAATTCTATGTATACCTGATCTACAATTCTTGCCAGCACGAGCACGTCCACGTAAGAAACGTCGGCGCACAGGGCTTTCGTGCAAAGATCCACCGCGGCGTTAGAGTCGCCCTGCGATTGAACGAGATCCGTCCCGATCCTTAAGAAAATGCGGATAGCTCGGTCTTCGAAATGAACATTTGTACAGCCTAGATAGTATCGGCATGATCACTACCGTCATGATCGCACCGCAACTTTTTGACCGAAAATTGCTGATCGACCGGCGACGTCGTGCAATCCGGCTGGGCGCGGAAACATTTTTGCTGGATCGGGTATCAAACGAATTGGTGGAGCGTCTCGCGCTCGTAAAACGCCACTTCCCGTTGGCGCTGGATCTCGGCACACCCGGAGACGGGCTCACTTCGGTACTCAAGGCAAGCAAACAGGTCGATCAAATTATTATCTGCGAGCCGCTCGCTCAATTGCGCGCGCCAGACATGGGACGTGTGATCGGTGACGAAGAAGCACTGCCCTTCGGTGAAGAAAAATTTAATCTGATAGTGTCGGCGCTTTCGTTGCAAGCCGTGAACGACCTTCCCGGCGCTCTCCTGCAAATCCGGCGATCCCTGAAGCCCGACGGGCTGATGCTTGCCGCCATGGTCGGCGGCGACACTCTGACCGAATTGCGCGAAAGCATCACGATAGCCGAATCCGAAATTCGCGGCGGCGCGGGACTGCGCGTCGTCCCTTTTGCCGATATCAGGGCACTGGGCTCTCTCTTGCAGCGCGCGGGATTTGCACTTCCAGTTGTAGATCTGGATCGGCTTACCCTGAACTATGCGGACCTAATCCGGCTAGGACGCGATCTCACGCGCATGGGGGCAACCAACACGTTGACTGAACGAAGCCGCAAGCCGCTAACGCGGTCAATTCTCTCTCGCGCCATGGAAATTTATGCGGAGCGTTTCGCTAGTGAAAGCAAGCGCGGCATTCGGGCGACTGTGGACATTCTCTGGTTGTCAGGCTGGGCGCCGCATAAAAGTCAACAGAAACCGCTCAAACCAGGTTCGGCAAAAGTGAGATTGGCCGATGCGCTCGGAACGATCGAACGCCCGGCGGGCGAAAAGACAGAGCGTTAGTCCGCTTCAGGACATATAGACGTCGACAACTCTTGAATGGATTTTGTCGCGAATCCGACCGCGATACAAAAAACATACTCCGCAATGATTCCCTTCCTGGATCAACGACGCGACACTGACATGAGCTCGATTAGGTGTGGGATCAGCGGCTCGTCCGCCGGCGGCATCGGAAAATCCTTTAGCCGCTGCGGTCTCACCCAGGCAATTTCCTGTCCCTCTATCGCCGACACTGTCCCCTCCCATCGCCGGCAAATATAGAGCGGCATGAGAAGATGAAAGTCTTCGTAGCTGTGGCTGGCGAAGGCAAGTGGCGCAAGACAATCTTCCTTTACCTCGATTCCAAGCTCCTCCTTCAGTTCCCGAATCAGCGTGTCCTCGGGCCGTTCGCCGGTCTCCAGTTTGCCCCCGGGAAATTCCCAGAGACCTTGCATCAGCTTGCCGGAGGGACGGCGGGCAAGCAAAACCCGACCATCGGAATCGACAAGCGCACAAGCCGCAACAAGTACCAGCTTCACGCTCCTCAGCTCCGGTAATCGCCATTGATGGCGACATATTCCTGAGTGAGATCGCAAGTCAAAACCCGATCCTTGCCGTGACCAAGTCCCAGGTCGACCATAAGATCGATCACATCGCCCTTCATATAGGCTGATACTTCTTCCTCACTGTAAGAAGGATCACGCGCGCCCTTGTGTGCGACACGAATATCGCCGAACCAGATTTTGAGCTTGTCACGCGAAGCAGGCTCACCCGCTTTGCCGACAGCCATCACAACACGCCCCCAATTCGCGTCCTCACCTGCTATGGCAGTTTTCACCAGTGGCGAATTCGCAATCGAAAGCGCAATACGGCGCGCCGATCTTTTCGATATGGCTCCGTTCACCTGAACACGCACGAGCTTGCGCGCCCCTTCGCCGTCACGCGCAATTTGCTCGGATAGATTGGCGAGCACGGCATGAAGGGCGTGGCGAAAGCCCTGAAGTCGTACATCTTTTGCCTTTGAAATTTTTGGCGCACCTTGTTTTGATGCTGTTCCGGTCGCAAAAAGAAGCAAAGTATCCGAGGTCGAAGTGTCGCCGTCGATCGTGACCGCATTAAACGTATCCTCGACTTCACTTTTCAAAAGTCCGCGCAAGGCCACGGCAGAAATCGGCGCATCGGTAAAAACGAATGCGAGCATTGTCGCCATGTCCGGCGCAATCATTCCTGCGCCCTTGGCAAACCCGTTGATGCAGACTGTCGCTTTGCCGAGCTTGGCGCTTGCTGTTGCGAGCTTCGGAAATGTGTCCGTGGTCATGATCGCTTTCGCCGCATCCAGCCAGGTGTCGCCGCGCGCGTTAATGGCGAGACTGTCGAGCACCCCGTTGAATTTCGATGCATCTAGAGGTTCTCCGATCACGCCCGTCGAGGCGAGGAATACTTCGCTCACCGAGCAACCTGCGGCTATGGAGGCTAGCTTCGCCGTGAACGCGGTCTGTGTCCGGCCAACCTTTCCAGTGAACGCGTTCGCGTTGCCGGAATTCACCACCAGGGCGCGAGCCTTGCCTCCACGCAGTTTATCTCGACACCATTCGACCGGAGATGAGGGGCAGAGAGAGCGCGTCGTTACACCCGCAACAGCGGTACCGGCGTCAAATAGCACAAGCAGCACGTCAGTTCGACCCTTGTAGCGAATGCCGGCTACGCCTGTCGCGAGCCGCACGCCGTGAATCGGCGGTAGACGCGGGACCGATTTCGGTGCGAGCGGCGATATACCCCCCATCCCTGACTTACTTTTTCTTGTCGTCTGCGGGCGGGGTCGTCGGCTGCGTGAAGCGTTCGATCTTTGCTGTTTCCTGGGCCTTCGTCACTAGTTCGTCGCCCTTTTTTTGTAAGAGGACAAGTTTGATTCGGTCCTTGAGCGCGTCCAAGGGCGGCGGCGTGGTGACGCGCTTATCCTCGACCTTGATGATGTGCCAGCCAAATTGACTTTTTACCGGATCGGAGATCTTTCCCTTGTCGAGCTTAAAGGCGGCCTCGCCGAATTCAGGAACGACTTTGTCCTTCGTAATATAGCCGAGATCACCACCGTCCGACGAGCCGGGGTCTTTTGACGTCTCCTTCGCAAGCTTCACAAAATCCTCACCCGCTTTCAGTTTCGCGGCGACGTCTTTTGCTTGCGCTTCCGTCTCGACGAGAATGTGTCGCACATGCGCTTCGGCAACCGGTTTTACATTGTCGTCATAGAATTTCTTGATGTCACTATCGCTGATGTTCTTAGTTTCATCCGCCATCAACGTATCGACCATCACTTTCTTGCGCGCAAAGGCCAGCTTTTGTGCAAAAGACGGCGACTGATCGATCTTCTTCGTTTCAGCGAGTTGCGACAAAAGATTGACCTCAATGAGATAGGCGAGCAGCGCGTCGCGCCGTACGTCCCCCTGCGCCTCCCCGGGAAGATTGCCGCCGATTTCAGCCTCCGCGACGGCAAGATCGCTCTGGCGGATTTCCGTACCGTTTACCTTGGCAAGCACGGGATCCGTACCCTGCGCCACGGCAAAATTGGTGCCAATAAATATGATCACAAGGGCGAGAATAGAAGCCAGCGACGTGAAGCGTAGGCGCATCGGAAAATCCTTGGATTTTAGCGCCGGATTAGCGCGGCGGGAGGGTGGCGTAAGCGTGCGGCTGAAGCAAGGCCAAGCCTAGCGGATACATTGACAAGGTAGTAGGTGGTCCATATCTCTCGGCAGCTCTCCAACCGGGCAATTTGGATTCCGTATGATTGGCGCACTCGCCCGCAAGTTTTTCGGCTCGGCCAATGAGCGGCGTTTGCGTGGCTACTATCCAAAGGTCGAAGCGATTAATGCGCTCGAGCTGGAGCTGGAAAAACTCAGCGACGAGCAACTTCGCGCGCGCACTGAAGAATTCAGAAAGCAACTCGCTGAGGGCAAATCCCTTGACGATCTACTGGTGCCGGCTTTCGCGACGGTGCGTGAAGCGGCCAAACGCACGCTTGGTCAGCGCCATTTCGACGTGCAACTGATCGGCGGCATGGTGCTGCACGAAGGTGCGATCGCCGAAATGAAAACGGGCGAAGGCAAGACATTGGTCGCAACCCTCTCCGTCTATCTGAATGCGCTCGCCGGTAAGGGCGTTCATGTGGTCACGGTCAACGATTATCTAGCCAAGCGCGATTCCGAATGGATGGGTCAGATCTACAAGTTTCTCGGACTTAGTGTCGGCGTGATTGTTCACGGTCTGGACGATCAGCAGCGCAAGACGGCTTATGCCTGCGACGTTACCTACGGCACCAATAACGAACTCGGGTTCGATTATCTGCGTGACAATATGAAATACGAACTCGCGCAAATGGTTCAGCGCGGACACTCCTACGCTATCGTGGATGAGGTGGACTCGATTTTAGTTGATGAAGCGCGGACGCCATTGATCATCTCGGGTCCGCTCGACGACCGCTCCGATTTTTACAATACAATCGACGGCTTCATGCCAAAACTCGACAAGCCCGATTATGAAGTGGACGAAAAGCAACGCACAGTCACGCTAACGGAAGTGGGTATGGAAAAACTCGAACAGGTGTTGCGCGATGCAAATCTGCTCAAGGGCCATTCGCTTTACGACATCGAAAACGTGTCCGTAGTTCACCACGTAAATCAGGCATTGCGCGCCCACAAGCTGTTTCAGCGCGATCGCGATTACATTGTGAAGACTGACGAGGTCATTATCATCGATGAATTTACCGGCCGTATGATGCCCGGCCGCCGCTATTCCGAGGGACTGCACCAGGCGCTCGAGGCTAAGGAGCACGTCGCGATCCAGCCCGAGAACCAAACGCTCGCCTCCATCACCTTCCAGAACTATTTCCGTATGTACACCAAGCTCGCGGGCATGACCGGTACAGCGATGACTGAAGCCGACGAGTTCATGGACATTTACAAGCTGGAAGTCCTGGAAATTCCGACCAACCGTCCAATGGTCCGCGATGATCAGGACGACGAGGTCTATCGCACGGCTGCCGAAAAATACCGAGCGATCATCGAATTGATAAAGACGTGTAAAGAGCGCGGACAGCCGGTGCTCGTTGGCACCGTCTCTATTGAAAAATCAGAAAACCTCGCCGAAATGCTCCGTAAACAAGGCTGGGAGCAGCACGACTTCTCTGATCCCAACGCCTTCGCAGCGCTTTATGGCGGCGGCGCGAGCGCAAGCAAGAAAGTCTTCGCCGTGCTCAATGCCCGCTATCATGAACAAGAGGCCTACATCATCTCGCAGGCCGGTGTGCCAGGTGCAATAACCATTGCCACCAATATGGCAGGCCGCGGCACCGATATTCAGCTTGGTGGTAACGCGGACATGCGCATTAAACAAGAGCTGAAAGACATCGAAAGCACACCGGAACATGGGAAACGCATAACCGAAATTCGTGAGCAGGTTGCAAAACTAAAGGAGCAAGCGCTCGCCGCCGGCGGCCTTTGTGTACTCGGAACCGAACGCCATGAATCGCGGCGCATTGACAATCAGCTGCGCGGCCGTTCTGGCCGCCAGGGCGACCCGGGCCTTTCGCGTTTCTTCCTGTCGCTCGAAGACGACCTGATGCGCATTTTCGGCTCCGACCAGCTCGGCAACATGTTGACCAAGCTCGGGCTCAAGGAGAACGAGGCGATCATCCATCCCTGGATTAACAAAGCGCTCGAAAAGGCACAGAGCAAGGTCGAAGCTCGGAACTTCGATATCCGCAAAAACTTGCTCAAATACGACGACGTGATGAACGACCAGCGAAAGGTCATCTTCGAGCAGCGGATCGATTTGATGAAAGACACTGATGTGTCGGCTACCATCGCGGATATGCGTTATTCGACGGCCGAAGATCTCGTGCGCAAGCACATCCCAGAAAACGCTTACCCGGAACAGTGGGACGCAAAGGGTTTGAAGGCTGAGACAGAAGCGCTTCTCTCCCTCGATCTCCCGATTGAAGATTGGGTGAAGGAAGAAGGCATTGCCGACGAGGAAGTGCGCGACCGCATTACGCGCGCCGCCGACGAAAAAATGGCTAGCAAGGTCGCCCAATACGGCGCCGAAATCATGCGCTATGTCGAAAAATCAGTCCTGCTGCAAACGCTCGACCATTTATGGCGTGAGCATCTCGTCATGCTCGACCACCTGCGGCAGGTAATCGGACTGCGCGGTTATGGCCAGCGCGATCCGCTAAACGAATACAAGTCGGAAGCCTTCCAGTTATTCGATACCCTATTGACGCGCCTGCGTGAAACGGTGGCCGCGCAATTGATGCGTGTCGAGGTAGTGAGTCAGCCACCTCCAATGGAAAATTTGCCGCCAATGCAGGCGCATCACGTCAATCCTACGACGGGTGAGGACGAGCTGACGGAGCTTCCCGTATCGGCAGCCGCAACGAATTCTGTGCAGCGGGACACTAACAATCCTTCGACATGGGGAAAGGTTGGCCGCAACGAGCCGTGCCCTTGCGGTTCCGGCAAGAAATACAAACACTGCCACGGTCGCCTGGCTTAACTCAATGAAATCAATAAGTGCTGGTTTTTGGATAGACAAAAGATAGACAAGTATTTGATTTAGCAAGATGCGTCAGATGAGCGAATACGAAAAAGCAGAGAGAGTCGTTGCGTGACTATGTGTTGATCTTAGCAAATTGCGGCATGCGTGTTGGTGAAGCAAATAATCTACGCATACGAGACGACTAAGTAAGCGCTCCGTGACAATGTTTAAATCTTTTACCAGATCCACATGGACACATTTTGTTTCTTCCGTATATATTTTGAGTTTTTTCATCATCCATTCCAGCCCTATGGTGATCAAAGTTGGACCAAATATTTCCGCTTTGATCTAAATGCCAAGGAAGTCGTCCATTCCAAGCGAGAAGTCTCTTCTACAACATTAGCCTCAGTTCCTGATACTAATTCACGAACCAACTTATTTTGATTTTCTTCTGTGCATTTCTCAATTACACAAACTGAATTAAAAAACCGAACAGACAAAATATGTGAAAATATTTCGTCGCTTAATAAGCTCTGATAAAGAGAGAATTCAGTACCGATAAATTCAGAAATACTTTTATTTAGGCCCCAGTTCTCATGATTTACAACATCAACCAGCAACTTAAAAAAAGAAACTGATGAGTTTTTATAAAATAAACCACCACCCCATTGCTGCCAGTAACTTGTGTGCAGGTCTTCAACTACGTAAATTCCGCCTTTTTTTAATAATCGAAAATATTTTAAAAAAGTTATTATCACATCTTTTGATATATGAGAGCCATCATCAATTATAATATCGAAACTATCGGAGATAGATTTTATTTCTGAGACTGTCTCATCGTTATTGCAGTCTCCAACAATAACATTTATATTTGGAGGATACGTAAGAAGGCTGCATTTTTGCTCTATATCACAGCCAACTATTGATTGAAAATTATTGAAATAATGAGCATATATTTCTAGAGATCCTCCGTTTTGAATTCCTATTTCAAGCAAAGAGATTTTCTTTTGCCGATAATTTTGAAAAATGTTCTCGTATATAGATAAATATGATTCCCATTTGTTTGAAGCTTTTCCTCTGTGCGATTTAAATATTTCGGTAAAAGATTGTTTATTAGTCATTTTAAACTAACTCCGCCGCCCACCTCCGCTGCAGAAAGGACTGTCAAAAAATCGTAGAGTTTTCGGCAGCGCAGAACGGCAATATTTATTCGATCTGGACTATTGGCAAGTAATTGTTTGCCTCGGTCAGTGATAATGAAATGTGAGCGTCGAGTTTTTTAATGGCCAAATCGAAAATGGCTAAAGCATCGAAATCGGGGCCAAAATTTTCACGGCTGGGATAGACAAAAGTTAGACAGGCGTTTTTTGAGGCGCTAAGTAATTGTGAAAGCAATACAAAAAATATCCCCGTGAAAATACAAACATTGCCACGGGCGCCTTGCATAAGAGTGGGCGGTGCGCGGCTTGTAGCTCTAATCCAATAAAATCACCGTAAAGACGAGAAGCCGCCTGAACTCAGGATCGGTGCCGAACCCGGCAGCGAACTAGGCGCGGGTGTGGTCAACTCTTGAGTGGGCGCGGGTTTTGGCTGCGCTACAGGCGACGTTGGGGCCGTTACCTGTAGAGCGGGCTTCGGCTTTACAGCTGGGGTAGTTTGTTTCGCCGGCGGGGGCGGATTCGAAATAGTTGCAGTTTGTGTTGGCTGAACAGCCGGCGTGTTTGACTTCTCTTTGTGCAATCCAAGCCACGCACCGATCCGGTCAAGCGCGCCGAGGGGCTTTACGGGATCTGCCGCTGCAGCTGTTTTCAAACGCGGATCGTTGCCGGAGGTTGTCGCCGTTGTCACCGAAGGTCCGCTCGGAGCCGATGTCACCGTTACTACCGAAGGACGGCTCGGGACCGATGAAGTCGTTATGGACATGGATGACACCGGGGTCACTTCGGCTTCAAATGCCCGTCCCGGAGTAACGGCAATCTTCTGGTTATTATATGGGTTGCGCTCGGGGTATTTGGCCGCGAAGACCGGGTTCATGCCGCCGTCACGATAGGTCATTACGGGCGCCGTTGCGACACCGCGGCTCACGAGCGCTCCATATTCTTTATTATCCGCATCACGCTTTGTCTTGACGGCTTCGGCGACCTCGACCGGTTGATCGAACACTGGACAGGTGCGCTGCGGGCTGAACGATTCCCGGGGATCGAAAGGAATAGCGTTGAAGACGTAGCGTTGGTCGCAAACTTCTACCTTTGGCTCTTGTCGTGTCACCTCGAAATGATCGTTGCCTTCCTTGAGCATTCTCCAAAAGGCGATATTCGGATTGTTTCGGTGTTTTGCCAAGTTCACCGGTGTCATCCGAAACGGATAAGCCTGAACCTGAAATGCGCGTTGGCCACCCTCGAAGGAATCGCGCGCCAACGCGAAAATCTCGCCAATCTGTTCATCCGTCATCGCGTAGCAACCCGACGATGAGCAGTCGCCGTGCACCATCAGATTGGAGCCGCTACGACCAAGTGCCTTGTCGAACGAATTGGGGAAGCCCATGTTGAATGCGAGGTAATAGGATGAATGCGGATTCATCAGGCCCGGGGTGATCATGTAGAAACCTTCCGGAGCCTGGCGGTCGCCTTGCTTCACCTTCGGACCTAGCTCGCCCGACCAACGGCAGATTGGATAGGTTTTCAGCAACTCGTAACTGCCGGCCGTGGTTTGCTTCCAGACTTCGAGTTCGGATTCTTCCTTGAAGATGCGAACGAGAACTGGTGTCTCCTTCGCCATTCCCTTGCGCTCAATCAAACTTGTCATCTCGTTTGAGAGCGGACGGCTCGCTTTTTCTCCGGTGAAAATGGAATCAGAATAGCAACCGGAGAGCGCAATAGCGCATCCTGCGGCAAACATTACTGCACGCAACCGGATCAGCATGGGTCGGCTCACCGCAACACCCCGGAGCACGTCGACATTAGCCACCATGATTAGCTAAATGGTTACTCTTGACGGGAGGTTACCGCAACCCGCCAAGGCTTGTTTCCTCTGCCCTTTGTACACCAATCTCAAACCCTATAGATTCCGGCCAATCGCGAGGAATTTTTGTTGCCGATGGGCCTTAATTTCTTCTCTAGACAAGCCTTTCAGGTCGTCCAGGGCCATGCCAATTGCCTCCCCCGTTGCGGCAATCGTGGCAGCCATGTGGCGATGGGCCCCCCCTATCGGCTCGGCGACGATGCTATCAACCACGCCCAGCCGGGCAAGATCCTGAGCTGTAATTTTCATACTGGTCGCCGCTTCTTGCGCCTTAGTAGTATCCCGCCACAAAATCGAAGCAGCACCCTCGGGTGAAATCACGCTGTAAATTGAGTGCTCCAGCATAAGCACGCGGTTCGCTGCGGCAATTGCGACGGCACCACCCGAACCGCCTTCTCCAATAATAACGGCCACAGTGGGAACGCCGAGCGCAAGACAAGTCTCGGTCGAACGTGCAATCGCTTCCGCCTGTCCGCGCTCCTCCGCATCAATTCCAGGATAGGCACCCGCGGTATCGACCAGCGAGATCACCGGCAGGTCAAAGCGGTCTGCCATATCCATGAGGCGGACGCCTTTCCGATAGCCCTCCGGCCGCGCCATACCGAAATTATGTCGGATGCGCGCTTCGGTCGTGGACCCTTTCTCGTGCCCAATGAGACAAACGCTCTCGCCCCGAAAGCGCGCGAAACCGCCCTGGATTGCAGCGTCCTCGGCAAACTTGCGGTCGCCCGCAAGCGGCATGAATTCCGTGAAGAGACGCTCAACATAATCAGAAAAGTGAGGTCGTTCCGGATGACGGGCGACTTGCGTCTTTTGCCAAGGCGTCAAGTTCGCGTAAAGATCCTTAAGCGCGAGCGCTGCCTTGCTCTCCAGGCGGGCAATTTCATCGGCGATCGCTGCGCCGTGCCCGGAAGCCGCGAGCGCACGCAATTCCTCGAGCTTTTTTTCAAGCTCGCCAACGGGTCTTTCAAAATCGAGAATGGTGCGCATGAGAGATTAACGACGGATGGATGGTGTCGCGGCGGGCGAAACTGGACGGGGGCAAGGGTTAAAGTCAAGGATCCTCTAAAACCAAAGCCAGTTCGCGGCCCCCAACTTCCTATTTTTCGGCCAGCGGATGCAGGTCGCGCACCATGTGCTTCAGGCGATCGTCGAGGACATGCGTATAAATTTGCGTCGTGGACACATCGGCGTGACCCAAAAGCGCCTGCACCACGCGCAAATCCGCGCCGTTCGCGAGCATATGGCTCGCGAAGGCATGACGCAGTACATGCGGGCTCATCTTACGATGATCGATTCCCGCCGCCGCGGCGAGCGCCTTCAGCTCGCGCGCAACGTGTTGGCGGCTGATATGCCCGCTCTCTCCGAAGGAGGGAAACAGCCAGCGCGTCTTACCAGTCTTGCCGTCATTGAGCAGCTTGAGATAGTCGCGCATGGCCTCGCATGCAGCCGAACTCAATGGCACTAGCCGTTCTTTGTTCCCCTTGCCACGCACCGTAATCGTTTCTGCCTCCGCCCGCGCGGCGGAAGCAGGCAAAGCGATCAATTCCGAAACTCGCAAACCGCTGGCATAAAGAACTTCGATCAGACAAATAAGTCGAGCTGCTCTTAATCGCTCGACGGAATTTTCATTTTTTGTCTTTGCCGCCGCGTGCGCAGTTTCAAAAAGTTTGGTTACTTCGTTAAGCGAAAGAATTTTTGGCAAGGGCCGCCCGCGCCGCGGTCCTTCAAGCACGGCAGCAGGATCTTCTTTGCGTTTCCCCTCGGCGTAAAGAAAACGATGCAGTTGCCGGATCGCCGAAAGCTTTCGCGCCGACGAACTTGCTGCCATGCCGCGTTTCGCAAGGGAACCGAGATACGCGCGGATCTGATCGGTGGTCGCATTCGCAATGTTGCAATTTTTTTTAGCGAGAAATCCGGCATAATCGCCAAGATCGCGCTGGTAAGCGTCGAGCGTGTTGCGGCTCGCGCCGAGCTCTGTAACAATCATGTCGAGAAATAGGTCGATCAACGCATTTGCGCGTCCGGTTTCGGCAACGGTGCGTTTCCCGTTCATTTTTGAAGTCGATCCTGTGGAATAGTGATTGTCATCTCGCGTGGTTTTGGTTCGACCAAATGCGCGAGCGACCACAAGCCGCCATAAATGAGCGCAGCAATAACACCGATGACCGTGAGAAACTTGACGAGGCTCGGCATGTCTGGACCCGATTCGGCGCCGCCAACGCAGGGACAGGTCGCAGGTTTGCTTCACCAAGGCAACCCGGCCGCCGTTGCTCCGGCTGCGGGTTCGTGTAGGTTCCGCCGCCATCACACCGTCATGTCGAGAATGCGATGCAAGGTTTGCCCAATAACGACCGACAGAATAGGCCCGCAGAAACACTGATTGAGCGCCTCCATACGCGATCGATCGTGCTTGTCGGTATGCCTGGCTCCGGTAAAAGTTCGGTGGGACGGCGGCTCGCCCAACGCATCGGACTCGATTTTATCGACGCGGATGGTGCGATCCAAGAAGCCGCGGGCGGCATGTCAATCGCCGATATTTTCGCGAAACATGGTGAACCAGAATTCCGTTCGCTAGAGGCGCGCGTGATCGCACGTCTACTTGAAAATGGACCCGCCGTAATCTCGACCGGTGGCGGCGCATTCATGAATCTGGAAACCCGAAATCTGATCGCCGAACGGGGAATTTCAATCTGGCTGAACGCGGAAATTGATGTACTTCTTCGCCGCGTGAAACGAAAAAATGATCGTCCCCTATTGCGGGGCGACGACCCCGAGGGAGTGTTGAAACAGCTTCTAGCGGAACGCGAAAGTACCTATGCCAAAGCCGCTCTTACCGTGTTCTCGCGCGACGTGCCACATGAAGCGATTGTGGATACGATAGTGGAAGAGCTTGAAAAATATCTCGTTTCCAAAACTGCCGCAGCACAACCATGAAAACGTCTCCCGGACAGACAGAATCCTTGGATGCCCCCGTGATCGTCCGAGTGAATCTGGCTGAGCGAAGCTATGACATCGCAATTGGCGGCGGATTACTCGCCGAGGCTGGCCAGCTGATCACGCACATCAAGCCGAGGTCCAAGGCGATGATCGTGAGCGACGAGACGGTTGGGAAGCTCTACGCCGAAAAATGCGAACAAGCTCTTGCAGCATGCGGCATCAAGACCGGAAGAATTCTGGTGCCGGCCGGCGAGAATTCCAAAAATTTCCCAACGTACGAGCGGGTGATCGACGCGATTCTCGAGTCGCGCATTGAGCGCGGCGATTTTGTGCTGGCGCTAGGCGGCGGCGTTGTGGGCGATCTCGCGGGCTTTGCTGCTGCAACCGCACGGCGCGGCATCGATTTTGTGCAAATGCCGACATCGCTACTTGCGCAGGTTGACTCTGCGGTCGGCGGAAAGACCGGCATCGATACGAGACAGGGTAAGAATTTGGTCGGCGCATTTCATCAGCCAATTTTGGTGATCGTCGACACGGATTTGCTTAGTACCTTGCCTCCACGGGAATTTCGCTCCGGCTACGCCGAAGTCGCAAAATACGGCCTAATCAATGACGAACCTTTTTTCGGTTGGCTCGAAAAGAACTGGAGAAATATCTTCGCGGGAGGTTCCGATCGCGTGTATGCGATCGCAACCAGTTGCCGTTCAAAGGCCCGGATCGTCAGCCGCGACGAACGCGAGAAGGGAGACCGCGCACTGCTGAATCTCGGACATACGTTCGGCCATGCATTCGAGGCGGCAACTGGCTATTCCGACCAGCTCCTGCACGGTGAGGGAATTGCGATTGGAACGGTGCTTGCGTTCAAGCTTTCGGTGAAACTCGGCTTGTGCAAGCCCACGGATGCCGAACGGGTGAGGGCGCATTTCTCGGCGGTCGGATTGCCCACAGAGCTCACGCGGCTAAAAGACAACTTGCCAACAACCGATAAACTTCTCGAACTTATGGCACAGGATAAGAAGGTCGAACATGGCGCGTTCGTGTTTATTCTAACCCGCGGCATCGGCGAGGCGTTTATTGCAAAAGATATTGATATTGGCCCGGTTCGCGAGGTTCTCGACGAGGCGCGCCGGAATACCTAGATATCAACGATGACCACTCTCGAAATTTTCTCGATCATCGCCGTTATTATCTGCTTGATTATTTCGTTCTTCTTCTCGGGCAGCGAGACGGCGTTAACCGCCTCTTCGCGCGCGCGTATGACCGCGCTCGAAACAAGTGGAGACAAGGGCGCCAAAATCGTGAACCGCTTGATGCAGGCGCGCGAACGTCTCATCGGTGCGCTGCTGCTCGGGAACAATATGGCGAACATTGTCGCCTCTTCGCTCGCCACGGGCGTGCTTCTCTCGTGGTTCGGAGAAGTCGGTATCTTTTACGCGACGGCGATGATGACAGTGATCGTGGTCGTGTTTGCGGAAGTCATGCCCAAGACAATCGCGATCAACCATCCCGATCGCGTCTCTCTGATTGTCGCGCGGCCGATCGCTGCCTTTGTGAAATTGCTAGGGCCCATGACCATCGCAATCGAAAAAATCGTGAGCTCGTGTCTTCGCCTTGTGGGCTTTAAACTCGAGGCAACCGAAAATGTGCTTTCAGGTTCTGAAGAATTGCGCGGCGCCGTCGACCTTCTTCACAAGGAGGGTGAAGTGGTGAAGGACGACCGCGATATGCTTGGCGGGTTGCTCGACTTGCGCGAACTCGAGGTATCCGATGTGATGATTCACAGGACCAAAATGGCGACCATCAACGCCGATGACTCTCCGGAAAAAATCGTCAGCGAAGTGCTGGCTTCTGCCTATACGCGACTTCCGATCTGGCGCGAAACGCCGGAAAATATCGTGGGCATAGTGCATGCGAAAGATTTGTTGCGCGAACTCAACGCCGTGGGCGGCGACGAAAGCAAGATCGACATTGGCGCCATTGCGCTTGAGCCTTGGTTCGTACCGGACACGACAACACTCGCGGACCAGTTGAAAGCATTTCGTAGGCGCAAGACCCACTTCGCGCTCGTCGTTGACGAGTATGGCGAAGTGATGGGTCTTGTAACGCTCGAAGACATCATCGAAGAGATTGTTGGTGACATATCCGACGAACACGACATCGTCATCAGCGGCGTGCGGCCATCTTCCGACGGATCGGTGACCATCGATGGAGCCGTGCCGATCCGCGACCTCAACCGTGCGATGGATTGGCACCTGCCGGACGAGGAGGCAACGACTATCGCCGGTCTCGTAATCCACGAGGCGCAGCTCATTCCCGAAGCAGGCCAGACTTTCATCTTTCACGGATTCCGCTTTGAAGTACTGCGCAAGAGCAGAAACCAAATCACGGCAATGAAGATCACGCCACTGAAGCGGTCCGAGGCTAGGGTTGCGGAAGTGACAAAACCCTCGGAAGCCGCCGCCTGATCATTCGCCCGGCACACGCGCCTCGACGGCAAGCGCATGTAGCCCATCGGCGAATTCGGAGGCGAGTAATTCGTTCACGAGCCGGTGACGCTCGATCCGGCTCTTGCCACGAAATGTCTCCGCCACCACGCGTACGCGCACATGGGTTGTTTTACCGGGTATGTGTCCCTTGTGGCCCGCATGTTTGCCGCTCTCGTCGAGTACTTCGACTTGTTCGGGCGAAAGAGAAGCTGAAAGCGTTCCGCGAATACGATCGACGGTGTTCATAATAAGGTCTCGATGCTGTATAATACTAGCATATTGACAATCTTCACGGCATATAATGAAAACTTGCGGCTCCTTGTGCCGCTACGATCGTAGCTTTAATAATCGGCCCATGAAATTCGATTCACCCATTTTTGACCGCATTCGCGTGAAGCCTGAAAAGGATCGCTCGCGCAAAAAGAATGCGCCGCCCTGCGAGTGGGCCGGCTGCAAGAAGCCGGGATTGCACCGTGCGCCGAAGGGGCGCGGCCGCGACAAGGAATACTGGAATTATTGCCTTGAACATGTGCGCGAATACAACCATTCATACAATTATTTCGCCGGCATGAGCGACGACGCGATCGCCCAGCACCAGAAAGACGCCGCGACCGGTCACCGGCCGACATGGAAGATGGGCCAGCGAACGGCGCGTTCTGCTGAGGAACGTGTGGCGGAAGGCTCACCCTTCGCGGGACGGCCTTGGCACGACCCATTCCGCTTTTTCGAAGAAGCGGGGGGAAATGCGCGACCAAATCCTGAAACCCCGGAAAGACGCGAAGCGCGGAACGCCGAACGCAAAGCGCTCGATGTTATGGGACTGGAATCAAATGCTTCGTCGATCGAGATCAAAACCCGCTTCAAGGAATTGGTGAAACGTCACCATCCCGATGCCAATGCCGGCGACCGTTCCACTCAAGATCGGCTCGTGGAAATTATTCAGGCTTACAATTATTTGAAATCGAGCGGGTTCTGCTGAGCCTCGGGGTTGCAACCACAGACCCCCTAATTGTGCCTTTCGGATTTTAATAATATTCAATTACTTCAATTAATTAGATGGTTTCAGAACAGAATCCTATCTCTGGCATATGGGGTTCTGCTAAATTGCAGGATATTTGCTTCGCCTTAAGTACCCCGGCGCTCCGCCTTATATGGCGGGAGAGGAATTCATGAACGCCCACACCACGACAATCCCCATGCCCGACATGAAAGTGTCGGTCCGTCAGGTCTTTGGCATGGATATTGACCTCGAAGTCCCCGCCTATTCGGCGGCAGATGAGCATGTGCCGGATATCGACCCGGACTATGTTTTCGACCACGATACGACGCTCGCGATCCTTGCGGGTTTCGCTCACAATCGCCGCGTCCTCGTCGCGGGTTATCATGGCACGGGAAAGTCGACCCATATCGAACAGGTTGCCTCGCGGCTGAATTGGCCTTGCGTACGCGTTAATCTCGACAGCCATATCAGTCGTATCGACCTCGTCGGCAAGGATGCGATCGTGCTGAAAGAGGGCCAGCAGGTCACCGAATTCCGAGATGGCATGTTGCCGTGGGCCTTGCAGCGCAATGTCGCCCTCTGCTTCGACGAATACGATGCCGGACGGCCCGACGTGATGTTCGTCATTCAACGCGTGCTGGAAGTCTCAGGCAAACTGACACTGCTCGACCAGAACAAGGTAATCCGCCCACACCCAGCTTTCCGCCTATTTGCTACCGCAAACACGGTCGGCCTCGGTGATACCACCGGCCTATATCACGGCACCCAGCAAATCAATCAGGGCCAAATGGACCGCTGGTCGATCGTGACGACGCTCAATTATCTGCCGCACGACAAGGAAGTGGAAATTGTCTCGGCCAAGGCGCGCCATTACCGCAATCCGGAGGGCCACGAGACCGTGTCCAGAATGGTTCGCGTCGCCGATCTGACGCGTCAAGCTTTCATCAATGGCGATATTTCCACGGTGATGAGTCCACGCACCGTGATTACGTGGGCGGAAAATGCCGAAATTTTTGGCGATCTCGGTTTCGCCTTCCGTCTCACCTTCCTGAACAAGTGCGATGAACTCGAACGCCCGATTGTCGCTGAATTCTATCAGCGCTGTTTCGGGCGTGAGTTACCCGAGTCCACGGTGAACGTCGCTCTCGCCTGAGATGTCGATCTCGAACACGACCCTGAAGAACAAGAACGCGGAAGCGCCTACGGAGCCTTTCAAGCGGGCGGTCGCCGGTTGCCTGCGTGCGATCGCCGGCAAGACCGAACTCGAGATTGCTTATGCTGCCGAAAAGCCGATCGTGTCGCAAACGCGCGTGCGCTTGCCGGAACCGCCACGGCGCATGACTAAGGCCGATGCCGCGATCCTACGCGGTCATGCGGATTCTGCCGCGCTCAAGCTCGCCTGCCATAATCCCGCAATTCACCGGCGACTTATGCCAAAGGGCGAAACCGCTAAGGCCGTATTCGAAGCCGTCGAGCAGGCACGCGTTGAGGCGATCGGCTCGCGCCGCATGACGGGCGTCGCCTCAAATCTTACGGCGATGCTTGAGAACCGTTACCACCGCGGTAACTACGAACAAATTAGCGACCGTGCCGATGCGCCGATCGAAGAAGCGCTTGCGATGCTGGTGCGTGAACGTCTGACCGGCATCGAGCCGCCTGCCTCAGCGAAAAAACTCGTGAATATCTGGCGCGACTTTGTGGAAAAACGCGCAGACCATGAGATGGATCAACTGCTCGCCAAGATCGACGACCAGCGCGCATTCGGCGAAGCGATCCACGATCTTCTCTCCTCGCTCGATATGGGCGAACAGCGTCTCTCCGATCGCGAAGACAATTCTTCCGATGACGAAGAGCAGGGCCAGAATCAGGCAGGCGAAGAAGGGGCTGCCGACAAGGAAGATTCGAGCGAAAATTCCGCTGCCGATGATTCCAAGCTCGCGGCCGACGACACGGGAGAAGCGGCGACGGAAAGCGACGATGCGCCTTCCGCCGAACGCCCCGAGGATGTCAATGCCGGCGACTCGCGCGAAGCTGGCGAACCCTGGCGGCCGCGTCGCTCGCTCGCCAACGAGCCACGCGGCCCGGACTACCGCGCTTTCTCGGGCAAATTCGATGAGACCATAGGCGCGGAGGACCTCTGCGATCCCGAAGAACTATCGCGGCTGCGCTCCTATCTCGACAAGCAGTTGCAACACCTGCAAGGCGTAGTCGCGCGTCTCGCGAATCGTTTGCAAAGACGCCTTATGGCCAAACAAAATCGTGCTTGGGACTTCGATCTGGAGGAAGGCATTCTCGATTCCGCACGGCTTTCGCGCATTATCCTTGATCCGTTTCAACCACTTTCTTTCAAGAGCGAACGCGATACTGATTTCCGCGATACAGTCGTGACACTGCTGCTTGACAATTCAGGCTCGATGCGCGGTCGGCCGATCACGGTCGCGGCAACGTGCGCCGACATTCTCGCGCGCACACTTGAGCGTTGCGGAGTAAAAGTCGAAATCCTTGGTTTTACCACCCGTGCCTGGAAAGGCGGCCAGTCGCGCGAGGCATGGCTCGCCGCAAACAAACCGGCGAACCCCGGTCGTCTCAATGATCTACGTCACATTATCTACAAATCCGCGGACGCGCCCTGGCGGCGCGCGCGCAAGAACCTCGGACTGATGATGCGCGAGGGACTCCTCAAGGAAAACATCGACGGCGAGGCGCTCGACTGGGCGCATAAGCGACTCCTCGCCCGCACCGAAAGCCGCAAAATTCTGATGATGATTTCCGATGGCGCGCCGGTCGACAACTCCACACTATCGGTGAACCCCGGCAATTATCTCGAACGCCATCTTCGTTTTATCATCAACGAAATCGAGACCCGATCGCCGGTGGAGCTTATCGCGATCGGCATTGGTCACGACGTCACACGCTATTACAGACGCGCCGTGACGATCGTTGATGCGGAGGAACTGGGCGGTGCCATGACCGAAAAGCTCGCGGAATTGTTCGACGAAAAAGCGTTTCCCCAGCCCAGCCACCCTGCGAAGCCGAGGCGCGTCGCGTGAAGCCTGGCGTTTGCCGAGAATCTTCCTGCAGGAACTGCCGTGACGCAGCCGTCCGCGTTCCATCAAATTTGAATTAACTGGCCGGCGCTGCCATCTTCTTTGCAATCTTGCGCTTCAAATCAAGCGCCTTCGGCGAAAGATCGTCGTTCCGTGCCTTCAGAAGAAAAGCGTCGAGGCCGCCACGATGGTCCACCGACTTCAGCGCGTTGGTGCAGATGCGCAGCCGTACCTTCTGGCCGAGTGCGTCGCTCTGCAGTGTCACATTGCACAAGTTCGGCAGGAACCGACGTTTGGTCTTGATATTCGAATGGCTCACCTTGTGGCCAACAAGCACCGTTTTGCCGGTCAATTCGCAACGCCGCGACATCGATGGAAACCTTCTCAAAAAGTAGCCGGCCTCCGGGATCTTGGCTTCCCGCCTATGCCGGATTTAGCTGAATAGCGGCACCTCATAGTCAGCCACCACGATACCGTCAAGCGCTCGAGTCACAGTTCCGACGCATTCAAGCCTCCATGCCAAAATTTCGCAAAAGTCTTGCGCCATGCATGATACAATAATCCACTATTGAGATGCCGGCATTGGTGCCAGGATCGCGACAGGCTCGGAAAGTTAGCTATCTATGCCACGCCGCATAGTGTTCTCAGTCTCTGCCCTGCTGTTACTTGTGGCCTCGACAGCCATCGCTCTGGGCGATGCACGGCTTCAGGTTAGCTATGATGCCTCGCTTACGGGCATTCAGGTCGGCAAGGGTTTGTTCATTATCGATATTGCCGATGACGGCTATACGGCCACGGGCAGCGCCGAAGTGGCCGGCCTCGCAAAACTCGTTTCGCGTGGACACGGCTCGACGATGTCCAAGGGCGTCTTCCTAGACGGCAAGGTTTCCCCACTCACCTATACGGCCTCATCCGAAAGCGACAAAATTAGCGAAGAAATTCGCATGAAGCTCGCGAACAACGTAGTCCAGGAATATTTCGTAACGCCGCCGCAGGATTCCAAGCCAGACCGTATTCCCGTGACAGAAGAACATCGGATGGAAGTGGTCGATCCTATGAGCGCCGCGATGATCACGGTTCCAGGTACCGGCGATTTGCTTGCGAAGGAAAACTGCAACCGGACCGTTGCAATTTTCGACGGCAAGCAGCGTTATGACCTGATCTTTTCCTATGATCGCACCGAGCAGACGAAGGATGTGAAGGGCTATAGCGGTCCGACATTGGTGTGCCGCGTGAATTATAAAGCCGTCGCTGGACACAAGCCGAACCGCATCCAAGTAAAATTTATGGAAGAAAACAAGACGATCTTTGTCTGGCTCGCCCCTATTGCTAACACGCGTGTGCTGTTTCCGATCCGCGTGTCGTTTCTCACAATGATTGGTCTTGTCATCGTGCAAGCTGAGAATTTTGTGGTTGGACCCCTCGAAAAACAGGTGGCAACCCCCACCGTAAAGTAGCAATCGGGCACCATTACGCGCGCGGTAAACGGAAATTAACGCCTGAAAATCAATTCGTTTGCGTTTTTGCGGTCGCGCGAACAGCTATCGTGGGACACTGAAAACCGGACGCTACATCTAGTGCGAACGAATTGGGACTCGCATCGAGTCAGCGATTCGGGCCTGATTCGTTCGAAGCGTGTTCCTTTTTCCTAGCGCTCTCGACGAAAACCCCCGCGATCTGTCGCATTATGATACAGCACAACTGACCCAACCCCGGCGCACCCACTCATGTCTCCGAAATTGCCTCCGATTCCGCCGTCCCAGCGCGGACGTGGTGTTACTGCGGTACTTGGGCCAACCAATACCGGGAAGACCCATCTTGCGATCGAGCGCATGCTTGCGCACTCCTCAGGCCTGATCGGACTGCCGCTGCGGCTGCTCGCGCGTGAGGTCTATAACCGCGCGATTGAGCGCGCGGGAACCGAGTCAGTCGCGCTCATCACGGGTGAAGAAAAAATCAAACCGAAGAACGCGCGCTTCTGGGTTTCGACGGTCGAGGCGATGCCGCAGGACCTCGATGTCGCCTTTGTGGCGATTGACGAGATTCAACTAGCGGCCGATCTTGAGCGCGGACACGTTTTTACCGACCGTATTCTACATTGCCGGGGCCGCGAAGAAACGCTGGTGCTGGGCGCTTCCACGATGCGCGGACTTATTGAGCGGCTTCTGCCAGGAGTCGATGTCGTACAACGGCCGCGTCTTTCGAACCTCAATTTCGCCGGCGAAAAAAAAATCACGCGGCTTCCGCGCCGCTCTGCCATCGTCGCATTTTCTGCCGAAGAGGTTTATGCGATCGCCGAATTGATCCGTCGCCAGCGTGGCGGGGCCGCCGTTGTACTTGGTGCTCTTTCTCCCCGCACTCGCAATGCCCAGGTCGAAATCTATCAGTCCGGCGACGTCGATTATTTGGTCGCGACCGATGCAATCGGTATGGGGTTGAATCTCGACGTCGATCACATCGCCTTCGCATCAAATCGGAAATTTGATGGCTATCAGTTCAGAAATCTTAATCCGTCAGAACTAGCGCAGATCGCTGGCCGCGCCGGACGTCATACGCGCGATGGTACGTTCGGAACGACAGGCCGCTGCGATCCGTTCGATCCCGAACTGGTCGAACGGCTCCAGAACCATAACTTCGAACCCGTACGCATCGTACAGTGGCGGAACAGCAAGCTCAATTTCCATTCAATCAATTCGTTATTAGAAAGCCTGAGCACCGTTCCCCGCGAAGCAGGGCTCACACGCGCGCCGGCGGCCGACGATGTTTTGGTATTGGAGCGTTCTCTTCAAGACCGAGACATCACATCGCTCGTGAAAACAACTACCGATGTTGAACGGTTATGGGATGTCTGTCAGCTTCCGGATTACCGGAAAATCGCGCCCGCTGCGCACGCGGAGCTGGTAACGACCCTCTATGGATTCTTGATGCGCAAGGGTAAAGTCCCCACCGATTGGATCGCGCGCCAGGCGGCGCACGCCGACAGGACCGATGGTGATATCGACACACTCTCGAACCGGATCGCGCAGGTACGGACTTGGACATTCGCCGCGAACCGGCCAGATTGGCTCGACGATCCCGAGCATTGGCAAGGGGTCACGCGGGCGATCGAAGACCGGCTTTCTGATGCGTTGCATGGGCAGCTTGCGCAACGTTTCGTTGATCGCCGAACCAGCGTTTTGCTACGGCGGCTGAGAGAGAACGCGGCCTTGGAAACCGAAATCACCTCGACCGGCGACGTGGTCGTGGAAGGACACATAATCGGACGTCTGTCCGGATTCGAATTTGCGCCCGTCGATTCTTCTGGTGAGCCAGAGGCCAAGGCATTGCGAGGCGCCGCCCAAAAAGTGCTCGCGAACGAAATTGAGGCCCGCGCGACGAAACTAGCGGAATCGAAGGACGAGGCATTCGTGCTTAATTCCGATGGAACGATCAGATGGACTGGGGATCCCGTCGCAAAACTAGTCGCCGCCGATAATGTGCTGGAACCGCGCTTCAGAATTCTCGCTGACGAGCAACTAACTGGTCTGCCACGCGACGGCGTCGAAGCCCGCATCGCGCGGTGGCTGAGGACGCATGTCGAGAAATTACTCGGGCCGCTCCTGATGCTTAGCAAGGCAGAAGACGTCACTGGCATTGCCCGCGGAGTCGCATTCCAGCTCGTCGAGGCGCTTGGCGTACTTGAACGCCACAAGGTGGCCGACGAAGTAAAAAGCCTGGATCAGCCCGCTCGTGCGTTACTGCGTCAGCATGGGGTACGATTTGGGGCCTATCACATTTACTTGCCGGCGTTGCTCAAACCCGCGCCGCGCGGCTTGAGCCTCTTGCTGCTGGCGTTGAAGCATGGCGAACTCATGCAAAAAGGTCTCTCCGATCTACCAGCCCTTGCTTCGAGCGGCCGAACTTCGATTCCGGTCGATCCGGAAGTCGCAAAGCCGCTTTATCGCGCGATTGGTTATCGGGTATGCGGACCGCGTGCCTTACGCGTCGATATTCTGGAGCGTCTCGCGGACCTGATCCGCCCCGCACTTTCCTGGCGTCCCGGTGCAACAGGTGAAAAACCTGCTGGCGCCTTTGATGGACGCGGTTTCACCGTAACAGTCGGCATGACTTCCCTCGCCGGCTGTGCGGGTGAAGATTTCGCCGCAATTTTGCGCGCGCTAGGCTATCGCATGGCCCGGCGCCAACCACCGTTACCTGAGCCGGCGCCAGTTCCGGCGGAAACGGTAGCAACTCTTGCCGAGTCAGCGGCTACCGAAACGCTTATGGTTGCGGAAACAGTGCCGCCGACCGTGCCTGGTGCAATGGCAGCAGGCGAAGATGCCCCCGCTCCAGAAAAGGCCGAAGCATCAACAATGGTGGCAAGCGCGGAACCCGCGATGATCGAAGTCTGGCGGCCAGGACGCCCGTATGGCGATCGTAAACCCAAGCATCGCGAACGCCGCCGTCAACTGCAAAAAGAAGTTCAGCCTGTGGCGCCAGATTCAAATTTCACTAAAACCTCTGCGGCTCCGACCGAACAATCGCATCAGGACGAAACGCAACATCAGAAATTTCCGAAACGCGATGGAAAGCAAAAAGAACGTCGAAACAGACGCTCCTCGCGCCCGGATCGAACCCAACAGCGAGGCGACTATCCTCATGGTGTCTCTCATCGCGAGCGCCCGATCGATCCCAACTCGCCCTTTGCCGCCCTCCTCGAGCTCAAAGCCAAACTCGAGGCGGAACAAAAGAAAGAGGGCTGAACCTTTTTGCGCAACAAACAGCGCATTGATCGCTGGCTTTGGCACGCGCGCGTAGTGAAAACCCGCTCGCTATCCGCTGCCTTGACCACCTCAGGCCACGTTCGCGTCAACGGCAAGCGGGTTAAAGCGCCCGCGTACGCCGTTCGTGAAGGAGACGTGCTCACGATCGCTCTGCCCAGCACTGTTCGCGTCTTACGTGTGCTTGATATTGCAAATCGTCGTGGCACAGCTCCCGACGCAAAACGACTATACGAAGAGGTAGGTGAGCCATTATCGCCAAAGAATTGACCCAGCTTTGCTTGCGAAGCGCAGAAACGTGCGCTAGGTCCGCGCGTTCCTATAACAGTCACAGTCGCACATGACATATATCGTCAACGATAGCTGTATTCGCTGCAAACTGATGGATTGCGTCGAAGTTTGTCCCGTCGATTGCTTCTACGAGGGCGAGAACATGCTCGTCATCCATCCCGACGAATGCATCGACTGTGGCGTATGCGAACCAGAATGCCCGGTAGAGGCGATCAAGCCCGATACCGTGCCCGGCCAGGAGAAATGGCTTTCGCTGAACGCGGAATTTTCCAAGATCTGGCCTAACATTACAGTGAAGCGCGAACCCCCGGCCGATTCCAAGGAATGGGAAGGAAAACCCGGCAAGGAAGCGTTCTTTTCACCCAATCCTGGCCAAGGCGATTGAAAATTGTCTGAGGTCGGCTGGTTGGGTCTTAACCTTTCCGCACCTTCGGAATGCTCGCATCGGCGCAAGGCATTGATTTTTTAGCAAATTTATGCCATATATAATTTTACGTCGCTCCTGCGGGAGCTTTCCATTTCGGAACGAAAGTTGAAGCTGCGGTTTCTTGGTCGCCCTCGCCTTTTAAGGGAGAAGGGTGGCGTGTACTACTGCCGGTTGAGTGTCTGCCATGCGAAAGAAACGCCGAAAAATAGGTTCAAAAGGAAACATTGTGCCAAAATCCAAGACTCATTCAGCGAGCAAGATTCAGCCTGTAGCTGCTCCAAAGAAGGCCGCCCAGAGCCGCCAAGGTTTCCGGACGCAGGAGCACATCGTGTATCCCTCGCACGGCGTTGGCCAGATCGTGAGGATCGAGGAACAGGAAATCGCGGGCAACACGCTCGAACTGTTCGTCATCAGCTTCTCCAAGGACAAGATGACACTCCGTGTTCCGACCGCGAAGGCGGCTGCTGTCGGTATGCGCAAGCTCGCCGGCCCGGATATCATCAAGAAGTCGCTCGACACGCTCAAGGGCCGCGCACGGATTAAGCGCACCATGTGGAGCCGCCGCGCACAGGAATACGAAGCGAAGATCAATTCCGGCAATCTTATTTCGATCGCCGAGGTCGTGCGCGACCTTTTCCGCTCGGAAATCCAACCGGAACAATCCTACAGCGAACGCCAGCTATACGAAGCAGCACTCGATCGGATGGTACGTGAACTCGCGGCCGTCGAGGACGTCACTGAGACCGAAGCCGCGAAACAGATCGAGGCCAATCTCCTGAAAGGCCCACGTCGCGCCTTGAAGTCGGAAGAGCCCGAGGAAAAACAGGACGAAGCCGCCTAAAAGGATTCCATTTTCGAGAACTAAAAAAGGCCTGGCACCAAAGCCAGGCCTTTTTGTTCATGCACATTATTCAACGACGATCTTCACCTTCTCGCCAAACTTGAGTTTTGCATCACGCGTCAATCCGTTCAGCACCAGGAATCGCTCGAGCTGTTTGTCGGGAACTGCCATTTTTTGCGCCAGCCTTTCGACCGTATCGGTGAGACCCACGCGCACTACTTCGATACGCAGCGGCTTTACGTTTTTCGCCTCCTCGACTCCAACGCGACGGAAAGTTTCAGCTGCGCTCCGATAAGACTGGTCACGCGCGGGTGTAATTTCGCGCGCCGCAAACACCAGCCGATACACATCGCTGCCGAACCGTATGGCATAGAACCGGAACGACCATTGCTCGCCGCGCGCGATTGCCGTCGCCGCCGGAAATCCGTTGACGTTGATCGACCTGACGGAACCCTGATCGACGCCGTCGATCCAGCCAGAGGCAAGATAGGTGGCAAGCGGCGTCGTGGCCGGCACGCGCACGGCGTCAAGTCGCAGCGCCTCCGCGCCAGAGGAAGTGGCGCCGAGTACAGCCTGCTGCGTATTTTCAAGCGAAAACCCTTGGGGTGCAGTGAAGGTGAAGCCGAGATTCGGGTGCAGGAAGCTTCGTCCACGCACGTAGCCTTCCTTCGGGTCGTCGCCGTAAACTAGTCGGTTGAGGGCGTCCAGAAAATCTTTTCGGTCGCTCTCCGTGGGAACAGCAGCATATTGGCGGGCATTGGCGACTGCGAGCGAAACACGTTCCGGCGTCGACGGATGACTAGAAATAAAATCAATCTGAACCTTGCCGTTTTGTTCCGATTCTTGTGATGAACCGCCGCGCAAAGCTGCCTGTCTGGCCATATCGGCTAGAAAACGCGATGCACCGTACGGATCAAACCCAGCGCGCGCGGCGATGCCTACTCCGATCGCATCCGCCTCCAATTCCTGCGCACGCGAGAAACTCGCTAGAGAAATTCTGTTTTTGGCGAGAGCTAGTGCGCCGAGATCGGGGTCTTTGACAACGTCGGAAATTACGCGGCTTTCGATCATGGCCTCGCGCACGCGATTCTCACGGACCGCTGCATGGCGTGCGATCACATGCGCCATCTCGTGTGCCAGCACCGAGGAAAGCTCGGATGAATCGTTGGCGAGCGCCACCAGACCGCGCGTCAAGTACAAGGTTCCGCCAGGAAGCGCGAAAGCGTTGATCGCCGGTGAATTCAGGAGCGTAACGCGATACTTGATGTCGGGCCGCTCTGAGGCAGCGACAAGGTGATCCAACATTTTTGAGAGTTGCTCTTCGAGATCCGCCGAATGATAGACGCCGCCATACGCTGCAACGAGACGCTCGTGCTCCTTGCGCTGCTCGGGCGGTAGATTACTCGCCACGTCGTCACGGGCAGCCGACGCCTCCGAGAGACCAATGCGGTCGACTTCAGCGGTCGCGCAGGAAGCGAGCAGCAGCGCCCCCGCGAGCATGGTCAGAAGTCTCAGCGCCAGGCTGCCAGCACGAGAAAAAGAACTACCGCAGCCCGAATTCATGCGCCGTTACCTTCAAGAAGTTCCATCACTGCAGGCTCGCGCGTTTTAATAGCAGCCCCGCCCGAAGTTTCGCCAGCCCTCGTTTCGGCTCGCTCAGACACACCAAAACGCCCCATCGCCACATTCAAATAAAGTAAATCATCCGCCTGTTCCGTGGCAAAACTTCGATTGGCCCGTGGGATCATGCCAACAACGCGAGCGCATACCACCGTCGAACCGGCCTTCTGACCCCATTCATAGCCCATATTATCTCAGAAACGGCTCCAAGGCGGCGATTTTGCGGCGTTATCAGCCTCACGCCAAGTCTATGCAAACTTTGAAGAAGTCGCAGCGTCTTCTTATGCCTATCGAGCTTGCCTGCGCTTCAATCGATTGGCGACAGCCGTAATTCAGCCGGTTAGGTTTGATGAAATTCTCGTCCGCACTGTCGGTCATACGATAACCGTCAGCGGAACGGTCGACTTGGATCGCGAAAACATCGATCCAAGCTTTAGTACTGTTATGGTTTGTGTGCCCTTTAGGTTCGGCGCTTGGGGCAAAGCTGGGCTCAGCGCGAAATATTAAATTCTCTTACAGAGGCGATAGACCCGGCTAGCTCGGGCCTCAAAGCCAGGGTTTTTGTTATTACCGTGCACTCATAATGCGCGGCCAAGTGTCGCGCCTATATTCCGCTCTTGATGAGTTGGGTATTACGCTGCAGTTCATTGGCCGTTCATTTTCCAATCTAGATCCTGAGTGTCGGGGCTTGCATGTTCGAAAGGAGAAACTCAATGCACAAGCTCGTAATGATTTTCGCAATGACAACGGCCATGCTCTTCGCGGGATCGCTAATATGGAAAGCTGAGGCCCAGACATGGCGCGGCGCAGCCAGCATTAACTCAGCGAGCGAAAACTATACTCCGATTGAGAAAGCTGCCTGCCGTGGATATGGCCGCTTTTGCGGCCCGGGATATACGAGGGCCTGTGATGCATTCAGGTGTTGGTGCCGTCGCTGCTGGTAGGTTCATCGGGGAAAACCTGAACCTCTAATGACTTTTTTCGTTGGGGTCGCCTCAGTAGGCGACCCCTTTCTCATTTGCGCTCAATAGCGTAGATCGCGTTTCTCAAAACCATCGCGTCGCGCCAGGATATTCACAAAATCGCTGCTACTGGCGTCGCCAATCGAAGCCATTGATGATAAAGTTGTTATTAGCGAAGTCGTAAAGTGGACCGCTGCAGACTAATAGTTCGTTGCAGTACAGACGCTTGAACTTTCAAAGCGGATGCGATGTCAGTACAATCCCGGTACTAGCCGCGCAGTGTGCAACATGTAATTGTGGTATTCGGGAAAAATTTTTGCGAGAATTTTTTCCTCATTTTTCATACGTTCAAGTTGAAATATGCATTGCACAACGAATAGGACTACCGCCCACGGTGAAAGGTACTGCAGCGTTAATCCCATCAGCGCGACAGCTTCACCGAGATAAAGTGGATGACGGATTACCGCATACGGCCCACACGTCACAAGATGTCGCGCTTCAGGAAGCATGCTGATTGAACGTCCAAGCCGAAATACAGCGTAAAGCGCAAAGACGGTACCGCCGAGTATCAGTACAGTTGATGTCAGATAGAGTGGGGCCGAAAGCTCTCGCGGCGGCAGCAACACGACGCCGACACCAAGATAGGCTCCGGCGACGGCAGCAATTCGCGGATATAGTCCTCGCGTTCTGCCCAACGGCGTGCGACGCAGTACCAAAAGTATGCCTAGTGCCGCGACAAAGAGTAATGTAGCGAGCTTCGATGCTAGGCTCGCAACGCCAAGGATGTCGATGGTTGCGAAATCATTCGCATTGATCTGCTGGGCAAGTGCCGGAAACTGATGTGTTACACAAAGCCCGTACCACGCGATCAGGGGTGAGGCTGCAAAAAAATCGTACAGCTTAGTCTCTTTGAACGCCTTAAGGTGCGCTGCTACGGGTATCCTGCGCTCTCCCGTGATGCTGCTCATTGTTACCGACGATCCTATTCAAGCTCTCGGCTGAGCGACTGCCCGGTGCGAGGTCACTCTCTTCCTAACCTCTAGGTGTAAACGAAGTTTTGAGAGACTCGAGACAAGCGCATCCGATTGGAAAGCAAACAAATTCAATGCCTCGAACACATCCAAAGCGCGTTGCCGCCAAGTAAAAAGCCCGGCGTTGATCGCCGGACTTATTGGTGAAGCGCGGGTAGCAAGAAACCACCCTGTTCGATCTCAAATCTTGGAGCAGATATATTAACACTCAGATACTGAGAAATGGCTGTTAACCACTTTTGCGGGCTTCATAACGCGACCGCTCGTTGCGGTTGCATAAGGATTGCGAAATGAAACTACTCAACTTTGACAGCCTTTCTTCAAATTATTGCAACAGCGATCATCATTGAGAGCTCGGGGAACAATGGGTGTCGCCCGCATTCCTAACCAGAATATTCACACTAACCCGCACTGCCTCGAAGAAACTAAGACTCAGGTGAGTCAGCAGCCGTACAGGCGCTCTGCCAATTTAAGACGCACGTTTTTGACTTTTTCCGACGTATTGATAGCGCCAACGAAATGATGATGACGCTCGTTCGTGGCCTCGATCTTTTGCCTGACCTTTACCGCACGCTGAACGGAGGCGACGCTGAGACTGTGTCCTCGACCCAAGGCGGAAATAATCGGGTCATTGCCGTCAACAAAACGAACGGCGTAGCCAACACCATGGCCGCCGCCAACAAGCCTTCCCTGCCGAGAATGGGTGGGTGATAGGCGAGCAATCCTTTGCCTGTTTTCGCGATTTCTTGTCCGCCGATAACCACGTTCCAGCGCATCATCAATACCGCGAGCAGGACCAAAAACGCACATCCGGCAACTCCCGCAACCAGCGTCCTCCCGGTTGTGCCGCGCCAAATCATCAACGTCAGCACAGCAATCGGCAGCACGGAACCAACACCGAATTGGAGGATGAAGAAGGGAACAATGAGCGGCCCTTTGACGAATTCCATAATCACGTCGATCCCTTCCCGGCCTCGATAGACAAGACTGGCAAATTCCACCCCCTCCAGCAGCAACGTGAACATCATGAAGCCCCACAGCGAATATGCCATGACTTTCAAGCATGGCAAATCAACCGCGACCTTGCGCAACTTGCAGAACACAACATAGAGCACGATCACTAACGCCGTGCCCGAGATGATAGCGGAAAACAGAAAGATCGCGGGCATGAGATCGGAGGACCACCACTCGCGAGATTTTAGTGAACCAAATACAAACCCCACATAGCCGTGCAAACCATGAGCGCCGGGAATACCGATGATCGCCAACGCGAAGATCCAATTTCGGTCGTAACGCATCGCCTTCTCGGACAGATCATAAGACCCCAGGGACAGAACGCGATAAAACCAACCCAACAGCCCTGTCCTTTGTTGCGCCTGATGCACGATGTAAGGCCGAAACACGAACCAAGATTCCAGCACCAGCAGAACCACATAAAACGCAGCCGCGTAAGCAAAGATCGCGAAGGCGGAGGTCAAGTGCGGTGTGATCATGGCATTGAATGCACGCTCCGGATGACCAAGATGCAACAGCAAGGGTATGGGGACGACGACCATGCAACTAAGCGAGACCAGCAAAGCGAAATGCGCTACCGGCTTCAAATGCTGAAAACCAAACACTTGATACAAGCTTGAAATGGTAAAGGCGCCGGCCACTAGCCCCGTGAGATAGGGGTAGACGACAATGAGTACGGTCCAAGGGATGATCGTCTCGTTGGGATAAACATAGCCGGTGAATGGGGCGACCTCAAAGAGGGATTCCATTAAATCACCTCCTTGTCGATGCCGACATAGAAAACATTTGGAGCATTGCCACTTTCGCGTCTGAGCACTTGGACTTGATTGTTTTGGACGAACTGGCTGATCGGACTTTGTTTGTCGTTGAGGTCGCCGAAGATACGCGCACCGACCGGACAAACCTCAACGCAGGCGGGATTCAATCCCTTGGTGATACGGTGATAGCACCATGTGCATTTGTCGGTGACGTTCTTACTCTCATCGAAGTAGCGCGCGCCGTACGGGCAAGCCTGCACGCAGTATTGGCAGCCGATGCAGTAGGTGTGGTCGATGACGACCACGCCGTCCTCGGTTTTGTAGGTTGCACCAGTCGGACACACCTGTACGCAGGCGGGATGAGTGCAATGATTGCATAGCTTGGGTACGAAGAAGGCCTTTTCGACCTTCGCATCCTTGTAACGATCGGCGAAGCGATATTGGCCTTCCGAACCAGAGGCCGCGATGTTCACTGGATCGGCGTGGCTGTCGACACGCGCCGTATTTTCGCCCTCCAGATAAACATAGCGCTCGACCCAGGTGCGGAAGTGATGTGCGTCGGCAAGGACATTATTTTCCGTTTTGCACGCCTCGACGCAGCGCAAGCAGCCGATACATTTTGTGGCATCGACGCCGTAGCCCCAACGGTGTTTGGTCCAGTCATATCCAGGAATCGCCGGCGGCTGGCTGCCCGATGTCGCCCCCGGGGCTGCTGTTGCTTGCAGCGAAATAGAGTTCGCAGCCACCGCAGCGGCACCACACACAAGAGTGCTTCCAAGAGAACTCAGGAACTGGCGCCGTTCTTTTTCGTGCTTCTCGAGTTGTTCTTTTTCTTGCATCGCCGTGCTCCTAGAAAAACTTTGGTTTTGCCCTAGCTCACTTGCATCTTGCATTGGCGTAATAGGTCGCCACGTTTCCGGCCTCTGCGTCGCTTAAATCCTTGGTGATCCCCGCCATCATGCCGTTTTTGCGGGTGCCGTCCTTGTAAGCTTTCAGGGCGGCGACGATATAATCTTTGGAAAAGCCGATAAGATTCGGCCATGATTTATTAGAGCTCATCCCGTTGGCACCGTGGCAGGCGATGCACTTTGAGGCGATCGCCTGATCCGCCGATGTTGCTTGTTTCTCAACATTCATGCTGCTCTCGCATTTCAAACCCGCGAAATAGGCGGCGATGTTTTTGCTGTCTTCGTTACTGATGCCACCAGCTACGGCGCTCATCATCGCATTGTCGCGAGCACCTGTGCTGTAGGTCTTGAGGGAGTCGATGAAATAGGCTGCGTTCTGCCCAGCAAGGCTGGGGCCAGGAAGGTTCACGCTCTTACCTTCGGGGCCGTGGCAGCCCGCGCAAGCGGCCGCCTTTATCTTCCCAGCCACTGCGTCGCCGCCCTGTGCCGGTGCGGTCGATACCAAATTGAGTCTTGGCGAATGGGGGTTATGGCAAACGGTGCACTGTTGCGTTCCAGCATGGTCGGCAACCACGATTTGAGGCTGCTGCGCCGGTCTTCCCGTCAACTTTTCGTGGCAAAGAGTGCAAAGCTTTCTGGTGTCAGTTGGGACGACCAATTTCAGCTTGTCCGGATGATCCAAGCCGGTTGCCACATGTTCAAACATGCCCCGAACATCTCGCTCGCCGGCCGCACCATGGCAGACCTCACATTTGACGACCTTCCCAGCATCAACCTTGTTGTGTACGCCCTTGGACCATTCCGAAAATCGCTCTGCATGGCATGACTCACAATATGCCGGACCTTTATACTTTGGTTTGTCAGAAGCAATTTCTGCTACCGACTTTCCTCGATAGTGGCCAAATTCGTAAAACGAATCGACGGTGAAGAAAACCTTCGCTGCGTATCCTACGGCGCCAAAAACAAGCATAAGAAGTACGAGTCGAACAATGTGCCGCGGCATGGCTTTCCTGTTTTTGGGAGTTATGCGATTAAACTATAATTGCTTTCTTCACGATCGGACCACTCCGTGCGTGCTGCATCTGCCATGAACTTTCTGGAAAAATTATCGACGAAAAACCAATTTGAAGATTTGATTTAGATCACTTCTAGCCAACTTTTTTGGGCTAGTTTAAAATAGCAGTGTTGTTGCGTTGCGGTGGTTTTGCTGCATTACGGTAAGCGAAAAGACCATTCTATAAATAATGGAGAGGACGAAAATGAAGAGGTACGCGAAACAAGTTTTGGCGTTGACCGCGGTCGCGCTGTTGGCCGGTGGTTCGATGATGATCTTCGCCCCGCAATCGGCCAAGGCAACGCCGCAATATGCTCAACAGACCGGCAAGCCCTGCGGCCAATGCCATCAAAGTCCGTCTGGCGGCAAGCTGAAACCGTTTGGCGAGAACTTCAAGAAGAACGGCTACAAGCTCTAGAAGCGGTGGTCGGCTTCTGGTGTTAGCGGCGCGAACATGCGCGCCACCAAACGAACGAGCAGTGGTAGTTGGCGAGCTGGGATTGGCGGACGATTTTTGCCAAGCGGCCAGTGCATTCTTCGTGGGGTGCTTCGGTTTTGCCGCTTGGGCAATCTGATGCGGCTTTAGGAATTTCGTGAGCGTGTCGAGCGATCGAACCGCTATTTATTTCGCGACCCGCGACGGGCAATCGCGGCGAATTGCCGAGCATATTTTTTGTCGATTGACATACAGTGGAAATTTGCCGGCGCCGCGTGATCTGGCGTTGTCGCTGCCGGATAGCAGCGAGCTTGCTGAAGCTTCGCTGATTGTGTTGGTGGCGGCCGTCCGCTATGGCAAACATTTGCCGGAAACGGATCATTTTTTGGCTGCCTACCAGGCGCTAACCTCTTCGCCACCGCTGGCGCTGGCGTCGGTGAATTTAAGCGCTAGGAAACCGGACAAGACTAGCGTCGGCGGCAATCCCTATCTTCGCAAGTTGATCGCACGGCATCGGCTGACGCCTGCCTTGGCCGTCGCCTTCGCCGGACGGCTCGACTATCGGAGATACCATTGGTTGGACCGGCAGATCATCCGCTTCATCATGCTGCTGACCGGCGGGCCAACCGATCCGAAAACTTGCATCGAATACACATCGTGGAACGCGGTCGACGAATTCGCGGCAGGGATCGTCGACTTGCAGCAACACGATTGAGCCGTCTCGGGCGTTCAGCTCGCAGGGTTACGTCTGATCACCGGCGCTTCGCGTTCGATCACGGCAGTCGGCGCCGAAGACACCCACATCTGATACAACGATACCACCCACATAAAGGCGAAGCATGCCGCCATCAAGCCGCCGGCCGCCATTTCCACGTAAACGAAGGGATGGAACAGCTTGATGATGTACCAGGAGGACACATCGACCATGATGGCGACGAAGGGAAACGCGACGACTGTGCATTTGAACCAGACCGGACGCACATAAGCGTGGCTGAACGTCAGGCCAACAAGAAAGAAGATGAATGTCACCCCGAACAGGTGAATATGCGAGACGCGCACCAAAGTAGGGATGGTTGCGCCCTTATCCATCTCGGTCATCTTTTTCAGGTTGTCGTAGTTACTAAGGTTTACCAGATGCGGGTTGCTGCCATCGTGGCAAGCCATGCAGCGCTTATCCAAGATCGGCCGAATCTCCTTCTCGTACTTATCACGGTTGGCATTCGCCTGGACCCAGTCGATCACGACGGTGACTTCATCGCGCGGCAGCATGGTCGACATTGGTCCCCGCAGCGCAGACTCGAGGCGCGAGGACTTCCCGCTGCCACTATAGGCAACGATAAGATCTTCCGGTGTAAGCAGGAGCGGGTTGCCGCCCGCCTTTCCGGCATAGGTGAAATACACATTGAGCAAGGCGAAGAGATAGCCCAGGCCGAGGATCAGAAGCGCCGCCGTATAGAGGACACGCTGGCTGTACGGCAGCTCGGAGTAATGAAAGTAGTGCCGGTGCAGTTGCAATTCACTCATGGTCAGTTCCATTCGATTGGGCGCTATCGATCGCGCTCGCACGGATCAATTCGCAGTCCAGGTTGCTTGGATTGTTTGCAGTTAATCTTGCCAAGCGGCAAGTGGGTTTATCCAGACCTCGCATGTCACTTGCCCGGCACGATGACGTATATGGCCGAACGCGCTTTTTGGCGCGAATAATGCGCCGCCAAGTTCTCAATATCGTCATCGCTCAGCACATCGGACATGGCGGCCATTTCTGCGCTTCTGCGATCGCGGATCCGATAGGCCTTTAAGGCCTTGACGAGATAATCCATGCGCTGGCTCGCGAGCGCTGAAAAGTGCGGGTCAACGCTGTTGCCATTGAGACCATGACAGCGATCGCACCGTTGCGCCCATTCGGCCGCTGCCAACGGCTTGCGCACGTTCGGCGGTCCCGGTTGCTGGTTGGCATAGAAGGCGGCAAGATTTTTGCGTCCGGCATCGTCGAGCCCAGCGACCATACCTTTCATTGTCTCATCGGTGCGCGTGCCATCCTTATAGGCGGCAAGCGCACCCGCCAAATATTGCGCGTCCTGCCCGGCAAGACTCGGATTGGCCGACGTTGCGCTAACACCCATATCACCGTGGCATCCAGCGCATGAAACCGCGGCAGCCTTGCCCGCCTCCTGGTTGCCCGCAGACGGAGTCTGCGCGCGGGCGGGTTTTTGGAGTGCATAAAACAGCGCAATGTTATTAATATTCTCATCACTCACATTTGCGATCAGCGCCTTCATGACGCCGTGCTTGCGTTGACCGGACTTATAAGCCTGCATGGCGCTGACCAGATATTTCGGGTCCAATCCGATCAAGTTTGGCATGCCGGGGGTTTTGCTGACACCGAACTCACCGTGACAGCCGCCGCACGACGCTGCTGCCGCTTGGCCGGCACGGACCGGATCTTTGGCAGTGGTCGCGTTGGTACTCGGTTGCGGCGGATCAAGAGTGGCAAAGTAGGCGGCCACTTTGACCAGCGCATCATCACTCAGGAACTTGATGGCGTTACCCATGACCGTTTGGCCGCGCGCCCCCGATTGATAGTCCTTCAGCTCGGTATAGAGATATACTGATCTCTGACCAGCCAGGTGGGGAATACCTTCGGTAGTGCTGATGCCGTTTGCACCATGGCAACCGCCGCAGGACTCTTCGGCTAGGCGTTTGCCTTCCAACACTTCTTCCGGCTTTAGGAAAAGCGGTTTGAAATTGCTGGCGCTGGCGCCGGGCGTGATCGGCGTGATCTGCGCCGCCGCAGCCCGACAATCCAAAAACGCCGCTCCGGCAACAACCGTAAGCGCCATAAGCGCAGTCGCTGGCCTCGCAAATTTAATCCCCATTCGATTGACCCTCGCCTTCGAGAAATTCAGACGTCCTCATCCATGCCTCCTGGCACGTATTTGCTGAACGAAACCTACGCGCTTCGAAGCATACAAATGAAGCGCAGTGAGGTTGCTGTCCTCCTCCATCATTTTTCGCCACCAGACCTATCATCCTTTGGCATTTATTTTGACGGTTTCGCCGCTTGCGTCGAATAAAAAGACGAGAGGCTCTCGATGATGGCGTCGCCATAGGGCACGCTCATATTATGCATCACCGAACTCTGCCGGCGGCCATCGCGATAGCCCCGCAACGCCATCGTGAGATAATCCTTGTCCTGTCCATTGATTTTTGGAAACGCTGCTGCTGCGCCGCCGGCGTCCGCGCCGTGGCAACGATCGCACCTGTCGGTTATCTGGTGAACGAGCTCCGGGCCCTTTTCCGCAGCTCTGGATTTCTGTACCGCATAGAATGCAGCGATGTTGTCGATATCCTTATCGCTGAGCGCGGCGATTGCCCGTTGCATCGCGTCGTGACGGCGCTTGTTGCGATAGGCCTTGGTCGAATTCACCAGATATTCGGGATCTTGGCTCGCCAGACTTGGCGTCTCCGAGTCGGTACTCACACCATGTAAGCCGTGACAGCCGGCACATAAGGTAGTCAGTGGTTCGCCCGCCGCCGGATTACCGAATGACGGCGCTGGGCGTTCTACCGGCGTCTGTGAGGCAAAGAACAGCGCTAGACTATCCATATCAAGCTTGTTCCGGCCGCGGATCAACCCATGCATCGGCGACGTTTCGCGCGCACCGTTGAGATATTCCTGGGTCGCAGCAACGAAATAGTGCGGCTGCTGACCAGCAAGATTGGGCGTACCTGGCGTCTTGCTGATACCGGTCTCGCCATGACAATTGTTACAATCGGCCGCCAGCGCCTTGCCATGCTCGAAGGGAGAAAAGACAGTTCCTGCTGCCGGCGCAATCGGCGGCAAGCTCGCGAAATATCCGGCGACGTTGCGAGCATCGGTCTCGGTTAGGTGCGAGGCAATATCCCGCAAAGCACCGTGCAGGCGTTTGCCGTCCTTGTACTCCTGAAGCGAAGCGATCAGATAGCGATCGATCTGCCCGCCCAGATTTGGAATGCCGGGCGCGACACCCTTGCCATTCATATCATGACAGCCCTTGCACTCTTTCTCGGCAATGCTTTTGCCGGCCGCTATGTCCGCTGCCGGAAGCTTGTCGGCGGCGCCCTTATCGCCTGGCGGCTGATTGTCCGAACAGCCGATCAGCACCATGACGATGCCCAGCAGGAAATATTTTTTCGCAAAGCTGCGACGGTCAAAATGCATTGCAACCTTCAATGGTAATTTCGCCCATAAATTTCCATCTAGTTCCATTCAACGCTCAGCGATATTGTAGCACGCCTCGCTATCCCGCTATCAACCGGCCAATGAACCCATCAAGCACCAACAACAGCAGAATAAGACCAACTGCAATCAACGCAAATCCCAGGATCCTTGATCCCGTGGCCATCGGACGCGACGGCGCATCGACCAAGTATTTCTCCAACTCGTTGGTTTCGACCAGGCGCTGATACTCAACAGCGTGCTCGCGCTTGAAATCCTCCAGCGGCATTTTGCCGGTGAACATCACCGTATCGAGGGGGAACTTGTCCGGCCGCCAGTGATTGTTGAAGAAGTGCACGGTGAACAAGAAGCCGGTAGCCAACACGGCTTCCTCCCCGTGGAAGATCACGGCGACATTGAATACCCAGCCCGGCAGATAGGTGGCGGTTACGTCCTTGAACCACAACATGGCGCCGCTGATGCCAATGATGGTGACGCCCCAGAACGGCGCCCAGTAGTCAAATTTCTCCCAGTAGGTCCAACGGTCGAAATTCGGTCGCGGCGCGAACCCAAAGAACCATTTGAACATGGCGACGATGTCATACAAGTCTTGGAGATTCGGAACCAGCGAGTACGGCCCGAACAGCTTGAAGGTTCGCCATTTCGGACCAAGACGGATCACGACGTAGGCCAAGTGCCAGAAAAAGATTGCAACAAAGGCGACTGCGAATATCCGATGGATGACGCCGGTCACCCGCGGTCCGCCGAGCCAGTGGCTAACTACCGGCGCCCATGACGTGTCGGCATAGAACAGTGTCATGCCGGTCAGCACCAATATCATTAAGCTGATGGCAAACAGCAGATGGGCGATCCGCCAAGTCAATCCCCAACGCCGATAGTATTTTGGATTTTCGGACTTCGGCAGTTCAGCAATTTTAACGTGCGGCCGCTTCTTCTCCAGCTGGCGATCCCGGAATTCGCGGTAGTACCACAGCACCGAATGGGTCCAGAAAAATGCGAACGTGCCGCCGAGCAGCCCAACCATGAATCTGGAGGCGATCCAAGTATATGGATAGCGAACGAAATCATGATTGTTGGCATGTGGCTGGAATGTCGCGAAGCCGGCGGTCGCATCGCCATGACAGTTTTGACAGGTCTTCAGCCGGTTATTCGGGTGCACGTTCGAGGATGGATCGCTCACCCGTTGGATTTTGTGGCTGCCGTGGCAGTCAAAACACTTGGCGGTAAAGGCATAGCCAAGCTTGTTGACCTGGCCGTGATAGGTATCGATGTAGGATTTCAATTCATCTTGGTGGCAATTCCCGCAATTCTTGGTGATGATGAGCCGGGTTGAATCCAGCACTGGGGCACCGACGTCGTGCGTCGTGTGGCAATCCGCGCAAATCGCTGCCTTCGGATTGCCGTTCTGCAGCACTTCCTTGCCGTGCACTGAATTCTTGTAAGCCTCAAGCTGCTCGGTATGGCAGCTACCGCACCTGTACGGCAGATTGAGCCGCCACCAATTGCGATTGGCGCTGCCTTTCGGATAAATGTAGTGCGCTTCGTGACAATTATAGCAGGTGGCATTGGTGCGCGACTGATCTTGCTTGTTGGGTCGCGCATGGATCGACTTCATGTAGCGATCGATCATTTGCACTACGGTGCCGAGCTTCGCAAATTCGGCGGTCTTGCCCTCGTCCTGGGCGTTGCTCCACAATTCCTCATGACACTGCACGCAGCTGACCTTCACCTCGGTTTTCTCGTGCGGAATTTGGGTAATATTCTTGTGGCATTCGACGCACTGCCGACTGCCGTGCACACTACCGAGAAACCGCTCTGTCAAAACCCCCGGTATGCCATTCCGCCCGGACGGAAAGGTTGGTTGAAATCCCTCGACGCCATGACAGCCGAGGCAGGTTTCGTTGGCGAGTGTCGGCGGGTTAGATTGCTCGCTTGTCGTGCCGGGAGCGACGTTTTGTGCCCTGGCGTCCGATCGCCAGAGACCCGCCGCAGCGCTGAAGCAGACAAACGCGACCACAATCCAAGCAACATGACGTATCGTTTTCGATGAGCAGGATCGATCGCGCGAAGCTTGCGCCGCGGCAAATTCATTCGCCTCGCCGATTTTTGCGATCAATAAATCTCTAGCAACCCGCCTAAGGCGACTGCGAAACCTAGATGCCCTTCGCGTCGTGACGCTCCTTTGCATCTGCCGTTCCTTAGGCCTCACAGTACTTCCGGGCAATCAAACATTCATTTTATAGCACATTTCAGATAGCTGTTGTCGCCCAGAGACTAATTGATTGAGATCAAAAATGCGGCCGGTTGCCTTGGAAAATTACCTACGGCGCTCGCCGTTATTCCATTACCGACCGTCTCCGCGAACGGCGCGCGCCTGCCAGCGACGATTCCTCGTCAGTCGAATGCCTGTGCGTTGGCGATGCACTATTCGTCTAAAGTCGAAAGCGACCAACTGATTTAAAAATTTCGCTCTTCAAAAATATCGAACTTCATGTTGGGCGTTCGTGCTGCCCAGTTTCCATCCCGAGGGAGCCGGCCACCCTTAGCGCGACGAACAAGCCACCGTCCTCCGTCTAACGCTCATAAATTGAGACGATTCAACTTGGCCCCAGCACGCATCAAAATTATCAATGCTTAGAAGAATACAATTAAGACCGCGCCGCTTATTAATTACCACGTCAACCCAAGGGTCGCCATGATCAGCTGGGCTCGATAATTTGGACTATCGCCAGCCAGCCAAACTTTGTTACCGCCACCTCCGGCGCTAGGAGCAACTGCGTACATGAACGGCATCATACTGTCAGATTGCCAGTTCGAAATTTGGTACGACTCATAAGCGTATCGTAGTTTTGCATAGCCCTGGCCCGACCAACCCACGGCGCGTAACTGATTTTGATCTAACTTATATTTCAAAGTGCTTTCGAACAGTTGATAAGTGCTCGTCACATTCGGTACTGAATTGGCCAGGGAAAGGTTTGCTGCAGTACTACAAGCGAATGAACTTGCGCAGGTTACACCTGCTCCCGTTTCAGCCGCATGCGAATAAGTGTAGCCAAGTCTTAGATCAAGCACACTCGGCATCAATTGGATGTTCACAGCTGCAGTAAAAGTATCAACATAATCTCTAATGTTTACAGAGTCATAATTGGCCAAAGCTGTAGGTGGAAAATTGGTGTTGCCTGTCGCCCAATTGAACCGACGGCTGATATTTTCATGCATGTAGGAGCCGACAAACATGGTCGTATCAGTGAGCCGCATGGAAAGTTCGACCCCTACATTGTAATTATCGTCCTTCTGCAGGCCGATCGTGTTAGCTGTCCCCCCTGACGCAGCTGGATTGGGCGGAACTGGGATCGCCAACGCACCCACGGGATAGTTATCGTATCGCATCCCGAATGTCGGTGTGATCACAATGCCCGGCGCGACGTCAAAATCGATGTAGACATTTGCTTTCTGCCGATCCCGAGATGACAGATCGTATATTCGCATTAACGGGTTGATTTGAATCCCGCCACCGCCGGCGCAAGTTCCAAGAACAGCCGTTGTACTGGGTATGCACCCAAGAAAGTTGTTCGTATATGTGGTCCAGACATTATTGAAGTAGTCGTAGTTATCGGCCTTGCGTGACAAATATTGATAGCTCGTACGCACGGTCAACCAATCTGTCGGCCGTGCATCGGCAAAAATTTTGCCAGAATTCTCATTCGTAGCGCTGACATTTGCCATGCTCCACTGATAGCGCTCCCATCCGTATGCAATCCCGGTATTGAGCCAGCTATTGGCGCGCCAATTGAGGTCCGCGCCGGCGTTCTGTTTTACGTAAGATGAAAATTGCGTCGCATGCGGACAATAGCTCTGCGAGGAAATACAAGCACTAGCCGTATCGCCGATCACCCACTGTTGCATAAGAAGCGGTGACGTCGCGTTGTCGTAGTTGTAATAGCGATAGCTCAGTTTTGATTTCAGATCGGGCGTGATCTGCGTTGTCACCACATTATTGATTAACATCGTGTTGATCGCACCGTCCAGGCTTCCCCGACTGGGTGCTGGTATGGCCGCTGCCGGACGTTATTCCGCCGAAGTTAAAGATGTTGGCAGACGACGTTTGAGCCATGAACGGCTCATTCTGCCGCATCATGGTATATGAAAACGTGCCCATGTAGCGGCTCTTCCAAGGCAAATCAGCGCCGATTGTGCCATTGAACGATTGCGCATTATTATTTGGAGCAAGCGAAAACTGGTTCAGATAACCTGGAGTAAGATTACCAGTAGCCGATGTGATAAATGGATTTTGAATAGTAAACGACTGATCATCGTTCTGGTAGATTGACGCAGAATACTGCGCAATTACATTGAACTTCTTACCCCACGGGGAGATTCCGGAATACTGATACGATGCGCGCGCATCTTGCGTCGTATCGGCGATCGGCATCGGTACTGCCATCGCGGTTCCACCAGGGCCGATGCCGCCGGCGCTAGTACCTGACGTAATACCCGTTTCCTGAGTACCCCATCTCCGCTCATGCGAATACTCAACGTTGAATTCGCTCGACTCGGTTAGAGTAGACCGATATTCGATGGTCGCCTTGTCTCGTTGAATACCGAGATTGATGGTGTGGAGATTGGCGTTAATTGCGGTGGCGCATGCCGTCGCCGTAGCATTTGTGGTGACCCCCGTACTCGGACAAGTGGCAGACAAATCTGGAGCGGTGAGAACAGTCGACGACCCGCCATAAATGCTTTGGGCGGTGGTACTATAGAGATGGGGAATCTGATCCCAGCTAAGGGTTAGATACTGACGACCAGTCTCTGCGAGATCGAGACTATACGATTGATTGTTGTTTCCAATATTTGTTGCATAGAAGTTCGTAAAGTAGCGGCCATCTGCCGTCGCCGCCCCTAAATATATATGGTCAAAGAGGAACGGTATAACGTTGCCATATTCCTCAAATTTTGCGCGACTTTCAGCTCGCGTATAGTTCCAGGCTGTCGTTGGAAACCCAGTAACGGGTATTCCGGTGCCGGTAACAGGAATTGTAGTAGCTCGGATCTGGTTCGCCGGTCGCTCAATGAAGCCAAGACCCCCGATCTCGATATCACCAGAATAGATCACACCGCCAACAGCTTGCACTTTGACGGGTAGGTCTGCGCCAAGGGCCCTGGAAGAAAATGGTACGGCGGCTACCACGGCGCCGATCACCACAAGTCCGCTGAAAACTTTCATATCGCTGCCCCCAACATTTGCGACGCCTTTATTAATTATCCGAACGTGACGCCCAACCCCAACTTTTCTCCCGCTGACTACCTCTGGAACAAAATCCCGCCTGGCGCATTCGATCCATGGATCTTGGTATGGCAATTCAAGCATGCACGATTGAATGATTGAACTGCCGCCGGATTTCCTAACGGCGCCGAACCGTGACCCGCGGTGTGGCACTGGGCACACAACCTCGGAGTCATCATTTTTAATAGATGCTCATTATTGGAGCCGTGCGGCGAATGGCAGTTCGAACAATTTTCGCGGACGGGGAAGTGTTCCCAAAGTAACGGCCCACGTTTGTCTGCGTGACATTTATAACACGTGTCGTTGACAGAATTTTCTTTCAACAACGCTTCCGTGAAACTACCGTGCGGGTTGTGACAATCAGAGCACACCATTTTGCCTTCGCTTTCGCGCATCGGCATGTGTGACGACCGAAACATTTGCGCGCGCCGATCCTTATGACACTGGAAGCATGTGTCCGGCTGGAACGAAGTCTTCAATTGGTACTTACGCGATACATTCCTCATAACCGTATGACAGTTCGTGCAGGCTAAGCCACGCGTTTCGTGCGTGCTACCGCTCCAATATGTGCGCTGACCTTTCTCATGACAGCTGAGACAGATTGCATTGTTGTCCTCAACTGTCCGAGACTTGTCTTCGCTTCGGAAAGAAATAATTCCTCCCACACCCCGTCCGCCGCCAGCCTTCACATGTGCTGAGCCAGCGCCATGACAAGTTTCACATTGTAATTTTCCGAGCTTTTGCAGTTTCCCCATCAAGGTTTGGCCGAACGCTTCGATATGACCGGCATGACAACCCGCGCAAACTTGCGACCCAACAAAGGTTGCATCATCAGCGCCACCCGAAGCGGCACCCGAAGCGCCACTCGAAGATTTGGCTTTTGATGTTGCTGCAAGCTCTATAGCTGGTTTTGGTTTTACAGAGATCGCCGGATTAGCTTGTTCGGCAGAAATCACCTGGACGAAATCGGCGAGCGCTGAATTTGAGTCGTCGCGAGAATTGCGGACATTTGCCGCGATCAATTTAGGCTGCTCGGATCCGATCAGCTGAACAAAATTCGCCAGTGCCGAATTAGCATCTGCGAGACGAATTTCTTTATTAGATTTTTCGCTCGAGGCAAGGGACGTAAAAATTTCGGGATTGGTTGATTTTGGCTGATCGTTACGAATCGCTTCAATGAACTGGCTAAGAGCCAACGAAGGATCGTTCGAAAAATTCGCCGAATCAGCTTTGGCCGCATGAGCAAGCCCAAGCACCGCCAAACAAATGACCAAAGAAGTGAGGATCGGTCTCAGTATCGCGATAGCGCAAAAACGATTGTCAAATTCATCTTCCAACCGCTCGGCACAGTCGGCGACGAGTTCCCGCCAATTCAAGCTTTTCATTTAAGCGCCCCCAGCCCTACGCCTTTACTACTATATTCCAGCGAGAAGTCCGCGTTTGCAAGAAATCGGTGCACGTCAGAGGCGAGAGACCGTTGATAACCTGTTTTTTTATAGCGCGTTGTAAAATATTGATTTTTTTCGCTTGCACCATCATTGATCTCGATCAAAGTCATCAACGACCAAAGCAATTAGAAAAATAAAAAAAAGTCATGTGATAAAAAAGACACAATGGACTTTGATGCCAAGTCGGACGTAGCCTTAATCGCTAAATTTTGCGGTGAATTCAATATTATTAGGGAGAAATCGAGATGCAGACGCTTCTACGAGTGGCGGGGCTGACGGCAATGATTGTCATCACGGGCGTGATGTTCACCTTCGTTCCCCGATCGGCGCAAGCAAAACCAGAATTTGCTGCACAGACCGGCAAGCCTTGTGGGGCGTGCCATGTAAATCCAGGTGGGGGTGGTAAGCTGACGGCCGCTGGCGAAGCGTTCAAGGCCAAATTGAAAAAGTAACCCTTACGGTTGTGGCCGACAACGCTATCGGTGCATGACTACGCGGCGGCATCCAAGAGCCCGCTGATGTGATGTATTCTCATGCGCCAGAAAAGTCTGGATCGCATCGTTATCTCACGTGGCTTCAGACCAAATGGTCTGGAGCCACGTCAGGGGTTGAGTAAGGTGAAACGTTGACGTTCTGGCTGATCTTAACGCTCATGACAGCAGCGGCTGTTGCAGCGGTAATTTGGCCGCTCAGGCGGCAGCGGCGTTTAGATGAGCGTTCTGGAAATGACGCTGCAGTTTACCGCGATCAGCTCGATGAAATAGAGCGTGACGAAGCACTCGGCCGTATTGGTAAGCCGGAGGCCGAAGCGATACGCGCGGAAATCTCACGGCGTCTCATCGCTGCATCGGACAGCGCCGACATCGCACAAATCACGCACAAGAAATGGACCACCTGGCATCACCGCGCCGTGGCAATCGCTGCATTGCTGTTGCTACCGGTGAGCGCTGTCACTCTTTATCTTAAACTCGGATCTCCAGAGTTTACTTCTGGGTCCCTAGAAAAAAAATCAAACATTGCATCTGCGGACCGCTCGACTGAAAAGATGATCGCCCAAGTCGAGACTTATCTCGCAGCAAATCCGCAAGATGGCAAAGGCTGGGAGGTCTTGGGCCCGGTCTATTTGCAAACTGGACGCGTTGATGATGCAGTTAAAGCCCATCGCAATGCACTAAATCTTCTCGGCCCGACTGCCGCACGCCTCGGCGATTTGGGAGAGGCAATCGTACTGAGTGCCAACGGCCTTGTTACCGCAGAGGCCAAGGCATTGTTCGACCGTGCTGCCGTTCTCGACCCTGACGACGTGATGGCAAAATACTATCTTGGCCTTGCTGCGAAACAAGACGGTCGTCGTGAAGAGGCGGAGAAGGCGTGGCGAGATTTGCTGGCGCGTGCGCCGCAGGGTGCGCCTTGGATTGAACTGGTGCAAAATGCTCTCGCGCGCATCGATGAGAAAACAAGTCCTTCACCAACTAGTGATGGCACCGCTGGGCAAGCGCCGCCCCCTGATCACGGTAGCGCTGCGATCCAGGACATGGTCAATCGGCTCGCCGAGCGTCTGAAAAATTCCGGCTCCGATCCGGAGGGTTGGGTAAAACTCGTGCGCTCCTATACCGTACTCGGCGAAAACGATAAGGCGATCGCGGCGACTGCCGATGCTCGGCGCGCGCTGGCAGATGATCCGACCAAGCTGCAGCAGTTCAATGAAGCACTTAAAGCGTACGAAACCGGCGGCGCTCCCGAGCCCGCCCCGACGACGGCGGCAACCGGACCGCAGATACCGACGCCAAACAATGAAATGATTCGCGGCATGGTTGATCGGTTGGCCGCGCGCCTTAAACAGGACGGCTCCGATCTCGATGGTTGGGTCAGGCTCGTACGCTCTTACATGGTGCTCGGCGAACTGGACAAAGCTCGCGCGGCGGCTACTGATGCCCGCAATGCGCTGGCCAAAGACGCGGACAAGCTTCGGCAGTTTGATGAAGCAGCCAAAGAGCTCGGCGTTAAGAGCTAATGGTACGTAAGCGGGCTTCCGAAGGAGAAAATTTAATGAGGAAATGCATCCGATGATCGCCGAGCTTGGTCATTACGCTCTCATGCTGGCACTGGTCTTGGCCTTAATCCAGGGCTCGATCCCGATCTTCGGCGCGCGCACGGGCAATTACGCGTTGATGGATATCGCAGTCACGACGGCGCGCGCGCAATTCATTTTTGTCCTCGTCGCGTTTATGGCACTCACAAGTTCCTACATCACATCTGATTTTTCAGTCATCAATGTGGTCGAGAATTCCCATTCGGCAATGCCGCTCATTTACAAGATCACCAGCGTATGGGGAAATCATGAGGGTTCGATGTTGCTTTGGGTCCTCATCCTTTCGCTATTCGGATCGCTCGTTGCGATGTTCGGCGCCAATCTACCGGCGACACTGAAGGCCAATGTACTCGGCGTGCAATCGTGGGTGGCCACCGCGTTTTATCTCTTCATCCTGCTAACCTCCAATCCATTCCTGCGTCTGGCGCCGCCAGCACTTGAGGGCCGCGACCTCAATCCGATTCTGCAGGATCCCGGCCTCGCGATTCATCCTCCCCTGCTCTATCTCGGTTATGTTGGCTTTTCGATTACCTTTTCCTTCGCCATCGCCGCTCTGATCGAGGGTCGAATTGATGCCGCCTGGGCGCGCTGGGTAAGACCATGGACGCTCGCAGCCTGGATTTGCCTGACGCTCGGCATCGCGATGGGTTCCTACTGGGCATATTATGAACTTGGCTGGGGCGGTTGGTGGTTCTGGGATCCGGTCGAGAACGCGTCTCTAATGCCGTGGCTCATCGGCACAGCGCTCTTGCATTCGGCAGTCGTTATGGAGAAGCGCAATGCGCTCAAGATCTGGACGATTCTTCTTGCCATCCTCGCATTTTCACTTTCGCTTATAGGTACCTTCCTGGTGCGCTCGGGCGTTCTCACCTCGGTCCACTCTTTCGCAACCGATCCGATGCGCGGTGTCTTTATCCTCGCGATCCTTGTCATCTTTATCGGCGGAAGTCTGGCGCTATTTGCTTCGCGCGGGCCAATGCTCAAGCAAGGCGGGCTGTTTGCGCCCATCTCGCGCGAGGGCGCACTCATCCTTAACAATTTATTTCTTACCTCGGCTTGCGCGACCGTCTTCATTGGCACGCTTTATCCACTCGCGCTCGAAGCGCTGACCGGTGACAAGATCTCGGTCGGTGCACCGTTCTTTAATGCGACATTCTGGCCGCTTTTTATACCGCTTCTGCTGGCAGTGCCATTCGGTCCGTTGTTGGCGTGGAAGCGCGGCGATCTCATTGGAGTTGCCCAACGGTTACTCGTTGCGTTCGGAATTGCCCTAATCGCGATCGCTGTCACATTCGTCATCGCTGGGGCAAAATCGGTGCTGGCCCCGTTTGCAATCGGGCTGGCTCTTTTTGTGATGGTTGGCGCAATTACCGATCTCGCCGAACGGACCAACCTATTCCGCGTGCCCGCAGCGGTATCGTTGATGCGCGCCAAGGGACTTCCACGCTCGGCCTGGGGTACCGCGCTTGCGCATTTCGGTCTTGGCGTCACGCTGATTGGAATAGTTTGTGAAACGCAATGGGGTGCCGAGAAGATCGTCTCGATCAAGCCCTCCCAAACATTATCGATCCGCAGTTATGATTTAACTTTTGATGGCTTGGTTTCGCGCAATGGTCCCAATTATCGGGAACTGGCTGCGAAATTTACCGTCCGAGACGGCGGTGTCGTTATCGGCGTCATGGAGCCTTCGAAGCGCAATTTCCCATCGCGCGACAGTTCGACAACAGAAGCGGCTTTGATGACGCGGGGTCTAAGCCAGCTCTATTTATCGCTCGGGGACCAAAACCCCGACGGCTCGATCGCGATCCGCCTTTATCATAAACCCTTGGTTTTGCTCATTTGGTTGGGCGCCGTCGTGATGATGATCGGCGGTGTATTGTCGCTCTCCGATCGGCGGTTGCGTGTTGGCGCACCGAGGCCTGCAAAGGCGAAAATTACACTGCAACCGGCGGAATAACATCAATGGCTTGGATGCGTTCCTTTATTTTGGCGCTTGTTGTGATCAGCGTAGTGCCAGCTTTCGCAGTTCAGCCTGACGAGGTTTTGCCCGATCAGCGGCTTGAAACACGTGCCCGCAACCTGTCGCGCGAACTGCGCTGCATGGTGTGTCAGAATCAGTCGATCGATGATTCCGAAGCATCGCTCGCTCGCGATCTGCGTATAATTGTACGCGAGCGCCTAATGGCAGGCGATAGCGATCAACAAGTCCTTGACTTCCTGACCGCTCGTTACGGTGACTTCGTTCTGCTAAACCCGCCGTTCAAATTAAGTACTGCGCTGTTGTGGTTGTTGCCAGCTGGGCTGCTGATCATCGGCGTTGCCGTACTTATCATTCTTGTCCGGCGCCAGCAGAAGAACGGGCAACCTGATACAACTCTCACTACGGCGGAGAAGGCCCGCCTTACGGAGCTCGCTAATTCGCAAAACAGATAATGTCTTTTGACTATGGGAGGTTCGGAACCGAGATTGGCAGCAGGGTTCGACTAGTGGAGTGGGATTCGTATATAATTGCCTTGCCATATACGCTATGAAGGAAATGGGAGCGTCATATGAATAAACGACCTCTGTTATTCGCAGCGGCTACTGTGCTGGCCGTAGGGGCGTTTACCGGCATTGAAATCATGCGCTCCCCCGAATTATGTGCCGCGGAACAGCAAATCAGTTTTTCCGATGACATTCTCCCACTGTTAAAGTGGCGATGCTCCACCTGCCATCAATCGGGGGGGAGGGTTACGAAAAAACTGGTCTTGATCTTACGACCTATGAGGGGCTTATGAAGGGTACTAAATTTGGCCCCATGGTCATTCCTGGTAAGCCGGATAGCAGCAACTTGATGGTATTGTTAGATTGGCGTGCCGCGCCGGAGATGCGAATGCCGCATGGTAAAAAGCAGTTGTCCGTCTGCGATCGCACTAACATTCGAACATGGATCCGCCAGGGTGCCAAAAATAACTGACGTCGCAAATCATCGCGGTTTTGCCCTTCAAGAAAGGGCTCCGCTTCAATTGGGAAATAAGGCTCGCAGCATGGATTACAATGTGTTTTTTGCCGAGCGTATATCTCGGTTGCAGCATGAACGCCGTTATCGCGTATTCGCTGATCTCGAACGGATCGTCGGCCGCTTCCCGCGCGCAATTTGGCATTCCCCGCATGGACCTCGCGACATCACCGTCTGGTGTTCAAATGATTATCTTGGCATGGGCCACCATCCGAAAGTGATCGAGGCCATGGTCGAAACGGCGTCCCGAATGGGCACGGGCGCAGGTGGTACGCGCAACATTTCCGGGACCAGTCATCCGTTAGTCGAGCTCGAACGAGAACTTGCTGACCTGCATGGAAAGGAAGCAGCTCTTCTCTTCACGTCAGGTTATGTTTCAAACGAGACCGGCATCGCCACGATCGCCAAACTCATTCCTGAATGTCTAATTCTATCGGATGCATTAAATCACAATTCTATGATTGAGGGCATTCGTCGTTCTGATTGCGAAAAAAAGATCTTCCGTCACAATGATCTCGCACATCTCGAATCGCTCTTGAAAGAGGCCGGCGATCGACCGAAGCTCATCGTATTCGAAAGCATCTATTCCATGGACGCCGACATCGCGCCAATCAAGGCGATGTGCGATCTCGCTGAGCATTATGGCGCAATGACCTATCTCGACGAGGTGCACGCCGTCGGAATGTATGGCCCGCGCGGGGCCGGCCTCGCCGAACGCGAAGGTGTTATGCATCGCCTCGATGTTATTGAGGGCACCCTTGGCAAGGCCTTTGGCTGTTTCGGCGGTTATATTGCCGGTAGCGCCGCTATGTGCGATGCCGTGCGCTCTTATGCGGCTGGTTTTATTTTTACAACTGCTCTGCCGCCTGCAATATGCGCGGCGGCGACTGCTTCAATCCGGCATCTAAAAACGTCACAATGGGAACGCGCCCAACATCAGGACCGTGTTGCGCGCACCAAGGCTGTGCTAACAGCCGCCGGTCTTCCAGTCATGTCGAGCACAACCCACATCGTTCCGATCGCCGTTAATGATCCGGTAAAATGCAAGGCTGCGAGCGATCTCCTGCTTTCTGAATATGACATCTATATTCAGCCGATTAATTTTCCGACCGTGCCGAAAGGCACCGAGCGGTTACGTGTGACACCCTCGCCGTATCATGATGACGCGATGATCGATACCCTGGCCAGAGCTCTTACCAAGGTTTGGGAACGGTTGGACTTGCCGCTCGCGACTATGCTGGCGGCGGAATAATATTCTGATTAATTCGTTAGCTGCTAGGTATCGCCGACACGAAGCGCTGCTTTTTTGCTCCTGTTTCGGAAGGTCTCAGATTCTAAATCGCAGTTGGTCTGGCCCGATTAAAAGCGGCACGGCATTTATTCAAAAGACATCTCGCGTCACGAGCCGGCTGGTCTCAACTTTAAAGACTTAATGTCATTGGCAGCATATTTGAGCAACGGAATGCTGCTAATTCTTGGATCATCACCGCATTGTCATCGTAGCGCGGGCTAAGCCATCGGCTCCGATAACATCTGGGGCAGCCAAGCCAGCAAGCAAGCTACCAACTGCGCCCGCCAAAATCAGCGCAACAATTACAATTGCGAACTTCCAAACATGCTCAGCGATTTTCAGATGACCATGATGATGACCAGCGATGCTGTTCATGTCACCCTCCTAAATTTATTATGACATAGGGCCTCAAGAAAAATCATGAAAGGTGGCATTCGAAAGACACGATCTTCCCTAGCCCATAGTCAAAAACAGCGCACAAATATATCTGAGGGGCATTGAGCTAGATCAATGGGGACCAGGCGTCGATTTTAATATTTTTGCAAATTGGAATTTTGACATGTCGCGGCCTCCGGCTTTTAGTGTCGAGGCCCCTTCATTTTTCGACGATTGCAATTTTTCGTCTTGGCTAGACTGCTGCCGAGTGCGGGGTTTTGCTTGCGGCCAGATATTTGTCGAAAGCGGCAGCGACGAGGCGTACGAATGGCCGCCCCACCTCATTGACAACTATGCGGCTGCCGTCGATACGCACAAGCCCATCCTGAACGAGCGGCGCGAGGCCAGCGATTTCACTTTCGAAACGCATGGCGGCTGCGGGTTCGCCGCCAACACACTCGAGATCGACCGCAAGATCACACATCAATCGCTCAATGATCTTTCCCCGCAGCGTATCGTCGCCGGTAAACTCGATTCCTTTGGCAGTCGCTAAATGCCCAGTTTCGACCAAGCGCGAATAGCTGGTAATATCGACCGTGTTCTGCACGAATCCCTGCTGCAAGTGCCCGATTGCGGATGCGCCAAGTCCGATCAGCGCGTCAGCCGCGTCGGCCGTATAGCCCTGAAAATTGCGGCGCAGACGCCCGGTGCGGGCGGCGGCGGCGAGTTCATCATCAGGCTTGGCAAAATGATCGAGACCGATCGGCTGATAGCCATGACCGGAGAAAACTTCCGCGGCGGCCCCCATTTGCGCGATGCGCTCCGACGCGGATGGCAGATCCGAGACATCAATTAGGCGCTGATGCTTCTTAAACCACGGCACATGCGCATAGCCAAACAAAGCGAGGCGCTGCGGCCGCAACGAGACGGCAAGATCGGCGCTGTGGATGACGTCCTCGGTGGTTTGCTTCGGTAAGCCATACATCAAATCAATATTCAGATATTTGATTCCGCCTTCACGCACTAGCTCCGCTGCCCGCGTAACGACATCGTAGGATTGAATCCGGCCGATGGCCCGCTGCACATGTGGCGCGAAATCCTGAACGCCAAGGCTCGCGCGATTGACGCCGATGGCCGCAAGTGCACGCACCAGCGGCTGCGTCACGCAGCGCGGATCGAGTTCGATCGCATGTTCTTTCAGCGCCGAAAGATCGAATGTGCCGACAAGCTTGTCAGTGATACACGCAAGCCATACCTCATTCAGAATCGAGGGCGTCCCACCACCCCAGTGAAGATGCACGACCTTGCGCCTCCCGGCGGCGGCGCCGACGAAGCCGATCTCATCGACTAGGCGGCCGGCATAGCGTTCGACCGGATCGCGCCGGCGTACCGCCTTAGTGTGACAACCGCAATAAAGGCAGAGCTCGGTGCAAAACGGAACGTGGATATAAAGCGACAATGTCGCTGCAGCAGGTAGTGCCGCGAGCCATCGCGCATAAACATCCGGACCGATCGCCGTGTTAAAATGCGGCGCGGTCGGATACGATGTGTAACGCGGCACGTTGCGCGCGGCGTGCAGTGCGGCTGTCGTCATTCTTTAAAATTCGGGGTTCGCGGAACAGGACTGCGTTTGTCGCCTCGTTCAATCGAATGCCCTGCCCAATGGTGGCGTCGGCTTTCATCAAACTCCTCAAGATCGAGGTCAGAGACGGTCACGAGATTAGTGTGACCGAAGCCTTTCGAATAGTCGACAATGGAAATGATCTCGGGTGTCATGCGAATTAATGGAACCGCAGCTGGATTTGGCTGCGGCATAACCTTATATTCGGGATAGCGACGAAGAAGAAGGGCATAAGCGTGGTCGATTTCACCGCGATCTTCGATCACACAGGCTCGGCTGGCTAGCGACAATCCCTTGATCGCCAGCGGTTGCGGATAATCTTTGGCAATAGCGATAGAGACACGCGGGTCGCGCTGTATATTGGTGTATTTTTGCCCTTCGCGAGCAATAAAACTGTAAAGAATAAGTCCGTCGTTCGCATAACTGACTACCGTCGCCTGCGGCCAGCCATCCGGACGATTGGTTGCGATTACCATGATGCGGTGCTCATTGAGCAGACCAATGACCAAATCCCTGGCTACCGTTTTCATGAGGCGATCTCCAAACTACGAAAAGATATTATGGTCGCTTGGCCAAATCACCTTTGCTATAGATCAATATCGGTCAGGAAAAAGGGCTGACCATAATGTATGGGAACTTGACGCAGCCTGAATTCGCGATCCATGGTCGAAACCGACACTGAGACGAGACGAAGGCTCACGGCGGCTTGCGATGAATGATGCTGTCTTGAGTAAATTGGAGCGGCGTCTGGGGCGCCTGCACGCAAGGCAACGATTGGGAATCGAGACGGATCACGAGGCCCAGATTTTTGGTCAAGGGACCAATTTTTTTCATATTGAGAACTGGTACTCGATTCATTCGGTTATTCGGAACGCACTCAAGCTAACAGGATTGTATTGGCGCGGCCGCCGTAACGCTGAGCTCATCCAAGTCAAGCATAATCATGTACGATTTCAAACTTTGCCAAGCGGGTTCAACGGTTTCACGTTGCTCCACATCAGCGACCTCCACGTGGATATGAATGACGGTGCGTTGCGGCGTTTGGCAGAGCTTCTTCCCGATTTAACTTATGACTTGTGTGTCCTGACCGGAGACTATCGGGGCGCAACATTTGGGCAATTCGATACTGCGCTCGCGGGTATGGAGCGAGTACGGTCGCGTCTCAAAGGGCCAGTGTATGGTGTATTAGGCAATCACGATACAATTCGGATGGTTCCTGGTCTCGAAGAGATGGGAATCCGAATGTTGCTCAATGAGTGCGAGCCTATTGCGCGCAACGACCAAAGTATTTATTTGGCCGGCATCGACGATGCTCATTATTTTCGGGTCGACAACATCGAAAAAGCTGCGTCCAATATTCCGCACGATGGGTTTTCTGTCCTACTTTCACATACGCCAGAAATTTATCGCCAAGCGGCCCACGCTGGCTTTGATCTGCTCCTGTGCGGGCATACCCATGGCGGTCAAATTTGCCTACCCGGATCCATTCCCATCACTCTTGATTCAGTGCTGCCCAGACATATGGGATCAGGCGCGTGGAAGTATCAAAATATGTTTGGCTATACGTCGGTGGGCGCCGGATCATCAATCGTTGCGGTCCGGATCAACTGCTTTCCGGAAATTACGCTGCACCACCTTTGGTGTGTCTGAGCCCGCCCATTAATATGGCCGATCGCGAATGTGAACTCTGAAGAGAAGACGGGAGAGCGTCAGCTCACAAACGAAAAAAATAGCGGCGCCAATCAAGATATCGAGCGCCGTCAATGAAAACGCTTGACGGCAAACGAACAACGGAAAAACTGATTCAGGAATTTGATCGAGGCCGGTCGCTCTGCTGCTTGGAGGTAGACCAAGACGACGCTTCAAGAAGCTCGAAAACAAATCACCGGCCATGGCGGTAGTACCCACCAGCAACCCAATCTTGAAATCCAGCCCCAAAAAAGGGGCACAAAGCGCCGTCGCAACAACCGACGCTAGAACTCCTCGAATTGTCTTACACGGCCCGAAAAGTGGTCGCCCATCAAAGAACGTTATGTTCCCATCAAGGGGGCTCGAAAAGTGACTGCCCAAGATCCTCTTTGCAATAAGGGGAGAGCCATTTGCAAACATCAGCAAAATGAGCAGTTTTATCAGGGCTACATATTGCATACCTTTAATGTATCTTAAGATGAGTTGAGCTTGTTAGCGGACGATACGTTACATATGAATTTCGGTCAGTTAGTCCACATCGCAGCGGTCGAGGGATCGCGACATGATGGACGTTTTTGTGATATTAGATGCCACCAATTGAAGGAGAATCATGATGGCTAGGAACGTTCGGCGCCGTGCGTGGACAAAGAAAGACCATGCAGAACTGAAGAAATATTCTCGTGCAAAGTTGCCTGTCAAAAAAATTTCAAAGGCAATGAGACGAACACCCGGTGCTCTGAGGCAACAAGCCTATAAACTTGGTTTGCGGATAGGTCATCGTCGCTGAGACGTTATTGCGCCGGTAGCTCAGCTGGATAGAGCACCAGACTTCGAATCTGGGGGTCAGGGGTTCGAATCCTCTCCGGCGCGCCAGTTTTTTAGTGGTTGTAGGTCACGCTTGCATGCGACGTGGTCGGCTATGCTACCGTGAAGTGCAATTTGCTTTCGATTTTTGGAAGATTTCAAATCTTAATGTGATGTTTAGGCACGATCGCACGACCGAGTAAGGAATCGCCCTTTTCATATTCAGTTTATAGCAAGGCCAAAATTCTTTCTGGGTCAGTTCCAAATTTGCCCCAAGTTCTGTCCCATATCCATATCAACCTCTCAGCTGATCTGTTTAGGAGCGCCACAATGCGCCCTTCGATCTGGCAGCTGTTGAGATAGGTCAAAGCAAAACAGCCATCATTGGTTTATCGTAAATTTTGCTCTAGCCTCGCCTTCGAATTGTCGATCCGATTGCTGTGGAAAATCAATGGGCGTTTGGGACTTAATGCGCGGCCGGACACAGTGGTTACAATTTGAAAATCAGTTAGTGTCGTGAGAACAGACCCCGATACATCGAGTTCAATTCAAACTGAAGCGCGTGAATTGCAGTCTCGCGAGGATGCAAACCGTCGGATTGCATCCCTCTTTAATTCGGGCCTGTTTTTCTGGCCACGAATTGCTGCGGCATCAATCAGCAGCGCCACTGCGTCTTTCTTGGGCGAAATTGGGAATGCGCAAGCGACCAATAATCGAGATGAGCCGGGGCGTCGAGAACTGCAGTGGGCAACGGCGAATGTTGTGGCGCTGGAATTGTCTTCAATGCAACTGCGGAATTTCTCGTCGCGGAGAAAAGGCTGCTCGACTCTTATATGCGCTCCGTTTGCTCTTCACGGAGCAACAATCGCTGATTTTGCTCCGGAACACAGTTTGGTCGAGGCCTTGCACAAGGCCGGTTTAGGGCGGGTCTTTGTCACTGACTGGCGTTCGGCTACAGCTGAGATGCGCTATTTTTCAATCGATACGTATTTGGCCGATCTCAATGTTGCTGTGGACGAACTCAACCCACCGGTTGATCTCATCGGACTATGCCAGGGTGGTTGGATGGCTTTGGTTTATGCGGCTCGTTTTCCAAATAAAGTACGAAAACTGGTCCTCGTTGGGGCGCCAGTCGATGTCTATGCCGGTAAATCACCGTTATCGCAGTTGGTGGCAACTGTTCCACTCGATGCATTTGACGATCTGGTGCGTGCCGGTGAAGGCCGAATCCGTGGACAACGGGTGTTAGAGTTGTGGGGATCGGTGCTTGCTGCGGATCAGGTTGTTCAAGTGCTTCAAGTATCGCCGGGTGTTGACGCCGTTCACCTGCACGAGTTGGAAGAACGATTTCGGGAGTGGTACGCGTGGACGGTTGATCTGCCTGGAACCTATTACCTGCAGGTCGTCCGCTGGCTCTTTAAAGAGAACCAAATCGCCAAAGGGCGCTTTATAGCTCTTGGTCGTCAAATCGACCTTGCTGAACTTCGCGCGCCCGTTTTTTTGCTCGCTGCGCGTGACGACGAGCTCATAGCCGTTGACCAGCTCTTTGCGACCGCTCATCTAATCGGCACGCCAAAGGCTCACATAGAAATGGTAACTGAGCCCTGCGGTCACCTGAGCCTTTTTCTGGGAGCAAAAACTCTTTGCGAAACATGGCAGCGCATCGCTTGCTGGCTCGGGCGCGATCACCTGTAAGGCGTATCGTCCCTAGCAAGCACATTATCCAACGAGATTGCTGCTATTTTAATCCTTTGCGATCGTTTTACTTATGCAGCGAACCCCCCGAGCATGGATTTCTTCCGCGCGTTCGTTAAACGACGTCATTGCTTTCGTCAGCTCTTTGTAAACATCATCATTGATCGTTACTGTCCCGAAGTTTGAATTCTCGCCATCAAACCGACCTTCGGCAGGTTGGTCCGCATGTTCGAACCAGTGATAACCGACCAGTTCCGGTTGCATCAAACTGGTGGAGACGTAGTGTTCGAAGCCGCGCGCACGGTCGGCTTGGGTCGCCACTCGAGGGCCCGCGCCATTCGTATTCGGGAGACCGGAATCATCTCCCCGGAAGGAAAATTCTCCAATTAGTAGCGGCTTGCCGGTTGAAGCATAGGCACTCAATGCTCGTGCCGGATCAGAATCATAACAATTGAACGCAATGACATCGAGATGACGAGCTGCTGCTTCGATGATCGCGCGCCTCGGGACGATGGCAAAACGACAACCACACACGAGGTGATTTGGATCAGCAGCTTTCACCGCAGTTACGGTCAATTCAAAGTAGCGATTTGCTACTGCCGCAGCGAAAGCCTCGCAGTCAGCTTGGAATGCAACGTGCCTGTTATCATTAAGGCTAACTTTCATTTCCGCATTTTGCGCTTTCCCGTATGGCTGCTCATGATACGCAAGTGTGAAGAAATCGTCCCAAGAACGCGCGGGCGTGTTCCACACCGCCTTAAAGGCGTCGAAGTCGCGGTAACGTTCGCGAAGCAGCGCGATCGCCACGCGCCGACCAGGACTCGTAGCGGGCATATTGAGGAATATCGTTAGCAGTTCCTCGCGGCCACGCCAGTCCGGTCCCCAACGCAGCTCGTTATCAATGAACCATCCGATGATGTTCGGATCATCGCGCAGTGCGGCACATCGTTCGCCGGTCTCGCCTTTTACGAAGACGTCGAATTCCGGATCAAACACGTCAGGGAACGGATTGTCTGCTTGCGGCCGAGATTTCTTATTCTGGTTTAAAATAAACATACCGCCGAGGTTGACGATCGGTACTAGTGCAAGCGGCGACGGCCCAGCGTTTGCGACTGCCTCATCTGACCATGCACCGAGCGAATTGAATCCCCAAGAAAGAAGGCGACGCGCCGCAATAGTACGCCATGCTTGTTCGCTGCCGTATTTCCGTTGACACGCTTCGGCATAGGGGCTGCGATCCGTGTTTTGGATTTGATCCTGATCGAACCGAACCGTCGTGACGCCTTTTGACAGGAAACGGCCACCGTCCGGATCGACTAACCACCAGACCCCATCGATTTGCTCAATACGAAAAAAGCCGGTCGCGCGAATGACCCTATCAATGATGCCGCCCCAACGCGTTTTGGATGCCCTCGTCATGACGCGCGTATGATTCTTTCGTCGTCCAATGGCTAACTACGCGACGCATTTTCGGATATAGGGGCGGTTCAACTCCCATAACTCATTAAGCAGTTTGATCGCCGCGTCCGTAGAATTGATCACGGGATCGACCAACAACGCTTGCAGAGCGAGTTCCTTGGAGGCATGCACAGCAGCATCGACTGCCAGTTGCTGAACACTTGCTTGCATGGAAACCAACTTGGCAATTGGGTCGGGCAATGGACCGAGCGAAACTGGATGTATACCCGCCGAATCCACCAGAATTGGTACCTCAACAGCCAACTCCGACGGCAGATTCGGGATGACGCCCTGATTGTAGACCACCCCGGATTCGATGAGCTGCTTTTTATTGTGAAGAATCGCAGTGATGACTGATATAGCCCGCTCTCCCGAGGGCTCAAACCAATCCGCTGGCATGGCGACCGTTCCGGAAAGCACGCGATCTAGCAACTGGCTCAATTCGGTACGCTGATGTTCGTCGTCCTCAAAATCGTAACCCCGCTCACCGGCCTCCCAGCCATACGCAACGTACTCACCCATATGATCGTCGCTGCATGTCACCCAATGGCCAAATGCGCGAAACATTTGTCGCGTGAGCGGGCGGAATGAGGAATCATAGCCCTTTTCCTTTTCGCGCAGCACTGGGTAGAGATCGTGTCCCGTCTGCCGGTGGCGAATTTGCAGCAACCATTGAAAGTGATTGAGCCCTGCTCCCCACACATCTACTTGCTCGGCAGGCAGGCCCATAATGGTGGCCACGTCATCCTGGCTCATGAAAATGCCGTGACACAAACCAACAGCCCGGATCTTACTGTATTTCCCCAAGGCGCAGATGATACGACTTTCCGGATTGGACATATTGATCAGGAGCGCAGAAGGACAGAATGTTTCCATGTCCCCCACAAAGTCGAAAATCATCGGTAGTGTACGCAGTGTAAAAAATAATCCTCCGGGACCACCATTTTCACCCAGCGTATGACGAATGCCATATTTTTTTGGAATTTCGAAATCGAACTTCCACAATCGATTGCGATCGATTGCCGTCGAATTAATAACGAATTCGGCTCCGTCCAAGGCCGAGCGGCGATCTAGCGTATGTTCGATCTTTAACCTGGCAGTCGATTTCTCGTTCATCAATCGAGCGAGGGAAAAGGCGCGCGCCAGATGATCGGCATTTGTATCGACCAACGTCAGCGTGCTGCCCGACAATTCTTCGGACGAGAATACGTCTTTGAATAGACTTAGGCCGAAGGACATGCTTCCGGCGCCAATAAGCACAATTTTGGTTTCTCGGGTCATTCGTCACCATCGACTTACGATTAATAGGCTGTACTCAAGAATGACATAAGTCAAAACTAGCAGCATTACATGGCCGCAATTACTCTCCGCATTGCCGCATATGGGTGTCGTGACATTGGCCGGCTTATCGTTTGGTGTAATCTGTTCAACAGAACCACGAATAAACTTTCTTAAATTTGAGTGACCATGGCTCACGAGACCGGATCAGCGCCGGAACAGAGACTCCTCTACTCCCGTTTCTGGCAATGCGCTTCGGGATTCTGGCGGGGTACATCGGCTTGGCGAAATTGGATTCTGTGCGGGGCGCTGATCGTCATAGTGCTTGCGCAGCTAGTAGTGCAATATCGGCTCAATTACTGGAATCGAGACTTTTTCAACGCTCTTGCAGCCAAGGATGCGAATGCCTTGAAGCATGAGGCCTTGCTTTTCTTACCCCTGGCCGCTGCAAGTATTGCGCTGGCGATTATTTCAGTGTGGGGACGAATGACCACACAACGCATGTGGCGAAGATGGCTGACAAAACATCTGATCAACTATTGGTTGGCCGATGAACATTACCGCCATCTCGACCGTGGTGGCGAGGGATATGAAAATCCTGAATATCGAATCGCCGAAGACGCGCGCGTAGCGACGGATGCCCCCGTCGATCTTGCACTGGGATTGTTATCATCAGTGCTAATTGTGATCACATTTGTTGATATCCTGTGGAGCGTCGGCGGTGACATTAGATTCAGTATTTTTGGTTTGGCTATATGGATTCCCGGCTATTTGGTAATTGGCGTAGTTTTGTATTCGACGCTGGTCACTGCCGCGATGATGATCGTCGGACATCCCTTGATTGCCGTGGGACAGCGTCAGATGCAGGCTGAAGCGGAGTTCAGAGCCGCGGCAGACTTGATCCGCGAGACTGGTGAAGGCCTGACACCTGCAGGCAATGAAGCCGAGGAACGCCGCTCATTGTGGAATTCATTTCAGCAAGTGCTCTCAATATGGCGTGATCTATGCTGGCAACTCATGCGTATGACATTGATTTCGAATGGAAATACTCTATTGGCGCCGGTTTTCGCTCTGTTTCTGTGCGCACCGAAATATCTTGCTGGCACCTTATCCCTGGGCGAACTCACTCAGGCAGCCGCTGCCTTCACCACGGTGCAGGGCGCCTTCAACTGGCTTGTCGACAATTATCAGCGTCTGGCGGGCTGGACATCGTCAGCCAATCGCGTGGCAACGCTTCTACTTTCGATCGATGCTCTTGAACGCGCTGAGCAAGTCGTTCATACCCCAGATGCCACCCTAACTCCAACCAAGATTGTCAAATAAGCCTCGACCTTCACCCGAGGAAGCTAATTTGTATGTACTTCGGACGACATAATTCTCGTCCGCGGCTGAGCAACGCTGCAGATCCACGGTTACAGCAAAGTTGAGATTCCAGTCACATGATCCAGGGCGAAGTATCGACAGGGTCATTTCAATTCTCTGCAATTATCCTGTGCTGCGAGCCACTGCAATCCGATAAAAGCCGGATCGGGGTGGATAATAATACTGGTTGGAATTGCTTCAAGATATGAGCGGAAACGTCCCTTCGCTACAAACTGTTCTCGAAATTGGGAGCGCGCCGCGTATTCACATATTTGTGGCATGATTCCACCAGCGAGATAAATGCCACCTCGCGCCGCGAACGTAAGCGCAAGATTGCCGGCGACCGTACCCAACATGGAACAGAACATATCGACCGCGGCGCGGCTTAAGGGACAGATGCCCTCGATGGCTGCTTGAGTGATTTCAAAGGCACGCCGTTCGGGCGTACTGATTCCGTCAATCGCGGCAATGGTGCGATAAAGATTTTCTAGCCCCCCACCTGATAATATGCGTTCGGCCGAAACATGCCCGAAACGCTGACGCAGACTATCAATAACAATGTCTTCGCGATGACACGAAGCGGCCATTGTGCTGTGACCGCCCTCCGAGGAAATCACGATCGGAGTTCCAGGGCCAAGCATGAGACAAGCCATGCCGAGGCCGGTTCCTGGCCCGAGCACTACTGCCGGCGCGCCGGGCTTAAGCTGGCCGGACCCAAGCATATAGACATCCGTTGATTTTAGGTGCGGAAGCGACCACGCAACCGCTTCAAAGTCGTTGATCAATCGCAGCGATGCCAATCCGAACATGGTGCGCAATTGCGGCCCATCAACGAGCCAGCCACTATTTGTGATCACACAATGGTCGCTATGCACTGGTCCCGCTATTGCAAGACACGCGCGGGTGACGAGGTCACGCCTGTGATGTCGCGCAATAAAGGCGTCGATGGCATCCGCGATCCCCGTGTAATCAGTGACTGACAACGTCTCGACGGGGCTGAGTTTATCGTTCCTAAACAGCGCAAAGCGCGCTTTGGTCCCACCAATATCTCCCAACAACATTTGCTCGGCGGATTGCGCCATGAGAACGCTCCCCCTGATCAAATAGATTGGTCACGAAAGAATGCCGGCCCGTCAATTCCGAATTTCTCGAATCAGCTGCGAATACCAACGAGCAGAAGCTTTGGGTATGCGTCGTTGGGTTGGATAGTCCACATATACTAGCCCGAATCTTTTACTATATCCCGAATTCCATTCGAAATTATCGAGCAAAGACCAAATAAAATAACCGCGCACCTCGGCACCAGCCACCATCGCATCATGCATAGCTTGAGTATAGGCCGCCAGATAGTCGATTCGTTTTTGGTCGAAAATTTGCCCTGTCTCATCGAGCTTGTCATCAGTGGCAATGCCATTTTCCGTAACATAGATCGGCAATCGATAATGCTCATAAGTTCTGAGTAGTTCATCACGCAGAGCTTGCGGTTGGATAGGCCAACCCATCGCCGTGCGAGGCAGATCTGTTGGCGCCTCACCGAGCGCAACTCCCAGCGCTGAACCGGTATCTGCCCTGGCATAGACCGGTGAATAGTGATTGAAACCGAACCAATCCATCGGGCGACAAATGCGCACCAAATCTTCTGGCTGCTGAAACGGCTCTATGGCTCGGGCAAGTGATGGCGGATAATAACCAAGATGCTGCGGGTCGGGGAAGCAACGATTCCAATACTCATCCAGCAGTCGTGCCGCATCCTTATCCTCTGGTGTATCGCGTTCTGGAAAACAAGGCTGCCGACTGTGGATGCCGCCAATCAGAATGCCAGGCACCGAAGCACGCAGCACATCGACAGCCGCGCCATGAGCAAGATTAACGTGATGAATCGCCTTCAAATAGGTTGGGAACCTACTCTGTGCATTCGCCCCAAATCCATAACCGAACAATGTAAAGATCGAAGGCTCGTTAAACGTTGCGAACCGTTTAACCCGGTCACCGTAACGCCGCCCAATGACGTTCGCATATTCAGCAAACCAACTGACGCTATCCCGGTTTGCCCAACCACCCAGACTTTCGAGCACCTGTGGCAGGTCCCAATGATAGAGACAGAGCCATGGCTCGATGCTGGCAGCACGTAACGCGTCAATCAGACGATCATAAAAAGCAAGACCAAGTTCGTTAACCGAGCCAATCCCCTGCGGTAAAATGCGTGGCCACGCTATCGAGAAACGATATGCCTGAATTCCGAGATCTCGCATCAACGCGACGTCTTCGGCATAACGATGATAGTGGTCGCAAGCCACATCACCAGTATCGCCATTGGCGATGGTCCCTGGCTGCCGGCAATAAATATCCCAGACACTCTCGCCGCGGCCATCTTCACGCGTTGCACCTTCAATCTGATAGCTTGATGTCGAAGCCCCCCATATAAAGTTACGAGGCCAGCGGCTGTATATGCGCTCGTGCCCTTGCTGATCAACCGCGCGTGATCTGCCGTTGGATGAATTTGATTGCGTTAGGACCATACTGTTAAATCAATACACCCAACGACGATCGGGCCGCGGAAATTTAGCCGTCATTTAGATCGCGACCGGCAAGAGCGCGACGATGAATGTTTACTTCTTGGCCCGGAACTAGGGTTTGCAGGATATTTACGTTAAGTCATTAATCAGCCGAACGCCACGATCGAAAATGCAGGCCACTTCCTGAAGTAGGATGCGGCTATGTATCCTCAGGCCTCACTTTTTCCGTTTGGACTTTGTGTTGCCAGGCGCGTAGGCCGCGTAACTCAGCCAGGCACCGAGGGCGAGCAAAACAATGCCTTCGCCCACGATCCAGCTGTTCGAAACGATCGTCACCATCGTGCCACCGACCATTTCCACTGTGCGCGGAAACACAATGCGAATGACGCCGCCGATCACGGCCAGCCAACCGATGAGGGTGATGGCGGCGCGCCAGTCAGCGGTCCATTCATTGTGCGTGTTGACGATCGCAAGGCCTGCAGTGAGTGCAAGCAGTCCTGAGAGATAGATGAGCGCGTAGCTTTTCAGGAATTCCTGCGCCATTGCGCGCAAAGTGTCGGCATTGAAAATCATCGCGACGCCGATCGCCACGAGTAATGGCCCGATGAGTTTTGCGAGAAAGATTGATCGTTGCATGTCGCTGTCCCTTTCGCCCCTGTGAACCGCCAACGGTTTTTGCCACCGGCGGGACTCTATTGACTTAACGTATATCAACAGCGTCCGCATGAAACAATCTGTGACTTAGAGCAGCAGCTTGGTGAATTGTTCCGCCGCTGTAGCAATGTGCTGTTTTTTCATAAGATAAAGGATCGTATCTTCGGACCTCGAAAAACTGAGACAAACGCGAAGTCCCGTAGCTCGGCTGGATAGAGTGGCGATTTCCTAAGATATTGACCGATCGCAGACTATTAACCGGATTCAACAATCTGGAATGATCCGGGGTGAGTAAATCGAAGTTAAAAAACCAATACTCTTTATGGGCATCAGCTCGGTTCGATTACCGGCATACGGAAGACTGCTACTATTTAAACAGCGCCTTCATTCGCACTGGTTGCCCCCTACACCAACGCCACACGTTCCACTGAATAGAATGTGATTGCTAAAGGAGCAATATTTTTTGCAGGATGGTTCGGATGAACTCACGGCGCCGGATGTATCAAAAATCTGAGGAACGAATAAAAAATCAGAAATACCGCAGCAGCCATTCTCATACCGCGATTAGGTTGCTTTTCAACTGACGAACAATTTCCGATTCAACGCGCGCCTGCTCGCATCTTGTGTGCGACTTCCTTTTGGGTATCGAACTCACGCCGCCGCCGCGCAAGCTCCTCGGGCGTAAGAACAGCGACATTGTTATAGTCGAGCTTCCACGAGGGATCTGCGCTCCAACGTAGCGGCGATTGCACAGTGGTGCGTGCGGCCGGGGCGGATTCCAGCACCCTGAGCGTAAGTTCCAGCGTAAAAGCTTGTGATTCAAGATCGCGCGACTTTCCAGCGGAATTCCCGAGTGGGAAATCACTGAACAGAAAGCGCGGGACCGCCGCGTACTCCACGATGTCTTTCGCGCAACCCATCACAACGGTTGAGATATCGTTTGCTTCAAGATGCCTCGCAATGAGACCAATCGTCTGATGGCACACAGGACAGTTCGGCACGAGGATAGCGGCATCGATCTTGTCGGCCTGGCAGCGCGCGAGAATTTCTGGCGCATCCGTTTCAATCGTCACGCGATGGCTACGATTTGTTGGTGCACCGAAGAAGTGCGGCGCAACCTCACCAATCCGGCCCGCGTTCGTGAATTTTAGCAATTGCGGCAGCGGAAACCATGTGCCGCTATCGTCCGCCGAAGTATGAACCCGATCGTAGGCGACGTGGGAAATCCGCAGATCGTGCGATTTGGAGGTGTCGCCGGCATAGGCCTGGTAAAATTTAGCGGCGGCGTTATACGGCGCGCCAGGACCCTGATCACCCTTTTCTGAATCGAAGGGTGCAGCAGTGGTGATGATTGTGACACGCGATTGCGCAAGCGGTTTTCGCAGTGGCGCGAACGGAGCGTCGGTGTAATGCGCCCAACGGTATGGCGTGGTGTAACCAATAGCCGCGTAATACTCGCGTGTGCGCTGCATGTAAGAAATCGGCGCATCATAATCCGGCGCAAAGCCGTGTTCTTTGTCGTACGGTTTGGTCACAGCCATCTGCAATTTATTTTCCCTCGAGCGTATTCAGTAGGGAATGTTTAGAAATTATTAAAGAGAGCGTTGCATTGAGTAACGATACACATAAACAGCTTAGATCCGCACCTCATTGATGATGCGGTTCGACTTTCCAGCGCTGAAAATGTCTTAAGGCTTGGTCTTCAATCGCGATATTTAAACGAGACGCTCAACCGTGCCCGGTATGCTTCCATTTTTCCGTTCTTGAGTTGTAAATCCAATTCCTTCACTTCCGCAACGCGAAGATCCTTCAGTGTTTTTCCAGCCCGGGTAACTGCCGCCAACGCGGCCTTTTCCCAAGACTCGGTGCTGGTGCCAACGATCTCTATGACTTTGTAAACGCTCTCCGCCATGACTTCCTCCTGTTTTTATTGGTTAAGAAGTCTAACCCGACTTTCTCCCGATGACCACGTATCGGCGCTTCGGGCAGTCTACGAACGAAAGTTGGGGTGAGAACTAGAGGGATAAGTCGCCAGGGCACTCAACCGTACGCCCGCAGGGTGACGCTGACATAACAGTCGAACTTTGGCCTAAGATAATACCATCGCAAGCCATTATTCGGGTTCAAAAATCTCCAAGTGTGTGACCTTTCAACACTAGGCTTATGATCAGTTCGCTGTGATTCTTATGGAAGGTAATTTCGTGAGGCGCTTCCACAACAATCAGCGGACGAACTTATGACATGTACCCGCTTTATGTATATCGCGGTGGAGTCAATCAATTAACCGGAGATATATTTACAATGGAAGAGGCAACAATCGACCACGCAGCGATGGGTCGCCTGGCAAAAGCTTTGGTTTTCATCTGCGGTCGGGATCACCCAACGACGGTCGCCCTTCAGGTTGCTGCAGAGAGTGGCATCGAACGAGACATCAAGAATGCCCGCGCCTTGTTTGTTAAATTGAAGCCAGCAGACCGTAGAGCCGCATTGGCCATGCTCGCGGGCTAATCTGTTCGCTGGGCAAGGGTAAGGATCGTATCTCGCCGACAACCAAATCTTGGCGCAATTACTAGCGCTCAACTCGTAACTAGATCACTCTGTGGGGGCGGTCAGTATTTGCTTCGGATCCCAATTGCTGATGCTGCATAACCACACTGGCAGATCGATCATAAGGGAGTTCGCCGCCAATTTTTTCGCGACGGAAATACGATCATGGTACGGCGAGGAGCCACTATGGAAGGTGTTCTGGGGTTATGGCGTCGTCACCAGTGCTATTATTGCCGCGTTCTACGCGGGAGCGAGCTATATAGAGCAGATTGCATTGCAGCAGATTCTCCTGCTTTGCTTTGCAGGGTACACCGTCTGGATTCTAGTCTCGGTATGGCGGTGCGCCAAAAATACTAAAGAAGATTTTTGGGGACTGCTCGCCCGTCTATTAATTGTAGCCTGGGCTGGCAACACCATCATGGTTTTGATCTTTCTCCAGCTCGACCTCATGGTGAAATACTTTTGACTCTGAGAGCGGCATGAAAATAATCAAAAATGCGATAAAGTCATTTCGCCACTGCAACAGTGAGTGGCCCCATCTCCATCACACAAGAGATTGCGAAGGCCGACCATATTGGTTCCATACGCAGTCTGGCTTGGTTTTTTCGACCGATAACAAGAAGCGGCGGCCCGTTAGGACCACCGCCTCCCTGTCTCAGATCAGGGTCTTAAGCAGAACCGTTATCTCAAGGATAACCGCCGCTGCATTGACCTTGATATTGACGAACAACTCGGACGCTCCACATCGGGAGTCCCTCCGGTCGCAGCGCGCCGCAGACCCCTTTAAGGGTGGCGGTGTTGGCCCCCATCGAACGAAATATTTCCGTCGTTCATGGATGCATCGGCCCACCCTCTGCGCTCTAGAATCGCTTCAAGTGGCCCCATGTCGCCCCTGAGGACTTGAGTAGCCGCCTGGTTTAAGTAGGCGATCCCAAGGATCGGGTCATGGGCTACGGGTTGTCCGGTCGGGTGGACGAGGTATGAGCTCGTTCGCGAGCCAGGGCCGTAGTACGTAAAGAATGCGCCGACTTATTTGTCGAGTCCAGCCCGATGCATGCCCTCTTTTTTTTAAGACTGAATCATCACTACTTTTGTTACTTAGGAGGAAAAATCGCTATGAATCTTTTATGGTCGCAGATGTTCGTTGTCGGGCTCACCCTAGCAGGGATCGTACCGGTTCTCAGTCAAGATCTGCCCGGAAACATAAGATCGGGAAAACGTATTGCCGAAATGTGGTGTAGCGCCTGTCACCGAATCGATCCGAACGTGGTCGTAATCGATCCCGTGCCTGATTTCTATTCAATCGCCAATCTTTCGTCGTCAACCGCACTGTCACTAAAGGTCTTTCTTGAAACATCCCATGAGAACATGCCAAATTTTCATTTGATGCAAGCCGACAAGGATGACGTTATTGCCTATATCCTCAGCCTGAAAAAGAAATAATGGCAGTTACCCGCAATGGGTAACGCTAATATGACAATCGCATTTGGCCTACGATAACGACCCATCGTCGACCATGACTTGGGGCACAGACAAATCCTCTGACTTTTGTTCAAGCAGCCCGAGTGAGCGTTATGTCTTGATCTCTAATGAGAACAGCGATCTCGCTGGCTGGTTTAGGAACGCTGATCAAGAATCCCTGAATCTCCCCACAGTTTTTCGTGCGCAAGTATGAAAGCTGTTCCCTCGTCTCAACGCCTTCCGCAGTAACGCTCATTCCAAGATCGCCGGCCAAGCCAATCACAAAATTTATAATTGAAGCGCTGTCCGAACGGGTAAGTAAGTCATGGATAAAGGATCGATCAATCTTGACTCTGTCGAGGGGCAGTTTGCGAAGGTAGCTTAGCGACGAATATCCGGTGCCGAAATCGTCAAGGGCGATTTGCACTCCCAGCTCATGTAACGCGTTGAGAATAGAGAGCGCAGATTCGCTTTCGGAAATGAAAACTGATTCAGTAATTTCAATCTCGAGTCGGGAAGGAGCAATCCGTGCATCCGCCAACGCATTCACGATTACGGGCAGAATGCGGTGATTGCGAAACTGAACGATAGAACAATTAACCGCTACCCGAGTGTCTTTTGGCCAGTTTGCCGCCGTCCGGCAAGCTTCGCGGATGACCCATTCTCCAATCGATTCGATAAGTTGAGTCTCCTCCGCGATCTTGATGAATTCTTCTGGCAAAACTAGACCGCGCGTTGGATGGTTCCAGCGTAGCAACGCCTCGCAGCCAGTAATGCGGTTTCTGACGAGATCAAAGAAGGGTTGGAACACAAGCTCGAATTCGTGCCTTTGAAGCGCACCTTGAAGATCGAGCTCGAGAGAACGACGTTCCAGCGCTTTTGCATCATGCCGAGGCTCAAAAAAATGTATTGATCCACCGATCCGTTTCTTTGCGCGATAGAGCGCAACGTCAGCATTGTTAAGAAGCGTATGGGAATCAATTCCGTCCGGTGGCGCCAAAGCAATTCCGACACTCACGGATATGGAAATTTCTGAGCCGCCAATGATAAACGGAAGATCGAACGCCTTAACAATTCGTTCGGCACGAGCCAGCACAACTTCCGGCTTGGAAACATCAGCGGCGACCAAAGTAAATTCATCTCCGCCATAACGTGCAATGGCATCAGTATCTCGAGCAGTAGATCTTAATCTATCTGCGACTTGTATCAGGAGCTCGTCTCCTGCTGCATGCCCCAGTTTATCGTTCACAGCCTTAAATCCGTCGAGGTCGAGATAAAGTATGGCGAAATGTTCGCCAAAGCGCCTTAATCGTGAAAAAGCTTTTTCGAGTTCCTCACTGAACCAAAGCCTATTCGGTAAATTCGTCAGCGCATCTTCGCGCGCCGCCATTTCAACTTTGATCTGTGCAGTTAGCCGGTTTGTGAGCTCCAGCGCATGAACGAACACGCCCCGGAGAAGGACGCAGGTATACACAACCATCAACATTGCGACTAGAACGTAGGCTGGGTCTCCCTTGAGACCAATCGCGATCGCCGATGCCAAAAAAATGGGACTTGTGAATGCTATCGCCGCGACTGGTATGCTTGCCCATGCGAAGGCACCACCACACAACATGCCTGCACAAATGCAAGTAATAATCAGCTGCCCGCCATTCGATGCGGCAGGGAAGAAGATCAGGGGAAGCGCCGCCCATAGGGTGCCGAGCATAAAAGCGTTACGTACTGCTCGACGAATAGCTCGCACGGAGACAAAGAGCGGCTTTGCGCCATGGTTCCTAAGGTACCTTATCCAGTGAAACGCCGCAAAAGCGATGATTGTACATGTCCATATTAGAGTAAGTGCTCTGTCTGGTGATTTCCAAAAAGCAGCTAACAGAATAAACGCGTTGGAGATATTCGCGACCATCATCCAAGGCATGTAGCGCACAACAGTGTTGATTTGCTCAGCACGAATCCGACCCGCAACGGCGGCGTCGATCTTCGCCCCTCCAAAGAGGGCCAGGTCACCAGAGCTGATCTGGCGCAGGTTGGCGGCAATCCGACGGAGCACGTGGACCACCCGATTATTCGGCTCGCGAGAAATAATTTCTTGACCCGCTGCCATCTCACGAGTGCCTAACAACTTGCCGCCTCACTCACGCCACAGAGATTTCCACGTCAATAAAAACCATACCAAACCTAGATTTAGGCCAGGTTCTTCGCATCGATAAGATTGTAAATAACGGTTTAAACTCTTTTTTAATATTCCAATCGCTGAAGAAATAAATGGCGATAAAAACCGAGGGCCATGCACGACGAATATTTCTGTGCCAAATCAATTCGGCCGATCCTATAGCTCGGCTAGATAGAGTGGCGATTTCCTAGGATAATGATCCATTACAGACCATTGCTCGGATTCAAAAACCTAAAACGATCCAGGCGAATAAATCGAAAATAAAAGTCGTGCGTCTTTGAATTTCCGAATTTGTGACCGTCCAGCAAACAGCCTCGGTTTGGAGGCTGGGGTCCGCGCCTAATTATTGTAAACAGCACAAGTCTTGGAGATTTCGGTCAAATCTTTCACGCGACGACGAGAGCTTCTCCGTTCCTAACCATCTCCGCCAGTGCAAATCCGGTCCCTGCGCCCATCGTCCAACCTAGCGTGCCATGACCTGTGTTTAACCAGAGATTTCGATAGCGGGTCCTACCTACGTACGGCAGATTTGACGGCGTCGCAGGACGTAATCCCGTCCAGAAGGTTGCGGCTTGAAAATTACCAGCCCGCGGAAATAACTCGCGAGCATTATTCAGAATCCCTTCGCACCGCGAATAATTAAGATGCTTTGTATAGCCCGATAGCTCCGCGGTACCGGCGACGCGAAGTCTGTCGCCGAGATTGGAATATACAAGCTTATATTGATCATCTGTGAGGCTTCGAACCGGCGCGTTATGTGTATTGTCGATTGGGATCGTTACCGAATACCCCTTTGCGGGATATATGTTCAGTCTGATCCCAAGCGGTCGCAGTAACTCGGCCGAATAACTTCCCATGCAAACAACAATGTCGCGCGCGGCGAGGTTCTGATAGCCCTCGGGCGTTCGCAATTCCACACTTTTTATCGCATCGGTGTCTTCTTGCCGATGTAAGGCTACAACTTCTGAACAGTACAGAAAATTTGCGCCCAGTTCTGCACATCTCTTTGCGAGTTCTTGGGTAAACTTGAACGCATCCCCGCTTTCGTCTTCCTGTGTGAAAGTTGCGCCCACGATTTTGTGTTTGTTATCAGCAAATGCTGGCTCCAACGCGACGATCTCATCTGCGCTGATCACCTTTTTGTCGCATCCATAATCCCGCATTAGGTTGGCAGCACGAATTGCGCGTTCAAATTCTCGCCTGTCACGATAAAAGTGCACTATTCCATCGCTTCGTGAATCGTATTGAAGATTTTCTCGCTGCCGAATTTCCTTAATTAGTGTTCTACTTGCGGTCGCTATACGCAGAATTTCCATCGCGTGGTGATTCGCCCGCCACGGAAGACAATCAAACAAGAACTGTGCAATCCAGACCCATTGACTTAACTCGAGACGTGGCCTGAACAAAAGCGGTGCGTCGCTGTCAAACAACCACTTCAACATTTTCAATGGAGCCGATGGATTTGCCCACGGCTCATGACTTACCGATACTTGACCGCCGTTTGCGAAGCTTGTTTCCAGTCCCGCCGCTGGCTGACGGTCAATAATGCAGACGGATTTTCCATTCTTCAGATTCCAGTATGCTGTGTTGATACCAACGACACCGGCGCCAAGCACAAGGACATCAAAATCATTCTTCGTTAGGTGCATGTCGCTGTGACCCCGAATCTTCGGTCATCGGTCATAAAGTAGGCTGGAGCGCAAGTCATGTCATAGTTGCCGTTAGAATTGAACGGATAGATTCACATAAGAAAATAAGCCCGATTTCCAAAGGCCGTGGCAATGACTGTTTCCTTGTGCTTACACGTACTCAGCTGCACATCGCGACCGATCGGGAGGTGATTATCGATGGATGGACTCATCCTTCTCTTTCTGTTGCAAGATGGCCTGACCAACGGGGCAATCTACGCCCTGCTCGGCTTTGCGCTCGTTCTCGTGTTTGCAGTCACGCGTATCATTTTCATTCCTCAAGGAGAGTTTGTCGCCTTTGGCGGCTTGACATTCGCGCTGCTGTCCGCGGGAAAAATGCCACCGACCATTTGGCTCCTGCTCGTCTTCGGGATCCTGTCTTGCGTCATCCAGCTTTGGAGACGCCGCTATCTACTGACGCTGCAATCATCCGCTCGTGAAATTGCCGGCGCCATCGTACTTCCGATCATCGTGCTTATCCTCACTCAAACTTTGGCCAGACCGCATCAGTCGGCTTGGCTCAATCTTGTACTCACGCTCGCAATCATCGTTCCGATGGGGCCTTATCTTTACCGGATTGCATTTCAGCCTCTGGCAAACGCTTCGGTGTTAACATTGCTGATTGTCGCCGTCGGCGTCCATCTTTCCATGGTGGGAATTGGATTGGCGTTCTTTGGCGCCGAGGGACTGCGCGCGCCGGCGCTCACTGACGTCTCGTTCATGCTTGGTCCGCTTCCATTCGCTGGGCAAACGATCGCAGTCTACGTGGTTACGATAGCGCTGACCGGCACGCTCTATCTCTTTTTTGATCGGACATTTCGTGGCAAGGCGCTGCGCGCTACCGCAGTCAATCGAATCGGAGCGCGCCTGGTGGGAATCTCAGTCAGCGGCTCCGGACAAATTGCTTTTGCGCTCTCGTCGCTTCTTGGTGCAATTTCGGGCATTTTGATCGTCCCGGTGACCACAATCTATTACGACACAGGATTTCTGATCGGGCTCAAAGGTTTTGTCGCCGCGATCTTTGGTGCGCTCGTCAGTTATCCCATCACGGCCGTTGCCGCGATCGCAGTCGGTATCATCGAAGCCTTCGCTTCGTTTTATGCCAGCAATTACAAGGAAGTCATCGTTTTTACACTGATCATCCCCGTTTTGTTGTGGCGCTCTCTCTCCGCACTACAGATTGAAGAGGATGAGTAGTACATGAGCAAGCGCCGCATTCTTCTGGTTTTCGTGTTCGCGCTTGCGGCCCTTCCGGTTATTCCAGGCCTGCCGCCGTTTTGGATCACCTTAGTCAACAATATCGGTCTTGCGTCGCTGGTAACGATCGGACTCGTTTTGCTCACCGGCGTCGGCGGCATGACATCATTCGGCCAGGCCACATTTTGCGGTTTTGGCGCCTATACAACCGCCGTACTCACGACCGTTTACGGGCTTTCACCCTGGATCAGTCTCCCCATCGCGTTATTGTTCACGGGCATAGCCGCCCTCATGCTCGGATTAATTACCGTGCGCCTCTCAGGCCATTACCTGCCGCTCGGTACCATTGCTTGGGGAATAGGACTCTACTTCCTGTTCGGCAAAATCGAAATACTCGGCCGGCACGATGGCGTCAGCAATATTCCTGCGCTCTCGATCGGAGCATGGAGTCTGATCGATCCCAAGGCAATGTATTGGATCATATGGATCTGCGTGCTGCTTGCGGGCATCGGAACCTCCAATCTGTTGTCCTCGCGCATCGGGCGCGCCATTCGCGCGCTCCACGCTGGCGGAATTGCGGCGGAATCGTTCGGCGTTAACCGTATGTCGGTGAAGCTTATCGTCTTTGTCCACGCGGCTTTGCTTGCCGGACTTTCGGGCTGGCTTTACGCCCATCTGCAGCGGAGCGTAAACCCGACTCCCTTCAGCTTGGGCGCCGGCATCGAATATCTATTGATGGCTACGCTTGGCGGCGCCGGCCATGTCTGGGGCGCTCTGATTGGAGCGGGTCTCGTCACGCTACTCAAGGATGCGGTGCAGCGCATCATGCCGGCCCTGTTCAGCAAAGATGTGCAGCTCGAACCGATCGTATTCGGCGTGCTTCTCGTCGCCATGCTGCATTTCGCGCGTGAAGGGCTGTGGTCGCGGCTTGCCGCACTTTTTCCTGTCGCCGCGCCAACAGTGCCATCGCCAGACGTTCCGCCCCTGCCGCGCCGCACGTTCGAGACGGTCGAGATATCATCCTTGTTGTCCATCGATTCAGCGAGCAAGAGATTCGGCGGCATTCTCGCGGTCAGCGACGTGAGCTTTTCCATCCGGCCGCAGGAGATCATCGCACTAATCGGACCGAACGGCGCCGGAAAAAGTACACTGTTTAATCTGATCACTGGTGTTCTGAGTTTGACCGCCGGCACCGTGCGCTTCGCCAACGAATCGATTGGAAATCACACGCCACGCGACATCGCTCGGCGCGGAATCGGGCGTACTTTTCAGAATGTCAAACTTGTTCCCGAAATGAGCGTTCTCGATAACGTCGCCCTAGGCGCCCACTTGCGTGGCCATTCGGGCGCCATTGCGAGCGTGCTGCGCCTCGATCGCACTGAGGAAGCAAGACTCCTCGCGGAGGCAAGTCGGCACGTTGCTCGTCTTGGCTTGTCCGAGCATATTCATAAGCCGGCTAGTAGCCTGCCGCTCGGTCAGCAGCGCATCGTCGAAATCGCCCGCGCATTATGCCTTGATCCGCGGCTGCTGCTGCTTGACGAACCGGCAGCGGGCTTGCGGCAATTCGAGAAACGCTTGCTTGCTGACCTGTTACGCCAATTGCGCGCTGATGGCATGACCTTGCTCCTTGTCGAGCATGACATGAGCTTCGTCATGAAACTCGCCGATCAGATTGTCGTGCTCGATCTTGGCGCAAAGATTGCCCAAGACACCCCGGCGGCAATTAAAACAAACCCGGCAGTACTTGCAGCCTATTTGGGAACCGACCCATGAGTGCGTCGCTATTCGACGTTGATAAATTTTCCGTCGCCTATGGCGCAGTAAAGGCGGTGCACAATCTCGCGCTACATATCAAGCACAGGGAAATCGTCACGGTGATTGGCGCCAATGGTGCCGGCAAGAGCACACTTCTTAATGCGCTTATGGGCGTATTGCCGGCCATAGGACGGGTGAGTTTCGTCGGCGACGATATCGCACGGCTGGACGTGGAGCAGCGAGTCGAGCTCGGCCTGTGTTTAGTTCCCGAAAAACGCGAGCTGTTTGTGTCGATGACGGTAGAGGACAATCTTCTTCTTGGCGGCTATCGCGTATCCGCAGATAATCGGCACCGCAGCCTGGATAATGTGTTTGAGCGCTTCCCGCAACTTTATGAGCGTCGTTACCAATTGGCGGGTGCGCTATCTGGTGGCGAACGCCAGATGCTTGCCATCGGCCGCGCACTCATGAGCAGACCTCGTTTGCTTATGCTCGATGAACCGAGCCTCGGCCTTGCACCTAAAATTACCGCCGAAATTTTTGGAATGATCAGTGATCTTCGTAACTCGGGCGTTTCAATCCTACTAGTCGAGCAGAACGCTCACGCCGCATTGCGTATCGCGGACCGTGCCTATTTGATGGAATTGGGATTGTTCACGGTGCAGGGCCAGGCGAGTGAATTGATTGGCGATGCGCGCATCGTCGGTAGCTATCTCGGTCTGGATGAATAGTGCCAATCCGATAGCCTGTTGGCCACGAATTTGATTTCGTGGCCAACACAGTTGCAGCACGCGCAGGTTTACTTAATGACGACCCACTCGCCGTTCTTGATTGTGAGAAGAATGCGCGCGCGGTCATCCACACCGTAACGATCGGTTGCCGTGAAATTGTAGACCGCTTGGCTCGCCGCAATGTTACGTTCAGTTTCGAGCGCCACACGGATCGCATCACGAAATTCCGGCGTGCCCGGCTTGGCTTTACTTGCTGCAACCGGAACCACCCGGTTGAGTAGCTGAAAAGCATCCCACATATGGGCACCAAATTGAGTGCGTGTGTCCTTGCCATATTTGGCTTCATAGGCCGTCACATAAGCAACGCCCGGCGCCTTAGTCAGCGCCGAGGCCTCTTGTAGTTCCGCCGCGACCACCGGGCCCGATGCTAGGATGCTACCTTCAGCCGATGTCCCCGCGATCTTGATGAAGTCCTTCGTGACGGCACCATGGGTTTGGTAGATCAGCCCTTTGTATCCACGTTCTCGCAGCGCGATTTGCGGTAGCGCTGCGGCCGAACCAGAGCCAGCGACTAGTACTGCATCGGGATTGATCGACACGAGCTTAAGCGCCTGGCCGGCGACAGAAGTATCGGCGCGCGCATAGCGCTCATCGGCCACCATTTGTAGACCCATGGGCTCGGCGATGTCTTTGACCGACTTCACCCAGATGTCGCCATACGAGTCGGAGAAGCCGATTACGCCCACAGTCTTCACCTTGTTATTCTTCATGTGATCAAACAGCACTTTCCCCATCATCGGAACCGGTTGCGGTAGTACCACCGTCCATTTCTCTTTGCCTGCGACCACCGGCATCGGCGCGAGCGCAAAATGCGGCACGCCGGTTTCCATCGCGACATTCGAAATTGCGATGGTCGGCGGCGTAGTCGATGACCCAACGAGAACGTCTACTTTGTCTTCGGTGACCAGCCGGCGCGCATTGGTGGTGGCCGTCGTCGGATCGCCCGCATCGTCAAGTTGGATTACTTTAATCTTCGTGCCACCAATCTGCTCAGGAAACAAAGTTATGGTATTGCGCTCAGGAATGCCGAGCGCGGCACCTTGTCCCGTAGTGGAAATAGAGACGCCGATTTTGAGTTCCTGCGCGGTTGACGACGACATCAGCGACAAAACCGCCGCGCTGGCCATTGCGACAGCAAAATAAATACTTCTTAGAGTCCCCATGCTATCCTCCATTATTCGGCTCATGCGATATCGGCGCCTAAGCGGCGCAAGGTTACTGGAATGCCACCCCTGTGGCAAAAGGGTTCGAAAGATTCGGCGCTCAAGTGTGCCGCCCCGATGACCCATCGCAGGCCATTACTCAGATTCAAAGATCTGAAATGAGCCGTGTCATATCGGAACGAGAATCGCGATTAAACACACTACATTATCTACGCACATCTATTGTTCAGCAATGACGAGCGCGATCGAGAAGCCGTCGTATCCTTTGCTGCCCACGGTCTGGATCGCTGTAGCACTCACGCGCGGTTCGGTAGCAAGTAACTCCATGAAACGGCGTACCCCCTTAATACTGGTATCGCCGCTCGCGGCGTCGATCACCGCTCCGTTGCGCACAACATTATCGACAATAATTAGACTCCCGCGACGAGACAATTTCAGCGACCACCCGAAATAAAGTGAATTACTTTCTTTGTCGGCATCGATGAAGATAACGTCGAACGGTCCGCGTCCTTCTGCAGCCAGCTGCGGCAAGATATCTAACGCTCGCCCGACCCGCAGTTCAACGACACCGGCCAGACCAGCACGCGCAAGGTTGACTTGGGCGATTTTGGCATGTTTTGGGTCAGCCTCCAGCGTGATCAGACGACCATCGACAGGTAGCGCGCGCGCAAGCCAGATCGTGCTGTAACCACCGAGTGTACCAATCTCTAGGATCGTGCGTGCCCCTTGCACGCGTGCCAACAGTTGGAGCAGTTTCCCCATGTTTGGCGAAACGTTGATTGGTGGAAGTCCGGCCCTGACACTGTCCTCAAGCGCTGCGTCCAACACTGGGTCCGACGGCAGAAGCTTATCAGTGATGAAACGTTCGACCGCATTCCATTTTTCTTGATTCATTAAACACCCTCACTTCAAGCAATCGCAGTTGCCACGGGATCCTGGAAATAAACCTGACCAATCCCATCAGCCGACGCTGCGCGCGCAGAGGTGCTAAATCTTAAGTTCTTCGTATTTTGTTGCTCGGTCAAGTTTCAAGGCAATCCCGCGCCGGACACATCTACGTCAATAAATTCAATTTTGCCGTCCCTTTTCTTCGCCATATCCGGGCCAGAACCAGTACTCGTGCAAAGGAATAACGTCCGGCGGTCTTGTCCGCCCAACATGCAAGCATACACACGTCGCTCGCCAGTCAAAACCGTGCGCTCGATGCGACCACCATCAAATACCCGAATAACTCTTTTACCTCGCGCATCGGCAACCCAGACAGCTCCCTCAGCATCGAGACAAATGCCATCGGGGAAACAATTATCAAGTTGCGCGAATAGGCGGCGTTTCATCAAACTGCCATCATCGACAATATCGAATGCCGTAAGTCGATTAGCCAGGGTTTCGGCAATGATAAGAGTCTTTCCATCCGGGGTGATCACTGTCCCATTGGGAAACATGAGGCCATCAGCTGCAACCGTCACGCTCCCATCAGGATCGACGCGCGCGAGCGACGCCGCGCGCTGTGGCACTCCCACACCAGAGTGCAAATCAAAGCCGAAATTTCCCACATAAGCGCGTCCTGCTTGATCGACGACCATATCATTGCAGTGCCAGCTTGCGATACGCGAAAGGTCGGCGAAGGTTTCCAACTGTCTACCGCGAAGTCGCAATAATTTGCGGTCGAGCATCGAAACGATCAAAAGATCGCCCTTTGGAGTCCATCCAAGACCAGACGGTTGCTGCGGCACCTCTGCTACTATCTGGACGTTCCCGTCAAGTTTCACGTTCAATACCCGATGGGTATAGAAATCCGAAACCCAAAGCTTGCTGTCGCGCCAGCGCGGGCTTTCGGGGAACGTCAAGCTATCAATAAGCGTTTCAACCTTATGTTTTCCGCGCATCGCGACGCTCATTCGGCCAGAGTGTTCACAACTATATGTTGGCGATCATCTCGTTGATATTTTTCGGTAAGCATGAGTCTCTCAACGTTTAGAAACGGAAATAGTCCGCTGAATGCTAACAGCAGCCATCCCGACTAAACATACCCGCGATCTGCATACTGTGTTCGTCTAACAAAAGCCCACCTTTGAGGCCGGAACTTTGTATTTCAGAGATTGAGCGATCAGTATTTCGCCCGAGAAGCTTGTGAAGATTGGCACCAAGTCCCTGCGATCATTGAAGAACGTTAAATGCCATGCGCGACGAACCTGGATTCGATCGGTTAAATTGGTCGTATGCGCCCATGCATTTGGCAATTTCTGGGCTAATGCTAAAGGCTACCAAGAAACTTGCGGTAACTCGGATTACGCAAAAGAGCGTCGCTGCCCGCCGCAATCAATTCATCGACCGACTCGACTGGAAGCTTAAAGCGCGTTGGGATTTTGTTGAGTATATCAGCGCGCTCTTTTTCGAGTTGATCAAAGGTAAGGCGCCCAATAAAAAACTGTAGGTCACGGCAATTCCATGCTCCTGTTCCGATAAGCTTTACCACTTCAGCTTTTGGTAGACCGCATCGCCAACGTACCAATGCTTCTCGCCAAATCCGCATGGTAGCGTCGAATGCGCTGTAGCTTCCGATCTTAGCGGAATCGAGCGTGACGTCGGTGATCGCCCCAATGAGTTTCGCACCACTTGGACCTTCAAGCGTTTGCGCCCAGTCCTGTTGTGGTTCGGCGCCTGAATCAACCACCAAAAACAGCAATCGGCGCAGTTTTACTGCTTCGCGTGGCGTCAACGGTCCATAGGGTGTTTGCGACGCCTCGCGTGCGATCGTGAAGCCACTAAGTCCATAATTGTCCACGAGGCCACCATCAAGCAATTTGATATATTTCATCGAGCCATTGGTCTGATTTTGAATGCCTTGAGCAAACCCACGTAAGAGTGGTGATGCATTCGGATCATTCTGAGCTCGGAGTAACCAAGTCGGCATCTTGGCATTGCAGCGATTGGGGTACGGTTCGAGTATGATTGGGGAAAATACAAGTGGGACGGCCGCCGATGCCGCGACGGCTGCGGAGATCGGATAGGCACCGAGATCGCTACATATCAGACTAAACTGAAGCGGAATAAATATAAAAGGGGTTCGGTTGTAAATGTCGGTGGCGTTGAGCCAGACAAACGGACGCTGCGCCAGATTCGAAAAAGTTGCTCCTTCGAACAGGTTGGCATCGAGCCAACCTCGCAGCCGGGTATCTTCATTGATTCCCCCACCAAGCCCGAGGCTCAGGTTCGCGAGGCTCACCCTAGTGTTCAATGCTTCTTCGGCGTCCTTGATGAGGAAGCGTTCGCGGAAATCAATGAGCGCAGCGCGTTTCTTTAGGCCAAAATAGGCGGCGGTGACCGAACCGCCTGAAACACCTGAGACAAAATTGACTTGGTTTATTGGGTCAATTTTCCGACCACGCCCGCTCACCTGCGTCCGTTCCAGACCCTTCAGAGCACCGAAGGAAAAAGCCGCGGCCCGGGTACCGCCGCCAGAAAATGCCAAGCCGACAATCAAATCGCTTTCTATTTCGGCCATCGCTCGACCTTCGGTCCCAACAACGCCCGTGGCGTTACGGGCAACACCGGCATCGGTGAGCGGCTCGTTGATCGGCAGGTTTCCAGTATGAGCGCAGCTCGCAACCGCAAGGCTCACCGCAATAACACCCAAGATACGAGACAAACTCATCGGACAAATATCCTCACCTCAATTTTTAACCATCTATCACGATGACGATGGTGAGCTACGCCATTCATCGACAACTATGGTTAACACGGTCGGCGCGACCCCCGTCAGGACAGTTATTAAAGAGAAGAGACCCAAGACGGTCATCTTTTATGCGCGTTGCGCGGATTGCGACGAAAACGGGCGCGCAGTGGCGCTTCATGTGCTGGGGCAATTCGGGCTGTCCACAGCCAAGCTCGATAGGGCGGCCGTTTCCAAAGATATTGAGCGATCGCAGGCCATTACTTGGATTCAAAAATTTAAAACGTTCCGGCTGCGGCGGGGCCTGAACGGATAACGACGAGATCGTAGGCCAAGCCGATCATAGCGTCCTCGGTGCGTCCGTCATCCTGGCAACCGATACTGAATGGATCATAAAGCGTCGAGGCCGTTACTAACATAAAATTCGCCGTCATTTCCAACTATTAAGAGATTAGCCTGTTGAGGCGAGGCAAGAAACTAAACTGATTGCGAAAAGGACCAGCATCGGTTCACAATTGCCGAGGGAGCTGCTCACCATGACCGAGTTCGAAACGCTTTCGCGACGAAAGAAACTCCGCTTCTACGGCTGGGGCTATGCCGACGAACTATTGTCACCAGAAGAAGAGGCGCTTGTGCGGGACGCAGCGATGCGCTTCGCGACAAGCGCACCAGCGGAAGTAGCAGCACCGAGGGAGACCGAATTCGACCTACGCGCTCCACGCATCGCCACGCCTTCTTCACTCGAGCCGATTGTGTCTTCGACACGTTACGACCGGCTCGTGCACAGCCTCGGCAAATCGTTCGCCGATATCGTGCGCATGTTTCAGCGTGACGTGCGCCATCCACCGGATCTGGTCGCATTTCCGAAGACTGAACAGGATGTAGCGGACGTCCTAGATTGGGCGTCCCGCAACAATGTTGCCGTCATTCCCTTCGGTGGCGGATCGAGCGTCTGCGGCGGCGTCGAGCCCGACGTAGGCGACTCCTACAGCGGTACGATCTCCATCGACCTTCAATATCTTTATAAGGTGTTGAAGATCGATCGCTTAAGCCGCTCGGCGCGCATCCAGGCAGGAGCACTCGGATCGGAGCTTGAAGATCAGCTGAAGCCGCACGGCCTGACACTGCGCCATTTTCCCCAAAGTCTGCAATTTTCGACTCTCGGCGGCTGGATCGCGACGCGTTCTGGAGGACATTTCGCCTCTCTTTATACCCACATCGACGATTTTGTGGAATCGACGCGCACGATCACGCCGGCCGGCCTTCTTGAAACACGGCGACTTCCGGGTTCGGGCGCAGGACCGTCGCCCGATCGTCTGATCATCGGCTCCGAGGGGATCCTCGGGGTGATAACCGAAGCCTGGATGCGGCTGCAGGACCGACCCGTGTATCAAGCTTCGGCCGGCGTCGCGTTCCCAAGTATGGTCAAGGCGGTGGCGGCCGTGCGCGCGTTGTCGCAATCCGGCCTCTTCCCGACCAACTGCCGTCTCCTCGATCCATCGGAAGCGCGCAACAATGGTGTAGGCGACGGAACCTGTGCGTTGCTGGTGCTCGGTTTCGAATCCGCCGATCATCCGCTCGACGCGTGGATGGCACGGGCGCTGGAGCTTGTCGCCGATCATGAGGGCGCGTTTGACGCCAATGCGGTTGCGCGCTCGCTGGCGCCGCAAGGCCTTGCTGCGGAGCATCGCCAAGGCGCGGCTGGTCAATGGCGGAATGCCTTTATCCGCATGCCATATTACCGCGATGTGATGGTGGCGCTTGGCATTATTACCGACACTTTCGAGACGTCTATCACGTGGGATCAGTTCAATAATCTCTATGATGGCGTGCGTGAACAAATCGCAAAAGTTATTCGCGAGACCTGCGGACACGAGGCGAATATTTCCTGCCGCTTCACCCACATTTATCCCGACGGGCCTGCGCCGTATTTCTCCTATTCTGCGCTCGGTACGATGAACGGCAAGCTTGACGACTCGATTTCAAAGTGGCGTGAGATCAAAAAAGCAACCAATGAGGTCGTCGTCTCGCTCGGAGGAACCGTGACGCATCACCATGCTGTCGGCCGTGATCACAGAAGCGGTTATGAAAAGCAATCGCCGGCTCTGTTTCGGAGCAGTCTCGCGCACGTCAAGAAATCACTCGACTCTGCCGGCATCCTAAACCCCGGCGTCCTGATCGATCCGATCGACCGTAAAGTCGGCATCCGCGGAGCATTGGCATGAAGCGGTCACTTTCCGACAATGGAGATCGGGCGGGAACGATCCCGATTAACCGAACGGACGGCGCATCTCGAACATTCAATCATCCGCCGGACAGTTGGCTGAAAATTCTAACGGAATCCTCCATTACCAGCTTCATTATGCACCCTGAAGAAATCAGCCGCCATAAAAAATGCACATCCATGCGCGACGAACTTTACTATGCTAGATCAATTCCGCCGGTCCCTTAGACCAGCTGACTAGTGCGACGGTTACCAGGGTACAAGAATGTCCTTTCTGTCACGCTTTGTAGCTGTCGCGGCAATACTAGGCTTCGTCACAAATTGTAATAACGCTTCCATTCTCGATGCATATACTTCCGCAACACCGCCGGTTGGCGGGCATGTGTATTTAATGCGCGGCCTTATCGGCGAGATTTTTTCGCGAGGGCTGGATGATCTTGCCGAAAAAATCAACGCCCGCGGCCTTGCAGCGAGTGTGCATGGATTGTTGGAAATTGACTCTCTTACAGAAGAAATCATCAAAAAATATAAGGCCGATCCTTCATCGGCGCCGATCATCCTGATCGGTCATTCATCCGGCGGCGATGCGATCATCAGTATGGCCGAGCGGATGAAAGCGGCGAACGTACCCGTCGGCCTTGCTTTCGGCTTCGATCCGACGCCCGTAGCCGGCCGGGTGCCAGAAAATGTCGAGCTATTCATCAATTTATTTCAAAAAAACAATCCCATTGGTGGCGGTGTATTAAAATCTGATGCAGGATTTCGAAACCGCCTTATCAACGTCGATCTTCGAGAACACAATGAAATCATCCATATAACCTTGGACAAGTCGTCCAGAATTCATGATCTCGTTGTGAACGAGATTATGGAGCTCGTTACATACGAGAGAAATAAACAAACGTTAGCGCCTGCTGCCTTGCCGTCGCAACAGATTAAATATCAGCGGCCAAATGTGGCGGCATCATTACCTAATTTCATAAGCCCATTTTTCCTGGAGTATTTCGTCCCGCGCAATGAACCAATCGAGCTTTGGGATTCCGGATTGCAGATCGCTGTTCGCCCCGGAGAGAATTTGCAAACGATTGCCAGCAGCTATCGCACTCCAATTTGGGCAATCGCGCAGACCAATAAAATCGATCCCAATATACCCGTGGAACCGGGGAGGACTCTTATAATTCCGCAGCATATGTATCGAACCGACAGCCGCTTACTTATGAAGGCAGGCGAATAAATCCGAAGTAAATTATCAAGTAAGTCATGGCGGTTAATCACCCCCATCTTCGATCTCTTGTCGTCGGAAGTTATCATCAATTGCCGTCCAGTATCGTTGAGCCTAGATTTGCGCGAACGGCCGACAACTCAGATGATGTTCTTACGTAGGGTGCAACTGAACATGGTACACTATCAGTTCCCTGGCGAAGGTCCCTGTCTGTCGCGCTTTCCAAATTAATCACATAGCGACGAAATGGGAGGACATAGGATTGCCGGTCCAAAGTTATACATGTCGCCTGCGATAAGCCGGCGTCGAAGCGTAACTTCAGCTGCAGGGTTTGTTGCTCCGCTACTCTTCTTAGTGGCGCTATGGGTGGTGCTCGTCCCGTGGTTTGGAGTTAACTCACGCGTTTTTCCGACTGTGGCCTCGGTTCTGGAAGCCGGCATTGAATCCATTCGCGATGGCAGTCTGATAAAGCACATCGTCGCCAGTCTGACGCGCGTCATCGTCGGTACCGTTTTGGCGCTTCTGGTAAGTATTCCTCTCGGCGTTGCCATGGGCGTCAGTCCTATAGTTTCGAGTTTTCTGACTCCGCTATTTCGTTTTTTCTCGGTTCTTGCCGGCATCGCCTGGATTCCGATTGCAACGCTGTGGTTTGGGTATGGGTTTGGTGCGATCACATTTGTGATCTTCAATGCTGTATTTTTCATCGTCACATACAACACGTTGCTGGGCGTTTCGACCATTCCCCTTCCCATCAGGCATGCTGCCGCCATGCTGGGCGCAGGTCGGTGGGCTATTCTCACCGAGGTGTTACTTCCTGGCGCGCTGCCCAATATTGTCACTGGCATCCGCACGGGATTGGGCTTTGCCTGGCGCGGCCTGATCGCAGCCGAGATGATTGCCACTAATGTCGGTCTTGGTTACATGCTCTTCGTTGCGCGCGACTTTTATCGCACGGAAGTGATCGTGCTTGGCATGATCGTCATTGGACTGCTGTGGCTCGCCATCGATCGTCTGCTGCTTGCACCGCTCGAGCGGGCGACCATCGAACGGTGGGGGTTAGTGCAACGCACATGACGCCCCTGCTGAAAATCTCGAGTCTTTATTTGCGTTTGACAGCGCGTTGGCCATCGATCGGTTCAATCGTGCCCTTTATCCCCGTCGTCGCTTTGTGGGCGCTTACTGCGCAGCTGGAAATATTTCCGCGTGTATTCTTCCCGGGACCAATGGAGGTCGTGCGATCCTTCGGCACGCTCATCTACAAGGGTATTCTACCTGCGTATCTCGAGGATAGCATCGAACGCCTGGCGGTCGGAGCGGCAGCGGGAATCGCACTCGGTATTCCGCTCGGAGTATTGGTGGGCATGAACCGCCGTGCGAATGCAGCCCTGTGGCCTGTGTTGCTTTTCTTTCAAGCGATCGGCGACATAGCCTGGTTGCCTATCCTAGTGATCTGGTTTGGTTATGGCCTGACTACCATGACGTTCGTGATTGTTTACACGGTGTTGTTTCCGGTTGCGCTCAATACTGCGCTCGGTGTGCGATCGGTTCCCATTGTTTTGCATCGGGCAGCCGAGAGTCTTGGTGCCCCTCGGCATCGCATCTTGTGGGAGGTGGTGCTGCCGGGCGCCTTACCGAACATTATTACCGGGCTGCGCAACGGTCTTGGCTACGGCTGGCGCGCGCTGATCGCTGCTGAAATCATCGTCGGCTCGAGTGGTATTGGCTTTCTCATGTTCGACGCGCGACGCGCGGGCTCGGTCGTCGAGATCTTCCTCGGCATGATCGTCCTCGGCATGCTCTGGTACATCGTCGACGGCTGGATCCTAGCGCCGCTCGAACGCGCCACGGGGCAGCGTTGGGGGCTTGTGACGCGGTGAAAAATCTGATCATCCGCAATCTCTCGAAGACTTACGCCGACCTCTATGCAGGGGCGCACGTAACCGCGGTGCAAGACGTGTCGCTCGAGGTGCAGCAGGGCGAATTCGTATCGATCGTCGGCCCATCGGGATGCGGTAAGACTACGATCCTCAACATGGTCGCCGGCTTCATCCCTGTGACCAGCGGCGAAATCCTACTTAATGGACGGCCAATCAAAGGCCCGGGACCTGATCGCGGAGTAGTATTCCAGTCGTTCGCACTGTTTCCCTGGAAGACCGTGCTCGAGAACGTCGCCTTCGGCCCAAAGATGCGCGGCATGGGTAAAAGCGAGCGCGAAGCCGTGGCACGCGAATATCTAGCGCTTGTTGGGCTCTCGGAAGTGGCCAACCGATATCCTACCGAGCTGTCGGGCGGCATGCAGCAGCGTGTTGGTGTAGTGCGGGCTCTCGCCAACAACCCAGATGTATTGCTAATGGATGAACCATTCGCCAGCGTCGACGCTCAAACACGCATGACGCTGCAAGAGGAACTCACCCGTATCTGGCAGGAAAAACGACCGACCGTGATCTTTGTTACCCACGACGTGGGAGAAGCAGTTTTTCTTGCCAACCGCGTGGTCGTATTGTCGAAGGGCCGCGTGCTTAAAGAGTTGGACGTGGTTCTACCCCGGCCGCGATCGTGGAACGCACTCAATGAGGACGTGCAGTTCAAGTCGCTATCAGGCCGCGTGCTGCAATTGGTACGATCAGCATGAACTTATTCGCAGAAATGCTGCGTTCGCCGAAAGGCCTTGTTGGGCTAGCGGTGCTCGCCGCTTATTTGCTGTGGCAGATTTGGCTGCAATTTGCAGCTACCGATAAGATTGGGTCGGGCTTCCCGCCGGAGAGTAACCGTGTAAACGTACTAGTAACGCTGCCATTTGAACCGGAACGTTTCCATGTTCAGGTATTTCAAACTTTCGGAAGAGTGTCTGGAACGCGGGACAACACAATTGAAGTTAGGGGCGTGAAACGTACTGATCTTGTCGACATAGCCCGGCCTTATTGGGTAAGGCGCGTCGATCCCCTGCCACAAGGAGGATAGACATGATAATGCGCATTGTACCGCTACTCTGCAGTTTGATGGTTCTACCATCGCTGGCTTCAGCGCAATCTTCGGCGCCTGTGAAACTAAAGGCCGGCATGGTGACCGGCATCGACCAGGTGGGTCTGCCAATCGCGCTCGAGCGCGGCTTCTTTGAGAAATGGGGACTCGATGTATCAATCGCCCGGCCCTATGCAACGGGTGTTGATGCACTTAATGCATTGCAGGCGGGCGAAAGCGACATCGTGCAGGTTGGCGTGCCAATGATCGGCGCTGTGCTGCGTGGAATGGAGCTCGTGGCGCTCGGCAATTACAGCGGCAATGCAACAAAGTTTGGATCCGATGCCACGATGGCGATCGTCGCCCGCGATGGCGCCGGCATCAGCAAAGGCGATCTAAAAAGCCTCAAGGGCAAGAAGATTGCTGCTTCTTTCGGCACTATCAACCATCTCTACATCCTAGCGGTGCTGGAAAAGGCTGGTCTCACGCCGGACGACGTTACGCTGGTGAATACTCCTCCGCCCGATATGACAGTTGCACTCCTCGCCAAAGGCATTGACGCATTCTCTTGCTGGGATCCATGGCCCATCGTCGCGCTGAAAGATGTCCCTGGGGCGATTCAGGTTATTCGCGGCGGCGATGTCATTTCCTACCTCGGCTTCAACGTCGCCCTACGGCCTTGGGTCGAGAAGAATGGCGAGACTATCGAGAAGTTTCTAACGGCACTATCGGAAGCGGACAAATGGATGCGTGCCAATCCCAAGCAAGCCGCGCAAGTCGCAACACGCTGGATTCCTGGACTGAAAATTGACGTTGCCGAGACTGCGATGGAGTTCAACATCCAGCAGGCAGACCGACGTCTGTCGGCCAACAACTACCGCGCGTTGTGGAACGCGGAAGATCGGCTCAACCGACAGGGAATTCTCAAATCAACCTTCGATGTCAACAAACACATTGAGCCCAAACACATCGTCAAGGTAATGCAAGATCACCCTGAGCTCTTTTCCGATCTTGCGCCTATTCCGCCCGAAGTGATGATCAACCCAGGGTTTGTCTTCAAACCATAACTCTCCTTCCTGTGCTAAATCGATTCGACCGGCCCCAAGGCAGTGCGCCGACGAGTATTCTTGGCGCGGCGGTGGCACACGCAAGGTTTCCCAAGTGGAATTGGTAGGAGATCGCTGTGTTGTTCCGCGGCGAAGTCCTAACGGACATCGTTGGCGACACATATTGACCGAACGAGGTTCCTTTCGGTAAATACTTGTATTGAGTTGATGGGGATGGAGTTCCCCGAAAACCGCCGCAGAGGCTGATAACTCCTGTCGCATGTGTCGCGCGGCGGGAGGCATTGGTTGCCCGCCCCGAAGGCGGGCTTTTTTGTGCCTGTCATGATGGAAAGGAAAAGGTTCGAGATGGCGGAAATCTGGACACTTGCTGCTCTGTGGCTCGGACTGGCGCTAATCGCAACATTGGTATCGATATGGCTCAAAATTGCGACAGCACTTTCCGAAATCGTTGTTGGTACAGTTGCTCAACTATTTATCGGAGCGCTCGTTGGCGGCGCGCTTCTCGGCACCGATCAAACATGGATCAAATTTCTGTCGGGCACCGGCGCCATCGTTCTTACTTTTCTCGCCGGAACTGAACTCGACCCCGTTGTCTTTCGTGAACGATGGAAAGAAGCTAGCGCAATTGGTCTTATCAGCTTTCTTGCCCCGTTTTTTGGATGTACAGCTGCCGCTCACTACTTGCTGGGCTGGGAGCCAATGCCAAGTTGGCTGGCAGGTGTGGCGATGTCTACGACATCCGTCGCTGTTGTATATGCCGTGATGTTGGAATTTGGTTTCAATGCGACTGACTACGGCAAGGTCGTATTGGCGGCATGTTTTATTACGGACCTAGGGACCGTAGTTGCGCTCGGATTAATATTTGCGCCGTTCACGCTAAAGACTTTGGTCTTTGTCTTTGTGTGCATTGCGTTGCTTATTTTCCTGCCGTGGATTACGGCCCGATTTTTTGATCGTTACGGCAATCGGCCCTCAGAGCTGGAAGCCAAATATCTGCTGTTCGTTTTATTTGGTCTTGGCGCTTTGGCGACTTGGGCAGATAGCGAGGCTGTCTTGCCAGCATATCTAATCGGAATGATCTTAGCGGGCAGCGTCGGTAAAGATCACATTCTGATTCGGCGACTGCGTACGTTATGTTTTGGATTTTTGACGCCATTTTACTTCATACGAGCAGGCTCATTTGTATCCGTTCTAGATCTAATAGCCGCGCCGATCGCTTTTGTAGTCATGCTTATTTTCAAATTGATCACAAAATTCGCGGGTGTCTATCCGGTAACAATGATGTTCGCATCTGGCAGGCGCGAAGGAATGTACACAACCTTGTTGATGTCTACAGGACTGACATTCGGCACGATTTCATCCCTATTCGGTCTGTCACATGGCATCATAAACCAAGCGCAATATTCCGCTCTCGTTGCCGCCGTTATTGCCAGCGCTGTCATTCCCACCCTGATTGCAAATGCATTCTATCTGCCGCGACATCTGCTGCCGGGGGAACTTGCGCAAGAAACAGACGGGGCGCAGAAGACACTGGCCCCTATCGCCAATAGACCCAAAAAATAGAGGAGGCAGAAGTGCAAATTCCCAAAGATGCTGTTCTTCTGCGCATCTTCTTCGGTGAGAATGATCGCTACGAGCAGAAGCCACTCTATGAAGCCATAGTCCTCAAGGCGCGAGAAATGCATTTAGCTGGCGCCACCGTGATCCGCGGACCAATGGGTTACGGTCATTCCAGCCGAATCCATACGGCCAATATTCTTCGGCTTTCATACGATCTGCCCATTGTGGTGGAGATCGTGGACACAGAGACAAAAGTTATGGAATTTCTTCCGGTACTCGACAAAATGATGACCAGCGGTCTCATTACTCTTGAAAAGGTACAGGTCCTTCAGTATGGCCCCGAAGGACTCAAGGCGCGCGCAGGGCTGGAATAGGGTCAACGACAACTAAAGAAGTTTTGGGCTCAATATGGATTAAGTTTGGGTTGCGCTCGGCGCTCGCGACCCGCTCATTTAAGTTCGTGCGAGTCACACCAGCAAAGATCCGGAGCGCGCCGCGTCGCCGGGTACTTCGTGGAGATTGAGCAGCGTTGCCAGCACGGTTGGATCCGTCGCGGTGCGAACCATTATCGTCTCCTCGCGACCACGGATCACGACCTCAGTTCGCGTAAGCGCGTTGGTATCAATGCCCGACAACCTACAAACTTCGTCCGAGACGATGGCTTTGCAGTTCAATTTGCTCGTCATTTCCTGGAGCCGAGCCGCTACGTTCACCGCATCCCCGAGCGCCGTGAACACAGTGTGGTCGCGAAATCCGATGTCGCCAACAACTACACGGCCTCCGTGGATGCCGATGCCGAACTGGATTGGCTCGTGCAACTCGGCAACAAACTGGTGATTTAGGTACTCAACATTTGTGGCGACGAGTGACGCAGCTCGCATTGACTGCCGGCAGGCGGTTGTTGGATCAACGGCGAGGCCGAACAGAGCAAGCAACCCATCGCCGACAAACTGGTTCGGCTGACCACCAGCATCGATTACAGCCTGTGACGCCGCACCGAGAAAACGGTTAATCAGGAAAATGACGTCGAACGGCAACCGTGCCTCCGCGAGTTTGGTGGAGCCGCGCATGTCGACGAACATGCTGACGATATAACGCTCCTTGCCAACGTTAATACGGCGCCGATTGCGCACGAAATCTGCGCCGACATTTGGCGGTAATAGTGGGATGACCGCGACATCGGCGAGCGGTCGCAGCTGACAGGCAAGACGGATTGCCGGATCGCTGCTGGCCCCGACGCGCCCCAGCACGAATGTTTCGCGCCGGGAAGGTCGCGGCAGCGCGCTGCGATCGCTGACGACGCGAACGCGGCAGGTCGAACAGCGCGCGCGGCCGCCACAAACGCTGGCATGCGGTACGTTGAAACGCAGACTCGCTTCGAGAATGCTCAAACCCTTCGGCACACGGACCTGCCGTTCGGGGTAGGACACCGTCAACATGCCACGGTGGCGTTCACGCAGCGCGCGCGCTCCGCGCGCGACGAACACGAACGCAATCGCCGCACCATATAAGATTGGAAAATAAAAGAGCGTGATGTTGTCGATAATGGCACGCTGCCCCGGTGGTATCGGCCTCAGATTTTGGATTCGCCACTCCGGTTGCGAGACAAGTTGGATGACTTCTTGCGCGCCATGGTGCGTACCAATCATCGCCAGGGGTGGAAGCAACACTGCTATCGCTAGCAGGACTGGCGCCGCCCATTTGAAAAATGGCTTCAGCCGAAGCCAAAAATAAAGTCCAATGCATCCGTGCGTCCACGCCACGGTCATGAGCGCGAACTGCACAAAGATCATATGTTGCCTAGTGACCCAATATGCGAACAAGGGCGTTGCATAATTGAGAGGATCACGCCCGAACAGGACTCCTCCGAGTCGTACAGCTCCGAAATGACTGGCAATTAAAAGCGGAATGCTTAGGCCGAGCACGAGTTGTGTGATCTCGGCAAACGTGTAGCGAAAATGCCGCCGCTGATAGAGTGCCAATAGACCCAATGCAAAATGCGTTGCGGCGGCGGCGTAAAGCGTGAAATTTACGATTGGAATTCGCCACCACCAGATGTGGTACGAAAGCCATGCCTCCATAACGGCGTATGAAATGTTGCCAAGCGCGTGATTGAAGAAATGCGAGAAGATATACGAGAACATGACCAGGCCACACGCAATGCGTACCTGCCGAACGCCAATGCCGCGCAGCCACGTCGCATGACCAAGGATCGCGTTTACGCCCCGCGGGCGCACGTGAACGGTCGCAGGTGCCTGAACCGCCATGCGGGAGCAGCTCTCACAATCTGGGCCGCTAGTTTGAAGTCAGAACGACAATTAACGCAGTGGACCCGATCGCCCAAGCATCGGGATCACGCGCATGATATGCTTGAATTTCCTTGCGTCGCAACAAGTTAAATTGATCCGGCTAAGGTTGCCATTCCTTACTCAGGCGATGCGCGACCCATTACAGGTCATCCATCAGGAAGTTTGCTGGAAAACTGTATGTGAATTTTCGGCATCAGCATTATTGCGAACTCTAAAGAACCGAGCCGCCACAAAAACTGCACGGGCCCTGTCGCTCAATTGGATTGAGCGGTGGACGGCTAACAATTGTCATCCATTAGGATGAGGTTAATGCTTTCTCAATTCGTTTGTCTGGCACCAGCCACATTAGTGCAACCACAATATACAGCGACTGCGCGATCCACTGGCTTAAGAACGCGAGCGGAATCGCAAACATATAGAGTGCGACCGATAGGTTCCCCTTCCAGTCCTTGCCGATCGCTTTCGCTAAAAGTGAGTTTTCGCCTTCTGCTGCGATGATGGTACGTGCAAGAATCCAGTAGGCTGCTCCGGCCATCAGTAACACGACCCCGTAAAGCGCTGTCGGGAATGGCGCGAAGTGGTTCTCGCCCATCCAGCCGGTGACGAACGGCAGCAGCGACAACCAGAACAGCAAATGCAGATTGGCCCACAGCACCCCGCCAGTGACATTTCGTGCGGCATGCAGCATGTGATGATGATTGTTCCAGTAGATGCCGATGTAGATGAAACTCAGTACGTAGCTGAAAAATACCGGAAACAATGGCCATAGCGCGCTAAAATCTTCGCCGTGTGGTACCTTCAACTCAAGAACCATAATCGTAATAATGATGGCTAGTACGCCATCGCTGAAAGCTTCAAGTCGTGTCTTATGCATCAGTCCCTCCTCCAATTCTGCGCAACATGTACAAAGGCTAAGTGGCGGACGTAGCCACATGTAACCCATGCGAGAAATGAGCTGAACCGACACTCGATTTTCCCATTGGCGCTAGCGACCATCCTAACTGCCCGGAAAGTATGGGATCAATTCCGCAGAACTTGCTTTCCCGTAGCTGAAAATTTCCTTACTATTGGAGAAAAGCAGGAGTTGTCATGACCATGACGTTATCTATCTCACGCATTCGCGCCACTTTCACTGTGGTTGTTCTGAGCTTCATCGTCTCTGCCTGTGGTTACAACACAATTCCGACCCGCGAAGAGCAGGCAAAGGCGAAATGGGCGGACGTCCAGAACAATTACCAGCGCCGTGCCGACCTAATCCCCAATCTCGTAGCCACCGTGCAGGGTTACGCGAAACAAGAAAGGGAGGTACTGACTGCAGTGGTCGAGGCGCGCGCCAAGGCAACGCAAGTGAAGATTGACGTCTCACAGCTCTCAGATCCCGAAAAGCTGAAGCAATTCCAGGACGCGCAAAACCAGCTGTCCGGCGCGCTCGGTCGTCTGCTCGCCGTCAGCGAGAACTACCCCGACCTCAAATCCAACCAAAACTTCCTGGCCCTTCAGTCGCAGCTTGAGGGCACCGAGAACCGCATCACAGTGGCACGGCGCGACTACATCGAAGCCGTGCGGGCCTACAACACCGAGCTCAAGACCTTCCCTGGCTTAATATGGGCCATGACTTTTTTCCGCTCTAACAAGCCGATGGCGGAATTTGCTGCTAACGAAGAAGCGCAGAAGCCGCCGCAAGTAAAGTTCTGACGCGCCGCCGCAACCCGAAGTCGCTGAAATGACCGCAGATTGCTCCGCTTCCCCTCTAACGAGGGGAGGTGCTCGCTTCTACACTGCGCTCGCTGGGTTGCTGTGCGCGAGCCTTGTCGCTTTTGCCGCTAGTTATCCAGCGCTCACGGGTCGCATCGTCGATCAGGCGAATATCCTTCCCGTTGATACACGCAACGCCATCGAGCCAAAGCTCGCCGATCTCGAATCCAAGTCCGGCATCCAACTCGTTGTTGCTACCGTTATCTCGCTCGAAGGCGAGGAGATCGAGCCTTACGCCAACGGACTGTTCCGCAGCTGGAAGCTTGGCGAAAAAACAAAAAACAACGGCGTGCTGCTACTCGTCGCGCCGAACGAGCGGCGGGTGCGCATCGAGGTCGGCTACGGACTTGAGGGAACCCTCACCGATGCGCTGTCGAAAGTCATCATCACCAATGCCATCACTCCGCGCTTCAAGACTGGTGATTTCGGCGGCGGCATCTCGCGCGGTGTCGATGACATTATCACCGTGCTGACGACCGACGCCTCGGAATGGCAAAAACGCCCATCGCTGCGGCTCGACGATCAGCCGACTACCGATCCGATGAGTTGGCTCCTCGTGGCAGGTCTGATTGCCCTCGTCACGTTGCTCATTGTGTCGCCCGGTTTCCGCTGGATCTTCCTGAACGTAGCGCTGAACCTCCTTTTCAACTCGGGTAGTTCGCGTGGCGGCGGGGGATTTTCGAGCGGCGGCGGTTTCTCAGGTGGGGGAGGCTCATCGGGTGGCGGCGGGGCATCGGGGAGTTGGTGATGAACGTTTCAGAACAGGAGCGCAAACGCATCTCAACTGCAATCCGCGCCGCTGAGGCAAAGACTTCAGGCGAGATTGTCTGTGTACTGGCGCAAACTTCCTCCGACACCACAGCGCTGCCCATTCTTGTCGCGACAGTTGTTGCACTTGCACTGCCTTGGCTGCTCGTGGCCTTCACGGCAATGTCGGTCCACCGGATTCTATTGCTGCAGATCGTTGTATTTTTTACGCTTTCCCTGTTGCTCAGTTTGCCGCGCGTGCGGGTCGCGCTCCTGCCACGCGCAGCGCGTCGCGCTGTCGCCCATCGTGTCGCCTTGGAGCAGTTTTCCATCCGCGGCATTGCGCACAAAAAAGAACGCAGCGGCATTCTGATTTTCGTATCGCTCGCGGAGCACTACGCGCGCATTATCGCCGACGATGGCATTGCCGCCCGTGTGCCGCAATCAGAATGGCAGGAGGCCATCGATGCGCTTGTCGCGCATATGAGCGGCGGTCGCATCGCCGACGGTTTCATCACAGCAATCGAAAAATGCGGAAACGTACTTGCGACCAATTTTCCACGTTCCGAGACCAGTCGCGATGAACTGCCGGATCAAATCTATTTGATTTGAAGCCAAAATTACTACACACTCTATTTGATGGGGGCGATTCCATTCGTACAAACGCAAGTCCCCGAGATCGAGGTTTTGTTTGCTCGCCACATCAGGGGCGGACGGGCTTAATACCGCACTTTTTCTAAACACTTGTGGCAATCGTTTCTTTTGGTTCGAAGTAGAAGTGCGAAAAATCGGCGAAGTTAACTCGCGCCCGCTACTGCGAATTCAAGCAATCCTCGTGCCAGAGCGTGGCGCATGGATAGTTCGGGCTATCAGCTGCCCACACCATCTGCTAGGTGCTAATTTTTTCACCGCGTAATGCGCGTGATTTAGGCTCAACTCCGTGTTCGGAGAACAGCACTCTCAACACCATGCCAAATGCAGTAATTGTTCCGCAGACCCCGGAGGGAGTTCTCATATATTGCCCGAAGTGCCACGCTCCGAAGGAGCTGGTCTCTCTCCATTATTGCGGCAAATCGAAGCAAGAAGTAATTACACTCACTTGCAAGCATTGTGGCACGGAGGAAACAATTTCAATCCATTTGCCTGACTGATTATTCTCTTTCGGCGCGACTGTCATTTCATTGTCACTCTTTGCGTCTAGATTAAATTCTCGGGTAGTTGTTCCCCAAATTACCTCACGCCCCCCAGACTGCCCGGAACCACCCATCCGGGCAGACTTTCTTTGTGACGCCACGCCATTCCTTCAATCAGACCGACATCTCGGCAAGATGGACCTTTACACATCGCCAAATGCTCAATCGAGTGCAGCGCCAATCGTTCACTGATCACAGCTACCCCAATCTCCCTAAGCTCGTTTCATCCAAGTGGGTCCGCCTATCACGCTGATGAAGCGATTTCGGGACAGACATGATCAGAGGCGAGAAACCCCATGCGCTAGATCAATGCAGCCGCTAGCGTTAAACTAACATTCAAATTGGACCACTCGGCGGGGCCAATTAGGAGCTGATCAAACATGCGAAGTTCTATAGTCATTACATCATTTTTTTTATGTTTGGCAGCATTCAGTGCTGGCGCTTCTGAACCAGTCAACTTCAGCGGAGAGTGGTGGAGCACGCGTTGTGCCCAAATCAGCCTGTCACAAGCGGAAAATCGCCTGTCAGGCCATTATAGTCCGAAGGTAGGCGCCACTGACGGCCGATCCCTTGAGCTAACTGGCTACAGGAGTGGAGTGGATCTGATCGCATTTGTTGTCAGCTTAGGACCCGACGGCCCACTTGTTACTTGGGCCGGTCAACATACGGTTCAAAATGGCGTCGAGATTATTATCGCGAAATGGCACATGACCTCTGATGTTCCAGAAGAAGAGGAAACCGAGGACACATTACTCGCGGCCGTATCAACCGGTGCGGACTCATTTAAACGTAGCAAACCGAGTTTTTGTCGCTAACGCGCACCGCGACTAAGTCGCGCGGAAAGTAAAACTTTGTAATTTAAATTTCTGATTCTCTTGATCCCGTGCAGGTGCAATTGGCCACCGGTCAAATAAAACGCGCTCGGGTACAATCCGCCGCCTATTTAGCGTCTTGCGTTGTTTCCCTGAGCGCACGCATAATATCTTCTCGAGATATTATACCCATCAACTGGTTATCAGCGCCTATGACGGGGAAACTGCGGCACCTGAGACTCACCATCAATTGCAATACTCGAGTCAAAGGTGCGGCTGGTTCGACATGTACAATCGCTTCCGTCATTACATCTGCCACCGTTAGTTTCATAAGGTCTGCGTAATGAGGAACAATTTGACTAGTAGTAAAGGCAAACGCCCGAAGGAAATCAAATTTGCTGACGATGCCCAGTGTCTTTCCTGTTTCTACGACAGGAAAGGCATTGAAATCGTGTTTCTCAAATAGTGCTTCCAGTTCACCCAGGGTAACGCGGCGTGTCACTGTCTGCACGGCCAACGTCATGTACTCACTCGCTCTACTTTCGAGAAAACGATACATCGCGATACTCGGACCATTGCTCATCGGAATACTCCCGTCGATCTACCCTTAGATAACATAGCTTAAAGTGTTCTCTCACTAAGTTAGCGCCATTTTTGCATGCCGCCTGCAAACATGAGATTGGGGCTTTGTATTTTAGAGATTGAACGTTCAGGCGCTCAATGCGCCCTGGCGAACCAGCGCACCGAGACGGGCAAGCGACTGATCGCACCCTTCCCTTCGTTCCGTTCGTTCCCTATGCTGGTTCCAATTCGCTCTTAGTTACCTGCATTCATTCATCCGGAGGCTACAAATGAACTTTTCCCGGCGCGTTCTTCTTGTGTCGCTTGGTTCTTTCTTGCTGGCGGCGGTTTTTACTGGCGCCTATGCGCAGACCCTCGATGTGGCCGAACTGATGGCACCGGGGCTGCTGCCGGATCGTATTCTTGGCAACGAAAAGGCGCCTATCACCATCGTCGAATATGCTTCTCCGAGCTGCACGCACTGCGCGCATTTTTACAGAGAGGACTTTCCGACTTTCAAAAAGAAATACATCGATACCGGCAAGGTGCGTTTCATCATGCGGGGATTGCCGCTTAGCCCAACTGCGGCGTCCGCCTTCGCCCTGGCGCGCTGCCAGTCGGATGATAAATATTATTCGACAATCGAGCTTCTCTTCGAGCAACAGAAGAACTGGGCTTCTGAAAAACCTAAGTCGAAGGCTTTGCTTGCCGTGGCGAAACAGGTCGGTTTTACCCGAAAGTCTTTCAAGGCTTGCATGGCCGACAAGAAACTCAGCCAGGCGATTGATGACGAAGTCCAAAAGGCGAAAGTGAAGTTTGGCGTGAAGTCATTGCCGACGTTCTTTATCAACGGCCAGATGATGCAACAGGAAAAGACCCTCGATGGTTTTGACAAGGCGCTCGAACCGCTGCTCAAAGGTTCATGATCATTTTATGATTTCTTGCTCGTCCAACTCGGTCTCTTTCACGAGTAAATCGCAAGTTAAAAAATCACAGCCTTCAAGCGAACGCACGGATAAATCGCAGTGAGATAATTTCCGTTTAACGAGAAAAACCCCGGCGTTGAGGCCGGGGTTTTGTATTTGAGAGAATGAGCGATCAGTATTTCCCCGATGCGCCGCGCAGCATCCCTCAATCGAGATAGATGACGACGCCCGTTTCCAGGTCGTAGATCGCTGCGGCGATCTTCAGCTTCCCCACGCCGGTGAGGCCGGCGATAAGCGTGCTCGCCGTGGCCAGTCGCCCGGCAGTCCGCTTGGCGCTTTCCTTGGCGGCATTGTTGACAAAATCGCCGGGGTCACTCCGCACCGCAAGCGCCGCCGGCAGAATCGGCTCGATCATCGGGCCGATCGCGCCGGGGTAGGTCGCGTTCTTGGTGACAACGTCGCAGGCCGACTTCACTGCGCCGCAGCTGGTGTGAGCGAGGACGACGATGAGCGGCGAACCGAGCACGGCGGCGCCGTATTCGACGGTGCCGAGAGTCGCAGTGTCAACAAGATTGCCGGCGTTCCGTGCAACGAAGAGTTCGCCGACGCCGTGGCCGCCGAAGATCAGCTCTGGGGGCACACGGCTGTCGGCGCAGCTGATGATCGTCGCCCAGGGCGCCTGGTGCGCGGCGACTGCGCTCCGCTGCTCCGCGAGGTCGATCGAGCAGAGTTCCGGATGACTCACATAGCGCTCGTTGCCCGATTTCAGCGCGGCGAGCGCCTCGCCGGGGGAGAGCGCAGTCGCCGCGCCTTCGGCGGCGCGCGCCTGCCACGGCACGCCGCCAAGCCCGAGTCCAACGATGCCCGCCGCGCCAAACTTCAGCAGGTCCCTCCGAATGATCCCTTCGTTCTCGCAATTGCTGCACATGAACCCGTCTCCTTTGTGCGCCAGGCCGCGCACGGGCCGGTCTCAATTCAAAAAAATACACCGCCGTATAACAACTAGTTTAGCTTCACTTTGAGGTTAGAGGAAATAGTTCGCCCTATGGCAGGATCAGCGGGTCAGAGCAGCCATAACAAGCATTCCGGAGTGCTCCTATTGTCTCTTCGCGTGCGGTTGAGGTTTGGTGACACTTTAAAGGTCACGACTAAACCATGGGAGAGATACATTCCTCCAATTGGATACATCCTGTCTGTGGAAGATCACTCGCCGCCCTTTTCATCGTGATCCCCGAACACACGTCCGCGCCACAAAAACTGCACTCCCATGCGCGACGATCCTTCCTATGCTAAATGGATTCGGCCGGTCCCGTAGCTCAGCTGGATAGAGCGGCGGTTTCCTAAACCGCAGGTCGGAAGTTCGAGTCTTCCCGGGACCGCCAAATTCATACCCAATAATTTGCGAACAGCCATCAAGTTTTCGGGCAACAGGAGCACCGCGTGGGGATCGAAAAGTCAACCTCGGATGCAAAGCGGCGAGCGAGTTGGATATTAGCTGTCTGTGTGGCGGTGGTATCCACAGTCAACTTTGCTACGCCTTCGCGCGCGGCCGATTTACAACTGCAGGCCGTGCGCGAACGTCTCGACGCCATCCGGGATGTGTTTGAATCAACCGAAACCGTGCTAGCCCAATCCAAGCCGCGCGAACGCGATCTCACATCCATGCGCGACACGATCGCCCCTTTGCGCAGTGAGCTTCGCGAGCGCATCGAGGAAATAGAACCCCGCTACAACGAGACACAAAAACGGCTGAAAGAACTTGGGTCCGCACCCGCTGCTGGTTCGCCCACAGAAGATGCACGCATTACCGTTGAACGCGCCACGTTAACGTCGCTATTCAGCGAACTCGATGGAATCCTGAAACAAGGAAAACTGCTCTCGCTTCGCGGTGATCAGCTGGCAGAGCGCATCGAAGCCGGTCGGCGCGCGTTGTTCACGGAACGCCTGCTCACACGCAGCGAAAGTATCTTGAGTCCCGCGCTCTGGATTCCCGCAATCCAGGCACTGCCGGGCGAAGCGCTCAGTTTTATGACGCTTATGCAAGAATGGAAAAATTCCGCCGAACAGCGCGTGGGTTACGGTACCATCGCCTTGGCGTTCGTCACGATCGCGGCGCTCATTATTGGTCTTGTTTTGATCCGCAGAGCACTCCGACGTCGAATTGATAATCTTGCCAGCAAAGACGGCGACTCGCACGACCAGTCCCGCACCACCTATATGACGCTCGGCCGTACGGTCGTGGACGCAGTAACACCGCCACTAGCTGCCCTCGCTTCGATCGAGGTGCTGCTTGCTTTCGATCTTATGCCTTCGCGTCTCGATCGTATTGCAAACGGACTTCTTGCGTCGATAACGCTCTTTTCAGTGGGCTGCGCTGTCGCCCGCGCCGTGATTGCACCAGGCGCAGCGTCGCGGCGCATGATCGCTCTCGACGATGAAGCGGCAAACCATCTCTATGCGACAATTGCCGCCGCCATCACAACCGTCGCTCTCGCGACTTTCCTTCATGCGGCCCATCGTACGCTTGCGGCGCCAACAGTAGTTCGAACCGCTACAAGCGCCCTCATGGCTTTTTTGGTCGCAATCTTCATCGCGCGCTATCTACTTGCACAGCATGCGACAGAAGATGAGGAAAAGAGTGCGAGACCAATGAATTTCATTCGTTTCGCGGCAGGAATCGTGGCCGCGACCAGCGTTACGGCGCTCACGACGGGTCATATCCATTTTGCCTCCTTTCTCGCTGCGCGTCTCGTCGATGCCCTGATCGTAATCGGCGGAACTATGCTGCTTCTCGCGCTTATCGATGCCCTATTCAGCGCCGGATTTTCAAGCAAAGGACCACGCCGACGGCATCTCGCGGCGAGTCTAGGGATCGAACCGACACGTCTCGATTTTTTCGCCGCTATCATTGCAGGATTGCTGCGCGCGCTATTCTTTATTATCGCGGCGTTCCTAATTGTCGGTGGTTGGGGTACTTCGGTCACGGATGTCGCCTCGTTAGCCGAACGTTTCAATTTCGGCTTCGAGATCGGTCAATTGCGGATCGCGCTTCTCGATGTATTGACCGCGGTCGTCATTCTGCTGCTCGCGCTCGTTTTCACCCGCATTGTGCATCGTTGGCTTACGAACACTGTATTGCCGCGTGCGAAGATGGAAACCGGGCTGCAGAATTCAATCGCTACGATATTCGTCTATATTGGCGTAACACTCGCGACACTTCTTGCGCTTGCTCAACTTGGCATTAATTTGCAAAACATCGCGCTCGTGGCCGGAGCGCTGTCGGTCGGAATCGGCTTCGGCCTTCAGCCGGTGGTGTCAAATTTCGTTTCGGGCATCATTCTGCTTGCTGAACGCACGATCCGCGTAGGCGACATCATAGTGGTCAACGGTGAGGAAGGCTATGTACGTCGCATCAGCGTGCGCGCTACCGAGATTGAAACCTTCGAGCGTGCGAATCTAATCATCCCGAATTTGGTATTAGTCTCGAACGTCGTCAAAAATTGGACACATTCGAACGCAAGTGGCCGCACCTCATTGAAACTCGGAGTATCCTACGATTCCGATCCAGAAAAAGTTCGGGAAATTCTGCTGAATACGGCGGTACAACACCCGCAAGTGATGAGGACTCCGGAGCCGCGCGTTCTATTGCTCGGTCTGGGCGACAAGGTGATGGAATTCGAGCTACGCTGCATCGTCGCGAATGTGGACTTCGTAGCGACAGTGCGAAGCGATCTCTATTTTGCAATTTTGCGAAATTTCCGTGCATCTGGAATCGAAGTTCCACCCAAAGGATAATCGGCCGACGATCGATCTTGCTTCTATTTCCTGTGCGGCGCAAAACTCTCAAGATTGCAAGGGACATTGACCTGATGAATGTTTCGATTCGATCGAGCTTGCTGTCCCTCGTCCTGTTCGCGGCCGCGTGCACCAACGGCTACGATACGAAAGCGCCTGCCTTCTATGACAATCTTGCCACGGAAGGTGTCACCGTGAACGGCGAAGCGGCAGCCTCGATGATCTCCGATTATCGACGAAACAACGGCCTGAACGCAGTCGAACTCGACCCTACTCTCGTACGCATTGCCGAGGACCATGTCCGCGCAATGGCGAAAGTCGACAAGCTGACACACGATCCAGGTGGCCGTGGATTGGTGCAAAGAATGAAGTCAGCGAGCTTCATTGCAAGCCGGGCTGCGGAAAATATTGGCGCAGGTTATCACACGCTCGCTGAGGCATTTTCCGGCTGGCGCGACTCGCCTTCGCACAACAAGAACATGCTGATGCCGGGCGTGAGCAAAATGGGCATCGCAACGGCCTATGTGCCGAAATCGAAATTCAAGGTCTATTGGGCGCTGGTGCTCGCAGAGCCCGATTCGAAAACAAATTGAGCGACGCCAGTGCTCCCGCAAATTCGCGATTACCAAAAGCTTTACGCTGCATTTCGCTGGCAGATTCCGGCACAATACAACATCGGCATCGACGCTTGCGACAAGTGGGCTCTGAAAGAGCCGGATCGCATCGCCCTCGTCGTCAAGCAACAGAAAGGCTTCGAGACCGTCAGTTACGGGCGCCTGATGGAAGACTCCAACCGGCTGGCGAATGCGCTGCGGGCGAACGGAATCGGACAAGGAGATCGTGTAGCAATTATTCTGCCACAGACGCCGGAAACTGCGATCTCACATTTCGCCGCCTATAAACTCGGCGCCATTGCCCTACCGCTCGCGGCCTTGTTTGGCGTCGAGGCGCTCGTTTATCGGCTAGAAAACTCCGGCGCGCGAGCGGCCATCACGAACGCAGCCGGTCTCGCAAAATTGTACGAGATACGTGACAAGCTGCCTGAGCTGAGAATTGTTTTATCCGTCGACGGCCCCGCGGAACAAGTGTTCGGATTTCATGAAACGCTCGCGCGCGCCTCCTTCTCATTTACACCGGTTGAAACGTCACCCGACGACCCCGCATTAATGATTTACACGTCAGGTACGACAGGACCGCCAAAGGGCGCGCTACATGCCCACCGCGTTCTGCTCGGGCACCTGCCGGGCGTTGAGCTTCCACATGAATTCATGCCGCAACCAGGTGATCGCATGTGGACACCGGCCGATTGGGCCTGGGCGGGCGGCTTGCTCGATGTATTACTGCCTGCACTTTCACTCGGCGTACCGGTAGTCGCGAAAAAATTTGACAAATTCGATCCACAGGAAGCGTTCGCGCTGATGGCAGATGCCGAAATCCGCAACGCGTTTATTCCCCCTACGGCGCTCCGGATGTTGCGTTCCGCCGGGAAACCAAGACAAGAACTATCACTTCGCACAGTCGGCTCCGGCGGCGAATCGCTTGGCGAAGAAACTTATGCATGGGGTCGCGACTCGCTTGGACTTACCATCAATGAGTTCTACGGTCAGACCGAATGCAACCTCGTTCTTTCGTCCTGCGCGGCGATTGGCATTTCGAAACCCGGTGCGATCGGCAAGCCAGTCCCGGGCCACACGGTCGCCGTGATCCGCGAGGACGGCACGGAGTGCAGGCCCGGAGAGCTTGGTCAGATCGCGGTCAAACGCCCAAACCCGGTGATGTTCCTCGAATACTGGGGAGGACCGGAAGCAACGCGAAAAAAATTCATCGACGATTGGATGGTGACTGGCGATCAGGGCACCTTCGATGAAGAGGGCTATGTACGCTTCGTCGGGCGCGACGATGACGTCATTACCTCGGCGGGCTACCGCATCGGACCAGGTGAGATCGAAGATTGCCTAATCCGCCATCCTGCCGTCGCACTCGCAGCCGCAGTTGGTAAACCCGACCCGTTACGCACGGAGATCGTCAAAGCGTTCATTACGCTGAAGCCCGGCTTCGAGCCCACAAATGCACTCGCTACGGAAATTCAAGATTTCGTCCGCACGAAATTGTCCGCGCATGAATATCCGCGCGAAGTCGCGTTTATCGATTCCATGCCGATGACAACGACGGGAAAAGTGATCCGCCGGCTGCTGCGCGAGCAGGCTTAGGCCAGTTTCGGTCCGCAGATAAAGACGTGGATACCGAGACGGATTTTCGCGACGATGAACAACACGACTGCTTCTGTCACCATCGCGCTCGCGGTTGCAATCGCTGCGTCTATCGGGCCGAGCCGTATGGTTGATCGATGCTTAGCCGCCGAAGCCGCCGGATTCGAGGAAAGCGATTTCATTCAGCGTCGAACTTCGGCCTAAAATCACGTTTCGATGTGGGAAACGTCCGAACCGTTTGATGATATCGTAATGGAGCTTAGCCCATTTCACGAGTTCTTTGTCCTTCGTAGCCCTGAACAGCTTCAGGCTAATTTCCTGATCATCGAGATTTTCGCTGTGTTCGAACGGCAAATAAAAAAAGCTCCGAAGAGGCAATGCGGTTTTTTTATCGAAGCCGCGCTTTATCGCGCGAGCCGCAATTGCGCGCGCCTGTTCATCATTTGCAAAGGCGCGTGCGGTGCCGCGAAACATATTGCGCGGAAACTGATCGAATAGAAGGAGAAGAGCAAGTGCACCTTCTGCGCTCATTTCCCAATCCGCCAATTTCTCCATTTCTGCGGCCTGATGTGTGACTAGGAACTGCTGGTGGATTTTGCGGTCCAAGGCCGAATCTTTTTTAAACCAACGCTCGGGACCGGTCTTCTTCCAAAACGAAAGAATCTGTTTGGGAGTCGTGATTTTTGTCATCGCCGGCGAGTCCACAAGGACGAGAATCTTCTTCACCCGAATTCATTCGCCGCCAGACGGCAAAATACTGGCACTGCCGATCATTGGCCTATTCATAGTTTCGGACGCGGACGCGGTATTGGCACGCTCGCAGGCAATTTCAGCGGGGGTTGCGGCGCGACGGAAGGAGTAAAACTGCCAGTGGCGGGCCCAAACGGATTCGCATAGGGAGCCGCGAAAGCCTGAACAGAAGACACAAGTCCTCCGGTTTCAGGCTGTGGCGTTCGGGATAGTTGTTCGTGACGGATCGGAGTCTCGACAGAAGGCGTTGCCGCTGGCACGGGCGCTGCCGTTGCAGTGCGCTGGCTGGGCATATCGAGAGGCAGCCCTTCCAAGCTATTCGCCTTATCAAGTGAAACCGCCGGGGGCGCAAAAGAAACAGCATCGCCTGGTCTCGCCGATTGCGTTTCCGCCGGTGACGGCAATGGAGAAGCGAATTGCATCGAGGCGGATTGAGTCGGCGCTTGTGTCGAGAATAACGGTCCGCCCTGCGGCGCGGCTACCTGCGCCGTTGTCAACTCGCTCTGTTTGTCCTTGTCTTTACCTTTTCTTGCCCGTTTTCCCTTTGCGGGTTTGTTGTCGCCGCCACTCGCGATTTTCTGCTCTTCCGTCTGCGTAGCAGGTCCAATGAAAACGCGGATCGGCGGCATGGAAGGCGGAAGATCAACAAGCAGGCTCTGTCGCGACTTTGAATCCTTGGATGTCGGGCCGGCATGATCCGCATCCAACGAGTCAGTTTCTTGCGGATCGTCATCGATATCGGATTCCGCCGGCATTTTCTTACGCCCGCGACCGCACGTCTGATCATGCAAATCAACCGGCGCCACATTGAGATTGGGAATCGATTCAATCGTGCGCGGCTCGTTCCGGAAAACGGCAGCAATGGGAGCGAGTGGCGAAAAGCCCTTCTTGAAAAGTTTTGCCGTATCCTCATTGCGCGATGCGCCCGAACGACCCCCAAAGACGATCACGATTAGTCGCTTGTCGCCGCGCTTTGCGGTTGCGACAATGTTGAAACCGGAAGCGCAGATAAATCCGGTTTTCATTCCGTCCGCACCCGGATAATGATCGATCAATTTGTTGTGGTTACGGATGATTTGTTTGCCCAGCTAAATCGCGGGAATGCGAAACATCATTTCGTGTTCCGGAAATTCGCGGATGATGGCGCGAGCAAGAATTGCCATGTCACGCGCGGAAGTAACCTGGCCCTCATCGGGCAACCCGTTTGGATTGGCGTAGTGCGTTGCAGTCATGCCGAGTTCCCGCGCGGTGCGGTTCATCTCTGCAATGAATTTTTCGTACGAGCCCCCGATGCCCTCGGCGAGCGTTACCGCCATATCATTCGCCGATTTCACCATCAGCATCTTGAGCGCGTTGTCCACGGTAACCCGGGTTCCAGCAGCAAAACCCATTTTGCTCGGGGATTGGGCGACCGCATTTGGTGATACGGTAAGCAACGTTTCCGGTGTGACCCGACCATCGCGCATAGCGCGAAACGTGACAAAGGCCGTCATTAATTTGGTAATGGAAGCCGGATACCAAGGCTGGCCAGCTTCCGAATGCGCAATCACCCGCCCTGTTGCCGCATCCATAACCAGATAAGGCCCCGCGAATGCGGCTCCGCCAAGAGCGGCCAATACAAGTGCGGCGACACTCAGCCGGGCAAAACAGAGGGCTAGGCGACGAACTGCTAGAGCTAACACGCGGCAGGCTCCGTTATTCGGATCGAAGTCGATAGCAACCGTGTGGGGGCGGAATTGCGGCAAATGGGCCCATCGTGTGACTTTCTAGCCAGTTATGGCGGCATCGCAAAGTGCCTCTCGCGCGACCTTAGCGTCCCGCCTATATTCAATGCGGTCTACTTGGGGGAGAACATTTCATGACTGCCTGCATTATTGGCCTCGCACATACGCCTTTCGGCAAAATGGATGCCGAAACCGTGGAAAGCCTGATCGTCCGCGTGGCGAAAGAAGCCCTTGCCGATGCAGGAATCGAGGCTGCCGAAGTGGACGAGATCGTGCTTGGACATTTCAACGCCGGTTTCAGCGCACAGGATTTTACAGCAGCGCTCGTTTTGCAGGCAGATCCCGCTTTTCGCTTTAAGCCCGCCACACGCGTTGAAAACGCTTGCGCCACCGGTTCAGCCGCAGTGCATCAGGGCATTAAATCGATCGCCGCGAAGAGCGCCCGCGTCGTGCTCATTGTGGGCGTCGAACAGATGACGAAGACTCCGGGACCAGAGATTGGCAAAATTCTTCTGAAGGCATCCTATCTGCCGGAAGACGGAAACATCGAGGGGGGTTTCGCTGGCGTATTCGGAAAGATCGCCGCCTCCTACTTTCAGAAATATGGCGATCAGTCCGATGCGCTCGCCAAAATTGCAGCGAAAAATCACAAAAACGGGGTTGCAAATCCTTATGCACAATTGCGCAAGGATTTCGGCTACGAGTTCTGCCGCAACGAAAGCGAAAAAAATCCATTTGTCGCTGGTCCGCTCAAACGCACCGACTGTTCCCTGGTCTCCGATGGCGCTGCGGCAATCATCCTGACTGACAGCGAAACCGCGAAAAAACTCGAAAGGCCGGTTATCGGCTTCCGCTCCTTCGCCCACGCCCAGGATTTCCTGCCGATGTCGAAGCGTGAAATTCTCAAATTCGAGGGATGCACTGAAGCGTGGGGCCGGGCACTGAAGGCAGCGGGCCTCGACCTTCATGATCTGTCATTCGTCGAAACGCATGACTGCTTCACCATCGCCGAGCTGATCGAATACGAGGCAATGGGTCTTGCAAAGCCAGGCCAGGGGGCGCGCGTGATACATGAGGGAATCGTCGAGAAAACTGGAAAGCTTCCGATCAATCCTTCTGGTGGCCTGAAGGCAAAAGGCCACCCGATCGGCGCTACTGGCGTTTCAATGCATGCAATGACGGCAAAGCAATTACGGGGCGAAGCCGGCGACATGCAGATCAAGGACGCGAAACTCGGCGGCATTTTCAATATGGGCGGCGCTGCCGTCGCGAACTACGTCTCGATCCTCGAACGAATTCGCTGATTATTCTGCCGGACGTGCGATCAGTACCGGTTCAAGCTCGGGCCCGATCATGAATTGGGCACGAGCAAGCGCGGCGAAACGACCATTCAGTTTCACCAATTCATCGAAATTTCCGCGTTCGACAATTTTCCCATCCTCGAACAGAAAAATACGGTCCGCATTGCGGATAGTCGCAAGTCGATGGGCAATTACGAACGTCGTCCTATCTTTCATAACTTCATCGAGTGCGAGCTTCAACTTTGCCTCGGTCGTGGCGTCGAGCGCACTCGTCGCTTCGTCCAAAATGAGAATCGGGGGATCTTTTAGCAGCGCGCGGGCAATCGCGATGCGCTGACGTTCGCCACCGGAAAGCTGGCGCCCACGCTCGCCGACATTGGAGCCAACGCCATCAGGCGCGCGCGCGATAAATTCGCTTGCCTGCGCCCGCTTCAGCGCATCTGTAATCTCAGCGGCCGTCGCATCGGCTTTGCCGACACGCAGATTTTCTTCGATCGAGCGATTGAACAGGAGCGCCTCCTGAAACACCACACCGATGTTGCGACGAAGTGACATTAACGTCACGTCACGAATGTCGTGGCCATCGACACGCACCACGCCTGTTTGCGGATCCCATGCCCTGTGCAGCAGCGAAAGCGCGGTCGATTTTCCAGCGCCCGTCGAACCTACGACGGCGATCGTTTCTCCCGGGGTGACCTTGAAATTCAGATCAGAAACGGCGGCACGCTTGCCATCGTACGACAGCGAGACGCTCTCGAATTCGACCAACCCCTTTGCACGGCCGAGATCGATCGCACCGGGACGATCGGTCACGGGTACCGTATCGAGCACCTCGAAGAATTGCGCAAGCCGCGGGGCATCTAGCACAAGCCGGTTCGTGAAACCGACAACCATCTCGAGTTTGCTCACAAACAGCGTTGCGATGTTCACAAAAGCGACAATCTCGCCAATGGTAACGAGACCCTTGATGTGCAGCCAGGTGCCAACAAGAAAAATTGAGAGAATGGTAATGGTCGTCGCGGCCCGCGTCGCGACCGAAACGACGGCCCACCATGTCAGAACCGGTATTTGCGCGGCAAGCACGCGGTTCGCCACATTCCGAATTTCTCTCACTTCCGCATCGACACGCGTGAAGCTCTGCACCAAAGCGATATTGCCAATAGCATCCGAGGTCCGCTCAGCGAGGTCAGAATGGAAACGCTCGACGCCGATTTGCTGCGTTTCGGTCTGGAGAAGAGCGTAAGACGTGATGATCGCGAAAAGTAACATCAGGCCAACTAATAGAATCCCGAGCCGCCAGTTCAGGAAAACTGCTACCGGCAATAGCACGAAGATCGAAATGAAGGCCGCAAAATGATCGCGAAAAAACGATAGCCATAGTCCCCACAGTGCATCCGCGCCTTGCAGCATCACCTTCATCAGGCGGCCAGAATGCGTACCGGTGTGATAGGCAAGCGGAAGTTGTAATACATGCTCAAAATAATTAGTGATGATACCGAGTCGTCGGCGGTGCGCGAGCCGGTCGGCGTGTAGTGCAAGCAAAACGCCGGCCGCAATGCTGAAAAGTCCAAACATCGCCCATGCTCCGAGCAGATGTGTAAGTTCCGTGAAAGAGGGATTGCGATTTTCACTCTGCGCGCCGACAAGGGCGTCAATGACGCGGCCAAAGAGGATCGGTTCCGCGAATTGCGCTACGGCAAGCCCGATATTGGCGACCGCAAGAAACGCGCCTAGCCGTTTCTCCGGACCGAGCATCGCGAATACGCGCGTATAAAGACGAAGAAAGGACATTGTCGTAGATTCAATGACGATATTTTGGGCACGGTTCCAGTTTACACTCTAGCGAGATAACGTCCGCCCGCAACGCGATGGGCGGAATTTAATTTGCCTTGCGTTGCGGGAGCGGCGGCAGGAATGAGCTGTCAAAGATGTCGCCCGCCGTCGGCCTTTCCTTAAATTCATAAGTGATTGCGATCTGCTGGATCGCCTTATCGAGCCGTTCCGAATCGATTCCGCCATATCCGGCTGCCTTCACCTCGGGCGTAAGGATATTGTCACGGATGGCCATTTTCAGCCGATCCAATTCGATGTCCCTTCGTAGCGCATCGTTGCGCTTGGTCACAGATTCGATTGAACGGGAGGCGTTGGCGACCGTATCCCTAAGTCCTTTTGTAAAAGCGCGCAGGAACGCTTTTACGGCTTCCGGGTTTTCGTCCGCAAATTTTTTGCCAACGAAAATCATATGGCCATAGAGATCAACACCGTAGTCCGCCATCATCATAAGCGTGATGTCATCGGCCGGAACACCGCGATCCTTGAGATTGAAATAGGTGTTAAACGAAAGTCCGGTCGCCGCATCGATCTGACCCGCCGCCAGCATCGGCTCACGCACGGGAAAACCGATATTTTCGATGGTCACTTTCGATTCATCGATGCCCGTAGTCCGGGTGAAGATTTTCCACTGCGCGAAGGTCTCATCGTTCGGCGGCGCGCCAAGCTTCTTACCCTCGAGATCTTTCGGTTTCACGATCCCGCGGCTTTTGCGTCCGATGATTGAATAGGCGGGGCGGCTGTACACCATGAATACCGCTTTGACGCCTATCTGCGGATTCTGATCGCGGAATTTGATCAGCGTATTGATGTCTCCAAAGCCAATGTCGAATTCGCCCGAAGCGACCTTTTTGATAGTTTCGAGCGAGCCCTCAGATGGCTCCACAGTAACACTGAGATTCTCGTTTTTAAAATATCCCTTGTCGATGGCGACAAAAACCGGCGCCGACGGACCCTGAATTTTCCCATCGAGGAGAAATCTGATCGGCGTCTGTGCCTGCGCGCTGATAACGAGCGCGGCAGTGACAAGCGCCGCGAGCATGAATGTAGGTATCGAGCGAAACATTCTAGCAGGATAAATCATGAAAACCCCTGCAAACCCCTCGCCTTTGTCATTTTACCGTACTCACCAACCGACCGCTGTTAGGCAAGCAATAACCATCTCACTTTTGAGAGCAAGTGTGGCATTCAATCAACGACGATCCCTAATCCAATCGCAATTTCAGTGCGCCAGTAGCGACATCGGTAAGGATTCGCAAACGGATTTGTCGGTAATATGTTGAAAGACATGAATGATTCACTAGAAAGGCTGTTTGAGGCGGTGCGCGCGAGCCGCGCCAAGGATCCACTCGCCTCGCGAACGGCTCGCTTGTTGGCGTCAGGCAAGCGCAAGATAGCGAAAAAAGTAGCCGAGGAGGCTGCCGAAGTCGCTCTCGAAGCCGTCACGGGACGCCGTGACGAAGTCATCCAGGAGAGCGCTGACCTGCTCTACCACCTCGTTGTGCTGTGGCAGGAAGCAGGGATCGATCTCAAGGAAATTTGGAATGAAATGGATCGGCGCGAACGGTCCATGGGTATCGCCGAGAAATTGCCTAAGACCAAAACCATCGACTCCAAAAACGCCGTCGAAACGCTTCATTCAGACACACGACGTTCGCGACACGTGTGCTGAGCACCACTTTACTTAATCTTCTGTCACCGATAGAGAGCCCGCCATGTTGCGCCGTCTTTATGACTGGGTGCTCGAGCTTGCGGCAAAACCCTGGGCGCCCAAAGCGCTCGCGGGCGTGTCGTTCATCGAAAGCTCGGTTTTCCCTATTCCACCTGACGCGATGCTGGTGCCGATGTGCCTGGCGAAGCCGGCGCGTGTCTTTTACTACGCCGGCATTTGCACGGCCGCATCGGTGCTCGGTGGGTTGCTCGGCTATGCCATCGGAGCACTGCTTTACGATACGCTCGGACAGTTTCTCATTAATCTCTACGGTTACGGCGACAAGGTCGAGGCCTTCCGCGCCGCCTACGCAAAGTGGGGCAGCTGGATCATACTGATTAAGGGCGCGACGCCGATTCCATATAAAGTCGTTACAATCACATCCGGGTTCGCGGGCTACAACCTTTTGTGGTTCACGATCCTATCGATCATAACGCGCGGCGTGCGCTTTTACGCGATCGCGACGATTCTCTATTTCTGGGGGGAGCCCGCACGTGAGTTCATCGAGAAACGACTCACACTCGTCGCCTGCGTTTTCCTCGTAATTTTTATCGCTGGTTTCTACGCCGCGACCAAGGTGTTCTAAACAGCGTATGGTGCCCCCGGCCCGAGTCGAACGGGCACTGCCTTGCGACAACCTGATTTTGAGTCAGGCGCGTCTACCAGTTCCGCCACGGGGGCACGCGGCGCGAATATAGCGGCGCGCCCCCGACCGGCAAGCGGTCCTTCGCTCGTTTTTTGTTAGGAAACGACCTCGATTTCGACCATCGCGACGCCCTGGCCGATGATTCCGAGCGCCTGCGCCGCAGCGGTGGAGAGATCGATAATACGGCCCCTGATGAACGGCCCCCGATCATTGATGCGCACGATAACCGAGTGATGCGTTCTCACATTAGTTACCCGCACGCGCGTGCCGAAGGGAAGTGTCTTATGTGCCGCAGTCATTGCGCTTGGGCTCATCTTTTCGCCGCTCGCTGTCTTGCTTTGATAGCCGTAATGAGAGGCCAGACCGCGAGACAAATTTTCCGCTTCTGCCTTGCTGTAAACGCCGCTGACCAACAAAGCAGCGGCGATCATTAAAATCGCAGATATACTTCGCATTTTTTCTCCAGGGTTGCGCCCCCGCCCATGGCTGCGCTTCACTCTCAATGGACGAATCCTCTGCGACCTTCGAGAGTTGAATGGTTTAAGATTTTGTGATGTGCCCACTCGCCATCACGATGGGCCGAAAATATGGCGGCAGGCGCGCAAAATTCGTACATTACGCTGTGCGCAATAGAAAAACTCAAAAATTGCGCTTTGCGCAAGAAAAGGCTATTTAGGGTAAGCTTTATGAAAAAAACTTTCGCATTCGATTTTAATAAAGCGCCCTATGCGGTGGCAGCTTATATCATTGCGGCTATTGCCGCGCTTACCATTGCAAGCGCATGGTTTTTCCAGTTCGTGATCGGGGTGATTCCCTGCGAGCTCTGCCACTATCAGCGCATTCCATATTATGTCGTGGTTCCACTCGCAATCGTGCTCGCATTTTTTGCACACGATCCACGTCGTTCAACGCTCGCGCGCTTATGGCTCTTACTGCTTGCAGCAATCTTCATCTACGGGGCTGGGGTTGGCGTTTATCATGCGGGAGTGGAATGGGGCTTGTGGGCGGGTCCCACAACATGTTCCAGCGCAAGGTTGCCGAAGATTAGCGGTAATCTGTTATCCGCGATAAATCGCACGCACGTCGTGCCGTGCGACGAGGTGCAGTGGAGTTTTCTCGGCATTTCGCTGGCAGGCTACAATGCGTTGATCGCAGGTACGCTAGCCACCTTTGCGCTGTGGTCCGCTTCGAGAAAAGCCAGTAACTAAAACAAGATTACGGCTCGAGTTCCGTATCCCAGTAGAGATAATCGAGCCAGCTCTGGTGTAAATAGTTCGGCGGAAACAATCGGCCGTTCCGATGCAGATCGTTCACCGAAGGCTGATATGGAATCTGCGACGGGAACATGCCAGATTCATCCGGCGACTGGCCGCCCTTTTCCAAATTGCACAAAGAACACGCTGCGACGACATTTTCCCATGTCGTTTGGCCGCCGCGCGAGCGCGGGAGGAGATGGTCGAAGGTGAGATCATCGCGCGAGCCGCAATACTGGCAAACGAAGCGGTCTCGCAGGAAAACATTGAAGCGCGTGAAGGCAGGTTGCCGCAACGGACGCACATAGCTCTTGAGCGAAACGACGCTTGGCAACTTCATTTCCATGCTGGGGCTATGGACTGCACGGTCGTAAAGCGCGACGATATTGACGCGCTCGAGGAACACGGCCTTGATCGCGTCCTGCCAGGACCAGATGGAAAGTGGGTAGTAGCTCAACGGACGAAAATCCGCGTTGAGTACGAGGGCAGGCCAGGAACCGGGCGACACAGCTACCGTCAAAAACGACTCCCAAAACCCGGTCCCGTTCGGCATACGGTTTATCCGATGGCCAGGCCGAATTTAACGCTTATTGTAGCGATTCAATGATGGCTTTGTGAAGCGGTCTCGAAGCCACGTTACACACTTCGTTTAAAGGCACGAGCGAGAAACTCCCCACCATGCCGCAGCCCCTCCCCGTCGATTCCATGGCCAATACCTTGCGACAGATGCCACTCGACCGACATATTGAGTGCACTCAATGATTGCGCCGAGGCAAACAATGCCTGCGCCGGGATCAACTCATCACGGTCACCGTGTATCAAAAGCACGGGAGGGCGCGCGGTGATTTCCTGCGCGGCCCTTTGAATTTCTGCTTCACCGTTGGGCATAACATGAATTCCCGAATACCCGACGATCGCCGTCGGCGCAACGGCGCGGCGCAATCCCACATGCAGCGCCATCATGGTGCCCTGGCTGAAACCTACCAGTGCTAGCCGATCTGAGGAAAGCTGCAGGCGCGCCAACTCCGCGTCGAGGAAAGTTTGCAATAGCGGTGCCGCTTTGTTGACACCGAGCCAGCGCTCGTTTGGATCGCGCATCGTAAGATTAAACCACTGCCGCCCCATCGGCGCACCTGGACATGGCTCCGGGGCGTTGGGCGAAACGAATGCCGTATCCGGAAGGAGCGATTGCCACTCATTGCCCAGCGCGATCAGATCGTTTCCATCCGCGCCATAGCCATGCAGGAATACGACGAGATGTTTCGCCTTGCCCGAGCGCGGCTCGATGCGAGCGCCGTTGAGAACTGCGGCCATTATTTTTTTTCCATCGTTGTCGGTTGGACGGGCGCGGGATCGCGTTTTTTTACAGCAGCGTAATAAGCCCAGAATAGATAGGCGGCAACACCGCGTACCGGCCGCCACGTTTCACTAAGTTTCTGCATCCGCTTCGCATCGGGACGTTTGCGCAATTTGAATGCGATTCGGATCGCTTCCTGAAGCGCGAGATCGCCCGCGGGCCAGGCATCTGCATGGCCAATGCAGAATAAGAGATAAATATCAGCGGTCCACGGGCCGATACCCTTCACCTGAGTCAGCATCGAATGTGCTTCGTCGGCAGGAACGTCGTGCAGCGCTTCGAGATCGAGATGCCTGTCGCGTACCGCGCGCCCAATGTTGCGCAAGGTTCTGATTTTCGGCAGCGAGAGCCCCGCGCGCTTGAATTTCGGCGTGCGTGCCTCGAGCACCGTCTCGTGATGAAATAATTCAAACGATTCCTCGAGCCGCTTCCAAATCGCGGCCGCGCTCGCGGTCGAAAGTTGCTGCGAAACCACGATGCGCGCCAACCCGTGAAAGCCACCCGCACGCTTCCGCAGCCGCGGCCGCCCCGCGACCTTTAACACTTCGTTTAGCTGCGGATCGAGTGCGAGAAGGTACGCAAGCCCGGCTTCCAAGTCGCTTTCCGTTTCGATACGAGACATGAGCCGCAGGAACCATTTACAACGTGTCGATGCAACCCATTCCCACCCGTTCCGTCTTTCGTTTCGCGCCCTCTCCCAACGGCTATCTGCATCTCGGCCATGCCCTTTCGGCGTTGCTGAACTACGAAATGGCACGCGCAGTAAACGGAAAGTTCCTGCTGCGCATCGAAGATATCGATCCGGCGCGCTGCAGGCCTGAATACGAAAAAGCGATCTACGAGGACCTCACGTGGCTTGGCATAGAGTGGGAAGCGCCTGTCCGCCGGCAATCGGACCAATACAGCGAATATCGCGCGGTGCTGGAAAAATTGCTGTGCGACGGCCTTGTGTACGCAGCCTTCGAAAGCCGCGCCGAGATCGCGCGTCTTGTCGCCGCGCGGGACAGCAACTGGCCGCGCGATCCCGACGGCGCACCACTTTATCCGGGTCAGGCGCGTAATCTCACGCCGAATGAGCGTGCCAAACGAATCGAAACGGGTGACGCTTATGCTCTCCGACTTAATCTGAAAGCAGCGCTGGCGCGGGTTAAATCGCCGCTACGCTGGATGGAAACCGGTAATGGTGAAGTGCGCGAAATTGAAGCGTACCCCGAACGCTGGGGCGATGTGATTCTTGGCCGCAAGGAGATGCCCGCGAGCTATCATCTTGTCTGCGTGCTTGATGACGCGCTACAAGGCGTAACTAACGTCGTGCGCGGTATTGACCTTTACGAGTCGACGTCAATTCACCGATTGTTGCAGGAAATTCTGGGCCTGCCCGCACCCATCTATTATCACCACCGTCTCATTCTTGATGTCGATGGCAAGAAACTCGCGAAACGTGAGTCTGCAACGACGCTGCGCGATCTACGCGCGCAAGGCTGGCGCGCACAGAATGTACGAAAAAATTTGGGATTTCCGCCATCGGATCGTCCGCTATAACAAAAGCCCGCACTAATGCATTCCAACGCCAAGCATCCACAGCCAGAATGAGATCGACAGCACACCGACTGCGGTCGATAGCGACACCGCGCCTGCCGTTGCCGGCACGCCTGCGCGGTAGCGTTCCGCCAACAAATACGAATTGATCCCACTCGGCATTGAGGCAAACACCACAGCCACCCCCGCAAAGACCGGTGGCATTGCGAGAAGATAGCGTGTGATAACGAACACGATCAGCGGATGGAGAAATAGCTTTGCGACCGTAATGATCGCCGACAGCTTGAAATCGCCAGAAATTCCATAGCGCCGTAACGACAGCCCCATAGCAAACAGCGCGCAAGGAAGCGCAGAAGCCGCGATCAGTTCGATCACAGCCTTGAGCGTACCGCCCGGCGCGATGCCGAGGAACCGCACGGCAAGCCCGGATACAAAACCAACCAAGACAAGATTCTTTGCGAAACTCTTTCCGAGACGAATGAAAGCCTCACGCGAGATTCCCTCGCCGCTGCCCTCGATCAGGAGCGAAGCCGTGGTCATCATCAGCGGCAGATTGACCGCGATCAGCATGAACAATGGCACAGCTCCGGGCTCGCCATAGGCTGACAGCACGAGTGGAATCCCCACGAGCACGATGTTCGACTGGCCGGACGCGAAGCCGTGAATGATCGATTCGCGCGTCGGCCGTCCGAATTGCTTCATGGAAATCGTCTGCACGATCACCCACGACAGAAACGCACCAGAAAAATACGCAACCCAGTAGGTCCAGGGCAGCGCATCCGGCAGTTTTGCCTCCGACAGCGTGCGAAAAATCAAGAGCGGGATCGCGACCATATAGACGTAATCAGAAACGCCCTCGGCGGTATTATCCTTCAGCAAGCCGAACACTGCGACCGCGTAACCGAGTCCGATTACACCAAAGAGCGGTAGTACGAGTTCAGAGATTCGGAATATTTGATCCAATGAATTACGCGGCGTTCTTGCCGGCAGAAATCTCGACGATTTTTACGATGTCCGTGAGAATACGATTGAGTTCATAATCCTTCGGCGTGAACACAGCGGAGACGCCGGATTTTTTCAAGAGCGCCGCATCCTCCGGCGGAATAATTCCACCAACCACGACCGGCACGTCGAGGCCCTCGCCTCGCAGCTTGTCCATCACCTCACGCACTAGCAGCACGTGGCTGCCCGATAGAATCGACAAGCCGACCATATGGACCTTTTCCTTCAGGGCCGCCTCGACGATCTCAGTCGGTGTGAGGCGGATGCCCTGATAGACGACCTCCATGCCCGCGTCGCGCGCGCGCGCGGCGATTTGTTCGGCGCCGTTTGAATGGCCGTCGAGGCCAGGCTTCCCAACGAGAAACTTCAGCCGCCTGCCAAGGCGGCGGGAAACAGCATCCACTGCGACGCGGATTTCGTCGAGGCCGGTGGCATCGTTCCTCGCGGCACGTCCGACGCCAGTCGGCGCGCGATATTCGCCGAATACTTTGCGCAGAGCAGCGCCCCATTCACCAGTGGTGACGCCTGCTTTCGCGCAGGCGATCGAGGCCGGCATAATATTCGAGCCATCCGCCGCCGCGCGCGAAAGCGCTTCGAGTGATTTCTTCACCGCCGTATTATCGCGCGACGAGCGCCATTTGACGAGCCGCACGATCTGCTCGTCCTCGACTTCCGGCGATACCGTAAGGATCGACTCGTTTCCGGTCGAAAGTGGCGAAGGCTCGGTTTCAGTGAATTTGTTGACACCGACGACGATCTGCTCGCCGCGTTCGATTGCCTCGAGCCGCCGTGTGTTCGATTCGACGAGCCGCTCCTTCATGTAACCTGTCTCGACCGCTTTTACCGCGCCACCCATTTTTTCGATCTGCGCGAGCTCGTCGCGCGCCCCAGCCTTAAGAGCGCGGACCTTCTTCGCGATTTCCGAAGACCCATCGAAGAGATCACCATATTCCAGAAGGTCCGTCTCAAATGCGACGATCTGCTGCATACGGATGGACCATTGTTGGTCCCAAGGGCGCGGCAGACCGAGCGCCTCGTTCCACGCTGGGAGCTGCACAGCACGTGCACGGGCATTTTTCGAGAGTGTCACGGCTAGCATCTCAATTAGGATTCGATAAACGTTATTCTCTGGCTGTTGCTCGGTAAGACCGAGCGAGTTCACCTGTACACCATAGCGAAAGCGGCGGTGTTTTTCCCGAGTTACGCCGTAGCGCTCGCGCGTGATCTCTTCCCACAGCTCCGCAAACGCCCGCATCTTGCAAAGTTCAGTGACGAAGCGGAGCCCCGCATTAACGAAGAACGAGATGCGCCCTACGACTTCCTCGAAGTCCTTTCCCAACACCGTGCCCGACGACTTCACCGCATCAAGTACTGCAATCGCGTTTGCGAGCGCATAAGAGAGTTCCTGCTGCGGCGTCGCGCCCGCTTCCTGCAAATGATAGGAACAGACATTGATTGGATTCCATTTCGGAATCTCGCGCGTCGCGAATAGAATCGTATCCTTTACGAGACGCATCGAGGGCGCGGGCGGAAACACATAAGTGCCCCGCGAGAGATATTCCTTTAGAATATCGTTCTGAGTTGTGCCCGAAAGCAACTTCTTGTCCACGCCCTGCTCCTCGGCGAGCGCGATATACATCGCGAGCAGCCACGCGGCCGTCGCGTTAATCGTCATGGACGTATTCATTTCGCCAAGCGGGATGCTTTCGAAAAGCATCCGCATGTCGCCCAGATGGGAAATCGAGACGCCAACCTTGCCGACCTCGCCCTTCGCGAGCGGATGGTCGGCATCATAACCAGTCTGCGTGGGAAGGTCGAAGGCGACCGAGAGGCCAGTCTGGCCTTTTGCGAGATTTGAACGGTAGAGGCGGTTCGATTCCGCCGCCGTCGAGTGCCCCGCATATGTGCGGATGAGCCAAGGTTGATCGCGTTTTGCGCCGCGCTTGGTTTGGCCTCCCGTCGCCTCCGTCATTCAATTCCTCAACGTCTGATGAGACCGATGATGAACAGCAAGATCACGGCGCCGATGACGGCGTTAATGATCTGCGGTACAAAACCGGAGCCGATGGAGATTCCAATGCGTGGCAGAATCCACCCGGCAACCACCGCACCGACGATGCCGACGATAATGTTACCGATCAACCCAAAGCCATAACCCTTCATGATAACGCCAGCGAGCCAGCCGGCGATCGCACCGATGATCAACCAAATGACAATTCCTGTAGGATCCATGTAGCGCTCCTCTGTAACTTTTTCACCGTTTAGCTCTTGAAGACTCGGCCGTTCCGGAATGAGCGGCTCGATTTCGTATTGCAGCGTGTCAAGCATAGCGCAGCTAAAGCCGCACGCCAGCCAAAAAAGAAGACAATTACCGCCTGTTCTGCCGGTGATGAGCCCTGAATAACTCGCGCTTCACAGCCCCTGCACGCTCTTCAGACAATGCTCGGAATGCCCGTTGCAGAATCAGCCCAGCCACGATCAACGTTGCCACGAGCCCCACCGGCAGTTTCACAAACGGAAAGATGAAAAGAAGTACCGCGCCGGTCGCCAGCGCGATTTCTTCTCCGCGTAGAAATCCGGTCTTCAAGGCGATGCGCAACAGGAACGCCACCGGAATCGACAACACAACAAGATCGTAGAGATATACATAAGGTGTCGCGAGCAGTGTGCCGATCGCCAGCGCTGCGGCTTTCAATTCGAATGGTATCTTGCTTCGCCACATGAGGCAAAGCAGGAGCGCGACGAAGCCTGCAAATACGCATTGCACCCACCATGCAAGCTGCTCGCTTCCACCCACGACGCGCACAAACGCAAAAACACTTTGCATTTTTGCAATATCGGCTTGTCCTTCGGAAAGAAATGCCTGCGAGGCGACTGGCAGCCAATGAAAAAATGATTCCCACGCGGCAGTGCCGAATGCGAACCACGAACCGGCAACCATCGTGAGCATGGTCGTCGCGGCGACGAAGATCACGGTCCACCGGCACGCGACCAAGAGCACCACTGGAAACAGAATGCCGAACTGCGGCTTGTAGGTCAGTAGGCCCAGACAACATCCGGCAAGCACCGGCTGACGTTCCATGAAACCGAGCGTACCGCCGATCAGCGCGGCGGTGAGAAATCCATTTTGTCCGACGGATGCATTCGCAAGAACGGTAGGAAACGCCCCCGCCAGCAGATATCCAGCGCGATGACCGACGATCCACCGGATCGTAACAAGGTACATCGGCAACGATGCGGCAATCCACCCGGCGAAAGCCGCGGCATAAGGAAACAACGCAAGGAGTGCCGCGATCGCCAGAAAGGGCGGCGGATAGTGCCAGGGGAAATAGCCCACGAAGTCGTAACCGACCGCGCTGTTCTCGATTTGCTTATGAATCGTCCAATCGTAAGCGGCGGAGGAATTGCCGGCGAGCACTAATTTGCCCGCCGCCCACACGTCTACGAAATCAGTCGGGATTCCGTGGCCTGAAGAGTCGATCAGCCATGAGCCCTGAACGAAGGAACTGACAAGATAAACAAAATGTGCGAGACAAAGACCAAAACATACAAGATGAAACGGTTTCCCAAACGGACCATCCTCGAGGCTGTATGAGGTTGAGAGGTGTTGGATCGACATCGTTCGTCGCTGGATTGGTAAAGCCGGCCGCTACGGCAACTTTGCCCGATCCCGTTGATGAACACTTAAGAACAGGCCCGTTCGTCTCTCTTATTGCGTTGCAATATCAATTTTGGCAGATTGATCGCAAAGCACGATCCTGCCTCTTGCGGGCAGCGCACAGGAAATTTTGAAATGGCGATCGCAGCCCTGAAACCAGTCGGCCCTAAGGATTTATACGAGATTGGCGAAATTCCGCCGCTCGGTTATGTGCCATCCAAAATGTATGCATGGGCAATTCGCAAGGAGCGCCACGGTCCGCCTCTTTCTTCGATGCAGATTGAAGTGCTCCCCACCTGGCCTATCGGTGACGATGAAGTACTCGTGTTCGTGATGGCGGCGGGCGTAAATTACAACGGTGCCTGGGCCGCGCTTGGCCAGCCGATTTCGCCACACGACGTGCACAAGAGCCCTTATCACATCGCCGGCTCCGATGCTTCCGGCATTGTGTGGGCCATCGGCTCCAAGGTGAGGCGCTGGAAGGTGGGCGATGAAGTCGTCGTTCACTGTAATCAGGACGATGGCGATGACGAAGAATGCAATGGGGGTGATCCGATGTTGTCACCCTCACAACGCATCTGGGGCTACGAGACGCCGGATGGATCCTTCGCGCAATTCTGCCGTGTACAGTCGCGTCAGCTGATGCCAAGGCCCAAGCATCTCACCTGGGAAGAGTTTGCCTGTTATACTCTCACACTCGCCACCGCTTATCGTATGTTGTTCGGCCATGCTCCACATACGGTTAAGCCTGGTGGCTACGTATTGGTGTGGGGTGCATCGGGAGGGCTCGGCGTGTTCGGCGTGCAACTCGCCGCCGCCTCCGGCGCTCATGCGATCGGAATCATCTCCGACAACGACAAACGCGATTATGTACTCAGCCTCGGCGCCAAAGGAGTAATCAACCGTAAAGATTTCAACTGTTGGGGTCAGATGCCGAAGGTGAATACCACCGAATATAACGACTGGGCCAAAGAGGCACGCAAGTTCGGCAAGGCGATATGGGACATCACTGGCAAACGCGACGTCGACATCGTATTCGAACACCCCGGCGAAGCAACGTTCCCGGTTTCCTGTCTCGTTGTGAAACGTGGCGGCATGGTTGTATTCTGCGCCGGTACCTCCGGTTTCAATATTACCTTCGACGCCCGTTATGTCTGGATGCGACAGAAGCGGGTGCAGGGCTCGCATTTCGCTCACCTGAAACAGGCCGCGGCCGCAAATCAGTTTGTGCTCGATCGCCGCATCGATCCGTGCATGAGCGAGGTATTTGGTTGGCAGGAAATTCCCCACGCACACATGAAAATGCTGAATAACCAACATAAACCGGGCAATATGGCGGTGCTAGTCAATGCCCCGCGCACTGGATTGCGAACCCTCGAGGACGTGATTGAGGCTAGCACGAGCGGTTGATCATCCATGCTTCTCGCCTGGTTTGCACGTCGTACTTTTTGCAAAACTGTTCCACGCTGATGCGCAGAATACGCTCGGCCATATGCGTGGCGGCGCCCACTTGCCGCACCAGTACAACGTTCGGTGTACTGAAATAAACGCGTGGCCAATTCGGCCGATGATAATATTCGCCGATTATCAGGAGTGCGAAAACCGCTCATGCGGACGAGACCTGTCGCCACCCTTGTACCGCTTGCGGATTACGGAGTTCAGCTCGCCGCCATAGACAAAAATTGATGCCGACACATACAGAAAGACAAGCGCAATCATGGCCGAAGCTAAACCCGCGTAGTACGTAACGTAGGTGTACGCGAACTCGGACAGATAGGAACCGAAAACAGCGCCGGCCGCCAACCACAAAATGAGTGTCACGAGAATACCAGGCATTATCTCGGAGAAGCTGCGCCGTCCTGCGGGGAGCCATTTATGCACGATGATTAGCCCGACAATCAGCACGCAGGCGGCAGTGACATAACGCACAAAAGCGATTAGCCACGAAAATGGCGCCAGCCAAGGCGCGTATTTTACCGCGCTCGCCCAGATGAGCGGCCCAAGCACGATCAGAAAGCCGAGCGCCAGAAACGAGACTGCTCCGCTCAGGACGTAAATGATCGACTCGATCCGCACCCACCACCAGGGATTCATTTCGCGTACACCGTAGGCACGGTTCAATCCGATCCGCAGGCTTTCGATCCCACTCGAAGCGAAATAAATCGCGAGTAGAACACCAAAGGTGAGCGCATCGGTACGAAGGTTGGTAAGAACGTCGTGCACCGCGTTCGAAATTGGCACCGCAACTTCCTTTGGCCATGTATCCAGAAGAAGCCGCGCGGTTTCGTCGGCAAGTTCCTTGGTACCAAACAGAGCGGCCAGCGCCGTCACGAAAATTAGAAATGGAAAAAGCGCCATCAACGCCGAAAGCGCAATATGGCTCGCGATCGCCCAGCCATCATCATCGTTGAAAGCGTAAAATGCCTCGAGCGCGATTTTATAGACACGATTCATGTCTCTCAAATCGCCAATCAGCGGCCAACTGGCAAGCGAAAAAGAGAGCCGGCGCAAGACCGATTAAGACGAATTGACCAGAGGTATAAAGGCGAGCGCGAAGATCCGGGTTCGTACCGAAAGCCAAAAAATTACGCGGCTACAAATGGAAGTGACCCTCGAAAGCAAAGATTGGATTCGACGAAATTCCATGCTCGAGATTCGAGCGATAGCAAAACAACTATGTGTCCGTAACGGCACTGCCGTTCGGAAAAGATAGGCTGATGAAAGACTTGGACGGTTAATGAAGGTCTGCACGTCCTCAAGCGTGGCGTGTTCCCGCTTGCTTTTGTGCGATGCAAAAGTAGGGTGGAGGAAAACCAAGGAGCCAATTGATGTCATTTGCCACCCACCGCCGCGCCGCTAGTGCTGAAACCGACCTTTTGCGCCTCGCCAATGAAGCCGAAACAGCGGTTGCAGCATTGCTAGCCGAGGCATCCACAGCCGTTGGCAACCGAGTACGGCAGAATGGCAAGCTGTCATCCGCATTGCTGGACCGCGAACAAAATGCAGTTCATGGCCTGGCCTGGCTTGCAACTTATGTGGAAGTCGTCCGGCAGCTCGTTTCTTACACGCGCCGCATGATGGCAGCCGGCCGATTTGGGCAGACCGAATATCTTTTGGTTTCGATGGGACTTGGCGAAACTCTCGCACAAATCTTTGGCGGCATCCCTATGAGCCAAGGCGAATTCGTGCGTCCTGGTTCGCTCGGTGTTGCCGAAGATCGAATCGAAATGCGCCTCACCTCAGCCATAAAAATCTTGATCGCAGAAGGCAGCTCTCCCGAAACGCGAGCAAAATTAATCGCCCTCATTGCGAAATCTGATGGAATTATCGGCGACGACGGCCTCGATGAGACGCTCGAAGCCATGCGCACGGAAATGCGTCGCTTCGCGAACGAAGAAATAGTGCCGCACGCTCACGGCTGGCACCTTGCTAACAAATACATCCCGCTCGAAATCATTTCCCACATGGCCGAACTTGGAGTTTTCGGCCTGACGATTCCAGAAAAGTATGGCGGTCTCGGCCTTGGCAAGGAATCGATGTGCGTCGTCTCCGATGAGTTATCGCGTGGCTATATTGGCGTAGGCTCGCTTGGCACACGCTCGGAGATCGCCGCCGAACTAATTCTTGGCTCCGGAACCGAAGAGCAGAAGGCAAAATGGCTCCCGAAAATCGCTTCAGGAGAAGTGCTGCCGACGGCGGTCTTCACAGAACCAAATATCGGTTCTGATCTCGCTTCGCTCAAGACACGAGCCGTGCGCGAGGGCAATGTTTATAAAGTTTACGGCAACAAAACCTGGATTACCCATCCGGTGCGCGCCGACTTAATGACGCTGCTCGTTCGCACCGACATGAGCGAAAGCGGATATAAAGGTTTGTCGATGCTGCTGGCTCCGAAACCGCGTGGCACCGATAAGAATCCATTCCCGGCGCCGGGAATGACCGGCGGTGAAATCGAAGTACTGGGTTACCGAGGCATGAAAGAATTCGAAATCGGATTCGATGGCTTCGAAGTCCCTATAGAGAATTTACTTGGTGGTAGCGAGGGTCAGGGTTTCAAGCAATTGATGCAAACATTCGAAGCAGCTCGTATTCAAACGGCTGCGCGAGCCGTCGGCGTCGCTCAATCCGCCATGGAACTCGCATTGCGATACGCGAAGGAACGAATCCAGTTCGGCAAAGCTACGCTTAACTTCCCGCGCGTCGCCGACAAAATCGCCATGATGGCAACAGAAATTCTGGTTGCACGCCAGCTTACTTATCATGCGGCACGTGAAAAAGATTCTGGCCGCCGCTGCGATCTCGAGGCGGGCATGGCAAAACTCTACGGTGCTCGTGTTGCATGGGCTGCCGCTGATAACGCAGTTCAGATCCACGGCGGTAATGGTTTCGCGCTCGAATATCCAGTCTCCCGTGTGCTTTGTGATGCACGAATTCTCAATATTTTTGAAGGTGCGGCGGAAATTCAGGCACAGGTTATTGCGCGGCGATTGCTCGGTGGCAGCAATTAAGCCAATCTGCTTCCTATCTCGCGTACCGTACTAAATTGAGAATACTTATGCCTTCGACTATACAAAATCTAATCATTGTCATGACATTGCTGACCGTGGGCACCGTGCTCGTGCTCGGCATCTGGAATATGTTGAAAGCTGGATCGCCCAGTCGCTCGCAAAATCTCATGCGTCTGCGTGTCCTTCTGCAATTCGCCGCAGTCGCTATCGTCATGATTACTATTTGGATCCTAGGGCGCTGAGGAGGCAGGCTTGGTCGTTCTCAACAGAATCTACACGCGCACCGGCGACGAAGGCACCACTTCGCTCGGTAATGGTGAGCGACGAAAAAAGTATGATCTTCGGGTCGAGGCGTATGGTACGCTTGATGAAGTGAATGCTGTTATCGGTCTCGCACGTCTCGAAACCAGTGGCGACAAATGGCTTGATACGGCACTTTTGCGAATCCAGAACGATCTTTTTGATGTTGAGGCCGAACTTTGTCTGTCGCAAAAAGGACCGGGTGGTGCGCGCATGACGGTCACGGATGCGCAGGTAAGCTGGCTCGAAAGTCAGATTGACGAGATGAATGCTGATCTTCAGCCGCTCCAATCATTTGTGATACCCGGCGGCACTCCAACAGCCGCCTACCTTCATCTCGCGCGCACCGTTTGTCGTCGCGCCGAGCGGTTGATAGTCGAATTAAACGACAAGGATAAAGATGGAACCTCCGCTCCCACATTGAAATATGTAAATCGTCTTTCGGATTTTCTCTTTGTTGCGGGCCGTTACGCCAATGACAAAGGCGCACGCGACATCCTATGGGTGCCCGGCGCCAATCGTTAACAACGGACCGATTTCATGGTCATCCCGATTTATGATGATAATCCCTTTGCCTTTAAACCACTGCCGTACGTAACGTGGGTTTTAATCGCTACGAACATCATTATTTTTATTTTTCTGATGTCATTTCACGCGGCGGATTCGAATTCCAAGACGTCATTCATTCTATCGCTTGCCCTTACGCCTGCCTGGGTGGGTCACGGCAATGTACTTTCCAATCAATTGGTGCCGTGGGAATTCACGCTAGTCACTTATTCTTTTTTGCATGCCAACTGGCTTCATGTCCTGGGCAATATGGCGTTTCTCTGGGTATTCGGCGACGACGTCGAAGAGGCATTGGGCCATACCCGATTTTTTCTTTTCTACATTCTTTGTGCTGCGTGCGGCGCGCTTGCTCACTGGCTTTCCGATCCATCTTCGAACGTACCTGTCGTTGGCGCATCCGGCGCGATAGCGGGGATCGTATCGGCGTACTTGATGTTACATCCATGTCGAAAAGTCTGGGTGCTCGCGTTGATGCGAATTCCGATCAAGCTCGCTGCAGAATGGGTGATCAGTTTCTGGATCATGATCCAGGTACTAAACACAATATTGGCGACCAGTAAGGAAGTAGCCTGGTGGGACCATATAGGTGGTCTCTTAACCGGCGCTATTCTTGTTGTTTTGCTGCGCCAGCCTGGCGTCAAGTTATTCGATTGCGCCGCTGACCGCCTACTCGAAAAGCAATCTTGAAAGAATACAACCGCAAGCGGGCATGCGTTGACACATAATAGGTCGGGCCATACGGTGCCCGCCCGCTGTTAACAAAATGGTTTTCCGGCGCATGATGCGCAGATCGATGGCGAGAGGCTAAAAATGAAAGTGCTGGTAACCGTAAAGCGGGTGATCGACTACAACGTAAAGGCGCGCGTGAAGTCCGATGGCTCAGGCGTGGATCTCGCCAACGTCAAAATGTCGATGAATCCTTTCGACGAAATCGCCGTCGAGGAGGCACTCCGCCTGAAAGAGGCGGGCAAAGTAACGGAAATTGTATGTGTTTCTATCGGTCCCGCACAAGCGGCGGAGACGATTCGTACCGGTCTCGCGATGGGAGCCGACCGGGGCATTCATATAAAAGTCGACACCCCCGTCGAACCTCTGGCAGTCGCAAAGATTCTCAAGAAAGTTGCTGAGGACGAAAAACCGGGTTTGGTCATTCTTGGAAAGCAGGCAATCGATGATGACAGTAATCAAACGGGGCAAATGCTTGCCGCGCTGCTCGGTTGGCCACAAGGGACTTTCGCTTCAAAGGTGGTCCTGGAAACAAACAGCGTCAGCGTTACGCGCGAAATAGATGGCGGCTCGCAGACTTTGAAGCTCAAAATGCCGGCGATCATTACGACCGATCTGCGCCTGAATGAACCGCGTTATGCGTCACTTCCAAACATTATGAAGGCAAAAAAGAAACCAATTGACGAAAAAAGTCCGCAAACGCTCGGTGTCGATATTGCGCCACGGCTTAAAGTATTGAAAACAACCGAACCACCAGGACGTAAAGGCGGCATAAAAGTAAAAACCGTTGCCGAGCTCATCGATAAGCTCAAGAACGAAGCAGGAGTGTTGTAATGGCAACTCTTCTCATCGCCGAGCATGACGACAAGACTCTGAATGGCGTCACTAACAAGGCAATGACTGCCGCCAAAGCGCTTGGCGCAGAAGTCCATGTTCTTGTCGCCGGTCAAAACTGCAAAACAGCAGCGGACGCCGCAGCAAAAATCGAAGACGTTGCAAAGGTCCTCATCGCAGACGATTCGCGCTACGCGCATCGTCTCGCCGAGCCAATCGCCGCTCTCATCGTCGCACTGGCGAAAAGCTACGACGCCATCGTTGCCCCAGCGACCACAGCCGGAAAAAATTACATGCCACGCGTCGCGGCCCTATTGGACGTGATGCAGATTTCTGAAATCATCAAAGTAGACTCACCTGATACATTTCAGCGGGCAACCTATGCCGGCAATGCAATTGAAACCGTTCAATCAACTGACAAGAAAAAAATCATCACCGTGCGCACGGCTGGATTTCAGGCAGCGCCTAATAGCGGCAATGCGCCGGTCGAACCGGCAGCAGTAACCGACGACCCGGGTCTTTCGAGTTTCCTCGGGGAGGAATTGTCAAAGTCCGATCGGCCGGAATTGACGGCGGCGCGGATTATTATTTCCGGCGGACGCGCGCTCGGCAGCAAAGAAAATTTCGTAAAATATGTCGAACCTGTTGCCGACAGACTGGGAGCGGCAGTGGGCGCCTCACGCGCCGCAGTCGATGCAGGCTATGCGCCGAACGACTGGCAGGTCGGCCAGACCGGTAAAGTCGTCGCCCCGGAACTTTACGTGGCAGTGGGCATTTCCGGCGCTATTCAGCATCTCGCCGGAATGAAGGATTCGAAAGTTATTGTGGCCATCAACAAGGACGAAGAAGCCCCAATTTTTCAGGTGGCCGACTATGGACTTGTCGCGGATTTGTTCCAGGCTTTACCCGAAATGGAGAAAGAACTCTCGAAGAAATAAGCTTTGCGAGCAAGGCTAGCGATCGGCCGCTGTTCGTCGTAAGAAGATACTTCAGGTCATGGCAGGCAAGATCAAAAAAATAGGCATCGTCGGTGCCGGACAAATGGGTAGCGGCATAGCCCATGTTTGCGGCGTGGCAGGCTATGATGTGCTGCTAAACGATGTCAGTGCCGATCGAATTAAAGCAGGACTTGCCAGCATCAACGGCAATTTGGCCCGTCAGATCGCGAAAAAAGTCATTTCTGAAGAAGCTCGCCAACAAACGCTGGCCCATATCAAGCCGGCCGAGAAAATTTCCGATCTTGCGCAATGCGATCTTGTGATCGAATCCGCTATCGAAAAAGAAGACGTGAAGCGCAAAATTTTTGCAGAGATCTGTCAGACACTGAAACCTGAAGCGTTGCTCGCCAGTAACACCTCCTCGATTTCGATTACACGTCTAGCCTCGTCGACAGACCGGCCCGAGCGCTTCATCGGCATCCACTTTATGAATCCTGTGCCACTTATGGAGCTTGTCGAACTCGTACGCGGCATCGCAACCAGCGAAGATACCTTCCAAACATCGAAAGCCTTTGTCGCTAATATCGGAAAAACTGCGGCGGTCGCGGAAGACTTCCCGGCCTTCATGGTCAACCGCATACTGCTCCCGATGATCAACGAGGCGGTGTACACACTTTATGAAGGCGTCGGCACAGTCGAAGGAATCGACACGGCCATGCGTCTCGGCGCGCATCACCCGATGGGCCCACTCGAACTCGCTGATTTTATTGGGCTCGATACCGTGCTTTCAGTCATGCAGGTTCTGCACGAAGGTCTTGCCGACTCGAAATACCGCCCCTGCCCGCTTCTCGTGAAATATGTTGAAGCCGGCTGGCTTGGCCGCAAATCGAAGCGCGGCTTTTACGATTATCGCGGCGAAAAACCAGTGCCGACGCGTTAAATAATTTTCTTCAACACGAACTCTTAACCGGTTCGAACGATGCTGTTCCATCGTTGGAGTATGCGTATATGGAACCAACTTCGTATCCGCTTTGCTCGCCGGCCGCGTAAGTTCGATATAGCTCGCTGTCGCTGCGAAACTAACAAAAATGCGAGCTAATAACAGCAATGCGATTGCTATACTTATCGTGGTCGCCGATCAGAACACCAATCAACTACAGTCTACGATCGAGAGTCCTGGTCAAAACATCGACATCAACACCTGACTAATTTGCGCTGGCTGCTTTCAATAACTTGATAGCTTCGTCGCTCGACCAATCAGCCGGACCAGCCAAATAGCCAAGTTCACAGCCGTTACTATCGACCAGGATCGACGTTGGTAGTCCGATGGTGGGGCCAACTCGCTTCAATTCCTGAAAAACTTTGTTATTGGCATCCTCATAATACGTCAGATTCTGCACGCCGATCTCAGAAAAAAATTTTCGCGACTTGTCAGTATCACGCGCATCGAGATTGATGGAAACCACGACAAATTGATTGCCACTCATCGCACCAGAAAGTCGATCAAGCGTTGGCATTTCTTTCCTGCAGGGTATGCACCACGTCGCCCATAAATTGATCAGAACCGTTCGCCCGCGAAAATCGGCAAGCTGAACTTGTTTTCCGGTGTCATCGTTAAAATTCAGCTCAGGTAGCCGGCGCGGTGTTTCGGTCAGCGTAAATGCCGCGACTTCGCCATGCACGAGGGGCATTAAGCGCTTTGCTGCATTAACAGTTTCCCTACACGCAGGGTCGGGTTCTGCAATCGTCGCATTGCGTTTTAGGCCAGCTATCCCGTATACCCCCGCCAGCCCGGCGACCACGCCAAGGACCGCCGCCAACAGTATCGGTCGCAACATCGAAGAACGCGGTGTTTCAGGTTCTTTGTCGATCATCACGTCGTCCTGCAGTTAAGGAAACAAGCCATGGCAAACCGGATGTGGGGTAGCCGTTTTGGGCACGAACCCGACGAAATCCTCAAGGAGATTAACGCCTCAATCGATTTCGACCGAAAACTTTATGCTCAGGACATCGCCGGCTCCAAAGCCCATGCCGCTATGCTAGCCAAGCAAGGCATTATCAGTGCGGAAGATGCCCAGAAGATCAACAGGGGTCTAGACACGATTTTGTCAGAGATCGAGAGCGGTAAGTTCAAATTCACGCGCGCTCTCGAGGACATTCATACCCACATCGAGGCACGGCTTGCGGAATTGATCGGTCCCACTGCCGGGCGTTTGCATACTGCGCGCTCGCGGAACGATCAGGTTGCGACCGATTTCAAACTTTACATCCGCGACGCGATTGATGCGCTCGACAAAGAAATAGCCGGTTTACAACTTGCACTTGCGGAAAAAGCGTTACATCACGCCGATACCGTCATGCCGGGTTTCACACATCTGCAGACGGCGCAACCGGTGACTTTCGGCCACCACCTTCTTGCCTATGTCGAGATGCTGGGGCGCGACCGGGGTCGACTTACTGATGCAAGAAAGAGAATGAACGAATCTCCGCTCGGCGCGGCGGCGCTCGCGGGTACTTCATTTCCGATCGACCGGGAGGCAACAGCGAAGGCGCTTGGCTTCGACCGACCGGCTGCAAATTCGCTCGACGCTGTCTCCGACCGTGACTTCGTACTGGAAACACTTAGCGCGGCTTCAATTGCGGCCATTCATCTTTCCCGTTTCGCGGAAGAGATCGTGGTCTGGGCATCGCCAGCTTTTGATCTGGTGAAACTTTCGGATCGTTTCACAACAGGTTCCTCCATTATGCCACAAAAACGAAATCCGGATGCGGCTGAACTCGTGCGCGCCAAGGTGGGGCGCATCGTTGGCGCACTCATGCAATTGTTCATGGTGATGAAGGGTCTGCCGCTGGCCTATTCGAAAGACATGCAAGAGGACAAGGAAAACACTTTCGATGCGCTTTCGACTTTTTCGCTCTTAATCGCCGCTATGACCGGGATGATCCAAGATCTCGTTGTCGATGAAGCAAAAATGAAAGCCGCCGCTGCCGAAGGCTATGCGACCGCAACCGACCTTGCTGATCACCTTGTGCAGAAACTCGGAATTCCTTTCCGAGAATCGCACCAGATAACCGGCCGCATCGTCTCGCACGCGGCCAAGGCGGGCATTATGTTGGAGCAAATGTCCCTTGCGGAAATGCGTTCGATCGACAAACGGATCACAAAGGAAGCGCTTTCCGTGCTCTCTGTTTCCTATTCGGTGGCGAGCCGAACCAGTTATGGCGGGACATCGCCCGATAATGTCCGCTCGCAGGCAGGTAAGTGGCTGAAACAACTTGGTAAGTAGCTGTCTTTAAAATACGCTTTTGCCCTCGCCCCGCCACAAGTTCCGCTATATTGCCTGCATCCTGGGAGGCCCAAAGTGAGTAAGTCTGCTGGTCCTATTTCTCGCGCTGCCTTAGTGACGATTGCGCTTACAGCGTTTTCGCCTCTAATCGGTTGCGGGATCAAGGGTCCACTTGAATTGCCGGAAGGAACACAAACTGTCGGCAATGAAGGAAGAGGGCGGCGTTCAGCTGATGCAATGAAAAATACGCAGCTTCCCGGTTACAATTACCAATTGACGCCCGGAGATCTGCGCACCAACAAGGCATTAGGCAATCCCATAAAACGAGACGAACCTTTCGTTCTCGATCCGTTGCTCGACTAAGATGCATCATTTTTCCTATCGCGACGGCGTCCTTTTTGCCGAGGACGTCGATCTTATCGCGCTCGCAGAGCAAGTCGGCACGCCATTTTATTGTTATTCGACAGCTACGCTGGAGCGACATTACAAGATTTTTGCGGATTCTTTTTCCGATCTGCCATCGCTTGTTTGTTACGCATTGAAAGCAAATTCCAATCAGGCAGTTATCTCAACATTGGCCCGCCTGGGAGCGGGCGCCGACATCGTTTCAGGTGGCGAACTTGCACGAGCGCTCGCGGCAAACATTCCTGCAAACAAAATCGTTTTCTCTGGCGTTGGAAAGACAAAAGACGAAATGGCCGCCGCACTCAAGGTGGGAATTTATTGTTTCAATGTCGAAAGCGAACCGGAGCTCGCAGCCCTGTCGGAAGTTGCGAGCGGCTTACGCCTGACAGCAGCCGTCTCGATTCGTGTCAATCCGGACGTCGACGCAAAGACTCACTCCAAGATTGCGACCGGCAAAGCCGAGAACAAATTTGGCGTACCGCTGATGCGCGCGCGTGATATCTACGCGCGCGCCGCGAAAATGCCGGGCCTACGTATTACGGGCGTCGACATGCACATCGGTAGTCAAATCACGGAGCTTGCACCCTTTGAGAATTCAACTGCACTGCTGGTGGAACTTGCACACGATCTAATAAAGGACGGTCATTGCCTCGAACATATCGATTTCGGGGGCGGACTGGGTATTCCGTATCGCTCCGACAACGAGCCACCCCCTCTGCCGGCAGAATACGCCGCAATGGTCAAGCGTCTGACGCGTGGCCTTAATCTCAGGCTTCTGTTCGAGATCGGACGAATGATCGTTGGCAATGCCGGGGTGCTGGTAACACGCGTTATCTATGTGAAGCGCGGCGCCGAAAAGAATTTTGTAGTCGTCGACGCCGGGATGAACGATCTAGTGCGCCCGACACTTTATGACGCCTATCACGAAATCCGTCCCGCAAGGATCGCCAAGCCAAATACGGAATGGATCGTCGCCGATATCGTGGGGCCGGTTTGTGAAACGGGGGACTATCTTGCCCTCGATCGACCGATGCCAAAGCTCTCGGCCGGCGACCTCCTCGCGGTCATGAGCGCCGGCGCTTATGGAGCCGTACAGGCTTCGACCTACAATACTAGAGCCCTCGTGCCGGAAGTGCTGGTTCGAGGGAAGGAAGCAGCAGTCGTCCGCTCTCGAATCGATGCAACTTCCATAATTGGTTTCGACACTCTACCAGCTTGGTTAAAAGTACCAAAAAAGCCAGCAAAACCATGATGATAATTGCACTCCCAAGACTGTCGCCATAGACCAGCCATGGTAGAGTAACATGGGGTTGGGTGTCCGCAGGAGAAAGCGCATTGGGCCTGACACCGGAAATCACTGAAGGTCGCGTGCCGCCGCACGGGGAAGATAATGCGCTGCGCCGCCTGGCGAGACTGATCGCTCGATCATGGCAGGCTCTTTTGTGGGAACGCATCTGGCCACCACTCGCCGCCTCATTGACGATAATGGGCCTATTTATTGCTGCCTCATGGGCAGGACTCTGGATTTCCCTTCCACCTCTGGCGCGAGTTTTTGGTCTGGTTGTCTTCGGGCTGTTGCTCGCTGCGACTTTGTGGCCGCTTACCCGATTGAAGCTTCCCAAGCGCGCCACCGCACTCGCTCGTCTCGATCACGCAAGCGGCATTAGTCATCGGCCTGCAACGGCAATCGCGGATTCGCTTGCGACTTCCGTCGAAGATCCGGTGATGCAAGCGCTGTGGCAAGCGCATCGCGCCCGCGCATCTCAAGCTATAGAAAAATTGCGGGTCACCTTGCCGCAACCGCGCCTAGCTTTGCGCGATCCTTATGCGCTTCGTGCAATCGCATTGCTCGCAGTCGTTGTCACTTTTTTTATGGCGGAAGGGGATTATAAGCGGCGCATTGCCGCCGCTTTCGATTGGTCCGGCGCAATCACATCGAGACTTTACCGGGTGGATGCCTGGGTTACGCCGCCTTCCTATACGGAGCGCGCACCGATCCTACTTCCGGGCATCCGTCACGACGAGCCGGCGCCCGGCGAAACTGCGGCGGTGATAGTGCCAACAGGAAGCGAACTCGTCGTTCGCGCTACCGGTCTGTCATCGATCAATCTCTCCGCGCAAGGCGGCCTCAGGGAAAAAAAAGAGAATACTTTTCCAAATGCGGACAGTAGTATTGAAAGGCGTTTTCTCATTATAGAAAACGGAACTCTTTCGATCAGCGGTCTTCCTGCCGCAAATATGACCTGGGGATTTCGCGCGATTCCCGATCGCGCGCCAACGATCGCACACGTGAAAGATCCGGAAATCACGGGCCGCTCCAGTCTTTCTCTCAATTATCGTGTTGAGGACGACTATGGCGTCTCGTTTGCGGAAGCACAGTTTACGCGTCCCACAGACCCGGCCAGCCCAGATAATCCTCCGCATCCGCTGGTTTCGCCACCCGATTTCCCACTGATTCTTCCGCAAGGACGCACCCGCGCAGCGATCGGTCAGACCACGCGCGATCTTGCCGAGCATCCTTGGGCCGGATCGACTGCGATTCTCACGCTCGTTGCACGGGATGACGCCGGCAATGAAGGAAAAAGCGAGCCACGTGAAGTACGATTACCCGAGCGTAGTTTTACAAAACCGCTGGCGCGAGCGATCGTTGAACAACGCCGCAATCTAGCTATCGACGCTAATGTCAGGGAAGAAGTTGGCCGAGCATTGCAAGCACTCATGCTGGCACCAGAGCGCTTTACCCCAGAGATTCCGATTTATCTTGGACTTCGGACGGCTTTGACTCGTCTTCAGCTCGCAAAGACGGATGCGGACCTCCTGTCGTTGCTCGATTATTTTTGGGAGATCGCGGTTCTAATCGAAGACGGAACAATCTCCGATGCCGATCGCGACTTGCGCGCGGCGCAGGACGCACTTCGCCAAGCCATCGAGCGCGGTGCTGACGAGCAGGAAATTCGCCAACTGACGGATCGTCTGCGTGAAGTTATGGATCGCTTTCTCCGCGCACTCGCCGAACAGCTACGTCGCGACAGCGCAATGGAGGAGCGGCCTCTCGATAGGAATGCGCGTGTACTTCGGCCGCAGGATTTGAAGGCGATGCTCGACCGCATCGAAAATCTTGCCCGCAACGGCTCTAAGGAAGCCGCGAGACGATTACTCGACGAATTACAGGCGATGCTCGATAGTTTGAGTCGTAATAAGCAAGCTCGCGGCGATCAAAATGATGGCGGGGCGACAAGTCAACTCGACGAATTGGGGCGCATGATCCAGGAACAACAACGCCTACGTGATCGTACATTTAGGCAAGGGCGAGACAGCAGAAACGATCGTCGCAATCGTGCGGACGTAGAACCGACGGATCGCGAGCGCCGCGCTTACAGTGACTTGCGCAGCAATCAGGAGGGTCTTCGCCAGAAGCTTGAGCAAATGCTGGAACAATTAAAGCGTCAGCGTCAGGGTATGGATGATTCCGAAGATGAAAGCGGCGGTGGGCCGGGTAAAGAAGCCGAAGAAGCCTTAGGCCGTGCCGAACAAGCCATGAAAGATGCCGAAGGCGCGCTGGAAGGCAACGATGCTGACGGTGCCGTGGAAAGACAAGGCCGCGCTTTGCAAAATCTTCGCAAGGGCGCACAAAGTCTAGCGGAAGCAATGCGAGATGGTATGGGCGACGGCATGGGCGAGCCCACCGGCGATTCCCCGGAATCGGCGGATCGTACCGACCCGCTGGGCCGACCTATGCGTTCCCGCGAATATGGTGACGATTTTACGGTAAAAGTGCCGGGAGAAATTGATGTTCAGCGTGCCCGCCGTGTGCTTGAGGAATTGCGCCGCAGATTTAGCGATCCCAATCGCCCGAAACTCGAACTCGATTATTTAGAACGGTTGTTGCGCAATTTCTGAAGGATTAAGCCGCCAATGCTTTATTCAGCGTCGCGCGAATCTGAGCGAGCGTAAAAGGCTTTTGCACGATCTCGTGCATGAGATTCTTGAACCCATTTGCACGCTCGCGCTGATCCGTGTAGCCCGTCATAAGAACGATTTCATCCTGGGATAATCGCGTGCAGCAGCTAGAGCCAGGGCAATCCCGTCCATGGTTGGCATTTGAATATCGGTCAAAAGCAAATCGAATCGACCTGCCGTACCAAGACTTTCAAGTGCGGCTGCGCCATCTGGGGCGCTGTCTACTTCATGACCATCTTGTGTTAGCGCTCGTGTAAGCAACATGCGAACCGGTATTTCGTCCTCTGCAACCATAATGTGAGCCAAAACCGTCTCCCATAGGACTCAGATTACCGAACACTTGCAGTGAGATCACCACGAGTGAGAAAACGAACTAATATTTCTCGTCCTTCTGGCGGGGGTGACGCAAGCCGGCTTCGAAATGATACTTTTTCGTTATCTGCAAGAATTGAGCGCTGCAAAAGGGTCGTCCACGAGTAGAGCTCCTGACCGTTCGAGCCTAAAATGGCGAGACGCACCCGCGGAACTTCGACTGCGTGCTTCACCACGTTCACGACGTTCCCTTCTATAACAAGCACCGGAATACCGTCTTGCATTTCGCGTATAGTTCTTACATCGCGAAATTCGAGGCCCAGCAAATTCACTGGTATGCCCATAGCGGCATATAAACCTGCAAAATTTGGCACCGTACGTACGATGGTCTCCCGCGAAACAAGGGCTACTGCAAGAATTCCCAGTACCCCGATCGCAGCCAAGAAAATTAGAGGGGCTTCTGAGCGTTTACTTCGATTTAAATTTCGAGAGGAAATTGGCCGGCCAGCTTTGATATTGGCTCTTACTGTTTCGTTTTCTACGACAATCTCAGGAACCCGATCAAAGGTGATCGATGGGCTCGTTTCAATTTCGATGACGGATGGTTCGGCGTAAGCGACAATTTGATCCCATTCGCCATCCAGTGAATGAACCACTTGCGCCCCGGCTGTTTCAGCCATTCCGAGCTCTGATCCGACAGGCTCAACAGCTGCGAACCAGCTTCCACTGCATCGTGCGCAGCGCACGATACGCCCGCTCTCGCCGAGCGCTTCAGCAGCGACCCGAAACCCGGCTTCGCAATGGGGACAACAGAGCAGCATGGTGCATCCGCAAATTTGGATAAGGATTGTGCAAGCTGACCATTAACGATTTGGAAACCTTGGTTTTCCCTCATTTTTCAAGGGTTCTACAGGCCTAAACGTTGCGATCTAATCTGCCGAATGACTTAGCAAGAGGGTACACATTAGGGGTAGAGGCGATTCGCCGGAGGTTTTGCTTGGTCCGGTTCGAGAATGTGGGCCTGCGCTACGGCATGGGTTCCGAGGTACTGAGAGATATATCTTTCAGTATCGAACCGAAATCTTTTCAGTTTCTCACGGGGCCATCGGGTGCAGGCAAAACAAGTCTGCTCCGCCTTCTTTTTCTGTCGCTACGTCCTACGCGTGGACTAATTACTTTCTTCGATCGCGACGCGACCAGACTACGACCTACTGAAATTGCTGGATTCCGGCGCCGAATTGGAATTGTCTTTCAGGATTTTCGGCTGCTCGATCATCTCACAATCTACGAGAACGTCGCTCTCCCGCTCCGAATCTTGGAACGGGACGAGGCCAACTATCGTAATGAAGTCACAGAACTCTTGAAATGGGTTGGCCTTGGCGAACGTATGCGTGCGCTTCCGCCTGTACTTTCCGGCGGCGAAAAACAGCGAGCCGCCATTGCACGCGCCCTGATCGGTCGCCCCAAATTGGTGCTGGCCGACGAACCGACGGGCAATGTCGACCCTCCGCTTGCGCGCCGGTTGCTTCGGCTTTTTGTTGAGCTAAAAAAATCCGGCACAGCAGTCGTGATTGCGACACATGACGTAGCGCTGATGGATCAGTATGACGCTCCGCGCCTGGTTCTTAACGAGGGACGTTTGTATATCGACGCTTAAACGGAGACGCATTTGAATGAAGTGCTGAACAAACCCGCGGCAAGCGACGAAAAACCCATGCATCCAATTTTGCCCAACGATACGATTGCGGGACGCTCTTTGATTGCGGTGATTGCGATCATGAGTTTTCTTGCGGCTTTGACCGTAGGCGCGATGCAGATCGTACGCACGACAGCAGCCGAATGGCGTGGGGATGTCACGCGTGAGGTAACGATTCAGATACGTCCGATAGAAAACAACGACATTGAAGTTGAAACGCGAAGAGCAGTGGACATCGCAAAAAGGGCACCAGGTGTTACCGACGTTCAGGCCTATACAAAACAGGAGACTGAAAAATTGTTGGAGCCGTGGCTCGGCGCCGGGCTCGATCTTAGTGCGCTTCCGATGCCACGTCTGATCAAGGTCCACATACAAAATATCGGCGACACCGACATAATGAAACTCCGAACAATGATTTCTGAGAATATTCCCAATGCGACGCTCGACGATCATCGCGCCTGGTCTGAGCGTATCGCCTCGGTCGCGAACATGATCACATTTACCGGCTTTATCGTGCTTACCCTAGTTCTAATAGGGACGGTTCTTTCCATTTCATTTGCAACGCGCGGAGCAGTCGCTGCAAATCGGGGCATCGTCGAGGTGCTTCACTTCGTAGGCGCACACAATTCCTATATCGCGCATATCTTTCAGCATCATTTTCTAATGGTGGGGTTGAAGGGCGGAATTATAGGAGGCATCGCCGCAGGATTGCTATTCATAATTTTGCGTTTCGCAATTACGTTTTTACGCGCTATGGAAAGCGGCGGAGACATAGTCATTTTTTTCGGAACATTCGGCTTGAATGAATACGGCTTTCTCGGAATTATTTCAGTTATAGGATTTGTCGCTCTTGTTACGGCCCTGAGCTCCCGAATGACAGTGCATCGCACGCTACGTGCGATTGATTGAGCCAAATTGGAATTGCAGAATCCAGTCGCCGTGGCATCACATTCCGCGATACGATTGAAACTGAGGACATGTCATGACGAACCCGGAAAATAATCGGGTCCGCAACGTAACGGAACCAGACGCGAGATCCATCCATCGTATACAGCGATGGGCGATCCGTATCGGCGGTTCTGTTATGGGCATTGTGCTTGGCGCGGCATTTATCTTCCTGGGAGGGTTCCTGATATTCGCAAGTGGAATCCCGCGCGAGCAAGTGCCTCCAACGCGCCCTGCTGACGGAATCGTTGCACTCACGGGCGGCGCCTCCAGAATTCTCGACGCAGTCGATCTGCTTGCAGCCCACCACGGACGCCGATTGTTCATATCGGGCGTAAATCCGACGACAACCATTGCCGAACTGGCCCGTCTGAATCCGGAGTTCGAAAAATCCTTCCTTTGTTGCGTCGATCTTGGCCGTACTGCCCTAAATACGACAGGTAATGCAATGGAAATCGCACAGTGGACGCGCGAGCGAAAATTTCAGACGCTCATTGTCGTGACGTCAGCCTGGCACATGCCACGCGCGCTGGTTGAACTAAAAAGGGAAATGCCGGACATCGAATTGACACCCTATCCAGTCGTCAGCGACCGCATGCGCGATGAATCGTGGTGGTCTAATGCGCAAACAGCACGATTGCTGATGCTTGAATATATGAAATATCTCGCGTCATATATTCGCGTGCGGTTCGATTCCGTGGAAACCGGAGCAAGTATCGCGGATTCTCCATATAAATCGAATTCATGAACGAGGATTAAGTGGTCGCATTCATTGGATCGCCCCACTGACAGTTGTGTAGGACGGGAATTTTTAATTTTCCTGAAAGCACACCAAGCGCACCGGATATGAAGCTGACGCTAAACTCCGGAATCGTCTAGCTCTATAGACGACAAGGCGTACTGGGTTTGCCGTTCGCTCTGAATGCCGGGCTTTATTGGCCGCAGAGAAATCTCAAATTGGGCCGGGCAATATCTGGATGGAGATTCTCCAACCCATTCCGCTGGAACTCAACGAACACGACTTTCGGCAGCGGTTACAATTGATGATCGACGACACATCGCTTAATTACCGAAGGACGTACCGAATTGGAAAAACGCTCACTATGACCGATTGTAAATCTTGACTATTCTCCAAAATGTTCTACTTTTGTTCCTATGCTTCCTATTGTGATTCGCTCTCCTGCTGGCGACGCCGGCCCCTTATCTTCCCCCAACAATCCTGCGCTCGCGGATCGGTTTCATTTCTGGCGTGGCGCTTCTGGCCGCCGCTATGCCTGCACCGTGTTCACAGGAGGGCTAATCCCCGCCTACGAAAAATTCGTCGCTTTATTTGTCCAATGCGACAGAGGAAAACGCCGGGTTATCGCAGTCGACGTATCCCTAATTCGGTCCGTGTTGCCGGTGAATGCGGACGAAATTCATATTCACCTTGCCGAGGACGACGAGACACTCGCTACCGTGATGCGCGATCTCTCCGTCCTCGCCGAACCGACTCCGCGCGAGATCGGTACCTTTAGCAGTCTGCCAATTTTTGCAATTGGAAAAAAACTGGAAGCGCGTGGTACCGTTCAGTTACGCAGCATTGCGCTTTACAAGCGCTCGGCCAACCACTCCAATGTCGCATCGCGGATGCCGAGCGCTTCGAGTTCTTTCACTGTAGCCAGCACATAGTCGCGGTTTACACCTGATTGTCCTTTTCCTTGCCTAACAAGTTCAAATTGTCGCTCGCGTGAGAGCGCGCCAGCATATTGTCCATGGGCACGGTCGACGAGATAACAAAGGGCTTTCGCTTTCAAATTTGGCGGGTCAATGAATGCGATCGGCCGCATTACCTCGCGATAAACGGATGTTGCCTGTTCACGCTCGCGCAGGTATGCGATCGTTTCATCCCATTTTGTTTCCGCAATCTGGAACGCGATCCCTCGGCACGATCCGCCATCATCGAGACCCAACACAAGCCCTGGCTTTTCCGGAGTGCCCCGGTGGACATGCGAAAATACGCAAAGTGAGCGATGCGCCCCGAACAATCGAGCCGAGCGCCGCTCAAGATAATCGAATCCTGGCCGCCACATCAGCGACCCGTAGCCGAACACCCAACGACCGGCGTAGCGATCCGGCATATTAAGATCGGCTAATTGCTTGAGTATGGACGGGGCAAGGAAACTGTAGGCTCCGACGAGCCATGACGACGGCCGAAATCGGGCTCCGCAGTTTCTTGTCCCAGTTCGATGATCGAGCGGCGTATCGCTCTCGTTCGCGTAAATAAATTGAAGAGCGTTTGGCCATCATTGTTACGGATTGCTCGCGTTAATGCCGCCAAATCCTCGTTAAAGCGGCCAAGCATTTCGAGTACCGCTTCCTTATTATTCAAGAACACATCCCTCCACATGGTGGGGTCGGACGCTGCGATACGCGTGAAGTCGCGAAACCCCCCGGCCGAAAACTTGATCACTTCCGAACGTGTACCTGTCTCCAGATCCGCCGCCGTGCCGACGATATTATAGGCAATCAGATGCGGCAGGTGACTGGTGATTGCGAGAACTAGATCGTGATGAGCGGCGTCCATCACTTCCACGTTCGCTCCGAGCACTTCCCAGAATTTCTTGAGCTTCGCGACAGCCATTGCATCCGACCCCGCAGGCGGCGTCAAAATACACCAACGATTTTCGAAAAGTTCGGCGAATCCTGCGTCTGGGCCAGAATACTCGGTGCCGGCGACAGGATGCGCCGGCACAAGATGTGCATGAGCCGGAATATGCGGTGCCATATCGCGGATGATTGCGCTCTTTACTGAGCCGACATCGGAAACAATGGCGCCTTGCTTGAGTGAAAGAGCAATTTCAGCCGCTACCGCGCCGCAAACGCCGACCGGAGTGCAAACAATGACGCAGTCTGCATCCTTGGCTGCTTGTGCGTTGGTGTCGAAAATATGGTCAGTCAGTTTAAGTTCGGCAACACGCTTGCGTGTTGCCGCCGATTTCGCCGAGGCCACAATCGTACGCACGGCACCTGTTGAACGCGCCGCACGCGCGATCGACGATCCGATCAGGCCAACACCGATAATCGCAATCCGATCAAAAACCGACTCCGAGCGTGATTTAGGCATGGGCCGCCTCGCGCGCAAGAAATTCGCCGAGCGCCGAAACGACAAGTTTGTTCGCCTCTTCAGTGCTCACTGTCATACGAAGCGCATTTGGTAAGTTATACGCCGTCACTTGCCGCAAAACGAACCCGCGCTTCAACAGAAACGCATCAGCATCCTTTGCGGTCTTTCCCAGCTTAGCGGGAAAATGTATTAGAACGAAGTTCGCAACGCTCGGCGTGACTTCCAAGCCAAGCGCGAGAATGTTCTCCTCAAGCCAGCCAAGCCATTTCGTGTTATGTGCGGTGGACCGTTCGATGTGAGCGGTATCGGCAAGCGAAGCAATACCAGCCATCATCGCGGGCGTGCTTACATTGAACGGGCCGCGAATACGATTCACGGCTTCGATCACACCCGCTGGCGCATACATCCAGCCGAGACGCAGCGAAGCGAGGCCGTGAATTTTCGAGAACGTCCGCGTCATCACGACATTTTCGCTCGTGGCAACCAGTTCGATCCCCGCTTCATAATCGTTGCGGTGGACGTATTCCGAATAAGCGGCGTCTAGGACCAGCACGGTATTCGCCGGCAAACCACCATGCAGGCGTCGGATTTCGGAAAACGGCAGATAGGTTCCGGTTGGATTGTTCGGGTTCGCAATGAATACAAGACGCGTCCGCGGTGTTACCGCGCGCAGGATCGCATCGACATCCGTGCAAAAATTATTCTCTGGGACGATGACTGGTTTCCCGCCGGCGGCTAGTGTTGCATTTTTGTAAACAAGGAACCCATGAATCGTCGAAATACATTCGTCGCCGGCGGCAAGATAAGTTTGCGCGAGTAGATTAAGCAGTTCGTCAGAGCCTGCGCCGCAAATAATTCGCGTGGGATCAAGCCCGAAAGCTTTCCCGATCGCCTGACGCAAGCTGTTTGATGAGCCGTCAGGATAATGCGCAAGCGAGTCCGCCGCCGCGTGATACGCATCGATCGCTTTCGGGCTGGGGCCGAGAGGCGTCTCATTCGATGACAGTTTGTAAATTTTCATGGCACCCGGCGCTTCACTGCGGCCAGGAACGTAGGCCTTAATATCGAGCACGCCTGGGCGAGGCTGTGGGCGCTTAAACATTTACAAAAACTCCAGATGAACGAGAGCCCAACGACCTACTTGCCGGGCAAGACGGTATAGCGGGTCGCATGACCGCCGACGAGGGCCATGCTGCGCACCGAACTTCCCGCGGCCTGCAACGCTGCGACAATTTTATCCTGTTGACCGTGCGGCACGGATACAAGCAATGTCGCGCCATCAAAATTTCCCTGCGGCATAGCAAGAACTTCGGCAAACGAGGAAACCGCACGCACCACTGCAGCACTCCATCCTCCAACCGCAATGCTCCAAGTTTCGACCTCCGCTGCAGCCGCATCGGCAACGAGCGGTTTCGATATGACGAACAGCGGCAACGATGCCGGATGGTCCGGCCGTTCGACAAATGGTAATCGCGCGATGATTTTCGGCGCTTGTTCTCCTTCAAGCGCGGTCCACCAGGCATCAGAATCCGTGACAATGGTCGCTGGTATAAGACCGAGATCGCCTTTCGATGCCGCGACAGCGGCAATGACCAACTTCGCGCCGACGTGCGGCACGAGCGGTACCGTAAATCCAAAATGAAAGCGCGACGAGTCGCGAATGACTGCATCGCCGGCTGATATATCGGCATGCACCGAATAGTTTGCCTGGACGAACGTGAAGGTCGAAATAATCACACGCCAGATGCTTTCCACCGTATCAAGGGGTAAGAGCCCACGATGCCGTTCGACCAATCGGCGCATCATCCAAGCCTCGCGCGCCGGCCGGAAAGCCGCACCCGATTCCTGTGTTTTCTTGACCGCAATTAGTGAGCCGATGATCTCGCCGCGCTTAATGAGGAGGCTGTGCATCTCCTCATCGATCCGGTCGATCTCGGCGCGAAGTTCGTTAAGACTGGGCACGCCGCCCGATTTTTCCGCGAGTTTCTTGTGTTTGGACATGGCCGTTGCATTTCGTTAAGCGGCGCCGTGATAGCGGTCGCGCCGGCCTAAGGCAAAGAGTACATTGACAGGCCTCGTGACTGCCACCTAGCTCTAGCGCCAAACAGCCGTTTTTGCTGCATTGAGGAAGGTTAATGAGCGTGATCCGCGCTGAATTCGAAGGAACCGCAAGCCGCGCCGAGGCGATCCGCCGTGAAGCCGACGAACCGCATTCGAAGCTTGTGCGCTTCGGCCACGATAAGCCACTCAAATTGGATGCGGGGGTAGAGCTTGTACCTTTCCAGATCGCCTTCACAACCTATGGCGAATTAAACGCGCAAAAATCAAACGCGATCTTAATCTGTCATGCATTGACGGGCGATCAATATGTGATTGGCGAACATCCGGTGACCGGCAAGCCAGGCTGGTGGGAAACATTGGTTGGTCCGGGCAAGCCGATCGATACCGATCGCTTCTTCGTTATCTGTTCGAACGTTCTCGGTGGATGCATGGGCACGACTGGACCCGCCTCCAAGAACCAAAAAACGGGCGAGGCTTACGGTCTTTCACTGCCGGTCGTGACAATACCCGACATGGTTCGTGCCCAGGTTATGTTACTCGATCATCTCGGCATCGAAAAACTGCTTTGCGTGACGGGCGGCTCAATGGGCGCGATGCAAGCACTCCAATGGGCCGTCAGCTTTCCGGAGCGCGTTTTTTCATCATTGCCGATCGCGGTCGCGGCGCGTCACTCCGCCCAAAACATCGCGTTCCATGAAGTCGGGCGTCAATCGATCATGGCTGATCCCGAATGGCATGAGGGTGCATATTTTCGCGCGGGAACCTTTCCACGCCGTGGCCTCGCGGTCGCACGCATGGCTGCGCACATCACGTATCTTTCGGATGCTGCTCTCCATCGCAAGTTCGGCCGCGAGTTGCACGATCGTGCCGCGCTTACGTTCGGCTTCGACGCTGACTTTCAGGTCGAAAGTTATTTGCGCCATCAAGGTACGATCTTCGTTGAACGCTTCGATGCGAACAGCTATCTCTACATTACGCGCGCGATGGATTATTTTGACATCGCCGCTGATTATAATGGCGTGCTCGCGAATGCGTTCAAGGGAACGAAAACGCGTTTCTGCGTCATTTCGTTCACTTCGGACTGGCTATTTCCAACCAGCGACGCGAGACATATTGTGCATGCGCTGAATGCAGCAGGCGCTTCGGTTTCCTTCGCGGAGGTCGCAACCGACAAGGGTCACGATGCTTTCCTGCTCGAAGAACCAGAGCTTTTCGATATCGTTCGGGGATTTCTCGTTGCTGCCGCCAAAGCGCGTGGCATGAGGCTCTGATCGATGCTGAACCGCGAACCTTCCACACACGCCGCCCAACACACAGGACGCGTCGATCTCGTCGTAATCGCAGACATGGTCGCGCATGACGCCCGAGTTCTTGACGTTGGTTCGGGTGACGGAGAGTTGTTGAGACTTCTCGCAGAAATACGTGGCGTTGATGGACGCGGCATCGAGATTTCGCGTGAAGGCGTCAATCATTGCGTCGCAAAGGGCCTTGCCGTCATTCAGGGCGATGCCGATGTAGACCTCGCAGATTACCCCAACGATATTTTCGACTATGTGATCCTTTCACAAACGTTACAGGCTACGCGCCGTCCGCGCTGGGTGTTGGAACAGATGTTGCGTATCGGCCGCCACGCCATCGTATCGTTTCCAAATTTCGGGCATTGGAAAATCCGGCTCAAACTTCTTTTCCGTGGCCGTATGCCAATCACCGATAATCTTCCAGAGACCTGGTACGAGACACCCAACATTCACTTCTGCACGATTCGCGACTTCGTGGAACTTGTGCGCGAGCTAGATGTAAAGATGGAACGTGCGGTCGCATTCAATAGCTGGGGGCGGCCGGTTCGTCTAAATATGCCTTGGTGGTTCTGGAATATTTTCGGCGAACAGGCCATATTCCTTCTTTCGCGCAAAAACTGATCAGAACCGCGCGGTGGGCGCCAGCATCGGTTTGAAGGCCGGTATCGTCTTTCGCCGCACACTCACCGGACGCCAGACCTGTTTCGTCGCTTCCACAATATGGACGCCAGCAAAAGGCAGCGACAAGGTCCGGCCTACCCGTTCCCAGGCAATCGAAGTGCGCAGAAACGGAATCCGGCCGACTGGCGGCACCCAAAGTGCTTCGCTCCACCCAACCGGCGTAAAAAGTGCATCGCGTAGAAGCTCCACCAGCTGGCGGCGGGAAAACGGCCGCCCATGTCCGAATGGAGTTGTATCCATGCGCGCCCATAGTCCGCGCCGATTCGGGACTACCAGCAGAAGCCGCCCGCCGGCAGACATTACGCGCCAAACTTCGCCCAGCATGTCGGGTGAATGAAATGTCATTTCCAGCGCGTGGACGGCAAGCACCCGATCAACCGACGCATCGGGTAGCGGCAGCATTGTCTCTTCGACCAACGCGGTGCGTGATGGCGCTGCCGAGGGCCATTTGAAAACGCCCTGAGCTGCTGGCATAAATGCAAAGGTGCGCTCGGCCTGTTCGCGAAACGCGCCGAGATAAGGCGTCGTATAACCAAGACCCAGCAGTGATAGGCCATTTGTGTTCGGCCAACGTTCGCGGATCGCGTGGGATAAAAGTCGCCGCGCCACAATACCGAGTGGCTGCGAGTAGAAATTGCGAAGATCGACGACATCCAAAAACATGCAGGGACAATATCAAATCCGGGTGAAAAATGGAGTGAAACTAACAGTTTACGTTGCCGCCAGATTTTCTCATGCTAGTTTGCGCACTTACTCGGCAATGCGAGAGAGCAAATGGCCGTCGATATTCGACTTATCCCCTGTCTTTCCGATAATTATGCCGTGATCTTACACGATCCGGCGACGAATGCCGTTGCCGTGGTCGATGCGCCCGATGCAGCTCCCATCGAAACAGCGCTCGACGCCGAAAAATGGAAGCTGACGCATATCCTTATCACCCATCATCACGGGGATCATGTCCAAGCCATTCCGGCCCTGAAGAAAAAATACGGTGCGACCGTCACAGGCCCGCGGGCGGAAGCCGATAAAATTCCAATGATCGATGCGCAGGTCGGATCTGCCGATACCGTTATGGTTGGCAATTTAAAGGCGCGTATAATCGAAACGCCCGGTCACACGGTCGGTCACATTGTCTATATATTCGACAGCGAACATCTTCTCTTTGCGGGCGACACTTTATTCGCGCTCGGCTGCGGCCGTCCTTTCGAACGTCCAGCCCCTGTTCTCTGGCAATCATTGCTCAAACTCCGCAATCTACCCGGCGCAACGAAACTCTACTGCGGCCACGAATACACGCTTTCAAATGCCCGCTTCGCAATTACCGCGGATCCGAAAAACGCCACGCTAAAAAAACGTCTTGCGGATATCGAGAGAACACGCGCCGCCAGCAAACCAACATTGCCCTCAACGCTAGCGGAAGAGTTTAAGACCAATCCATTTTTGCGTGCTGATCATGCGGACGTGGCCGAGGCCGTCGGAATGAAAGGCCGGGATCCCGCAGCCGTGTTCACCGAGCTGCGCGAACGTAAGAACAACTTTAAAGGCTGATCCAGATGTCACGGAATTCAGGCGAGGTACTGAGCACCGTTCACAGCCATCGTAGAACCTGTGATGAACCCCGCATCGTCCGCCACAAGAAACACGACACAGCGCGCGATCTCTGCTGGCTCGCCTAGCCGCCCCACTGGAATTTGCGGAAGAATATTTTTTTCGAGCACATCCTTCGGCACAGCTTGCACCATTTCAGTGTTGATGTAGCCGGGACAAATTACATTGACCGTGATGCCAACTTTGGCATTTTCCTGTGCCAGCGCCTTGGTGAAGCCGATTTCGCCAGCCTTGGCGGCGGAATAATTTGCTTGCCCCATCTGCCCCTTTTGCCCATTGATAGAAGAAATATTCACGATCCGACCGAATTTTCGGCCCCGCATTCCTTCGATTACGGGGCGGCACATGTTGAACAACGAACCGAGATTCGTTCCAATCACTGCATTCCACTGCTCCAACGTCATGCGGTGAAACATCGCGTCACGTGTAATACCGGCATTATTAACAAGGATTTCGATTGGGCCGAGTTCCGCCTCGACCTTTTTAACGCCGTCAATACAGGACTGATGGGAGCTCACATCCCACTTGAACACCGGAACGCTTTCCGCAGCCTTGAATTTCGCAGCTGCTTCATCGTTGCCCGCATAGTTCGCAGCGACCTTATAGCCGGCCGCTTTCAAAGCCTTTGAAATCGCGGCACCAATTCCACGTGTGCCGCCGGTCACCAACGCGACGCGACTCATGACGTCCCCTCCATTTACGCTCGCTGTTTAATCGCGAGTCGATCGGCCTCGATTTCAGATTCAGCTCCGTTCCACACACATTGCAATGCCCATGCCACCACCAATGCAGAGCGTCGCAAGACCGCGCTTGGCGTTACGACGTTCCAACTCATGCAGCAATGTGATCAGAATACGCGTGCCAGAGGCGCCAATCGGATGACCAATAGCAATGGCGCCGCCATTTACGTTCACCTTGTCCGACTTCCAGCCCATATCTTTGTTCACTGCACAGGCTTGCGCTGCAAATGCCTCGTTTGCTTCGATGAGATCGAGGTCGTCGATTTTCCATCCGGCTTTTTTGAGCGCCGCGCGCGAAGCCGGAATCGGCCCAGTGCCCATGATCGACGGATCGACGCCGGCCTGCGCCCAAGACGCGATGCGGGCGATAACTTTTTTCCCACTCTTTGCCGCATCGCTCGCTCTCATCAGAACGACAGCGGCTGCGCCGTCATTGATGCCCGAAGAGTTCGCGGCCGTAACCGTACCATCCTTGTTGAATGCCGGTTTCAATTTGGAGACCGCATCAATCGTTGTGCCGTGACGAATATATTCATCAGAGTCGATAACGATATCCCCTTTTTTGGAGACGATCTTTACCGGCGCGATCTCAGACTTAAACTTGCCGGCTTTCTGCGCGGCCTCAGCCTTGTTCTGGGAGGCGACCGCAAATTCGTCCTGTTGTTGACGCGTAATTTGCCACTGCTTAGCAACATTCTCTGCCGTGCCACCCATATGATAACCATTGAACGCATCCCAAAGGCCGTCCTTAATCATCGTATCGATGAGTTCGAGTGACCCCATTTTTTGGCCATTACGCAAATGCGCGCAGTGTGTCGATTGACTCATCGATTCCTGACCACCCGCGACCACGATGTCAGAGTCTCCATTCATGAGAGCTTGGTAGCCAAGTGCGATAGAGCGCAGTCCCGAACCGCAAACCTGGTTCACAAGCCATGCCGGCGATTCGATCGGAATACCCGCCGCGATCGACGCCTGACGCGCGGGGTTCATTCCCTGTCCCGCCGTCAAAATCTGCCCCAAGATGACCTCGGAAACCTGCTTGCCCTCAATGCCGGCGCGCGTCATCGCCGCTTCAATTGCGACCTTGCCTAGCTGGTGAGCAGGCACCCCCGACAAAACCCCATTAAATGCGCCAACAGGGGTTCGCGCCGCGCTAACGATAACCACATCGTCTTTCATGAAACTCTCCTCTTAGGGCCAACGGATCAAAAGCCGCAGCCCAACCCATTTTCTCGCCCATCGTTGTTGGGGCTAAGCCTTCGTGTCAACTGGTAAGACCCGCTGTGCCCGCTCATTAGCCATGCCTAGAGCGCCGCCTCATAAATGTGTAGCCCGCACTGCGGAAACGTTCTAGGCTTTATACGTCAGGCCATAAGTGTTGGGTGAGCGTATGAATGTCATGTCGAAAAACCCAGAACCAGTCACAATCAAAAAGTACGCCAATCGGCGACTTTATAATACGGGTACGAGCACCTACGTCACGCTCGAAGACCTGGCCGTCATGGTGAAGGAGGGCGAAGATTTCGTTGTCTTCGACGCAAAAACTAGCGAAGACATCACGCGTTCCGTCCTCACCCAGATTATCTTCGAGCAGGAAAACAAAGGTACAAATCTCCTCCCCATCAACTTCCTACGCCAGATCATCCGCTTCTACGGTGACAGTATACAAATGATCGTGCCACGCTACCTTGAAGCCTCAATCGACCTGTTCACGAAGGATCAAGGCAAGTTGCGCGAACACATGGCTAAGGCGTTCGGTGCTCCGGGATTAAATCCAATGGAGGACATGGTGCGCCGGAATATGGAAATGTTCGAACGCGCTTTCTCGATGTTCCTGCCCTTTGCCCAGAAAAGTGTAGCCTCGGCGGAACAAGGCAGCGAAGGTGGCGAGGATATTGACGATCTGAAGCGTCAAATGGCCGAGATGCAAAAACGCCTCGATCACATCGCCGACAAGTCTAGCAATAAAACCTGAAGCCTTTTTGATCTTTCCCGTCGGACATGGTGCGCCGCCCTCCGGGCGGCGCAAATCGTTTGAGGACGCTACCGAACTAACTGACGCTTGCGCATTTACCAAACCGCACGCCATGGCCCGTTGTTTGCGACCTCTTGCCTCACGGAACCGATTTAGTTCCGAAACGAGACGGGAGGAGAGAATGCGTATCGGATCAAATCAAAGGCGCTTGTCGCTTAGCCCAAAGCCTCTTGAAAAGTCGCATAATGTAAAGCCATCGCAAGCAGCGGACACATCCGTGGCCAGGATCAATCTGGCGCCACTCGCAGCTGCGCCAAATTCGACAACTGATTCTTACCGTTCACCACGAACATTAGCCACGTTTATCACTCAATTGATTGCCAAATCGCAGGATGCGCCAACTACGCGCCTTGATCGCTGCATCAATCCAGCGGTTAAGAAAAAAATTTACAAAGACATGTCGGACATCGTAAGCGTACCGAAACGGTACAAGATGCGGCCGTTCTAGAAGGCTGAATTTACTGCACTAAATTATCGACCTTAATGTCGCGGCGCGCCGAGCGCATCGACACTGTCCAACCGCCGATAATGTCCACAAGCGAAATCAATAACAGTGTCGCGAATACCGAGGTCGCTGCCTCTTGCACAAGCAGGAATTCAACCAGCGCGCCAATGAATACCGTCGCCGACAATATGTGGTCGATGATCGTACGCGAATAGGACCGCGTAGCTTTCAGTATTTCGACCAGCAGAAAAACCAACGAAAGCGCGATCAAACAATCGCCGGCGGTAATCGTCCAGGTCGTGCCCGACCGCATTGGTACGGAAAACAATGTACTTGTCCACGACACGCCAGGCGTCAGAAACGCCACCATGTTGTAGATAGCATAAGAAATCAGAAAGAGCGGGAAGCTGGCAAGCATTGATTACAAAATCCCGCGCGGAATTCGTATTATTCTTCTGTCTTCGGTTTGAGGATCTGACGGCCGCGGTACATTCCGGTCTTCATGTCGAGGTGATGCGGACGACGCAGCTCGCCGGAATCCTTATCCTCGACATAAGTCGGCTGCTTCAGTGCATCCGCCGAACGGCGCATGCCGCGGCGCGAAGGTGAAGTTTTTCTTTTAGGAACAGCCATCTCAGGCTCCGTTCAATGGTGGCCCATTTGGGCAATTTGGGAAGCGGGAGCCGGGCTTATACAAGGATAGAATAGGGCATGCAAAGCTGCCTTTATTCTCCTCCAATACACGCCGATTGGGCCCCGCCGGGTGTGCTTACAGCTCTCCTGTAGCGCGCCGCAATCCGCTGCAAACCGGAACTGGGCCGTGCCGCACTGCGACGCTTCGGATTTGGCAATACGGCAGCAAGTAAACCGGCTTCGCCGGGCGTGAGTGCCTGGGCGCTTTTACCGAAGGCATATTGCGCCGCGGCTTCCGCACCAAATTCGCCGTGAGGTCCCCATTCAACGACGTTTAAATAAATCTCGATGAGACGCCGTTTCGTCCAGATGAAGCTCATGTAATACGCGATCGGAATTTCCAGCGCCTTCCGCACGAATTGTCGTCCTGGCCATAGAAATAGATTTTTTGCGCTCTGCATCGGAATGGTCGACGCTCCACGGACTTCGGAAAGATCATCGGCGTCATCGATGGCGATATTGATCTCGACCCAATCGATCCCATGATGCATGCAATAACGCGAATCCTCGGCGGCAATAACGGCGCGGACAAGATAGGGAGAGATCTGCTCCAATGGTTTCCACTCGCGAATGACGGTACGGCCGGTCATCCAGCGCGCCAGCATGATCGTGGAAGCCGGATGGGCGAATGCATAGAGTGGCACCAGTATTAAGACCATCAGCGCCCACATGATGATGGCCCCAACAAACAACGTGACCACGCGTCGGATCATGTTCGCCCCCTTGTTCCGCATATCATGCGGAAGCGATAGGGCAAGTCGGCGTGCTTGACCTTGCTGCAATGGTCGGGCAAGGGCGCAGCGTGACCGCCGCAACATCAGATGCTTTCGCCCGCCGCTTGGATGCAGTGACCGCTGCGGTGGAAGGGCAATTCAAGTCGCTTCTGGCCGATACTCCGCTTCCCAACGAAATCATGCGCCCGGCACGATTGCTTTCAGCTATGCGTTACGCGACAGAGGGTGGTAAGCGCCTGCGACCATTCCTTGTCGTGGAGAGCGCCGCCCTCTTTGGCGTACCGGAAAAGCGAGCCTTGTTCACGGGTATGGCTTTCGAATTCGTTCATTGCTATTCGCTCGTGCATGACGATCTGCCGGCGATGGATGACGACGATCTTCGCCGTAGCCGCCCTACGGTTCATCGTGCTTTCGACGAAGCCACTGCAATTCTGGCCGGCGATGCGCTTTTAACGTTGGCATTCGACTTGCTCGTAAACGAAGCAGTCCATCCCGATGCGAATGTTCGCAATTCGCTCGTTTCGTTGCTTTCGCGCACGAGTGGACTCGGCGGCATGGCCGGCGGCCAGATGCTCGACCTCGAAGCAGAAGGAAGATTTTCGACAGACCATAGTCCGCTGTCGCTTTCACCCGCAGAGATCGAACGCCTACAGTCAATGAAAACCGGCGCGATTCTTACGGCAGCTTGCGAGGCCGGCGCCATTTTAGGTCAAGCGTCACCCGCACATCGTCAGGTTTTGCATCGCTACGGGCGCGCGTTCGGTTTTGCTTTTCAAATTAGTGACGACCTAATCGATGCCGAGGGCGACGAAAAAACCGTCGGCAAACACGTGGGTAAAGACGCGACCCGTGGCAAAGCGACGCTGATTTCGCAACTCGGGAGAGCGGAAGCCCACAAACAACTTTCTACATTGATCATCGAAGCCGAAGCTGCTCTTTCTCCCTTCGGCGCAAAGGCGGCGATGTTAATTTCCGCTGCGAGATTTTTGGCAACCAGGACCCGTTGAATCCACATGACAAAACAAAAACGCAAGAATTTTCTTACATCCATCTACAGTGCAATCTATGCGCGGCCGCGCATGGTGATTGCGATTTTTTTCGGTCTGCTTGTCGGTATCTTCGCTCCGGCCGATGTGGCCGTAACCCGGGCATTGTTGGCCTGGAATGCCTTCGCCATTCTCTTCATTGTCCTGATACTCACGATGATGGCGCGCACCGACGCCATTAATATTCGGCATCGATCCAGCGCCGAGACTGAAGGCCGGTTCACCGTGCTTACGGTTGTCATCGCGGCTGCAACGATGGTGTTAATCGCCATCGCTGTCGAAATATTCTCAGTCAAGGAGTTGCAAGGCACATCTCGCGCCCTGCGGCTTGCCATGGCCTTCATCACGGTGATTACCTCGTGGGCTTTCGTTCACGTCGTGTTCGCGATTTATTATGCCCATGAGTATCACGCGGAAATCACCAGCCATCGAAAGGTGACTCGCGGCGGGCTCAGCTTTCCGGGCGAGACCATGCCCGACTATTGGGATTTCATTTATTTCGCGCTGACCGTCGGTATGACAGCGCAGACGTCAGACGTAGTGGTGAATTCACGTCCGATGCGCCGACTGGTTATCGTTCATGGGCTGGTGTCGTTTATCTTCACTACCGCTGTCATTGCGCTGACCGTCAATCTCGGCGCGCAACTCGTCGGATGATTATTCGGCTGCGGCTGTCCGGGCGACACCGAAGCGATGTGCAACATAATTCTCGACCATCGCTTTGAAGTCAGCAGAGAGCGTGGTGCCACGCAGTGTCGCGACTTTTTTGCCATCGACGAAAACAGGTGCTGTCGGCGCCTCGCCCGTACCCGGCAACGAAATTCCAATATCCGCATGCTTCGATTCACCCGGGCCGTTCACAATGCAGCCCATTACGGCAACTGAAAGCGATTCGACACCCGGATAATGCTTCTTCCACTCGGGCATGCGGACTCGAATGAAGTCTTGGACGTCACTCGCAAGTTCCTGAAAGATAGTCGAAGTCGTGCGCCCGCAGCCGGGACAAGCCGCGACCAGTGGCACAAAGGTGCGAAGCCCCATCGTCTGCAGCAACTCCTGCGCCACCAGCACTTCGCGCGTGCGGTCTCCATTGGGCTCCGGTGTCAGCGAAATCCGAATCGTATCGCCGATACCTTGCTGCAGCAGCACGGCTATAGCCCCGGATGACGCGACGATACCCTTGGATCCCATGCCGGCCTCGGTAAGACCGAGATGCAACGCGTAATCGGAACGCCGCGCGAGTTCCCTATAAACTGCTATTAGATCTTGGACGGCCGAAACCTTCGCCGATAGAATGATCCGGTCGCGGCGCATGCCGAGTTCTTCGGCCCGTGCGGCCGACAACAATGCAGACCGGACCATCGCCTCGCGCGTCACCGCCCTGGCATCGGCAGGCTGGGACGAGCACGCATTCTCGTCCATGAGATGGGTCAGCAATTCCTGATCAAGTGATCCCCAATTCGCGCCGATGCGAACCGGCTTGTCATGGCGCAAAGCAATCTCAATAATCTCAGAAAATTGCCGGTCCTTTTTATCCTTGAAGCCGACATTGCCCGGGTTGATGCGATATTTATCGAGCGCTTCGGCACATGCCGGATGATTAGCAAGCAATTTATGTCCAATGTAATGGAAGTCGCCGATCAACGGCACGTTGACCCCGCGCGAAAGCAAACGTTCCTTGATCTTCGGTACCGCGGCAGCCGCCTCGTCGCGATCGACAGTGACACGCACAAGCTCCGAACCCGCAAGTGCAAGCGCGGCTACCTGTCGTACGGTTGACTCCAAATCGGCAGTGTCGGTATTGGTCATCGACTGGACAACGATCGGTGCACCCGCACCGACTTGTACTGCACCGATGCGCACCGCGACCGTTTGTTTGCGCGACGCAACGGAAGCAGCCAATAGTTCGGCGGGAACGGTGGGCCTTGGCATCATCCGGCCTTTTTCGTCTGGGCATTTCTGCACATGGTGCAGAGCCCCGATACTTCGAGCACTCCCGCTTTTGCACTGAAGCCGATGCCGCGCGCGGCCTGCGTAAGATCGCGCCCGACTGCACTCGAAGTAATTTCCGCGGCCGAACCGCACCGTTCGCACAACATAAACAGCACAATGTCATCCATCTCATGCCCGTGCGCACAAGCCAGAAATGCATTCCTGCTTTCGATGCGGTGTGCAAGACCCTCGGCGAGCAGGAAATCGAGTGCACGATAGACCGACATTGCAGGCGCAGGGTCGCGCGTTTTTTTCAGACGTTCGACAATGTCATACGCACCGAGTGGCGAGTGACTATTCGCGAGCGCTTGTAGGACGCGGCGGCGAAGCGGCGTCAGCCGCCGGCCGCGCTGATCGCACGACTCCTCCGCACGCGAGAGCGTGTCGGTGACACAACGCGCGTGATCGTGATCCGGTGGAGGAAATCTACCATTCATGGGCGTCTCTGTTACATCATATCGCTTGCAATGCCCTAGCCAAAACCGGGCATAGTCTTTTTGTTGCATTGCACAATATTTCGGCCGCCGCATTAACGAAATCACCTATGACCCGTCGCTCATCTCAGAATTCCGGGCGATCGGCTTCCTCGCTTCCTTGTCCTAATTCAATAAAACGTGCTCACTTTTTGTTTGTTTACGCGATATCGCCTAGCAAGCCATCAAACATTTTCTCAAAAATCATTATTCGATAATCGCTCAGCGCATCACGCTCGGGTTACGCTAGCAGCTTGGCCGAACATCGCTGGCCGCTATGATCCCAGCATGGAACCGCGCTTACATCTTTCCGTAGACGTGGATGGCGTTCGGCTGCAAATCGTCGTCGGTGATATCACCCGGCTAAACGTGGATGCCATCGTTAACGCGGCAAACACTTCGCTGCTCGGCGGAGGCGGGGTCGACGGCGCAATTCATCGGGCCGCAGGTCCGGAATTGCTGCTTGAATGCAAGACGCTTGGCGGATGTGCAACGGGCGAAGCGAAAATCACGCGCGGCTACCGTCTACCTGCCAAACACGTGATCCACGCTGTTGGCCCAGTTTGGCACGGCGGAACATCGAACGAGGATACATTGCTTGCGGCGTGTTACCGAAATTCGTTAGTTCTTGCGCATATGAACAAGCTCCATTCTATCGCCTTCCCAGCGATCTCCACCGGAATCTATAACTTTCCGCCTGAGCGCGCGTCTAAGATCGCCGTCTCAACCATTTTAGATTACCTAAAAACGGATCAGACGATCGTCCATATCGTCTTTTGCTGTTTTTCTCCGCATTCGGCCAGGGCTCATGACGATGCATTCACCAAACTTGGACTCAGCTAGAATATTTTTTTCTGCCGGGCGATGGCGGCGGCTCCAAGCAACCCTGGCGCCGGATGCACAATCACATGAATTGGAATCGCTGCAAGGCGCGCCTGATATGGCGGGTGATTGTCAAACGCCTCGCGAAATTTGGATACCGGAATAAGGGGAGCCAGCGCACGCGATATTCCGCCGGCGAGAAACATGCCACCACGCGCATCGAAAGCAAGTGCCAGATCGCCCGCGATTCGTCCGAAGCCGCGTAGAAAAAAATCGACCGTTTCTTTTGCGCGGGGCCTCCCCGAGCGGGCAGCTATGACGATTTCTTCAGTACTTGCTTGTTCACCACTGAGAATTTTGTGCAATCGTACGAGACCTGGTCCCGAAATTACCTGGTCGATCACAACCGGCCCTAGCTCTTGAACGAGATGCGCCAAAACCCGCGCCTCGTCGGCTGCGGTCGCGCCCATGCGCATGTGGCCCGCTTCGCTCGGGAACGCCACGTGAGTACGCGCGGACCGCACCAGCGCGCTGACACCAAAGCCGGTTCCCGGTCCGCAGGCGAGCAAGGTTCCTTTCGGCGCGGCATGACCACCGCCAACGGTAACCAGATCGGCCTTGCCCAAGGAAGGCAGCGCATGCGCGACCGCGACAAAATCGTTCACCACAACCAAGCGCTTAAGTCGCAAGGATTTCGCCAACGCCTTTTGCGAAAATGACCATTCGCGGTTTGTCATCGAAACATAGTCGCCGTCGATGGGTGCCGCGACCGCGAGCACCGCAGCATTGGGACGCGGCGTCGTGCCCGCCAGAGCCGCTTCCAACACCACTTCCGGGCTTTCATTTAGTTTCGCCGCAACCGAGCGCACGGAGTTGAGACCGTCCTTCGCGCTGGCAAGCGCGAGACGCGTCGTTGAGGCTCCCAAATCGGCCACGAGCACGGATCTTGCCATGGTCACCAAAAATTCGATCGATTGCCGTATAAGCTAATGTTCGCCTTATACCTCGCGGGCCGGGACTAAGGATGCAGAACAAGGTAGCTTTTTCGATAGCCGCGGCGGTCATCTTCAAAGCTGTGCCATGCAAGGAGCGACCGAAATTCTATACCAACCGATCCTAAATCCGCGACGTTGCGTGCAGAACGGAACTTCCAACGGGCACAAACAGTTATCGCAAGCCGCGGCTGCCCATATTGTGCATACAGTTTCATTTCAATGAGTCTGGATACTAGTGAATTTCAGGTTCCGACGTGGGCGCGGTTCCTTCGAGGAAATTGAAATCGCAGCCCCGATCCGCTTGCGACGTATGGCCAGTGAATAGAACGCCGTAACCGCGCACGAAACGCGGAGGCGGCGATTTCCATTCCGCCTTGCGCACCGCAAGCTTTTCTTCCGATACCTGCAGTTCCAATATTCGCGAACGTACATCGAGCAAGATCGGATCGCCATTCTCGACAAAGGCAAGCGGACCGCCGAGATAGGATTCCGGCGCAACATGCAGAACGCAGCTCCCATAACTCGTGCCGCTCATGCGTGCGTCAGAAATTCGCACCATGTCACGCACGCCTTGCCGCAAAAGTTTTTTTGGGATCGGCAACATACCCCATTCCGGCATGCCCGGCCCGCCGATCGGTCCCGCATTCTTCAATACCAGAACGCTGTCGGCGTTGACATCGAGATTCGGATCGTCGATGCGCTCGGCCAGATCGTTGTAGTCCCGGAACACGACCGCGGGGCCGGTGTGTCTGAGGAATTTCTCTTCCATCGCAGATTGCTTGATGACCGCTCCGTTCGGCGCGAGATTACCGCGCAAGACCACGACGCCGCCCTCACTCCTGAGTGGACGGTTACGCGGCAGGATTACCTTTTCTTTGTAAACTTCCGCCCCGTCGATATTTTCGCCGAGTCTTTTTCCGGTCACAGTCTCGCAACTCGTAACAAGTAGATCGGGGATGCGACAAAGCAGTGCGCGTAGACCGCCCGCGTAATAGAAATCTTCCATCAAGAATGTTCCTGACGGGCGCAGATTCGCGAGGAGCGGCGTCCTGCGCGATATCGTATCAAAGCGATCGAGCGGTAAATCGACGCCCGCCCTTCCTGCCATCGCAACGAGATGAATGATCGCATTGGTCGAGCCACCAAGCGCCATCATGGTGGTGACCGCATTGTCGAATGAGCCCGCGTTCAGGAAATCTCGTGGCTTCAAATCTTCCCACACCATCTCGACAATCCGCCGCCCACAGGCAGTCGCGAGTCGCCCGTGTGACGCATCCGCCGCCGGAATGGACGAAGCGCCCGGCAATGTCAGTCCCAATGCTTCCACCGCCGCTGCCATGGTCGATGCTGTGCCCATTGTCATGCAGGTGCCGAAACTCCGTGCAATCCCTTCCTCAATTTCTTCCCAATCTTTTTGCGTGATGTTGCCGGCCCGCAGTTCCGCCCAGTATTTCCAGCCGTCACTGCCGCTGCCAAGAACGTTCCCGTGATAATTCCCACGCAGCATTGGTCCTGCGGGCATGAAGATCGACGGCAAATTCATCGAGCACGCGCCCATCACCATCGCGGGCACGGTCTTGTCGCAGCCGCCCAGCAGCACAACGCCATCGACTGGATTCGAGCGCAACAGCTCCTCGACCTCCATCGCAAGCAAATTGCGATAAAACATGGTCGAAGGCTTCATGAACGTCTCGCCGAGCGAGAGCACGGGAAGCTCCACCGGAAAGCCTCCCGATTGCCACACGCCGCGTTTCACTTCTTCCGCACGCGTGCGGAAATGCATGTGACAGGGATTGAGATCGCTCCAAGTATTTACGATAGCGATCACAGGCTTGCCCGCAAAATCCGCACGCCCATAGCCCATTTGGTTCGTGCGCGAGCGGTGGCCGAACGCGCGCAAATCCTCGACGCCAAACCAGCGATGACTGCGCAGTTGCTCCGGTATTTTCTTTTTCATGGATTGACCGTGCGAGAATTTGCGATGTTATGCACGGAAGTCTGGGAAAAAGGAAACTCCGATGGACCTGCCGAAGAACACCTTCAAGGCCGCGATCAAAGCCAAAAAGCCCCAGATCGGGCTGTGGGCCAGCATCCCCTCCAACTACACCGCCGAGGTTATCGCAGGCGCAGGCTTCGACTGGATCCTGCTCGATACTGAACATACGCCGTCCGACATTGAGACCGTCGTGACACAGCTACAAGCGATCGCGCCTTATCCGACAACACCCATTGTGCGCGTGCCGTGGAACGACATGGTGACGATCAAGCGCTATCTCGACACCGGCGTGCAGACACTGCTCATCCCGCAGGTAAACACGGTAAAAGAAGCGAAGAACGCGGTTGCCTACACGCGCTTTCCCGAAGCCGGCCTGCGTGGCGTAGCAGGGACAACGCGCGCAACGCGCTTCGGCCGTATCAAAAACTATTTCATGGCAGCCGCGGAAGAAATCTGCACCCTTGTGCAGGTCGAGTCGCGCGAAGCGCTCAGCCATATTGAGGCGATTGCGATGATCGACGGCATCGATGGCATCTTCATTGGACCCGCTGATCTGCACGCTTCGCTTGGCTATCTCGGCGAACGCGCGCACAAGGATGTGATGCCGATCATCGATAACGCAATCTTGCGCATCGTGAAATCCGGGAAAGCGGCCGGTATTCTGACCGACAGCGAGGAAAACACACGCCGCTGGCTGAAGCTCGGCGCAACCTTTGTCGCAGTCGGCGCTGACGTCGGCATTCTTGCGCGCGGCGCTGAGGCCCTCGCCGTGAAATTCAGAGGTTAAAGCGTGCAAAAATCGGGCAGGTCGCACACTTGACCGTTTCCAAGCCCGGTCTCACACTAGTAAAATTAAAAGCTCGGCAAACAAAACAAGCCGCGCGTATAATCGGGAGAAGCGCCATGCCCACGGTGACCCTCAAGGTCAACGGCAAGAAGCAATCCGTTGATGTCGATCCGCGCACACTGCTCGTCGAGCTTCTTCGCGAAAAACTGCGCCTTACAGGCACCCACGTGGGCTGCGACACTAGCCAGTGCGGCGCCTGTATCGTGCATGTCGACGGAAGTGCGGTGAAATCCTGCACCATGTTTGCGCTTTCGGCGGAAGGCGCCGATGTCGTCACCATCGAGGGCCTCGCCAACGGCTCTCAGCTCCATCCCATGCAGGAAGCGTTTCGTGAGCATCACGGGTTGCAGTGCGGTTACTGCACGCCGGGCATGATCATGTCTGCGATCGATATCGTGAAGCGCAAGGGCAATGATCTCGACGATGCGACCATCCGTCACGAACTCGAAGGCAATCTGTGCCGGTGTACTGGATATCACAACATCGTAAAGGCGATCGCAGCTGGCGCGAAAACGATGAAGGGTGGAGTAAAATCAGGAAAAGCCGCCTGAGCGGCGAAGCGAGAGGACAGGTCATGACCGCAACCGGAATTGGCGCCGCAGTGCGCCGCACGGAAGACCAGCGCTTCATCACGGGCCAGGGTCACTACACTGATGATATCCGTAGGCCCGGCGAAACTTACGCTTACTTCCTCCGCTCTCCGCATCCGCACGCGACCGTCAAAAAAATCGATATGGCGAGAGCATCGAAAATGTCGGGTGTGGTCGCAATTCTCACCGGCGCAGACCTCGCGGCTGACAAGGTCGGTAATCTCATCTGCGGCTGGGCAATCACATCGAAGGATGGCTCGCCGATGAATATGGGCCCACATCCGGCGCTCGCGCAGGGTAAGGTCCGCCATGTCGGCGATCAGGTCGCGGTCGTCATCGCCGAGACGCTGCATCAGGCGAAGGATGCCGCCGCCGCCATCAATGTCGATTATGGCGTGTTGCCCGCCAATGCCGATATCGCCAAAGCGCGCGATCCGAAAACTGCGCAGGTGCACGACAACGCGCCACGCAACACGATTTACGAATGGTCGCTCGGCGACGCGAACGCGGTCGAGGCTGCCTTTAAGAACGCGAAACACGTCACCAAGATCGATCTCGTCAACAATCGTCTCGTGCCGAATGCGATAGAGCCGCGCGCGGCCATCGGTGATTTCGACACGGGCACGGATTCCTCAACACTGTGGGTCACGAGCCAAAACCCGCACGTCCATCGCCTCGTGATGGCGGCATTTCTTGGCCTGGCCCCGGAAAACAAGTTCCGTGTAATCGCACCTGATGTCGGCGGCGGTTTCGGCTCAAAGATCTTCATCTATCCCGAGGAAACCGTGTGCCTGTGGGCTGCGAAAAAACTGAAGCGTCCCGTACGTTGGACCGCGGAGCGCTCGGAGTCCTTCCAGATCGACGCTCACGGCCGTGATCACATCACGCATGCCGAGATAGCGCTTGACGGCAGCGGAAAAATCCTGGGCTTGCGCGTGCATACACTCGCCAATCTCGGCGCGTACATGTCGACTTTCTCGTCGTCGGTGCCGACGTATCTGTACGCAACGTTACTCTCCGGCCAATACGACATTCCCGCGATCTATTGCGAGGTCGACGCGGTCTACACCAACACCGCGCCGGTGGATGCCTATCGCGGTGCCGGTCGTCCTGAAGCCTGCTACGTGATTGAGCGGCTAGTGGAGGTCGCTGCACGCGAAATGCACATAGACCCGGCGGAACTTCGGAAAAGAAATTTCATCCGCAAGTTCCCGCACCAGACGCCCGTCATCATGGCCTATGACATTGGCGACCATGACGCGACGCTGAAAAAAGCAATGGAAATGGCAGACGTGAAGGGCTTCGCCACACGCAAGCAACAAGCCGCACGCAAGGGCATGCTGCTCGGTCTCGGTTACTCGACTTACATCGAAGCCTGCGGCATCGCGCCGTCAGCAGCGGTCGGCTCGCTCGGCGCGGGCGTTGGCCTATGGGAATCCGCCGAGGTGCGCGTGAACCCGACTGGATCGGTCGAAATCCTCACCGGCTCCCACAGCCACGGCCAGGGCCACGAAACCACATTCGCCCAGCTCGTCTCGGAGCGTCTCGGCATTCCGATGGAGCATGTTTCGATCGTTCACGGCGACACCGACAAGGTCCAATTCGGCATGGGCACCTACGGTTCGCGCTCTGCCGCGGTCGGCATGACCGCGATCGTGAAGGCGCTCGACAAGATCGAGGCGAAAGCGAAAAAGATCGCGGGACACTTGCTAGAAGCCTCGCCCGGCGACATCGAATTCAAGAACGGCAAGTTCACCGTCGCCGGTACCGACAGGTCGCTCGCTTTCGGCGAGGTCGCACTCGCCGCTTACGTCGGACACAAATTCCCAACCCATGAGATTGAGCCCGGACTTAAGGAAGGTGCGTTTTACGATCCAACTAACTTCACCTTCCCGTCCGGCTGCCATATCTGCGAGGTCGAGATTGATCCGGAAACCGGCCATTCGAAAATCGCACGCTGGACGGCGGTCGACGATTTCGGCGTCATTATCAATCCAATGATCGTCGAGGGCCAGGTCCACGGCGGTATCGCACAGGGCATCGGGCAGGCGCTTTTGGAAAACTGCGTCTATGATGAGGACGGGCAACTGCTATCTGGCTCGTTCATGGATTACACCATGCCGCGCGCAGACGATTTGCCTGCTTTCGCCGTTGGCACCGTGGTCACAAAATGCCCGTCCAATCCGCTTGGCATCAAAGGCTGCGGCGAGGCGGGCGCGATCGCGGCGCCTGTCGCTCTCATCAATGCCATCACCGACGCCGTCGGCCATGAGAACGTGGCGATGCCCGCAACTGCGCAGACGGTTTGGCAGGCGGTTCAAAAAAGTCACTAGCAGCGCCACGTAGTAGAATAGCGGGAGAAGAACATGCATAGCTTCAATTTTCACCGGCCCGCCAATATCAAGGCAGCAGCTGCACTTTACTCCAAGCAGAAGGATGCGCGGCTGCTCGCCGGTGGCCAAACGCTGATCCCGAGCCTAAAGCTGCGGCTCGCCTCGTTCGAGAATATAATCGACCTTAAAGCGATAAAGGGTCTCGACAAGATCGAGCTCAAGGGAAAAACTCTCCTCATCGGCGCGATGACCATTCACAAGGATGTCGCGACCTCGCCCGTCGTGAAAAAAGCAATCCCGGCGCTTGCAAAACTCGCCGGCACGATTGGCGATCCGGCGGTGCGTAATCGCGGTACGCTTGGCGGCTCAATCGCAAGTAATGATCCGGCGGCAGATTATCCGGCGGCGCTGGTCGCTCTTGACGCGACGGTAATCACGAACAAACGAAAAATACCGGTCGAAAAATTCTTCAAGGGTCTGTTTGAGACCGCGCTTGGCAAGGGCGAAATTATCCAGCAAGTGAGCTTTCCGGTGCCAAAAAAAGCAGGTTATGAAAAATTCCCTCATCCCGCCTCGCGCTTCGCCCTCGTCGGCGTTTTCATTGCGGATACCGGCAAGGAAGTGCGGGTTGCGGTGACGGGTGCCGCCCAGGACGGCGTGTTCCGCGTGAAGGACATGGAAGCGGCGCTGAAAAAGAACTTCACACCCGGGGCCATTGCCAACCTGAAGATAAATGAGAAAGGCCTGAACTCCGACATTCATGCCGCCGCCGACTATCGCGCGCATCTCGTGGGCGTGATGGCGAAGCGCGCGATTACGAATGCGGCGTAATTTACGTTGTCATCACCAGGCCGCGCGAAGCGCAAGATCCAGCAATCCCAATCGGATAGTTAGTGCTTTTATGAGCGGGATGGCCGGGTCAGCCTGACGATGACGTTTGGAATGAAGCGCTTACACTAGTGATAAAACATTCCGGAGTTCCTCGTGCCCTCGTCCCAATCCTCCCTCCCGGCTTCGATCGATGATACGCTCGCGCTGCTGGGCAAAAACAATTATGTCGCCGACCGTTCGCTCGCGACCGTCGTTTTTCTCGCGTTGCGCATGGGAAGGCCCCTGTTCCTCGAGGGCGAAGCAGGCGTCGGAAAGACTGAGATCGCGAAAGTGCTGGCTACCGCACTGAAGCGCCGTCTTGTCCGACTGCAGTGCTACGAAGGTCTCGACGTCGCCTCGGCGCTATATGAGTGGAATTACGCCGCGCAAATGATCGCCATCCGTGTCGCCGAGGCCGAAGGAACCACCGACAAAAGCCGGCTCTCAGCTGATCTATTCTCCGATAGGTTTCTCATAAAACGTCCGCTTCTAGAAGCGCTTTCGCCTGATCCCGCGGGTCCGCCGGTGCTGCTAGTGGACGAACTCGATCGCGCCGACGAAGCCTTTGAGGCGTTCCTTCTCGAAGTGCTTGCCGATTTTCAGGTGACGATCCCGGAACTCGGCACGATACGCGCCGAGCACCCGCCGATTGTGATCGTGACGTCGAACCGCACACGCGAGATCCACGATGCGCTGAAGCGCCGTTGTCTCTATCACTGGATCGACTATCCAACTTTCGTTCGTGAACTTGCGGTCCTAAAAACGCGCTTGCCGAGTGTATCAGAAAAACTCGCGCGCGACGTCGTCGCTTTCGTGCAGTCACTCCGCAAGGAGGATTTATTCAAATCGCCTGGCGTTGCCGAAACTCTTGACTGGGCCTCGGCTCTCCTTGAACTCGGAGCGAAATCGCTCGATGCAACCCTCGTCGCGGACACACTCGGCGTTGTACTCAAATATCAGGACGACATTGGCCGCTTCGATAAAACAAAGATCGAAGGCCTACTTACCGAGAGCCGCGCACAACTTAAAGCAGCGGAATGAGCGAGGCCCCTGCCGTCGCTGAAAATATCATCGCCTTCGCGCGGGCGCTACGCGCAGCCGGCTTGAAACTCGGCCCCGGTTCCGCTGTCGACGCTGTCACTGCCGTTAATACCGCGGGATTCACCACAAAAGAGGATTTCTATTGGGCGCTTCATACCGTGCTCGTGAAGCGCCATGAGGACGATCCGGTGTTCGATTACGCTTTCCGACTGTTCTGGCGGCGGCGCGATCCGAACGAAGCGATCCTCGCCGAGATGCTGCCGATCGCTCCAGTCGCGCCTATAGAAAAAGTGGGCCAGCGCCGAGTGCAGGAAGCGTTCGCCGAAAAGGGCGTAAAGCAGATGCCGCGCCCGCTGCCCGCACAGCAGGAGCTGACCTATGACATGCGCGGCACCGCGTCCGATCTCGAAGTCTTTGCGCGTAAGGATTTCGCCCAGATGAGCGCTGCGGAAATCCACGAGGCGCGCCGCCGCATTGCCGTACTGCCGTTTACCCACGAAGAAATGCCTTCGCGCCGCCTTGCCCCGGACCGACGTGGGCACAAAATCGATTTCCGCCGCACGCTCCGTGCGAGCCTGCGCACCGGCGCCGAATTGATCGATCTTCGCCACCACAAGCCGGGCGTCAGACAGCCTCAGCTAGTGGCGCTACTGGATATATCGGGCTCGATGAGCGATTATTCGCGCGTTGTGCTGCATTTCTTGCATGCACTCGGCGAGGCCCGCGGCCGCGTCTCAACCTTCCTGTTCGGCACGCATCTTACCAATGTAACTCGCGCGCTAAAGGCGCGCGATCCCGACGCTGCGCTCGCATTATGTTCCGCTGCCGCGAAAGATTGGTCTGGCGGCACCTGGATTTCGATTTCTCTCCATGAATTTAATCGGCATTGGTCGCGCCGGGTGCTCGCGCAGGGCGCGACCGTACTGCTGATCACAGATGGGCTCGAACGTGAACCAGGCGAAACGCTCGCACGTGAAATGGATCGCCTGCACCGCAGCGCACGCCGCCTGATCTGGCTCAATCCGTTGTTGCGTTATGAAGGTTTCGAGCCAAAAGCGCGTGGCATCCGCGCGATTCTGCCTCATGTCGACGAAATGCGGCCGGTGCACAATCTTGAAAGTCTCAAAGGACTTTGCGTTTCGCTCGCAGCGCTCCGATGAGAACAGGCATGCTCATTGCCCTCGAGAATTTATTGGTCAACTGCTTGGCTGTATCCGCCTTAAAAATCGCTTTTTCGGTGAGTTATCGCCGGTGTCTAAAATCACCAGCGCAATCATGCGCCCAAATTTAATCTTTTCGGATCGGCCGGAACAAAACCCTCGGGAACCACGATTAGTTCTGCCCCATGGCGCCTGGCATGCTTGTTGAAGAATAGCCCGGCTTGCCGCACAATCCCCCCATGCTCGATCACGCTAGGCCTGCGGCCCGATCCCCCTATTTCACCGAAGAACAGGAAATGCTCCGTGCACAGATCCGCCGTTTCGTTGACACGGAAATAAAGCCGTACGGCCTTGCCTGGGAAGCACAAGGTTACACGCCCCGCGAAGTACTGCGGAAAATGGGCGATCTCGGCTTTCTGGGCGTGCGCTATCCGGCCGAGTACGGCGGCTCTGAGATGAATACACTCGGCTCCGTCGTGCTCGCCGAAGAAATGGGCCGCTCCACATTTTCGGGCGTCGCCATCACCGTGCTCGTGCATACCGACATGGCTTCTGTGCACATCTTTAACGCCGGTTCCAAAACGCAGAAAGATTGCTTCATGCCCGACATAGTTGCGGGCAAAAAGATCGTAGCTGTCGCCGTCACCGAACCCGGTGCTGGCTCCGACGTGAAAGGGATTCGCACGACTGCGCGCCGAGACGGAAATTATTATGTGCTGAATGGCACAAAAATGTTTATCACCAACGGCGTTCATGGCGATCTTTATTGCGTCGCCGCCAAAACCGATGTGAACGCGCGCCCGTCACAAAGTCTATCGATGATCCTTGTCGAAAAAGGCACGCCCGGCTTCCGTGTGGGCCGCGCGCTCGACAAACATGGTTGGCATTCGTCCGACACTGCCGAACTGATCTTCGAGGATTGCCGCGTGCCCATTGAAAATGTGCTTGGGGAGGAAGGTCGCGGTTTCTATTCAATCATGAAGAATTTTCAAAACGAGCGGACAGTCATCGCCGCCATGGCCATAGGCGAATGCGATGCAGCACTCGAGCTTACCCTTGACTGGGTGCGCGAGCGTAAGGCCTTCGGCGCGCCCTTGTGGGCCAAGCAGGCAATCCGCACTCGGCTCGCCGAACTCGCTGCCAAAGTCGAAGCTGGACGCCAGCTCGTTTCTCACGCTGCCTGGCTCGATGCACAGGGCTTCGATGCCGTGAAGGAAGTGTCGATGGCCAAGGCCTATTGCGGCGAACTCGTAAACGAGGTCATGTATGACTGCGTGCAGTTCCATGGAGGAATGGGCTTCATGCGCGAAAGTGCCATCGAACGCATGAGTCGTGACGCACGCGTGCAATCGATCGGCGGCGGCGCTACGGAAGTGATGCTGGAAGAAGTGGCAAAGCGCATCGCGCGTTAACATTGCCCGTCTCTTGCACCCAGTTTGAGCGCCGCAATCACCTGACCGGCTGCCACAACACCGCTTTCGTAAGCGCCATGTGCCGTCGTAAAATTCTCTGGTGAACATGCTTCGCCGGCGAAAAAAAATCGATTGTCGACAGGCTCAGCCAGTTTCGCGCGCGCATCGGTACGGCCGGGCAGGGAGTAAGAATAGGAGCCGCGCGCAAACGGATCGCGCGACCAATGAGATTCGGTGAGCAACTTCAGCTTCGGGCGGAGATCGTTCCCGACAAGTTCAATCAATTCATTGCGCGCGAACTCGGCCAATGCTCGCTCTCCTGTGCTTTCCAATTCACGCGCGAGCTTCCCACCAAAATACGCTTCGACTATTGGCCTTCCAAAGGGCCGCAGGTGGTAGCTCGCGGCGCCAAGCGGATGAACTTTTCCGAATAGCCGCGAGTCTACAGGAAACTTCTCCTCCTCTTGCAGCAAAAGAAACGCCTTGTCCGCAAGACCTAACGGCAGCCCTAGTGCCGCCTCGATTTTATCCGGCAAGGTTGGCGTGAGACGAATCGTCTCGTCCGCGATTAACTGTGTCGGAACCGTCAAGATGACGGCGTGCGCCGATAACATCCCTCGCGCCGTTTCGATCTGTAATCGTTTGAACGAGTGATCGATCGATTTCACTGGACAATCGAAGGCCACCGGCAAATTCTCGCCATACTTTGAAATCGCCGCGCCATATCCTTCTATGATGCGCCAGTTCTCTCCGGAGTTTTCGTAAGCCGCGTAGTCGCGGATCGAAGCGCGATCCAGCTCGACACCGTTAACGTAGGTACTTATGGCATTGAGGAGCGGGTTCCATTTTTCGCCGACTTCGAGAAAATCCGCGAGCGACCGGTCGCCATGCTTTCCGGTCGCTTCATCAAGCCGCCGGTAAAATTTCGCCACCGCCCCACGGAAATTGCGCTGGTCTTCGAAGCTAAAGCCATATTCAAGCGCCTGCTTGCTCCACGGCGGTGCCGCGCGATCGACGTGCAGCCCTTCAGCTTCAGCAATTTGCGTCCACGGATTGCGGTCCGCCGAGTGCAACCAGCCGCAGCCGAGATCGAGCGGAAAACCGCCTGCCTCCACCGTCCACGCACGACCGCCAAGGCGCGAGCGCGCTTCCAGTACAACAAAATCCGCTTTGGCGGCCGAAAGACGCCGGCCCGCGGCGACTCCCGCCGCACCCGCACCGATCACCGCAATATCGACTTCGGAAGGAAAACGCATACCGCCAGAAACAATCAAATTATGCGACCGCCCGGCGGCCCGCCGCAGTTCCGGCGATTTTTCCAAAGACTGATCCCGCCATCAGTCCCGTGCCGCCGGGATAATTGAAATAAAACAACCCCCCGACGAGTTCGCCCGCGGCAAAGAGACCTGTAATGGGATTTCCATCGGAATCGATCACGCGCGCCTCGGTATCGATTTTAAGGCCACCGAATGTGAAAGTTATACCGCACGTCACCGCATAGGACTCAAACGGCGGTTCTTCGATTGTGTTGGCCCAGTTCGATTTCGGAATTGCCAGTCCCTCGGTTCCGCGCCCGTCTTTGACGTTCGGATCGAACGGCACATCGCGTTTTATCGAGTTATTGTATTCGCGGATAGTTGCAAGCGCGTGCTCGGCGTTTGCACCCTCCAGTTTTTTTACTAGCGCTTCGAGCGTGTCGGCGCGCACTTTGCTGACGCGTTTGATTCGATATTCATCGCGCAAGAGATGAAGAACCTTCTTGTCGAAGATCTGCCATGCGATTTGGCCGGGCTGCATCAGAATCATCCGGCCATACTTAGCGTAGGTATAGTTCCGGAAATCTGCCCCTTCGTCGACGAAACGCTCACCGTTCGCATTCAGCATGATGCCGAACGGATAGGAATGTTTTTGAAAATTGTCGCCAACCGAGAGATCGCCAAATTCCGGCGCGTTTCGATCCCAGCCGACCGCGTGACAGCCCGACCAGTTGCCGGTGGGCATCGCACCAATGTCGAGCGCCATTTTGATTCCATCGCCAGTGCTAAAGCGCGAGCCGCGAACCTTCGCAAGTTCCCACAAAGGCCCCAGATAGCGCGTTCGCATTTCGGCATTGGCTTGAAAACCGCCAGCGGCGAGCACGACGCACTTCGCCTTGAGTTCTGTCGTCCGTCCGTGATGACGGACGCGCACTCCCTTGATGCCGTCGTCGTCGGCGATTAGCGATAGCGCGCGGGTGTCGTAGGCGATCTGGATTCCTTTTTTCCTCGCTGTCTCGGTGTAGGCCGCAATCAGCCCGGGGCCGCCGCCCCATGCCTCGACGGTAAGCCCACCCCAAAATTTGAATTTTCCGCCGACCTTGAATGCCTGCCGGCCAAAGATGGGTGCGAAGCGAATTCCCTTGCCGCGCATCCAGAGCATCGTTTCCTTACTTCGTTTTACCAGTAATTCGCAAAGATCGGGATCGGTGCGATATTCAGTCATACGGCCCATGTCATCGAAGAATTTTTCTTCGCTGTAGGTGCCAAAATCAGTGTTGGCAATTTCCTCGTTGGTGAGATCGGGCATTAACGCCTTAAGGTCGTTGATGTCACTGTAGACGCAGCGGAAGGCACCCGCGGTGAAACGGCTGTTCCCGCCTGCTTCTTCTTCCGAGGCGCGCTCCAGCAGAAGGACCGAAGCGCCCTGCTCAAACGCCGCAAGCGACGCGCAAAATGCAGCATTGCCAGCACCGACCACGATGACGTCACTTGAAGCTGGAAGCACTGACCGATTCCCTATGGCTCGTTCTCACTCGGCCGTTACGCCGGCGTCCTTCGAAACTTTGATCCATTTGTCCGTTTCGGTCTTGATGAAGGCTGCAAATTTTTCTGGGCCATCACCGCCGGGCTCCGCCGCGATGTCGTTCAAGCGTGCGACAAACTGCGGGTTCTTCAGAACTTCAGCAAGCGTATCGTAGAGCTTCTTTCGAATGTCGGCGGACGTGCCTTTCGGTACCAACAACCCGTACCAAGTCGTCACCTCGTAGCCAGGAAGACTGGACTCGGCGAGTGTCGGAAGATCGGGGAAAAGCGGCGACCGTTTTGCGGTGCTAACGGCAAGCGCTCGAACGGTACCTGCCTTGATATGCGGCATAGCTGAACCGCTGGTTTCGATTGCCATTTCGATATGCCCTGCGATGAGATCGGCCATCATTGGCGCACCGCCTTTATAGGGAACGTGAACCATGTTGAGGCCCGCGGCCGATTTGAACAATTCGCCGGAAAAATGCTCCACACTGCCAATACCGGCCGAACCGTAATTCACCTTACCGGGGTTTGCCTTGATATATGCAATCAGCTCCTGGATATTTTTTGCCTTCACGTCGGCGTGGACGATTACAATGTTTGGTACATACGCAACGACTGTAATCGGATCAAAGTCTTTCTGAAAATCGTAGTTGAGTTTCTTGTAAATTCCAGGCGCGATTGTGTGCGCAATGGTCGCAAGAAAAATCGTATATCCGTCAGCCGGAGCCTTTGCCGCATTACTTGCGCCGAGCGTTCCCCCGGCTCCGCCGATATTTTCAACGATAACGGGCTGGCCCAGCCGTTCAGTCAACGGCTGCGCGATCATACGAGCGACGATATCGGTTGTACCTCCAGCTGCGAAAGGAACGATGAGCGTTACAGGTCTTGTCGGCCATTCTTGCGCTTGAGCAATATTCGCAAAGGCAAAAACGGAGAGAAGAAAGAGGCCGTGGATAACCGGATTTTGCCGTACCATTATTCGCACCCTCTACAATAGAATTGGCGGAGAGCGCGACAGTCTACACCGAGTCCAACCACGACCGAATAAAGTCAGAAAACATTATAAATTCAATTATTTAGTCGGTGTGCTCGAAAAATTCAAAGAGTTACTTAGTCCTTTGCGTCTCCCACAACCACTCATGCTCAAACTGAAGGGATGCAACGGGGAAGCGAATGCCTAGTACGACTACGACGACATGGACGTAACCGTTTGCTACGAACCCATCCAAAAAAATATCGATGATGCTCCTAAGGAGACGACACCTGCCAGGATCACACGTGAAGATGTTATTATTGGACCATTAGCAGAAATCTTCTTGCACGAAACGGCTCACGCGATATTCGATTTGCTCGAAGTTCCTGTTCTCGGGCAAAGTTGTGAGAACGGGTCACTTGGCGATCGTGCATGTCCGCTTTGTGCCATAAGCGGACATTTGTCGGATGGGTCGGCACGTCCGAAAAGTGTCATGAGCTGTCATTTACAGACCTGTCATTCGATCACCCGGTTGGCGCACGAGAGGATGGATTGCGGATCCAATTATCCCAGCGCCACCCACAGGAAGCCGTCCTTGACGAGGCAGGGCAACGGTTTTATCGGCGCACGGTTTTTCGAAATATCGCCCATATGTTCCCACCCCTTCGCTGTGCCGTCGGCTTGCAGCATAGGGGCCCAATTGCGTGCTTCGCCGGTCTGCAAGTCGAAGCACGTCTCGTGCCAGCGGCACACGAGCCCAAGGTCGTCCGTTAGCCGACTGTCGCGCGGAATCTCTCGTCCTACAGGTGATTTGATAACGCCAGTCTCGGCGGGGTCCCTTTTTTCGAAGAACGGCAGATGCAAATGCGGGCAGGAATTGACGCAAGCGAAGTATTTCTCACCCTTGCGCATAACGACCAGATCGAACGCATCGAGCTCGAAAATCTGCCGCTTGCCGTCGCCGATTTCGTCCTCGTCGGCTAGGCGCGTCCATTGCCGGCCGGCGAAACGCATGGTCTCACGGCTATCTCGAGCATTAAGCCGAGCTTCGGCCTCTGGCGACAAACGGATGACTTCGTAAAGCGACATGCGCTCGTTGGTGCCGCGCAGCCGGACGCGGACGAAGTCGGATACTTCGACTTCATTTTTGACCTGCTCGTATAACGCCTCAGAGATCAGAAGCCGGGTACCGGCCTCTTTGTTGGCGCTTTCGATGCGGCTTGCGATATTGACCGTTTCGCCAATGGCCGTGAGCCTTTCCTCTCTGCCTCCGCTGACTGTGCCTATCACTGCCTGGCCGTAGTGAAGGCCGATACCGATTGCGAAATCCTCGTCATACATCGCCTTCATGTATGGCTTCATCCGGTCTGCCGCGCCAAGCATGTCGGCCGCTGCCTTGACGGCGTGGAGAGGTGCATCCGGCGTATCGTCCATGCCAAAAATTGCCATTACCGCATCGCCAATGAATTTCTGGACGTGCCCACCGTTGCGCTCAATCACGTCGGCCATTTGAAAAAAATAGCGATTCAGCACGAACATCAGATCATAGGGCGAGAGATGCTGTGAAAGATTGGTGAAGTCCCGGATGTCGCAAAAGAGCACTGCGATGGTTCTGACTTCGCCGCAACGCCCGAGACGCGGCTTTGCGAGCTGACTCGTGATCTCGAGATCGGTCTCATCGAGCACCAGGCGGCGCAATTTCAGATCGCCCGAAACTTTGGTCTGGCAGGCTAGTCGAACCTCTGGCCCGAAGCGCAGCGGGATGGCAATCGCACGCTCCAGCTCACTTCTTTCGCTGCAGTGCGCCAACCCTTCCAGGACCCATATTCTACAAGTCGAACAGTGCGCCCGACCGCCGCAAGCATGGGCATGCGGAACACCGGCGCGAAGGGAGGCTTCGAGGATGGTTTCCCCTTCGCCAATGGAAAGCTGGGTTTTGTCGGGCAGGCAGGTGATCTTATGCATCTGTCGAGACTTCCCTCCAGAATTGCTGTGCGGCTCTTGCTCGCCCGCTTAGCGCCCGCAGCCCATGACACAAGTCCGGTATTCGGCGATGCAGGGCTTGATGCAGGACTTGTAGGCCGCCACGCAGACGCTGCGGCACGCGCGATCCAGCATGCCGCAGGGCTTAAGACATTCTGCGCGCGCTGTGACGCACGGGGTTTCGCACGTACTCTGCCGGGCGATGCAGGTTTTCAGGCAGCTAGGACTTGTCGCCGCCTGCGCCGAGCTGGTTAAGGCAATGGCAGCGAGCATGACAGCCATCAACATTCTGATCATGGATCGCGTTTCCTCTCGATTCCCCAAAATCGGGTTATCCGCGGTCTAGTGGATAACGTAGCAAAGGCCGCACAGCAATTCTTGGGCTTAGTTTGCAAAGTGCACAATTGCCGCTCTCCAAAGGGACAGGTCACGAACCCAGCATATTTGCTAAACTTCGCACGCACGCGACAAGCCGCTGTTGTGGAAACTTAAATGTCCGCTTTGGGTCAAAAACGGACATGACGCTCTCTACGCACGACGTCGGCTTTACCCCCGAAACAGGACATTGATCGGTGGAATTTTCCCACGAGTGCGGAGTTCGTTGCGGACGAAAGCGAACATTGGCGATTATAGTGTTGGCCTGCAGTGCAAAATACTCCAGCCCTCCCCACAAGTTCACCTACAAATCAGCTCGGGATCTTAGCGGTCAAGAACAAACGCTGCCGAATGAAATTGCTGCTCAAACGCAGATGTACCGCTCGCCGTGAACTCAATCAAAGTGCGGTGGCGGAGTGAAGCCTACGATCTCCTTCTCGACGAGACGGCTGAAGGCAATTGCCGTTTTATCGCGGCCGCTTGCAGCGATCGCCTGGTAGCCGACCGGAAGCCCCGACTTGGTGAGACCGATTGGGCCCACAGTCGAGGGTAGATAGACAACGTTGGGATAGCCCGCCCAAAAGTACTGGTCGGTCGTTTTCACCTGTTTGCCATTGATTATGATTTTGCGCGTCCACCGCGGATTCTTATGGTCATGTGGCCAGGCGGCGGAGGCGGCAGCCGGACAAAGCAGAATGTCCCAGTCCGTGAAAAATGTGGCGAACGCGCGCCTGAGCGCATGCCTTTCATTGTTGAGTTTGAGCCAGTCGCGATGCAGGAGTGTGCTGCCACGCACCAACAGATTGAAAAAAGGATCCTCAGCACTGCCGGTCTCAACCGCGGTTTTGCACCAGCGTTCGACATCGGCTTCTGTCCATCTCGCCGAAGTGGCTGCGCACATAAGTTGAACAAAGACCTCGTGTAGTCGCCTGGTATCAAGCTTCGGCTCGATCTCTTTTATCTTGGCGCCCCGCTTTGCAAGCGCATCAACGAAGGCCTGAAGCTTGTCGGCATATTCATCGTCAACTTCCGAATTCGGATCGCGCAGCTTTACGGCGATCCGCAAGTCACTCAGAAATTTGGCGGTGCACTTCGGCAGATCGAGTTTCCAGGCGACACCGTCAATCGCATCCGGACCGGCCATGGCATCGAGTGCCACGTCGAGATCCTCGGCACCACGCGCCATCGGGCCGACGACCACGATGTCGGAATAGGCATGCACTCCCGGTAGCGCCTGCCCCTTTGGCGCGACCACGTCCCAAGTCGGTTTCAGACCGAACACGCCGCAGTAATGCGCGGGATTACGAATTGAGCCGCCCATGTCACTGCCAGCATCCATGCCGGTGAGACCCGCGGCCAACGCCGCCGCTGAACCGCCGGACGAGCCGCCGGGAATCCGCGATACATCCCACGGATTGTTAGAAGTACCGTAGATCTCATTATAACTCTGCCAATCGGCCAGCATTAGCGGCACATTCGTCTTGCCGAACAGGATGACTCCGGCCTTCTCGAGCCGATCGACTGTGAGCGCACTTGTTCCCGTCAGGTTGTCTTTAAGCTTGGGATCGCCCCAGGTCGTGGGCGAGCCAGCGACATTGTAGCTCTCCTTAATCGTCATCGGCACGCCGTGAAGCGGCCCCCAAATCTTGCCCTGTGCAAGCGCCTCATCGGCAGCTTTCGCGCGCTTCCGCGCACGTTCGGCGTCAAGCCAGATGATGGCGTTGAGCTTGGGATTATATTTTGTAACGCGGGTCAGGAAGTGATCGAGAACTTCGGCAGCACTCACCTTGCGCTCGCGGATGATGTGGGCGATCTCAACGGCGGATTTGAAATGCAATTGGTCCATAACGCAAGAAGTTCACATACTACTAATTTCACCGGTAATGAGGGGACCAATAGCCTCGCTATACTCCCCATTAAAACGAATTATCTGCATCTGCTTGATCGGATAATAGTCGTTCGAGCTCGTGTTGATTATGATTCCAGGCAACAACATCCCGAGTTCCAGATTCTTGAGATTTGCCGCTTGCTTCATCACATTTTCGCGGGTGAGGTTATCACCACACTGTTTCAAGACTTGGACAAGCGTTTGAGCGGTGAGATAACCATAGACGGAGAATGTGCTCGTCTTATCGCCTTCCGGATAGTATTTATCCATAAATGCTGCCCACTCCTTCACCGAAGGATCAGCCTTCCAGGTCGGGTCGGTCGGATCCTTCAGATAACCACTTGACAAAATACCTTTCGAGTTCTCGAGCCCAGCGGGTTTAAGAACGGCGCCAACAGAGGCCGAAATACTGGCAAGGAGATGGATCGGTTTCCAGCCGAGTTCTGTGACTTTTTTTATTGCCTGCGCCGCGAACTTCGGCGATGCCTCGTTGAAGAAGATGTCTGCACCCGACGCTTTTAGAGAAATGATCTGAGAATCTACTGTCGGATCTGTTGGTTCGTAGGGAGCTTCGGCAACGATCTGCATTTTGCCGTCAAGGCCATCCTTCAGCCCTTTTATGTAGTCCCTACCTGAATCGTCATTCTGATAGAGAATGGCGACCTTGCCACGCGGGTGGTTCTGAAGAAGATACTTGGCGTAGATACGTCCTTCGATCTGGTACGTCGGTTGCCATCCCATCGTCCACGGAAAGTTTTTATGATCCCCAAACTTGGTCGCCCCCGTAGCGACAAACAATTGCGGCACCTTGGTGGTGTTCATGTACTTCTGTATGGCATTATTTGTTGGTGTTCCAAGACTTTGAAAAATAAGTAGCACTTCGTCGTTCTCGACGAGCTTACGGGCCTGCTCAACAGTTTTCGGCGGGCTAAAGCCATCATCATAGGAAATGAAATTGATTCTGCGGCCGTTGATGCCACCTTCTGCATTGATCTTGTTGAAATACGCGGCGAGTGTTTTACCAATCGTCGCATAGGCCGAGAGCGGCCCACTATACGGCATGATATTGCCGACTTTGATTTCAGTATCGCTAGCACCGACGTCGTATTTTTTCTGCGCCGCGGCAGGCGTTGCGAAAACCATTAAACTTGCCAACAAAAGCAGCCATTGTGCGGGGCGCTTTAAATACATCCGATCTGGGTTCATCGATCGCCTCCCTCGAGTCTTGGCTGCGCTTTGTTCTCTGTCATCTCCGGTACACACATATGTTTTCCGTTCGCCCAATATAATTTGGATTGATGAAAAGGAGCGCTCGAAAGGGCTCCAGCTAAAAAGTTATAATGAGTGTCCCAGCTCATTTTCGTTGGCGTCTCAGTTGAATAATCATGCACCTGTGTTGAGGGAACTGTCCATCGGAACGCGGAGGAATAAATGCCCCTTCGTTCAAAAATGGATGATACCAATTAATTTTTTTCCGAAACAAAATACTGTTGATTGAACGTCAATCATATTTTTTGTCGCTGCGCTGCATCAAATAGGTCGCCGGATACCTTTTGAAAAAATTGCCAAACCCCCGAGACTACCAATTACATACAAAAGCGGACTCTTTACCGCAGTTGCGGAATGTCTGCTTCGTGCCAATAACGGAAGCCGCGCTGTTTCACTCGATCACCTCGTCAGCACTCAAGAGTAGAGACCGGGGTACTGTGAGGTTGAGTGATTTTGCAGTCTTTAGATTGATCGCAAGCTCAAACTTAGTTGGTAATTCAACTGGGAGGTCCGCGGGCCTTGCGCCCTTTAGAATTTTGTCAACGTACGTTGCAGCACGCCGAAACTGATCAGAACGATCGATCCCGTAAGATACCAGCCCACCGTAGTGCACAAATTCCCTAAGGTGAAACATCGAAGGCAGGTGGCTTCGTGTTGCGAGGTCTGCAAGCCGCAGCAGATATTCGGCGAATAGTGGATCTGGTGTGATGACAAGAGCATCTGCATGCGCTCCGATCGCTCCCTCGAACGCCTTCTCAAAATCACTTTTTCTTCGCACCTCAAAGGAAAGCAGTTGGATTTGAAGTCGTCGCGCCGGCGCCTGCATTTCCTTCCACGTCAGTGTCGAACTAGAGGATGGGTTCTGCGGGTTCCAAAGCACTGCCACGCGAGCCAGAGGGGGAACCAGTTCCTTTAACATTGCCAGCCGCTTTCCAGCCAGCTCCGGAGCCTCTTGCGACAGACCCGTGACGTTACCGCCAGGCCGCGCCAGGCTGTCAACAAGCCCGCTCGCGACTGGATCACCTGCAGAAGCCATCACGATCGGAATCGTACTAGTAGCGCGATGAGCAGCAAGTGCGTCGGTTGAAATGGACGTGACGATGATATCGACATTAAGATGGACAAGATCGGCGGCAAGTTCGGGCAGCTGGTCAGCTTTCCCCGCTGAATTGCGGTACACGATATTAATATTTTGCCCCTCCACCCACCCTAGGTCGCGGAGACCTTTTCGAAAAGCGTCGTGCCAGGGCGCGGCGGTCTCGGGAGAAAATGGAGACAACAGACCAATCCGCGCGGCCTGTTTGGCGTCTTGCGCTCGCACAACGATCGGCCACGCGGCCGCCACACTACCGAGAAGTGTAATGAACTCGCGCCGCCTCATACGCCCCTCAAGTCTCAAAAGACAGAAAAAATGTTTAAAATCTGGTGCTTAAGGACGCTTGCGAACAGCGGCGAACAAGCGATTGGCGGAGAGGGTGGGATTCGAACCCACGGTACGCTTGCGCGCACAACGGTTTTCGAGACCGCCGCATTCGACCACTCTGCCACCTCTCCACGGAAGCGCACGGGCGTCGCCCGCTAGGGTCGCGCGGAACTTATAGAAGCGGTTTCAACGGCACAAGGAGAGGAGGAATTAATGCCGTTTGCGACGGCCCGCGTTCGAGCAGCGCGCCTTTGTTTGCTTGGTCTTCCTCGGCTGACCGACCTTCATTTAGTCGATGGCCACAGCCTGCTTCATGGGTAACCGGCTCGCGCAGCTTTCCGATGTTTTTGCTGATGGTTTACTGCGACGATCCTTGTTGAAGTGGCACGGTTTTCTCCTAATTTCCTTGATTTTCTAACGACCTGCCTTGTAGGTGGTTCCGTTTTTCTTGACAGGCGAGGGGCATACCTTCATAAACTCGTGGAACAGCGCGGGCATGGCCCGCGCGCTTTGTTGAGGGGCGGTCGTCCCTCACCTGAAAATCGGAATGAGAGCGATGTTCGCGGTCATCAAGACAGGCGGCAAGCAATACACGGTCGCCGCCGACCAAAAGATTGAATTGGGCAAGCTCGCGGCGAAACCGGGAGATATCGTCACCTTTCCGGTATTCCTCCTGGGCGGCGATAAGTCGTCCGTCGGCTCACCCACGGTGTCCGGAGCGCTGGTTGCGGCGGAAGTCGTTGAGCATGCGCGCGGCGACAAAGTCATTGCGTTCAAGAAACGCCGCCGCCAGAACTCGCGCCGCAAACGCGGCCACCGGCAAGATTACACCGTGGTGCGGATTACCGAAATCCTCACCGATGGCAAGCAACCTTCGAAAGAACCCAAGCCCCGTCAAGCAAAACCGAAAGCAACCAAATCCGAGGCTACCCAGGAAAAAGCCGCCGCACAGAAGTAATGCGCGCGTCACAAAGATAGTGTAATAGAGAATTCGTCTTAGGATTTACGACCATGGCACACAAGAAAGCAGGCGGATCTTCACGGAACGGGCGCGATTCAGCTGGTCGCCGGCTCGGCGTGAAGTGTTATGGCGGCGAAAGCGTTCTCGCCGGTAATATTCTTGTGCGCCAGCGCGGCACGAAGTGCCACGCTGGCCGCAATGTCGGCATCGGTACGGACCATACCCTCTTCGCTCTTAGCAATGGCAAAGTTGAATTCCGAACCAAGGCCAAAGATCGCGTAGTTGTTTCCGTAGTCCCAATGGAGGCTGCGGCCAAGTAACGGCGGAGATTAGTGAGGATCCCGCCGGTCTCGTCGAACCGACGGAATCGTTCATAGAACGGGTCCGATTTGAGGGGAAGACGGGATCGTCTTCCCCTCGCGCATTTGAAGGAGCCCGTCATGTCTGCCTTGCAGATGACTTGCGGTCCATCCCTGGGAACTTCGAGCACTCCCATGCTCGAAACTGACCGGCTGATATTGCGCACGCCAAGCGTCGATGACGCAAACGCCCTCGCCCTGCTCGCGAACAACCGCAAAATCGCGGAGATGACCGCACTCCTACCGCACCCTTACGCCATCGAGGATGCAATGCGATGGATCACATCGCTACCCGCCGACACGGGGCAATGGAATTTCGGCATTTTCGGCAAGAATAACGGCAAGCTCATCGGCGTTTGCGGCTACGGAAAAAGGCAGGATCAGGGTCCGGAAATCGGCTATTGGATCGGCGAACCGTTCTGGGGATACGGCTACGCGACCGAAGCGATGCGCGCGGTGATCGATCATTTGTTCAGCACGACAATTCTCGACGAAATCGCCGCGGGCTGCCGCGTCACCAACTTTGCTTCGCGTCGCGTTCTGGATAAGTGCGGCTTCCAATGGACGGGTGCCGCGCTGTTCCGTGTGCGTGCGCTCGGTGCTTCGGTGCCCGCCGATCAGTTTCGACTGGAGCGGCGGAACTGGTCTGCGCTTCGCGCCTGGGGACAAAGCGAATTGCCGAGAGTTGCGATTACCGCAAAGAAAAATTCCTCGCGATGAAAATCCTTTGCGCGACCGAAAGTTACACGGCCGGCGGCGGCATGGGCTCGTTGCCGGCTTTCAGCGCACGCTCACCCAGGAAAATGAATATACCGGCCGCCACGATAATTCCGGCACCGAAAACGAGCAGCATTTCCGGCTTGTCACCGATGACGAGATAGCCGAGCACCATTGCCCACAAAATGAGTGTGTACTGATAGGGAACGACTAGACTCGCAGGCACGAGCTTGAGCGAGCGGTTGACACAGACATGCGCGAACATCGCGAAGACGCCGAGAAGCAAAAGAAGCAAAAAGTCTCGCACGTTCGGCGTGACCCAGTTAAAAGGCGCAACGACAATTCCGAGCAAAAGCGCGCCGACAGTTTGCGTGGTGACGAGCTTCGTGTCCGATGTGCGAGGAGCATCAGCGCGATCCCCGCGGCCACCATGGATTTCGGGTTAACGATGCTTTCCGTCGCCATGGCGCGCGGAACGTATGGATGCTGTATGACATGCGCAAGTATTGCGGCGTGGGCTGAGTGATCCGATGAAATTCCTCGACGAAACCAAGGTCTATGTCAGCTCGGGTGCGGGCGGAAACGGCTGCATTTCGTTCCGGCGCGAGAAATTCATCGAATATGGCGGACCCGACGGCGGCGATGGCGGGCGCGGCGGAGATGTCATCGTCGAATGCGTGAGCGGTCTCAACACGTTGATCGACTATCGCTACCAACAGCACTTCAAGGCGAAGTCCGGCGGTCACGGCATGGGCTCGAATCGTTCAGGCGCACGTGGCGCCGACGCCATTCTGAAAGTACCCGCCGGTACGGAAATCCTGGACGAAGACCGGGAAACGCAGCTCGCGGAGCTATTAAAGGTCGGCGAACGTGTTGTACTGCTGAGGGGTGGCAATGGCGGCTTTGGCAATGCGCATTTCAAGTCCTCGACCAATCGGTCACCGAGACACGCCAATCCCGGACAGGCAAGGGAGGAACGCACAATCTGGCTTCGCTTGAAGTTGATCGCCGATGCGGGACTCATCGGCTTACCGAACGCGGGTAAGTCCACGTTCCTTGCGACCGTAACCGCCGCAAAACCTAAAATCGCCGACTATCCATTCACCACGCTGCATCCCAATCTCGGCGTCGTCCGCACCGACGCGCGTGAGTTCGTGCTCGCCGACATTCCAGGCCTGATCGAAGGCGCACACCAAGGAGCCGGACTCGGCGATCGATTTCTTGGTCACGTCGAGCGCTGCGGCGCGCTGCTCCATCTCGTCGATGCGACCGGCGAGGACGCGGGCAAGGCATGGAAAACCGTCCGCGCTGAGATCAAAGCCTACGGTAACAAGCTCGAGAAGAAACCCGAGATCGTCGCGCTATCGAAGGTCGATGCCATGACGCCGAAGGCTCTTGCCGCGCAGAAAGCAAAGCTGAAGCGTGCATGCCGCAAGGAACCATTCGTCGTTTCCGCCCATACCGGCAAAGGCGTGAAAGAAGTGCTACGCGCTCTCTATGCGTTCGTCGAAAAACGAAACGCTAGGGTCGAAAAGCCGGAGGGAGCACGATCATGGCGTCCGTAACTCCTGACCTTAGAAATTTTCAGCGCGTCGTCGTCAAGGTCGGTTCGTCACTCTTGATTGACAGCAAGGCCGGAACATTGAATGCGGACTGGCTTGCCGCACTCGTACAAGATCTCGTCGATTTTACGAAGCGCGGCGCATCCGTGTTAGTTGTTTCGTCCGGCGCGATCGCACTTGGCCGCACGGTGCTGAAATTACCGCACGGCGTCTTGAAATTGGAAGAAAGTCAGGCCGCCGCTGCGGTTGGTCAAATCGCGCTCGCGCGCGCATGGACAGAAACGCTGGCCAAGGTCGGCCTTACGGCGGGGCAGATTCTGCTCACGCTGGGCGATACCGAGGAACGCCGCCGCTATCTCAACGCTCGCAAAACCATCGGCAAGCTAATCGAGCTGGGTGCCGTGCCGGTGATTAACGAAAACGATACGGTCGCGACGACGGAAATTCGCTACGGTGACAACGACCGCCTCGCGGCACGCGTCGCTACGATGGTAAGCGCCGACTTGCTAATCCTGCTCTCCGACATCGACGGCCTTTATACCACGCCGCCAGGTGATAGCGCTTCGGCACAATTGATCCCCGTCGTTCAGCGCGTCTCCTCCGACATCGAAGCAATGGCAGGCGATGCCGGCTCGGAACTTTCGCGCGGCGGAATGCGGACAAAGATTGAAGCCGCGAAAATCGCGACCGGCGCCGGCACGCACATGGTGATCGCATCGGGAAGAAAGCTCCATCCTGTGCGCGCTATTGCCGAAGGCGGAAATTGCACCTGGTTTCTCACCCCGGCCAATCCCTTCACGTCACGAAAAAAATGGATCGCGGGAACGCTTGAGCCGAAGGGGATAATTCATGTGGACGCGGGTGCGGTCGCGGCCCTGCGCCGCGGCAAGAGCTTGCTTCCTGCTGGTGTGGTTAAAATTGAAGGAACTTTCGCGCGCGGCGACGCCGTATTGATCCGCGGGCCCGATGGCGGCGAAATCGCGCGCGGATTGGTGGCCTATGACCGCGAGGAAGCCGCGAAAATCATCGGCCAAAACAGCGAGCGCATCGAGGGTATTTTGGGCTATTCTGGCCGCACCGAAATGATCCACCGCGACGATCTCGCGATGGCGGGTGAATGATATGGAAGCGCGGCTCGAAGCGATCAAAACCAATGTCGATGTGCACGCGCTGATGCGCGAGATCGGTGCACGCGCGCAAGCCGCGGCGCGCGTGCTCGCGCTTTGCGATCCCGCCAAAAAAACCGCCGCGCTGTGCGCCGCCGGGAAAGTGGTGCGCGAGGATGCCAGCGCAATCCTTCAAGCCAATGCCGAGGATCTGGCGGCGCTTCGCAAAGAGATCGCAACCCCCGCTTTCGTTGAACGCCTCTCGCTCGATGCTGGCCGCGTTGCCGCGATGGCGGAAGCCATTGAAACCATCGCAAATGTTCCCGACCCCGTTGGACAGGTGATGGCGTCTTGGGAGCGGCCTAATGGATTGAAAATCGATCGCGTGCGGACGCCACTCGGCGTCATCGCCGTCGTTTACGAAAGCCGCCCGAACGTCACAGCTGACGCGGGTGCGCTCTCGCTAAAAGCGGGCAACGCTGTGATCCTACGTGGCGGCTCCGAGAGTTTCCGTTCGGCGCGCGCGATCCATACCGCGATCGTTCGTGGCCTTACAAGTGAAGGCTTGCCTGCCGACGCGATCCAGCTCGTGCCAACTCGCGACCGCGCGGCGGTTGGGTTTTTGCTTTCGGGCCTCGACGGCATGGTGGATGTTGTCGTGCCGCGTGGCGGCAAAAGTCTCGTCGCACGTGTACAGGCGGAAGCGCGCGTGCCCGTCTTCGCGCATCTTGAGGGCGTATGTCATGTCTACGTCCATGCACCCGCCGATCTGGAAATGGCAAAGAAGATCGTGCTGAACGCCAAAATGCGCCGCACCGGAGTTTGCGGAGCGGCCGAAACCGTCCTTGTCGATCGCAAGCTCGCGGCGACGCATCTGAAGCCGCTTGTGCAGATGCTGATCGATGCCGGTTGCGAAGTGCGCGGCGATGAAACTACGAAGAAATCCGACACGCGCGTCAAGACAGCGAGCACCGAAGACTGGTCGACTGAATATCTCGACGCGATCATCTCCGTGGGCGTCGTAGACGGGCTGGATGCAGCCATCGCGCACATTGGCCGGTATGGATCGCACCATACGGATTCAATCGTAACGGATGATGTGAAATCGGCGGAGCTTTTCTTAAATAGAGTCAACTCCGCGATTGTGTTGCATAACGCTTCCACGCAGTTCGCAGACGGCGGTGAATTTGGATTTGGAGGAGAAATCGGTATCGCAACTGGCCGCCTTCATGCGCGTGGCCCAGTGGGCGCCGAGCAGCTCACCTCGTTCAAATACAGAATTCGCGGTAGTGGCCAAACTCGCGCCGGATGAAAAAATTCCGAAAAAAAAAGCCAATCTCGCGCGCAGCCGCGTGCAAGCGAAAGAAGGGAATCTCCGGTAAGCGGAAAAAAACAACCGCACGAAAAAAGGCGTCACGAGGCAAAGTTGCCCCGATCCGTTTTCCGATCCCCATCGCCAGTCCCGGCATGCGCATCGGCCTCTTTGGTGGCTCCTTCAATCCGCCGCACGAAGCCCACCGCGCCGCAAGTATGCTGGCGTTGAAACGTCTCAACCTCGACCGCATCTGGTGGCTAGTGACTCCCGGCAATCCGCTCAAAAAGAATTTAGCCCTGCCGTCGCTCGAAAAGCGGATCGCTGCCGCGCGCGAAGTCGCCGCAAGTCCATTGATCGAGGTTACCGGCCTCGAGGCGGAGCTTGGCACGCGTTTAAGCTACGACACGGTGACACGCTTGCGACAACGCATGCCCGGCGTCGCTTTTGTCTTCGTCGTTGGAGCGGATAATCTTGCACAATTCCACCGATGGGAACGTTGGCGCGAATTAGCCCGCAAAATTCCGATTGCCGTCGTAGACCGGCCGGAATTCGAGCTTTCTTCGCTTGCGGCCCCCGCCGCGGTAGCCTTCGCCAAGGCGCGTGTCCCCGATCAAGCGGCGCCGGCGCTTGCCGGTCTCCCCCCGCCCGCGTGGGTATTCCTGCGCGGTCTGAAGTCCGAATTGTCTTCGACCACATTAAGAAAAGTTGGGACAAAAAAGAAGAGAAAGGGTTGAAAGCGCCGACAATGACCCGATATGTTGGAAAGGATCGCACAGGCAAAACGATTCGCCCGGGCGTCGAAAGTGAAAGGAACAGAAACACCCTGCCAAGCCCATCGCGTAAAGTCCAAGACCGCAAGGCCCCGCCGGATTCAGGCGCGCGCGCCACGCCGGCAGAAATCCTCAAAATTATCCTCTCCCATCTCGACGACCAAAAAGCCTTCAACACCGTCAATATCGATCTCAAGGGTAAAACCACCATTGCCGATTTCATGGTCGTCACTTGCGGCCGCTCGAACCGTCACGTCGGCGCGATCGCGGGTCACTTGCTCGACGAACTCCACCGGCATGGCATCAGCGGTATTCGCGTTGAAGGTCAGCCTCAGTGTGATTGGGTATTGATCGATGCCAGCGACGTGATTGTTCACGTGTTTCGGCCGGAAGTGCGCGAATTCTACAATCTCGAAAAAATGTGGGCGCGCCCCCGCGCCGTGCCAAAATCCTGAGTCGCTGGACTCGATGCGCCTTCGGATCGCGGCAGTCGGACGCCTCAAAGCCGGTCCCGAACGCGAACTGCTCGAGCGATACGTCGCACGCATAAACGCAACGGGACGAGGCACCAATCTCGCCCCGCTCGAAATCATGGAAATCTCCGAGAGCAGCGCACGCCGCGCACCAGATCGTATCGCCGAGGAATGGATTGGTTTCAGAAAACCCATGATTACCAAGGCATGTAGAATCGTCCTCGATGCGCGCGGAAAAAGTCTTTCGAGCGAGGAGCTAGCAAAAAAACTCGCGGCGTTTCGCGACCGTGGCTCGGCCGCCACCATGTTCCTGATAGGCGGCGCGGATGGATTACCAGAAGAGGCGCGCAAGACCGCGGACCTAGTCCTCGCTTTTGGCGCAGCCACTTTTCCCCATCAACTGGTTCGAGTCCTGCTTGCCGAGCAAATTTACCGTGTCATCACAATTCTTTCCGGTCACCCCTATCATCGCGCCTAAAACAAGTCGCGTGAAGGATGGCAGACTACGCGCCATGATTCGTCCGCAGAGGTTTCGACTTTATTTAATGGTGCTCGGCGCAGGAGCCGGACTTTCCATCGCCATGGCACAGACGCCGAACGCGCCCGACATATCAAATGCAATCGAGAAAAGAGAGCAAGAGCGCAGACTTGAAATCCTGCGCGGGGATCTAAAGGGCTCCCGCGAAAAGGAAACAAAACTCAAGGCCGAAATCGATAAGATCAAAGGGGACCGGAAACAACTCGCTCAGGATCTGGTGGAAACTGCCGCACGCATGCGCGCGCTAGAGACAAAATTAAGCGCCAACGAGAAGCGATTGGAGCCACTCGACTTGCGCGAGGCCCAAATCAAGAAATCGCTTGATGACCGACGCGCATTGTTGTCCGATGTGCTTGGCGCCCTGCAAAAAATCGGGGTCCATCCCCCGCCCGCATTTCTGATCAAGCCGGAGGATGCACTCGAATCGGTACGGTCCGCGATTCTGCTTGGAGCCGTCATTCCGGAACTTCGAGGTCAGGCTGAAAAACTGGTCGCTGACCTAGGAGAGTTGTCGCGGGTGCGACGAGATATCGCAGTCGAGCGCGACACCCTCGCCCAAAACCGTGCCGCTCTTAATGATGAGCAGAGGCGCGTTTCTGTCCTGATCGAGGAACGGCAGCGCCAGCAGAGCGAAAACGAGAAAGCCCTAGAAAGTGTGCGCACTCGCGCCCAAGCCTTGGCGAACGAAGTCATCAACGTTCAAGATCTTGTGAACCGGATGGAGCGTGAAATCGCCAGCAATGAGGCAAGGGAATCCCGCACAAATTCGCCAGATTTGGGCCAAATTGCGTTGGCGCTTCCGTTTTCGCAGTCCAAAGGAAAATTGCCCTTGCCCATTGCAGGCACAAAATTGCACGCTTTCGGCGCCCCGAACGACGCTGGAGGCACGGAAAAGGGGCTTTCCCTCGTAACCAGGCCCAATGCGGAGGTTGTAGCGCCCTGTCCGGGCCGTATCGTTTTTGCCGGAAATTTCCGCAATTACGGCCAACTCTTGATCATTAATGCAGGCGGCGGATATCATATCTTATTGGCAGGAATGGAACGGATTACCGTCGACCTTGGGCAATCGGTGTCTATCGGTGAGCCTGTGGCGGTAATGGGTAGCGGGCCTCGAATGGCCGCCGTATCGGCGCTCGGCTTCTCTGAACCGGTCCTGTATATCGAATTCCGCAAGGACGGAAATTCGATTGATCCCTCTCCGTGGTGGGCGACAACAGAAGACGAAAAGGTTCGAGGATAATGCGCAAGACTTCATTGTTTCTCCTGGGTGCTTTTGCCGGTGGAATGATTTCACTTTTCGCCGTTCAGCCCCGGATTTTTATGGGCGTGCCTGCGGAAGCGGCGAGTTCAGATACCTATCGGCAGCTGAACCTCTTCGGCGATATTTTCGAGCACGTTCGCGCTCAGTACGTCGAGAAACCCGATGACGCGAAGCTCGTCGAATCTGCCATCAACGGTATGCTAACTTCACTCGATCCGCACTCGGCGTTCCTCGACGCGAAAAACTTTAAGGATATGCAAACGCAGACGCGTGGTGAATTCGGCGGACTTGGTATCGAAGTCACAATGGAAGACGGTCTTGTGAAGGTCGTGTCCCCTATGGATGGTACACCCGCTGCTCGCGCCGGCATTCAGCCGAACGATCTTATCACCCATCTCGACAATGAGCCGGTAAAAGGCCTTACCCTCGAGCAGGCCGTCGACAAGATGCGCGGACCAGTGAATTCCTCGATCAATCTCAAGATTTCCCGCAAGGGCGTCGAAAAGCCAGTCGAGGTCAAGATTATCCGCGAGGTCATCTCGATCCGTAATGTGCGCTCGCGAGTTGAAGGCGGTGATATTGGTTATATCCGCCTCACAAGTTTCCAGGGCGAACGCACCATGGAGCAGCTGAAGGGCGCGATCGCCGATATCACCCGCGACGTTCCGACCGACAAGCTGAAGGGCTACGTCATCGATCTACGGAACAACGGCGGCGGCCTTCTTGATCAGGCGATTGCGGTCAGCGACGCATTCCTAGAGCGAGGTGAAATCGTTTCGACCCGTGGGCGCAACCCGGAGGATACACAGCGTCACAATGCACGGCCCGGCGACATTACCAACGGCAAGCCACTGATCGTTCTAATCAACGGTGGATCGGCTTCCGCTTCCGAAATTGTCGCGGGCGCCTTGCAAGACCACAAGCGCGCGACATTGCTCGGCAGCCGTTCGTTCGGCAAGGGCTCAGTGCAAACCGTGATCCCGATCGGATCGTTCGGGGCGCTCAAGCTCACGACCGCACGCTACTTCACGCCGTCTGGCCGTTCGATTCAAGCAAAGGGAATTTCACCCGACATCGAAATGATCCAGGATTTGCCGGATGAATTGAAAGGCAAGGTCGAGACACGCGGAGAATCTTCGCTTCGCGGCCATCTCAAGAACGTGGAGGATCAGGACGAAAAGGGCGGTTCGCCTGCCTATGTTCCCCCTGATCCGAAGGACGACAAGCAGCTCACCATGGCGCTTGAGCTGATGCGTGGTGTCCAGAAAAACGCGGCCTTTCCGCCGAATCCAAAGGCTGCCGTTCCAAACTGAGGTCCACTGATAAGAAATGAAGCCCTGCCCGGCTTTCCGGGCAGGGCTTTTGATTCGGCCATGGTAAACTTGCATCGATTCGCGCAAGGCCAGCGAATTTGAACATTTTCTGGAGAATGGCTTTGGCGGCGGACGATCTATCAAGCCCTCTCAGTAAAAAACCTGCGAGATCACTCTGGAGGCTGCCGAGCACCGTCTTGCCGGTCGCAGGTGGCGCGGTCGCTCTCGCGGCCCTTGCGTTCCTTTGGATAAACGTCGGCAATAATTCGGGCGGCGGAGAGCCTTTCGTCGCCGTCGGAATCGAGAACTTCGACGTAAAACAAAAAAACAGCACAGCTCGCGCGCCTTCGGTTTCCGAGCCCGCTACCAATGTCGAGGCGAAAGAAATGCCCGGCGCGCCTGCCGGCGGCCAGATTGTTACGATCATCGATGGTAAAAGCGGCGCCCGCCAAGAAGTCGTGATCCGCACGGTCGACCCTTCAATTTCCACAAGTCCATCTAGCGCTGAACCGAACGCCCCTGCTCTCGCAGCAAACGCCCGGCTTGTGGAAGCATCGCGTCACGGCCCAATCCCGCGCATCGCAGCGGACGGCTCACGGCCCCTCGATGTTTATGCCAGCGCGGGGGCCGCAGCCGCCGATCGCAAGATTGCTCGCATCGCGGTTGTCGTAGGAGGTCTCGGAATCAGCGCCGGTACCACAGCCGAGGCGGTCGCTAAACTTCCAAGTTCCATCACGCTTGCTTTCGCTCCTTATGGAACCGATCTTTCGCGCTGGGCAGCGCATGCACGCGGCACCGACCACGAGATCGTTTTGCAATTGCCGATGGAACCCTTCGACTATCCGAATAATGATCCGGGACCACAGACGCTGCTCACCTCTCTTCCGCCCGATCAAAATCTCGACCGACTTCATTGGATGTTGAGCCGGATTCAAGGATATGTGGGCGTTACCAATTACATGGGCGCCCGTTTTACTTCGACCGAAAAGGCATTTATCCCCGTGCTGCGTGATATTGGAAAGCGCGGGCTGCTCTACCTCGACGACGCTTCATCCTCTCGCAGTATCGCAGCGCAGGCTGCCGATTCGACCAAGTCAGCTTTTCTCAAGGCCGATTTTGTGATCGACGCCCAGCCGGGCTGGGCCGAAATCGATGCGGCGCTCGCCAAACTAGAGATGCTCGCCGCCGAACGCGGCATCGCAATCGGCACCGCGACCGCGCTTCCCGTTTCGATCGAACGCATCGCGCGCTGGGCAAAGGCTGCCGAAGCTCGCGGCATCCGTATCGTTCCCTTGAGCGCGATTTTACCGAAGGCTAAGCAGAGCTAGAAAGCGTCTTCGAATTCCGATGACGAAATATGAGAATCGCCCGTATCGGCCCTGCGTCGGCGTGATGCTGCTCAATCACGTGGGGCTTGTTTTCATTGGCCGCCGCCTAGGGGGTCCCGAACATGCGGATGCCATCCACTCCTGGCAGATGCCGCAAGGCGGTCTCGATCAGGGCGAAGATCCTTATGAGGCCGCGCTGCGTGAACTTTACGAGGAAACCAGTGTTCGCTCGGTATCCAAACTTGCGGAATCCAAGGACTGGCACGCCTACGATCTACCTTCCGAAGTTGGGAAGCAGGCTTGGAAAGGAAAATATCGCGGCCAGAAGCAAAAATGGTTCGCACTACGGTTTACTGGCAATGAAAACGAGATCGATGTGTTGCGTCCGGGCAGCGGCCATCACAAACCGGAATTTCTCGAATGGCGCTGGGAAAAGATGGAGCGGCTCGCCGAACTGGTGATACCGTTCAAGCGCAAAGTCTACGAACAGGTTGTAAGGGAATTCTCGCGTTTTAGTGGGCGGAAGCCGTAACGCCCGCGAGCTGTGCCGCAAGCTGCTTTAACTGGCCGACGCGCTCCGTTGCCTGGTCACGGGCCGAACCGTCCTTCGCCGCGTTGAGACGTGCTTCTGCTGCGGCGATCTCGTTTTGCAGTTCGCCGGCATCCAGTTCCTCGACAGGCACCGCGAATTCGGCAATTAGCGTAAGACTGGCCGGATTGACCTCGGCAAATCCGTCACGGACATATAGCTGCTTCGTGTTTCCACCTTCATGGATTGTGAGAATGCCGGGACGCAACGCAGCTATCACCGGCGCATGATTTGCGAGCACGCCGAAATCCCCCTCGGCCCCTGGCACATCGACCTGATCGACTTCGCCGGAAAATACGACGCGCGTAGGCGATACGAGCTCGAATGGAAATGTTGCCATAGCAATTCTCAGAGTTTGACTTTGCCGCTATCGACCGCAAAGCCGAGGCCGAGCCCGAGAATTCCGCCGATCAACGCAAACAGCCCAATATGCTTAGCCTGATCAGAGGTAATGGCACTGTCATTACGTGCGACACCTTTGCCGGTGACCTCAATATTGAGGGGCCCGATGCGGATTTCGACAGATTCTGGTCGCGTCATGTAGCCAATGACGCCGCCGATGATGACTCCGAGCAGGAGCAGAACAATCTTTGGATTCCTCATCATGGCTGCACCTTTCGTTGTTTGGAATTAGGCTGCTTCCGCCGCAAGTTTCTTACCCTTCTCGACGGCTTCCTCGATCGTACCGACCATATAGAATGCCGCTTCGGGCAGATGATCGTATTTGCCTTCGCACAATCCCTTGAAGCTATTGATAGTATCGGCGAGCTCGACGAATTTCCCGGGCGAGCCAGTGAACACTTCCGCGACGTGGAATGGCTGCGACAGAAAGCGCTCGATCTTGCGCGCGCGCGCAACCGCGAGTTTGTCCTCTTCCGAAAGTTCGTCCATGCCCAAAATGGCGATGATATCCTGGAGCGCTTTGTAGCGCTGCAAGATCTGTTGCACCTGGCGGGCGACAGCGTAGTGCTCCTCGCCGACGACGAGCGGCGATAGCATGCGCGACGTCGAATCGAGCGGATCGACCGCAGGATATATGCCTTTTTCGGCAATGCTACGCGAAAGCACGGTAGTTGCGTCTAGGTGCGCGAAGGAAGTCGCGGGTGCGGGGTCGGTGAGGTCATCAGCCGGAACGTAAATCGCCTGCACGGACGTAATCGAACCCTTCTGCGTCGTGGTGATTCGCTCCTGTAGTGCGCCCATGTCGGTGGCGAGCGTTGGCTGGTAGCCGACGGCCGAAGGCATACGGCCCAGAAGCGCCGACACTTCCGAACCCGCTTGCGTAAAGCGGAAGATGTTGTCGATGAAGAACAAGACGTCCTGACCCTGATCGCGGAAATGCTCGGCAACCGTCACGCCCGTGAGGCCCACCCGGGCGCGCGCCCCCGGAGGCTCATTCATCTGACCGTAGACGAGCGCGCACTTCGATCCTTCGCCACCGCCTTTTTTGTTCACGCCCGATTCAATGAATTCGTGATAAAGGTCGTTGCCTTCGCGCGTGCGCTCGCCGACACCGGCAAACACCGAATAGCCCCCGTGGGCTTTCGCCACGTTGTTAATCAGTTCTTGAATAATCACAGTCTTGCCGACGCCAGCGCCACCGAACAGGCCGATCTTGCCGCCTTTGGCGTAAGGCGCGAGCAAATCCACAACCTTGATGCCTGTCACCAAGATTTCCTGCTTCAGTCGATTGATCCGTATAGGACGGCGCGGGCTGATGGATGGCGCGCGTGTCGCTCGCCTCGATCGGACCGCCTTCGTCCACAGGCTCGCCGATGACGTTGATGATGCGACCAAGCGTTCCAACACCGACGGGAACCATGATCGGCTGGCCAGTATCGGCAACTTCCTGTCCGCGCGTGAGGCCTTCGGACGTGTCCATCGCGACCGTGCGAACCGTAGACTCGCCGAGATGCTGCGCGACTTCCAGCACGAGGCGATTACCCTGATTTTTCGTCTCGAGCGCGTTCAGAATTTCGGGCAGGTGGCCGTCGAACTTCACGTCGACGACGGCGCCCATGACCTGCGTGATGCGCCCAACTTTGTTGGTGGCGGGGGTAGCCATTGCTCTCTCCTTAAAATCCGATCAATCGACAGTCAGTTTCACGGGCATATTGCCACCCTTTGCCTTGGATCTTGGAATAGGTCCAAATTGGTGGATCGTCGTGGAAGTCCCATAAACCATTGCGTCAATCCTTACAGCGCTTCCGCGCCCGAGATGATTTCGATCAGTTCCTTCGTAATCATCGCCTGACGCGTACGGTTATAGATAATGGTTTGCTTCTTGATCATATCGCCTGCATTACGGGTCGCGCTGTCCATCGCGCTCATGCGCGCACCCTGTTCGGAGGCAGCGTTTTCAAGCAACGCGCGGAAAATCTGCGTTGCGAGATTGCGTGGCAAAAGATCAGCAAGAATTTCTTCTTCTTCCGGCTCGTATTCGTAAACTGCTCCCGCGCCCGAAGATTCTTTCTTTTCGAAGACCGGTGGAATGATCTGCTGTGCGGTCGGAGTTTGCACCATCACCGACTTGAACTTCGAATAGAATAGCGTGACGATGTCGAACTCACCCGCTTCGAAGCGCCCGATGATTTTCTGGGCGATATCGCCCCCCTGCTGGGAACCGAGGACGCGGACGGCGCGGAGATCCATAACCTCGACAATTTGCTTTTCGTAGGTGCGCTTCAGTTGATCGTAGCCCTTGCGGCCCACGCAGAACAATTTCACGGTTTTACCGTCTGCCTGCAGGGCGTTAGCGCGTTCGCGCGCAAGCCTTACAATCGAGGAATTAAATGCGCCGCAAAGGCCGCGCTCCGAAGTGCACACCAACAAGAGATGCACATCGTTCTTGCCGCTTCCGACAAGCAACTTCGGTAACTCCGGGGACGACGTGATGCTGCCTGCGATGTTGCCGAGCACGCGCCCCATCCGTTCAGCGTAAGGACGTGCGGCTTCCGCTGCCGTCTGCGCACGCCGAAGTTTTGCCGCGGCAACCATTTGCATCGCCTTAGTAATCTTCTGGGTTGCCTTTACAGAGGCAATGCGATTGCGCAGATCTTTTAGCGAGGCCATCGGTTTCTCTTAGGCGAACGAATTCGCGAAGGCTTCGACCGTTGCCTTCAGTTTCGCCGCCGTGTCATCACTCAAATCCTTCGAAGAGCGGATCATTTCGAGAATATCCGCATTCTTCGAGCGGATATGCGCGAGCAATCCTTCCTCAAACGCCTTCACGCGGTTGACCGGAAGCGGATCGAGATAGCCGTTCACGCCGGCATAGATCACGACTGCCTGTTCTTCCATCTTGAGTGGCGAGAATTGTGCCTGTTTCAGTAGTTCCGTGAGCCGCGAGCCACGGTTGAGCAAACGTTGCGTTGTGGCGTCGAGGTCGGAGCCGAATTGCGCGAAAGCAGCCATCTCGCGGTATTGCGCGAGCTCGCCCTTGATTTTGCCGGCGACTTTCTTCATCGCCTTAGTTTGCGCGGAAGAGCCTACGCGCGATACCGAGAGACCAACATTCACCGCGGGGCGAATGCCCTGATAAAAAAGGTCAGTCTCAAGAAAGATCTGGCCGTCGGTAATCGAAATGACGTTGGTGGGAATATAGGCCGACACATCGTTCGCCTGTGTCTCAATCACGGGGAGTGCCGTAAGCGAACCCGCACCCTTGTCGTCACTCATCTTTGCCGCGCGCTCCAGGAGCCGCGAGTGCAGGTAGAACACGTCGCCGGGATAGGCTTCGCGTCCCGGCGGACGGCGCAGCAGTAGCGACATCTGACGATAGGCGACCGCCTGTTTCGACAGATCATCATAAATGATGACGGCGTGCATTCCATTGTCGCGGAAATATTCGCCCATGGCGCAGCCGGAGAATGGAGCCAGATACTGCATCGGCGCAGGATCGGATGCGGTTGCCGCAACGATAATGGAATAGTCGAGCGCGCCGTTATCCTCGAGTACCTTCACAAACTGAGCGACGGTGGAACGCTTCTGCCCGATCGCGACATAAACGCAGTAGAGCTTCGTCTTCTCGTCATTGCTCTGATTGAGCGGCCTCTGGTTCAGAATCGTATCGAGCGCAACTGCGGTCTTCCCGGTCTGGCGATCACCGATGATCAGCTCGCGCTGGCCGCGGCCAATTGGAATCAGTGCGTCGATAGCTTTCAGGCCAGTCGCCATCGTCTCATGTACCGACTTTCTCGGAATGATACCCGGCGCCTTCACGTCCACACGCGCGCGCTTCTCGGCCTTTATCGGGCCCTTGCCGTCGATCGGATTGCCAAGCGCGTCAACGACCCGGCCAAGCAGCCCCTTGCCGATTGGCACGTCCACAATCGCACTTGTGCGCTTGACGGTTTGGCCTTCCTTGATGTCGCGATCGGTGCCGAAGATGACGATACCAACGTTGTCGCTTTCGAGATTAAGCGCCATGCCGCGGACGCCGTTTTCGAACTCGACCATTTCGCCGGCCTGTACATTATCGAGGCCAAACACACGAGCGATACCGTCGCCGACTGAGAGCACTTGCCCGACCTCGGTGACTTCGGCCTCCTGGCCGAAATTCTTGATTTGGTCCTTAAGAATGGCGGAAATTTCCGCGGCACGAATATCCATCACTGAGATTCCTTCATCGCGATCTTGATCGAGTTGAGTTTGGTCCGGAGCGAAGAATCGATCATGCGGCTACCGAGCTTGACCTTGAGTCCGCCGAGGATCGAGGGATCGACGCGCACATCAAGCGCGACGTCCTTCTTCGTATTGGCCTTAAGCGCATCTTTGAGCGTGTTCAGATGAATATCGGAGAGCGGTTCCGCGACCGTAATTTCAGCCCGTGTCTCGCCCTTGTGACGTGAGACGAGTGCGCAGAAGGCCTTCACCATATTGCGCACAGCAAACAGCCGGCGATTTTCGGTAATCAGCCCCAGAAACTTCGCGGTCACGCCACCGATTTTTGCCTTTTCGAGGATCGCAGCGAGCGCCTTCGCCTGCTCGTTTGCACTAAAAACTGGACTGCGCACAAGGCGCTTCATGTCTTCGCTGCCCTCGATCAGAGCATCGAAGCGCTCCAATTCACTTTTCACGGCATCGAGCGACTTCTCGTCGCGCGCAAGTTCAAACAGCGCGGTCGCATAGCGGCCAGCCATGCCTGAAATGATCGGTTCGTCAGCCACAATCCATCTCTCGGGTGCATCCGCGCCTGCACGGCGACGCGGTGGAGGCCCAGCATTCCCAACGGAGTTTCGCAGGAAAGAGGGGAACGGCGCCCCGCTCCCTCATGCCGTGGTTCACTAACATAGCCATTTTGGAGGCGCAACATATCCCGACGTAGGACACAGCCAAGAAGTGCTTGAGCTGCAATGCCTTCTTGGCCTTTTTGGCATTTTGGTCGACTCAAAATGCCGGCCGATAATCCCCCCGGCGGACTCAGCCATTTTCCCATCCGAACAGATTTTTCATTTGTGCAGCTACTTCCGCATTTCGACGGCAAGCCTCACATTCAACTCATCGTTCGAATAAAACCGCCGAAATGCCACGCGGGCCATGTTCTCCGCGAACTGTGCCCGTTCTTTCACTTCGTCACATGGCTTCGAGCGTCTATTTTTCTGTCCCCACGATCCGGCAGAAGTTTTCTCGGGAACCCTATAAGAAGCTTTGCGGATCGACATCCACGGTCACGTGCAAGCTACCTCTCGGAGCGGGCGCCGCCGCGAGCCAGTCGCGCAGATAGCCTGAGAGATTGAAATTGCGCGGTGATTTCGCCAACAAACGCCAGCGATGCCGCCCTCGGATCAACGCAAGCGGTGCTTCAGCAGGACCGAGGATCCGCACGTGTTCATCGAAAGGAGCAACTTCGGCGAGTTTCCGTGCATAGCTCTCAGCTGTCGGCTTGTCACCCGCAGAAATGATGAGACTCGCTAGACGCCCAAACGGCGGAAGCCCAGCTTCCTCGCGTGCAATAATTTCGCGGTCGTAAAATGCTTGCCGGTCGCCGGCAATCAAAGCCTGCATCACTGGATGATCGGGTTGGTACGTTTGCAAAAGTCCTTTACCCGCGGTCGCTTCGCGCCCGGCGCGGCCGACAACTTGATGCAGAAGTTGGAATGTTCTTTCCGCCGCGCGTGGATCGCCCTGGCTGAGACCCAAATCCGCATCGATTACGCCAACCAAAGCAAGGCCCGGAAAATGATGCCCTTTGGCGACAAGTTGCGTTCCAATCACGATATCGATCTCGCCCTTGGCGACGGCCTCGAGTTCCGCGCGCATGCGATCGACACCACCAGCAAGATCACTGGAAAGTACGAGTGTCCGCGCATCAGGAAATGCCTTACGTGTTTCTTCCTCCAGGCGCTCGACGCCGGGACCGATGGCCGTGAACGAATTTACCGCCTCGCACTTCGGGCAGTTTTCCGGCGGAACAGTTTCGAACCCGCAATGATGGCAGACCAGCTTCTGTCGATAACGGTGATCCACGAGCCAGGCATCACAGTTTGGACAGCGCAAGCGATGGCCGCACGAACGGCAAAGCGTCAACGGCGCATAGCCGCGGCGATTCAAGAACAGAAGCGCCTGCTGCCTTTTCGCGATTGTCTCGCGAATGGCGGTCTCTAATCTGGGGGCGATCCAGCGCCCCCTTGGCGGCCCCTCCTTACGCAGGTCGATCACATCGAGCGGTGGAATTTGGCCCTCGCCGAAACGCTCGTGCAACACCAAACGCCTGTAACGACCGCGCCGTACGTTTACTTCCGTTTCAATTGAAGGCGTTGCCGATGCTAGAATGACCGGCACTTTCGCATGCTGACCGCGCACGATCGCCATATCACGCGCGTGATAGTGCACACCGTCCTCCTGTTTGTAAGCGGGATCGTGTTCTTCGTCGATAATTATCAACCCAAGATCGCGAAATGGAAGAAACAGGGCCGAACGCGCGCCGGCAACGACCGAAATCTCCCCACTCGCCACGCCTTCCCATGTCCGAATACGCTTACGCGGTGAGATCTGCGAATGCCATTCAGCCGGCTGCACACCAAATCGCGCGGCGAAGCGGTCGAGAAAGCGCGCGGTGAGGGCGATTTCCGGCAGCAGGATTAGCACTTGGCTCCCGGCTTTCACGGCTTCGGCAATAGCCTCGAAATAGACCTCCGTTTTGCCGGAACCGGTTACGCCGTCGAGCAAATTCACTGAAAACGATTTTGCACGCACTGCTGCACATAGTAAGATTGCCGCGCTTTTTTGATCTTCGGTTAACCCTGGCTGCGCAAAACCGACATCCGGTGTCGGGGCGATTGGCTCGGGCGGAAGCGCGACCGTTTCTACCGTTCCCTCGTCGATCAAACCGTCGATGACGCCGGGCGAGACGCCCGATTCTTTCGCGGCTTCCGATTTTGGCCGAACCAATCCGTCGGAAAGCAATCCAACCACGCGTTCGCGCGCGGCGGTCATGCGTTTCGGCTCCGGTCCCTTGAGCCGCACGCCGATCCGTGCGCGCCCCTCGCCAAGCTCGGAGTCGAATCGAAGCGCCAATCGCAAAACCATTCCGCGCAACGCAAGTGTATAGTCAGCGACCCAATCGATGAGCTTGATCAATTCCGTAGGCAGTGGTGGCAAATCGAGCTTCGCCAATACCGGCTTCAATTTCGCACTCGTAGGCGGCGGTTCCCCAGTTGACCATACTGCACCGACCACCTGCCGCGTTGCGAGCGGCACGGAGACGAGATCCCCAGGCGCGAGCGCCAAATCCGCTGGAATGCGATAACTATAGGGTGAGTCGACAGCGACCGGCACGAGTACGTCGACGGTCCGTTCGGCCATTTTTAGTCCGTTCAAGAAAAATTAACGGGCGGGAAAGGTGAGCGGAGCGACAAGCGAGGGCGCTGTCAAGGACGGAGCCATGGCTCGAGGGTATAAAGAGAAGGCCGCAACAGCCGTCAAAGCATTGCTCGCTGTCGCGGCAGTGGATGTAGCGCGCGAGGCCAAACGCTGGCTTTCGCATCTTTCCGCTGAACGCAATCTTTCCGACCTCACGCTCGAAGCCTATGCCCGCGACGTCGCGGCTTTTCTCGATTTTCTTTCGGAACATTTGGGCGGCCAACCCAGTCTCAAGGATCTGGCCAAACTCGATCCGGCCGATGTGCGTGCCTTCCTCGCCCGCCGCCGCGGCGCGGGAATCGAATCTCGCACGCTTGTGCGGACACTAGCCGCTGCACGCTCCTTCGCAAGATTTCTGGAACGCGAAGGCAAGGGCAAGGTCGCGGCTCTCGCCGCTGTCCGAGCGCCGCGCATCGCCAAGAGTTTGCCGAAACCTCTCTCAATTGCGAGTGCCAAGGCCGTTTCAGATCCAGTACACCGCGCCGGCGAAGAGCGCGAACCGTGGGTGCTCGCGCGCGATGCCGCCGTGCTGGCTCTGCTATACGGCTCAGGGCTTCGTATTTCCGAAGCGCTCGGTTTGAACCGTCGCGAGATCCCGGCGCCGAACAAAGGTGACTCGATTACCGTGCTGGGCAAAGGCAGCAAATCCCGCATGGTGCCCGTGTTGTCGCCGGTGATCGAACTCATTGCCGATTACATAAGGCTCTGCCCTTTTCATCTTGAAGCGGATGAGCCGATCTTTCGCGGCGCCAAGGGCGGTCCGCTTTCGCCTCGCATCGTGCAGTTGACAATGGAACGCCTGCGTGGAGCACTCGGTCTTCCCGATACGGCGACACCGCATGCGCTGCGCCATTCGTTCGCAACACATCTTCTTTCGCGCGGTGGAGATCTGCGCTCGATTCAGGAATTGCTTGGCCACGCTTCGCTCACGACCACGCAGATTTATACCGCCGTCGACTCGGCTCATCTGGTCAAGGCCTATAAAGCGGCTCATCCGCGCGCGCGCCTATAAGCTCTTGCGTTCGGCCCGTTCTTCGTGAAAGCGTTTGATTTATCGAAACGCACATTGGGAGAGATGAATATGCCTGAGGCACATGAAGCCGCGCACGAAGCAGCTGAAGAGTCAGAACACCTCAGTTCTTCTAATAAGAAGATCGCGCTCCTGATTGCGGTGCTCGCGCTTTTTCTTGCCTTCTCCGAAACGCTCGGCAAAAGCTCGCAGACCAGCGCCATCAGCGAGAATGTGGAAGCCTCAAATCTCTGGTCGTTCTTCCAGGCAAAGACAATCCGCGCGACACAACTCCGCACCGCCGCGGAAGCTATGGCGATCGAAGCTGCCGCCGCAGCCGATCCTGCCGTCAAGACTGCAGGTGAAAAACAGATCGAAATCTGGAAGAAAACTGCCGAGCGCTATGAAAGCGAGCCATCCACTGGTGAGGGTCGGAAGGAACTCGCCGAACGCGCAAAACACGCAGAACATAGTCGCGATCATTCACTGGCAAAATATCACAATTTTGAATTGGCGTCGGCCGCCTTTCAGGTCGCGATCGTGCTTGCCTCAGCGACAATTATCACCGGTATAACAATGCTCGCATGGATTTCCGGACTTTTGGGCCTCGGCGGTCTCGCCTTCATGGCAATCGGCCTTTTATTGCCGGCGTTAATCCATACGCTGCCCATTATCGGGGGACACTGAATCGGCCCATTCACATATGGATGGGGCGTTTGTCCACCGCAAGCGCGGCTTCCTTCACGGCCTCGGAAAGCGTCGGATGTGCGTGGCAGGTGCGCGCGATATCCTCTGATGACGCACCGAATTCGATCGCAAGCGTCACTTCCGCAATGAGCGTGCCCGCATCAGCCCCGATGATATGGACACCAAGCACGCGGTCGGTTTTTTGATCGGCGAGAATCTTCACAAATCCTTCGGTTGTCCTGTTCACCTTGGCACGGCCATTTGCAGTAAATGGGAACTTACCAATGCGATACGCAATGCTCTCCAATTTCAACTCTTCCTCAGTTTTGCCAACCGAGGCGACCTCAGGAAACGTGTAGATCACGTTCGGAATGGCGTCGTGATTGACCATGCCGGCTTGGCCGGCAAGAATTTCGGCGACGGCGATACCTTCGTCTTCCGCCTTGTGCGCTAGCATCGGTCCCGCGATCACGTCGCCAACGGCATAGATGCCAGGAACGTTGGTCTGGAATTTCTCGTCGACAATAATACGATTTTTGTTATCGAGGACGACGCCAATTTCCTTAAGACCAAGTCCGTCGGTGAACGGCACCCGGCCAATTGCAACGAGGGCAACGTCAGCTTCCGATATTTCGGCCTTACCGCCTACCGCGGGTTCGATGGAAATCTTGAGTTTCTTTCCCTTGCTATCGACGCCGGTGACCTTCGACGCAAGCCGAAATTTTATTCCCTGCTTTTCGAGGATGCGTTGGAACTGCCGTGCAATCTCACCGTCCATGCCGGGGAGAATCCGATCCAGAAATTCGACGACCTCGACTTGCGCGCCAAGCCGGCGCCAAACCGAGCCGAGCTCGAGCCCGATCACACCTGCACCGATGACCAGGAGCCTTCCCGGCACCTTTTGCAAATCGAGCGCGCCGGTCGAGGATACGATACGCTTTTCATCGATCTCCACGCCGCGGAGCTTAGCGACTTCGGAGCCAGTGGCGATCACGATCGACTTCGTCTCAACCGTCTCCATTTTTCCGTTACCAGTCGAGACCTCTATCTTACCCGGCGCGACGATCTTGCCCGTACCTTTGAAGCCGTCGATCTTGTTTTTCTTGAATAGGAAATCGACGCCCTTCACGTTGCTGTCGACACCGTCCATTTTGAATTTCTGCATCTGCACCAGATCGAGTGTCGGTTTCGAAATACCGATGCCCATACCTGCAAACTCTCTCGCGGCCTCCTCAAACAGATGGGATGCATGCAACAGCGCCTTTGAAGGGATGCAGCCTACGTTCAAGCAAGTTCCGCCGAAGGTTTTATCCTTTTCGATCACCGCTGTTTTCAACCCGAGCTGAGCCGCCCGGATCGCGCATACATAGCCGCCGGGACCGGTGCCGATAACGACAACATCATAGCTCATCGCGATTTCCCGAAAGTTCTTTCAATGTATCGTCAAATTCAGAGGTCGAGTATCAGTCTCGCCGGATCTTCCAGGTTTTCCTTGACCCGCACGAGGAAGGTGACGGCCTCGCGGCCATCGACAATACGATGGTCATAAGAAAGCGCGAGATACATCATCGGTTTGATGACGACTTGGCCCTTCACCGCGATCGGCCGTTCCTCGATCCGATGCATGCCGAGAATGCCGGACTGGGGTGCGTTCAGAATTGGCGTCGAGAGCAACGAGCCGTAAATACCGCCGTTTGAAATCGTGAAGGTACCACCCTGCATTTCCTCGATGGTGAGGTGCCCTTCGCGCGCGCGCTTGCCGAAATCCGCAATTTTCTTTTCGATCTCGGCAATCGTCATCTGATCGGCATCCCTCACGACCGGAACGACGAGACCCTTCTCGGTGCCGACCGCGACACCGATGTGGTAATAATTCTTGTAGATGAGATCGTTGCCGTCCATTTCCGCATTGACCTCGGGAATTTCCTTTAGCGCCTGGATGCAGGCCTTCACAAAAAATCCCATAAAGCCAAGCTTCACGCCGTGCTTCTTCTCGAACGCATCCTTGTAATGGGCGCGCATGCCCATCACGTTGCTCATGTCGACGTCGTTGAACGTCGTAAGCATCGCGGCGCTGTTCTGCGCATCCTTCAAACGGCGCGCAATAGTCTGCCGCAGCTTGGTCATACGGACACGTTCTTCGCGCGCGGCTTCGGGCGCTGAGGGCGTGCGCACGATTGCCGGCGCGGGGGCAGATGGCGACATCGACAACCCTCCCGCAATCGCGGCGAGCATATCGCCCTTAGTCACGCGGCCATCCTTGCCGCTACCGGCGACACTTGCGGGATTGACGCTGGATTCGGCGGCTAGTTTTCGCACCGAAGGCGGCTGTGGCAAATCGCGGGAGACTTTCGTCGACGCGGCCGGGGCTTTAGCCAGAGCAAGAGCTGGAGCCGGAGCAGCTGTTTTCGTAGGAACGACCACTTTTACCGGGGCTGCTTTTGCTCCACCCACACCTTCCGCAATTGAGCCAAGCAGCGCGCCGACCGCAACAGTGTCGCCATCCTTCGCTTTGATCTCAGAGAGAACGCCGCTCGCAGGCGCCGGTACTTCGACGGTTACCTTATCAGTTTCGAGTTCGACCAGGGGTTCGTCGGCCGCAACGGAATCGCCCGCCTTCTTGAACCAGCGTCCGATCGTGGCTTCGGTGACAGATTCACCGAGGGTCGGTACGCGGATTTCGGTCGCCATTTTTGTCTCCTAATGCGCTTAGCGGAGCGCCTCGTCGAGGAATGTCTTGAGTTGCTTTAGGTGCCTGGACATTAGGCCCGTTGCAGTTGATGCAGAAGCCGCGCGACCAATATAATGCGGGCGCGCATTCTTCGCCTTGATCTGCTCCAGCACCCATTCAAGATAGGGTTGCACGAACGCCCAGGCGCCTTGATTTCTTGGCTCTTCCTGGCACCAGACGATCTCGGCAGCCTTGAAGCGACCAAGTTCGGTGATCAGTGATCTTAACGGGAACGGATAAAGCTGCTCGACACGCAACAGATAAATGTCATTGATTCCGTGTTTCTCGCGCTCTTCGTAGAGATCATAATAGACTTTGCCAGAGCACAAAACGACGCGGCGAATTTTTTCGTCCGCCGCAAGCTTAATGCCACCGTTCTGATACAGCTGGGCACCGTCCCACAACACACGGTGGAACGTCGTGTCCGGTCCCATTGCAGAAAGCTTCGACACCGCCCGCTTGTGGCGTAGCAACGACTTTGGCGTCATCAGGATTAGCGGTTTACGGAAATCGCGTTTCAGCTGACGGCGCAAGGCGTGGAAATAATTTGCCGGTGTTGTAAGATTTGCAACTTGCATGTTGTCTTCCGCGCACAGTTGGAGAAAGCGCTCCAGCCGCGCCGATGAATGTTCCGGGCCCTGTCCTTCGTAACCATGCGGAAGAAGCATGACGAGACCTGACATGCGAAGCCACTTGCGCTCGCCCGACGAAATGAATTGGTCAATCACCACTTGCGCTCCATTCACGAAATCGCCGAACTGCGCCTCCCACACCGTGAGCGCTTTCGGCTCGGTAAGCGAATAGCCGTATTCGAAGCCAAGTACGGCCTCTTCAGAGAGCATCGAATTGCAGACTTCGTAACGCGCCTGGCTCTGGCCGAGATTATTGAATGGCACAAAGCGATTTTCGTTTTCCTGGTCGAACAATACGGAGTGCCGCTGAGAAAAGGTGCCGCGCTCGACATCCTGACCGGTCAGACGAACCGGATTTCCGTCGAGCAGCAATGAACAAAATCCAAGCGCTTCGCCCGTCGCCCAGTCGATATTTTCACCGGTCTCGATCGCTTTTGCTCGGTTATCAAGAAAACGCGCGATCGTTTTGTGTACATGAAATTCATCCGGCGTCTTGGTGATCTTGCGGCCGATATCTTTCAGTGTATCGAGTGACACCCCGGTAACACCGCGGCGCGGATCTTCAAGATGTTGTTCAGCAACTTTGAATCCAGACCACTTTCCGTCGAGCCAATCGGCCTTGTTCGGTTTATAGCTCTGGCCGGATTCATATTCCGCTTCAAGATGCGCGCGCCACTGGGTTTTCATCGCTTCGACTTCCCCGACCTCGACAACTCCTTCGGCCTCGAGTTTTTTGCGATAAATCTCGAGCGTCGTAGAATGCGAACGAATCTTCTTGTACATCAGCGGCTGCGTGAACGAGGGCTCGTCGGCTTCGTTGTGGCCAAAGCGCCGATAGCAAAACATATCAATCACGACGGGCTTCTGGAATTTCTGCCGGAACTCGGTCGCGACCTTCGCGCCGTAAACCACTGCTTCCGGATCGTCACCGTTCACATGGAAAATCGGCGCCTCGATCATTTTCGCGACATCCGAAGGATAGGGCGAGGATCGTGCGTAACGCGGATTCGTGGTGAAACCGATCTGATTGTTGACGATAAAATGCAGTGACCCGCCGGTGCGATAGCCCTTCAGCCCTGAAAGGCCAAAACATTCCGCAACCACGCCTTGGCCAGCGAAAGCCGCATCGCCATGAATCAATAGAGGCATCACCATCCTACGGTCATCGGGCTTCGCGTGATACTGATCCTGTTTCGCGCGTACTTTGCCGAGCACGACCGGATCGACAATTTCGAGATGCGATGGGTTCGCGGTCAACGACAGGTGAACACGGTTATTGTCAAACTCACGGTCAGATGAAGCGCCCAGGTGATACTTCACATCACCTGAACCTTCGACCTCGTCGGGCGTTGCCGAACCACCTTTGAATTCATGAAAAATTACGTGGTGCGGCTTCCCCATCACTTGCGCAAGCACGTTCAATCGTCCGCGATGTGCCATACCAAAAATGATTTCCCGCACACCGAGCGCACCGCCGCGCTTGATAATTTGCTCGAGCGCCGGGATCATCGATTCGGCACCATCGAGACCGAACCGTTTAGTACCGGTGTATTTAACGTCAATGAATTTTTCGAAACCTTCCGCCTCGATTAGCTTGTTCAGAATCGCGCGCTTACCTTCGCGCGTAAACGTAATTTCCTTATCCGGTCCTTCTATACGTTCCTGAATCCAGCCTTTCTCCTCCGGCGAGGAGATGTGCATAAATTCGACGCCGATAGTTTGACAATACGTGCGTTGCAAAATCGCGATCATCTCACGCACGCTCGCAAATTCGAGCCCAAGAACATGGTCGATAAAAATCTTGCGATCGAAATCGGCCTCGGTGAACCCGTAGGATACGGGATCAAGTTCCGGATGAACTGTTTCCGGTTCGAGCTCCAGCGGATCGAGCTTGGCGTGCAGATGCCCGCGCATCCGATAGGCGCGGATCATCATCAACGCTTTCACCGAGTCGCGTGTTGCCTGCTGAACTTGCTCGGAGGTAAGTTCGACACCGCGAGACTTTATCTGCGACTTAATCTTTCGATCGATATCTTTTTCGACTCCGATCCAATTGCCGTCGAGTGCCGCGACTAATTCACCATTCAAGGGTACGGGCCATCCAGGCTGCTGCCATGATGCGCCCCTGGCATTTCTTGTCGCGTCGCCACGCTCTTCTTTCAAAGTTTTGAAAAACGACTGCCATCCCTCGTCGACCGACGACGGATTCTGTTCGTAACGCGCCGCAAGTTCCTCCAGATAGGCAGCATTGCCGCCATAGAGGAACGACGTTTTCAAAAAAAGATCGTTGTCAGAACTTCTGGTCATGGGCCCGATCCGGTCGCTTCATCGCGTTCCGGTTCATGCATACCGAATGCCACTTTTCGGTGAAACATAATGTGGCACGTACAGCATCACCAATTTGAATCGAGAATCTGAGTTTAATCAACCTTTTAGCACTTCTGCCAGTGTTTTACCGAGCCGCGCGGGAGAAGGCGACATTTTAATCCCTGCGGCTTGCATCGCGGAAATTTTCGATTCTGCATCGCCTTTCCCGCCCGAAATAATAGCGCCGGCATGACCCATTCTGCGTCCCGGAGGCGCCGTGCGGCCCGCAATGAACCCGACAATCGGTTTTTTGCGCCCGCGCTTGGCTTCGTCGCGCAAAAATTGAGCAGCATCTTCTTCCGCCGAGCCGCCGATTTCGCCGATTATGATCAAAGCTTCGGTCGCCTTGTCGCTGAGGAATAATTCGAGCACGTCGATAAACTCGGTGCCCTTGACCGGATCGCCACCAATGCCGACGCAGGTTGTCTGACCCAACCCCTCGGCGGTGGTCTGAAAAACTGCTTCGTAAGTCAGTGTACCCGAGCGCGAGACGATTCCGACTTTGCCGCGTTTATGAATGTGGCCCGGCATAATGCCGATTTTGCACTGTTCCGGTGTAATGACTCCTGGACAATTTGGGCCGACGAGCCGCGATTTAGAGCCACTAAGCGAACGCTTCACCTTAACCATGTCGGCCACGGGAATGCCTTCGGTAATGCAGACGATGAGTGGAACTTCAGCGTCGATTGCTTCTCCGATTGCATCTGCCGCTCCTGCCGGCGGAACGTAAATTACGCTCGCATCGCAATTCGTGTTCGCGCGCGCTTCGGCTACGGTATCGAAGACGGGCAAACCGAGATGCGTCGAGCCGCCCTTTCCGGGCGCAACACCGCCAACCATTCGGGTGCCATACTTTATCGCTTGTTCAGAATGGAAGGTGCCATTCTTCCCGGTGAACCCCTGGCAAATGACCCTAGTATTCTTGTCAACAAGGATCGACATTACTTTGATCCTTTGATCGCGTTCACGATCTTTTGCGCAGCATCGTCGAGATCGTCAGCGGGAATAACATTCAGACCAGACTCTTTTAGAATTTTCTTACCGAGATCAACGTTTGTCCCCTCGAGACGCACAACAAGCGGAACTTGTAAGCCGATTTCCTTCACAGCGGCGACAACGCCTTCCGCGATAACATCGCAACGCATGATTCCGCCGAAAATATTAACCAGAATCCCTTTCACCTTCGGATCGGAGGTGATGATCTTGAAGGCCGCGGAAACTTTTTCCTTCGTTGCGCCGCCACCTACGTCGAGGAAGTTCGCCGGCGCCTCGCCGTAAAGTTTAATGATATCCATCGTCGCCATGGCGAGGCCCGCGCCATTCACCATGCAGCCGATCGATCCATCGAGTGCAATGTAGTTGAGATCGTATTTGGACGCCTCGACTTCCTTGGCATCCTCCTCAGTGATATCGCGCAGTGCCGCAACGTCAGCGTGGCGGAATAACGCGTTGTCGTCGAAACCAATCTTCGCATCGAGACAGATCAATTTGTTGTGTTTGCTGACGATTAGCGGGTTGATCTCAAGCAGGCTCATGTCTTTGGAGACGAACGCGGTATAGAGCCTGTTCGTGAGATCGACCGCCTGTTTGGACAGATCGTCCTTAAGACCAAGCGCCGCAGCAACACGGCGACCATGATGCGGCTCAATACCGGTTGCAGGATCAACGGAAAAAGAGACTATTTTTTCCGGCGTGTCCTGGGCGACTTTTTCGATGTCCATGCCGCCTTCGGTCGACACCACGAAAGCGACACGCGATGTCTCGCGATCAACTAGCAGCGAGAGATAGAATTCCTTCGCGATCGCGGCGCCTTCTTCAATATAGAGGCGATTCACTTCCTTGCCATGCGGGCCAGTCTGATGCGTGACGAGCGTCGAGCCAAGCATGCGCGCGGCCTCCTTTTTCACATCGTCGACCGATTTCACGACCTTGACGCCGCCGGCTTTGCCTCGGCCGCCAGCATGGATCTGCGCCTTTACGACCCACAGCGACCCGCCGAGATCCTTCGCGGCCTTCACCGCTTCGTCGGGAGAGAAGGCGGGAAACCCATGCGGGACAGGTGCACCAAAATCGCGCAGAACGCCTTTGGCTTGATATTCATGAATATTCATGACGGTACGCCTCGATCCCAACGCTCAGACAAGAAATTACTTTCCGAAGTCGGGCGCGATCTTGATACAGGCGTCGACGAGCCCCTGAACTGATGTCACGGATTTGTCGAACATAACCTGTTCGTTCTTGTCGAGACTGATTTCGACGACGCGTTCGACGCCTTTGGCGCCGATTACAGTCGGCACACCCACATACAGGCCTCTTACCCCGTATTCGCCGTTAAGATACACAGCGCAAGGCAACACACGTTTCTTATCCTTGAGAAAGCTCTCCGCCATTGCAATGGCGGAGGCTGCTGGTGCGTAAAACGCTGAACCGGTCTTAAGGAGATTCACGATCTCGGCGCCCCCGTCACGGGTGCGCTGAACAATCGCTTCGATGCGCGCTTGCGTCGTCCAGCCCATTTTGACCAGATCCGGCAATGGAATGCCGGCAACCGTCGAGTAGCGAACAAGCGGCACCATGGTGTCACCGTGGCCGCCCAGCACAAAGGCTGTCACGTCTTCAACGGAGACCTTGAATTCGTCGGCTAGGAAATAGCGAAAGCGCGCGGAGTCGAGCACTCCGGCCATGCCGACGACCATGTTTTTTGGCAGACCTGATGCCTTCTGCAAAGCCCATACCATTGCGTCAAGCGGATTGGTGACGCAGATTACAAACGCTTTCGGCGCGTATTTGGAAATGCCCGCGCCTACCTGCCCCATGACCTTGAGATTGATGCCCAGAAGATCATCACGGCTCATCCCGGGCTTGCGTGGCACACCGGCCGTAACGATCACCACATCGGCAGCTTCAATACTTTCGTAGGAATTCACGCCGACCATGTTGGAGTCGAAATCCTCGACGGGCGAGGCCTCGGCCAGGTCGAGTGCCTTGCCTTGCGGGATACCTTCGACCACGTCAAATAGGACGACATCACCGAGATCTTTTAATCCAACAAGGAGAGCGAGGGTGCCGCCGATTTGGCCGGCCCCGACGAGAGCGACTTTCTTACGTGCCATGGAGGAAATCCGCTTGAGAGAATAGCCCTAGGGCCCGAGAATTGCCCTAGGCTCTAGCCCTTTTGCTCGAATCTCTCAAGCGTTTCGCCTGGGCGAGATATTGGCCTCGCTATGTCTCAACAATTCCGCCCATACTGCCGGAATCCATTCCGCTGCGCCGACCATGCGGAAGTGCAAGATACGCTCTCGAACGCATTTCAATGAGGCGCGAAACAGTGCGACGAAATTCAAGCATCTCAAACCCTACACTGCCAAGATAAAGCTGATTTGGATCGGCAGCCGCAGAAGCAATGAGCTTTACCGAATTATCATAGAGTGTATCGATCAATATGATGAAACGCTTTGCTTCGTTCCGTTTCTCTTCTCCAATTACGGGAATATTTTCGACAATCACTGTATGGAAGGCTTGCGCGATCCGCACAAAATCCGAAGCGCCGAGCGGCCTCTCGCAAAGATCAGCAAAGCCGTAGCGGGCGGCACCGCCGCCCGCCTTAGGAACGTGAATGGAACGGCCGAAATGCGGAAGTTCCAACGGCGAGCCCCCATCGCGGACCGGCAAGTTTCGACCAAGCGGTATTGATCGCCATGCGTGCATTTGCATCTGCCGGCACGTGCCAAGTCGCAATACCGTCGAGCTTTTCCAATCGAAAATCCGTACGCGCTTCAAGGTGGATGACCTCAAGTTTTTGCTCAAGAAGCTGTATGAACGGCACGAAAAGGGCTCTGTTCAGTCCCTCCTTATAGAGCTCCGACGGTTGCACGTTCGATGTCGCAACGAAAATCAATCCGTGCTCAAACAATTTCTCAAATAGTCGGCCAAGGATCATCGCATCCGCTATGTCGGTGACGGTAAATTCGTCAAAGCATAGCAACGTTGTCTCTTGCGAAATTTCGCGCGCGACGAGCTGGATAGGGTCCGTGCCGGTGACTTCTCCGTATTTCAACTGATGCCTGTAGTGCCGAATGCGGTGATGTATGTCTGTCATGAATTCGTGGAAATGAGCGCGCCGTTTTTGCGCGATGGGCACTTCGCCGAAAAACAGGTCCATCAGCATCGTTTTGCCGCGGCCGACATCGCCCCATAGATAAAGGCCGCGCGGTGGAGCCGCGGGCCTTCGGGCCATCAGCCAGCTCAGCGCTCCTGATTTTTCGGGCGGGCGATATTTGCGTAAGTCGCGCTCGAGGCGCGCGAGCCTTCCAACGGCAAAGAGCTGACCCGGATCGGACTCGATCTTTTCCGCCGCCAGCTGTGCAGCATAACGCTGCGCGATTGCAGACATGCCGTAACGACCTCAATCCAGGGTGAACTGTGCCTATTCAGCGGGACATTCCCGATCAACACGACATACGCATGATTATTGCGACACCGCGTCGATATTGCATTGAAAATTGCGAGTTCAGACAGTCTCGTCGCAAAACCTTAATCCGATAGTCATGTTTTTGCTGCATAGCGGTAATACCTTGATTCGAAATCGTAAATAGCCATCTGCAAGGCTGAATTTAAAGGGTATGATGACCATGAATGAGAACCACGAGACCCCCGGCATAATCCGCAAGCTTTGGGTCGGCGAAACGGACCGTTTTCGGGAACATCTTTTGCGTCTTGATCGGGAGAGCCGCTCCAACCGGTTCGGCTCCCCTGTCACGGATTTTTTCATCGAGAAATATGCCGCAACCGCCCTTGGTTCGGATTCGGTGGTCCATGGATATTTCGTCGATGGTGTTTTGCGCGGGTGTGCCGAGCTACGCGCCTTCGGCAAGCTTGGCCCGCAGGAAGCGGAAGCAGCCTTCAGTATCGAAAAGCCTTTTCAGAATCATGGCGTCGGTTCTGCATTGCTGGGCCGGACGATCCTAACCGCGCGCAATCGGTCGATCCGCACACTGTATATGAATTGTCTGTCACACAATCATCCGATGCAGGCCATTGCTCGCAAATACGAGGCCGACTTGCGCTTTGAAGCCAATGATGTCGTCGCCGAGATCACCAACCCGCGTCCTGATCCGCTTTCACTGTTCCGCGAATGGATGGAGGATAGTTACAGCTTCACGACGGTTGTACTCGATGTACAAGGCCGTATGCTGCGTGCCGCTTGAAATTTCTAGAAATTGGAATTTAATTTGTCGCGCGTCAAAGCTGGCGCGTGACCATCATTTTTTTAATTTCCGCTATAGCTTTTGCGGGATTAAGATCTCTGGGACAGGCTTTGCTGCAATTCAAGATTGTATGGCAGCGATAGAGTCGGAACGTATCCTCAAGCTGGTCGAGTCGCTCGCCGGCAGTTTCATCGCGTGAATCGACGATCCAACGGTAGGATTGGAGAAGGGCGGCCGGGCCCATGAAGCGATCGCCATTCCACCAATAACTCGGACAAGACGTGGAACAACAGGCGCACAGAACACACTCATAAAGTCCATCGAGTTTGCCGCGCTCTTCATGACTTTGCGGCCACTCCTTCTCAGGTGTGGGGGTTTTCGTGTGAAGCCAGGGTTCGGTTGAGGCGTGCTGAGCAAAGAAACCCGAAAGATCGGGCACCAGATCTTTCACCACCGGCATATGTGGCAGCGGATAGATTTTCACCGGAGCGGAGAATTCGTCGATGCCGCGTGTGCAAGCAAGCGTGTTTACGCCACCGATATTCATCGAACACGAACCGCATACACCTTCGCGGCATGAACGACGAAAGGTCAGTGTCGGATCAATCGTGTTTTTGATCCAAATAATCGCATCAAGCAGCATCGGACCGCAATCGTTGCGGTCAACAAAATAGGTGTCGATACGCGGATTTTCGTCATCGTCCGGGCTCCAGCGATAGATACGAAATTCGGTGACGCGTTTGGCGCCCGTGGGCTTCGGCCAAACCTTTCCTTCTTTGACCTGTGAATTTTTCGGAAGTGTAAACTCGACCATCGGATGGCTCTCAATAAATCCGCTTCTTCGGTTCGATATATTTGATGTCGTTGCTTAACGTATAGGTGTGTACGGGCCGGTAGTCGAGCTTCACTTTGCCGGCGCCGCTGTCAAGCCATGCAAGTGTATGCTTCATCCATTTTTTGTCGTCCCGATTGGGAAAATCCTCGCGCGCATGCGCGCCGCGTGACTCTTTCCGATTAAGCGCTGAGTTCACCGTCACCAGCGCTTGCGCGACGAGGTTGTCGAGCTCCAATGTTTCAACAAGATCGGAATTCCATATCAGCGAACGATCCGAGACGTTGATATCCGCCATCCCTGCGAACACACTTTTCATCTGCCGGCTGCCTTCGGACAGTAATTTTTCGGTCCGGAATACGGCGCAGTTCATTTGCATCGCCTTCTGCATTTTTGTTCTCAGTTCTGCCGTTGATGTCGAACCCTTGGCATAGCGCAAGCGATCAAGCCGAGAGAGCGCACGATCGGCCGAATTTGTCGGCAACGCCGGTTGCTTTTCGCCCGCATGCACAACCGAGCCGCAGCGTTCCCCGGCCGCACGCCCGAACACAACAAGATCGATCAGCGAATTCGATCCGAGCCGGTTCGCACCGTGCACGGATACGCAAGCTGCCTCGCCGATCGCCATCAGTCCCAGCACGACCTGATCCGCATTGCCTTTCACTTTCGTCACAGCTTCGCCGTGAAAATTCGTGGGAATACCTCCCATATTGTAGTGCGCGGTCGGCAAAACCGGTATCGGTTCTCTCGAAAGATCAACGCCAGCAAAAATTTTGGCACTTTCTGAAATTCCTGGCAGACGCTCGCGCAAGATCTTCGGATCAATATGATCGAGGTGAAGAAAGATGTGGTCCTTCTCCCTGCCGACGCCGCGCCCTTCATGAATTTCAATCGTCATTGCGCGCGATACAACGTCTCGCGAAGCGAGATCTTTCGCCGACGGCGCATAGCGCTCCATGAAACGTTCACCTTCGGAATTCGTGAGATAACCACCCTCGCCACGCGCGCCTTCGGTAATCAATACTCCCGCTCCATAGACGCCGGTCGGATGGAACTGAACGAACTCCATGTCCTGCAGCGGTAATCCCGCGCGAAGCACCATGGCGTTGCCATCTCCTGTGCAGGTATGCGCTGAAGTACACGAGAAGTAAGCGCGACCGTATCCACCAGTCGCAAGCACCGTCATTTGCGCACTGAAACGGTGGATAGTGCCATCATCGAGCTTGAGAGCAACGACCCCGCGACAACGGCGCTCTTCATCCATGATCAGATCGATTGCGAAAAATTCGACGAAGAATTCAGCCTTATGCTTCAGTGCTGCGCCATACAATGTGTGAAGGATGGCGTGACCCGTGCGGTCGGCGGCCGCACAAGTACGCAACGCGGTACCTTTGCCAAAATGCGTCGTCATGCCACCGAATGGACGCTGATAGATCTTTCCCTCTTCCGTCCTCGAAAAAGGAACGCCCCAGTGTTCAAGTTCGTAAACCGCCGCCGGCGCGTTGCGGCATAGATATTCGATGGCATCCTGATCGCCGAGCCAGTCCGATCCCTTCACGGTGTCGTACATGTGCCAGCGCCAATCGTCCTCACCCATGTTGCCGAGTGCGGCGGAAATTCCGCCTTGTGCCGCGACCGTGTGGGAGCGCGTTGGGAAAACTTTCGTGATGCAGGCTGTGCGCAAGCCTGCTTGCGCACAGCCAATTACCGCCCGCAGGCCCGCGCCACCAGCCCCGACAACGATAACGTCATAGACATGATCTGTAATTGGATAGCTTCTTCCGCTCGCCGCGGGCGCGGCTCGACTGGTGCCGTTCTTGAACATGCTTCAGAGCCCAAAATTAATCTTGAGGATCGCGTACATCGCAGCGAGACCAATACAGAGCGAGAAAAAAGTGTTCGCCATGAGAACTGCAATTTTGCGGCCTTCGGAGTGAACATAGTCCTCGATAATCACCTGCATGCCGATCCGCATATGGATTGCGACAGAAATCACTGCGCCTAGAATAAGGATGGCGACAATCGGATTTCTTAGCGTTGCGATCACCGCCGCATGACTACGCCCGATCAAAGCGACCATCCCTATCAAAAATCCAATCAAAAGCGGCAAATTAGCCACCGCCGTCAGCCGCTGCAGCCAGAAATGGTCGGTACCCGAATGCGCTGTGCCCATGCCGCGAACTCGACCGAGAGGTGTTTTCATAATGCCTTCCTCTTCAGCCTTTCAACATGTAGCCGAGCACCCAGATCAGCACGGTCAACACCGTGGACCCAACAAGGGTGGCCCGAGCAAGAAATTCCCGCCCTTGCGGCTCGAACCCATGACCCATGTCCCAAATAAAATGCCGGATGCCACCGAGCATATGGTTCAGCAATGCCCACGTGTATCCGAGCAAAATGAGTTGGCCAAACCACGAAGAAAAAAACGCGTTCACAATCTCGAACTGGTTTTTAGAGCTCGATGCCGCAATCAGCCACCACACGAGAAGCAGTGTGCCAAAATAGAGAACCGCACCGGTTATCCGATGCAAGCCCGACATTACCATCGTCAGCGTGAGCCGATAGATTTGCAAATGAGGTGATAGCGGACGCTGCATGCCCATTTTCGGATTGTTCATTGATGCTTCCGCTCTGCAGTCATTCAGTAGCGAAAACCGAAGCCTGCTGCAATGACTCCAAGGGTGTTGCGCTCTTTAACGATAAGGAAATTTTTTCGTGGCATACCAGCCGCGCAACCGCATTTAAGGCGGTATTTACTGCAATCAGTCATTTGTTTCGAGCATGCTATTGACGAATCAACGCGCTGATTTTGCTTCTTCATACCCCTCGCAATGTCAGAAAACCGGCGGATTTGGGCTGTTTATGCTTGCGTCGGCAACCGGCGGTATAATTCAAACATGAAATTGGCTATTGGATTTTTACGGCTATTTTTTCTCGCGGCCGCTCTAATGCTGACCATCCCCATGGCCGGGCGGGCTGACGAGTTTCGCACACTCGATGTGAGCGGGACGAACCGCGTTTATCAGTTGCATTTTCCATCGGCCTGGAATTCGATCCCTGGTCCGGTTGTAATTGCGCTGCATGGGATGCTGCAGTCGGCCACCGGGATGGATTCCTATCTTGGACTTAATCTCGTTTCGGACCGTGAAAATTTCACTGTCGTTTATCCTCATGGATTAGGTAACTCGTGGAAGGATGGTCGCAATCCTGCACTTCGGATGACCTTCTGGGCTCCGCCGGGCAACGATGTCGAATTTCTCACCAAGCTCGTGCAGTCGCTGATCGATCAGCGCATTGCGGATCCATCGCGCATCTACCTCGTGGGTCTTTCAAACGGCGGCTACATGACCTTTCGCATGGCTTGCGAGCGGCCGGAGTTGTTCGCGGCTATCGCGACACTCAGCGCAACCGTCCCGACCAGCTACCGGACATCCTGCAAACCGAGGCGCGCGGTTCCTGTCCTTATGATAAACGGTACGGCGGACATGGTCGTGCCTTTCTATGGCAACGCGCTCCCCGGTGTCATGTCGCTTTATCCGGTGATGTACACGGCGCAAATGTTCGCCGAACTGAATGGCTGCTCGAGTGCCAACGAATCTGCGGTGCCAAGTCGCGATTTGGCGCGGGCGACATCCGTGACTTTGGTTTACTGGGCAAACTGCCGGGATAGGTCCGCCGTTGTACTGTTTCGCGTCAACAATGGCGGCCATCAATCGCCATCGATTGGACCCGGCAGACAAACGCCAATGGCTGCACAGATGCTCGGCATGCGAAATCACGATATCGATGCGGCAGAAGAAGTCTGGGCATTTTTCCGCCATTACGATCTTTCGTTTACGTCCGGCATTCAGCAGGGAACAAGCGCCCAGTAATCCAGATCGAGAATCACGGCAGGGTCATATTCCTCGCCCTGCTTGAACGGAAAATCCGCGCATGGGCGATCTTTTGTTGCAATAGTCCGTAGTCTCAGTGCCCCAACATCCCTGCGCTTCGGAATCTTCCGGCAATCAAGTACTTCGCTCCAGGCAAACACGGTCAATCCCGCGAAGAGCGGCGCGACATGCCGCCCACCATTGATTGCCGCGACGTGAAATGCGTTCGCAATCCCATTGAAAGACAGTGCGCGCGCGAGCGAAATCACATGCCCACCATAGATCAAGCGGCGACCAAATCGTCCTTTGCTTTCCGCGAACTGGTTGAAATGAACGCGCGCTGTATTTTGATAAAGCCGGGTAGCAATCTGGTGCTCGGCTTCTTCGACTGTCACACCGTCACGATGATCAATTTTATCGCCAATCTTGTAGTGTGTGAAGCGCTGGCTACTGCCTGAAAGCGAATTGTCGTAACCTTTTAGTTTCAAGGTCGGGACCGCGGTGCCGAGTTGTTGTGACTCCACTTGCAAGGGTAACGTGGGAATTTTCGTTTCGCCGGCGAAAATAGACTCATCACGCTTTCGGACCATTACCCAGCGCACATAATCGAGCACCACCTTTCCCTTTTGATTGAAGCCCTTCGAGCGTACATAGACGACACCCGATTTTTTATTGGAATTTTCACGCAGACCAATAACTTCCGAGATCGCGTTCAAAGTATCGCCCGGATAAACGGGCACCAGAAACCGGCAGGAGGAATAGCCAAGATTGGCAACCGCATTCAGCGAAATCTCTGGCACCGTTTTCCCGAATACGATATGAAAAACGAGAAGATCGTCGACCGGCGCACGCGCATAGCCGATATTTTTCGCGAAGATATCGGACGACTGAACTGCAAAACGCGAGCCGTAGAGCGCTGTGTAGAGCGCGACATCGCCCGTTGTGATCGTGCGCGGTGTCGCGTGCTTGATAACCTGGCCGATACGAAAATCTTCGAAAAAGTTCCCAACACTTTTCTCATACATTGAATTTCGGGCCTCACGACCTAGCCGCTATCGCATCATGGAGGGCGACGGTGCGGCGCGCAATCTCGGCATGCAGCAATTCGACCATACGGCCATCGACGGTGATCACACCCTTGCCCTTATTTTCAAGCTGGGCGAAAGCCGCAACAATTCTTTTTGCCTGTGCGACATCGGCTTCCGCGGGAGAGTAGATGGCGTTGCACGGTTCGATTTGCGACGGATGGATGAGCGTCTTGCCATCGAAGCCGAGATCGCGCCCCTGTTCACATTCACGCCTGAAGCCGATCTGGTCGTTGATGTCGTTGAAGACACCGTCCAGCACGTCGATTCCATTAGCGCGCGCTGCAAGAATCACAATCGAGAGTCCGACCAGCATCGGTAGCCTCCCCGGCACAATGCGCGCCCGTGTCTCTTTGGCAATATCATTCGTACCGAGCACAAAAACCGCCAGCCGCGTCTTAGGATCTTTCGCGGCAGCTGCGATTGATGCAATGTTCAAGATTGCTGTCGGTGTTTCAATCATTGCCCACACGGCGACAGGAGCGGGCGCGCCGCTTATCCTTTTACCGATTGCTTGCAAATCCTCGTCCGAAGAAACTTTGGGCACGAGAATCGCATCAGGCCCTGCCGCAGCAGCGGCCGCGAGATCGTCCGCACTCCATGGCGTATCGAGCGCATTCACGCGAATAATCACTTCGCGCAGTCCAAAAACCTTGGCCTTTACTGCCGCAACAGCTTGCTCGCGCGCGGATATTTTTGCCTCTGGCGCAACGGCATCCTCAAGATCCAAAATGATGGCATCCGCGGGAAGCGTACGCGCCTTTTCCAGTGCCCGCGCGTTCGACGCGGGCATATAAAGTGCGCTTCGCCGCGGCCTAATGGCAGAATTCATAAATCAGCCCCGCTCCGTACAAACAAACTAACCTTCGTGCGTGTCGCATGCCAAGTCTTTCCTATTGGATGTTTCTCCCCGTCAAGCGTTCTTCGTCCCAGCAATAAGCGCAGCAGCGCGCGCGCAGGCGAAATCTGCACGCCCGCAACCAGAAGGTCGAAATCATTGAGAGGCCCGTTTCAGGCCTAATCCCCTCAGGGAAGATCGGTGATTTTCATTAAGCTGCTTTTTTCTTGGGCGCGAGCAGCTTGCGGTTCACAAGAATTTCGGCGATTTGGATCGCGTTCAGCGCCGCGCCCTTCCGCAGATTGTCCGCCACGCACCAGAAGGCGAGACCATTCTTTACTGTCTTGTCCTCGCGGATACGTGAAACATAAGTTGCATCCTCACCAACGGATTCGAACGGCGTGATGTAACCACCGTCTTCGCGCTTGTCGACAACAAGCACCCCCGGCGCCTTACGCAAAATTTCACGTGCCTGGTCTGCCGAAATCGGCTTTTCGAATTCGACATGTACCGCTTCCGAATGTCCAATAAATACCGGAACGCGCGCACAGGTTGCGATCAAATCGATCTTCGGATCGAGAATTTTTTTGGTTTCGGCGACCATCTTCCACTCTTCCTTGGTGGACCCATCTTCCATGAAGACGTCGATGTGCGGGATCACATTGAAGGCGATCCGTTTCGTGAATTTTTTCGATTCTTCTGACCCCGCCGCAAAAATCGCTCGCGTTTGTGCAAAGAGCTCGTCCATCGCCTCCTTGCCGGCACCTGAAACCGATTGATAAGTTGCAACCGACACTCGCTTGATCGTAGCACGGTCGTGCAGCGGCTTCAGCGCCACAACGAGCTGGATGGTCGAACAGTTCGGATTCGCAATGATGTTCTTTTTCCTGAAGTCAGCAACGGCATCGGCATTCACTTCTGGCACGACTAAAGGAACATTCGCGTCATAACGCCAGGCCGCAGAATTATCGATTACGACACAGCCCTTGGCCGCGATCTTCGGCGACCATTCCTTGGAAATGGAGGACCCCGCCGACATCAAACAGATGTCGGTGTCAGAAAAATCGTAATGCTCAAGCGCCCTTACCTTAAGGGTTCGTTCACCATAGGAAACTTCAACACCCAGCGAACGGCGCGACGCGAGTGCCACCACCTCGTCGGCCGGAAAACCGCGCTCGGCGAGAATATCGAGCATTTCCCGACCGACATTGCCGGTAGCCCCTACGATCGCGATCTTGTAACCCATTGTTTATTCTCTGCCGAAATTTGCCCCAAAATACTGCTGGGCGGCGAACGCAACGGCTTCTACGCGAGAACCGCTCCAATCGCAACGCCGGCTTGGCGGCGGTAGTAAAAAGGATTTTCTGACATCGGTACGCCGGCAGCAAGTATGGCTGAAACCAGGCGGCAGAATTGTTACCTCCATCGAGGATCTCGGGGATCTTGCATTCACGCTGACATAAGCGCCAGTCGAGGCAATAGCGTGAACCCCTTTCCTGCTATTGCATTTCTGCAAACCAAGGTATGATTAAACGGTTCTGCATCGAAGGAGAGGATTCGTATGCGTTTCGTGTCTTTCGCTGCCGTTGCCACTGCGCTCACACTATTTGTGACAAGCTTTCCCGTTGAAGCAAAATATCGCGAGCGGAGCGAATGGGTGCGTTTGCGCGTTAAAGTAAATAAGCCGCAGAGCTATCTTTATGCCGGCACGTCGGTGAAGCCGGGTACGATGCGCTACACAAATTACCTCGGATTGTATGAACAGCGTTTCCCAGCATACGGACCGCCGAACAACAATATTAATTCGCGCTTTCCCTTGCCTCTACCGTACGAACTGCCTGGCTACTGACGACAGCAACATTAGGCGGCAAGTCTTTCCAATTCGGCAAGAATTCCGCCACCCATTTCTGAAGTGCTGACAATTTTCAGGCTGTTACCACGAATGTCCGCGGTTCGTAGCCCCTTGGCTAACGCGCCCGCGATTGCCTGCTCAATTTGATTGGCTTCCTTTACCATTCCAAATGAATAGCGCAACGCCATGCCGAAAGATCCAATCATCGCGATCGGATTAGCAAGTCCCTTGCCAGCAATATCAGGCGCGGAGCCGTGCACAGGCTCGTAAAGCGCGCGGCGCCTTTTCGTCTTCGGATCGATTTCACCCAACGACGCCGAGGGCAGCATGCCGAGTGAACCCGTCAGCATAGCGGCCACGTCGGACAATATATCCCCGAAAAGATTGTCGGTTACAATCACGTCAAACTGCTTCGGATTGCGCACGAGCTGCATGCCGAGCGCATCCGCAAGCTGATGTTCGAGCTCGACATCCTTGAATTCGCGCTGATGCACCTGCGTCACAACTTCGTTCCACAGAACGCCGGATTTCATGACATTCCTCTTTTCGGACGAGGTAACCTTGTTCTTGCGTTTCCTAGCGAGATCGAACGCAACCCGCGCAATACGTTCGATTTCGTAGGTATCGTAAACCTGTGTGTCGACAGCGCGTTTCTGTCCGTTGCCGAGATCCGTGATTGTTTTCGGCTCGCCGAAATAAACGCCGCCAGTAAGCTCGCGCACGATAATGATGTCGAGTCCTTCAACCAGTTCGCGCTTCAAGCTCGAAGCATCGGCGAGTGCCGGATAGCAAATCGCAGGCCGCAAATTTGCAAATAGAGCGAGGTCCTTGCGAAGCCGCAACAACCCCGCTTCCGGACGAACGTCATAGGCAACCTTGTCCCACTTCGGCCCACCAACGGCACCAAATAATATTGCATCGGCAGACAGCGCTTTCTGCATTGCTCCTTCCGAAATGGCCTTGCCATGCGCGTCGAAAGCGACCCCGCCAACCAAGTCTTCGTCGATCGCAAAAGAAGCGAGCCCGCGCTTTTCAAAGAAGGCAATGACGCGCTTCGCCTCGTTCATTACTTCGGGACCGATCCCATCGCCCGGCAGCAGAAGTAAATTGAATTTTGCCATTCAGTTTATGTCCAGGGCCGTTTTTCGGCATTCTTTTTCTCGAAGGAATCAATTTTGGACTTTTTTTCCATCGTAAGCCCGATGTCATCGAGGCCGTTGAGCAAGCAATGCTTCCGAAACGGATCAATGTCGAAATTGATCACGCCACCATCCGGTCCGCGAATCTCCTGTTTGGCAAGATCGATCGTGAGCGTCGCATTCGAGCCGCGATCGGCATCGTCAAACAGCTTGTCGAGCTCCTCCGGCGTAACCTTTATCGGCAAGATGCCGTTCTGAAAGCAGTTGTTATAAAAAATGTCCGCGAAAGAGGTGGAGATAACGCAGCGGATACCGAAGTCGAGAAGCGCCCATGGCGCATGCTCTCGCGAGGACCCGCAACCAAAATTGTCCCCGGCAACGAGCATTTTTGCCTGCCTGTAAGCCGGCTTATTCAAAACAAAATCGGGGTTTTCGCTGCCGTCGTCCTTATAACGCATCTCAGCAAACAATCCGCTGCCAAGTCCCGTGCGCTTTATCGTCTTCAGATACTGCTTCGGGATAATCTTGTCGGTATCGACATTGATCTGCTTCAGAGGTGCCGCGACGCCCGTTAGGACCGTGAATTTTTCCATGTGAGGTTTTCCAGCAGGCGTAAGGATTTGTGGCGTATTTTAACGCTTCGCCCGCTGTTTTTCAAACATGCTCTAGCGCCTCAAGTTTCAGCAAGAAACGGGTAGTGTGTGGTTACGCCCGGCCCGAACCCGCTTGTTCCTCGATCCGTTGTATGTCTTCGTCCGAGAGTCCAAAATGATGACCGATCTCATGAATGAGGACATGCGTGACGATGGCGCCGAGTGTTTCCTCATGCTCCACCCAGTAATCCAGGATTGGACGCCGATAGAGATGCACCATATTAGGCAATCTTCCCGTTTCCGGAACGGCCCCATCCTGCGCCAGCCCAACTCCCGTAAAAAGCCCGAGAAGATCGAACGGACTTTCGGCTTTCATCTCATCGAGCACGTCTTCTGTCGGAAACTCCTCGACAACGATCACGATTCCTTCGCACAGTTTGCGAAATCGCGCGGGCAACCGCGCATAAGCAGCCTCAGCATGCGATACGAATTCGGCGAGTGAAGGCGCTCGCAGATCGTGCCACGCGTTTTCCGGGTGCCGTGCCATGTGCCAGGGAGTCTATCGACCTAACTCTTTTCCAGAAAGCGGAGCCTTTTCTCGGCAGCATTTCGGATATGGTTCTCTTGCTTCAGCCGCTTTCTTCGACACAGGATGGCTGATTCTGAAAACGCGATATGCCCTGGCTGTTGGGCGGAACTCAAATTGAAGAATCGACGAGACCTTGCTAGCGCTGAATTCATTATGAACCGTGTGTTCCGTCCATATCGGTATCGAGTCGGCCTTCTCGTTGTGGTCGCAGTATTTGTCGCCACGGTCGTAACCGCCGCAGCGCAGAGTTCGGAACGTCCGATGCTTCGCACCAACGAGTCCTACATAGAAGAGCTTTCGCGCACGACCACACTCGCAGTCGACGATCCGCTCGCAGTGTTCACGTTCGTGCTCAACAGTCTACCCGACAGAGTAAACGTCTATCCGACCGAGAATTATTACTATTTCAGCTTCATTCACAATCGCACACCATATTCCGGCAACATCAGAATCGAAAGGGGCGAAGGCGACAAGATCTCATTGCATTTCGCCTATTACGAGACCGAAACGGAATGGCGCCAGGAAGAAAACGTGAAACATGTCGTCTTCGATGCCTCACAAGGCGTGACGCTTGAAAAATTGGAACCGCTTCTATATCGCATCTCATATGGCGGCAAGAGCGTCATTTTTGTGCTCAACGATCTATCGCAGGTCAAGCCGCCTGCAGGGGCGATGGCGCCCGGGGAAAAATTCATTGGCCCGATTTTCGATGAATCTGGAATTCGTTTTTTCCTCGTCTACAATTCGAAATCGAAGATTTTTGTTTATATTCTCGACGAGACGGTAAAAATTGCTGAAGAGCTCTTCCCCTATCAAGGGACGAACCGCATTCTTTTCGGCAAACGCACCGGTTTTGCTTACTACCGCGACCACAAGCTCGACCGCAAAATTTTGATCGGCGTGTACGAGGACAATTTGCGATTGAACACCTACTTCGATGGGCCCTTCGATCAGCTGCCCGATAATTTCATTGAAGGCGAAGCACTACGTACTGCCATTCTCGATGTGCAGCCCAATCTAAAAGGCAAGATCGATCGCTTCGGACGTGCGCCGGATGGTGGGGTGCGCTATGCGATTAAACCCTACATGGCGTACACGGAATTGCGTGAGCTTGATGAGGTAAACAAATGTGCGAGCCGCAAAATCGAAGCGACTACTTACTACAATTGTTTCGTCGTTGAAAAACTCGGCGCGCGCAATCGTAAGCGCTAGTTTAGGCCGTCAAGAAAACGGGTCGGCTGCAAATTACGAGCCGACCCGTTTCTTAAAAAGTTTAGCAATTCCACCAAACGCTAGTGGCCGGAACATGGCAACCACCTCGGTAACCCCAACCCCGGTAACCTCGGTAACCTCGATAACCTCTGTAATAACCGCGACCTCTGCCACGGTAGTAGGCCTCCGCAGATGTGGTGCTTGAGGTCAGCGCCAAACCCGTGATCGCAATGGTATTGACGAAATAGATTACGACCATGAACACGCCTGCCAAGCATCGCGCCAAGAGCTTACGGCTACTTGCACCTGATTTGGTCTTTGTCATTGTCATCGCTCCCTCGTTCGTTTCTTTTCCTCTCGCATGCTTGCCTGCTGAGATATAGAACGATGTTACCAAATTACATAACTTTGAGCCAATGGTTATTGACCGAAATCAAGCTCACGAACTCCCGAACCGGAGTGGCGGTTTCGCTTCGCATTTGCGAGAGCAAATTCGTCGTCGCGCGGTAACGCGTACTTCGGCGTACTTCAATTGGCGCATAACCACGTTGAAAAGATTGAGGTTCCCGTGCTCTCGTTCTGGGTCAGACGAGAGCATCCTGATACATTTTTTGCGTATATTTTCCGTATGTTTAAGAAAATCCCAAGGCTGAAGAAAGCTCATCTAAAGTGTAAAAACGAGCGAACACTTAAAATGAACAAATATTCAGAAAATGTCGTTCGAGCGAAAAATTTGTGGAACTTACCTTAGCCCCAAGTGCCGTCCCGGTTGTCCGTTTCAACCCGTCAGAAAAAGGCCCATGCCAAAAAAACACGCGTATGTCCTCGGGTTAAATACATACGATCACGATGTTAGCGCATGCCTCCTCCGCGACGGTAAAATTACGTTTGCGATCGCCAAGGAACGAATTACGCGCGAAAAACACGCGAGTGGCTTTTACAAAGAGGTCGTAGACTATTGCCTAGATGCTGAGGGCATCTCATTGGACGATGTCGAGTTGGTGGTGCGCAATTGCTACATCCTGCCGGTCGAAGAAATGGAGAAACGTCTGGTGTATCAAGATATGCCAGGTTTTCTGAGCGAACAGGAACGATTGCTGGCAAAAAAAGATCCTCTGTTCCTTTCGCGCTCCAACAAAGTTATTACTGTTTCGCACCATCTTGCTCACGCATATAGCGCGTTCGCTGCCTGTCCCTTCGAAGAGGGGGCCATAATGATCGTGGACGGTGTTGGAAGTTATAGTTCGGACATTTCTGAGAAAGACCCTCAATCCGAAAAGGTCGATCCGTTAGCGCGCGAATCCGAGAGCTATTACAAATTTCAAGGCTCCAAACTCGAACTGTTGAAAAAGGTTTGGCTGGAGCCGAGTCGCGGATTCTTGAGCGATGAATTTTACAACATGCCTGGTCTTGGCGCTTTATACAGCCGGGCCTCGACCTACATTTTCGGCGACTGGAACAAGTGTGGCGAGCTGATGGGGTTGGCTCCTTACGGACGTCCCGGCCAGATCAAGCCACTGATGGAAATGAAGGATGGCGAGTTGTGCGTTCCTCAATGGTCGGAAGATTTCAACCAGCCTTGGTTACCGGATAGCGGGAACAAGTGGGAAGACAGCCCATCTATGCAGCATTGGGAAGATTTGGCCTGGCGCGTTCAAGATGACACCGAAAAAGTGCTTCTCGCCCGTGCAAATTGGTTGCGCGAAACGACGGGCGCCAAGAATCTCTGTATCGCGGGTGGCGTCGCTCTGAACTGTGTAGCCAACGGCCGGATCGCGCGCGAGGCGGGATTCGAAAATGTATGGATTCAACCGGCAGCAGGCGACGACGGAATTGCAATCGGCTGTGCATATTATGGCCACCTCGCCATTCAGAAGAAGCCGCGCTCATTCGTCATAAACCACGCCTATTTTGGCAAGGAATATAAGGATGAAGGGATGCGAGACGCGACGAACAAAACATTCGTTCGTCTCGCAACCGTGCAAACACTTAGCAAGAATATATGCGCCGATACAGCGAAGGTGCTGTCCAAAGAAAATGTTGTCGGTTGGTTTCAAGGCCGGTCCGAATTCGGACCGCGTGCGCTCGGCAATCGCAGCATTTTCGCAGACCCGCGCTCAGTTAAAATGAAAGATATTCTGAATAGCCGGGTCAAACATAGACAGCCGTTCCGGCCATTTGCCCCGATCGTTCTTGCCGAAAGAGCAAATGAAATTTTTGAAGGTAACCAAGACTCGCCTTACATGCTGCTCGCCAAGAACGTTTACCCGGAATGGCGGAATAAAATTCCGGCCATTGTTCATGTTGATGGCACAGCTCGCGTGCAGACGGTTTCTCCGGAGAACAATCAACGATTGTACCAGTTGCTCAAGGAATTTGATGCCATCACGGGCGTTCCTGTGTTGGTAAATACTTCATTCAACGTGAAGGGCGAGCCCATCGTCGAAACACCGCGCGATGCTGTGGTATGTTTTCTTACCACGGGCATTGATTATCTAGTTTTGCATGATACGTTGATTGCAAAGAATCCGTTCCATAAGATTCTTTTTCCGATTGCCAAAGTATATTCAGACGTGCGCTCGATCGTCCGGGCGAGCGCAAAAGCCGATTAAGCTATAGATCCCTGCCCGTTGTTTGTAGCCGTTACACAAGTCATTGGCCCCGGTAACTCTCGACCAAGGACCTAAAGAACGGGCGCCACTAGGGGTCCGTTTTTTCCGCCAATTTTACGAAATCAATTGATTGGCCATTGGCGAACATCAACAAAATGGCCAGCCAACGCGGCCACCGCCGCCATTGCAGGCGAAACAAGATGGGTACGGCCCTTGAAACCCTGACGGCCTTCGAAGTTTCGGTTTGATGTCGAGGCACAACGCTCTTCCGGCTTCAGTTTGTCGGGATTCATGCCGAGACACATGGAGCAGCCGGGTTCGCGCCAGTCAAAGCCAGCCGCCTTGAAAATTTTATCTAGACCTTCCGCTTCCGCCTGCGCCTTCACGAGACCGGAGCCTGGAACGATCATAGCGCTCACGCTCTCGTTAATTTTCTTTCCGTTTACAATCTTCGCGACGAGACGCAAATCTTCAATCCGCCCATTGGTGCAAGAGCCAATAAAAATCTTGTCGAGTTTAATGTCAGTAATCTTTGTGCCGGGCTTGAGGCCCATATACTCGAGTGCGCGCTGTTTAGTCAGGCGACGCGATTCGTCGGCGATATCGGCTGGATCGGGCACAACACCATTCACCGAAACGACATCCTCGGGGCTTGTACCCCAGCTGACGATGGGAGGCAGCGAGACGGCGTCCAGCATCACTTCCCGATCAAATACAGCATCCGCGTCCGAATGTAGCGTTTCCCAATAACGCATCGCATCGTCCCAGGTCTTGCCCTTCGGCGCCTTCGGCTTGTTCTTCAGATAAATGAACGCCTTTTGGTCCGGCGCTATCATGCCGGCGCGTGCACCACCTTCGATCGACATATTGCAGACCGTCATGCGGCCTTCCATTGAAAGGGTACGAATGGCTTCGCCCGCATATTCAATTACGGCGCCCGTGCCGCCGGCCGCACCGATTTGGCCGATGATAGCAAGAATCATGTCCTTGGCGCCGACGCCCGCCGGTAATTTCCCGTCGACGGTTACACGCATGTTCTTCGCTTTTTTCTGAATCAGAGTCTGTGTCGCGAGCACATGCTCGACTTCCGAAGTTCCAATACCGTGTGCCAATGCGCCAAAAGCACCATGCGTCGAGGTATGGCTGTCGCCGCACACGATCGTCGTACCCGGGAGCGTGAAGCCTTGTTCCGGCCCGATAATGTGAACAATACCCTGACGCCGGTCGCGCTCGTTGAAATATTCAACGCCAAAATCCCTGGCATTTTTCGCAAGCGTCTCGACCTGCACTTTCGACTCGGGGTCGTCGATTCCCTTCGAGCGATCCGAAGTCGGTATGTTATGGTCGACGACCGCGAGCGTTTTTTCCGGCGCATGTACTTTGCGGCCGGACATGCGTAGACCCTCGAACGCTTGCGGGCTCGTCACCTCATGCACGAGATGACGATCAATATAGATCAGGCAGGTTCCGTCAGCTTGCGTATCGACGAGATGGTCGTCCCAAATCTTGTCGTAAAGCGTACGCGGGGCCATCGCTAACCTTATTTCGTCTTGGACTTTGCCTTTGTTTTTGCAGCAGGAGCGCTCGATCCGGCGGCGGCAGGCGCTGAATCGCCCAGCGCGCCCTGCACTTTTTCCGGCGCAGACTCTGTCAGCGACGGTTCCGGCGCGTTCTCATATTCAGCCTCGACTTCCGTTTTCTCGCTGATGCGGGCCTTCTTTCCGCGACGCGAGCGCAGATAATAAAGTTTTGCCCTGCGAACCTTGCCGCGGCGGACGACTTCGATCGAATCGAGAATCGGCGAGTAAAGCGGGAAAACGCGTTCCACTCCTTCGCCGTACGAAATTTTACGAACCGTAAAGCTCTCGTTCAGACCAGCACCGGAGCGGCCGATGCAAACGCCTTCATAAGCCTGAATGCGGGTGCGTTCGCCTTCGACCACCTTCACATTCACAAGCAGCGTATCGCCGGGTTCGAACTCCGGGATCTTCCTGCCTTGTGTCACCCGCGCGACTTCCTCGCGCTCCAGGGTTTGAATGATGTTCATGGCTATCACCTTTGCACGCAGCCCTTCAGGGCCGCGTCAATTCGTTGCGTCCATTCGGAATGGGCGGCCTAATACGCCAATCTGGGCCTTTTGTCATGCTTTTTTGGGTTTTTGACCCAGATGGGCGGCCCAAAGCTCCGGACGGCGAAGTTGAGTGAGTTTTTCGGCCTGTTCGCGCCGCCAGGCCGCCACTTTGGCGTGATTTCCTGAAATAAGTACCTCAGGAATGAGCCGGCCCTCGAAATCCTGCGGCTTGGTGTATTGCGGATACTCGAGCAGACCCTCCTCGAAGCTTTCTTCGGCACCCGAGACCTCCTTGCCCATCACCCCGGGCAACAGCCGAACACAAGCATCGATCAGTACAAAGGCGGCAATCTCACCGCCCGATAGCACGTAATCACCGATCGAAACCTCTTCCAGCGAACGCGCCTCGATCAATCGCTCATCGACGCCTTCAAAACGCCCGCAGACAAGGATGACCCCCTGAGCTGTGCTCAGTTCGCGCACTCTCTTCTGGGTAAGTTGACGCCCACGAGCGGAAAGTAATATGCGCGATCGTGGGTCGGATTTCGGCACAGCAGAATCGATCGCCCGCGCCACTATATCGGCCCGCATCACCATGCCGGGGCCACCACCAGCTGGAGTATCATCGACAGTGCGATGCTTGTCGGTAGCCGAGGCGCGAATATCGATCGCTTCACATGACCAAATGCCGTCTACTAGTGCGCGACCAGCGAGACTCGAACCGAGCGGGCCCGGAAACATCTCCGGGAAAATCGTGAGCACGGTCGCGCGCCAGCTCATTCGCGATCTTTCTCCAGCGGAAGATCCAAGTCGAGCAAACCGTCCGGCAAATCGATGACGATCCGACCACCCAATATATCCACAGTCGGCACGAATTTTTCATTGAAAGGGATCATCACGGTACGCGCTTCCCGTGTCAGGCGGATCTCAAGCAAATCGCCAGCGCCGAAATTCTGTATGCCCGATACTTGACCCAACTGCTCACCATCTTCAGTTTCCGCCGCAAGACCGATGAGGTCTGCATGGTAAAATGTAACACTGTCTTTTTGCTCCGGCAGACGCGAGCGCGGAATGTAGAGGTCGAGATGCGTGAGTTTCTCAGCCGCATTTCGATCATCGATACCTTCGAACCTCGCTACAATATGACCCTTCCCTGTCCTTGCAGAAGTGATGCGAAAACGGCGCATTCCGCTCTCATCTTCGAGTTCGCCATAAGTGCGGATCGCGAGCGGATCCTGAGTATATGTGAAAACCCGTACCTCGCCGCGCACGCCATGCGCGGCGCCGATCTTCGCAACACAGACCCGCTCGGCCGGCATCAGGCCTTAGCTTCGCGGCAGGAGCTTCGGCCACCGGAGCCTCGGCTGGCTTCGCCGCCGGCGCGCCCGCTGTCGGTACCGCGCCGTCCTTGCCAGCTTCGCCTTCCTTTTTTCGCTCGGCGCGCGGAATCGCCTTCTCCGGATTGTTGCGGGGCTTTCTCTTCAACACACCCGCTGCGTCGAGAAAACGTGTCACGCGATCGGATGGCTGCGCACCCTTCGAGATCCAATGTTTGATGCGCTCGAGTTCGAGCTTAATGCGTTCCTTCGAGTCCTTCGGCAGCATCGGATTATAGGTACCGACCTTTTCGATGAAACGACCGTCGCGTGGAAAACGCGAGTCAGCGACAACAACGCGATATTGCGGACGTTTCTTCGCGCCAGCACGGGTAAGACGAATAACGAGCATTTTAGTTCCTTTCGATTTATCTGGTGATAGATCGCCTTATTTCTTCTTCAAATCTTTCGGCAGACCGAGACCCGGCAATCCGCCAAGCCCCGGCAACTTTCCCGCAAGACCTGGAATACCGGGGGCACTGTGCAAGCCCGGAAATTTCCCAGAAAGACCTTCGCTTACATGGGTCGGCAATTTTTCTGCCATTTGCGTCAACGCTTCGTGGCTCGGCATCCCGCCGCCCAGGCCGAGCATGTTGCCAAGACCAGCAAGAGCGCCGCGCTTTCCGCCGCCCATTGCCTTCATCATGTCGGCCATCTGACGGTGCATCTTGAGAAGTTTGTTGATGTCTTCGACCTTAGTGCCGGAACCTGCTGCGATCCGTTTTTTGCGGCTCGCCTTCAGCAGATCGGGATTCTTGCGCTCCTTGGGAGTCATCGAATCGATGATCGCGGTCTGGCGTTTCAGGACACGATCATCCAGATTGGCCTCGGCAATTTTATTTTTCATTTTCGCTACACCGGGCAGCATCCCCAGCATCCCGGAAATACCGCCAATTTTTTTCATTTGATCGAGTTGATCGCGCAAGTCCGAAAGATCGAACTTGCCCGTGCGCATTTTTTCGGCAGCGGCCTTCGCTTTCTCGATATCAACGTTTTCGGTGGCCTTCTCGACCAGCGAAACAACATCGCCCATGCCAAGAATGCGGCCCGCAATACGCGCCGGATCGAAATCTTCCAACGCGCCCATTCGCTCGCCCGTGCCGATCAGTTTGATCGGCTTGCCGGTAACGGCGCGCATAGAAAGTGCCGCGCCTCCGCGCCCATCGCCGTCGACGCGCGTCAGTACGATGCCGCTTAGGTTCAGCCGCTGGTCGAACGCGCGTGCCGTCGCGACTGCATCTTGGCCCGTGAGGCTATCGGCGACGAGCAACACCTCATGCGGTTTCGTCGCTTTCTCGATTTCCGCCAATTCTTCCATCAGCTCTTGGTCAAGGGTCACCCGCCCGGCGCTATCGAGCAACACCACGTCGCAGCCCGAAACCCTTGCAACCGCGATTGAGCGCCTTGCGATCTGCAGTGCACTTTCGCCGGCAACGATAGGAAGCGTATCAACGCCGATTTCCTTGCCGAGAATCGCAAGCTGTTCCATCGCAGCTGGGCGCCGCGTATCAAGCGAGGCCATCAGCACCTTTCGTTTCATTCGCTCCTTGAGGCGCTTTGCGATTTTCGCGGTCGTGGTCGTTTTGCCCGAACCCTGCAGACCTACCATCAGAATCGGCACAGGTGCCGCAGCGGCAAGGTCAATCGGCTTCGCGTCAGAGCCGAGCACGGAAACCAGTTCGTCATGTACGATTTTCACCACCATCTGGCCCGGTGTGATCGAACGGATCACGTCGGCGCCAACAGCCCGGGCCATCACCCGGTCGATAAAACCGCGGGCGACTTCAAGCGCGACGTCAGCTTCGAGGAGCGCCTTGCGTACTTCGCGCAACGCTTCGGTGACGTCGCTCTCCGAAAGAGCACCGCGACGCGTGAGGCGGTCAAGAATTCCGCCAATTTTTTCCGACAGCGTATCGAACATCGTTCCAAACAATTTTGCGCCCGAGGGCGCATCGCGCTGTCGGGCGTTAGCCCCCGGCCTCTGAGGGCTGGTGGGCGGTGGATCAGGCTCGCGGACTTTCGAGAGCGGGCGGAAACTAGGAGCCGTTACGGACCAAGTCAAGGCATGGCGAAATCAGGGTTTTTTGTCACTTTGGCTGTGCTAAGGCGAATAGATGAAATTTACCCGTCGCCTGTTGACTGGATTTGCCGCTTTAGAGGCCGCGATCGGCGGCGGTGCAGCAGGGCAATCGCCTCTCAACCGCGATTGCGATGGACCCGTTTACGACTATTTCGATGGCTTGCGCTTTTTCGATATTCACGGCTCGCCACCAAAAACTTTTGGCGACCTCTTGCGTTGGCAGATTTCAAGGACCCGTGCAAAGTGGCCTGCGCATGTCCCCAACGTATCTTTCGACGAACCTCCTGCGCGGGTAGGAAAGGGAATTCGACTTTCCTTCGTTGGACACGCCTCGGTCCTAATACAGACCGCGGGTCTCAATATCCTAACCGATCCCATCTGGTCCGCGCGTGCCTCACCGGTGAGTTTCGCCGGCCCGAAACGAGTACATGATCCAGGAATCAAATTTGACAGTCTGCCGCCGATCGATTTCGTGCTTGTTACCCATTGCCACTACGATCATCTAGACGTTGAGACGCTTTCTAGGCTTACCGCCAAACACCAACCACGTATCATTACCCCACTGGGCAACGATACGATCATGCGCGCATATGATTCGGCGATCAAAGCGGAAGCCTATGAGTGGAATCGGCGCGTCGATCTGGGCAGCGGCTTTGCGGTCACGCCGGTGCCGTCCCGCCACTGGTCTGCACGCGGCTTACTCGACCGCAACAAAGCGTTGTGGTCTGCATTCATGATTGAGACGCCAAACGGAAAAATATATTTTGTTGGCGATTCAGGTTATGGTGAAGGACATCATTTCAAAATGGCGCGCGAACGCCATGCGCCGATCAAGCTCGCAATTCTTCCCATCGGCGCTTATGAGCCGCGTTGGTTCATGCGCGACCACCATATGAACCCCGAAGAATCGGTACATGCATTTCAAGATTGCGGGGCTGAGTTTGCCTTAGCTCACCACTTCGGAACGTTCCGGCTGACGGATGAAGCGATCGACGCGCCACGCGAAGCACTCAAGGCCGCACTTGGTTTAGCAAATATTTCCCCTGAGCGATTCCGCGCCATCAATCCGGGGCAAGTCTGGGAAATCGCTTGATAACCCGTGTTATTTCTTTAACGGCATGAAAATATTAATCACGATCTCTTCAGGCTTCGTCGTCAGAGGGTCGGTGACATATTCTTCGATCGAAAGATCTTCAGCTTCAATTTTTTTCGAATCGATGTAGTTGCTGATCAATTCATAAGTCGAATCCATCGCATCAAATGGCCCCTTGTAAATGAACTTGATTGCCTTTCCGGTCCGCGCAGGACCAACGGAAAGTTCGCCGACCAATGCTTCCTTGGGTGCGGCCTCAATCGGTAGCGCCGCATCGAACTCAAAACTGTCGTCAGACGTCGAACGATAAATGATCAATGGCGCGCCAGTCACCTTTAATTGCAGCTTGTCCGCATCCACACGCACCGCTTTAAAAGTCGAGACGATGTTCGCCCAGGCTTCGTCCCAACTCGTCTTAGCTTTTCGCATCAGCAAAGTTCGCGCGGGTAGTATCACTTCCTCACCGAAGGGCTCCTGAATTCCACTTTTTGATGACGCGCCTTTCTGCGCATCCTGCGCCGCCGCTCCAGTGATGAGACAGGTAACCAGGACCGCGGTGGCGAAGGTTGCTTTGGAAGAGAAGCGGGGGAAGATCGTCATGACTTTTCCTTACTTAGCGCTTGCGCGCCCGATCATCCGTCGATCAACTATAGCAAATTCCTAACAACATAGGAATGAACCGGCCGACTCACACACTTACCCCCGATTCTCATATAAGCTCCATTAATCGACAAGGATTTTGATGAGCGCCCTGGCAAACCGCCCTTTCGTCAAGATGAATGGTCTCGGCAACGAGATTGTTGTCCTCGATTTACGCTCTGACCCCGTGTCCGTAAATCCAGAGGAGGCACGCGCGCTAGCGCGTCCAAGCGCGCTGCCTTTCGACCAACTAATGATGCTCTATCCGCCGAGGAACCCCGGGACGGAGGCCTTCATCCGCATCTATAATTCGGATGGCTCAGAGGCCGGGACCTGTGGCAATGGTATGCGCTGTATTGCCGCGCTTGTCGCAGGCATAACGGGCAAGAAAACTCTCGCTTTTGAAACGGCTGCCGGTCTCATTTCCTGCCGCATTGAGCCTTCGCCCAATACGGTGACGGTCGATATGGGCAAGCCGCGCTTTCGCTGGGAAGAGATTCCGCTTTCGGAAGAATTCCGTGACACGCGCGCAATCGAGCTACAGGTTGGTCCTATCGATAAACCAATTTTACACTCGCCTTCGGCGGTGAGCATGGGAAATCCGCACGCAATTTTCTGGGTTGATGATGTAGAAGCTTATGATCTCGCCCGTTTCGGCCCACTACTGGAGAACCATCCGATTTTCCCTGAACGGGCGAACATCTCGCTTGCCGAGGTCGCGGCGCCCGATCATCTGGTCGTCAAAACCTGGGAACGAGGCGCTGGATTAACACGTGCTTGCGGTTCCGCCGCGTGCGCTGCAACAGTAGCTGCCGCACGCACAAAACGCACAGGACGTAAAGTTCGTGTGACACTTCCGGGCGGAGACCTGCAAATCGAATGGCGCGAGAGCGACGATCATGTGCTGATGACCGGCCCGGTCGAAACCGAGTTCGAAGGACGGCTCGAACCCGTAATGCTTAGCACTGCCGATGCGGCTTGAGGAAACGATGGGCTTCGAGATCATCACGTTCGGTTGCCGGCTCAATGCGGCAGAGTCCGAAATGATCCGGTGCCAAGCGGAAGCCGCAGGACTTTCGAACACATTTATATTCAATTCTTGCGCGGTGACGGCCGAAGCAGTCACGCAAGCCCGTCAAACAATCCGCCGCGTGAAACGCGAGTATCCCGATGCGAAAATCATCGTTACTGGATGCGCGGCTCAAACCGAGCCTGCGATGTTCTGCGCCATGCCGGAAGTTGATCGCGTGCTCGGCAATGGAATGAAGACCGCCCCCCAGACCTGGATCGATACAAAGCGCGTTTTCGATTTTGACTTCCACCAGCAGGAAAAAGTTCAAGTTGGCGACCTTCAATCGATGAGGGAAACGGCACTTCACCTGTCGCACGCCTTTGAGGGCCGCACGCGAGCATTTGTGCAGGTGCAGAACGGATGCAATCATCGCTGCACTTTTTGCATTATTCCTTATGGACGCGGTCCTTCCCGATCGGTGCCAATGGGCGACGTAGTCGCACAGGTGCGGAAGCTGGTCGAAAAAGAATTTCGAGAAATCGTTTTAACGGGCGTCGATCTTACTGCATGGGGTCTTGACCTTCCGGGCAAGCCTCGCCTGGGCACGTTGGTGCGTGCGATTCTCAAACATGTGCCTGAGCTCCCACGACTTCGTCTCTCGTCGATCGATTCTATCGAAGCCGACCGCGATCTGCTGATCGCGCTAGTGGAGGAAAGTCGTCTGATGCCTCATCTACACCTGTCATTGCAGGCGGGCGATGATTTGATTCTGAAGCGCATGAAGCGCCGCCACTCGCGCGCCAATGCAATTGCATTTTGTGAGGAAGCGCGGCGGCTGCGTCCGGACATCGTTTTCGGTGCCGACCTAATCGCGGGATTTCCAACCGAGACCAAGGAACAGTTCCACAATTCCGAATCCCTGATCGAAGATTGTGGATTGACGTTCCTTCACGTCTTTCCTTTTTCACCCCGCCCGCAAACGCCTGCGGCCCGGATGCCGCAAATTCCGCGGGATGTCGTCAAAGACCGCGCCCGGCGACTGAGGGGGAAAGGTGAAATTGCCTTGCGCCGCCATCTTGCGAGCGCTATCGGCCACCGTCGCTGGGTACTGGTGGAGCACAAACACGCCCGCAGCGAAGACTTCACCGAAGTAAATTTAGCCCGGCCCGAAACGCCCGGTTTAATTCTCGAAGTCACAATTTCCGGCCATGACGGCCGGAGGCTTTTGGCTGCATGAGCTCCGAAAATTCGGTCTGGCGGCGTCTAACAACGGGACTTTCCCGCAGCGCATCTCGTATTGGCGAAGGCATCGCCAATCTGGGACGCCGGAAACTCGACGCTAGCTTGCTCCAATCGCTCGAAGAATTATTGATCGAAGCGGATCTCGGCGCGGAGACAGCCACGAAAGTCGTTAAAGCCATGGTCCACGCGCGGACCGATCATGAAATGAACGCAGACGAGATCAAAACGTTAGTCGCGGTCGAAATTGAAAAGATCATCGCTCCAACCGAAAAGGTCTTTTCGATTGACGTATCTAAAAAGCCTTTTGTCATTCTCGGCATCGGCGTTAACGGCTCTGGCAAGACCACAACTTTAGGAAAGCTCGCCGCTCGTTGGAAATCGGAGAACAAGCGGATAACGCTCGCAGCCGCTGATACATTTCGCGCAGCGGCGATCGATCAATTGATCATTTGGGGCAAGCGCGCAAACGTGGACGTAATCGCAAAAGCCCCTGGTGCCGATCCGGCCGGAGTCGCTTTCGAAGCACTTGAGAAGGCCCGTGCGGAAAAGAGCGACGTTCTTCTGATTGATACGGCCGGACGACTCCAAAACAAATCCGCGCTCATGGACGAGCTTGAGAAAATCAATCGCGTACTCAAAAAGCTCGACCCCACAGCGCCCCATGCCGTACTGCTCGTTCTTGATGCGACGGTCGGCCAGAATGCGCTTTCGCAGGTGGAAGCTTTTACCAGGATCGCCGGTGTCACCGGCATTATTCTAACCAAACTCGATGGCACAGCTAAGGGTGGTATCCTTGTCGCAATTGCAGCGCGCTTCGGCTTACCCGTTTATTTTATCGGCATCGGCGAAGGCATGGAAGATCTCGCTCCATTTGACGCAAAAGCTTTTTCACGCGCCCTTGTTGGTTTGCCAACCCCGGCTTTCATATCTTGATCCCGCGCGCACGAAAAGGCATCAAAGGAAGATGAGCACAACCACAAACCAAAGGGTCAAACTGAACCCACTTGTGAAAATGGGTTTCGACTTCGGCCCATTGATTCTATTTTTCTTTGCAAATAACTATCGCGGAATTTTTTTTGCGACGGCAGCATTTATGGTTGCGATTATCGCTGCGCTCGTCGTTCAGTATTTTCTGATCCGCAGAGTCCCCATAGTCCCTGTCGTCACGGCCGTCATCGTGCTCGTATTCGGCGCATTGACACTGTGGTTGCAGGACGAAACCTTCATCAAGATAAAGCCAACAATCATTTACACGATGTTCGCGGCCATTCTCTTCACCGGCCTGGCTACCGGCAGGCCATTGTTCGAGCTTGTGCTCGATGGAGCTTTCCATTTGAAGGAGGAGGGATGGAAGAAGCTGACCTGGCGCTGGGCCTTCTTTTTCCTCGCACTCGCCGGTTTGAACGAGATTCTTTGGCGCGCGGTCTCAACCGACACCTGGGTCGCGTTTAAAACATTTGGTTTTCTACCGCTTACGTTGATTTTCGCAATTGCACAGGCGCCACTTTTCATCCGCTATGCGGTTAAGACGCCGCAATCCTGATCAATTACCGGTCGCTTTCTCGATTTCCTGCTGCAACGCTGAAAGATTTTCTTCTGTAATCGGGCCTACGTGCTTGTAAGCGATTTTTCCGTCGCGGCCGATGAGAAAGGTCTCTGGCACTCCATACACGCCCCATTCGATCCCGGCCCGCCCATTCGAGTCGACGCCAACTGCGACAAAAGGATTTCCGTAACGGCCCAAAAATCGCCGTGCGTTTTCAGGTGCGTCTTTATAATTGATTCCAACCAGGCGAAGTCGATTATCGGCCTCAAGTCGCATGAGCTGCGGATGCTCGGTAAGACACGGAACGCACCACGATGCCCACACATTCACGAGCGTAACCTGTCCCTGAAACGTCGAAGGATCGAAGCCCGGCACTTGAACGTTTTTACGAGATAGCCCCTCAAGTGGGGGAAGCAGAAGATTGGGCGCCGGCTTTCCAATCAGTGCTGAAGGTAATTGCGAGGGATCGCCTGAACCGAGGCGAAAAAAGAAAAGCGCTGCGAGCGCCAAAAAACCCGCTAACGGAAGAGCAATGATAATTCGCCGCATCTTTACCTTCAGCGACGCAACGAGCGAGACTCGAGTTCATCAAGAGTGCGGCGTTGCGAATGATTATCGATCAAAACCCATAAAATTGTCGCGCCCAGCACAAGCAGCGTAACTGTATATGCTGCTACGATAAAAGCTGCATGCGGTCCGAGATCCATTGTCACTGCGCCTTTACGTTACCGGCCGCGAGAATACGCAATGTGCGCACGCGACGCCGTAAAAGTTCGTTCCGCATGGCCGCAAGATGCAGTGTCAGAAACAGGGCAACAAATCCCGCAGCTGATATCAACAGCGGGATCAGCATTGATGGATGGATGCTCGGCCCTCCCAGCCGCAGGACGGAAGCTTGCTGATGAATCGAAGCCCACCAGTCGACAGAGAACTTCACGATCGGCACATTAACAAACCCCACGAGCGCGAGAATCGCAGCCGCGCGCCCGGCACGTATCGGATCTTCGACCGCGCGCCACAAAGCAAGCACGCCCAGATAAAGAAGAAAAAGAACAAGAACGGAAGTGAGCCTGGGGTCCCAATCCCAATATGTGCCCCAGGTCGGGCGTCCCCATAGTGAACCAGTGAGGAGGCATAAAAAACAAAATACAACACCAATTTGCGCCGCGGCTTTTCCGGCAACGTCTGCGAGCGGATGCCGCCACACTAATGTGCCGAGCGCGGCGATTGCCATCATGGTGTAAGCGCCGAGCGACAGCCACGCGAAAGGCACGTGGATGTACATTACACGCACCATTTCGCCCTGCTGATAGTCGGCGGGCGCGCGAAATCCCATCACCAGTCCAATACCGATGAGTACCGCCGCTATCAGCGCGAGAGCAGGAATCAAAACACGCGCGAGCTGCTGAAATCGATGAGGGTTGGCAATATCGATGAATGACATGACGTCTGATTATAGGTCCATGATAGCGTACGCAATGGGCGCGCAGTTGCGCTGTTATTCGCGGATATGCCGCAAGGCGGCCGCCGCCGCGACCGGTCCTAGCACGAGGAAAAATAACGATATCGCACAAAGCAGCTGGAAGGGTGTGCCGAAAGCAATGTCATCCGTAATTGCTGCGTTTGTAGCCGCTACACCAAAAATCAGAAGCGGAATCGCAAGCGGCAAAATTAGCACCGCGCTGAGGAGACCGCCGCGTGGCAGTGCCACCGAGAGCGCCGATGCGATCAATCCAAGGAACGTCACCGCAGGCGTTCCCACGAGAAGCGTCAGCGAAATAGCGGAAAGGGCTCTTGCCTCGACGCCGAGCATGAGACCCAGTAACGGCGCAACGACGACCAGCGGCAATCCGGTTGCCAGCCAGTGCGCAAGAGCTTTTGCGCCCGCGATAAGTTCGAGCGGAGCCGGCGCAAGCAAAAGTAAATCTAGGGTGCCGTCTTCTTGATCGCTGGCGAAAATCCGGTCGAGACCAAGCAAACTCGCAAGCAAAGCGCCGATCCAGAGAATCGCTGCACCAATGCGCGCGAGCAATGGAAGATCGGGGCCGACCGCAAATGGAACAACCGTCACGACAGCGAGAAAGAAAATCACACCCACGCCCGCGCCGCCTCCCACGCGTAGCGCGAGCTTCAAGTCGCAGCCAACAACCGCCTTTAGAACCGTAATCAAGCGGCGCCTCCACCGGTAAGATCAATTGCACCATAATTTTTCAAGTCGAGTGTTACATGCGTCACAATGATCGCCATGCCACCGCTCTTCCGATGCTCCTCGATCAATTGAATGACGGTCTGCTTGCCCTCGGCATCGAGTGAGGCCATCGGCTCATCAAGCAACCAAATTGGGCGTGATGCGACCAGCAACCGTGCCAGCGCAAGTCTTCGGCGCTGCCCCATCGAGAGCATTCGTGCCGGGATATTTCCCAGTGCACCTAACCCAACCCGCAAAAGTGCGGTGACAACTTCGCTGCCATTAGAGCCCAATAGCGCGCGCCCAAAATCGAGATTCTCGCTGACACTGAGCGCGCTCTTAACCGCATCGAAGTGCCCGACAAAGTGACAAAGCTCGGCGACTGTCTGCCCGGAATTTGCGGCCGTGATCCGTCCTTCAACTGGAGTAAGGAGACCCGCCACAAGGCGCAAAAGCGAAGTTTTTCCGACTCCATTCGGTCCGGTGACGACGAGGGCGCCTCCTTCCTGAAGATCGAAAGACAGACCCCGGAATAGGCTTCGGCCCCCCCGGATACAGGTCAAACCATCCACAACGAGCCGCATTGGCCCTCCCGGACCCTCAAAAGAGCCCAATAACGGGCCGTATCAGCAACTTAGACCATTCGTTCCGGTGACCGGGAATTAAAATCGCTCTATAAAGCAGGAAACACCAGCTGCATGCCGGTTTGATCGCTTCAAATGATGACCGCGGTCCAGCCCAATTGCAGCGCAAAATCATTGGGAAATACCACCGTGAATGCTCTCGACAGCTTCAAATGCCGCCGCACCCTTAAAGTTGGCAAGAAATCCTATGAATATTACAGCCTCACAGTAGCCGAGAAAAACGGCCTTGAAGGCATTTCGAGCCTCCCGTTTTCCATGAAGGTTCTGCTCGAAAATCTGATCCGCCACGAGGACAGTCGCACCGTTTCTAAGCAAGACATCAAGGCGGTCGCGGACTGGGCAAAGAAACGCAAAAGCGACCGTGAAATCGCCTTCCGCCCAGCGCGCGTATTGATGCAGGACTTCACCGGCGTGCCAGCTGTGGTTGATCTCGCCGCCATGCGCGATGCCATGAAATCCCTTGGCGGCGACCCAAACAAAATCAATCCACTGGTTCCGGTCGACCTGGTCATCGATCATTCCGTAATTGTGGATCATTTCGGGTCTCCGAGTGCGTTCAAACAAAACGTCGAACTCGAATACAAACGGAATGGAGAGCGCTATCGCTTTCTAAAGTGGGGCCAGCAGGCCTTCAACAATTTCCGCGTGGTACCGCCAGGCACCGGCATTTGCCATCAAGTCAATCTCGAATTTCTTTCGCAAACTGTCTGGACCCGATCGCAAACAGTGGGCATCGGTCCGAATAAAAAAACAATCGAATTCGCTTATCCTGATACACTCGTCGGCACCGACAGCCACACCACAATGGTGAACGGCTTGAGCGTCCTTGGATGGGGCGTGGGCGGCATCGAAGCGGAAGCTGCGATGCTCGGACAGCCAATCTCAATGCTGATTCCCGAAGTTGTTGGCTTTCAGCTGACTGGAAAACTGAAGGAAGGCGTGACCGCGACTGATCTCGTACTCACCGTCACCGAAATGTTACGCAAGCAAGGCGTGGTCGGAAAATTTGTTGAGTTTTATGGACCGGGTGTCGGCGCCCTTTCGCTCGAAGATCGCGCGACCATCGGCAATATGGCGCCTGAATACGGCGCTACCTGCGGCTTCTTCCCCATTGATGATGAAACGATACGCTATCTCTCTGACACGAGCCGACAGCCCGACCGTGTCGCTCTGGTCGAGGCATATGCGAAAGCGCAGGGGCTTTTCCATACGAAGTCGATACCGGATCCTATGTTCACCGACACGCTTGCTCTCGATCTCGTGAATGTTGTGCCTTCACTCGCTGGCCCAAAGCGCCCGCAAGATCGCGTAGCGCTCGGCAGCGTAAAGTCCGGATTTGCTGACTCGCTCGACAAGGAATTCCGCAAGTCAACGGAAATGGATCGCCAATTCAAGGTTGCCGGTAAGAAGTTTGACCTCGGTCACGGCGATGTCGTGATCGCGGCAATCACATCCTGCACGAACACATCGAATCCAAGCGTGATGATCGGCGCAGGTCTGCTTGCCCGCAACGCCGTCAAGAAAGGTTTGAAAGTTAAGCCTTGGGTAAAGACTTCGCTCGCGCCTGGCTCTCAAGTTGTCGGCGAGTATCTGAAAAAATCAGGCTTACAGAAAGACCTTGACAAGCTCGGCTTCAATCTTGTGGGCTTCGGCTGCACGACCTGCATCGGCAATTCGGGCCCTCTCCCAGACGCAATCTCGAAAACGATCAATGGCAGCGATCTCGTCGCGGCTGCTGTGCTCTCAGGAAACCGGAATTTCGAGGGCCGCGTGAATGCGGATGTTCGCGCAAATTATCTTGCTTCGCCGCCACTCGTCGTCGCATATGCGCTGGCAGGTTCGGTGATGAAAGACCTATCCAAGGATCCCGTCGGACACGGGAAAAACGGCTTGCCCGTATATTTGAAGGATATTTGGCCAAGCTCGAAGGAAATCATGCGCTTTGTGCGCAAGACCATCACGAAAAAGCTGTTCCAAAAGAAATATTCGGACGTGTTCAAAGGGGATGCACACTGGCGGAAGATCAGCATTAAGCGAGGCGACACTTACGCTTGGGATTCTCAATCGACATATGTACAGAATCCGCCTTACTTCGTGCACATGGGCAAGAAACCGGAGCCCATCACCGATATCATTAATGCCCGAGTGCTCGGTCTCTTTCTCGATTCGATTACGACCGACCACATTTCGCCAGCCGGTTCGATAAAGGCTGCTTCGCCCGCCGGAAAATATCTTGTCGAGCATGGCGTCGAGGTCATCGACTTCAATCAATACGGTACACGGCGCGGCAACCATGAAGTAATGATGCGCGGCACCTTTGCCAACATTCGCATCAAAAATCAGATGGTGCCGGGGGTAGAAGGCGGCGTTACAATTCATTACCCGTCCGGCGAACGGCTTTCGATTTATGACGCGGCCATGCGCTACAAGCGCGAAAATGTGCCACTCGTTGTTTTTGCCGGCAAGGAATACGGCACAGGATCTTCGCGTGACTGGGCGGCGAAGGGCACGAAGCTTCTCGGCATCCGCGCGGTGATCGCCCAATCGTTCGAGCGCATTCATCGCTCGAATTTAGTCGGCATGGGTATCGTTCCGCTTACCTTCGAAGATGGTTCTTCGTGGCAAAGTTTTGGGCTGAAAGGCGACGAACTTGTCACCATCCGAGGAATTTTGACCGATCTCAAACCACGTCAGAAATTAACGGCGGAAATAAAAATGGGCGATGGCTCCGTAAAGCGAGTTACGATGCTGTGCCGGATCGATACCGTGGACGAGCTCGATTACTTCAAGAACGGTGGCATTTTGAACTATGTATTGCGGCAGCTGGCCGCATAAGATGCTGTTCACGAAAAGGCGATCCCGTCTCACCGTGAAGTGACTCGCACGCGAGCCGCAAGGCGGTCTATCACTCGGATGGTTCAGGATCGGTTCGATGAAAGTTCGCAACCTTATTGCCGCCGTTTCCATATTTGCTGCGCTCGCGAGTTCCGCCCTCGCGGCGGATGGCAAGGTGGTCGTGGAACTGTTTACAAGCCAGGGCTGCTCGTCCTGTCCTCCGGCGGACCGTGTGCTTGGCGAGCTCGCCAACGAAAACAAAGTCATCGCCCTGAGCGTGCCGGTCGACTATTGGGATTATCTCGGCTGGCGCGACACACTCGCTAAGGCAGCCCACTCAAACCGCCAGCGCGGTTATTCGCAGGCGCGGGGAGATCGGGAAGTTTATACGCCGCAAGCTGTTATCAATGGCGTCGCGCAGGCGATCGGCAGCGACAAGTCCGCGATCGAAGCGGCTGTAAAGAAGGCGAGCATCAGCAATAAGACAGACGTGCCAATCTCGCTCGTGAAAGATGCATCAAATGTCGAAGTCGATGTGGGCTCGGGTATAGGCGCGCCGGCTTCAGTGTGGCTGCTTACCGTTACAAAAGCCACGCCTGTCGTAATTGCCCGCGGCGAAAACCAGGGAAAGACCGTCACCTATTACAATGTCGTGCGTTCTTGGCAGCGTATTGCCGAATGGAATGGCGCCGCAATCAAGAATTCAATCCCGATGACTGAATTGCATGCCAAGGACGTCGACGCCATCGCAATTCTCGTGCAGTCGGGCTCCGTCGAAAAGCCGGGACCTATTCGTGGCGCGGCAATACTCTCGCTTCGCTAAACCAAAAAAATTTTCTAGCCAGCAACAAAAAGGGCCGACACAAGTCGGCCCTTGAGCAGGTTGGGGGATTGAACCGTAAAAAACAAAATTAAAACTCGTTGGGTCGGCCCGCCAAAGCCCGGGGGGCTGGGGGGCTGGGAATTGTCCGGCACTTCAACAAGGCCGACCCGGAGGCTACGAGCACATAACTTCCCCGACGGCTTGGGCGGGGCCTTGGCCAAAATCGGGCGACATTATGTTTTTGTTAACAAGCCCGTGAGCGCTCTCGAATGGGGCTTAGTATATAAGAAGCGAAATATTGGGGCCTTGCGCAAATAGAAATCCAGCGCGAACATGATCTTAGTGTGATTACAGGTATACCAGGAGGCGCAATGGGCGATCTTGAGCCAATAGCGTTTGCGGGAGACAGAGGACGGGCACCCTCTAAGTCTTCCGGTCCCAAAGTCACGTTCGACCGACACGAGCTAATGCGAATTCTTGAATTGTACGGACGAAAGGTCGCAGCCGGCGAATGGCGCGATTACGGAATTTCCTTTCTTAGAGATCGAGCCGTTTTTTCGATCTTTCGGCGATCCGCCGAATTGCCGTTATATCGAATTGAAAAGAACATCTCCCTGACCCGCCGCCAAGGCGCCTACGCAGTGGTAGCGGCATCAGGAATGGTGCTGAAACGCGGTCACGATCTCGATCGTGTTTTGCGTGTAATCGATCCTGCCTTGCGTGTCGTAAATTAGAGGAAACAGGCCCTAAAAACAAAAGACCCCGGCTCATGAACCGGGGTCTTTTTTAAAGAAATACCGAAACGTCAGTCGCGGCGCCCAAAGAGCTGCAGCAACATCATGAACAGGTTGATGAAGTCGAGGTAAAGCGCAAGAGCTCCCATCACCGCTTTGCGCCCGGCGACCACTTCGTCATCTGCCTCCAAATACATTTCCTTGATACGCTGGGTATCCCAAGCCGTAAGCCCAGCGAATACCAGTACGCCGATAACCGAGATGATGAACTGCATCATCGACGACTGCAGGAAAATATTCACCAGCGAGGCGATAATCACGCCAATTAGGCCCATCACCAGAAACGAACCAAAGGCGGAAAGATCGCGCTGCGTCGTATAGCCATAGAGACTCAAGCCACCGAAGGACGCCGCGGTAACAAAGAATACCTGCGTAATACTTTGGCCGGTGTAAACAAGAAAGATCACCGACAACGACAGACCGACAAGCGCAGCATAAGCCCAGAATGTGAGCTGAGCCGTTGCAACACTCATTTTCTGAATACCAAAACTAAGGGCAAAGACGAAAGCAAGTGGCGCAAAGATTACGAGCCATTTGACCGGGCTTTGGTAAATCAATTGACCGAATGCAGTCAGCTTGACTGTACCGCCGGAGCGATCAACTGCCATCAGGAACGTGCCGAGCGCAGCCGCGCCCGTGATAGCAAGCCCCATCGCCATGTAATTGTAGACCCGGAGCATATAAGCCCGGAGGCCCTGATCGACCACAGCGCCTGCACGGGCAGCCGGTCGGCCATAACGAGCCGCAGGATTTGTGTTTAAGTCGGACATGTGGACCTCTTCTTTTTTCTCCCTCGATGACCTTCTCCGTAACCGGAGTTTTCGGTCAATATTTTCCGCTGGTAATATGGGGTTCCTCGATCTCCACAGCAAGTGAATTTCCGGAAAGGTTTAATATCCCAAGAAAGGGCTGTTTTGGCTCATGAATTCAGAGATTCCGAAGCACCGTTGCCGGTTTTTGACCGAGCGCCCGCCATGTGCCGACTAGCCCAAATACAACCGTCAGGAGCACCGATATCCCCGCTGCCAACACCGCCGTCGAAGGAGTAAATACGAAAGGAAAATGCATCACTTCCTTCACCACGAAAGCTCCCGCCAATCCACCTGCGATCGTAGCGATGATCGCGGTAACGAAACCTAGGATCGCGTATTCAATTCCGTAAGCAAGCACCAGCCGGCCACGCGTTGCACCAAGCATTTTAAGGATCACCGCGTCATAGACGCGCGTATGGTGGCCCGCTGCCAATGCCCCCGCCAGCACAAGAATGCTCGCGATCACTGTAATACCCGCGGCCGCACCCACAGCGACTGATAGATCGCCGATCATCGCGCGAATGGCCTCGAGAGTTTCTTTCACTCGAACCGTTGTCACTGCCGGAAAAGCGCCCGCAAGATCCTTGATCAGATTCAGTTCTGTTTCTGGCTTTCCACCATCCGGGTAAGTGAGCGTCGCAAGCACCGTATGGGGCGCGCCCTGGAAAACGTTCGGTGGAAATTGCAGCACGAAATTTATGCCAAGACTTTCCCAATCAACCCGCCGCAGATTCGCTATGGTCACCTCAATATTTCTTCCGAGCACATTGACGACGATGTGATCGTCAACTTTGAGTTTCAGCAAATCTGCGATGCGCTTTTCGAAAGAAACGACAGGCGGTCCGTCATAGTCCTTTGGCCACCAGCTACCTTCGACAATAGTCGATCCTTCCGGCACATCTTCGGAAAAAGTAATGCCACGATCTGACTGCAATACCCACGCGGCTTCAGGGTCAGGTTTGATTTCCTCTATAGGTACACCCTTCAAACTCACAATCCGACCGCGAAGCATTGGCACTTCGTCAAGACGCGCTTTTTCAGGCGCGTGAGCGCGGATGAATTCGTTAAAGTTTTCCGTTTCCGAAGATGGGACGTCGAGAAAGAAAAAGCTCGGTGCCTGGCTCGGAAGTGTCGCTGTCAGCTGACGGCGAAGATTTCCTTCGATCAGCGCCAGGGTCACTAGCAAGGAAATTCCAAGTCCCAGTGACAGCACAACGGAAGGCGTCAGCGCCCCGGGCCTGTAGATATTTGATATTGCGAGACGAAGCGTTGTTGAGCGCGCACGGGGAAGCCTCCGCGCAATGGACATAATGGCGACCGCTAACACCCGCAACACAACAAATACAGCGGCTGACGCGACGACGTAAATAATCGCAATTTTCCGGTCTTCCGATGCAAGAATGGCAAGGGCTGCAAGAGCCGCGATCGCAATCGCCGTAAGCACAATATATCGTCGGCGGGGCAGTGAAGATGCCGGTTCGATAGAATCTCGAAACAAGGCGGGCACAGCAACATCATGCGCCTTTCCGAGAGGCCAAAGAACAAAAGCCAGCGTGATCACCAACCCGTAAAGCAATGCAAACACAAGCGCGGTGGGTTGGATCGAAGGCACAAAAGGTAGCGGTAAAAGCGCGCCAAAAATCCACGATATTGCAAATGGCAGCAGCAAACCTGCAGCAACGCCAATTGCGATGCCCAACAATGCAAGTAGCACCACTTCCGTAAGATAAATGCCAAATACCATTCCGCCGGTAGCGCCTACCGCCTTCAACGTTGCGATCGTTTTGCTTTTGCGGTCAAGATAGTGCCTTACAGCGTTTGCAACGCCGACCCCACCGACGAGAAGCGCGGTTAGACCAACCAATGTAAGAAATTCCGTGAATCGCTTTACGTTTCGCTCAAGCTGCGGCGAAGCGCCCGTACGCGAGCGTATTTCCCACCCAGCATCGGGAAAACGCCGGCGTGTTTCACGGATAAATTCTTCGAGACCTTTTGGGCTCGCATCTTCGAGCACCACTCGATAGGTCCAGCGCACAAGACTACCCGGTTGCAAAAGATTCGTTTTTCGCAATGCACCGCTTGCGACAATCAATCGCGGGCCAAAACCCAGCCCCTGTGCGAGCTTGTCCGGCTCATTTGCGATCGTCGCCGTTATCTCGAATGTTGCATCGCCGATTTTGATCCGGTCACCAACAGAAATTCCAAGCCGAGCCAGCAATGCAGGGTCTGCAACCGCGCCCGAAACACCTTCGGGAAATGCCAGCGCGGTCGGTAACCCTTCGTCCGGATCAAGTTTCAAATCTCCCGCCAGCGGATAGCTCGCATCAACCGCCTTTAGCTCGACGAGTGTCGCATTGTCGCCTTTCGCGCGCGCCATTGCGCGCATCGTCGCGATGACGGCTACTCTGCCGTGTTCTTCCAGGTAATTTTGTTCGGCCAGATTCGCTTCGCGTTGGGCAAGCGATAGCGCCACGTCTCCGCCGAGAATCACGCCGCCCTGTCGCGCAAGACTGTCCGATAAAGCACGCGAAACAGAGCCAACGCCTGCAATTGCAGCGACGCCTAGCGCAAGACAACCGAGAAAAACACCGAAACCGCGTACACCTCCCCGCAGTTCCCTAATTGCAAGTCGAAATGCGAGCGACAATTTTCTAACTAAACTCGGATCGTTCGCAACGAAGCTTCTCATGCTTGCCTCGCTGCCGACGTTATCGAACTCAATTCTTCGATATGCCCCGAGCGCATACGAATGATCCGGGAGCAACGTTTCACCAAAGCCGGATCGTGGGTCACCAACACAAGCGTCGATTTGTGCTCTGCTCGCTTCGCAAACAGCAAATCCATGATTTCACGCCCGGTCGTTTCGTCGAGATTTCCAGTTGGCTCATCCGCGATCAGCAAAGCTGGCATCGGCGCGAGCGCCCTAGCAAGCGCGACACGCTGCTGCTCGCCGCCGGAAAGCTGCACCGGATAATGATTGAAGCGATCACCTAAACCAACGCCTTCAAGTTCATACTTGGCGCGCTCCATTGCGTCTACACGTCCCGCAAGCTCCAAAGGCACTGCGACATTTTCCAGTGCTGTCATGGTCGGGATCAAATGAAATAACTGGAAGACAATCCCAACAGCCCTGCCGCGAAAACGCGCAAGTGCATCTTCATTTAGATTTCCCAAATCCTCACCCGCGACTCGAACACGCCCGAAGTCAGGGCGCTCAAGGCCCGCCATCACCATCAACAAAGTCGATTTGCCGGAACCAGAAGGCCCAACCAGCCCAACGGCTTCTCCGGCTTCGATTTGTAGCGAAACCTGCTTGAGGATATGAACGCGCGCCCTACCTGTACCAAGTGAAAGCTCAACCTCCTCGATGGAGACGGCGGGTGGTTCGGTCCGGCGCTGCTTCAAAGGTGCATCCATGCAATCGTTCGACTTCACTAATTTTTCAACATCAAGCGGCGTGACAAATGGGGCGCCTATGGGGCGGTGGAACCCCTTCCTAGCATTGCTCGCGGCATTGTGTAGCGCTTGCTTTACCGGCGGAATATCCGTCTCGGCAGCCGAGCCTGTGCGGATTGTTGCTTTTGGTGACAGCCTGACCGCTGGGTTTGGCTTGCCTGCATCGCAGGCGTTTCCCTCAAAACTATCTATCGCTCTCAAAGCCAAGGGCTACGAAGTCATCATCGTGAATGCCGGCGCCTCAGGCGATACCACCGCCGCGGGTCTAGCAAGACTGGACTGGTCGGTGCCAAAGGAAACGCAGGCGGTAATTCTTGAATTTGGCGCGAACGACGCATTTCGCGGTGTCTCTCCGGCCATCGCGAAGAAAAATTTAGACGAGATCATTAGCCGACTGAAAGCGCGCAATGTGGAAATCCTGATCGCGGGCATGTTGGCTCCACCCAATCTCGGAAATGAATATGCCGCAGCGTTCAATCCAATTTTCACCGATCTTGCGAAAAAACATGGCGCGCTCGTAGTTCCGTTTTTTCTCGACGAGGTTGCAGGCAACCGAAACTTGAATCAAACTGACGGAATCCACCCTACGGCGGAGGGCATTGATATTATCGTGAAAAAAATTCTACCTTCCGTGGAAGCCTTGATTCAGCGAGTCCAAGCACGCAAAGCTTCCTGACATGCCACGCCTCTTCACCGCAATCGAGATACCGCCCGATATCGCTGCCGATCTCTCCTTGTTGCGCGGCGGAATTCATGGGGCGCGATGGATTGATCCTGAAAACTATCATCTTACCCTTCGCTTTATTGGGAATGTCGATCACTCGATCGCGCGCGACGTAACGGTCTTGCTTGGCCGTGTACGTAAATCAGCTTTCGAGATCAGATTGAATGGTCTCGGTCAGTTCGGTGGCAAAAAACCGCGCGCCGTTATCGCGTCGGCTGCATCGGCTGCTCCACTCACGGAGCTACAGGCGGAACATGAACGGATATTTCAACGAATTGGCCTCGAGCCTGAACAACGTAAATTTACGCCGCATGTGACCCTCGCCAGGTTGCGCGAATCCTCGTCCCGCGAAGTCGCGGATTATTTGGCAACGCGCGGTGGTTACCGTAGCGTCCCGATTCTGGTGACGCGTTTCGTACTGTTTTCGTCACGCGCCTCCATGGGTGGCGGACCTTATGTCGCCGAAGCCGCCTATCCACTAGAAAGTGCAACGCCCTTGCGCGACGCGGCGCGCGCACCCATTTAGACGACCGTAGGGAGATGGCGATGGTATTCTCCACGGCCCAATCCGCGAAAATTGCCGCTAACGAAGCGCGCGTAAAGGCTGGGTTCTGGCCGAAAATTAAATCCGTGGCCGCGCGGATTCCTTTCGCCGAGGACGCGTTTGCCGCCTACTATTGTGCCCTCGACCGTCAAACGCCATTGCATGTTCGCGCGATCTTATGGGGCGCGCTCGCTTATTTTGTGCTCCCCTTCGATGTAATTCCGGATTATTTACCGCTGATCGGTTTCACTGACGACGCGGCCGTTCTTGCGACCGCAATCCAAATGGTTGCCTCGAACCTGAAGCCCGAACACCGTGAGGCCGCACGGCGTGCACTTACTAGGTTACACGACGCATCGGCCAACTAAACCGTCACGGTTTCAGCAGAATTTTTCCCATCACCTTGCGTGTTTCCATTGCTTTGAAAGCATCGACCGCGCGCCTAAAGGGAAAAGATTCATCCACATGTGCTGATACTTTTCCTTCCTTGACCCATTGCAGCAGATTCTTGATCTGCACACGCAGACGATCCGGATGACGGCGAATGAATTCGCCCCAAAACACGCCGACAATTTCGAAGCCTTTAAGCAAAGGAAGATTGAGGGGGATTTTCGGAATTTCGCCGGCTGCAAAACCGATCACGAGATAGCGTCCATCCCATGCCGTGGAACGCAAAGCGGGTTCGGCAAACTTTCCCCCAACAGGATCGTAAATGACGTCCGCTCCCTTTCCTCCAGTCAATTCGCGTAGCCGTTCTTTCAAATCTTCTTTCGAATAATCGATGACTTCGTCCGCACCATGCTTTCGACAAAATTCAAGTTTCTCTGCCGAAGAAGCGCATGCAATTACCTTTGCCCCAAGAAGCTTTCCAAGTTCAATTGCCGCAAGGCCGGTTCCACCGGCGGCACCCAAAACAGCAAGCGTTTCGCCGGGCCTAATCTTCGCCCGATCCTGCAACGCGTGAATTGTCGTACCGTAGGTCACGAACAATCCCGCCGCGCGATCAAGGTCAAGGTCGGAAGGAACAAGCACCAAGCGGTCAGTCGAGATAACTACTTTCTCTCGCGCGGCTCCGTGGCCGCAGTAGCCGCACACCTTGTCACCGACCTTAAAACCACTAACCGCTTCGCCCACGGCCGAAATCGTTCCCGAAAACTCTGCGGCCGGCGAAAATGGGTATTCCGGCTTAGATTGATAGCGCCCCATGATCATGAGCGAATCGAAGAAGTTGAGCGCGGCGGCGGCAACATCAACGACGACTTCGCCCTTTCCAGGCAATGGGTCAGGTAGATCGGCAAGTTTAAGCTTCTCAGGAGGCCCAGCTTCGGTGCAAAGTACAGCTTTCATGGAAATCGCTCTGAATTAGGGGTTCCGATGGCCGTGTTTTTTGCGCCATTTTTTTGGCGGCGTCCATGGCTAGGCCGTTTGCACAGCCGCCTAATGACCGCTATTTTTTTGCGTTCGGCGAGGCGACCAAAATACGAAAGAAATTTATCGCGAGCCGTAAGGAAATGCCGATGATCTTCCGCTCTCTTTGTGGTTTCTCGATCGTGGCCGTAATGGCCATCGTCGTCTGTTCGGGCGCGAACGCACAGACTGCGCCTGCCGAGGCTGCGACAAAACAAACGCTACCCAAAAATGATAAATCTAAGAAAGAAGCGACAAAGCAGGCGGCACCAGCCCAGCCAACCGTTTCCGGCTCCACCCCCACGCTTGCTGTCCAATATGGCGACTGGGGCGTGTATGTGAGTCAGACACCGAAAACGAAGATTTGTTACGCGCTCTCGCAGCCGAAGGAGCGCCAACCGAGTGGCCTTAAACGCGATCCGGCTTATTTCTTCATCAGCACACGGCCGGGCGAAAGTGTGCGAAACGAGGTAAGTGTGGTGACAGGTTTTGCGCTCAAGGAAGGCAGCGACGCGACCCTCGACGTCGGTGGCACCAATTATCCCTTCTACACTAAAAATGATGGCGCGTGGGTTCGCAACGTAGCTGAAGAAGCGCGGCTAATCGAAGCCCTGCGGAAGGCAAAAGATTTCACGATAAAAAGCACGTCGCTGCGCGGCAACCCCAACACTGACCGCTATTCTCTCTCTGGTCTCGGGCCAGCGCTCGATCGCGTTGCGCAAGAATGCAAGTAACCAAAAATTTCGCCGATGCCTCGGCGCTAAAACCGTCGCTCGTGGGGCTCAGCCGAGCCGCACTGTCGGACGCATTTGAAAAAATGGGTGTTCCGACAAGCGAGCTACGCATGCGGGTGCAGCAGCTTTGGCAATGGATTTATTTTCGCGGCGCGCGCGATTTTTCGGAGATGACGAACGTGTCAAAAATGCTACGCGCCAATCTAGCGGAAGCATTTACACTTGAGCGGCCCGAGATCGTCGTTGAGCAGATCTCGAATGATGGCACCCGCAAATGGCTGATTCGTCTCAAACCCGAACATCCCGGCGAAAAACCGCACGAGATCGAGACAGTTTATATACCTGAAAGCGATCGCGGTACCCTCTGCGTATCTTCCCAGATTGGTTGCACGCTTACATGTAGTTTCTGTCATACAGGGACGCAGCAGCTCGTTCGCAATCTATCGGCCGCCGAAATTGTGGCACAGCTTATGATTGTACGCGATCGTATCGGCGAATGGCCAGGCGTAACGCCGCCCTCCGATGTAACTATTCCACCTGATGGCCGCCGGATGATTTCGAACATCGTATTCATGGGAATGGGCGAACCGCTTTATAATTTCGACAACGTAAAGACAGCGATTGAAATAATCGCTGACGGCGAAGGACTCTCGATTGGTAAGCGCAAGATTACTGTCTCAACTTCGGGAGTAGTTCCGATGATCGAGCCGCTCGGCCGCGATGTAGGAACCATGCTTGCGATCTCGTTGCACGCGGTACGCGACGATTTGCGGGACAAGCTCGTGCCGCTCAATAAGAAATACCCCATCAAGGAGCTGTTGCAGGCCTGCCGCGAGTACCCCGGCGTCTCCAACGCAAAAAGAATAACATTCGAATATGTGATGCTGAAGAGCGTGAATGACTCGCCGGAAGATGCAAAAGATCTGGTCCGCCTCCTCAAAGGTATCCCTGCTAAGATCAATCTCATTCCGTTCAATCCGTGGCCCGGTACCAAATACGAGTGTTCCGATTGGGAAACGATCGAACGCTTTTCCGAAATCATTTTCCGGGCCGGCTACGCGGGTCCCGTCCGCACGCCGCGTGGCCGCGACATTCTTGCTGCCTGCGGGCAATTGAAATCGGAAACGCAAAAACTGTCGGCGCGCGAAAGAATGGCGTTGCGAGCCATGGCCATGACGGATTAAATCATGGCTCCTTTCATTCGTTTTTTCGTCATCATGTTTGGTTTGTTCCTCGGCTCTGTTGCCGCTGGCGCGACTTTCCTGGCGACGATAAACGGGTTTACTACCGAGATAGATCCTCCCTATAGCGATTTTTTCTTTTGGGTTTTCTTGTGGACTTCCCTTACGTGGAGCACGCTCGTCATGATCTGGTCGTTCATCCCCGCGTGTGTCGCAATTTTAATCGCCGAGATGTTCGCGATCCGTTCATTACTCGTTTACGCTGTTTTCGGAGCTATTGGGGGCGCGATCTATGGTCTCGGATTCTTGTACGGCACGGACAACGCGATTCAGTCCTCGGCTGCGGCCGGCATCGCGGGCGCGTCGGTCTACTGGCTAGTGGCCGGACGCAATGCCGGCATGTGGCGCAGCCCTCCGACGCGAGCAGGCGAAAATATCTAAGCTAGATCTTGTTGGCCCATGCCAGCGCCTGTTCGAGACGGTCGTTACCCCAGAACAATTCACCATCCGTCGTAACAAAATTTGGCGCTCCAAAAATTCCGAGCTTCTGGGCTTCTTCCGTCTCTGCCCGCAATTTATCTTTCACCGGTTGCTCACTCGCCTTCGAGAAACTCTCCTCCGGATCGCGACCAAGCTTTTTTAAAATCTCCGCGAGAGTCATCTTGTCCGAAATATCCTTGCCCCCCGTGAATTCGGCTGAATATACCGCGCGGCTGAATTCCTTGCGGAATTCTCCTTCAAACGAAACAGCAAGCCGCGATGCGTTGAGCGGATTGGCAGGAAATGTTTTTGGGGCTAAGAATTTCGCAAGTTTCAAATGTTCCGCACAGCGCGCCATGTCGCGCCACATATATTTTCCTTTGAGCGGAAATAAATTGAAGGGCGACGTATCCATCCCCTGCGCCTTGAAAATCGGCCCCAGTAGAAATGGCCGCCAGTTCACATGAACCCCGCCGGCCTTAGCAAGCGCTTCGATGCGCATGGCTGCAAGATAAGAATAGGTTGAAGCAAATTCGTACCAGAAATCGAGTTTTTTCATGGGCTAACCATGCCATGGAGAGCTGTCGGCGTCGACTTGCGCATGGAAAGCTTCCGCCTATAAGTGCGCCCACCGCGCGGGATTCTGCCCGTGCCAAGCCGGGTAATCCGCATGTCCAAGGACGTGAAAAAAGTAGTGCTTGCCTATTCTGGCGGGCTCGACACTTCCGTAATCCTGAAATGGCTGCAGACGACCTATGGCTGCGAGGTTGTGACTTTCACAGCCGATCTCGGACAAGGTGATGAACTTGAGCCTGCCCGGAAAAAGGCACTGACCCTCGGCATCAAACCAGAAAATATTTTCATCGAGGATCTGCGTGAGGAGTTTGTGCGGGATTATGTATTTCCGATGTTCCGCATGAACGCCCTATACGAGGGCGAGTATCTGCTCGGCACTTCGATCGCGCGACCTTTGATTGCGAAAAGACAGATCGAAATTGCACGCAAAACCGGAGCTGATGCCGTGGCGCACGGCGCGACTGGAAAGGGCAATGATCAAGTACGTTTCGAGCTCGGCTATTACGCGCTTGAACCGAACATCAAAATTATTGCGCCATGGCGGGAATGGAATTTGTCGTCGCGCACTAAGCTTCTCGAATTCGCCGAAAAATATCAAATTCCGATCGCGAAGGATAAACGCGGTGAGGCGCCATTTTCCGTCGATGCCAATCTTTTGCACTCCTCATCAGAAGGAAAAGTGCTTGAAGATCCAAACGTCGAGGCGCCGGATTACGTCTATCAGCGTACGATTTCCCCCGAGCAAGCTCCAGATAAGGCAACCGACATCACCATTGGCTTCGAAAAGGGTGATGCGGTCTCTATCGATGGCAAAAAACTTTCACCTGCGGTGTTACTCACGAAGCTGAACGAATTCGGCAAGGAAAATGGTATCGGCCAACTCGATCTTGTCGAGAATCGTTTCGTCGGTATGAAATCGCGCGGGATTTACGAGACGCCCGGCGGCACGATTTTGCTCGCTGCGCATCGCGGCATCGAATCGATTACACTCGACCGCGAAGCCGCGCACCTGAAAGATTCCCTGATGCCGCGCTACGCCGAGCTCGTCTATTACGGCTTCTGGTTTTCACCCGAGCGAACCATGCTTCAGGCACTTGCCGACAAGAGCCAAGAGCTCGTCACCGGCACCGTGCGGCTGAAACTCTATAAAGGCAATGTAAACGTTGTCGGCCGCGAAAGCCCCTATTCGCTGTATAATCAGGATCTGGTCACTTTTGAGGAAGGTGCGGTCGCCTACGACCACCGTGATGCCGCCGGATTTATCCGCCTGAATGCGCTGCGGCTGAGGACGCTCGGGCAGCGGGATCGCAAAAATAAGAAATGAACACCTGAATGCGGCCAGTCCAAATTCGACGCGCGAGTTCATTGGACTTATCGTTTTCATCTCGGGTCATTCGTTGATCAGGCTCTTGGTGGGCGGTTTCTCTGCTATCATTATGTTTGGTTGATCGAGTTCCGCACGGAGAAGTTATAAATGCCTTGGTCCCTTACGGTCGGGAAAATCGCTGGGACGGCGATTCGAATTCACATTACCTTTCTTCTATTTCTAATCTGGATCTGGGCCGCCTATTACCGCCAAGGTGGAACAAGTACAGCCTGGGAAGGTGTTGCTTTCGTCGCACTGCTTTTTTTCTGCGTGCTCTTACATGAGTTCGGGCACGTCTATGCGGCCAAACGCTACGGCATAAATGTGCCCGACATTACGCTCTGGCCTTTCGGTGGCATCGCCAATTTCGAACGAATTCCCGAGAAACCGAGCGAGGAATTAGTGGTCGCAATCGCGGGACCGCTCGTTAGCGTCGCAATTGCCGCGCTACTCGTGATCTTTGTCAGCACCACGACAGATCTTTCCATTCTCATGAAAATCGAGGACCCGAAAGCCGAGATGGCAGCAAAACTCGCCGGAGCCAATATTTTTCTGGTTCTCTTTAATATGATCCCCGCCTTTCCGATGGACGGCGGCCGCGTTCTGCGCGCGCTCCTAGCGATCAAACTCGGATTCGCCCGCGCAACTGAGATCGCGGCCTCGATTGGCCAGGGGCTCGCAATCACGCTCGGTCTGATCGGAATTTTCAGCAATCCGATGCTTGTCATCATCGCGGTCTTCGTTTTTCTCGCAGCGTCCGGAGAGGCTGTCCATGCGCAACTGCACCAAATGGCGCGCAGCACGCTGGTCGCCGATGCGATGATCACGAAATTCGAGTCCCTCGGCCCACAATCGCGGGTTCGGGACGCCGTCGAAGAGCTGATTCGCACAACGCAGAAGGAATTTCCGGTGGTGGACGGCGGCGGGCGCTTGCGCGGCGTGCTCACGCGCGACGCGATGATTCGCGCGCTGAAAGAACGCGGGCCGGATACGCCGGTGATTGAAGTGATGGATTCCGAAGTGCCAACCATTCCCGCACGCGCGAATCTGGAATCGGCGCTGACGTGCCTCACTGAGCAGGGCAAGCCCGTGATCGGTGTGACGGACGCAAGCGACAAACTCGTGGGTTTGCTCACCACCGAAAACCTTGGCGAGATGATGATGCTCCGCTCGGCCCGCGCAAGCCAAGGCTTCGGGCCGTGGGGTCGCGCTGCACGATAGATCGAACTTTCGCGCTTGCTATTGCGACTTTGATCGCTATGTTGCACCGCTTCCAACGAGCCCCATATACATTCCGTGCAACTTCGCAACGTCGCCATCATTGCCCACGTCGACCACGGAAAAACAACGCTTGTCGACCGGCTGCTTCAGCAATCCGGCACTTTCCGCTCCAATGAGAAGGTAGCGGAACGCGCGATGGATTCGAGTGATCTTGAGCGCGAGCGCGGCATTACAATCCTCGCCAAGGCCACATCCGTATTGTGGAAGGACATTCGCATCAACATCGTCGACACGCCTGGTCACGCCGATTTCGGCGGCGAGGTTGAGCGCATCCTGAACATGGTGGATGGTGTGCTGGTGCTAGTTGATGCCGCCGAAGGGCCATTGCCGCAAACGAAATTCGTAGTCGGAAAGGCCCTGAAACGTGGCTTCAAGCCGATCGTTGTCATCAATAAGGTCGACCGACCCGACGCACGTGCAACCCAGGTGGTGAACGAGGTGTTCGACCTTTTCGCCGCGCTCGACGCCACTAACGAGCAGCTCGACTTTCCCATTCTTTATGGCTCAGCGAAGCAAGGCTGGATGGCTATGAGCGAAGAAGGCCCAAGGGATGAAGGCATGGCGCCGCTCTTCGATCTCGTTACCAAGCACGTTCCACCACCCGTCGTCGAAGAGGGTGATTTCCGTATGCTCGCAACGATTCTGGAGGCAAATCCTTATCTCGGTCGCATTCTTACGGGCCGGATCAGCTCGGGTTCCGTGAAGCCAAATCAAAATGTGAAAGTGCTCTCACGCGACGGTAAAGTTCTCGAACAAGGTCGCATCACAAAAGTGCTGGCCTTCCGCGGGCTTGAACAACAACCGGTCGAGGAAGGTTCTGCCGGCGACATCATCGCTATTGCCGGCCTCGAACAAGCGAACGTCGCCGATACGATCGCCGCACCCGACGTGAACGAGCCAATCCCGGCGCAGCCCATTGATCCGCCAACTCTCGCCATGACGTTCCGTGTCAATGACTCGCCCCTCGCCGGTACCGAAGGTGACAAGGTGACGAGCCGCATGATCCGCGACCGTCTCTTCCGTGAGGCCGAGGGTAACATTGCGCTTCGCATCGCCGAGAGCGAGGAGAAAGATGCATATGAGGTCGCGGGCCGCGGCGAATTGCAGCTTGGCATTCTGATTGAGACCATGCGCCGCGAAGGGTTCGAGCTTTCCGTATCTCGCCCTAAAGTTGTGCTCTCGCGCGACGAGGCTTCCGGCGAAGTTCGCGAGCCGATCGAGGAAGTCGTAATCGACGTCGACGAGGAGCACTCAGGTATCGTCGTACAAAAACTTTCTGAGCGACGTGGCGACCTGATGGAAATGAAACCGTCCGGTGGTGGGCGTCAGCGGCTGGTTTTTCACGTGCCAACGCGTGGATTGCTTGGCTATCAAAGCGAACTTCTAACCGACACGCGCGGCACGGCGGTCATGAACCGTCTCTTCCATGAATATGCGCCATACAAAGGCGATATCCCGGGACGCCGCAATGGCGTTCTGATTTCCACCGATGCGGGCGAAGCCGTGGCTTACGCGCTATGGAACCTGGAAGATCGTGGCCCGATGATAATCGAGCCTGGCTGTAAGGTATACCGTGGCATGATCGTGGGCGAGCACACCCGGGATAACGATCTTGAAGTGAATGTGCTCAAGGGCAAGAAGCTGACGAACATCAGAACGACGTCGAAAGACGAAGCCGTTCGGCTCACGCCGCCCATTCGAATGACTCTGGAGAAGGCGATGGCCTATATCGGAGATGACGAACTGGTCGAGGTGACCCCTAAGTCCGTACGGCTGCGCAAGAAGCTTCTTGATCCGAATGACCGGAAAAGGGACGAAAAAAGGCGGGAAATCGAACAGGTGTGACCTGGAAGCCTCACTCTGCGACGGAATTAACCTTTCGTTAACGAAACTCTTGAAGCGCCCACGGCCCTTTGCTTCGATTGGTGCATGAGCACGATCCTCATAGACACCCGTCTAGCCCGGCCTGACGATGCCGTCGCGCTGGCTGAAGCTCATGACGACGCCTGGCGGAATACCTATCAGGGCCTCATTCCCGGCCCAGAACTCGAGAAGCTCATCACCCGCCGTGGACCGAGTTGGTGGGATACAGCGATCCGTCGAGGCTCGCGCATTTCATTGCTCATCTTCGGTGAGGAAATTGTCGGTTACGCCAATTACGGCCGCAACCGCGCGAAAAGTCTGCCTTATACCGGCGAGATCTACGAGCTTTATCTAAAGCCGGAATATCAAGGCGTTGGTTTCGGCCGCCGCCTATTCACCACGGCGAAGCGCGATCTCGCGCAATCCGGTCAAACCAATCTTGTCGTTTGGGTTCTGTCGGATAACGAGCCTGCCGTCAGCTTCTACCGCGCACTGGGAGGACGCACCATTGCGCGCTCGACCGAACGCTTCGGCAATAAAGTGCTCGACAAAGTCGCTTTCGCCTGGACGCGTTGAGCGCCTCTATTTTTCCCATTCGATAGCCTCACTGAACCCCGGTCCTTTCTCACCGAGAACGATCGGTTTATCTTTGCCGCAAACGAACTCGCGAGCATATTTATCGGAGATCTCGCGAGCAAGATCGTTTGCGTTCGGATTAGCGCGGCCGTCGACATAACCGACATGACAAACGCCAGCCACACCCAATCTCGTAACAACCAGCACCTGTCCTCTGACCTGATCTTGTTTGTTGTCTAACGTTGTCGTGCTCCAGCGCATGATCGTGGCAAACGGTTTCCGGCTGCCGCTTTGATCCTTCTCGATTCGCCATTCGATTCTAGGGCCTTCGCCGTTGAAAGCGGCGAGCGTTTGCCGCGCAGCGGGCTCAAGTATTGCGCGGGGCCCATAACTGATCATGATGCGCTGATCGCCCGCCCACATGCGTATCAGAATGCCTTCATAACCGACGCAGCGCCACTCACCGTAATCTTCCTCAATCTTGCCGGACGTGTGACGGCATTTTTTGGTGTCAAAATCTGTGTATGCGCTTTCGATCGTCTGCGCGCCCGCAGAAGATATGAACAGCCCAATTATGACCGGCGGTAAAAGAATTGTTTTCATGAGGCGATCCCTGTCTGCCTCTGCAGAGAAGATAGCTGCTGCGATCGGACCGTCAAATAGCTGGCACAGGTACTCCCGCGCGCATCGCGGCGCAACGCAACGTATTTTGCAATAGGCAAGCGATTGTCATTGGCCCGACACCGCCCGGTACAGGCGTGATGGCACCGGCAATCTTGCTCGCCTCGGCAAAGGCAACATCGCCGACGAGATGGGTTTTTCCCTCTTTTGCGGCAATGCGATTGACGCCGATATCGATCACCGTCGCGCCTTTTTTTATCCAATCACCGCGCACAAATTCGGGGCGGCCGATCGCTACGCACAGCAGATCAGCCCGTCGACAAACACCTGCCAAATCGCGTGTCTTAGAATGTGCGATCGTAACGGTCGCGTTCTCTTGCAATAGCAATTGCGCGAGTGGTTTGCCAACAATGTTCGACCGCCCCACTACCACTGCCTCTAAACCGGCCAGCGAAGCATGCACGCTTTTCGCAAGAATGACGCAACCCGATGGCGTTCCGGGAGCAAGAGCGGGTAATCCCGCAACGAGACGGCCGACATTGGTCGGATGAAATCCATCAATATCCTTCACGGGATCGATCGCGTTTAGCACGCGCATAGAATCAATATGCGCCGGCAACGGCAGCTGCACGAGAATGCCGTCCACTCTCGCATCCGCATTCAGCTTGACGATCAGCGCCAACAGATCGGCCTCGCTTGTCGCAGCGGATAGCTTGTAATCGAGCGAATTCATGCCGGCCTCGATACTCGCCCGCGACTTGTTGTGAACATAGACCTCGCTCGCAGGGTCGTCGCCGACCAGTACCACGGCGAGCCCGAGCGGGCGGCCAAGGGTCTTAGATAGTTTCGCGGCTTCCGCTGCGATCTTGAGGCGCAGCGACGCAGCAATTAATTTTCCGTCAATGATCTTAGCGCTCATCGCGTATTGCCTGCGTTGGCCTGAAGCGTCTCTTCGATCGCCGACGCCAAATGGAGTGGATTGCCTGCAAGACGAAAAGTCTTGTTTCTTGCCGCTGCACCGCGCACCAAAGAAACGGCGGATGGTGCGACACCGGCAGCGTGGGCGATCAGGCGGATCAGCGCTTCATTAGCGCTGCCATCCGCCGGTGCCGCGCGAACGCGTACTTTCAGCACGGTATTTCCGTCGGCAAGCCGTTGAATCCCGTCGATTGCATCGCGCCCACCCTTGGGCGTTGCGCGTACGGCAAGGAGCAATCCTGCCTCAACGCTCTTCCAGGGAAAATTGGCAAAACTTCCGTTCAAGTGAACAGCCAGATCAGTATCCGTTCCAAAAAGAGAAGCCCGAGAATCAAGATGACTGGCGAGATGTCGATGCCGCCAAGATTGGGCAGCAGATTACGAATCGGCCGCAATGCGGGCTCAGTCAAGCGGTGCAACGTCTCGCCGATGTTACGGACGATCGGATTGTACGCATTTACGACATTGAAGGCGACGAGCCAGGACAACACGGCAGCCGCAATGAGCACCCAAATATAAAGCGTGATGATGGTGTGAATGAGCCAGAGAAAAGGGTTTTCCATGCACCGCTCCATCCAACGATCCGCGATGAATAGCCGTGCGCGGGCGCGAAATAAAGGCCGAATGCTTGACACACTTTGGACCCAGAGCCTAGATGACCGCCGCTGGATCGGGGCCGTAGCTCAGTTGGGAGAGCGCCGCGTTCGCAATGCGGAGGTCAGGGGTTCAACTCCCCTCGGCTCCACCAGCTTATTTCGGAAATATTTTGGATGGCACAGGACAGCGGGATCTGCCACAGCATCAATGTGCGAACGGGAGACCACCGGTGGGGTCACATCCAGCGATCTCCCGTCGAACTTCTACCGGCTACGCATTACCTGTTGCCGGCCTACTGATAAGGTCTGCAAAACATTTGCCATCGCTCGCGTGATCGACCGGCACGAAATATCGTCTGTAACGATTCATTAAGTACGAAATAGCGGAAAACGGACGCGTACTAGCGCGGTGCCTTCTTGCAATCCGCAACGCATATTGCATTTTGCAACTCAGCTGGCCCATTTTCGCCGGCTGGCATGCCGAGCCCGATCCACAGGTCGAGAAACTTTCCGAGCCAGACACGAGTCTTCGGATCATGCAAGAAGCGCCCGTCGAAATGCTGCTCACGCGGCTGCGCGTTGGGAAGTTCGAGACGGGCTGCTCCTCTTGTCGTCCAGCGGCACATCATATGATGCGTAAGCTCGGAATGAAATTGCAAGCCGAACGCCGCCCGTCCGTATTGAAAAGCCTGGTTCGGAAAACAGTCGCCTTCAGCTAGCAACACAGCATCACGCGGAAGATCGAACCCCTCACGGTGCCACTGGTAAACGTGGTCCGGCCAATCAAGCAGTTGCTTGCCGGCGTTGGTCGCGCGTAACGGATAGTAGCCGACCTCGACCATTCCGTGCGGATGGAAATCAACGTTCGCGCCTAGCGTCCGGGCGAGCACCTGTGCCCCGAGGCAAATACCAACGAACGGTTTGCTCTCACGCAACGGCACCTGGGTCCAGTCGATCTCCCTACGAACATATTCGTCCTCGTCATTCGCGCTCATAGGTCCGCCAAAAATAATGACGCCGTGATGATTTTCCATCGTTTTTGGGAGGGGATCGCCGAATCGGGGACGACGAATGTCGAGTTTCAGGCCGCGCTCAGTCAACATGTGACCGATACGTCCCGTCGTGGAACGTTCCTGATGGAGAATAATCAAAACAGGTTTGGCCATTATGCGTAAATGTTTCACCTAGATTTCGGTCGTTAAGAATTACTTATCGCGCCGGTTACTCGCGAGATAGGCCGAAATCGCCAATACAGCCGCGCGCGGAACGCGTGGCCCGAAAAAAGCAGTAATCTTGTTCGTGAGCCCAGGAATGACGACAGGCTTGCCAGCCTCAAAGCCCTTCCAGCCGATTTCGGCGACACGCGACGCGGGCATCCCTGGCAAATGCGAAATCCGGGATGTTTCAAGATTCGCCCGCTTCTGAAAGCCGGTCGGGACAGGGCCGGGACAAAGTACGCTGACACGAATTTTCTTTTTCATCTCATAGGCAAGTGCCTCGCTGAAAGAGAGCACATAGGACTTGCTCGCATAGTATATTGCCATGTTCGGCCCGGGCTGAAAGGCAGCGGTCGAAGCTACATTTAAGATCCCTCCATGCGCAGCAATGATCTGCGGCAGAAACAGGATCGTGAGATCGGTAAGCGCGCGCACATTGAGATCGACAATTCCAACCTGCTGCGCGCGAACAAGCCGAGCGACGGATCCGACAAGACCGTAGCCCGCATTGTTCACGAGTTCAGAGACGGTGAGATTCTTTTGCGAAAGCACATCAGCCAAACGATCGGCTGCGCCAATTTCACCAAGATCGAGCGCGATTGTCTGCGGTCGTTTATAACCTTGCGCCGCGATACGTTCTGCGACCCTGGAAAGCCCCTTCGTTGAGCGCGCGACGATTGCAAGTTCACGCCCAGCCTTAGCGGCACAGAAGGCCAGCTCCTCACCGATTCCTCCCGAAGCGCCTGTAATCAACGTGATCGCGTTCATAAATGGCAGTCTCTAGCGGAACTAAATCCATCGGGCAATTCCGACTGCCTCGCACATGCGAATATCAGCCTGCCCGCGGGAAACTCCTGCCATGCAGACCGCATTGTGGGAGACTTACGCACACGGCTTAAGTGCCGAACTTGTTCAGTTCTTGGACTTGGCCGTCGCCAGCGAACGCTTTAGCTTAACCATGCCGCCGAGCCAGCGTTCGTAATTCTCGCCTTTATTGCGAATATAGTTCGCAACCTGCGGATGCGGCAGAATGAGAAAACTTTCCGCTTCAAGGCCTTTGATGACAGCGTCGGCGCACTCTTCCGGCGTCAGCACGCCATCGAGATGTTGTGGACCGCGTGTGCCAGAACGCAGCAGCGGTGTGTCGACACCCTGCGGGCATAGAACCGAAACCTTGATGCCCTGGTCGCGGTGCGTAATCGCAAGAATTTCAGCAAAGGCGATCGCCGCGTGTTTTGTCGTCGCATAGACTGCGCTACCGATTTGAGACAGCAGACCCGCCGCCGAGCTAGTATTCAGAAAATATCCGCCACCGCGCGCGATCATGCGCGGCAGCAGTGCGCGGGCTGCAAACACATGCGACATCACATGCACGTACCAACTACGATTCCAACTTTCGTTCGTTGCCGAGCTCACATCGTCGGGCGAAGCCGCACGGTCAACAATTCCTGCATTTGAACAAAAAAGTTCGATTGGCCCGATATTGTTTTCCGTTTCTTCGACGATTCGGACAATGTCCTGCTCGTTCGCCACGTCGCATTTATAGGCCTTGCCGCCAACCGAACGGGCGACCGATTCCGCCTTTACGCCATCAAGGTCGACAACAACGATCGCCTTTGCGCCTTCGCGATGAAATCGCTCGCACATAGCGCGGCCGATCCCCTCCCCGCCGCCAGTCACGACAACAATCTTATCCTTAACCTTCATAAGAAGCTCCTCGCTATATCTTTACTGAAAGGTTTTTTTCAATTCCGGTTTTATGATTTTGCCGTTCGCATTTCGCGGTAGCATATCCGGCCAGAATTTAATCTTCACCGGCACTTTAAACGCCGCAAGCCGCTCGGCAACGAAAGCGCGCAATTCCTGCTCACTGGCAGCAGCACCCGGCTTCAGGGTAACAACGGCTCCGGGTTCTTCCCCAAGGATCTTGTGAGCAATTGGAACCAGGGCCGCGTCCATCACCGCGGGATGCTGGTAGAGAACGTCCTCGACCTCGATGCAATAAATGTTTTCGCCTCCGCGGATCAGCATGTCCTTTTTACGGTCAACGATGAAACAAAATCCTTCTGAATCGATCTTCGCCATATCGCCTGTCTTGACCCAACCATCGACGAATGTTTCCGCCGTCGCCTCAGGATTGTTCCAATAACCTTTCAAAACATTCGGGCCCTTGACCCATAGCTCGCCCACCTGATCCGCCGGCAGTCCATTGCCCTTTTCGTCAACGACCTTCATGTCGCAAACGGGTAACGCCGGGCCGCAGCTATCAGGGCGGTTTTCGTAATCTTCGGCTCCATGATGTGTGAAGGTCGCCGCCGTTTCTGTCATGCCCCAGCCCGTACCGGCGACAGACTTTGGAAATACTGCTTTAATGCGTCGAACGAGTTCGCTTGCCGCAGGAGCACCGCCATAAGAGATCGCCTCAAGCGATGAAAGGTCGTATTTCGCGCGCGCCGGGTGCTCCACCAGTTGCCACGCGATCGCCGGGACGCCTCCCGCATTCGTTACTCGCTCCCTCTCAATCAATTGCATGCCGAGTTCAGGCTCCCATCGGTGCATAAGAACCAGTTTCGTTCCATTGAACAACGACGGGCAGAGAGCCGCGTGACACCCTGTAGTATGAAAAAATGGAACTGCCAAAAGATTTGCCCGCTGTGGTCCGTTTGGATCGGGCATCGGCGGCATTTCTCCACGCCGAATATAATTCCGAGCCGGAGAAAATGTAGCTGCCATAACCGTCGAACATACATTGCGTTGGGTGCCCAACGCACCTTTCGGTTTCCCTGTAGTGCCCGACGTGTAAAAAATCATCGCGTCATCTTCTGGATCGAGTGCGATATCCGGCACAGGACGATCAGACAATTTATGCCAGTCGTTTACCCATCCCGTAACTGTCTCAAGTTTTTGTACTAGCGGATGTGCGATCTCCTCCTCGCTGCGGGAAACAAATATTTGTTCAAGATCGGGCAGATTCGGCAGGTACTCCATGATTCGTTCAAGCCGTTCGGGATCCATCATCGCGATCTTGGCGCCCGAATCCTTCAACCCATACTCAAGTTCAGCTCCCGTCCACCAAGCGTTAAGCGGAGTCGCGATCGCGCCGGTGAGCACTGCTCCGAAAAATACTGCTGGCCATTCGGGCAGGTTACGCATTGCAATTGCAATGCGGTCGCCCTTATTGACGCCTCGTTTGATCAATTCATCCGCGATGGCAATCGTGGCTTTCGCAAAGGCATCGAATGTCGCGCGGTCATTATCGTAGACAAGAAATGTTCTGTCGCCATATGTACGGCCTCGAAGAAATACCTCCTTCAATGTCGGTGGCGCGTTTTTCCAAATACGCGTTTTTATCCCTCGAATAACAATCTCATTCATTTCGAATGGCGAACCCTCTCGCGTCATCAAGGCATGCGCTTTCTCGATGCTCATGGCAGGCCAATGCTTCAGCGATGACGCGGGCTCGGACATGATTGGCGCTAATAGCGATTCAATCGCGCAAGCTGGTCGGCGTGGAAATTCGCATCGCCGAATAATTCCTGCGCAACGCGAACTCTTTTCATGAAAAAACCAATATCAAATTCGTCCGTCATTCCAATACCGCCATGCATCTGCACAGCTTCCTGCACTGCAAGCGTTGCGCTCGCACCGGCGCGAGCCTTGGCCACTGAAACGATTGTGCCCGCATGATCGAAGTGCTCGTCCAGCGTTTGCAGAGCTTTTAATACCGCTGCCTTGGTGATTTCGATCTCGCCATAGAGATGGGCCGCACGGTGCTGGAGTGCTTGAAACTCACCGATCTTCCGTCCGAATTGTTTCCGATCTTTCAAATAATTTACAGTTCGTTCAAACGCTTCTTCACCCGCGCCGCAGAGCTCTGCAGCGACTGCGGCACGGCCGACGTTCAATATATTCTCGATCGTCTTCCAGCCGCCGTCGACCTCGCCAAGCACCGCGTCGGCGTTTACTTGCACATTGTCAAATTTGACGCGCGCTGCATTATGGCTATCGACCATCACCGTGCGCTCGATCTCGACACCTCTCGTCTTCGGATCGACGAGGAAAAGAGTAAGACCATTGCTATCACCCGGCTCGCCAGCGGTACGCGCGGCGACGATCAAAAACTCCGCCACATGTCCATCCACGACAAACCCTTTTGCGCCGTTCAGTACGAAACCATTACCGCTGCGCGAAGCCGAAAGCGCGATCTTGCGTGGGTTGTGTTTTGAATGCTCGTCTACGGCAAAAGCACCGATGCGCCCACCGGTGGAGATCTTCGGCAGATATTCCTTTTTCTGAGCCTCACTTCCAGCGCGAACGAGCGCTGTGACACACAGAAGCGCTGTGGAAAGGAATGGCGAGGGTGTGAGTGTACGGCCTAATTCCTCCATCACGATGCCCGCCTCGACATGACCGAGACCAGAACCACCAAGATTTTCCGGCACAAGGATGCCGGCGAATCCCATTTCTGCAAATTGCCTCCACAGAGCCTGGGAAAATCCGGTTTCGTCATGGCTATCCCGTAGTTTCCGCAAATGCGAGACCGGTGCGTTTTTTGCCAAGAACCCACGTGCGCTATCGCGTAGAAGACTTTGCTCTTCGTTCATGACTAGCGGCATGGAAATACCTTACGCGTTGGGCAGACCAAGAATACGTTTGGCGACAATGTTCAATTGTACTTCGCTAGTGCCGCCTTCAATCGAATTCGCCTTGGTGCGAAGCCACGCGCGTGGCAGTGCGCCTTCTTTCGACCGCACGCTTTCCCATTCCAACGCATCGGAACCGCCGGCCGCCATCAGCAGTTCATAACGTCGCTTATTCAATTCTGATCCATAATATTTGAGTACAGACGAAAACGCGGGATTTCCCTGCCCGGCTTTTGCAAGATCGCCGGCACGCTCAAGCGCGAAGACGAAAGCCATTTCGTCAATTGAAACTTCCGCGATTTTCCCACGCAATACAGGGTCCGAGAGCATTCCATTTACGTCGAGACCCACCGTGTCGGCGGCAATTTGGCTAACGGGTCGGCCCGCCGCGCGAAGCCCCATGCCGCCGATCATCGTGCGTTCGTGCGTGAGCAAATACTTCGCGATATCCCATCCCTTATTAAGTGTACCAACGAGATTCTTCTTCGTCACCTTCACATCGGTAAAAAATGTTTCGCAGAAAGGAGATTTTCCCGAGATCAGCGGGATCGGCTTGGTCGAGACTCCAGGGCTCTTCATATCAAAAAGGAGGAAACTTATACCCTCGTGCTTTGGCGCAGAAGAATCCGTCCGCACAAGACAGAAAATCCAGTCCGCCTTGTCGGCATAGGACGTCCATGTTTTCTGACCGTTGACCAGAAAATGGTCACCTTTGTCCTCGGCCTTGGTTTGCAGCGAGGCAAGATCGGAGCCTGCATTTGGTTCAGAATATCCCTGACACCAGCGGATCTTGCCTTGAGCTATCTGCGGCAAATATTCGCGCTTCTGTTCCTCGCTGCCGTATTTCAGCAGCGCCGGTCCAAGCATCCAGATGCCAAATGACTCGAGCGGAGAACGGCAGCCGAGCAAACGCATTTCCTTCTGGAGAAGTTTTGCTTCTTCTCGCGAAAGTCCACTGCCGCCATATTCTTTTGGCCATTCAGGAACAGTCCAGCCCTTGTCTGCCATGCGCTCGAGCCAAACGCGCTGCGCATCGGAGTGAAATTTCCAATCTCGCCCGCCCCAGCAAATCTCCTCTTCACTCTGCATCGACTTGCGCATTTCCGGCGGACAATTTTTCTCAAGCCACGCACGGGTTTCCTTACGGAATGTCTCAAGATTGCTCATTTGTGCCTCAGATTGTAACGCCACCGTCGATGACGATGCTCTGTCCAGTTATGAAGGAGCTCGCGGAGGATGCGAGGAAAACCGCGGCACCCGCGATTTCATCGGGGCGCCCGATGCGGCGCATCGGCGTGGTTTCCTCGCGCATTTTTAATCGTTCCGGATCTTCCCAAAGGGCGCGCGCAAAATCCGTTTTAATAAGTCCCGGGGCGATACAGTTTACACGCACATTATGCCGTCCATATTCAACCGCCAGATTGCGAGCAAGTTGAAAGTCCGCTGCCTTTGAAATGCAGTACGCGCCGATAATGGGCGAGCCTCGGAATCCGCCAATCGACGACACAATAATAATTGATCCGTCTTTTCGCTCGATCATTTGCGGCGCGACCAATTGAACAAGCCAAAGATTCGACATGACGTTATTGTCGAAAATCTTACGAAATTGATCGTCTTGAATTTCGGCAAGCGGGCCGTAATAGGGATTGGATGCGGCGTTGCAGACCAGAATATCGATCTTACCGAACTGTTTGTTCGTTTTATCAACGAGATGTTTCAGTTCGTGTTTTGAAGAGATATTCGCGGGAACAACAATTGCGGTGCCCTTACCATGCGCTTTATTGATCGCATCGGCGACTTCTTTGCATGGCTCCGGCTTGCGCGAGGAAATGACGACTTTGGCCCCATGCTCCGCGAGCCGCTCAGCAATCGCCTTGCCGATGCCCCGCGAGGAACCGGTGACGATGGCAACTTTCCCCATTAGGTCGAACAAAGACATGGCGTAATTCTAACTCCCGGAAACTCATGCTTTTTTGGAACATTAGTCCTTCGCAGCGCTCTGACAAGCGGTGAGCGTTCAGGCGCCCGCTTTCTTCGCAAAGTCGAGTGCGGCCTTGGCCAACGGGATCACACGTTTTACCGATTCTGCAGCCCGCGTGCTCGCGGCCGTTCCATCACGAATACGACCTGCAATTCCCTGCAAGATTGCCGTAATGCGAAACACATTATATGCGAAATACCAGTTCAGCTCGGGCAATCCCGTCCGGTTCGTCAGTTTGCAATAAAGTGCGGCCGCCTCTTCGATTGAAGGAATTCCCAGCGTCTTGATGTCGAGCCCCGCGAGCCCGCTCCGGCCCTCAGGCGGCATGACCCAGTTCATCAAAAAATAAGTAAAGTCCGCAAGCGGATCGCCAAGCGTAGAAAGCTCCCAATCCAAAATCGCGATAACTTTCGGCTCCTTCGCATCAAAGATCATGTTATCGAGACGATAGTCACCGTGAACGATGGAAACGCGTTCCTGCGTCGGAACTGTCTTGGGCAGCCACTCGATCAGTCGGTTCATTTCCGGGATGTCTTGCGTTTCCGAAGCGCGATATTGTTTCGACCAGCGGTCCACTTGTCGTGCGAAATAATTGCCCGGTTTGCCATAATCGCCGAGTCCAATCTCGTCAGGATCGTACGAATGAAGCTTCGCCAGCGTTTCGATCTGCGCGCGGTAAATCGCCCCACGCTCCTCAGATGAGCAAGTTGGTAATGCACCGTTCCACAACACGCGCCCCTCTACCATCCCCATGATATAGAACATCGAGCCAATCACGCTGTCATCGCTGCACAACGCATACGGTTTCGCGACCGGGAACCCGACTTTGTGAAGTGCCGAAATTACGCGGAACTCACGATCAACCGCGTGCGCCGACGGCAGCAATTTTCCGAACGGCTTCCGCCGCAAAACGTAAGAGCGCGGCGGCGTGTCGAGTCGATATGTAGGGTTTGATTGTCCGCCTTTGAACTGAAGAACGGTGAGCGGCCCCTCATAGCCGCTCACATTGTCCTTCATCCAGACCGCAAGCTTTGCATCGTCCAGGCGATGCCTTTCTTCCACGGGTTTCGTGCCCGTATAAGTCTCGTCAGGCGAAAAAGCAGCGGACTCGCTCATTCAGCGGCAATATTAACGTTGGTATGACGCGAATATTCCATTCGCGCGATCGATCGGTTATGGACCTCATCCGGCCCATCGGCGAGACGCAATGTACGGATGCCTGCGTAAGCCTTGGCCAGACCGAAATCGGTTGTGACTCCGCCGCCGCCATGTGCCTGAATTGCGTCGTCGATGATGCGAAGCGCAATACGTGGGGCCGCGACTTTGATCATCGCAATTTCAAGTTTCGCAGCCTTGTTGCCGGCCTTGTCCATCATGTCGGCGGCCTTGAGACACAGAAGGCGCGTCATCTCGATATCGATACGCGCTTCGGCGACGCGCTGTTCCCACACCGACTGCTCGGAAATCCGTTTGCCGAATGCAACACGCGATTGCAGACGTCGCACCATCTTCTCAAGCGCCGCTTCCGCGACACCAATCGTCCGCATGCAATGATGAATGCGGCCCGGCCCTAGACGACCTTGTGCGATCTCGAAGCCGCGGCCCTCGCCGAGCAAAAGATTCAAAGCCGGCACGCGAACCTTATCGAGAATAACTTCCGCATGGCCGTGCGGCGCATCGTCGAACCCGAATACGGGAAGCATGCGAACAACCTTCATTCCCTTGGCGTCCGTGGGCACTAAAATCTGCGACTGTTGTGAATGACGCGCAGCGCCCGTATCGGTTTTGCCCATCACGATTGTGACCTTACAGCGCGGATCCCCGACACCCGAGGACCACCACTTGCGGCCGTTTATGATGTATTCGTTTCCTTCCTTGCGGATCGAAGTCTCGATGTTCGTCGCATCGGAGGAGGCGACCTGCGGTTCCGTCATTAGAAATGCCGAACGGATTTCTCCGTTCATCAGCGGACGCAGCCACTTTTCCTTTTGCTCCTTCGAGCCATAACGGTGCAGAACTTCCATGTTACCCGTGTCGGGCGCAGAGCAATTGAAGACTTCGGACGCCCATTGAATGCGGCCCATTTCTTCTGAGCACAATGCGTATTCGAGGTTGGTCAATCCAGCGCCGTGAAATTCGCCTTCGTCATGCTGATCGGAAGGCGGAAGAAATAGATTCCACAATCCTTCTTTACGCGCTTTTGCCTTCAGTTCTTCCAGAATTGGTACAACCTGCCAACGGTTGGAGCCGAAAGCTTCCATCTGCTTGTTGTAAGTATCAACCGCCGGATAGACGTGCTTCGACATAAAAGCGACGACACGATCACGCCAATGACGCTGCCGCTCAGAAAGTGTAAAATCCATTCAATAATCCTCCCCTTGACCTGATCACTTTATGTCCTGTGAAATTTTCTAGACATTCGAACCATTAATGTCCCACGTCAACGCCCTTCAAATTTGGGCAGCCTGCGCTCGTTCATAGCCTTCACGCCCTCCTTAAAATCGGCGGTGCGACGCAACCACTCCTGCTCAAAGAGTTCCCGTTCCATCGCGGCCTCGATTTCATCGGAGAGTCCTCGCCTCAACGTTTCGCGGATCGAAACGACCGCAAGCGGGCCCGATTCCGCAATTTCTTTTGCAAACGCCTGAGCCGCCTTGCGAACCTCGGGTTGCGGGACAAGCAGATCTGCAAGCCCAATTCGCAGCGCTTCTTCGCCAGCAATTCGACGCCCGGTATAAAAGAGAAGCGCCGCCTGCTGTGCACCAACAATGCGGGGCAATACCGCCGTTAGACCAAAACCGGGATGGAAGCCAAGCCGACTAAAATTAGCACAAAAACGAGCTTCCGGGCACGCTACGCGGAAATCGGGAACACAACCGACCCCCAGCCCGCCCCCGACCGCCGCGCCTTGAATCGCACCGACCACAGGCTTCTTGGCGCGGTATAGGCGAAGCGCTTCTTTATAAAGATGTTTGATTTTGCCGGCGCTCTCGGTCCCAGTTCCCGTATCTGGTCTATTCGCCAAATCAGCGCCCGCACAGAAGACCTTCCCCTCCGAAGCAAGCACAATTGCCCGGCATTTCGGCTCCCGCTCTATTTCCTCAAATGCATCGGCGATGTTCGAAATCAGCGCCGCGTCAAAGAAGTTTTGCGGCGGACGGCTGAAAACAACCGTCGCCACGTGTCCATCCATCGAAACGCTGACGTCCCTGCCCATGCCTTTTCCTGTTTACCGTCCAGCAAAATTTGGCTTTCGTTTTTCCACGAAATGCGCAACACCTTCCTTCAGATCTTCGGTGCCAAAGCATTTCACCAATTCTTTCACTGAGAGTTGGGTCGCTTCGGCCAGCGTTTGAAAATACGACTGGTAGATCTGATGTTTCATAATCCGCATCGAGCGCGGCGAGGATAGGTCGGCAAAATCCTTAGCGATTGACGCGACCGCCTCATGAAATCTATCGGCGGGAAGCACACGTGCTAGTCCCATGCTGCCAGCTTCTTCCGCCGTTGTTGTCCGGCCCGAAAGCATCAAGTCGATTGCATTCATTGGCCCGACGAGACGTGGCAGCATCCAGGCAGAACCATATTCGCAAATCAGCCCGCGCCGTGCGAAAGAAGTCGTCAGTTTTGTGCCCGCCGCAATGTAACGAAGATCGCAATAGAGCGTCAGCACGAAGCCAATGCCCGCGACTGGCCCGTTGATACCCGCAAGAATCGGCTTCGGAATTCCGAGAAGATAGCTATATCGCTGATTGAAGTTATCGGGATCGTCCTTTTGCGGATGGAGATCGGTCGCAAGTTTCGGGTCATTGGCGCGGGCACCAAGACCCGACATATCCGCCCCGGCGCAGAAGCCCCGTCCCGCGCCCGTCAGTACAATTGCGCGTATTTTTTCGTCAACGCTTGCCTGTTCAAACGCCTTACGGACTTCTTTCTCCATCACCGGCGTCCATGCATTCATGCGATCCGGCCGATTCAGGGTGATGGTCGCCACACGGTCTTTCACGTCGTAAAGAATTTGTTCGAAGCCTGCCATACCTCTCTCCCCTTCAATTTTTATTAGCGCAAACCCAACAATCTCCGCGCAATCACCCAGCGATGCACCTCAGATGGGCCATCATAAATCCGCATCAGGCGCACTTTGTTGGCTAGAAATTGAAGTGGCATTTCTTTCGCCATTCCCATCGCACCAAAGGTTTGCATCGCTTGGTCGACGATTTCCCAGGCCATTTCGGTTGCGAAAACCTTTGCCATCGAGACTTCCATGCGGGCATCGAGGCCACGATCGACTTTTTTTGCTGCATCGTAAACGATCAGCCTTGTCGCATGAATTTTGGTCGCAGCGTTGGCCACCCACCACTGCACCGTTTGGCGTTCAGAAAGCGGCACACCAAACGTGACGCGCTGGGGCGCGTGTTCGCAAATCATTTCCAGCGCGCGTTGAGCAATACCGACACACCATGCCGACATCTGCAGGCGGCGGGTAGAGAGCCGCACCTGCATCGGCGCGAACCCCTCGCCCTCGCGCCCGAGCAATTGCGACGCCGGCACTCTGCAGTCTTCGAGCGCGATCTCATAGGTGATGTGCCCACCAATCATCGGAATTTTACGAATGACGTTAAAGCCCGGCGTTCCCTTGTCGATAAGAAAAGCGGAGATTCCGCCGCGCGCTCCTTTGGTCTTGTCGGTAACAGCCATGAGAATAACAAAATCCGCACGCTCCGCGCGGCTGATCCAGATTTTACGGCCATTAATTACCCAAGAATTTCCGTCCTTCACCGCACGGGTGATCATGGAAGCGGGATCGGCACCGGCATTCGGCTCTGAAATTGCGATCGCCGAGACTGTTTCGCCGCGTGCATACGGTTCGAGGTACGCAGCACGCTGTTCCTCGTTCACCGTTACCATCAGCATGCGCAAATTCGGTGAATCCGGCGGCAACGTATACGGAGTAACGGACTTTCCGATTTCCTCATGCACGCCGATCGTCGCTTCGGCCGGCAAATCAGATCCGCCAAATTCAAGCGGTGCATCCAGACCCCACAATCCGAGCTCACGCGATTTTTTATCGACGCGAGCACATTCCAACTCCGTAAGATGCGCGCCCTCGCCTTTCGCTTCTCGTTCCAGCACCCTACTTTCGAATGGCATTAGTTCATCGCGCACGAAGCGCGCGACCAATTCCTTGAGCATTCGATGTTCTTCGCTGAGTTCGAAGTCCATAGGCGTTCCTCAGTGTGGACGCGAGCGCGCCGCCCGCTAAGCGTAGCAAGTCCACGTTCAGAGGGAAGAGCTAAGGTCCCAACTAATGGTCTACGGCAGTCAATAAAATAAGCGTGGAATACCGCTGACACAGAGGGTCACTTCAGACTATTTCTTCATGGGTCCGTAATATTGGATGTCGGCTTCCAGGAGGTTATGACGCGGCCCCCTTTAACATCACAATCTCTTTCGCTGCCGTCACAGCCGCCGGTTTCTGCATGTGCTCTCGCAAGTCCATTTGTACTTTCCGTATCTTACGGTATTTGAAAGGCGCCGATTAGCATTCTGCCAACGGGCAAGACGACCTAATTGAAAGGTTCGGAATGACGTCGAAAAAGGCGAAAAAACTGCGCAAAGAAAAGCCGAACGCGGTTGCTCTCCCCTTTCTAATCACTCCCCCGCACGATGCCGAAGCTATCGGAACAACTCCAATTCCGATCATTCCACGTCACCCTGCCGAAATAGTCGCGTCCAAAGCTGCTCCCAAATCACCGAAATACGAAGATCGCCCGACACTTCCGCAACCCAAACGCGCGCTCTGGTGGGAAATCACAATCGCGATTTCGCTTCTCATCCATGCGCTCGCCGTTCTCGCTTTTTCGCTGAAATATACCTACGACCTCGAACGCGCGGCCGGCGCTGCGTCAACTTCTTCGGCTGAGGGAACGCTCGTGGTTCCGATTGAAGTCGTTGTCACCGCAGTACTGCCGCCCGTCCCAACGCCAACCGATGCAATTTCCGAGGACGCAAGGACAGCAGCTAAAACCACAGCGAAAGAGGAACAAAAAGCCCAAGAAAAAGTTGAGGCTGCACCGCCGCAAAAGAGCGATGAAACGCCTGGAACAATTCCTACCGCGAAGGACAAACCTTCTCTTGAAAAGCGCATCCGCGAACAGAAGAAGAAAGAAGAAACCCAGGCAAGCCGAAGTGCCGCAACAAATCCGAGCCCCGTTGCCTCGTCGCATTCCCAGGGCCGTGCCGGTGCTGGCGGACTCTTGGAGTCGGGCGGGACCTCCGAAATTTCGTCGTACCAAGCGCTCGTGCTTGCACATCTGCAACGCTTCCGAAGTTATCCGCCGGCGGCCAAAGGCGGCGGCATTAAGGGCACGGCGACAGTTCGTTTCGCCCTTGCATCGAACGGCAGCGTTACTTCATTGTCTCTAGCCCATGGCAGTGGCGCGGCAATTCTCGACGAGGCGGCGCTTTCGATGGTTCACCGCGCATCGCCTTTCCCGCCATTCCCGCCTGGTCTAGGTCGTTCGCGAATGGATTTCGCGGCCCCGGTGCGATTCGATTTACGCTGAGTTGGCGTGAGTGGTAAAAACTCTGAATTAAACATCACTTTAGAATGCGCTCTTGCGCCACACCCAACCGTTTGCAACAAGGCGCGCAATGATTGTGTTTGACGACATTTCTTTGCGTGTGGCAGGCCGGTTGCTGCTCGATCATGCATCAGTATCGATTCCATCTAATGCACGTGTAGGCGTTGTCGGTCGGAACGGTGCCGGCAAGACGACACTCTTTCGCGCAATTGAGGGTGAACTGGAACTTGAGACCGGTTCTATTCGGCTTTCTTCTCGTGCACGAATTGGCCACGTGGCGCAGGAAGCACCAGCCGGACCGGAAACTTTACTAGAGGTTGTGTTGGCGGCCGACATAGAGCGTGCAAGTTTGATGGCCGAACGCGAAACCGCAACTGATCCGCTCCGAATCGTGGAAATCGAAACACGGCTCGTCGATATCAATGCTTATTCTGCTCCATCAAAGGCTGCAAAAATTCTCGCCGGCCTCGGTTTCGACGAAGCGGCACAAGGGCGTCCATGCTCGGAATTCTCCGGTGGCTGGCGCATGCGCGTCGCGCTTGCAGCGTTACTTTTCTACGAGCCTGATCTGCTCCTGCTCGACGAGCCGACCAATTATCTCGACCTCGAAGGTACGTTGTGGGTGCAGGATTATCTCGCGCGCTACCCGCACACAGTCCTCATCGTTAGTCACGATCGTGATCTTTTAGATACGTCCGTCAATTACATTTTGCACTTCGACCAGAAAAAATTGAAACTATATCGCGGCGGATTTTTGTTATTCGACCGCCAAAGGCGAGAACGTCTTATTCTTGATGAGAAGGCGCGCAAACGACAAGAGGCGCAGCGCGCGCATCTCACTGCTTTCGTCGATCGTTTCCGCGCTAAGGCGTCGAAAGCGCGGCAAGCACAGTCGCGTATTAAGGCCCTCACAAAAATGGAACCGCTTGCGGAAGAAGTGGCAGAAGAGCGCGCCGCCATTTCCATCCGCGCCCCGAAGAAATTGCTTTCACCGCCGATAATCGTTCTGGATGGCGTCTCCGTTGGCTACACGCCACAAAAATCCATCCTTCGGAATCTCAATTTGCGCATTGACGAGGATGATCGCATCGCGTTGCTGGGGCCGAATGGAAACGGAAAATCGACCTTCGCCAAGTTGCTTGCCGAGCGTCTGAAGCCGCAGACAGGCAAGATGATACGCGCAAGCAAATTACAGGTCGCCTATCTGGCACAGCATCAACTGGACGAACTTCACGCCGATGAAACACCTGCCGAACATGTACGCCGGTTGATGCAGGGCGCGCCGGAGGCAAAAATTCGCGCCCGTGCCGCGGAAATGGGTTTTTCTGCTTCCGCGGCTGATACCAAAGTAGCCGATCTGTCGGGCGGTGAGAAAGCACGTCTTCTCTTGGGTCTCGCGGCCTTCCACGGGCCTCATCTTCTGATTCTTGACGAGCCAACAAACCACCTCGACATCGAAGCGCGCACGGCACTCGTCGATGCGGTCAATGCCTATTCGGGCGCTGTAGTGCTAGTGAGCCATGACCGATATCTCCTCGATGCCTGTACCGAGCGGCTGTGGCTGGTGTCGGGTGGAACGGTTGCACCCTACGATGGCGATCTCGATCAGTATCGTGCAGGCGTCCTTGGCCGTTCGGGCGCGGACCGGATGGCAGGGAAGAAAAATGAAAATCGGTCCCAGAGCCAAAATTCATCGAGCGAAAGACGAGCGAAACTTGTTCCGCTGAAAAAACGGATCAAGCAGATCGAAACAGAGGTTCAGAAATGCGAGGAGCAAATTGCAGCCATTGATGAAAAACTGAACGACGCCGAACTGCAAAGCAAAAATCCGCTCGAGGCCGCCCGCCTGACAAGAATCCGTGCCCAAACGGTAGAGGCACTAGAAAAATTTGAGGAGGAGTGGCTCGAAGCAAGCGGGCGTCGGGAAGAGTTGAATGCCTGAATAGGAATGGAGGGCTTCCAATTTCGGCCAAAATCCTGTATAAAAAAAGATAAGAGGGCATATGCCTTCTTATCGGGAGGAGTTTTACATGACTAACATCTTCAAATTGATCCTTGCGGGCGCAATCCTTGTTGCGATACCTGCTGCGGTTTCGGCTCAGACGAAACAGGCACAGGCGACAGACCAACAGAAGAAGAACAAAGAGGAATGTGAGAAAAAGGGCAAAGGTCCTGGCGAATGCGGTGGTGGCTGAAGACGGCCCGACGCGGATTACTTTCGCACTCTGCCTAGTCAAAACGGTCGGCTTCGTGCCGACCGTTTTTTCTTTCACACGTGGATGACACGTTGTTACTTAGCGCTTGGCGCGACGACAAAAATTGTCCGGTTATCCATTATACGAGCTGAGAATGGCTGGCCGGGTAGGGGCACTGTCACTCCAATTTTCATCCGCTCAACGTCATATCCATTTCGTACAAGAAATTCTTGAACTTGAGTTCCTATCTTTTGATCTCCAGCTCCCCCAGCTGTCTGCAACAGGACTTCGCCCTTCGGAATCTTTTGCAAGATTTCAGCTTTGATTTGATCATTGAACTCAGCGCGACCTTGCCCGATAGTAACGGGGCGACCGATGACACCTATTTGCTGATTGTAATTCGTCACTCGTTGTTGGATGTTCGGTTCGTGATTGTATTTTGGTGTCTGATGTGTGCGAACCTCTGACCACAATCCGATTCCAGCCGCAGCGAACAGCGTTATTAACGCAATGGCTGGAGTTACATTTTTCATCCGGAAATATTGCTCCGAAAAATGCTATGGTTGCAAAGCTAGCGCGCAATGACGCACATTAAAACTCGAAAATCACATGGCGCGGATTGCCCTATGATTGAAATAATTCGTGCCTCGGGCTTCCGACAATCCAGGAGATAGGACCATTCAAGCTGATCAGGGGAGCGTCTAGCAAAACTCGGCTGACTGATCCCATCAGTTAAAAGCTAAGGTGCGCTGCACATGATGAAAACGTCTTATTTACTCACGCTAATTGTTACAGGATTTGTCGCATCTGTTATCGCGATGAGTTCTGACCTAATTGCTCCCATGGATGCGGCGGTCGCCCAGACCGCTGGTAAAGAAGTTCCATTTGGTGACAAGGTTGGTCCCGCGATCATCAACTATAATCGGTTGCGGCCAAACATAGCGACTGCCGGCCTTCTTAAGAACGGCGCCATCATCGAGCTCAAATTGTTGGGCTTTGCTACTATTCTCGATCTGCGCAGTCAGGACGAAGGTGCAGAAGTCGAAAAACAAGCCGTCGAGGCGGCGGGACTACGCTATTTCAATATTCCCGTGACAGATAACGTCCCCTCGGATGCGCAGGTGACCCAGTTTGCACACATCGTTGAGAATGCCGCGCATTTTCCGCTGATTATTCACTGCGTCTCGGCCAATCGAGTCGGCGCAATGTGGACGCTCTATCGTGCTTATAGGGGCATTCCGATTTCAATTGCGGTCGAAGAAGGTCGTACGATTGGCATGCAACGGAACCGTGAAGATGCCGTGCTAAAGCATCTTCGACATCCCGACACGCGATGAATCAAGGGCGGATACGGCGCCGATTTTTCCGTAATCCAAACAACCAACCGGCAATGGTCAATGGGCACAACGTCAGCTCACGATTAAAGAGTGAAAAACTCGCAGTGAGCCAATGTTTTCCGCTTTTCGATCGGAAACACACATTTATTGGCGCAGGCGGTATGTCCGTTTCGTGCCTTAGGCAGATATTGGCCATCTGCGTGTCGCATGTTTGTCCAACAAAAACCCCGGCACGAGGCCGGGGTTTATATTTACGACCGCAAATCCAATCTGCGAGCCGGACGAGATTTTTGGAAAAAAGTACGATCAATCACAGCATCACATTCGGTTAATTTCGCAGGCAGCCATCCGCTCCTGATTTCAGAAACCTGATTAGCATCCAGGCCGGAGCACGCTTCAGTTTCGAAACACAGTTAGAATTTTGTTGAAAGTTCGTGCAGCCAATTCGGCTCCAGGCGAGCCATAAGGGTTTGCGCGCGTCGATCAATTCCGCTCATGATCGCGATGCCCGCTATGATCAAGAAAATTCCGAGAACAGCCTTACCCGCATGGCCAGCCACGCTCATACGGCCGCGCCAGCGCATCAACGCCTCGCGCGACAAGGTCCCGATGATTACGAGTGGCAAGGCCGCGCCAATACCAAAGAGAGCCATCGCCAACGCAACCTGCCCAAGAGCCTCGCGTTGCGATGCTAAAGTGGCCGCGGCACCGATAATCGGTCCAACGCACGGACTCCAAACTACACCAAGCAAAGCGCCGACAACGAACTGACCCTGCAAACCGGAGGGCTGTATCTTCGACATGAAGTCGCTGACAACGTTGCCAAGACCAGAGCCCGCGAGCGCGAAGCGCTCTTGCAGTGACCCGCTTAAGAGCACGGCCCCGAAAAGCACCATGAGTACCGCTGCGCCTACGCGAAACGCATTACCGCTGAGCCCAAGACTATAGCCGATAGTCGCTAAGAACAGCCCGATCACGGTATAAGACAACGCAAGCCCAGCAGCCAAAGCCAAGGCGCCCCAGCGATGCGCCGCGGCCGCGCTGGCGATAACGATCGGCAATACTGCGAGACAGCAAGGCGAAAGAATGGACAGAGCCCCAGCGAGTAGAGCCAGAAAATAGGAACCAACCGAAGCCAGGCGTGTCTCGACCTTTCGAATGCGGGCTTCCCACGGACTCTTCAGGAGTGAGCGGATTTCATTTGGGTCGGTTTCCCCCGTCAAGCGACCCTTCTCGGTCTTGCCTTGAAAAACAACTAGCGTGCTTTGCGTCGGGACGTTGAACCTCATTGCAACATCTTGCTGGCTGTCCCAGTCCACGGTGAAGACTTCAAGATTTCTCCCGCTTCGGCTTTTCTCCAACTCGTCGATGACGCCGGCAATGATGGGACGCTCGACCGAGCAGGTCGAGCACCAGCTTGCATCGAAGAAGAGCAGGATCGGCTTGTTCGCCGCTTGCGCCGCAGCGAAAGCCTGGGGCGTAAATTCAATCGGCTCAAAGGCATTTGCGCCGCTAGGTCTCATTACCAGAACCGCGACGACAGTGAACGCCAAAAGCCGCAATAGTCGCATCAACATTCTTTTTTCCCCCTCGCAGCACGACATTTGTCCGCCGCGTACTCCCGGATAACTACACAACATTGCCAAAGTGGAGTAAAGGGGGCAACATTGTAGGATAAGAGACTAGTTCTCCTCGCCATTTCGGCGATTCGATTGCTTCTCCTTCTATCGACACGCGATGAAGGTTTTTTCGGAGATTATTGATCATGGCGAACGAACACGTGCACCTTGCGATCATCGGTTCGGGGCCTGCAGGCTATACGGCCGCGATCTACGCCGCGCGCGCTATGCTTTCGCCCGTTCTGATCGAAGGCATCCAGCCCGGCGGTCAGATGACGACTACAACAGATGTGGAAAACTATCCGGGCTTCGCCAAGGTTATTCAGGGTCCTTGGTTGATGGAGGAAATGCGCGCCCAGGCCAAGCATGTCGGCACGCGCATTGTCACCGATACAGTGACCAACCTCGATATTAATCAGCGGCCATTCAAACTGACGTTGGAAGGCGGCGCCATTTTTCTTGCCGATGCCGTGATTCTTGCGACCGGCGCGCAAGCGCGCTGGCTTGATCTGCCTTCCGAGCAGAAATTTCGCGGCTATGGTGTCTCCGCCTGCGCCACCTGCGACGGATTTTTCTACCGCAATAAGGAAGTGCTGGTTGTGGGCGGCGGCAATGCTGCGGTTGAAGAGGCCCTATTCCTTACAAACTTCGCTACCAAGGTCACCATGATTCATCGCCGCAATTCGTTTCGCGGGGAGAAAATCCTGCATGATCGCCTATTCAAGAATCCGAAGATCGAGGTAATCTGGGATTCCATGTTGGAAGAAGTTGTGGGCACTTCGGACCCGCTGAAGGTGACGCACGCAAAAATCAAAAACGTGAAGACCGGCGCCATCACCGAGAAGAAAATCGATGGGATTTTCATCGCGATCGGCCACAAGCCCGCGGCCGAGCTGGTCGAAGGCAAGGTCAAGATGAAACCGTCGGGCTATGTCTGGACGGCGCCCAATTCGACGGCGACGTCGGTGCCGGGCCTGTTCGCGGCCGGTGATATCGCCGATGATATTTTCCGCCAAGCCGTCACAGCCGCGGGGCTCGGCTGCATGGCCGCACTCGAAACCGAGCGTTTCCTCGCTGCTGAGAAGACCCCCGTGCGAAGCGCGGCAGAGTGAGTTGGAGTACGCGCTCACACTTGACTGAAGACCACGATAGAATGTGGCGATCGTAGTCGGACCTTCCGGATTCGGTGTCGGCGATCGACATCAGCACACCGATCCGTCAAACCGGTCTGGCAACTGCGCTCACGCCATACCCGGCCACCCCGCCGCGCTGCTAACCAGAATTAACTGATCGCCGCGCGCCTGATCACACCCTTCCCTTCGTTCCCTTCGTTCCCTATGATTGTTATAATTTACATTCAGCTACCCGCGTTCATTCATTCGGAGATTACAAATGAACCTTTCCCGGCGTGTTCTTCTTTATTCATCGCTCGGTTCTTTCTTGCTGGCGGGGGCGTTTGCCAGCGCCTACGCGCAGACGGTCGATGTGGCCGAACTGATGGCACCGGGGCCACTGCCGGATCGTGTTCTCGGCAACGACAAGGCGCCCATTACCGTCATCGAATACGCTTCTATGACCTGCTCCCACTGCGCGCGCTTTTACAACGAGGTCTTTCAGCCGTTCAAAAAGAAATACATCGACACCGGCAAGGTGCGTTTCATCATGCGGGAATTCCCACTCGACCCGCTCGCTGCTTCCGCCTCCGCCCTCGCGCGCTGCCAGTCGGATGACAAGTATTTTCCGACGGTCGAGGTTCTGTTCGAACAACAGAAAGACTGGGCCTTCGTGGACGATCCGTCGAAGGCGTTGTTTGCAATGGCGCAAAAATTCGGCTTCACCCAACAGTCTTTCGAAGCTTGCCTGAGCAACTCAAAACTCAGCCAAGCACTCGATGACGGTCGCGGCAAAGCGAAGGAGAAATTTGGCGTGAAGGGGGTGCCCGCGTTCTTCATCAACGGGGAGCGGATGCAAGGGGAAAAGACCCTCGATAATTTCGACAAGATGCTCGAACCGTTGCTCAAAGGTTCATAAAGATTGTTGGTGAATCTCTGCTTGTTAAACTTACAAGCTTGACTACAAATATTGGTGCCGCAAGAGGGATTCGAATCCCCGATCCCGTCATTACGAACTCATAGTTTCGTGTTGTCTCGCCAGTGCGCGTAAGTGCGCGCCACCTCCCGTTTGGTCCAAGTACGAAAAGCCTGCACCTTCAGGCGGTCCTGGAGTTTCTTTGGGCAGACGAAGTAATAGGCGCGACCCGAATGCAAAGTGAGCTCAAAGGGTATTACAAGCCGCCCCGTGTGTAGCTCATCCTAGGCCAGTACGTCGTGCGCAAGCAGCACTCCAGCACCCTCGACCGTGGCGTCGACCGCATGATCAGCGTTGTTAAAGCGGAGCCCAATAAACGATCAGCAACTCAGAGCCGCTGTTGAATTGCCGTAGTTTGATCGCCTAAATTGACTGACGGAGTCCCGAAAGAATAAAGAGGATAGGGCGGGGTGATGTTGAATCTTCGATCACCGATTTTGTCGGCTACTGTCGTTCTAGCGACTATGCTTATGGGATTGGTCGTTCTGCCGAATGTGATTGCTGCTCAGAGTCGGCGGCCCCAATGCCCAGATAATACGAATATTCGTTGGACTGACTGTCAAGGCACTTCTACGTTCGCTAACGGAGACAAATACGTTGGTGAATGGAAGGACGGCAAAACCAACGGAAAAGGCACCTATACGTATTCCAGTGGCGACAAATATGTCGGTGAATTCAAGGACGACGAGAGAAATGGAAAAGGCACGTATACGTATTCCAGTGGTAACCAATACGTCGGTGAATGGAAGAACGGCAAAACCAACGGAAAAGGCACCTATACGTATTCCAGTGGCGATAAATACGTCGGTGAATTCAAGGACGACAAAAGAAATGGACAAGGCACTCATACGTTTTCCAGTGGTAACAAATACGTCGGTGAATGGAAGGACGGCAAAACCAACGGAAAAGGCACCTATACGTATTCCAGTGGCGACAAATACATCGGTGAATTCAAGGACGACGAAAGAAATGGAAAAGGCACCTATACGTATTGGGGTGGCGACAAATACGTCGGTGAATTCAAGGACGACAAAAGAAATGGCCAAGGCACCTATGCGTATTCCAGTGGTGACAAATACGTTGGTGAATGGAAGGACGACAAAAAGAACGGACAAGGCACCTATACGTCCACTGACGGTGACAAAGACATTGGTAAATACAAGGACAACAAAAAGTACGGACAAGGCACTGTTACGTTTCCCAGTGGCACCAAATACGTTGGTGAATGGAAGGACGATAAAAAGAATGGACAAGGCATTGTTACGTTTCCTAGTGGCGCCAAATACGTCGGTGAATTCAGGGACGATAAAAAGAACGGACAAGGCACCATTACGTTCGCCAATGGTGACAAATACGTCGGTGAATTAAAGGACGACAAAAAGAACGGAAAAGGCACCTATACGTATTCCAGTGGCGACAAATACGTCGGTGAATACGAGGACGACAAACGAAATGGACAAGGCACCTATACGTATTCCAGTGGCGACAAATACGTTGGTGAATGGAAGAACGACAAAAAGAACGGACAAGGCACCCATACGTCTGCTAATGGCGAAAAATACATTGGTCAATTCAAGGACGGAAAATACGATGGAAAGGGAACTTTCTACGCTCCTGGTGATACAATCAAGCAATCCGGAATCTGGAAAGATGGCGAGTTTTTAGGGGGAAGCCCGAGATAGTCTAAAGAGCTTTTGTCTGCTCAATATCCCTATCTCGTCCCAATCTACAATTTTGCAAATGAGCAATTTTTATTTTCAAATCTGGTGCCGCAAGAGCAGGTCTCGGCCATCGCCAGGCTTGGTCACACTCGGAAATTAGTCATACCAACCCAAACAATCTCCCGCGCTCATAAAGGCACCGGACTTTGTCTGGAAGGTCGCGTTCCCATTCTGAGGAATTGCATCGGCCGCTTGGAACTTGATCGTGGTATCGCCCTTCGATGCAAATAGAGTTTGCCCTTTCGGAATGGTCGCTGTTGTTATATTAGTAAACGTGACAAGTACCATGTCTGGGCCGCCCAGTGAAACTTTGCAAATCAAAGACGTGCTTTTGCCGAGAGTGGGTTGTTGTGCCAGAGCCTCAGATCCGGGTGAGAAAAATAAACCTGCTGTCAAAATAGCCACCGCACACGTTGCAAATCGACGCATTGTTCTTCCTCCCCGTTATTGTTACGGACTCGATTAAGTTAGCTGAACGCATTGCGCTGGATCAAGCTCGATTACGAGAGAAATCGAGACGTCGACGACAGTAGTCCTTTACGGGCAGCTTCAACATCACGCCCCAACGATCGCTTCTGCGGAATTGTCAAAATCCTGCGTGAGAGCGGCTCTGGTCGTCACCTAGTGGCCACCTGAAGCCACCGTAGCGACGGCACCAGTGGCTAAACCATTGAAATCATGGTGCCGCAAGAGGGATTCGAACCCCCGACCCCGTCATTACGAATGACGTGCTCTACCAACTGAGCTATTGCGGCTTGGCGCCCCCTGATAGCTGTGCGATCGGTGCATTTCAAGCAGTTGGGCCAACGAGCCAGTCAAAGAAGCGTAACCGCCGCCGCGGCGGCAGCCTATCATCAATCTCCGGACCAGGATCGTCAGGTAGTGGCGGTTCGGCGACGAAGGGAGCAACCCCCTCGGGACGTTTTGCGGCCGACGCTTTCGGCGCATCGAGAACAGGCACGGTTTTTGTTTGCGGCTCAGTTCTCCGCGCCGGCACCGAAACCGGTGAGGACGCCAAGAAAGCCTGTTCTGCTGCCTGTTCAAGAACCGGCCCCAGCGAGGCCGTCGGCGGGATCAGCCATTCGAATACATCCAATCTACCGGTGTGCGGCGACGCAGGAAGCCAGCGCTCGGAAACATAACCGTCGGCGATCCACGCCGGGTCGCGCTTGCCCCGTAAAGCCCGCACGGTCCACTCTCGTGCTTTGCCGTGATCCCCATGCTCGGAGGCCTCGATCTCCGCCATCAGCAAACAGGCCCGCTGCGTGGGATCACCGAGCAAAGGTATAAGCACTGCACGAGCCTCTTCGAAATGATTGGCGTCCATTGCGCTACGGGCGAGGGCAAGTCGCGATTCAAAATTGTCTTTTGTTTTCCTCACGAGTTTTTTGACGCGTTTTAGTCGATCTTCGGCAGAATCGCCCGGCTGCAGACTCGCATAAACTTCGGCAAGATCGGGGTGCGGAATTGCGCCCCATGCCTTTTCGACAATTCCCGCGGCCTTGCGCAGACTTCCCGCGACTCCGAGCAACCGGCCTGCCAGCGCAGCCGCGGGAACAAGATCCGGGGTAAGTTTTACTGCTTCGAGTGCCAGTTCGCGCGCCTCCGCCGGATTCGTCTCTTCAATCGAAAGCGCCCGCGCGGTTAGCAAAACCGCCCGATGACGTTTAGCGATCGTTTTATCGATCGCGCGGGCATCGACCGTTTTTTCAAGCGTTTTCAGCGCACCGCTCCAATCTCCCGCGCGGCACTGAAATTCAATGAGCGCTTCCGCAGCCCATGCAGAGATTGTATCGCCCTGCATCGATTCTTGGGCATAGGCAAACGCGGATGCAGCATCGTTCCGGCGAACCGCCTCGACATATAATCCACGCAGGCCTAACAGCTTCGTTTCCGAATGACCAAGCATGGAACGGAATTCTGTTTCGGCCTTTTCGATATCGCCACTAAGTTGCGCGGTCTGCGCCATCAGCAGCAAGGTCAATGGCTCGTGTCCAACCAATTTCCGCGCTTCGCTCGCCGAGCGCTGCGCCAGGGTCAAGTTGCCGGCACCGATTGCGATCATGCCTTGCGTGATGGCACGCCATCCTTTTGCACGCCGACGCTCACGGAAGAATAGCGAAATCAAATCCGGCGATTTCACTATCAGACGGATTAGCGTCCAGATAAGAATCGCGGCGACCATGGATGCGGCAAGAAGGATGATCGCGACGGTAAGTGATGTCGAAATACGCCAGTTTTGCCATGTCAAAACGATTTCGCCAGGTCGGTCGACAATCCATGTTGCACCCAATGCAACGAGTGCCACAAAACCGATAAAGACGATGATACGGATCACTGCTGTTGTGTCTCCCTGGCAGTCCCCGCCAGCGCAGCGTTCAATAGATTTTTGACCATAGCTTCAGCATCGCGGCGAAAAGTTGCGGCACCAATCCAATCGCCTGCATCCGATCTGATATTTGTGGGCAAGCGAGACGCTTCCTCGAGCGCGGCGGAAAGATCGCCTCGCGCGAGACAAGTTTCCATACGCGCAACGACCGCGCCCACACTCGTACCTTCCGCATTGCCAATAGGACGTACTTCAACCAAGCGGCCGGCATGCGCAAGAAGACGCGCAAAATATCCGCTCTCCGGCTCGGGTTCGCGCAATAGCTTGGAGGCAAGCGCCGCAAATCGCGCATTGAGGGCTGCAATTGTAGGCAACCCGCTTTCGGCCGCAGATTCAAGAGAAGCTAACGGTGCCGCGCGCTCTCCGAGTATCGCACGCGCGGCTGCTAGCTCCTTCCTAAAAGGCGTGCCCTTGATGATCGCATCCTGCAACGCGCCGAGTGCTACGATTTCCGCGGCGTTTGCAACGGCAGGCGGCGGCGACTGCTTTAGCCGGTTTTCTATGGCAGTTATGCGATCGACTAGAGCTTCTGCGGTCGCCAACGTCGATGTCTGCATTTGCTCGCTCAGTCGACGCAAATCTGAAACGGTGGTTTCAACTTTTTCCGCGCGATTGGTGAGCGGCGTCAGATCCAGTGCGCGATTTTCGATTGTTATAATCCGCTTTTCGTACCCGGAAACGATTTTTGCGAGCCGCTCGAGCTGCTCGTCGAGAGCCGATGTCGCGGTAACGGGATGAAACGTCCCCTCTGTCGATTTCGACGAAAGCCGAGTGATCCCCTCACCGAAAAACAGAAATGTAAGCGCAATTGCCAACCCGCCAGCAAGCACGCCGATCATACCCGTAAGCACGAGTAAACCGATCAGATGTTTACCCCCAGAAGAAGCGTTCATGTCGCCGGGGCGCGTCTCCGTTTCATGATTCGCATTCGCCGCAGTCTCAGCCGCACCGCTCTTGGCATGATCGGGTGGCGTCACGTCGGTTGCCTCAAGTTCAATTACCGGAGCACGAGTTTTGCGGCGCGCACCGGATGAACCGGGAACGTCAGTGTCGGAAGGATTGTCCGTCACGATCGCATCCTCATTCGGTCCCTTGTCAAAATGGATAGGCCGCCGCAAACGGTGATGCAACCATGTCACGCCGCGAAGAGAGCAAAAAGCGCTCGTTCGTTTGGCTTTGCCGCGATTTGAACTTTCGCTCCTTTGGCCAGGAGCGGAGCCGCCACGGCCGCCGAAAGGCAAAGATGATCCATAGTTATAAGAGCTGCATCGAGCTTATCGTTATTTGCCAATGCAAGGAAAGTCTGCGCGGCGCGAGGCGAATAATGCAAAACGACGTCTATTTCTTTCGCAAGAATTTTTTCCCGGATAGCCGCGGAAAAACGAGTAGTGGCCCGAGCGCGATAGACGATCAACGTTGCGACGATGATTCCGGAGGACGCTACCAGCGCGGAAATATCCTCCGCGCGACTTTCACCCGCAAGATACAGAACGCGCGCGCCTCGCGGCAGCCGATCCATGAGGAGCTTGGCAAGCGAGTGGATATCTCCGCTGGCAATCTCGATTTTCTCAAAGCCCGCTTCACGAGCAATGTCACCGGTCTGACCGCCAACAGCGAAAAGCGGCAACGAATGAAATTTGGACAAGCTTTGTCCCTTTGCAGCAGCCCGCAAAGCATTCGCACTAGTGGCTGCAAGCGCCGAGAATGAGCCTTTCGGCAGATGAAATTTGATCGGTTCGATCAAAAAAAGAGATTCGACAATTGCTTGATGGCCTAACGCGCTCAATTTTGCCGCCGTGCGCTCAGCATCTTGCTTCGGCCGTGTGATAAGCACGCGCATTGTTCATGCATCCAGCACGCCAGCGGCCGCACGAGCGCGTAGCTCGTTTCCGGCATCCGCGCCCATGGCCGCAGCCTCGTTCAGCATCCCTTCGCGACGGGTCTCGACAGCATCGGATCCATCGGGAGCAATCACGAGACCGTAAAAGTGCAAACGCCCATTTTTTATTTGCGCAAGGCCTGCGATCGGCGCTCGGCAGGAGCCGTCGAGCGCCGCAAGAAAAGCGCGCTCGGCGGTGAGCGCAAAATGGGTCGGTGCGTGATCGATCGCGCCGATAAATTCCTTCACGCGCTCATTGTCTGTACGGATGGCAACGGCGATCGCTCCTTGTCCCGAAGCCGGCGGGAAGACAGCCGGATCGAGTTTGATGTGTGGACGATCCTGAAGCCCTAGGCGTTCAAGACCTGCTAACGCCAAAATCGCTGCGTGAAATTCGCCCCGCTCGATTTTGTGAAGACGCGTCTCGACATTTCCGCGCATGAGCTTAATCGAAAGGTCGGGACGAAGGCGTTTTACCAAAGCCTGCCGTCGGATCGAAGACGTCCCGATGGTGGCGCCAGCGGGCAACTTTTCAAGGGTAAAATTTTGCACACTTATCAGAACGTCACGCACATCGTCGCGCGGGGGGTAAGCCGCGAGAGAAATGCCCTGCGGCAACAACGTTGGAACGTCTTTCGCCGAATGCACGGCGAAATCCACACGCCCGCTCAAAAGCGCTTCGTCGATTTCCTTCGTGAACAAACCCTTGCCACCCACATCAGCGAGCGACTGATTAAGCACACGATCACCGGTGGTTCGCATGGCAACGATTTCGAAATCCGATTCGCGCAGCCTATGGGCGACGCAAAGCCGCGCCCGCACGATCTCCGTCTGCTTGATGGCAAGCGGGCTTCCACGCGTACCGATGCGATAAGGGCTTAAGGATTGCGCCATGCGGCTGAGCAGTGCTAGGGGCTGCGAGGCCCGCGGTTGAGTTCTAGAACTATCTTACCTGGGTAGTGGCGTTAGCAGAAATGCCCGCTAAATTCACGGGTGGAGGCGCCATGTTAATCCTCGGGATCGAGACAACTTGCGACGAAACCGGGGCCGCTATCGTCCATCGCGATGACGAAGGACGCGGCGAGATCCGCTCCAATATCGTCCTCTCGCAGCTCACAGAACATCAACCCTTTGGCGGCGTCGTGCCCGAAATCGCCGCGCGCGCGCATGTGCAAGTGCTGGATCAAGTCATTCAAACTGCCATGGTCAAAGCAGATTTGGAATTTTCCGCGCTGGATGGCGTTGCGGCATCGGCAGGACCGGGGTTAATCGGTGGCGTGATTGTTGGCCTGACGATGGCTAAGGCACTTTCGCTTGTTATTGGGAAACCGCTTCTTGCCGTAAATCACCTCGAGGCTCATGCACTTACGGCCCGACTTATGCAGAACCTCGATTTTCCCTATTTGCTTCTTCTGGTATCGGGCGGCCACACACAACTTGTTTCAGTCGAAGGCGTAGGAAATTACGTACGCATCGGCGGGACGCTCGACGACGCAATCGGTGAAGCCTTTGACAAGACAGCAAAGCTGTTAGGGCTTCCCTATCCTGGCGGTCCGGCTGTCGAACGCTGCGCACTCGACGGGGATCCGCGCCGCTTCAAGCTGCCGCGTCCGTTGTTCGGACGGCCCGAGCCGAACTTTTCACTTTCGGGCCTGAAAACCGCCGTTCGCCTGGAAGCCCAGCGAATCGCGCCCATATCGCGCAGGGATATCGCCGACCTGTGCGCGGGATTTCAGGCGGCCATTATAGATATCATAACCGACCGCGTGCAGGTCGCGCTCAAACTTTTACGCGAACGCGGAGGAACCCCGAACGCCATTGTAATGGCCGGTGGCGTCGCAGCCAACCGCGCCATAAGACAAGTCATGGAAGAAATGGCTGCTTCAGTTGAACTGCCTCTCGTGGTTCCTCCGGCAGAGCTTTGCACAGACAACGGCGCGATGGTCGCATGGGCAGGCGCTGAACGTCTCGCTCTCGGTTTGACAGACGCGCTCGACGTGCGGCCGCGCGCACGCTGGCCGCTAGACACAAATCCGGTCCCTGGCTGATTGGCCGCGCATGACAGCTTTTCAACGCATCGGAATCATCGGCGCGGGCGCTTGGGGAACGGCACTCGCCAATGCAATCGTATCCGCTGGCCGCTCCGTCGTTCTGTACGCACGGGATCCGAACGTTGCGAGAGAAATCACAAAAACACGCACGAATGCCTCGCGTCTGCCCGGCATCGCTGTCTCAAATGAAGTAGAAACGACATCTTCACTTGGAGAAGTGGCTGAGAAGGATGCAATTCTTTTGGCGGTACCGACAGCGGCAATACGCGCTGTTGCGACATCGTTGGCTTCTCTCGTGAATCCTTCGATCCCGCTCATTGCGTGTGCAAAGGGGATCGAACGCGACAGCGGAAAATTTGTTACAGAAATTCTCGCAGAGACGACCTCGCTTGCACGTGCAGGGATTCTCTCAGGTCCAAGTTTCGCCAGCGACGTAGGCAAAGGGCTGCCTACCGCGGTGACTCTCGCGGCCCATGAAGAAAAGTTGGCAGCCGGACTTTCCGAAGCGCTGAGTTCGCCAACATTCCGCCTCTATCATTCGACCGATGTGCGCGGTGTCGAGATAGGTGGTGCGGCGAAGAATGTGTTGGCGATCGCGGCTGGAATCGTCGTCGGACGTGGATTGGGATCGAGCGCACAGGCGGCGCTTACGACGCGGGGCTTTGCCGAACTCGTAAGATTCGGCCGTTCCTACAATGTTAGGACAGAAACTCTTACTGGTTTATCTGGCCTTGGCGACCTTATTCTGACCTGTTCTTCACCGCAATCGCGAAACTTTGCGCTTGGTACTACGATCGGACGGGGCCGTGCACCAAAGGATTTAAGAGGTGGACCGCTCGCCGAAGGGGTTTTTACCGCACCAATCCTGATCGAAATTGCGAAGAGGAGAGGCGTGGAGATGCCGATCGCACAATCTGTTGCTGGCGTCCTTGCGGGGCATATCAACGTTGAGGAAGCAATTTCGAATTTATTAGCTCGCCCATTGAAAGCGGAAATCTAGCTGTCCCCTGCGTTACGTTGCCATCTGTTTGGACAAACCGAATAAGCGAAAATTGCGGTTCGCAACCCGAGCGGCCCAATCTCGGCTACCTTCGCTCAATCGTAGATTCCATGAAATCCTGCGGATCATTTCTGTCTGATGACGGGGTCCCGTTGGTCGACTCGAAGCTCGTTATCGAAGCCAGTGATTGCGCGGCCGCGGAACTTCTGTTGCGGAAGGACCCGTAAGCCCGGTGTGTTCAGCCCGGTCAAAAGTCGCGGCTGGCATTGGGTCATAGGCTGCCCTATCAACTAGAGAATGGCTTACTGGCTTTTGAAGAGCGAACCTGCGACTTGGTCCTGGGAGGATCAGGTTAAGGCGGGCGCCAAAGGCGCAGTTTGGGATGGCGTACGCAATCACCTCGCCAAGAAGCATCTCATGACGATGAAGAGCGGTGAGCGCGCTTTCTTCTATCATTCAGTCGACGAAAAACGGATCATGGGTGTAGTTGAAATCATCGGCGAGTATGAACCCGACCCTACTGACACGACCGGAAGGTTCGGCATGATTCGGATAAAAGCGCTTACGCCCATGCTTTCGCCTGTAACACTTCAACAGTGCAAGGCAGGCAAGAAACTGGCAAACATGGTTCTCCTCCACAATTCGCGGCTGTCGGTGCAGCCGGTCACGGATCAGGAATGGACGATCGCTTGTCGCTTGGGCGGCCTCAAGAAAGTTTAAATGCTGCCGAGCGTACGCAATTTGTGCGCATGAACACGCGGCTGCGTTCGATTCCCCTTGTCCCGGAAATTTCCTTATATGTCGCGGATGAGGCTGTTCCTCTTTGGCAGAAAACAGAAGAGGAACTCTCGCAAGAAGGATTGCCGCCGCCTTTTTGGGCCTTCGCTTGGGCAGGCGGCCAGGCACTTGCACGGCACATCTTGGATAACCGCTCTCTGATTGAAGGCAAGCATGTGCTCGATTTCGCGGCCGGTTCCGGCATTGTCGCTATTGCAGCGACAAAGTGCAAAGCGAAATACGTCGATGCATGCGACATCGATGATTTCGCCATCGCTGCCATTGAACTGAATGCCGAGGCGAATGACGCAAATATTCGGACAACCACCGAGGATTTGATCGGCCGTGACGACGGCTGGGATGTTGTTTTGGCCGCCGACGTTTGCTACGAGCGCGACATGGCGATGCGAGTTTTCGATTGGCTGGCTGCGCTGTCCCGTTGCGGTACGAAAATTCTGATCGGTGATCCTGGAAGAAGCTATCTACCTAAAGGGAGACTAGAGCTCATCGTCGAGTATCATGTGCATGTAACGCGTGAACTGGAAGACGGAGAAGTTAAAAACACCGGGGTTTGGCGCATTCTTTAATGACCGCAAAGCATCCGCTGAAAATTCGGCACCCTTTCCACGGAGTAGCTAATGGTGTTCGCAGGCGTGAATTATTTCTCCATCATCGTCGCGGCGATCGCAGGGTTTGCCTTTGGAGCGCTCTATTACATGACGTTGGCAAAGCCATGGATGGCGGCGACGGGCCTGACCAAGGCTAAGATTCAAAAGAAAGGCACACACACGCTCTATTTCATCTCATTTTTAGCCAATCTCGTCATGGCTTGGGTGTTAGCTGGCGTGCTTGGCCATCTGGGGCCCGGTCAGGTCACTATCCAGAACGGCATTATCTCGGCGGCGTTTATCTGGTTCGGTTTCGTTATTACAACGATGGCCGTCAATAACGGCTTTGGGATGCGAAAGCCTATGTTGACTGTTATTGATGCTGGACACTGGTTAGGCGTCCTTCTGATTATGGGCGGAATCATCGGCGCCTTTGGCGTTTAAGCGGTCAACGCCCTAACCAAAGTCGATAGTCGTTTCGCCTTGTGGCCCGCAAGGCGGCTCAGCATAATGTAGGGGGCCAGAACCGGTGAAGAAACCGGCGAGCTATGCAGGGAGGAATTCAATGTCGGAGAAACTTTACTCGGTCCCGGCTGCGTGGAAGAAACGCGCCTTCATCGACGATGCTGAATACAAGAAGATGTACGCCGCCTCGGTCAAAGACCCCGATAAATTCTGGGCCAAAGAGGCCAAGCGCATCCACTGGATGAAGCCATTCAAGAAAGTGAAAAACTCCACTTTCGGTCCGAGCACAGTATCCATTAAATGGTTCGAGGACGGCAAAACCAACGTCGCTTACAACTGTATCGACCGCCATCTTAAGAAACGCGGCAAACAGGTTGCGATCATCTGGGAAGGCGACGACCCTAAGAACAGCAAGAATATCACTTATAACGAGCTGCATGCGGAGGTGTGCCGTTTCGCGAACGTGCTGAAGAAGCTGGGCGTCAAAAAAGGCGACCGCGTCACCATCTATCTCCCAATGATTCCGGAAGTCGCCTACGCGATGCTGGCCTGCACGCGCATTGGCGCCATTCACTCGGTTGTGTTCGGCGGTTTCTCGCCGGACTCGCTCGCGAACCGAATCGAAGATGCTAAATCAGAGGTGGTCATCACCTCTGATGAAGGTGTCCGCGGGGGCCGTAAAATTCCGTTGAAGGCCAATACGGATGCTGCTTGCGATAAAGCCGGGGGTGTAAAATCTGTTATCGTCGTGAAACATACCAACGCGCCTGTAAACATGTTGAAAGGCCGCGACGTTTATTACGACGAAGTTGCGAAGACCGTGAAGGCCGACTGCAAGCCGGAAGAAATGAATGCGGAGGACCCGCTATTTATTCTCTACACGTCCGGCTCCACTGGACAACCGAAAGGCGTTCTGCATACGACCGCCGGCTATCTCGTGTATGCGTCAATCACGCATCAATATGTTTTCGATTATCACGAGAAGGATATCTTCTGGTGCACGGCCGACGTCGGCTGGGTCACGGGTCACACCTATATCATCTACGGACCGCTTGCCAATGGCGCGACTACGCTCATGTTCGAAGGCGTGCCCAACTATCCGAGCATGTCGCGTTTCTGGGAAGTCGTCGACAAGCACAAGGTCAATATTTTTTATACCGCCCCGACTGCGATCCGTGCGTTAATGCAAGCGGGTGACGAGCCTGTCAAAAAAACAAGCCGCAAGTCACTGCGTTTGCTCGGCACGGTCGGCGAGCCAATCAATCCGGAAGCATGGGAATGGTATCACCGCGTTGTCGGCGACGGGCGCTGCCCGATCGTCGATACATGGTGGCAGACGGAAACCGGCGGCATTCTTATCACGCCGCTTCCCGGTGCGACGAAACTGAAACCGGGATCCGCTACGCGCCCCTTCTTTGGGGTTGTGCCGCAGATTGTCGACGCAAACGGCAAAGCGGTCGAAGGCGCGACGAGCGGAAATCTTTGTATCACCGAATCCTGGCCGGGGATGATGCGGACCGTGTACGGCGACCATCAGCGCTTTATCGATACTTATTTCAAAACCTACCCGGGAAAATATTTCACTGGCGATGGCTGTCGCCGTGACGAGGACGGCTACTATTGGATCACTGGACGCGTCGATGATGTTATCAATGTCTCGGGCCATCGTCTTGGCACCGCCGAGGTCGAAAGTTCGCTCGTCGCCCATCCAAAAGTGTCGGAAGCCGCCGTCGTCGGTTATCCACACAATATCAAGGGCCAAGGCATCTATGCCTACGTCACGCTGATGTCCGGAGAGACTCCTAATGAAAACCTGCGCATGGAACTCGTGCAGTGGGTCAGGAAGGACATCGGCGCTATCGCCTCACCCGACCTCGTCCAGTTCGCGCCCAGTTTGCCGAAAACACGATCAGGCAAGATCATGCGGCGTATTTTGCGAAAAATCGCCGAGGATGAGTACGGGAACCTCGGAGACACTTCGACACTTGCCGATCCTGCTGTCGTTAACGATCTCGTGAACAATCGGCAGAATCGAAAAATGGCATAAAAGGCCGAAAAATGCTGTGGCGGCGGAGACACGCCGCCCCGGAAACCGCATTTAGGTTACCGCGTAAGACTTGGCGTGGCAGACGACGATGCGTATTAGGGTCTCCTCAGATCGCACTCATTTATAGGCTGACACTTAGAGGCTCATATGCGAATTATCATTCGGCTCGCAGCTTTTCTTCCTATCCTTGCCATATCGGTCGCGTTGCTCGCGCCGCAGCCCGCACAAGCACGCCAAACCGTGAGCTTCAAAGAAGGTTCTGCTGGCACCATCGTTATCAAAACGAATGAACGCCGGCTTTACTACGTGCTCGGTGACGGTCGAGCGGTCGTTTATCCGGTCGGTGTGGGCAGAGCCGGTAAACAGTGGTCAGGTACAGCGTTCATCGACGGAATGCGACTTAATCCTGCGTGGGCACCGCCTACTGAAGTGAAGCGTGCCCAACCTGCTCTTCCGAATGTGATTCCCGGCGGTTCACCGCGCAATCCGATGGGTGCCGCAGCACTCACATTGAGCGGCGGCGAATATGCGATCCACGGAACGAATGCGCCGGGCTCGATCGGTGGCTTCGTATCATATGGCTGCATTCGCATGCACAACGCCGACATCCTGGATCTTTTTCACCGCGTTCATTTCGGAACGCAGGTGATCGTAAGCCGGTGATCGCGCGATTCAGCGGCAAAACCTCAGATAGCTGAGATCCATGTGATAGTGGTTGCTATGCTGCGGATTGTAATCCGGTGATAGCACCACGCTGAAAATCCTACACGAGCCGTCGCGCACCTCGCGTTCGAATTCCCCCTTCGCGCCATTATCGCTCCAGTCCTGCTCGAGACTCACTTTTGATCCGTTCGCAAAAATAAATTGCGAGATATCAATGGCGTTCGCCGTCGCATGTTCGCTGCGCAGTGCTCCCCGGATCCGCTCGATATTACGGCAGGAATACGTACCAGCCTGTACTATGCGCTTAACTTTGCTCTTGAAAATACGCTCAGCGGCGGGTGTTACGACATGCTTTTCCCAGATGAGAAGCGCCGCGAGCGCAGGGCAGTTCATCACAATATTTGCGCCATGACTGATCTCGGAATTCAACAGCGTTGCGCCGAATTCGAAACCACAACCGTTTTGCAAAGGCTCGCTGGTTCGCCGGTAATTCACCTTTGCGCGGTCCAGTGCCGCATAACAACGCTCCGGTTCCGTTTTCAGAAGCTGCAAATGTAGCCACGTAAGCATGTTTGGCGGACTGTTGATGTCGAGCGGCGCTATGTAATCAAGAGCGACAATGCCTAACAGCGCAGAAACAAGAATCGTGCAGGCGACCGAGCGCCAGAACCAGCCACTCAAAACAATCACGAAAAATCGCTCGCAATGCCCTTCTTTTCCCAGTCGCCGTACCGCGCAGGGTCAGGGCCGTTGCGAGCGCCAATTTCTTTTGCCTTGTCGACGGCCTTACGGTCGAGTTCGGCGCGGCGCGCTGTTGCTTCGGCGAGGGCACGCTCCGCCGCAGGCGTCAATTTGCACTTCCCGTCAATATTCATGCCATTATTTCCCGTCTGAATAGTTTATACGTTAATTCCTCTTGTTTTTCCGCATTTCACAGAATGGGAATTCTCGCTTAGTTTCCGACTGTGACAGAAATCGCCCAGCATCCCTCTATTGACGAACCCGGCATCGCCACCCGCCGCATCGCAGCGAATGCGTTGCATGCGATATTAAATCGCCGCCAACCCCTTGATCAAATCCTCAACTCCCAGAGCGGTATCGCCGAACTTCGCACGCTTGAAGATCGCGACCGCGCCCTTGTTCATATGCTGGTCGCCAAAACCTTGCGTCGGCTCGGTACGCTTCGTGCACTGTTTAGCCACCTTCTGGAACGCGGTTTCCCGAGAGAAGCCCCGCGCGTCGAAATTCTACTACTGCTCGGTGCGACGCAAATCCTGTTTCTCTCCATTCCCGATCACGCGGCGGTCGATCTCGCGGTTCAACTGGCGAGCGAAGATCGAACGGCGCGACGGTATACGGCGCTTGTGAATGCTGTATTGAGACGAATTGCCCGCGAAGGCCACGAACGTATTCGCACGATAGACCCAAGCGCTGATACACCCGAATGGTTGATGAAGCGCTGGATCAAAAGCTTTGGCTCACAGACGGCAAAGCAAATTGTGGCTGCTCATGCCAACGAACCGCCACTCGATCTAACCGTGAAAAAGGACGGTGCTCAATGGGCCGCAAAACTGGGCGGAACACTTTTACCAACGGGATCAATTAGGCTTGTCGCTACGGGTTCCATAACGGCATTGCCGGGTTTCAAGGAAGGTGCGTGGTGGGTGCAAGATGCTGCGGCCGCTCTTCCTGCAACCCTTTTGGGAAATATCACTGGACTTTCGGTCGTTGATCTTTGCGCCGCTCCGGGTGGAAAAACCGCACAGCTTCTTGCAAAAGGTGCAAAAGTGATCGCAATCGATCGCTCGGCACCGAGATTGAAACGGCTTAAATCCAACCTTGAGCGGTTAAAACTTGATTGTACAATCGTAACCGCGGACGCAAGCCAATGGAATGGTGGGCTCTTCGACGCCGTACTGCTCGATGCGCCGTGTACGGCGACAGGCACCATCCGCCGCAATCCCGACCTTGCATGGCACCGGCAGCCTGAAGAATTAAATAGACTTGTCGCATTGCAATCGCGCCTTATGGCTCATGCTATTGAACTGGTGCGACCAGGAGGTCTGCTTGTGTATGTGACTTGCTCGCTTGAGCCAGAAGAATGCGAGCGCCAGATTGAAAATCTTCTGGTTGTAAGGCCTAATCTGAAACGTGCGCCGATCGCTTCTTCCGAAGTTGGCAATATCGATTCGTTTATTTCGGCGTCAGGAGACCTGCGTACACTTCCCTGCCATCTGCCGAACCAGGAGCCCCGCCTTTCCGGATGCGATGGCTTTTATGCCGCACGCTTGCAGCGGCTTACCTGAACATTTTTCGCGATCCGAGTAGACACCCGATCTCGCTCGGATATGTTGGCGGCCTTGATTGGGAAGGTGCACGAATTCCATGAGCCGCGAGGAAATTGCGGAACGCGTTCGACTTGCGATGTTCGTCGCCAACCAGGGCTGGCGAAAACTCGTCATAAACTTCGTCGACAATCCGCGTTATCGTTGGCAGATCGGGCTACAGGTCCCCGAGCGCCTGCTGATTGCACCGCAAGACCTGCGCACCAGCGACCCAACCATCGCGACTGAAGTATATGCCGGCGAATTTTCTTTTGCAGGCAAGGCAGTCATAACTGAAGGCCTCTCCCCATTCGACGTGAAAGCGCCTTCCCGCGAATGGGACGAGACCCTGCTGGGTTTCAGCTGGCTCCGGCACTTAAGAGCGGCGGGTACATCGATTGCGCGTGTCAATGCGCGCTCGCTTGTAGCGGACTGGATCGCCTTGCAGGGCCGCGGTCATCCCGTCGCATGGCAGCCGGAAATCCTCACGCGCCGCATTATCTCGTGGCTCACCCAAGCCCCTCTTATTTTGCAGGATGCCGATCATGCATTTTATCGGACATTTATGCGAAGCCTCACCCGGCAGGTACGCTATTTGCGGCGTACTGCTTTCAAGGCTCGTGATGGTTACCCAAAATTACTCGCGGCAATTGCACTCGCGCTGGCCGGCTTATGCATCGCCGGCGAAAAACGGCTTCTGAAGCGCGGAACGAAACGTCTGATCGAGGAACTTGAACGGCAGATTTTATCAGACGGCGGACACATCAGCCGAAATCCAGCCGTGTTGATCGAGCTACTTCTTGACCTGCTCCCTTTGCGCCAAGCCTACGACGCAAGGAGCGTGCCTACCCCTCCTGCGCTGATGAACGCAATCGATCGCATGATGCCGATGCTGCGCTTCTTCCGGCATGGCGACGGCACCTTCGCGCAATTTAACGGAGCAGGCGCAACGCCGGCAGATTTGCTCGCCACCGTGCTTGCTTATGATGATGCGCGCGGAACGCCCGTCGCAAACGCGCCATATTCCGGCTACCAGCGCATTGAAAGCGGTTCGAGCATCATAATCGCCGATACGGGTAAGCCACCGCCATTCTCGGTTAGCTACGAAGCGCACGCCGGGTGCTTATCCTTCGAATTTTCACATGCCCGCAGCCGCATTATCGTCAATTGCGGAATGCCCGCCTTCAATCGCAAGGCTTGGCAGCGCGTGGCGCGTGCGACAGCAGCGCATTCGACGGCCACCCTGAACGAAACTTCCTCCTGCCGTTTCCTGCGTGAGACTTCGTTCAGCCGCTTCTCGGGAACGCCGATCGTGGTCGGTCCAAGGCATGTCCGGGTTTCCCGGGCTGAACGCGACGGCGCATTATTTGTTCGCGCGGTCCACGATGGCTACGTCGCGCGTTATGGAATTCTACATCAACGCTCGTGGCTGCTGGCAAAGAATGGCGCCCGTCTCGACGGCGAGGACGTCTTTTTATCCGCAGACGGCAAACAATTTTCCAGACGTTCCCACGACGAATTCGCGATCCGTTTCCACTTGCATCCGAACGTAAAAGCAAGCCGCCTCGCTGACGGTTGCACCGTGATGCTTGTTCTGCCCCGCCAGCAAGGCTGGCTATTCTCGGCGCCCAACACGCAGGTCCGGTTAGAGGAAAGCGTATATTTGCCTTCATCCGACGGCCCTCGCCGCACCAGTCAGATTGTTATAATGGGTCAGGTGAGACAAATACCTCGCGTGATCTGGCATCTGGTGCGCGCGGAAAACGTCTCCGCGGAGCGGTACGATACATCAAGCGTGCCCGAATTGCCGCTGTGAACAGCCAGAGGCTGTCGTTTCCCTAATCGCAGTCCCGTGCTATCGCGAATGCATCGCTTGGCGGGATTTTCATGCCAACACGTATCCGTCCAATCGTTCGCGCTTTGCTTTCGGTTTCCGACAAGACCGGTCTTGTCGAATTCGCGAAGTTCCTCGTGCAAAAACAAATCACGCTGATTTCGACGGGTGGCACCAAGCGCACTCTGGTCGAGGCCGGTTTCAAGGTTTCCGATGTCTCTGAGCTGACCGGATTTCCCGAAATGATGGATGGACGCGTAAAAACGCTGCATCCAAATGTTCACGGTGGAATTCTCGCGATCCGGGATAACAAGGTGCATGCCGCTTCAATGAATGAACACAAGATTGTCGCAATCGACCTTGTCGTCGTAAATCTCTACCCCTTCGAAGAAACGGTGGCTAAGGGCGCGAAATTCGAGGACTGCATCGAGAACATCGACATCGGTGGACCTGCTCTCGTACGCGGTGCCGCCAAAAATCATGACGATGTCGTGGTTATTGTCGATGTCACCGACTATCAAAATCTCGTTGCCGAAATAAAAGCACATAATGGAACAACGCTGGAATTCCGCCGTCGGCTGGCAGCGAAAGCTTACGCGCGAACCGGCGCGTATGACGCCGCGATCTCAAACTGGTTTGCCGAACAATTGAAAGACGATGCGCCGGCCTGGAGAAGCTTCGGCGGCAAGCTGATCGAAAAGTTGCGCTACGGTGAGAACCCGCATCAGACCGCTGCTTTTTACAAGGGATCCGAAAAGCGGTTCGGAGTCTCGACGGCGCGACAAGTGCAGGGCAAGGAACTTTCCTATAACAATATCAATGACACTGATGCCGCATACGAATGCGTTGCAGAATTCGATCCGACGCGTACGGCAGCTGTCGCCATCATAAAACATGCAAATCCATGTGGGGTCGCCGAGGGGACGACTCTCCTCGAGGCCTACAATAAAGCGCTGGCTTGCGATTCGGTGTCCGCTTTTGGTGGCATTATCGCGCTCAATCGCCCACTCGACGCCAATTCCGCCAAAGCCATCGTCGAAATCTTCACCGAAGTCATCATCGCACCAAATGCCACTGATGAAGCGATCGCAATCGTCGCAGCCAAGAAAAACTTACGTCTTTTGCTCGCGGGCGGATTACCCGATCCACGCGCAAGTACTCCGACCTTCAAATCCGTTGCAGGCGGCTTGCTCGTGCAATCGCGTGATAATTCGGCAATTGACGATTTGGAGTTAAAGACAGTGACAAAGCGTAAGCCGTCAGCCACCGAACTGAACGACCTTAAATTCGCGTTCCGCGTCGCAAAACATGTTAAGTCGAACACAATTGTCTACGTTAAGAACCGCACAACGGTCGGAATTGGCGCCGGACAAATGAGCCGTATCGACGCGGCAAGAATCGCCGCGCGGAAGGCTGAAGATGCCGCCAAGGCTAGCGGCTTGAAGGAATCGATGACAAAAGGCTCCGTTGTCGCGTCTGATGCCTTCTTCCCATTCGCCGACGGCTTACTCGTCACGATCGAAGCCGGAGCAACCGCAGTGATTCAACCCGGCGGTTCAATTCGCGACCATGAAGTGATCGAAGCCGCCGATAAAAATAATATCGCCATGGTGTTTACCGGCGTGCGCCACTTCCGTCACTAATCTGCGTACTCGCGAGCAAAAGTCCGCCAACAAGAAAAAAGGCGATCAAAACCGAAACCCCGGCTTTCTGGCTCGCGGTAATGGCGGTTACCGTTGCGACAAGAAATGGCCCCATGAAAGAAGTGAGCTTGCCGGAAAGCGCAAATAATCCGAAATATTGAGCAAGTCTATCATGCGGTGCAAGTCGGACTAGCAATGTGCGCGATGCGGCCTGCAGCGGGCCTGCACACATGCCGATTACCCCACCGAACACAAGATAGAGACGCTGCGCGACCGTGGCAAAAAATCCATCGTTTGGAGCGGACGGCGCGGTCGAAATAAAAAACAGGATCGAATCGCGGCTCACCGATAAAATCGCAAGGCAGCAAGTCGTGAGAATGACAAGCGAGCCAAGCACGACTTTCTTGGCGCCAAATCGATCATCCAGAAGGCCGCCGACATAAGCGCCAAATGCGCCCGTGACCGTAAGCAGGATTCCGAACAGTCCAAGTTCAATGCTTCCCCACTGAAACATACCGGCACCGTAAATGCCCCCGAACGCAAATAGAGCGAGCAGTCCGTCGGTATAGATCATGTTCGCGACTAAAAAATAGGTAAGATCGCGGTGACGTTGCGCCTGGTGAATCGTTCTGGCGATTGAATTGAGACCGTGACGAATCGCGGGTAAAAATTTTTTTCCCGGTTTTCCATCGGGCGTGAATAAGAAAAGCGGTATCACAAATACGATGAACCATAGGGCTGTGAGCGGACCTATAGCGCGATCGCCTTCATGGGCGGCGGCATCAAGCCCTAATATGGGCTGGATGCCGAACAGCGTTTGCCCGCTTTCAGCATTACTCGCGAGAAACCCCAGTGAAAAGATCAGTGATATCATCCCACCGACATAGCCCACTGCCCAGCCTAGCCCCGAGAGCGAACCGATCCTTTTTCTTGGGACCAGCATCGGCATCATCGTATTGTTGAAGACACTCGCGAACTCGACCCCAATCGATCCGATGCCGAAAGCGATCAGCACCGGCAAGATCACCGTTTCGTCGCCCGGCTTTCCGATCCAGAGCATTGCGGAGCCCAGCACAATCAGCACGCCGAAGACAGCGATCCACGGCTTTCGCCGACCCGTGGCGTCCGCGATTGCTCCAAGAACAGGTGAAGAAAATGCGACCACGAGGCCGGCGGCCGCTGTTGCAAAACCCCACAGCGATTGTCCTCGGGCGGGATCGCCCACCACCGACGAAGCGAAGTACGGCGCGTAAATGAACGTCATAATGAGTGTGAAATACGGCTGACAAGCCCAAGCGAATAAAACCCAGCCCGTGATTGCTAGGGCGGATGATTTGGGTCGACTCCGGTTCGAATCATCGATCAATCAAGACGCTCTTCCTGGATCACTCTTTGACAAGATCGCCAATGAGGCTTGTCGCCACCAAAAGTTTTGAAAGCGTGAAATTCGGCCCAGAAATCTCCTGTATCCGGCCTCGTACCCTTTCGACTTCTGCTGCATGCACCGCAGTCCATGCTTCTATCGCCTCCTTGCCGGACTTTCCGGTGGCAAGAGCCTTGGCCGTAAGCCGGCGTTCACTCGCCGAGATTGATTCCAGCGCACGATCCAGGGCCAAGCGGTCGAAGCGGTCCTGAACGTCGATTTCTCGCGCAGCCTTCGTCAACGCATCAAGCCGCAAAAACTCCTGAGTCGTAAAGTAAGTTTCGGCAATCATTTTGACTGGTTTTTTTGTTGTATCCGCAATCAGCGTGATGTCAGGAGCGGCAACAAGAATGGGGAATTTTGAAATTCTTGTGGCCACCCCCTCCGGTACACCCTGCCGTATGAGTTCTGCGGCTTTTGCAGCCATTGATCGATTTGACTCTTCAGAGACGGTCGCGTCAAATTTTGCTTCAAGCTCATCCACTCCCTTTCCAAAGTGAGAAACGATACCTTCGAGACCTCCCTTGAAATCCACGTTGCGGATGAACCAGATAATTCGGTTGAGTAGCAGATTTTGCACGGCTGCATATAGAGCGAGCTGAAGACCACCAGGAATCTTCGCATCTAGCGCGTCGATCTCGCTATTCAGCTCCGTCATTCGATATGAGTCTCGCACGGCAGCGAAAGCAGCCGAAATCGTCGAAAATTCCGAACCACTCTCGTCTGCTATACGCACAACAAAGGAGGGCCCACCTTCGTTGATCATGGAATTGGCGAGCATTGTCGCGATAATCTCCCGGCGCAAACGATGCGCCTGAACGGCATCGGAAAATTGTTCGGCCAAAGGCTTGGGAAAATAGCGGCCCAATTCACGGGCGAGATATGGATCGTCCGGTACTTCCGAAGAAAGCAAGTCGCTGTAGAGCGTCAATTTCGCATATGCCAAAGTAACTGCGAGCTCCGGACGGGTCAGTCCCTGCGCATGCCTCCGACGTTCGGCAATTTCCGCATCGCTCGGCAGAAATTCGACCCAACGATCGAGCAACCCCCGCCCTTCCAGAACCTGCATCAAGCGCCCCTCAAACCCGAGGTCTTCCACCGCCTGCCGCTGGGCCAAGGACAAAGCCAGGGTCTGAAGATAATTATTTCGCAGCACAAGCTGCGAAACCTCGTCGGTCATCTCGGCGAGAAATTTGTCTCGCGCCTCATTAGAGAGCTTCCCTTTCAGCACCGGAATACTAAGCGCGATCTTGATGTTCACCTCGAGGTCGGACGTGTTCACTCCGGCTGAATTATCGATTGCATCGGTATTCAACCGAATCGTTTTTTGGGCGGCTTCGATTCGCGCGCGCTGTGTCATTCCAAGGTTTGCACCTTCGACAATGACCTTGCAGCGAAGCATTGACGCTGTGATTCGAATCGAATCGTTGGCGCGATCACCTACACGTTCGTCAGTTTCCATCGACGCACGGATATAGGTTCCGATGCCACCAAACCACAAGAGATCGACCGGTGCCTGCAATATAGCTTTAATCACTTCCACAGGTGTTGCATCGCTCTTTGCAATTCCAAAAATGTTCCGCGCCTCTGGCGAAAGCGGAATGCCTTTCGCCGAGCGCGAATAAATTCCGCCACCCTTAGAAATCAGTTTTTTGTTGTAATCCTGCCAGCTCGAGCGCGGCAAATTGAACAGTCGTTTTCGCTCGGCCCAGGCGGTGGCAGGATCGGGGGTCGGATCGATGAATATGTCGCGATGATCGAAGGCGGCAACGAGTTTGATGGTTTTCTCAAGGAGCATACCGTTTCCAAAAACATCGCCCGACATGTCACCAACCCCTGCGACGGTGAACACGGTTTTTTGAATGTCGATATCCATCTCGCGGAAGTGCCGCCGTGCGGCTTCCCATGCGCCGCGGGCTGTTATGCCCATCTTTTTGTGGTCGTATCCAACGGAACCGCCCGACGCGAAAGCGTCGCCAAGCCAGAACCCGCGCTTGATTGCGATACCATTGGCAATGTCGGAGAAACTGGCAGTGCCTTTATCTGCAGCCACGACAAGATACGGGTCGTCATCGTCGTACAGCACCACATTTGGCGGATAGATGATTGCTTCCTCTTTAATATTGTCCGTGAGATCAAGCAGGCTGCCTATGAAGATTTCATAAGCCGCGGTGCCCTCGGCTAGAATCGCATCGCGGCCTCCAGAGACGGGAAACTTTTTTGGCACAAATCCGCCTTTCGCTCCAACCGGAACGATCACCGCATTCTTGACCTGCTGCGCCTTCACAAGCCCTAATATCTCAGTGCGAAAATCCTGCGGCCTGTCCGACCAGCGAATACCTCCGCGTGCGACCTTCCCGAAGCGCAGATGGATCCCTTCAACTCGCGGCGAGTAAACGAAGACTTCGTAGAGCGGTTTCGGTAGCGGCAAGATGTCGATCTTGCGACTTGCGAACTTGATCGCGATGACACCTTTTGGTTCGCCGGCGGAATCAACCTGATAAAAATTCGTGCGGACTGCCGCGTCGACCAACCCAAGAAATTGGCGAATAATCCGATCTTCGTCGAGACTTTCTACCGATGCGAGCTTGTTTTCGATTTCGGCAGCAATCACCATTTGCATTTGTATTCGTTCCGCTGTCTCTATTTTCAATCTAGGATCGAAACGAAGATGAAATAGACCGACGATCTTCTCCGCAATACCCGCATGTTTGACAACAGTCGCCCACAGATAGTCTTGACTGTAGGGAATGCCCAACTGACGGAGATAACGCCCGAACGTCCTTACCAGCGCGACGTCGCGCCATTCCATTCCCGCTGAAAGCACAAGCGCATTGAAACCATCATTTTCGGCCCGGCCGTCCAGGATCGCCATCAGCGCTGCTTCAAGTTTCTCATCGATCGCGTCCAGTGCAATTGCCCTTCCGCTGTTTCGTGCCAGCGTCATATCGTGCAGATAGGCACAACCCGCGTCCTTGCCCTTGCCTGAAACCGCATAGGTGCTTTCATCGATGACTGAAAATCCCATATGCTCCAGAATCGGAACACGCGCCGAAAGCGGCAGCGGACGGGCAAAACTCCAGACCTTCAGATTGACTTGTTCTGGCTTTGCTGAATCCCGCCGATAAAAATTGATCGCAATCGGGTGATCGCGTGAGAGCAATTCGATTATGCGGATATCCATGACAGCCGCGACAGGATCAAATGCTTCGCGATACGCGGCCGAAAATGCCTCACGATAGCGCTTTTCAAGCGTATGCGCCTTCGAAGCTTCGTGATTTGCGAGCGCCTGCACCAAACCGTCGTTCCAGTTGCGCACGATATTTGCGACGGCCGCTTCCAACGTCTTGCGATCTGGATTGGGCGTTACACCTTCATCGCGTCCAATAATGAAATGAACGCGGGCAAGCGGGCCTCCGGGGAAAAACACATAATAAGCAGAAATTCGACCACGATAGATTTCGGCCAGATAAGTCGCGATCCGTGCACGGATCGCGCTGTCGTAACGATCGCGCGGCACATATACGAGCACAGAGACGAAACGATCGAAACGGTCCCTGCGCGCGAGTACACGCACGCGAGGGCGATCGCTCAATTCGAGAATTTCTAGTGCGAAACGATAAAGCAGCTCATCGTCGATCTGAAAAAGCTCATCCCGCGGAAAGGATTCTAGAACGTTCAGCAATTCCTTGCCCGAATGGCTTTCAGGATCAAAGCCTGCCCGGGCAATCACTGTTTGCACTTTCCGCCGCAAATAAGGAATGCTGCGCGCAGCATGCACGTACGCCGTCGCGGTGAAAAGACCGACGATCCGAAGTTCGCCGGCGAGCCGACCTTTCACGTCGAACCGTTTCACTCCAATATAATCCATGTGTACACGCCGATGAATTCGCGAACGCGTATTAGCTTTTGTGATGATGAGCTCGGCCGGAAGTTTAAGAAATTCGCGCAGCTCCGCGGTCATGACGACCAAATCCTTCCCCCGGCGCAGAACGTGGACATGAGGCCCGCGCAGAATGCCTAGACCCGTTTTGGCAACAGGCTGAAATTCTGATTGTCCGCCGATTTCCGTGAATGTGTACTTTCGGCACCCCAGGAAGGTAAAGTTTCCACCAGCAAGCCATTCCAAAAAATCCACCGCTTCGGAAATTTCTTCCTTCGCCAGCGGTTGCGGCCTGGATTTCAATTCAAATGCCGCTTCCTGAACCTCCGCGACCATCGCCTTCCAATCAGCAACACAAATTCGGAGGTCTGCGAGCAGCGATTCGATTGCCCTCTCGATCAGGAGAAACCGATTCTCATCGATCCGTTCGACATGGATATGAATAAAACTCTCGCGAAAAATCTTGTTCTTGACGGTCGCCTCGCCGTTCCAGGTGCGAAATTTGCCAACCGCATCGCGCTCCACCACGAAAACGGGATGAGCCACGAGCTGCACAATGAGACCATGATTTGCGATTTCACCCATGACCGAATCGAGTAGAAACGGCATATCGTCATTGGAAATCTCGATGACGGTGGTACGCCCCAGCGATTTCGTGCCGAGAACCGGCCCCGGATTGGCAATTCGAATCCTGGCTGTTCCAGGCGCCCGCTGTCCCAAATGCTCATAACTCGCGACGGCGAGAACCGCCAATTCCTGCGGCGAATAGTTTGCGAGATCCTCAACGGCAGCGCGCGAAAAAAGCGCCGAAATAAATCCACGCGGAAGCTTTCCCTCACCTTCCGCTATCAATGCCGCCTGCCCGATCAGATCACGGCCTGCGGCATGGTTGTCCTTGGCAATAAGGCCATTGTGTTCCATCCCAGTCCCTTACAATTTATTCAATTCGGCGTGACGAACAAGCTGTTGCAGTGTTACCCCGCCAAGTGGCGGTGTCGAGATCGCAATTTTTTGACTCTGAGCAGCGAGTGATAGGCTATGCTCCAGGCATAGCCAGAGGCGGTACGGTACCGTGCAGAAAACCATGAATCGAAATGAAGAAAAAGTGGCCACAAACGAGGAATGCAATGCCGGCCGCTCTAGCGATTCCCCGATCGCACTCAACTTCCCCCGAGCTCCGTTGGATGACGCAATGACGGCGTATTTCGCCAAGTGCCGGGAAAAACTCGGTTTTGTTCCCAATGTACTCAACGCCTACGCTTTTGATGTCGCGAAACTCAAAACCTTCGTCGCGATGTCGGACAACTTGATGCTCGCTCCTTCGGGTCTGACCAAACTCGAGCGCGAATTAATTGCTGTCGTAGTCTCGAGCGCCAACCATTGTCATTATTGCCTTGTTGCCCACGGCGCGGCGATCAGAAAACTGTCAGGCGATGCGAAACTAGCGGATACGATTGTCGCAAACTATCGCGCAGCTGACCTCGATGCTCGAACACGAGCCATGCTCGATTATTCCTGGAAGCTTACAGTCGAACCCTGGGCGCTTGAAGAACAAGATCGCGAGGGCTTACGCGCGAAAGGTTTTTCTGACCACGACATCTGGGATATCGCAGCCGTTGCAGCCTTCTTCAACATGAGCAATCGCGTAGCGAGTGCCACCGACATGAAACCAAACGACGAGTATTACCAAATGGCCCGCTAAGGGCTCAGATCAAGATAAGCTTATTCGCCAATTCATTCTTATTGAACGTTCCGGGCGGGAAGTGTTTTGCCAGTACCTCGCCGCAAATCTTGATCGCCTCGACGAACCCATCAATCGGTTTGCCTACCTTGATTTCCTGCGTCATCGCCTTGACCGCTCTGTCCCAAACATCGTGCGACACCATCCCATTGATCCCCGCATCCGCCACAACTTCCACATAACGCTCGGCAAGCGAGGCGAAAATCAGGACGCCAGTGCGTTCTTCTGTGAGGTGAAGACCATGCGCAGCAAACTGGCGCCTTGCCTCGAAACTCGCGCGATTATGTTTGATTCTGCGTGGAACCAGCCTATAGCGAAGCCCCGGCAACGAAAATAGCAGCGAACATCCAACAAAAACTAGAATCTGCGCGAGATAGATCTGGTCTGCGTATAAAGTCGTGAGAAAAAATAGGGGAACGGGAACAACAAGCGCGACAATAGCCGCGCGCGCGATCGGTACGAACCGATAGCTGCTGGATGTAGCAGCCAGCACACAAAAAATCTCTCCCGAGGTTTTTTGCTCGGCGGCACGGATCGATTCACTTATTCGCTTTTCGTCTTCCGGCGTAACTTTCATGCACTGCCTCACCAGCTACCTGACGACCCGCCGCCGCCAAACGATCCGCCACCACCAGAAAAACCGCCGCCGGAACCCGAGCTCGACCAGCTAGAACCAGAACTCGAGCCCGAATAAGCGCCCGAACCGGTCGAATCAATCCAACTCCATCCCGATTTCCTCCGTTGGGCCTTTGGAGGAATTAACCCCATCCACTCCCCAAATTTCACGAAGCCAATAAAGAAAAAGTGCATCAGAATCAGCAGAATAATGAGGCCGGGCATGCTGAACATGAATGCAAAAAGGACACTGAAAATCGTTCCGAAAAGGCTACTGGAAACATTTTTATTTAGCGTCTGGCGCTTGAATTCGTCTGCATTGCCAGACATCACCTTGATGATGTCGTCGACGCCGCGTTTGATCCCCCCAGGATAATCGTTGGCACGAAACCGCGGCAGGATCGAATTCTGGATAATGACACTAGCAATCGCGTCGGTGAGCGTTCCTTCAAGACCGTATCCGATTTCGATTCGAATCTTTCGCTCGTTGGGGGCGACGATAAACAGTACGCCGTTATTACTATCTTTCTGACCGACGCCCCAATAACGGCCGAGCTGATAGCCGTAATCCTCGATCGTGCGACCGCGAAGCGAACTCAGCGTTACGACTACTAATTGGTTCGTCGTTTTTGCTTCGAGGTCTGCGAGCCTCGCTTCGAAATCGGCACGCATTGCCGCATCGATAATGTTAGCCTCGTCGACGACGCGTCCCGTCAGCTTCGGAAAGTTATTGTCCTGCGCAACCGCGCTCGATGTCCCTGCACTCGGCGCGAGCAAAAGTATCGCGCCGAGCCAGAACGCTCTAAAAAAAGGACGAACTACTGGTATCATAATCCGCCCCGCCTAAGTGATCAATAATCAGCTTTTGTTGAAGTTTACCTTCGGCGTACGCATCTGCTCTTCGGAGACGGTAAATGTCTCCATCAGCTTATTGCTTCGATAGAGTAACGTCGCCCAAATGATGCCGGGGAAGGTACGCAGTTCCGTATTGTAGAGCCTGACTGCCTCGATGTAATCGCGGCGCGCGACCGCGATGCGATTTTCGGTGCCTTCCAGTTGCGACTGCAACGCAAGGAAGTTCTGATTGGATTTCAAATCCGGGTAACGCTCCTGGATCGCGAGCAGCCGGCCGAGAACGCCGGAAAGCTGTGCTTGCGCATCCTGGAATCGCTTGAATGCTTCCGGATCAGTAATGGTCGATGCATCGACTTTGACTTGCGTCGCTTTCGCGCGCGCCTCGGTGACTTGCGTGAAAACATCGCGCTCTTGCTGCGCGTAACCTTTTACAGTTTCGACAAGATTGGGAATGAGATCGGCGCGCCGTTGATACTGATTGAGCACCTCGCTCCAGGATGCTTTCGCGCGTTCCTCCTGCGTCGGGATCGTATTGATGCCGCATCCCGCAAGCTGAAGTCCAACAATCAACGCCGCAAAAACCGCGGTAAAACGCCTGAATAACACAAACATTGAATCTCCCCCTGAACCCGACTGTTTCGCCTCTATCACACCTCTCCGGGAATTACAGGAGCGACGAGCTACGGGAATCAATCGAATGCCCGCCCGAACTATCTACTTGAAATCATAAGAAATTATACGATAAAGGCGAATTGCAGCCTCGCCTGACGTCGCTGCCATGGTAGACATAAGCTGTAACAGAATTTGCATCATCTTCATCCAAAGGTTCCAGCCTACCTAATTGCAAGAATATGATAGCCAAAGACAAAACACGGGCGTAAGCCCAGCGCCGATTTAAGGTTGAAATAATTAGACGGAGAAGGCTATGCGCACCGGCGCTGTGCTTGAGCCAAACGATCAGGATGCATCCGAAGCCGCCCGTGAACGTGGAACCGGTGTGCCCCCCACCGATATCCGCGATCCGAATTATTTTCACAAGGTTGTTGATTGCCAATGGGCTTGCCCGGCGCACACGGCTGTCCCCGAATATATCCGCCTGATCGCCGCAGGACGTTACACAGACGCGTACATGGTCAATTGGAAATCGAATGTCTTTCCCGGAATTCTTGGGCGCACATGCGATCGTCCCTGCGAGCCTGCCTGCCGACGCGGCCGCGTCGAGCCTGATCCCGTTGCCATTTGCCGTTTGAAGCGTGTTGCTGCCGACAACAAGGAGGACATTCGCCAATTCTTGCCGCCACGCGCGAAGGAAAAAAATGGCAAGCGCGTTGCTCTAATTGGTGGAGGTCCCGCCTCGCTCACCGTTGCACGCGATCTCGCGCCACTCGGTTATGAATGTGTCGTGTTTGATCAGGACCCGCAGGCCGGCGGCATGATGCGTACGCAAATTCCAAAATTTCGCTTGCCCGATTCAGTAATTGATGAGGAATGCAATTACATCCTCGATCTCGGCATCGAGTTCCGTGGCGCCAATCGTATCGAAAGCATGAAGGCGGTACTCGCCGAGAATTTCGACGCTATTTTTGTCGGCTGCGGCGCGCCCCGCGGACGCGACCTTGAAATCCCTGGCCGTAAAGAAGCCTTCAAGAACATCCAGATTGGTATTGATTGGCTCTCTAGCGTATCCTTCGGCCACATCGACAAGATTGGAAAGCGCGTCATCGTACTCGGTGGTGGCAACACTGCGATGGACTGTTGCCGTTCCTCGCGCCGCCTTGGGGGCGAAGACGTAAAGGTCATTGTGCGTTCGGGCTTCGAAGAAATGAAGGCATCGCCCTGGGAAAAAGAAGACGCAATGCACGAGGGCATTCCGATCTTCAATTATCTTGTGCCGAAGGAGTTTACACATAAGAACGGAAAGCTCACTGGCGTCACCTTTGAGAAAGTAAAAGCCGTGCGTGACGATAATGGTCGCCGCAATCTCATTCCTACCGGCGAGCCGCACGAGCATTTTCCCTGCGACGACGTACTTGTCGCGGTCGGTCAGGAAAATGCATTTCCTTGGATCGAAAAAGACGCCGGCATCGAATTCGATCGCTTGGGCTTGCCGAAAATTGACAAAGTAACATTCCAGTCAACTAATCCAAAAGTATTTTTTGGCGGCGATGCCGCCTTTGGCCCGAAGAACATCATTTGGGCAGTGGCCCATGGGCACGAAGCAGCAGTTTCGATCGATAAGTTCTGCCGCGGCGAGAAAATCACAGAACGTCTGCCACCGATGGTCAATCTCGTGAGCCAAAAGATGGGCATCCACGAGTGGAGCTACGATAACGACCCGTCGCTGGACAAGCGCCTTAAGGTTCCGTTGCGCGATCAGGCGATCGCCCTAAAAGATATTCGTGCCGAAGTCGAACTCGGGTTCGACCGCGCGCTCGGCTTCAAGGAGGCGCAGCGCTGCTTAAACTGCGACGTGCAGACCGTATTCACACGTGATCTCTGCATCGAATGCGATGCCTGTGTGGATATTTGCCCAATGGACTGCATCACATTTACGCCAAATGCGCCGGAAGCTGCGCTGCGGAAGCATCTGTCCGCACCCGCTGAAAATTTGACGCAAGACCTTTATGTATCGCCACCACTTAAGACCAAGCGTGTGATGGTGAAAGATGAAGACGTATGCCTGCATTGCGGACTCTGTGCCGAGCGCTGCCCTACGGGCGCGTGGGATATGCAGAAATTTCTGCTTGAAATTGCGCATGCGAACGGAGGCAAAACGTGCCAAGCCGTTTAGAGCGCACGAACGATTTCGTCGTGCTATTCGCTAACGTGAATGGTTCCGGCTCCGCGAGCGCGAACCGAATTTTCACGCGTTCGATGATCCGCATGGGAATCCCCGTCGGTTCTCGCAATATCTTTCCGTCGAACATTCAGGGTCTGCCGACCTGGTATGAAGTTCGCGTTTCGGAGAAAGGACATCTCGGCCGCCGTGGCGGCGTCGATCTCATGGTCGCGATGAATCCGCAGACCTGGGACAAAGACGTAAAATCGATCGATCCCGGCGGTTACCTTTTTTACGATTCCTCTAAGCCACTACCTCACTCGAAACTTCGCGATGACATCAACATTGTCGGCATGCCGCTCACCGAAATTTGCAACAAGCAGTATTCCGACCCGCGCCAACGGCAGTTGTTTAAGAACATCTTGTACGTCGGGGCACTTTCATCGCTGCTGGGTATCGAATCCCAGGTCGTCGAAACGCTCATTAGCGAACTCTACAAAGGAAAAGACAAGCTCATTGCGCCTAATCTACAGGCCTTCCGTATCGGCCGCGATTATGCCGAGAAAAATCTGAAAGACGCGATTGGACTTAAGGTAAGGCGCACGGATCGTGTCGGCAATAAAATCCTGATTGAAGGAAACGAGGCGGCAGCTCTCGGGGCTGTTTATGGCGGCGCCACGGTCGCGGCCTGGTATCCGATCACACCCTCAACTTCGCTCGCCGAATCCTTTCAGCGTTATTGCAGCCGTTATCGGGTTGATGCCGACGGCAAGAATAAATTCGCAATCATTCAGGCCGAGGACGAACTGGCTTCGATCGGCATTGTCATCGGCGCCGCCTGGAATGGCGCACGCGCCTTCACGGCGACTTCGGGACCTGGCATTTCGCTGATGCAAGAATTCATCGGGCTTTCCTATTTTGCCGAGATTCCAGCTGTTATCTTCGATGTTCAGCGCGGAGGGCCCTCCACAGGAATGCCGACACGCACACAACAATCCGATCTTCTGGCGTGCGCATATGCGTCGCATGGCGACACACGCCATGTTCTTCTGTTCCCGGAGGACCCGCGCGAATGCTTCGAATTCGCTGCGAAGGCCTTCGATCTTGCAGACCAGCTGCAGACAACGATCTTCGTCATGCTCGATCTCGACATCGGCATGAACGACTGGCTCGTGAAGCCTTTCGCCTGGGACGATCGGCAAAAGTTCGACCGTGGGAAGGTGATGAAATTCCAAGATCTGGAAACCGGCAGGGATTTTGGCCGCTATCTTGACGTTGACGGCGACGGCATTCCGTTCCGTACCTATCCCGGCACGCATCCGACGAAGGGTTCTTACTTCACGCGCGGAACCTCGCGTGATCGGTATGCACGCTATAGCGAAGAGGGCGCTGTCTATATCGACAACATGCAGCGGCTTCTAAGGAAATTCGAGACCGCAAAGAAATTAATCCCCGCACCGATTAGGCGCAATGCTCGCGAGACAACGAAATTTGGCGTCATTTATTTTGGTTCGACCTCCGTCGCGATGGATGAGGCAATTGGCGCTCTGGAAAAAACCGGCGTGCATCTCGATACACTCCGGGTTCGCGCCTACCCATTCACTGATGAAGTGCTCGATTTCATCCGCGATCATGAGCGCATCTTCCTCGTCGAGCAAAACCGTGATGCGCAGATGCGCACGCTACTGCTCGAAATCGGCCGCATTGATCCCGCCAAGATCGTACCGGTGTTGCATTACGATGGGACACCGATCACAGCAAATTTCATCGTTAGTGATATCGCGCGGCGAATGCAGGAATTCGGCCGCGCCGCCATTCGTGTGGTGGCCTCATGACCTATATCGCAAAGCCCAAATTGCACCATCCGAAGCTCGCCCCGAATGCACTCGGCTTCACGCACCGCGACTACGAAGGAAAAGTATCGACATTATGCGCTGGCTGCGGCCACGATTCGATCAGCGCTGCGCTGATTCATGCATTCTACGAACTCAGCATCGAGCCCCACCGCGTGGCCAAGTTGTCCGGCATCGGCTGTTCGTCAAAGACGCCCGATTATTTCCTGGGTCAAAGTCACGGATTCAATTCGGTTCACGGCCGCATGCCATCGGTTTTGACCGGCGCCAATCTCGCGAACCACGACCTGATCTATCTCGGGGTTTCCGGCGACGGCGATTCCGCTTCGATTGGTCTTGGGCAATTCGCGCATTGCCTCCGCCGCGGCGTCAACATGACCTACATTGTCGAAAACAACGGAGTATATGGACTGACCAAGGGCCAGTTCTCCGCTACCGCCGACAAAGGTTCGAAGAGCAAAAAAGGCGCCAGCAATCACGACGCGCCGATCGATCTCGTCGGAGTGGCGCTTCTGATGGGCGCAAGTTTCGTTGGTCGCAGCTTTTCCGGCGATAAGACGCAACTAGTCGAATTGATCAAGGGCGCGATCGCCCATCGCGGCGCCGCCTTTATCGATTGCATCAGCCCGTGCGTTGCCTTTAACAATCATGCTGGCTCGACCAAGAGCTTTGATTACGTGCGCGAGCACAATGAGACAGTGAATGCGATTGAATTCATCGACGGCAAACCCGAGATCAAGGCGGACTACGATCCTGGTTCGGTCATCACTGTGCGCCAGCATGATGGCTCGCTACTACGGCTGCGGAAATTGGCGGCCGATTACGATCCGACTGATCGCAACGCCGCGCTTTCGTTCCTGCACCGCCAGCAGGCCGCGGGCGAAATCGTCACCGGTCTCTTATATGTCGAGCCCAATTCCGAAGATCTCGCCAAACGTGTGAGCCTCGCGAAAACGCCACTCAACCAGCTTGGCGAAGCCGAGCTTTGCCCCGGCTCCGCAATTCTCGAAAAAATAAATGCCGAGCTACGTTGAGCCCAGCGGCCATATTGATGGGTTGAGAAAAATTTGGAGCGGGCGAAGGGCCAACGCAATCTATCCATTTGCAGCCGCGATGTCCGCTTTGTGCTGCAGATGGGGCCTATTGATACTGCCTATTTGCGTTTGCGACGACGCGGTTTGGCCCCTGACTTTTTACGACGTCGCTTCGGTGCTCCTGGTAACTTGACCACCAAATGGCCCGACACAGGATCGGTCACTCCGAGCCCGCCGCCCAAGTCCTCGAGATCGTTACGGATCATGTCGAGGGTCGCAATCATTTCTGGCCGCGCCTCAACCATCTTTTGAAGGCTTGTCCACTCACCGATGATGCAATAGTCGCGCTGGCCGGTCTTGACTAAGACGCCACCACGAAACCCACTCCACCTAACATTCCGACCGCGATGGGCCGCGATGAAATGTTCCTCCTGGCCTGGTTTGACGCGAAATCGCACAATGTTGAAAGCTTTCATGATACCCTCCCGAAAATACGCCCATTAAGGCTGTGCCAGTTTTTAATCGCGGACAAGAGCTTTTTGTTTAATCAGCATGTCTCCGCAGATGTCCGCTTTGGGTTAAAAGCGGACATGACATCGTTTATATTTGATGTCTACGTTACCCCCGAAGGCGGCCATTGATCGGCGGCTCTGCCAATTCCGCTTTATGTCAAATCCGGACATGCCGACCAACTCGGTTCCCGAATGATACCAACCATGCCGGTCGCGCGGAATTGAGACAGTTTGCTCGAGATGCAGATTAAGGCCTGGCAGCTGCTGCGCACCTGGCATAGCCTTGGTTGGCAATGAATGAGGTAGGAGCCAATAATGACGCACAAGGGCGAATGTTTCTGCGGGACTGTTCAGATAGAGGTCTCGGGAGAACCTGAAGGCATGGGGTATTGTCATTGCCGATCTTGCCGTTCGTGGTCAGGTGGACCTGTCAACGCTTTTACGCTTTGGAAACCTGATGCCGTGCGGATCACAGCCGGCGCTGAACATATTGGCATGTTCCAGAAGACGGCCGTGAGCCAGCGGCAATACTGCAAGAAATGCGGAGGCCATCTGATGACCAATCACCCTCCGCTGGGATTGATCGACGTATTTGCGGCTACACTGCCTACGCTGAAGTTTAGCCCGGGCGTCCATATCAACTACGCTGAGACCGTCCTGCCGATGCGGGACGGTCTCCCCAAGCTGAAAGATTTTCCCTCTGAGTTCGGCGGATCGGGAGAGAAGATAGCGGAGTAGCACCAGGTCTGCTTTGGGTCAAAAACGGAAATGACGTTCTCTCATTATAATGTCTGCTCTTACCCTAAAAGCCTTCGCCCATGCTTCCCTTAAACGGAAGCGAACAGGTGCCGCGCCACGCGCATTAAGCAAGCTTATTATTGCTCGAAAGAAATTGGAGCGGGCGAAGGGATTCGAACCCTCGACCCCGACCTTGGCAAGGTCGTGCTCTACCCCTGAGCTACACCCGCATCCATCGGCTTTTGAGAAAAAGCCGCTGCAGAGAACGGTTCTATGCCAAAAGGATCTGATGAATGCAACCTTTGCGGCTAACACACTGAAACGCGCCTAGAAAAGCCGCTATCTTTTTGCCGCCACAAATCGCCATGTCCGCCACGCCTGACGAACTGTTCGCATTCCTCGATCGGCTCGGAATCGTCTACACCACGGTCACTCATCCCCCGCTCTTCAGCGTGGAAGAGTCTCGGCATCTGCGCGGCAAAATTTCCGGCGCGCATACCAAAAATCTTTTTCTCACTGATCGGAAACGAAATCTTTTCCTCCTCATTACAGAGGAGAACGCTTTCATCGAGCTGAAACGGCTGCACAAAATTTTAGGTGCATCCGGCAGGCTGTCGTTTGGCAGAGCAGAGTCCTTGCGCGCAGCTCTTGGCGTGGAGCCTGGCTCGGTTACACCCTTTTCCGTCTTGAACGATAAGGAAAATCGCGTGACGGTCATAATTGACCGCGCGCTACTGGTTCACGATTCGCTCAATTTTCACCCCCTTCGGAACACGATGACGACGCGGCTGTTCCGGGCAGACCTGCTGCGTTTTCTCGACGCGACCGATCATAGGCCGCAAATAATCGATATTTCCCAAGGCATCGATTAGAATAACGGCCCGTATAGTGGCCGGTGCGATTGCATTCCACCTGAAATGCTCCCATTTATTCGCCAAAGAAGCCCTTTCTGGCGCAATTGCCTTGGGAGAAGACTGATGTTGTTGAATGTGGGAGCAAATCCCGCGGCACCTGCCGCCGACGGTTTAGTGATCGATGTGACGACTCAAAACTTCGTCAAAGAGGTGATCGAGGAATCAAAACGACGTCCAGTTCTTGTGGATTTTTGGGCACCTTGGTGCGGTCCCTGCAAAACTCTTGGGCCCGCAATCGAAAAATTGGTGCGCTCGAGCAAAGGAAAAATCAAGCTCGCCAAAATGAATATCGACGAGCATCCACAGGTGGCACAGCAACTCGGTGTTCAATCAATTCCTGCTGTTTTCGCTTTCGTAAATGGTCAACCTGTCGATGGCTTTGTCGGCGCGCTACCCGAAAGTCAGATAAAATCATTTATAGACAGACTTGCAGGCGGAAATGGCAATGATACGGCAGACATTATAAAGCTTGCCGAACAAACTTTGAAAGTCGGTGACGCGGCTAAGGCCGCAGAACTTTTTGCATCCATTCTCGGGGGAGATCCCGAGAATACTGAAGCGCTCGCCGGTCTAACGCGTTGTCACGTCGCAGCGGGCAATCTTGAGCCAGCACGGCAAACGCTTTCTCTCATCCCAAAAACAAAAGAGAATGATCCTCTAATATCAGCCGCGCGCGCAGCACTTAATCTTGCTGAACAAGCAAAAACTGTTGGCGATACCAAATCATTGGAAGCAAAACTCGCAGCAAATCCGCTTGATCATCAGGCGCGCTTGGAGCTTGCCCTAGCACTAAATTCCAAAGGAAAGCGCCGGGAAGCTCTCGATCACTTGATCGCAATTATCAAACGCGACCGAAAGTGGAATGATGACGCCGCCCGAAAACAACTTTTACAGTTTTTTGAAGCTTGGGGATCGAATGACGAAAATACAGTCGAGGGAAGGCGACAGCTTTCTTTGATTCTATTTTCGTAAAATAATGAGCACCAAAATGGCTACAAATATAATTTATCGAACGCCGCGTGACTTGCCCTCGATTATTCCAATTTTCCCGCTCGATGGAACATTATTATTACCCCGCGTTCCCATGCCATTAAATATTTTCGAACCTCGCTATATCACCATGATCGATGACGCTTTTAAAGGTTCGCGCTTGATTGGTCTGGTCCAGCCTGACGAGACCAAAAGGGGTCCTGTTTCAAACCCTTATCTTTATTCGACTGGATGCGCCGGAAGGATCACGCAAATTTCTGAAGCCGGTGACAGTCGCTATCTGATCATGCTGCTGGGAATTGCGCGATTTCGGATCGTTGAAGAGGTGGCGGTAAGCGAGCCCTATCGTCAGTGCCGCGTCGATTTCCACTTATTTTCCCAAGATCTTTTGCCTAACCAAGGCGAGGAGGCAGTTGATCGCGAAGCATTATTGCACACCCTCTCCAACTACCTCTCGAAGAACAAGATCGAAGCTGACTGGAAGGGCATCAAACAAACGCCTACAGAAGCTTTGGTCAATGGTCTATCGATGATGGCGCCTTATGGTACGAAAGAGAAGCAAGCGCTTCTGGAAGCTCCTGATCTCAAAACCCGAGCAGAATTGTTGATCGCGGTAACTGAAATCGCGTTGGCTAAGAGCAACGGCTCTGATTTGCCTATACAATGAAAATCGACCATAACCCGCTCGAAACAATTATGAGCAACACATCCAAGATTGATCCGAAACTGCTGGAACTCTTGGTCTGTCCAGTGACCAAAGGACCACTCGAATACGACAAGGAGCGGCAGGAGCTGGTCTCGCGCTCTGCGAAGCTCGCCTATCCGATTCGTGATGGAATTCCGATCATGTTGCCGGAAGAAGCGCGGAAGCTTGACTGAAAAACATTAAAGCATCTCACCACGCATGAGGCGCGGAAGCTCGCCAGTGATACCTGCCGCTTCACGTGCGAAATATTGTTTTAAATCGTGCGAACGATCAACAAGTCCCAAACCAACATCACGCACGACGCGCAACAGGGACGAGTCATTTGAGAAGAGTTTGTTCAGTCCATAGGTCATACCTGCCATCGATACCGCGTCGGCCCGACGCCAACGCTCATAAAGCTTCAACATATCGGGGCTTCCAGGATCGAGCCCAAGACGAGCAAAATCGGCAATACACTCGGCGAGAGCAGCGGCATCGCGAAGACCGAGATTAAGCCCCTGCCCGGCTAGCGGATGAATTACATGTGCCGAGTCGCCCAAAAGCGCGAAACGCTCGCCTATAAATCGACGTGCCACCGAAAATGAAAGTGGATAAGCACGAGGCGATGAAAGCAATTCGATCTCGCCTAGTTGACGGCCAAAACGGCGAAGCAATTCTTCTTTGAATTCTCCTCGGGGTAACGCGACAATCCGATCAGCCTCCTCTGTCGCTTCCACCCACACAATTGAGGAACGTTTACCGATCAATGGCAGAATCGCAAAAGTTCCTGCGGGCAGAAAGTGCTGTATCGCGTATCCGTTATGATCGCGTTCGTGCCCGATTGTTGCGACTATACCGGACTGATTGTAAGCGTGACTTACGCATGAAATTCCTGCTGTACTTCGCAGTTTTGAACGCGCGCCGTCAGCGGCAACGAGAAGTTTGGTCGTGATTGCGTTTCCGCCGTTAAGTATGGCGTTCAAATATCCGTCACCGATCTCAAACGTTTCAATCCCCTCTTGAATTAACTGGACGCCAGTTTCATGGCATGCATTGCGCAAGACAATCGATAGATCACGGTGCTCAACCATATACGCAAGCGATTGGGTAGAGGTGGGGCCATCGTCAAAAGTCAAAAACGAAGGCCGCATAGAATCTTTGAGCCTGCTGTCGGTAATTACCATCTCATGAATTGGCTGGGCTCGCGCCGATATGGGTTGCCAAACTTCGAGCATTTCAAGCAACCGCTTTGCGCCTTCAGTGATTGCCGAAACCCGATCATCGCCTGCCGGTTCTCGCGATAAAATAGGATCACATAGACTCACAGAAAAATTCGGCTTCAATGACCGGCCAAGGGCAACAGCAAGAGCTAAACCGGCAATACCCGCGCCAGCGATGACCGTATTGGTCTGGTTGCTCGATTGGCTCATGACGGCAGTCTTATATACTGTCCAGCAGTATTTCGCCTCCAAGGATTCATATGTCCCAAGCCGTCAAAAGTCTGCTCGAAATCCTCAATCTTGAACGACTTGAAGTGAACTTGTTTCGCGGTTTGAGCCCACAATCCCGTTGGCAGCGCGTCTTTGGCGGTCAAGTCATCGGACAAGCTCTGGTTGCTGCAACGCATACCGTCGAAGCGCTACCGGTTCATTCGCTTCATGCGTACTTTCTCCTAGGCGGGGATCCCAAAGTACCTATCATCTATGAAGTTGATCGCATTCGTGATGGCAGAAGTTTCACGACACGTCGCGTGGTCGCAATCCAGCACGGCCATGCGATTTTTTCGATGTCGGCCTCGTTTCATCGCAATGAACCTGGGTTTTCGCATCAGGCAGAGATGCCAAAGGTGCCTGGTCCCGAGGATCTACCCAGTGAAGCGCAAATTCGTGAAAAAATAATGCCGATGATGCCGGAGCCGGTTCGTCGCTACTACGAGCAGGAACGTCCAATCGAGCTTCGACCAGTTGAATACAGCCGATATTTATCGAAAGAACATCGGTCGCCGCATTTCAACGTCTGGATCCGGGCCACGGCGGCGCTTCCGGACGATCCGGCGATACATCAATGTGTACTTGCCTATGCGTCCGATATGACTCTGCTCGACACTTCTCTTATTCCTCACGGGCAGACCGTCTTTAACAAGCGCATTCAAGCCGCAAGTCTCGATCACGCGCTGTGGTTTCACCGGCCTTTTCGGGCTGACGATTGGTTGCTCTATGCTCAAGACACACCAAACGCTTCGGGCGCACGCGGACTTTCCAGAGGTTTAATTTTTTCGCGTAGGGGAGAGCTTGTAGCGACTGTGGCGCAGGAGGGGCTGATCCGCGACCGTCCCGATCTAGCCTAAAGACCGAGCTCTTCTGTCAAGCCTAGAATTGCCCACAGATTAGCAATTGGCTCTCAGCTCAAAATTAGGATTCCGCTTAATTTTTGATCTTATTGCCGATAGCCTACGCAAATTCGATGTTGTTTACGCCATACCCGAGTTTCTGGAGCGCGAGAAACGCTGGCTCATGGTAAGGGATCACAATTCATGAAACTCGTTATCGCCGTCATCAAACCTTTCAAGCTTGAAGATGTCAGGGATGCATTAACGGCCATCGGTGTGCAGGGCCTGACCGTTACCGAGGTCAAGGGATATGGCCGCCAGAAGGGTCACTCTGAATTCTATCGTGGGGCCGAATACGCCGTTCATTTTCTACCAAAACTAAAAATCGAAGTGGCTGTCCCGAGCGAGCGGATCGAACAAGTCGTGGAAACGATCGTTGCCAGTGCCAAGACGGGACAAATTGGCGACGGAAAAATTTTCGTAACGGGTATTGAAAAAACGGTGCGCATTCGCACTGGAGAAACCGACAACAACGCGCTCTGAACGCAGCATTCCGGGGGGATTTATGAACCGCATAACGGCTTGGAGCCGCAGTATAGCCGTAGCAACTGCCGCTATCATAGCGGGAATCACTCCGGCTTTCGCTCAAGGTGCGAAAATAAACCCCGCCGATACTGCATGGATGATTTCTGCGACAGCCCTTGTCTTGATGATGACGATTCCGGGCCTCGCGCTCTTCTATGCAGGCCTCGTGCGTAAGAAAAATATTCTCGCGACCATGGCGCAAAGTCTTGGGGCTGTTGCTGTTGTTTCCATTCTCTGGGCCGTTGCCGGATATAGCCTTGCCTTTACAGGCGAAAGTCCTTGGCTGGGATCTCTTGATCGTTTTTTTCTAATAGGGTTAGGAATGGAGTCTACAAACTCTTTGGCGAGGAACATCCCCGAAGCCCTTTTCATGATCTTCCAGATGACGTTTGCAATCATCACGGTCGCACTCGTCGCGGGATCGGTTGCTGACCGAATGCGGTTTTCCGCATTTCTTTTATTCGGGATCGGCTGGTTATTTCTTGTCTACGTACCTTCAGCACATTGGGTTTGGGGTGGCGGATTTCTTTCAGCCATGGGCGTGCTCGATTTTGCGGGCGGCACGGTTGTCCACCTCAATGCCGGCGTAGCCGGGTTAGTCGCCGCATCTGTTCTCGGCGCACGTCGCGGCTACGGAACAGAAAATCTTTCGCCTTATGATCTTTCTCTCGCAGTTGTCGGCACTGGACTTTTGTGGGTGGGTTGGTTCGGATTTAACGGTGGCTCTGCGCTCGGAGCAAATTCCCGAGCTGCCCTGGCAATCGTCGCTACTCATCTTTCGGCGTCGGCCGGCGCATTTATCTGGATGGCGATGGAATGGTGGAGACGAGGAAAACCTTCTGTGCTTGGTATGATATCCGGCGCCGTTGCCGGCCTAGGTACAATCACGCCGGCCTCGGGGTATGTAATGCCTTGGCATGGTATAGTGATTGGCACGCTCGCAGGTCTTATCTGCTTCTGGGCTTGCACCAAGCTGAAAGAGCGCTTTAAGTATGATGATTCACTTGACGTATTCGGCATTCACGGAATTGGTGGAGCAGTCGGAACCTTACTCGTCGGCGTTTTTGCTACAGGAGCAATATCCGTAAGCGGCGAAATGCCAAACGGCGTAAGCGGCGCTCTGGAAGGCAATTGGGATCTTCTACGAATTCAAGCAATTGGTGTTGCAACCACGGCAATATGGTGTCTCATCGTTAGCTACTGTTTACTCAAGCTAATCGATGCGGTGGTTGGTTTACGCGTCGGTCTTGATTCGGAACGCATGGGTCTCGACGTTTCGCTTCATGGAGAAGCTCTTCAGTAGCCTCCTGTAACGAGCTCTGCTATGAAAATAAACTTTTTCGACGAACGAAAAAAATAAGCTTAAATATTAGGCAATATTGGCGCGCATTTATGCGGAGCTTACAGGTCATCCATAATCGTCTCTTCTGTACAGCTTAAAGTGCATGATCCTTCAATAGCTTAGAGGAATTCTCAAGACTTGGCACGGGGTTTGATTCCCTCCTGTCTCGGTTTGGGCATGAGCAGCGGAAATCCCCTGTCTCAATGCCCATTCCCGATCAAAAACGCCCGAATACGGCATTCGCCGTAGGAAGGGCAAATGCGGGGACAGGAGCCACATGAAGATCGTCATGGCCATCATCAAGCCGTTCAAGCTGGAGGAGGTGCGTGACGCCCTCACTGGCATCGGCGTTCACGGACTGACCGTTACTGAGGTCAAAGGCTACGGAAGACAGAAAGGGCATACGGAAATTTATCGCGGCGCCGAATACGCCGTGAACTTTCTACCGAAGCTGAAGGTCGAGGTCGCGGTCGCGACTGATCAAGTAAAGAAAGTTATCGGAGCGATCACCGGAGCTGCCAAAACAGGTCAGATCGGTGACGGGAAAATTTTCGTCTACACAATCGATCAAGCGGTTCGTATCCGCACTGGAGAGACCGATGCAGACGCGCTCTAATTCTCACAACGATCTCAGCCAGGTGATGGAGAAATCTTCAATGAAATTCAAAAATTGGATATATGCGGCATTGCCCGCGTTGCTGGTGGCGGTTCTAGCCATCGCGCCGGCATTCGCCGCTGAAGGGCCCAAAATCGAAAAGGGCGATACCACGTGGATGATGACCGCCACGGTCCTTGTTCTTGTGATGACAATTCCTGGCCTGTCGCTCTTTTACGGTGGCCTCGTACGTTCCAAAAATATGCTCTCGATGCTCACTCAGGTTTTTTACACTGAGTGCATCGTGCTGCTGATCTGGGTGCTGTATGGCTACAGCCTCACTTTCACGGGCGGTTCTGGAGCAACGGCTGATTTTATTGGTGGATTCTCAAAGGCATTCTTGGCAGGGATTCAACCCGATACTCCGGCAGCGACTTTCTCGGTCGGTGTCGCCATTCCCGAAGGTGTCTATGTGATGTTCCAGATGACCTTTGCGGCAATCACGGCGGCGCTCATTTTGGGTTCGGTCGCGGAACGCACTAAGTTCTCGGCAATCGTATTGTTCATGCCGCTCTGGATCACCTTCGTCTATTTCCCGATCGCACATATGGTTTGGTATTGGTCGGGGCCGGACGCGATCGACGCGGCGGCTAAGGTTCTTGCCGCCGCCACGGATCCAGCTGCAAAAGCAAAAGCACAGGAAGCACTTGATGCCGTTTTGGCCGACGGCGGTTATCTGTACAAAGCCGGTGCCATCGACTTCGCCGGTGGCTCGGTTGTGCACATTAACTCCGGCATTGCTGGGTTTGTCGGCTGTCTGATTGTCGGCAAACGGGTCGGCTTTGGTAAAGATGTCATGGCGCCACACTCTCTAGCGATGTCAATGATCGGTTGCTGTTTGCTGTGGTTCGGCTGGTTTGGCTTCAATGCCGGTTCCAACCTTGAAGCGGCCGGCTCGGCAGTTGTTGCGTTTCTCAACACCTTTATTGCAACAGCTGCTTGCGCGATGTCGTGGATGTTCGTCGAATGGATCGTGAAGGGCAAACCGAGCATGCTCGGTGCGATTTCTGGAGCGGTCGCGGGTCTAGTCGCCGTCACTCCGGCTTCGGGCTACGCAGGTGCGATGGGCTCTCTCGTGCTCGGTCTTGTGGCTGGCGTCGTGTGCTTCTTTTTCTGCACGACGGTGAAGAATATCTTCAAATACGATGACGCACTCGACGTGTTCGGTGTGCACTGTATCGGCGGTATTATCGGCGCCCTTGGCACCGGCATTCTCGTCAATCCGGCACTCGGCGGCACAGGCATCTTCGACTACACCATCAACAAGGTCGCTGAATATGACCTGACGGCACAAATGATCTCGCAGGGTAAGGATGTAATCATCACACTGCTCTGGTCGGGCATCGGTTCGGCGATTATCTGGAAAGTTGTCGATCTCATCGTCGGCCTCCGTCCCTCGACGGATAGGGAGCGCGAAGGTCTCGACCTTTCCGATCACGGGGAACGCGCATACAATATGTAATCGGCCCCTTTTAACACTGACAATCGAAGGCCCCGGCTATGCCGGGGCCTTTTCTTTGCGCGCGTTACCGATGGTTAAGGAGCCCTTAACCAGCTTCTTTCTAAGGTCTACCCCGGGTGGTTAACGCGAGGCGGGCGTATTCGTATGGCAAACAGTGATCGCACGCGGCAACGCAACGCGGAGTCAACTGGCACCGTTTGTTCGCCGATTGCACGCCTTGCCGGATTGCCCGCAGCCATAAACGCGAGAGAAATTCCAAACAATCTTTCGCTTCGGGAGCCGCACCGGAAGAAGCTCTCAATCGCCTGGCGACACGGTACGGATAAGTAAGACCCACATCAATGCACCCCATTTCAACCCGCACATCAACCACGAGGGCTCGCGACGGAATTGCCGGGGCCTTACGGTGGCGCTTGGTTGAACTCGGCGGTTTTTTACTTCTCGCGATTGCAGGAATTCTCATCGTCGCACTCGCGACCTGGTCAGCACTCGATCCAAGTTTTAACTATGCGACCGATAATCCAGCCCGCAATCTGCTTGGCAAACCCGGAGCAATTTTCGCCGATTTTCTGATGCAGGTTTTTGGGTTGGCGGCTGTCCTTGTCGTACTCCCAATCGCCGTCTGGGGCTGGCGATTCATTACTCACCGCCCACTTCTACGTACGCGGATACGATTAGTTGCTTGGTTTGTTAGTACAATTTTAGCCGCAGGTTTCGCCGCGTGTCTAAAACCTACGCTGAACTGGCCCCTACCGAGTGGCCTTGGTGGCGTCGTTGGCGATTTATTGTTGAAGATTCCGCTGTGGATTTCTGGAGGCTCGCTTGCGGCCGCAAGCCGCATAGGTCTTGCAGCGATTTTCGGGATTCTCTCAGCATTAACGCTCGCAATCGCGTTTGGCATGGGCTTCAAATCCATAGGCTTCCTCGAAGAAGATTTTGATGAAGAGAATAACGAAAAGCCGGGGCGCGCAGCTGTTTCTCTCGGCGCAATTGCTCATGCGTTTCTTGCTTTAAAAGCAAGAATTTTTCGCCGAAATCGGCTTGGCTTCATTGCTCTCTTCTATGAAATGTTTGCACCCGGAGAGCAACCACCGGAGCGTCGATCCAGACAAGAACCCCTGCTGGGTAATGGAGAAGATCGTACACCTGACCAGGAATATCAGAATTACGATCCTCGCCGGGAAAGACGGCACGCTACATCATCTGCTTCAGCGCGGAAGAAGCGAACAATGCGAGGGCGCTACGAGTTTCCGCCGCTTGACCTTCTGTCGCCCGCGCCCAAGGAGCGCGCTCCCGCCCTTTCTTCCGCAGTACTCGACGAAAATTCTCGCATGCTGGAAAGCGTGCTTGAGGATTTTGGCGTGCGCGGCGAAATCGTAACTGCGCACCCCGGACCCGTTGTTACACTCTACGAATTAGAACCCGCTCCCGGCATCAAATCGTCCCGGGTGATCAGTCTTGCAGACGATATAGCTCGTTCAATGAGTGCGGTATCTACGCGCGTCGCGGTCGTGCCAGGCCGCAATGCGATCGGCGTCGAATTGCCCAACCCGAAGCGCGAGAAAGTTGTCCTGCGGGAACAGCTTTCGTCGAAGGATTTCATCAATAGCAAAACGAGTTTGCCCCTTTGCCTCGGCAAGACGATTGGCGGCGAGCCCGTGATTGTAGATCTTGCTCGCATGCCGCACTTATTGATTGCAGGCACCACCGGTTCGGGAAAATCCGTCGCAATCAACACAATGATTTTGTCGTTACTTTATCGTCTGCGGCCAGAAGAATGCCGCCTGATTCTTGTCGATCCAAAAATGCTTGAGCTCTCTGTTTACGACGGCATACCTCATCTTCTTGCGCCCGTCGTTACCGATCCGCGCAAGGCCATCATCGCACTCAAATGGACTGTAAGAGAAATGGAGGAACGGTACAAAAAAATGTCAAAGGTCGGCGTGCGCAATATCGACGGTTTCAATGCGCGCGTTGCCGAGGCCCGTGAAAAAGGCGAAACCATCACGCGCACAGTGCAAACCGGCTTCGATCGCGAAACAGGGGAAGCGGTCTATGAGCATCAGGAAATGCAGCTTACCCCCCTGCCCTTTATCGTTGTTGTCGTCGACGAGATGGCCGATCTCATGATGGTTGCGGGCAAGGACATTGAGGGAGCAATTCAGCGCTTGGCCCAGATGGCGCGCGCCGCCGGTATCCATTTGGTAATGGCAACCCAGAGACCTTCGGTCGACGTTATCACTGGTACAATCAAGGCAAATTTCCCCACCCGTATCTCTTTCCAGGTCACATCCAAGATCGACAGTCGCACAATTCTTGGCGAACAAGGCGCCGAACAGCTGCTCGGTCAGGGTGACATGCTGTACATGGCCGGCGGTGGTCGCATCAGCCGCGTCCATGGTCCGTTCGTTTCAGATCGAGAGGTCGAGCGCGTCGTGGCGCATCTGAAGGAACAAGGCACGCCCGAATATCTCGACGCCGTCACGGCCGAGGAGGAAGATAGCGACGGCGGTAATGTCTTCGATAACGGCACCTTCGGTGCCGAAGATGGGGGCGACCTCTATAAACAAGCCGTGCAGATCGTGCTCCGCGACCGCAAGGCTTCGACGAGCTATGTCCAGCGGCGATTGCAAATCGGGTATAACCGCGCCGCAACGATTATCGAGCGAATGGAAAAAGAGGGCATTGTCGGCCCCGCAAATCACGCCGGCAAACGAGAAATCCTCGTTGAGGGTGCCGAAAGCCCCTATTGACCCCAGGCATCCCGAGTCGCCAAATCGCCATAACTCACGGTTAGCCGTTCGAGTGAGTCGTCCAGCGGAGGAAGTATGAATCGGTTATTGGCCTGTGCCGGCGTAACGCTGATTGGCGTATTAGCCACCAATTTCGCTTTCGCGGCGCCTCCATCGGCTCCCTTTTCGACCGCGCCGAGATCTTCGCTGGACGCTAAACAGCGTGCTGCGCTCGAAAAGATTAATTCTTATTTCAATTCCGTGGGCGCCATGACGGGTAATTTCGTACAGATTGGTCCAGACGGCGCCAAAACCGAGGGCCAGTTTTTCATGCTCAAGCCCGGAAAAATCCGTTTTGAATACGATCCTCCAAGTCCCATCGAATTGATTTCGGACGGGGATGCCGTCGCCGTGCGCGACCGCAAATTGGCGACCCAGGATATTTATCCCCTGTCACAAACACCGCTGCGCTTCTTGCTTTCGGATAAGCTGGATTTGCTTAAGGATGCCAACGTTACAAATGTTTATGGTGATGACCTTTTCATGACGGTCGTTATCGAGGAAAAGACAATTGCCGCAGGAACGCATAAATTGATGATTATGTTCGGTTCGAAAGATTATCAGCTAAAACAGTGGACCGTAACTGATCCGCAAGGTTATGACACGACCGTTGCCGTCTCTAATCTAGATTCCACCAAGAAACCCGATCCGAAATTATTTAAGATTAATTACGAGCGATCATTACAAGCGCAATAACGAAATTCAATTTCATCATCTATTACCCAGCTTCTATGCGTTTCACTATCGCCACATGGAATATCAATTCGGTTCGGTTGCGCTTTCCGCTGATTAAGAAATTTCTTATACGTCATGCCCCTGACGTGCTCTGTCTTCAAGAAACCAAATGTCCTAATGACAAATTTCCACACGCGGATTTTGCCAAAATTGGTTATGGGCACATCGCTGTTCATGGCCAGAAGGGGTATCACGGTGTTGCAACCGTTTCGCGACATCCGCTCGATGACGTTCAACGTGAAAGATTCTGCGAGAAGGATGATTGCCGACATCTTGCCGTAACATTTGGTTACTCGGCAGGCCTCCAAAGGTCAGTTGATATTCATAACTTTTATGTGCCGGCAGGTGGCGACGAGCCGGATCCGACAGTCAATGAAAAGTTTGCGCACAAACTTGCCTTCCTGGACGAACTTGCAATGCATCCGGTCTCCCGCAATTCGCGAAACGGCGCGCGCTCTATTCTGGTCGGCGATTTAAACGTCGCTCCGCTTGAACATGATGTCTGGAGCCATAAGCAGCTAATCAATGTGGTGAGCCATACACCCCTTGAGGTCAAAAAATTCGAGCTTTTCCAAAAGGCTGGCGACTGGGTGGACGTAATGAGAAATTTTGTACCGCCCTCTAAAAAACTATATACATGGTGGAGTTACCGCGCCGCCGACTGGGAAGAATCCGATCGCGGGCGTCGCCTCGATCACATCTGGGCAAGCCCCTGTTTGGGAAAATCAGCGATTGAAATGAGCGTCATCAAGAATGCCCGCGGCTGGAAACGGCCATCGGATCATGTTCCGGTTAAAGTCACTTTCGATCTTTAACGAGAATCCTTCCCGATTGGCACTCCGGAGTCATCGAAAAGCGACCGAACAATATCAAGATCGCCGATCATTCTGTTGACCCGCATTCCTACAAGTCGACGTAGCGCAGTCGCGGCCTGTGGTTCGCCTTCCAAGATACGAATGAAGACGACCCTGGGAATCCGAAACAGCGCGGTAGGTTCTGCAGCGATCGCTGTAGAAGGTCTCACTGTCTCCACAATCATCGCGGTCTCACCGATCAAAGATCCGCGCTTCGCAGTAATAGCTTCCTCGCCTTTTTTATCGTTGGCGTTCTGCAAAAAAATTGAACCACTTATAACGACAAAGCCGCCATCAGCAGGTTGACCTTCCTCAAATAGAATATCGCCGCGCGCCAAACGAATAGTTTCAGCGCTGATCGCAAGAATGCGAAGCGCATCGTGTCCGAGCAGATGAAATGTCGGAATACGATCCAGAAACGCAATGTCGTCTTCGAGCGGCATACCTGGATTATGGCACTAATTTGTACCCGCCGGCTTCAGTGACAAGAAGCGAGGCATTCGTGGGGTCTTTCTCAATTTTTTGGCGCAAGCGATAAATATGCGTTTCGAGAGTATGTGTGGTCACCCCGGAATTATAACCCCACACTTCTTGCAGAAGGACCTCTCTTGATACGGGCTTATCCCCTGAACGATAGAGATAGCGCAGAATTGCCGTCTCTTTTTCAGTCAGGCGAACCTTCGATCCACGCTCGTTAATGAGCAGTTTCGAACCAGGACGAAAGCTATAAGGCCCGATTGGAAAAACTGCGTCTTCACTCGCTTCATGGCTCCGAAGCTGGGCCCGAATACGTGCAAGAAGGACGGCAAAACGAAACGGCTTCGTAACATAATCATTAGCGCCGGCTTCAAGTCCCAGAATGGTGTCGGAATCCGCATCATGACCCGTTAGCATGATCACCGGCGACTTAAATCCGTTTTTACGCAAAATGCGCACCGCTTCACGACCATCCATATCCGGCAAGCCGACATCCATTAATACTAGATCGAAATGCCCATTTTTAGCCCGTTGAAGAGCGGCCTGGGCGGTATCCACGGCTTCCGCTTCAAATTCCTCATGCAATGCGAGTTGCTCTTTCAGCGCACCACGAAGCTCGTTGTCGTCATCGACAACAAGAATTTTGCGAGTGCTGGCCATGCAATTCCCCCGGCATTTTAGCAAGTTTACAACATTGGCCCCGCCACACCATACAAACCAATATATGCAACGATTTGATGCTTTAAACAGGCGGAACTAAACGTCCACTACCTAAGAGGCAAGAGCGATAGTGCCAAAAAAGAGACCTAAGATTATCACGGTTACGAGAGCCCCTGGTTATCGAACGCGTGGAATCTTACGTATCGGCAGCCGCGCCTTTCCGGTTGCGCTAGGCCGTGCAGGAATTACAGCCAACAAGCGAGAGGGTGATGGAGCTACGCCGCGCGGGAGTTTTCGACCATTACGCCTTTGGTGGCGCGCGGATCGCATCTCTAGACCGCTAACTTTGCTACCTCTGCGATCAATTACATGGACTGATGCTTGGTGTGAGGACCCCGCGAACCGTCGCTACAACAAACCGATTGTTCTGCGAAGCAACACGCCAGGCGATAGACTGTGGCGTGAAGATCATCTTTATGATCTCATTATCGAAATCAATCACAACACACGACCGCGTATTGCAGGGCGTGGCAGCGCCGTGTTTTTGCATCTGTCGCGAAACGGGCTTCTGCCCACCGCTGGTTGCATTGCCATGCCAGTCGATGAACTAAAGCGCCTTGTTTCGCAACTTGACACCACATCGATAATCAGAATTTTCTGACTAATTTCCGCTCACCGAAGATGGCGCTGCCTACGCGAACATGCGTAGCGCCAAAGGCAATCGCACTTTCAAAATCTGCGCTCATGCCCATAGACAAGAGCGTGAGGTTATTGCGTCTCGCAATTTTTTGCAGAAGCGCGAAATGTGGAGCCGGCGGCTCGTCAATGGGCGGAATACACATCAAACCTTCAATTGCCAGCTGATATTTCTTACGGCAATCGGCAATAAATGCGTCTGCATCTCGTGAAAGAACTCCTGCCTTTTGCTCCTCACCGCCAGTATTTACCTCGACAAATATTTTTGGTGAGCGTCCTTGCCTCGCGATTTCCTCCGCAAGCGCAACGGCAATCTTTGGACGATCGACAGTATGAATTGCATCAAACAGAGCGACGGCCTCGCGGGCTTTGTTTGATTGCAGAGGGCCGATCATATGCAACGTAAGGTCGGGATAACGTTCTCTCAATGCGGGCCATTTGGCCCTCGCCTCTTGTATGCGGTTTTCACCAAAAGCTCGGTGGCCCGCTTCCAGTGTCGGTACGATTATGCAGGCAGGAAAAGTCTTGCTGACCGCAACGAGAGTGATTCCCGCTGGATCGCGTCCATTGCTCAACGCAGCCTTTCGGATTTGGGCCCGGATGATCTCCAGACGTTCAACGGCATTCCGGTCGTGAAAAGGGCTCACAGGTTGCGACATCGGTACGGCTTTCCAATTTGTGTAGGCTATCACGCGATACCTGGAGATGCTCCAAGGCATTGACCGCAAGGGCTTTTTCGTGTCCTGTCCCGCAAATCGGCAATACCATATGACAAAAAGCGAGCGTTATAACGCCCGCGAGGCCGAGCCCCGCTGGCAAAAAATTTGGGACGAGCGCGATATTTTTAAAACGCGCAATGACGATCCGCGCCCAAAATACTACGTGCTTGAGATGTTCCCGTATCCGTCAGGGCGCATACACATGGGCCACGTTCGCAATTACACCATGGGCGACGTTGTCGCGCGATACATGCGAGCCACAGGAAACAACGTATTGCATCCGATGGGTTGGGACGCCTTCGGTATGCCGGCGGAAAACGCTGCAATGGCGAACAAGATCCATCCGAAAGAGTGGACCTACGACAATATTGCCACCATGAAAGCCCAGCTCAAATCTATGGGTCTTTCGCTGGACTGGAGCCGTGAAATCGCGACTTGTGATCCATCCTATTATCGGCATCAGCAGAAAATATTTCTCGATTTCTTGAAAGCCGGTCTGGTCGAGCGCAAAACCTCAAAAGTAAATTGGGATCCGGTCGATCAAACTGTCCTTGCCAATGAACAAGTGATTGACGGCCGCGGATGGCGTTCAGGAGCTGAAGTAGAAATTCGTGAGCTTACCCAATGGTTTTTCAAGATCACAAAATTCTCCGAAGATCTTTTGAAGGCGATCGACGGACTTGAGCGTTGGCCGGAAAAGGTCCGGCTGATGCAGAAAAACTGGATTGGCAAATCGGAGGGCTTGCTCATCCGTTGGATGCTTGCGAATAAAAATGCGCCGATAGGGCTCGATGAAATCGAAGTTTTTACGACGAGACCCGATACCCTATTCGGCGCATCATTCATAGCGCTCTCGCCAGATCATCCGATCGCACAAGCAGCTAGTGTTAGCAATCCAAAACTCGCGGAGTTCATCGAGGAGTGCAAGCGAACTGGAACTGCGCAGGAGCTCATCGATAAGGCGGAAAAGAAAGGTTATGACACCGGTATTCGAGCGATACATCCATTCGAATTACGATGGCAGTTACCCGTTTACGTCGCAAATTTTGTTTTGATGGACTATGGCACCGGAGCGATTTTTGGCTGCCCTGCACACGATCAGCGCGATCTCGATTTCGCACGCAAATATTACTTGCCAGTCCTTCCAGTCGTTATTCCTAAAGGCATCGACCCAAAAAAATTCGAAGTCGGTACGCAAGCCTATGACGGTGAAGGAGTTCTAGCGAATTCTCGCTTCCTCGATGGCATGACAGTCGAAGTCGCGAAAGAGGAAGTCGCAAAACGTCTACAAAAAGAAACGCGTCACAGTCGGCCGATGGCCCAGCGCCAAATCCAATATCGCTTGCGCGATTGGGGCATTTCTCGTCAGCGCTACTGGGGCTGCCCAATCCCCGTGATCCACTGCAAATCCTGCGGTATTTTACCTGTGCCTGAAAAGGATCTTCCGGTGGTCCTACCGGAAGATATTGAATTCGATCGGCCCGGAAATCCACTCGATCGTCATCCAACATGGAAAAAAGTTGCTTGCCCGCGATGCTCCGGTCCAGCGCGGCGCGAGACCGACACTATGGATACGTTCGTAGATTCATCTTGGTATTTTCTCCGGTTCACCGCTCCCGACGCGAACACCCCAACAGACGGAAAGGCTGAGCAACATTGGATGCCGGTTGATCAGTACATTGGCGGTGTCGAGCACGCGATTTTACATCTCCTTTATTCGCGTTTCTTTACCCGCGCGATGAGAGAAACCGGTCATGCCCACTTGGATGAACCGTTCAAGGGACTATTCACACAGGGCATGGTGGTGCACGAAACTTACCGCAAGCCGGATGGTACTTATGCTTCGCCTTCCGAGGTAAAAATCGAGACCTTTGGCACCGAGCGCCTCGTAACCCTCTCTACTAATGGGGAAAAAATTGAGGTTGGTCCCATCGAAAAGATGTCTAAATCGAAGCGCAATACCGTCGATCCCGACGACATCCTGTCGACATATGGGGCTGATACGGCGCGCTGGTTTATGCTTTCGGACTCTCCGCCCGACCGTGACGTGATCTGGACCGAAGAAGGCGTGCAAGGTGCCTATCGGTTCGTCCAGCGTTTGTGGCGTATCGTGAACGAAGTCGGGGAACTGGAGCTAATCACAGACGGCAATAGGAAAACCATCGACGAACCGGACGTTTTGGAAATCCGCAAGAATACCCATCGCAGCCTTGAGCGCGTAAGCCGTGCAATCGAGGACCTGCGCTTTAATAATGCGGTTGCCTTCATATACACCCAAGCAAACTTGCTTGAAGCGGCCCTGAAGACCACAGCAAACAGCAGCGTTTCGAACGCGATGCGAAGGGAATTGCGCGAAGCAATGAATATCTTGGTGCGGATGTTTGCACCGATGATGCCGCATCTCGCCGAGGAATGTTGGGTCATCCTTGGCAACAATTCACTAGTCGCTAATGAGGCATGGCCGACTGTCGAAAGTGAGCTTCTTATTGATCGCACGATAACTTTGCCTGTTACGGTTAACGGCAAAAAGCGGGCCGATATAACGATCGACCGTGAGGCAGGATCCAAAGAGGTTGAAGCAGCAGTGCTTGCACTCGAACCGATTCGACGCGCACTTGAGGGTCGCACGCCAAAGCGTGTTATCATTGTACCTCAAAGGATAGTAAATGTTGTGGTTTGAACCAATAAACGCTCGCCACATTCGCTGGATGGCTATAGGCACGTTAGCGCTTTCGCTTGCCGCATGTTTTCAGCCGATGTACGCAGATCGATCTGTAACAGGCGGGACCGGAACCAATTTGCGCGATGCAATGCGTGACGTTGAAGTCGTCGCGATTGATGGTCGTGTGGGCCAGGAAGTACGAAACGACATCATTTTTGAACTTACCGGTGGCGCAGGAAATCCTTCAGGGGCGCCTTATCGTCTGAATATGAAGGTATCGACCAATTCATATAACGCAATTATCGATCCCTCATCCGGTTTGCCGCAGACTGAAACAGTTAGTCTCGATGTAAACTATTCGTTGAAAGACTTCGCGAATGATAGGGTTGTTCTTACGTCTGTGGCCACTGCCCGCGTATCAATCGATGCAACACAGCAACGCTATGCGCGTGTTCGCGCCGTCCGCGATGCAGAAAATCGCGCCGCTAAGCTCGTTGCAGAGCAGGTTCGTTCCCGCGTCGCGTCGTTCTTCCTTACCAAAAGCTAATAGGCGTCATTGCCCGTGACGATTCTGCGCACAGGCGATATCGACCTCTTTGTCAATCGACCAGATCCACGCCGCCCCATTGTTCTTGTTTATGGGCCCGATATTGGGCTGGTCAACGAGCGTGCAAACGCGATTTTACGGGCAACATCGGACGAAAGCAGTAATCCGTTTGCGGTCGTTCCCATCGATGGCGATGCGCTCGCTACCGATCCGGGATTGTTACAGGACGAGGTCGGCACATTTGGTCTGTTTGGAAGTCGGCGAGTTGTACGCGTGCGTGCCGGGAACAAGAATTTTGCGGGGGCCGTCGAACCGTTGCTGAAAACTCCTCCGGAAGCAACCGTCGTTATCGAAGCTGGCGAGCTGAGAACAACTTCTCCGTTGCGTCAACTTTGCGAAAAGTCGTCTGCGGCTGCAGTAATACCCTGTTACGCGGATGACGAACGCGCGTTATTACTTTTGATTGAGCGTTCACTAGCAGACTCTCGCATCTCTATCGAAGCGGACGCCCGCGAAGAGCTAATCTCTCTATTAGGTGCAGACCGGCTTGCAACAAGGGGTGAGCTTGAAAAACTCGCGCTTTATGCCAAAGGAAAGGACCGAATTGAACTTGAGGATGTGCGTGCAGTGATTGCGGATGCATCTGCGCTCGTGCTCGATGATGTCGTCGATTCTGCCGCCGCGGGTGAACCACAAGTAGCCTTGACGGCGCTCAAAAAGGCCCGTGCCGCAGGTGTTTCTGCAACTGCCGTGTTCGGCGCAGCAATCCGACATGTCGCGAGCCTTCATCGTCTTTCGACATCGATAGAGCGCGGCGAGCCCATTGGCCGCGCCATCGAAAACTCCCGCCCGAAAATATTTTTCAGGCGCCAGCAAAATGTCTATCGGGCGCTTCATCGGTTCGATTCCGCCACGCTCGTGCGCGCGATCGTGGCTCTGTCGATATCCAATCTCGATTCCCGGAAGAATTTCGCTTTAGCCGACACAATCGTTGAACGGGCAATTCTGCGGCTAGCATACCATCCGAAAAAAACGAGCGAAAAGCGACGTGCTTAGTGACTCAGTGTTTCGCAAGCCTTCGGGATAGGGCTTCGAACTGTTCAAGCGTTTTGTAGCGTACCCGCAATTCGCCCCCCATTCTACGCTGAACAATTTCTACGCTTAGTCCCAAAACATCGCTTAATCGCTTTTCCAACGCCCGAATATCGGCATTTTTTGCCGCCTTTATCTTTCGTCGAGTTTGTTTACCGCGAGCGACAGGGCGTTCCTGCGCTCGGGCTTCAGCTTCACGCACATTCAAGCCTTCTTCGACAATAAGCTTGGCCAAGCCTTCCGGATCTTCGTGTGCAAGCAATGCACGGGCATGTCCTGCGGTGAGTTTGCCTTCAGAGAGATAGCGCTTCACGCTTGCTGGCAATTTTTGAAGGCGAAGCGTATTGGCAACATGGCTCCGGCTTTTGCCGACTACACGCGCAAGATCATTTTGGCTATACTTGAATTCGCTCATCAACAACTCGTAGCCAGCAGCTTCCTCCAGTGCATTCAAATCCGCGCGTTGCACGTTTTCCACAATGGCTATTTCCAGCGCTTCGCGATCCCCGATCTCCAAAAAAACAACGGGCACGTCGTGCAATCCGGCCTTTTGTGCTGCGCGCCACCGTCGTTCACCAGCAACAATTTCAAAAGCATCTTTTTTGCCGGAGACTCCGCGTACCAGAATGGGCTGCAAAATCCCTTTTTCGCGAATGGAGGCTGAGAGCTCGCTTAACTCTTCCTCGGCAAACTTTCGGCGGGGATTCCTAGGATTTGCCCGCAGAAACTCGATCGGTATCTGCCGCTGACTGCGCGTCGGATCGATAGTCCCCGTCTCCTCGCCGACGTCGCCAATAAGTGCCGCCAACCCCCGGCCCAACCGTGAACGCGACTGATCTCCCGCCACCATGGCCAAATCGCTCTCCCTAGGAAAATATTCCAACCTGCCGCAGCTTAAGCCGCAAGTCCGCGCTCACGCTGCACAACCTCGGAGGCAAGCTTCAGATAGGCCTGGCTGCCGATACACTTGAAATCGTAAAGAAGAACCGGCTTGCCGTAGGAAGGCGCCTCCGACACGCGAACGTTGCGCGGGATGATTGTGTCGTAAACTTTGTCGCCCATAAACTGTTTCACATCGGCGACAACCTGCGCCGAAAGATTATTCCGGGCGTCATACATCGTAAGTACGATGCCATGTATAGTGAGCTTAGGGTTTAGATTCGCCTTCACCTGCTCAACCGTCTTCAGAAGCTGCGATAAGCCTTCAAGCGCGAAAAACTCGCATTGCAACGGAACAAGAATGGAGTCCGCCGCCGCCATGGCATTGATCGTGAGAAGGTTGAGCGAAGGCGGACAATCAACAAGCACATAACCAAATCCGCCAGGCGAGTCGGCGCTAGGAAGAGACAGCACCGCGTTTCTCAATCGATAAGAACGATCGCGCTCGCTTGCGATTTCTAATTCGAGACCAGAAAGATCCAACGTCGAAGGAGCGATGTGCAGACGCGGAACGGCGGTTTCGAGCGCAATGTCGGCCAGTTTCGCCTCGCCCATAAGAACATCATAAGTGGAACGCTTCCGACTTTTGCGATCAATGCCGAGCCCGGTCGAAGCATTACCCTGGGGATCAAGGTCGACGATCAACACACGCTGGTTGATCGCAGCCAGAGCGGTGCCAAGGTTTATCGCCGTCGTCGTTTTCCCGACGCCGCCTTTCTGATTCGCCAGCGCGAGCACTCGAGGGCGTTTGATGTCTGTCATGGCCTCATCCGGCTCGCTTCATGCTTCATTCCCGATAAGCGGCGAGGCGCTCTCGACAATAACAATCTTGCCATTCACGTCTGTTCGGCTAGGCAAGATCCTGTATTCAATGTTCCAAGATTTAGTGGCTTCGGTCAATTCGTTATCAACATGTTGTCCTTTGAGAAACAGCCCTTTTGCGCCCCCTTTCAAGAGCGGATAAGCAAATCTTAATAAATGTGGCATCGGGGCGAGTGCTCTTGCCGTCACGATATCCAAGCCCTGCGCCAATTGTTTCGCTACCGACTCAATCCTTACCGAATGGATTATAGCACACGCTTTGGTAACTCGGACCGCCTCGTGCAAAAAAGCGGCCTTGCGCTGATCGCTTTCGATCAAATGAACGATCACGTCATTCCTTGGCTGTAAAGCGATAGCAACAATCAGGCCTGGAAATCCGCCGCCCGTTCCAAGATCCGCCCACGTTTTCGCATTCGGCGCGAGATCGATGAGTTGCAAGCTATCTGCAATGTGACGAATCCAAAGCGTTGACAGCGTCGAAGGCGCGACCAAATGCACTGCTTTCTGCCAACGCAAAAACAGGTCGACGAACAAATCGAGTTTCTCAACAGTTTCACGTGAAACAGGAACCAACTGAAGAGCCGCCGCGCGATTGGCGGCAAGATTCTTTTCGCTCATCCGGCGCGCCGGCGCATATGCAATGCCACGACGGCGAGGGCGGCCGGCGTCATTCCTTCAATTCGATTGGCTTGACCAAGCGTACGTGGGCGAACGGTGCTGAGTTTTGAGCGCAATTCCAGAGACAGACCGGGAATGATTTCATAGTCGAGTGACTGCGGTAACTGCACCGCTTCTTCGTGCCGAAATCGCTCTATATCCGCCGTTTGGCGATCAAGATATACGGCGTATTTTGCATCAATCTCGAGCTGCTCAATAATCTTGGGCTCAAAATCTTTGACCGTCGGCCATATGCGGGCGACTTCTTCTGCACCAAAAGAAGGATAGGAAAGAAGATCGAACGCCGTGCGACGTTGGCCATCACGATTTAATGAAAGCCCTGCGTGACGTGCTTCATCTGGTGTTACTGAAACGGAACGAGCCCAGCTACGAGCAGTCTTAAGTTTTTCGATTTTTTTCTGAAAACTCGCGCAACGAATGGGCCCAACACAGCCAACATCAATGCCTTTTTGCGTTAACCGTTGGTCTGCATTATCTGCTCGCAACGTCAGCCGATATTCGGCGCGCGAAGTAAACATGCGATATGGCTCGGCCACCCCACGTGTCACCAAGTCATCAATCATCACGCCAAGGTAAGCTTCTGCGCGATCGAAAATAATAGGATATTCATTAGCGGCGCTGCATGCCGCATTCAGACCGGCGACAAGACCTTGTGCGCCAGCTTCTTCATATCCAGTCGTGCCATTGATCTGGCCCGCGAGAAAAAGACCCGGTAGACGCTTCGTTTCAAGCGTATGTTTCAGCTCGCGCGGATCGACGTAATCATATTCGATCGCATAACCCGGCCGCACCATCTCCACCCGCTCAAGCCCTGGAATAGTAGCCAGTACCGCCCGCTGAATTTCCTCGGGCAACGATGTCGAAATCCCGTTTGGATAAACGGTCGAATCATCAAGACCTTCGGGCTCCAGAAAAATCTGATGGCCTTCACGATCGCCGAAGCGAACGATCTTGTCTTCGATCGAGGGGCAATAGCGTGGGCCGCGACTTTGGATCTGACCTGAATACATCGGCGACCGATGAACGTTCGCGCGAATGACTTTGTGCGTCGCCGCCGTCGTGCGAGTAATGCCGCAAGCGATCTGCGGAATCTCGATCTTGTCCGTAAGAGCGGAAAATGGCTCCGGCGGATCGTCTGCGAGCTGCATTTCTAAACCGCTCCAATCGATCGTTCGTCCATCGAGGCGAGGGGGCGTGCCGGTCTTCAGCCTGCCGAGAGCGAATTCCAGGTTCGCGAGAGTCCGCGAAAGGCCAAGGGCCGGCGCTTCACCAACACGCCCAGCAGGCACTTGCCTCTCGCCAATATGAATGAGGCCGCACAGAAATGTGCCTGTGGTCAGAACGACCGCATTCGCAAGAATTTCCTGCCTGTCTGCGAGCCTCACGCCAGCCACGCAGCCGTTTCGCAGCAATAAATCGTCGACCTCACCTTCAATCGCAGAGAGATTTGGGCATTCGCGAATTTCCTGCTGCATCGCCGAGGCATAAAGTTTGCGGTCGGCTTGCGTGCGCGGCCCACGCACTGCTGGACCTTTACGGCGATTCAGAACACGAAACTGAATTCCCGCGCGATCAGCAATCCGGCCCATCAATCCGTCCAAAGCATCAATTTCACGTACGAGATGGCCTTTGCCGAGGCCCCCGATAGCTGGATTACAGGACATCGCCCCAATGCCTGTGAAACGGTGCGTCACCAATACCGTATTTGCTCCCAGTCGAGCGGCAGCCGCGGCTGCTTCGCAGCCCGCATGGCCGCCCCCAACAACAATCACCTCGAAATTCGACATAACCGCGCCATCTACCGGATCAATTCGAGCCGGTCAAAGACGATGTTTCACGTGAATCATGTTCACGAAGTCGGCGCCCGTTTCACGTGAAACAACTGGAAATTAACTTCTCATTTACCAATACAGAAGTTTTTAAAAATCTCGCCAAGGACCTCTTCGACATCGAACTTGCCCGTCACACGACCCAGCGCTCGCGCTGCCAAGCGTAGTTCTTCGACAAATAATTCTTCACAATTCGCCGCTGTCCCAATTTCTAGCGCCGCATGAAGACGGACCAACGCATTTGCAAGGGCATGCCGTTGCCTTTGATGTGTGACAAGGGCTGGCTCGCCCGCGAGCCTTCCAGCCGCATCAGAAAGCCGTTCTATCAATCCTTCTATGCCCCGCCCGCTCCGCGCAGAGATTACGAGTAACCCCCGATTTTCCAACCGTCGTTGCGAGTCCGAATCGATCAGATCTGCTTTCGCGTGAACCGTCCATTCGCGATCAGTATTCTCACGCTCATCACATGCCGGATCATCAACCAGCCATAACACAAGGTCAGCTTCGCGGGCGCGCGCCTGGGCACGTCGCACCCCTTCCGCTTCAACCGGGTCTTCTGAGTCGCGTACGCCCGCCGTGTCGATGAGAATGACTGGAACGCCTTTCAGGTCCAGCGCCACTTCGATCAAATCGCGCGTTGTACCCGGAATTGCTGAAACGATGGCTGCTTCTCGCGCTGCAAGGCGATTGAAAAGAGTCGATTTCCCAACATTCGGCGGCCCGGCAATGGCCACACTAAATCCCTCACGCAATCTTTCGCCGCGGGGTGCATCGGCAAGCACGCACTTGATTTCACTTGCCAGTTCGCGAGCGACAATTATCGCCGTCTCCGAAAGATTGTCTGGAACATCGCCCTCGTCGGAAAAATCGATGGCGGCTTCGACCTGTGCGATGGCTTCGATCAATGAACGCCGCCATGTCTCGACCTTTTTCGACAGGGCGCCGCGGAATTGCATCATTGCCTGGCGACGTTGCGCCTCCGTCTCAGCGACAATAAGATCGCCCAAGCTTTCTACTGCGGTTAGATCGAGCTTGCCGTTCAGCAACGCACGTCGCGTGAACTCCCCAGCCTCGGCTGGACGAAAGCCAGAAATGTTTCCGAGTACACGGAAAATTGCGGATACGACCGCGCGACCCCCATGAACATGAAACTCGACAACATCTTCACCGGTTTCGCTGGCCGGTCCAGGAAACCAAACAACCAATCCCTGATCCAATGTTTCACGTGAATCAGGATCACAAAACAGCGCATATGTAACCCTACGCGGTTCGGGCAATTTCAATCCAAACGTTTCGAGTCCGAATCGAGCGTCCGGACCCGAGATGCGAACAACCGCTATCGCGGCCGGTAGCCGGCCACTCGAGAGGGCATAAATCGTATCCTCCTTATGCGTTGACCGCTCGCTTGTCTGTGACATCGTGACACCACTTAGATACATCATGAAAAAAATAGGCGGGTAATTTTTGAGATTTGCTGAATAGCCTCGACCTCCCGCAGTCTAGCGCAATGAGTGCGAAAATCGCCGGCGAGCGTCATGCAATCTTCGCCCATAAACACGTCGCGCAGCGTTTATTCTCTCCTGGGAGAAAGAAGCATTCCCATATTTTTTATGATCCATGTCCGCTCTAAATACCGTCAACCAGCAAATAGCCCTATGCGCCATCGAGCCCAACTATATCGACAAAGCCATTCCCGCGGGGTTCGCGCTCGAAGACGCCAACCTAGGAACTAATTCCTAATGAGCAAATCGACCCATTCTATTCGTGAAAACCGTCTTGCGACCGAGACAAGCCCGTATTTGATCCAGCACAAATATAATCTGGTCGACTGGTGGCCGTGGGGGCCAGAGGCCCTGGCCATCGCGAGGCGCACGAACAGGCCTATTCTGCTCTCCATTGGTTATGCCGCCTGCCACTGGTGCCATGTTATGGCGCACGAAAGCTTCGAAGATGAAACGACGGCTAACCTAATGAACGAGCTGTTCGTGAACATAAAAGTCGACCGCGAAGAGCGGCCCGAAATCGATGAGATCTACATGAGTGCGCTTCAGCATCTCGGGGAGCAAGGCGGCTGGCCCCTCACCATGTTTCTTACACCGGCCGGTGAACCGTTCTGGGGCGGGACATATTTTCCGAAAACGGCAAGCTATGGGCGACCCGCTTTCCAAGACGTTTTGCACGAAGTCTCTCGCGTCTTTCATCACGAGCCAGCAAAGATCCAAAACAATAGCAAGGGACTGACCGCACAACTCGCCACCCGCGCCAAGGCCGAAAGTGCAGTTAAACTCGGCATTCCCGAACTTAACAAAATCGCGGAACGCATCAGGAGTTTGTTCGACCCAAAGAATGGCGGTGTCCGCGGCGCTCCGAAATTTCCCCAATGCAGCATGCTCGAATTTCTTTGGCGCGCTGGCGAGCGCACAAATGACGAGCGCTACTTCGCCATTGTCAGGCTCACACTCGATCGCATGAGCGAGGGCGGCATTTATGACCATTTGGGCGGTGGCTACTCACGCTACTCAGTCGACGAGAATTGGCTCGTCCCACACTTCGAGAAGATGCTCTACGACAACGCCCAAATACTTGAGTTGCTTGCCCTCGTCCACGCACGAACTGGTGCCGCTTACTTCCGTCAACGCGCCGTCGAAACCGTCCAATGGCTGGCCCGCGAGATGACAACAAAGGAGGGCGCATTTGCGTCGAGTCTTGACGCGGATTCCGAAGGCGAGGAAGGCAAATTTTACGTCTGGTCGCTTTCCGAAATTGAATCCGTCCTCGGTGTAGAAGACACGAAATTTTTCGCCCGCCACTATGCCGTCACTGCCGGCGGCAATTTCGAGGGCCACAATATTCTGAATCGCCTGAGCCGCTTACCGCCCGGCGAAAACGACGAAGCACGCCTGAAGGGCCTGCGCGAGAAACTATTCGCAGCTCGTCTCCGACGCGTCAGACCTGCCCTCGACGACAAGGTGCTCGCGGACTGGAACGGCTTATTGATTGCGGCTCTCGCCAATGCCGGTATGCTACTCGGCGAACCGGATTGGATCGAACGAGCCACCCAAGCCTTTCGTTTCGTCGCCGAATCGATGACTAAGAACGATAGGCTTGGTCATTCATGGCGGGCAGGGCGCCTCGTGTTTCCGGGCATTTCCTCCGATTACGCTGCCATGATCCGCGCTGCGATCACCCTTCACCAGGCGACTGGCGCCCACTTCTATCTCGACCGCGCGGTTCGCTGGAGCGCCAAGCTCGAATGCCACCACGCCGACACAGACGGCGGGGGCTATTTCCTTACCGCCGACGACGCTGAAGGCCTGATCGTCCGTCCCTCGCTTTCACGGGACGATGCACTGCCTAACCCGAATGCCGTTCAGACCCAAAACTTGATCCGCCTTTCACTGCTCGCCGGTGACGACCAATATCGCAATCGCGCCGATCGGCTACTGGAAACTCTCGTGCCGTTCGCGGCCGAAAGCCTATTCAATCACATGGCGATTCTTTCTGCGCTCGATCTTCGCTTACGACATGTCGAAATCGTCGTGGTTGGAACACGCGCGAATGCTCTTGCCGAGGTCGCCCTGCGATCACCGTTTCTCAATCGGACGGTGCTGCGTACGGCGAACTCTGAAGCGCTACCCAAGACGCATCCCGTACGCGAGAAGATCGCCACCCTCTCCGCCGAGGGCGCCGCCTTTGTGTGTCGGGATGAACGTTGTTCACTGCCAATCGTCGATCCCTTAAAACTCTCGCAATCACTCTCTGCCATGCGCAATTAAGTATCTAGGCGCTCGCAAGCAAATTATAAAAACCAAAAACTCGCGCAAACAAATGGCCGGGTGTCGGCCCGGCCACTGGTAAATTGCTTATGAAGCTAATCACGTGTTCATCGACTCGAAGAACTCACCATTGTTCTTGGTCTGTCGCAACTTATCGAGCAGGAACTCAATCGCGTCCACGGTGCCCATTGGATTCAAGATGCGGCGCAGCACATACATTTTCTTTAACACGTCCGCTGGCACCAGCAGTTCTTCCTTGCGCGTGCCGGAGCGCGTGATATCGATCGCCGGAAATACGCGCTTATCCGAAACCTTACGATCGAGAATGATCTCGGAATTACCGGTTCCCTTAAACTCTTCAAAAATGACCTCGTCCATTCGGCTGCCGGTATCGATCAGTGCCGTCGCAATGATGGTGAGCGAGCCACCTTCCTCAATATTGCGCGCGGCGCCGAAGAAACGCTTCGGCCGCTGCAAGGCATTCGCATCAACGCCGCCTGTCAGCACCTTACCGGATGATGGCACCACCGTGTTGTATGCGCGGCCAAGGCGCGTAATGGAATCGAGCAAGATTACGACATCGCGGCCGTGTTCTACGAGCCGTTTCGCTTTCTCAATCACCATTTCCGAAACCTGAACGTGCCGCGACGCCGGTTCATCAAAGGTCGAGGATACGACTTCGCCTTTTACCGACCGCTGCATGTCGGTTACTTCTTCCGGACGCTCGTCGATCAGGAGAACAATCAAATAACATTCGGGATGATTGGCCGTTATCGAATGCGCGATGTTCTGTAACAATACGGTTTTGCCGGTGCGGGGCGGCGAAACGATTAGCGCCCGCTGACCCTTACCAAGCGGTGCCACAATATCGATCACACGATTTGAAAAATCTTTACGCGTTGGATCCTCGATCTCCATCTTTATCCGCTCGTCGGGATAGAGCGGCGTCAGGTTATCAAAATGGACCTTGTGGCGAATTTTCTCGGGGTCTTCAAAATTGATGGTATTAAGTTTGACCAACGCGAAATAGCGCTCGCCGTCCTTTGGGCTACGGATATGCCCCTCGACTGTGTCGCCGGAACGCAGCGAAAACCGCCGAATCTGCGAGGGCGAAATGTAAATGTCATCGGGGCCAGCGAGATAATTAGCATCTGGTGACCGCAGAAAGCCAAAGCCATCCTGCAACACTTCGACGACCCCGCCGCCTACAATGTCCACGTCTTTCGAAGCAAGCTGCTTCAGAATCGCAAACATCAATTCCTGTTTGCGCATGGTCGACGCGTTCTCCACCTGATGTTCCTCGGCGAAGGCGAGGAGTTCGGTCGGACTTTTGGCTTTCAAATCTTGGAGTTTCATTTCCCGCATGGGAGTCGAGCCTTGTGGGCGAATACAGAATCCGCCCGGAGTTAAAAGGACGAAGAATTGCAGGTAAGCAGAACGAGACCTTCGGGCCTTGATCTACGCGCCGATCGACCGGGAGGCCGATATTAGCTGCGCGTGGGCGCCTGCATTTGAAGGAAGTGGAACCAACATAGGAAAATTGACGACGGTGTGCAAGTCCAGAAATCTGTCGCGTTAAAAAGGCCTAAAGATAACCAGCAGCACGATTCCGATCATCAGCGCCGTCGGCATCTCGTTCATAATACGATAAAAACGACTTGGGCGCTTGTTTACATCGCCGGCAAAGTCCTTAACCCACTTCGCATTTAGCCCATGAACAGCCGAAAGCATAATGACCAAAAAAACCTTCATATACATCCAGCTAGATCGATAGAAGCTAGTTTCTACCAGCAACGCAAGCCCGGTAACCCAACTCGCGATCATCGCCGGATTTGCAATCACGCGTAGAAGCCGTCGCTCCATAATCTTGAAAGTTTCGGACTGTTTCGAGCCTTTTTCCGCGTCACAGTGATAAACGAAAAGACGTGGAAGATACAACAGAGCAGCCATCCAGGCGATCACCGAAATAATGTGCAGCGCCTTTAATGACAAATATAGCATCAGCTCATTCTTACCCTATCGATCATTCGTTCGACATGAGCAATTGGTGTTTCCGGCTTTATGCCATGACCGAGATTGAAGATATGAGGAATACCCCCAAAGTCTTCCTTGATCGCATCGACAGCCTTATCGAGCTCGGCGCCTCCTTTGATCAAAATATCGGGGTCTAGGTTGCCTTGAATCGCGCATTGCTCGGATAATATTTTCCGTACGCTCTGCCGATTGCTAAATTGATCGATGCTGATGGCATCAGCACTAGTGCGCTTTATTAGATCAGCCATACCTTGAACCGGTATTCCTTTTGGAAATAAAATAATCTTGGCGGTTGGAATTACATCGCGGATATGACGGACAATTTTAACCGTTGGTTCAACACACCATTTTTCGAACGAACCTGCATCAAGCACACCCGCCCATGTATCAAAAATCTGCACAACTTCGGCACCTGCTCTCAGCTGCCCAATGAGATGTTCTGCCGTAGCTATAGCAAGTCTATGAATAATCTCGCCAAACAGCTTTGGATTCGAATTAGCTAAATGCCTCGCGGGACCTTGATCCTGTGTGCCTCTTCCGGCGACCATATAACTCGCAACCGTCCATGGCGCCCCGCAAAAACCTATCAAGACCACTTCTCGAGCCAACTCGCCTCTAACTTTCGCTAACGCTTCATAAACCCGATCAGTAATTGTTGGATCAAGCTGTTGACGTAAAACCTTTAAAGATGATGAATCTCTAACCGGATCAAGTCGCGGACCTTCACCTTCCTCAAACCAGAGTTTTACGCCTAATGCATGAGGAACAATCAAAATATCAGAAAAAATAATTGCTGCATCGAAATGGAAGCGTCGCACCGGCTGAAGCGTTACCTCCGCAGCCAAACTTGGAGTAAGGCAAAGTTCGACAAATCCACCTGCCTTTCTTCGCACCTCACGATATTCCGGCAAATAGCGCCCCGCTTGTCGCATCATCCAGATAGGGGCGGGCTTGATAGCTTGTCCCTCAAGAACTTGAGTGATTGCGTTACCAACAATCTTCTTCCCTAATTCCTTCAATTTAAATCCTATTAGAATCTTAAGTCTGAGTCTGTTGGGCTGCGGATAATGGTACTCATATTTATCAACAAGCTATACACAGCTTTCCCACGCTAATCTGTAATGCATGGTGTGGCTAAAGGATTAGTTGCATGGATGAATTGAGCATTCCCAATTCTCCCATAATTCAGCCTTTGTACATTCCGGACATGATGCTCTGTGGATATAACAGGCCTGCGTCCCCAGGCAGATAGGACCTGACCGTGATAGAGTGGAAATGTCAGAAGTTGTTCACACTCTATTGGATTCCGCGTGGCGCCAAAACCCTCCCAGGCCAAGAACTACTTTCATCTTCATCTCGTATCAGATGCAACCGGCGAGACGTTACTTGCTGTGGGACGAGCCGCAGCGGCGCAATATGCGACCGTTTCTGCGATCGAACATGTATTTCCCCTGATCCGGAACCAAAGGCAACTCGATCACGCTCTAACTGAGATCGAAGCCAATCCGGGCATCGTGCTTTACACATTGGTTGACCGCGAGCTTGCAGGACGGCTGGAAACATTTTGCCGTGAGATCAGCGTACCTTGTCTCTCAGTTCTCGGGGCGGTTTTACATCTATTTCAAAATTATCTCGGAACCGAAACGACCCCTAGAATTGGTGGGCAACATGTACTGAATGCGGATTATTTCCGGCGTATCGATGCGTTGAATTTTACTATGATGCATGACGATGGCCAGCTGGCAGAAGATCTAAATCAGGCAGATGTGGTTCTTGTTGGTGTTTCACGTACGTCGAAAACTCCTACCAGCATTTATCTCGCCAATCGTGGCATCAAAACCGCGAATATTCCGCTAGTGCTTGGAATGGATCCACCGAGCCAGCTTGAAACCGTTTCTCGGCCCCTGGTGGTTGGTCTTTATGGTAGTCCCGAACGTATCGTGCAGATCCGGCAGAACCGTTTGCTGGCACTCAATGCCGAACAGTCGGACTCCGCATATGTTGATCGTCAGTACGTTTCGGAAGAGATTGCTGCTTCAAAGAAACTTTGCGCAAAAAATCGCTGGCCGACGATTGATGTGTCACGGCGTTCGATCGAGGAAACGGCCGCCGCTGTCATTGCGCTGTTGAACGACCGCAGACGGGATGTGGGCCAAGCATGAGTTTGTGGCGTGGCAAACCGCTTATTCTGGCCTCGAAGAGCGCGGTGCGGAAACAGATCCTGGAGGCGGCGGGCATTCCCGTCGCCGTCGACCCTGCGAATATTGTCGAGCGCGCGGTTGAAGCTTCAAAAGCTGCTTCATCCTCCGCAAAGGAAGTGGCGCTCCTACTTGCCCGTGAAAAGGCTCTTGAAACCGCCAGACGTCGGCCGAGTGAAGTCGTACTCGGCGCCGATCAAACGCTTGCACTCGGGGAACGGCGGTTCACAAAACCTGCCTCACTGGCAGCCGCTCACGATCAACTGGCGGCATTGGCAGGAAAAACACACGAGCTTCATTCCGCACTCGCGGTTGTCCGGGACGGTAGCGTAGCTTTTCAAACGGTGGTGACCGCGCGGCTCAGCATGCGTGCATTGTCGAACGAATTTATTGATGCCTACGTTCGTACGCTGGGAAACCGGGTTTCAACTAGCGTCGGCGCCTATCAGCTCGAAAGCCTTGGAGTACATCTGTTCGAAAAAATCGAGGGTGACCATTTTACGATTCTCGGGATACCGTTACTGCCGCTGCTTGCTTACTTTCGTTCCGCGGGGCTCGTTGTCTCGTGAGCGTCAGTCTCGCCTGCATTATCGGCCATCCGGTCGCGCATTCGCGCTCGCCACTGATCCATAAATATTGGCTCTCCGTGTACGGTATCGCGGGTGACTATGTGCGCGAGGACGTACTGCCAGCGAATATTGAGGCATTTCTCGATTCGCTGGTTAAGAGCCGTTACCTCGGTGGCAATGTTACGATACCCCATAAGGAGATCGCCTTCCGCAAGGTTGCGAAGACCGACGCCGTTGCCAAAGCGCTCGGCGCTGTCAATACGCTTTGGATCGAAGACAAGAAACTTTGTGGGGCGAACACGGACGTCTACGGATTTCTTACTCATCTTGATCATTCGAAACCGAATTGGATCAAGGACACCAATACGGCTGTCATAATTGGTGCGGGCGGCGTAGCGCGCGCCGTGGTACACGGGCTGATCGAGCGGAATGTTCAAAATATTGTCATTGTAAACCGTACACTGGCGCGAGCTGAAGATTTAGCTGCTCATTTTCAAAAGCGAGCAACACCAGAAGTGCTTGCCGATTTGCCGACACAGCTTGCAAATGCCGATCTACTTGTAAATGCGACTTCGCTCGGTATGAAAGGCCAACCGCCACTTGAAATTGATCTAACGAACTTGAAAAACGATGCGATCGTTTACGATCTCGTTTATGTGCCACTCGAAACCAAGCTCCTAAATGCGGCTCGTGCAGCGGGCTTTGCTGCGGTCGACGAACTCGGCATGCTGCTTCATCAAGCGGTTCCTGCCTTCGAACGATTGTTTGGAGTACGTCCGCAAGTGACATCGGAATTGCGCAAATTAATTATCGAAGATCTCCAAAAGGATGCGGCACGATGATCGTGCTTGGGTTAACTGGTTCGGTCGGCATGGGAAAATCAACCACTGCGAAGATGTTTGCGGATGAAGGGGTGCTGGTGTTCGACGCTGACGCGGCGGTTCATAACCTGTATGATGGCGAGGCTGTGCCGTTGATCGAAGCGGCTTTTCCTGGAACGACTTCGCAGGGTCGTGTGGATAGGGATCGGCTTTCGGCAAGAGTTGTTGGCAACAAGGCGGCGCTTGAAAAGCTTGAGTCAATCGTTCATCCCTTGGTGCAACACGCTCGCAGGGTTTTCCTTGGTAAGGCCAACAAGTCCGGTGCCAAAGTCGCCGTTCTCGATATCCCCTTACTTTTAGAAGGCAATGGCGCAAAACAGGTCGATAAGGTCGTGGTCGTGACTGCTCCGCCAGATGTGCAAAAGAAACGTGTATTCGAAAGACCGGGGATGACGGAAGAGAAATTTGCCGCCATTCTCGCAAGGCAAATGGCCGATTCGGAAAAACGCCTGCGTGCGGACTTTGTTATCGATACGTCAAAAGGGTTTGACGCTGCGCGTGAAAAAGTGAGGGCCATTTTGAAAATAATTTCGGTATAATAATATTAGCAGTGACACTCAATGCGCGAGATCGTTCTTGACACTGAAACAACGGGTCTCGATCCCCAGAAGGGAGATCGAGTAGTCGAGATTGGGTGCGTCGAAATCGTGAACTGCATTTCCACGGGCGCGGTTTTTCACGTTCATATTAACCCAGAACGCGATATTCCGGCGGAGGCTGAAGCTATTCATGGCCTATCGTCCGCTTTTTTGGCGGACAAACCAAAATTTTCTGAAATTGCACAGCAATTTCTCAACTTTATCGCCGAGGCAAAACTGATAATTCACAATGCTGGTTTCGACATTGGCTTTCTGAACGCTGAACTTGATCGCCTCAAGCTTCCGGCGATCAGCCGTGACCGTATTGTTGATACCCTTGCCCTTGCGCGCCGCCGTCATCCTGGCGGTTCGAATCGTCTCGATGATTTGTGCGCGCGCTACGGTATCGACAACCAGCACCGTATCAGGCACGGGGCTCTGCTCGACGCCGAATTACTGGCGGAAGTTTATGCGGAACTTGTCGGCGGCCGTCAGGCGCGGCTCAGTCTTGATCAACAAAGAACTAGCTCGCAAGCCGCTAGAAAAACAGCGGGCCGGATTCGTGACGTGCCGCTGGCAGCCCGAAATCAGCGAAGTTGAGCTGAAGCTTCATGAAAAGATCATAGAAAAACTTGGCGCTGATTCGATCTGGCGCCAGTACTGGAAGGTCGATAAAACCAGCGTTTGATCCTAGCGTGAACAATTATTGTGCCACATTCGGCGGTTGCTGTGCGAACCGTTCGCGGTAGAGACCAGCGAAATCGACCGGATCGATCATTAATGGCGGGAAACCGCCATTGCGTACTGCGTCAGCAACGATCTGACGCGCGAATGGAAATAACATCCGAGGACATTCGATAAGAACGATTTGCTGCACGATTTCTTGCGGCACGTTCATGAGGCGAAAAATTCCGGAATAAACTAGTTCAATGTTAAACAAGAGCTTCTCCTCATGTTCCGCCTTGGCCTCGACATGCAACGCTACTTCGAATTCCGTGCTGCTCAACGGCGTCGCGTTCACATTGAATTTGATATTTACTCCAGGCGCGGGCCCGCTACCGGCAAACGAACCCGGGGCGTTTGGATTTTCGAATGAAAGATCTTTGATATATTGCGCCAATATATTGATGGAAGGCGGCGGCACGCTTGCTCCGGGCCCACCATTCGTGGTCGCCATAATCGTCTCCAAAATCACTGAAATCGTGCCCTGTGCAACCTGCGACAGGCGGCAGGTCGCTATCATGCTTGCGGGGAGGGCACAAGAATGGCTTGAAAATGCCACCCAATTCCCGTTTGGTTGGCGCGGCAAGCCTGATCGTCTAGCCTAGCTGCAAATGAACGTTACGGGTACTTGGACACGTCCCTGTAGCAACCATATTTAGAGAGTTGACTGCTGTTGCCGGTCTTCGGGTAACAGCCTGTAGAATTGGCGGGTCGGCGGGCAGAAAGCAAACGTGCTGGACCTTTACACCATCATTTTCCTCGCACTTGCCGTGTTCATTTTTGCACGGCTGCGCAGCGTATTGGGTCAGCGTACTGGCCGAGAACGGCCTCCTTACGATCCTTATGCAACGAATGACGCTGCAAAACCCTTGGCGGGTCCCGATAAGGTTATTTCATTACCCGATGCCGCGGGCGATAAAACAACTGCGCGCAAAAAGGAAATCGACGAGCCAAAGGAGGATCGCTGGGCAGGTATTGCGGAGCAGGGTACGCCCGTCGCCGTAGGTCTCGACGCAATCGCTGCAGCGCAGCCCGGCTTCGACGCCGGTCATTTTCTTTCCGGCGCCAAGGCCGCCTATGAGATGATCGTCGTCGCCTTCGCTGAGGGTGACCGAAAGACCCTTAAGAATCTGTTGGCAAAGGAAGTTTTTGACGGTTTTGCTTCCACCATTGCAGAGCGCGAAACTCGTGGCGATTCACTGGAATCCCGTTTGGTTTCGATCGCAAAAACCGATATCACCGCCGCGGAGCTCAAAGCGAGTACCGCACAAATTACTGTCCGTTTTCTTTCTCAGCTCGTGTCCATCACTCGCAATCGCGCGGGGGAAGTGATCGATGGCAGCGAAAGCGGCCTCACGGATGTCACCGATATTTGGACCTTCGCCCGCGACGTGGGCGCGAGGGATCCGAATTGGAAGCTGATTGCCACCGAAACTGCGTGATCGAATCGCGATGCTCGGCCGTGGGACGCTAACAGGATTTATCAGCGCGCTTTTTGTCATCGCGGTCGGCGCAACGGTAGAAGCTAAGCCGCTGCACATTAAAGATACGGAACTTGAGCCTCTCAACTTTTCCGCTTTGGATCGCTGGACCACGGACGACCACGTCACTTCGTTCGCAGTTTTTCGTAAAAGTTGCGATGTAATGTTGAAGCGCCGCAATTCGCCGAAGCCGTTTGAAGAAAGTTTGCGTTCGGTATGTCAGCGTGCGATGGAACTCTCGCCGCCGCCGGATGAAACCGCCTCGCGCGCCTTCTTCGAACAGAATTTCCGCCCAGTACGAATTTCCAAGCTTGGCGAGCGGGAAGGTTTTCTCACGGGCTACTATGAACCGGAAGTGGAAGGGCGCCGCATCAAAGGCGATGGCTTTATTTATCCAATGTACCGGCGACCTACCGATCTAGAAACAAAGATAAATCAAACTAGGCGTGCAAAACGTCACCGTATCGGACGCACTGTTGTCGGATATTTTGATCGTGCCGCCATTGAGGACGGCGCGCTTGAAGGCCGCAATCTTGAAATTTGCTGGCTCAAAGACCCGATTGATTCGTTTTTTATCCACATTCAGGGCTCCGCTCGTATCCGACTTGAAGATGGAAAATTGCTGCGCCTGAACTTCGATGCGCACAATGGATATCCCTACGTGTCTATAGGAAAAGTGCTGATTGATCGGGGCATTATTCCACGCGAAGAAATGTCGATGGATGCAATCCGGACGTATTTATCGGAGATGCCGGACGATGCGCGCGACATTATGCGAATCAACAAGTCCTATGTCTTTTTCCGTGAGATCAGTGCGCTGCCGGCCAATATCGAGCCGCCAGGCGCGCAAGGCGTGAATCTCACGCGCGAACGCAGCATCGCTGTCGACAAGAATCTTCACATCTATGGTACGCCGTTCTGGATTGAGGCGGAATTGCCGCTCGAGAGCGAAAGGCCGATCTCGAATTTCCGCCGATTGATGATTGGGCAAGATACCGGGGGCGCGATCCTTGGGCCGGCCCGCGCAGACATCTATTTTGGTGCCGGCCTCGATGCGGGAACCGTTGCTGGCCGCATCCGGCATCCGGGACGTTTCTACATGCTTGTACCGCACGAAGCCGACCCGTCGAAACTGATCAATCCGGTACCGCTGCCTGCGCCAAGGCCGAAACCATGAATTCGAAAAACGGCAGCCACCCGCGCAACCTTTCGGGTACCGACCGCGCAGTATGGGAGAACGTTAAAAACTCTATCAAACCACTGCGTGGACGCCGCGCGCGCATTGAGCCAAAGGAAGCGGAAATCGAACAGCTGTCTCTGATAGGGAAGGCGTCGAAATCCGCGCCGAAAGTTCAAACGCCCATCGCCGCGTCGAGATCCAGTCTTCCACCGCTGGCGCCGCTAGAGCGCCAAATGAAAAAACGGCTCGCTCGTGGGTCTGCATCCATCGACGCGCGCATCGATCTGCATGGGAAGACGCAGCACGAGGCGCATCGTGTTTTGCTTCATTTCTTGCGCCACGCACAGAATCGAAGTGCGATGCTCGTGCTGGTAATCACAGGCAAAGGTACTTCAGGGCACGGCGAACGTGGCGTGCTTAAGCGCCAGGTTCCGGTGTGGTTGTCACAGCCCGACATGCGCGACTATGTTATTGGGTTCGACACCGCTCATATTTCGCATGGCGGCGAGGGCGCCTTGTATGTGCGAATTCGCAAGGCGCTTTAAAGTATATAACGCGAAAGATCCGTGTTTTTAGCAAGATCGGCAACCCGCGCGCGCACATAATTTCCGTCGATCTTTATTTTTTCGCCGGAACGATCCGGTGCCGAGAAACTGATCTCGTCAAGCACCCGCTCGATCACGGTTTGCAGCCGCCGCGCGCCAATGTTCTCCAGCTTTGAGTTAACGTCGACGGCGACGTCAGCGATCGCATCGACGGCGTCGTCCGTGAATTCAAGATGGACACTTTCCGTCGCAAGAAGCGCGACGGCCTGCTTTACGAGACTAGCTTCGGTTTCCGTCAGAATCCGGCGGAAGTCGTCGCGCGTGAGCGCGGACAACTCGACACGAATCGGCAACCGGCCTTGTAACTCAGGCAATAAATCCGACGGCTTGGCGACATGAAACGCACCCGAAGCCACGAACAAAATGTGGTCGGTTTTGACCGGCCCATGCTTAGTCGAAACCGTTGTGCCTTCGATCAATGGCAGGAGATCGCGTTGCACGCCCTCTCTGCTTACGTCGCCACTGATGCGCGCGCCTTCGCGCGCGCAAATCTTATCGATCTCGTCGAGAAAGACGATACCCTTGTTCTCGACCGAATTGATGGCTTCCTGCACGACCGCATCCTGATCGAGCATTTTGTCGGATTCTTCCGCGATCAACAACGGATGCGCTTCGCTGACGGTAACGCGCCGCGTGCGTGTGCGGCCGCCGGCTAACTTACCGAAAATATCTCCGATGGAAATCGCGCCCATCTGCGCACCAGGCATGCCGGGAATGTCGATCATGGGCATCTGCTGCGCGCTGCCCGCAAGCTCGATCTCGATCTCCTTGTCGTCGAGTTCGCCCACACGTAGTCGTTTGCGGAACGAGTCACGCGTGGACGCGGTCGCACTTTTGCCGACCAGTGCATCGAGCACGCGCTCTTCTGCTGCTTGCTGGGCTTTCGCCTGCACTCCGCGGCGCTTTCCCTCGCGCACCATAGAAATTCCGATCTCAACTAGGTCGCGTACGATCTGATCAACGTCGCGGCCCACATAACCGATCTCGGTGAACTTCGTGGCTTCTACTTTCAAGAATGGCGCGCCGGCTAGCTTCGCCAGACGCCGCGAAATCTCCGTCTTACCGACGCCGGTCGGGCCAATCATCAGAATGTTTTTCGGCAGCACTTCCTCACGCAACTTTTCGTCAAGCTGCAATCTGCGCCAGCGATTGCGCAAGGCGATGGCAACTGCCCGCTTGGCGTCCTTCTGACCGACAATATAGCGATCGAGTTCCGATACGATTTCACGCGGAGAAAAATCACTCATCCTTTAACTTCCGATCGTTTCCACGACGATATTACGGTTGGTATAGATGCAAATATCAGCGGCAATTTCGAGTGAACGTCGGACAATAGCTTCCGCATCGAAATTCCCATCAACGAGGGCTCGGGCGGCTGCCAGCGCATAGGGACCACCGGAACCGATTCCGGCGATACCGTTTTCAGGCTCCAACACATCGCCAGTCCCCGCGAGCAAGAGCGTCACGTCCTTATCGGCAACCAGCATCATGGCATCCAGACGACGAAGATAGCGGTCCATACGCCAGTCTTTTGCAAGCTCAACGCAGGCGCGCGCAAGCTGGCCTTTGTGTTGGTCGAGTTTTCCCTCCAGACGGTCGAATAACGTCAACGCGTCGGCGGTCGCGCCAGCAAATCCGCCGATAACGCCTCCGCCGCCCAGAAAGCGTACTTTCTTCGCATTGGCTTTCATAACTGTATTGCCAAACGAGACCTGCCCATCGCCACCGATGGCGACCTGATTTCCCTTTCTTACCGAAAGGATCGTCGTTCCGTGAAAACTTTGAGGTTCTGAAGTCATATAAACTCCCACACGTCATTATTTAGGCACTCGTCACCTGTCTGCAAACCATAGCCCGAGATTGTTGCGGACTGAGGTAGTAACCAGTCGATGTTCTTGCTAAAAACCGCGCGTTTCGAGGAGGATTCGATGCGTTCGGGCAAAATCACCCGCAGCACCCAGGAAACCGAAGTTACGGTTAGCGTAAACCTAGACGGAACCGGCCGTGCCGAAATCGCAACCGGCATAGGCTTCCTTGACCATATGCTTGATCTACTGGCGCGTCATTCGCGTATCGATCTTACGGCCAAAGCGAAGGGCGATCTCCATATCGACCAGCATCACACAACAGAGGATGTCGGCATTGTGCTCGGTCAGGCTGTGAAGCAGGCGCTCGGCGAGATGCGGGGCATCGCCCGCTACGCGGATGTACATGTGCCGATGGACGAAACGTTGACACGCGTGGCTATTGATATTTCAGGGCGCCCTATTCTCGTGTTTCGCGTCGAATTTCCGCGCGACAAGATTGGGGAGTTCGATGTTGATCTCGTGCGCGAGTTCTTTCAGGCATTCACGAACAATGCTGGCGTGACGCTGCATGTCGATACGCTGTACGGTGACAACTCGCATCACGTCGCAGAGAGCTGCTTTAAGGCGCTCGCGCGTGCGTTGCGTGCGGCCGTCGCGGTTGATCCGGCTGCAAAAAACGAAATTCCCTCGTCCAAGGGAAGTCTTGGTTGAAGTCTCCGGCTGAACGGAGTTTTTGGTGAGGACATATATTGTACTGGAGCCTTTGGCAGATGGGCATACGCTAGGGACGGCAGAGCACGTCATTTTTTTGCGCGACAAATTTTCATGGCCAGGCCTTTTTTTCTCGCCGATATGGCTCTTGATGCAAAGGCTCTGGCTCGGATTCGCATTCTGGTGTGCGGCCGTGACGCTGATCGGTGTGGGCGTAAAGGTTTTAGGAATCGGGGTATTGCCGAGTGTGCTCGTGCTCATGCTTCCCTCGCTTATAGTTGGCCTCGAAGGAACCCAGTTGAAGCAATTTAGATTATTGCGTGCAGGCTTTCGCGAAACGGCGGTCGTTATCGCGGAAGACCTAGAAGGCGCAGAATGCCGTTTTTTCAAGTATTGGGAAGTACAGCCGGAGCGCGCGGCATACCGATCTTCTGAGGCCCCGCACGCATGGCGCCCTGAAAAACCTCGTTCATCGAACTCTGTACTCGGACTCTTTCCGAAGCCATGGAGAGGACGATGACCGTTGCCGTCATCGATTATGGTTCGGGAAATTTGCACTCGGCGGCGAAGGCGCTCGAACGCGCGTCTCGTGAAAGCGGCAGTAACGAGCCAATCAAGGTTACGAGTGATCCCGAGGAAGTACGCCGCGCCGATCGGATCGTGCTGCCCGGCGTTGGCGCCTTCGCCGATTGCAAGCGCGGCCTGGATGCTATTCCTAGCATGATCATGGCAATGACCGAGGCTGTGCGCGAACGAGGAAAACCTTTTTTCGGCATTTGTGTCGGTATGCAACTGCTTGCCGAACGCGGACGGGAGAATAAGATTACGGAGGGCCTCGGCTGGCTGCGCGGCGAGGTCGATCGCATCACCCCGCGCGATAAGTTGCTGAAAATCCCTCACATGGGTTGGAATACGCTCTCGGCGAAGCGCGCTCATCCGCTGCTCAACGGAATCGAGCTTGGACCGAAAGGTCTTCACGCTTACTTCGTACACTCCTACCAGCTGAATCCTGCCAACAAGGGTGATCTTGTCGCCGATGCCGACTATGGCGGGCCGGTGACGGCCATGGTCGCGCGCGGTAACATCGCCGGCACGCAATTCCATCCTGAGAAGAGCCAGCGTCTGGGCCTCGCTCTGCTCGGGAATTTTCTGCGCTGGAAGCCGTGATTCTTTTCCCAGCGATCGACCTCAAAAATGGCGAAGCGGTGCGGCTCGAGCAGGGCGACATGACCCGCGCCACCGTGTTCAACGCCGATCCGGTCGCTCAGGCGCTCGCATTCGAATCGTTCGGCTTCGAATGGCTGCATATCGTTGATCTTGACGGCGCGTTCGCAGGCAAACCAGTGAATGCCCGCGCGGTCGCGGCCATTTTGAAAGCGGTTAAGATTCCAGTGCAACTCGGCGGCGGTATCCGCAATCTTGAAACCGCAGAGAGTTGGCTCGCACAGGGGATCAGGCGCGTCATCATCGGGACCGCCGCCGTGCGCGACCCAGAATTCGTTATAGCTGCGGCAAGAAAATTTCCCAAAAAAATAGCGGTCAGTATCGATGCCCGATCGGGAAAAGTCGCTGTCGCGGGTTGGGTGGAGAAAACACAACTTGATGCGGTTGAACTGGCGCGCTTATTCGAGGATCAAGGTGTGAGCGCGATCATCTACACTGATGTCGAACGTGATGGCATGCTAAAGGGGATCAATCTTGACTTGACCCTAGCGCTCGCCGAGGCGGTTTCTATTCCGGTCATCGCGTCGGGGGGCCTCGCTTCGATCGAGGATGTAAAAGCGATGCTGCAACCGCGCGCAATTAAACTAGAAGGTGCGATTGTAGGGCGCGCGCTCTATGATGGACGCCTCGATGCAAAAGAAGCGCTCGCCCTTGTTAAAAAAATCCGAGCCGGCTGAATGCTCAAAGTCCGCGTAATTCCCTGTCTAGATGTGAAAGACGGCCGCGTAGTTAAGGGCGTGAAGTTTGTCGCATTGCGTGACGCAGGCGATCCGGTCGAAGCGGCAAAAGCCTATGACGCGGCGGGTGCAGACGAACTTTGTTTTCTCGACATTACCGCGAGCCATGAAGATCGCGGCATTCTGCTCGACGTTGTGCGGCGTACGGCGGAGGCTTGCTTTATGCCACTCACCGTCGGCGGTGGTGTACGCACGATCGAAGACGTGCGCACATTGTTGGCCTCGGGCGCGGACAAAGTCTCCATCAACACGGCTGCGGTCCAAAATCGGCATTTCGTTATCGAAGCAGCAGAAAAATTTGGCGACCAATGCATCGTTGTCGCGATTGACGCCAAGAAGGTTTCCAAACCGGGGCAGAAGGACCGCTGGGAAATCTTTACCCACGGTGGCCGCAACCCAACTAGATTGGATGCGATCGATTATGCCCGCGAAGTAGCTTCGCTCGGTGCCGGAGAGATCTTGCTTACTTCGATGGACCGCGACGGCACGAAACAGGGATACGACATCGCGCTCACGCGCGCCGTTTCGGGTGCGGTCCCGGTTCCCGTCATTGCATCCGGCGGTGCCGGAAATCTCGACCACATGGTCGAAGGAATTCGCGATGGCGGCGCGACAGCGGTGCTCGCCGCCTCAATCTTCCATTTTGGTGAATATACGATTGGCGAAGCCAAGCAATATATGGCCAAAGCAGGCCTCCCCGTACGGCTCGACCCATGATACGAGGGCAAGAGAGAATATCGTCAATGTCCGGTTTTGATCTCGAGAAGCTCGCAGCAATCATCGCCGAGCGCGCACGCGCCGGCGGCGACAAATCTTATACGTCCAAGCTTCTCGAAGAAGGCATTGAAAAATGCGCAAAAAAGCTAGGGGAGGAGGCAGTCGAGACCGTCGTTGCCGCACTCTCAGCCGACCAGAAATCGGTCATCGCCGAAAGTGCGGATCTTCTCTATCATCTGCTGGTCGTGCTGGAAGCCCGTGGTATTAAATTAGCGGATGTTTATGCGGAACTGACGCATCGCACAGCGCGGTCAGGCCTGGAAGAAAAAGCGTCGCGTAAGAACGGCTGAATGATGGAACAGCGTACCGAAGACGGGCTCTCACCATATCGGGTGTTCACGCGCAAGGAATGGGCCACACGGCGCGAAGACACGCCGATGACGCTCTCCCCCGACGAGATCGCTGAGTTGGAGGCGTTCAACGATCGGCTGTCGATGAAAGATGTCGAGGAAATTTATCTCCCGCTCTCGCGGCTCCTGTCGTTTTACGTCGCGTCGACGCAAAAATTATTTCGCGCCATGCAGCGCTTCCTAGGCACCGAGGATGCCAAGGTGCCCTATATTATTGGTATCGGTGGCTCCGTTGCCGTTGGCAAATCAACCACCGCGCGCGTCTTGCAGGCACTATTGGACCGTTGGCCCAACACGCCAAAGGTCGATCTCATCACGACGGACGGTTTCCTGCTGCCAAATGCGGTACTGGAACGTGAAGGCCTCATGCAGAAGAAAGGCTTTCCTGAGAGCTACGATACCGCTCTGCTTCTTCGTTTTCTCACCGACATCAAAGCGGGCCGCGGGCCGGTGCGCGCACCAGTTTACAGCCATCTTGTCTATGACGTTATGCCGGGCGAAACGATTGAGGTCGACCGTCCGGACATCTTGATTGTCGAAGGACTGAACGTGTTACAACCAAACGTCGGGCCGAAGGAAGGCAACGCGGTTCCATTCGTATCCGACTTTTTCGATTTCTCGATTTATATCGACGCGCCAGAAGATGTTCTTGAAGACTGGTACGTCGAACGATTCATGCGCTTACGCGAGACCGCATTCCGGGATCCTAAATCTTACTTCAATCGCTATTCGAAGGTATCCGAGCACGAAGCGAAGGAGAAGGCGCTATCGCTCTGGACCGATATCAATCTCGTAAACTTGCGTGAGAATATTTTACCGACAAGGCTGCGTGCGAGTCTGATTTTGGCCAAACGCGCGGATCATCAGATCGATTCAGTCGCGCTGCGGAAGCTTTAGTTTAGGCCGCGTGAGTTTTTTTCGTCAGCTGTTGATCGCGTGCGATTGCGATTGCCTCATCTAATCTATCGCGGTCAAATGGCTTCACGATAAACCCGTTCATTCCAGCGTCGCGGCAAGCTTCACGATCCTCGGCGAACGCGTTCGCCGTGAGTGCAATAATCGGCACGTTGCCGCCTTGCTCGCCCATAGCGCGGATGCGGCGCGTTGCCTCCAATCCGTCCATGCCGGGCAGATGCAAATCCATCAACACGAGATCGTACGGTGCACCGATCGCTTGTGCGGTCGCAATGGCGGCGAGTGCTGATACACCATCAGAAACCACGGTAGGAATATGCCCCAGCTTACCGAGCATCGCCTGAGCCAGCAGCGCATTAATTTCGTTATCCTCGGCCACGAGCACGGCGAGCGCCTTACGCGCAGCGGGTACCGTACCGTAGCCGTTGGGTTCCGGAACGAGGCTCACCTCAGCCAGAGACGACAGAATCCGCGCGGCAAGCGACGTCGCGCGGATTGGTTTTACAAGGTAACCGTCAAAACCTGCCGCGACCAAATTCGGCAGTTCGGAACGCTCGGTGGGCGTAATCAGAACAAGACGCTGTTTGACGTGAGACTCTCCCGCTTTCGCGAGCGAAATCGTACCCTTGAATCCGATCGCATGATCCACGAAAAGATGCGTCCACCCGCGCTCGGGCAATAACATCTCGGCGACTTTCGCCTCGGTTACAAGCGTTACGTTCGCGCCCCAGGCCGCGAGCTTTTTCTCTAGCACGGGCCCAACAATCGGTGAGGGCGAAACAATTAGAATATCTCGCCCCGAGAGGTCGGGCGCCGGAGAACAGTCGGCGTCGATGACGGCCGGAAGCTCGATCGAGAAATCGAAGGACGACCCGCGCCCAGCGTCGCTTGTAAGCCCGATTTGCCCGCCCATTCGCTCGACGATTCGGGCAGCGATGGCAAGGCCGAGACCCGTACCGCCATGTTGGCGAGCGAGCGTGGCATCGCCTTGTTCGAACTCGTCGAAAATCCGCGCCTGCATGTCTGAGTTTACGCCGGGACCGCTATCGTGAATGCTGAATCGAATTTCATTGCCACTCCAGCATTCGACCATCACTGAGACGCCGCCAGTTTCCGTGAATTTTACCGCGTTTCCAGCAAGATTGAGCAGTACTTGTCGAAGCCGCGCTGCATCGCCAATCACCCGTGATGGAATGCGGTCGTCAATATAGGCGGCGATCTCGATGCCTTTGCTCTGCGCGCGCGGCGCCAGCAACTCGACGATGTCCGTCACAAGACCCGCGAGATCGAACGGAATCGATTCAAGATCGAGCCGTCCAACTTCGATCTTGGAGAAATCGAGAATTTCCGAAATCAGTGCGAGCAGCGCCTCACCAGAGGTCTTGATAGCGCGCGCATATGTGTGTTGCTCGGGAGAAAGGCCTGTTTCAAGCAGCAGGTCTGCCATGCCGAGTACACCATTGAGCGGTGTTCGAACTTCATGACTCACGACCGCGAGGAAGCGCGACTTAGCGCGACTCGCTGCCTCGGCCCGTTCGCGCGCATCTGCAAGGGCATGCTCGGCTGCGACTCGCTCCGTGACATTGCGACCGACGCGTTGCGTCTCGATCAACTGGCCGGCTTCATCATGAACCGCGACTTCCTTCCATGCGATCCATCGAAACCCATCGGGCGTACCGATTTGCTGATCGAAACTCGAGGATCCGTCCGGATGCAAGACACGGTTTGCCTCGGCGTGTACATCGAGCACTGCTACGTGGCCTAAGATTTTCTCCAAGGGCTTCTGCATCAGCGTGCAAAAAATATCGCTCGCGTAAGTCACACGACCGTGCTTATCCTCGCGCACCTCAAAGTCGCCTTGTGCGTTAGCGAGCCTATTGTTGTGCGCGAGCTTTTCCTCGATTGTCCAGATGCGGTCTTCGCGCGCCTCAATAGCGGCTTCCAACCTTGCGATCCGCTCCCGCGTGAACTCGGCATGGCGATGACGAAGCGCGAGAGTCGCAAGGGCGATCACCAGAAGTCCAGCAAGCATGCCGGCGAACCCGATATCTCCGGTGTCGATGGGATTAAAAGCGGCGTCCTGCGCCTCAACGGCGCTGACAAACTGAAATAGGACCACGGTAAAGGTACAGGTAAAGGCAGCAACAGGCAGGACGCTGCCGAACGTCCTGGACATCGAGATTTTTGTCATATTGGATTGTTTCATCGCCATCTGTATCTCATCCCTATGGCAAATGAGGATGGCACCGCGTCACTTAATAGGAGGCGGGCAGCGGAGTGATTGAGGGCGAATTTCGACCGCTTGGTTTACGCTTCGTTAATGCGCCGGGGTGCGCGAACTACAATCACCTTTGCACCGCCGGAACAATTAGGGGACAAAATTTCGGGCGCTTTCAGCTGTTGTCCGAAGGTTTTTCACGAGTTCGTCAATGGCGGTTGCGAAGCGAGCAAACACAAAATTCTGTGGATCATCATGCTTATTATAGATGCCTTCGTCGATGACGGCGTGAAATGCTGGGATCAGCCAAAAGCCCGCCCGGAGGCTCGTAACCAAATAGATCACGGCGAGGCGATCGTATTGCGCCTGCGTAAATCCCGGCGTGGGTGCTTGGAAATCGTTGCGCCATCCGCGTTTCGGCTCCGTACGTCGCGGCTGAATGAGCTCGTTGTGCACGAACAGCCCCTTCAGCTCCTGCCCAAAATTCGTTGCCGTCTCAAATTTCGTCGCGCGCCAGGGAACTTCAAAATCATGGCCAACATAGACAGCGCCTGTTCGGTTGGTGAACGTATGCGCCTGTTCGATATGGTTCGCGCATTTGAAGCGCTCGAGATTGTTGATCCTCCGGTCAGTGTTAATATTTTCCGGAAAAGGCCGACTGGCAAAATTGGGTGCGCTCGTGTCGTGGATTACGAAATAAGTTGCCGAGCGCGCTAGCGGGTCGTTATCGTTTGCGTGTGAGATCGGCTTGGAAAGAGTTTCGCCAAATTCCTTGCCCAGGCCCGAGAAATGTAAATACGCCAGCAGGTCCTCGCGCTTTGGCAAATCGATCGAACGCCCGACGCGCTTCGCAAAAGTTTCCGGAAGCTTGGCGCGTTCGCTGGTAAGGTATCCGCCCGTTAAAAGGGGATTTGTTAGGCACGTTGCCTGTTCTGCCGGTTTTCCCTTGAAGCTGAGCGTTTCGAGATCGAATTCACATCGACCCATATTCTTGAGCGTGACCGGGGGGTGCTTAGGAAAAACACAATCGCCGGGGGCGGTCAGCGCGCTGCCCGGTGTATAAAAAAAACCAGCAACAACCAGCAGAGCAGTATGACAAAAACGGCTTTTATGCGCCAGAGTCAGTTCGTTCACGCTCGGTTCTGTCGCTTCTGTTCGATTGTGTTCCAGATCATGCTGGCAATGTCCGGACCGCCAACTTTCTTTATTGCACGGATTCCCGTCGGCGAAGTGACGTTGATTTCCGTAAGCATTTCGTCGATTACGTCGATGCCAACGAAAATAAGTCCGCGCTTTTTCAGCTCGGGCGCAAGACGTTTGCAGATTTCATGTTCGCGCGCGGTAAGTTCTGTCGCTTTCGCTGCGCCTCCACGCGCCATGTTGGAGCGAAGGTCGTCCGGCGCTGGTATGCGATTGACCGCGCCTCCGAACTCGCCGTCGACAAGTAAGATTCGTTTATCACCATTCTTCACCGCAGGAAGAAATTTCTGCACGACCCACGGCTCACGGAACGTCGTCGCGAACAATCCGTAAAGTGATCCGTAATTCATATCTTCATTTGCGACGTGGAAAACTGCCTCACCTCCATAGCCGTATAGCGGCTTCATTACGACATCGCCGTGCGTCTGGCGGAAAGATTTGATCTCGGTTTCGTCGCGCGTAATCAGGGTCGGAGGCATAAGATCCGCGAAATCGTTGACGAACAGCTTCTCCGGAGCGTTCCGCACTTGGACAGGATCGTTCACGACGAGCGTGCTCGAATGAATGCGCTCAAGGAAATGCGTCGCGGTGATATAAGCCATGCCGAACGGCGGATCCTGGCGCATCAACACGACGTCGAAGGACGAAAGCTCGACACGTTTCGCGTCTCCTAAGCTGAAATAATCGCCCGTATTGTCCCGCACGGTGAGCGACTGCACAGTTGAAAATACTTTTCCGTCCACCATCGCAAGCTTGTCGGGTGTATAATAAGAAATTGTATGTTTGCGGGCCTGCGCTTCTAAGAGAAGCGCAAAGGTGGAGTCGCCCGCAATCCTGATGCGGTCAATCGGGTCCATCTGGACGGCGACTTTGAGGGTCACGCTCAACTCCTGTCTTTAAGTCTCGATTTCGAAGGCCGGAACGTGTGCTGCGGCATCCCATCCGGCGTGATAAGGATCCGCATCGGAACGCATGTCGTATCCCGCATGTTCGGGGTGGGCTGCAAGTCAGGCTTGCACAGGTGCAATAATCCAGCGCTGCGGGTGTGGGGAAGGATGAGTTCGACAGCGGCTTGCAGTCGGTTGCGGGCGGTTGCTTCGAAAAATGCGATCAGAAGCCCACGTTTCAGCACAACGTCGATATCGCCGACCGGACCCGCCCCACCGCTTGGTGAGCATGTGGCATCCTGCTGCGGCGAGATTAAATGTAGCGGGGCTTTTGGGCAAAACCCCTGGGCGAAATGCCGACCGTTTTGCGTTCAGGGCTGCTTTGTTCATGATTTTTTGTTGTCGCGGGTGAGCACCAGCGCTCGGGCATAAACATCACGGCGCTTCATCCCGGCTTTTTTCGCCACTTCGGCGACCGCATCCTTTAACGATCCACGCGAGAGCGCTTGTTTTAGTTCGAAATCGAGCTCTTCGACGGAAATGATTCTCGTTTCATCCGGGGGAGCCACGACAATTACGATTTCTCCTTTGGGCTCATCTGTTTTTCGGTAATGAGCTGCAAGCTCGTCAATCTTACCGCGACGCGTTTCCTCAAAAAGTTTAGTGAGTTCCCGGCAAATCGCGGCATTACGCGGCCCAAGTCCCGCATCGAGATCAGCAAGACAAGCTGCTAGTCTTGGTCCCGTTTCATATAATACAATTGTTGAGGGAATTTCTGCGAGTTCGGCGATCCGGTTTTTTCTCTGCCCCGGCTTTGAAGGCAAAAATCCCTCGAAAAAAAACCGATTGGTCGGCAATCCTGCAGTAACAAGAGCAGCGAGCAATGCCGACGCTCCCGGTACCGGATAAACTCGATGTCCCGCTTCCAAAGCAGCGGCGACGAGTTTATAACCCGGATCGGACACGAGCGGCGTTCCGGCATCGGACACAAGTGCAATTGCGGCACCGCCATTCAGCTTTTCCAGTATCTTCGGCCGAACGGCCTCCGCATTGTGGTCGTGATACGCGAGGACGGGCGGCATTAGGCCATACCGCTCGAGCAACCTGTGAGTGATCCGCGTGTCCTCACATAAAACGAGATCCGCTCCGCGAAGCGTTTCGAGTGCGCGTAAGGTCACGTCGGCGAGATTTCCGATCGGAGTCGCAACGATATAAAGACCTGGCTCGAGTTTGATCGGTTTCAGCTCGAGAGGGAGCGTAGCATTGCGGCGTTGTTCTTTTGGATTTCGGACGATTTTCATGGCGGGGCCGAAGGTAATTTTAGCTTTCGCTACGCGTGGTGGACAGTCGCAAACAAGCCTCATCTATAATTCTTTGACAGTCTAATCCCGCTGCCGCAGATTGCGGCAGAGCGTGACATTTGATGCCGAGAGGCCGGTCATTCGCATGATCTACAATAGTGCCGGCCTTCAGCGCGAGCGCCGATCGTTATTCACGCTTGCGATTTCTGCCTTGACATTTTGGGCGGGGTTTACTCTGGCAGGGTGTGCAACTTCCTTGCCTGGGATGTTCGGCAGCTCGAACGCGCCGGTCGATACACAGCCCGGAAGGTCGGCACTCCAACAGGGACAGCCACCTATTGAATCTCAGGCACTTGCGCCAGGCGAGGGAACGATTCGTGTCGGACTTCTGCTGCCGCTGAGCGCCGGTGGGAATGCAGGCACTGCTGCACAGTCGATGAAGAACGCAGCCGAACTTGCGCTCGCAGAATTCGGCGCAACGAATATTCAGCTTATCGTAAAGGACGATCGCGGCAGCGCACAAGGCGCGAAGGGAGCAGCGCAAGCCGCAATTCAGGAAGGCGTTGAGATCATCTTAGGACCTCTATTCAGTCCAGCCGTCGCAGCGGCGGGACAGGTTGCCAAAGCCCGAAACATACCCGTAATCGCCTTCTCCACTGATGCGAATGTCGCAACTTCCGGGGTCTATCTACTGAGTTTTCTGCCTGAATCCGATGTCGATCGAATCGTTACCTACTCGGTATCGAGTGGAAAAAGATCGATCGTGGCGATGCTTCCTGAAAACGCTTACGGTTCGGTGGTGGAGGCGCAACTGCAGCAAATCGCGAGCCAACGAGGCGCACGTCTCATCGCGATCCAGCGTTACGCCGCTGACAAAGGAAAAATGAGCGAAGCGGCGCGACATGTCGCAGCCGCGGCAACACAAGCGGATACGATATTCATTGCGGATGCGGCCGATATGACGCCGCAGATTTTGCAAGCACTTGCCCAGGCGGGCGTGGCTTCGGGCCGTGTTCAATTTATCGGCACGGGATTGTGGGACGACCCTATCCTTTTCAGCGACGCGAGATTGAACGGAGCCTGGTATGCGGCTCCCGATATGACCGGCTACCAAAACTTTGTGGAGCGATACAAAGCGCGTTTTGGAGGGGATCCGGCGCGAACGGCAAGTCTTGCTTACGACGCGACCTCTCTCGTCGCCGCGCTTGTTAAGACACAGGGGCCGAATCGTTTTTTGCAGGAAACCATTACAAATCCATCCGGCTTTACTGGCGTCGACGGCGTCTTTCGCTTTCGGCAAGACGGAACCTGCGAGCGCGGTCTTGCCGTTATGGAAATCCGCGGCGGAAGTTCACGTTTGTTAAGTCCAGCACCGCGCTCTTTTTCGAGTGCATCAGCGCTGAACTAAGCCGCTAGATCCGCGACGATCGAATCGAGCAGCGGAAATCCGGCAGGCGTTACACGCAGCCGTCCATCTCTTGTTTCGATCAATCCATTTTCGGTTAGTGAGGCGATGCGCGTCGGATTGAGAACATGGCTTGCCACTTTCGTATAAACTGCAAGTTCGATTCCTTCTCGCAGCCGCAGCCCCATCAAGAGAAATTCATCCGCCTGCTCGCTGCGGGCAATGGGTTGATTGACAATAAGGCCGTGGCCCTTGCGCGCCACCAAAGCGAGCCACGTTTCGGGATGACGCTCGGTAGCCGTTGCGCGGCGCTTGTCGCCGACACCGAGCCGTCCATGCGCGCCGGGGCCGACCCCCACATATTCTCCATGGCGCCAATAAATGAGATTGTGTCGACACTCGGCCCCGCGTCTGGCATGGTTTGAAATCTCGTAAGCAGGAAGACCATGTGCGTCGCAGATTTCCTGTGTCACATCCCACAGGGCGCGGCCCTCATCAGAATTCGGAATTTCTAGGTTTCCTTTGCGAAAAAGCGCTTCGAATGGTGTCTCAGGCTCGATGGTCAACTGATAAACAGAAAGGTGTTCCGCGCTTTCCTTAAGGGCCCTTTGAAGTTCATCGCGCCATTCATCCGGTTTCTGGCCCGGCCTCGCGTAAATCAGATCAAATGAAATACGCGAAAAATTCTCGCGTGCGATGGCCACGGCCTTCAATGCTTCTTCGGCCGTGTGCAATCTTCCAAGAAACTTTAACGAATTATTGTTGAGAGATTGGACGCCAAGAGAAACGCGATTCACACCCGCTTCCCGATAGCCACGAAATCGTTCCGCTTCGACGCTTGTGGGGTTCGCCTCCAAGGTAATCTCGACATCGGGCGCAACCGACCAGTGCCACGCGATCTGATCGAGGATCGCAGCGATAGTAAAAGGCGACATCAGAGACGGCGTGCCGCCGCCGAAAAATATGCTGTCCACCATTCGGCGTCCGGTCATCGTGGCGGCATGGGCGAGTTCGGCGGCAATCGCTGCCGTGAAGCGCGCCTCGTCCGGCTTTTCATGACGGACATGGCTGTTGAAATCGCAATATGGACATTTCGAGAGGCAAAACGGCCAGTGCACATATATGCCCAAACCAGGGGAGACATTGCTGCTATTGGCAGTCCAAGTCCCGGTGACGGCATTAGTCAAGGCATTGCTCCGCGAGTTTGACAAAAGCGCGCGCCCGGTGCGACAGGCCCAATCCACGCGGCGGGAGACCATGCTTTTCCTCCGAACTCATCTCGCCAAATGTGCGCGTGTGCCCGTCTGGTAGAAACATCGGATCATAGCCAAATCCTTTGTCGCCGCGCGGCGGCCAGACCAAGGTGCCCTCAACGCGGCCTTCCACGGTTTCTTTGTGTCCATCAGGCCAAACTAGACAAAGCGCTGCGACGAAGGCGGCGCGACGCTGATCGGGCATATTGGCGCTTGCAGCCAACAATTTTTCCTGGATCATCCGCATGGCGCGCGGAAAATTCCTGTCGGATCCTGCCCAGCGAGCAGAATGAATGCCCGGATCACCGCCGAGCGCATCGACGACCATGCCGGAGTCATCTGCAAGCGCAGGCAATTTCGCGCCAAGCGCGGCTGCCGTTGCCTTGATACAGGCGTTCACTTGAAAGCTCACTCCGATTTCTTGCGGTTCGGGCAAGCCCAGGTCTCCGGAGGATGCGCTTTCGATCCCGTAAGGCGAAAGAAGTTCCCGCATCTCTTTAAGCTTTCCCGGATTATGAGTGGCGATCACGATGCGACCCGTCAGTCTTCGCCCCATCAGCCGACCGCAAGTTTTTGCAATTCGACAAGGCGCTCGACGCCCTTGCGCGCGAGGCCGATCAATTTTGACAATTCTTCATCCGAGAAAGGCGTTTTTTCGGCCGTTCCCTGAATCTCTACAATACCGTGTTGGCCAGTCATGACGAAATTCATGTCAGTATCGGCTTCGGAATCTTCCGCATAATCAAGATCGAGCACGGGCGTACCTTTAAAAATACCGCAAGAGATTGCCGCGACATGATCCCTGAGCGGATCCTTCTTCACCAATGCGCGCTTTTTCATCCATTGGATGCAATCGTGCAGGGCGATCCACGCACCTGTAATTGACGCAGTGCGCGTACCGCCATCGGCCTGAATCACGTCGCAATCGACAGTAATCTGTCGTTCGCCAAGCGCCCCAAGATCCGTAACCGTACGAAGCGAGCGTCCGATCAAGCGTTGAATTTCGAGTGTGCGGCCGGATTGTTTTCCGGCCGACGATTCACGTCTCATCCGTTCGTGTGTAGCTCGCGGCAGCATCCCATATTCTGCAGTGACCCAGCCGCGGCCCTGTCCCTTGAGCCACGGCGGCAGCCGTTCCTCCAGTGATGCCGTCACCAGCACGTGCGTATCGCCAAATTTGACCAGACAAGACCCCTCTGCGTAGCGTAACAGTCCCCGCTCGAAACTGATGGGGCGCATTTCGTCGGGCGCACGCTTGCTGGGACGCATGTCTTCTTTCTCCTTTCTCCGCGCTGATTAACCGTTTTAAAGGGCAAAAGCGTGGGCTTACAAGGCGAGACTTGCCCCGCCAAGGTCGCAGGGCACATATTTTAAGCGAATAGGTTAAACCCGCGACATGCCGAAGAGCGATGTTCCCATAGGTTCGGCCCAGATCAGCCTCGCGCAGCTGGACGAACGTTCGCGTGAAATTTTTCGCCAGATCGTAGAATCGTATCTTGCGACTGGAGAACCGGTCGGTTCGCGCAATGTATCGCGGTTGATCCCGATGACATTGTCACCCGCGTCGGTGCGGAACGTTATGGCTGATCTCGAAGCGCTCGGTCTCGTTTATGCACCGCACACGAGTGCGGGTCGCCTGCCGACCGAACTCGGGCTCCGTTTCTTCGTCGATGCGCTCCTGGAGATTGGCGATCTTACTGAAAGCGAACGCCAGTCTATCGAGGTGCAGGTTCGAGCCACGCGCGGTGGGAGCTTGGATGGCGTACTCGCGGAAGCCTCGCAATTATTGTCGGGACTTTCACGTGGCGCAGGGGTTGTTTCCACTGCGACCACGAATGCACGCCTTAAACAAATCGAATTCGTGCGGCTGGAGCCTGAAAAGGCTCTTGTTGTGCTCGTCTCAGAAGACGGGCAGATCGAAAATCGTCTCCTCGATATACCGCGCGATCTTCCGGACTCGTCGCTCGTTGAGGCAACGAATTTCTTGAACGCTCGCATTCGTGGAAAAACCTTGAGCGAAGCGAAGGTCGAGCTTGAACGCGCGCTACTCGCGGCGCGCGCTGAACTTGATGAGCTGACGAAAAAGGTCGTCGCTGAAGGTCTGGCAATCTGGTCGGGCGGCGATACCGCGGATCGACGTCTGATAGTGCGCGGTCACGCCAAATTGCTAGAGGATCTGAAGGCAGTGGAGGATCTTGAGCGCGTGCGGCTTCTGTTTGACGATCTTGAAACCAAACGAGGCGTTGCAGATCTTCTCGGCAAGGTGGAAGAAGCCGAGGGAGTGCGCATCTTCATCGGCTCCGAGAGCAAGTTGTTCTCACTTTCGGGTTCCTCCACCATCATTGCGCCTTATCGTGACGGGGTGGGCCGCGTCGTCGGCGCGCTCGGGGTCATCGGGCCCACGCGGCTGAATTATGCGCGCGTCATCCCCATGGTCGATTACACGGCAAAAGTGGTGAGCCGCATCCTTGGTCTTCGGGCGGAAGCTTGATTTTTCGCACTTTTGACCTGATATCACGGCCAGAACGAGATTAGGAAAAACATGACTGAAGAAGCCAAACGTGCCGAAGGCCCTGAGCCTGCGAACGCAAGTGCGCCCGAAGCCGCAAACGAAAACGATCCGATCGCGACGCTAGAGGCCCAGGTCGCGGAACTTCGCGATCGCTTTCTGCGTGCAGTTGCCGAAGGCGAAAATATCCGTAAACGGGCCGAACGCGACGTGGCGGAGGCTCGTGCCTACGGAATTACCAGTCTTATCCGGGACGTTCTGGGTGTCGCCGATAACCTTGCGCGTACAATCGAGCATGTGAGTTCAGAGGCACGCGCTTCTGCTGACCCTTCGCTCAAGGCGCTGCTCGAAGGCGTCGAACTAACCGAGCGCGATCTACAAATGATCCTGCAGAAAAATGGCGTGAAACCCATTAATCCGATGGGCGAGAAGTTCGATCCCAACTTTCATCAGGCGATGTTCGAGGTTCCCGATTCGGGCCGCCCGCCGGGAACGGTCGTTCAGGTGGTGCAGCCGGGTTACGCCATTAGCGAAAGAGTATTGCGCCCGGCCATGGTCGGCGTTGCCAAGGGTGGCTCCAAACCCCGTCCCGAAACTGCCACCCCAGTGAACGAAGGCCGAAAGTAAACGCTGCTCCCCTTGTGGGCTTGAAAAGCCCCTCCTATATCCCTCGCGACGCTGCGGTTTACGCGGCAAATCCCTGAACGCGGGGGCCGACAGGGCGGTTTGGGCATTGACCTGGGCTGTTCTTTCGGGCGCTGAAAAGGCCCGGTTGGCCTGCCGAAAAAGAGAGGTAGTTGAAATGTCTAAGGTCATTGGTATCGACCTCGGCACCACGAATTCCTGCGTCGCCGTGATGGAAGGCTCGACCCCCAAAGTCATTGAAAATGCGGAGGGTATGCGGACCACTCCCTCGATCGTTGCATTTACTGACGACGGCGAGCGTCTCGTCGGCCAGCCGGCCAAGCGTCAGGCGGTAACGAATCCTGAGAAAACCTTCTTTGCCGTGAAGCGCCTAATTGGACGGCGTTATGATGATCCGATGGTCGAAAAGGACAAAAAGCTCGTCCCCTACAGCATCGTGAAGGCGTCGAATGGCGACGCGTGGGTCTCGGACGGCAAGGATCAGTATTCTCCCTCTCAGATTTCGGCCTTTACCCTCCAGAAAATGAAAGAGACGGCGGAATCTTATCTCGGCGCCAAGGTTGAGAAGGCCGTTATTACTGTTCCCGCTTACTTCAATGACGCCCAGCGCCAGGCGACCAAGGACGCTGGCAAAATCGCGGGTCTTGAAGTCCTGCGCATTATCAACGAACCGACGGCGGCAGCGCTCGCCTATGGTCTCGACAAACAGAAGAGTGGCACGATCGCTGTGTACGATCTTGGCGGTGGTACCTTCGACGTTTCCATTCTCGAAATCGGCGATGGTGTATTCGAGGTAAAATCGACGAATGGCGATACGTTCCTCGGCGGCGAGGACTTCGACATGCGCCTCGTAAGCTACTTGGCTGACGAATTCCAAAAAGAACAAGGGATTGATCTCCGCAAGGATAAGCTTGCCCTACAGCGCCTTAAAGAGGCAGCAGAGAAAGCCAAAATTGAACTTTCATCTGCGACACAGACCGAAATTAACCTGCCCTTCATTACGGCAGATAAGAGCGGTCCGAAACACATGACGATGAAGTTGACGCGGGCAAAATTCGAAGCGCTCGTTGACGACCTCATTCAAAAGACAGTCGAGCCGTGCAAGCGGGCGCTGAAGGATGCGGGCATCTCGGCGACCGAAATCAACGAAGTCGTTCTTGTTGGCGGCATGACACGTATGCCGAAAGTGCAGGAAGTTGTGAAGCAGCTCTTCGGCAAAGAACCGCACAAGGGCGTGAACCCGGACGAAGTTGTGGCGATAGGCGCCGCGATTCAGGCCGGTGTATTGCAAGGCGACGTCAAAGATGTTCTCTTGCTCGACGTCACTCCACTTTCGCTCGGCATTGAAACTCTCGGTGGGGTGTTCACGCGACTGATCGAACGTAACACCACGATCCCGACCAAGAAATCGCAGGTCTTCTCAACTGCGGAAGATAGCCAGAATGCGGTCACGATCCGCGTCTTCCAGGGCGAGCGTGAGATGGCGGCGGACAACAAGATGCTCGGCCAGTTCGATCTCGTCGGCATTCCGCCGGCACCACGTGGTGTACCGCAAATCGAGGTCACGTTCGACATCGATGCGAATGGCATCGTCAACGTGCAAGCCAAGGACAAGGGTACTGGAAAGGAACAGCAGATCCGGATCCAGGCGTCGGGTGGACTCTCCGAGGCCGATATCAAGCGCATGGTGAAAGAAGCCGAAACGCATGCCGCTGATGACAAGAAGCGCCGTGCGTTCGTCGAGGCGAAGAACCAGGCCGAGGCGCTTGTCCATACGACGGAGAAATCGCTCAAGGATTATGGTGACAAGGTTGCGGCAGCTGATCGCACCGCGATCGAAAACGCACTCTCCGACCTCAAAGAAGCGTTGAAGGGCGAGGATGCAACTGCGATCCAGGGAAAATCACAGACGTTGGCCCAAGCTTCTATGAAACTCGGCGAAGCGATGTACGCGGCTCAGCAGGCGGGCACTCAGCCCGGCAGTGAGGAGGGCAGCGCGGCGGCCGAAGGTAGCAAGAAGGAAGATGTCGTCGATGCCGAGTTTACCGAAGTTGACGACAAGAACGATAAGAAGAAGTCGGCGTAATCTGTTCACGCTGGCAAGCGCATGAATTTCGTTCGGCGACATACGGAAACCCCCGGGCACATCCCGGGGGTTTCCATTTTAATTGCTTGAGACGGACGGCATCATGTCGAAACGTGATTATTACGAAGTTCTGGAGATCACCCGGTCCGCTAGCGATAACGAGATAAAATCATCCTTCCGCAAGCTCGCGATGAAATGGCACCCGGACAAAAATCCAGGCGATCAGGATTGCGAGCACCGCTTCCGCGAAATCAACGAAGCCTATGAATGCCTGAAAGATGGCGAACGCCGTGCTGCCTACGACCGCTTCGGTCACGCTGCCTTTGAACAGGGTGGGGGGCACGGTTTCGGCGCTGATTTCACGTCGGCGTTTCATGATATTTTTGAAGATCTTTTTGGCGGCATGGGACGCCGCAGTGGGCGCGCCCAAGGCCGCGAGCGTGGTGCTGATCTTCGTTTTAATCTTGAAATCACGCTTGAAGAGGCTTTCGCGGGAAAAACCGCGTCGGTTCAGCTCCCGACCAATGTAACCTGTGAAACTTGTTCCGGTATCGGCGCGAAGTCCGGCACACAGCCGACCGCTTGCCATTCGTGCAACGGCACCGGCCGTATTCGGCATGCGCAGGGATTTTTCACACTGGAACGCACATGTCCGACCTGTCAGGGCCGCGGCTCGGTCATCGAGCAACCATGCAAGAATTGCAACGGCGCCGGACGCATTACGAAAGAACGCACGCTCGAAGTACAGATTCCGGCGGGCGTTGAGGACGGTACCCGTATCCGGTTAGCGGGCGAAGGCGAGGCGGGTCTGCGCGGCGGGCCTGCGGGCGATCTCTATATTTTCCTTTCCATCACCCCGCATCGGATTTACCAACGCGAAGGTGCGGATCTCTATTGCCGTGTGCCAATCTCGATGGTGACCGCCGCTCTCGGCGGCGACTTTGAGGTACCGACCATTGATGGCGGCCGAACGCGCTTGAAAATCCCCGAAGGTACCCAAACGGGTAAACGATTACGCTTGCAGAACAAGGGTATGCCGGTCCTACGCTCGAAAGCGCGGGGCGATATGTATGTGCAGGTCGCAGTCGAAACGCCGCAGAAACTCTCCAAACGGCAGAAGGAGATCCTAGCCGAATTTGAGAAGGCAAGTTCTGAGGAAACTCATCCCGAATCGAGCGGATTCTTCGCCAAAATGCGTGAGTTTTTCGAATAATCTCCTGGTCTCGTGCGTTCTCGGGTGGCAATCGAAAATAACTATGCGATACTGATTTGCTTCCCGGGTGTGGGCCAATGTCTCGTTCATTCGCAGTCAAAAAGCCGAAGCTGCGCCTCGATGACGAGGTGCGCTTCATATCTACTTGGCTGCAGAGCCCGCTCAAGACCGGCGCCGTCTCGCCCTCAAGCCCGGCACTGGCGAAGGCGATGGCCGCGGAAATTGATCTCGAAATTCCGGGCCCGATTGTGGAACTTGGGCCGGGCACCGGTCCGGTAACGGAAGCTATTCTTGCGCGCGGAATTTCGCCGGAACGTCTAACCACCGTCGAGTTTAATCCGGAATTTTGCGATTTAATTAAGAAACGCTTTCCTGGTGTTCACGTGGTTCAAGGCGACGGATATGCGCTGAATGAGACGCTCGGTGAACTCGCTCGCAAACCACTGTCGGCAATTGTCTCGAGTTTGCCACTAATGACTCGGCCAATGCCTATTCGGTTACGCACACTGGTCGCGGCCCTGCGGTTGCTGAAATCTGGCGCGCCTTTTATCCAGTTCACATACGCGGCGACCGCGCCGATCCCCCCGCGGCCGAATCGTTACACGATCACCGCGTCGCCACGCATTTGGTTGAATCTTCCACCTGCGCGCGTCTGGGTTTATCGCGCAACCTGAGCGATGGCGAAGCCAAGCATTCTAGTTTTCGCTGGCTCGATTCGAACAGGAGCCTTAAGTCAAAAACTCGCGGCCCTGGTCGCGAAAGAACTGTCGCTTCTCGACATTGACGTGAACTTGATTTCGCTCGGCGATTATCCGATGCCCATCTATGACGGAGATCTCGAGGCACGCGAGGGCGCGCCCGAATCCGCGAAGAAACTACGCCGCATGATGCATGCGCATCGAGGCATTTTTATCGTAACGCCAGAATACAATGCCTCGATCCCGCCACTCCTTAAAAACACGCTCGACTGGGTCTCGCGCGTGAAGGACCCGGGCGCCGACCCGTTCAAGAGCCGCTTCTTCGCGATCGGGTCGACATCGAACGGTCGTCTCGGTGGTTACCGCGCTTTGATCGCATTACGGCAAATTCTGGAATTGGGGCTCGGTGCTCAGGTTTTGCCGGATCAAGTTGCTGTGGCCGAGGCCGGACAGGCATTCGACGAGGGGGGGAGTTTAAAAGATATGCGCATAACGACCTTCTTGCGCAGTTCGCTCGGACGACTTATCGCTTTCGCCGAATCCGAACTCTGAGGTTCATTTGGTCATATCGCCGCGCGACCGACTGATTATTGCTCTCGACCTGCCAGATGTGACGTCGGCGGAGCGGCTGATCGAGAAACTTGGTGAGAGCGTCTCCTTTTACAAGGTCGGCTATGAACTCGCGCTTGTAGGCGGATTGCCTCTGGTGAAAACAATTTCGCAAGCAGGCATTAAGGTCTTTCTTGACTTGAAGCTCCACGATATTAGCAACACGGTTTTGCGAGCGACGGAACGGGTCGTGGAACTGGGCGCCACATTTTTGACTGTACATGCCTTTCCGCAAACCATGGAAGCGGCGGTCGCTGGACGCGGAAGCTCCGATTTGAAAATACTAGCAGTTACGGTGCTTACATCTTGGGACGATATTGATTTGAAAAAGGCGGGTTATGCGATGGGCATTCGCGATCTCGTACTGAAACGTGCGGAACTGGCAAAAAAGATTGGCGTTGACGGCATTGTCGCGTCCGCCGCTGAGGTCGCCGATATCCGACGCAAAGTTGGGAGTTCAATGCTTATGGTGGTGCCAGGAATTCGGCCGACCGGAAGTGATTCAGTTGACCAGAAACGGATCGCGAAGCCAAAAGAGGCGATTCAATCCGGCGCAGATTATCTCGTCGTCGGCAGGCCCGTAACCGGTGCCCGGGATCCGAAGGCCGCTGCTGATGCGATTGTTGCGGAAATTGCTGCCGCGCTGAAGTAAGATCGTAAGGGAGAAGAAAATGGCCAAAGGATACTGGATCGCGCGCGTTGATGTGGCGGACCCTGAACAATATAGGAAATATGTTGCCGCGAATGCAGTTGCTTTCAAAAAATATGGCGCAAAATTTATCGTGCGTGGAGGCAAATTCGAGAACCCTGAAGGCTCGAGTTCGTGCCCGTAATGTGGTGATCGAGTTTCCCAGCCATCAGGCCGCACTCGATTGCTGGAATTCTCCCGAATACAAAAAGGCGCTCGAAATACGTAAGCCAATCTCGACCGGTGATGTTGTCATCATCGAGGGCTACGACGATCCGCAGCCCTCGTAAACCACACCATTGAACCTCGCTTTCCCGCACGCCTTTCGCGCGTTATATCCAGTGCGAGATTGGAGATGGACATGGGCGACTTGCGTCTTCTGATCACGGGTGCCGCGGGCCGCATGGGCCGCACACTCATTCGCGCAATTAGCGGGACCCGAGGCCTTGTTCTCGCCGGCGCGGTCGAACGCGTCGGCGCCCCTGAGCTCGGCGAAGATGCGGGCGTGCTCGCAGGCTTGAAGCCCATCGGCGTTCAGGTAGCGGGCGATCCGATGGCGCTAATTACCAAAGCTGACGCAATCATCGACTTTTCCAGTCCGGCAGCTTCCCTCGGTTTTGCGGCGGCGGCGGCGGAGAAAAAGATTGTACATGTAATCGGTACGACGGGATTCTCTATGGCGGATGAACAGAAGATCGAAGCTGCTTCGCGCCATGCCATCATCATCAAGTCGGGGAACATGAGTCTTGGCGTGAATTTACTCGCAGCGCTTGTGAAACGTGCCGCGAAAACGCTCGGCGAAGATTACGACATCGAAATTCTGGAGATGCATCATAACCAAAAAGTGGATGCGCCTTCAGGCACGGCTCTTCTTCTCGGACGGGCAGCAGCAGTAGGTCGCGGTGTCGATTTCGATCGCCATCGGGTTAGCGGCCGTGACGGCCATACCGGCGCACGAAAAACCGGCGATATTGGCTTCGCGGCGCTGCGCGGCGGTAGCGTTGTCGGTGACCACCGCGTAATTTTCGCCGGGCCCGCCGAACGGATCGAACTTGTTCACAAGGCCGAGGACCGCATGATCTTTGCGCGCGGTGCGCTCGCGGCCGCGAAATGGGGCATGGGGAAAACGCCCGGCCTCTATTCCATGGCCGAGGTATTAGGCCTTAGCGAAATCTGACGGATACATCATGACTGAACGTCTTCTCGTGCTCGTGCGCCACGGCCAGAGCGAATGGAATTTGAAAAATTTGTTCACCGGCTGGAAAGATGTTGATCTAACCGATCAAGGTGTTTTGGAAGCTAAAAGCGCCGGCGATAAGCTGAAAGCGCATGGAATCAAATTCGACATTGCCTTTACCTCGGCGCTGAAACGCGCGCAGCGCACGCTTGATCTGATGCTGGCGGAAATGGGCGCCGAAAACATTCCAATCATCCGCGACCAGGCGCTCAATGAACGCGACTACGGCGATCTTGTTGGAATGAACAAAGACGATGCACGCAAAAAGTGGGGCGACGAACAGGTGCTTAAATGGCGCCGCTCCTACGACATTGCGCCGCCGGGCGGCGAAAGCCTTAAGGATACAGTTGCGCGCGCGCTTCCCTATTTCGTGCAGGAAATCCTGCCGCATGTGTTGCGCGGTGAGCGCACCCTCGTGGTCGCTCATGGAAATTCATTGCGCGCGCTCGTGATGGTGCTTGAGCGCCTCTCGCCCAAACGCATTTTGCAACGAGAGCTAGCAACGGGTGTCCCGATCGTTTACCGACTCAACGCGGATTCACTAGTTGCGGAGAAAACTGATATCGTGACATGAAAAAACTGTTTTCCACGCTTATCGCTGCTGTCGTTATTTCCACGCCGGCTTTTGCCGTGGATCGTCCACCTCAATTTATCACCATTGCCTTCGATAACTGCAGCGAGCTTTCGCGCTGGCAGGAACTTTCGAATTTTGCGAAGGAAATGAATCAGGGCGGTGACAGGATTTATTTCACGTTTTTTGTGAGCGGCATCAACTATATAGCAAACGACAAGCGAGAGATCTATCAGGGACCGCATCAGGCGCGCGGGTATTCGATGATCAATTTCGGCGGTACGGCGGACGAAATTGAAAAACGTGTTGTTTATATCAACGAGATGCGCGAAAGCGGACATGAGATTGCTTCGCATGCCGTCGGCCATTTCGACGGCCATTCGTGGTCGGCCGCCGATTGGCAGAAGGAGTTCAAAACCTACGCTAATCTTTTCGAAGACGTCGCGCGCAATAACGGTCTGCGGGAAACGGCGAAATTCGATTTTCCAGCTTCCTCGATGATGGGGTTTCGGGCGCCTTATCTGTCGACCAGTCCGGGCCTCTATGTTGTTTTGAAAAATACGGGCTTCCGCTACGATACAAGTGGCACGAGCGAAGCTAGTATTTGGCCAGAAAAGAAAGATGGCATCTGGCGTTTCAATCTTGCCGAGCTTCGGCTGCACCGCTCGAAAAAAAAGACGCTTTCGATGGACTATAATTTTCTGGTGGCCCAGTCCTTTGGGCTCGATAATTCAGGACGGCGCATTCCGGATCGCGACGAGATGTTGGAAACTTATCTCGACTATTTTAAAGCGAATTATTCCGGAAACCGTGCGCCGATTCACATTGGCCATCATTTCTTCGGTTATCACGGTGGCGTCTATAATGATGCGCTCAAAGCCTTCATTCGAAAGGTTTGCGGGTTGCCGGAGGTACAATGCGTTACCTATAACAAGCTCAGTGATTTTATGGATAGTCTAAGTGCCGAGACGTTGCAGGCCTATCGCAATGGAGAGTTTCCGCACGCACCTCCGTCCGCTGTTGATACAGCAAATGCCTTCTAAGTTTCAGGCGACGCGTGCCGCCTCCCAGCCGAGCATTGCTCTCTTGCGTGTGAGACCCCAATGATAGCCGGTGAGATTGCCACTCTTGCCAACCACGCGATGGCAGGGGACGACGAATGAAACTGGATTTTTACCGACCGCGGCACCAACCGCGCGCGAGGCCTTCGGTTTACCGAGTTTATTCGCAATGTCCGAGTAAGTCGTCGCGCGGCCCATAGGGATCGACAAGAGCGTCTCCCATACCCGGATTTCAAAATCAGTGCCGATCAAAATGATACGAAGCGGCGTATTGGGCTGCCAAAGTTTTGAATCGAAAATACGCTGAGCATGAATGGCTGTGCGCGCGCTATCCTCAACATAACTGGCGTTTGCCCAGCGGCTTCGCATATCGTCGAGCGCCACTCTTTCGCCTCCGGCATCGGCGAAAGCCAGACCGCACAAGCCGCGATCCGTTATCATCACAAGCGCCAATCCAAACGGGCTCGGATGAAACCCGTAACGAATACTCAGGCCCGCGCCGCCCGCCTTCCATTCGCCTGGCGACATTAACTCGTGAACGACAAAGAGATCGTGCAGCCGTCCCGGTCCGGATAGGCCAAGTTCGTAAGAAGCGTCCATGATGCTCGGACTCTCGCGCAGGATTCGGCGAGCATGATCGAGCGTCACCGATTGCAGAAACGCCTTCGGCGACAATCCGCACCAGCGGCGAAACAGCTCCGTAAGACTGCGTGCATCGGTGCCGACCGCGTGCGCGACCACATCGACTTCCGGCTGATCTCGAAAATTTGTGGTGACGTAAGCGATCGCGCTTTGCACGGTCTCGTAATCGGTCGTGTAATCCTCGTGTGGTTCGGGCATATATCTCTCTGCAGCGAGCATGATGTCTCATTCCTCAATTTCGATCTAGGCGATGAAGGCGAACGAAACCACCCGATTCCGCGGAATCACAGTTTGGCGATCGCAAGGGCTGAAGAAAGCGCTCTGGCTAGCTTGCCCTTGTAGAAGGGCGGCAGGAACGCGCCGATAATAACCACAATGCCCCGCGAAACCAGTGTGATCCTGGTGACACCCAAAAGCTCGTCCTCGGTCTTTTCCAACCTAGTCCAGCGCGGATTGAAATCGGTTTCGCGTGCTTGTCCTCGCGCGGAAACCTGGCGGACCCACAGCAGACTAGGTGTCATGCGAATGTCTTCATAGGCGCGCGCCTCGCGGTAATTGGCGCGGAAGGCAAACCAAACCAGCGCTACATCGAGACCGAAAAATCCCAATACCGGCCATGCGCCCATCATCAAAAAAGTGATGCCAACGGCAAGGCTGATCCCGGCAAGTACCAGCATTAAAATTGTGAAGCCAGTAAATGACAGCGATCGGTGCGGCGAAAGCCGTGCCTCAAAAAGAACCTGCTCCGAAAACGGGTTGCGCTTTAGCATTGCAAGTTATTATACGGTAGCAATGGGAAAAAGAAAAAATTCGAATTCTCCTAAAAGACCCGCTCAAGTGAAAGAACCAAAGCGCCCGCCAATGCCGTGGACCGCCGCGGAAATCGAAGAAGCTTTCACACGTTTTTGCGGCGTCAATCCGGAACCGAAGGGAGAACTTCTTCACACAGATCCCTACACATTGCTCGTCGCTGTGGTGCTATCGGCGCAGGCGACCGATGCGGGGGTCAATAAAGCTACGCCGGGTCTTTTTGCCGCGGCGAATACACCCATGAAAATGGTCAAACTTGGTGAAGCAAAGGTACGCAATTTCATTAAGTCGATCGGTCTTTACCGTAACAAAGCGAGAAACGTTATCGCGCTGTCCAAGAAATTGCTGGCGGAACATGGAGGGCATGTGCCGCGAAATCGTGAATCGCTGGAGAATCTGCCAGGTGTTGGCCGCAAAACGGCGAATGTCGTGCTCAATATCGCTTTCGGGGAGCCCACGATCGCTGTCGACACGCATTTGTTTCGTGTCTCAAATCGCACCGGCCTTGCACCCGGCAATACTCCATTGGATGTTGAGCTATCCCTATTGGAAAGAATTCCAGAACGTTTCAAACATCGGGCGCATCACTGGTTGATTTTGCACGGCCGTTATGTGTGCAAGGCGCGCTTTCCGGATTGTCCCACCTGTTTGATTAATGACCTTTGCCGTTGGCCAGAAAAGCGAGTCTAGTCGTACGCACGCACTGTGAGTTTCGACTGTGGCAAGGTTTCGCGCGAAATCAACTTGTACATGCGAACCATAAAGGCGGTCGCGAATACTGGTGTAATCAAATTCAGGATCGGAATTATGACAACGCCCGCGACGATCAGACCGCACAGGAAAACACGAAGACTGTTCGCGCGCCGAAGTGCGCGCGCATCTTCAATGGAGCGAAATCGCATGGCGGCAAGCTCGAAATATTCGCGGCCGAGCAGGTAACCGTTTGCAATGAAAAAAACACCAACATTCACGCCGGGAATAATCAGAAGAAGGACCCCGAAAAGATTGACAAGCAATACAAGACCGAAGAAGCGAAGCGACAACAATGTTGAAGTGGTGATTGGTAATGCTTTCCCCACCGGGTCAGTTAGATAATTTCTTCGCTCGACCTGCTCTGCGATTTCGTCGAAAAACAAGGCCGCAATTAATGAGGTAATCGCTGGCATCAGGTAAATAGCGCCGGCGATCATACCGAGCGCGGTGAAAATGGCGAGCGCCATGTCGAACGGATAGGGCAGGGTGAAGAGATGTGTGATCGTGGCCCGTAACACCATCCCAAGAACGATCAACAGCAGGAATGCGAGGCCTAGCGACTTCAACAGGATGCGCCGCAATGGCGGTGAGAAGGTTTCGCTAAAGGCTTGAATGGCAGATTCAAACATGGGGAAATTCCGGCGGTGTCTGGCCCGACACCTAAGCAAGGAACTAAGGCGAAGCAAGGCCGCCAAGTCAGAATGCAGGCGCTGGCGGTAAAGCCGCCGCGTGCTACAAGCGCGCCGGAAAACGCATTTATGTCGCATAAATTCAACCGAAGAGAACTTCTCGCTGGTGGCGCCGCCTTGGCGGTGGCGCCAATCCCTGCATTTTCGGTGTCGGGGGACTTCGATGTCGCGATTGTGGGCGCGGGGGCGGCAGGAATTACTGCTGCCCGGAAGATCGCGGCGTCTAATCGCAGCTATATCGTTCTCGAAGCCGCAAATCGAGCCGGCGGCCGTATCGCAACCTTCGCTCGGCCATCCGGTGTCGTATACGACCGTGGTGCAAATCGTTTTTCTGCACCAGCGCGAAACCCATTGATCGCCATGGCTCGCGCGGAAAAACTCAAAATCTATGATCCGCCTGCAGGGCGGCGTCTATATATCGGCCAGCGCGAAGCTCGCGATGGCGAGTACGACGATTTCACCGCCTCGCTTCGGCGCGCAAGCCGCACCATCGCGGCGGTCGCCGAGCTTGGACGCGACATCCCGGCAGCGCGTGCGCTGCCGGACCTTGGCGAGTGGCAGGGGACGGTCGGCTTCGTGCTTGGTCCGCTGTCCTCTGGAAAGGATCTCGACGAAGTTTCGACGATTGATCTTGCGCGCGCCGAGGATCGTCCCGACGAGGTGATGATCCGGGAAGGCACCGGCGCATTCCTTGCGGCCCTGATCAAGCCATTGAACATCGAATTGAACGCGGCCGTTCAACGAGTCAATGTGAGCGGTCGAGGACGCGTAGAAATCGGCACGATGAAAGGTTCCCTGAGCGCCCGTGCAGTAATTGTGACGTCCTCGACCAACGTGCTGGCACAAAATCGGATCGCATTTTCGCCCGCGCTTCCGCAGCGGGTGGTGGAAGCCTTCAACCGTCTTTCACTCGGCACGTACGAGCGCGTCATTTTCGAGCTTCCCGGAAATCCGTATCGTTTCAATGCAGATGAGCGGATCATTTTTAAGAACGGCGATTCACGTACTTTCATGCTGCATGCGCGGCCTGGTGGCACTGATCTCGCATATGCGGATTTTGCTGGGCGGTTCGGGCGGGAACTGTCGGCAGCCGGCGATGCGGCCTTAACAAATTTCATCGTAGAGCAGCTGGCGGAACATTTCGGCGGCGGCACGAATGTTCGTATCAATCGAATCGATACAACGCGCTGGAGCCACGAGCCGTATGTGCTGGGGGGATTTTCAGCAGCTGTACCGGGCGCCGCCGCGAGCCGTCAGGCGCTCATGATACCGGTTGCCGATCGCGTTTTCTTCGCGGGCGAGGCGGCCCACGAAACCATGTGGGGAACGGTCACGGGCGCCGCCATTTCCGGTGAGCGCGCTGCCGATGCAGTCCTGCGCTATCTCGGCGTCGGCCCTCAGCAAGAGCCATCGCCAAGAGGTCGTAGGAAGAGGTAGCGGCATCGCTTTCGGTGCGGGTGACGCAGGCGATGGCCGCGAACACTTCGGTCGCATAGTCAGGCGGCAACGATAGTGCCTGGACGCTCCATGAGGCGCGGAATAGAACCCGAAGGTTTTGCATTCGCAGATCTGGTGCTCGAAACTTGATAACCGAAAATCAGAATCAGGCCCGCAGCGTCCCACCGGTTTTCTTTTTCACTTCTTCAACAATTTTGGAGGCAACCGTCTCGATTTCAGCATCGGTAAATGTTTTTTCACGGGGCTGCAGGGTCACAGCAATGGCGATAGACTTTTTGCCGTCACCGATTCCCTTGCCCTCATAAAGATCGAACACATCGACTGAGGTAAGGAGAGTTTTATCCGCCCCTTGCGCGGCTGCAACGATTTCTGCCGCCGTCACGTCACGGTCGACAATGAACGCAAAATCACGCGAGATCGGCTGAAATTGCGACAAAACCAACGGCGGCTTCGTCCTGGTGGGCTTTGTTCTTGGTTCGGGGATCCGGTCCAGGAACACCTCGGCCACTGCCATTGGTCCTTCGACCCCGAGTTCTTCCAATATGGCGGGATGAAGTTCGCCGAAAATCGCAATGACGTTCTTTGGTCCCAGCTGAACGGTTCCCGATCGGCCAGGGTGTAAATAGGAAGGTCCCTTGGGAACGATCTGGAGCTTGTCCACGGAGGCACCGCAGGCGGCCAGGATTTCAAGGGCATCGGATTTCGCATCGAACACGTCAACGTTGCTGGCAGAACCGGCCCAATAACGACCTGTGCCGGATACTTTGGCGGCGGCTCTCCTCAAACTTGCTACGGCAATCAATTGATCTTGCGGTCGGTCGCCAAGAAAAATCTGGCCAACTTCAAATAGCGCTACATCCGTGTAGCCGCGGTCAGTGTTCTTTTGTGCGGCGAGCGCAAGTCCGGGCAATAAGCTTGGGCGCATGTCGGAAAGATCAGCGGCTATGGGGTTTGCAAGCTCGAGCGCTGAAGTTCCTCCACCAAATAGCTCGGCTTGTTTTTTCGAAATGAACGACCAGGTTATCGCTTCTAATAGGCCGCTTGCTGCGAGCGCGCGCTTGGCGCTTCGCGTGCGTTTTTGCAGCGTGGTGAGCACAGTCTGGCGTGCGGCGGATCCACGCTTAAGCGATATCGACGGCACACGATCGATGCCGAGGATCCGCACGATTTCTTCGACGATGTCGGCCTTACCTTCGACATCACTCCGCCAACTTGGAACGGCAATTCTCACCCGATCACCTGAGCCCGCAATCGAAAAACCGAGTGCGGTAAGGACGCGCTTTGTCTCCTCCACCTTAGTTTCAAGACCTGCAAGCCTTCTCGGCTCACTGAGCGGGAAATCGATTATCCTTTCATGATCGGGAATTTTTCCCGTGATCACAATTTCCGAAGGTGTGCCGCCGCAAAGTTCGACGATTAATTTTGTCGCAAGATCGAGTCCAGCGACCGTGTAGGCCGGGTCGACGCCGCGTTCGAAACGAAAGCGCGCATCTGAATTGATGCCGAGCTGACGGCCGGTAGTGGCGATATTGATCGGATTCCACAAGGCGGATTCGACCAGGACATCGGTAGTCGCGTCTGAACACCCGCTCGCTTCTCCGCCCATGATACCGGCAAGCGATTCAACCCCATTATTGTCGGCAATTACGCAAGCTTCGGAATCGAGTTCGTAGGTGCGACCATCGAGGGCCAGAAGTTTCTCGCCTTTTTTCGCAGCGCGGACGACGAGATCGCCGTTCACCTTTGCCGCATCGAAAACATGCAACGGGCGGGCGCGGTCGAAAGTCAGAAAATTCGTGATGTCGACAAGTATATTGATCGGTCTAAGTCCGATTGCGCGCAGACGCTTCTGTAGCCATTCGGGAGAGGCCCCGTTTTTCACGCCCCGGATAAGCCGAAGTGCAAAAGCGGGGCAGAGGGACGGGTTTTCGATTTTGACCTTAACTGGGCAAGCAAACCCACCCCTGATCGGTTTCAGATGCGAATCTTTCAAGGTGCCGATCAGGGTGGCGGCCAAGTCCCGGGCGATCCCATGCACACCGAGACAATCGGCACGATTTGGCGTCACGGCAATCTGGATCACCGGATCATCGAGGCCCAGATTAGCGGCGAAAGGCCTTCCGAGCGGCGCATCGGCCGGCAATTCAATTATGCCTGCATGATCTTCCGAAATTCCCATTTCACGTGCAGACACAAGCATCCCATGGCTTTCGACGCCGCGGATCGCGCCGATCTTCAGATCGAGTCCAGTGCCTGGAATATGCGTGCCCGGCCGTGCGAACACGCCCATCATACCCGCGCGCGCATTCGGCGCGCCGCAGACCACCTGTACCAATGCGCCGTCGCCAGCATCGACCATACAGACTTTAAGCTTGTCAGCGTTAGGATGTTTCTCGGCGGATACGACACGCGCTACGATGAACGGCGCAAGTTCTTTCGCTTTGTCCTCGACGTGCTCGACCTCAAGCCCAATCATCGTGAGCTTGTCGACGATCTCTTCGAGCGATGCCTCCGTTTCGAGATGTTCTTTCAGCCAGGAAAGGGTGAATTTCACGAACTCAATCCTCCCGCGAGCGTTGGAAAATCAAGCGGCCGAAAGCCGTAATGCGTGAGCCAGCGTACGTCTGCCTCAAAGAACATCCGTAAGTCCGGCATACCGTATTTCAGCATCGCGATGCGATCGATACCCAGGCCCCAGGCAAAACCTTGGTACCCATCGGGATCTAAATTGCAGGTCCGAAGCACATTCGGGTGTACCATTCCGCAACCGAGAATTTCCAGCCAATCATTGCCTTTACCGAAACGCACTTCCCCGCCGCGTCGGTCGCACTGGATATCGACCTCCATCGAAGGCTCTGTGAACGGAAAAAATGATGGACGAAAACGCATCTGCACGGACGGAACTTCAAAGAACGCTTTGCAGAATTCCTCGAGAATCCATTTTAGATGGCCGAGATGAGAGCTCTTGTCGATCACGAGTCCTTCGACCTGGTGAAACATCGGCGTGTGCGTTTGGTCCGAGTCGCGTCGATAAGTGCGGCCGGGTGTAATCACGCGAATTGGCGGCTGCGAGCTTTGCATCGTGCGGATCTGCACAGGTGAAGTATGGGTACGCAGGAGCTTTCGCTCACCGTCTGGTTTGGGATTGAAAAAGAATGTGTCGTGCATTTCGCGCGCCGGATGTCCGGCCGGAAAGTTTAACGCGGTGAAATTATAGAAATCTGTTTCGATGTCCGGTCCTTCGGCGACCGAAAATCCCATATCGGCGAATATCGCCGTTATCTCGTCGATCACTTGGCTCACTGGATGAACGCGCCCGCGCTCGAGCGGGCTTTCGCGTACAGGCAGCGTTACGTCCGCCTTGTCGCTGGAAAGCTGACGGGAAATTTCTTCGCCCCGCAGAAGGTCATACCGAGACTCGAAAATAGATTTATAATCAGACCTAAGCGGATTAACTTGTGCGGCAATGAGGGCGCGCTTTGCCGGAGGCTGCTCAGCGAGGCTAGATAAATATACTAAGATACGCCCTTCTTTTTTACCTAAAAGTTGGTGATATGCGTCGTCTAAGTCCGCTTTATTACTTATAACTGAGACTAATTTCCGAATTGCAACGTTGGCTGCACTCGATTGCAACGTAGTGGTTGACGTAGGCTCGCGTTTCACATGTTCAAATACGTCATCCAGTTCTTTAAGCAAGTTGGATAGCGGTTTTTCTGGCATCGAATCCCTCGCTACGTATTATATTCGAACGGAAATGGCGCGGCGCCAGGTATTGGCGCCTCGCGAATTTGGGCCTCGGAAGGCTAAACCCGGCTCAGTTGAGCGCGGCGCGGGCTGTATCGACGATCGCTTTGAAGGCTGCCGGTTCGCGTACAGCGATATCGGCAAGTACCTTGCGGTCGACTTCGACCCCTGCCTTACCGAGGCCGTTTATAAATCGGCCGTAGGTGAGACCGTGCTCGCGCACGGCGGCGTTGATGCGCTGAATCCAGAGCGCACGGAATGACCGCTTGCGGTTTTTGCGGTCGCGATAGGCGTACTGGTTAGCCTTCTCGACAGCCTGCTTTGCAATGCGGATCGTATTCTTGCGCCGGCCATAATAACCCTTGGCGGCCTTGAGTACTTTTTTGTGCTTGGCGTGGGATGTTACGCCACGTTTTACGCGGGCCATAATGATCTCTCCTAAAGGTCAGGTTCAGCCGTAGGGCATGAAGATCTTGCGGACGTGACGCGCATCGGCCTCGTGCATTACGGTAGTTCCGCGCTGCTGCCGGATTTGCTTCTTCGTCCGCTTGATCATTCCGTGCCGCTTGTTGGCTTGCGGAGCGATCACTTTGCCGGTCGCTGAGATTTTGAATCGTTTCTTCGCGCCGGATTTAGTCTTCAGTTTGGGCATTTGGCTCATCTCCGTCGGCAAGCGCGGCGGAAACCGCGCATCGACCCGTTGTTGGTTCAATTGAGCTTTGTGAACCGCCACGGCAGCCCTCAGCCGGGCGATTCAGAGGCGCTTCGATACTACCCACGGTCGATAATGGCAACCCGCGGGCGAATGCTCACTTCGGTGCAAGAATCATCACGATTTGGCGGCCTTCAGACATTGGCTCGGACTCGACCTTGGCGAGCCTGGTTGTATCATCCTTCACTCGCTGCAGGAGCTTGTAGCCCAGCTCCTGGTGCGCCATTTCGCGGCCCCGGAAACGGAGGGTGACCTTCACTTTGTCGCCTTCCTGAAAGAAACGTTCCATCGAACGCATCTTCACATCGTAATCATGCTTATCGATGCCGGGACGAAGTTTGATTTCCTTGACCTCGACCGTCTTCTGCTTCTTGCGCGCCTCAGCTGCCTTTTTCTGCTCCTGAAATCGATACTTGCCGTAATCCATCACCTTGGCGACCGGAGGATTGTTGTTCGGCGAGATTTCGACAAGGTCGAGCCCGGCATCGCGGGCGATACTCAGAGCTTCCTGGATGGGAACGGCGCCACGGTTGGCCCCGGTATGATCGATCAGCTGAACTTCGCGGACACGGATATCTTCATTAGCGCGCGGGCCATCTTTTTGCACCGGCGCGGCGGCTCTCATTGGGCGGCGAATGGGGTCTTCTCCTTAATTGTTGACACGGCGCTTGCGCAAAGGCCGAAACCTCGCGAAGCAGGGCGGGAGAATTGAAAGAAATGCGGTTGAAGTCAATGGATTTGAGGCATGCAAGGTCAAGAACTCATTAAGCTTGAAGTAGGGGATGGCGCGACAGCGCGGCGAATCGCGGTGCGCAAGTCCGAAGGGGCTTCTCCCGGTGTCTTTTGGCTTGGCGGCTTCAAGTCCGATATGGGCGGCACGAAAGCCGTGGCGCTAGCGACGCATGCCGCACGCCAAGGCCGCGCCTGTGTGCGCTTCGATTATTCTGGCCATGGTGAGTCGGAAGGTGATTTCGAACAAGGCACGATCTCGCGATGGGTGGAAGAAGCGCTCGCCGTCTTCGAGCGTGCCGCGAAGGGTCCGCAAATTGTCGTCGGGTCCTCGATGGGCGGCTGGATCGCTCTGTTGCTTGCCCGTGCATTGGCCAAACGAGACAGAAAAAATGGAACGACAATGGCTGGTCTAATTCTCATTGCACCCGCGCCCGACTTTACAGAGGCGTTGATGTGGCCTGCGCTCTCGCCCGAGGCAAAGCGCGAGATCGAGGAAAAAGGTTTGTGGCTGCGTCCATCGGAATACGGGGACGGACCCTATCCAATTACGCGCGCACTGATTGAGGATGGACAAAAAAATCTTTTACTCGACAAGCCAATTGAAGTTGGGTGTCCCGTGAGAATTCTGCAAGGTGCGCTGGATCCCGATGTGCCATGGCAGCACGCGCTTCGACTTGTCTCGTGCCTGGCGCAGGACGACGTGGTGCTGACGCTCATCAAGGACGGCGATCACCGTTTGTCGCGCCCTGAGGACATCCAGCGTCTATTAGGCGTCGTCGACGAGCTCGCAGCCGCCGCTTAAACGACCATAGCCGCGTTCCATTCACAAATCACGGCGGGCTCTTTCTCAGCGATGCATTTGGCCTCTGCGATTTTTTCTAACTCGGTTCGATTAACCAGACGCGACAACGCCCAAACGGCGGCGCCTCGTATGAGCGCGGAGGAATCGTCCAGCAAACGCTCAACTTCTGTTTGCAGTGCTTTATCGCCGGAATTTCCAATCGCAATTAGAACGTTTCGCATGAATCGTTCACGCCCGATGCGCTTGATTGCAGTTTTTGAAAATCGTTTGCGAAACGATGAGTCATCGAGTCGAGCAAGTTCTACAAGTTCGGGCGCTTGGTTTTCTTTACGCGCCGCCAATTTTGTTTCGCGACCGCGCTCAGCGAATTTATTCCAAGGGCAAACCGCGAGACAGTCATCGCAGCCATAAATTCTGTTGCCGATCTTTGCACGCAGCTCACGCGGGATCGGGCCTTTGTGCTCGATGGTGAGGTATGAAATGCAGCGCCGCGCATCGAGCTGATAAGGTGCAGGGAACGCTGCCGTCGGGCAGATATCGAGACAGGCGCGGCAAGAGCCACAGTGATCCGTCTCGGCAATATGAGGCGCGAATTCAAGCGTTGTGAAGATTGAACCGAGAAACAGCCACGAACCGAATTCCCGCGAAACCAGATTGGTATGTTTACCTTGCCATCCAAGTCCGGCTGCTGCCGCGAGTGGTTTTTCCATTACCGGTGCCGTATCGACGAATACCTTGATTTCGCCTCCGGCCTTCGCGATCAGCCATTGTCCGATTCGTTTGAGCTTCTCCTTGATCAACTCGTGATAATCGTCGCCGCGCGCATACACAGAAATCGCTCCGCATTTGCGCCGGTTCAACAATCCCAGCGGATTTTGATCCGGTCCGTAGTTCAGTCCCAGAATAATGACGCTTTTTGCCTCGCGCCACAGAACGTGCGGGTCGGCGCGGCGATCTTTCGTTCGTGCGAGCCACTCCATCTCGCCATGTGCGCCATTGGCGAGCCAGTTCTCGAAATAATCTTCGAAAAACGCGGCCTCCTCCGGCTTAGTCACTCCGATTGCGTCGAAGCCCTCCTTGCGTGCCTGCTCGCGCAGCGCACTCAAAAGTCGAGATTGGTGTAATCTTTCGACGCGGACAATCCCGGCACGATGTCCGCCAGCAACGGTCGGAAACTCGGCCGCGATTTCATCCGCGCGTACCAGTTTTTTGCTGTTTCGTCTTCGTCCCAAGGTACGTCACCCAGATAATCAATCGCGGATAAATGCGATGCTGCTGCGAGATCTGCGTAGGTCAGCCGATCGGTAGCGAGCCAGCTCCGCGTCTTCAGCAGCCAGCCGATATATTTCAAATGATAGCGTATATTGGTGTGTGCCGCACGGAGGGCTTCCGAATTGGGGGGGCCGCCGCCTTCGGCCTGTGGCAAACGGCGCTTCAGGATTTTTTCGCGAACAAGCGGTTCGCTTACCTCGGCATAAAATTTTTCGTTGAACCAATTAGCAATACGCCGAACTTCGGCCCGTGCTCTTGGGTCGGACGGCATTAAACAGCGGCTGCCGTTAGTCTCGCCTCTTGTTTCTTCGAGATATTCGGCAATCACCAGTGGCCCGCATACAATGACATCCTCTTCAACAAGTACAGGCGTCGTTCCTGCCGGATTGAGCGCCAGAAACTCCGGCCGCCGTTTTATTGTTTCTTCCTGCACGAGATCGGTCGCAAGGCCGAATTCGCCAAGCATCAGCCGGATAAAGCGCGAATTCGGGCAGAAGGGATGATGAAAAAGCTTCATAAATGGCGAGGAGAATCAGAATTGGCGATCAGAATGCCATGGATTAAGGCGGGAATCATATCTATCAGGCATTCCTTGATCGCATATCGGAGCTTTGACACAAGACAAGCGGCCCACGATTCGCGGGCGCTCAAGGGGTGGCATTATCATGGCAGCAGGGGTTTGCACGCAGGGTCTCGATACCGGTTTTGTCGAACTCGGCTACGCCAAGGTCGCTTTTCTCGGCGCTGTTCAGGGGATCACGGAACTTCTGCCGATTTCGTCGACTGCTCACATGCGAATTGTCCCTGCGTTTCTTGGTTGGCGTGACCCGGGCTCGGCCTTTTCTGCTGCGATGCAGCTCGCGGCGCTCGCGGCGGTTGTCAGTTATTTCTGGAGCGATGTCCGCGGGCTTCTCATCGGTTCGCTCGCGGCGATTCGGGATCGCGATTTTCGCGATTGGAATTTCCGCTTTGCATTGGGAATTGTGCTTGCAACCATTCCAATTGTTTTTTTTGGCATCCTGCTCTCGCCCGTTCTAAACGCGTGTGGCACTCCTTTACGTGGCCTCGCAGTGATCGGGCTCGCTTCGTTGATGATGGCAGGATTGCTCGCGATCGCGGAAATCTACGCCAGCCATTACCGCACGATGGAAGATGTAACTTGGAAGGACGCGTTGATTGTCGGTCTGGCACAGGCCGGCGCCCTCATTCCCGGCGTCTCCCGTTCCGGCTCGACGCTGACTGCAGCTCTTTTTCTCGGTCTCAATCGCGAGGAAGCGGCGCGATACTCGTTTTTAATGGCAATTCCCGCAATCGCGCTCGCTGGTCTCAAGGAACTTTACGAATTGCACCAGGCACAGCTCGATTGGCACGGATGGGGGGTATTGTTCGTCGGTTTATTTGTAGCCTCGCTGTCGGCCTTCGTAGCGATTTGGGGCTTATTGCGAATTCTTGAACGATTCTCCGCTTGGCCCTTCGTTTTTTATAGGGCTTTTATCGGCGTCGTTCTGTTGATTGGCGTTTTGTTCGGCTGGCTCGTCTGATCACGTTACCGTACGCATGAATTGCCCGGACTTGCGGAACCGCCAGAGATAGCTCGGCAGGATCGATTCCAAGGAAGTCGGAGTTATGCCAAGCGCCTTCAAAGTGCGCTCTTCGCGTTCAGCCTTTTTCGACACGATATTGTCGATTTTCAGAAGTTCGACCTGATCCCGAGTCAGCAGCTTGCCTGGCAGCATTTCGAGAAAAGCTGCCTGCAATTTTGCGAGAGAAAAGGGTAATGAGACGAGCAAACACTTGCGCTCAATCTCCCGCAACATCAATTCTATCAATTCGCGAAACGTTTTCACTTCCGGGCCGCCCAACTCGTAAATTGTCCGTGGCGTTGCGCCTCCCTCAACAGCGGTGACAATCGCATTCGCAACATCGCCAACAAACACCGGTTGAAATAATGTATGTCCTCCGCCAATCAGCGGAAGTGCTGGTAGAAAACGTGCCATTGCGGCAAAACGATTAAAAAAATCATCTTCAGGCCCGAATACGATGGATGGTCGCAAAATGACCGTTTCTGGAACTGCTGCGATCGCCGCCTTCTCACCAGCCGCCTTTGTCCGTGCGTAGATCGATTCCGATTTTGCGTCGGCGCCGATCGCCGAAATGTGGACCAGGGCAGCCTTAACCTCAGCGGCTGCGCGGGCGACGGCCTCGGCTCCGGCCGCGTGCACCGCTTCGAAAGTCTGCGCGCCACTCTGGTGAAGGATGCCGACCAAATTGACGACAGCGCTGCTACCGCTGGCCGCGCTGATGATGGAATCCGGATAGCGGAGATTCGCCTGCACCGAATGAATTTGGCCTACGTTCCCGAGTGGCTGCAGGTGATAGGCAAGATCGGGCCGGCGCACGGCAACGCGAACACGCCACCCGTGCTGTGCCAACGCACGCACCGCGTAGCGGCCGACAAAACCGGAGCCTCCGAAAATCGTAACCAGGCGATTGGTCGGTGTGTCCGTCATCAAAAAGCAGCCCTATCGGCAATGGTTGGGGCCAGGAGAGCGATACTCGAATGATCTGAGCGCGTCTAGTAACCGTAAAGCCCCGTCGCCATCCAATTGACAAGGCTTTGGCCCCGGCCATACCTAACCCCCCGTTGCCCAGGTGGCGGAATTGGTAGACGCGCTGGTTTCAGGTACCAGTGGTGAAAGCCGTGAAGGTTCGAGTCCTTTCCTGGGCACCAAATTCTTAACCGCGATATGCCATTTTCGCGGGATTCAACCATTTTGCTGATAGGCTGATGACAATTCGTCTGCACCGCGGAGACCTACCCAACCTCTCGGCCTACGGCGCCTCGGTCGCGATTGACACCGAAACGCTGGGCCTCAATCCACATCGCGATCGTCTGTGCGTGGTGCAGCTTTCACCTGGCGATGGTTCGGCCGATGTCATCCAAATTCCGGCAACCGGTGTTTCAAGTCCAAATCTCGTGAAGTTGCTCTCGGATCCAAAGCGGCTCAAGATTTTTCACTTCGCACGTTTTGATCTTGCCGCACTGTCCAACGCGTACCATGTCATGCCCGGGCCAGTTTATTGTACCAAGATCGCGTCGAGGATTGGACGAACCTATACTGACAGACACGGATTGAAAGATCTTGCACGTGAATTGCTCAATATCGATCTATCGAAACAACAGCAAAGCTCCGACTGGGGTGCGGACACGCTCACCGAAGCGCAGGTCGCATACGCCGCTTCCGACGTGCTCCATCTCCATGCGTTGAAGGAGAAACTGGATGATATGCTTGCGCGTGAGGATCGCACACGATTAGCGGAAGCATGTTTTCGTTTCCTTTCGACAAGGGTGGACCTTGATTTAGGCGGCTGGGCAGACGAGGACATATTTGCTCATTCCTGAGCATCAAATGACCGCGAAAAACGTCATGTTTCTTTATTCGGCTTGATATTCTGCGCTCTAGCCGGCGTATTCTCCGCTTGATTGCCGCAATTGCCCGGCATGCCATTTACGGATGGTAAGCGCCTAATGAACCGGCCCACGAACGTACACAGTCTTGCCGAGTCAACGACTTTTGCCGTCGAAAGTCTTGGGCGTCGTTCTGCGGCCTTTGGCGCGGCGATTAAGCACAGCCGGCGCGTTAGGTTCTTACGCCAGGGGCTGCCCGTCTTGGCTGTGGGCGCGGTTATCTTGACGGGACTTTGGATGTGGCTCGATCCGTTACGCGGCGTGCCCGTGGAAATGGGGCAAATTTCAATTTCCGGTTCCAAGCTCAATATGGAAGCCCCCAAACTTACAGGATTTAGCAAAGAAGGACGGCCTTATAAGGTGATGGCTGAATCCGCGACCCAGGATTTGAAAACGCCGGGTATTATTGAGCTATCGAATATCGTAGGCGAATTCGACATGGGCTTACGCGGCCATACCGTCCTTAACGCTAAATCGGGAATCTATGATTACAAGGCCGAACGTATGCGGATATTCAATGGGGTCGACTTTCATTCGACGGCCGGCCATAGCGGCCAACTAAGTGAAGCCGTGATCGAGACCCGCAAGGGTCATTTGATTACCGAGAGTCCCGTTGATCTCTTTTCGAAAGAGGGAAGCCTCCATGGCAATCGCATGGAAGTTTTCGATCACGGTTCGCTTCTTGTATTCGATGGCGGCGTCACCATGATTTTGCGACCACAAACTTTAAATGACGGCGCGCCGAAAGAAGAACATCAATGACGATCCGACTTGTAATCTTATCAGCGCTCTTGTTCACGGGCCTTGCATCGTTGATGCAACCGGCCAACGCTCAAAAAATAAAGCCAACCGATAACACAAAGGCCTCTGAAAAGCTGGACGACGGCGGAGGCATGCCAAACGCGTTGCAAGGATTCTCACGCAACAAGAACGAGCCCGTGAAAATCGAATCGAACAAGCTCGAAGTCCGAGACAAGGAGAAGCTCGCAATTTTCACCGGCAATGTTTTTGTCCAGCAGGGCGATACCACGATGCGCTGTCCTGAGCTTCGGGTTTTCTATGAGGGACAGGACAAGCCCGCGACAAGCGCATCGAAGACCGGCATAACCAAAACCACAGCCGATAAAAATTCGGCATCTACTTCTGCCCTACCCACGCCAGAACAGACTTCACTGCCGGTGCCCTCCAAGACAGGAAAATCCTCGACGACGGAAAGCAACGTCCAAAGCCGGATCAAGAAACTCGAAGCTCTCGGCGGAGTAATTGTTAATAGTAAGGATCAGAAAGCGACAGGCGACCGAGCCGACTTTGAGATGAAAGCCAATACGGTGGTCTTGACAGGAAATGTTGTCATTTCGCAGGGGCAGAATGTCATGAAGGGCGACAGATTGATCGTCGACTTGAACTCTAGCCGCGCCCATATGGAAGCGGGTAGCAAGGGCGCTCCTGGTCGTGTGCAGGGCCTGTTTGTACCGAGTGATAAAGACGAAAAAACGAAGGATGGGACGGCGAAGCCCGGATATAAGAAGGACAAGAAGGCCCCCCCGCAATAATGGCGGCCTTAAACATTAATCCAAACGCGGCGTGCATTGCCACCTGGTTTAGATAGGCTTATTTGGCGCTTTACATCTAGGCTCCCAATGCTGGAGACGACGCGCTGAAAGTCCTTTCGTGGTTCCGTTCGAAGCCGACGCAGGGTGCCGATGAAACGCCCTTGGCCGATGCGTGGCGAATCGACGAAGGTATTCCACAGCAAACGCAGCGTAGGCCAGCGCCCGAGAATCGGGCACAAGAATTTCGTGTAAAACCCGCGCCCCAACAATCTATTCAAGAAATTCGCCGGTTGCTGGAGCGAACCGCTGAGGTGCCACAGAGTTCTCGAATTGTCGAACTGCCGTACGGTGGCGATCCCGCTCGAACGCCGCGCCGCGCTTCCCCGCCGGAACGTTCGATAGTGAAAGCGGGCGTACTTGCTGCTTCTGGTCTTGAAAAAAGTTACGGCGGCCGCAAGGTCGTGAATGATGTGAGCCTTAACGTCACGCGCGGTGAAGCGGTCGGGTTGCTGGGACCGAATGGTGCTGGAAAGACTACCGTCTTCTATATGATTATTGGGCTCATCAAAGTCGACGCTGGCCGAATTCATCTTGATGGCCACGAGGTCACGAAACTACCGATGTATCGCCGTGCTCGGCTTGGCATCGGTTATCTGCCACAAGAAGCATCGATTTTTCGAGGCCTGAGCGTTGAGGACAACATTCTTTCCGTCCTGGAAATTGTCGAACCTAGTCACGAACGCCGCATGGAACGGTTGAACGGTCTCCTTGATGAATTCGCGCTACACAAAGTGAGAAAGAGTCCCGCAATTGCGCTTTCGGGCGGCGAGCGCCGCCGCTGCGAGATCGCTCGCGCGCTTGCAACGAGTCCATCCTTCATGCTGCTCGACGAGCCATTCGCCGGCATCGATCCGATCGCGGTCGGCGATATTCAGGAGTTGGTGCGACTTCTGAAAGAGCGAGGAATCGGTGTGTTGATTACCGATCATAATGTGCGTGAAACGCTGGGCCTCGTGGATCGCGCCTATATCGTGCACTCAGGAAGCATACTGATGGAGGGAGAACCTGACGAAATCGTGGAAAGCCGCGAAGTTCGCAGACTTTACCTTGGCGAAGAATTCCGGCTGTAGAAGGAGTAAAATTCCTCTAATGAATCTCATCATGAGCCCGTCAGGGTCGCAGAGGCGGCAAGATTAATGGCGCTATCGCAAAAGCTGGAACTACGGCAGGGCCAGGCGCTCGTTATGACGCCGCAACTCATGCAGGCGATCAAGCTGCTGCAGTTGTCAAACCTCGATCTCGTCGCTTACGTCGAGGCGGAGCTGGAACGCAATCCACTACTGGAACGCTCCGAAGAAGAATCGGTTGCCGCCGAAAATTCTTTACAGGGTGGCGAATTATCAACGGGCAGCGAAAATATTTCGACCCCCATTAGCGACGACAATCGTCCCGCAGAAGCAACGGAAACGGGCCAAGTCGATGAGACGCTCGACAGCAATTTTGAAAATAACTTCCCAGATGATTCGGCTGATATCGCCCCGCGTACACAGGCAGCGGAAGCGCCCGGCTATTCCGAATGGGCGAATGTGGGTGGTGGAGGCCGCGACGAGGACAACTACAATCTTGAAGCTTTCGTATCTGCCGAAATCACGCTCGCCGACCATTTGGGACGCCAGTTAACGCTCACCGCGATGAAACCGGTACAGCGCATGATTGGTCAATATTTGATCAATTTAGTTGACGAGGCAGGATACCTTCGTGGCGATCTCGAAGCGATCGCGGAAAAACTTGGCGCACCCATTCAGGAAATCGACAGAGTTCTTGCTACGCTTCAAACCTTTGATCCCCCGGGCGTTTGCGCGCGTGATCTTACTGAATGTCTCTCGATCCAGCTGAAGGAACGGGACCGTTACGATCCCGCGATGGCGGCGCTGGTTGCTAATCTGGATCTCCTTGCCAAACGCGATCTCAATTTGTTGAGGCACGTGACAGGCGTCGATGAAGAAGACCTTACCGATATGATCGGGGAAATTCGCCGGCTTAATCCTAAACCCGGCCTCGCTTTCGGCGGAGGCGTCGTGCAACCGATTGTGCCCGATGTGTTCGTGCGGCCGACGCCGAACGGAGCCTGGAATGTGGAACTCAACGCCGACACATTGCCGCGCGTGCTGGTCAATCAGAATTACTATGCGAATGTGCAAAAAACCGCGAAAACCGAAAAAGAGAAGACGTTTCTGTCGGAATGTTTGCAGACGGCCAACTGGCTTACGCGTTCTCTTGACCAGCGCGCCCGGACGATTTTAAAGGTTTCAACGGAGATTGTACGCCAGCAAGATGCATTTCTTGCTCATGGTGTTCAACATTTGCGTCCCCTCAATCTCCGCATTGTCGCGGATGCGATTGGCATGCACGAATCGACCGTGTCGCGGGTTACTGCGAATAAATACATGGCGACGCCTCGCGGAATTTTCGAATTGAAGTATTTCTTCTCGTCCTCGATCGCAGCCGCCGATGGCGGCGAAGCGCATTCGGCCGAGGCGGTGCGCGATCGAATCAAGCGCATGATCGATGCGGAAGCTTCAGACGATATTCTGTCTGACGACACGATCGTGCAGCGTTTGAAAGGCGATGGCGTTGATATTGCTCGCCGCACAGTGGCGAAATATCGCGAAGCGATGCGAATTCCGTCCTCGGTGCAACGGCGACGCGAAAAGCAATCACCAAAACTGGCAGGCTAGCGAATTATTCAGATCGATTTGCATTCGCTTCTGCGACCCATTGACCCCCCGCGAGTCGATCACTATGGTCCCCCGCTTTCAAAACGAAAAACGGTTCCCCCGAGACCGGAAACCATCACGGATCAGAAGCAATGCCGCTCAGCGATATTCTCGCGCCCGATGCGGTCTTTCCCTCGTTAAAAGTCGCGAACAAGAAACAAGCAATTCAAGAACTCTCCGCTCAAGCCGCGAAGCTCACAGGGCAAGACAGCCGAAAGATTTTTGAGATCCTGCTGCAGCGGGAACGCCTTGGCTCGACGGGTGTTGGCCAAGGCGTTGCGATTCCCCATGGCAAGATGAAGATTGAACGGATTGTCGGTTTATTTGCGCAACTCGAAAAGCCGATCGATTTCGATGCGCTCGATGGCCAGCCAGTTGATCTGATTTTTCTGCTTTTGGCCCCAGAAGGTGCGGGGGCGGATCATTTGAAAGCGCTAGCGTTAATTGCCCGCGTACTCCGCGATGGGAAAGTAGCCGACAAGCTGCGCACTATTCGGGAGGCAAAAACACTTTATTCGCTCTTGACGACGCCGCCGATCAATCACGCAGCTTAACTTCCACAGTACTGGGGTTAATGTACGCTAACGGTCTCAAGTTCGTGCTCGCGTGCGCTAGCGATTGCCGCTTCGCGACTGTCAGTTAACATAATGGGCGTACCATCCGCCGCATGAAGGGCAAACAACTTCAATCCCGGGACAAGTTGCGGTGCCTTTGGAAAAAAGCTTTTCACGTTTTCGGACAGAATCGGTTTCACGTAAGCAATTTCACCTCCCCCCAGCACGGCGAAAGCCTCCGGGGTGAGTTTGATAGCAAATTCGTGCTTATTTTCCATTATATTAGTTCTCCTACTCGTTCACTCAATCGTTCGCCGAGATATTGATTCGGCGCACAGGTCGCACTGTCTCCGGGCGCTCCAAATCGATCGACAGAAGTCCGTCATGCAGATCGGCGTTAGTTACCTGCATGCCATCGGCAAGCAAGAACGTGCGCTGAAATTGCCGGGCCGCGATCCCACGGTGCAGAAAAATCCGATTCTGATCTGGTTCATTCTGGCGTCCACGGATAAGGAGTTCTTTGTCCTCAACCATGACCTCGAGTTCTTCGCGGGTGAATCCAGCCACAGCAAGCGTGATGCGAAGCCGTTCCGGTCGTAAGCCATCGCGCGCTAAACGCTCTATATTATAGGGCGGGTAGCTATCGCCAGCTTTTGCGACCCTATCAAAAGCCCGTTCAATCTCCTCGAAGCCGAGGAGAAAAGGGCTCGAAAGTGAAGGCAGTCTGGACATATGCAAAGCCCTCAACCGAAGCGACTTTGTAGGGCCCAATTTTGGCACCCCGAAATTCGGAGTGGATATGGTGGTCGGGGCAGTAATGTGCAAGAGCCCGATAAAGGCTCGGGTAATTGTAGAAATTTGACGATTGTCAGAATTTAAGAAAATTTGGTGGAGCCAGGGGGAGTCGAACCCCCGACCTCTTGCATGCCATGCAAGCGCTCTCCCAACTGAGCTATGGCCCCAACTAGGCAAGCCGAAACGCTTTCCGGCGCGCCGTCTAGGCGCTCCCTGTGCGCTAGGTCTCCTCTTCTTTTTCTTCAATACCATCGCCGATGAGATCGGTGACGTTGCTGGCTTCCTCTTCTTCCTCTTCGAGGAAGGTATCATCATCGCCATCCGCAACCTCGACGTCATCCTCATCGGCTTCAATATCGGGAGAGGCGCCCTTTACGCCTGATTTCACTTTTTTCTCTGCTTCGGCCGCTTCCTCTAGCGAGATCACTTCGGCTCCCGCCGGCTGAGCAACTTCTTCTTCGACCGGTGCAGGCGTCGGCACGGCGGCAGCCGTCTGGCGACGCGTGGGTGTCGCAGCGGCTTCGTAAACCGTTCCGCACTTCGGACAAATGATGGGACTGCGCGCGAGGTCATAAAATTTTGCCCCGCAGTTACCACACAACCGTTTGATGCCAAGCTCCGGCTTCGCCACAGCCTTCGCTCCTATGCTAATTGGAAAAGGGGTGTTTCCATTGAACCGCACCCCCGTGGCTGTCAAGCGTCAAAAAGCTCATTTTTGCGCTTCGTGACGACATATGATGCGCGTGATAGAGCCTCGCTGATACTAGTAAAGACACCGTGACCCAAAAGACACAAGCAATCTTACCGCTTACCGCCCATCGCTCGGGGCCGATTAACGGCCGCGTACGTATACCGGGCGACAAGTCTATTTCGCACCGCGCGCTCCTTTTCGGGCTATTGGCGGTCGGCGAAACGTCAATTGAAGGTCTGCTGGAAGGCGAAGATGTGCTCGCGACGGCACGTGCCTGCACCCAATTTGGCGCAAATGTAAAACGATTAGCTCCGGGTTCATGGCGGGTGATGGGCGCCGGGCTCGGTTCGTTGCTCGCGCCTATACAGGAGATCGACTTTGGGAATTCGGGGACAGGCGTTCGGCTGGTGATGGGCGTTGTCGGGGCTCATCCGATCGAAGCCGTTTTTGATGGAGATGCGAGCTTGCGCAAACGCCCGATGCGACGGGTCTTGGATCCACTTTCCAAAATGGGAATTGAAATAGTCGAACATGCCGATGGCGAACGTTTACCGATCCGACTCAGGGGTGCGCGAGATCCGATTCCCATTGTTTACGAAATGCCCGTGCCGTCGGCGCAGGTGAAATCCGCTGTACTATTGTGCGGGCTCGGAACACCCGGCGAGACGACGGTGGTCGAACGGGAGGCGACGCGCGATCATACCGAGCGGATGTTACAATATTTTGGAGCGGACGTGACTGTTGAGCCGCATGGGCAGCATGGCCGTAAAATCAAACTGAAAGGGCGTCCCGAGCTGGGTCCGCAAAAATTGCGCGTACCAGCCGACCCTTCTTCGGCCGCATTTCCGCTAACTGCAGCGCTGATCGTAAAAAACTCAGATCTGATGCTGGAAGGGTTGCTCGCTAATCCTTTACGGACAGGCCTTTTCGATACACTAAAGAAGATGGGCGCAAACATCGAAGAGACGTCGCGGAGAGAAGAGAGCGGAGAAATCGGTCGTTGATCTACGGGTACACGCTTCGTCATTGAAGGGGGTCGATGTTCCCGCGTCGCGGGCGCCTTCGATGATCGACGAATACCCGATTTTGGCTATCGCCGCGTCCTATGCCGAGGGTACCACCACGATGCGTGGACTTTCCGAATTACGTGTAAAGGAGTCGGATCGGCTGGCTGCTGTGGCCGCTGGTCTGGCGGCAAACGGTGTTGAGCATGAAGTAAAGGGCGACGATCTGATCATTCATGGAAGGGGCCGTGTTGCTGGGGGCGGCAAGGTCGAAACACATATGGATCATCGAATAGCCATGTCATTCCTTATGATGGGATTGGCGAGCGACAAGCCTGTCACCATTGACGATTCTTCTTTCATCGCCACAAGCTTTCCCCGCTTTACCGAGCTCATGCGCGGGCTCGGCGCTGATATCCGCGAATGATCGTTACGGTTGATGGGCCTGCCGCTTCCGGCAAAGGAACGATTGCGCGCCGGATTGCTGCGCATTTCGGGTTACCCTACCTCGACACTGGTCTTCTTTATCGTGGCGTTGCATGGCGTCTGCTCGATCGAGGTCAATCGCTCGACGATGTCGAAGCCGCCGCTCAAGCTGCACGTACCTTAAAAATTGCAGAGCTTAATCCAAAAAAGTTGAAGGCCAAAGGACTCGGCGATGCCGCTTCGCGTGTTGCCGCACTTCGGGAAGTCCGCGCGGCTCTTCTCGATCTACAAAGAGATTTTGCCCATCAACCGGGGGGTGCTGTGCTAGACGGCCGGGACACCGGAACCGTGATCGCGCCCGAGGCGGAAGTGAAAATCTTCATTGAGGCTTCGCCCGAATTGCGCGCAATGCGTCGCTATCGTGAGCTCCTTGCGAGTGACGAAAACGTGACCTACGGCTCCGTTCTCGATTTTATCCGTGGCCGTGATGCCCGCGATTCGAGCCGCGCCATAGCGCCATTAATACCCGCAAAAGATGCGGTCTTGCTCGATACCACCGACTTAGATATAGAAGCCGCGTTCCGGGCCGCGCTTTCCATCGTGGAGGCTGCCCGGGCGGGCCGGGGACGGGGTTAAGCCGTTCTCGTCGAGTTTGGAGGCAAGCCCGCCCCGCGCCATCCACTTGCGGTGGTTCCGGACAACCCAACCCATCCGCGCGGCCCCGCGCCGCGCAGCGAATTCAACCAGCGTTCGCTACGGCCTACCCGGTCGGGCGCGTGGTGGATTTTGAACGTATTCACAAATTTGATCAGGAGAAAAAATGCCAGTTGCTGTCGCCAAACTACCCACCCGCGAAGATTTTGCGAAAATGCTCGAAGAGTCCTACGGCCAAAACGATATGCAGGAAGGTTCCGTCGTCAAGGGACGCATCGTTGGGATCGAAAAGGACATTGCCGTCATCGATATTGGCTTAAAGACCGAAGGCCGCGTGCCGCTCCGCGAATTCAGCGGGCCGGGTCGCGAAGCAGCGCTGAAGCCGGGTGACGAAGTCGAGGTCTATCTCGAGCGAGTCGAGAACGCGCTCGGCGAGGCGGTACTTTCGCGTGACAAGGCGCGCCGCGAGGAAAGCTGGGTCAAACTCGAAAAAGCGTTTAATTCGAACGAAAAAGTTACTGGTGCGATCTTCAATCAGGTTAAAGGCGGCTATACGGTTGATCTCGACGGTGCGGTGGCGTTTCTGCCGCGCAGTCAGGTCGATATCCGTCCGATCCGTGATCTAGGCTCGTTGCTGCATACGCCGCAGCAGTTCCAGATCCTCAAGATGGATCGCCGTCGCGGCAACATCGTTGTCTCACGCCGCACAGTGCTTGAAGAGACGCGCGCCGGTCAGCGCCAAGAACTGGTCTCAAGCCTTGAAGAAGGCCAAGTGATCGACGGTGTCGTGAAAAATATCACCGACTACGGCGCGTTTGTCGATCTTGGCGGTATCGATGGGCTGCTGCATGTGACAGACATCGCATGGCGCCGCGTAAATCATCCAACGGACGTTTTGACCATCGGTCAGACCGTGAAGGTCAAAATCATCAAAATCAATCACGAGACACATCGCATCTCGCTCGGCATGAAGCAGTTGCAGGGAGATCCGTGGGAGGGCATCGAAACTAAGTTTCCGGTCGGTGGAAAAGTAAAAGGCCGAGTGACCAACATCACCGACTACGGTGCATTTGTGGAGCTGGAGCCCGGTATTGAAGGACTCGTCCACGTCTCGGAAATGTCGTGGACGAAGAAGAACGTTCATCCCGGCAAACTTGTATCGACTTCGCAGGAAGTCGAGGTTTCCGTGCTCGAAGTCGATCCGATGAAGCGCCGTATCTCGCTTGGCCTGAAGCAGACGCTTCCCAATCCTTGGGAAGCTTTTGCTGAGAAGCATCCCGTCGGCTCTACCGTCGAAGGCGAGGTAAAAAACAAGACCGAATTTGGGCTGTTCCTCGGTCTCGACGGCGATGTCGATGGCATGGTTCATCTTTCTGATCTCGACTGGAGCCGTCCCGGCGAACAGGTGATCGAAGAGTTCACGAAAGGCGATATGGTTAAGGCGCAAGTTCTCGATGTCGATGTCGAGAAAGAGCGTATTTCACTCGGGATCAAGCAGCTTTCTGGCGAGGACCCGCAAACGGACAGCAGCGATCTGAAAAAGGGCGCCATCGTCACCTGCGAAATCACCGATGTGAAAGATACGGGCCTGGAAGCGAAAATCGTCGGCATGGATCTCACGACGTTTATCAAGCGTTCGGAACTCGCAAGGGATCGGGGAGAGCAGCGCACGGAACGATTTGCTTCGGGCGAAAAAGTAGATGCTCGCGTGTTAAGCTATGATCGCCGTAGCCGCAAGGTCACTGTATCGATCAAGGCGCTTGAGATTGCCGAAGAGAAAGAAGCGGTCGCCCAATATGGATCGTCCGATTCCGGTGCGACGCTCGGCGACATACTTGGCAAAGCGCTTAATCGCGGAACGGAAAAGAAATAGTAAACTCTTGTTGCTGGAGAGAGTGGTATCCGAAAGAAATGACGGCCAGCACAGCAAGTGCTGGCCGATTCCTTTTAAGGACACGCCTTGATGATGCCATGGGGCCGGAGTTAGTGTCGATTTAATCGGCCCTACCGGACTGGAGCGCTTCCATGACTTTCGATGTCGATCAAATTGTTGATCGCCGCCGTCTGCGGCGGAAACTTACGCTGTGGCGGATGCTCGCACTCGTCGCTGTAATTGCCGCGATCGGTGGGGTTGTCGCGGCCTTCGGTGGTTTTAAGCTGGTGTCACATTCGAGCGCGCATGTCGCACGCGTGAATATCGGTGGCGTGATTCGTAACAATCGTGAGCGCCTTGAGATGCTTGATGAAATCGCAAAGTCTGGTGCGAAGGCGGTGATTCTTTCGATCGACAGTCCTGGCGGCACGGTTGCTGGTTCCGAGTCGCTCTACTCCGGTATCCGCCGGCTGGCCCAGAAGAAACCCGTCGTCGCAGTAATCGAAGGAATCGGTGCATCCGGCGCTTACATTACGGCCATGGGTGCGGAACGCATTTTCGCGCCGCGTAGTGCGATCGTTGGATCGATCGGCGTGATATTTCAGTACCCGAACGTGGCGGAACTTTTGAAACGCGTCGGTGTCGCCGTGGAAGAAGTGAAATCCACGCCGTTGAAGGCGTCCCCCAACGGATACGAACCCACGAGTCCTGAGGCAACGGCGGCGATCCGCAACCTTGTCGAAGACAGCTATGATTGGTTTAAGGGATTGGTGCGTGAACGGCGCTCGCTTGATGATGCTAAGCTTAAAACTGCAGCAGATGGGCGTGTTTTCTCCGGGGCGCAAGCTTTACCTCTACAGCTGATTGACGAAATCGGTGACGAACGCGCAGCTCGCGAATGGCTTGCCAAGAACAAGAATGTATCAGCCAACCTTCCAATACGCGATTGGAAAACGAAGCAGCTGGGGTCGCAGTTCCGTTGGCTGAGTGCCGTAAGCTGGCTCGCGGGTGAGCTTGGCTTACCTTCGCTCGCTTCGCTTATCGGTAATGATGCAGTTGCGAACGCGGTCGGCAGCGCGCAACTTGACGGCCTACTGGCGCTCTGGCAGCCTCCCTCGAACCATTGAGTTCCTGCAAGTCTTTTGTATTATTCGCGTTTTTTGCTTCTGGGCCGGGCGCATCTATGATCAAATCCGAGCTTGTTCAAAAAGTTGCTGAATCGAATCCCCATCTTTACCAGCGCGACGTTGAGAACATTGTCGAGGCAATCCTCGATGAAATCACGGTTGCGCTCGCGCGCGGCGACCGAGTGGAGTTACGCGGCTTCGGCGCTTTCTCTGTGAAGGCGCGGCCCGCGCGTCTCGGGCGTAATCCGCGCACGGGTGCGCAAGTCAAGGTTTCTGAGAAAGTCGTGCCTTATTTCAAGACCGGCAAGGAAATGCGCGACCGTCTCAATCGTAAACGTAGCTGATTTTCCGGCGGCGGGGGAATTCTGGAGTCGCGAACCATGCGTAGACTCCTATTTTGGATATTTCTTCTTCCGTTGGCGATTCTGACCGTGCTGTTTGCCGTCGCAAACCGCGGACATGTTGTTGTTTCATTTGACCCGTTTTCTTCGCAAGCGCCAGCTTTCGCGATTTCATTGCCGCTCTTCATCGTGATTTTCTTTGCAATGATCCTGGGAGTTCTTCTCGGTGGGATTGTATCGATGGCGCGGAATTACCGTCTGTGGCGTGCGGTGCGTCGGGCGCAAGAGATAGCCGAACGTCACAAGGCCGATGCTGAAGCGGAACGCAGCGCGCGCGAGGCAATGCAGGCGGAATATCCCCGTTTACCAATGCAGCGATAAGTTCGACTCGTGCGCTGTTTTCAAGGGCAGAGGTCGACGGCATTCAGCGCTGATCGATGCTATCGCTGATGCTTACCGCACCAAAATCGCAGTGCCAGTCCGCAATCATCATGCGATCGAGCATGCCAGTGCGACACTTCTTCTCATGTCAGCCAGGGCAAAAGGCACAGTCCAAATCGGCGGGGACCGCGATCGAAGACTTGGCTGTGGCGACATCGATCCGGCAAATAACGTGCTATTATTTAACCCTGTGGACAACATCGATTACCCATGCCATCGAAAAGCATGGTTGAGGTCAAAATCTGCGGAATCAAGGACTTGGCGGCGATGGAGGCCGCGCTCAATGCGCGAGCGGATCTCGTCGGTCTGGTGTTTTTTCCCCCGAGCCCACGCGCGATAACGCCTACAGCTGCGATGAAACTCGCAGATAAAGCGCGCGGCCGGGCGCTGATCACAGCGCTTCTTGTTGATGGTGACGATGACCTGATTGCGGAAATCATTGCGCATGTGAAACCCGATCTTTTGCAGCTGCACGGTAACGAAACACCCGAACGCGTGAGCGCGATCCGGGCACGCGTTGGCAAGCCAGTCATGAAGGCAATCGCCATCGGCGCTGCGGAGGATTTGCGTAAACTTCCGGTTTTCGAAGCTGTCGCGGATCGAATTTTGTTCGACGCAAAGCCGCCCCAGGATGCAACTCGTACGGGCGGATACGGCCTGAAATTCGACTGGGGGCTTCTCGCTAATGTATCGCGCAAGAGACCGATTATGCTTTCCGGCGGGCTTACGCCGGAGAATGTCGAAGAGGCGATTCGAATCGTTCGACCAGATGGTGTGGATGTCTCGTCCGGCGTCGAAAGGGTTCTCGGCGAAAAAGATTCGGAGAAGATGAAGACTTTTGTCAAAAATGCGCGTACGGCTGCCAAAAATATTTCACCAGAGAGAGTATCGTGAACAGGCGTCTCAATAGTCTTCGCCTCGGTCCGGATGAGCACGGTCATTTTGGAATTTACGGCGGCCGGTTTGTCGCCGAGACCCTGATGCCCCTCGTACTCGAACTTGAACAGGCCTACGCTAAAGCAAAAGACGATCCCGCTTTCAATGCGGAAATGGCCCTCTATTACAAGGACTATGTCGGACGGCCGAGCCCACTTTATTTTGCAAGGCGCCTGACGGAGCATTTGCGCGGCGCGAAAATTTATCTAAAGCGCGAAGATCTCAATCACACTGGCTCGCACAAACTGAACAATGTGCTAGGCCAGATTTTGCTCGCGCGCCGCATGGGCAAGAAGCGTATCATCGCGGAAACAGGCGCGGGGCAGCATGGCGTCGCGACCGCGACAATGTGCGCAAATTTTGGCCTTGAGTGTATCGTCTACATGGGCGCAGTTGATGTCGAAAGGCAGAAGTCAAATGTCTTCCGTATGAAATTACTAGGCGCGGAAGTGCGTCCCGTGCAGTCCGGTACCAAAACTCTGAAAGACGCCATGAACGAGGCGTTACGCGACTGGGTTACGAACGTAGAGAATACGTACTATTGCATCGGTACGGTTGCAGGTCCCCATCCTTATCCGGCGATGGTGCGCGACTTTCAGTCAGTAATTGGTAAGGAGACGCGCGAACAGATGCAGTCCACCGAAGGGCGTCTGCCAGATTCGCTCGTAGCATGTATCGGCGGTGGATCGAACGCGATCGGATTGTTCCATCCATTTCTCGACGATGCATCCGTTGAACTCTACGGAGTTGAAGCTGCGGGTCACGGACTCACCGGACTGCATGCTGCGTCAATTGCCGGCGGAAGGCCTGGCGTTTTGCATGGCAACCGCACTTATTTGTTGATGGATGACGACGGCCAGATCAAAGATGCGCATTCGATTTCGGCCGGGCTCGATTATCCTGGAATCGGTCCCGAGCATGCGTGGCTGAATGATATGGGTCGAATCAAGTTCCTGTCTGCAACCGATGACGAAGCGGTGAAAGCGTTTCAGTTGCTCAGTACGCTGGAAGGAATCATTCCTGCGCTTGAGCCCGCACATGCGATTGCAAAAATCATGGAGCTCGCTCCGAAAAAGCCTAAGGACCATTTGATGGTTATCAATATTTCGGGTCGTGGCGACAAGGACATCTATCAGGTTGCCGAGCGTCTTGGAGCAAAAATTTGAGCGCGCGGATCGATGCCCTTTTTTTTGAACTCGCACGCGTTGGCCGCGCGGGTCTCGTGACGTTTCTCACGGCCGGAGATCCGGATTACGAGACTTCTCTTTCGATCATCAAAGCGCTTCCAAAGGCGGGCGCCGACATTATTGAGTTCGGCATGCCGTTTACCGACCCGATGGCAGACGGTCCCGCGATCCAGGCTTCGTCGCAACGCGCGCTAAAGAATGGACAGACGCTAAAAAAAACTCTCGCCATGGTGAGCGAATTTCGCAAGGAAAACAACGCCACCCCGATTGTGCTGATGGGCTATTATAATCCAATCTATATTTACGGCGTCGATAAATTTTTGTATGACGCAAAGTCCGCGGGTATTGACGGTCTAATTGTTGTCGATCTCCCACCCGAAGAAGATAGCGAACTTTGTATTCCTTCGCTGAAAGCGGGAATCGCCTTTATTCGTCTTGCGACGCCAACTACCGACGACAAGCGATTGCCGGTCGTACTCGCAAACACTTCGGGGTTTGTTTATTACGTTTCGGTAACCGGCATTACGGGCAGTGTGATTCCGGATACGAGCCGTGTGATGCAGGCAGTCTCACGCATCAAACGCCATACGAAACTTCCCGTCGCCGTGGGCTTCGGTGTGAAGACGGTCAAAGATGCACATGCAATCGCTTCGGGCGCGGATGCTGTCGTCGTCGGTTCGGCGCTTGTCGAGGCGATCCGCCAAAGCCTTGACGCGAATGGCAAAGCAACTGCAAAGACAGTGAAAAATGTCGCGTATTTGGTTTCTTCACTTGCCGAGGGCGTGCGTTCTGCTCGCCGCGTGGCTGCAGAATAGTATAATGGGGCCCGTCTTTCGGACGCGCGCGAAGGCTCCTATCTAATGGTCGAATTCCCGAAGGAACCCATGAACTGGATCTCGAACGTCGTCCGTCCGAAAATCCGCTCGCTCCTGCAGCGCAAGGACGTCCCGGAAAATCTCTGGATCAAATGCCCGGAGACCGGCCAACTGGTTTTTCATAAAGACGTCGAGTCAAACCAGTGGGTGATCCCGAATTCGAACTATCACATGCGGATGAATGCAGCCGCGCGTCTTAAGGCGACGTTCGACGGCGAAACCTGGCTCGACGTCGCAGTTCCCGATGTCTCGATCGATCCGCTAAAATTTCGCGATGAGCGCAAATATCTGGACCGACTGAAAGACGCGCGCGCAAAAACCGGCCTCAAGGATGCAGTCAAACTCGGTTTTGGGAAACTTGAAGGCCTCCCAGTCGTCGTCGCGGTGCAGGAATTCGATTTCATGGGTGGCTCGCTCGGCATGGCGGCGGGCGAGGCGGTCGTAAAGGGTCTTGAGACCGCGATCGAAAAGCAGACACCGTTTATTTTGTTTGCGGCTTCCGGTGGTGCCCGCATGCAGGAAGGCATTCTCTCGCTGATGCAATTGCCGCGGACTACGGTCGCCGTGCAGCGGCTGCGCGAGGCGAAAAAGCCTTATATTGTGGTGCTCACAAATCCCACAACCGGCGGCGTGACCGCTTCCTATGCAATGCTCGGCGATGTCCATATTGCCGAACCCGGTGCATTGATCGGTTTTGCCGGCCCTCGTGTAATTGAGCAAACGATCCGTGAAAAACTGCCGGAAGGATTTCAGCGCGCGGAATACCTCCGAGATCATGGTATGGTGGACATGGTCATCCATCGGCACCAGATGCGTGCAACCCTCGCACGTCTCTGTCGCTTGCTCACCAAGGCTCGAGGGCTCGTCGGGCAGCTTCCGGCGCCCGCGAGGGTTGTGTGAGCGCTGGCGCAGATGTGCCAAGTTCGACCGATGCGCTGATTGCACGGCTCGGCGCGCTACACCCCAAGAAAATCGATCTATCCCTTGGGCGGCTGCAAACACTGCTTGAACGTCTCGGCCATCCCGAAAAAAAACTGCCACCCACAATTCACGTGGCAGGGACAAACGGCAAAGGATCAACCATTGCATTCCTGCGCGCGGTTCTCGAAACTGCGGGGCAGCGCGTGCACGTCTATACATCGCCCAGCCTTGTGCGCTTTCACGAGCGTATTCGCCTTGCGCGCGCCGGTAGCAGCACGATTGTCAGCGACGAGAAACTCGCCGAAGCACTCTCCACCTGCGAACATCTCAATAGCAAAGATCCGATCACATTTTTCGAGATTACGACGGCGGCGGCATTTTTGTTGTTCGCACAAGAGCCTGCAGACGTGCTCTTACTAGAAACCGGCCTGGGCGGCCGTCTGGATGCAACGAATGTAATCGAGAAACCGATTGCCACGGTTTTCTCGTCCATTTCAATCGATCACACGGAACACCTGGGGCCCGCCCTCCCGCAAATAGCCTCTGAAAAAGCCGGCATTCTCAAAAGAGGCGCGACCGCGATCGTATCGCGTCAAGAACCAGAAGTGCTCGCCGTCATTGAGCGCGAAGCAAGGCGTCTAGGCGTGGGAACCTTCATTTCGGGGGAACAATGGACGGCACACGAGGAACGTGGCCGGTTGGTTTATGTCGACGAAAAAGGTCTACTCGATCTTCCGCGGCCCCGTTTGATCGGACGACACCAAATCGAAAACGCTGGGCTCGCTGTAGCAACGCTCCGCGCGATTGACGCGTTCCAGGTTTCCATGAACGCATTCGAGACCGGTATGCTGCAGGCGGATTGGCCCGCGCGCATGCAGCGATTGAACACAGGGAAATTGCTCGATTTGTTGCCTGCAGGTTCGGAACTGTGGCTCGACGGATGCCACAATATCGGCGGTGCAATGGCGGTGACAGCGGCGCTCGCGGAGATTGAAGATCGCGTTTCCCGCCCGCTCGTATTAGTCGTAGGCATGCTTACCACGAAGGATGCCGATGGCTTTTTGAATTGCTTCAGCGGTCTTGCCCGTCATCTTCTTGCCTTGCCTGTCTCGGGTGAAAATTCGCGGAAACCGGAAGAAATCGTTGCGGCAGCTGAACGAGCCGGGTTAGGTGCGGACGCTGCCACGAATATCGAGGATGCGTTGAAAAAAATAGCAGAGCTACCGATGGAAGCGCCGCCCCGCGTATTGATTACTGGATCTCTTTATCTCGCGGGCGAAGTTCTCGCCGCCAACGGAACGCAACCAAATTAGGCGACCGCGCCCGTGATCCACTGGACAATCTTAGCCTTCGGCGCCGCGCCAATCTGGCGCGAGGCCATTTGGCCGTTCTTGAAAATCATCAATGTTGGAATCGACTGGATACCATATTTCGCCGCAGTTTCGGGGTTCTCGTCGACATTGAGCTTAACAATCTTGAGCTTGCCCTTGAGCTCGCCTGCCACTTCTTCCAGAACCGGCCCGACAGCCCGACACGGACCACACCATTCAGCCCAAAAATCCACGAGGACCGGTTCGGTAGACTGAAGCACGTCGGACTGGAAGGACTTATCGGATACTGGGGCAACCATAGCGAGCCTCGTACTGTTTGGGGAAGGACACGGAACCTAGGCATGCGGCCCCCAGGGGTCAAGATGCTCTGGCCGCAACGTTACCTGATAGAAGGACCTCATCCATGAGTTTGGCTGGGATTTCTTGAATTTCGGGCTTCGCAGTCCAGACCAGAAAAGCGCGCATGGCTTTACGGGGGAACACGCGCCCTAGCACCGCCCGATACTGTGCGAGTTGCACAATATAATGTTCAGGCGCGTCCTCAGGCCGGCTCGGAGGCACCGCGTCCGTTTTATAATCAGCGATAAGGATTGCGTCTGGCAGTACGACAAAACGATCCACGCGGCCGAAAATTTCGACAGCCGAATTGCCTTCACGGAGCTTTCCCAAAATCGGGACTTCCGCCCGGCTCGATACACCGAATAGATTTTGAATCTCCGGATGATTTATGACTGCAAGCGACTCGGCAATGATAATTTCTCTATCCTGCGTTGAAAAATCTGCGGCAACCACGGCGAGATAGTCACTCGCCCGGTCTATGCGCTGATCTTCCGTGAGTTTAGGCAATTCCTGCAACAGGCGATGGATGAGTTCACCGCGTCGACGTGCCTTGTCGCGAGGCGTGAAAATTCCGCCCGTGGATAAAGTTTCCTCGGTTCGAAGGAGAGAGGGATTGAGGACTTGACCAGCGTAAATTGGCTGTTCAATTCGCTTTCGAAGCCAAGAAGGTTCGGCAATTTTCTCTAGCGACGCTTGTGTATCCGGTGCAATTTCAGCGCTTTTCCCATATCGCCAACGCCAGATTTTGCCATCGAAGCCGTAGCTCAAATCTTTCTGTTCTTTAAGGTCTGGTTCGAGTGCATCGCGAACAAGTTTATACCAACATTCCGCCGGTAATTTCGATTCTTCCTGACGTTTGTTGAGCGCGCCGCAAATGACGAGAACATCACGTGCGCGCGTGAGCGCGACATAGAGGAGCCGCCGATATTCTTCTTCCTCCAACTGCATGACGGTTTCCCGTGCCCTTGCAACGGCTGGCGGGTCTTCAGTGTTGGAATGCGCCCAAATCAAATTATCCGCCCCGGAACCGACGGGAATAAGCCAGGGCTGATACCGGCTTTCCGGCGTAGCAGTAGTGTCGGCAAGCACGATGATCGGTGCTTCAAGCCCTTTGACGCCATGCACCGTCATCACGCGGACTGCTTTGCTTTCCACCTCTAAATCGCGTTTCACCTGCGATTCTCCATGACGGAGAAAAGCGAGAAAACCCTGAAGGGAAGGAGTTTCTGTTTTCTCATAAGTAAGGGCGTGAGCGAGCAATTCGTCAAGCGCATCGGCAGCTTCGTTGCCGAACCTCGCCAGAATGCGTTCACGGCCCTTGTCGCGGCCCAGTATGCGCGAGAAAAAATCGAAAGGCCGGAGCGAAAGCGCTTCGTCTTGCCATCGCTCAATTCTCTCGAAAATTTTGCGCATACGTTCGTCGGTATGCGCAGCTTTCGCGAGCGCCCCAGCCAGCGTTCCCTCCCGTTTGTGAGCAAGTAGCAAAAGCTCTTTTTCGGTCAGTCCGAGTAAAGGGCTCTTCAACGCGCAGGCAAGTGCAAGATCGTCGGCTTCAAGGAGCAACGCATCGCTCAGTGCCGCCAAATCCATCACGGCGATATGTTCGGCAAGCCGCAAACGATCGGCGCCAGCCACTTCGATACCTTCCTTTTTAAGGGCACGGAGAATGGCTTCGAATAAAGGCCCGCGACGGCGAACGAGAACGATAATATCGCCAGCATTCGGCCGCCGCGGCTTTTCCGTCGCCGTATCGCCGACCGTAATCCCCCCCTCAAGCCAGCACCTTGTAGCTTTTGCGATCCGAGTTGCGAGCAGGGCGGGAGCACTTGTTTCACTCTGCGCATTCAACGGCGCATCCCAGGCGAGTTCCTCGTCTTCACTCGATGCGATTTTGGTTGCCTCCCAGACTTCCACGAGGGCCGGGGCGGCGTTACGGATCGCGACGTGGTCCGTGCCTTTCTGATCGACATCCGCGGAAAGCCCGCGGAAGGCCTCTGGGCGTGCAAAAATTGTGTCGACCGCGTTTGTAATTCCCAGTGCCGAGCGAAAGGAGACATCAAGTTTTCCTGGATGGAATTCCTGGCCTGCGGCGTTCACCGCCCGTTCAAATTTCTTGCGCATTTCGTGAAAACGCGCAGGTTCCGCTCCCTGAAAACGGAAAATCGATTGTTTTTCATCGCCAACCGCGAAAATCGTGCGTACGCGGTTTTCGACGGAGCCTTTCCCCGCGAAGAATTCCTTCGCAAGATTCTCGATAACAGCCCACTGCTCCGGGCTTGTGTCTTGTGCTTCATCGATCAGGATATGGTCGATGCCGCCATCGAGTTTATAGTGAACCCATGCGGAAGCCTGATCGCTCAGAAGAGCGGCAGTTTTGGCGACAAGATCATCATAATCAAGCGCGCCGCGCGCCCGTTTCATGGCCTCATAACGGTTGATCATTTCACGACCAAGGACATTCAGAGCATGCGTCCGTTCAAGCGCTCTCGCCGCTCTTAGTTTTGGAATGAGATCGGTCAATCGTTCACGTTCGGACATCAAGCGCTGCAAGACGGCTTCTTTTTCGCGCATCTTTTCTACGCCGAATTGGCTCTCGGCACGTATCTCGCCTTCTTGGTTGAAAAAAACGGAAAGATAGAGAGCGAGCGATTGTTTTAAATCGCTCGCCGTATGCGCCTCTAAAAGCTGCTTACCGCGTTTAGCCGGATTTCCCGACAACTCTTGTAGGGTCATGGCGACGCTAGCCCAATCGCATCGCGCTAGGTTTGGGCCGTCAAAAATTAGCTTTTCGATGTGAGCAACCGTTTCGCCCGCTTTCAAATCGAGCGCCACGGCAATCGCTTTTTCCGTGCGCACAAGTCCATCCGCCTTAAGCAGAGCTTTCAGCTTGCGTCTGGCCCGCACGAGTTCATCAAACACTTCGGAGAGGGTATTATCGGATGCGACCGAAATAACATGGCCAAGGGCTTTACCGAGTTCGCTCTCGCGATCACGTTCGGCTTCAACTAATACTGAGGTACGCGCGCGGTTCAAAAGATCAGCCTCACCTGCATCCTCAAGCACTTCGAAGCCCGCAGGTACGCGCGCCTCGAATGGAAACTGATGAAGGACTCGGTCGCAAAAGGCATGGATTGTCTGCACCTTGAGACCACCAGGCGTCTCAAGCGTCATCGCAAAAAGACGGCGCGCCGCCGCGCGCCGCTCGGGCGTGGGATTTCTTGAGTCGATCAATAGGATTTTACGATCGAGTTCTTCGTCTTCCAGTGCTATCCAACCCCGAAGGGTTTTAAGCACCTCGTTCGCCATATGCGCGGCAGCAGATTTTGTAAAGGTGAGACAGAGGATCCGAGCCGGCGGAGTGCCGTGCAGCAAGAGTCGGATCACGCGCTGCGCAAGCACGTAGGTCTTTCCCGAGCCGGCATTTGCTGAAACCCAGGCAGAGGCGGATGGGTCGGAAACGGAGAGTTGTGCGCGGCGGGTCTTTTCGGGGATCGGACGCCTGATCATTCTTCGCCTCCACCGCCTGTTTCAGACCATTCCTTGATGCGCGCCAGGTGATCGTATTTTCCATAACGTAGGCGCCATTTCGGCCGCGGAACTGAAAGGTAGGGCGTTTCTTCGTCGGCGTAGCTGGCCAATAGAGTTTTTAGTCTCGCCAAGCAGAATGTCGCGAGATTGTTGCCGTTTACGATTCCATGTTTTTCAAGGAGTGCCTTTGTTTTCCCCTTCGCCTGCTCTGGGTTCAGCGACTTCATTTCGCCTGCGGGAATTCCGCCGGACAGTTTTACAACGGAGATGTCACCGATATCTTTTGCGGCGCCAACTTCCTTAAATCCGCCCTCGCGCAAAATGGCGGCTTCGAGCGGCAATTGCGGTGCAAGTCCAGAAATCGCTTGCGGTAACGTTGGAGTCTCCCCTGTCTTGTAATCTAGCACGCCAATCGATCCATCCCTGAATAGTTCGACACGATCGGCGCGCGCCGAAAGCACAAATGGGCTGCCTGCGATATCAAACGAGATTTCGCCGCGAATTTCGGCCAGCAGTGATTTGATTGTTTTCCTTCGTTCTTTCTCCCAATCCGCGAACCAATAAACCACACGCTCAAAGCGAGGCCACCATACAGCTACCGCACCAGGATATTCTTGGTAGCGGTCGAAGGCCGTCCTTCCGAATTTCAATAGCTCTGTGATCGCGTCTTTGGGTAAAGCTTTCGGAAATTCGCGTGTGAACTCCGCGAGCGCGTCATGCAAGGCAGTCCCACGGTCCACCGCTCCTGGGTCCGCATCAATTTCCTCGAGCGGAAATAGACGTAAAATATGGCGCGCATAAATTGTATAAGGATCGCGAACGAGATCGGCAATCTCGGTAACGGAAAGCCGTCGCGGACGATAGCTTGCCGGCGGCCGAGGCGCCGGTCTTTCAATTCTCGGAAAGTCCTTTGCTCCTTCCGGCAAGTCGAGTCTCTTGGCGAGCGCAATCAAGGCCGAGCCTCGTCGACAAGCGGCATCCCAGGCCGTTGCTGGAACAACTGCGGCGATCCGTTGCCAAAAACGGGAAGCGACAGTCTCGGTGCCGGCCTGCCGCCTTGCGCGTGTGAGCACAACTTCGGTTGTGCCCATTGCCTGCACGAGGTCGTGCGCGGCCAGACCGATGAAACGCTCCGGCAGATTGAGATTAAGCGCTCGTCTCATTGGCCGATTGAGAAATGCATCCGTCCGGGTTTCCCGTGGCCAGGTGCCCTCGTTCAGCCCTCCAAGTATGATCCGATCGAATGTCATCAGCCGCGCTTCCAGCGGGCCAAGAATACGGATCCGTGTCGTTGCTCCTAATGGTAGCCGTAGCGCCTGGGCAGCGATCAACTCGCCGAATGCACTGGCATAATCGGAAAGTCCAAGATCGAACGCGTCTGCCGAGACAGCAACAAGCTCTTTGAAAGCGTCTGCAATTTTTCTGATATCTGGACGCTCGCCCTTTTCCAAATCCAATCCGCAAGCCTGCAATACGCCTCGGTGAGCCTCAAGAATTTTCTGGAACGGGGAAGGCCGACATTTGTGAAAAGTGGAAAGCGGCGAGAGCACCTTTTCAATTCGCGTCGCAAGATCCGCGGCCGCGTCCCAATCCGCGGGTGTTAAGCGCGATTTCGGATTAGTAGGGTGAAAATTGCTGATCTTGCCGCTCTTAATTGCACGTGCAAGGCTTTGTGCTCCAGGTGCGGGGCGTGGGCCAAGCAATACGCCAACCTCAAGCGCATCGATCGCTTTTTTATCTTTTGCGAAGCTCGATAGAGGATGCCGTAGGAAAGCAATCAACGGTATGGGCGCGAGCCGTTCGGCAGCCACCGTCGCCGCCAAACTGGCAAATCGTCCCGCCTCCGTTTCCGACAATGGGATGCCGGCGGAATCATCAACCGCGATACCCCATCGCGTTAGTTCAGCAGCCACGCGGCGAGCCAACGCCCGGTCGGACGTGACAAGCGCTGTCTGTTTGGCTTCCGTTTCGAGCGTCGCGCGCAAATCAATTGCAACCGCGAGCGCTTCCTCGCGAGGATCGGCAGCTTCGATCACCGTAATATCCGAAAATGCCTGTTCTGCATCTCGTTCGCCAACGTTCCAACGGTCAGTCGTTGCTGCGGGTCTGAAGGCTTCCGACAATATGCGCTCGCGTGAAGGTATAAACGGTTTTGCAAGCGGGATGACATCGGTTCGTTTGATACCGAGTTCGCCCAATAGCCGTTTCAGCCCGAATTGCGGATGGCCTTGCGAAGGGTCGACATTTTTATTTCCATCGATGAAGTCGAAGGATGACTCATCGAGCGCTTGATCGAGCCCAGGCAGAACGACCGCCCCGTTAGGCCGACTAGCGATGGCAGTGAGAAGTTTTGCGACGGAAGGTAGCGTTCCGGTGGACCCTGCGGCAATGACCGGCCCGCCATTACCCGCGACGAGTCGAACCGTTTCGTCTGCGAGCAGTTTCTCCCGTCGCACGGTCGGATCCAGAAGATTTTTCTCGGCAAGAAATGCGGGCCATTGTTCGCGAATGATGCGAAGAAATTGACCGGAAAGTTCCCAGTATTTGTCGAAATGATCTGGAATGATTTCTTCGTGCTGCTCGAACGAGACCCCTGCAAATGTAAGATCGTCGAACACACGAGCGAGTTCATCGGCAAGAATAAGCGAGGAACCTGGCGTAGCGGCAAAGATTAAGTCATGATCGCCGAGACCGACGGTCAATGATTGTGCCCATCCATAAACAAGTTTCGCGAGGACTAATCGGCGGTGGCTGGCTGGTATTGCCGGTAGCAGTTTTGCAAAAGTTGTTTCTTGGACAAAGGCGAGTTCATCTTCATCGACGTCGCCGAGCGGCAGAATCCGCGGCAGCAGTGTCGCGTTCGATCTCAATGTCTCTAGCAGCGCGAGTCCAAAAGCCCGTGCTGCACGACGGGTCGGTAAATAGATGGTCGCATCCGCCAACGCGAGCGGGTCGTTGCGCGGCTTGAAGCCCGGAATCAGGCGTCCGTCCAGCAATGCGTTCGCAAGCGTCGGCAGGAACGGGGTCGAGAGAGGTATCGTGAATACGCGTGAGCGCGACTCGGCCATGACTTACCTTGCCACGGATCAAGGTTTTGCGCGGCTCATAACTTCCTCGGCAGCCGTAACTGCTTTTGGGGTGCCCACATGCAGGAATAAGCCGTTGAGTTCGAGGCCGAAAAGCCTTCCCATTTCCTGGGCGCGATCGAAGAGAACAGTGAGTGGAAATATTCCGCCCGGAGAGTTTCTGAACAAGGCAGGTGAGAGGATTGCACCCCCCGCGTAGACATAAGGCGCTATTTCATGAAATTCCCGGCGGCGTAATCGCCCATCGGTCTCCATAAAGTAATCTCCGCGCCTATCGTAACCGACTACGCTGGAAAAAGGCGCAAGCAAGAGCAAAGCATCCATTCGTTCAAGATGAAAATTTTGCGCGAGAGCGGCGATATTCGAAAACGAGCCTTCTAGCCAGAGACTGTCAGAATTTAAAAGCACGAACGGGTCATTTCCGAGCGCCGCAAGGGAATTTGCGATGCCGCCGCCGGTATCGAGAAGTTGTTTTCGTTCATCGGAAATAATGATATTCGGGTTCTGCCAGTTGGCGAGATGGGTTACGATTTGATCGGCAAAGTGGTGTACGTTAACAACGGCCGTTGAAACACCCGCTGCCGCCAGACGATCAAGATTGTAGTCGATCAAGGCGCGTCCCATGACCTCGATCAGCGGCTTGGGTTTGGTATCGGTCAACGGGCGCATGCGTACGCCAATTCCCGCCGCTAGAACCATTGCAGTGCTTGGGACGGTTTGGTTCGGCGCTTCGACTGTTGCCCGTTGTGGCGTTGCCGGCAAACTCGAACTTTCGTCGGGGGGCAAGACATTGGCTTCGTACCAGACCTTAAGATTGGCCATGGCAGGATGCGAGAGCGAGCGCATCAGATAATTCCACACGCGCGGAAGATGCGCGAGATATTGTGGTTTATCGTCGCGTTTAGCGAGTCGTGCAAAGATTCCGAGAATTTTTGTCGCCCGTTGCGCCCCCATTGTTACGTAGTGGCGCGCAAAATCGTCCGGATTGAAATGGATAAATACTCGACCGCGCCCGACTGCATAGCGGGACAAGAGTTTGATCTCTAATTCTGGCGGGACGTCAACACGCGCGTCCATCAATAGTGAAGCGACATCATATGCGGTCGGCCCCATAACTGCGTCCTGAAAATCGAGCAATCCCACGCGGGCGATTTCCTCACGCTGCGGAAGCCACAAGAGATTCGGTGAATGAAAATCGCGCAAAACCCAAGTGGGCGGCGATGTAATGACGTCGTTAAGAGCCGCGCGCCAAAGATCGATGAAATGCTCACGCAGGGATATAGCGAGTGAATTTACGCCGCGATAAGGCAAATACCAGTCGAGCATCAACTCAAGTTCGATCAGGAATGCATCAAAATCGTAACGGGGGATCCAATGTTCAATCCTGGGAGAAACCGGCAATACATCTGGCAGGGCCATGTTATGCAAGGAAACGAGCACATCAATTGCAGCAGCATAACGATCCTCTACGGGTGCGGAAGGAGTACCTGTGATAATGCCTTCACTGTCCAAATCCTCAATCACTAAAAGCCCGTTTTCAATATCCGCCGCGAAAATTTCAGGTGCACTAAACCCGCGCTCCCGTAGCGCACGTGCAAACGCAACGAACGGCTTCACGTTTTCGGCCAGGTGGGCAATTGCGCTGTAAGTTTTTCCATCCTTAATTGGAGGTCCATCCGGGCGTGGCGGTGAATTCATTAGGATGGCCGTGCCAGGATGCAGATGAAGGCGCTCATAACTTCGGCTCGATGCATCGCCCTGAATGCGCTGACGTGTTGCGTTTCCAAAACCTGCTGTATCTATTAACTCGCGCACGGCACGAAACCGCGTAAGACGTACGGCCCACGCCCCATAGCCCGTAAGACGAACCTGTCGCACGTTCGGGCCCATATCCCTTGCGAGTTCAAGCAGAATGTCGAGCCGGTCGGCGTGAATGAATGCGCTCGCACGCTCGGGCCATTCAACAAGGACTGCAGCACCCTCGGCAGCTTCTTCCCATCCGAGCTCGGATAATTCAGCGAGCGTTTTTATACGATAGAGATCGGCATGAACGACGGGGAAGCAAGGAAGATCGTAAAGTTGAAGGAGTGTGAATGTTGGGCTCGGCACTTCGAGCCGAACGTTCTCTGCAAGGGCACGAATGATCGCACGGGCAAGTGTGGTTTTACCCACACCAAGATAACCCGAAAGAGTCACCAAATCGCCGGGCTCAAGCGTGGTCGCGATATCCAGAGCGAGCCGCTCGGTGGCGATTTCGTCAGGTAGAATAATATCCCAGGTTGTACGCGGCGAGTTCTGCGTCAGCATCGGCTACCGTTATTCAGCCGCCTCGCGGTTGGTTTGGGCGGTTATGGGGAATATACAGCTTACAATGGTGCCGCGCCCCACTTCCGAATCGATGGAAACGCTGCCCCCATGTAGTGCAATAAGAGAACGAACGATCGATAAGCCCAATCCTGCTCCACGGTGAGTAGAACCGAGATTGTGGCTTTCGAATAGATCAAATACACGTTTCTTGATTTCGGGCGGTATGCCCGGACCTCTGTCGCTTACCCGAAATACAATGGTGTCTCTTTGCCGTTCGGCAGTGAGTGTCACGGTTTCGCCCGGTGGCGAGAAACCGATCGCATTAGACATAAGATTGAACAGGATCTGCCGAATGCGTTTTTCGTCGGCAACAAAGCGGCCAATATCCTTCGCCGCACTGATAACCAGTTTGATTGATCGTTCCGAAAGTCTATCGCGCACGCCTTCTGCGGCCGCGGCCATCGTGCTGTGAATATCGACATCACTCAGTTCCAACGCCATCGCTCCCGCGTCGATGGTCGCCAGATCCAGAATATCGTCGGTAATTGCGAGCAGCGCGCGGGTCGATTGAGTAACATGGTCGATATATTCGCGTTGCTTTCCGGTAAGCGGACCGATCGACGGATCGTCAAGCATCTGTGCGTAACCGATAATAGTGGTGAGCGGCGAACGAAGCTCGTAGGAAACATGGTGGACAAAATTATTTTTCAGCACGTCGGCAGCAATAAGCGCTTCATTGCGTTCGGTCAGCGCGCGTTCGAAGCGGGCGGTGTCGGTGATATCGCGGAAGGTAACCAACGTACCGCCGTCCGGTAAGGGGACTGCTGCGCAATCGAGCATGCGGCCATCAACACATCCGAGACGCAAGCCCGACAGTGAATGGCGCTCAAGACCGGTGACAGCAAGTTGTATCGCGAACCAAGGCTCTCTAGCAGTAATTCCAGGATGATCTTTGTGAAATTGTGACTCATTAAGGAAAGGCCTGCACCACTCGGCGACCTTTTCGATATGCGGTTTTTCCGCAGCAGCAGCAGGCGAAATTTTCCAGAGCGATATGAACGCGGGATTGTAGAGAGTGAGCCGCCCGTTGGAGCCGAACACAGCAACTGCTTCCGCGAGTGCGTCGAGTGTCTCGCTCTGTGTCTGGAGGAGAGCGTTATGGCGGCTTTCGAGCTGAATGCGTTCTGTGATGTCATCGAAAAGATAAGTAACGCCCCCTTCGGGGTTGGGGTTTGTGACCACGCGCAGCACACGACCGCCAGGCAAATGCCACCAATGCTCCTTGGGCTCGAGCGCGCGGTAAGCCTCGAATAACTGCGCCTTCCAGTTGCGGAAGTCAGACTGTTCCGGCAGCTTACGGTCGGCCCGCAACCGATCAAGTACTACGGAATCGGTGGGACGTTCGTCAAGAAACGACGAATCGAGCTGAAACAATGTGCGGTAGGCGGCGTTGTGGAAGACCAGCCGTTCGTCCGCGCCGAAAATCGCTACAGAAGTTGCGAGCTCGTCCAGAGTACGGCGATGCGCCGACACGATACGCCCAAGTTCGGCGCGCACCGTCTCTGCTTCGGTCACGTCAAGTCCAATTCCCGCCGATCCACGCGAGGCGCCCACTTCGATTACATCGAGCACACGCCTTGATCCAGCAACCACTACAGGCAGCCTTTTTGTAAATACGCGGTTCTCCGTGCGGATGCGTGCGGCTTCTTCACGTACTGACTGATTGAGCAATTCCAGATTCCGCGAAATTGCCTCTTTTGTATCGGCTGCTTCTACGGCACGCGCATAGGCATGGTTCGCGAAAACGAGCCTATCGTCGGCATCATGCAACCAGATTGGTGCCGGAACGACCTCCAGCAAAGCTCTCATGTGGCCAATCTCACGCTCGAACCTGCGTAGTCGTTCTGCCAGTGTTGCTTGTTCTAATCTTGCGCCGGTTATATCGCGCAGACGCAGGACCGCCGCTGCCCCGATGGGTCGCCCGTCCGCTTCAAGGTGCCGCCCGCGCGGCGTGATCAATTGAAGTGCGAAAGCTTCTCCACGCTGCCGCAATCCGTCGACCGCCTGATCAAGCTTGTGCGCTTCCTCGACGCCGAGCCAAGTGCCGAATGCCAGCACCCTTCGTGCGGCCTCCACACCTGCGAAATTTGCCGGGTCGCCTAGAATAAGCGGGTCGCGTCCTATTTCTCGCCAAACAATGACCAGTTGCGGTTCAGCGAGCAACAGCGTGGTAGCCCGATCTGCTTCGTCGCGAAGACGAGCGATCTCACTACGAGCGGCGGCAAGCCGCAGGGTGCCCTTCGACCTTGTGCGCACAAGCGCGATGGCGGTCGTGACTGCGAATACGAGAATGCCCAAGGTGAGAGCCAGTTGTGCGATTTCGTGACGATCGAGGGACCATAGTGCGCGGATGATCGCTTCTAGGCTGATAGGTCCCGCAGAAGCAGGCTCCGATTGCAGGAAGAAAATGAACACCGCAGATAAAATGGCGGATGCGTATCTTGCGCATCCCACGGCACGATAATTCGCGCAGCCCGTTCCGGCCCGTTCCGCCATTTCCCGATCCGCTCTCTTGGTCCCGCCGCCGCCCGGCGAAAAAGAGCCATCGCGACCAACCAGCCGCGAATCACTTCACTCTACATCCGAGCGGAGTCGGGGAAGAAGGGGTTTTCGGATCAGAAAATCGAAAAGATTAAAGGCCTTCGAACAGAGCGGTCGAAAGATAGCGCTCTGCAAAGGAAGGTACGATTACTACGACGTTCTTCCCGGCGTATTCGGGGCGGCTTCCGACCTCAAATGAGGCTGCAATCGCTGCTCCCGAAGAGATACCAACCGGAATCCCCTCGTATTTTGCAATGGCCCGGGCGGTATCAAAGGCAGTCTGATTACCGACGGTAACCACTTCGTCGACGACCGAACGATCGAGTACTTCGGGTATGAATCCAGCGCCGATGCCTTGGATCTTATGCGGGCCCGGCTGGCCACCGGATAAAACCGGGCTGTCCTCTGGTTCCACCGCGATGATTTTCAATGAAGGCTTGCGCGATTTTAGCACCTGGCCGACGCCGGTGATGGTGCCACCGGTGCCGACTCCGCTTACAAACGCATCGATCGCTCCGGCGGTGTCGTTCCAGATCTCCTCGGCGGTAGTACGGCGGTGAATGTCAGGGTTTGCCTTGTTTTTGAACTGCTGGGGAATCACAGCCTTCGGCAAATCTCGGATCAATTCTTCCGCTTTGGCGACGGCCCCTTTCATTCCTTTGGCGCCCTCCGTCAGCACTAGTTCGGCGCCCAGTAACGCTAGCATTTTGCGGCGCTCGAGCGACATCGTCTCGGGCATAACAAGGATCAGACGATAACCGCGCGCAGCGGCGACAAAGGCAAGCGCGATTCCCGTATTGCCGGAGGTCGGCTCGACGACCACCGTATCTTTGTCGAGGATGCCAGCACGCTCCATCGCATCGATCATGGAGACGCCGATCCGGTCCTTAACGCTGCCGATTGGATTAAAGAATTCGAGTTTTGCAAGAATGTTTGCCTTAACGCCCTTCATTTGCGGAAGGCGATTAAGGCGCACAAGCGGCGTGTCGCCGATGGTATCAGTAATGGAATCGAAAATGCGGCCGCGGCCGCACTCGTGTTTTGGAACTGTGGTCTTACGCAGCGGCTCGGCCATACTAGTCCTCGAACATTTTGTCAGCTTGTGTCGCGTAACATAAGTACGGGACGCTGTCGATTTTGAGGTTCAATAACAAATTTTAAATGTGGAAATCGGCATGTGGTTTCGTTTCGGCAACTCCAAGTTTCTCGGCATTTCGGCAGAGCTCCTCCACCGTCACTGCAGAGAGCGCGACTTCAAAAGCTTGCTCTGCCGCTGCAATAGCAGGCCGCACCACACGTCCGACAAGCGGTGGAATTTTCCCCTCATTTTCTGCGCCCGTTGCCTCGGCAACGCGCACAATTTCGGCAACCGAAATGCGTCGGCGCTCGCGCGCAAGTTCATAGCCGCCGCGGGGTCCACGTACACCCTTTAGGATACCCGCATGGACCAATGCCTGTAGAACCGGCTCCAGATGCCGTGGCGGAAGGTTGTGCCTTTCGGCGAGAGCCTTCGCCGCAACCGGCTGTCCGCGTGAATGGATGGCGACGTCGACAACAGCGGCGACCGTGAGCAGGCTTTTTTCTGAAAGTAGCGCCACGACGTTTACTTTGCTGGCATTTTACCGCCGAGACCAGTCGAACCGAAGCCGCTCACACCACGAGCTGATTGGCTGATCGACCTCACCGGCGTTAGTGTAGCGCGTGTGGCTGGAACGAAAACCAATTGTGCTACGCGCATGCCGCGTGTGACGGCAAAGGCTTCCGGCCCGAGATTGACTAGAAGGACGCTGACCTCTCCACGATAATCGGAATCAATAGTACCAGGCGAATTCAAAACTGTGACCGCATGCCGGAGTGCCAGTCCGGAGCGCGGGCGCACTTCACCCTGATAACCACGGGGAATTTCGAAAATGAGACCGGTGGGGATCGAAGCCCATGCTTTTGGCGAGATCACCACAGGGTCGGTCGCGGGTAGCGCCGCGACAAGATCGAGCCCGGCAGCGCCTTCGCTTGCATAATTCGGCGGCGATAAACCTTCGGCATGCGGTAACCGCATGAACGGTACATTGAACGCACTCATCTTCTCGCTCCAAGGATCGACACGATGCGTTTTACCAGGCCGTAGGCAACCGCTTCCTTAGATAGCATCGGCCAGCTTTCAACGCCTTCGGCGGTGACGAGATGCACCTGATTGTTTTTGCCGCCGAAAATTTCGGTGCCGGGCGAAACGTCGTTTGCGACAATCCAGTCGCAGCCTTTGCGTTTCAATTTCGCACGAGCGTGATCGAGCAGATTTTCAGTTTCTGCGGCAAACCCAACAACAAGCCGCGGACGTTTTTTCGCGTGCGAAATCGTCGCAAGAATGTCCGGATTTTCCACGAAGGAGAGTATAGGCGCTTGGGCATCCTGTTTTTTTACTTTTTCGTTTGCAATCGCGCTTACACGCCAATCGGCAACGGCAGCGGCGCAAATTGCCACATCGACGGGCAGCGTCGACTCAGCGGCCGACAACATTTCGAAAGCGGTCTCGACGTGAATGGTCTTCACACCGGATGGGTCGGGAATTTCCACGGGGCCGGACACGAGTACGACTTCGGCGCCCGCCGCCGCTGCCGCGCGAGCAACCGCGTGACCCTGCCGTCCGGAAGATCGATTTGAGATGTATCGAACCGGATCGATCGGTTCCCGTGTTGGTCCCGAAGTCACAAGCAAGCGACGGCCCTTGAGCGCGTCTGGTGGCGGAATGTCCTCAAGCAAATCTTCGATCGCGGTGACGATTTCCAGCGGCTCGGCCATGCGACCGATACCGGCTTCGCCGGCTTCCGCCATTTCGCCTGCATTCGGACCAGCCGATACAATACCATCCGCTACGAGTTGCGCGAAATTCCGCTGCACTGCTGCGTGGCCCCACATCAATGGATTCATCGCCGGCGCAATAAGAACGCGTTTGTCGGTCGCCAACAGTACAGTGGAGGCAAGGTCGTTCGCGATGCCTTGTGCCATTTTTGCAATAAGATCCGCGGTCGCCGGCGCAACAACTACTAAATCAGCCTCGCGCGAAAGGCGGATATGGCCGATATCGAATTCATCGCGATGAGAAAACAACTCAGTATAACAGCGCTCACCGGAAAGACTTGCGGCTGACAGCGGTGTAACGAATTCAGCACCGCCTTTGGTTAGAATGGTGCGCACACGTGCACCACGCTCTCGTAGGCGGCGGATCAAGTCCAAACCCTTATAGGCAGCGATGCCGCCACCGATAATGAGCAGGATCGTTTTACCTTCTAGCCGCATATTCCGCGCGCTCTAATGCAGAACCCGTGAGTAGAACGGGTTATGAAATAAATACCAGAATAACATCGTTCAATTATCAGGGGGCGATTATTTCAAAGGGTCCCAGCGCCCGGAATTAACCATGGGAATGGAGCTGGTTAGCGGAACATCCAGATCGCGATCAATCCCGCGATCACCCAGAGTGCGAGTGTAGCCCATCGCCAGCGGCTGCTTTCGGCCCTGCTGATGGCCTCGATAGTGTCGGGCGCGAGCACCAAACCGTCACGGGTCTGCTCGTCAAATCGTTCGAACGTGCCAGCGGCACGTGAAAGCAGAGAGGGCGCGGAGCCGATGAGGCGGCCGAGCCCGCTAAGTTCGTGCGCGGCGTTTTCAATGCGTCCAATCGGCCCAAGATTACGCTCGATCCATTCGCGAACCACGGGCTCAGCCGTTGCCCACATATCGAATTTGGGATCAAGTGAACGCGCGACGCCTTCGACCACGACCATGGTCTTTTGCAAAAGCAGCAACTCCGGCCGAGTTCGCATGTCGAAGATCGCTGTGACTTCAAATAACAGCGTGAGCAATTTCGCCATTGAAATTTCGTCAGCCGGACGATCGCGTATCGGTTCACCGATGGCACGGATTGCTTGCGCGAAGTCCTCGACCGAATGATGACTAGGCACATATCCAGCTTCGAAATGCACTTCGGCGGTCCGCTGCCAGTCGGCGATGATGAAACCGTATAGAATCTCCGCAAGAAAACGCCGTTCCTTCGGGCCAAGACGGCCCATGATACCGCAATCGACCGCAATTAAGTTGCCTTCGGAATCGACAAACAAATTTCCCGGATGCATGTCGGCGTGGAAAAAGCCATCGCGGAGCGCCTGGCGAAGGAATGATTGAACTACCACTCGTGCAAGACGAACAAGATCGTGTCCCGCAGCTTGCAGTTTCGCACGGTCGGATAAGGTAATTCCCTCGACCCACTCGACAGTAAGCACACGACGCGCAGTACGCTCCCAATTGACAGCGGGCACTCGAAAATCGGGATCATCCCTGGTATTGTCGGCGAGCTCGGAAAAGGCGGAGGCTTCGAGCCGCAAATCCATTTCAATTGCAACCGAGCGCGCCAGTGTCGCCGCCGTCGAGATCAGCCGCAGCCTGCGCGCTTGTTCTGAATAGCGCTCTCCCAAACTTGCCGCAAAAAAGAAAGCGTCGAGATCGCGCTGAAAATGATATTCGATTCCGGGACGGAGAATCTTCACTGCGACTATAAGGCGAGTACCGTTCTCCCCCACAATTTCCGCGCGATGTACCTGCGCGATGGAAGCGGCGGCGACTACGGGGCCAAAATTTGAGAATAGAACCGAAACAGGCTTGCCCAGCCCTTCGCTGACTGCTGCTTCCGCTTCTTCTTGCGAGAAGGGTGGCATGCGGTCTTGTAGAGTTTCTAGATCTTTGGCGATGGCGTGGCCGACAATATCGGGCCGTGTCGCGAGAAATTGTCCAAGTTTTACATAAGAGGGGCCAAGCCGTGTAAGGGCGACAGCTAGGCGCACGGCACCGCTACCCGCATTGCGTCGTTCGATGAGCCGGACACAGCGAATAAGGAAACGGGGTCCCGGCGGAAGAGCAGTCGGATCGATAAGCGCGAGGACGCCCTCACGCGCCAACACAAAACCGGCCCGGGCAAGCTGGAGGAGATGAAAGAAACCGGAAAGCACGCCTGTCCTCAGAGCCGCCAGCCAGAGTGAAGCGCTACGATCCCGCCAGTCATCGGAGTCCAGTCAACGCGCGCAAAACCTGCTTTGCGCATCATGTCCGCAAAAATCTCAGGTGCCGGAAAGCGCCGAATCGATTCAACAAGATAACGGTAGGGCTCTGCATTGCCTGCAACAATGCGGCCAATCTCGGGAATCAGACGGAAGGAATACAGTTCGTAAAGGGTATCTAGCCCTGGGATGTTTGTTGAAGAAAATTCAAGACAAAGGAAACGACCACCCAATTTAAGAACACGATGGATTTCGGAAAGCGCCGTTTCAATACGTGGAACATTCCGTATGCCAAATGCGATGGTGACCGCATCGAAGCTTTTGTCGGCGAAACTCAACGCTTCTGCATTGGCTTCCTTGAATTCAACTTGGGTGTCCAGACCGCGCTCAAGCGCACGTTCGCGCCCAACCGCCAGCATATCGCTGTTGATATCAGCAACAATGCCATGCACATTAGGGCCGCCAGCGCCAATCACGCGAAAGGCGACGTCACCCGTACCGCCTGCAATATCGAGGAGCTTGAAAATCCGCTCGCTCTGTGGCGGCCTGAGTTTGGAGACGAGCGCCTCCTTCCAGACTCGATGCAAACCGCCGGACATTAGATCGTTCATCAGGTCGTAACGTCCCGCGACTTTATGAAACACATCGTCGACGAGTGCCTGCTTTTCTTTCAGCGGCACGCTGCGAAAGCCAAAATGGGTATCCGAACGCTCAGTGGACATCTGAAGTCCTTTGCTGTGAGAGCATAGCGTGCGTGCGTTTCCGGCGCTATCACCGCCATGAATTCGATTGAGAAAGGTTAAAGTGCCCGAACTTCCCGAGGTTGAAACCGTTCGGCGCGGTCTTGAGCCGGTGATGCAGGGTGCGCGCTTCGTAAAAGTCGAGGTTCGCCGGCCAGACTTGCGTTTTCCGTTGCCGAAGAACTTCGTTCAGCGTTTGACAGATAAGACCGTGATAGGTCTCGGGCGCCGCGCCAAATATATGCTCGCCGAACTTTCCTCTGGCGAGGTATTGATTATGCATCTCGGCATGTCCGGCTCGTTCCGTATTTCGAAAACCGGCAAGGAGCAAACACCTGGCGGATTCCATCACGAACGGTCAAATGAGGAAAAACACGATCATGTTGTGTTTGAGATGTCGTCCGGGTGGATGCTTACTTTTAACGACCCGCGCCGTTTCGGCTTCATGAAGCTCGTGGCGCGAAGTGAACTTGAAAACGATCCCCTCATCCGCGCTCTCGGCCCCGAGCCGCTTGGCAACGTGTTTGATGCGGCCATGCTGGCGCGCGCTTGCCAGGGAAAAAAAGCAAGCCTAAAGGCAGCGCTTTCCAATCAGAAGATCGTTGCGGGTCTCGGCAACATTTACGTTTCCGAGGCGCTTTATGATGCTCACCTTTCACCTAAGCGTATGGCCTCAGTCCTAGCAAACAAAAAAGGCGAACCGACAGACGCCTCATATAAACTCGTTGACGCAATCAAGCACGTGCTGAATTTGGCGATCAAGGCCGGCGGCTCGTCATTGCGCAATCATCGACAGACCACGGGTGAGTTGGGCTATTTTCAGCATTCCTTCCGTGTCTATGACCGGGAAGGTGAAAAATGCGTGACGCCGGGCTGCAAAGGAAAAATCCGCCGCATCGTGCAAACCGGCCGTTCGACTTTTTATTGTCCGGTCTGTCAGAGCTAAGTGTGTTGTGCAACAGGAATACGTTCGCTAGCAATTTTCGGGGAGGAATGTCCATGGCCTATGAAAATATTCGCATCGAAACGCGCGGGCGAGTTGGATTGATAACACTTGACCGCCCCAAAGCACTAAATGCACTGAACAATTCGTTGATCGCGGAACTAAACCAAGCGCTCGATGAATTCGAGGCCAATGCGGATATCGGCTGCATAGTGTTGACCGGCTCGGAAAAAGCGTTCGCAGCCGGAGCCGACATCAAGCAGATGCAACCGCTCACATATCCTCATACCTATCTTGAGGATTTTATCGCAGCATCAGAACGCATATCGCGCTGCCGAAAACCGATCATTGCGGCTGTAGCTGGTTATGCGCTGGGTGGTGGATGCGAACTGGTAATGATGTGTGACATCGTGATGGCTGCCGACACGGCACAGTTTGGCCAGCCGGAAATCAAGCTTGGAGTGATGCCAGGTATCGGCGGCACACAACGCCTGCCTCGCTACATTGGCAAGGCAAAGGCAATGGATCTTTGTCTCACTGGCCGGATGATGAAAGCTGATGAAGCAGAGCGCGCGGGCTTAGTCTCTCGTATCGTTCCTGCAGCGAAACTATTGGAAGAAACCATGAAAGCTGCCGAAGAGATAGCAGCAATGTCACTCCCTATCCTGATGATGACGAAGGAAAGCGTAAACCAAGCCTACGAAACTACGCTTTCGGCAGGGGTTCGCTTCGAGAGGAGGTTATTCCACTCTATGTTCTCAACCGCCGATCAGAAGGAGGGCATGAGCGCTTTCATCGACAAGCGGGAACCGAAATTCAAGCATCGCTAGCCCGAAAATGCGCGTTGACGGCTAAGAGGGGGGCCACTATGGTCCGCCGCATCGCGTTGGTTTTGAGCTCCCCGCGACATTTTATCCAGAAACTTACGAGTTGGACTGAGCGAATGGCCAATACGACATCGGCAAAGAAAGCCACGCGCAAAATTGCGCGAAAGACTGAAATCAACAAAAAACGTCGCTCCCGTATGGGCACCTATGTGCGTGCGGTCGAAGAGGCAATTAAGGCAGGAGATGGAAAGAAGGCTCGCGAGGCATTGACGCTCGCGGAACCAGAAATTATCCGCGCCGCCCAAAACGGTATCCTTCATCGGAATACCGCCTCCCGGAAAGTTTCTCGTCTCACCATGAGTGTGCGTAAACTTGGTGCCTGACGATTTCCTTCATTAGAAATTTGTAAAACGGCGGTCATGAACCGCCGTTTTTGTTTTTTTCTTCGAGGTGTTGCTCAAACGCAACGGAAAAAAGCAAAAAAGGGGTGCACGACACCAAAAGTCATGTCAAAATCCTTTTGCGCATTCAAATTTTCAACGGCTACCTTCATCTCTCCGTCAAAAAAACTTCAAGTAACGCAAAAACTTGGGAGCTAAAGGACGGAGTGGACTTCTGATTCCATGGTTGTGCGAGCAATCGAGTAAGGCCCGCAACAATTAAAAATGCCTCCCTTGAGTTTTTGCCTTCAAATCTGAGTGGCGGAGATTCCGCTTGATTCACAACGCCCTTGCGGAAGTTATGTCGTACCCGACCGCGCTTTTGGCCGGTTGCTCACAAGTCTTGCGCTGTGGGCGAAAAAATTTCTTGAAATGAATCATTGCGCACCCATAGTGCGCTATGTATCGTTAATTTCAGTTGAGGCCTTTATCTCAGCATCTCGGCCGCGGGTTTTTGAAATTCTGAATTGGCGAATTGAGATCTTGAGCAGGTTTCGACGGGTCACCGGTTCAATGTGTAACAGTTTGGAATCGGATACCAAATTGTGATCTCTAATGAGTTTGTCTGAGTTAAGATTTGCTGGTCGCTTGGTGGGAACGAGCTAGAAAATCAAAAAGAGAGAACACTTGGCGCCGCACGGAATTTTTTCGGCGGTGAATGGGGTGGTTATGATTAAAACAGATCAACAAGAGGGCTGGCGCTTAACAGCAGACGCCGGTCTGGATTTATTCCAGCGTTTTGTCTCACCGCTTTGTACAAGTCTAAGTCGATTGCCGACGCAACCTGTGGCTGAACCGCCTCTTATATAGCCACTAATTCAATTTTCTGTTCAATCGAGTTTTTCGTTCAGTCCGAGTGGCAATCTTCTTCGAGGCAGAAGGATCCAGCATCAGTTCTTAATATCGCGCCGGAATGGCAGCGGAGTTCGAAATGGCAATCCAAAAACAAGAACTTTCAGAAAACAGCGATGTGGTGCGTTGGGATCGTGTGCGTCGCAGACTGCGCGCCGAGGTCGGAGAGGATGTTTATTCAAGCTGGTTCGCACGTATGGAAATTGAAAATTGTGGTGCTGAAAGCGTACGGCTCTCGGTTCCGACACGTTTCTTGCGAAATTGGATTCAGTCGCATTATGCGGAGCGTTTGATCGTTCTCTGGCGCGGAGAGTCACCGACGGTAAAGAAGATAGATCTCGTCGTTCGTTCGGCGGTCGCTCGGACGGCAGCCACCAACCTTCACTCGAATGCAATGACTACAAAACCTGAAGTGACCTCACGAGCGAATATAGTTGGAAAGACACTTCCATTGAGCGGTCCCACCCTGGTCACACGCTCAGATCGTGCCGGCAGTTCCCCTCTCGACCCCCGACTGACGTTTTCGACGTTCCTCGTTGGACGCTCGAATGCCTTGGCACATGCGGCGGCGCGTCAGGTGGCGGACGCTGAAGCGGGAACAGGTGCCCGATTTAATCCCTTGTATGTTTATGCATCAGTGGGGCTCGGCAAAACACATCTTCTGCAGTCCATCGCATGGGCCGGCGAACAAAATGGACGGCGGGTAAGTTATCTCACCGCAGAAAAATTCATGTACGGCTTCGTGGCGGCACTGAAGAACCAGTCCGCGATCGCCTTCAAGGAGGCTCTTCGTGGTATCGATGCGCTCGTGATTGACGATTTGCAATTCCTTCAGGGGAAAAGCGTCCAACAGGAATTTTGCCACACCCTAAACGCGCTGATCGATGCCGGACGGCAAGTTGTCGTTGCAGCTGACCGCGCGCCGCCCGAGCTCGAGATGCTTGAAGACCGCGTGCGCTCGCGTCTCGCTGGTGGGTTGGTCGTCGAAATTGCGACCCTCGAAGAGGAGCTGCGCTTACGTATACTGGAATCGCGCATGGCGTCGCTGAAATTGGAACACCCTGGCTTTGAAGTCCCTCCTGCGGTGATTTTGCATGTTGCCCATCAGGTGACTCAAAACGGCCGTGATCTCGACGGAGCGATGACGCGATTGCTTGCCCACAATCAATTGAGCGGCCGGCCGGTTACGATTGAGCTTGCCGACGAGGTGATCCGTGATCTCATAAGGCCGGCGGATCCTCGCCGTATCCGTGTCGAGGATATTTTGCGGATTGTTGCCAAGCATTATGGGGTTACGCGCGCAGATCTACTATCGTCCCGCCGCACGGCGAATGTCGTCAGGCCCCGCCAAATCGCCATGTATCTTGCCAAAACCCTTACTTTGCGCTCGCTTCCTGAGATTGGCCGGCGTTTCGGTGGGCGAGATCATACTACGGTGTTACATGCTGTTCGAAAGATCGATGGACTCGTTTCGGGAGATAAGGCGCTCGCCGAGGAACTGGAAGTATTGAAGCGTTTACTGCTAGAGACATGACCCAGCTTAATCTAAGCAAAGCTCTTGCGGAATCGTGAGCAAAACGCCAATGTTTTCAGGCCGGCCGCGAGCCTCAAGCGCGCGACGGGCCCTTGAGATAAACTCATCCGGATTGTTAGCTTATGAAGGTTACCGTCGAGCGTGCCGAACTTCTCAGGTCGCTCTCCCATGTTCACCGCGTGGTCGAGCGCAGGAATACAATTCCAATTCTAGCCAATGTCTTAATCAGAGCGGGCAAGAACGGCCTTGAATTGAAGGCCACTGACCTCGATCTCGAAATCGTGGAGACTTTACCGGCCGAGGTAAAGCAAGCTGGTTCTACGACAGTGCCGGCGCATATGATCTACGACATCGTGCGCAAATTACCCGAAGGCGCGCAGGTCGAATTGCAGGCAGGTAGTGACCGGGGCTCGATTACGCTTCGCGCAGGGCGCTCGCGCTTCACTTTGCAGACATTGCCGGAAACGGATTTTCCGGATCTTGCCGCGGGCGAATTGCCGCATAAGTTTACGCTGGCAACGGCTGACTTGAAACGGCTTATCAATAAAACTCAGTTCGCGATCTCAACTGAGGAGACTCGCTATTATCTGAACGGAATTTACCTGCATGTGGTCGAGGAAAAAACCGCAAAACTTCGCTCCGTGGCAACCGATGGTCATCGTTTAGCCCAGGTCGAAATTCTGGCACCCAAAGGAGCGGTGGGAATGCCGGGCGTAATTGTACCGCGCAAGACGGTCACCGAGCTTCAAAAACTGGTGGAGGATGGCGGCGAAGAAGTCGAAATCGAACTTTCCGCTTCGAAGATACGTTTTTCTTTTGGCAAAGTGACACTAACTTCCAAACTGATCGACGGAACGTTCCCAGATTATGGGCGCGTCATTCCCGCCAGCAACGACAAAACATTGATCGTCGAAAGGGCCGAATTTGCCGCGGCAGTCGATCGTGTCTCAACGATATCGAGCGAACGTGGCCGGGCGGTGAAACTATCCCTGCACGACGGCAAACTCACGCTTTCGGTTACCAATCCCGATTCTGGCAGTGCCACCGAGGAGCTCGAAGTGGACTACAGCGCCGATGCGCTCGATATCGGTTTTAATAGCCGATATCTCCTCGACATCACCGCGCAATTGGAGGGCGAAAGAGCTGAGTTGAAACTTGCGGATCCCGGCTCACCGACATTGTTGCGCGATCAGGACGCGAGCGGCGCGCTCTACGTGCTGATGCCGATGCGGGTGTGACTGGGCCAAAGCCAAAAGTTTTTTCCGATGCGCAAGTCGCCGTTCGTCCGTTCGCGCGCATCTGGCGCCTTCAACTCACGAATTTTCGCTCCTATCGCCGCGCGGAACTAAAGATAAGCGGGGGACCCGTCCTGCTTCTCGGCCAGAATGGAGCCGGCAAAACGAATTTGCTTGAAGCATTATCATTTCTTGCTCCCGGCCGTGGGCTTCGCCGCGCGACGCTTGAAGACGTCGGCGCAAGCGAAGGCGATGGCTCTTGGGCGATTGCAGCGGAAGTAGAAGGTGCCTTAGGTCGGGCCCATCTTGGCACGGGCATCGAACCGCCCATGGAAGGCTCTTCGTCAACGCGTCGATGTCGCATCAATCTTGAAAATGTCTCATCTGCCACAGCATTTGCCAGTCACCTTCGAGTCGTATGGCTTGTTCCGGAGATGGACGGCTTGTTTCTCGGCTCGGCTGGCGATCGGCGCCGCTTTCTAGATCGCCTCGTTTTGGCGATCGACGTGGACCATGGTTCACGAGTTTCGGCGCTGGAGCGCGCTTTACGTTCACGCAATCGTCTTCTTGAGGACGGTGTCCCAGACCCGCGCTGGCTAGATGCGGTCGAACACGAAGTCGCAGAACTGGCAGTCGCTGTTGCGGCCGCGCGATCCGAATGTGTCAGTAGACTCCGCGCCGAAATTGAGGCGGCACAGGAGTCGGCTTCGCTGTTCCCGGTTGCAGAGCTTTACATCGACGGTTGGATGGAAGCCGCAGTCAATGAGGTTGCCGCGATCGAGATCGAGGACAGATATCGGAAAAGTTTGCGCGATGCCCGCGAACGTGATCGCGCTGCAGGCCGTACGCTCGATGGTCCGCATCGCAGCGATCTCATCTTGATTCATAAATTGAAAAATATTCCCGCCGCACAGGCCTCTACTGGTGAACGCAAGGCGCTTCTTGTTGGTGTTGTGCTTTCGCATGCTCGTGTGGTTGCGGCGATGCACGGTCTTGCGCCGATAATGCTGCTCGATGATGTTTCGGCCTTTCTGGATGAGGAACGACGCGTGGCGCTGTTCGAATTGCTCGCGCATTTCGATGCCCAAGTTTTTATGACGGGTGTGGACCCGGCATCCTTCGCAAGCCTGGGTAGCAGCGCAGAACGATTTTCCGTCACAGCTGGGAACATTGTCCCGATGCGGTTCGCGAGAAACTGACGGGAGCTAGTTGATGAATTTCGTAATTTTGGGGATTGATTTAAGGGCTAGAGTTTTTCCACAGTAAAAACCTAAAACCGTTGTTATATCAATATATTACGGGGGCGATATTGGCCTAGTATCGGGCCTTTTTTCGTGCGAAATCAACGCTACATTTCTCCATAATTTTCCTCTGATTCGAGACCCCTAAAAATGGCCAAGCCCCCGAAAAAAGGCGGCGCCTCGAAAGACGATTCCAAGGATAAATCCAAGGAATATGGCGCCGAATCAATTCAGGTCCTGAAGGGCCTCGAAGCCGTTCGAAAACGGCCGGGCATGTATATCGGCGATACCGACGATGGCTCCGGCCTGCACCACATGGTCTATGAGGTCGTCGACAATGCAATCGACGAGGCGCTCGCCGGTTATGCGACCCACATCGAAGTTGAATTGAATGCCGACGGCTCGGTTACCGTAACTGACGACGGTCGCGGCATCCCAACCGATATCCATAAGGAAGAAAAGATTTCCGCTGCCGAAGTTATCATGACGCAATTACATGCGGGCGGGAAATTCAATCACGATTCCTACAAAGTGTCGGGCGGCCTGCATGGCGTTGGTGTTTCGGTCGTGAACGCGCTGTCGAGCCGGCTCGATCTTACAGTCTGGCGGGATGGCAAAGAGCATTTTATGCGATTTAGCGACGGCAAAGCCGACGCGCCGCTAAAAGTTAGCGCAAAGCACACCGACAAACGTGGAACACGGGTCAGATTTTGGCCAAGCACTGAGGTCTTTACCAAAACCGAATTTGATCTCGCGACCCTGGAACATCGCTTGCGCGAGCTTGCCTTCCTCAATTCTGGGGTGAAGATCACGCTTTCAGATTTACGAGGGCCGGAACCGAAAATTGAGGAGATGATATACGAAGGCGGAGTCGAGGCCTTCGTACGTTATCTCGATCGCAACAAGCAATCGCTGATTCCAGCACCGATCGTGATCCGGGGCGAACGAGAGAAAGTGACTGTCGAAGCGGCGCTGTCCTGGAATGACAGTTATCACGAAACAATTCTCTGTTTCACCAACAATATTCCGCAGCGTGATCGCGGCACGCACTTCACTGGATTCGCCGCAGCGTTGACCCGCGAGGTGATCCGCTATGTGGAAAATCTGGGTCTCAGCAAAAAAGAAAAAGTTGAGCTCTCCGGCGAGGACTGCCGCGAAGGATTGACGGCAGTTCTTTCGATCAAGGTACCGGATCCAAAGTTTTCTTCGCAAACCAAGGATAAACTTGTCTCGTCGGAAGTGCGCCCCGTCGTCGAAACCATCGTAAGCGACGCATTGCAGACGTGGCTCGAAAAACATCCGGCCGAATCCAAGGGACTGATCGGAAAGGTTGTTGAAGCTGCCGCTGCCCGCGAAGCGGCGCGCAAAGCGCGCGAGCTTACACGTCGCAAGGGCGCGCTCGATATTTCGTCGTTGCCGGGGAAACTCGCCGACTGTCAGGAGCGTGATCCCGCGAAATCCGAGCTGTTTATTGTAGAGGGTGACTCTGCGGGCGGTTCCGCAAAGCAGGCGCGCGATCGCGCCTTTCAGGCCGTACTGCCGCTACGCGGCAAGATATTGAATGTAGAGCGCGCACGTTTCGATAAGATGCTTTCCTCGGAGCAGGTTGGCACATTAATCACGGCCCTCGGCACTGGAGTGGGACGCGACGATTTCGATCCATCGAAGCTCCGCTATCACAAGATTATCATCATGACAGACGCCGATGTGGACGGCTCCCACATTCGAACACTTTTATTGACGTTCTTCTTCCGCCAGATGAAGGAATTAATTGAGCAGGGTCGTATCTTCATCGCGCAGCCACCTCTCTACAAAGTCGCGCGTGGAAAGTCGGAGCAATATTTGAAGGATGAACGCGCCCTGGAAGATTATCTAATTAATGCCGGTCTGGAAGAATGCGTCCTTAAGCTCGCAAGCCGCGAACAGCGGGCGGGAGCCGATCTCGCGGCCTTGATCGAAGAAGCGCGCAGCGCGCGCGCCGTTCTCAAGTCTCTGCATCCCCGTTACGACCGCTCTGTTATCGAACAGACTGCCATCGCGGGTGCGATGTCGCCGACCATCCTTTCTGATGCAAAATCAGCCAAGGCCGCCGCAGCATATGTGGCGAAACGTCTTGACGCGGTTTCCGAAGAAACCGAACGCGGTTGGGAAGGCAGCAATGATGAAAATGGATTCAAGTTCTGGCGCACTGTGCGGGGGGTGCGTGAGGAAGCAATTGTAGATCAAGCGTTTCTTGGATCCTCCGATGCGCGCAAACTCGATGCCATGGCTCCGCGGTTACAGGAGATTTATGCCAAGCCGGCAAAATTCTCCCGCAAAGGCGAAGAGAGGGCCGTCTATGGTCCGGTGGGCCTGTTCGAGGCTATCACCGCGATGGGCCGCAAGGGCGTGACGTTGCAACGCTATAAAGGCCTGGGCGAAATGAATCCTGAACAGCTTTGGGAAACGACACTCGATGTGAATGCGCGCTCGCTGCTGCAGGTTAAAATCAAGGAGGTCGATGAGGCCGACGATCTTTTCACCAAACTAATGGGCGATGTCGTCGAACCTCGCCGCGAATTCATTCAGGAGAACGCGCTTTCCGTCGCCAATCTTGACGTCTGATAGAAGAGTGATCTGTGAGAAAAAACGACCATCATTTTTTTGGCGGGCAGCCTTGCTTGACTTAAAATAAGTTGGGGAATCATTGAATTCTACTGTGTATATGCTGCGAACGTGGTCCACGACGCGCTCGAGCGTGCTTAGACCGAAAATATGCATCGGGACAAAGGGCGTGGGACAGGGCCACTTCAAGCACTTTCCGCCCATCGCAGGATCGGCGATAAGAAGGCATGTCTTTGTCCGCCGAAGAGCTTGAGCGTTATGCTCGCCATATTATTTTGAAAGAAGTAGGCGGCCCCGGTCAGCAAAAGCTGAAATTGGCGAGTACGCTCATTATTGGGGCCGGTGGCATCGGTTCCCCACTCATGCTTTATCTGGCCGCAGCGGGCATCGGAAAGCTCACGGTAATCGACGACGACGTTGTTTCCCTTTCCAATTTGCAGCGCCAGGTGATTTACACTACTGACGAAGTTGGCAAACAAAAAACTGTATCTGCCAAGGCTGCAATCGAAAGGCTCAATCCTCATGTGAAAGTTGAGGCGATCGCCAGTCGTTTCGTCGTCGCGAATGCCATGGAACTGGTATCCGCCCATGATATTGTGGTTGACGGTTCGGATAATTTTGCGACCCGCTATCTCGTGTCAGATGCCTGCTATTTTGCAGAAAGGCCGCTCGTTACGGCGGCGCTCGGTACTTTCGATGGCACGCTCACTACAATCCGTGCGCATGAAAAATCCGCCAGCGGGGAGCCGAACCCGACGTATCGGTGCCTATTTCCAGAGGCGCCCCCCGCGGGGATAATTCCGACCTGCGAGCAGGCTGGCATAATCGGGGCACTGGCAGGCACGATTGGATCTCTCGCGGCGATTGAAACTGTACGCGCCGTCGTGGGGTTCGGTGAGGGTCTCATCGGGAAATTGTTGATGTTCGATGTGCGCGATATGCGGATTGAAACGCTGCGTTATGCCTGGAATCCCGACAATCCCCTTTCAGGGAAACACCCATCGATCCGCGACCTATCGGTTCATTTGCGCTAAGCGCAATTAGAGCATTGAGGGTAACACACGATCGGGCGGCCGATGGCCATCCATAAAGGTGCGAATATTAACGATGACTTTCTCGCCCATGTCGATGCGGCCTTCAATCGTGGCTGAGCCCATATGAGGAAGCAGCACGACTTTTCCTGCGCGCGCGAGTTTGACGAGCTTGGGGTTCACCGCGGGCTCATGCTCGAATACGTCGAGACCGGCGCCTGCGAGTTCTCCTGCCTCAATCATACGAGCAAGCGCATTTTCATCCGTTATTTCGCCACGCGCCGTATTCACAACGTAAGCATCCCGTTTCAAAAGCTTAAGCCGCCGAGCGGAAAGAAGATGATAGGTCGCAGGAGTGTGCGGGCAATTGATCGAGACTATATCCATGCGCGCAAGCATCTGATCGAGACTTTCCCAATAAGTAGCTTCAAGCGCTTCTTCGAGTTCTTGAGCAACGCGGCGCCGGTTATGATAGTGGATCTGCAATCCGAAGGATTTTGCGCGACGCGCAACGGCGCTACCGATCCGTCCCATCCCGATGATCCCGAGCCGCTTGTTCGAGATGCGGCGCCCGAGCATCCAGGTTGGCGACCAGCCCTTCCACTCGCGCTCGGAAATGAGAATCGTCGAGCCCTCTGCGAGCCGCCGCGGTACGGCAAGAATAAGCGCCATCGTCATATCGGCGGTATCTTCGGTCAGCACGCCGGGTGTGTTCGTCACGGTGATACCGCGGGCGAGTGCGGTGGCAACGTCGATGTTGTCGACACCAGTTCCGAAATTCGCAATTAGCTTCAGATTTTCTCCCGCCTGGGAAAGCACGCCCGTGTCGATTCGGTCAGTGACGGTAGGCACAAGCACGTCAGCCGATCTTACCGCTTCGACAAGCTCTTGCTGACTCATTGCCCGATCGTCGACATTTAGTCGGGCCTCGAAAAGTTCCCGCATGCGTGTCTCCACGCTTTCCGGGAGGCGTCTGGTGACCACAACGAGCGGCTTTTTCTTGGGCATTAGTCGACTTTCATGCCTGTGCAGAGCCTTACCGATGGAACTCTCTAGCAGAGCGGTTTTTGAAACTCAAAACAGACAAGCCAAATTTGTTCGCATTGACAGCATAGACATGAATCAGCCTTGTGAACGGGTAGAAAGCCATGAATTTCGAAGGATGACGCATGATATTGGGTAATCGCGCAAGATATGTGTCCCGCTTGCTTTTGCGCACTCTGACTCTGATTTTTGGTCTGGCCCTATGCTCCTTCGCATCTGCACAGGCCCTGGGACCCGCGAGCAATCTTCCGGTGCCGCGCTTCGTTAGCCTGAAGTCCGACAAGGTAAACATGCGCGCTGGCCCCACGCGAGATCACGATATCACTTGGGTATTTACACGGCTGGGACTGCCCGTAGAAATCACCGCCGAATCGGAAAACTGGAGAAAAATTCGGGATTCCGAGGGAACAGAAGGTTGGGTTTATCAATCTCTTCTGTCGAGCAGACGCACGGTACTTGTGGCACCTTGGTCAAAAAGAGACCAATCGTTTCCGCTTTATCAGAGCAAAGACCAGAGCAGTGGAGTGCTTGCTCAGCTTCAGCCCGGTGTGCTGGGCACAATCAAAACATGCGATGGAAAATGGTGCCGCATATTCGGCGAAAATTTTGATGGCTATATCGAGCAGGAAGGACTGTGGGGCGTTTATCCAAACGAAACGGTGGAATAAACGCATATTAGCTGTTCTTACGACGTACCCGCACTACAACATCAACACGCGCAACTTCAAAACCTTCTGGTGGCGTGGGCATTTCTTTCAGTGCGACTGCATGTGGCATATCGAGAAGCTGGCTTTCGCCTTCGACGTAGAAGTGAGAATGATCGGCAGCATTCGTATCGAAATAAGTCTTCGATCCGTTTACGGCGACTTCCCGCAGCAGGCCGACTTCGGTGAACTGGTTCAGCGTATTGTAGATAGTAGCCAGCGAAACCGGGAAACGGGCCTTGAGGGCATCTTCGTGCAACATTTCGGCAGTTAGATGCCGATTGCCCTTGGCAAAGAGAAGCCAACCGAGCGCTAGGCGCTGACGGGTAGGACGGAGGCCGACTTCACGAAGCATCTCGCGTACATCATGAAAAGGACAGCCGGTGCGGCGCCCGGCGACCGGATCAATGCGAAGCCGATCGACCGGCAATTCCGCGTCGTGATCTTCCACCATAGCTCTGCGAACGCTCTCGTTCATGATCTGCTCAGCTTACTCGAACCTCTGCCAGTTAAGGGCATAATCTAATTACCTAGTGTCTACCTAATTCGGGTTCGGCAGGCCTACCTTTCCGATATGTTATTATGATACTGGAGTCAGCGCATCCCGTACAATACCCAGTAAATACTCGAGATTTCTGGCTTTGTCATGTGCCCGAAATAGTGTCGCGGGGCTTCTTATCTTTCGGGAAGCGGTTCACTGTGTTACGAATCCAACGAGTTTCTGGCTACATCAATTCGAAAGCCGGGTGATGAGCGAGCGGAAGAGCAGTTTCAGCTACGAAGATTTACTGGCGTGCGGCCGCGGCGAGTTGTTTGGCGAGGGAAATGCTCAATTACCGCTTCCGCCGATGCTGATGTTTGATCGTATATCGGAAATTTCCGAGCAGGGCGGTGAACATGGCAAGGGGCTTATTCGCGCCGAACTCGATGTCAAACCGGACCTTTGGTTTTTCGCCTGCCACTTTAAAGGCGATCCGGTTATGCCAGGCTGCCTTGGCCTGGATGCGCTCTGGCAAATGCTCGGTTTTTTCCTCGGTTGGCTTGGCTCGCCTGGCAAGGGTAGAGCACTTGGAACAGGCGAAATAAAGTTTTCGGGGCAAGTGTTACCAACCGTGAAAAAAGTTATTTATGGCATCGATCTAAAGCGGGTCATGCGTTCGAAACTTGTACTCGGCATTGCTGATGGATGGGTTTCCGCGGACGGCGAAATAATTTATCGGGCCTTTGACCTTAAAGTCGGCTTATTCAAAGCCAATCAGTCAATGGTGCCTGCAAAATCGTGAGAGATCGGAGCATCTCGCGAAGCACGGTTTCTAGAACATCGATGAATTGGAGATGCTGACATGCGCCGCGTAGTCGTCACCGGAATGGGCATTGTATCGTCGATTGGTAACAACACACAGGAAGTGCTCGCAAGTCTGCGTGAGACGAAGAGTGGAATTTCGCGCGCCGAAGATTACGCTAAACTGGGCTTCCGCTGCCAGGTTCATGGTGCCCCGACTCTCGATCCAAGCAGTATCGTAGATCGCCGTGCCATGCGTTTTCATGGCGGTGGCACGGCGTGGAATCACGTTGCGATGGATCAGGCGATTCGGGACGCGGGCCTTGAGGAAAAGGAAATTAGCAACGAAAAAACCGGAATTATCATGGGTTCGGGCGGACCTTCGACGCGTACAATCGTCGAAGCCGCCGACACAACCCGCTCGAAAGGCCCAAAACGTGTTGGACCATTTGCAGTACCAAAGGCGATGTCGTCGACCGCTTCGGCCACACTCGCGACCTGGTTCAAGATCAAAGGGTTCAATTACTCGATCTCGTCTGCATGCGCGACATCGAACCACTGCATCGGAAATGCGTACGAGCTTATTCAAAATGGAAAGCAGGATCTCATGTTCGCTGGCGGCTGCGAGGAACTCGACTGGACCTTGTCGGTTTTGTTCGACGCCATGGGCGCGATGTCTTCGGGGTTCAACGATAAGCCGGAAACCGCTTCCCGCGCTTACGATAAAGATCGTGATGGCTTCGTCATCGCAGGCGGTGCAGGCGTGCTTGTGCTGGAGGAGTTGGATTGCGCCAAAGCGCGTGGGGCAAAAATTTACGCGGAAATCGCGGGATATGGCGCGAATTCCGATGGTCATGACATGGTAGCTCCCTCCGGCGAAGGCGCCGTGCGTTGCATGAAAATGGCGCTAGAGGGTGTGAAGCCTTCCGTCGATTACATCAATCCGCATGCGACTTCGACGCCAATCGGCGACATTAAGGAAATCGAAGCGATCCGCGAGGTATTCGGTGCAAAATGTCCCCCGATCTCGGCGACAAAATCTCTCACCGGGCACTCGCTCGGCGCCACCGGAGTGCAGGAAGCAATCTACTCGCTCCTAATGATGAATAACGGCTTCATTTGCGAGAGCGCAAACATCAAGGAAATCGATCCGCTGTTCGCCGATATGCCGATCGCCCGGCAACGTATCGATAATGCGAAACTCAGTTGCGTGCTTTCAAATTCGTTTGGTTTCGGCGGCACAAATGCGACCCTCGTATTCAAACGTCTTGATGCCTGACCGTTTTAGTTTGATTATGTGCAAGAAAAAATTAGAGAAAGTTTCATGAAGGGGCTGATGGAAGGTAAACGCGGCTTGATCATGGGGGTCGCAAACGACCATTCGATCGCGTGGGGCATTGCAAAGACCGTTGCCGCGCATGGTGCGAAACTAGCGTTCACCTATCAGGGCGAAGCGCTGGAAAAGCGTGTGCGCCCGCTCGCGGAATCGGTAAAGGGCGAGGTAATTTTGCCCTGCGATGTCGAGGATATTTCCACTGTCGACGCAGTCTTTTCTGAAGTTCAACGCCGTTGGGGCGGGCTGGATTTTCTTGTCCATGCCGTCGCGTACTCCGACAAGAGTCAGCTCAAGGGCCACTACGCCGACACGACACGCGAGAATTTCCTGCGCACTATGCTGATATCATGCTTTTCCTTCACTGAAGCTGCCAAACGTGCCGCAACGCTAATGAAAAACGGCGGAGCGATGATTACACTGACTTATAATGGTGGCCTGCGCGCGATGCCGAACTATAACGCGATGGGCGTCGCCAAAGCCGCGCTCGAGGCCTCGGTCCGCTATCTCGCCGTCGATTTTGGCGCGCGCGGTATCCGTGTGAATGCGATTTCAGCGGGTCCCATTCGCACACTTGCAGGCGCCGGTATCGGAGATGCCCGCCTGATGTTTGCATTCCAGCAGCGCCATTCGCCTCTGGGCCGTGGTATTACGCTCGAGGAACTGGGCGGTGCTGGACTTTACCTACTGTCGGATCTGTCTACCGGCGTGACGGGAGAGATTCATTTTGTCGACTCGGGATACAACGTAATCGCGATGCCACACCCCGATATGTTGAAGGTTGAGGCAGAAGAAAAGAAAATACCGAAGGCCGCCGAATAAGCCTGATTAAACCTCGGCTTCGCGCTCGAGCTTTTTGCTGTTTTCTAGACAGTAGTAACCCGAGACTCGGCTCACGAGTTTCTGTCGCATCCAGTCATTGAGAGTGCGACTCACATTTTCACGCGCAACGCCCGCCATCGCGGCGACGTCGCTCTGTGTAATTTTTTGTCGGACAAGAATTCGACCATTTCCCACATCCTGGCCGAACGCTTCGGCCAGGCTAACGAGCGCTAGCGCTACGCGGCCTTTAATTGACAGGAAGCTTGCGGCCGCAACGATACTGTTTGTATCGCGGAGTCTCTGTGTCAGCATGGTCATAATATGGTCGCGCACTTCGGGATGCTCCCTCGCGAATTCCTCGTAAACGTTGCGGCTTATGAACGCGAGCTCAGTATCGCGGATTGCGGAGACGTTAGCCGAACGAGGTTGACCATCGATAACGGCGAATTCTCCGACGAGCGCGCCACGTCCGAAAATAGCAAGAATACGTTCTGTACCTGAAGGGGACATGACGCTCACTTTCATCAACCCGCTTTCGATGCGATAGCAGCCATCACCCGGATCGCCAGCCATAAACAAAATCTGGTCGGCTGAGATCTTTACGGGCCGCGCTTTCGCAAATAACCCAACCGACAAATGCTCGGGGAGTTGAGAAAAAATATGTGCGGATGTAAGAGCCCAAGGAGCCATCGTCGCGTCCAAAGAATTAACGGGCAATCGTAACCCAATGTTGTGCCGACAGCGATAGCAATGCGCCGGTGCGATTTTTGTGGAACCGGCAGACTATCCAGGCCTTGTGGGCCGGGCGGGCTGCCGGTTCTTAAATAGAACCGTATATAAGGCGCACCCTTAAACGAGCGTCGACTCGCTTTTTTGCTTCGCTTCGAGATCTTCGCCAGTCTTTTGGTCGACGACTTTCATCGAGAGGCGTACTTTTCCACGGTCATCGAATCCCATCAGCTTAACTTTGACCTTATCGCCTTCCTTCACGACATCAGTGGTCTTGTTGACACGATTGGGTGCAAGCTGGCTGATGTGAACGAGGCCGTCCTTGGCGCCGTAAAAGTTCACGAAGGCGCCAAAATCGACCGTCTTTACGACGGTGCCGTCATAAATCACGCCGACCTCGGGATCGGTGGCGATTGACTTGATCCACTTCATGGCGGCATTGATCGATTCACTGTTGGCGGAAGCGACCTTCACCGTGCCGTCGTCTTCGACGTTGATCTTGGCGCCAGTCTTCTCGACAATTTCCCGGATCACTTTGCCGCCTGTGCCGATTACTTCACGGATCTTATCGACAGGGATCTGGATCACTTCGATACGAGGCGCATGCTCGCCCAGTTGCGGGCGGGCTGCAGTCAACGCCTTGGCCATTTCGCTGAGGATGTGCAGGCGGCCCTCCTTCGCCTGCGTAAGCGCAACCTTCATGATTTCTTCGGTGATCCCCGCGATTTTAATGTCCATCTGAAGCGCGGTAACGCCCTTTTCAGTACCCGCTACCTTAAAGTCCATGTCACCGAGATGATCCTCATCACCAAGAATGTCAGAGAGCACGGCGTATTTCTTATCTTCAAGAATTAAGCCCATTGCGATGCCGGCGACCGGACGGCGAAGCGGAACGCCTGCGTCCATAAGAGCAAGCGAAGTGCCGCAGACGGTTGCCATCGACGAGGAACCGTTCGATTCCAAAATCTCGGAAACAATGCGGATTGTATAAGGAAATTCCGTTGCGGGCGGCAGCATCGGATGCACAGCACGCCACGCAAGCTTGCCGTGGCCAATTTCGCGGCGGCCAGGCGCGCCGACGCGACCCGTTTCGCCGACAGAAAACGGCGGAAAGTTGTAGTGGAGCAAGAACGTCTCTTTATACGTTCCTTGCAGAGCGTCGATCCATTGTTCGTCCTCGCCCGTGCCAAGCGTAGCAACGACAAGCGCTTGTGTCTCGCCGCGCGTGAACACGGCTGAGCCGTGGGTGCGGGGAAGGATGCCGGCCTGAGCTTCGATCGCGCGAACGGTTTTTCCGTCGCGTCCGTCGATACGGATGCCAGTATCGAGAATCGAATTGCGCACGATGTTCGCTTCAAGCTCTTTAAAGATGCCGCTCACCTGCTGCGGTGTCGGGGCATTTTTATCGTCAGGACTTATCTCGAAAGCAGCTTTTACTTTGGTCTTTACCGCGTCGATTGCCTTGTGGCGCTCTTGCTTGGTCTTGATAGAGTAAGCAGCGCGTAGGTCTGCTTCCGCGATGGCCTGCACCTTACTCTCAATCGCCGAAAGGTCTGGCGCGACCACTTCGCGCGGTTCTTTTGCGGCCTTTTCGGCAAGACGGATGATCATATCGATCACTGGCTGGAAATGGCGGTGGCCAAACATTACCGAGCCGAGCATGACTTCTTCGGGAAGTTCCTTGGCTTCGGATTCAACCATCAGCACGGCATCCTTGGTGCCGCCGACGACGAGATCGAGCTGGCTCTCGATCATCTCCTCAAGTGTCGGGTTCAGAACATATTCGTTATTTATAAAGGCGACACGCGCGCCACCGATCGGGCCCATAAAGGGCGCTCCGGAGAGTGTGAGCGCCGCGGACACCGCAACCATGGCCACGATATCCGGATCGTTCTCGAGATCGTGCGAAAGCACGGTCACGATGATCTGCGTGTCGCAGCGCCAGCCATCTGCAAAAAGCGGGCGGATCGGCCGATCGATAAGGCGCGAGGTTAGCGTCTCTTTCTCGGTAGGGCGCCCTTCACGTTTGAAATAGCCGCCGGGTATACGGCCTGCGGCGAAGAATTTTTCCTGGTAATTAACGGTCAGAGGGAGAAAATCGATTCCGAGCTTCGGCTCCTTGGCGGTAACGACCGTCGCGATGACTGTGGTCTCGCCATAAGTGGCCAGAACTGCGCCGTCAGCCTGACGCGCAAGTTTTCCCGTCTCAAGAACTAGGCGGCGTCCCCCCCAGTCGATTTCCTCACGATGAATGTCGAACATGTAAGTTTTCCATAGCTTGCGGAGAAGAAAAGCCATGGGCAAGACGGCGAGGCGCTCCGCCGTGCGCTCGCGAAGCGCACTGTAGAGGGAGCGTCCGGCGATCCTGCCATGACTTTGATTCTTCCGTTGGTTATGCGACGGCGCCGCCGCCGCTATCGGCCGTGCGTAGCCCTATGCTACGCGCGGAATTTATTATCGGCGAATGTCGAGGCGGTCGATCAGCTTCTTGTAACGTGCTTCATCCTTTGACTTTAGATAGTCGAGAAGGCTGCGCCGCTGAGAGACAAGCTTCAGCAAACCACGCCGTGAATGGTTGTCCTTGACGTGTGTTTTAAAATGTTCGGTCAGGCTATTGATCCGTTCCGAAAGGATTGCAACCTGAACTTCGGGCGAACCGGTATCGCCATTTTTGGTCGCATACTCTTGAACAAGCGCTTGTTTGCGCTCCGCGCTTAGCGACATCGAAGTCTCCTTGTCTGTTGGAAATTGGAAATGCGGCCATGCCGAGATGTCGTCCAGCGAGGTCGCGTCACGGGGCGGAATATAGCCAAATTCCATGCTGACACCAGCGTCTTCTCGTACCTGAATTAAGCTGATTTTTCAGTGTGTTAACGAGGCAGATGGAAGATCCGCCGCGGGTGCAAAGCGCCTCGCTCGACCTCGGCGAGCGCAACCAGCGAGCCTTGCGTCGATACCGAAACAACGCCTTCTATGATCGGGGCGTTGCGCCCTCGAAGTAGAACCACTTGCCCCTGTGCAAGCCGTTCCGCATCGCCAACGCTGACCGTAAGCGCTGGCACATTTCTGAGGCTCGACTCCACCGGTAACAGGGCGCCGATCAGTGCATCGTCCTTCTCTTGCATAAGTTTCTCGAATTTTTCTAGGGTGATGGAATTTTCTTCGGCGAATGATCCGACTCTGGTGCGGCGTAACTCGCAGACGTGACCGAAACATCCACAAGTGCGGCCGAGATCACGTGCTAGGGCACGCACGTAAGTGCCCTTGCTGCATTCAGCCTCAAAAACTGCGTGATCAGCGTCTGGCATTTCAAGAAGAGTTAGCCTCTCGATGTCGATGGTACGCGGTGGCAGAGAAAGTTTCTCGCCCTGACGCGCGAGGTCATAGGCGCGCTCGCCATTTACCTTGAGCGCTGAAAAACGCGGGGGTGTTTGCTCGATAGTGCCGATAAAACTGAGCAGAGCAGCTTGAATTGCTTGGCGCGCTGGCCGTGCTCCCGAAGATGAAATAATTTCTCCTTCGGAGTCATCCGTGTCCATTTCGGCACCCCAACGCACTTTGAATCGGTATACCTTTCGTCCGTCCATTACAAAAGAAACTGTTTTTGTCGCCTCACCGAAGGCAATTGGCAGAATTCCGGAGGCAAGCGGATCGAGTGTGCCGGCATGACCGACTTTTTTCGCACGCGTAAGGCGTTTCAAAATCGAAACGGCCAGTGTTGAAGTTTTTCCGACAGGCTTATCGAGAACAAGCCAACCGTTCACATCGCGCTTGGGTATGTATTGGAGATTCACTTCGAGTCCTCCGGGCTAACTCGCTTTAGATCGCGCGCCACATCTGGTGAACGCAACAGCCGATCAATGCGATCGGCCTCATCGAAGCGCTCATCGATACGAAAACGAAACTCCGGCATGTATCGCACTTCAATCCGCTTCGCGACGGCACCCCGCAGCCAGCGCTTGTGTTTTTCAAGAGCGCTGATCACGGCTTGAGAGTCGCGGCCGCCTAGCGGCATGACGTAAATCGTCGCAATGCGAAGATCCGGACTCATACGCACTTCGGGGAACGTGATTGTGTGCCCAACAAGCACGCGGTCGTGAACGCCCTGATGCGCAAAGACATCGACAATCGCATGGCGCATGAGTTCGCCAACGCGCAACATGCGTTGGCTACTGCTGGATTTAGAGGAATTCTTGCTTCTGTTCATGGACAAACGTCGCGCCGGAATCGGACCGGCAAAGACGCCAACTCTCTTTCTGTCGATTAAAGCGAACGTTGCACGGCCTCGACGCGATAGCATTCAATCACGTCACCGACCCGCATATCCTCATATTTCTCGAACGACATACCGCACTCTTGGCCTGCAAGCACTTCGCGCACATCGTCTTTGAAACGCTTCAGTGTCGCCAACTTGCCTTCGTGGATCACAACATTGTCCCGGATCAGGCGCACGTTCGCGCCGCGTTCCACTTTGCCGTCTGTGACACGACACCCGGCTATTTTACCCATCTTTGAAATATTGAAAATCTCGAGGATTTCAGCGTTGCCGAGCATCGTCTCGCGCAGCGTTGGCGCAAGCAGACCGGACATCGCCTTTTTCACGTCGTCCACGAGATCGTAGATGATATTATAGTAGCGGATTTCGACGCCCGCCCGCTCGGCAGCAGCGCGCGCTTCTTTATGAGCACGTACGTTGAAACCGATAATTGCGGCTCCGGTAGATGCTGCAAGCGTTACGTCCGATTCAGCGATTCCTCCAACGCCAGCAAGCAGAACCCGTGCGATTACTTCATCGGTACCAAGTTTTTCGAGTGATCCAACGATTGCTTCGACGGAACCCTGCACGTCACCCTTGATCACAAGCGGGAATTCTTTTCGCCCCGCCGCTTTGAGCTGACTCATCATCTGTTCGAGCGAACCACGAGCGGCGCCGCGCACCGGGGAATTGCGGCGCTGGCGGGTGCGGTATTCGGTCACTTCTCGTGCTCGGGCTTCACTTTCCACAACCGCGAGACGATCACCGGCTTCCGGAGTGCCCGCAAAGCCAAGTACTTCAACGGGAGTCGAGGGCCCAGCTTCCTTTATGTTCTCGCCAAGGTCGTTGACGAGGGCGCGGACACGGCCCCATTCACCGCCCGCTACAATAATGTCGCCAACTCGTAGCGTACCACGTTGGACCAGGACGGTCGCCACCGGACCGCGCCCGCGATCGAGTTTGGCTTCGATCACCGTGCCCTCCGCGGGGCGATTGGGGTTTGCTTTGAGTTCCAGAATTTCGGTCTGCAGGCCGATTGTCTCGAGCAGCTTGTCAAGATTGACTTTCTTCGTGGCGGACACCTCAACATCAAGCGTCTCACCTCCCATCGATTCAACCTGAACTTCGTGCTGCAGCAATTCAGTGCGTACACGTTCTGGGTTCGCATCGCCCTTATCGATTTTGTTGATCGCGATGATCATCGGGACCTTGGCCGCGCGTGCATGTTGAATTGCTTCGACAGTCTGCGGTTTCACGCCGTCGTCGGCGGCGACGACAAGAATGACGAGATCAGTTACCTTTGCGCCACGTGCACGCATCGCGGTAAAGGCAGCGTGGCCCGGCGTGTCGATAAAGGTAATCTTTGCGCCGGAAGGTGCCGTGACCTGATAGGCGCCGATATGCTGCGTGATTCCACCAGCTTCGCCCGCCACCACATTCGTTTGACGAATGGCATCGAGCAGCGACGTCTTACCGTGGTCGACATGCCCCATCACGGTCACGACCGGTGGACGCGGCTTCGCTTTTGCAGGATCGTCCGGAGTATCGAAGAGGCCTTCTACTACGTCGGCCTCGGCCACGCGCTTTACTGCATGTCCCATTTCTTCCGCGATCAGCTGTGCGGTATCCGCGTCGATCGCGTCGGTAATCTTCAACATCTGGCCCTGCTGCATGAGCAGGCGGATCACATCGACGCCGCGCTCCGCCATGCGGTTCGCGAGCTCCTGGATCGTAATCGTCTCTGGAATAATGACCTCGCGTGCAATTTTTTCCTTCGGCTCATCGGTCGGTCGGTGTCCAGAAATTCTCTGCGTGCGGCGGCGGAATGAGGCTAGCGAGCGCTGGCGCTCCTCATCACCACTGAGTGCGGTGACCAGCGTGAGTCGACCACGACGTCTCTCTTCGCCGGCAGCACGGGGAGACTTCGGCGCCGCAGGCGTCTTGTTGCCGCGACGCGGACCGCGTGGGCCCTCGTCATCATCGTCAATGAGTGCAGCGCCACGACCGGCAGGCGCAGTGGAATCACCAAAACGCTTCCGCGCCTCCAATTCAGCCCTGCGTTTCGTTTCTTCGTCTGAAGCTCGGCGAGCCTCTTCGCTGCGCTTGCGCGCTTCAGCGGCTTCTCGTTCGGTCCGCTCGGCCGCATCGCGCTCCAAACGGCGGCGCGCATCCTCTTCTGCGTGCTTGCGTTCTTCTGCTTCGCGTACGCGTGAGTCGGCGAGCGCCCGGTCACGCGCATCGCGTTCTTCCTCGGTAAGCGTGCGGAGAACGACGCCCGAAGGTTTTGGAGCGACAGCTGGCTCCCTCTGAACCGCAGTTCTAGTGGGAGATTTTGCGGAGGTACTCGGTGCAGCTTCGACTTTCGCAGCACTAGATTTCTTAACTTCTGTTGTCACTTCGCCTTTAGCGGTCGCTCCGCCTCCGACCGTACGGCGCTTAACGGTTTCAACGACCACAGATTTCGAGCGGCCGTGGCTGAAGCTCTGGCGCACAACGCCTTGCTCGACGTTACGCTTCAATGTGAGCGTCTTCGTCGGCGCGACTTTGAGTGTTTTGTCGCCTTTGTCTTTCGTGTCTGCCATAAACTTTCCGTTTAGTTCCTCGTCGAAGCGGCTATTTTTGCCGGCGCTCTATTATCTCGCCAGCGCTCATATCTTAGGCAATGCGCTAGAAAAACCCGGCTCGCCGGATGGCCGAGTAGTGCTGCATGTACCACATTTGGACGCCCAAGCGCCAAGTCCAATTGTTCGCCCGAAAATAGTTTAATTCTTGCAGGCTCATCGAAATTTCCCGATTCCAAGGCGGCTGTGAGTTTTCTGGTTCCATCGCTGGCAGCGTCCTTTGCATCCAGTAAAACCGAAACTTTACCGGTAGCGAACGCGGCCTTCACCTTCTCATAGCCGGTGACCACTTGCCCCGCCTTATTGGCCATAGAAAGCGCGTCAAGGGCGGATTTAAGCAGTAATCGTTCGACCAGATCGGGAAGTTTGAGGTCCACCATGCCTTTTCCGTGAAAGGCGCGAGCGAATAGTCTTCTCTCTATGGCGTAATCGAGCGCCGCACGATTTGCGCTGATCCAGGCCCCGCGTCCCGGGAGCTTGCGTGCAATGTCTGGAACGATCGTGCCGTCAGGTCCGACTACGTAACGCATCAAATCTTCGATTGGCTTGACCTCGCGCGTCGCAAGACATAGCCGCGAGCGCTCGCGGCGGACATCAGACGTTCCCTTGTCGGTTTCCTCCTCGTCGAGGGTTTGGGCGATCACTGGCCATCTCCATTAAGCCTGTGGCTGCGGCTCGACGGCCACATCGCCTTCGACCGGCTCGGGCGGAGCGAGCGCGGACTCGTCGACCCAACCCACTTTCACTCGCGCCTGCATGATCATGGCTTCGGCTTCGTCCCGCTCGATTGCGAAGCCTTCAAGCGCTCCCGCATGACGCGTACTTTCGCCATCCTTGCGCTCAACCCAGCCAACCAGATCGTCGGTCGCACAGCCCGCAAGATCTTCGACCGTCTTTATGTCGTGTTCGCCGAAGGCCACGAGAATCTTGCTCGTAACGCCGGGTATTTCGCGGAGCGCGTCAACAACGCCAAGCTCCCTGCGTTTGGTGTCCAGTTCGGACTCGATCCGCATAAGGTAATCACGGGCTCGCGTTTGTAATTCGGTGGCGGTATCGGCATCGAAACCTTCGATCTGCGCAAGCTCCTCGGTCGGCACATCAGCGAGTTCTTCGACCGATGCAAAACCTTCGGAGACGAGCAATTGTGCGACCATTTCGTCGACGTCGAGCGCGTCGATAAAGTTCTTGCTGCGCTCGGCAAATTCCTTCTGACGACGCTCGCTCTCTTCAGCTTCGGTAAGAATGTCGATATCCCAGCCGGTAAGCTGCGAAGCGAGGCGCACATTCTGTCCGCGCCGTCCAATGGCAAGCGAAAGCTGTGCGTCCGGTACGACGACCTCGATCCGCTCGCGCGTTTCATCAAGCACGACTTTGACGACTTCAGCGGGCGCCAGAGCATTCACGACAAATGTCGCAACGTCCGGTGACCATGGAATAATATCGATCTTCTCGCCTTGAAGTTCGTTTACCACGGCCTGCACGCGCGAGCCGCGCATGCCGACGCAAGCCCCTACGGGGTCGACGGAGGAATCACGTGAAATGACCGCTATTTTCGCGCGCGAACCTGGATCGCGAGCGACAGCCTTGATCTCGACAATTCCATCGTAGATCTCCGGTACTTCCTGCGCGAACAATTTCGCCATGAATTGGGGGTGCGTGCGCGAAAGGAAAATTTGCGGACCTCGCGGCTCGCGGCGCACATCGTACACATACGCGCGTATGCGATCTCCGTTGCGAAATAGTTCGCGCGGCAATAGCTCGTCGCGCCGCACGATGGCTTCGCCGCGACCCAAGTCGGCGACGACGTTGCCATATTCGACGCGTTTCACGACCCCATTGACGATCTCACCGATGCGATCCTTGTAATCGCCATACTGTCGATCCCGCTCTGCCTCGCGGACCTTTTGTACGATCACCTGCTTCGCGGATTGCGCGGCGATACGTCCATATTCGAGTGGCGGCAGCGTTTCGGCGATATAGTCGCCAATCTGCGCGGCAGGATTGCGCTTGCGCGCATCTTCCAAGCTGATCTGCGTTGCATTGTTCTCAATCGTTTCTGCGACGAGTAAAAGGCGAGACAAACGAAGCTCGCCGGAGCGCGGATTAATTTCGGCGCGCACTTCCGTTTCGCTACCATAGCGGGAACGGGCGGCTTTCTGAATTGCATCTTCCATCGCGGCGATCACGATACCCTTATCGATGGATTTTTCGCGGGCGACAGCCTCTGCGATCTGCAGAAGTTCGAGCCGGTTTGCGCTAACAGCCATATTTCTTCTCCCAAACTTAGATTTGTGTTCGGCGATCCACCGCCGGATTGTTTTCAGTCGGATGGTGCCCAGTAGAGCCCCGACCGTCTTGCCTGCCGCGTTTTAAACTTTCCGCGATCAGCGCGTCTGTTAAAACAAGTTTTGCTTCGGCCATCTCTCCAATCGGCAGCTGCACACTCTGCTGCGCATCGCCAACACTGATAATCGCATTTCCATCTTCGACCTTGACGATTTTGCCACGAAAGCGCTTGCGCCCCTCGATCATGTTCGTCATTTCGATCTTGGCTTCATGGCCTATGTGACGTTCGAAATCGGAGCGACGCACGAGTAATCGGTCAATGCCGGGCGAAGAGAGTTCCAGTCGATAAGCCCCTCGGACCGGGTCTTCGACGTCGAGCGTGGGCGAAAGCGCTCGGCTGGCGGCTTCGCAATCCTCGATCGAGAACGTTCCGTCGGGCCGTTCTGCCATGATTTGTACCGTGCAACCATCGCGGCCTGAAACATGCACTCGGACGAGACGATAGCCGAGCGCCTCAAGCGTGGGCTCTGCGATAGCAGCAATGCGTGCCGATAAGCCCTGCTCGGCAATAAGACGAGGCTCGCGCATGGCGTCGATATTTTCGTTCATTTCGTTCATCGTCGCTTTTCACTCAGCGTGCTTGACCAAACAAAAAAGAGCGGGTCCCGGTCGGGGCCCACTCTCACCATTCGATCCGTAGATCGTGCTGAGATGTTTGTTATGCCGCCAATATAGCAATGCTTTTCACCGAAGCAAGGGCTGGAAATTACTCTTTTGCGGCGAAAATTAGTTAAAGCCGTTGGAATCTCAAGTAAGTCGGGCGCCGCCCTTCTTTGATGGCCTTCGCTTCATAACGCGTACCGGGAAAATCTCGCCACGGTTTCCGCCAATCATCAGCCTGTTCGGCCGTCCAGGAGAAGAATGGCGAGCGCATGAAACGCAGCAAGGCCCACTCCGCGTAGTCCTCGATATCGGTCGAAAATCTTGCGTCCCCTCCGGCGGAGAGAACGCGCGCAATACGCTCTATTCTGTCTTCCGAAATAAAGCGACGTTTCCAATGCCGCCGTTTCGGCCAAGGATCAGGATAGAGAATATCCACGCGATCGAGCACGTTTTCCGGTAACCAGTCGAGCAGTTCAAGCGCATCGCCATGATGCAGGCGAATGTTTTTCACTCCGTTGGTGCGGATGGCCGCGAGCAGCTTTGCCATACCATTCAAGTACGGATCGCAGCCGATATGTCCAATACCGGGGTTGGATTTTGCCTCATGTAACAAATGCTCGCCGCCGCCAAAGCCGATCTCTAGGCGGATTTTTTTGACCGGCACTGGAAACAAGGAGTGCAATTTATTCGATGCTGGTTGCGAGATGTCGATAGAAAGATCCGGCAATAAATCGTCGATTAAACTTGCCTGACCTTTCCGCAATGCATGACCTTTCCTGCGCCCAAAAAAAGCGCGGCGCGGCTTTTGATTTCGACTTTCAGCATTCATGCGCGCAATTCCGCGCACCGGGGTTACTTCAGCGCGGAATGAAGTTCGGGGGCGAGATCCGTGCGTTCCCATGAGAAGCCGCCATCTTTTTCAGGGGCTCGTCCGAAATGACCATAAGCGGAAGTCCGGGCATAGATCGGTTTGTTCAATCCGAGATGTTCGCGAATTCCACGCGGTGAAAGGTTCATGATTTCACCGAGTGCCTTTTCGAGCTTCGCCTCCTCGACCTTTCCCGTTTCGTGCAGATCTACATAGATTGAGAGTGGCTGCGCGACGCCGATTGCGTAGGAAAGCTGAATAGTGCAACGGGCGGCAAGCTCGGCAGCGACAACGTTCTTCGCGAGATAGCGCGCGGCATAGGCGGCCGAGCGATCGACTTTGGTCGGATCCTTGCCAGAAAAAGCGCCCCCGCCGTGCGGCGCGGCGCCCCCGTAAGTGTCGACAATTATTTTGCGGCCGGTAAGTCCCGTATCGCCGTCCGGCCCACCGATCACGAACTTTCCAGTCGGGTTCACGTGCCAGACTGTGTTTTTGTTGATCCAACCAGCGGGAACCGCCTTGTTCACGTAAGGCTCGACGATTTTCTTCACGTCTTGCGAGGAAAGTTTTTCATCGAGATGCTGGGTTGATACCACGATTTGCGTCGCCTCGACCGGTTTCCCGTTTTCATAGCGAATGGTGACTTGACTTTTCGCGTCGGGTCCAAGCTCTTTGGCGGCTCCCGAACGGCGCGCTTCGGACATTAGCTTCAGAATTCGGTGCGCATAATGAAGCGGGGCGGGCATCAGTTCGGGCGTTTCATTACAGGCATACCCGAACATAATGCCCTGATCGCCTGCGCCTTCATCCTTGTTGCCGGCTGCGTCGACGCCTTGTGCAATATCCGCGGACTGCGCGTGCAGCAGCACTTCGACATTCGCGGTCTTCCAGTGGAATCCTTTTTGCTCGTAACCGATGTCCTTGATTGCGGCGCGAGCGCGTTCCGTTACCAGCTCTTTAGTAATGGCCGCAGGACCGCGGGTTTCACCCGCAATAACAACCCGGTTGGTAGTTGCAAGCGTTTCACATGCAACGCGCACCCGAGAGGGATCCATGCCGTGTTTCGGCGCCGCTTCGAAAAATACGTCCACTATCTCGTCGGAGATGCGGTCACAGACCTTGTCTGGATGGCCCTCGGAAACAGATTCGCTAGTGAACAGATAATTCTGGCGCGCCACGGTTCTTTAACTCCCTGAAAAATCCCCGGACCCGGCCTAGCGGCCGCCGGGGCGCTGTCTTCTCGCAGGCGTAGCAGCCTGCGGTCAAGGCCGCATAAAAATCACAGAAGCTGAAAGGCAAAATGGTCGTTAATCACTTTTCGTCGGTTACCATCGACTCGACAAGATCCACAATACGCCGCCGCACTTTGAGATCCTTGATTTTCATGAAGGCCTTGGTTAGCGCGAGGCCATCGGAAGTGGCGAGAAACTCCGATACATAAGCCGGAGAAGGCGATTCGGCCATTGCGCCTGCGGCAGATTCTGGAACCGGCGCGCCTTCGAAGAAAAACGCGGGCGGTACCTCGAGCACAGTCGCGATTTGTTGCAGGCGGCTGGCTCCGACGCGGTTTGTACCTTTTTCGTATTTTTGAATCTGCTGAAAAGTGATGCCGAGTTTTTCGCCAAGCTTTTCCTGCGACATCCCGATCATCATGCGTCGCATACGCACGCGAGATCCCACATACCTGTCAACTGGGTTTGGAGATTTTTTCGTCATTGTTTTTTCTGGCATCAAGGCTAGTCCGATTTTCCTAGGCTTCAATCACGTTATGGGCATTAAGTATTCAAACAACGTATACATTCGTCGCGCATGAATGAGTCAATAAGTAATCTTACGCATTCGTGTTGCCGAGAAGGCAATGGCGGCGAAAAGCAGCGCAAGGATAAAAGCCGCCAAATCGCGATAACGCGCGTAAAACGTTGCGGCAATCGGTTTCGGCAAGTTAGAATCCAGAATGCCTTCTTGGCCCAAAGGCAGCGAACGGATAATTCGCCCAAGTGGATCTACAATGGCGGAAATGCCGTTGTTCGTTGCGCGAACAAGGGGAAGTCCCTCTTCGATTGTGCGCAAACGGGCCTGCGCAAAATGCTGGTAGGGACCCGGAGTCAATCCAAACCATGCATCATTTGATAAATTGAGCATCCAACCCGGACGTGGTCCTTCAGGAATGACTTCTCCAGGAAAAATCGCCTCGTAACAAACTAGTGGTGCAGCGAGCGGCATATTTGGAATCGAGAGCGCGCGAAACCGCGAACCAGCGGTAAATCCGCCGGCGACGCGCGTCAGCTGCTCGAGCCCCCAACTTTCTAGCAAATTTTGAAACGGCAGATATTCTCCAAACGGCACTAGATGCACCTTGTCGTAAGTCGCGACAATCGCGCCGTCGCTGCCAATCACACGAATACTGTTATAGACGTGAGGTTCCGGATCTCCTGCTCGGGGCTCCTCGAAGCGGCTCGCGCCCGTCACGAGAACGGTTCCACGCATTAGCATACTGGCGATGCGAGCGAGTGCATCAGGTTCGCGTTCGAGAAAGAACGGAAAGGCTGACTCGGGCCAGAACAAATGCGTGACATCCTGCAATCCGCGCCGCTCGGGGCTGGTCGCGCGATCGCTGATGCCGATGTAACGATCCATTACTTCGTGCTTGGCCGAAATGCGGAACTTTTCGTCTTGCGGCAGATTGGGCTGCATGATGCGTAACTTAATGCCGTCGACGGAACCAACTTCGGTAGTCGCTAGACGGTAAGCGCCAGCCCCAGTGAGCAGCACTAACAGCCCTGCTGAAAGGGCCGGGTATAGAATAGGCCTCCGCGTCGCATCCTTTTTGTCGATCAGAACGGCGGGGCTAGCAAAGACCACCAGCGCGATCAACGTTAGCCCCCAAAGGCCGACAAATGCCGCCGTTTGCGCGAGGGCGAGCACAGAAGCGAGGGCATAGCCGAAATTGTTCCAGGGAAAGCCCGTGAAAATGTGCCCGCGCAGCCATTCAGCAATACCCATCCCGAGGGCGAACGCGAGAATGCGCGCCGGTCCTGAACTCCAAAGTAATCTTGCGAGGAGGGCACCAATGCCAAAGAAAATCGCGAGGCCCGCAGGCATTGCGAGCACGGCAAAAGGCATCAGATAGGCAAATCGATCGGCTTCGACCAAGAACGCTGTACCAATCCAGAAAAGACCCGCCATAAAATATCCAAAACCAAACCACCACCCCGTGAAGAACGATACCCTCAAGCCAGCGTTGCCCGCACCCGCTCCATCAAGCAGCCAAACAAAGACAGGAAATGTGATCGCAAGAATCGGCCAGAAATCGAATGGTGCCATCGCCAATGCTGACAAAGCCCCGGCGGCAGCCGCGATCAGCCTTCGTCGCCAGCCCCATGCCAGTACGATGCGGTAGGCAAATGCCAACAGCGTCATGAAATTCGCAATCCTGTTTTAGCGAACCGGCCTGTCCAGAGAGGGAGCCGATTGCGTCGTCGAATCAGAGGAAGACGAGGATTGGCCCGCTTCTTCTCCGGGGCGCCGGCGCCGCAACTCGCGGGGGGGTAGTCTGCGATAAATCCGCAGGCGCTTTACGCGACGCGGATCAGCATCGAGCACTTCAATCTCGAATGGTCCCGGGCCGCGCAGAATTTCACCGCGCACCGGAACTCGACCAGCAATTGTAACAAGCAAACCGCCAAGCGTATCAACCTCTTCGGTCTCTTCATCGATAACAAATTCAGAGCCGATGAGTTCTGTCGCTTCCTCAAGACTTGTACGGGCGTCGGCGACAAAACTGCCATCGGGCTGCGAAATAATGCTCGCAGTCGCATCATCATGTTCGTCTTCGATCTCGCCAACGATCTGTTCGACGATGTCCTCCATTGAAACGATGCCGTCGGTGCCGCCATACTCGTCGATAACGAGCGCAAGATGTGTGCGTGAAGTTTGCATTTTCACAAGTAGATCGATCGCGGGCATTGACGGCGGAACAAACAAGAGACGGCGGACGATTTTCATCGAAGACAGACGTTCCGAAAGATCGACCGCTTGCGGATCGATACCTGCTGGCAATGGGTTCTCGCGCTGAGCATTGGCATCAGGCGCAATGGCAGCGCGTTTTGTTGCGTATGCAACGATGTCGCGGATATGGACCATGCCGGTCGGATCATCGAGCGTATCGTCATAGACGATGAGGCGCGAGTGTCCTGCATCCGCGAATATTTTGAAAAGCTCGCCAAGTGAAATATCTTGCTGGACCGCTACGATGTCGGCGCGCGGTACCATGAGATCACCGATCCTGCGCTCTTTTAGAGCCAGGATATTTTGAAGCATGGTGCGTTCCGCCGGCGAAAACTCGGTTTTACCCCCTTCGTCTTCGGCAAGGACCTCTTCAAGGTCGGTTCGGATTGAACCAGAACTCCGGAAGTGGATCAGTGATTTGAAGCGGTCAAACCAACCTTCGCCGGACTCTTTTGCGGTTGTTTCGGGAGCCTCTTCGGACTTAGGCGGCGGCGAGGAGGGATCAGTCGCGCTCATGCGTGGTTCCTCTCAAGTCGTTCGCGGGTTGCATAGGGATCGGAAATTCCGAGGCGCGCTAGGATCCTTCGCTCGCGCTCTTCCATTGCCTCCGCATTGCGATCGTCTTCATGATCCTCGCCGAGAAGATGAAGCATGCCATGCACCCCGAGATGACTGAGATGCGCTTCTATCGTCTTTCCTTCGGCTTCGGCTTCGCGGGTTAGCGTTTCGTAAGCAAGCGCGATGTCGCCGAAATGGCGTAGCGGGCTTCCGTGCGATTTATTTGTTGGAAAGGAGAGTACATCTGTAGGTTCATCCTTGCCGCGCCAAACCCGATTTAGATCACGGATGCGCGCGTCATCGCAGAGCATGACGCCGACTTCGCCTTCGCGAACGCCGGCGTCTGCTAGCACTGCTTCGAGCGCCCTTCGTACGATCGCGTCTGCACTTTCAAGTGTTTTCCAGGCAACAGCTTCCTCCGTGATCTCAATGGTGACGCTCACGGCTTTGCCGCCTTTCTCTTTTTATCGGCATTGTCATAAGAATTAACGATGCGCGACACGAGCTCATGACGGACAACGTCCCCAGCGGTGAAAGCAACATGACAAACGTCGTCGAGCGCAGAAAGTAAATTGACTGCCTCAACGAGACCGGAAAGCTGTCCCGGCGGCAAATCGATCTGTGTCGGATCGCCGGTTACCATCATACGCGAATTTTCGCCGAGTCGCGTTAGAAGCATTTTCATCTGCATTGAAGTCGTGTTCTGCGCCTCATCCAGAATAACCGCGGCATTCGCCAGCGTACGGCCGCGCATGAAGGCGAGGGGAGCAATTTCAATCTCGCCGGCCTGTAACGCGCGCTCGAAAATACCGCGATCCATGAGGTCAAAAAACGCGTCGTAAATCGGACGCAGATAAGGATCAACCTTTTCACGCATGTCGCCCGGTAGGAAGCCAAGCCGCTCACCCGCCTCGACCGCAGGACGTGACAAAACAATTCGATCAACTTCCCGGCGCTCGAACAAATGTATGGCATGGGCGACCGCTAGCCAAGTTTTACCGGTGCCAGCAGGTCCCGTGCCGAATACCAGTGTATTCTTTTGCAGTGCGCGGAGATACGTGTCCTGACCGGAGGTGCGCGCGCGTACAAGCCTCTTGCGCAAGCGAAGCTCGGCGAAGTTTGTGTTTGCGTTCTTCGAATCGACGTCGAGTACTGTGGGGTGCATCATAACCTCACGAAGGGCGCCTTCAATGTCACCGGTCGTGACGTCATGGCCATCCTTGAGCTGCTGATAAAGCAAATCCAGAACGCGTTTTGCACGTTCACATGCGCTTCGTTCGCCTTCAAGAGTGAGATGATTGCCGCGTTGATCTGCGGTGACGGCGAGGCGGCGCTCGATAAGCGCCAGATTCTCTGCATGTCGTCCAAAAAGAGCAGAGGCAAGTTGGTTGTTTTCGAATTCAACAGTAATTCGGATCCGCGCATCCTGGCGCTCCGACCATGATTTCACTCGATTGGTTGCTGAGTCAGGCAATCAAGCCACTCCTGCCGCCATCGCGATGGGTGTGGCAACATGCGTCATCGCGACGGATTCTCCGAACAGACTGTTCGAGCCGACGCCGACAATTCGCACAGGCGCGACTTTTCCAACCAATTGAGAGGAAGCCATTACTTGAACCGGCTGCATGTAGGGTGCGCGTCCGGCGACCTGGCCGGGCAGCCGACCGGGCTTTTCGAATAGTACGTCAAATATTTTATCACGCATGGATTCGTTGAATGCATGGCGCTGTTTTTCGACCAATTCCTGCAGGCGAAGCAGCCGTTCATTCTTCACGGCTACGGAAATCTGTTTATCGAGTTCTGCGGCACCCGTACCAGGACGCGCACTGTATTTAAAGGAGTAAGCCGATGCGAACTCGACCTTCTTTATCAGATCAAGCGTCTCCTCGAAATCGCGATCCGTCTCGCCGGGAAAGCCTACAATAAAATCAGACGATATTGCGATGTCAGGTCGCACCTCGCGCAAATGAGACACGATATCCAAATATTCATTACATCCATGCCGCCGATTCATTGACCTTAGAACACGGTCCGACCCGGACTGCACCGGCAGATGCACAAATGGCATCAGCTTTGGAAGTTCTTGGTGCGCCTTGATAAGATCTGCGCTCATATCGCGTGGGTGACTCGTCGTGTAACGGAGACGAACGATTTTCGGAATCTCGGAGAGCCGTTCAAAGAGCCGCGCAAGCGTCCAGGCTTTTCCATTGGGACCAGTACCATGATAAGCATTCACATTCTGGCCGATGAGAGTTACTTCGGCAACTCCGGCGTCAGCCAAACGTTCGACTTCTTCCACGATTTTCATTACCGAACGTGAAACTTCACTACCTCGCGTGTAAGGCACGACGCAAAAAGTGCAGAACTTATCGCACCCTTCCTGTACGGTTACAAAGGCCGTGACGCCGCGGCCGTTTGTTTTACTTGTTGTAGGCGCTGCGAGATGATCGAATTTATCCTCGACCGGAAATTCGGTATCGACAACAGGTTTTCCACCTCGTGCACGAAAAGCAAGATTGGGCAGCCGATGAATGTTCTGCGGTCCGAGTACGAGATCGACAACGGGTGCCCGGCGAATTATTTCGGCCCCTTCAGCCTGCGCAACACACCCAGCGACGGCCACGAGTACCTTCCGGTCTTGCTGTTTCGCGGCGGATTTCAATTCGCGAATACGACCGAGTTCGGAATAGACTTTTTCCGCCGCCCGCTCACGTATGTGGCAAGTATTTAAAACAATCAGGTCGGCGTCTTCGGGCGTCTGCGTTTCGACATATCCTTCACGCGCCATCGTGTCCGCCATACGATGCGAGTCGTAGACGTTCATCTGGCAGCCATAGGACTTGATAAATAGCTTGCGGGGTTCGCTCATCGCGCCTTGTTTTGCCGGGCCTTACCGCTGGTTGGAGCGGCGAAGATTACGGGCATTCCGCTACAAGAGTGTTTATTAGCGGGTTTCTGCGTCCAAGGGAACGGCCGCGGGATCGGGGGCTAAGATATAGGGAATTAGCGCTTTTTCGCCCTGCCGAGGCGTTCAGCGCTTGTCATGCGGCGAACCGCCTGTTCGAGGATGCGCGCCACTTCCTTCCGATCAAGGTTGGGCTCGACTTCAAGTGCGGTTCCATACGTTACAACCGCGTCAATGCCGCCGATGCGCAAAACGCGAGCGATGTGTCCGATCAGATTGGTGTCGGCGTACCATGCGGCTACAGGCCGGTGCTGACGTCCCATCGGCATACCCTGCAGCCGCGTGTAGGCGATGGAAACGGGCTGAAGATAAGCGTGTTCTCCTTCGCCCACGGTTTGGCTGACCGCACCAAGAAGTGCCGACCGGAAAGGAAGAATACGATTGCCGTCGCCGCTAGTGCCCTCGCCGTAGAGCACGACGGGATCTCCGGTCTTCAAACGCGAAGCTATTTCCTGATTGACCACGGCCGTGGCTTGACGTTTAGCGCGATCCACAAAAATGGAACGTTGAAGTTTTGCAAGCAACCCAAATACTGGCCAGTTGGCGATCTCCTTCTTAGCAATGAATACGAGCGGCATCACCGAGCTAAGTACGAAGTGGTCAAGCCATGAGGAATGGTTGGCAATTAATATCAGCGGTCGGCAGAGCGAAGGTTCGCCTTGAACATGAACCTTTACGTCCATCAGCCACAGACATACCTGATGGTACCATCGCGGTATGTGGCGTTGTGTGGGCAGTCCTAATTTAAGCGAGATCCACTGCGCGGGAATTCCGATAATCGTGGCAAGAATCATAAATGTAGCGACAAAAAAAGCGCGGATCATGATCAGGATTTTTTCTCTTCCTCGAGCGGCAGCGCATAAAGCTCAAGGCGATGATCCACTAGTTTGTAGCCCAGCCGCCGCGCGACTTCTTCTTGGAGGCGTTCGATTTCTTCTGAACGAAACTCGATGACTTTTCCGCTGCGTAAATTAATCAAATGATCATGATGTTCACCCGGAACCTGTTCATAGCGAGAGCGTCCGTCGCGAAAATCGTGACGCTCGATGATGCCTGCATCCTCGAACAGCCGCACGGTGCGATATACAGTCGAGATCGAAATCTTGTCATCAATCACCGACGCACGGCGGTAAAGCTCTTCAACATCCGGATGGTCGCGCGAAGAGCCAAGTACGCGTGCGATCACACGGCGTTGCTCGGTCATACGCATGCCGCTTATGACGCAAGCTTCTTCGATGGAGGCAGGCTTCGATCCGCCCACGCTAGTTGGCCCTTTATCAGACCGAGGAACCTATATTTTAGTCGCACGAACAGGGTCAGTCCACGGTGATGCTCACGTTAGTTCGCGCCGCAAGGTCAGTGCGGAAATTGCACCCTTCGCCCTTGGATAATAGCCCTCGCGGCGGCCAACTTGTCGAAAGCCAGCTTTCTCATAAAGACGAAGTGCTGGGCGGTTATCTTCGCCCACTTCCAGGAACACTTTAGTGATGCCGAGTGCTGCGAGCCGTCCAAGATGCCGCTGTAGAAGCTGTTCGGCGAGCCCTTGTCTGCGTTGCTTAGGTGCAACGGCGACCGTGAGAATTTCCGTCTCATCGGCGACAAGGCGAGACATCAAAAATCCAACAATTGTGCCGCGTCCTGCATCCGTCCGCGCGACATGAGCGATAACGGATTGATCGGACAACAGACGCTCGAATTCCGGCTCAGTCCACCCAACAGGAAAAGAAAGCGCATGAATTGTGGCGAGTGAGGAAGAATCACGCGGACGCGCCTCCATGATCAAAGCAGAAGTACGCTTAAAAACTTTCGAGAGGAAATCTATCATTGACGCTGCACTTGTGGAGCGCCCGGCTTGGCGTCCGGTAAGCGCAGGTAAAGCGGGCGCGGCGGGGCGCGCTTCGGATCCGCCGCGGCTCCTAGGCGCGCGACCCACAAAATATCAGGAGCCGGTTGGGGATCGACGAGCAGGGGCGGCGGTGCTTTGGGTGGCCAATGTGCTGCCAGGATCGCGGCCCCGTTACCGACGATTCGAACCGGACCCAGCGCCACTGCACGGATGGCTTCGCGCAGATTTAATGCTCTTGGAGCGACAAGCATACGCCCGCCTGCGCCAACCATTTGCAAATAAAGGTTTCCATGTTTTGCATCGATGGCGGCAACAACAGGCACAGCCTGATCCTGGGTGATGAGAGGGGCGGTGAAGGCCGCAAGTGTACTGACGCCGACGGCGGTCTTTTTCGTTGCAAGCGCAAATCCGCGAGCAGCGGATAATCCTACACGAAGGCCGGTAAAACTACCGGGGCCGACTGTGACTGCGAATCGGTCGACAGAATCGAATTGTGCATTCGCGGCTTTCATCACCTCGTCGATAAGCGGCAGCAGCAATTCCGCATGCCCGCGGCCGATCTCGCGCGATTGTAGCCCAAGCGGACGGTCAAGTTCTGTATCGAATAGCGCGGCGGAGCAGGCGTCGAGTGCCGTATCGATGGCGAGAATGCGCATGGCGACCGCTGAATAACGTAATTAGACTGGTCGAACCTCGGTCACATCCGGTATGAAATGACGCAGTAAGTTCTCAATTCCATTCTTCAACGTCGCGGTCGATGACGGACACCCGGCACAAGCCCCACGCATGTTGAGGAACACGATTCCGTCCCGATAGCCCTTGAACGTGATATCACCGCCGTCTGAGGCCACGGCGGGACGCACCCGCGTTTCAATCAATTCCTTGATCGTTTCCACAGTCGAAGCATCTTTCTCGTCGAAGAATTCGTCGCCATCGTCTCCGTGCGCCGAATCCTTACCTTCACGGACGATCGGCTCATTGGAAAGAAAGTGTTCCATAATCGCGCCGAGGATCGCAGGTTTTAAATGATTCCATTCACCCGCGGCTTTAGTCACAGCGATGAAATCCTTTCCGAAAAAGACGCCGCTCACGTCCTTGATCGCGAAGAGACGCAAGGCAAGCGCCGATTTCTCCGCCTCATCCGCATTCCGCATATCAAGGGTTCCTTGAGGCAGCACCGTGCGCCCTGGAAGAAACTTGAGCGTCGCTGGATTTGGTGTCGTTTCCGTCTGAATAAACATCGGAAAAATCTCCCGCTTGAGCCCTTCAAGGCCCAATTTCGTTGCTAGTACAACTTAGTGCTTCCGAAGCGCTTTCGGAAGGGCGCTTATGACAATGCGTCCAAGTCATTGTCTGACAGATTGCCGGGCACGATCGTGATGGGGACGGGAAAAGTGCTAGAGCCAGTGCCCGCGAGCGAGGCTACCAGAGGTCCTGGGCCTTCTTTGCCCGTGCCTGCTGCAAGCACAAGGATGTCGATATCGCTATCTGACTCGATCGCTTTTAGGATCTCGTCAGCTTTGTTGCCTTCACGTACGATGCGTTCGGGGTCGACGCCGGCTAGATTGCGCGCACGCGCAGTGAAGTGATCGAGACGCTTTTCGACTTCTTCGTGCGCTTCCTGCCGCATGAGGTCGCCGACGCCAAGCCACTGTTGATTGGATTCACCAATCGGAACAACTGCGAGCATGACAAGCTGGCCGTTGGTCCGGGCGGCGCGGCGAGTCGCATAATACACGGCGCGGTCGCATTCCGGTGTTTCGTCGACAATAACTAAAAATTTGCGGCGGTGGCCGGGTTCGTAAGTCTTGCGCGCACAACTCATAGTGATACCCCGGTAACAAGGAATGCTGCCACGTGCAGGCGGCCGTACACAAGTTCGGTTTCACGCCCTTACAAAACCGACGATATCCTTAACGTGTTTCATGGTTTCCGTGGCGATTGCTCGCGCGCGGGCGGAGCCATCGGCGAGAATGGCGTCGATATATTTTGGATCCTGCGCGAGCCGTTTCATCTCACCGCCGATTGGGCCGAGTTTCGCGACTGAAAGCTCTGTCAACGCTTCCTTAAAGCGCGAAAACTGCGCGCCGCCGAATTCTTTCAAGACGTTAGCACGCGTTGTATCAGCGAGCGCCGCGTAGATGCCAACCAGATTGTCTGCTTCCGGACGTGTTTCGAGCGCCGCTTCGGTGGCCGGCAGTGGTTCGGGATCGGTGCGAGCCTTGCGCACTTTTTGCGCGATCTCGTCGGCGCCGTCGGTGAGATTAATGCGCGAATAGTCGGAAGCCTCCGATTTTGACATTTTTTTCGTGCCATCGCGCAGCGACATCACCCGCGTTGCGGGGCCAGAAATTAGCGGCTCGATTAGCGGAAAAAAAGTATCCGTCAGCCCCAGCTTTGCAATTTGCGATGCGAAATCATTGTTGAATTTCTGTGCGATGTCACGCGCAAGCTCGAGATGCTGCTTCTGGTCTTCACCGACTGGTACATGCGTCGCACGGTACACGAGAATGTCGGCGGCCATCAAATTTGGATACGCATAAAGGCCGACCGAAGCGTTTTCCTTATCCTTTCCCGCCTTCTCTTTGAATTGTGTCATGCGATTCAACCAGCCCATGCGCGCCACGCAATTGAAAATCCACGCAAGTTCGGCATGTTCGGCTACCTGGCTTTGATTGAAGACAATTTGCTTCTTTGGATCGATGCCGCAGGCAAGAAAGGCAGCCGTCACCTCTCGGATGTTTTTCGTAAGTTCTTCAGGCTCCTGCCAGACCGTGATGGCGTGCAGATCGACGACGCAGTAAATGCAGTCGTATTTTGTCTGCAGAGCAACGAAGCGCTTAATGGCGCCAAGGTAATTGCCGAGGTGCAGATTGCCAGTGGGTTGCACGCCGGAAAACACACGTTCTTTAACGGCAGCCATGAAAATCACTCCAATTCGGCGTTGCTCATGCCACGCCGGCACGACGCGGGGCAAGTGCGCGCCATTGCAGGGGGATGGACGCTTTGCTAGGGCCACGCATTCATTTGGAGGAATGAATGTCCGCACCCCACTACGATGTGCTCGGCCTCGGCAACGCAATCGTCGATGTTCTCGCTCGTGCCGACGATGATTTTCTAGTCAAGCATGGGATGGCAAAGGGCTCGATGTCGCTAATAAACGAAGCGCAAGCCGAGGCGATTTATGCTGCAATGGGTCCCGCAATCGAAATCTCCGGCGGTTCGGTGGCGAATACCATCGCCGGAGTTGCCTCTTTCGGCGGGAATGCCGCCTTCATAGGGACGGTAAAGGACGATGTGCTCGGTGGCGTATTTGCACACGATATTCGTGCCGCGGGTGTTACGTTCAATACACCGCCATTCGAGAACGGCCCCTCGACGGCGCGTTCATACATAGTGGTAACGCCCGATGGCGAACGTACGATGAATACCTATCTCGGAGCGGCACAGCTGTTGTCCGCTGCCGAAATTACCGAAAAAGATATCGAATCTGCAAAGGTCACTTATATCGAAGGTTATTTGTGGGACCCGCAAAACGCGAAGGACGCATTTCTGAAAGCGGCGCAGATCGCGCACAAGGCGAAACGCACGGTAGCACTCACATTGTCCGATGCCTTCTGCGTCGATCGATACCGCTCCGAATTTTACGGTTTGATCAAGGATGGTACTGTGGATCTCCTGTTCGCTAATGAAGCCGAATTGAAGAGCCTTTATCAAACATCAGATTTTGACACCGCAGTTGAGATCCTGCGCGCGGATGCAAAACTTGCCGTGGTGACGCGCAGCGAAAAAGGTGCGATTGTCGTTACGATGCAGAAAATAGAAGCTGTTGACGCCTTCCCGGTAGAGCAAGTTGTTGATACGACAGGAGCTGGAGATCTGTTCGCAGCAGGATTTCTGTACGGCTTCGCGCGCGATCTGCCGCATGTAACATCGGCGAAACTAGGTACGCTGGCGGCAGCCGAAGTGATATCCCACCTCGGCGCACGTCCAGAACGAAAACTCGCGGACCTCGCCCGCGAGAAAAAATTGCTACGCTGATTCATCCGGAAATATTGAACGCCGCAATTGCCGCCATATTGACGAGATCGGAGTCCTTCGCGGATAGCGGCACGATCTGCACGGATTTGTCGAGGCCGACAAGCAGTGGGCCGATGACGGTCGCACCGCCCAGCTCCTGCAGCATCTTGGTTGAGATGGATGCAGAATGAAACGCTGGCATGACTAAAACGTTTGCTACGTCGGTCAAACGGTTGAATGGATAAGCAGCGCCCAGTTCGCGGTTCAGCGCCACGTCCGCTGCCATCTCGCCGTCGACTTCGAAATCAACTCGCTTCTCATGCAGCATTCGTACTGCCTCGCGCACGCGATCCGAACGCTCCCCGGGCGGGTGACCGAAAGTCGAAAACGCCAGCATGCCGACCCGCGGTTCGAATCCAAGCCTGCGTGCCACGCCGGCCGCTTCGATCGCGGTCTCGACCAGATCATTGGCAGTGGGCATTTCAGTGACAGCGGTGTCGGCGACGAGTACTGTGCGCCCGCGTGCCAGCACCATGGAAACACCGATCACACGGTGACCGGGTTTTTGATCGATCACATGGCGCACGTCTTCGAGTACGACCGAATAATTTCGTGTGACGCCCGAAACCATTGCATCGGCATCTCCAAGCGCGACCATGCAGGCGGCAAAATGATTGCGATCATTATTCACGAGTCGCTGGCAATCGCGAAAGAGAAAACCCCTTCGTTGTAGGCGCTCGTATAGAAAATTCGCGTAATCGATGTTCCGTTTCGAGAGAGCGGCATTATGAATTTCAATTCCTTCGTGGATATCAACGCCCGCGCTTACTGCGGCGGCTCTCACTCTATCGTCGCGCCCGACGAGAATCGGGGTGCCGAGTCCCTGTTGCACGAAACTTGCAGCCGCGCGAATAACCTGCTCCTCCTCGCCCTCCGCGAACACGACTCGTTTGGGCTGGCGGCGGATACGCTCAAAAACGCGCGAGAGCACGCCCGCGACGGGATCTCGCCGTGTACGCAACTGCTGAACGTAAGCAGCCATATCTACAATTGGCTTGCGCGCGACGCCGGTATCGATCGCCGCTTTGGCCACGGCCGGCGGTATTGCGGAAATCAACCGTGGATCGAACGGCACAGGAATAATGTAGTCCGGCCCATATTTCGGTCGGGTACCATAAGCGGCGGCGACTTCATCCGGCACGTCTTCGCGCGCGAGGTCGGCAAGGGCGTGTGCCGCAGCGATTTTCATTTCCATATTGATGGTAGTGGCGCGCACATCAAGCGCGCCCCGAAAGATATATGGGAAGCCAAGTATATTATTGATCTGGTTAGGATAGTCGGAGCGACCTGTCGCCATGATGGCATCGTCGCGAATTGCCGCGACCTCCTCGACCGTAATTTCCGGATCGGGATTTGCCATCGCAAAGATGATGGGCTTCGGCGCCATTGATTTTATCATCTCTGGTGTGAAGGCGCCTTTAGCGGAAAGGCCAAACAGCACGTCTGCGCCCTTCACGGCATCAGCGAGTGAACGGGCCTTGGTTTCGACCGCGTGGGCCGACTTCCATTGGTTCATTCCTTCGGTGCGGCCTTTGTAAACGACGCCCTTGGTGTCGCAGAGAATGACGTTGTTATTCGCGAGGCCGAGCGCCTTGAGAAGCTCGACACAGGCGATGCCGGAAGCCCCAGCGCCATTTACGACAAGTTTTGTCGTTCTAATATCGCGGCCGGTTAGCTTCAGGGCATTGATGACGCCGGCGGCGACAATAATCGCCGTGCCGTGCTGGTCATCGTGGAAAACTGGAATATCGAGCAGTTCGCGCAGCCGCTGCTCGATGATAAAACACTCCGGCGCCTTGATGTCTTCGAGATTGATACCGCCGAAAGTCTGTCCCAGAAAACGAACCGAATTAATAAATTCGTCCGGATTCTCAGTGTTCACTTCAAGGTCGAACGCGTCGATATCAGCAAAGCGCTTGAAAAGAACCGCCTTGCCTTCCATGACGGGTTTCGACGCGAGCGCGCCGAGATTGCCAAGGCCTAGGATCGCGGTGCCGTTTGTGATGACCCCAACGATATTTCCTTTAACGGTGTAGTCGTAAGCTCGGCTCGGGTCTGCGGCGATGGCAAGCACCGGAACTGCGACGCCCGGCGAATAGGCGAGAGAAAGATCACGCTGTGTCGCCATAGGCTTGGTGGCAATGACTTCAAGTTTCCCCGGCCGTCCTTGGGAGTGAAATTGAAGCGCTTCCTGGTCCGTGAACGTGGGCCGGGAACGGGTTTTTTTCGGACTGTCGGCTTTCATAATGGTGTTTTCCTATACGCGGATACGGCGGGAAGCGGAACTTAGCCGAGTGACCTTACTCCCCTCAAGGCGAGAGGGACACCACATCGAGCCACGAAAAAGAGCATGATTGGCTTCATCAGGGAATTATAAAATTGCAACCCGCGACGATCACGGCTTCTGCAAACACCTAAAATCGAAGGACACCTTAGATGCCGAAGCGAGCCGTACTCAGGCGTTTAATCGAAAAGAATTCATTTCGCTTTTCGCGCAGTATTGGCCTGGGCCGGCTACCAAAACTAACGCGCCCATTATCGTTCCGATGACGATGGGCACATTGATTGCCACGCGGATCGCGAACCCCGGGAAGCGCGACCGCTAATCTGCCTTCCGTACGCCGCTGCTTGCACCGATGAAAAGCCGGCGCAATATCGCGACTGTCGGATAACGTGATTGATCTTCTATAACGGAGGCGAACATCTGATAGAGTGCGCCGTCCATGGACAATAGTGCACCATCATTTTTAATTGAAGACCCGGCGACTGAAACGGCCGGCCGCGTTACGCCGATGATGGAACAATATATTGAAATTAAAACCGCCAACCCCGACTATTTGCTGTTTTACCGGATGGGCGACTTCTATGAATTATTTTTCGACGACGCCGAAACAGCGTCGCGTGCGCTTGGCATCGTGCTCACCAGGCGCGGCAAGCATCTTGGTCGCGATATCCCGATGTGTGGCGTGCCGGTTCAGAAGGCCGACGAATATCTGCACCGGTTAATCGCTCTCGGCCATCGCGTTGCGGTCTGTGAACAGATCGAGGATCCGGCAGAAGCCAAAAAACGCGGCTCCAAATCCATCGTCAAACGCGATGTCGTGCGTATCGTCACGCCGGGCACGTTGACCGAAGATACTTTACTGGAGGCCAAGCGTAACAATTGGCTGATGGCAGTTACGCAAGGAAAATCGGCAAGCAATACCGAACCGATATTTGGTCTTGCCTGGCTCGATATTTCAACAGGCGAATTTCACGTGGCAGAAACCGATGGCGTCCGCTTGTCCGCCGAAATCGCACGATTGGAGCCAGGCGAAATTATTGTCGCTGACTCGATATACGACGATCCCGAATTACGCTCCTTCTGGCGATCCTTGTCGGTGGTGACGCCCGTTAGCCAAGATATTTTTGACGGCGCGACGGCGGAGCGGCGGCTTTCTTCTTTTTTCGGCATTGCGACGATTGAGTCTTTCGGTTTGTTTTCTCGGCAGGAGATGAAAGCGGCTGCGGCGGCAATTACCTATGTCGAGCGCACGCAGATCGGAAATAAACCCAATCTTTCCCGACCAGACCGGGAAGCGACGAATTCGGTATTGATGATCGATGCTGCGACACGGGCCAATCTTGAGTTGGTGCGGGCGCTTTCGAGTAACAGCGAGGGCAGCCTTCTTTTTACCATCGATCGAACCAAGACCGCGGCCGGTGCCCGGCTTTTAGGCCGCAGGCTTGCGAGCCCCTTACTCGATACCGACAAGATCAATGCGCGACTGGATGCAGTCAGTTTTTTTACCGATCACTCGGAAAAGCGACAGGAACTACGAAAAAGTCTCGCCTCGGCGCCTGATCTATCGCGTGCTCTCGCCCGAATCTCGCTTGGACGCAGCGGACCGCGGGATCTCGCCGCAGTGCGCGATAGTTTTGCTGTGAGCCATGAAATCACGAGCATCCTCGGAAAAAAAGAATTGCCACAAGAACTTTTGGAGGCGGTAACGACGCTCATCGCAGCAAAGTCATCGCTGCACGCGGAGCTCGCCCGCATGCTCGCCGATGAACTTCCGCTTTCCAAGCGCGACGGCGGCTTCGTGCGTGAGGGCTTTGATAAGAATCTGGATACGGCAAGCAAATTGCGCGATGAATCGCGCAAGATCATTGCAGGTCTGCAGACACGTTACGCCGATGAGACAGGATTGCGGACGCTCAAGATCAAGCACAACAATGTTCTTGGTTATTTCATCGAACTGTCCGCACAACACGGGGAAAGGCTGACAGCTCCACCTTGGCGCGAAATCTTTGTGCATCGCCAGAGTCTTGCTGGAGTTATGAGATTTTCCTCCACTGAACTGGGCGAGCTTGAATCGAAAATAGCGAACGCCGCGGATCGTGCTCTTGCCATTGAACTTGAGATTTTCGATCGGTTCGCGAATGAGATCATTGCAGCGGTAATTTCTCTCGAGGCGGTCGCATCCGCGCTTGCATGTATCGACGTATCCTGCGCTCTTGCCGAACTTGCGGTGAATGAAAACTGGGCAAGGCCGCAAGTCGACAACTCGCTTGATTTTCTGATCGAGGGAGGACGGCATCCAGTCGTCGAAGAGGCGCTTCGTCGCAATGGAGGACCGTTCGTTGCTAACAACTGCGATTTATCGGCGCCAGAAGAGGAAAATGCCGGCAGCATATGGCTCGTGACTGGCCCGAACATGGCCGGCAAATCGACGTTCCTTCGTCAGAATGCGTTGATCGCCATTCTCGCACAGATGGGCTCGTTCGTTCCGGCCAAGGCCGCGAGGGTTGGCGTAATAGATCGCCTATTCTCGCGGGTTGGCGCCGCCGACGATCTCGCGCGTGGTCGCTCGACCTTTATGGTCGAAATGGTCGAAACCTCTGCGATCTTGAATCAGGCGACACAACGCTCACTCGTGATTCTGGATGAAATCGGGCGCGGTACGGCAACCTTCGACGGTTTATCGATCGCGTGGGCCACACTTGAATATTTGCATAGCGTGAACAAATCCCGTGTACTTTTCGCAACGCATTTTCATGAATTGACCGCGCTCGGTGCGAAACTCAATCGCATTGTGAACGCAACGGTGCGCGTGAAGGAATGGGAAGGCGATGTCGTTTTCCTGCACGAGGTTGCGCCCGGCGTTGCCGATCGCTCATATGGAATTCAGGTAGCCAAGCTCGCAGGGCTGCCTCCCCCGGTCGTCGAGCGCGCTCGAGTTGTTCTGAAGGAGCTCGAAGCGTCCGATCGCAGCGCGCCTACCCGCAAGCTTGTCGAAGATTTGCCTTTGTTTTCTGTAGTTCGTCCCGAGGAGCCAAAAACCAGACTAAATATTTTGGAAAAAATGCTCGAATGCATTGATCCGGACACACTCGCGCCGCGCGAGGCACTTGAGTTACTCTACAAACTCAAAGCGCTGCGCAAGCAGGAAAAGGAAAACTGATATTCAGCGTGAACGAATGATGTGCGCTTCCGAAGGGGTGCCCTTGCGGATCGTTTGGAGCACTACGCAATAGCGCTCCGTCGTAGCGAGCAACTTGTCGAGATTTTCCTGCGATGCATCTGTATCAACTTTGAAAGTAAGACGAATGGTCTTGAACCCCACCTCGGCTTCTTTGTTGAGGCCGAGCGTACCTTTGAAATCGAGATCACCCTCCGCTTCGATCGTACCGGACTTAAGGTTGATGCCGAAAGCAGTCGAGACGGCGCGCAATGTGACACCCGCGCAAGCGACGAGAGCCTCCAATAGCATATCGCCCGAGCACAACTCATGGCCCGAGCCACCGGTTGCTGGATGCAAGCCCGCGAGTGCGATCGCGCGCCCCGTTTCGACCTTGCAGGTGATACCTTCATCGAGCGCGCCTCGCGCTCTCAGGGTGATAACCGCGGCATTCGGGTCTTTCTTGTAGCGATTCTTGAGCGGTGCTTGCAGTTCGCGTAGGGCAGCTGAGTCCATTTCGCTTCTCCTGGATTTTTTTAGCATGTCAAATCGCGGCGGCCGGTGCCAGTTCTTCACCCTTCAGCTGGGAGCGGAGACTGCGATCGAGCGCGCCGAGGATCCGGCGTTTTATGGTTTCCACATCGGCCCCGAGTCGTTCGCGCGGCCGTGCAACACTTAAGCTGATTTCCGCTACAAACCGGCCAGGTCGGGGACGCATCACAAGCACCCGGTCGGCAAGGAACGCGGCCTCTTCGACATCGTGCGTAACGAGAACGAGCGTGGGTTGAAATGCCTGCCACAAGTCCAATACATGTTCCTGCAAGCTGGCACGAGTGAACGCGTCAAGCGCTGAGAACGGTTCATCAAGCAGCAGGACTTTTGGGCGAGGAGCTAGCGCGCGTGCGATCGCGACACGTTGTGCCTGCCCCCCGGAAAGTTCGCGTGGCCAACAACTCACATAATCGGAAAGTCCGACATGTTTCAGCACGTCGTTGACCAATCTGCCACGCTGTGCACGCGGATACTCGTAAAGGCCGAAGGCGATATTCTGGGCGACCGTAAGCCAAGGAAGAAGACGGGGTTCCTGGAAAACTACGCCGACTGCTGGATGCGGCGATCGGATCCTTTCACCGTCGAGCTGGATTTCTCCATGCGTCGGTTGATCGAGCCCGGCGATAAGGCGCAGCAATGTGCTTTTACCACAGCCAGAACTGCCAACGACCGCAATAATCTCGCCGGGTTTTATACGCAGACTCACACGATTGAGCGCCTCCGCGCCGTTGGGATAAATCTTGTCGACAGACTCAATAGTAAGCATGTCTCAACCGCGCGGTGCGAAAGCGTCTTGCCAGGTGAGGAAGGGTGCCGCGGCCGCCGCGAGCAGGCCATCCGATACCTTGCCGAGAATGGCGAAGACAAAAATCGAGGCAAGAATCTGATCGGGCTTTCCAAGCTGCTGTCCATCGACGAGCAAATAGCCAAGACCTTCCGACGCGCCCATAAATTCGGCGGCGACCACGAACATCCATCCCAGGCCAAGACCCGATCGTAAGCTTACGACATAGGCCGGCAGAATCGCAGGCAGCAGAATTCGCCAGACTAGCGAAGATGTAGAAAGGCGGAAGATGCGACCAACCTCAACTGTTTTCCGGTCAACAGAGAAAATGGCACCGAGCACGCCCAGATAAACCGGAAAAAAACAGCCCACAGCGATTAGGATGATTTTTGACTGCTCGAAGATACCGAACCACAGAATAAAAAGAGGTACCCAGGCAATCGAAGGGACCGCGCGTAAGCCCTGCAGAGTGGGATCAACCAGTTCGCGTGCAATGCGCGACGCCCCCGCCAGCGCGCCAATAATTGTCGCGGCGAGTACACCGAGCGCAAACCCAGCCATCACGCGTGCAGTGGTTACAAAAATATGCCGAAACAGCTCGCCGGTGGTCGCGAGGTTATAGAGTGTGGAAAGGATGCGACTTGGTGGTGGCATGAGGCGGCCTTGTGCCCAACCGAAGCGAACGGCGGCCTCCCACGCGAGGGCAAGCACGATCGGCAACACAAATCCAAAGAGAAAACGACTACCCCGCCTCCGCAAGATGAGTTGGCGGCGAGCGGTTACTGTTGGAGATCCCTCTTCCGCGAGATGGGACGTTCCGATCGCGGTCATGGTCACCATGTATAAACGACGTACGAAGATCTAATTCGTCAGGTTTGCATTAAATCGCGTATCGATGAGTTCGTCGACCTTTTTGCGAATATCGATGTCCGCAGGCAAAACGCCGGCTTGCTGAAGTGCAAGGCCCGCCGCCAGAATGGAATCATATTGCGGCTTGCCAATCGCGCTGTGCGTAAGTTCGGTACGCTCAGTCAGCTGTTTTCCGGCGACGTTCTCCGGGATCTTCGCGGCCTCTGCAAAAAGTTTTGTCACCTCCTGTGGGTGCGCCAATGACCACTTGCGGGCCTGTTCATAGACTTTCAATACGCGGGCGACGGTTTCAGGATTCTGCTGCGCGAATTCCTCGCGAACGTTAAGAATACCCCAAGTGTTCGCTTCTGGTTTTCGGTAGAAGAGAACCGCGCCCTCTTCGATCTGCGCTGCAGCCATCATTGGATCGAGGCCCGCCCATGCATCGACATCGCCGCGCGAGAGGGCAAGGCGCCCATCGGCGTGTTGTAAGAGCACGAATTTTACGTCCTTGTCGCTCAAGCCCACCTCGGCGAGCGCGCGGACAATAAAGATATGCGGATCGGTACCGCGCGTAACCGCAACCGACTTTCCCTTGAGATCTATGACCTTTGTGATGCCGCTTCCTGGTTTGGTGACAAGCGCGGTCCACTCCGGACGCGAATAAACATAGATCGACTTAATAGGATTTCCGTTGATGCGGGCGATAAGCGCGGCCGAGCCTGCGGTTGAACCGAAATCGATTGCGCTGGCGTTCAAGAATTCTAGCGCCTTGTTGGAGCCCGCACTCTGCACCCAGCGAATCTTGGTGCCGTCCTTTTCGAATTCTTTTTCGAGCAGGCCCTGCGTGCGGATAACGATCGAAACCGGGTTGTATGTGGCCCAGTCGATACGAAGCTCTTCGAGGGGTGCCGAGCGTGACGGGTTCGATAGGAATGCCGAAAAAAGAGTGAGGCCAAGAAAAATGCCTCTTTTGAAGAATTTGATCATGGAGCGCTCCAATTTGGATGGCGGGGAAAGTGTTGGAGCCCACTCCAACGCCTCTTAATGTTCAATCACCAAGGTATTTTTGTCAATATAATAAAAATACAAATTATAAGTGTTATATACGATTTTCTGTTCTGTCCTTTGATTCGACAAGGGTTAGACGGCAATTCCATGCAATGATTTTGTAGATTCGGATCGCTACTTCACCTGCTAGGCCCTCTTCAATGTCGCAAGTCGCAACACGCCACCGTCCAAGCCCGCAGACGACGGACGAATTGTTCGATCCGGCCGCACTCAGGCTAGAACTGGCCGAACTGAGAAAAACCCTTGAAGGCCGCGAAGCAGATTTGCGCGTTGAATTCGCGCAACGGCTTAAGCGCGTTCTGCAGGAAGGCAGAAAGAAAGCCGAGCAAATTCTGCTGACTGAAGGGGGCGGTCGTGCGTGCGCGAAACGTCTTTCGCGGCTAATGGACGGCATTATCGGAATTGCCTACGAATTTGCGACGGGCGTTCTCTATCGGTCGGACAATCCGTCGTCCAGCGAACGAATGGCAGTGATTGCTGTCGGTGGGTATGGCCGCGGTTTGCTCGCACCGGGATCCGATATCGATCTCCTGTTTTTGCTTCCCTACAAACAGACGGCGTGGGGCGAGAGCGTTGCTGAGGCGATTCTATACGCGCTGTGGGACATGGGCCTGAAAATCGGTCATTCGACGCGCTCCGTCGACGAATGCATCCGTCAGGGCCGCGCCGATATGACGATTCGCACGAGCCTGCTTGAGTCGCGGCTTCTGGCCGGCGATCAGAAACTATTTGATGAACTGACGGCTCGCTTCGATCGTGAAATCGTTCAGGGCACTGCCGCAGAGTTTGTGGCGGCAAAACTCGCCGAACGCGATGAACGCCTCAAACGTGCGGGACAGTCGCGCTATCTGGTCGAACCGAATGTGAAGGATGGAAAAGGCGGGCTGCGCGACCTGCATACGCTGTTTTGGATTTCAAAATATGTTTATCGCGTCCGAAATATCGAGGAACTAGTCGAGAAGGGGGTTTTTACGGCGGTAGAGCGCGCTCTCTTTCTACGCTGCGGTGAGTTTCTTTGGTCAGTGCGCTGCAATCTACATTTTCTGACGGGGCGCGCCGAGGAGCGGCTCAACTTCGATGTTCAGTACGATATGGCGAAGAGACTCGGGTATACGGAACACCCTGGCCTTCGCGAAGTCGAGCGCTTCATGAAGCACTATTTTCTGGTCGCGAAAGATATAGGCGATCTGACCGCAATCCTCTGCGCAGCACTGGAGGAAATTCATGCAAAGGCAGCGCCGGGGCTGACGCGTACGATCGCGCGCCTAACAAGGCGTGGCCCGAAGCCGATCAAGAACAACCCCAATTTTGTCGTCGATAATGGCCGCTTGAATGTAGCGAATGAAAAGACGTTCGAAAGCGACTCAGTTAACCTGATACGTTTATTTCGATTCGCCGATCAGGAGGACCTCGATTTTCATCCGGACGCGCTTCGGCTTGCGCGCCGTTCGCTCAGACTGATCGATTCGGAACTGCGCGAGAATAAGGAAGCAAACCAGCTCTTTCTCGAGATCCTCACTTCGCGCAATGCACCTGAGATCGTATTGCGGAAGATGAACGAGACCGGGGTTCTGGGGCGTTTCGTGCCCGAATTTGGGCATGTCGTCGCGATGATGCAATTCAATCTGTATCATCACTATACGGTCGACGAGCATCTGCTTCGCTGCATTGGTGTGCTTTCCGAAATCGAACGGCGCACTAATTCAGAATATGGTCTTGCAAACGAATTAATGTCGGGAATAAAAAACCGGAATTTGCTCTACGTCAGTCTCTTTCTCCATGATATTGCCAAGGGTCGGCCGGAAGATCATTCGATCGAGGGTGCTCGCATTGCGAAGAAATTATCCCCGCGTTTCGGATTGAGTCCCGCTGAAACGGAAACAGTTTCCTGGCTAGTAGAAAAACACCTTGTCATGTCTTCGGTTGCACAGTCGCGCGATCTTTCGGATCGCAAGACGATCGAGGATTTCGCCGCGGTAGTTCAAAATCTGGAGCGGATGAAGCTTCTTCTCGTCCTGACAACGGCTGACATCCGCGCTGTCGGACCAGGCGTTTGGAACGGCTGGAAAGCACAGTTGCTGCGTAACCTATATTACGAGACCGAACCGGTCGTGACCGGCGGCTTCTCCGAGGTTAACCGCTCGAACCGTATCGAATTCGCGCAGGCCGAATTCAAAGCCGCTATGAAGGAATGGGATGGGACGGATCTGCAGCGCTATATCCAACGTCATTATCAGCCTTACTGGCTGAAAGTGGATCTGGAGCGAAAAATCGAACATGCTCGCTTTATCGACCAGGTCGAAAAAAGCGGGCGGCAACTCGCAACCTCCGTCCGGATAGACCCCTCCCGAGGCGTCACTGAGCTCACAATTCTGGCGCAAGACCATCCGCGGCTTTTATCGGTCATCGCGGGGTCATGTGCAATTGCGGGCGCCAATATCGTCGATGCGCAAATATTCACCACCACCGATGGTCTTGCGCTCGATACAATTTCCCTCTCGCGCGAATTTGATCGCGACGAGGACGAACAGCGCCGCGCTACCCGCATCGCGGAGGGAATTGAGCGGGCGTTGCGCGGGGAAACGAGGCTTCCCGAAGTGGTGCCGCATAAACTGTCCCAAGAACGTTACAAGGCTTTCAGCATTCAGCCGGAGATCAACGTCAACAATATCTGGTCGGACCGCCATACCGTCATCGAAGTTTCAGGCCTCGATCGCACCGGTCTGTTGTACGACCTAACCAATACGATCTCGCGCCTCAATCTTAATATTGCTTCAGCGCACATCGCTACCTTCGGCGAACGCGTCGTTGACGTTTTCTACGTCACCGATCTGACCGGGGCGAAGGTGATTTCAATGCAACGGAATGCCGCGATTCGAAAGGCTTTGCTTTCAGTTTTCGACAGCGACGAGTAAACAAATCCAGGAAACGTACGGGCTAACCGTATTGAAATGGATGCTTAACCGCACCTTAAATCGCCGCATTTAGATCTCTTTAACCGGGCGGGGGCGGACTCCCCCAGCGGGGAATTTTCGGGAATGGCCCGGACTAAATACGGAAACAATCGGCGCGGGCCGTCGCTCGGGTTTAGATCGCCGTTCGATCTGAAACTCGATCCGTGTGATCGTGCCGCGGGGGCGCCCGATTCCAGCAACCGTGCAAACGCAATCCCCGCGTCGTCGAAACCTCCGAAAAAGAATCGGTCTGCGCGTCGACGTAGATCCCGACGCAGCGCAATCCGCCGATTTATATATTGGTGTGTCGTATTAGCGATTTGGGGTGCCGTCGCCGTGGGGGGCGTGATCACATTGCATATGATGCGGCTTCCGCCGATCCATTCTCTCGTAGTGCCGAAGCGTCCTCCCACCATCACGATCCTAAGCCTCGACGGGAAAACGTTTGCCACGCGCGGCGATATGGGAGGTGCTGCGATTCCGTTGAAAGCGTTGCCGCCGTATCTGCCGCAAGCTTTCGTCGCTATCGAAGACCGTCGCTTCTATCATCACTTCGGACTCGATCCAATTGGACTTATGCGTGCGGCCGCGGTCAACATCGCGGCGCGAAGCGTGCGCGAAGGTGGTTCGACACTTACTCAGCAACTCGCCAAAAACCTTTTCCTCACGCAAGAAAAAACGTTTTCCCGCAAGATCGATGAACTCATTATCTCGCTCGCACTTGAATCAGAGTATTCGAAGAACCAGATTCTCGAGCTTTATCTGAATCGCGTTTATTTTGGCTCCGGCGCCTATGGTGTTGAGGCCGCCGCGCAGCGCTATTTCGGAAAATCCGCGCGCGTTGTGACGCTCGGCGAAGCTGCCATGCTTGCGGGTTTGGTAAAGGCTCCTTCGCGTCTGGCACCCACACGGAATCCCGCTCTCGCGCGCGATCGCGCCGAACTTGTATTGAAGGCGATGGTCGACGCTGGTTTTGTATCCGAGGCGATGGCGCGCACCGCGCGCGCGCGACCAGTGATGATCGCTAAGGACGTTGGTCCTGGCTCGACTGGCTATATCGCTGATTGGGTCATGGATGCATTGACCGATTACGTCGGGCGCTTCGAAAATGATGTCATTGTGCAAACTACGATCGACCCCACGCTTCAATCGGCCGCGGAAAAAGCGTTTGTCGATGAGCTGAATAAAAACGGTGATCGCTACGGCGTCACCCAAGGCGCACTTGTTGCCATGGAGCCGGATGGTTCCGTGCGCGCGCTGGTTGGCGGAAAAAATTATTCCGAGAGCCAGTTCAACCGCGCAATTTCCAGTCACCGCCAGCCGGGCTCGGCGTTCAAACCGTTCGTCTATCTTACTGCCTTGGAGCGTGGTCTAAGGCCGGACACCGTGCGCGACGACGCCCCGATTTCCGTGCGCGGCTGGAAGCCAGAGAATTATTCGCGCGATTACCAGGGAGCGGTGACGCTCACGACGGCGCTGGCGAATTCTTTAAATACTGTTTCTGTGCGTCTGACACTGGAAGTTGGCGCGCAGAACGTCGCGAAAACTGCGCAGCGTCTGGGTATTGCATCGAAGCTGGAGGCGAATGCATCCCTTGCGCTTGGAACGTCCGAAGTCACGCTGCTCGAATTGGTCGGCGCATACGCACCGTTCGCGAATGGCGGCATCTCGATCATACCGCACGTAATCGAGCGCGTACGCGCGCAGGACGGAAAGGTTCTCTACGCGCGGGCGGCATCAGGATCGAACCGCGTCATTACACCGGAACATGTCGGTATGATGAATCAGATGTTGTCGGAAACGTTGCTCACTGGAACGGCACGCCGCGCATCGGTTCCGGGCTGGAACGCTGCGGGTAAGACTGGCACCAGTCAGGATTATCGCGACGCATGGTTTGTCGGCTATACCGGCCATATGATTGCCGGGATCTGGCTCGGTAACGACGATTCGACTCCCACCAAAAAAGCCTCGGGCAGCGGTCTGCCGGTCGATATCTGGAATCGCTTCATGCGCGGGGCGCATCAGAACGTCCCCGTCGTCGATCTGCCGGGAGGCCAGAGCGAGAGCGGATGGGGGCAGACGGTTCCGCCTGGCAATGTCGACTATCAAAGTCCAGACAATCCGCAAAGCAATCCCAATTCCGGCGGGTTCGCCCTTGATCGTTGGCTGTTCGACAAACTATTCGGCCGCCGCTGAATTTTTTATTTCGCTCCGTAACGATGTAGCGATGAGCCATGCGTGCGCAGCCACGCTTCGGCGCGGTGCCGGTCGGCAAAAATTTGATCAAGGATTTTCCAAAAGCGCCGCGAGTGATTGAGTTCAATCCGGTGAGCCACTTCATGAGCGGCGAGATAGTTGAGCACGAATACGGGCGCGAAAATGAGTCGCCAGGAAAAGGACAGGCCTCCATTGCGCGAGCAGGAGCCCCAACGGCTCGCCGTGTCACGCACGGAAATCGCACGGATCGATACATCCAGCATTTCGGCATGACGTCGGGCTGCCTTGGTCAGGTCGCGCTTCGCCTCGCGCTTAAGGTAATCCCGAATGCGGCGCGCAATATGGTCGGCCTTTCCCGCCACACAGAGCAATGCCTCGCCGTTTGAAGAATACTCTGTCCAAACGGTTCCTCGGGCATCGGGTCGGTGAACGATGCGATGCGGGATAGCCCGCAACTCAATCGTCTCGCCCTCGGCAAAAGGAATGGTGGGCGGTAAACGTTTTAACCGTGCTGCAATCCAGGTGATGTTCCTCTCGGCGAAGCTTTTAGCCTGCCGGATGCTGCCGCGTGGCGGCATACTCAGAACGATATTCCTCCCGGTTTCGCGCACTCGCAGCGTATAGCGTCGAGCCGCCGAATGGCGTTTCACCTCAACGAGATAGCTTTCGCCATCGCCTGCAACGACGAACTGCTCCGCTTCTCGGAGAAGCTTATTGTTCTGAAAGAAGCGAAAGTCCAATCGAATCGGCATCCCGCTAGGCAATGCCATTCGAGTGCTTCATGCAAGCTTGTCACGATGAGACCTATTTCCGCTCGCTTTGATGCGCTGAGCAAATTTGGAAACGGTCGCCATGGCGGAACCCCGTTTCGGGCTGTTGGTGAGCATAAAGTCGAACATGCGTGGCGCGATTTCTGCGCGGAAACGTGACCCATTAAAGACGCCGTAATGGCCAACGCCAATTTGCAAATAATGTGATTTTTTGTCGGCCGGAATGTTCACGCAAAGTTCATGCGCGGCTTCGGTTTGGCCGACACCGGAAATGTCATCCTTCTCACCTTCAACCGTGAGTAGCGCGACACGGCGAATCGCCGATGGGTCGACCGGCTTGCCCCGGTGAGTCATTTTTCCCTTTGGCAGATCGTGACGAATGAAAACCCTCTCGACCGTCTGCAGATAATATTCGGCGGTAAGATCCATTACGGCGAGATACTCGTCGTAGAATTCCTGGTGTTTGCTCACTGAATCGCCATCGCCCGTGACGAGATGGGTAAACAAGTCGCGATGCGCATCAACATGCCGATCAAGATTCATGCTGACGAAACCGGCAAGTTGCACGAAGCTTGGATAAACCTGACGACCAAAACCCGGCAATGGAAATGGGACCTTTGCGATCACATGCTTGCGGAACCATTCGATGCCGCGCTTTTCCGCGACCGAGTTTACCGAGGTCGGATTGACGCGCGTATCGATCGGACCGCCCATCAATGTCATGGAATGGGGAACGTAGGGGTCATTCTCTGCTTCCATACGGGCGATGGCGGCAAGAACCGGAACAGCTGGCTGGCATACCGCGACGACGTGGCAGTCGCCGCCCAGCCGATGAAAAATACTGATCACATAATCGATGTAATCATCGAGATCGAAACTTCCCTCTGCTAACGGCACCATTCGCGCATCAGCCCAATCGGTAATGAAGACGTCATGGTTTGGCAGAAATGCCTCGACTGTGCCGCGCAAAAGTGTTGCGTAGTGACCCGACATAGGCGCCACGATCAAAACCCTCGGCTGTGGGCGGCGCGGCGCATGCGTCAATAGCCGCTCGAAATGCAGCAGGTTACAGAAAGAGCGTTCCCATACAGTTGATACGCGGACCGGGACGCGCTCGCCACCGACGAGCGTCGTATCGATTGCCCATTCCGGCTTGCTGTAACGTCGCGTCGCACGCTCGTAAACTTCGGCCGCGGCCGCGATGGATTTTCCGAATACCGTCCGTGCGAAAGGGTTCAGTGGATTTTTGAAATACAGCCTTGTCATATCGGCCATGGCGCGCGAAGGACTCAATGCGACGTGGCCCCATTCGTACATCCAGTAGATCGGAGAAGAGAGAACCGCGTCGCCACCTGGCAACTGTGGTGCTTCGCCAAAGACGCCAATTGCCATATCGTTTGTCCCAGCATCCAACCACGCAAGGATTCAGCCACGCATTGCCTTCCCCATCTCGGGGCGCGCGAACTGCTGCGATGCAACATAATGTCGAGTTTCATCCCTAGCGTCAATGCGACGGATTTATGAACAATGAACGCTTATTCGCCGATCGAAATCAGCGAACCTACCCTTCGCGCTCCTCTCAGCAGGATTACGAAGGAGATTGCGCCGATTGTGAGCCATAGCGCATTTAGTCCCAATGCCCAGAACAACAGATCTGCGCGGAAAATATTGTTGAGTACAAGTGCGCGCATGCCTTCAAACACCGCCGTGGGCGGGAGAGCCCAGGCGATCGGTTGTAACCATGCGGGCAGTATCGTTACCGGATAATACACACAGGCAAGCGGCAATAGGATGAACATCAGGCTCCAGGTTAGTCCCTCCGCCCCCATCCCATTTCGAAGCACGAGGCCCGAGCAAAACATGCCCACGGCCCAAGCGGTGAAAAAAAGATTCGCGAAGAAAAATACGAGTGAAATGCCGAGCGCCCACAAATTAAATCCAAAGAACCAGATTGCGAGAATCGTAACCGGTACAAAACCGACCGAAAGACGAATCACACTCATGACCATCAGCGATATGACAAATTCTACCGGCCGCAACGGGCTGATCATGAGATTGGGGAGATTGCGCGACCACATTTCCTCAAGAAACGACATCGAGTAACCCAGTTGTCCGCGAAATAATAAATCCCAAAGAAAGAAGCCTGCCAGAAATGTGCTGGCTGCCACAACAAACGTTCCTGTTTGCTGGGCGATACCGAGTTGAAGAAAACCCCACATGAGCATTTGCACCGCGGGCCAATACGTCAATTCGAACAGACGCGGCCACGAAGAGCGCAGCAAGTACCAGTGACGCAACACCATCGCACCGACGCGCCGGAAAGAAAACGCGGGGGAATGAAAGCTCATCCGACTGACTCTTTCTTAAGAGTTGACCCGCGCCGGCCACGCGCAACGTCGAGAAAAACTTCCTCAAGATTTTGTCTGCCATAACGTGAAAGCAGGCGTATCGGCGTATCGTCATCGATGATTATGCCGCGGTTCATCATGATGACGCGATTGCACAGTCGTTCGACCTCGAACATGTTGTGGGACGCGAGTAGAATGGTCGCGCCTTGCTCGGCGCTGTAACGTTCCAGACGTTGCCGAACCCAATCTGCCGTATCGGGATCAAGCGAAGCAGTCGGCTCGTCTAGCACGAGAATGTCAGGCTCGTTAATCAGCGCCTTGGCGAGCGCTACACGAGTTTTTTGGCCGGCGGAAAGCTTTCCCGATTGCCGGTCGAGAAAATCCTTGAGATCGAGTTCAGCGCAAATGTGTGCGATCCGTTTGGCGATGTCGGAAACGCCGTACAGCATGCCGAATACCGTAAGATTCTGCCGGACTGTAAGACGATGCGGCAAATCGATATACGGGCTTTCAAAATTCATTCGGTGAAGTACGCGATAACGGTCCTGCGCCATGTCGGCGCCGAGCACTTTTACTGAGCCTGAACTCGGCGCGACTAGGCCCATAATCATGCCGATGGTCGTGGTTTTTCCGGCGCCGTTGCCGCCGAGCAAGCCCGTGATCGAACCCGCCTTGAGCCGGAAAGAAATATGGTCGACCGCGGTGCTTTCGCCGTAGAATTTTGTCAGGCAGTCGGCTTCGATTGCGGCAGTATTTGTTTTTGCATCCATGATATGGTCCGACTTGCCACGGGGCAGGGTGGTTTCACAACACCCGACATGAGCTTAGATTGAGGCAATGTTGGATTTCGACCCCCTGGTTCGACCACTCGGGCCTCGCCAGTACGGCCTGAGGCTGGATACCTTTATTCGACTGCGCTGGTTGGTGGTGCTGGGACAGTCGCTTACGCTGGTCGGCGTTTACTGGGGACTCAAATTCCATTTCCCAATTTGGCCTGCGTTCGGCACCGTGGCCGTAACCGTTTGCACGAATTTTTATCTCCGGGCCCATTATCCTCGGTCGCATCGCCTGAACGATCCTGCCGCCGGGTTTCTGCTGGTCTATGACGTGACGCAGCTGACGGCGCTTTTGTATTTTACGGGCGGCATCGACAATCCGTTTTCTGCTTATTATCTCTCGCCTTTCCTGATTTCGGCTGCGGCGCTTTCGCCGCGTACCACCTTGCTGGTTGGCACATATGTGATCGCCATGGTGACGTTACTAAGTTTTTTTTACCTTCCTCTTCCCTGGTATCGCCCCGGCGAAATTGAATTTCCGCTGCTGTATCGCGCGGGCGAATGGATCGCGATGTTCGTTCAGGTAGGGTTCATTGGCATCTATACCTGGAAAATTGCCGAGGAGGCGCGCCAGCTTTCCGACGCCCTTGCAGCGACTGAACTTGTCCTGGAGCGCGAGCAGCATCTTTCCGCACTTGACGGATTGGCGGCGGCGGCCGCGCACGAGATTGGAACTCCGCTTGCTACCATTGCACTCGTTTCACGTGAGCTTGAACGCGCAATACCGCCGGGCGCGCCGCATGCTGATGATATTCGTTTGCTGTGCCAGCAAGTCGAGCGCTGCCGAGCGATCCTTCGCCGCATCTCCTCGCTCGAGTCGGGTGACGCACCGTTCGATCGGATGCCGCTGTCGCAGATTCTCGACGAAGTCGCCGCACCGCACCGGCCCTTCAATGTCGAGATCAATATTAAACTGCCGGATAATCGCGATGGCGAGCCGATTATCGCTCGAAACCCCGGCATACTTTACGGACTTGGGAATCTCGTCGAGAATGCCGTCGATTTCGCAAAAGAAAAAGTTGACGTGATTGCCAGATGGAGTCCTACGGAAGTCAAAATCACCATCGTTGATGACGGGCCCGGGTTTTCTAGCGATGTCATGAGTCGCATTGGGGATCCCTATGTTTCTGTCCGCGGCCGCAATAGCGACGTACGGGGCGGCCTGGGGCTCGGGATTTTCATCGCGAAAACCTTGCTTGAAAGAACCGGAGCTTCGCTTTCGATTGAAAATCGCCAATCTCCGCAAACGGGCGCTATTATTCGTGTACATTGGCCGCGCGAAAAACTTTTTATGGATGCGCGAACGGGGGCACGGGAAGTCGCCACAATGCCGATTTCTGGGCTAGAAGGCGGACTTGCTGCCAAGCCTGCTGCGGAATAGTTACGCTGCGGGGACGGCCTAAAATTGAATGGAGCCATTGGTCATGACGGAAATGGTGCTCTTCGAACCCGGCGCGGAATCGAGCCTGTTGATCGTCGATGACGACAAGGCATTTCTCGACCGACTAGCGCGTGCGATGGAAAGCCGCGGATTTGAAGTTCAGACTGCAGAAACCGTAGCAGAAGGTCTGGCCTCCATTGAGAAGTCGCCGCCCGCTTATGCTGTAGTCGATTTGCGTTTAAGCGACGGTAGCGGCATCGATGTGATTTCTGCCTTGAAGTTGCGCCGCCCGGAAGCGCGCGGGATCGTTCTCACCGGTTACGGAAATATTGCAACGGCCGTGAACGCGGTGAAACTGGGCGCAGTCGATTACCTATCGAAGCCCGCCGACGCCGACGAACTGTGTGCCGCACTGAAGGCGGGTCCCGGCCAAAAGGCGGAACTCCCCGAAAATCCGATGTCCGCTGACCGCGTTCGCTGGGAGCATATCCAGCGCGTCTATGAACATTGCGGTCGTAACGTGTCCGAAACTGCGCGACGGCTCAGCATGCATCGGCGCACGCTGCAGCGAATTCTCGCCAAACGCGCGCCGCGCTAATTAGAAGCGAATTGACCGCTCTCGATTACGAAGCCGAATATAATAATCGCGCGCGCGTTCCAGAACATTCCGCGATCTTCGAACGCTGGAAACGCGAGGCCGCGGCATACCGGACTTCGCACCACAATTCCGAATTAGGCGTTTCATATGGCGACAGCGCGCGCCAGTATATCGATCTGTTCTGGCCGTCGGCCAACCGTGATGTACCCATAATTCTCTTTATTCACGGGGGATATTGGCGTTCGCTCGATCCTTCACTGTTTAGCCAAGTGGGTGCAGGCGCAAACGCCCACGGCTATGCGATGGCGCTCGTGGGTTATGACCTCTGCCCGGTGGTCACGATCAAAGAAATCATCAAACAAGTCCGCAATGCGGCAGTTTTTCTCGGCCGCCGCCATGGCCGGAAGATGACCGTGTGCGGCCATTCCGCCGGCGGCCATCTTGTTTCGTGTCTGCTCGCGACGGTATGGAAAAAAATCGCGGCTGATCTTCCGGCCGATCTCGTGCCTGCAGGTTTTTCGATTTCTGGTCTGTTCGATCTTTCGCCGCTCGTTGGAATTAGCATGAATACGGACCTCAATCTCGATTTGCAGGAAGCGCGCCGCGTATCGCCACTTTTCTGGGACGTGCCGAAGACCGCCCGCTTCTTAGATGCCTGGGTCGGTGGTAAGGAAAGCAGCGAATTTTTGCGGCAGAGCCGCGCGATTGCCGATAAATGGAAAAACAGAGGTGTGGCAACGCGCTATAAGGAAATCACCGGCGCTGATCACTTTACGATCGTAGATCCCCTTGCCGATTCGAAAAGCGCGATGACCCTGCGGCTCGTTGAACTCGCGCAGTCGATCGGTTAAATCAGAATGCTAGGCACCCGTAGCTCAGCTGGATAGAGCGTTGCCCTCCGAAGGCAAAGGTCAGAGGTTCGAATCCTCTCGGGTGCGCCAATGTTATCGGCATTTATCTAACAATCAAGAAATTTAAAACTGTGCCGGGTAAGCAGGGGGTAAGCACGGCGCATGGGGTCGGGACCAAGATATCCGAAATGTAGGATCCCCGCGTGTCGACCGCCCCAAAGAAAATTTCCTTGGCCGTGGAGTAAAAAAAGAACACCGTGCGTGTTGAATCTGCCTAAGTCCGATGAGTAGACATTCCCCGCCAATGAATGTCCGCTTTCGGGGTTAAAACAGACATCATAATAAGAGAGTGTCACGTCTGCTTTTGACCCATAGCGGACATAAAATGATGTTCGGCCACCGCCGCTTCTAGCCCCAAAACAACCGTCGACTTTAAATTCAAGAGAGCGCATCTTGGTGGCAACCGAGATGCATCTAAAGGCGTTAGCGCTTTCAATTCAGTTTGTGAACGGAACCAATTTTGGTTTTCGTAACCTCGCTCCGAAACGTGTCGGGCGAAAATAGTACCTCATGAATAAGGGGAGTTTACATGACCTCGACCTCCACCCCGTCTGACGAAGATGTTGGGCGCCAAATCATTAGCGTTTTTTCAAAATATAAAGTTCAGCCGGGCGGCACACTTCGACGCAATTATTTCGCCGGGGTGAGAGATGGAGATTTTCAGCGGGGACTAAACAAAGCGGTTGAAAAAAATTGGATCAAGGTTAAAAAGCACGACCGCTACAAATACGAACTCACAGAGGCGGGTTTTAGGACATATTGAAGAGCGGAGTACCGCGGGTTGTCATGATGTCCGGTTCTGGCACAAAGCAGACATCAAAGGTTTGCAGATGAATGTCCGCTTTCGGGGTTAAAAAGGACATCATAATAAGAGAGTGTCACGTCTGCTTTTGACCCAAAGCGGACATTCCCCGATCAGGCCGGCACGATCCCCCTGATTGCCCAAGCGGTTGCGGCGTATGTTCGCAGGCCATCCGGCTCACCATCGAGGTAAGCCTTCTGGATTGCGTCCCTAAGCCTGTGCTGATGATCGATACTTAGAGATTTTATGTACTGTGCAGCTAACCCTTCCCCCGCCAATGGGTTCCAATAATTATCGAACGATAAAAATTCCATGCGGATTGTAAGCATCTCAGCCTGCACGTTTTCAAAGCCGGCTTGACGCCATGCCGCCGCCAACTCCCCAGGGCGCGTCATCGGTCTGGTGTAATTGCGGGCTCGTAGTTCATTGGCTCTCGGATCAAGCATCGCGGCTGTATCGTAGAAGATACGGTTTGCTACATAACCACCTCGTGCGTCCCACACGGCGGCGGCGACCACTCCGCCAGGACGAGTGACCCGTCGCATTTGCGCGATGGCTCGATCTGCCTGCGGCACGAAGTGCAGCACCAGCAAGGACAGAGTCCGGTCGAAAGAGCTATCTGGAAACGGCAATGCGCAGGCATCTCCAACCTTGAATTCGATCCGTGCATCCGAGTTGTGGTGCGTGGCGTGATCTACATAAACTGCCGAGAAATCCAATCCAAAGATATTTTTGATGTTTGCTCGGGCAGCCAAAGCAAATGTTAGGCTGCCAGTGCCGCAACCAACATCGAGCACCCGTTCTCCGTCAGCATAACCGGAAAAGTCGAGAAATGGCTCCGCCAAGCGGCAACTCCAACGTCCCATCAGCAATTCGTAGCCATCTCCATCTAAAGCGACGAATGTTGATGAACTCCCCACGTCGGTCCCCCTATCATGCTATGTGCGAAATCGTAGATGAGAGTGTACTCATGCGTAAAGCTCGCCGCCTAATTGCGTCCGCTTTCGGGGTAAAGCGGCATACGTTAGATTGAGCCTCTCCCCTGGAACGTTATCGTTGAGTTGGAGAGCGGGATGGGAACCGATTTTGGTCTCAAACTTATGCAAAAAGTTATCGCAATCGCACTTCTATTGGGAGGCTGCGCTAGCGAGCCAGCATTGGACATGTCAAAATATCAATCGAGACCTTTGACCGCCGCCGAAAAAAAATCACTGACGGGAATACTCTCGAAAGGATTGCGAGAACCGCGAGCCGCTCAGTTTAAATGGATGCCGGTCATTTTGACCGAGCGCGAAGACATGACCGACTACTGTGGGCTTGTGAACAGCATAAAGGACAATGGAGGCTATTCGGGATTTGTTCGCTTCTACGCGCAGTTGTTCAAAGACTCCAAAGGCCAATTCTCAAATGCGGTGATGCGCGCCGTCGAGGAACCGGACAGCGATCCAGATTTATTCAATACGGAAGCAGGTCGGACCGGAATTTGCGAACGGTTTGGATATACCAATTTCTACGACGCTATTTAGCAATGTACCTGCGCACGGAATTCGAAATCCTACTTGCGCTCCGAAGGCAAAGGTCAGAGGTTCGAATCCTATCGGGTGCGCCAATTCCAGAGATCAACCGGCGACACCGCGATATTTATTGTCACCACAGCCGCGCTCACCTGCCTACGCTGCAACGCCCGTACCAATCTGGCACGCAACGCCGGTGCCGCCGAGCCCGCAATAGCCGCGCGGATTCTTCGCCAGATATTGCTGGTGATAATCCTCGGCGTAATAGAATTCCGGCGCATCGAGAATTTCTGTTGTGATCGCGTCGTAGCCTTTTTCCCTCAACGTCGCGTCATAAAGCTTCTTTGAGGCTTCGGCGGCTGCACGCTGTTCGGAATTGTAGACGTAGATGCCGGACCGATATTGAGTACCTAGGTCATTTCCCTGCCGCATGCCCTGGGTGGGATCGTGGCTTTCCCAGAATGTCTTCAGCAAGTCGCGATAGGTTACTTGTTTCGGATCGTAGATTATCAGCACCGTTTCGGTGTGCCCGGTGCGGCCAGAGCAGACTTCTTCATAGGTTGGATTCGGCGTTTGGCCGGCCGCATAGCCAACGGATGTCACCCACACACCGGGAATTTTCCAAAATTTTTGCTCGGCACCCCAGAAGCATCCAAGACCGAACATCGCTTTTGCCGATTCCTGCGGATAGGGGCCCTTCAACGGATTACCGGATACGAAGTGCTTTTCAGCTGTCGGAATGGGGGCGGTGCGGCCGCGTAGCGCCTGGTCGGGCCTGGGTATCTCGAGATTTTTCTTGAAAAGAAGCATGCTGGTCTCCTCGAACATCAGCGGCTGAATGAGACATATATAAGTATCTTACCGTTTTTCCGCTGCCGCTTCCGATCACATCTCTGGCAAGACGAGAGATACATACGATCCCGCCGGAGTGGTGAAGCGTCAATCACGCGACGAATAACCAATTGTGTGCGCGCGCTTGCGGCCCATGAAAAACAGGAGAAAGCCCAATACGCCAAGGATAATCCATAGGGGGGTGAGGAGTACGCTGAGGATGATGGGATTATAGACCCAGCCCGGCAGTTGCCCTTCTACCCAGTTGCGCATGGCATCGAAGCTCGTCGGATGAAGAGAGTCCCATGCTATGCCGAAAGGCGTGAGCACAAGCCGCGACGCGGAAATGGAGCGCGTGCCATCGACAACAAAGGCAACGAAAGCTCCGGCGAGAAGCCACCAACCGATGAAACGAAAGACGAAGCGCACCATAGGGAATCTCGTGGGCGTCAGCACTAGCCCGCTCTCGACAGTGGCGCAACTACTTCGACGAAGCAGAACTGAAGATGATTTCCCAAACTTGTATCGGCGGCTTCCAGCGTTATAGTCCGCCCGCTTTCCGCGGAGGGATGGCCGAGTGGTTTAAGGCGCACGCCTGGAAAGTGTGTATACGGGAAACCGTATCGCGGGTTCGAATCCCGCTCCCTCCGCCAAGTACTCTCTATCATCTTCGGACTTTCGTTTTCCCCAACCATAGTGATTGCAAATAAAAGGAAGGATTTATTTAATTGAGTTTGAAGCACTAGACGTTGCAAATATTGGCGGCTGGATACGCTTCTGAAGGAATTACTGCTGGGATAAAACAATATCCTCTCGCAAACCAGCGAAAGACGGAACACACGGATGCGCTTCGCGTTTCACTTCATCATAGTTTGCTTGAGCGTCTCTTTGATTGTCCCCGCCGCGCGTGCTCAACTTCGCGGGCATGGCGGACCCATCCGCGCACTTGCTGTTTCTACCGATGGCAAGACGGCATTCTCCGGTAGCTTCGATACCTCCGTTATTCGCTGGTCGCTCACGCGCAATTCTGCAGAACAAGTGCTGCGCTTTCACGAGGGAGCAGTAAACGCGGTCGCGATCATGCCTGACGGTCGGCTTGTCACGGCAGGCGAGGACACGCGCGTCGCTATCTGGCGTCCTGGTGACCAGCAACCAGAGAGGATTTTTGAAGGTCATACAGGACCTGTAGTTTCACTCGCCGTTTCACCCGATGGCTTACTTATTGCCTCTGCGTCATGGGATCGGAATGTGCGCGTATGGTCAGTTGCCGGAGATACGCCTCGGGTGTTCGAGGGGCACCAGCAGAATGTAAACGGTGTTGCGTTCACATCAGACGGAAAGTCCATAGTTAGCGTCGGTTATGACGCGACTGTTCGAATTTGGCCGTTGGACAATGGTGCCTCGCCCTTGATCGCTACGTTACCAACGCCCTTAAATGCGGTTGCGGTGGCAATGGACAACGAAATCATTGTTGGCGGGGCAGATGGCAAAGTTTATTTTTTTTCAGCAAACGGCCAAAGGCAAGGTGAAGTCGAAATCAGCCACACTCCGATCATCTCGCTCGCAGTATCGAATGACAGCGCCCTCGTCGCGGCGGCAGGAATTCGCGGCTCGGTTGGCATTGTCGAGCACAAAAGCAGGGCACTTGCGCGGACGCTCGTCGGTCCTGGCCTTCCGGTCTGGTCTGTAGCATTCGCGCCGGACAATCGCACACTCTTGACCGGCGGCACCGACCAACTCATTCGGCGCTGGAATGCAGAAAACGGCGAGCCTCTTGGATCATTCTCCGTGGGCGGTCCCGAAGATCCTCTCGCGGCGTACGCCGGTAATCGCGGTGCCGAAGTATTTCGTGCGTGTGTTGCTTGCCATACATTATCGCCCGACGATGGAAATCGTGCAGGTCCGACCCTTTCTGGGATCTTTGGACGTAGGATCGCGACATTTCCGGGCTACAATTTTTCTCCGGCACTGAAGCAGCTGAATATAATTTGGACATCTGAAACCGTTGCAAAACTATTTGAATTAGGGCCGTCAAAATATACGCCGGGTACGAAAATGCCTGAGCAGACGATTGGCGCTAAAGAAGATCGTGACGCACTGATTGAATTCTTAGAGAAAGCGACGCGAAAGAAATAATCTTCTGCCAATGCCAGATATGAAAAGGAGCAATAGCTCGCGGCCGGATAGGATGTTTCAATCAGAATCCCTTAGATAGCTAAATCCAATTGAGTTATTTCGCTCGAGTCTCGTGAGTGCAATCCCGAGAGCGATATGCCGAGAAGACGAACGCCTTGGTTGATTGGGGAAACGCGCGTCAGCAATTCCACGCAAATTTGCTCAAGAAAGGCACGGCTAGGGATAGGTTTGGGAGTCGATTGACTTCGCGTGATTTGACGGAAGTCGGCATATTTCACCTTGAGCGTCACTGTTCTCGCCTGCACGCCGGTTCCATCACAATAGCGCCAGACCTTATCGAGAAGCGGCAATAGCTCCGCGCGCATATTCTCAAGTGTTTCTAGATCAATAGGGAACGTTGCCTCAGAGCCAATTGATTTACGGATGCGATCGCCCTGCACCGGCCGATCATCAATAGCGCGGGCAATCGAATAAAAATAGGAGCCCGATTTGCCAAAGTTCTTTTGCAGAAGTTCGATTGATCGCTGTTTGAGATCCAAACCGGTGAAAATACCGAGATGGTACATTCTTCGGGCAGTCACGGGCCCGACACCGTGAAACTTGCGAACGTCTAATGGTTCAACAAAGCCCGGACCCATCTTCGGCGTGATCACGAAAATACCGTCGGGCTTATGGTGGTCTGAGGCGAGTTTTGCCAAGAATTTGTTATAGGAAACACCCGCAGACGCCGTGAGCTGCGTCTCCGAGCGTATCCTAGCTCGAATTTGTTCGGCAATTTCGGTCGCCGTGGCAATGCCTTTTCGATTTTCGGTAACGTCGAGATAAGCCTCATCGAGCGAAAGTGGCTCGATGATTGAAGTATATTCTGCAAAAATCGCCCGAATTTGTTTTGAAATCTGCCGGTAGACCTCAAAGCGAGGTCTCACGAAGATAAGATCTGGGCACTTGCGCTTGGCTGTAATGGCCGCCATTGCCGATCGAATACCAAATTTCCGTGCCTCATAGCTCGCGGCAGCAACAACGCCGCGTTCCCACGACCCTCCGACAGCAACAGGTTTGCCGCGGAGTTCAGGCCAGTCCCGTTGCTCCACAGACGCGAAAAAGGCGTCCATATCGATATGGATGATTTTACGAGCCGAGTTGCCGGTGTTTGCCATGGCCCCGAGATATTTAGTCGTCGTCAAATTCGCTGTCCAGATTTAGCGCCGTTCCCGCCCGGCCTTTCCCGCGTGTTGAATTGCCTCAACTCAAGACGTGAAGTGAAACGCAAGAAAATAAACTACGTCTCACAGGGCGAGCTTTTTCGTAAGTGTTCCATCCTCGTCATTGCCAGATTTATTGACTCGCCGAGATACGGGCCACATTTGAAGGAGATTATTCGTTGCAGGCTTCAGTATTTCTTCCCCTGCTTTTCCGTTGAGCCACGACTGAAATTCGTCAGGCGCGAGAAAAACCGGCATTCGATCATGAACTTTGCGCGCGAACTCGTTCGCGTCCGTGACAATCATGGTGCACGATTTGATCGGGCGCCCGCTTTCAATGTCGCTCCATTCATCCCAAAGGCCGGCGATCGTAAGAACTTCGCTGTTCGCAGCGGTAAAATAAAACGGCTGCTTACCGTCTGGCATTTTCATCCATTCGTAATATCCTGAAACTGGAATCAGACAACGCTTTTTCCGAAACGAAGATCGGAACATTGGTTTTGTAGCCACCGTTTCAGCGCGCGCGTTAAATGTCGCTGGAATTTCGTTAGCCTTTTTTTTCCACCAGGACGGAATTAGTCCCCAACGCATGGGCATCAGTTCACGTTTACCACCGCGGTCCATTACTACATCAATCGTGGTTGTCGGAGCGATATTGTAACGCGGCTGCAAGTTCGAGCCGCCAACCGACAGCTTATAGAGCGCGTGCAGTTGTTCCCAAGTATACTGGCGTGTGAAGCGACCGCACATCCTGCAATCCTACTTAAGGTATAGGAAAATGCGATTCGAAATATGAATGCGGTGACGACCGCGAGCGCCGCAAGGAATTATCTTCCAGCTGTTTTCTTTTTTAGAAATACAGATAAATCGAAAAGATGGGTGGGACGGTGCCAAACGCATCACGATAGCTCGCAGATATGCGAATCGTAGATCATTGATAGTCGGGACGATACGGTGCGTGCTATTTTGATGTACAACGCTTTTCGTGTGGCGGGAGGCATTGAACGGGACTCTCCTTCACGAAGTATTGCGCCACCATATTCGTCGGCAACGATCAGTCCCAAGTCATTGGGAATCAGATATTTAGGAAAGATGGGAGAAACGGCAAACAGTAGCCGATCACAATGGCTTCGGTATTCGATCCATTTTTCGTCGGATTGAAAGTCGGCAACGCTCGATTTGATCTCGATGATTAAAATTTCTCCGGTCGGGCCGATAGCGATAAGGTCGGTACGTCGTCCGGAGCCGAGGGAAATTTCTGCAGCAGCGCTAAATCCCAAAGTGCGCAGCAGGCGAACCGTGCCTCTTCGAATGGATTGGGCCTGCTGAGCGTTGTGTGGTCTGGGCGCGACGGATGTTTGGTTCAAGAAAATCCCTCGACGACAAGTCCCCCGAAGTTTTTTTGAGGGACCGGTATCAGTCTCGTTGACTCTTCCTTAAGAAAGATAGAACATAACAAGAACAAAAGGAAGAGCCTCTTGGTTAAGTCATTGTCTTCGCTACAGGAAATTATTAGCCGACTGGAAGGGGATTATCGACCCGACCGGGGGAGCCAGAGCTGCTTAGGCCATCCGCGTGCCGATGCAGTTCTGCTCGGCGGCTTAAGGCGGGGCGTACTGCACGAGGTATTTGCCTCCGAGCACAACGCCCCTGCGGGGACAGCCTTCGCACTCGCCTTAGCATTACGTTTGGCGCCGGAAAAAATTCTGCTCTGGGTACGACAGGATTTTTCTGCAATTCAATGCGGAGAGATTTCGCCCACGGGACTTTTGGAGCTCGGCCTCGATCCGGATCGATTGATCTTGGTACGGGCCGCAGATACAGCCAGTGCATTACGCGCCGCTGCTGATGCTCTGGCTTGCAATGCTCTTGGTGCAATTGTGCTTGAGCCTTGGGGAGAAGCTAAAATTTTCGATCTCGTCACGAGTAGGCGTCTCACACTTTCCGCCGCGCGAAGTGGGGTCAGCATAATTTTATTAAGGATCGCGGTGAAGCCTCGCCCGAGTACCGCCGAAACGCGATGGCTGGTCGAACCCGGGCCGTCATGTGCGGAAGATTGGGGTCATCCAATTTTTTCAGTTGCTTTAGTGCGCAACAGGCATGGGCGCACCGGTTTTTTTTCCATGGAGTGGTGTTGTGATAGGCATATCTTCCGTGAACCGGCGCATTCTCGCGCTTTGGCTTCCCACCTTACCTGTCGATCGGCTGCAGCGCCGTGCGAAGAGAAAAGAATCCGTCACGCCAGATGAATTGCCACTCGTCGTTATTTCAAAACAAGAGAATGCGTTGCGCCTCTCAGCAGTCGATGCTCGAGCGGCTCGTCTCGGACTTTTTCCCGGTCTTGCGCTTACCGACGCACGAGCGCGCGTTCCCGCATTGAATGTTGCCGAAGCCGATGAAATGGCAGATGCCGCCCTTTTAGAAACGATAGCGAATTGGTGTGATCGATTTACTCCATTGGTCGCACTCGATCCGCCATTCGGTATCTTTCTTGAAATTACCGGCTGTTCCCATCTCTTTTGCGGGGAACAAACGATGGCAGAGGAAATTTTTGTTCGTCTCACCTCACAAGGATTTAACCCGCAAGTCGCGATCGCCGGAACCGCCGTTGCAGCGCGAGCTTTGGCGCGCTACGCCCCTGGGACAATCGCCGCGGCAGGCAGAGAAGCAGGCGCAGTTTCAGAACTTCCGGTCGCCGCTCTTTGTATTGATCACAAAACTACCACAGCGCTCAAGCGCGCTGGCTTAAAAACAATCGCGGATGTTGCGACCCGTGCGCGCGCTGAACTCTCAGCACGGTTCGGCGCGGCCTTTGTTTTTTTGCTCGAACAAATTCAAGGATATGCGGATTCGCCAATCTCACCCCGACGTCCAATTCCTGACTACATCGCAGAACAATGTTTTGCCGAGCCTGTCGCGACAAGTGATGTGATCGAAAACATAATCCTGTCGCTTGCCGGAAAACTGGAAGGCATTTTGGAAAGACACGGCCAAGGCGCCCGATTATTAGAAGCCGCCTTTTTTCGTGCCGATGGTTCGGTTCGGAGAATTTCTGTGGAGACGGGGCGTCCGCTAAAAGATGCTGCAACGCTCGCACGACTTTTCCACGAACGTCTAGATGCTCTCACCGATCCGATCGATCCCGGCTTCGGCTTTGATCTCGTCCGGATTTCGGTAAATCGTGTCGAACCGCTCATTCCCGAGCCGATCAATTTTCATGCCGAGAGTCATGAGATTGATGAAGTCTCAGCGTTGGTCGACCGGCTTTCGGCTCGCTTTGGTGCCGAACGCGTTCTTCGCTTTCACGCTCAAAACACGCACATTCCGGAGCGGGCCGGATTGGCTTTCATAGCCCAACGTCAAATGCCGTCGAACGGCTGGACCGAGCTACGTGAAACAGGAGAAGCGCCGCGCCGCCCGGTACGAATGCTCGCGCGGCCTGAGCCAATTGAAGTGATTGCGGAAGTGCCGGAAGGACCGCCGGCGCGTTTCATCTGGCGGCGTGCGGCCCATGCAGTGATACGGGCCGAAGGACCCGAGCGCATCGCAATGGAATGGTGGCAAACCAGCGTGTCACAACCAACCCGTGACTATTTTCAGATCGAAGACAAGAATGGTGGGCGGTTCTGGATCTACCGAGATGGACTTTATTTGCGCGAAACCGATTCGCCGGTTTGGTACATGCACGGTTTGTTCGCATGAGTGTAATTTCCTACGCCGAGATTGGCGTTACCACGAACTTTTCCTTTTTGCGCGGCGCGTCACATCCGGCCGAGATGGTTATCGCGGCAACTAATCTCAGTCTTCATTCAATAGGAATTGCGGATCGCAATTCATTGGCGGGGGTGGTGCGGGCCTATGAAGCGCTCGACCAAATGGACCTACCACACAAGCCCAAGCTCTTGATCGGCGCGCGGCTGGTCTTTGCTGATAACTCACCGGAGATTCTCGCCTATCCAATTGATAGAGCTGCCTATGGCCGTCTATGTCGATTGCTTACCCTCGGTAATCGCCGCGCGAAAAAGGGCGAATGCATCTTGCATCTCTCTGATTTGCAGGAGCATCGCGAGGATCTTTTATTGGTCGTAATGCCCGCCGCACGTATTGGCGAGGAAATCGCGGCCACACTTAAGGCACTTCGTAACAAGTCATTCGAAAGTTTATGGCTCGCCGCTTCAATGCTTTATCGCGGCAATGACAAAAGAAGATTGCACAAACTGCAAGAAATTTCGCACGATCACCAAGTGCCACTGATCGCGACGAATGATGTTCTTTATCATAATCCAGATCGTCGTGAGCTACAGGATATCGTGACGTGCATTCGTGAGAAATGCACGATCGAGCAGATCGGAAAAAAGCTAGAAAAAAATGCAGAGCGTCACCTGAAATCCGGTGCTGAGATGTGGCGCTTATTCCGCGATGCGCCTGACGCGATCCAACAAACTATTCGCTTCGTAGATAGGATCGATTTTTCACTCAATCAATTGAAGTATCAATATCCTGATGAACCCGTGCCACCGGGGAAAACCGCACAACAGCATCTCGAAGACCTGACTTGGGCAGCAGCCGCGGAAAAATATTCCAATGGCCTAGATCCTCAAATTTATAATACGCTGATCAAGGAACTCGCGCTGATCAATCAACTCGGATATGCGCACTATTTTCTTACCGTACATGACGTTGTGCGTTACGCGCGTTCGCAAGACATTCTGTGTCAGGGCAGAGGTTCGGCCGCGAATTCAGCGGTTTGTTACATGCTCGGCATAACCTCTGTAAATCCCACAGAAGTAAATCTGCTGTTCGAACGTTTCCTGTCACAAGAGCGGCGCGAGCCGCCGGACATTGACGTGGATTTTGAGCACGAGCGACGGGAGGAAGTGATCCAATGGATTTTTGAGCGTTACAAACGGCACCGCGCCGCTTTAACTGGAACCTTAATTTGCTATCGGCCTCGCAGCGCAATTCGTGATGTTGGCAAGGTACTCGGCCTCACCGAGGATGTCACCGGTGCCATTGCCAATACCGTTTGGAGCTATGGCGATGGGCTTACGGAGTTGCAGATACGCCAAGCTGGTCTCGATCCCGAGAGTCCCATGATCCACCGCGCGATCGCGCTTGCTACCCAATTGCTTGGTTTTCCACGCCATCTATCCCAGCACGTTGGCGGCTTTGTTCTTACCCAAGGGCGCCTCGATGAAATGGTCCCGATCGGTAATGCAGCCATGGCGGACCGGACATTCATCGAATGGGACAAGGACGACATCGATAAGGTCCGAATGATGAAGGTTGATGTTCTTGCACTTGGCATGCTGACCTGTATTCGCAAGTCGCTCGATCTCATCGCGCGTTATGACAGGCGATACACGCTCTCCTCGATTCCGCGCGAAGACCCGGCGGTCTATGAGATGCTTTGCCGCGCGGACTCTCTCGGCGTATTTCAGGTTGAGAGTCGGGCGCAGATGAACATGCTGCCGCGATTAAAACCGCACTGTTTCTACGATCTCGTGATTCAAGTTGCCATTGTCCGCCCCGGACCGATTCAAGGGGACATGGTGCATCCCTATCTGAAACGCCGCAAAAATCCTGTCGAGGTAATCTATCCTTCGCCAGCACCCAAGCACGGTGATGCCGATGAATTGAAACGAGTGCTCGGGAAAACGCTCGGTGTGCCACTTTTTCAGGAGCAGGCAATGCGGATCGCAATCGAGGCCGCGAAGTTCACGCCGGATGAAGCCAATAGTCTCCGACGCTCAATGGCGACGTTTCGGCATATCGGGGACATTCATAAATTTCGCAATAAAATGGTCGAACGAATGACCGCACGAGGTTACGAGAAAGATTTCGCCGAGCGGTGTTTCAAACAGATCGAAGGCTTCGGGACTTACGGTTTTCCGGAAAGTCATGCGGCGAGTTTCGCCAATCTCGTCTACGCCTCCTCCTGGATCAAGTGCCATCATCCTGCAGCATTTGCTTGCGGACTTTTGAATTCACAGCCAATGGGATTTTATGCGCCAGCCGAGATTGTGCGCGACGCGCGCGAACATGGCGTCGAGGTGCGATCTATCGATGTCAGCGCGAGTGATTGGGACAATACGCTTGAGATGCGTAGCGATGGTAAGCCGGCATTACGTCTTGGCTTTCGCCAGATCGACGGCATGAAGAAAGATTGGGGAAGAGCATTAGTGGAAAGCAGAGAGCGCTGTTTTACCACGGTTGAGTCTGTAGCATTCGTCGCAAAATTGCCGAAACGCGCAATGATGTTGCTGGCCGACGCTGACTGTTTCCGATCGCTCGGCACAGATCGCCGTGCCGCCTTGTGGGCTGTTCGACGTTTGTCCGATAATGAGGCGCTTCCGCTTTTTACAGCGAGCGGTATGGATGCGGAACCCGAAGAAACGCTCTTGCCGCTGCCAGAAATGCGACGTTCGGAGCATGTCGTAGTGGACTATCAGACTCTGCGACTATCGCTCAAAGGTCATCCGATGGAATTTCTACGCAAGCTTTTCAAAAAAGAAGGCATTATGACATGCGCAGAAATAGCATCCGCTCGTGATCAGTGTCTCGTGCGAGCGGCCGGAGTGGTTCTCGTTCGGCAGCGGCCTGGTAGTGCGAAAGGCGTTGTGTTCATGACCATCAGCGATGAAACAGGAATTGCCAATGCGGTCGTGTGGCCTAATAAAATGAAACAGTTCAGAAAAGAAGTAATGGGCTCACGACTTATTTTTATTGAAGGCCGGATTCAGCGAAGCGAAGAAGGGATTGTACATCTGGTCGCCGAGCGTCTCATTGATCGCACGTCCGAACTAAAAAGACTGTCTGAAGGTAGCTTAAAGCCTGAGCTTTCACACGCTGATGAATTTGTGCACCCACAATATCCCCGCGTGCGATCCAGACATCCACGAGATGTGCGGATACTATCCAAATCGCGAGATTTTCACTGAGAAAATACTGATACGTGAATCGGCAGTTAGGATTTCCGATCGCGTTCTTCACGCTCGCGCAAATAATCTTCTGTTGTGCGCACGTTTGGGCGCGGCGGTGTGCCGTAGGGATCGAGTTGATCCTTCGTCACGGCAATCACGCGGCAATCGTCACACATCTTTAGCACGTCGAGCCGCTGCGGCGAATCCTTGAACATCCAATGTTTGCCCTCCAGCTTGGCGGCGATGCGCTCAATGGTGCTCCGGGTACCGAACGGCTTGCCGCAGCTGATGCAGTGGAAGGGCTCTTCCTCTTTCAAAACGCGGGCTGCGGCGGTCGCCGCGCGAAAATCAAGTTGTGGTGTAAGGCTGATAACCTTTTCGGGACAAGTTGCCTTGCAGAGGCCACACTGAACGCAAGCATCCTCGGAAAATTTGAGTAACGGCTTTTCCCTGTCGTCACCGAGAGCCCCAGTCGGACAAGCCGATACACAGGCGAGGCAAAGTGTACAGCCTTCGATATTGATTTCGACCTTTCCGAAAGGAGCGCCTGTGGGGAGCGCGATTACATCGACGGGCATGGGTGCCGCCCGTTGCAGTTCGCGCAAAGCGAGCCGCTGTACATCGCGCTTGCCCCCGATCGGCCGAAAGCTCGCAGGTTTTTTTACGACTGCTTCCGCTTTGATTTTTCGCAAGAGCTTTCCGAGCACGTCGGGGTCGTCGGTTTCGATGGTCGCGATGCGGCCTGGTCCGAAACCAAGACCAGAAAGAATTGTTTCTGCAAGTTCGATTGTCTTTACGATCCCACTTATGTCGTGGCGGGATTTCGCTCGCAACAGAAAACGCAGCGCCGTGGCGCCATAGGCAAAAGCGGCCGCGACGACTTCTATTCCAACCTGCGTCACTTCGTTGATGCTCAGCGGAAGCACATTTACAGGCAGACCGTCACCATGCCGTGCGAGAGCGTCAATCAACACATCGCCATGATCCGCATCGTGCAAAAGTACGACGGGATGAACGCCGCCAGCTTCGCGATACGCCGTAAGCAGTGTACGCAACTTGCGCATCAATGCATCGGCGGGCGGCAGCGCATAGGATGCGGCGCCGGTGGGGCACACGGCGGCGCAGGCGCCGCAACCCGCACAAATATTCTCGTCGATGCGGACATGATTTCCGTTCGGCGTGATCGCGCCGGTCGGGCATAGATCGAGACAGCGATGACAGCCGACGATACGCGAGCGTGAATGGGCGCATAAATGATCCGTGAACGTTATGTATCTTGGTTTGTCGAAGGTCCCAACTAGATCGCCCGCCTTCAAGACGGCGCGCAGGACGGCGGAAGGATCGCCGGGATCGGCGCGTAAATAACCATCCCGCAAATCTGCAGCAGAAAACAACGGCGCGCCGCCAGATAGATCCAGGACCAAGTCGCAGCGTGAAATGGCGCCATCGTGCGATGTCTCAAATTTCAAAATATCGCGCGAGGATGGCGAGGGAAGGGCATAATCGTCGACCGTAAGTTCGAACGCGCCGAGATACCCTTTTGCGGCTCGGATTGTGCCTTGGACGATAGGAAATTCGGTGACACGTGGGGGCGACATCGCGCTGGGCTTGGAGAGCAGCACGGTGACATCGAGCCGATCCTTCAGGAGATGGGCCGCTTCGATCGTGCGCTCGTCGCGGCCATAGATAAGAACCACGCCTTCGCTGCTCAAGGCCACGAGCGGGGTCTCAGGCATCTGCTCGCCGGCGGCGGCAAGCAGTGCTGCCATTTTCGGCCCAGCTCTCTTGGCGTCGATCGACCAACCCGCCGTTTCGCGGACATTGGCGAAGACGATAGGCCCGCTGTTTAGAATCTCCTGCGCGATCTCGGAAAATAGCGGTGCTTCCTGTGTGCAACCGACAGTGACGGGTTCGCCTATGGCGGCAGCTTTGCGAAAGCGTTCGATCTCCGCCCGACACAGATGATTTGCGGTTTCAATCTTTGCGCCGCTGCAACCTTTACCGATGGACGTCGCATCGAGCGGCATTGTGCCTTCGCAAGAGCACACCAAAATTTTACGCGGCCCGATCGTCATCGAAGCTCCAGTTTACAGCAAAAAACCTGCATTTTCTCGGTCTCGCCAGCCAGCCATCGCAGGCTATAGTCATACTCGTTACAAATAAAGTAAGTGCCAGGAGTAGGAATGGCGACCGACGCACAATCGCGCATTCATCAGAGATACGGGCCAGATCTCGATCTGCCGCCGCCCTTTCGCTTGCATACTCTGCGCGAAGCGGGACGCGCCTTTGAGCACGCGCAAACCATTGCGGCTAAGGAAGGTGCTGGAACACTGGTTTGGGTCGGGCGTTTTGATCTCGTCGAATTCGCTCTGGTGTTGGAGCCGGACGAGCCGCTGGCGACCGCACGCCGCACGATTTATGCCGGCATGAGCGCGCTTGCGGACGCGCTCGCGGTTCATGCACCGCCGGAGACGCTGATCAACTTCGAGTGGCCGGACGCGATCTTCGTTGACGGCGGATTAGTCGGCGGCGGGCGGCTTGCTTGGCCAAAAACGGCAGACGAGAACAAGCCGCCCGAATGGCTCGTTTTCGGCGCCATGCTTCGCACGGTGATGATGGGTCTTGCCGAGCCGGGGCTTAAGCCGCATCTCGCATCACTTGAAGACGAGGGTTTCGACGAACTTGGTCCGGGCCGACTGGTGGAGACATTTTCGCGACACCTGATGGCGACGCTCGACGCCTGGCAGCAGGATGGCTTTGCGCGCGTGGCAGAGTCTTACCTGACGCGGCTCTCCGCCGAGAGAGAGATCGAGAAAATGATCGATGGCGTCGGTGATCTGCTAATGCGAAAAAAAGTCAAGACGGAGCTGTTGAAGAATAAACTTATTCCTGCGCTAGCAAAGCCTTCTTGGCTTGATCTCGAGTCCGGAGAGATCCTGTCGTGAAAATGCTGCGTACCATCCGGCTCGATCCTTCCGATACGTTTGTGTTCGACCGTGCAGCGGAACCAGGTGAGTGGGCCGTATCAGGGGCATTCGTGTTTTGGAACGCCGATGCTTCGAAACTGGAAGGAAAGAAGCGTGCGGCATTCCGCGGCGCCTTTCTTGGAGTCGAATCACTCGGGTGGTCCACACTAGTGCAAATTGTCGAGGCCAGGGCCGTCGATAGAAAGCATGTTATCGAAATGCTTGCCCATCACTTGGTCCAAGTTTTTGGGGCCCCCGATCTCAAGGCCGCTCGCACAGCGGCGGAGGAAGAAGTCTTTTTCGCGGAATCACTTTGTAGTCATCCCGCCGACACACTGGTTGCGGTGCGCCGAACGTATGATGACGGCGAAATCCGCGAGGCGTTTCGGACCCTGCAGCCGCGCGACGGATCGAAGCCGCGTCGCGCATTTTCCGTACTCGAAGTCGAAGGCGAAGATGAAAGCCCGGGCGAAAAGGTTGATCTGGTCGGGCTCGCGGAGGAGAAGGGCAAGTGAACGATTTCTGGCTCTCTTGCGGGCACTATCTGCTTGACCGTGGCGAAGGCAGCGGCCTTGTCGTCACCGACGAATTTTTGAAGGCTTATTTTGCGCGCCCCGAACTGACGCCGCCGCAGGAAGCCTGCGCCGTCGAGAAAACACTGCATTCGACCCTTCTTAGCAATCCGCGGTATCCGGTCGGCAGAGACGAAATAGCGGCAATGGTTGATACCGATGCGCGCGAGAATTGGACGCTTGTGATCAATTTTCGTGATCATTTGATGCATTATCCCACGCTCGAAGCGGCCTATCTTGCGCTGGTGCGTGGCGGGCTTGGAAAAACGCCGCCAATATTCCTCAATCAGCTTGTTCATTTAATTCTACGGAACGCTTTGAACGGTTGTGAGGACGCTTTCCTGCTTCGTGCCGGTGAATTATTTTTCCGACCACAGCGTGTCACTCTTCACGAGGGCTCACTGCTTTCCGCCGACGAGGAAAGAATTGCAGGCTCAAATCCGGCGCCGACGTCGCCGCTCGTTTCGATGCTCGGTCTTGAAGCGTCGACGGAAATCGACGTACTATCGGAAGAAAATGCGGCAAGCTATTTCGAGCGTAGCGACCAGTTCGATATGGCACTCGATCTCACGGCCGGACGCCGCGGGCAGGCGGCGCTCGGCGAGGTCATTGCAATCTGGCTCCGACATTTGCTGGGCGTTGAAGCGCAGATTGAGCCTTTCGTCGAGGTGAAGGACGCCAATTTTCACTGGTATGTTGGTCTTGATGCGGAAGGCACGCGAATTGGCGATCTGCTCTGGAACGCCGAAGAAATCGACAACCAAACCCGCGAGCAAATTGTGGCACTTTATACTTTGCGGATTCAGGAGCCGATAATTAGCGCGGGCGTAGCCGACAAAAATCCGATCTATCTCATTCTCGCCATGACGCCGGATAAAAGTTTGCGCATGAAACCACAGAATTTGATCGTCGGATTGCCGGTCCGACATCTGGAGACGGCGAGTTGAGTTCGGCTCTTGCGCACATTCCAGTTGGCGTTGTGGTCGAACGGCGGAAGGCACAAAATGCATGGATCGATTTCGTCTGGCGGTCAGTTACAGTTCTGACTGGTGCGCCTGAAGCGGAGCCATGGACGGTGCTAAACGAGAATGGTGATTGCACGAGTTTCTATGCCGGGCGGACGGAAATCGAGGTGCGTGTTTCGGACACCGGTGGATATCGCGATAATCTCGCGACGGGTGTGCCGTTGCTTTGGGTCGTCTTGCGGCCAACCGGCGGTGAGCCTCCCTATCGATTGTTGACAGTCACAGCCGATCCGTCGGAAGGCGAGGCAATGACGGAACCCGGCACTGATCTTGTAGAGCCGGTTCCGATGCCCGACACAATCCGCGATCAATTGACCGCATTTGTCGCGATGCATCATGTTGAGCGGCCGTTCTTCAAGCGTAAGCGCGATCGCGGCAATCCCGAATCCTTGGGGCGACGCAGTCATATTGGGGATGAGAACAAATGAGCGACCCGAAAAAATTCCTGACGCGTTGGTCACGCCGCAAGCGAAAATCGGTGGAGCCGAAAGAAGATGTGCCCGAGCAACACAGAGACGAAAAAAATATCGATGCACATGCGCTCGTTGAAAATGACCAGCGAGACGCGGCTTTACAAACAAGGCAGACTCGGAAGAAACAGAAAAAAAGAATGAATTCGCTTTTGATGTAAAAAGCCTACCGCCGATCGAATCGATTGTCGCGGGCACGGACATCCGTCCATTTCTTGCGCCAGATGTGCCGGCCGAATTGACTCGTGCAGCGCTCCGTCGCGCCTGGGTCGCGGATCCGGCAATACGCGATTTTATTGGCCTCTCGGAAAATGCCTGGGATTTCACCAAATCAGACGCAATTCCCGGTTTCGGGCCGTTGCAAATGACCGAAGAGCTCGAACAAATCGTGACTGAAATGTTCGAGCATGTCGCGACCGAGGAGAAGGCAGTTGAAGCCAAGATAGATAGAGAAGCGAAGGCCGTTCATGTTGGAGACACAGCCGAAATCACACCGTTCGAGAAAATAAATACTCAACGCGCCGGAAATTTTATTGCTTCTAGCCGACATCTCACCCGAAAATAGTGCGTCGCAACAAGACCGCAGCGCCGAAAAAACTAATGATCGCAGCACCCGAAGAGGACATGGTAGTGCACTGCCGAAATTAGTCCGCTAAATCATTATTGGGCAGTCATAGGTTGAGCCTATTGACCTAATGCCGCAGTCGAATACCATTTTTTTGGGCAGGCTCCGAACGTTCGCGGATTGAAAATGTTCGGATCTTGGGGGCAAGAACAATAATTGAAGGGAGGTCGCGTGCGCGACCCGGGACTTACAGAAGCGTTTCGCTCCGCCGGCGGGGTTTCGGAACTTGCTCGCCGCTTGGGTATTTCGCAGCCTTCCGTTTCCAACTGGATTCGAGTTCCTGCTGAACGGGTCATCGCGGTTGAAGCCGCGACTGGAGTTTCTCGCAACAAGCTGCGTCCCGATCTTTATGATGAGAGCAGGGGACCTTCAGCACCCGCAGACGAAATCGAAATGGCGCGCGCGCAGGAATATTCGCTGCTTGCGACGTTACTCGCGCGCACGCCATCGGCTGATTTTCTGAAACGTCTGGCCGGATTTGCGCGCTGATCCGAGCCCCCTTGGACTTCTTCATGCGGAACTCGCTGAGGCCGCGAGTAATATGACAGCGGAAAATGTCGAACGCGAATATTTCGATCTGTTCATCGGGCTCGGGCGCGGCGAACTGCTTCCGTACGGTTCGTATTATCTTACGGGATTTCTACACGAGCGCCCGCTTGCGCGCCTACGGGAAGATTTGATCGCATTCGGCATCGAACGTGCGAAAGGAATTTTCGAACCCGAAGATCACATATCAATTCTGTGCGAGGTGATGGCCGGACTAACGAACGGAACGCTGCCCGCGCCGGAAGGAACCGATCGGAAATTATTCGATCGCCACTTGAAGCCGTGGGCTGCGCGATTTTTCTTTGATTTGGAAAACGCGAAGACTGCAAAGTTTTACCGGCGAGTCGGAACACTCGGTCGTGTGTTCATGGAAATCGAAGCTGAAGCTTTGGCGCTCGCGGCGTGACCGTGAGCATAAACACTGCAAAGAGGATGACGGCGATGGATGAGAAAAAGAAAGCGAAGGTTGGCCGCCGGGAGTTTTTGCGCGCAGTGAGCGCGGGAGCCGGTCTTGCGGCAACCTCAGCGACGCCTTTCGCTGGAGTGGCAAAAGCCGATACCGAAAATAACGATGAAAAGCGGAAAACTCGCTACCGGGAAACCGAAGAGGTGAAGACTTTTTACCGGGTGAACCGGTATCCATCGAATTAGAGGAGGCAGCCGTGCTGATCAAACGAACAGAACGTGAAGCGCGCCGCGGCCATTTCGCCGTAGCATTGGGAAATCAGTCGGGTGGGGGTCTCGATCGCCGTACGTTTTTGCGCCGCTCGGGTCTCGTAGCCGGCGGCCTTGCGACAATCGGCGCGATTCCGCTCGTCAGCATTCAGCGTGCGAAAGCAGGTCCACCAGCCGCGCCCGGCGCTGTCGTCACTTCAACGAAAGCAATCTGCACCCATTGTTCAGTTGGCTGTACCGTGATCGCCGAGGTTTCGAACGGCGTATGGATTGGTCAAGAGCCCGCCTGGGACAGCCCGATCAATCGCGGCTCGCATTGCGCCAAGGGCGCATCAGTGCGCGAAATTGTACACGGCGACCGCCGCCTGAAATACCCGATGAAGCTCGTTGACGGAAAGTGGACCCGTGTATCCTGGGATACCGCCATTAACGAGATCGGCGACAAGCTGAACGAGATTCGTGCGAAGTCGGGGCCTGATTCTGTTTACTGGCTCGGCTCCGCGAAGTTCTCCAATGAAGGCGCTTATCTCAATCGCAAGTTCGCCGCTTTTTGGGGCACGAACAATTCTGATCACCAAGCGCGCATTTGCCATTCAACCACGGTTGCGGGCGTAGCCAACACTTGGGGCTACGGCGCAATGACGAACAGTTACAATGATATACGCAATTCCAAGACGCTCATCATTATGGGCGGAAATCCGGCGGAAGCGCATCCAGTTTCGTTACAGCATCTGTTGGCCGGCAAAGAACTCAACCGAGCGAATTTTGTCGTGATTGAGCCGCGTCTCACAAGAACGGCCGCCCACGCGACGGAATATGTACGTATCCGCCCGGGCACCGACATCCCTGTTATTTGGGGTCTCCTGTGGCACGTTTTCGAGAACGGTTGGGAAGACAAGGAATTCATCAAGCAGCGCGTCTACGGCATGGATCAGATTCGCAAGGAAGTCGCGAAATGGAATCCGCAGGAAGTCGAGCGCGTGAGCGGCGTTCCGGGCGAGCAGTTGAAGCGCGTCGCCAAGATGTTTGCGACCGAGAAGCCCTCGACGCTCATCTGGTGTATGGGTGCTACGCAAAAGACCGTGGGAACGGCGAACGTGCGCGCATTCTGCGTCGCTCTACTTGCAACAGGCAACGTTGGAGCGGCCGGAACAGGCGCCAACATTTTTCGCGGCCATTGCAATGTGCAGGGAGCGACCGACCTCGGCCTCGATATCGTAACGTTGCCGCTTTATTACGGCCTTGTCGAAGGCGCTTGGAAGCATTGGTGCCGTGTTTGGGAAGTCGACTACAATTGGATGGCTTCCCGTTTCGAAACTTCGACCGCAGCTGACGGCAAAGTTACCAAATTGATGGAAACGCCGGGCATTCCTTCGACGCGCTGGTTTGATGCCGCAACGTTGCCCAAGGATCAGGTCAGCCAGAAGGACAATTTGAAGGCCATGATGGTTTTTGGCCATGGCGGCAACACTATCACCCGGATGCCAAAAGCGGCCGAGGGCTTGGAAAAGATTGAGCTTTTGGTGGTCGCCGATCCACATCCGACGACCTGGGCCGTGCTCTCCGAGCGTAAGAACGGCACTTATCTCCTGCCGACCGCTTCCCAATTCGAAACGAAGGGCTCGCGCACGGCCTCGAACCGTTCGCTCCAATGGTACGAGCCGGTCGTCAAGCCGATCTTCGAGTCGAAGGACGATTACGAGATTATGTATTTGCTTGCGAAGAAACTTGGTTTCGCCGATCAGATGTTCAAGAATATCAAGGTCGAAAACAACGTGCCGTCGGCCGAGGACATTCTTCGCGAGATTAATCGCGGTGGGTTCTCGACCGGCTATTGCGGTCAGTCGCCCGAGCGCCTCAAAGCACACATGAAAAACCAGGCGAAGTTCGATCTGGTATCGCTTCGTGCGCCGAAGGATGACCCAGAAGTTGGTGGTGACTATTACGGATTGCCTTGGCCATGCTGGGGAAAACCCGAGCTAAAACACCCAGGCACCCATACGCTATACAATACTAACCTGCACGTCATGGATGGCGGCGGCACGTTCCGTGCCCGCTTCGGTGTCGAACGAGAAGGCGTCAATCTCTTGGCCGAGGGTTCCTATTCGTTGGGCTCGGAACTGAAAGATGGTTATCCGGAGTTCAACTTCGGCCTTCTGAAGAAACTTGGATGGGATAAGGATCTCACGGCCGATGAGCTCGCGACTATTCAGAAAATAGGCGGCGCCAATCCAGACAGCGTATCTTGGTCAATCGATCTTTCGGGGGGTATTCAGCGCGTCTGTTTGCAGGTGCACGGTGTGATGCACTACGGGAATGCCAAGGCTCGTGCGATGGCGTTTGGTCTTCCCGATGCCATCCCGGTTCACCGCGAGCCGATCTACTCACCGCGGCCAGAGCTCGTCGAAAAATATCCTACTCTTCCGGATGCGCGGCAGTTCCGCGTACCCAACATTGGCTTCACTGTGCAGAAGGCGGCAGTCGATAAAGGGATCGCGAAGGAATTTCCGATCATCCTCACCTCGGGTCGTCTCGTGGAATTTGAGGGTGGCGGCGAAGAGACCCGCTCTAACAAATGGCTCGCCGAACTGCAACAAGACATGTTCGTCGAAATTAATCCGTCGGATGCTGCCGATCGCGGCATCAAAGAGGGCGGCTGGGTTTGGGTGTTCGGTCCGGAAAGCGGATCGAAGGCACGCATGAAGGCGCTAGTTACGGAGCGTGTCGGCAAGGGCGTCGCCTGGATGCCGTTCCACTTTGCGGGCTGGTTCCAAGGTGTCGATCAGCGTGGAAAATATCCACAGGGCGCGGATCCAATCGTGCTCGGTGAAAGCGTCAATACACTCACGACCTACGGTTTTGATCCTGTCACCAACATGCAGGAACCTAAGGTCACGCTTTGTCAAATCAGAGCGGCATAGGAGACGGTACTATGGCTCGAATGAAATTTCTCTGTGACGCCGATCGTTGTATTGAGTGCAACGCTTGCGTCACCGCCTGCAAAAACGAAAACGAGGTGCCCTGGGGCATCAATCGCCGCCGAGTCGTCACTATTAACGACGGCAAGCCCGGCGAGCGTTCCGTCTCCATGGCTTGCATGCATTGTACCGATGCGCCATGCGCCGCAGTGTGTCCGACGAACTGTTTCTACACGACCGTCGACGGCGTGGTTCTACACTCTAAAGACCTTTGCATCGGCTGCGGTTATTGCTTTTACGCGTGTCCGTTCGGCGCGCCGCAATATCCGCGCGTCGGTAATTTCGGATCGCGCGGCAAGATGGACAAGTGCACCTATTGCGCGGGCGGCCCGGAATCGGACGGAACGGTGGCGGAATACGAAAAATACGGCGCCAATCGTCTTGCCGCGGGCAAACTGCCGCTCTGCGCTGAAATGTGTTCGACGAAATCGCTGCTCGCTGGCGACGGCGAGATCATTGCGCAGATTTATAAGGAACGCGTGATGAAACGCGGCTACGGCTCCGGCGCATGGGGTTGGCAGACGGCCTATAAAGAAACGATCGCGGTTTGAACCGGCGACAGAAACGGGAGAACGACATGGCGAGGTTTCCTACGAGTATCGTTCGCAGCGCTGGCGCGCTCGCAATTCTCGTAATGCTAGCGGTTGCTTCACCGCTCGGCGCGCAACAGCCGACCTCGGTCAATCCGACCGCGAGTTCAGTGAAAGAGCAGCAATTGTTGCAGGAGCTGAACCGCATTCAAGGGCGCGGCAGCATTCCCGATGTGAAATCATATGTCATCGAACAGCCGGCCGGCCGGGACTGGAGAAACTTCCACGAAGTTACGCTCCGTTGGATCGGCGCGATCACGCTGATCGGCATGTTCGCGATGCTCGCGCTTTTCTATCTCGTGCGCGGCACCGTGAAGATCGCGGCGGGACGTTCCGGTAGAACAATCATGCGTTTCGATTTGATTGAGCGATCCGTCCACTGGATGACGGCCGTGAGCTTCCTCATTCTCGCGCTCTCGGGTTTCAACATCACATTCGGCAAGTCGTTGATTTTGCCGCTGGTTGGGCCAGAAACATTCACCAGCCTTTCGATCGCATTCAAATACGCCCACAATTATTTGAGCTTCCCTTTTACTCTAGGGGTAGCCTGTATGTTGTTCTTGTGGGTGAAGCACAATATTCCGGATCAGACTGATTTGGAGTGGATTAAGGAAGGTGGCGGCATCATCGGCGACAAGCATCCGCCTGCTGGGCATTTCAACGCTGGCCAGAAAGGAACTTTCTGGATTGTGGTGCTTGGCGGCGTAACCATGGCGATCTCCGGCTACATCCTGTTGTTTCCGTTTTACGGCACCGGCATTGCCGGCATGCAGTGGGCAGAGATGTTTCATGGCGTGGTCGGCGTGCTGTTTATGGCAACGATTCTCGCGCACATCTATATTGGTACGCTCGGCATGGAAGGCGCGTTCGAGGCCATGGGCACGGGCGAGGTTGATCTCAACTGGGCGAAGGAACACCACCGGCTTTGGGTCGAAGACGAAATGCGTGGCAAAACTGCATCCTCCGTCGCGAAGCCGCGCATGACCCCCGCCGAATAAATTATCAGCGCCAAGTTTGGAACGCTCGGCAGGTAAGGCCGAGCGTTTTCATTTGGACCGCGAAATAGCCTAAGATGCCTCGCAATCATCAGTGAAGGAAAACGAGCCATGGACAAGATCCTGCGCAAGCCGACCGAACCGTCCAAGGATGATCTCGATCCTCATTATAAATGGAATCGAGCGCTTCCTGCCTGGGGCTCGATGGCAGTCGATTTCGAACTGCGCATCGACTTCGATCGGTTACGCCGCTATCGTCTTGGCCGTTCGAAGCAGGCGCTGGAAAATTCAGAACTAGGCGCCCTGCTTCTTTTTGATGTCAACAATATCCGCTACGTTACTTCGACCAAAATCGGTGAGTGGGAACGCGATAAGCTCTGCCGTTTTGCACTCCTAGCAAAGGGCGGCGAGCCGATTCTGTGGGATTTTGGCTCGGCGGCCGTCCATCACCGGCTTTACACACCATGGCTTCTACAGGAGCATTGCAAGGCCGGCGTTATTGGTCTGCGCGGCACGATCCCGCCGGCATTTGGATTGATGAAACATTACGCCGAAGAAATCGCCTCGCTTCTGCGCAAAGCGGGCGTCGCGAAAATGCCGGTCGGCATCGATATTGTCGAACCGCCCATGATGTTCGAGCTTGAGAAAGCAGGCCTCAAAATCCAGGATGGCCAGCAGGTAATGCTAGAAGCGCGCGAGATCAAAAATGTCGATGAGATTGCGCTCTTGAACCGTGCGGCCGCAATGGTCGATGGCGTCTATCAGCAAATTTACGAAGAACTTAAGCCCGGCGTGCGCGAGGCCGACATTGTCGCGAACGCCACGCGATTTCTCTACGAGCATGGATCCGACGATGTCGAGGCGATCAATGCGATTTCGGGCGAAAGGTGCAATCCGCACCCGCACAATTTCACCGATCGCATGATCCGCCCGGGCGACCAGGCGTTCTTCGACGTGTTGCAGAGCTTCATGGGCTACCGCACCTGCTATTACCGCACGTTCAATGTGGGCCGCGCGACCCCTGTACAGTACGACGCCTACAAGAAGGCGCGTGAGTGGCTCGACAGGGCGATTGAACTGATAAAACCCGGTGTCTCGACAGATAAGGTCGCGACCGTCTGGCCGGAATGCGAAGAATTCGGATTCCCCGATGAGCTTTCTGCCTTCGGCCTGCAATTCGGCCATGGTCTCGGTCTCGCGCTGCATGAACGGCCGATCATCTCGCGCGTGGTCTCGCTCTCGCATCCGATGGAAATCAAAGAAGGCATGGTTTTCGCGCTGGAGACGTATTGTCCGGCAAAAGACGGGTTTTCCGCCGCCCGCATCGAGGAAGAGGTCGTTGTCACCGACAAGGGCTGCCGCGTGATTTCACTGTTCCCGGCAGAGGAATTGCCGATCGCGAATAGGTATTGAACGGCAGCTTCGGACGAGTACGCAGGCCATGGGGAGATCGTCTTGATCAGACGGCCGAAACCATGCTGCAAATTCTCCTGCTGTTTGTCACAATCGAATTGAACGCAGCGATTTTGGGCATCGTTATGCATCTCACGACGGGAGGCTCCACGCCTGTATAAAAAAGCCGCCCTGCTAGAGAAATATCCAGCGCCCAATGAAAATCACGTGAACTGCCAAGGGGTTTGGCGTGTTCATACGGTGGACAAAATCCCAGTCTATATAAGCCGCATCCCTAAATTCGAGGCTATCGGCGCTTTTGCGCCGGCGCTTTCATTTGACCAGAACAGAAAATGAGTTTCCCATGCTCGATGTTGCACCCCATACGCTTATCACGGCCGAGCCGATTTCGATGGACGCCGCGAATTTCCCCGTACTCGGAAAGACCGCTTCCGTACGGGCACTGCTTGTCGGCGACCGCATCGATGTGGCGGCCCTCGAGCGCGACGATTCCTTGAAGACGATTTCGGCGCTGCCGCTCGCTTTCCGGGCGGGCGAGAATGGCGTCGTCGCCGTTTTCCGCTATGGCGTCGTGGTGCTGATCGGCCTTACTACGGCGGAAGAAACCGAGGTGCTGAAGAATTTCAAGGGCCGAATCAGCGGCGCCTTCCGCGCGCGCGATCGCGAGGAGGAGACTGCCGTGGTCGAAGTCTCGGCCGAACGCGAGGACCAGATTCCGGCGGGCGGCCCGATTTATGTGAAGGACCTTGCGCTCGAGCGGTTACTCCTCGTCGCTTACGCGCTCGCCGACAGCGTAGTGCTCGCGCGCGATGAAAAGGAAGTAGCCGCGGTGTTCGACACGATCGAACCGTTCGCGCGCGAGCTTGCCGAGCATGGGCGGACGCTTGGTGGCCGTCGCACAATTCTGAAGCTGATCGGCGAAGCGCTCCTCGTGCAGCACCGCGTTTCGGGCCGCGTCGCGGTAGCCGAAGACCCGGATGTATTGTGGGATCGACCCGATCTATCGCGCCTCTATTCGCGCCTAAAGGACGAGTATGAGCTGAAGGAGCGCGTCGAGAGCCTGAACCGCAAGCTCACAGTGATCTCCGATACCGCTCGCGCGCTCACCGACATGAGTGATACGCAGCGCTCGCTGCGGCTCGAGCTGTTAATCGTGGCGTTGATCGCGTTCGAGATCGTGATTACGGTGTTTCAGATGTTTGCAGGCAAAGTGGGTTAGAGTGATTAGCTCATTTTTACATATTCCTCATCCGTCACCTTCTGCATCCATGTCACGTAATTTCCATCGACCGCTTCTTGCACCGTAATGTGAACCATGCCGGTAGTCGGCGAGGCGCCATGCCAGTGCACTTCGTCGGGCTCGATCCACACGGTGTCACCGGGACGTATCTCACGGATCGGCCCACCCTTCGTCTGCACGCGACCAAAGCCCGAAACCACATGCAACATCTGCCCGAGCGGATGCGTGTGCCACGCTGTGCGCGCGCCTGGCTCGAACGAGACGCGATTCGAAACGGCACGAGCGGGGGCGGGCGACTGGATGATCGGCTCCTGCCAAACAGTGCCAGTAAAATATTCCACCGGCGCACGGCGCGTCGGGCGCGAGCCCGCAGAGTGGATTTCCATTGCGCTCTCCTTAGCGTTCCTCGGGTTTCTGGAGATAACTATAAATCTTCATAGCCCGTTTGTCCCACGCATCCACGTCTGGCATAAGCTGTGGCAGGGTTCTTGATGTCGGAAAGATGCTTTGTCTCCCTAACTTCCCCTCGCAGTTTTTTTGTGGGGAAATTCTTCTCCTTGACAGTGCCACCTTTGAGAGCAAATCTAATTTCGCCGGCAGAGAGAATCCGGCAGCCATGTTGTCTCAACATGCAAGCAACGCGGAGGTTTGAATGACGCCACCGGAAAAGCTTGCCGCGTTAATCGCCTAAGCAACCGTTCGGGCTAAAGCGGGAGCGGCGCTACACGAACGTCACGCCGGGAGCGGCCCCGGGGCTCCATCAGTGAGGCATGGCCCCACCTGCCGTTCCCGGCGCGCAGCTTTAAGAAATTCTCGAAATTTCTGGGAGGACTAGGTTTCGAGTCCGGTGGGTACGTTTTTGTTTTCGCTCTTGAGCTTCATGCCGGAGGCAAGCGCAAGCGTCTCGAGCAATGCAGCAAAATCCCCGGCGAGATATTTTTCTTTGTCCGGCTGCAATTGGGCCGCGCCGAAATGCGATTGCAGCACTTCCCGCGTTGCCGATGTCACTGGCATGTAGACGTTGAGATCATGAGCAAGCTCGAGACTGAGATCGAGATCTTTGCGTAGCAATTCCGGCGTAAAAGTGGTTGTCCAGTCGAGGTTGATCAGCGCTGGGGACTTGTAACGACTGAAAATTGAACCCATGACTGAATTATTCATGAAATCGAGAAAAGCGTGGCGTGGAACGCCCGCCTTTTCGGCGAGCAGCGTAATTTCGCACAGATTTTCGATCACCACACCCAGCATAACATTATGTGCGATTTTGCAGATACGAGCGAGGTCACCTTCGCCGACATAAGAAACGCCGCGCGACGCAAAGGCCTGGATGATGGGTTCTACCACGCGGGCGGACGTCTCGGGACCGGAGATGACGGAAGAAAGCTTGCCCGCCTTGACACATTTTCCGTTACCTGAAACGGGAGCCGCGATGAAATTGACATTATACTTCGACAGTTGTTCGCGGATCCTGGTGGATTCCTCGACGGCAATCGTCGAGCAATCGACGAAAATGCTCGGGAGCTTTCCGCCTTTCGACGTGACGCCATTCTTGCCGAAATAAATTTCCTCCAGATCCCTGCCGGTTGAAACGATCGAGAAAAGAATATCGACATTCGCAAGGTCCGAGATCTTGTCGACGATCTTGCCGCCGAATTTTGCGAGCGGTTCGGCTTTTGCGCGTGTGCGGTTCCAGATCGAGACGTTATAGCCCGCCTGGAGCAAACGCTCGGCCATTGGAAATCCCATGCGCCCCATGCCGATCCAGCCGATTTTCTGCGTATTGTTCGACATCGTATTCTCCTATGGCCATCCCGCGAGCAGTCCGCGCAATCCAGCGACGAACGCCAGCGGTTGGTCGACCATCACATGATGGTCAGCTTCGGGAAGTTCGAGTAGGGGCGCGCCTTTCGGTGCCAGGCTCACTGTGTAATCGATAAGCTTTCCAGTAAGCAGTTTCGAGCGCGCTCCCCACATGACGGATACCGGGCATTGAATGTTGGTCAACATCTGCGTGACGTCACCCATTTGGAATTCGCGCCACAGATAAGGATCAAATTTCCAGCTATACCCGGCGGGTTCGACCCCCTTGGCTTCGACTTTTTTTAGTGATGTTCGCGCTATGTAATCGGCAATGAAGAGGTTTTCGCAAGTCTGGGGAGGTGCAAACCGAAAACGCGCGATCCCCGCTTCCAGCGTTGGATAAACGCGAACCGGCCGCGCGGGCGGAAGTTTCCCGCGCTTCTCGCGCCGCTCTTTCCGCTGCTCAGGCGACCACAACGGCACATCGACAAGCACGGCGGCCCGGAGCCGCTTTCCGTCTAGCGCGCCGCAGACGATTGTCGGAAATCCTCCGAACGAATGGCCGACGATCACCGGCTGTTTATCTGCCGAGAAAAGTCCGGCGGCTTCAGCGCATTTCATCGCTTCTTCGGCGAAGAGATCGAGTGAATATTGCTTCCGCCAGTCCGATCCACCCATCCCAGACCATGAGATCGCGGCGATGCGGTGATCGCTCGCAAAGAACGGTGCGATGAAACTCCACCAATCGGCATGCGCACCATTGCCGTGCAGGAACAAAATGCCCGGTTTTCCCCGCTCGCCCCATGCGATGGTTTCAATTCTGGCGCCTTTCACCTCGGTAAAACTTCGCTCCGGTTCATTCGCGATAGCGTTCGTGAACCATGCAGGAGCCGGCGGTTTCGCGCCCTTAAAGGCCGCGAGTGGCGCATAAAGCTTTGGATCTTTGGTTTCCTGATCCACGCGAGCACCCGGCTACGAAGTTTTCGCCATCGCATTCGCGATTTCGATTTTTCCCTGATCCAACGCGCTTCCGGGCACGCTATCGCCCTTGCGATCGGAAATAGCATCAAATTTCGCCGCGACCTGATCAGCAGCATCCTTGCTATGTCCAATAAATATACCGGGTGTGATGGTAATATATGCTCGCTCGAACGAGCCGGCGCCTGCGCATACAATCGCACGCGTCGGCGCATTTTCGGATGCGAGATAGACGATAGCGGGTGAAACCGCTTCCGGCTTTAGCTGCGCGAGAATGGCTTCGGGCATCAGACCTTCGGTCATACGGGTCGCCGCAGTGGGTGCGAGGCAATTAACTCGAATGTCGTTCTTGGCGCCTTCAAGCGCAAGCGTCTGCATTAAGCCGACGAGTGCCATCTTTGCAGCACCGTAATTCGATTGGCCGAAATTTCCAAAGAGGCCAGAAGATGACGTCGTCATTACGATGCGTCCATAATTTTGATTCCGCATGATTTCCCACACGGCCTTGGTGCAATGAACTGCGCCCATCAAATGCACGTCGATGACCGTGCGAAAATCGGCGAATTCCATTTTCGCGAAGGTCTTGTCGCGCAAAATGCCGGCGTTATTAACAAGAATGTCGACACGACCCCATTGTTTCATGATTTCCCTGACCATTCCTTCGACGGCGGCGTGATCTGTCACCGAAGCAGCGCTCGCGATCGCCTCGCCGCCTGCATTGCGGATTTCTTCGACGACCTTCTCAGCGGTTGTAGCCAATACACGGGTTCCGTCGCGTGCGCCGCCGAGATCATTGACGACGACTTTCGCGCCGCGTGCGGCAAGAGCAAGCGCATGTGCGCGCCCGAGACCGCCGCCAGCGCCGGTAATGACTGCTACTCTTCCTTTGAAATCGATTGCCATGATTGCCTTCCTATATGGTTATTACCGGCTTGTACCGATTGCGCAATTTGCGCTTAAGAACCTCTCCGATGGCGCTGCGCGGTAGCTTCGCCTCGATCCGTACTGGGAGATGAGGTCTGGAGTCGAACCGAATTCCTGTTCAAGCATCTTTTCGGGCGTCATTAAGGCTCCTCATTTCGAAGCGAATTCTTGTAAGCTGGTGCCCAGTTGGAGCCAAATCCATTATTAAGGCGGAGATTTAAGGTTGGAAAACAGTGAAACACGCTGGTGGTGGGTACGTCATGCGCCCGTGCCGAACACCATTCGCATTTACGGCCAATCCGACGTCGATAGCGATTGCTCGGATACGGAAGCTTTTAAGGCGCTCGCACAGCAATTACCTCGCCGAGCGATTTGGCTCACCAGTAATCTAAGCCGTACACATCAGACCGCAGCAGCCATTGTGGCGGAGATGGACGAAAAATCGCGGCCTCGAGAACAGCCGCTCGCGATCCCCGAATTTTCCGAACAGAATCTTGGTCAGTGGCAAGGGCTCGTGCGAACAGAATTTTTTGCCACACGTGGGGGCGCGAGCTACCCATTCTGGTTCGGTTCCGCCGATGAATGCGCCCCGGGCGGCGAAAGTTTCAACGATGTCATCAATCGGGTCGGCGCGGCCTTTTTGCGGTTGACCAAGGAATATGCTGGCCACGACATTATCTCAGTCGCGCATGGCGGGAGCATCAAAGCCGCCTTGGCGGTTGCGTTAAGCCTCGACCCGAACGCCGCGCTCTCCTTTGCAGTGGATCATTGTTCGGTGACGAGGATCGATCGACTTGCAACCAAGTCCGATGGCGGTTTCTGGCGCGTAGCAATGGTGAACCAAAGGCCGTGGGCGCACACTATCTCGAAAACGATAATATCGAACGAAGCAGCGCCGTTAGCTTGAATTCAGGCCTCGATAATCGCGAGTGTCTGTCCTTCTGTAACGGTTGCACCTTCCTTGGTAAGCATGGATTTCAGCGTTCCGGCCTTTGGTGCAAAAACTGGGATTTCCATTTTCATGCAATCGAGCACAAGAATGGTCTCACCCATTTTGATTTTATCGCCGGGGGCGGCTTCGAGCGTCCGCACCATGCCGTTCACATCGGAAATCACTCTGATCTCGGCCATAGCCAACCCGGACTGATTTGCTGACTCGGGATTGCGCTTGCTAGATCAAGCAGCGATCTTGTCAAGTGCAGCGGAGAGACGCGCATGAACTGGAAGTCCGAACTTGAAGAGTTAAAGAAACGGAAGGCGCTTGCCTTGAAAATGGGCGGAGCGGATAAGGTCAAACGTCAACATGACGCCGGCAAGTTGTCGGTGCGCGAACGGATTGAGAAATTACTCGATGCCGGCAGTTTTCACGAAATTGGGATGATCTCCGGCAAAGCTCGTTACGATTCGGCGGGTGCGCTGACCAATTTTCAGCCGGCCAACTTCGTATTTGGTCGCGGGCGGATCGAAAATAGAGCTGTTGTCGTCGGCGGGGATGATTTCACGGTTCGTGGTGGGGCCGCGGATGCGTCCATCCATCAGAAGCAAATCATGGCAGAGCAGATGGCGAACGAGCTGCGGATTCCGATCGTACGACTTGTCGACGGGACCGGTGGCGGCGGTTCGGTGAAGACCATCGAAACGATGGGCTTCACCTATGTGCCTGCCAATCCTGGCTGGGATTGGGTGGTGAAGAATCTCGGCGAGGTCCCAGTCGTCGCGCTCGGCTTAGGCTCAGTCGCGGGCCTAGGTTCCGCGCGGCTCGTTTCAAGTCACTATTCGATTATGGTGCAAGGCCTTTCGCAGATGTTTATCGCGGGGCCGCCGGTCGTCGCGCGTATCGGTCAGAATCTCACGAAGGAAGAACTTGGCGGCGCTGCCATTCATGCCAAAGCTGGCGCTGTCGACGATGTGGTCGAGAGCGAGGAGGAGGCATTCGCTCGTGCGCGCCGCTTTTTGTCCTATTTGCCTTCTTCGGTTTACGAATTGCCGCCACGCACGGCCGTCATGGACGATCCCAATCGCAAGGAAGAATTGCTAATGGATATTGTGCCTCGCGACCGCCGCAAGGTTTATGACATGCGGAAACTCATTGGAGCTGTTGTGGACGGCGAAAGCTTTTTTGAAATGGGCCGCAAATTCGGCGGCTCCGCGATCACTGGGATTGCGCGTTTCGATGGCTGGCCGGTGGCGATACTCGCGAGTGACCCGTTTTTCTACGGCGGCGGATGGACGGCAGAGGCCTCACAGAAAGTGACCCGCTTCATTGATCTCGCCAACACATTTCATCTACCAGTGGTGAATTTTGTCGACGTCCCGGGCTTTGTCATTGGCCTTGAATCGGAGAAAGCGGGGACGATACGTTACGGTGCCCGCGCGCTTGCCGCCATTTATCAGGCACGTGTACCTTGGTGCTCCATACTGATCCGCAAGATTTTTGGTGTCGCTGGCGCGGGCCATATGAACCACACACGGCTACACTATCGCTTCGCGTGGCCTTCCGGCGATTGGGGTTCATTACCCGTCGAGGGCGGCATCGAAGCGGCCTATCGCGCAGAGCTCGATGCCGCGTCCGATCGCGAAAAGCTTCGTGTAGAAATCGAAAAACGTCTCGACGATTTTCGTTCTCCATTCCGGACGGCCGAAACATTTATTGTCGAGGAAATCATCGATCCGCGTGATACGCGGCCACTTATTTGCGAATTTGCAAATCTTGTTGCCAAACTGCGCAAACCAGGATTGGTCGCAACATCTATGCGTCCATAATCGATCGAGATGTTCTGGAGCGGATCACCGCGCCTAATAAACGGGAAAGATTGGCTCTGATTATTGCGAAGCCTTCATGCGGCCGGAAGCAGCCCGCCCATGCGGGCTAGCGCGACAAGATGATGGTCGGCATCCCCGAAAAGGACATCGATCGCTGTCGCACGCTTGAAATAGTGGCTGAGCTTATACTCCATCGTCATGCCGATGCCACCATGAAGTTGCACCGCGGTCTTTCCAACGAAGCGGGCTGAGCGGCCAATCTGAACCTTGGCAGCGGCCATGGATTTATGGCGTTCAATTGGATCTGTTTCTTCGGTCATCATGGTGGCCAACATACTCATTGAACGCGCCTGTTCGAGCGCCATCAACATATCGACGGCGGCGTGTTGCAGAACCTGGAAGTTTCCAATTGGCACCCCGAACTGGCGGCGGGTTTTTAAATAATCGGTCGTTGTTTCGTGCATCACGGCCATCGCGCCGACCGCTTCGGCCGAAAGTGCCGCGATCGCCTCATCGAACACGCGCTCGATTACTGGGAAAGCCTTTCCGGGCTCTCCGATGATGTCTTCGGCGGCGACTTTTACGCCGGAAAGCGTGATTTCGGCTGCGCGCGTTCCATCGATGTTTTGGTAGCCGCGGATCGAAATGCCCTTCGCTTTGGCGTCCATCAGAAAAAGTCCAAGGCCATCCTTGTCGCGCTGCTTGCCGGAAATGCGCGCCGAAACGATCAACTTGTCGGCACTATCGCCGTTAAGAACGAGGCCTTTTGCGCCATCCAGCAAATAGCCGGCGCCGTCCTTTTTTGCGGTAGTCGCTACATCGGCAAGGTCGTAGCGGGATTGGCGCTCGCCATGTGCAAAGGCCAAAACAAGACTTCCATCGGCAATTTTTGGAACGATTTCGAATTTTTGTTTATCGCTGCCGGCGGCGCGCAAAACTCCACCCGCGAGCACGATGGTCGCCAGAAACGGCTCCAACGCGAGCCCACGCCCGAAAGCTTCCATGACAATCATGGTCTCGACGGGACCGCCACCGAAACCGCCGTCTTTTTCGGCGAAGGGAAGACCGAGCAGACCCAGTTCAGCGTATTGTTTCCAGAGCAAGCGACTCCAGCCTTGCGGTTCCTTCATATAACCGTTGCGCTGCTCGAACCCGTAGCGGTCGGTCACCAGCCGTTCAACGCTCTGCTTCAGCAAGCGTTGCTCCTCACTCAACTCGAAGTCCATTGTTCAAAGCCCCAGGATCGCCTTTGCGACAATATTTTTCTGAATTTCGTTCGATCCGCCATAGATCGAAATCTTGCGCCAGTTGAAGAAGGTCGGTGCGAGCGGTGCGGCGTAGTCTGGCCCGATCGGCGGCTCGTTTACACGGTCCCCTTCAATCTGCTCCGGTTGATAAGGCAGGCCATAAGGCCCGACAACCTCGAACAAAAGCTCGCTGATGGTTTGCTGGATCTCCGAACCCTTGACTTTCAGTATGGATGAAGCGGGATCGGGTTTGTTGCTGCGGCCATTTTTCGCTGCAGCAACGACGCGAAGTTGGGTCATTTCAAGCGCCTTTAGTTCGACTTCAACCGCTGCGATTTTCGTACGAAAACGCTCATCTTCGATCAGTGGTTTGTCGCCCACTCGCTCGATACTGGCGAGCTCCTTTAGACGGCGTATGCGCTCTTTTGAAAGGCCAACGCGAGCGATTCCGAAGCGCTCATTACCAAGAAGAAATTTCGCGTAATCCCAGCCCTTATTTTCCTCGCCTACAAGATTTTCGACCGGCACCTTTACATCGTCGAAAAAAACCTCATTAACCTCTTTACCGCCATCCAGGGTCTGAATCGGACGCACTGTGATGCCAGGAGTCTTCATATCAATCAGCACGAACGAAATGCCCTGCTGTTTTTTCGAGTCCGGATTTGTTCGCACCAGGCAGAAAATCCAATCGGCGTATTGTGCAAGCGTGGTCCATGTTTTCTGCCCGTTCACGACGTAATGGTCGCCAACGCGCTTGGCCGTTGCCTTAAGCGATGCAAGATCGGAACCGGAACCTGGCTCGGAAAATCCCTGACACCACCAATCGTCGATATTTGCGATACGCGGCAGGAATCGTTTTTTCTGCGCTTCGCTCCCGAAAGCAATGATGACCGGACCAACCATGTAAACGCCGAATTGTAGCGGCGAGGGCGCCGGGGCCTGTTGCATCTCATCGAGGAAAATATATTGCTTCACAGGGCTCCATCCGGTGCCGCCCCATTCTTGTGACCAGTGCGGAACCGCCCAACCTTTCTTGTTCAGAATGCGCTGCCAATCGACGATATCTTCTTTGCCGAGCTTGTGGCCCTCAACCATTTTACGGCGGATCGTCTCTGGCAAGTTTCCTTTGAAAAAAGTGCGCACCTCGTCCCGAAATGCGACTTCTTCTTCAGTAAAGCGTAGATCCATGATGGTGTTACCTCAGTGAATTTCAAAGAGTCCAGCGGCACCCATGCCGCCACCGATGCACATCGTGACAATGCCACGCTTTGCCTTACGGCGCGGGCCCGTGATGAGGATGTGGCCGGTCATGCGTGCACCGCTCATACCGAACGGATGGCCGATTGAGATCGCACCACCGTCGACATTGAGCCGTTCAGAGGGAATCCCCAATCGATCGCGGCAATAGAGAGCCTGGCTCGCAAAGGCTTCGTTGAGTTCCCAGAGGTCGATATCGGACATCTTCAAACCTTGGTTCTTGAGAAGTTTCGGTACGGCAAAAACCGGGCCAATTCCCATTTCGTCAGGCTCGCAACCTGCCACCGCGAAGCCGCGGAATGTGCCGAGCGGCTTTAGGCCCTTTTTTTCAGCGAGCTTCGCGTCCATCACAACGACCGCCGAAGCCCCGTCGGATAATTGGCTTGCATTGCCTGCGGTAATAAATCCGCCCTCGCGCACAGGTTTCAAACCGGCAAGACCCTGCATATTTGTGTCGGGACGATTTCCCTCATCTTTTTTCAGTGTGACTTCCTCGAAGGTTTCTTCTTTGGTGTCCTTGTTCACATTCTTTTTGATGGTGGTCAGCGGAACGATCTCGGCGTCGAAATGGCCGGCTTGCTGTCCGGCTGCCGTCCGTTTTTGGCTCTCCAGCGAGAATGCATCCTGCGCTTCTCGCGTTACCTGATAGCGTTCCGCAACGATATCGGCGGTCTCGATCATTGTCATGTAAATTGCAGGCTTGTGTTCGACGATCCACGGGTCTGTGACACTCTGACTGCGACCATCGATCACTAGGCTGATCGATTCCAGCCCGCCGGCGACGATCACCGACGACTCTCCAGTCATGATGCGTTGCGCCGCGAGCGCGATTGTCTGTAGACCAGAAGAGCAGAAACGGTTCACGGTCATACCGGAGACCGTTACCGGCATTCCGGCACGGATTGCCGCCTGCCGCGCGATGTTCCCGCCCGTTGCCTTTTCCGGCATACCGCAGCCCAGGATCACGTCATCAACTTCCGCAGGGTCGATTTTCGCGCGCTCCACTGCGTGCTTTACGACGTGACCGCCAAGAGTTGCACCGTGCGTGTTGTTGAACGCGCCACGATGGGCTTTTCCAATTGGCGTACGAGCGGTTGAAACAATTACAGCCTCACGCATTGAGCACTCCTACGTTTTGCGCTGTGTTGAACAGCTTGGTTTCCCCGATAGTGTGTTTGTCCTTCATGCTGCGGTTTTCGTTGCCGAAAAGGCCGCGAAGCCTTTGCCTTCGCCGGCAAGCCGCAAAAGCAAGGGTGCAGGCTCAAGCGTTTTGTTGCCAGTCTGCTTGGCAAAGGCCGAGAGCCTGTCACACACATAAGAGAGGCCAAGCTGATCGGCGTAGAACATCGGGCCGCCGCGCCATATCGGCCAGCCATATCCATAGACCCAGATGACGTCGATGTCGCCCGGACGGTATGCGATCCCTTCATCGAGAATCCGGGCACCCTCGTTGATCATTGGAAAAACAAGCCGTTCGACGATTTCCTGCTTGTCAATTTTTCGCCTTGTGATGCCGGCCTTTTTGGAGGCCGTGACGATAATTTCCTCGACTTCCGGATCGGGAATCGGTGAACGAGAACCTGCCTCATAGACATAGAAACCACGGCCCGTTTTCTGGCCAAAGCGGCCCATTTCGCAAAGCGTATCAGCAATCTCTGCGCGCGTTCCGAGCGCCTTGCGGATGCGCCAGCCAACGTCGAGCCCCGCCAAATCGCCCATGGCGAGTGGCCCCATAGGAAAGCCGAATTCAACCGCGGCTGCATCAACCTCACGAGGAAGTGCGCCTTCGAGCAGGAGTTGTTCGGACTGCACCTGGCGCGGCGACAACATGCGGTTGCCGACAAAACCGTGACAAACACCCACTACAACAGGAACTTTTCCGATCTTGCGTCCAACAGCCATAGCAGTAGCCAGGACGTCAGGCGCCGTATCCTTGCCGCGCACGATTTCGAGTAGCCGCATTACATTTGCCGGGCTGAAGAAGTGCATGCCCACCACATCTTTCGGCCGTTTCGTGATGTGCGCAATATCGTTCACATTGAGATAAGAAGTATTCGTCGCGAGTACCGTGCCAGGTTTCGTGATTTTGTCGAGCGCACCGAAGACTTCCTTCTTAATGTTCATTTCCTCGAAGACAGCTTCAATGACAATGTCCGCGTCTTTTGCGGCATCCATCGATGTCGTTCCTTTTAGAAGGCTGAGACGCTTATCCATGTCTTCCTGTTTCAAACCGCCACGCTGAACGCTCGTCTTGTAATTTCTAGTGATCGTATCGAAGCCGCGTTTCAGCGCTTCTTCGTTTGTTTCGATTACCGATACGGGAATTCCCGCATTAACGAACGACATCGAAATGCCGCCACCCATTGTTCCGGCACCAATGATGGCCGCACGTGAAATTTCGCGCGGTTTGATACCGGATGGAAGATCTGGAATTTTGGCCGCCTCCCGCTCGGCGAAGAATATATGACGTTGGGCTTTCGATTGGTCGCCGACGATGAGCTTCAAAAATAGCTCGCGTTCTCGCTTCAGGCCTTGATCGACCGGCAATGTAACGGCCGCACGAACCGCCTCTATTGCAGCTGCGGGCGCCTCAAGGCCACGCGATTTTTTTGAAACATTCGCTGCCGCTTCATTAAATTTGTCGGGGTTCGCTTTAAATGACGCGATCTTGTCGTCGAGCTCGCGAACGAGTTTAAGCGGACGTTTTTCTGCAATGACTTTTCGCGCAAAAGCAACGGCACCTTTTATTAAATCGCCTTCGATGATTTCATCGATCAGTCCCACCGCGAGAGCGTCCTTTGCTGGAATCGGATCGCCGCTCAGGATCATCGCGAGCCCTTTTTCCACACCGACGAGTCGTGGAAGCAACTGGGTTCCTCCGGCACCGGGAATAATTCCGAGTTTGATTTCCGGCAGTCCCAATCTTGTTCCTGCGGCGGCGACACGAAAATGGCACGCAAGGGTAATTTCGAGGCCTCCGCCGAGCGGTGTGCCATGCATGGCCGCAATGGTCGGCTTTTGAATTTTTTCGATCGCCGCAATGACTTCGCTTAGACCGGGCGATTTCATCGGTTTACCGAATTCGGTGATGTCGGCGCCCGCGATGAAGGTGCGCCCGGCGCCCGCAACAACGATCGCCTCAATACTCTTATCTTCTCCCGCCCTCGTGAAATTCTCGAGCAATCCTGCGCGGACTTCATGTTTCAACGCGTTGACGGGAGGGTTGTCCACGATAATGACGGCGACTGATCCGTCACGCTGCATACTGACTGGGGCTGACACGATGCTTTCCTTCCTTGAGATCTTTTTCGATCGTTATTTTAGAGAACGATTGATTATGCGGTAGTGTGGCTCGGTAATTCCGCGTTGCGGTATATTGTTCTGCAAGATTGACCTTAACGCTAGGAAGTGCTGCGATCCATGTCAATTCTGGGTTCCACAAAGTACGGGTTGGATTGCGGTGGCTGCTTACGAGAGATGGAGCGCGAGCAGTAGTCGTGATGGCGGCGTCAGGTTAGCGCCAGAGCATGATCGTAAATTCGTCGTGGCGCTCGCACGTGGGCTCGATGTCCTGCGGGCATTCACAGCCACGGAAGGGCTGCTCGGAAATCAAGAAATCGCAAGTCGGGCAGGATTGCCGAAAGCAACGGTTTCGCGGCTTACCTACACGCTTACGAAACTCGGTTATCTTACCCATGTCGAGCAATTGTCGAAATACCAGCTCGCACCCGCTGCACTTTCAATTGGCTACTCGGCCCTTGCAAATATGCGCATCCGCCAGATCGCTCGACCCTATATGCAGGAGTTAGCAAAATACACTGGCGCGTCGGTCGCGCTCGGCAGCCGCGATCGCCTGAACTTAATTTATATCGAACATTGTCGTAGCGACGCATCGATGATGCTGCGCCTCGATCTCGGTGCGCGCATTCCAATTGGTACGACCGCCATGGGCCGCGCATTGCTCGCGGCAATGCCCGAGAAAGAACGTGCTTGGCTAATGGATCATATTGCCCGACGGGAAGGTAATCATTGGCCTAAGGTTCGTGGCGGTATTGAAAGGGCGATCAAGGATTTTACGACATACGGGTTTACGTTCTCGGTCGGAGATTGGCAACCCGATGTGCGCGCCGTCGGCGTGCCGCTAATTCCGGCGGATGGATCGGGAGTGTTTGCATTCAACTGTGGTGCACCAGCATTTCAGCTTACGCGCGAACAGCTTGAGTCCGACATCGGTCCACGTCTCGTTAATATGGTAAGAAACGTAGAAACTGCTCTGAACGGCCGTTAGAGCCGAAAGAAAATGGAGGGATGGATCAACATGATGCCATGCAGGAGCGAATATGCTCGCCGCGGAACAAATTCGCGACGAGAACAAATTTGATCAGCTGGTCGGCATGGTTTCCATGATGTCGACTGATGCGGGCCTGAAAGATTTTGCTCCGGAGCTGCACGGAAGTGGCCCGTTGCTGGAGGTCCAAGATATTGGCGTGCACTTTGGCGGAATTGTTGCGCTGGACAACGTTTCGTTCGATTTGCCCGAAGGCGCGCTGCTTGGGCTGATTGGTCCGAATGGTGCCGGCAAAACAACGCTGTTCAATTGCCTCAGCCGTCTGTATGAGCCGGCAAATGGGGATATTTTATTTCGGGGAAAGACAATCCTCGACAAGCCAGCGCACCGCATCACCGAAATTGGAATTGCTCGGACCTTTCAAAATCTGGCGCTCTTTCAGCGGATGCCAGTCTTCGATAATGTGCGGGTTGGCGGCCATTCGCAAAGCCGAAGCGATTATTTGAGCGATGCGCTTCATCTTCCATGGGTCAAGCACCAGGAAGTTAAGCTGAAACATGTCGCCGAGGAACTCGTCGAATATTTCGATCTTGGACAATTTGCGGGAAGGATGGTGGGGGACCTTCCATTTGGCGTCCAGAAGCGCGTGGAATTTGCCCGCGCACTTGCCGCGAAGCCAAGCCTGTTGCTACTTGATGAGCCAGCAAGTGGGCTCAATCATGAAGAAGTTGGCGATTTGGGTCTTCTGATACGCCGCGTAAGGGATGAGCGAGGTGTCAGCGTACTTCTCGTCGAACATCACATGAATTTGGTTATGTCGATCTGCGATCGTGTAGTGGTACTCGATTTTGGGCGCAAAATCGCAGAGGGCACACCTGCTCAGGTCCAGAAAGACCCCGAAGTGATCCGCGCCTATCTGGGAACAACGAAATGACCAACCAGATGCTACTGGAAGCAAAAAATGTTTGCGCTTTTTACGGTGCAACGCAAGTTTTGCACGGGCTTGATCTTAGTATTGCCGAAGGGGGCATCACCACTCTACTTGGAGCAAATGGGGCGGGGAAAACTACAATGCTTCGATCGTTGTGCGGCATGGTCCGAACGACAGGAGAAATAAGTTTTATTGGAAAGAGAATCTCCGGGCAGGCAACAGAGGATATTGTTCGCCTCGGAATCGCGCATGTGCCAGATGGGCGAGGTACTTTTGTTCGTCTTACCGTTCAAGAAAATCTGCATTTAGGAGCGATGACTCGTGGCGACAGACAAGCTATTGCCGCGGATGTCGATCGCGTGCTCGGTTATTTTCCCCGTCTTCGCGATCGTTATCGACAGCAGGCTGGCACTCTTTCGGGCGGCGAGCAGCAAATGCTTGCGATCGGCCGGGCCTTCATGCTGCGACCGAAACTTATGTTACTGGACGAACCTTCGTTCGGCCTTGCTCCTCTGGTTGTTCAGGAGGTTTTTTCGATTCTCAAGCAGATGAACGAGAAGGAGAAAGTCAGCATATTCCTTGTCGAACAAAACGCTTCGCTTGCGCTCAATCTTGCCGATCATGCCTATCTCATTGAAACAGGGCGCGTTGTGATGTCAGGTCCGGCCAACGAAATCCGCGACGATGAGGCCATTCGCCATGCATATTTAGGCTATTGAGGAGAACGAGATGGAACTCTTTCTTCACCAAGTGCTCGCGGGTCTCGCAACTGGCGGGATCTATGCATGCATGGCGCTTGCCATTGTGATGATTTACCAGGCGATCGATCACCTGAACTTCGCGCAGGGAGAAATGGCAATGTTCTCAACATTCATTGCCTGGCAGCTTATTGAATGGGGAATGCCTTACTGGGCAGCATTTTTTATGACGCTCGCAATTTCTTTCGCAGGTGGTTTGGTGATTGAACGAATTGTGCTTCGTCCGCTGCATAATGCGCCGATCCTGAGCCATGTCGCGATCTTCATTGCTCTGTTTGCTATAATAAACAGCGCGGCTGGTTTCATCTGGGATTATCAGGTGAAGAATTTTCCAACTCCATTCGGCACTAAGTCCATTCTCGGCGCGGGTCTGTTGAGTGCACATGATGCTGGGATGATTGGGATTACGCTTGCTCTGCTTATTTTTCTATATTTATTTTTTAATTTTACGCGCACGGGGCTCGCCATGCGCGCAGTGGCGAGCAATCCTGACTCTGCTCGTCTTGTTGGCGTGCGCGTTGGCTGGATGCTCGCTCTGGGCTGGGGGATGGCGGCCTCGATCGGCGCGGTCGGGGGAATGATGATAGCGCCTGTAGTGTTTCTTGAGCCGAATATGATGTCCAGCATTTTGCTCTATGGCTTTGCCGGAGCAGTCGTGGGTGGACTAACAAGTCCACCTGGTGCCGTTGTTGGCGGCCTTATGGTGGGGGTCATCGAAAATCTTGCCGGTAGTTTCATCCCCGTGGTCGGTAGTGAGTTGAAATTGTCGATTGCGCTTGCGCTCATCATTTTCGTGTTGACGGTAAAGCCGAGCGGCCTGTTCGGCCGAACGGTCGTGCACAGGGTTTGAGCACGATGAAAACCGATGCACCCGTGAACAAGCGGATCGCCCTTTATGAAGCGCCGATTAATTGGCGTTGGTTGGGTTTTCTTATCGCGATCGCAGTCGCTTTACCCTTGCCATTTTTGCTGAAAAACTTTTTTATCTTTCAACTCACGCTAGCCATGGTCTATGCGATTGCGATTTTGGGTTTAAATCTGCTGACGGGTTTCAATGGTCAGTTTTCACTCGGTCATTCTGCTTTTTACGCGATTGGGGCCTATACCGCTGCGATTCTGATGGATCAATATAGCGTCGCTTATTATTGGACATTACCCATCGCTGGAATTGCCTGTTTCGTGGCAGGCTTTCTGTTCGGCTTGCCGGCGCTGCGCTTGGAAGGAATTTATCTTGCGCTCGCCACATTCGCGCTTGCGATCGCTATGCCGCAGATCCTCAAGCTTTCGCCGCTCGAACATTGGACGGGCGGCGTACAGGGAATCGTTCTAATCAAGCCAAATGCGCCCTTTGGACTGCCGCTTAATCCTGATCAGTGGCTCTATTTTTTTGTTTTGGGAGTTGCGCTAATCTTGTTTATTTGCGCCTATAATTTGGTGGGTAGCCGCACTGGCCGGGCGATGAAGGCTATTCGCGACAATCCCATTGCCGCCAAGGCAATGGGTGTTAATCTTTCGCTTTATAAATCGCTTACATTCGGTGTGAGCGCCTTCTATACTGGAATTGCCGGGGCGCTTGGCGGAATCGCTGTTCAATTTGTTGCGCCTGACAGTTTCACATTCGCGCTTTCGGTGGCGCTCTTTGTCGGCCTTGTTGTCGGCGGAGTCGGATCGATTAGCGGCGCCTTATTTGGCGCATGGTTTGTTTTGTTCGTTCCCAATATCGCGGAGCAGGTATCCAAGGGACTCGCCGGCGCTGTATACGGTGTTATCCTTGTTCTGCTGATTTACTTAATGCCATTCGGCTTGGCCGGATTGGTTCGACTGGCTGTAATGCGGCTCGTGCGAACACGCCGTTAAGCAGCTGCTTTCTGAGGGAGGTTAAGATGAAAGCACACCACTACTTGATCCCAGCAATCACGCTGGGACTTGCGTTGGTCGCAAACCCGGCGGCAGCGCAGAAAAAATACGACACTGGGGCAAACGATAAGGAAATCAAGATCGGTAATATCATGCCTTACAGCGGACCAGCGTCTGCTTACGGCGTGATCGGCAAGACGATCGACGCCTATTTCAAAAAGATAAATGAAGAAGGCGGTATCAACGGACGCAAGATCAACTTTATTTCCTACGACGACGGTTATAGCCCACCAAAGGCCGTCGAACAGGCTCGCAAACTTGTAGAAAGTGATGAAGTGCTCTTCATCCTGAACCCGCTCGGAACGCCCTCCAATACGGCGATCCAAAAATATATGAACGCCAAGCAAGTACCGCAGCTCTTCGTCGCAACCGGTGCGACGAAATGGGGTGATCCGAAGAATTTCCCATGGACCATGGGTTGGCAGCCTGCCTACCAGAGTGAATCGCGCATCTACGCTACTTATCTTCTGAAAAATAAACCGAACGCAAAAATCGGCATCCTTTATCAGAACGACGACTACGGTAAGGATTACGTGAAGGGGCTAAAGGATGGCCTCGGCGACAAAGCCAAGACGATGATTATTTCCGAGCAACCCTATGAAGTCGCCGATCCGACTATCGACTCGCAAATCATCAACCTAAAAGCGTCCGGTGCTGACGTGCTGTTTACGGTAGCAACGCCGAAATTCGCAGCACAGGCGATCAAGAAGGTCGCCGAACTAAATTGGAAACCACTGCATATTCTCAATAACGTCTCAGCCTCAATTGGGAGTGTGCTAAAACCTGCAGGTCTAGAAAATTCAAAAGATATTATATCCGCCGCTTATCTAAAGGATGTCCTCGATCCGGAGTGGAAGGATGATCCTGGTGCCAAGAATTGGATTGCTTTCATCGACAAGTACATGCCGGACGCGAACAAGGCAGACGGAAGCTTGGTGTACGGCTATTCCGTTGCGCAAACGGCAGTTCAGGCGCTCAAGCAGGCTGGTGATAATCTCACACGTGAAAATGTGATGAAGCAGGCTGCAAATCTAAAAGACCTGCAGCTCGAAATGGCGCTGCCGGGTATCAAGATCAATACAAGCCCGACTGACTTCTATCCTTTCGATCAGATGCAGACGATGCAATTTGATGGGCAGGCCTGGAAACGATTCGGTCCCGTCATCACCGGTGGTATTGCCAGCGGTTCATAGTAATTATTTCTGCGAAACCGAACCCTCCCTGACGCAGGCCAGGGAGGGTATTTCTTTGTCTGAATGACAGTTCCAGTCGTCAATAATTGCGGCTCGACGCAGGCAGTAATAAGAGCCAAAATTATGCGATGGCAAAACTGAAAAAAACAGCGCCGCCTTTCCGCGCAGAGATGGTTGGAAGTCTTTTACGATCGGCCGCACTTAAAGCTGCGCGTGCGAAATATGATAATGGACAGCTTACGGCTTCGCAGCTTAAGCAGATCGAGGATCGTGAAATTGAGAAAATCGTGAAGAAACAGGAAGAAATCGGTCTTCAGCTTGCGACCGACGGCGAATTTCGCCGCGCGTGGTGGCATTTCGATTTTCTGAAGCGGCTGGAGGGGGTTGAATTATTCGACGCTAAACAAGGCATTCAATTTAACGGTGTGCAGAAAAAAGCCGAAAATGTAAGGGTTACCGGCAAGCTCGACTTTCCTTCCGATCACCCGATGCTTGATCATTTCAGGTTCCTGAAATCACACACGCGGCTCTTTCCAAAGATGACCATACCTTCACCCTCCCTACTTCATTATCGCGGCGGCCGGGCTGCAATTAGCAGAGATGTGTATCCGGATCTCGACTTGTTTTTTGAAGATCTCGGCAAGACATACCGAAAGGCAGTGCAAGCTTTTTACGATGCCGGCTGCCGCTATCTTCAGTTCGACGATACGATTTGGGCCTATCTCTGCTCCTCTGATCAGCAGGCAAAGGCGCGTGCGCGCGGAGAGGATCTGGAAAAATTGCCCAGCGTCTATGCACGCGCCATCAACTATGCCTTGCAAGAAAAACCGCACGACATGGTTATCACCACGCACGTCTGCCGGGGCAATTTCCGATCCACCTGGATTTCGGAAGGAGGCTATGAGCCGATCGCTGAACTTTTGCTGGCTAGCGTCAATTACGACGGCTATTTTCTTGAATACGATACGGAACGAGCTGGCGGTTTCGAGCCGCTTCGATTTTTGCCGAAAGGTGAAAAGATCGTTGTGCTCGGCCTTGTAACCTCGAAAAGTGGAATTTTAGAGAAAGAGGCAGACATCGAGCGCAGAATTGAAGAAGCCACGAAATACGTAGCGCTCAATCAATTCTGTCTCTCTCCGCAGTGTGGCTTTGCTTCGACCGAAGAGGGCAATAGACTCTCCGAGGAGGAACAGTGGGCGAAACTCGGAATGGTTGTTGAGATCGCAGAAAAAGTTTGGGGCAAATCGTGAGGTTTATTGGGTGCTCGATCGTGGAAGAGCCGCGCCGAGTTTAATTTTCTTGCGTGAAATTACGCGCGGCTTGTCAATTTGACCAGCTCCGCCCCAGCGACGGTGCAAGCGGTCCAACAGCAGGTAAATAACGGGCGTCGTGTAAAGTGTAAGCAATTGCGACACAAGCAAACCGCCGGCAATCGTGATGCCGAGGGGGCGGCGTAACTCCGAACCCGGTCCTGTCGCGATGATGAGTGGTGCTGCTGCCAGAAGGGCTGTCAGCGTCGTCATCAGAATGGGGCGGAAGCGTTCGATGCATGCTTCGAAAATCGCTCGTTCCGGACTAAGCCCGCGTTGTCGCTCGCCTTCGAGCGCGAAGTCGACAAGCATGATGCCGTTCTTTTTCACGAGTCCGATCAACAGAACAATGCCGATAAAAGCGATCACGGTGAGTTCGCTATTGGTAATCTGTAATGCGAGCAGCGCGCCGAGGCCTGCCGAGGGCAAAGTCGATATGATTGTAAGCGGATGTGCCAGACTCTCGTACAGAACGCCGAGCACGATATAAACCGCAATCAGTGCAGCTAGGATCAAGAGTGGCTGCGCGGCGGCAGTTCCCGCGAATGCTCGCACATCACCGGCGAATTCAGCGTGCAGTGAGTCCGGAATATAAAGTTCGGCGACTGCCTGTTGAATCGCATTCGAAGCCTGATCAATTCCCATATCGGGCGCCAGATTGAACGTGATCGTCACGGCAGGAAACTGACCTTGATGGTTCGCGACGAGAGGAGCCGTTGTTTTTTCAAAATGAGCAACTGCCGAGAGAGGAACCTGAACGCCGGCGGTCGAAGCCACATAAATCTGATTAAAGTCGGACGGGTCGGTTTGATAGGGAGCGTCCACTTCTAAGATCACTTGGTATTGATTTCGCGGCGCGTAGATTTTGGAAATCTGCCGCTGAGAAAATGCGTTATTTAATGCGTCATCGATGTTTTGGATTGGAACATTTAATCGCGCAGCCGCGAGTCGATCAATCACGACATCGGCTTGCAAACCGGCTTGTTGCCGGTCAGTGGTCACATCAACCAATCCTCGAATCTTGCTAATACGTTCCTGTACGCGTGGCAGCCATTGCTGCAGTTCGTCAAAGTCTGCATCCCATAACGTAAACTGATATTGAGATTGACTCTGTCTTCCGCCAACTCGAACGTCCGATGCTGGCGTAAGGAAGATGCGAAGACCAGGGATCAAGGAAAGCTTTGTTCGCAAGCGGTCGATGACACGAGCGGTCGTCAGTCCGTCACGCGCCGCCAACGGCTTCAGGCTAATGAACATACGTCCCTGATTTTGCGATGCGTTGAAGGCGGAAGTTCCGAGCGACGAACCAACGCCATTGACCGCTGGATCGGAGAGCACGATATCGAGCGCACTCTTTTGCAATTTGACCATCGACTGGAACGAAATATCAGGCGAAGCTTGTGTGCCTGCAAAGATCAGGCCGGTGTCATCCTGCGGGATGAACCCCTTCGGCGTCCTGACGTACAGAAAAACGGTGAGGGTTACGGTCGCCAGCATCACCACGAGCATCAATGTATGGCGGCTGATGATCACAGCGAGGCTTTTTGCATAGGCGTTGAGCATCCACTGTAAGGTTGCCTCGACGATACGATCTAGGCGAGTTGCGTTTGGGCTCGGAGCGGAGCGTACGAAATGCGCGCAAATCATTGCTGTCACCGAAAGCGAGACGATCGTGGAAATGCCAATGGCGAACACAAGAGTGACGGAAAATTCGCGGAAAAGGCGGCCTACAACGCCGCCCATGAAAAGCAGCGGAATGAACGCTGCGATCAGCGAAATGCTAATCGATAAAACGGTAAATCCGATCTGCTTGGCGCCTTCGAATGCCGCTCGCAATGGCGTCCGGCCGGCTTCAAGATTACGGAAGCAGTTTTCAATAATGACGATCGCATCGTCGACGACGAATCCGATGGAAACCGCAAGCGCCATGAGGGACAGGTTGTTGATCGAAAAGCCCGCTGCCCACATCAAGGCGCACGTGCCCGCAAGAGAAAGTGGCACAGTCACGCCAGCAGCGACCGTAGCTGCGGTCCGCCGCAAGAACAAGAACACAACCAGCATCACCAGCAACACAGCCCCAGCAAGCGTGAGCTGCATATCGTTCACACTCGCGCGGACTGTTAGTGTACGGTCCGAAAGCACGGATATTTTCAGGTCTGCCGGAATCCAGTGTTGCAGCTCCGGGAGTAATTCATGAATTTTATCGACAGTTTGGATAACATTGCTATTTGCCTGTTTGGTAATGATGAGCAGCACAGCAGGTTTCTGGTTGAACCGCGCCGCCGAACGGCTGTTCCGTACCGCGAGTTCGATAGAAGCGATATCGGATAGGCGAACGACATTTCCATTTGACGTTTTAATGACTAGCGACCGATAGGGTTCTGGGGTTCGCAATTGGTCGTTGGTACCGATGGTTTCAGCGGTTTTAACCCCGTCGATGACACCAACTGGACCTTGTGCATTCGTTGCGGCGATAGCTGCGCGCACATCGTCGAGCGCCACGCCCATAGTGGCGAGCATCGCGGGGTTGACGCGAATCCGCACGGCCGGTTGATCGGCGCCGCTAACGGTGACTTCCGAGACGCCATCCACTTGCGCGATGCGCTGGGCGATTATGCTGTCGGCAATGTCGTAGATCGTGCTTGTTGGAATCGTGTCGGATGTCAGTGCCAGGATTAACACGGGCGCTGCAGCCGGATTGGCCTTGCGGAAGCCGGGCAAGGTTGGAAGATCTCCGGGCAAGTCCGTTGCCGCGGCGTTAAGCGCCGCCTGTACGTCGCGTGCAGCACCATCGATGCTGCGGTTCAAATCGAACTGGAGAGTAATGCTCGTCGAGCCAAGCGAACTTGTTGAGGTCATTTCGGTGACACCGGCAATCTCGCCAAGGCGGCGTTCGAGGGGTGCCGCGACGGTTGCGGCCATCGTTTCGGGATCGGCGCCGGGCCGGCTCGCGAACACGCGGATGGAGGGATATTCGACATTCGGCAGACTTGCGACCGGCAAGAACGCATAAGCGACCGCGCCGACCAGAATAAGACCGACCGCGAGCAGAGTTGTCCCGATCGGGCGCCGGATAAAGGGCGCGGAAATGTTCATCGTGTTACTCAGCAGCCTGCGGCGGATATTTCGGCCGCGGTTTTGGAGATGGACGTCGTGATTTTTGTGGCTCGGGCACCAGCCATTGCAACCGGTCTTTCACGCGTTCCATCGCGAGATAAATTACAGGTGTCGTATAGAGCGTAAGCAATTGGCTCAGCAGCAATCCGCCGACAATCGTAATGCCAAGAGGATTGCGCAATTCTGAACCTGTACCGCTCTCGAGCGCGAGCGGCAGAGCGCCGAATAGAGCCGCAAATGTGGTCATCATGATTGGGCGAAAACGCAGAAGGCTCGCCTGCATGATCGATTCGCGCGCGGATAATCCTTCCTTGCGCTCGGCTTCCAGCGCAAAGTCGATCATCATGATTGCGTTTTTCTTGACGATACCCATCAGCAGTATGATGCCGATCAATGCGATCACCGAAAGATCGTGCCCACAAATGATCAAAGCAAGCAATGCGCCGACACCAGCCGAGGGAAGTGTGGAAAGAATTGTCAGCGGATGAATCGCGCTCTCATAAAGAACGCCGAGCACGATATAAATCGTAATAGCCGCTGCAAGAATAAGCCAAGGCTCGCCGGCCAATGACCTTGCGAATTCAGCCGCATCGCCTGAATAGTCTCCGACGACTGAATTTGGCATGCGAATTTCCGTTTGCGCCCGGGAAATAATATCGACCGCGTCACTTAGCGAGCCGGTAGGCGCCAGATTGAAGCTGATCGTAATGGCTGGAAATTGTTCCTGATGTGCAATGGCGAGCGGTGCAGTCGTCTGTTCGATGGTGGCAACGGAGGAGAGAGGTATTTGTGTGCCGTTCGTTCCCGGAACGTAGAGCTTAGAAAAACTGGTCGGGTCGCGTTGGTATTGCTGCATCGCCTCGAGCACGACGCGATACTGGTTCGCTTGACCGTAGATTGTTGAAACCTGCCGCTGGCCGAATGCACTATTCAGCGTATCGTTAATCGCCTGCATCGGAACGCCAAGCCGGCCTGCCATTTCGCGATCGACTTTGATATTGGTGCGCAGCCCGCCGTCTTGCTCCTCCGAAGCTACCTCCCGTAGTAGTGGTTCGGTCCGCAAACGCTCGGTCAGTTTTTTCGACCATAGCGAAACTTCATCCGGGTCAATCCCTGTGAGGGTATATTGATATTGTGCACGGCTCGAACGCGTCGCGATCTGAATGTCCTGCACCGGTTGAAAATAGGCGATCATGCCGGGGATTTCGGCGACGTCGCGTTTCAGCCGCTCGATGATCTCCGTGACGAGCGAGTTGCGTTTTTCGCGCGGCCGCAATGTAATGGTGAGGCGCCCCGCATTCGGCGTTGCATTCACCGGGCTCACGCCGACGACCGAAACGACGCCACTAACGTCCTTATCCGTGCGAATTTTATCAACCAAAATCTCCTGTAATCGTTGCATCTCGGCAAACGAAACTTCCGGTCCAGCCTCGGTAACCGCGCTGATGAGACCCGTATCCTGCAAGGGCAAAAATCCCTTCGGGATCGCGATATAAAGAAGGATTGTTGCGGCCAGAGTCGCTGCCGTGACGAGAAGCGTCGCTTTCTGGTGGGCAAGCACCCATTCCAGACTTTGCCGGTATTGCTCGACGGTCCAGTCGATGGCATCGGCGAATTTTGCTGCGAGCGGATTTTTGGACTTGTCCGAGCTATACCGCAGCAGGCGGCTCGACATCATGGGCGTCAGCGTTAACGAAACGACCGCCGAGAGAATAACTGCAATCGTGAGCGTGAGCGCGAACTCGCGGAACATGCGGCCAACCAGGCCTGTCATGAACAGCAGCGGAATAAAGACCGCGACCAGCGAAACGGTCAGCGAAATAACGGTGAAGCCAATTTCCCGTGCACCGCGGAGCGCCGCTTCGAAAGGCCCGTCGCCTTCTTCGATATGACGCACGATATTCTCGATCATGACGATCGCGTCGTCGACCACGAAGCCGGTGCCAATCGTGAGCGCCATCAGCGAAAGATTGTCGAGACTGAAACCACAGAACCAAATCACGCCGAATGTCGCAATCAGCGAGAGGGGAAGGGCGACACCCGCGATAATCGTCGCGCGTATTGTGCGAAGAAAAATCAGCACCACCATAACAACAAGCGCGACACTGAGTATTAGTGTAAACTGAACGTCGTGTAACGAAGCGCGGATCGTATCAGTTCGATCGTTCACAATGGTGAGCTTGATGCCGACGGGTAAAGCGCGTTGCAGCCGCGGAAATTCCGCGCGAACGCGTTTGACCGTATCGATAACGTTGGCTCCTGGCTGACGTTGAATGTCGATCACGACGGCGGGATTGCCCTGATACCAGGCCGCCACCTTCGAGTTTTCAAGACCGTCGAAGACGGTAGCGACGTCCTTCAGCATTACCGGCGCACCGTTGCGGTAGGCGACAACAACAGAATTGAAACTAGATGCGACTGTCAGCTGATCGTTCGCCGATATAGTGTAGGATTGCTGCGAACCGTCTAGGGAACCCTTCGGGCCGGCTACATTCGCGCCGACGATGGCCAGCCTAAGATCCTCCATGCCGAGCCCATAGGCCGCGAGCCGTGCGAGATCGGCCTGAATCCGTATTGCTGGCCGGACGCCACCTTGCACCGAAACGTGGCCGACGCCGCTGACTTCGGCCAATTTTTGCGCCAGTAGCGTGTCGGCGAGATCACTGATGTCGCGAATGGGAATCGTATTCGACGTCAGCGCGACGGTGATAATAGGGGCGTCCGCCGGGTTCACTTTGGAATAGGTTGGCGGATAGGGAAGATTTTTCGGCAACGTCGAACCAGCGGCATTGATCGCCGCCTGAACGTCTTGCGCGGCACCGTCAATATCGCGATTCAAATCGAACTGCAGGGTAATCTGGCTAATTCCGAACGAACTCGACGAAGTCATCGTCGACAGCGCCGGAATTTGCCCGAACTGCCGTTCCAGAGATGCCGTAATGAGCGAAGCGACGGTATCCGGATTTGCACCAGGTAGCTGTGTCGTTACCAGAACGGTCGGAAAATCAACCTGTGGCAGCGCCGAAATTGGCAGCCAGGCATAACCGAGCACACCTCCCAGCAAGATCGCGATTCCAAGTAGAGAAGTCGCAATTGGCCGATAGATGAAGGGCGCGGACACATTCATCGCAATTGTTGCGCTCCCGTGCTGTCGCGGCGCTTACGTTCACCGTCCTTGCGCATCGTGCGCGTATCGCCGGCGGTTGGCCGTTGCGTATTGTCGGTGGTGCCAACGATAATCTGGCTATCGTTTGCAAGCTGCGAGAAACCGGTCGTTACCACGCGCTCGTTGGCGGAAACGCCAGAACCAATCACAGCCCGCGCCTCATCCTGCTGCGTGACGCTTACTTGTCGTACGGCAACCACATCGCCGTTGACGACGTAAACAAATGTCCCATTTGGGCCGCGCTGCACCGCGGCGGTTGGGACAATGATCGCCTGTTTCAGCGTATCGATCAGCAGCCGCACATTGACGAACTGCCCAGGCCACAGCTGCAAATCTGCATTGGGAAAGTCCGCTTTCAGCTTTACCGTGCCCGTCGTTTGATCAACCTGATTGTCGACCACCTGCAGCATGCCGCGGTCGACAACACTTGTATTGTCCGAGCCGAGCGCCTCGACGGCGAGCGGTCCTTGCGAGAACGCCTTATTCACCCGTCCGAGCGCTTGCTGTGGCAAGTTAAACAAAACAGAAATCGGCCTGATCTGCGTGAGGACCACGAGCCCGCCCGTATCGGTCGCATGAACGATGTTGCCTTGATCGACCTGGCGAATCCCCGTGCGACCGGCGATGGGCGCAATAATCTTCGTATAACTAAGAATTGCGGCAGCATTGTCGATGGCAGCCTGATCGAGCTTGACCAGCGCTTCGAGCTGCGCGACTAGCGCACGCTGTGTGTCGAGTTGCTGTTTGGTTGCGGCATTTGTGCTGGAAAGTCTCGTATATCGCTCGAGATCGAGTCGCGCGTTCGCAAGTTGTGCTTCATCTTGCGCCTTCTTGGCGACCATCTGGTCGTATTGCGCTTGATAGGTCGTCGGATCGATTTCGCCCAACACATAGCCCTGTGGAACATCATCGCCTTCCTTGAACGAAACCTTGATCAGTTTGCCGTCTACCTGGGAGCGAACCGTTACCGTATTCAACGCCTTGGTCGTTCCCACACCATCGAGATAAACGGGCACGTCAGCTGTGGTGGCCAGCGCGACCAGCACAGGCACCGGACCCTGATTGCCACCCCGACGGCCGGCGTTCTGGCGCCCCACCGGTTCCTGAAAGTAAAAAGCAACGGCGATGGCAAACATCAGAATGCCAATCAACCCGTAAATAATATACCGGCGGTCTTTGGTCATTTTGTCGCCGGCAACGGTATGCCGCTCCATACATATCCACCCGGATTTGCCTGGGCGAACAACGCTTCTGCCGGTGGCCATCCGCCGCCCAATGCCTGATAAAGACTAACGATCGCTAGCAGCCGCGCGAGACGCGCCTGCGTAAGAGTATCCAAGGCCTGAAAGAGCGCTTGCTGAGTTATGAGAACGGTCACGAGATCGACCGTGCCTTCCCGCAGCCGCATTTCGGCAATTCTGAATGCGCGCTGCAAAGCTTCGACAACGACCAGCTGCAGACGTTCGAATTCTGTCTGTTGCTGAACGGCGACAAGTGCGTTGTCGACGTCGGCAAAGGCGGAGACGACGGCCTTGCGATAGATCTGCAGCAATTCTTCTTGCTTTGCTTTTTGTTGCTCTAAGTTCCCGAGCAGGTTTCCATTATCGAAGATTGGTTGCGTTAGTCCCGCCGCGAGCGAAAAAAATGCGGCCTCCGGCCTGAACAGGCTACGAAGGATTGCGCTCTGAAAGCCGTCCTGTCCGGTCAATTGTATGCTCGGTAAAAATGCCGCCCGTGCGGCATAGACATTCGCGTCAGCCGCGATCAAATGTGACTCAGCCTCACGGATATCTGGTCGCTGTGTAAGCAGGTCCGATGGTAAACCTGGCGTCACGCGCGGGATGGAAAGCCGTTGCATCGAGCCGCCGTGAATCGCAATGCGCTCAGGCGGGCGCGCGATAAGAACGGCAAGCAACGCGATATTTTGCCGAAGCGTTTGAATCAGCGTTGGAATGAGCGCGCGCTGCTGGGCAACAAGCGCCTCCTGCTGTGCGACCTCAAGCCCAGTCGTCGTACCAGCCTCGAGCCGTTGCTTGACGAGTTCAAGAACCCGCGATGCGCTGCGTACATTTTCATGCGCATTAGCAAGCCGATCTTGCGCCGCCAACACTTGAAAATAGGTGTCTGCCACACTTGCGATCGTGCTGAGTGCTACGACCTCGCGGTCGAATCGGCTGGCCACGGCCGTATTGCGCGCGGCTTCGAGTAATGCCCGGTTCTTGCCCCAGAAGTCGATCTCATAGCTCGCCGTCAACGCTGCTTCATAAAGATTCCCTTCACGTGGTCCGCGGAAAGTCGCATTAACGCCGGCGGCGCTTCCACTTGTCACGATCGAGCTGCGTGAATGGGTTGCATTGCCTACGGCGTTGACCGAGGGCAGGAGCGGAGCGCCCACAATTCTCGCCTGCGCATCCGCTTGCGCGATACGCGCGGAAGCCGCGGCGATATCGAGATTGACTTGCTGGGCTTCCTCGATCAGCACCGTCAATTCGGCAGATCGGAATTCACGCCACCAGTCAAGTTGTGGCAGAGCCGCGTCGGATTTCCCAGGCGACGCCGCGCGGTAGGTTTCCGGAATGTCGAGGCTGGCCTCCAGGCGATTGTCGTTCGGCATGCAGCCGCCAAGCAGCGCGATGAAGATAAGCGCGGTCGTGTGCGGTCGCTTGCAAGCGCTCCGCGCTGTGCGCATTCGTGATTTCATCCCGCCCTTCGGCATCATTGTTTTTTTGTTTTTCTGAACTGTCAGCGGGATTGGCTCGATGCTGGGCGAGTGGGCGAGTATTCGGCAAGTTTTGCGCGGCCCGTTAAAGACATTTTCGCGGCTGAGGACGCGATAAGGTCCTGCAGAAGTTCGTCGAAGCGTAGCTTTGTAACGCGCGCCTCCGACATGGCTATGCGCGTCGCTGCTTCATTGTAGGGCTCCGAGCGGAATGTCTCGCGGATGCGATTTACGGCGCGTTCAAAATCGGTGCGTGCAGCATCGAGCATTGTCGCCTTTGCGCGAAACTCTACGCGCATGACCTCAGCGTCGGTCGAGGGAAGCGTCGCAGCGATGCGTTCGATGCGAGCGCCGGCGCTCCGGTCAATCGGCGCGGGAACCATTACGGAAGGCGCCCAATAATGCCGGACAATCAATGCTCCCGCCGTGCCGATGAAAAATAGATTGATTGCGAGCGAAACGAGCGCAAGCCAACGCGTGCTGCGATCCTCTCCCGGCAGCATCGATGACGCGGCGATCATGGACGGACTCCCGTCAAAGGCTCTGGCTCGAACACAAGATAGCCAGGATCCGCATCCGCCATCTGAACTGGCGTCGTGCGCGGTTTCTCGAAAATCTGAGCTCCCGGGCTGAAAAAGCCGACCATGCAGCCTACAAACCCAATCGAGGCGAGTGTCGCGATGCGCGGCCATGCGGGCGCAAAATCGAAATTGAGTAGCAGCGTGGGCCAGCCCTTTAGCAAAGTATGACGCTGCGCCGGAAGAGGTCTTGCGCCAAGCGATGCGAGCACGCGCATTGCGATCGCGTCATCCGCGGTTTTTTCTATTTTTAAGTGCCGGGCAAGCATTTTGTCGGTGCGATTCATTCTCTGATCTCCCTGTTAGTTTTCATCCAGAATCAATTTGAGCCGTTCCCGTAATGTCCGTTTGGCGCGAACGAGGAGCGCCTCGAGCGCTGATACCGAAACGCGAAGAATTTGAGCAGCATCGGCGTTCGATAGCTCGTCGTCATAAGTAAGCATGATCGCCGCGCGCTGCCGGTCAGGAAGTTCCGCGATGGCTCTCGCAATCTGCTGCCGGCTTTGATCCCGCTCGATGCGTGTGCTGGCATCGGGCGCAGGATCTGGCGGATCGCCCGCGATTTCGAGCGGGAAAAACGGAACACGCCGCTTGCGGTTGAGGCAAATATTGAAAACGATCCTGTAGAACCAGGTGCGAAACGCAGCCTCCGGCCGCCAACGCGGCGCGTTGACCCAAACGCGGAGAAAGGCCTCCTGTACGATTTCCTCGGCATCGGCGTCGCTTCCAGTGAGACGGCGCGCAAAGCCAATCGCTCGCGAAGCATAGCGAGGGGCGAGCCGCCGAAAAGCACGCTCATCGCCCTGTGCGATTTTGAGCATGAGCGCTTCGTCGCTTTCCGATTCCATCCTGCCCGAATCACCAATTCTTCCGAGGCGGTGCGATGGTAGGGCGCTGGCGCGGGTGCAGCGAGAGGGCGAGGCATAAAAAGGCCCAACAATGTGATCGTTCCTACTTTTAAACCCGCATTCCGTCGAAACCCTGCGGTGGATAAGCCCCAAAAAGCGTGGGGCGGCACGCCAATTCGCGTACCGCCCCTCAATGGAGTGAAGATCGGTTCAGGCTTGGGCGATGTATTTTTTCACCGTATAGGCTTCGAGCCCCTCTACCGAGCCTTCGTGACCGTAGCCACTTTCCTTGATACCGCCGAACGGCGTTTCCGCCATCGAGATGCTGAAAGTGTTGATGCCGACCATACCGGACTCGAGTGCGTCGCCAATCGCAGTCGCGGTTTTTGTGTTGTTGGTAAACGCATAAGCCGCGAGCCCGAACGGCAGGGAATTTGCTCGCGTGACCACCTCGTCGAACGTCTTGAATGGAATGATTGGCGCCACAGGTCCGAACGGCTCCTGCGTCATGATCTTTGAATCGTCCGGTAGATCCGTCACGACAGTCGGCTCGAAGAAGAAGCCTTGGTTGCCATGGCGCGAACCGCCACTCGCGAGCTTTCCGCCGCGGGTCTGGCAATCGGCTACAATGTTTGTCATCGCGTCGAGACGGCGGGCATTGGCGAGCGGTCCCATGCGCGTTTCCTTATCGAGCCCATCGCCAAGCTTCAGGCCTTTCGCCTTCTCAGTAAAGCGCGTCGCAAATTTTTTGTAGGAATTCTCCTGGACGTAAAATCGCGTCGGCGAAATACAGACCTGCCCGGCATTGCGAAATTTTCCGGAAGCAGCCATATCGGCCGTCTTTTCGGGATCAACATCATCAAAAACAATCACCGGTGAATGGCCGCCAAGCTCCATCGTTACACGTTTCATCGTGTCGGCGGCGAGTTTTGCGAGATGCTTGCCAACTGGAATCGAACCGGTGAAGGAAATCTTGCGGATTTCCGGCTTCGCGATGAGGTGCTCCGAAATCTCACCCGGAATGCCAAACACAAGGTTTAGCACACCGGCAGGAAGTCCGGCGTCGGCGAAGGCGCGCGCCATCTCGATCGCCGTGCCCGGCGTTTCTTCCGAAGCCTTGATGATCAGCGAGCAGCCAGCACCGAGCGCGCCCGCCATTTTGCGCGCCGGCGTGATCGCGGGAAAGTTCCACGGCGTGAACGCAGCAACAATACCGACCGGCTCCTGCATCACCATCTGCCGAGTACCCGGAAGCCGCGTGGGAATGATGCGGCCATAGGCGCGCTTTCCTTCCTCCCCCATCCATTGGATTACGTCGGCAGCGGCACCGACTTCGCCCATTGCCTCGGCCAGAATCTTTCCTTGTTCCTGCGTGAGAATTTTTCCAATATATTCGGCGCGCTGGCGAATGAGATCGGCGGCCTTGCACATAATACCGCCTCGATCCCAGGCGGACATTTTTCGCCAGGTTGCGAAGCCCTTTTTCGCGGATTCAACGGCGTCGTCGAGGTCGGCTTTTGTCGCGTGCGGTAATTCTGCGAGTGTTTTTTCGTTCGCGGGATTGATGACGGGATCCACTTTGCGGCCGCCGCCGTTCGCCCATTTGCCGCCGATGAAAAGTCCGAGCTCCGTATACATGCGCTCCTCGCCTACAATTGTTGTGTTGGATTTATTGATAATCTTATTCCATTTTGGCAGCGGCGTCACGGTCCTACATCACGTGATCGTCCGACGCAGCGGGACATGCTGCCAGGATGTAGCCGCACTTTCGGCCAAGCGCTCTCATTCTCGCAGGCGTTTTTCGCGCTAATCGTAAGACCCCATCCAACAAACCCCTAGAGGCAGACCAGAATTCTACCTATCGCGAGTGTCGGTCATTGTCCGAGCTCCCGCGTGCGCCGCGATCAAAAAGTTACGTTCCAATCTTCAACTCCGAAACCAGCCCGCGCAAAAGCGCCACGACGCTGAGCGCAACGATCCGCCCCGTGCGCGGATTTTCCGACGGCACGTTCTCAATCGTCATCGAAAATCGCGCGATATCGGCATCGACCTCGATGCGGTGCGTATTGCGTTCGACGGTGGGGTCAGCCCAGATTTCGAGCCTTGTTTTATCCGGTCCAATGCCCGCCAGGCTGAGGGCTACCGCCACATTCACATTCGCCGGAAATCCGCGTGCGCCGTCCCGGGCGCTCCCTTCGAATACCTTTAGGGGGGTCGTTACGCGCGCGAGGGAGATCCTGTGTTCGACAAGATAGGGCGCGTTTTCCAAGCCCTTAGGCGGTTTCCGTGTGACCATGGTGACGGAGTGGATTGTCCCTTCCGCCGCCGCACGCACCGCGTCGAGCCCGAGAATCGCGCCGCTCGGCACCAGAATACGCGCACCGGTTTCGCGCGCGCGTTCCACCAGATCCCAGTTGTCAAGCAACTGCCCAACGCTGAGTGGTACAAAGATCCGCCCATGTTCGATCGCGGAAACGGCAACAGCGCGAAATTGCTTTGGTGGCATGCCTTCGACAATGACATGACAATCGTCGGCAAGTTCGTCTGCCCTGAGAATGTTGACGCCTGGTAATTGTGCCAACATGTTGTATGATTTTTCAGCATCACGAACGGCAATGGCAGCAAGCCGCAGACCAGGTATGCCCGCCGCAATCCGTCGCGCGACTTCGCGCCCGACGGTGCCCACTCCGGCGAGTCCTATTTTTAATGGGGGTTTCAATTCAAGCTTTCAACCGGTTGCGGGCGTTGCGTTCACGGATTGTGCGAGCCGCTCTTCCAATCGCGCGATATTTTGTAGCAGGCGCTCGCTAATCAGTTTTAGGAAATAGAATCCGAACTCCGGATTCTGGAAATAAAGTTCGCGCACTTTTTCATAGCTGATGGTCAGAACCTCACCACTTTCCAAGCATTCTAGAGTCGCCGTCCGTCGGTTTTCCGGTGAGAGCAGCCCAATCTCGCCCACGATGCGGCCTTCGCCCATTTCGATCCCGAGTTCCATGAGCAGGAATTTTCCGCTCACCGTGTAATACATCTCGTCGGCGACATCGCCCTTATTGAAAAGAATGTCACCTTTGAAATACGGCCGCTTGGTCATATAGGGTTTGAGCCACGCCATCGAGAGATCGCCCGTGGTCGCCTGCTTCACTTTATTCACAAGTTGGATCATCTGCCGGAGGCGAATTATGCTGAGCGGGAGAAGAAAAAGATTGAGAAAGAGTGTGGGGTAATTATGAGCCCAGTAGCCGTACAGTATGAAGAAAAGGGTACTGATGATGTTCGCGATGCGGAGAGGAACAATCGTTTGTAAGGCTATGGTCGCGACGTAAAACGCGGCGCCTAGCATCGCAAATACCTCGGCGATCCCGATGTGAAGCTGGCCAAACTGCATCCCTTACCTCCCGCAATCCAAAACCTTGAAATCCATGTATAACCTCTCCCGTTGCATTAGGCGAAAGCGATGAAAAAGTTCAAGGTGCAGGGGCTCTACGTTTTGCTGGTCGCGATCGTTATCGCGGCGATTGTCGCGATCCGCGTCGCCGACCCGTTTTTCGTGCAGGCCCTGCGGCTCATCGCTTTTGACAGCTATCAGCGCATTTCGCCCCAGCATTTTGACAGCTCGCTCCCAGTCCGAATCGTGGATATCGACGAACCTTCGATCAAGGCTCTCGGCCAGTGGCCGTGGCCGCGCACTGTGCTGAAGGAGCTCGTCGATAAGCTAACGGCCAAAGGCGCGTCTGCCATCGCCTTCGACGTGATGTTTCCCGAAACCGATCGCACCTCGCTTGAAGAAGTCGTGAAGCGTATGCCAGCCGACCAAGCCGTGCGCCTCGCAAATATTGCCGCCACCGCGCAGACGAACGATGAGGCGTTCGCCGAGTCATTGGCGAAAGCGCCAAGCGTGGTCGGTACAACGCTTACCGGCGGAAAAGATGTAGCCTCGTATAAGCCCAAAGCGGGATTTGCAGTCGCCGGCGACGATCCTCGTCCATTCATGATCAAGTTTACGGGCGCAACGGGAAATCTGCCGATTATCACTAATGCCGCAAAAGGAATCGGCGCGTTAAACTGGACCCCCGACCGCGACCAGATAGCGCGGCGCGTCGCATTAATCTATCGGGTCGGCGACCAGTTCGTTCCGTCGCTCGCGGCGGAAGCGCTGCGCGTTGCGCAAGGCGCCTCAACGTTCCTCCTAAAATCTTCGAACGCGAGCGGCGAGACCGCTTTCGGCAAGCAAACGGGGCTCAATCATATCCGGATCGGCAACATCGAGGTGCCGACCGATGAGCAAGGCGCAATCTGGATGAAATTCCGGGGTACGGCACCGGAATCGTTCATTTCTGCATCCAAAGTGCTCGCTGGCGAAGTACAAGACGACGAGATCAACGGCCGCATCGTCCTGATCGGCACCAGCGCGCCGGGCCTGCTCGATTTGCGCGCAACGCCGATCAATCCGGTCATTCCGGGGGTCGAGATCATTTCCATGATGATTGAGCACATCGTCAGCGGGCAGAACATGAACCGCCCGGATTATGCGCTGGCCATCGAGATGCTAACGATGATTGTGCTCGGCATCATTCTCGCCTTCCTGTTTCCAAAGGTGCCTGCGCGCATTTCGGGACTGATCGCAGTCGTCACTGTAGCGGGTCTCGTGGTTTCCGGATGGCTCGCCTACGAATACGCGGCTCTCTTGTTTGATCCGCTGTATCCCGCGCTCGGCCTGATCGTGCTCGTGGGCGTCGCTACGTTCCACATCTATCGCCGCGTTGAGCTGCAGCGCGGCGAAATCCGTGGCGCTTTCGGCCGTTACGTTGCACCGGCGGTTGTCGAGCAGCTGATTGCTAATCCGGAAAAATTAGAACTCGGCGGCGAAGTGCGCGAAATCACTCTGATGTTTTGCGACGTGCGTAATTTCACCTCGATCTCCGAACAAATGAGTGCGCACGAACTCACGACCTTCATCAACGAATTGCTGACGCCGCTTTCGGAGACGATTCTCGCTCACCGTGGTACCATCGATAAATATATCGGCGATGCGATCATGGCGTTCTGGAATGCACCGCTTGACGATCCCGATCACGCAAAACGCGCGTGTCGCTCCGCGCTGGAAATGGCGGCAAAAATGAAGGAATTGAACGGGCAATGGCAGGAAAGCGCGGTTGCGAAGGGACAAACATTCAATCCAGTCAAAATTGGTATCGGCATCAATACCGGTAATTGTTGCGTCGGCAATCTCGGCTCGACCCAGCGTTTCGACTATTCCGCTATTGGCGACGAGGTGAACATCGCATCCCGTTACGAGGGGCTGTCGAAGGTGTATAGCGTCACCGCGATTGCCGGCCAGCGTACGATCGACCAAACGAACGGTATCGGCGCACTCGAGCTCGATCTTATACGGGTGAAGGGCCGCGTGCAGCCGACGCACATCTATACCTTCACCGAACTCCTCGACGCGAATGAGGATCGCGTTCGGCAGCTCAAATCCCTGCACGAGCGCTTTCTCGAAGCATATCGCTCGCAGAGGTGGGAAATTGCCGAGAGCGCCCTACAGGAATGCCGCGCGCTTGGCATTGTTGGTCTCGAATCCTATTATGCGTTGTTCGCGTCTCGTATTTCATTGTATCGGACGAGCCCGCCACCCATCGATTGGGATGGTGCGTTTACGGCTCTGGAAAAATAACAGAGGACGAACTGTTCGTGAACGATTCTGCTCACATTGCACTGATCGCAATTTTCATTCTACTACTGAAGCATCTCGTCTTCGATTTTTTTCTTCAGACTGCCTATCAGTATAAAAACAAGGGAATTTACGGGCATCCCGGTGGTATTCTGCACGCGGGGTTACATATTTCTGGCACGGCGTTTCTGTTTTATTACATAACACCTTCGGCTGTATTGGCGGCCCAGATTTTAGTTGGTGAGTTTATCGCCCACTATCACATTGATTGGACGAAGGAGCAGATCGTAAAGCGCATGAACCTTACGACTGAGCGTTCAGAATTCTGGTGGGCGCTGGGCGTCGACCAGTTTCTGCACGGCGCGACTTATGTCACGATCGTTTGGATTTTGATGAACGGGCGAATCTGAGAATCCCGTCCCGCTCTTTGCGAGCATGCGCCCGAAGGGCGCTCTAGTTTTAAGATAAAACCACATAAAAACCGTAGGTTTAACCGTGGCTGAAAAGGCACGCACGCCAGATTTTTTGCGATGTTGCCGGCATGTCGATGTTTCTTCCAGCGCCATTCGGAATTGCGTGCGCGATCGCATTCATGATTGCAGCGAGCGAAGCAGTGGTGCCCGCCTCACCAACACCCTTGATCCCCATCGGGTTTGTAGTCGCTGGAACCGAATGTAGGGCATCCGCGATCTTTGGCATGTTGTCGGCGCGCGGCATCGCATAATCCATAAACGAGCCAGTGACGAGCTGGCCGCCGCTCGGATCGTAAACGATGTTCTCGAGCAACGCCTGGCCGAGACCTTGTGCAATCGCGCCCACGACCTGTCCTTCAACGATGGTACGATCAAGAATATTTCCGCAATCGTCGACGCAAGAATAATTCACCACATCGACTTGACCAGTGTCCGGATCAATTTCCACCTCCGCAATGTGACAACCATTTGGAAAGGTGAGGGGAGCCTCGGCGGTACCTGTCGTATCGAGACTTTCCGGAATTTCGCCGCGCTTTGCCATCTCCACCGCATGGGCCGCGATGTCGAAGAGCGACATGCGCCGGTTCGTGCCGCTAACCTCGAAAGCACCTTCGCGATAAGCAATTCTTTCTTCGGGTGCTTCGAGCAGCTTCGCTGCGACCGCTTTTCCTTTTACAATCATCTTGTTGGCGACCGCTACGAACGCGGTGCTAACCGTCATTGCCGAACGCGAACCGACGGCGGGTGCACCGGTGATATTGAACAGGCTGTCGCCCTGCTCGACGCGGACTTCCTCCGGAGAAATTCCGAGCCGCTCGGCGGCGAGCCGCGCGAACACAGTCGCATGACCCTGACCAGTCGATTGTACGCCGATACCGAACGCAAGCATTTTATCAGGACGAAAAATGAGTGACGCACCTTCCGTCGGCGTCGCACCCGCATGCTCCAGGAAACATGAAATACCGATGCCGCGATATTTTCCGCGCGCTTTCGCTTTCGCACGGCGCTGCTCGAAATCCTTATAGTTGCTTGCCTTCAATCCCTTATCGAGAACCATGCCGAATTCGCCGCTGTCGTAGACGGTTCCCACTGGTGTCTTGAACGGCATTGCCGACGGCAGAATGAAATTCCGACGTCGCAATTCAGCAGGATCGATGCCCGTCACACGCGCCGCTTCGTCGACAAGCCTCTCGAGCAGATAATTTGCTTCCGGTCGCCCCGCGCCGCGGTAAGGCCCCGTTTGCACCGTATTCGTGAAAATGCATTTCACCTGCGCATCGATCAGTGGGATGACGTACATGCCCGGTAGGCACCGCGCGAAATTATTAGTCGCAATATGGGCGCCATGAAACGCAACGAATGCTCCCATGCTTGCGAGGTGCCGAATTCGGAGTGCGAGAAAGTTCCCTTCTGAATCGAGCGCGAGCTCCGCGTCGCTATGGGTGTCGCGAGCATGATTATCGCTGACAAAGGATTCCGAACGGCCCGACATCCAATGAACGGGTTTACCGATTTTTTTTGCAGCGACGAGCAATGCCGGAAGTTCTGGATAGACCGCAGTTTTCAATCCGAATGCGCCACCGACGTCCTCCGTCAACACGCGGATCTTTTCACGGCCGACATTCATGATCGATGCAAGACCGTCCTGGATGGCGCCAACGCCCTGCGAGCAAGTGCGCATGGTGTAAACACCGCTTGCCGGATCGAAGCTCGCCGTGCCGCCGCGTGGCTCCATGCTTGCGACCACGATACGCTGGTTGATGAGCGAGATGCGGGCGACTTTTGCCGCGCTTTTAATCGCGCATTCAACTTCATGTTCATTCAAGGGGTTGGTGACGAGCCCCGGCCAATCGACAGCAATATTGTTTGGAGCATCGGGCCACAGCAGCGGGGCGCCGGGTCTCACTGCGTCGCGCAAATCGGTTACGGGCTCAAGCTCTTCGTAATCGACCGTGACAAGCTCGGCCGCATCTTGTGCCGCACGCGTGGTTTTCGCGACGACCATCGCGACGGCCTGACCAACATGCATGACTCGCTCATCGGCGAGAGGAGGGCGCGCAGGCAAAACGAGTTTTCCGCCGTTCTTTCCGGACATCGGAATATGGCGGGCAATGTTGATGACGCCTGCCTCTTTCATGTCGGCGACGGTGAGGATTGCGAGCACGCCGTCGATCTTTCGCGCCTCTTCGTTATCGATCGCCTTGATCCGGGCGAAGGCATGCGGTGAACGTACGAAATATGCGAACGAAAGATTCAAAAAATCCACGTCATCGACAAATTTTCCCTGCCCGCGAATCAGGCGGTCATCCTCGACGCGCTGAAATTTGTGTCGGGAGGTTTTGTTGCGAGTCAGCATAGTATATTAGGCGGGTTTTTTCGTCAGAAAATCAAAATCGCAGCCGAGATGCGCTTGGGAAACGTGATCGACATAGAGTCGCTCGTAACCACGTGTCGGTTTTTTCGTTGGTGTCCATTGCTGGCGGCGTTTGGCAAGTTCATCTTCTTCGACCAGAAGATCAAGTTTTCGCTGTTTAGCCTCGAGGCGAATGCGGTCGCCGTCTTTCACGAGTGCGAGTGGGCCACCTGCCGCTGCTTCCGGTGTGACATGTAGCACGACAGTACCGAATGCGGTGCCGCTCATGCGCGCATCCGAAATCCGCACCATGTCCTTCACGCCTTTCGAGCCGAGTTTTTTCGGAATCGGCAGCGCACCCGCTTCCGGCATGCCCGGTGCACCCACCGGTCCGGCGTTGCGTAGCACAAGGCAACTGTTCGGCGAGACCTGTAAATTTGGATCATCGATCCGCCTCGAGACGTCTTCGAGTGAATCGAAGACGATGGCCGGTCCTTCATGCGAAGTCAGGGATGCGGTCGCAGCGGACAATTTGATCACAGCTCCCTGCGGCGCAAGGCTACCGGTAAGTATCGCGATGGCTTCGCCTTCGACCACGGGCCTATCGAGCGGGCGGATCACTTCGTCGTCGACATGTGCGGGCCAGCGCTCAATGATGCGCTCTAGCGTTTCACCAGTGACGGATTTGATCGAAAGATCGAGCTTGTTGCGCAACCGCCGCCACAGAGCGGGTACGCCGCCCGCCGCGTGGAAATCCTCAGCGAATTGCGCGCCGGCGGGTTTCAGGTTGACGAGCACTGGCACTTCGTGGCCGATTCGATCGAGTTCGGAGAGATCAAAGATCAGTCCCGCTCGTCCCGCAATGGCGGCGAGATGCACGAGCGCATTGGTGGATCCGCTGATTGCTTGCAATATGACTGAAGCGTTTCGTAGCGAAGTTTTCGTAAGCAGTTGGCTCAGTTTCGGGCTACCAGTCTTCGCCATTTCCGTTGCGCGTCGTCCAGTTGCCGCCGCAATCCGCATACGCTCGGACGAAACCGCGGGCGCCGTCGCTGCACCGGGAAGGGTAAATCCAAGCGTTTCGGCAATCGTCGCCATTGTGGTCGCCGTACCCATCACCATGCAAGTTCCGGAAGTGGGCATTAGTTGGTCGTGCGCACGATTGAGGCTTGGCTCGTCGAGTTCGCCTGCGCGGAATGCAGCCCATAAACGGCGGCAATCGGTGCAGGCGCCAAGCCGCATGCCCTCGTGACGACCTGCGAGCATTGGCCCGACCGGCAGTAGGATCGCGGGAAGATCTGCGCTGATTGCACCCATCAACTCGGCCGGAATCGTCTTGTCGCAGCCACCTATGAGTACCACCGCGTCCATTGGCAGCGATTGGCACATCGATTCAACGTCCATCGCCATCAGATTGCGAAACAGCATCGAGGTCGGAAAGGAGAATGATTCCTGCAGCGAAATTGTCGGAAATACGAACGGCAATCCGTCGGACGTGAGCACGCCCTGCCGTACTGCCTCGGCAAGCTGCGGTGCGGTGCGGTGGCAAGGGTTGAAATCGGAGGCGGTCGATAGAATACCGACGATTGGCTTCGATATCGCATCGTCGTCATAACCGGCGGATTTCAGAAAGCCGCGGCGCAAAAAGAAAGAAAATTCGTCATCGCCATATTTGACGAGACGCGAACGCAGACCTTTCTTCATACCAAGGCCCCAACTCTCAGTTTCTTTAGTTCAGAGAGCAGCTCTTTTTCCAGCGTTGCCGTCAGGGGATCCAACGGCGGGCGAACACGGGCCCAATCTTTCACGCCTGTCTGATTGGCGAGCGCGGCCTTGATGCCGGCGATCAAGGGAAATTTCGTCATCAGGTTACGGACGGCGGAAACGGATTTATGTAGCTCTTCTGCTTCCGCACTTTTCCAGTTTTGGTAAAGTTTGCTGATCGGGCCTACATTGATGTTCGCCGTCGCCGAAATACAGCCCGCGGCGCCGCTTTTCATCGCCGCAAGTAATAAGGATTCGCTCGACGGAAAAATCGCGAAATTCGGAAACCGATCCAGCAACGTATTCATATAGTCAACGTTGCCGGAACTGTCCTTGAGGCCAACCACAACGGTAGGATATTTCTTGATAAGCCTTCCAATCAGGTCGGGCGACCAGGTAAGCGCGCTCATTTGCGGGAAATTATAAAGATAGATTGAGAGTGCTGGGTTTCCAACGCGTGCAATCAGTTCCGATACAAAAGCAAACAGGCCTTCGTCCGACACGCCCTTATAGTAAAACGGTGGAAGTAACAGCACGCCACGTACACCGAGCGACGTCGCGTGTTTGGTCAACCGTACTGCATCGCCGATGGCTGACGCGCCTGTTCCCGGCAGCAGCTTGCTCGCGGGAATTCCGGCGGATATGAGCTTTTCGAGCGTCGTTTCGCGCTCGGAAAAATCGAGCGAATTAGCCTCGCTCGTCGTGCCAAGTACGGCGAGGCCATGCGCACCTTCTCTCAGAAGTGTGCGGCAATGCGTGATGTAGCGGTCAAAATCAATGGAGAGATCGGCACGGAATGGTGTCGCTGCTGGCGGCCAAACGCCCTTGGCGGGCTCATGTCTTTTCATGGTGCGCAGTGTAGCCAAGCGCTCGCGCCGATTCCACTTCAATAGGTTTCAACATGGAAACGCCCGGTCTCGCGCATGAGCGCACGAATCTCACCCCAGTTGGCGCCGGCCGACGAACAGATTCCAGCAAGCGAAGCCTCAACGCCTTCCTCCATGCCGCGCAAACCGCACATATAGACATGCGTCGTCGGGCGGGTGAGCAGCGGCGCAATGTCATGGGCGCGGATTCGCAAGCGGTCCTGCACGTATTCCTTTGGTTTATCCGGCAGGCGCGAGAACACGAGTTCTTGATCGAGCAATGCCTTCGGCACCTTTTGCAACGGACCAAAATAAGGAAGTTCCTGCGGGCTGCGCGCACCAAAAAATAAATACAATTTGCCCTTGGCGTTTGGCATCGATCGGCGACGGCGCTCAGTAAATCCGCGGAACGGCGCAGAGCCCGTGCCGGTACAGATCATCAGGATATCGGCTTCCGGATCGTCCGGCATCAGGAAAGTCGAGCCGAATGGGCCAACGACGTGCACCTTGTCGCCTCGTTTGAGGTCACAAACGTAATTTGAGGCAATCCCGCGCATCACGCTGCCATCGGCTTGTTTCTCAGCGACGCGCTTCACCGTGAGCGAAAGATTGTTAGTGTTTGGTCGTTCGCCGTCGCGCGGGCTTGCGATCGAGAACAGCCGCAGCTTGTGCGGGCGTCCTTTTCCATCCTGACCTGGAACGATGATACCGATGCTTTGGCCTTCAAGCACAGGGAAGGCCATTTTATCGAAATCGAGAATGATATGACGGATATCGCTGCTCGCATTATCTGCAGTCAGGCGGAAGTTTCCGGTCACCGTAGCTTCTGCTGGTTTGTCGCGTGTGAAAAGGTTTATACGCGGCTGGCTGGCGGATGCGGGGGCTTTTACCCGTCCGCCGGAACCTTTGTGCGCATCTTCGAGAAGCGCCGCTGCGTCTTCGTCGAAGGCTTCGACCGGCGCGGCGGAACTTTCCGCAGCTCCTGCCAGAGAGTCCTGCGATGGTAATTCGGTCCAAGAGAATTGCTCTTCGAGCGAAAACGGCTTCATCACTTGCACGAAATGATTGATCGATCCGGTCGGGCAAGGTGAAACACAATCCATGCAGAACTTACATTTGGTTACGTCAACGACATAGTTGTTCGAATCGTGAGTGACCGCACCAACCGGGCACGTCGCCTCACACGTGTTGCAGCGGATGCAAACGGCAGGATCGATCAGGTGTTGTTTGATGGCAGTGCTCATCGTCCTCGAACGGTTACTCAGCAAGCTTCACGTATTCGAAATCACCGGGCTTGTTGTCGATTCCCACTCTCGGCGGGGATATCCAGCTTGCGAACTTGCCGCGTTCACGTTCGGGTTTCATTAGGCTTTCGATGTATTCGCGATCGGAATCCGACGGAAGGAATTCGTCCTTACGTTTCTCCCATTCTGCGTCGCTGATAATATTTCCAGCGGGGTCCGCCTTTACCTTGGCGAATTCGCCAATATGACGGTGGAACGCGACATGCGGCAAGGTAAGACGGAATGGAATTCCGTATTTCTCGATAATCTTGTTCCAGCGTTCAACGCCCCCGATGCATTCTTTCGCATAGTCATCGCGCAGCCGCATGTTAAGCGCGGACAGTGCCGGCGCATCTTCGCTCATGATCTTGCCATCAATGAAACGCAGCACCGAATAGTGACCGCCTTCGAGCTTGTGATCGTCGCTGAGCTTATCTTCATGGAACCGTCCCTTGATTCCCGCGTGGAATGCATTTGCCGCATTGGTGGAAATTTCGTTGCCGAACAAATCGAGCGTCAACGAATAATGCAGGTTGAGTTTCCGCTGGATCGTGGGCAGATCGATCACACCGAGTTTGCGGATGGCGGCGATGTTGTGAGGGTCTTCGATGCCCGCCTTCTTCATTTCCGCGCAGGTCCGCTCAATGGTACGGCCGACGCCGGTCTCGCCGACGAACATATGGTGGGCTTCCTCAGTCAGCATGAAGCGCGTAGTGCGTGAGAGCGGATCGAAGCCCGATTGCGCGAGCGCCTCAAGCTGCATCTTGCCATCACGATCGGTAAAAAATGTGAACATGAAGAACGAGAGCCAATCCGGTGTCTCCTCATTGAACGCACCGAGCATACGCGGCGTGTCCGGATCGCCGGAGCGGCGCTGCAAAAGCTCTGCGGCTTCCTCGCGGCCTTCAGCGCCAAAGTATTTTTGCAACAAATAAACCATCGCCCAAAGATGGCGGCCTTCCTCGACGTTTACCTGAAAGAGATTGCGGAGATCGTAGAGCGACGGCGCTGTCTTGCCGAGATAGCGTTGTTGCTCGACTGAAGCTGGCTCCGTATCACCCTGGATCACGATCAGGCGGCGGAGCATCGCGCGATATTCGCCGGGGACCTCTTGCCATACGGGCTGTCCCTTATGGGCACCAAATGCGATCTTGCGGTCTTCGACTTGTGGTGCCAGCAGAATGCCCCACTTGTATTCTGGCATGCGGACGTAATCGAATTTTGCCCAGCCTTTCGGATCGACGCTTACGGCAGTGCGCAGATAGACAGATGCCTGCTGGAAACCTTCCGGCCCCATGTCATGCCACCAATTGATGTAACCGGGATGCCATTTCTCGAGCGCGGCTTTCACGCGCGGATCTGAATTTAACCCGACATTGTTGGGGATTAGCCCGTCATAATCCACATCGACTATATTCATTGTCAGATCCTTTCCTTGTCGAAGTCCGGTTGAATGCCGCTGCCATAAAGCTTGAGGGCGCCCTGTTCGCCCACCGAGTTGGGGCGCTGGAAGATCCAGTTTTGCCAGGCGGTGAGACGGCCGAAGATTTTCGTCTCCATCGTCTCAGGACCGGCGAAGCGCAAGTTGGCCTCCATACCGGTCAGCGCATCGGGCGAATAGGCGACGCGTTCTTCGAACATAATGCGCTGCTGGTCGTCCCAGTCAAAGGCTTCGTAGGCGAAGGTGACAAGGCCGAGCTGGCTCGCTTCTTCGCCTTTGATCGCTACGCCGAGTTTTTCATTCGCCCGCTCGATACTTTTTGGCTCGCCAAGAAAGCGGCTCTGCAATCGCGTAAGGCCGTTGCCCATCGGGTAGAAGCCGAAATTCGCTTCGCTCAGCACGATCGCTGCAGGCGGACGGTTGTCGCCCTCGCGACTACCAATCAGCATCAATGAACGGTCGGCGGCGAACACGAGTTCCGCTAACGTGCCGGCGAAACAGGTGCCGGGCTCGACCAGCGCGATGAAGGTCCGCGCTGTGACATCGATGCGCTTCAACACGCGCTTCAAATAATGGCGAATCTCGCGCATTAGCCAGTCGTTTTGGTGCTTGCCGAGAAATGCATCGTGATCAAGCACGGCCTTAGCGTCGCCCTCTGTCCTAAATGCGATAACGCCGATTTTCGCTTCGTTGAAGCGGAGATGCAGGATCGCGTCTTCTAATTCGCGTGCGACCGCGAGCGGCCAGAAGTTTGAGCCAAGTGCATGTGCAGCCTCGATGCTCGCCGCAACTGCCCCTGAAGGTCCCTTCACTGAGATGGTGGCGAGGCTTCGTCCGCGATCTATTTCCACGCGAACGTTCGGATAGGTAAGCGTGTCGTTAGAAATCTTGCGATCAAGCGGCTCGAACTTGATGCCCTTGGCATCCTTCGGGCGATCGGAGCGAGACGCGAATTCCGCGGCACGCGCCTTCACTGCGTCATTCCATTTCGTTTTCGAAACAGTCTCGTCCACGAGCCTCCAATCGACGGCCTTCTTGCCGCGCACGCCTTCTTCGACAGAACAAAATACGTCGGCGAGATCGCGGCGAACTTTCCGCTTGTCGGTGACGCGCGTGAGGCCGCCGGTACCTGGCAGTACCGCAAGTAGCGCCGTTTCCGGCAGCGAAACGGCCGAGCGGCGGTCGTCGATCAGCATGATGTGATCGGCGGTGAGGGCTAATTCATAACCTCCACCTGCGCATGGCCCGGACACGGCGGCGAGATAGGATTGCCTAGAGTTCTCGCAGGCATCCTCGATTGCTAGTCGCGTTTCGTTGGTAAATTTACAGAAATTGACCTTATGGCCGTGGGTTGACTTGGCAAGCATGCGGATATTGGCGCCGGCGCAGAAAACGTTGTCCTTGCCAGATTTCATAACGACCGCGCGCACTTCCGGGTGCTCGAAGCGGAGACGCTGCACTGCGTCGTTCAGCTCAATATCGACGGCGAGATCGTAGGAATTGAGCTTGAGCTCGTAATCGGCCGACAAACCGCCCGCCGGATCAACATCCATCACGAGATTGGCAATGTCGCCATCGATTTCGAGTTTCCAATGCCGGTAACGGCCAGGGTCGGTCTGAAATTCGATCTGTTTCATAGCCTCTCTCAGCTATTTGATCTGTTGATCATGGATGCATTATTATGCATCTTCTATCACGTAATTAAGAAAGCGCTCAAGAACTAAACTGCATCTTCACAGCGTGGGCACAAACCCTTCGTGCAGCACCAGAATCTGGCGTGCTAATTCGGCGATGGCGTCGAGCGTCGCCTCCGGCCGATCGACCGACTGCAAATGCTTGAAGCCACGAAGCAACACGAAATCGACCGGACAGTAAGCTTAGTCCTGCGCGGGATAGATCTGCACCGCCGTGCCGTATTCACCGTCCGACGATATCGCCGTTCAAATCCATCATGAATTCATTGTACCGACTTATTAGTAGACGATTTTCCGCTATCTTCTTCACGCAATTTGAAGCGCTGAATTTTTCCAGTTGCGGTCTTCGGCAGTTCGAGCCGCACATCGATCCAGCGCGGATATTTCCACATGCCGGCGCTTGCCTTTACATGCGAGCGCAGAGCCTCGAACAGTTTCTCGTCGCCCCTAAACCCCTGTTTCAAAACGACGTAAGCTTTCGGTTTAATCAGCCCATCGCCGTCAGTCTTACCGATGACGGCGGCTTCCAGCACTGCTTCGTGTGACACGAGTGCTGCTTCCACCTCGAACGGGGAAACCCAGATGCCACTCACCTTGAACATGTCATCGGTGCGGCCACAGTAGACATAATAGCCTTTCGAGTCGCGAAGATATTTATCACCGGTATAAGTCCACTCACCAACGAACGTATGTCGACTTTTGGCACGCTGGTTCCAGTAGCCGTCAGCCGATGAATGGCCCCGCACAACGAGTTCGCCGATTTCGTTGTCGCCAAGTTCCTTGCCGTTCTCGCCCACGATTTTCGCATCATAGCCCGGCACGGGCTTGCCCGACGTGCCATAGCGGATATCGTCCGGACGGTTGCTGACGAAAATGTGCAGCATCTCAGTCGAACCGATGCCGTCGAGGATGTCGACACCGGTAACGTCGCGCCAGCGTTCGCCGATATTCGCGGGCAGGGCCTCGCCCGCCGAAGTGCAAAGGCGAAGTTTGCGGGAGCCGGCGCCCTTTCCAATATCCTTGTGATTAAGCAGCGCACCGAAGAGAGTTGGCACACCATAGAAAATCGTCGGCTGCTCGTGCTTGATCGTTTCGAGCACGAGATCAGGCGTCGGCCGTTCAGCACGCAGAATTGTGGTCGCGCCCACCGACATCGGAAATGACATGGAGTTGCCGAGGCCGTAGGCAAAAAAAAGTTTTGCCGCCGAATATACGATATCATCGGACCGAATACCCATTACGTTCTGACCGAACAGTTTTGCCGTCGCGATCAAACTCGATTGAATATGGCGCGTCCCCTTCGGCTCCCCGGTAGACCCGGAAGAATAAAGCCAAAAGGCGACTTCGTCGGAAATCGTGGGTGCGTGCCAGATTGCCGGTGAACCGCCTGCCAGCACATCGTCGAAGCGGTGGACATTCAGCCTGCCGATCGTCGGCGTTTCTTCTTTCCTTCCGGTGACGATCGCCTGTTTGAGCCAGGTCAGTTTTTTCAGAATCGGTTCTATCGATGGAATCAGCTCCGGCGAAATAAAGATCGCTTCTGCGCGGCTGTCCTCGATGATGTAAGCATATTGTTCGGCGGTCAGCAGCGTGTTGAGCGGGATTGGAGTAATGCCGGCGCGGATCGCGCCCCAAAAGGCGACCGGAAATTCCATCGTATCAAGATGCAGTAAAACGACGCGATTTTCTGGCTTGAGTCCCAGATTGTACAACCCACTTCCGAAACGGCAGGTTTCGGCCTGCAGTTCTCCGTAGCTCATCGACCGCGTGAGTTCCTTGAACGCGATCTTTTTCGCGTTTCCGCGCGTGATATTTCCATCGACGAAATCGGCGGCAGCATTGTAGGGTCGCCGCGCCGTAAGGTCCTCGAACGACATTGCCTCCCTCAGCTTTTGTTTTTTAGCGTAAATGCATTATATTGCACAGACAATGCCATGAAAAGACAAGCCAGGCCAGCCAAAAAATCCAGACCCGCGGCCGATCTCTCGACCGGCAAATATCTTGCACTGCTCGGTGAGCGCGTCCGTACGATCCGGAGTCGCCGCGGCATGTCGAGGAAGGCGTTGGCCAAGCATTCGCGGGTGTCGGAGCGCTATCTCGCCGAGCTGGAAATCGGTAAGGGCAATTGTTCGATTGTACTTTTGCGTCGTATTGCGAAGGCCATGGGCGTGCCGGTGGCTGAAATGCTTGATGAGCGGCCCGAACGTGATATCGAAAATTTGCTTCTACATCAGTTGCTGGACCGACTCTCGCCCATCGAACTGAAGCAGGCGCGCGAGCTTTTGCTCTCGCGCGATAGTGGCCCTACGGGCGAAGCGCGCCGTGCGCGGATTGCGCTGATAGGGCTGCGTGGCAGCGGAAAATCGACGCTGGGAAAGCTGCTTGGCGCCAAACTTGGGTCTCACTTTATCGAACTCGATCGTGAGATAGAGCGCATGAGCGGAATAACCCTCGGCGAGGTGTTCGAAATGTTCGGGCAGTCGACTTACCGGCGTTTTGAGCGCGCGGCGCTGGAGACGGCCCTGGAAGAGAATGCAGACTGCGTGTTGGCAACCGGGGGCAGTATCGTCACTGAGCCGGGAACGTTTGAGCTCTTGCTGGCGTCCTGCGTGACTGTATGGGTGCGCGCGACGCCGGACGAGCACATGAAGCGTGTGATCGAACAGGGCGATGTCCGCCCGATGGCGGACAATAAGCGTGCGATGGATGATCTTGTCTCAATCTTGATAAGCCGCGAGCCGCTCTATGCCAAGGCGGATTATATATTGGAAACTGTGGGCAAGACACCGGAACAAAGCCTGCGTGAACTGCTCGCATGGCTCAACAATGCCGAAAGAGGAACGGTGCAGCGTCTGGCACGCGCCTAGATCCCGATAGGCGTCGTGGTCCGCTCTTTTTGGAGGATGAATTTTTTCGAATGTCGTATACCCGTTTAACAATCATACTCAGACACCAAGATGCCGATGTATCAATGCTTCGTCGGACTTCAGCGCTTCGGTCGAGCCCTCGAATACGATCTCACCCTTCGCCAACACAACATGACGGTGTGCGAGCGCGAGCAGATCGTCGAGATTTTTGTCGACGACGACCGAAGAAATTCCGGTCGCGGCGATTTCTCGCATAACCGCCCACATTTCATCACGGACCTTCGGTGCGAGGCCTTCGGTTGCCTCGTCGAGAAGTATGATATCCGGGTTTGTCATCAGTGCGCGCCCGATGGAGAGCATTTTCTGCTCGCCTCCGGAAAGCTGATTCCCCCAATGAGAGCGCCGCTCGGCAAGACGCGGGAAGAGCGCATAGATGCGCTCCAACGTCCAGTCCGGCCGTGCGCCGCGTCCACATCGCTTGGCGAAAGTCAGATTTTCGAGAACGGTGAGATTCGGAAAAATTCCGCGGTCTTCCGGAAGGAACGCAAGGCCTCCTTTCGCCACCAGTGACGGGCGCAGCCCGGTGATGTCGACGCCATTCAATCGCACGCTGCCGGAACGAGGTCGCACCAGTCCCATGAGGCTTCGCAGCAGGGTGGTTTTTCCCATGCCGTTGCGGCCCAGGAGGCTCACGGTCTCACGCGGCATCACCCGAAAATTCACACCGCGCAAAATGTGGCTCTGGCCGTAATAGGTATGGATGTTTTCGGCGAGGAGCATAGCCGAGCTCATGATCTTGCATCGCCCCAATGGCCAAGATATGCCTCGCGCACCGCGTGGTCGCGGCGGATGTCTTCCGGCCTGCCGTGTGCCAGCACCTTGCCTTCGACCAGCACGGTGAGCGTGTCCGCAGCGGCAAAGATTGCATCCATGTCGTGTTCGATCAACAAGACGGTATGATTGACGGCGAGGCTACGCAGCAGCGCAGTCACGCGTCCGGTCTCTTCGGGCCCCATACCACCGAGCGGTTCATCAAGTATCAGGAGCCGCGCACCCGATGCGATCAGCATCGCGATTTCGAGCTGGCGCTGCTCACCGTGACTTAGATGCGCAGCACGCACATCAGCGCGCGCATTCAGGCCGGTGACCTGTAGCGAAAGTGCAATCTCGTCACTTTCCTCACTAGCGAAGGTGGCCGAACGCAACCGCCAAGGAAAGGGATGCCGCGCCTGTGCTGCGATTAGGCAGTTCTCGCGTACGGTGAAAGGAGGGAAGATATTCGTGCGCTGATAGCTGCGGCCGAGCCCGCGCCGCGCGATGGCATAGGCAGGCTTTCCTGTGATCTTTTCGCCATCGATCTCGATCTCCCCTGCCGTCGGTTCGATCGAACCGGAGAGCACGTTTATGAACGTCGTCTTGCCTGCACCGTTCGGCCCTATAATTCCGTGCACGAGATTAGGAGCGAACTCGAGGCTTACATCATTTAATGCGATGAGACCGCCAAATCTGCGTGTCAGATTTTTGACTTCGAGTTTCTGACCGGGCTTGGCGGATTCAGCTTGCGGTTTGACGTTCGCTTGATCCGGCGTCCGTGTCGGCGCGTGTTTGTTCTGCTCGAATAGTCCCGCGATTCCTCTCGGGAACGAAAGCACCGCAGCGATCAAAATCAGCCCGAGCCCGAGTGACCAGTTGTTGGCGATGGGCCCGACCCAGCTTCCGGTTTTCAGCACTTCCTCGATCGCCGAATAAGCAAGCGCCCCAAGGATTGGTCCGAACAAAGTTCCGGCGCCGCCCAGCACGACCATCATGATAGCGACACCGGACTGCCGCCAACCAAAAAGTTCCGGCGAGATATACCCGTCGATTGTCGCGAACAAAACACCCGCGAATCCGGCGGTCGCGCCCGCGAAGGTGAAGCTCGCGAGTTTGTAGACATAAGTATTGAAGCCGAGGGCGCTGGCGCGCTCTTCGTTCCAGTGAATCGCCTGTAACACGCGGCCAAATGGTGTGCGCGCAAGCGCGAGCGTCACCAGATAAACGACGACCACCGCCATGAGGCAGAAATAATAAAACGCGAAACGGCTCTCGAAATCTAGAATTGTCGTGCCGAAAATCGAAACTTGCGGCTTCACATTAATATATGCACCATCTGATCCGCCGGCGATTTTGGTGTCGTGGAACAGTGAAAATAGCATTTGCCCGAACGCCAGCGTCACCATGATAAAATAAAAGCCTCGCGTCAGCACGCAAAATGCGCCGATCACGACGGCTCCGACTCCAGCCAGCAAGATCGCGGCCGGATAGGCGAGCAGCGCATTGGCGCCTTCGGCATTGGGCGAAAAGAAATAGAGCGCGTAGGCGCCAAGTCCGAAAAACATCGAATGGCCGAAGCTGACGAGGCCCGTGACACCGATGAGAAAATCGAGACTGATGACAAAGATCGCGAACACGATGACGCGTGTCGCGAACTTGATGGCATAAACTCCGCCGAAAAACGGGACAAACAATGCCGCCACCAGGAGAGCGATTAGTACAATTGCAACGATGGGGCGGGGACGTGTTAGCACGTTAGACACGTCCGAACAGGCCGGCTGGCCGCGCCACCAGCACAGCAGCCATCAGCGCGTAGACCAGCGCACTGGCAAATTCAGGTAGGAAAACTTTTCCGAAGGCGTCGGCGAGCCCGATTAGCAGCGCGCCGACGAAAGCACCTTTGATGCTGCCGATCCCGCCAATCACGACCACTACGAACGAAATAATCAACACCGGTTCGCCGATGCCCGGATACACGCTGTCGATGGGCGCCGCGATGATGCCGGCTGCTGCCGCAAGGGAAACGCCCGCGGCGAAAACGAAACGAAATAGAAGCCGTGTGTCTATTCCGAGCACCTCTACCATTTCTCGGTTGGATTCACCGGCACGGATCATGCGACCGATCTTGGTGCGCTGAATGACGTACATCATCGCGAGGGCCAGCACGATGCAGATCGCGGCAACCGCGATGCGATACACCGGGTAGCTAAAAACGTCAGAAAGCCGCACGCTGCCGGAGAGGTAGGACGGGATCGGAATGCTGTGCGGGCGCGGGCCCCACAGGATGCGCTGCAGCTCGTTGAAAATCAGTATCAGCCCGAAAGTCAGCAGTACCTGCTGCAAGTGATCGCGATTGTAGAGATGTCGGATGAACAGCCATTCAATCGCGGCGCCGAAAGCAAACGCGATTGGGATGCCGAGCAGCAGCGACAGAAAAATATCCCCGGTCAGACCCGTCAGTGTTAGCGAGAGATAGGCACCTAGCATGTAGAACGAGCCGTGCGAGAGATTGATGATGCCCATGATACCGAAAATGAGCGTGAGACCGCTCGCGGCAAGGAAAATCAGCAAGCCATATTGCAGGCCGTTGAGGATTTGAATGAGTACAAGTTCCATGATGGCTTGAGCTTAGACAGACGAGTGGCGGGGACCGGAATCCCCGCCACGCTTTTATCAGTTTAGCTCGCGAGCCTGCAGCCAGTGCCTGAATCGGCGAACTCGGATACCGCCGTCTTAACCAGCACGTTCCTGCCGCCCTTAAGCTCGCGCAGATAGAAGTTCTGGACCGGATTGTTCGATGCCGAGAGCCTGAACGGTCCGCGCGGGCTCTTAAACGAGGCCTGGCTCATCGCAGCATGCATCGCGTCGCGCTTTGAAACATCGCCGCCAACGGCCTTTAGGCCTACATCGAGCAGTTGCGCCGCATCCCAACCTTGCACAGCGTATACGTCCGCCGCGGAATTATAAGCTGCCTGGAAATCCGCGCGGAACTTCTTATTTTCTGGATTGTCGATGTCGTCGGCATAATGAAGAACAGTCTTTACGCCGTCGCCCGCGGCGCCAACAGCGGACTCGATCCCGTCGGTAAGGAAGCCCGCGCCCCACAGCGGTATGCTGCTCTTCAGACCCGCCGCTGAGTAATCCTTGATGTATTTCGCGGCACCTCCGCCAGCGAAGAATGAATATACCGCGTCCGGTTTTAGCGAAGCAATTTCGGCTAGTGCCGACTGAAATTCGACGTTCGGGAACGGCACGGTAATGTCCTTGAGCACCCGTCCGCCGGCCGAAGTGAACGTGTCCTTGAAGCCGCCAACTGATTCATCCCCAGCCGCATACTTCCACGTCAAGGTAACGACTTGCTTGATCCCGGCGTCGGCCATCGTCTTACCGGTAGCGAGTTCAACCTGCCCATTGGTGAACGACGAGCGAAAGATGTTCTTGGCGCACAGCTGCCGCGTCAGGATGTCGGCACCAGCATTCGGAATGATCGTGGTGATGCCCGTTTCACGCGCGATCTTGGCCATCGCCATGGCGACGCCGGAGTGAACGGTGCCGCAGAGAATATCCACCTTCTCTCCCTCGACGAGCTTGGTAGTATTTTCAGTCGCCTTTGGCGGTTCAGATTCGTCGTCGAGCTTAACAAAGCTGATCTTACGTCCGCCGAGCGAGCCGCCCTGCTGCTTCACATAAAGTTCCATGGCACGGGTGATAGCTTCGCCCAGCTGCGCATAAGTGCCGCTATAGGGCAGTAACAAACCAACTTTGAGTGGCGCGCCTTGTGCCCATGATGGACGAATGAAAGGAAAAGCGAGCGTCGAAACACCCGTTCCCATGATCGTAAGCATGCGACGGCGAGATAATTGCGAACGCGATTTCATCTGACTTCCTCCCGATAGGCCTGCTGGAAAAACGGGTCATTTCCCCGAATGCGTGAGCGGGTCTTGATGCCTTTTCACGCAAAATTGCTTAGGATGCAGTATACTACATGGCCGACGGCCAGCAAGCAGGTAGCGCTGATCGGAACACGCCTGAAGGGCGGCGCAATATTTCTTAAATCGGAATAATATTCCGAAATCAGTAACGGACGTGGCCTTCCATCGCACTCTTGAGGTCCGCATATTCCTTGCAATCGGTACCGCAAAGCTGGCGAAGCTTTTCGAGATGCTCGGCGGCTTTTAGCATGTTACCTCGCTCAACCTGCAACATCCCATAATACTGCCACGTGCGGATATGGTTTGGATCGGAAGCGAGCGCCTTTTCGTACCAAACCTTGGCGGCATCGTAGTCGCCAAGCTTGCGGTTCGCGTAGCCAATGTAGTTTGCGACATCCGCACTATCGTCCATGCCGAGCCTGCGCATCCCGGTGATGCCAGCTGCATATTTTCCTTCGAGAATCAGCGCGCGGGCCTTGAGATAGCCATCTCGCAGTTGAATCTCCGATTGTTTGCCTTTCTTTTTTTTCTGATTGTCATCTCCGCCTGAACCTGGTTGTGGTCCGCGCGTACCGTCGTCACTCGCGGAAAATCCGGGACTTCCTGCAAGTGCGATGCCGAGCAAGGCGATGGTGGCAAATGCTCCAACTTTGCGATAAATGCGATGATCCATGACATTTCTCTCTAAAGTCAGAAATTAATTATAACACACGCTGCCGGTAATGATATGCTGATATCCATATCTCCCGGTTTTGTGATGGCGCCGCTTCCGAAAGCTAGTGCGCTGGCCGCTAAGTGGCGGGCACATATTCGTAGCCGTTCGCGAGTTTCTCGATATGGCCGTATCCGGGAAACGGAAAGTGATAGCCTTGCACGATCATGCGGTCGGCACTAACCCAGTCAAGAATGCGTTTGCGCGTTTCGACGGCCATCGGCCCATCCTGATCGACGATCGACTGCCACTCGGGATGACGCACGAATAGCGCGGGGTGATTCGTCGTATCACACAAGACAAACAGCGACTGATTGTCGTCAGATATGATGTAGGCGGTGTGGCCTGGCGTATGGCCGTAGGCCGGAACCGAGACGATGCCTGGCGCGACCTCCTTACCGGGCTGGAAGCGTTTCAAGTTTCTCGCGATGTCACTGAAGATCCGTCGCGAGTTTAGAAAATATCCTTTGAGATTATCCTTGGCTTGGCGGAGATTTCTATCTTCCATCCAGTAGGCCCATTCTGGCGCAGGCACAGTAATTTCCGCGTTGGGGAAGACGAGCTCATCGTCCTTGGTCTTGATTCCATTGATGTGATCGGGGTGGAAATTGGAAATTAGGATCGTATCGATGTCCTTTTCCGAAATCCCTGCCGCCCTGAGATTGGCGACAAGCGAACCGGCGGTCGGTGCGATCTGGCCGCCACTGCCGGTATCGATCAGCACGAATCTTTTCCCAGTATTGACGACCAGTGCTGTGAACGGGGTCGGCAGAATATGCGTCGGCATGGACGCATCCGACATAACGCTCTGCACGTCGGGAAAAAATGCGTTTCGCACGAACTTGTCGTCAATCGGACGGTTCCAAATGCCGTCATCGATGGCAGTCAACTCGAAGTTTCCGATCTTGTACCGATAAAAACCTGAGGCTCGCTGGCCTGCGAAGGCCGTAGCTGCCCGATATTGCAGCGGAAACAAAGCAGCACCGGTGGCGATGCCACCGCTAACGAAGTTACGGCGGTTAATTTTAGTTACCATGATGTGCCAGCAAAGTTACCACTTAAGGTCATGGAAAGCATGCTCCTTCATTCGCCTTTTAACATGCTATTTCATTTGCCTTTCAACATGAATCAAAGACTTGAAAAAATTGCGATAATTCGACGAAACCTGAAAACACTTATTAGACATGACTGATGGATGATCGCCCCCGAACGAAGGGGAAGTAAAGTGCGCATCAGCACCGTCATCATGGTTGTTCTCGCCGGCGTCTTCGGCCTGCTCGCAGTTTTCGTCGCGCAGATGTGGCTGAGCCGCCAGGACGAAATGCGCTCGAAGAGTATGCATTCGGATGCGAAACCTCCTGCGATGCGCACGGTCGTCGTCGCCAATGCACCGCTGCGTTTTGGAACGCCGCTTGCCAATGGATTGCTGCGCGAAGTTGCGTGGCCTGAGGGCGCTGTTCCCGAAGGTTCGTTTTCCTCAATCAACGAGATGCTTTCTCCCGGCAAACGCATCGTACTCGCGCCGATTGAACCGAATGAGCCCGTGCTTGCCCCAAAATTGACTGGTCCCGGCCAGCGCGCGACTCTTTCAGCTACGCTCGCGCCCGGCATGAAGGCAGTCACCGTGCGTGTCAACGATATCGAAGGTGTCGCCGGTTTCGTGTTACCCGGTGACCGGGTCGATATTCTCCTGACACGCCGTGCCGACAAGTCCGGCATGACGGACGTGGTACTCCAAAATACCCGCGTGCTTGCGATCGATCAGCTTGCTGATGAACGCACCGACAAGCCCGCGGTCGTTAAGGCCGTGACGCTCGAAGTCGATACTGCCGCCGCCCAAAAGCTCACGCTTTCAGGTCAGCTTGGAACACTTTCGCTCGCGCTCCGCAAAGCAGGCGAAGCGACGACTGAGGATAACCGCCGGATTTCAGCCGACGATCTGGGTCGCAATGTCGCGCCGGCCGCCGGCCCAAAAAAATTCACGACAATTACGGTGACGCGCGCCGGAAAAAAAGAAGACATCAGCGTTCCATCGGAACCTGTCGCCCACCGGGAAACCAGCGATCTCGGTAACGCGGCGGTTCAGCAATAAGAGAAGAAACAGGGAATTGGGGGAGGCAATAATGAAAAACAGGACAGGACAAGCGGGCAATGCCGCCGTTCGGAAGCGGCTCGCTCGCTCTTCGCTCATTTTAACGTTGATTTCGACATTGATTGTCGCGGGAGCGACATGCTTATCGCCAGTCTTGGTTACAGGTGCTTTTGCGCAGCCACGCACGATCGAGCTTGGCGGCAAGAAAAAGACTACGAGTATCACCATTCCGATCGGAAAATCGGAAGACGTGCGGACCGACGCTCCCTTCATGGAGGTTATGGTCGGCGATCCGGAAATAGCGGATGTCAGCCCGCTGACCGACCGTTCGATCTCGGTGCTTGGTAAGAAGATCGGCACGACCCGTGTGTCGATTTATTCCGAGGGTAAGAATCTGGTCGGCATTTTTGATGTCGAGGTTTCCTACGACGTCTCGAAGCTCTCATCTGAAATCGCCCGCCAGTTCCCGAAGGCGCATATCCGCGTATCCTCGGTGAACGGTCGTATTCTGCTTTCCGGCACATCACCGGACGCTGTCACGCTTGATCGCGTGGTCACGATGGCGAAGCAGTTCGGTCCGGACATTATTAATTCCGTCGGCATAACGCAACCGCAACAGGTAATGCTCGAAGTTCGGTTTGTTGAAGCGTCACGTACGGCAGCTCGCGAGCTCGGCGTAAACTGGAAGATCCTTGGCAAAAGCGCGAGCCTCATAACTGGCACTGGCGGCCTACTCTCGAACAGCACGCCGTTTGGTACGATTATGGCGACACTTCTGGGAAACGGCATTCAGGCTGATCCGCTGATTCAGGCGCTCGAAGACCGTGGTGTTGCTCGTCGACTCGCTGAACCGAACCTCGTGGCGCTTTCCGGCGACACGGCAAGCTTTCTGGCCGGTGGCGAATTTCCTTTTCCGGTTCAGGGCCAGCTCAATCAGATTTCGATCGAGTTCAAAAAATTCGGTGTTGGCCTCGCGTTTACTCCCACAGTGCTCTCCAACGGTCTGATCAATCTAAAGATCGAGCCGGAAGTGAGCCAGATCGACCCGGTCAATACATTCAGCTTCCAAGGTGTGCAGATTCCAAGCCTGATTGTGCGCCGAAGTAGCACGACTATCGAATTGCGCGACGGGCAGAGCTTCGCGATCGCCGGCATGTTGCAGGCGGACAGTTTATCGAGCGCGAAACAGCTGCCGTGGATTGCGGACGTCCCGATTATCGGCGCGCTCTTCCGCAGCGCTGACTATCAGAAGCACGAGACCGAACTCGCCATTATTGTAACGCCGCGTTTGGTTCAGCCGGATCGTCCTGTCGAAATGGTGAAAACGCCGCTCGACGGTACCTTGCCCGCGAACGATGCCGATTTCTTTCTGCTGGGCAAACATGAGGTCACACGCGAGCAGGCGCGGGCGATCGACGGCGGCGTTCAGCAGGACCCCGAGTCTGGCTATTTTCTTGACTTACCGCAGGGAGGCACCCATGTCGCGCTTCGCTGAATGCTCCCGCCGCAGTGTCTCGATTACGGCGTTTTCATTGGCCCTAGTGCTTAGCGGCTGTTCGAGCATTTATTACGACCGCCGCGATACCGTTTCGCTCGGCGCGGGCGATGCGGTCGCAACGAACAAGGTCTCGCAGACCGTCGATATATGGCCAGAAGCGGCCGGTTATCGAAATATTACGTTCAATGGTCAGAAAATGCAGAGCGCGGTCGAACGTTACCGCACGAACAAAGTGACGCCGCCGCAGGGGATGAACACAAGTTCGGTCGGCTATCAACAATCCTCGCCGGCACCCACAGCTACAACGCCCTCGGTCACTCAATAATAGGACAGCGGCGCGGCTCTCGGGCCGCGTCTCCAGTTTTCATCCATGCTCGATCGTCCCAATACCCGTTCCAACAAAACCCGTGTCGTGGCGCTGACCGCCGACGTGGGCTTCGACCAGCTGTTGCGTTCCACCTTCGGTGGAAACGCCCAGATTGATCTTGGCCTCGTCACCGGCTCGCTCGTCGAGGACGTCGGCAAGCTCGATCTTGCGAATGCGACAGTCGCGATCGCCGATTTCGATGCGAGCCGCCCGGAAGAATTGGCCGCCCTGCAGCGCCTAGCGGCACAGCTCGGCGGCAATCCGCCGCTGATCGCTGTCACCAATTCGTTCGACGCGGCGATAGCGCGCAAGCTCGTCCAGATGCGTATTTCGGATTTTCTGGTAAAACCGGTTCCGGCAATCGAACTCGTCCGTGCCTGTGCCCGTGCAGCGCAGGAGCCGGCCGCGAGCGGTGGCGGTGATCTCGAAGCGCAAATCTACTCGTTTTTTCCGGCTGCTGGCGGCGTAGGCGTAACAACGCTCGCGATCCAATCGGCACTCCTGTTGCTAGGCGACAAGGCGAACCGTGCGTCGACCTGTCTTGTTGATCTCGATTTCCAGCATGGAGCCATCGCCGAGTATCTAGACATTGAGCCGCGGCTTGACCTCAACGAAATCGAACCAAGGCCCGAGCGGCTCGACCGCCAACTCCTGGAAGTGATGCTTTCGAAGCATTCTTCAGGTCTTTCGGTTATTGCCGCGCCCAACCGTCCGGCGGAAATGCGCTCGTTTGATCCGTTGGTCGTGACGCGCCTGCTTGATCTCGTTTCGGCCAACTTCGAGTACGTCGTGATCGACATGCCGCGTACCTGGTTCGGCTGGACCGACGACGTGCTTCGTGGCTCCAATAGGCTTTACATCGTGAGCGAAATGACCGTACCCGGTCTCAAGCTCGCGAAACAGTTACTCTCCGCGATTCGCGAACGACTTGCCGAAGGCCCCGTCCCATCGGTGATCGTCAATCGCTTCGAGCAACGCGTATTGTCGCCGGGGCTACGCCGCGCCGATATCGAAAAAGCACTCGGCAATGCATTTGCGGGTGTCGTGCCGAACAATTATCGCCTGGTTCGCGAAGCGATCGACCGGGGCATTCCGCTAGAGGAAGTGAAAGCCGGCAACAACGTCACGGCGCAGCTGAAAAAATTGATTCAGCCACAACCAGCAAAATCCGCAAAGAAAGAAGAGAAAACCATCCGCAGCCTTTTCTGGGCGCGGTGAGGATACAGAAATGCGAGGCCGTTTCACATCGCGGAAAGTCGAGCTGCTGGAGCCGGTCACGCCTGAATCCGTTGAGGAAGCGCCGGCATTCATTTCACCGTTGCCTAAAATCGTCTCGCCCGAAACGGTGCCGGACGCAACCACCAATCCGTTACTCAGCGCAAAGTTGCTCGAGGCAAAGGTACGACTTCATCGCCGACTGATCGAGGAAATCAATCTTTCCGCCCTGGAAAAACTTCCCAGGGACGAAATGAAACGGCAGATCCACGGCCTGGTGTCGCAATACGTGATGAATGAGCGGTTAGCGCTGAACACGCAAGAGCTGGCCAATTTCGTCGAAGAAATTCTCGACGAGATGTTGGGTCTTGGTCCGATCGAGCCGCTACTGAAAGATCCGACCGTGAATGATATACTTATCAACGGCCACGAGTGCGTTTATATCGAGCGCGCGGGCATGCTGGAGCCGACGGTCGTACGCTTCAAAGACGAGTTCGCATCTTCTCCGCATTGTAAACAAAATTGTGTCGGCGGTTGGCCGCCGTGTCGACGAATCGCATCCACTCTGCGACGCACGCTTGCTCGACGGCTCGCGCGTCAACGTTGCGATCCGTCCGATTGCAGTCGACGGACCGCTGATGTCGATTCGCAAATTCTCTAAGAAGCCATTTAATCTAGACAAACTGGTGGAAATCGGCGCGATCCACCCACACATGGCCACGCTGCTCGCGGCCACGGTACGCGCACGGATCACACTAATCGTCTCCGGCGGCACCGGCTCCGGCAAGACGACGATGTTGAACGCGCTCTCCTGTTTTATTTCCGACAAGGAACGTCTCGTCACCATCGAAGATGCCGCTGAATTGCAATTGCAGCAGCCTCACGTGGGCCGCATGGAAACGCGGCCACCGAACATCGAGGGCAATGGCGAAATCCGTCAGCGAGAACTTGTCAAGAATGCGCTGCGTATGCGCCCCGATCGTATCATCCTCGGCGAGTGCCGTGGCGAGGAAGCCTTTGACATGTTGCAGGCGATGAACACTGGTCATGAAGGATCGATGGCGACGATCCATGCGAACACTCCGCGTGATGCAATCTCGCGTCTCGAACAGATGATCGGCATGGCCGGCATGCCCATGACAATCGCGAGCGTGCGTGGACAAATTGCAGCGGCGATCCGTGTGATCGTTCAGTTGCAGCGTTTCTCGGACGGAAAGCGACGCATCACGTCGATCGCGGAAGTTACCGGTCTCGAAGGCGACATCCTGCAAATGCAGGAAATTTACAAATATGTCCGCACCGCGACAGCCGATGACGGTACGGTGCAGGGTCACTTCATGGCAACGGGGGTGCGTCCGCGCTTTCTTGCCGATCTTGCGGCGCAAGGCATTCAGATTCCGGGCGCCTATTTTGATCCCTCAAAACCTTTGTGAGCGCGATGTTCGATCTCGACCCGCTTACGCTCGTTTATGCCTTTGCAGCGATCTCGACAATCCTGTTCGTCGAGGCGATGTATCTTTTATTTTTCACCGCTGCCTCCTACAAGACTACAGTCAATCGCCGCATGCGGCTGATGCAGAGCGCGCCTAACCGCGAAAACATTCTCATCCAATTGCGGCGCGAGCGCTCGATGACGGTCGACGGGAATTACAGCCTGAAGCTGAAATCGTTCAACCGTCTGGTGACTCAGTCGGGCCTCAAAATGGGCCTGACGAAGTTTGCAATGGTGGTTGCGGCGCTGATTGTCACGCTTTTCATCGCGATGCTTTGGCAGGGATCCGATATTATCTCTGTAATCGGGACCTCGCTTGCTTTCGGCGTCGCATTCCCGTTCATCGCGCTCTCGATGATGCGCCGCCGGCGCCACAAGAAATTCGGAGCGCAATTTCCCGACGCGATCGACATCATCGTGCGCAGCCTGAAGGCCGGTCATCCGGTACCGATCGCGATTATGATGGTGGGCCGAGAAATGGCCGATCCCATCGGTAGCGAATTCGGCATGGTGTCTGACGAAATCACCTATGGCGCGGATCTGGAAACCGCGCTTCGCAACCTTTATTTCCGCGTTGGCCAGGAAGATTTGCCGCTATTTGTGACGGCAGTGGCGATCCAAGGATCGACCGGTGGCAATCTCAGTGAGATTCTCGGCAATCTTTCAGCGGTGATCCGGCAGCGGTTCAAGATGCGGCGCAAGATCAAGGCGCTCGCCGCCGAAGGTCGTTTCTCCGCGATCGTCCTATCGGCGCTGCCGATCGTGATGTTCATAGTTCTGCAGGGAATGGCGCCAGATTTCTACGGCAGCGTTTGGCATGTCGAGCTCACCAAACTCGCGCTGGCTTGCGCTGGTGCCTGGATGGTGACCGGCAACTTCATCATGTACCGGCTGGTCAATTTCAGGATCTAACTTATGGAATCGCTCGTGGGTTTCATCTTCGATCTGAGCGGCGGTGGTCCGGCCTTAATGATGAGCATCTTCATATTTCTTGCGGCGGGCACGCTTGCCTTCGGAATCATGGGCGTGATCCGAATTCGCTCTTCCGTGAAACGTCGCGCGAGCGAGGCGCTACTTGATGGTGCGAGTCGCCGCGCGAATCAGGAAAATTCGCTCCACGCGAACAGTCTAAAAGCCGCGCAAAAGGTGATCGAGTACACAACGAAATATTATTCAACGACGGATGTCGGAAACACGAAGCTCCTGCAAGGAAAGTTGGTGCAGGCTGGTTTTCTCAATCCGCAGGCGGTCGGATATTATTTTGTCGCCCGCATTGTCCTGGCGGTTACCCTGATGCTGGCGTCGTTTAGCTATGTACCGTTGGTCAATCCCGATATGGCGTGGACAATGAAATGGCTTCTGATCGCGCTGTGCAGTCTTGTCGGCTATTTTGGTCCTAGCTTCTATTTGAGCCGACGCATTTCCTCGCGTCAGGTAGAGCATCGCACCGGCTTTCCGGATTTCATGGACCTGATGGTGGTTTGCGCCGAGGCAGGGCTCAGCATGGAAGCGGCGCTCGATCGTGTCGGCCGCGAACTTGCAGATTCCTATCGATCGCTCAGCGCCAATATTCACATGGCAACGCTGGAAATTCGCGCAGGCCGCACGCTCTCCGAGGCGCTTGACCATCTCGGCGATCGGCTCGGTCTAGAAGAAGCGCGTTCTTTTGCGACGCTTTTGCAACAATCGGCCGAACTCGGATCGAGCCTTGTCGACGCGCTTCGAGTTTACAGCGACGACATGCGTCATCAGCGTCTCTCCCGTGCGGAGGAAAAAGCCTACAGCTTGCCGTCCAAGCTTGCCGTACCACTCATTCTCTTCATCTTCCCAGTGCTGATCATCGTGACGCTTTTGCCGGCCTATGTGCGGGTCAAGATGATCGGTTCCTGAGAGATACCCAGTACAGATCCAACAAACCCTTAGCCTGCCTAGGTTATTATGACCCGCCAGAGATTGTTAACCCGCACCCCATATTTTGGACTAGCCGGCAGCGTGTTTGCCGGGGGTGCGAGCGCGTGATGCGGGTAAAGTTCATCCGGTCGATTTTTGTAACGGCGGCCTTTGCGATCGTGCTCGCCGCTTGCGATAAGACCTCGCAACAATTCGACATTGCTGAAAGCTATTCGAATCCCTATGGCATACAACCGGGGGATCCCGGCGTAGTTACAAACGCCTCATTCGCGCCGACCGAACCGGCGCCGACGGAAAACTCAGCGGCCCTCGTTGGCAATGATCAGTACGACGATCTCAATCTCGGCAAGAAACATTTCCGCGAGCGCCAGTATGGTTTGGCCGAGCGTTATTTCCGCCGTTCGGTTGAAATGTCGCCGCGCGACGCGGAAGCGTGGATCGGGCTTGCGGCATCCTATGACCGTCTCAAACGTTTCGATCACGCCGACCGTGCCTACAAGCAAGCACTCGCCATCCTCGGTCCGACGCCCGAAATCCTGAACAACCAGGGCTATTCTTATCTTTTGCGTGGGGATTACCGCCGTGCCCGTCAGAAATTCGAGGCTGCGCGCGCAAAAGATCCGGCGAATCCTCGTATTCAGCGCAACATCGAACTGATGGAAGCAAGCTTGCGCGACGGTATCGGCATCGCCGCGCAGTAACAATCGCGTATATTATTCCGCCGCAGCCCGCGCGGGTTTGCCGGCAACCGATGTCAGATAATCCATCGCCACTTGTACGCCGCCCTTCTTGTGCGGAACGCCCGCGAGCGAGAGCGCCATTTCGGTGCCTGCCAATGCACCCATCAGCGTGAGATCGTTGATGTCGCCGAGATGTCCGATGCGGAACATTTTTCCGGCGAATTTTCCAAAGCTCATACCGTAGGAAATGTTGAAGGTATCGAGCGCGAGCGCGCGGAACGTGTCGGCGTTGTACCCTTCAGGCAGTATTATTGCCGTGATTGTCGGCGAATAATATTTCGGATCGCGACACATGATTTCGAGATCCCACGCCTTGATCGCGCGGCGCGTGGCTTCGGCGAGACGGTCATGGCGCGCGAACACGTTGTCGAGGCCTTCCTCGTGCAACATATCGATCGCCTCAGCGAGACCGTAAAGCATGTTGGTGGCGGGTGTGTAGGGGAAGAAGCCGCTCTTGTTCATGTTCAGCATATCTTCCCAAGACCAGAACGACTTTGTGAGTTTTGAGTTTTTCGTCGCGTCGAGCGCTTTATCGCTGATTGCGTTGAAGGACATGCCGGGGGGCATCATGAGGCCCTTCTGCGCACCGCCAATGGAAACGTCGACGCCCCATTCGTCGTGCCGGTAGTCAGTCGAGGCGAGTGATGAAATTGTATCGACCATGAACAACGCTGGATGCCCAGCTGCATCGATCGCCTTGCGAATTTCTTTGATTGGCGAGAGCGTACCGGTTGAAGTCTCATTGTGCAGCAAGCAGATTGCCTTGATCTCGTGCGTTTTGTCTTCTTTCAGGCGCGCTTCGATCGCCTTGGGGTCCGCGCCGATGCGCCAGTCTGTTTCGATGAATTCGGGTTTCAGGCCGAGCTTGATCGCCATGTTCTTCCACAGCGTCGCGAATTGGCCAGTCTCAACCATCAGTACCTTGTCGCCGGGCGAAAGCGTATTAACGAGAGCGGCTTCCCACGCGCCCGTTCCTGTAGCGGTATAAATGATTACGGGCTTCGAGGTTTTGAAAATCGTCTTGATGCCTTCGAGCACACTCTTCGTCAGCTTGGCGAATTCGGGACCACGATGGTCAATGATCGCGTTATCCATCGCCCGCAGCACGCGGTCGGGAAGCGGGGTCGGTCCGGGAATATGAAGAAAGTGGCGCCCTGCGACGCGCGAGGAATTCTTAGCCATGATTTTCGCCTTAGATTTATGAAGCGCGACAGGTGCGCGGCAATTTGGTAACGCGAAACCGGCTGAGGCACAATGCGGTTGCGAGGCTCTATAATGTAGAACTTTCGCCATCAGGCCACTAAATTGGCCGATAGAGGGTCAAGGAAAACGTATGGCTGCCAAGCTGATGCCGGGACTAAAGCGCCGTCTGGAGGCGGAGATTTCCGGCGATGTAATGTTCGATCGTTTTAGCCGCGGACGATATGCGACGGATGCCTCGCACTATCAAATGATGCCGGTTGGGGTCGTGGTTCCCCGCACGGTGGAGGATGCGGAACGTGCGATTGCGCTCGCGCGGGAGGAAGGCGCGAGCGTGCTGCCGCGCGGTGCCGGAACGTCGCAATGTGGGCAGGCAGTGAACGAATCGCTGGTCATCGACTGCTCGAAATCGCTCAACCGGATTCTTGAGCTGGATGTCGCCAGACGCCGCTGCGTCGTCGAGCCCGGCATCGTGCTCGACGACCTTAATCGTGCGTTGAAATCGCATGGACTCTGGTTTCCGGTCGATATCTCCACTGCGTCGCGCGCAACTATCGGGGGCATGACCGGCAACAATTCCTGCGGTGGGCGTTCGCTACGCTACGGCAATACGCGCGAGAATGTTTTGTCGATCGATGCGGTGCTGGCGGACGGTACATCCGCGCATTTCGGACCAGTCGGCTCCCCGCTCACAAATCCACTTGAAAATTTTTTGCTGGAGCTGGGCGCACGCCAAGCAAATGAAATCAAGAGATGCTTTCCAAAAGTGCAGCGCCGCGTTGGCGGCTATAATCTCGATGCGCTAGTGCAAGGAAACAACGACGCGAACCTAGCGCATATCCTCGTGGGTTCTGAAGGCACGCTTGCCTTCACCACCAAGGTTGAGCTGAAACTATGGCCCGTGCTTGGCAAGCGTGCGGTCGGTGCCTGTCATTTCGCAAAATTCTATGAGGCGATGAATGCCGCCCAGCACATCGTGAAGCTCAAACCAATTGCTGTCGAACTTGTTGATCGTACCATGATCGAGCTGGCAAGCGAAATTGCGATGTTCCGCCCGACCTTGGAGCAGTTCGTGCACGGAAGACCCGATGCAATTCTGCTCGTCGAATTTGGCGAGGATGATCAACAGGAAAACATCCGACGTTTGAAACAGCTTGAAACCCTAATGGGTGATCTCGGTTTCGGCTGGGATAAGGAGGGCAAGCATTCGGGCGGCGTGGTTGAGGTGCTCGATCCTGTCCTGCAGGCCGCGATCACTGACGTCCGTATCTCGGGCTTGAATATTATGATGTCGATGAAGGAACAGGGGAAACCAGTTTCCTTCGTAGAAGATTGCGCAGTGCCTCTTGAGCATCTCGCCGATTACACTGCCCGTCTCACCGACATCTTCGAGCGGAACGGTACGCGCGGAACCTGGTATGCCCACGCTTCCGTCGGCTGTCTGCATGTACGCCCGGTGCTGAACCTACGCCAGGAAAAAGATGTAAAGGCGATGCGCGCGATTGCGGAAGAGGCCTTCGCGATGGTGCGCAAGTACAAGGGTTCGCATTCCGGCGAACACGGTGACGGAATCGTGCGCTCGGAATTTCACGAGAAAATGTTCGGCTCCGCTATCGTGCGCAGCTTTGAGGAAGTGAAGGACCGCTTCGACCCTAACGGCCTCTACAACCCCGGCAAGATCGTACGTGCACCGAAATTCGACGACCGCACGAAATTCCGCTACCCGCCAGACTACCGCGCCGGAGAAATAAAAACCGTGCTCGACTGGTCCGCTTATACCGGCGCGGGTGGCGGTTTTCAGGGCGCGATCGAGATGTGTAACAACAACGGCGCCTGCCGCAAGGAAAGCGACGGTGTGATGTGCCCGAGCTATCGGGCCACACATAATGAGCGCGATGTCACTCGCGGGCGCGCGAATTCATTACGGCTCGCGATTACTGGTCAACTCGGACCGGATGCGCTCACCTCCGACGAAATGATGGAAACGTTGAAACTCTGCGTTTCCTGCAAGGGCTGCCGCCGCGAATGCCCGACAGGCGTCGACATGGCACGCATGAAAATCGAAGTATTGGCCGCGCGTTCCGAAAAGCTTGGAATCTCGGTGCGGGATCGCCTGGTGGGATATTTGCCACGCTATGCGCGATATGCCGCAAAATTTTCATGGCTTTTGAATTTGCGCGACTCGATTCCGGGAGCTGCAAAAATTTCCGAGATTTCCGTAGGCCTTAGTGCACGGCGCATGCTGCCTAAGTGGCGCAATGACATTTTTGTGGAATCCGAATTGTCTTCTGCTAACAGAGGAAAAGAAGTCGTCCTGTTCGCCGATACCTTCAACCGTTATTTTGAGCGGGAAAATCTCGACGATGCATGCACCGTTTTAACTGCGGCTGGCTATCGGGTACACGCACCAAAATCGATTGATGGTTCCGCCCGCCCGCTGTGCTGCGGCCGGACTTTTCTCTCCATCGGAAAAGTGGACGAAGCGAAGCGTGAAGCAGAACGGTCGATCGTCGCCCTTGAACCTTACATAAAGAGAGGCGTTTCCGTCATCGGGCTCGAGCCGAGCTGCATTCTCGGGTTCCGCGACGAAATTCCGGCACTCTTGAAAAACGATTCCGCAAAAAAGCTCGCCGATCATGCATTCAGTTTCGAGGAGTTTCTGATGCATGAAAAAAATCAGAATCGTCTCAATCTTTCGCTCGCGCCGATCGGCAAGCGCGCCCTAGTGCACGGCCACTGTCATCAGAAAGCGTTCGGCATATTGGGGCAGGTCACGGATACACTGAAATTGATCCCGGATCTTGCTGCTGAAATCGTCGACTCGAGTTGTTGTGGCATGGCCGGTGCGTTCGGCTATGGCGCCGACACCATCGACGTCTCGCTCGCCATGGGTGAGCTGTCGCTGCTACCTGCGGTGCGTAAGGCGGATGCGGATACATTGATCGTCGCGGATGGAGTGTCCTGCCGCCATCAAATCAAGGACGGTACTGGGCGCAAGGCACTGCATGTCGCGCGCGTGCTCGCGAGAAGTGTTGCCGCAGCGCGGTAATAGGACTACGCCGAAATAACGATATCGCTTGAACTGAATTCCTATACTGGCACAATGCATTTCAAAGAATAATCGCGCGGACAAAAGGGCATCCGCCACGGGAGTACTGTCATGCCGAACATGAAGAGGGCCGCACTTCGTTGTGCTGCAATCGCGGGATTTTTTGTGGCCGTGTCCGCGCATGCATGGGAGCCGACAAAGACGGTTGAAATCGTTGTCGCTGCTGGCGCGGGCGGTGCGTCAGATCAGATGGCGCGCATGTTGCAGGCGGCGATTCAGAAAAACAATCTGATCAAACAGCCGGTCATCGTTTCGCTTAAGGGCGGCGCGTCCGGCGCCGAAGCGCTAATCTACATGAAGCAGAGCGAGGGCGATCCATATCGACTAGTGATTGCTTATTCGCTGATCTATACGCTCCCGCTCGCGGCGAAAATCCCATTCGATTGGCGCGAGCTAACGCCCGTTTCAATTGTCGCAATGGATCAGTTTATTTTGTGGGACCATCTCGGTCTTCCCTATACGACCGTGAAAGAGTTTATCGATGCCGCGAAAGCCGCGAACCCACCCTTTAAGATGGGCGGCACGGGGTCGAAACGTGAGGATCACATTCTCACGGTCTTCATCGAGAAAAAGACCGGCGCGAAATTCGCCTATCTTCCCTATAAGTCGGGTGGCGAGGCGGCGACACAACTCGTCGGCGGCCATACCGCTTCGAACGTCAACAATCCTTCGGAAAACATTGAAGAATGGCGTGCCGGCCAGGTGCGTGCGCTCTGCGTCTTCGACGATGAGCGCATCAGCTACAAAAATAAGGTGACAGCTGACAAATCATGGAACGACGTGCCGACTTGCAAGGAGGAGGGGCTCGATGTGCGGTACACGATGCTGCGAGGCTTCTTCCTGCCGGGCAAGGTGAAGCCGGAAGAGCAGGCTTTCTATGTTGATCTCTTCAAGAAGATCATCGAGACGCCGGAATACAAGGATTATATGGAAAAGCAGGCTTTGAAGCCGGTTTTTCTGAGTGGCAAGGCAATGATAGACTTTCTCGAAAAGGACGATGCGCTTCACAAGCAGCTGATGACTGAAGCAGGTTTCGTGGCAAACTAAGATTGTTCTACGCATCGGGCCGGGGCCATAGCCCCGGCCTTTCCGTTCCGGGATAGATCACCATGGCCGATTTCGATTTTCGCGGCAGCGATCGACCGGTGGTCGGCACACGCAGTGTCGACATCTTTGTTTCGGTTCTGATTTTCGCGTTTGCCGTCTTACTTGGCTACGATAGCGTTCGCGTCGGAAATTCCTGGGCCAGCGATGGGCCTCAGGCGGGATATTTTCCGTTTTATCTTTCAGTCCTTATGGGAGCTGCAGCACTTTACGGATTTGTACGTGCCGTTGTTGTGCGAGTTCATGAGGGCGAAGTTTTTGTGAACCGCGATCAGCTGTACCGCGTGATGCAGGTTTTCGTCCCGACACTGTTATTCTGCTTTTTTACGCAATATCTCGGTCTTTATGTCGCGAGTTTTATTCTTGTTGCCGGCTTCATGTGGTGGATTGGCGGCATCGCTGTATGGAAGTCGCTGCTGACGAGCTTCATCTTCGCCGTCGCGATGTTTGCCACTTTCGAGATTGCGTTCAACGTCATCATGCCAAAAGGTCCACTCGAAGCGGCCTTCGGTTACTAAAGCTGGGTCATGGAAGCATTCGGCCTTCTTCTCCATGGATTTCATGTCCTGCTTACGCTGGACAAGCTGATGCTAATGATGGTTGGGCTGGTGCTCGGGATTTTCGTCGGCGTTCTACCGGGCCTCGGCGGGCCGAATGGGGTTGCGATCCTGTTACCGCTCACGTTCACGATGGATCCGACGTCCGCTATTGTTATGCTGTCGTGCCTCTATTGGGGTGCGCTATTCGGCGGGGCGATTACATCAATCCTGTTTAATATTCCGGGTGAGGCATGGTCGGTTGCAACCACCTTCGATGGCTACCCGATGGCCCAGCAGGGAAAAGCCGCGGAGGCGCTTACGGCGGCATTCACGTCTTCGTTCATCGGTTCGTTTGTCGCGGTTTTGCTCATTACCTTCCTTGCACCTAGAGTTGCGGATTTTGCGCTCCGCTTCGGTCCGCCAGAATTTTTTGCCGTTTATTTGCTGACATTCTGTTCCTTCGTTGGTCTTGGTAAGGAAGAGCGCCACAAGATCGTAATCTCAATGGCGCTTGGACTTCTGCTTGCCGGTGTCGGCATGGATACAATATCTGGCACATTACGAATGACGTTCGGCTTCAACGATTTGCTGCGCGGGATTAATTTCCTTGTGGCCGTGATCGGTCTATTCGGCATCAGCGAAATCCTGTTGACAATGGAGGAAAGTCTCGCGCTCAAGGGACACGCCGCATCGATCAATCTCCGTGTTGTGCTACAGGTGTGGAAGACGCTACCGCGTTATTGGATGACGCTGCTTCGCTCCTCCGCGATCGGCTGCTGGCTCGGAATCACGCCGGGCGGCGCTATCGCCGCGAGCTTCATGGGATACAATCTCGCTAAGCGCTTTGACCGCGATCCCGACAGCTTCGGCAAGGGCCGCATCGAAGGCGTCTTCGCGCCGGAAACCGCGGCCCATGCCGCGGGCACTTCGGCGCTTCTCCCTATGCTTGCTCTTGGCATTCCCGGTTCCGGTACCGCGGCGATTCTACTTGGCGGCTTGATGGTGTGGGGTCTCAATCCGGGTCCGCTCCTGTTCGTGGAACAGAAGGATTTTGTCTGGGGTTTGATCGCCTCAATGTATCTCGGTAATGTCGTCGGGCTTTTCCTCGTACTTACGACAGTACCGGTTTTTGCCGCTGTTCTACGTGTGCCGTTCGCAGCGATTGCGCCCATGATCGTGGTATCCTGCGCCATCGGCGCCTACGCGATTCAGAACGCGATGTTCGATGTGTGGCTAATGTTGCTGTTTGGAGTCATCGGGTACGTGTTCAAGAAACTTGGTTATCCGCTGGCACCTCTCACGCTCGCGCTCGTACTCGGAAGCCGGGCGGAGGACGCCTTCCGGCTTGCGATGATCGGGGCAGGTGGCGATCTGCGGGTGTTCTTCTCGAATGGGCTGGTCGGCACGATCACGGGCCTTGCCCTCGTCATGCTGTCCTGGCCGCTGATCTCTGGGTTCGTCGCGCGCATTCGAGAGTCCGCGACGAGCCAAACCTAGGAGGCAATCATGTCCGAACTTATACTTGAAACTGCACAGACGATTGTCAGCGCCTCAATCGCCGAGGCGCGAGTTAAGAAAATGAAACCGCTTGCGGTCGCCGTGCTGGATGTCCGTGGTGCACTGAAGGCCTTCGGTGCCGAGGACAATACAAGCCTGAAGCGCGCGGAGATCGCCTGCGGCAAGGCGCACGGGGCTCTCGCGCTCGGCGTTCCCTCGCGCACGATCGGTAAGATGGCGCTGGAGCGGCCGCACTTTATAGCGTCGCTCAGCCATGTAGTGGGCGGTAGCTTCATTCCAGTGGCGGGTGGCGTACTGATCAAAGATCAGTCCGGAAAACTTCTGGGCGCAGTCGGCATTTCTGGCGATACGTCGGACAATGATGAAATCGCAGCGCTCGCGGGCATCAAAGCGGCGAAGCTCGTGGGCGACCCGGGCAGCGATTAAGTCTTATTCCGCCGCGGTCTTGTGCGCGCCGGAGAATGGCTCGATCTTGGCTGCGCAGAATTTGAATTCGGGTATTTTTCCAACCGGATCGAGCGCGGAGTTCGTGAGCAGGTTTGCCGCCGCCTCGACATATGCGAACGGGATAGACACTACTCCGTCCGGTACATCGTCATCCTGTCGTGAAGTAAGCTCGATCCGGCCGCGGCGCGTCGAAACGACGACCATGTCACCCGGCTGAATACCGAGCTTGGCAATCGTTCCGCGCGAGAGACAGGCAACCGGCCCTGGCTCCAAAGCATCGAGCATGGTGGCGCGGCGCGTCATCGCGCCCGTATGCCAGTGTTCGAGCTGCCGGCCTGTAGTGAGGATCATTGGGAATTCGTGATCCGGCACTTCGTTCGGCGGTGTGAGCTTCGCTGCGACCAGTTTCGCCATGCCGTTCGGGCGTGGGAAGCCCTTGTCGAACACCACGTCGTGGCCCGGCTTGTCGGGTGCGTCGGTCGGATAGGTCACGTGCTGTTCGCGGTCGACGCGTTCCCATGTAATGTTGTCGAGTGCGGGCATCAGGCTCGCCATCTCGGTGAACACCTCGCTTACGTGTTTGTAGTTCCAGCTCAGCCCCATGCGCTGGGCAAGATCTTGGATGATCCAGAGATCCTGCCGCGCCTCGCCCGGCAGCGGTAGCGCCGCACGGCCCATCTGCACCTGACGGTTGGTGTTTGTGACAGTGCCGTCTTTCTCCGGCCACGCAGAAGCCGGAAGAATCACGTCGGCATAACTCGCGGTTTCCGTGAGGAAGATGTCCTGCAGCACGAGATGTTCGAGATGCGCGAGCGCGTCGCGTGCGTGATTGAGATCCGGGTCCGACATCGCGGGGTTTTCGCCCATGATGTACATGCCCTTAATCTCGTTGGCATGGATCGCATCCATGATCTCGACCACGGTCTTTCCACGCTTCGGATCGAGCTTCATGCCCCAGACACTTTCGTATTTGGTGCGCGTTTCTAGATTTTCGACCGACTTGTAGTCGGGGAAAAACATCGGGATGAGGCCCGCGTCAGATGCGCCCTGCACGTTATTCTGTCCGCGCAGCGGATGCAGCCCAGTACCGGGTCGACCGACATGGCCACAGATTAGCGCGAGCGCGATCAAGCAGCGCGCATTGTCGGTGCCGTGCGTGTGCTGAGAAATACCCATACCCCAGAAGATGATGGCGTTTTCAGCTCGCGCATAGGTGCGGGCAACATTCCGCAACACGTCCGCTTCGATGCCACAGATCGGCGCCATTTCTTCCGGCGTGAAATCTTTCACATGCTCGGCGAGCTGCTTAAAACCTTCAGTATAGGTCTGCACATATTGCTGATCGAAGAGTTTCTCGCTGATGATAACGTTCAGCATTGCGTTTAGCATTGCAACGTCGGTGCCATTCTTAAACTGCAACATCTGCCACGCATGGCGCGTCAATCCGTTGCCGCGCGGGTCCATGACAATGAGCTTGGCACCGCGCTTTGCCGCCTGTTTAAAGAAGGTCGCGGCGACCGGATGATTCTCAGTCGGATTCGCGCCAATCACGATCATCACGTCCGAATTCTTGCATTCGTTAAAGGTCGCGGTTACTGCGGCGGAGCCGACGCCCTCGAGCAGCGCGGCAACCGACGAGGCATGGCAAAGGCGTGTGCAGTGATCGACGTTATTGGTACCGAAGCCGGTGCGGACGAGTTTCTGGAACAGGTAAGCCTCTTCGTTGGAACCTTTAGCGGAGCCAAACCCAGCTAGGGCATGCGAGCCGTCGCGGTCGCGGATTTTCTTGAAGCCGAAGGCAGCGCGTTCCATTGCCTCCTCCCAGGTCGCTTCGCGAAAATGTGTCGACGGGTTTGACGGATCGACGAGATCATCCGCCGCCTTGCCGATGCCGTCCCTACGAATCATCGGCACCTTCAGGCGCTGCGGATTGGTCACATAGTCGAAGCCGAAGCGGCCCTTCACGCACAGGCGGTTTTCGTTTGCTGGCCCATTGCGGCCGGTGACAGAAACGAGCTTATCATCCTCGATGTTGTAGGTGAGTTGGCAGCCGACGCCGCAATAGGGGCAGACGCTGTCCACGGTACGGTCAGGATAAACGGTACGTTCGTTCAGTTCGTTTACGAGCGTCGACGGCATTAGTGCGCCGGTCGGGCAGGCTTGCACGCATTCGCCGCAAGCGACGCAAGTTGATTGGCCCATGGGGTCGTCGAAATCGAAAACGATCTTTTCGATGCTGCCGCGCCCTGCCATGCCGATCACGTCGTTCACCTGCACCTCACGACAAGCGCGGACGCAGAGATTGCAATGAATGCAAGCGTCGAGATTAACCGCCATCGCTGTGTGGCTGCGATCGGGCACGATCTTGCCGTGTGCGGGAAAGCGGCTCACGGCGATTCCCATCTTGTCGGTCCAGTTCCAGAATTTTGACTGCGGATCGTGCGCTGTTTTTCGCTCGGGCTGATCGGTGATGAGCAACTCGAACACCATCTTGCGCGAAGCTTTCGCGCGCGAGGATGCAGTTTTTACCTTCATGTCGGGGGTCGGCGTTCGGATGCAACTCGCGGCGAGCACACGCTCGCCTTCGATCTCAACCATGCAGGCCCGGCAATTGCCGTCCGCCCGGTAACCGGGCTCGGACGAATAACAGAGGTGAGGGATCTCGGTACCGAGACGGCTCGCGACTTGCCATAGCGTCTCGCCTTCGCGCGCTTCGACCTCCTGGCCGTCGAGCGTGAATTTGATGGTTGTTGCCGATGCCTTCGTTTTGGCCATGCCTTTTTTCTTTCAATCACCAACTGCCGAGCGGCTTGGTGAGCTCTTCACGGAAATATTTGAAGACACAGGTGACTGGATTCGACGCGGCTTGTCCTAATCCGCAGATCGAAGCGTCGCGCATCGCTCCCGAAAGCTCGGTTAACAGTGCTTCGTCCCACGGGCCTTTCGCCATCAGTTTCGCAGCCTTTTCCGTGCCGACGCGGCATGGCGTGCACTGGCCACAGGATTCGTCCTCGAAAAAGCGCATGAGGTTAAGTGCCACCGCTTTCATATCATCGCTATTAGACAGGATGACAACAGCGTGCGACCCGATGAAGCAGCCATATTGCTCCAGTGTGCCGAAATCGAGCGGCAAATCGCCCATTGAGGCGGGCAAAATTCCGCCTGAAGCCCCGCCGGGCAGATAGCCCTTGAAGGTATGACCCGGCAGCATGCCGCCGCAATATTCGTCGATCAGCTCCCGCACCGAAATTCCGGCAGGCGCAAGCTTCACACCCGGTTCCTTCACTCGGCCTGAGACTGAGAAACTGCGCAAGCCCGTGCGCTCGCGCCGTCCGTGCGATGTAAACCATGAAGCACCTTTCTCAACAATGTCCCGAATCCAGAACAGCGTTTCGACATTCTGCTCGAGCGTCGGGTAACCAAAAAGGCCGACTTGCGCGACATAAGGTGGCCGATGGCGAGGTAGGCCGCGCTTACCTTCGATCGATTCGATCATCGCGGACTCTTCGCCGCAGATGTAAGCGCCGGCGCCGCGACGTAAATAGAATTTGGTATTCTGGATGAGGCCTGCATGCTCGATTTTCACAATTTCCCGCTCAATCATGAGCCGGATTTCCGGGTATTCGTCACGCAGATAAAAATAAATCTCCCTGGCTTCCACCGCCCATGCGGCGAGCAGCATGCCCTCGATGAAGCGATGCGGATCCCGCTCGAGATAATAGCGGTCTTTGAATGTGCCCGGTTCACCTTCGTCGCCGTTCACTGCCATCATGCGAGGTGCGGGTTCCGCGCGTACGAGCGACCATTTGCGTCCGGTTGGAAATCCAGCGCCGCCGAGACCGCGTAGTCCTGCATCGCTCACGATCGCGATGATATCATCACGCGTGCGCTTTCCGGCAAGACATTCCTTCAGAAGTTTGTAGCCGCCTGCTTTTAGGTAGACAACAAAGTCTATTGGCGTTTCGTAGGGATGCGGATGCGCACCCGTTTTCACGGCGGCGGCAACCGAGTCTGCCGTCGCGCTGTTAACCTGCAAATGGCCGACGGCGCAAACTGGAGCGCGATCGCAGGCACCCATGCACGGCGCACGAATTACGCGGGTGTCCTTGCCGAGCGTCTTCGGCAATGCCGTCAACAATTTTTCTGCGCCCGCCATGGCGCAGGATAGAGAATCGCAAATGCGCACGGTAATCGCAGGCGGAGGTGTTTCACCTTCCTTTACTACGTCGAAATGCGCGTAGAATGTCGCGACTTCGTATACTTCGGTTAGCGCCAGCTTCATTTCATAGGCGAGTGCTGAAAGATGCGCGGCAGACAGGTGGCCGTGCTTGTCCTGGATGAGATGCAGGTGCTCGATCAAAAGATCGCGCCGGCGCGAACGATCAGTGAGAAGGGCTCGGATTTCTTCTAAAGCGACTGGATCGACCTGCCGTCCCTTAGGTGTGCGGCGTGGACGGCGGCGGCCCTCCGGAGTCTTGCCGGTTTTTCGGTTTTCCGGCGTGGTGGGGTTGGAAGCGGTACTCATAGCCTAGAACAGGCCGATGATCTTGCCGTCGGCGCCGACATCGATCGCATCGGCGGACGGTACCTTCGGCAGGCCCGGCATCGTCATGATCTCACCGCAGATCGCGACGACGAATTCGGCGCCGGCGGAGAGCCGCACTTCACGGACGTTGATCGTATGATCGACCGGCGCGCCCTTCACGTCCGGGTTGGTTGTGAACGAGAACTGGGTCTTGGCGATACAGACCGGTAATTTGCCGAAACCCATTTCCTCCCAGGACTTTAACTGCTCCTTCACCGACTTATCGGCGGTAACATCCTTGGCGCGGTAAATGTCCCTCGCAATGGTTCGAACCTTCTCAAACAGGGGCATGTCGTCCGGGTAGAGTAGTTTCAGTCTGCTCTGGCCCTCATCGATTGTCTTGACCACGGCCATTGCGACATCGGCGGCACCCACGCCGCCCATGGCCCAGTGGTCGGCCATCAGCGCTTCGACGCCAAGCGTTTTGCACTTTTCCTTCACCAAGGCCATTTCCGCGTTGGTATCGGCGGAGAAACGATTGATTGAGACCACGGCCGGCAGACCAAACTTCTTCACGTTCTCGATATGACGCTCGAGGTTCGCCATACCGGCTGCGAGCGCCTTGAGATCTTCCTTTTTCAGATCGTCTTTCTTCACGCCGCCGTGCATCTTGAGCGCGCGGATAGTGGCCACGATGACGACGCAATGGGGAGAGAGTCCTGCCTTCCGGCACTTGATGTCGATAAATTTCTCGGCGCCGAGATCGGCACCGAAGCCGGCTTCGGTCACCACATAATCCGTGAGTTTGAGCGCTGTCGTGGTGGCGACAACGGAGTTGCAGCCATGTGCGATGTTCGCAAACGGTCCACCATGGATGAACGCAGGTGTGCCCTCGAGCGTCTGCACCAGATTTGGCGCGATTGCTTCCTTTAGGAGCGCGGTCATTGCGCCATGCGCTTTGATGTCCTTGGCGCGGATTGGTTTCCGGTCGCGGGTGTAGGCCACGATGATATTGCCGAGCCGTTCTTTCAGATCGTCGAGATCCTTGGCGAGGCAGAAGATCGCCATCACTTCCGAGGCGACCGTAATGTCGAAGCCCGCCTCACGGGGATAGCCATTGGCGACGCCGCCGAGCGAGCAGACGATCTCGCGCAGCGCGCGGTCGTTCATATCCATCACGCGGCGCCAAGTGACGCGGCGCGAGTCGATGCCGAGCGAATTGCCCCAATAGATGTGATTGTCGATCAACGCTGAGAGCAAATTATGTGCTGAAGTAACTGCGTGGAAATCGCCGGTAAAATGGAGATTAATATCTTCCATTGGAATCACCTGGGCATAACCGCCGCCGGCCGCACCACCCTTCATGCCGAATGACGGTCCGAGCGACGGCTCGCGCAGACAGAGCATGGCTTTCTTGCCGATATGATTCAGCGCATCGGTGAGACCAACCGTAGTCGTCGTCTTGCCTTCGCCTGCGGGTGTTGGCGAGATCGCGGTGACGAGAATCAGTTTTCCATCCTTCTTTGACTTCAGTGATTTCACATAATCCATCGATACCTTGGCCTTGTAGTGACCATAGGGTTCGAGATTTTCGGCGGCGATGCCGAGTTTTTCTTTCGCGATATCTAGGATTGGTCGCTTCTTGGCGGTTTGGGAGATTTCAATATCGGATTTTGGACTCTGATGCTGAGAAGCGGACATTGCGTTCGGGCCTTGGCTAGAGAAAAAGAATTAGACAAATCTTGTGCCATTCTTGATGCTGGCGGCTGCGACAAATTCGACGGCGCCCTGTTTCGCGCTGCCATCCGGTTTCACACGTAAAATTTTGATGCGTCCGTCTGCGACAGCGAGGGTGAAGCCTTCAGCATCGACTTCGACCACTTCTCCGGTCTTGCCGCCGATTCCTTTCGGATCTCGTGCGGGGACCGGCTTGATGTCGAAAACCTGCACTTTCGCGCCGTTCAGCGTCGTCCACGCGCCCGGCGCCGGGTTGCAGCCGCGGATCAGCCGATCAATTTGCTCCCATGGTTTGCCCCAGTCGATGCGCGCATTGTCGGGACCGCAGCGGCCTTCATAGGTCGCTTTTGTTTCATCCTGTTTGGTGCGGGGGGCCTTGCCGGCCTTCACGAGATCGACCGATTCTATCGTCGCATCCACACCCATCGGGAATAGGCGGTCGAAATAAACCGTCCCGAGTGTGTCGGTGGCACTGATTGGCGTCTTCTTTTGCAAAAGAATGTCGCCGGTATCGAGACCGTTGTCGGGCCAGAAGATCGAGAGGCCGGTTTCCTTTTCGCCTTTGATGATCGGCCAGTTGATCGCGCTCGCACCACGATAGGCGGGAAGCAGTGACGGGTGATATTGAATCGAACCGTGCGTCGGGACGTTCAGGAATTCTTCTGGCACGAACAGCGTGACGAATGCCATCACCTGCAGGTCCGGTTTTAGCGCTTTGAACTCGTCCCACACTTCCGGCTTGCGGTAGGAAGCCGGTTGCAAGACGGGAAGTTTGGCCGCGATCGCCGCTTCCTTGAGTGGGTCGGCTTTCTGTCCCGGCTTTTCAGGTGCCACATAAACGCCGACGATATTTTCACCGCGCTTGAGCAGGGCCTCGAGCACCGCCTTACCGAACGCCTGTTGACCATGCACCACAATACGCATGACTGCCCCCAACTTCTTTCTTTGGTTGGCGCGGCGAACCGCGCAAAAAAATAAAAATGCGCCGAGCAATTAAGCTGCGGCGCGTTTCTTTTCTTCAGCAGTAATCGCGCCAGACGTCCTGATCTCGGCCAGTTCCTTTGCCGAATAGCCGAGAACCTTGGTGAGAATTTCCTCCGTGTGTTCGCCGAGCAGCGGTGAGCGTTTCACCTCGGTGATCGAATCCGACATCTTCACCGGGTTGCCTACGGTGAGATACTTTCCCCGCGTCGGATGATCGACCTCAACCACGGTTCCGGTTTTGCGGAGCGACGGTTCCTCCGCGATTTCTTTCATTGAGAGGATTGGTCCAATCGGAATGTCGAGTTTGTTGCAGATTTCCATAACCTCGAACTTGGTCTTGGTCATGGTCCACTTCTCGACGGTTGCGAAGATATGCTTGAGCCGCGGCAGCCGCGCCGGCGGCTTGGAATAATCGGGGTCGGTTTTCCATTCTGATTTGCCGATCAGATCGCAGATTTTCTCCCACACCGGCGCTTGTGTGATGAAATAGATGTAGGCATCGGGATCTTCCGGTGCCCCTTTGCACTTCAAGATCCAGCCCGGCTGACCGCCACCCGAGTCGTTGCCGGCGCGCGGCACCGCATCGCCGAATGGAATGCCTTCGCCATATTGACTGTATTCAATAAGTGGCCCGTGTTTCAGGCGCTGTTGGTCGCGTAATTTCACCCGTGCGAGATTGAGAACGCCGTCCTGCATCGCCGCGAATACCTTTTGGCCGCGGCCGGTGCGCACGCGCTGATAGAGCGCGGACACGATTCCAAACGCCAAATGCAAACCCGTACCGCTATCGCCAATCTGCGCGCCGGTCACAAGCGGCGGGCCATCGTGGAAACCGGTAGTGGAAGCCGCGCCACCCGCGCATTGGGCGACATTCTCATAGACCTTGCAGTCTTCGTACGGGCCCGGACCGAAGCCTTTCACCGATGCGACGATCATGCGCGGATTAAGCTTGTGAATGTGTTCCCAGGTAAGGCCCATGCGGTCGAGCGCGCCGGGCGCAAAATTCTCTACCAGCACGTCACAATATTTGATCAGACGGTTGAGGATTTCCTTGCCCTTTGGATGTTTTGAGTCGATCGTGATCGAGCGCTTGTTGCCGTTGAGCATAGTAAAATAGAGACTGTCGGCGCCCTTCACATCGCGCAATTGGCCGCGCGTGATATCGCCTTCACCTGGTCGTTCTATCTTGATGACGTCGGCGCCCATATAAGCGAGCAGCTGCGTGCACGTTGGTCCCGACTGGACGTGCGTGAAGTCGAGGATACGGACGCCCTCGAGCGCCTTGCCTGCTGCGCCCCACGGCTTCGAGGAAGGCTTAGGCAGCGCGTGCCCATTCGTCTTGCCGGTCTTCTTCGGAGCGGCCTTTTTCGCCTTTGGTCTTTTCTTTGACATCGTTGGTTCCTCCGCACTCGGTCAGTGCTTACTTGTACATCGTCTGTTTGTTTGTGCCCGGCGCGTACTCAACGCCTAGACATTCGACTATTTCTTGCGAACCACGCTTTGGGGGTTGAGTTTGCCGATGCGGCCGCTCTCCGTACCGGCCGCGGGGTCAATCACCGCGTTGACAAGGGTCGGCTTACCGGAGTCCATAGCCGCGTCGACGGCGCGCTTTAGCTCGTCGGGCGTCGTGGCATTGACGCCGACGCCCCCGAATGCCGCCATCATCTTGTCGTAGCGCGAGCCTTTGACGAAGACGGTCGTCGCAGGGTCGGAACCGCCAGCGGAATTGACGTCGGTTCCGCGATAGATGCCGTCGTTGTTGAAGACGACAACACAGACCGGCAGCTTGTACCGACAGATCGTTTCCACTTCCATGCCGGAGAAACCAAAGGCGCTGTCACCTTCGACCGCAAGCACGGGTTTGCCGGTCTCGATGGCCGCCGCGACGGCAAAGCCCATGCCGATGCCCATGATGCCCCAGGTGCCGACATCCAGGCGTTTGCGCGGCTTGTACATATCGATGACGCCGCGCGCGAGATCGAGCGTGTTGGCGCCTTCGTTGACGAGGATGGCATCCGGCCGCTCTTTGATGACGTTGCGCAATGCACCGAGCGCACCGTGGAAGTCCATCGGCGCCGAGTTCTTCATTAATCTCGGCGCCATCTTGGCGATGTTTTCTTCCTTTTTCGATTTGACGGCGCCAATCCAGTCGATTGGCGGGGCCGGCCACTTCCCGTCAATGCCCTCGAGAAGAGCCGACACGCAGGAACCGATATCGCCGACCACCGGAGCAACGATCTCAACGTTGCTGTCCATCTCCTTGGGCTCGATGTCGATCTGGATGAACTTCTTTGATCCAGGCTCACCCCAGGTTTTGCCCTTGCCGTGCGACAGCAGCCAGTTGAGGCGGGCGCCAATCAGCATGACGACGTCGGCGTCTTTTAGCACCGTCGAGCGCGCAGCACCCGCACACTGTGGATGCGTGTCAGGCAGGAGGCCCTTGGCCATGCTCATTGGTAGGAAAGGAATGCCGCTCTTTTCGACCAGGGCGCGGATCTGGTCATCGGCCTGCGCGTATGCCGCGCCTTTGCCGAGAATGATCAGGGGACGCTTGGCACCCTTCAGAACATCGAGCGCACGCTTGACAGCGGCCGGAGCGGGAAACACGGCCGGTGCCGGGTCGATGACGTTGACGAGTGACTTGGCTCCAGCGTCTGCGTCCATAACCTGAGAGAAAAGTTTGGCCGGCAGATCAAGATAAACGCCGCCCGGACGACCAGAAACAGCTGCACGGATCGCGCGCGCCACGCCGATGCCGATGTCTGCGGCATGCAGCACGCGGAAGGCCGCCTTGCAGAGGGGCCTGGCGATAGCCAGTTGGTCCATCTCTTCGTAGTCGCCCTGCTGCAAGTCGACGATCTCACGTTCGGATGAGCCACTAATCAGGATCATCGGAAAGCAGTTGGTCGTGGCATTGGCCAGCGCAGTCAGACCATTGAGAAAGCCGGGAGCTGACACCGTGAGGCAGATGCCGGGCCTTTTCGTCAGGAAACCGGCGATTGCAGCTGCGTTGCCGGCGTGCTGCTCGTGCCGGAACGAAATGACGCGCATGCCTGCGGCCTGTGCCATACGGCCCAAGTCCGTGATCGGAATGCCAGGCACACCGTAGATCGTGTTGATGCCATTTAGCTTGAGCGCATCGATGACGAGGTGAAAGCCATCCGTCAGCTCGTGCTCTGCCGCGGTCGTGGTTTCGGGTTTTGCTTTCACTGCTGCGTCAGCCATGGGAATCCTCCCGTCTGCTCTTCGTTAGAACGTCAGTCCAAATAGTCGGCAAAGCGCGCGACGTGTTCGGCAAGACCGAGCGCATGTTCGCGTACTAAGGTTTCTGCACGATCGGTGTCACGTGCTTCCAGTGCTGCGATAATGTGTATGTGATCGCGGATCGACTTTTGTGCACGATCCCGCTCGACAATCGTCTTGCGACGAATCATGCGCATATGCGTGAAAAGATTTTCGGCGAGACTGGAGAGCACGCTGTTGCCGCTCATGCGAATGATCGTTTGATGGAATTCGATGTTGATTTCCGAATATTCGTCGAGATTGGCAAGAACCTTGTCGCCGGAGAAAGTTGCGAACATGTTCCGCAGCTGGCCGATTTCGTCGTCGCTTGCATTTTGCGTGATGAGGCGGGCCGCCATGCTCTCCAGCGCGGCCCAGGCTGTAATCATTTCAATCACTTCGCGTTTCGTCTTGCGAACGACATAGATACCGCGGCGGGGCACTGAGCGCACGAAACCTTCGCGTTCCAGCTGCGCCATTGCCTCACGCACGGGCGTACGTGATACGCCAAGGTCCTGGGCAAGACGGCGTTCGTCGAGGCGGACCTCGTTCGGCCCATCATAAACGTTGAGCGAGACGATCACGCTTTTCAGCGCGGCGTAGGCGCGATCTTTGAAAGTGGAAATGTCGTCAAATGGCGCGATTGCGACGCGTGGATCAGCTTCGGTTATTTTGCGGGTCGGAATCTCATTCATGGGACATGCCTAAAAGCGACTTTTGAAAGGATCATAGCCAGACTGATCGTCTGATATACAATATACCAATAGACTTGTCAGGGTAAAAAGCGCGGCTCGACGCATATGTTTCGCCAAGCCGCCAAATAAATTGGTTCGTTTAACTTTTGGCCATGAAGCGTTGCCGCATCGGTTTTAATACAGCTAGCGCCATTACCGCCGCGATGATGTTCAAAATCGCCGCGACATAAAACACGGCGTGCCAACTGCCGGTCGCAGTGGTCAACACATTAGCCAAAGGAACCAGTAGAGATGCCGTACCTTTAGCGGTGTACAGCAGACCGTAATTTGTGGTCGCGAATTTCTTGCCGTAAAGATCCGTGCAGGTTGCTGGGAACAGCGAATAGATCTCACCCCAGGCGAAGAACACCACGCCCGACAGGATTACGAACCAGACCGGATTGTTTGCGAAGTACAGCAGCGCATAGATGCCAACGCCTTCAAGAAAGAATGCGATGAACATTGTATTTTCACGGCCGATTTGGTCTGACACCCAACCAAAAAACGGCCGGCAAAGACCATTAAGAACCCGATCGATTGTTAAGGCGAAAGTAAGCGCTGGCAGGGTCAGTCCGAGAATGGACACTGGTATGCCCGCGATTTTGTAGTCATTGGCAATAGGCGCAAGCTGTGCAATTGCCATTAGACCGCCGGCGCCAACCATCACAAACATCGCGTACATCACCCAGAAGACCGGCGTCTTTAGCACATCTTTCCATTCATAGTCGCGCCTCGATTGTTGCAAGACAGTCGAAGCCGGAGCTTCACCGGACTCCGGCGCACGCAGGAAAAGTGAGAAAATCATCACGATAACGCCCTGCACGATGCCGAACCAGAAAAACGCGGACTCGTAGCCGCTCGATTGGATCATGTTGGCGATTGGGATCACTGTGAGTGCGGAGCCGGCGCCGAAACCTGCTGCAGTCAGACCGGCAGCGAGGCCGCGACGGTCGGGGAACCACTTCAGCGCATTGCCGACAGCGCCGCCATAAATCACGCCCGCACCAATACCGCCGATCGCGGCTCCTAGATAAAGCAAGGACAGTGAGTCGGCATAGGCATTGATCACCCAGGCGACGGCGACGAGTATACCGCTGCCGAAGATCATGGCTTTCGGGCCGAATTTGTCGATCAGATAACCTTCGACTGGCACGAGCCATGTCTCTGTCAGCACGAAGATCGTGAAGGCGACCTGAATCGCCGCGCGACCCCAGTGGTATTTCTGATCGATCGGATTTACGAAAAGTGTCCAGCCGTATTGTAGGTTGGCAATCATCACCATACAGACGATGCCAAAGATAAGCTGACCCCAACGCGTTGCTTCTGAAGCGCGGGCTCGCGAGCCTTCGCTGGATGTAACGGCCATCCCATTTCTCCCTGTCGCTAATCTTTCATTTTTTGTTTTCTTGAGCGCTGAACCCAAGCCCGGAATTAATTATACCGGCGGAGGAGCCGGTTACCAGTAATCTCTTTGCTTAACTCGAGGAAATTTATCTGCTGCACCGCGCAAAAAATTTCGCAATGCAACTACAGGTTCCAAACCGCCCTAAATTAGAGTGCTTGCAAAACGTGCTGCTACAACGAACAGATAAAATCCATAGGCGAGTTCAAGCGAACGCTTGGAAAGGCCATGCGCAAGGCGGGCGCCGACCGGCGCCAGCAACATGCTCAAGGGCGCGAGCAATAAAAATCCGATCAAAGAAATAAAGCCAATCGAAAATGGCGGTAGGAGAGCCATTTTTCCCCAGCCTGCAAAAATGTAACCGATAGCGCCAGGAATAGAGATGAATACCCCGAGCCCCGAGGATGTCGCCACGGCCCGCTGGATCGTTCGACCCAGCATCAACAACAGAACGTTGGAAAGCATTCCGCCGCTGATGCCCATGAGCGACGAAATTATGCCGATCAAAAATCCGAGAGAACGCATCGGCCAGGTGCCTGGTTCATCTTCCATGATGCGCCAGTCCTTGCGGCCCACTAGGAGCAGGATCGCATTCCCTCCGGCAATCACGATAAAGACGATTTTAAATAGCCATGACGGGGCAAACGCTGCAATGACACTGCCGGCAGCGACGCCCATAAAGCAGGGTATCGCCCAAAGACGCAGGATCGGTTGATCGACCGCGTCTTTTGCGCGGTGCGCGCGATAGGCTGCGATTGAGGTCGGAATAATAATCGCAAGCGAAGTGCCGACCGAAAGCGGCATCCGGACTGACTCTGGAACGTCCAAGGTAGTGAAGACCTGATAGAGGATTGGCACGATAATCGCGCCGCCACCGACGCCGAACAGTCCCGCAAGAACTCCAGTGATCCCACCAGCAACGACGAGCGCCCCCGCAAGCCACAAAACCTGATCGAGCGGCAGAGCGAACAAGCTCAATCGTCCAAGATCGCAACGGCGCGAGTCCATCCAGCGGAAGCGGCGCGGATCTTCACGGGGAAGCAGCAAATCATGAATCCATTCGCAGGGAGCGCTTCGAGATTGTGCAGCTTTTCCATATGGCAGTAGCCGATGTCGCGGCCAACCTTGTGGCCTTCCCAAATTAGCGCGGCGTTGCCCGTCTCCTTGTATTTTTTCGCGGTATGAACGAACGGTGCGTCCCAGCTCCACGCATCGGTTCCGGTCACGCGAACGCCACGCTCCGTACAATAAAGAGTGGCTTCGCGCCCCATACCACAACCCTTCGCGACATATTCCGGACGGCCGTAAGCTGCGCCCGCCGCCGTGTTCACCACGACAATTTCGAGCGGTTTCAACGTATGGCCAATGCGTTTCAATTCGGCCTCGACGTCCTTTGCGGTCACGACATAGCCATCGGGAAATTTGCGAAAATCGAGTTTCACGCCGGGCTGAAAGCACCACTCCAATGGCACTTCATCGATGGTGATGGCGGGCTTTCCGCCGTTCATCGTCGAATGAAAATGCCAAGGCGCATCGAGATGCGTGCCGTTATGGGTGGAAAGTTCGACATGTTCGAAGGCCCAGCCTTCACCATCCGGCAGATCGCTCGGCTTTAATCCCTCGAAGAACATACAGACTTCCGCCGCCGTCTGCTTATGGGCGCGGTAAGTAATTTTCGGCTTCATCATCGGCGGGTCAGCTATGACCTCATTTTCGAGCGCAACCGAAATATCGACCAGACGGCCAGCCATGGCTTTCTCCCAACAAGATCCTGCGACGGTACTAAACTACATTCCCCATGTCCTTATCGTAGTGATCAAAAAGCAGTGGGTAGAAAATGATTTCTATAAAGCCGATTGTCCAAATGACCGCTGAACTGGGCAAGATCCAGATGATGGGCAAGCCCCCTATGGAGAGCGGTGCATTAGTGAAATTCCTGCAGGAGGTATCGAAGGACCGATGCTCAAGGGCAAAATTCTACCGGGCGGTTCCGACTGGCAAATCATTCGCTGCGACGGAGTCGCCGATTTTCAAGCGCGCTGCGCGATCGAAACCAAATTCGGAGCGTGCATTCTCGTGCGGAGCGACGCGCTACGCCATGGTCCACCCGAAGTGATCGCGCATGTCGCGCCGAGCAAGAACGTCGATCCCCCCGCTTTATTATTTTCGCGCCATCATGCGCTACGAGACTTCGAAGCTCAGTCTCGATCGTCTCAAGAAGATCCTTGCGCTTGCCCACGGCGCGCGCGAATGGACGGTAGTAAAACTCGATGTATACGAGATTATGTAGAACTAGTTGCTGCCTGTCATCTGTTGTGATTGATAGAACAAAGAAAAAATTTCGATCGGGAGGGTAAAATCATGAATCCGAAAGGTCATGCCGCACTCGTCACTGGCGGCGGCTCCGGTCTTGGAGCGGCGACGGCCGAGGCGCTGGTGAATGCAGGCGCGAAAGTCGCGCTGCTCGATGTCAATATGGATGCTATGCAAGCGGTCTCCGCCAAGACTGGCGCGCTCGCCATCAAGTGCGACGTTTCCAACGGAGAATCCGCGGCAAAAGCGATCGCGGAAGCAAAAGAAAAACATGGCGCCGCGCGCATTTTGGTGAACTGCGCCGGCATTGGTCCAGCGAAACGCATCGTTGGCAAGGAAGGGCCAATGCCGCTTGCCGATTTCGAACGTGTGATCAAGATCAACCTGATCGGCACTTTCAACATGATGCGGCTGATGGCTGCTGACGCCGGTCAGCTTCCGCCGCTCGAAGATCATGAGCGTGGTGTGATTGTTTCAACCGCTTCGGTCGCAGCCTATGAAGGCCAGGTTGGCCAAGCTGCATATTCCGCCTCGAAAGGCGGCGTGATCGCGCTAACGCTTCCGGCGGCTCGTGAATTTGCGCAAATGGGCATCCGCGTGAATGCTATCGCGCCGGGGATTTTTCTCACACCGATGCTAATGGGCTTGCCGGAGGAATCGCAGAAAACTCTGGCCGCCTCCGTTCCCTTCCCCAAAGTCCTCGGCAATCCCACGCAATTTGCCGCGCTGGTATTGCATATCGTCGAGAACCGGTATCTCAACGGCGAAGTAATCCGACTCGACGGCGCGTTACGAATGGCGCCGCGCTGACGGTAGCGAGAACAGAATGCTGAACAATGCCCGTACCGCCCGTATCGAACGGGGCGACTGCGATCAGGCGGGGGCCGGTCTCACATGAAATGTCGGAGTTGTCCTCGGATATGATCTAAGTCAAGGACGAGGATCGTTGCTTTCGCTTTTGATCAAGCCTGGAAGGGGTCTTTACAGAGGCTGAGCCATGGGCACCGAGCCCGAATACAATGCCGCCGTCGATTTTGTGGACCGCAATGTACTCGAAGGCCGCGGTCGCAAAACCGTATTTATCGACCCATCTCGAAACATGACCTATGCAGAGCTACTTGAGGACGTCGGCCGGGTCGGCCCTATGCTTGCGCGGTTTGGTGTCGAACCGGAAAACCGCATTGCACTAATTTTGCTCGATACGGTCGATTTCCCGGTGCTGTTTTGGGGCGCGATCCGCGCCGGCGTCGTTCCCGTACTGCTTAATACGCGGCTAACGGCGGACCAATATCGTCACCTTTTCGAAGATTCGCGCGCCAAGGTCGTGTTCGTCTCGACAGCTCTTCTGCCCGTGGTGCAGGATGCGGCAAAGGACGTGCCGACTTTGAAGGCCATTGTCGTGGTCGGCGGAGGCCCAGACACAATCCCGCGGATGGACGCTCTGCTTGCTGCGGTGAACGAGCGAGCAGCGCCGGCCAAAACCCGTCGGGATGAAGTTGCCTATTGGCTTTATTCGTCCGGTACCACCGGATTACCGAAAGGCGTCATGCACGTACACACCGCGCCGATGGTCATGGCGCAGCTGGCGGGCCAGAAGCGGATTGGTATCCGGAAAGATGACGTCGTTTTTTCTGCCGCCAAGCTTTTCTTTTCATATGGGCTTGGCAATGCGATCTTCTGCCCAATGTCGGTCGGAGCGACCTCGGTCTTTTATCCCGAACGGCCAACTCCGCAGACTGTTTTTGAGATGCTGCGTGGCTATCAGCCGACGATGTTCTACGCCGTGCCCACATTGTATGCCGCAATTCTCGCGGACCCCGATTGCACATTGGAGCGCAGTTCGAACCGGTTGAGGTTGTGCTTTTCCGCGGGCGAGCCGCTACCGGCTCATGTCGGTGAGGCTTGGAAGGCGCGCTTCGGGCTCGACATCGTCAACGGTGTCGGCTCGACCGAAATGGGTCACCTGTTTATCACCAATCTTCCCGATGCGGTCGAATATGGTACCTCAGGTCTGCCGGTGGCGGGTTATGATCTGCGGCTCATCAATGAGGCAGGTCAGGACGTCGCCGACGGGGAAATCGGCGAGCTCCTTGTGCGCGGTGCTTCGTCCGCCGCTGGCTATTGGAATCAACGCGAGAAGTCACAGCGCACTTTCCTTGGCGAATGGACGCGTACGGGCGACAAGTATCTGCGGCGCTCCGACGGCGTTTACATTTACTGTGGTCGAACCGACGACATGTTTAAGGTGAGCGGCATTTGGGTATCGCCATTCGAGGTGGAAGCGGCGCTCATCTCGCATCCCTCGGTTCTCGAAGCAGCAGTGGTGCCAGCCGAGGATCGCAACGGCCTGATCAAGCCGAAGGCCTTTGTTGTGCTCAAGGAGAAGCACGAAGGCTCGAGCCGCGCACTATATGAAGAGCTTAAAGTTCATGTGAAGCGCTCGATCGGCCCCTGGAAATATCCGCGCTGGATCGAATTTGTCGATTTTCTGCCCAAGACCGCAACCGGAAAAATACAAAGGTTCATGCTGCGAGATGGCAGCTTTCGCCCCGCGCCATGCGGGAGCCAGTCGAGAATTTGAAATGCTAGAATTCACTCACTTGGCGCGGCCATTTCTTGACGAACCACCCCGACGTTTCGGGCGCGAGTGAACGCTAACAGGTCGCCACAACGAAGGCAGAACGCATGTTTAGTATGAAAGTCGATGACTCGGTCGCAACGTTGACGCTCAGTCGTCCGCCAGTAAACGCTATCAGCGAAGAGTGGGTTCATCAGTTCGAAAATTTGCTCGATGAGCTTGCGGCGCGGCAAGATTGGAATGTTCTGCACCTGCGTTCTGATCAGGCGGTATTCTGTGCGGGTGCGGATCTGAAGGAAATGCTCAATCGCATCGATGCTCCCAATGGACCCGATCGTGCGTATTCCTATGTGGCCGGTATCCAGCGCCTATTTGCACGGATCGAGCGGCTTCCGCAGGTGACGCTCGCTGAGATTGGCGGCGCGGCGATTGGGGGCGGGCTCGAGCTCGCGCTTGCCTGCGACCTTCGCATTGCCGCAAGCAAGGCGAAGGTCGGTTTGCCCGAGGCGCGCTTGGGGTTGATTCCGGGCGGCGGCGGCACACAGCGGCTAACTCGCTTGTGCGGCCGCTCAGTAGCAGCGCGCCTCATCCTCGGCGCCGAGATTATCGAAGCGGCCGCGGCGTGCGAGCTTGGCGTTGTGCAATGGGTAGTTCCGAGTGCTGAACTAGCCGAGCGCACGATCGAAATCATTCGGCGTATCGCGACGCTACCCGCGACGGCACTTGCTGCTAGCAAGGCATGCATCGCTGCAGCTGGAGAACCGGGGCGTGGCGGCTACTCGGATGAATTGGAGGTCACTCGGCTCTTATTAACAAATTCGGATACACGCCAGCTTGTCGAGGCATTTGTCGCCGATGCGTCGTGATGGTCTTATGCGTGGAGAAAGGGATAAGGGATAGCGATGCAACTTGAAGGCAAGACAGCGCTAGTCACCGGAGGAGCATCCGGAATTGGTAAGGCTACGGTACTGGAATTCGCACGTTGCGGCGCGCAGGTAATTTGTGCCGACATCGATGCGGCCAAAGCCGCTGAAGTTCTGAAGGAAATGGGCAATCCGCGCGTAGACTTTGTTGCGGTCGATCTTTCCGACCCAATATCAACTCGGCGCTGTGCCGCGGAAGCGCTCAAGCGCCATCCACGTCTCGACATCCTCGTGAATGCCGCAGGCTGGAACGATATCCAGCCATTCGTGGAAAATTCTCCCGCTTACATGGAGCGGGTCATCGCTATCAATCTCAGCGGCCCGCTACATCTAACGCAGGCTTTGTTGCCGGCGATGATTGCCGCCGCAAAAGGCAAGATCGTCAATGTGTCGAGCGACGCAGGCCGGGTCGGCAGTACCGGCGAAACAACCTACGCGGCTGCCAAGGGCGGTGTAATCGCCTTTACCAAGTCGCTTGCCCGTGAGGTCGCGCGCTATTCGATCAATGTCAATTGCGTCTGTCCCGGTCCGACCGACACGCCTATGCTTCAGTCACGACCGGAGAAATTAAAAGAAGCATTTGTGCGCGCAATCCCCTTCAGGCGATTTGCAAAACCAAAAGAGATTGCGGACGCCATCCTTTTCTTCGCGAGCTCTCGTTCCGACTACATTACAGGCCAAGTGCTGAGTGTTAGCGGCGGCCTGACATTCGCAGGCTGAAGGAGGCGGACATGTCCACACATGACACGGCAAGGCGCTTTCACCCGTCCGGTGTCGATTTTGTAAATTTCAAACCGAAACACTTCCTGTGGCAGCTTGACGGAAAAGTAGTGACGATCACGCTCAATCGTCCAGAACGAAAAAACCCGTTAACATTGGAATCGTATGCCGAGTTGCGCGATACCTTTCGCAACCTTGTTTATGCGGATGACATCAAAGCGATCGTGCTGACTGGCGCCGGTGGGAATTTCTGTTCGGGCGGCGACGTTCACGAAATCATTGGGCCGCTGGTGGACATGCAACGCAAGGGTGACATGTCTGGCCTGCTCGCTTTCACGCGGATGACCGGAGATCTCGTCAAGGCTATGCGTGCCTGCCCTCAGCCGATCGTGGTAGCCATTGACGGGATCTGTGCCGGAGCTGGTGCAATTCTCGCGATGGCGTCAGATCTGCGATATGGCACGATGCGTAGCAAGGTTGCTTTTCTATTCGTGCGCGTCGGCCTTGCCGGCGCGGATATGGGCGCCTGCAATATGTTGCCGCGGATAATCGGAGTGGGCCGCGCGGCGGAACTCCTGTATAGCGGCCGCGCCATGGATGGCGCCGAAGCCGAACGCTGGGGTTTCTACAACAAGATCAGCGAGCCAGATGCGGTTTTGGAAGATGCGCGGGCGATGGCGAAATCACTCGCCGAGGGTCCGACCTTCGCCCATGCCGTAACTAAACGCTGTATTCATCAGGAGTGGAGCATGAGCATCGACGATTCGATTGAGGCCGAGGCTCAGGCGCAGGCCATTTGCATGCAGACAAAGGATTATGAGCGCGCTTACGAGGCCTTCGTCAAAAAGGAAAAGCCGGCGTTTGGCGGAAACTGAACTTTAGTTCGGAACCAAGGCAGTCTTACCGAAAACCATGACACCGCAGCGCGCGACGGCACGTCGCGCTATAGCGCCCGTCATTCACTCACCTTTCTCGTTTGTTTGGATTGCGGCTTTGCGGACGCCCTGCAAAAGATCCAGTAATTGCCTCCGGCCTTTGTCGCCGATTTTCGCGTTTCAGTTTTGGGCCCTTGTTCATGGCTTTGTCGAATGAACCTAACGCATGGCGGAGAGTTATCAACGCTAGTTAAGTCGATAAAATTGGGCAAAGTTGGGATTATGAAATCCCTATCACGTTGATGAGAGACACATTTATCGTTCTTGCGAGAGGGCGGCTTTCAATGTGACAATCTTCCATGAAAGAAGAACTCGCTCAGCGTATTCAGGAGTTCAGCAATGCGGCCTGTCGTGTCATCGGCTGCACTCATTCGTGGCAAATCGGCAAAAGCAGTTTCTGTCGGCAAATCTCCCGAAAGCCTGTGCGAAACCTGGCTCAACGCTTTCAGCAAAGTGCGCGCCGAAACCGAGCGCCGCAGCGCACCGCTGTCACCCGAGGATCAGGTTGTGCAATCGATGCCGGATGCAAGTCCGACCAAATGGCATCGTGCGCATACCACATGGTTCTTCGAGCATTTTTTGCTTGTGCCGCATTCGCCCGACTACAAGATTTTCGACGCGCGTTTCGCCTATCTTTATAACTCCTACTACATTTCCGCCGGACCAAGGCACGCCCGCCCGAAGCGCGGGCTGATTACGCGACCCACCGTCGCCGAAGTTGCTGCATATCGCGCCCATGTCGACAAGGCTGTTGAGCGATTGCTGAAAAAATCCGAGTTGGCGGAACTCAGAAAATTGCTGCCGATCGTCGAAATCGGTCTCAATCACGAGCAACAGCATCAGGAATTGATCATCACCGACATTTTGCACGCGCTTGCGCAAAATCCAATCGCGCCTGCTTACAAGGCCGATTGGAAAGCGCCGCGCGGCGATAGAAATATTGGCTATGTGCAAATTCCGGACGGCATTCACACCATCGGAGACGACGGCTCCGGCTTTGTCTTCGACAACGAGCGGCCGACCCACCAAGTATTGCTGCAACCAGTGAAAATCGCGCGCACGCTGGTTACGAATTGCGAGTGGCTCGAATTCATGGTCGATGGTGGCTACAAGACGCCAACGCTCTGGCTTTCTGACGGATGGGCCACGGTCGAAACGGAAGAATGGAATGCGCCGTTATATTGGCAGCAGGTGGACGGAGAGTGGCACGCGATGTCGCTCGGTGGCTTGCAGCCGGTCGATCCGAAAGCGCCCGTTTGCCATATTAGCTATTACGAAGCCGATGCGTTCGCCCGCTGGGCCGGAAAGCATCTCCCGACTGAAGCCGAATGGGAAGTCGCGGCACGCGGTCGCTTGCTGGCCGATGCGTTTGGAATCGTCTGGCAATGGACCCGCAGTGCCTATTTGCCCTATCCCGGCTACCGCGCAGTCGAAGGTGCGCTCGGCGAATACAACGGCAAATTTATGATCAACCAAATGGCACTGCGTGGAAGTTCGCTCGCGACGCCTGCAGGACATTCGCGTTTAAGTTACCGTAACTTTTTTTATCCGCCGGCGCGCTGGCAATTTACCGGCCTGCGGCTCGCCGAATACGACACCTGATCATCATTTTTTCGAGGTCATGCATGAAAACCGCGCTTATAAAAAAGCGTACCCAGGCGGTTAAGTCTACGGAAGCAACGTCATTCGCCGACGATATTGCAACCGGATTATCGTCTTATCCGAAATGGGTGGCGGCGAAACATTTTTACGATGTGAACGGCTCCCGCCTTTTCGAGCGCATCACGCGGCTCCCCGAATATTATCCAACAAGAAGTGAAATGTGCGTATTGCGCGACAGGGCCGCTCAAATTGCCGATCTTATTCCGCTGAATGCCGCGCTCGTGGAATTCGGCAGCGGCTCCAATGCGAAAATTCGCCTGTTGCTAGAAGCGGCTCCAAAAATATGTGCCTATGTGCCTGTCGATATCTCCGAAAAATATCTTGAAGAACAGGCAGAGGTATTGCGCCACGATTTTCCCGAACTGGAAGTGCTGCCGGTCGTAGCCGATTTCACCAAGCGCTTCGAATTGCCGAACAAAATTCGCTGGCGTCCGCGCGTGGGATTTTTCCCGGGCTCCACGATTGGAAATTTTGAGCCGCTTGCGGCAGTGAAATTCTTCCGCAATGCCGCACGCATCCTGGGGCGTGATTCGGTGATGATCGTAGGCGTCGACCTCGTGAAGGACGAGAAAATCCTGCACGCCGCCTACAACGACAGTGAGGGCGTCACCGCGGCATTCAATCTCAACCTGCTTGCCCGTATCAATCGCGAACTTGGTGGCAACTTCGATCTCGACCAATTCCAGCATTGCGCTTATTTCGAACCAAAACGCCAACGCATCGAGATGCACCTCGTAAGCCGAAGGCGGCAGGCGGTTTCTGTGGGCGGTAAGACGTTTGAGTTCGAGCGCGGAGAAACGATCCACACCGAGAATAGTTACAAATACACGCAGCAAGGGTTTGCCGATCTAGCGCGGCAGGCGGGCTGGATTGAGCGCTTCTTTTGGACCGATCCGGACGGAAATTTTTCGGTACGCGCGCTTTTGCTGAAAAATTAAGACGGAAATCCATTAGCTTTTCTCGATCCGGAACAACAACCGTTCGCCATTTTTATCGCTGCTGAGTAGCCTATCGCCGGTCTCTCGCAGCAGGTTCGGAATGTCGATGGCCGAAAGCGGATCGGTACATTCGATGACAAGCGTGTCGCCGGTCGCGAGGCGCGTCAATGCCTTGCGCGTCTTGAGGGCGGGAAGAGGACATTTCAGCCCGCGTAAATCGAGGTTGGTCTCGGCCATAGCCTTTCCCTATATCATGAGCAGTGTTCTGTTTTGCGGTGGCGTGGCCGCTTCGGGTAAAGATGGGCCATGAATTCGGATCTAAAAGCTACGCAGCGCATAGCAAAACTAACACCGCTTGTGGAAGTTCTACGCAAGATCGATGCGCTAGTTACCGGCGTCACTCCCCGTGAAGTTGCACTCGAAACCGCGCTCGGGCGCGTGCTGGCTGCGGATGCGATTTCGCCCGCGTCGCTGCCGGAGCATGCGATTGCGCTGCGCGACGGCTGGGCTGTGCGCGCGGATGAAATCGCCGATGCCAGCTCATACTTGCCTGTGACAGTCGAACTCGGTCCACAATGGGTCGAAACGGGACAACCAATGCCCACGGGAGCGGATTCAGTCCTTCCGCCGGATGCTCTGGCGATGAATGAATTGAAAGCAGAAGCCCTAGCACCCGCGGCATCGGGTGACGGCGTGCTGCCAGCAGGCGGCGATATGAAAGCGCGTACAACATTACGATGCGCCGGCGAGCGGCTGCGGGCAATCGATTGCGTCATTCTGCAATCGGCGGGCGTAACGGAAATTTCTGTCCGTGAACCGAAAATCCTCGTTGTTCGAGCAAATTCCTATGTACACGACGGAGGGGATTTTATCTCGCCGTTCGTCATGCGGTTTTTGGATGGTTGTGGCGGTCGCACGAAAGTCAATGTGCAAACATCACTGGAAGCGGCCGTCAACGATGAAGAGGTCGATGCGCTGATCGTGCTTGGCGGCAGCGGTACTGGAAGGAGCGATAAATCGGTGCTGACACTGGCACGTATCGGTCACCTGGAAGTTCATGGCATTGCTATTCAACCCGGTGAAACGGCCGCGCTTGGAACGTCGAATGGGCGGCCGGTACTGATCGTTCCGGGTCGATTCGATGCGGCACTTTCGACCTTATTGATTATAGGCCGACGAATGCTCGCGCGGCTCACTTGCTCGCCCGAGGGCGATCCCAGTGTCGCCGTAAGACTTTCCCGAAAATTTGCGTCGCAAGTCGGAATCGCCGAATTCATTCCGATGAAATGCACCGAAAATGGCGCTATACCGCTTGCCTCAAGGAATATCCCTTTTCGCGCACTGTCTGAGGCCGACGGTTGGATTCTCATTCCAGCGGAGAGCGAAGGGTACGCTGCCGGTACATTGGTCGAAATGAGACTACTCCCATGAGCCACAAGGAAAAACTGGACGATAAGCACGCAGCGCTGCTTGCTGCTGTGCGTCGTGCCGCGCGGCAGGAGCAATTCCTTGAAGTTGTCTCGGCGGAAAAAGCGCGCGAGCGATTTTACCGCGCCCTCGATTTACGTCCTTTGGGCGCCGAAAAAACCTCCTTGCAGGTCGCGCTTGGGCGTGTGCTCGCAGACGACGTGACGGCTCCCTTCGATGTTCCACCTTTTGATCGTTCTTCGGTCGATGGCTTTGCTGTGCGCGCCGCCAACACGACGGGTGCAAGCGATGGGTCGCCGCGCCGTTTATTGTTAAATGCGGAAGTGCTTATTTGCGGCGTCGAGCCAAAGCTCGTCGTGGAACAGGGCACAGTTACAGCAATTGCGACCGGCGGTGTGGTTCCGCGCGGAGCTGACAGCATCATAATGATCGAGTGGTCGGAATTGATCGAAACCGCTGATGGACTCGCGATCGATCTGCATCGCGCGGTGTCGCCGGGGCAGTTTGTGTCCTTTGCCGGTTCCGACATCGCGCGCGGCGAAACGGTGCTGCGAAAAAGAACGCAACTTGGCTCGCGCGAAATCGGCATGCTCGCCGCCTGTGGAATTGCCGAAGTCGAAGTGGTACGTCGTCCAAAAGTCGCTGTGCTTTCCACCGGCGACGAACTGGTGATGCCCGGTGAAAAACTGAGACCAGGCACGGTGTATGACTCAAATAGCACCATTATCGCCACCGCCGTCACGGAAGCGGGCGGCGAGCCGGTTCCATTCGGTGCCTTTCCGGACGACGAGTCGAAGCTTGAATCTGCCGTCCGTCGGGCGTTGAAGGAGTGCGATATCATTGTGCTGAGCGGCGGAACATCCAAGGGAGCGGGGGATCTCTCCCATCGAGTGATCCCTCGCCTCGGCAGGCCAGGCATTCTGGTCCACGGTGTTGCACTGAAACCGGGTAAGCCGCTCTGTCTCGCGGTCGTGGACAAGAAGCCGATCGCCGTGCTGCCGGGATTTCCGACTTCCGCGATTTTTACATTTCATGCCTTTATTGCGCCCGTGATCCGCAAGTTCGCGGGACTACCGCCCGAAACTGTTGACATTGTGGAGGCAACAATTCCGGTGCGCGTGCCCTCTGAGCTCGGCCGTCAGGAATTTATCCCCGTCGCGCTGGTTGAGGGCGATAACGGTACGATAGCGTTTCCCTCCAACAAAGGTTCCGGTGCCGTCACCAGTTTTTCGGAAGCTGATGGTTTTGTCGAGGTCGATGCCCTGGCGCCGGCCCTCGACGCCGGTACGCATGCGAAAGTCACGTTGATTGGAAAAGTGACGCGTCCCCCCGATATGGTGATCATGGGAAGCCATTGTGTCGCGCTTGATGCCGTTCTTAAGCGACTTGCCGAGCAGGGATTCAACGTGCGCAAGATAGCTCTAGGTAGCCAGGGCGGTGTCGCGGCTGCCCGACGTGGCGAATGCGATCTAGCGCCCGTTCACCTGATGGATTCTGCGACGCGAACCTATAATAAGCATTTGCTCGTGCCCGGAATTTCCCTCGTGTCCGGCTGGCATCGGATGCAGGGCTTTGTCTTTCGTTCAGACGACACACGCTTCAGAAATAGAAACGCGAAGGAGGCGTTGAAAATTGCGCTCGCCGATTTTAGATGCATCATGGTTAATCGCAATCCAGGCGCTGGCACGCGGATTTTGATCGATCAGTTACTCGCCGGTGCGAAACCGACGGGCTACGGCAATCAGCCGCGCTCGCATAACGCCGTGGCCGCCGCGATATCGCAAAAGCGCGCCGATTGGGGGATCGCGATCGAACAGGTCGCCAAGCTATACGACCTTGGTTTTCTTCCGATCATGCCTGAGCAATATGATTTTCTGTTGGTCGATGCACGGCGCGAGCGCCCCGCAGTTCAGGCCTTTTTGAAAACGCTCCGCGAACCCGAAACGCAGGAACACATTCGCGCGCTCGGCATGCAGCCCGTCTCCGCCTGAGTTAAGATTGTAGGATGAAACCCATGCGCATCATTGGACTTGCCGGCTGGAGCGGGTCGGGCAAGACGACGCTGATCGCGAAGCTCATTCCGGTGCTAACTAAACGCGGTCTTAGGGTTTCGACCGTGAAACACGCACATCTTAATTTCGACCTTGACAAGCCGGGAAAGGATTCACACACGCACCGTGAGGCAGGCGCGACGGAAGTCTTTATCTCTTCGGCGCTTCGCTGGGCCCAGATGCACGAATTGCGGGGCGGGAATGAACTTCACCTTCAGGACATCATCGCGCGCATGACTCCGGTCGACGTCGTGATCGTTGAAGGTTTCAAGCGCGAGCACCATCCGAAACTGGAAGTATACCGCGCCGAGGTCGGCAAGCCGCTTCTGCATCCGGACGACAATTGGATCGTGGCATTGGCGTCGGATGCACCAGTCCCACAATCGACTGTGCCGGTATTGCCTCTCGACGATGTCGAGAAGATCGCTGACGTTGTGTTGGTCGAGGCGTTGCCCGTCGATCGTCTCGGCAGGGCTCCGGAGAAAGTCTGATGGCGCAACTGTCCGACGATTGCTTCGCCTTCAATGGGCCTCTTCTTTCGATCGAAGAAGCAGCGCGATTGATGGCAGAACAGGTGCCCTCCGTGAGCGAGACCGAAAGCGTGAAGCTTTCCAAAGCATACGGCCGGATCGTGGCCGAAGACGTCAAAGCTCCGATCGCTCTGCCGTCGTTCGAGAATTCTGCGGTCGACGGTTATGCGGTTCGCCACTACGACATAGGCGCGAGCAGTGATACGAAATTCAAGATTGTCGAGCGCGTATTTGCGGGAGAGCGCGCCGCCCGTGCGCTGGCCTCTGGCGAAGCCGCGCGCATTTTCACTGGCGCGCCGATGCCGGCAGGTGCCGATACGGTTTACATGCAGGAGGATTGTCGCATCGAGCAAGGCGCGGTAATCGTCCCCGCCGGTCTCAAGCTCGGTGCAAACCGTCGATTGACCGGTGAGGATTTGAAAGCCGGCGCCATTGCAATTCCAAAGGGACGCCGGCTTCGCCCGCAGGACGTAGCGCTTGTGGCCGCGGTCGGTATCGGCGAAATTCGAGTGAAACGTCGCGTGCGCGTGGCGCTTTTTTCCACCGGCAACGAAATTGTCGAACCCGGCAAACCACTCGGCCCCGCGACGCTGCATGATGCAAATCGCTATCTATTGCTCGGCTTGTTACAGCGTCTCGGCGCTGAGGTTAGCGATCTCGGAATCCTATCGGATGATACTGCGAAGCTCGTGACGGCGATCGACGCGGCCGCAAAAAACCACGACCTCGTACTAACGACCGGCGGCGTGTCCACTGGCGAAGCCGACCATGTAAAGGCAGCCGTCGAAAAACTAGGCCACCTCGTGTTCTGGCGGATTTCGATCAAGCCGGGTCGTCCTGTCGCTATGGGCGTGATCAAGGGCACCGCCTTCGCGGGACTGCCCGGCAATCCGGTCGCCGTGTTTGTCACGTTTGCGCATGTCGTGCGCCCATTGCTTCTTCGGCTTGCAGGGGCGAACCCGGAACCGCTCACTGCGCTGCCGGTGCGTGCAGCCTTTCACTACAAAAAGAAAAAGGCGCGACGCGAATATGTACGCGTTGCGCTGCGCCGCGCGCCAGATGGCGCGCTTGAAGCCAACAAGCATCCGCAAGAAGGCGCGGGTGTGATCACATCGCTGACGGAAACGGACGGCTTCGTGGAGCTGCCCGAAGAAATGACAACGGTCGAGCCAGGCTCGACCGTCGGTTTCTTATCATATCAGTTACTGATCAACTAGAGTGAATGCTGTGTATCAGGAATTGCAAGCGGCTTCGTCTTCGGATTTGTTGCCAAAGTCGATGAAAATAGTCTGCCAGGCGCCGATTTCCTTGCAGGTGTCTTCGCCTTGATATTCGCTCGATCCGGGCAAATTCATGCCGCCTGGATTGGTGACTTTCTTCTTCAGCCCAATCGTTTCCATCGAACTCTGAGCTAGACGGCGGAAATTGGACTGGGAAATCCGCACGCCCTCGGTCGAATAGGCCGCGCCAGAAGTTCTTTGCAGGGCGCCCAAAGTGAAAATTCCGACGACTGCGACCACAAGCACAGCCGCGACTGCCATCAAGAACGCACGCATGCTGAAGACCTCCTAAATGCTAATCCCTGCCAGCCGATTAACATAAGTATGGGGTAAGGGTGCTGTATGGCAAGGGCTAGTAGTCGGAATTTTGCGCCGCGATATACGCGGCGCGCGCGAGATCTTCTGGTGTATTCACGTTGAAGAAGGGATCGATCGGCTCGTCCGGCCACGTTGCGACCGCTACCTCATGCCTCCCTGTCCATACCTCGATTTTGTGTAGACCTTCCCGCGTAAGTGCATGTCTTAAGTTGGCTCGCAACGAAGTCGGCCAGATGCCCGCGACTGGATGTCGCCAGTCTCCGGATTTTGCACAGGCAAGCGGCCTTTTTGCCGCAATCCGGGCCGCGTGAAGGCGTGGTACCAGGTCACGCGGTAGAAAGGGACAATCGCCCGGAACGCTCGCAATAAATTCGATCTGGGGCGCGTTTATCGCCGCCCAATCAAGTCCCGCGAGGATACCTGCGAGCGGGCCTGCGAAGTCTGGAATGTCATCGGCGACGACGGGCAGCTTGTAGTTCTCGAAACGCTTCGGATCGCCGTTCGCGTTTAAGATCAGCGCCGCACATTGTGGCTGGAAGCGCGAAAGCACGCGCTCTAGAATTGTTTTGCCAGCGATTTTAAGAAGGGCCTTGTCGCCACCGCCCATGCGGCGCGCGAGACCGCCTGCGAGCACAAGACCCAGCGTCGGCGGATAGTCAGTCGTCATGAACGGCGGCCTTACGCCGATGCTTCGCGCTTTCATCCTCGACGTAATTCAGGTCTTGGTCAAAAACGATCCGATTTTCGCCAGAAAGCGCGACAAAGCGTTTGCCACGTGCGCGGCCGATCAAGGTGAGCCCAGCTTTCTTTGCCAGCTCTACTCCCCACGCGGTAAATCCCGAGCGGGAAACCAAAATCGGAATACCCATCCGGACCGTTTTGATGACCATTTCCGAGGTGAGACGTCCCGTGGTGTAAAAAATCTTGTTGTCCGGTTTCACGCGCTCCTGAAACATCCAACCCGCAATTTTGTCGACCGCGTTGTGGCGTCCGACGTCTTCCATATAGACAAGTGGGCGATCGCGCTCGGCAAGGACGGAGCCATGAATCGCGCCCGCCCCGAGGTAAAGCGAAGGAGTTGTATTGATCTTGTTTGTCAGTGTGTAGAGCCATGACGTACGCAGTTCCGCGGCAGGGAGTTTCGCGTTTTCGATTACTTCCATTAGATCGCCAAAGACGGTGCCTTGCGCACAGCCCGAAGTCTGCACCTTTTTTTTCATTCTCTGTTCGTAATTTGTGGTGCGTTCTGTACGCACAATGACGACCGCAAGGTCGTCGTCATAATCAACGCCTGTTACGACATCATCGGCGCGCAGCATGTTTTGGTTTAACAAAAAACCGAGTGCGAGATATTTAGGATAATCCCCGATCGTCATCGCAGTCACGATTTCCTGCGAGTTCAGATAAATCGTGAGTGGGCGCTCGACGACGACTGTAGTTTCTGCGTGCGCGCCCGATTGATCGATACCGCTCACGCGCACGCTAAGTCGCGGATCATTGGGATCGGGGCAGAGAAGATATTCGTCCATTGGCTCGACGATGGCCTTCAGTTTGGTCATCGGAATTTTCGGCAACAAGTGCCCATAACTTACACCAATTCGATGTCCCTTGCCGTGGCCTTAGAGATATGTACCGGAAACAGCATATTCAATGCTTAATCACACCCATCAGCGTGTCGGGAAGCCACGTCGCAATCTGCGGGAAGAAACAAAGGATCAGGATCTGCAGGATCATGCAAATCACATAGGGAATGGTACCCCACATGACGCGTTGCACTGGCACGTCGGGGGCGATTGCATTGACGATGTAGATATTGAGACCGACGGGCGGGTGAATTAGGCCGACTTCCATATTGATGGTCATGATTACGCCGAACCAGACCGGATCGAAGCCCGCCGCGGTGATAATCGGCAACAGGATCGGACTTGTCATCAGGATAATCGCCGCAGGCGGAATGAAAAATCCGCAAATCAGCAGAAAGAGATTGATGAGCGCCATTAGCACCCATTTGTTAGCGTGCATGTCGGCGATCGAAATTGCGAGCGTCTGGGTGAGGTAAAGCGAGGTTAACATATAGCTAAACAGAACCGCAGCTGCGATGATCGTCAGAATCATCACCGACTCGCGCGTGGTATCGCGCAAGATTTTCCATAGGTCAGCGGGATTCCAGAGCCGGTAGATCAAGGCCGCGAGCAGGACGCAGAGTGCCGCTCCCACGCCTGCCGCTTCTGATGGAGTCGCAATGCCGCCATACAGCACATACATCACGCCAAAAATGATCATGAGAAAGGGTGCGATTTTCGGTATCGCCTGAAATTTTTCCTTCCAGCTATAGCGGAAGTCGATCGCGTGCGAGCGGAACCCGCGCTTCCATATAATGAAAATCGTCCAAACGATGAATAGCCCCGTGAGCATGATTCCGGGCAATACCCCTGCGAGAAATAGACGGCCGATCGATGTTTCTGTCGCGATTCCGTAAAGAATGAAAGTAATCGACGGCGGAATCAAAATACCAAGCGTTCCTCCGGCACAAATCGAGCCGGTCGCAATGTCATCGGGATAACCGCGCCGGCGCATTTCCGGAATGCCCATTTTTCCGATCGCCGCACAGCATGCGGGCGAGGAGCCCGTAAGCGCCGCAAATAAGGCACAGGCGCCAAGATTTGAAATTACGAGTCCGCCCGGCAGTCGGTAGAGCCAGCGATCAAGTGCCTCATAGAGATCCTTGCCCGCGGGCGAGGAGCCGATCGCCGCGCCCATCATCACAAACATCGGAATCGAAACAAGCGTGAAGTCGTTGAGACCCGCGTATAGTGTCTCTGCTGCAACTTGCAGCGAATCCGCCCCTTGAAAGAGGACAAGGAACGATACCGCAACAGCGCCGAGACCGAAGGCGACCGGTGCGCCGGAAAGCAACACTATTAGCGTGATGACCAGGACTATGACGCCTTGGGTAGTCGGGTTCATGCAACCTCTTTGAGCCCGAATGGCGGCTCGAGACCGGTGACGAGATTGTAGATGGCCGCAACATACTGCAACGATAACAGTCCCAGTCCGATCGGCATCGCAGAATAAGGGATCCATAGCCGGGATCGCCACATGGTTTCGGACACCCATCGATTGTCCCACGCCTCGTGCCAGAACCGGAAAGCTAATATCGTCATTACCAGGCAAAATCCGAACGACATCAGAGCGGAAAAGAGCGCGAGCCAGAACCGCCCCCGATTTCCCAAGTAAAGCGGCAGCACATCCACATTCACGTGGCCGCGAGAGAGCAGAAGATAGGGACCGCCGATGAACGTCGCGGCGACGAGACTGTAGGTTACGAAATCGGTCTGCCAAATCGTGTTTTGATTGAGCATATAGCGCACGAACACCATGTGGCAAACAACAAATACGCTAGCCGTGATCAATGCAGCGGCGACGATTCCGCACAATTTTGAAATTAGCGTGATTCCGCGAACGAAGTAATTCATGCTGGGATGCTCACGAGAGACTCGAATATAATTGCGGCCAGCAAGAATGTCGCTAGCCGCTAACGGGTTACGGAATGATTATTTTACAGCAAGAGCTTCATCGATTAATTTCTTTCCGTCCGGAACTTCCTTGGAAAATTCTTCGTATGAACTCTTTCTCGCAACGCTCAACCATGCGTCGTATTCCTGACTAGTCATGGTGACAACCTCGACATTGTTCTTCTTGAATGTCTCGACCATATCGGCATCGAGCTTCGGAGCTTGCTTATCGAAGTATTCTTCGGATTTTTTGCCAGCCTTGAGTAAGGCGTCTTGCTGTTGTTTGTTTAGCTTATCGAAACTCTTTTTTGACATCAAAACAGGCTCGTACATGAACCATAGCGCATTGTCGCCCGGCGCAGTGATGCACTTCACCTGTTCATAGATGCGGAAGGAGACAAAGCTGCCGCTCGAAGTATCGGTCGCATCCGCAACTCCGGTCTGCAACGCGTTATAAACTTCGTTGCTGGGCACGGAAACGATCGAGGCGCCCGCTGCTTGCCACATCGCGGCGAAGGTCGGTCCGGCGGACCGGATCTTGAGGCCCTTAATGTCATCGGGTTTGCGGATGCAACCGCCTTTCGACGCGACGGCCCCGGCGAGCCAGGCATTGGCTAGTACGATGACGCCAGCCTTTTCGACCTTGTCCTTGATGTCCTTCATGAAAGGTGAGTTATTGATTCGCACCGCGCGCCCGTGATTACGCACGAGTCCGGGCATCAGGGTCGCGCCGAAGTCGCGCACCTTTCCGCTCGCGTAATCGAGTGGAAACGCTGAAATGTCGAGCTGGCCGTTGACCATGGCGTTCCACTGTTCATTTGGCTTAAACAACGAAGCGCCCGGGTATATTTGCATGTCGATTCCCACATTGGCGGCTTTGATTTCCCTTGCGATGATTTGGACCATTTCATCACGCGGGTCACCCTTGCCGCCGGGGAATTGATGCGAGCCGCGCAAAATTATTGTTTGAGCGAATGCTTGCCCAGCGAAGATAAGCATAAGAATGCCGACAGCAGTACTGCGCGTAAGATTATTTGACATGAACTCCCCTTTGATTTTTCTTTCCCCGGCTTTTCAGAGGTCTTCGATTAAGTTCGTTAGGCTTGAACCCAACGCCAAAATGGACCACGAATTAGAACCTGCTTCGATACATAATATAATCCTGTCGCGAAGCCCTAGAGCCATAAATTTATTTAACTTTAATTAGCTTATGCTGCGCCCAGTGCATAGACGCCTGCATACATTTCGCGCAGTACGCTTTTTTGCACCTTGCCCATGGCATTGCGGGGTAATTCGTCTACGAAAAACACGCGTTTCGGTTGTTTGAACCTTGCGAGACGGCCGTCCAAGGCCGCTGTGATATCGGCTTCTGTAAGGTTTGCACCCTTTAGGCGTACCACCACTGCGGTCACACCTTCACCAAAATCTGGGTGCGGGCAGCCGATGACGGCGCTCTCCATCACGCCATTGATAGCGTCAATCTCACTTTCTACTTCTTTGGGATAAACATTATAGCCGCCCGTGATGACGAGATCTTTGGAGCGGCCCACGATGTGCACGTAGCCCCGCTCATCGATCTTGCCGATATCACCGGTGATGAAGAAACCGTCAGTTCGGAATTCAGCCTCGGTTTTCTCGGGCATTCGCCAGTAGCCCTTGAATACGTTCGGCCCGCGCACTTCGATCACGCCGATCTCAGTTTGCGGAAGAGGGTGGCCGGATTCCAGATTAGCAATGCGGAGCTCTACGCCCGGTAGCGGGAAGCCAACGGTGCCAGGAATACGGTCGCCATCGTAAGGATTCGACGTATTCATATTCGTCTCGGTCATGCCATAACGTTCGAGGATTGCATGGCCGGTGCGCTCGAAAAATGCGCGGTGCGTTTCGGCGAGCAGCGGCGCTGAGCCGGAAGTAAATAGCCGCATGTGCCTGGTCGCCTCGCGCGTGAAATCCTTCTCGTCGAGCAGGCGTACATAAAAAGTTGGCACCGCCATCATAGTGTTTGACTTTGGTAGCATTTTCATCACGGTTGCGATGTCAAATTTGGGCAGAAAAATCATCGAAGCTCCGGCGAGTAGCAACACGTTGCAGGCGACGAAAAGCCCGTGCGTATGAAAAATCGGCAGTGCGTGGAGCAGGACGTCTTTCGAACCGAAGCGCCAGTAATCGACCAGCACGCGCGCGTTTGACAACAAATTATCGTGCGTCAGCATAGCGCCTTTAGAGCGCCCGGTGGTGCCGGAGGTGTAAAGTATTGCTGCAAGATCATTTGGCCCGCGCCCGACGACAGCAGGGGGCCGCGCGTCGGCCGCGGCTTTCAATAGCGATCCGTCACCCTTCTGTCCGAGGCTCTCGACGGTGATTTTGCCGATCATTTGGCAAAGCGCGCGAACGCTTTCCTCGTTCTGTGGCTGAACGACGACGAAACTCGGCTCTGCGTCACGGAGAAAATATTCAAGCTCGGCGAGCGGATAGGCGGTGTTCAATGGCAGATACACTGCGCCGGCTCGAACGGTCGCAAGATAGAGCGCAAGGTTCTGCCAAGATTTTTCGACCTGCACCGCGACGCGATCGCCCGGCTTCACGGCCCGGCAGATCAAATGACCCGCCAGTTCTTCAACGAGTGAAAACATCTCGCCATAGGAAAGACACCTCCCTTCCACGAGTTCGATGACGTTTTTCTTGCGGTCAGGAATCGCGGCTTCGATCGCGCTGTAAAGATGATTTTTCATGAGGAGGAAATTAGTGAGATCTGTTTTGTTTCGGTGCGAAGTAATTTTCGGACCGCAGAGCTCGCGACAACTTCATTGTTTGCCGCATAAGCCTCGTGGTTTTTTTCGATATCGTCGAGACGGTATCGGTAGTTGACCATCACACCATAGGATTGCGCCAGACCCTTTTCTGACAGATCCGCCATTGGATTGATGCGCTCAAGCCGCGCGCCATTGCCGAGATGAAAGCGCGCGACGGGATCGATCGGCCTCCCGTGGCGCGTGCGCGCAATCAGGAAATAGTGCGCGACGAGCGCAGCGAGCACCGGTTCCAGTTCGGCGACACATCCGGAATTTTTATGCCACTCCGGCTCGTCGAGGCGGGAAAGCGCGTGTGCGTCCGAAGGCATGAAAGCGCTCGACGTATCAGCGTGGCGTTCGTATGTGAGCCAATCGCGGAAACTAGGCGCTGGCGAAAGTGTCACGAAATTCACGAGTTTCGGAAATTCCCGCGATATTTCCTCGACTACCTGTTTGATGAGGAAATTGCCGAAGGAAACGCCGTCAAGCCCGCGCTGACAGTTTGAGATCGAATAAAATGTGGCGGTCCTCGCATCTCGCAGATCGAGCGGAGTTCGGTCATGCTGCAAGATCGGTGCGATCGCATCAGGCATGTCCCTAGACAGCGCAACCTCAACAAAAATAAGCGGTTCGTCGACGAGTGCCGGGTGAAAGAAGGCGTAACAGCGGCGGTCGGGCGGATCGATGCGCATCCGCAGATCGTCCCACGAATGAATTTCATGCACTGCTTCGTAGCGGATGATTTTTTCCAGGACGATCGCAGGCATCGACCAGTCAATGCGTTTCAGCACGAGAAATCCTCGATTAAACCAGGAATTAAAGAGGTGAACGAAATCGCGATCGATCGCCTCGAGGTCCTTGCGGCGAACAAGCGCATCCAGCAGATGCTCGCGCATACGCACGAGATCACCTGTTGCGCCGGGCGCAAGATTGATGCGGCGAATGAGCTCCTGACGACGCGGCTCAGCGGCCTGCGCCAGTTCCATGGCGTTTTCATCGCTTGGGTCGCTGGAATAGGCCTGACAGGCGCGGTCGAGCTGGGAATGATCAGGGCCGAAGGATTTCGCAAGCGCTTCAAAAAAGGCAATGCGTTCGCCTGTTTTTAATTTTGAATATGCAGCCAAAATCTCACGTGCAAATGCGACACCCGAGGCTTCGCCTCGGCCGGACAGCAACGCTTCGCAAAGATCGACAAAATTTGCCGCGCGCGTTTCGGCGGATCGGCGCGGCGCACGGTCGATCAGCGCGCGCCCACGCTCCGCGATTGATTGCAGCAATTCACCGAAAAAACTGGTGTTCATCAAGGGCATGTGAAGACGCGTATGTGGGCCTGTCAACCCGTGCGTTGGATGGCCTCGCCGCCCGAGCTCGTCGATCCCAGCATGCGCCATTCCGAAATAATTCGTTGAATGGCAGCGAAGTGGTCGGGGAGAGCATCGAAAAATTTCGCATGCACGAAAATACTCCCGACGGCAGCCCTTGTCGCGGCGGCAACGATGGGACAGTTTGAGCGTATGGAACCCCAGGAATTCGATTATATCATTGTCGGTGCTGGCTCAGCCGGTTGCGTGCTTGCAAACCGGCTCTCCGCCGATCCCTCGAATCGCGTGCTGGTTCTCGAAGCGGGGGGCAACGACAACTGGATCTGGTTTCACATTCCCGTCGGCTACCTATTCGCTATCGGCAATCCTCGCTCCGACTGGATGTTCAAGACCGAGCCCGAACCAGGGCTAAACGGCCGTGCACTGAATTATCCACGCGGCAAGGCGATCGGCGGTTCAAGCGCGATCAATGCGATGATCTATATGCGCGGGCAGGCAGCTGACTATGACCACTGGCGTCAGCTCGGTCTTTCCGGCTGGGGCTGGAACGACGTGCTGCCGGTGTTTAAGCAGCATGAGGATAGTTTTCTCGGTGCAAGCGAGTATCATTCGACCGGCGGCGAATGGCGCGTAGAGTTTCCGCGCGTCAAATACGATATCATTGAAGCAATCCGCGATGCGGCAGAAGAAGCCGGAATTCCCAAGCTTGAAGATTTCAATCGCGGCGACAATGAAGGTAGTTGCCATTTCCACGTTAACCAAAAGCGTGGGCGGCGCTGGAGCACCGCGCGCGGATTTCTCAAGCCGGTGCTAGATCGAAAAAATTTGGTCCTTCAAACCAGTGTTCTGGCAGAAAGGATTCTTTTTGACGGGATACGCGCGGTCGGCGTTCAGTATGCTCAAGGTGGCGTATCAAAAACAGCCAAAGCGCGCGGCGAAATCATTCTATCCACTGGTGCGATCGGCTCACCGCAATTGCTGATGCTTTCCGGGGTTGGTCCTGCCGCGCATCTTGCGCAGCACGGCATTCCGCTGGTGATCGACAAGCCCGGGCTTGGTAGCAACTTGCAGGATCATTTGCAGTTGCGGCTGATTTTTAAGGTGAGCGGTGTCGCAACGCTGAACGAGCGCTACCACTCATTAGTTAGCCGCGCGATGATGGGCCTCGAATATGCGCTCTTTCGGACCGGGCCTCTCACCATGGCCCCCTCGCAATTCGGCTTTTTCACGCGCTCCGATCCCAAGCGCGAGCGCGCTAATATCCAGTTTCATGTCCAGCCGCTTTCGCTCGATAAATTCGGTGATCCGCTGCACTCGTTTCCTGCCTTCACTATGAGTGTTTGCAATTTGCAGCCGACAAGCCGAGGGACGGTCCGGTTGAAGAATCGCGATCCTTCCGCGGCTCCTGCGATTAAACCAAATTATCTTTCGACGGAAGAGGACAAGAAAGTTGCCGTGGATTCAATTCGTGTGGCACGAAAAGTCGCGCGCGAGCCAGCGCTGGCAAAATATCACCCCGAGGAAATTCTGCCTGGTCCAAAAATACGTGATGACGACGAAGCGGCATTGGTGCGTGCCGCCGGCGATATTGGCACGACGATCTTTCATCCGGTCGGCACGGCAAAAATGGGCCTAGCTTCCGATGCAAGTGCGGTTGTCGATGAACGCCTCCGATTTATCGGGATTGAAAGGCTTCGTGTCGTCGACGCTTCTGTAATGCCAACAATTACCTCCGGAAATACGAATTCACCCACCATCATGATAGCGGAGAAAGGCGCCACCATGATTCGTGAAGACGCGAAAAAATCCCCTGCTAGTCGATAAGACGTGACATTCCGCACGCGCCACGAAACAATCCCCCGCGATTCGGCGTTTGCGCCGGCAGAATGGGAGAAATGCATGACTTTGGTAGACCGCGTGAAGAACATTATTCTCACGCCGAAGACGGAATGGCCGACGATCGACCGCGAGCCCGGCGATGTCGCCTATCTCTTCACGAGCTATGTCGCGATCCTCGCCGCAATTCCGGCAATCTGCGGTTTCATCGGCCTCAGCATCGTCGGCATGAGCTTGCCCGGCATGGGCACAATGCGGATGGGCGTTGCAAGCGGCATCGTAAACGCGATCGTGGGCTATCTGCTTGCTTTTTTGATCGTTTATGTCGTGGCGATTATCGTCGATGCGCTCGCGCCCACTTTCGGCGGCCGCAAGGATTTTGAAAGCGCGTTGAAGGTAACGGCCTATTCCTACACGCCCTCATGGTTGTGCGGAATTTTCCTGCTGTTCCCCGGATTCCGCTTTCTCACCATTCTCGGACTTTATGGACTTTATCTTCTGTGGCTCGGGCTTCCACCGCTGATGAAGTCGCCACAGGAAAAGTCGCTCGGCTATGCCGCAGCGATCATCGTATGCGCAATCGTTATCGGACTGATTCTCGGCATGATCCAGGGTGCGTTATTCTCATTTCCGCGTATGACATAAGAGCGCAAAGCTTTTCCTAAATTACGGTGCGACCAATACCTGCCGGCATGCCGCCGGCAGGTCGGCCATAGTCAACGGCTTTTTTGCTGGGGCAGGTGTTGTCGATGGCTTTGCATGCAGAACTGCGTCCGTGAACCAATAGTCGAGTTCCTTGCCGCATCCTTCCGTTGTTGGTACGGGGGGCTGCTTTTCGCACTCGGTATTTCCCTGCGGGCAACGGATACGAACGTGCATGTGATAATCGTGACCCCAATAGGCGCGCACTTTATGAAGCCACCCACGATCATTGCCGGCTTCACGGCATAACGCTTTTTTGATCGCAGCATTGACAAAGATACGCTCGACGACTGGATCTTCCGCCGCCGTCTTGATGACTTTCACTTGCGACGGTGTCCAGTTCGCCGGATCGATATCGGTGCGATCCTCGCGCACCATCATTAAGGCCGTGATCTGCTCGCGTTCCTCTGCCGTGAGTCTGCGTGTTGGCATCGGCGTCAGCCAGATATCGGCATCGAGCCCGACCTGATGAGAGGCGTGGCCCGTGAGCATCGGTCCGCCGCGCGGTTGCGAAAGGTCTCCGACTAGGATTCCCGGCCAGCCCGCAAGATTGGGGAGCTTCGCGGAGAGCCGTTCAAGAAACGCGATCAGCTCGGGATGGCCCCAATTGCGGTTGCGCGACAGCCGCATCACCTGCCACGTCTTGCCGTCGACCGGCAGTGCCATGGCGCCGGCGAGGCAGCCATGCGCGTAAAATCCGATCGAACGTGCGGCCATTGGCGCAGGCTGAATCTTATTGCCGAATAATTCTTTTGCCGGCTTCGTTGCCGGAATCGAGTTGGGAACGGCCGCGGGCGGCGTCTGTGCGGTTGCACCAGCCGCCCAAAAAAGGAGCATCGCCGTAGTGAGTCGATATCGCATTCAGCCAATCTAGCGCGACTTTACAAAACGCGAAATGTGGTTAGTGGACGCGGAATATCTTCAATGTTTCGCCTGGCACACCGGGCATAGCCTCGAGATAATCAGGTGTGTCGCCGCGCGCAAGCCGCTCGGAGAGCCCGTCTGGCGCAGCGTCTCGCATGTATGTCCGATCGGGCGAGCCCGGACAAATCGCGATGTAGCTTGCTTGATATTCCTTCAGAAGGCGATGCGCGATCATGTCGTCGGCCAAGAGAATGTCGTAAGCGTTGGCGTTGCCGCGAACATTGCGATGATAGGGCGCCGCAAGCACCGAATGTTTCGTGCGGGCCAAAATCGCAGGGCCAATATCGATGTAGGAGACCACAAGTCCTGGCGAGAGGCCGGCAAGACGTTCCATGTCTGCCGGGCGACGGCAGGCCAGGGGGCCACCGTCGGAGGCAGGATTTCGGCCCGGATTGAGGCGACTCACGATCGAGTTGATACCGCCTCCAGCGAGCGTGAGAACTGGACTTGATAGCAACAGGAATGAGAAAATGGCGAAACGGCTTGCAAGCAGACTTCCGTGGATTTGAAAAATTATAACAAGAGCCGCCGCAAGTACAGGTTGCGCAATCAGATTTGCGCCCGCCGTTCCGCGCACTTCCCAAAGCGCAACCGTATCGAAAGCGAAAAGCGCGAACAGCGGAGCGATAAAAATCGCCCACTGTTGCCGGGGCTGTTTCAACATCGCGGCCATACCAAGCAACAACGCACCAAGTGGGCTCGCGTAGAAGGTTAGCCATTCACCAGGAAAATTTTGCGCAAATTCAAGTGCATTTTGCGTCTCGGAAACGTGACTAAGCCAGATGGCGGCAACACGCGGGTCTATCATGCCATAAGGATTGCCGAGGCAAGAATGGAATGGAATGAAAACGCAGGTAATTGTGATCGATCCGGCCATACTTCCTGCTGCCAAACGCACATAGGGTGTTGCGAGTCGGTCGCTTGCGTTTGCAAGCAGCGCAAGCAAACCCCCGGAAAGTCCCGCCGCCGCGACGCAGGGCAAGGAAATAAAATCGCATTGCACCACGCTCCATGACGCCGGAGAAACCGTCGCCACGAACAGCGCCGCAGTGCCCGCACCGAAGGTGATACCGAAACTGGACGTAAGAGGGGCACTATCTTTTCCTTCCACAACCCAGCGAATTCCAACCGCCGCTAGCACTGCGGCAAGGATCGGCGTCATTTCCAAACCGATGGCAATCGACAGGGCTGCCGCGAAGCCGCCAAGTGCCGGCATCGCTCGTGCATTACCGCGATCAGTCGTGCCGTAAAGCGTTGAGAGCATGAGAAGCAGTTGATAGCCATGGTGATCGAGCGCCCCCGGACGGAAATGAATGAGGGAAGGCACCGACACAGCTGCTAAAAGGATCGCAGGGAGTATCGCGCTGGCATTGGAAAGACGCTTCGCAAGCAGCCCCACCAGTGCGAGCGAAGGAATTAGGAGGAGCATCGGCCAGATTGTGGAGGTGACGGTCTCCGCTATTGCGCGTCCGGTAAACGGGGTCAGCAGCCAAATGAGAAACGCGAGTGGAAGGTCGACCAGTCTCGACCAGTGCATCGATGAACCCGTGGGCGGATCCAGCCGATATTGCGAAACGTCGAACCAATTTTGACCAGCGAGAAAATCGCGGACTTCGGAAAAGCGCATCAAATCGTCGGCCGACATTGATCCCTGAGCGCTGGGCCCGCCGAACAATAAGGATGCCGCCGCGGCGGTCCATGCGACGATAACAAATGGCACGAGTGGGGAACTGCCCCGTCGGACGGCTGGGGTAGTCACGCGCGAAAAGGCCTCTAAAATCGACAAAGTTAAACTCCACTTGAAAACGGCAAAGCTTACGAAGGCGGGATTTAAAGGAAGTGAATCGCTCGGGACCTAGCTAATACCGCACATTGCCGCGCATTTTGACGCGCGTGTTAGTCGAAAACCGAGGGCATACTTGCCTTTGGACGGCTCTACCGCTTCAATTTGGTCGTGCAAGGGAGTTTTTGATGCGTAGGCATGTGTTTGGAGCAGCTTTGATTCTTGCTGCTTGTGCTGGAAGAGCATCCGCCGATGTCGTTGCCCAAATCCACATTCCAACCCAGAGCATGACCGTCACGATAGATGGAAGCGTGCGGTATGTTTGGCCGGTTTCGACGGCACGTCGTGGTTACGCCACACCGATTGGCCATTTCAGGCCAATCCGTATGGAGCGCGTCTGGTACTCGAGAGTCTACAACAACGCGCCGATGCCATACGCGATCTTCTTCCACTATGGCTTTGCCGTGCATGGGACAAATGAAACCGCAGCGTTGGGGCGACCCGCTTCGCATGGCTGCGTGCGTCTGCCGACTTCCGCTGCACGCGAATTGTTCGAGCTTATCCGTCAATATGGTCCTGTGAATTCGAGGATCGTTGTTACTGGCTGACTTCTCGATGGTTCGAATTCTTGTGCGCCCACCAATATTTCGATCTTTTAAATGATTATAATTTAGCATTTGCGCAGACCCGATGATCCTTACTAAGAACGCCGACCAAAACCTCCTAGTTCCACGTCCTCTTCACACTGTTGATTTAACGATGAGTGACGGAGCAGTCATTCGGTTACGTCAGTACGGTCATCCGGGCAGATCTCGCCTGGTGCTAAGCCACGGCAACGGGCTTGCGATCAATGCCTACCTACCGTTCTGGCTGCCGCTCGCTGAGGAATTCGAGTTACTGTTGTTCGACGTGCGCAATCACGGCGAAAATCCGCTGCATGATCCTACCGCACACCGCTGGGAACGTATTGCGAAGGACATGGGTGAAGTCTTCGCAGGGATTCAGGCCCATTTCGGCCAAGCGGCAACGATCGGGGTGTTTCACTCGCTCTCCGCCGTAGCCGCTCTAATGCACGACTTATCGGCGGAACCAAGTTGGACCGCACTTGTGCTCTTTGATCCACCTTTGTACCCGCCGCTTGGGCATCCACTGCAACCGAACGCACAGGCCGAAATCAACAGTATGGCGCGCCGTGCCCTACGTCGCTCTGCGCACTACGTTTCGCCTGAGCGGTTTGCCGCACAACTCGCGCGCCGTCCGGCGTTTAAAGGTTTGGTGCCGGGCGCGCATTTGTTGTTTGCGCGTTCCACCTTGCGTCGGGACGATAGCGGATATTGGGTGCTATGCAATCCGAAGGAACTGGAAGCGCGTATCTACGCGACCAATATTGACGCGACAATCTGGCAGCGTCTGCCAACACTGCGCCAACCAATGATTCTGATCGGCGCGGATCCAGTCTGCCCTCATGCCGGCGCACCGGCACGCATTTGTCGCGCGATCCATGATGAGCTTGGCATGGACTACAGGATGATTGCCGGAACGTCGCATTTCCTTCAGATCGAAAAGCCAAGTGCCTGCCGACATGTGCTAAGCGATTTTTTGGCGCGCCATCGGCTGCATTGAGCACTAATGCCGGTGTGATCGGAGGACGATAAGACTGCGTTCCGCCACTGCTCAAGAAATCAATCTGCATATCGCAAAAGCCGGCAGATTGCGGGGCTTTTTGGTTTGCAACTTATTGAAATTTTCGAACACAGTGCGTCCGTTGCGACAGAGTGCAAAGAAAATTCTTAGGGTGCTTCCTTCATGGAGCGCCAGGTAGTTTAGACTTTGACCATCGCGGCGGGCTTTAGCGAATCGGGACTTTCAGCCGTGCGACGCTCTACCAGCTTGAGCATGGTCGCGATTGTGATCGATCCGAGCGTCGCGCGCGCAATGTCATCGATTTCGGCCAGAACTTCGCGCAACGCGCGGCCTTCGCCTGTGGCATCGCCAGGGCCTTCGACATCGGGACTATGTGGACCGAGATTCTCGAACAACTCCACAATGTCGAGAAGCGTCGTCCGTCGAGGATTGCCTATGAATTGATAACCCCCGCCGGCTCCACGTGTCGATCGCACGAGGCCTGCGCGTCCAAGCACATGCATAACCTTCGCAAGATGATGATTCGAAACGCCAAACTTTGTACCGATCTCACTAACCGAAAGTTGCTCGTCTTCGTGTGCGGCAAGCTGCAGCACAGCAAAGATTGCAAGTTGGCTTGCGATTTGCAGCTTCATTGAACTGATTGTTGCATCATCATTCGATCACCCGCCAACGCTTACCCGGCTGCAACTCCTCGTCGAGGTCTTTTTCAAGCTGGATATATGGCCCAGCCATCATCCCCTCACCGCGGAAGAACAATAGATGCAGCCGGTTATCGCGCGCGACCATGGTGCGCATCTTAGTTGCGCCGGCTTCTTTGAATTTTGCCGAAATGTCTGCGAAAAGCGCCTGGGCAACGCCATGCAGTCGCACATCCGGCTTCACGGAAAGAGCAAACACCCAACCGCAGGGCTCAGAGCCGAATTCCCAGGCACGGATTTCTCCGAGGATGAAGCCGAGTATTTGCGAGTCATCCGGCAGGTTGGCTGGGGTGGCGACAAGGAAGAAGCGCTCGTGAGGACGATATTCGCCGTAGCTCGCAAAAGCGTCGTGCCAATAATCTGATTTGGCGAAACCCGTGATCTGCGCGTCGAGCTCAATGACGTGCGGGACGTCCGCGCTGCGAGCGCGGCGGATGATCACCGTTTTCCTGGTGGACCTCTCGGTGATCGTCATCGACATTGGCATCCTGCGCGAGACTCGTTGCGCCAGCTACGGATGGTTCGGTCCGCGGCGGCTGAAACCTGTGCCTGAATCCTGCAAAATGGTACCATAATATGAATTAATTGACTTAGGTCATGGCCGGGCTCGACTACTATATTATCGAGACTTGGCATGGGGTCGTCTTATGGCAATAAGTCGTCAGCAGCCGAAAAAGCAAATATTGCGGGTGAAACTCAATGGGCGATGGCGCGAGGACGCGGTTGCCGAAAATCAACTATTAGTTGAATATTTGCGAGACGTCGCTCGGCTGACTGGCACCAAGACCGGATGCGATGGGGGTGAATGCGGTGCTTGCACCATTCTCCTCGACGGCGAGCCTGTTCCGTCCTGTATCACGCTCGCGGCGCGATGCGAGGGACGCTCGGTCGAGACCATCGAAGGGCTCGCCGAACAGGGGCGCCTTCATCGCCTGCAGACGGCGTTTCACGAGAAGCTCGGCACTCAGTGTGGGTTCTGCACGCCTGGCATGATCATGTCGGCGGAGGCCCTACTGCGCCGAAATCCCGATCCCAGCGATGGTGAAATTCGCGATGCGCTCTCTGGAAATCTTTGCCGCTGCACGGGCTATGTGAAGATCATCGAATCTATTCACGCGGCGGCTGAGACGTGAACATGAACACGAAAAGCGATGTTGCGCAGGCGCTGGACCGCCGCCGGGTGCCTTTGATTGACGGCATCGACAAAGTGACGGGCCGTGCTCGCTATACTGCAGATCTCGATCATGCCGACGCGCTGATTGGGCGGATTTTTCGCAGCCCGGTGAGCCACGGTGAGATTCTAAAAGTCGACGTATCAAAAGCGCGCGCGCTCGAAGGGGTAATCGCTGTTCTCACCGGCGACGATTGTCCGCATACCTATGGTGTGCTTCCCGTCGCGATGAACGAATATCCGATGGCGCGCGAGCGTGTGCGCTATCGTGGTGAACCGGTAGCAGCAGTGGCTGCGATCGATGCCGCCACTGCACAACACGCGATTGAACTAATCGATTTTGAAGTCGGTGAGCTTCCTGCCTATTACACGTCCGCAGAGGCACGTGCACTAGATGCAACGTTGCTACACGATAACAAACCTAAAAATATCGAACGTGAGGTGCATCACGCTTTTGGCGATCTCGGCAAAGGTTTTTCGGAAGCCGATCTTGTGCGCGAAGAGATTATCTCTTGCGCAGAAGTTAATCATGCTCAGATCGAGCCTCACGCCGCTTTGGCCGAGTTCGATCCTGTCAATGAGCGATTGATTATGCAAAGCGTGTCGCAAGTCGGCTATTATTTGCATTTGATGCTCGCGCGATGCCTCGCGATGGACGAGGCGCGCATTCGCGTGATCAAACCTTTTGTCGGTGGCGGCTTCGGTGCGCGTGTAGAAGTTCTTAATTTCGAGATTATCACCGCTCTGCTCGCCAAGGCAGTTGGCGGTAAGGTGTTCATGGAACTTACGCGCGAAGAGAATTTTCTCACCCATCGCGCACGGCCTCAGACCGACATCCGTCTGAAACTTGGGATGAAACGCGATGGCCGCATCACCGCTTGCGAATGCGAAGTGATTCAGCGCGGTGGCGCCTATGCCGGCTATGGCATAGTGACGATTCTTTATGCGGGCGCGCTTCTGCAGGGCATATATGACATACCCGCGATCAAATATGATGGTTATCGCGTGTACGCCAATCTACCACCATGTGGCGCCATGCGTGGCCATGGTTCCGTCAATACGCGGCACGCTTTCGAATGCGTGCTGGATCGCATGGCGCGCGATCTCAAGCTCGACCCGTTCACCGTCCGCCGTGCCAATCTCCTGCGGGCACCGACGCGCACAATGAACGATCTAATGGTCAATAGTTACGCTCTTGCCGAATGTCTCGATAAAGTGGAACGGGCGAGCAATTGGAAGGAGCGCTACGGGAGACTGCCGTCTGGCAAAGGTCTGGGAATGGCCTGCTCGCATTACGTCAGCGGTGCGGCGAAGCCTATCCATTGGACCGGCGAGCCGCACGCAGTAGTGCATTTGAAGCTCGACTTTGACGGCAGCATTACAGCACTCACTGGCGCGGCCGATATCGGTCAAGGCTCTTCTACAATGGTTGCGATTTCAGTGGCGGAGACGCTCGGCGTTTCGCTCGATCGGATACGCGTTGTGGCCGGCGATAGCGCGCTTACGCCGAAAGACAACGGCGCCTATTCTTCGCGTATCACTTTCATGGTCGGCAACGCCGCGATCGATGCAGGGCGCAAACTGAAATCGATGCTGATCGCCGCCGCGGCGCACAAGCTCGATGCGCATCCTGAAGATATTGAGTGCAGCGGTGAGACGTTTCGCGTTGGCGCCAACGCGCAATCTAGCCTGAGTTTCACCGAGGTGGTCAGAGCGGCATTGATTGATGTCGGTGCGCATACTGTGAAAGGCACCTTTACGTGTCCACCGCAAGCGCAGGGCGGCAAGCACAAAGGCGGCGCCGTCGGTTCGACCATGGGTTTCAGTTATGCCGCGCAAGTGGTGGAGGTAAGTGTTGATGAAGATACAGGGCTCATCAAGGTCGATAAAGTGTGGACCGCGCTTGATTGTGGGCACGCCATCAATGCGCTCGCGGTGGAAGGCCAGATCGAGGGCTCGGTGTGGATGGGGATGGGCCAAGCCATGAGCGAGGAGACAAACTATCTCGACGGTTTGCCCGCGCATGCAAGCCTGCTTGAATACCGAGTACCGACGATTTCGGAATCGCCACCAATTGAAGTTCATATCGTCGAAAGCCACGATCCCCTCGGGCCATTTGGTGCCAAGGAAGCTAGCGAGGGTGCCCTTGCAAGCTTTCCCCCGGCACTGGTCAATGCGGTCGCCAATGCGATCGGCATCGATTTCAACGCATTGCCGATGAAGCCGGATCGAATCATGGAAGCGCTTGTTGAACGCCGTCGGGCGCAACGGCGCGGAAGTCTGAAAAAGGCCGTGTCGTGACTCTGCCACTGCCCGAATTTCAGATATCGCGCGCCCGCGATATCGAGGAAGCCATTGCCGCCAAGCGTAGCAACGATGACAGTCGCTTCCTCGCCGGTGGAACGGATCTGATTGTCAATTTGCGGCACGGTATTGGAAAACCGCAATTGCTGGTCGATCTGTCTGCGATCGAGGAAATGCGGGCGGTGACTTTAACGGGTGAAGGTGCGCGCATTGGAGCGTGTGTAACGATCGCGCAGATTGCAGCGTTTATGCGAGAATCCTATCGAGGTATCTCTGAGGCGGCCGAATCGGTAGCCGGGCCGGGAATCCGCACCGCCGCGACCTTGGGCGGTAATCTCTGTCTCGACACGCGCTGCATCTATTACAACCAAAGTGAATGGTGGCGGCACGCGAACAAGTATTGTCTGAAGCATGATGGCCAGACTTGTCACGTCGCACCACAGGGCCAACGTTGTCACGCTGCATTCAGCGGCGATATCGCGCCGGCATTGATGGTGCTCGGTGCAGAGGTAGAGATTGCGGGCGCCGAGGGTCGGCGCCGCATCCCGTTGGCCGATCTTTATGTGGAAGATGGCCGCGCACACTTGACGCTGGGGCGCGACGAACTGCTCATCGCCGTTCAACTGCCGGCCAATCCACCTCCATCCACGTATGCCAAGATACGCGCGCGCGGTGCGATCGATTTTCCTCTGGCGGGAGTTGCTGTCTCATTGGCGATTGAGAATCAACGGCTGATCGATTTTCGCGTTGCATTGACCGGAACGAACCCACGGCCATTCCTCTTGCAAGGCACCGATGCCTTAAGCGGCCGGCTGCTCGATAGCGATGTGTTTGATCAAATTGACAAGCTCATACAAAAACAGGTGCAGCCGATGCGCACGACAACCGCATCAGCGCATTACCGGCGGCTGGCTGCGGCCGCGTTAGCACGGCGGCTTACGCAGAGACTATTCGCTGAAGCCGGAGGTGGGACTTGAGTTGCGATTGCAAGCCGCCGGATGGCACTTCACGGATCTGGCAAGCTTTGGATGGCCAACACCTCGATGTCCGAGGCCTCGATCCCCCGGAGCCCATGGTGGAAATCCTTGGATTGATCGATCGTGGCGAAGCAGAAAATATTTTCATTGTACATCTCGATCGCGAGCCAATTTTCCTTTATCCGGAGCTCGATGCTCGCGGCTGGAGTCACGAGATTATTTCTGCGACGTTCGGCGATCCTCATTGCGAGGGCGACGTGCGGTTGCGTCTTGTGTGTCTCGTCGCGTGACGGTGGCGGCAACCTTTCTTGGTGGAGCAAAAAGTCGGCTTTTGCCGCTTTCGATACCATTCCGCTTCTTTATTTCGGCCGTTCTTTTCCACGTGGTGATGTGGTTGATACCGCTGCTCGATTTTCGGGCCGTGGTCGACTTCCGCGGTGGTCTTGGGCCGTCACTAGCGGCCGTGCATTTGGTCACGCTCGGAGTGCTCACAACAACTGCTATCGGCGCGTCCGTGCAGCTTCTGCCCGTCGCTACTCGTCGTGCGTTGATTTCGGTTTGGCCGATTAAGGTCGTGTACTGGCTTGTAATCCCGGGCATCGTATTGCTCGTCACCGGCATGTATGTCGTGGAGATATCGCTGCTTGCCGTAGGTGCCATCGCCGTCACAGCTGGCCTTGTGCTCTTCGCTGCATTGCTCGCCGACAATCTGCGCCGCGCCGGCGGCATTCCTGTCGTCGCCGCATTCGGATGGGTATCATTGGGATCGCTCTTGGCACTCATTGCGCTCGGCGTTGCAGTTATCTTCGATTACGAATACGGATTCTTGTCGAATCGGCCGTCAGTAGCGCTTGCGCATCTGATACTGGCGAGTTTCGGTTTTATGGGAATGCTAATACTCGGTTTCAGCCATGTCCTGGTGCCGATGTTTTCGCTCTCTTCGATGCCGAAAAAGCGTAGCGCACTGTTTGCTTTCATATTGGCAGCTGCATCCCTGATCATTTGTGTCGCGGGCATATTTTTCGACAGTCGAGCAATATTGACGCTTGCGGCGATGCTGGGTTTTGTCGCAGCAGCGGCACACATTCGATTGATGCTTCGTGTGCTCGCAAACGGCATGCGCAAGCGCCTCGGACTTTCCTTCTTTCTAGTGCGCAGTGCCTGGGGGATGTTCATCCTGACATTTGTAATAGGCATCGCGGCCTTGCATGGATTTGCGGGCCCCAATGGGCCGACGTTATTTGCCTTTGTCTTGCTGTGGGGTTGGCTTCTCACCTTCTTGTTCGGAATTCTTCAACGCATCATGCCTTTCCTTGCATCCATGCATGCCGCGCGTGGAATTCATGGCGCCCCACCGTTGCTGTCTGAATTTGCTGCATCCTGGCCACTCAAGTGCCACGCTGCCTGTCATGCCATTGCAGTAGTCGGAATAGCGCTTGCGATAGCATTCAATTTGGCATGGGTCGTATTGCCCGCTGCGGTAGCAGGGCTTACCGGTGCCATCGCATTCGCATGGTTTACGCTCAGTGTGATTAGGCGTGTGTTGACGACGCCGATGTAATGACCGAATTGCGTGGATTAAATCCCGATATATTGCTCGGCCTGGCAGGCGCATAACTTCGCCGATGAAGACGCGCGTCGATAGTTTGTCCAGTTCAGACAGTGGCGTGCTGAAAGCAGAGTTGTGGCGAGGGGCGAAATCCGCACGCATCAAGGAAACGTATGAGCTCAGGGTCACTCCATGTGACCTCGGTGACGATCCGATCGATACGCAAGGTGCCGAGGTTGATGAGAAGTTGCGACAACAGTGCTCGACCTATGCCGCGCCCGCGATATTCCGGATCAACGCCGATAGTATCCATAACCGCCGATGGTTCGGAGCGGCCAAACTCGCCGAGATCAACACGCGCCATAATGAAACCCACAGGCATGCCGTCGAGCTCAGCAACCAGGGAGACGCGCACGTCGGAGTCCAGTGCTTCAGCGAGCTTGCGTTCAAAATAGTGAGCCCGGTTACGCCCGGTTATCCGATGATCAATTGCGATCAAAGTTTTGAGATCCTTTTCGGTCATTGATCGTACGGGAATAAGATCACGCGCCAGTGGTCCAAAATCCGCACGCGGGGGCGCGCCGTAGTCGATTTCCAGCGCTTCATCTACGCGCTTGGGGATGTGAATTTGGCCGCGGTGCTGCGTCATCGAAGGCTCCCTTTCATTCACACTTGATCTGTCAGTTCCGCGAGCGGCTCTGCTAATGTCCGCTGCAATACGAGTCGTGGCGCCAATGTAAATCCAAACGAATCGAAAAATTGCAAAAGACCGTGGTTTGTCCAATCCGCTTGTGAGTTGAGTACGCGCACACCTTTGTCCCGTAGGCGGTCGCACAGGCCCTGAATCAGTGCATGCCCGAGACCGTGCTTCTGGCTTTTGGGTGCGACGCCCATAATGTCGAGAACTGCAACGGTATCCTCACGGCCGAATTCACCCCTCAATATGCGGGCAAACGCAAAAGCGACAAGCGCGCCGTCTTTATCGAGCCCGACATGGATGAAGTCATCGGGATGGACTTTCGCGACATCTAGTCGCTTTTCGAAGAATCGACGTCGCGTTTGATTCGTATATGCATGATCGATGGCAACCATCGCCGCGAGATCATCTCTTCTCAACGTTCGAATAGCGTTATCGGATTTCTTTATCACGCCGGTCATCGACTTACCCCGTGCGTTCCTCGACATATGCCTGATAGAGCGCAGCCTCGGTATTGGCATCCATCGATTCTTCTAATATGGGCAGTAATGCCATTTCCTCTTTTTGAACGTGCGCAAGCATACGTTCGCAGAATTCCTGTCCAAGACTCTGGAACTCGCGCCAGCTCGATTCATCAAAATTTGCGGTGCGCGCACTACGCGCAATAGCAGCCAATCGCCGGCCAAGGGGGCGCATGGCCACATGCTCTTCAGTGAGATGCGCACCGATCTCTGCATCTCCCATGGCTTCTAAGTACGAGAACAAATGACGTTCCTCAAAATCAAAGTGCTGCTCGATCTCCGCTTCAATTGTAGTGCCCAAGCGAGCAATAAGCTGCGCAACTAACCCGTCTGAGATATTCGGAACTGCGCGGTGATGGCGTCGTATGAATGATTCCAATTCTTCCATCAGCGCAATCGTGGCGCGGTGCTCCTCGTGGAGCGTTTGGTTGACACGATTGGAAAAGCTCATCGTCAAACCTAGTATATCGTTCGGGTCAGGTGTGAAGCTGTCGATACTTCTCGAGGAGTTGTTCTTTGTCTTCGGGCCAATCGGGATTCGGGACTATACAATCGGCGGGGCAAACGAGCTTGCATTGCGGCTCGTCTTCGGCGCCGACACATTCGGTGCATTTCATCGCATCGATCACGTACATCGGGTTTCCGGCAGTGATCGCCTTATTGGGACAAACTGGCTCGCAAGCGTCGCAAGCCGTGCAAGTATCAATGATCATCAGAGCCATGATATGTCTCCTTTCTTGCCGTCACGCGGCCTTGCGGTTGCTTTCCTGGGAGGAAAGTTTTTCGTGACGGAAGGCACCCCATAAGGCGGCGCCAATGGCGCCGGCATAGATCGAATCGGGATGGCTGCGTATTTCTGCCTTCATCTCTTTGATACCGGCGACGTCTTCTGCGAGTGCCGCAATCAATCCGGTGTCGAGGGCAAGCCCGCCAGTGACCATGACGACGCCACTTTTCGCGCCGATTGATTTGAGCAGTTTCGATAGCCGCCCTGCCATCGATATGTGAATGCCTTTGAGAATGTTCGGAGCGGTAATGCCGCGGGAAACCATGTTGATCACGTCTGTCTCCGCCAGCACCGCGCAAATCGAAGAAACGACCTCAGGATTGTCGGCCTTGCTTGACAGAGAGCCAATCTCGTCTTGGCCGATGCCGAGATAACGCGCGATATTTTCAAGAAATTGTCCAGATCCGGATGCGCACTGACTCGTCATCTTGTAGCTCAGCACCTTGCCGCGCTCGTCAATTGAGATTGCGCGTCCGTGAAGTGCGCCGATATCGATCACGGCGCGTGCTGCGGAATCGAAATAAATCGCGCCGCGCGCATGTGTTGTCATCGAATAAAAATGTCCAGTGTGGAACGGGATGCTTTCGCCCTCGCCCGTTGATGCGACATAATCGACATCGCCCTCCTTCAGCTTTGCATCATCGAGTATCTGGTCGAAGCCGATGCGCGCGAGCTCCATTGGATCGCGCTGACGTATGCGAAGCGTGGCGCGCGACAGCCAAGTCTCTTTACCGTTTTCGATTCTGAAAAGAACGGCCTTGACCGCACCAGTACCGACGTCAATCCCTGCGGTGATGGTCATGCTGCTTTCTCCGTTGTGGCGCCACCTTCATGTGCGCGGCGCGCGAATTCGGCGGCACCGAGTGCACCAGTGTAGATTGAATCCGGGTTGATATTGATCGTGACATCTCCATAGTTTTCCTTGATCACTTTTCGCAGCTCGCGCACCGCCGCCTCGTTCTTGGCGACGCCACCTGTAAAAGTGAACTCGTTGGTGACGCCACCGGAGCGCGATAGGATCGAGATGGCGCGCAGAATGATCGATCGATGCAAGCCGGCTAGGATGTCCTCGCGCTTTTCGCCGAGGGAAAGCCGGTCACGCAATTCGGCACCAGCAAACACTGTGCAAGTCGAATTAATGCGCGCCGGGCGATTTGATTTCATGGCAAGTGGGCCAAGTTCGTGCAATCCCATATTCATCTCATCGGCGATGTATCCGAGATAACGGCCGCACCCAGCGGCACAGCGGTCGTTCATCTGAAAATTGGCAACAATGCCGTTCTCGTCGACCTGGATGCCCTTGGTGTCCTGACCGCCGATGTCAAGTACGGTGCGCGTCATCGGATACATCATGTGTGCGCCAAGTCCGTGACAAAGGATTTCGGAGCGTATGTGTTCTTTAGAGAACGGGAGCGTCACCCGGCCGTATCCCGTACCGACGAGAAAGGTTTCGTCCAGAGCGGCTGAGAGGGCGCGTTCCACCCGCTCCGGCAAATCGCTTATGGCGGTGAATGTCTTGTCTTCCGCCATTATGCGCGTGAGCGCGCGACGGAATTTGTCGCTCAACTGGCCAGCTGGTGGGCGGTTTTCCACCTCGATGATCGATTTGTCATATACGTTGAGCAACAACTCGTAGGAAAGTCCGGCCTCGCGCGCGACCGTCTCAGCCTGGGCGTGGTAGCTCGAACCCGCGATATCGCGGAAGAAATCCGATCTGCGCTTAGCGCCTGGCGCATAAAGCGTGGGTGCTTCCGCGCGCAGGCGTTCAAAGACGACGCCGAGCGCTTCGATCACGCCGGCTTCGACCTTAGCGAAGCGCTCACCTTTGACTTGGCTGCGGCAGGTCGCTTCAAGGTCCGCGAGCTGCTCAAGAAATTGTTCGAGGCGGAAAGCGCGCTCGAGCGCGCCGATGAAATCGTCGAGCCGTGGCGCGAGCGAAGCGACCTGACCGAGCTCGCGTCGGAACATCGTGAAGCGGCCATCGACGCGCGCCTCCTCGCTCGCTACGCGCGCGGCGGTAGCGTAGTTGGAGCGGGAATTCGTGATGCCGCGGCCAAGAACTTGGCGATTCTCATCAAGCAAAACCGATTTGGTAGTGGTCGAGCCAAGATCAATTCCGACAAAAGTCTTCATGCGTTGTTTCCTTAGGCTGCGGCTTGGCCGGCGCGTTTTTGTTCGATCATCTGGAAATAGCTCTCGAGGCGGTTTTTGATGTTGGCCGCGGAGAAATAGCGGGGATCCACAAGATCAGATTCTATGAAAGCAGCCGGCTTACCGGAACGCTTTTCCACCTCGCGCATGATTAAAAGTTGTCCTGCGGAAAAACTGTTACAGCTCTTGATCGAATTGATTAGCAAGCCATCCGCTTGATACTCGTCAATGTAATTCACGAGCATGTCGATGCGCATCGGCAGGTTGCGATTCGTATAGACGCCGAGGCAATACTCGGCGAGCGTCTCCAACGGTTTATCCGGATCGTGGCGGAATCCGAAATCGTATACGCCGCCGACTTTGGTGTAGCTCGAGGCGACGATGACGGCGCCCTCATCGTAGAACATTTTCCAGAACTGACGGAAGTTTGTGTAATTCGGCGGTCCCTCGACGACGAGGCGATAGCGTTCCTTGCCCATATCACCGTCTGGTGTAACTGGCCCCAGACCTTTCGCGAGACGATCTTCTGCCTCGGCGCGTAAGAACTTGTAATAGTCGACGGCGTCATCGGTGCCGCGGAATGCGCCGAAGATCGGACCAATATAATAGATGCCGCCAAAATATGCATCGATTGGCGACGGTTTGTTCTTCGCAGTCTGCAGTATGCGAACGAGATTGTCCTCCGCTTTCACCGATTTCTTCAGATATTCACGCAGGCGGTCGATATCGAATTTGACGCCAGAAACCTTTTCGAGTTTCGGGATTACTTCTTCCTTGAGCTGTTTAACCATATACTCGGTCATGTTCGGCGTGATCTTGCCGTCGCCCATGTACGGCGTGTGCAGCATGATGGTCTCGCATTTGTACTGCTCGCGCAGCAGCTCAAACCATTTCATGAAGGTGAAGCAGCCAGTATATGAAAGTAGAAGCACATCGGGATCGGGCATACGCTTACCGTTCGGTCCAATATTGCCCTTCGCCATCATCCCGATGTCGGACTTGACGTAGGTGCAGACGTCCTCCGAATGGCCAATTTTCTCTGCTTCGAGTACATAAGCCCCAGACTGACGGCGCAGCCCGCTCTGAATGGCGTTAACCTCGGGCAGGTTGTTGACGAGACCGAAGCACATGATCAATTCATTGAGATTGCCGGGCACGAAGGTGTTGCAAACCTTTTCACCCGTTTGTGGCGCATTGGTTAGCCGATCGTAATGCGCCGCCATCATTTCCTTCTGTTTCACCATGGATGCATCTTTTTCGATGTCCTTAGCAGCCGCAACCTTGGGTGTGACGAAGACTGTCGTCATGTTCCGCTCCATAGTTTGATGGAATCTGCAAAAGTGCCGGCCTGTTCGCGAATAGGCTGCATCTGGCCGGAATTCTCAGCGTACTTGAAGGCGATGTAAGGAATGCCGGCATCCTTTAAAACGTGCTGGAGCATCGGCCGATCAAGCAGCGCGGGGTCACAGAAGCTTGGGCTAGCGAAGATAACGCCTTCGGCGCTAGTGCGTTTGACCGCACGAACCAAGTGCTGACCCTTTTCCTTTTGGTCCGGCTCGTATTTTGCCGCTGTCGATTCCGAATGGTGGAGAAAAGCGAGCGCCAAATTTTTCAGCGGATCGCCTTTGGTGGGCACGTCGGTGGTAAGCCAGCGGGTGATAAGAAGAAGATCATCATCGACAACGTAGCAGCCGGAGAGCTCGAGCGATTTGATAAGATTGAGCGGGGGCTGCTCGCAGAAGAGGCCGGTTAGCACGACACGGCAGTTGTCGCGCTTAGGCCGCTCCTCGGCGCGTGCAGCGCTGAGGTAATCACGCAGCATTTCGGTGTGTTGCTCAACCGGGAGGACGAAGCCGGCGCGCAGAACAAGATAAACTTCGGCGGCGGGTACCTGCCACGGCTTGTCGCCGCGTAATGCGTAGAGTTCACGCACCAGACGGCGGTTCTCATTATAGAGGGCAATTGCGTTGTGTAGCTCATCGTCCGTGATCGGTTTGCCACGGAGCTTGCCGAGGTCATCGCGCAATTCTGCCAGTTCATTAGCGTAATAGTTGCCGCCGATCTCATCTTTATAGTTCTGTGGCACGTCGAAATAGCGTGAATAAACACCGGGAAACATCAGCTTCCACATGCCGGACAGGTTCCGGATCACGTCGCAGATCGATGGGAAGAGCATGCCTTCAACGAAGTCGAGCCGCCCCGACACACCAAGCTCGATCGTCGAGCGTGGTATGCGGCAGATGTAGCTCTGATAATAGGCGTCGCCATGAATGACCTCGAGTTGATCTCCGCCCCCCAGAATCCCGAGCGGTAACATGTCGGCAGCATAAATGATCTCGCGCGGTACGTAGATCGGCATATAGCCAATGACCTTGCGCCCAGTCTTGGCTGCTTTCCATTCACGGGCCGCGTTAAAGTTCAGATCCTCAAAAAGTTGGGTCGCGCGGGCGACGATGTCAGCTGTAGTGGGCATTGTCAGCGGTGCTCCCATTTTGCGGATCGCTTGGCGATGAAGGCTTCGAGCCCTTCTACTGCGTCGCGGGTTGCCATCAGTTCGTCGAGATAAAGTCGCTCGACGATGGCAAGCTTGGTTTCGATGCGGGTGGAAAGATCGCTGCGCGCCGCGCGCACCGCATAACGCAGGGAGCTCGCGCTCTTCGGCTTGAGATGCTCGCCGAAATAGGCAAGCGCCGCACGCTCGGGATCTGAAGACATTTCTTTTGCCATGCCAAACGAAACTGCTTCCGTGCCATTGATGCTGCGACCAGAGAGTAACAGATCAATGGCGCGCACGGGTCCGATCAACTCGGGCAACAGACAGGAAGAGGCAGGCGCAAATACGCCGAGCTTCATTTCGGGCTGCCCGAACGTGGCATCAGGGCTCGTAAAAATCATATGACCGGCAAGCGCAACTTCGAGACCACCACCAAGGCATTGGCCGCGCACGGCGACGAGGATCGTCACCGGAGACTTCACCATGCGAAGGATCAAACCGTGTATTGCTTTGAGCATGGCGGTGCATTGGCCGGGCAGATGTTCCTCGACACTCGCGCCGAATGAGAAATGCGAACCTTCGGCATCGAGGAGCACCGCACCGAGGTGTGCGTTTTCAAGATGCTGATCTAGAGCCTTCGTTAATGCCAAAATCATCGCAGCATCGATCAGGTTCGCTTTCGGGCGATTTAAACGTAGCCGCAGCAGTCGTCCTTCCGCTTCGAACCAAACCTTGAGCGGAGAAGTCATGACTGTCTCGATCGCGGCATGATGCTTTCAGTCAATTCGTCTGTCCACGGCGAGTTTGCTGCCAGCGCACGGCGCAGCGCAACGAAATCGATTTCGCGACCCGTCTCTTTGGTCCCTTCGTTGAAGGCGCGAAATCCCGCGCGCGCTTCGGTCATCATGTTTAGGGCAAGCCAGGCCCGCGCATTTTCTTTATTGCGGTTCCATGCATCGAGCTTGGGCTTACGTAACTCCTCGACGGTCTTGGTCGTGCAATCGGGGAAAGTATAAAGCAGTTTCGTGCACAGAGCTTCGACTTTTTCGTCGAGCAACGACAAATCGATGCCGCCACGCTTCATCAATTCCTGGCCCGCTTTCAGGGCTTCAGCAGTCTTGGGCTTACCGAAAACGAAACGACCAAACTCATCGGTGATGCGACCCGTCTCGACCAGCGGATTGGCAACGAACTTACCGTCAACCTTCAGTGCTGGCGCGATGTCTGTGATTATGCCCGTGAAATACGCCTCGTGAGCCGAAAATGGCTCACACAATACGCAGGCCACCATGGCACGTTCGGCACCGATGATGACGGGAAGGAAATCGGTTGCACCGCCGATCGGAGCTGACCCGTGCTTCGGTCCAGCCTGACCAAAACGGGCAAGGTCCTGCGCGACGGAGAAATCACAGGCCATGCCAATTTCTTGCCCGCCGCCAATGCGCATACCGTTGACTCTGCAAATGACCGGCTTGTCGCAAGCCAAAATGGCCGAGACCATGTCGTTGAACAGTCGCATGTATCCGCGATATTCTTGCGGATTGCCGGCGTAATATTCCGCATATTCCTTGGTGTTGCCGCCGGTGCAGAAAGCCTTGTCGCCGGAGCCGGTGAACACAACGGCGACAACATCGCGCGCCGCGCTTGCAGCACGGAAAGCGAGGATCACGCCCTTCACCATAGCAGTGGTGTAGGAATTAAACTGTGACGGGTTATCGAGGATAATCCATGCATTGAAGAGACCGCCCACCGGTTTGCCATCGGCGTCTCTCACCGGCCGTTTCTCGTAGAGTACGCCCTTACTCACGCTTTCGCGTACTGCATCGGCGACGAGGCCATGGTCCTTGGCTTCGGCCGGCTGGCGGGACGTCGTGACGGACATTGCTTCCTCCTCAGATGGTCGGGATGAGAATGGCGCGGCGCTTGATCTCGCCGCGATGCACTGCATCGAAAACGTGATTAATGTCATCCAATGGATGTTGCTCGACAAAGGGTGTCACCTTCACAAGCCCCTGAAGAACGAGATCAAGCGCCGCGGGATAGAGATCCGGCGGACACCCCCAATTGCCGAGCGCTCGCGCATGGAACGCCATCAGATTCGACAGCCGCACTTCGACTTTGTCCATTGTGAAACCGACGACGCAAAGGGTTGCACCATGATTGAGCAGACTGAACGCGGTTTCCTGCCCAACTTTGGTTCCCGAGCATTCAAAGATGATCCATTCAGTCTGGCGCAATCCACGTTCCTTAGTAAAAGCCTGAACGGCTGATTTCAGATCACGTGGTTGCAATTCACGCGCGTTGAGCGTGAGTGCAGCGGTCTGTCCGGCGAGAGCCGACAACTTGTCCTGGTTGACATCAATGGCGATAACGGTGCCGCCAAAAGCTTTTGCGATCTGGGCGCAGTAGCCGCCTACTCCCCCGACGCCATTGACGACGACGAGATCGCCTTGGCGTACGCCGGATTGCAAGACCGCCTGATAGGGCGTGGTCACCGCATCGGCGACGACGGATACATCGGCAAGGCCTATGCCGGCGGTCTTTAATTTTGCCTCATCGACCAAACATAGCCCGGTTGCCGGAACAACGATGTGGCTCGCGAAACCGCCGTGAATGTCATTTCCCGGCATCTTTTGGTTCGGACAGATGGTCGCTTTGCCGCGTCGACAGGCGTCGCATTGTCCGCACGAAATGACGGCAGGCACGATGACAGCTTTGCCGATCCAGCCTTCGGCGCCGCTGCCGGCGGCGATAACACGCCCGCTGATTTCGTGGCCGAGACAGAGCGGCAAAGCGTGCTTGGTGCGAACGCCATCGTAGAAATAGCCGAGATCGGTATGGCAGACGCCACAGCCAGCGACCATAATGACGACCTCACCGGCAGGCGGCGGAAAGGGATCGAAGTCCACCGCGACCAAGGGCTCGGCCTTGCCGCGCATGACCCACCGGACGGCTTTGTCGGTCATCGGTTTTGCTCCTCCCCAGCAGGGCAGGTTCAATCGACCCGCTCATCATTACGCTTGCGGACCAGGCCTTAGAGGCCTAATTCCACACCGATCCTTGCTGAAAACAGCGAATAGCGCAATTTCGTACTTTAATACTTGATTTATATCAAAACGCTTTCTGTATTCTTGGCCAGAATAATTCTGCGCAGGTAGCAAATTCGGCCCAAAGGCTGCGAGGCAAGCCGTGAACGACAAAGTTACAAGCCTTTCGGTGGCGATCGTCGGCAGCGGCGGTGCTGGCACGCTCACCGCCGGTAACTTGCTTCTCGAGGCTGCCAATGCCGCGGGGTGGTACGGGTTTCTGACTCGTACCGTCGGTCCGCAAATCCGCGGCGGCGAGGCGGCGGCTCTCCTTCGACTCGCGACCCATCCTGTCGATTGCCTCGACGACCGGTTTGATCTTCTGATCGCAATCGACTGGTTAAACGCGCATCGCTTCGATGCCGAGATTCCACTCGGGCCAAATACGCTAGTCATCAGTGATCCGCGCGGCGGCGATGTACCGCCTCAAGTCGCCAAGGCCACCGTCCAAGGTGCGCGACTGGTCGAGATTTCCATGAATGAGATGGCCAAGGCGATCCCGCAAGGGCGTCAGAACATGATCGCACTCGGCATTGCGGCAAAACTTCTCGGCATTGATAAGAGCGTGATGTCGAATCTTTTGCGCGATCACTTCGGTGAGAAGGGTAGCGCGGCAATTGTAACTAACCAGGCGGCCGTCGATGCTGGTTACGCAGCGACTGCGCAGACCGAAATGAAAGTTCGTATCGAACAGCCCAAAAAAAACAGGGGCAAGCGTTGGCTGATGTCCGGCAATGAAGCGACCGGGCTCGGTGCGGTGCGTGGCGGCGTTCGGTTTGCTGCCGCCTATCCAATCACGCCGGCTACCGAAATCCTGGAATGGCTCGCTACCAATTTGCAAAAAGTTGGCGGGGCCTTGCTGCAAGCCGAAGATGAGCTTGCCTCAATCAACATGATTATTGGTGCCTCGTTTGGCGGCACGCCGGCATTGACGGCGACATCGGGACCCGGATTGTCGTTGATGATTGAGGCGGTTGGACTCGCGACAGCTTCCGAAATCCCAATTGTTGTGATCGACGTTATGCGCGCCGGTCCGTCGACCGGCATTCCGACGAAATCTGAGCAAACCGATCTCAACATCGCCGTATACGGTATGCATGGCGAAGCGCCGCATCTGGTCCTTGCTCCGCAATCGATTAGCGATTGTCTGTTCACCACCCAGTGGGCTGTTTTCCTTGCGGAGGCACTGCAGGCGCCGGCGATTGTGCTGGCCGATCAGTTCATGGGGCAGACGCGCGTCGCAATTGAGCGACCAGCCGATGTCGCCTTTATCGGCCAGCGGCTTAAGGCGACGGAAATCGTGGCGCCATACCAACGCTATGCGCTCGGCGGTGGGGGCGTGTCGCCCATGGCCATTCCCGGCACGCGAGGCGGGCAGTACACGGCCGATGGTCTTACTCATACCGAACGCGGCGTCCCGACGAGCAGTGCAGCCGATCATTGTGCACAGCTCGATAAGCGCCAAGATAAACTCGACCGTTTCGACTTCGGCAATCATTGGGCAACGATCGAAGGTGAAGGCGAGCTTGCTGTGATTGTCTGGGGATCGCTCACCGGTGCCGTGCGCGAGGCAATCGCGCGAGCGCGTGCGGATGGTGTCGAAACAAAGCTAATCGCACCACGGTTGCTCTGGCCGCCGCGTCGTGAACAATTTGCTGCAGCACTTAAGGGCGTCAAAAGGATACTCATCGTTGAACAAACGCACAGCTCGCAATTCCATCGCTATTTGCGGGCGCATTACGAATTGCCAACTGACCCGCACGTACTGCATCGGCCCGGGCCGCTTACCATCGGACCCGGTGAGATTTACCGTGCAATCATGGAAAGGAGGTCGTAATGTCGGCTGCCGAAATGCCTCTGTCCTGCAAACCTGCCGATTACAAGTCTGACCTTAAACCAGTCTGGTGCCCAGGGTGCGGTGACTATCACGTTCTAATGGCGTTCACGCGAGCGTTTGCCATACTCGGTTTGCCGCCCGAACAGATTGCGGTCATTTCCGGGATTGGATGTTCCTCGCGGATTCCTGCCTACACCAATTGCTATGGTTTTCATGGCGTGCATGGGCGCTCGCTGGCCTTGGCGGCCGGCCTCAAGGTTGCGCGCTCGGATCTAACTGTCGTGGTGGCCAGCGGCGATGGCGACGGTTATTCGATCGGCGGCAATCATTTTCTCCATGCCTGCCGTCGCAATATCGATATGACCTACGTGGTCATGGACAACCGCATCTACGGCATGACCAAGGGTCAGCCGTCACCGACGACCGAGCCGGAGTTTGATACCGCCTTATCTCCTGGCGGTACCGGTCTCAGTCCGTTCCATCCGCTTGTCATCGCGCTTGCCTCCGGCGCCAATTTTGTTGCGCGCGCCTTTTCGGGCAATCCGAATGAAACTGCAAACATCATCGTCGAAGCAATTCGCCATCCTGGATTTTCCTTCATCGAGGTATTGAGTCCATGCGTGACATTTCGGCCGGACCAAAAGGAATGGAAAAACCTCGTCCATCCCGCTCCGGTGGAGCCGACTAACGACCCCGGAAAGGCGTCGCGTCGCATTATGACTGATGATGGTTTCAATATCGGCATTCTTTATCGCGGCAACCGCAAGCCCTATCAGGTCGAAATGGGCAAAGCCTCTGTTGATCTGTCTGAACTAGAACGGGATTTTGAGTCATGACCCCTGTCGACATACCGAAAATCACGAGCATCGCCGACCTATTTGCGGTCGCCTATCAGATTGAGATCGATGCAGTCGAGCGTTACAAAATCCTTGCTGAGCAGATGCAGACGCATAACAATCCTGATCTGGTGAAGGTATTTCATGATCTTGCCCGCGCGGAGGGTATCCACGCCGAGGAAATTCGCCGACAGGCAGGTGACATCGATGTCGTGGCGCATGCGCGCGAGGTAGCAAAGTGGAAGAAGGGCGACAGCCCGGAAGAAGCCGATCTCAGCGAAGCGCATTATCTGATGACGCCGTGGCATGCGTTGAAACTGGCGCTTAACGGTGAGGAGCGAGCGCTTGCTTTTTTTACTCACATACTCAAGTCGACGCACGACGAAAAGATCAAGCAAATGGCCAAAGAATTTGCTGAAGAGGAGACTGAGCACGTCGACCTCTGCCACCGGCTGCTGAAAAAGTACCCACGGCCCGCCGCGTCCTGGGCGCAGGACCCCGACCCCCCAGTGTCGCAAGAATAGCGGAAAACCGGCATTGACCAGACTGATCGGCGGCATCCTGCTCAAGACGTCAATACCGCATCACGCCGGCTGATGCAGAGGCAATCACTTTGTGACTTTGCGCAGATCCTTCACGCGGATGGCTTTACCTTGAGAGCGTGGAATTTCGCCCGGCGCCTTGATCGTGACATCGCAGGTCACCCCAATCAGCGACTTAATGTGATGGCAAACTTCGGCGGCTTTTGCCGCGCGTGTTTTATCGTTTGAATCCATTTCCGGCGCAGCCTCAACCTCGACCGTCATTTGATCGAGCGGGCCCTCACGCGTAAGCACGATATGATAGTGCGGCGTGAGGCCCGGAAACCCGACGAGAACCGCCTCCACCTGCGAGGGGTAGACGTTGACGCCGCGTATGATCAGCATGTCATCATTGCGACCAGTCACCCGCATAATGCGCACATGAGAACGACCGCACGCGCATGGTTCGTCAGTTAGTTTAGTAATATCGCGTGTGCGGTAGCGAATCATTGGCAGCGCTTCCTTAGTGAGCGTCGTGATAACGAGCTCGCCTGTTTCACCCAAAGGTTTCGGCTCGAAAGTCTCGGGGTCGATGATCTCGAACAGGAAATGATCTTCCCAACCATGCAGTCCGTGCTGGGCGACTTGGCATTCGCAAGCAACGCCGGGCCCGAGGATTTCGGAGAGGCCATAAATATCAACCGCATCAATTCCCAATCCGGCTGCGAGCTCATGCCGCATCGCCTCGCTCCACGGCTCGGCGCCGAAAATTCCCAATCGCACTGGTAACTTGCGCAAATCGACGCCCATCCCGTTCGCAACCTCTGCAATATTGAGCGCATAAGAGGGCGTTGAGCAAAGAACTTGCGCTCCAAAATCCTGCAGCAGTGTCACTTGCCTTTCAGTTCCACCACCGGAAATTGGAACGACAGTGCAGCCCAGTCTTTCGGCGCCGTAATGCGCGCCAAGCCCGCCGGTGAACAATCCATAGCCATAAGCATTGTGCACAATGTCGCCGGCCCGTGCGCCGGTGCACGCCATGGAGCGCGCCATCAGATCCGCCCAGATGCCGAGATCGGCCTTAGTGTAGCCGACAACGGTTGGCTTGCCGGTCGTTCCCGACGATGCATGTAGCCGCAAAACTTGTTCACGCGGGACGGCGAACATGCCAAACGGATAGTTGTCGCGCAGATCGGATTTCACGGTGAACGGGAAGCGCTTAATATCAGTGAGGGTCTTCAGATCACCGGGCTTCACCTTGGCGGCATCGAATTTGTGCCGCACCGCGGGTACGTTGGAATATGCGCGCTCGATTGTCTTTTTTAAGCGCTCGAGCTGTAAAGCGGCGAGTTTCGCCCGCGGCATCGTCTCGATGTCGCGTTGGAACATGAAGCTATCGACATTAAGAACCGCGCTTTGACTGGCCATCTTTGCCCTCCATCACGGCGCCACCAGGGAAGGCGCCCGGCACTCATAAGATGCTCTTGAATTCAGCTCGTTAATATCTGGTCATCCTGTCTGCGAAAGTATCCAGCCGGGTTTGATCGCTGGGCCAATTGTGTCCGCTCCGCGTCGCGGCGTATGCGGGAGCGCGAAGCCCTGATTGTAGCCAGCGCGCGTAATTAGAATGAATTTCAGGGCCCATCCGCTCGCGAAAGCCGATAATCCCGCGAAAGCGAACAATGGCGCCGCAGCCTGCGTTAAAAAATAGCCGGCGATCGCGAACAGGGTCGGAATGACGAACCCAAAAGCCAAAAGCCAAGGCCGCAGCTGCGTGAAAATTTCAACTGTTCGCGTCGGCGCACCTGTCGTGGCCAAGGTGTGGAAATAGGTTCGCAAGCACACGCTCCTAATGGCGACGAACATCAGGACCATGACGGCGACGAGATGTGTCATTGGATGCAGTTCGGCGAACAGCTGTGTGAAGATAAGGAAAAGGCCGGAGCCCTCGGCCAGACCCGTCGCGAAAATGACGGGAACGAGGGACAGTGCGCGCCAAGCGGGAATTCCCTTCGCTTCTCTCAGCATCATCGCTTGCGAAAACAGGAACAGCAGGCTGAGCAGCATTCCAACCGCTAGCAATACGGGCGCATCCAGCCAAAGCGCGAGCAACGCTGCAGGAAAGAAAAGGCCAGCAATCCATGCTTCTCGGGCCATCCACGAACGCTGTGGTTGCCGCAACACGTAAATGAAGCGAAGCGGCCGTCCAATCTTAAAAAGCAACAACAATAGCCCTGTAGCGACGACACCGAGAGCCAGTAAAACGAGCGCGGTCGTGGCATATCCGTTCATCTTGGCGATAGCGCTGTTTAGGAACAGCCCGGTTCCCGCTCCGCCACAAAGAAAGTTTGCCGCCGCCTTCCAATCCCAGTGCTTCTGATGCCAGGGCTCGACACCGCGGGTGCGCAGACGTCCCGCCGCTGAGGATAAATCTGCAACTGCTTCGGCAGTGCGCGCGAGATGCGAAGTGCTATCGGTCTTGTCGTAGAGATAATAAAAGCTAGGCTCCGTCGCGATTTCTTCGTGCATGCGAAAATTTTTATATTCGCGCCGCAACCGTGAGACGTTGCTGTTCGGATCGTCGATATCTCCGAAATGCAAGGCGCTTGCGATACAGGAATTGACGCAAGCGGGCGTCGCGAGCGGATCTAGGCCTGGGGTGAGGCCGTTTTGAAGTCCAAAATCAACCCGATCGGAGCAGAACGTACATTTCTGCGCAACGCCGAGGCGCGCTGGGTCATCGCGCTCGATTTCGTTCTGCATCGCAGTGGCGCCATAGGCGAAATGTGGCGCGTCAATTTTGAAGCGAGCTTGATAGGGGCAAGCGACATCGCAATAGGCGCAGCCGATGCAAATGTCATAGGCAATGGTAACAATTCCGTCGTCTCGTTGGCGAGTTGCCGTAGTTGGGCAGACATGCATGCACGGTGGGTCGGCACAATGTTGGCAGCCGACCGGAACAAACGTGCGGCTGACGTTGGGATATGACCCTGCTTCGACGTCGAGTACCTTTCGCCATTGCACCGCGGGTGAGGTCGCATTGGCGTGGCGACAGGCGGCCGTGCAGGTCTGGCACCCAACGCATCGCTCAAGATCGGCGACCATAACCCATCGTGTCATGGCGCCGCTCCAAGGCGGTCGACGCGAACCTTAACGATGTCGGCACTCGATCCTGTCGCATCGGTGAGGTCGAGCAGCATAGGCACGAGCGCGTTCATGCTCGGTGCCTCAAAGTCCTTGGCAAAAGGTGTCGCCCACTGATCGAATTGTCCGATCATTAACAACGTATCGGGACGGATGCCTTCGCACAGAACGACTTTCCCGCGCGTCTTGTTAAGGGGGGAGGCGACCTCAACCCGATCTCCGTCGGCGATGCCAAGCTTCGCAGCGGTAGTTTCGTTCATCACGACGCTACCGTGACCGGCAACGTTGTCAGCAACTTCCCTCATTAGTTGGATACCGACATTAGCTCCCCAGGAATATTGCATGCTGCGCGCGGTGATGAGCCAAAACGGATAGTTCGCGATGTCCACTTTGTAATGCACGGCGAGTGCGCGCTCCCAAAGTTCACCAAGATCGCGCCAGTGAGGCAGTGGCTCATATTCGGCAAGCTGTTTGTCCCACCAATGAATGTTCTCCTCATGGAGGCGCTGCCCAAGTTCTTTGCCGATTCGGAACAGCCGCTCTTGGTAGGGTTGCTCAAAGCGAAGCCCGCACTCCACGAGTTTTGGATAAAGGTACCATTGCAGTCGTGGGAATGGCTTTACACGGAAACCGTGTTCGCGGAACCAATCGAGGCCTTGGGACTCAGCGCCCTCCGTGATCTCGGCGCTGGCCGCGCGGCACGTCGCATCCCAGATCGTCTCCACATCGTGCACTTTGGTCGGATCGAGTGAGAAGTCGTAACGCGGTCCAGAAAGCTTGACGCCGTGGGCGCCGTTATTGATGGCAGAATTGTAGGCCTCGATCAGGCCAATCCGACGCGCAAGCTCGGTTGAGATCCAGGTGAAGTCTTTGGCTTCACCCTGAGCAGGGACCGCGCGGTCGCGCAGCGCGAAGCCTTGATGATCCCAAAATTGTTCAATGAATTTTGTGCCGCCGATACGCAGGAGCTGTAATCCCTCAAGATCCGTGCAATCCGGCAGGAGCACGTCAGCCATGTGGTTAGTTTCGTCGCGCGTGAATGCAAAGCATACCGTAAACGGGAATTTTGCCATTGCCTCACCAATGGCCTTGGTATCCCAGAACGAGATCGCCGGATTGGTCCGATAAACAAACCAGACATCCGGGGGATCGGCATGTGGGATATGTTCGAAGTCTTCATTTTGCATCATCCAAGCGAGATGCGTCGGCCCGAGCGCCTGGCTCCAGGCGGAATTGGCCGCCAACGGGACCAACGTGCGGTGTGCGCTGCGTACGGACGGGCGCGAAATCCATTTGTCGCGCTGCGTCGGATTCATCGGATAGTCCATAAATCCGTCGGGCCCTGGCTTGACGCTTGACCAACGATTGTCGGCCGGACGGTTGAGCCTTACGGTGGTGCCAAGTGTACCGCCTGGAACTTCCAACGCGCCGACGAGGCAGGGCAGCAACGTGCGCGCCCAGCAGCATTCATAGCCGCCCCAGCCGTTGTTCACTGTCTTGCCAAGTGAAATAGCAACCGGTCTGAGCGGAAGCGTTACACCCTCAATCTCGATCGTCTCACCGACGCGCGCATGATCGAGGAATTCAGTGGCAATTCGGCGAATGGTTTGGGCAGGGACATCGCAAATGCGGCTCGCCCATTCCGGCGTATGGTCCTTCACGTGCGCGACGAGATGAGCAAAGGCGGGCTTAACGACCGTATCGCGGCACTCTGTCGTCTCGTTATCGGGTCCGATCTCAATGCCGCTTACCGTGAAAGTGCCTTCGAGTTCGGCGTCGATGCCGTTAGCGTCGAATGGCACTGCCTGCCTTGACTTTCCATCGATCACAAGCGGCTTTCGCGTCACCGGATCGCGCAAGAAAAACCCCTTCGGTCCGATCAGATAAGGCGCTGAGGTACGGCACTTGAGGAAAGGTAGATCGAGCCGTTTGCGCGGCTGTTCATGCAGCAGCACATAAATCATGGCGAAGAGAAACGCTGAATCAGTTTTTGGCTTGATCGGAATCCATTCTGCAGAACACGCGCCGGTAACCGAAAGGTGCGGTTCAATCTGCACCCGCTTCATGCCGCGCGCGCGTGCATCGGCATGGCGTTTGACGCCGCAGACGCCGCCGGAGGCTTCGACATTGGCGCCGAACGAGACGAGATATTCGCAAAGTGGCGTATCAGGCGATACCGTGAACGCACGGTGCCACAGTTCGCCATACATATGCTCGGAATGGTAGCACTTCACGCCCTGGCCCGAGCCGAAGCTCATATCGACTGGTCCCCAGGCCGCAAGAAAAGCGGGAAGCGTGCCCATGTAGGCGGTCGGGGTTCCGCCGCCACCGAAACTCGCGGCTAGGCGTGGATAACCTTCCGCGTTGGTTAGGCCCGAGACACGTGCGGCGTTAAGTTTATCGGCAACGAGCGTGAGTGCCTCGTCCCATGAAATCCGTACGAAACCTGGATCTTGATCTCGCCCCTTTTTGGGGTTCGTTCGTTTCATGGGGTGCAGAACGCGGTCGGGGGTATAGACTTTCTGAATCAGACCGAAGGCCTTGACGCAGACACGGCCACCCGCGGGATGAATTGCAGCGGCGTCGAAGTTCGGATTGATCTCAATCGCAACATCGTTCTGGACGCGGACCTTGAGCAGATCCGGGCCTGCCACACACTGATAGCAATAAGTCGAAACCGTACGTTCGCTATTACTTTTGTTCTCACTCGTCATCCGGAACCCTCATGCAGACTTCGATGCCATGCGTTTGGCAGCCTTGGCTTTCAGACGTTCAATCGTTTTGCTGATATCGACAATGAAGCGTGTGTGTGTGGCGGTGCAGATTGCATCGAGCTCATCTTTGGCGGTGACGTTGAACGACACCTTGCGACCCTCAACCGTCGTCACTGTCGCCGTGATCTCAACGCTCATGCCGAGCAATGTCGGCGCAAGATGTTTCATCGCAATTTCCATACCTACGGAATCCTCCCCAGGATCCACGTGTTCGAGGATGAGGTCGCGGCAGGTATGCTCGATATCACGGACGAGATAGGGCGTGCCGTAAACACGGCCGTCCTCACCCATGAAATCGATTGTTCGCTCGCGGTCAACAGTCAGTCGCCGCGTATGTGAAATTCCTGCGCGCAGGCTTACCTTCATCTTGCGTCTCCCTTTCCCGGTCCCGGCTTATTTGGTCACCAAGTTATATTTTAGACTTTACTCTCTCGGGCGGCTTTGATGGACATCAAACCGGGTCAACCTCAAGCATTCCTATCATGATAAGGATAAGTCACTATTCACACGCCGAGATATGCAGCCTTCACGCGGCTATCGGATAGAAGTTTCTGCGCCGCACCATCTAAAGTGATCTGCCCGGTTTCGAGTACATAGCCGCGGTCGGCAATTGCGAGCGCGGCACGCGCATTCTGTTCGACCAGCAATATCGTAAGGCCCTTTCGCTTGAGTTCTTGGACCGCATGTAGAATCTGATCGACAAGAATTGGCGCCAGCCCCATCGATGGCTCATCGAGCAGCAAAAGACGGGGCTTTGCCATCAAGGCACGACTGATTGCCAGCATTTGCTGTTGGCCACCGGAAAGCATACCCGCCGGCACCTTTCGCCTCTCGGCGATGATGGGAAACAACCGATACACGTATTGCAGGTCGTCGGTGACATTTGCGGCTCGATGCGACCAGGCACCGAGCGCGAGATTATCTTCCACAGTAAGCGAGGTGAACAATTGGCGGCCCTCCGGCACCTGTGCGATCCCTCGCGCCACCCGTACATGTGCGGGAATGCGCTCGATGCGCACACCGTCGAAAAGAATATGCCCAGAGGTGATCGGCTGCACGCCAGAGATTGCCCTCAGTAAGGTCGTCTTGCCCGCACCATTGGCACCGACGAGAGTCACGATCTCGCCGATCTCAACTTTGATCGAGACACCATGCAACGCCTCAATGCGCCCGTAACCGCAATGCAAACCTTCAACTGTCAGCATGCGCGGCCTCGTGTGAACCGTGAACGCCGAGATAGGCTTCGATCACCGCTGGGTTGGCGCGCACCTCCGCGGCGGTACCCTCGGCGAGCGTGCGGCCATTAGCCAACACATGGATGTGATCGGAAATTTGCATTACCAGCCGCATATCGTGCTCGACGAGAACAACGGTAATGCCATCGTCAGCGATGGCGCGAATGATTTCGGTAATTTCCGCAGTTTCAACCGCGTTGCACCCAGCGGCAGGTTCGTCAAGAAGCAGTACGTTGGGCTCAGTTGCGAGGGCGCGTGCGATTTCGAGGCGCTTGAGATTGCCGAAAGACAAACTGCTCGCAGGCATATTCGCCACAGCAGAGAGCTCCACGCGTTCGAGGGCGTGGGAGGCGGCTTTGCGCGTTCGCTGATTTTGTCGCCCGACTTCGGGCAAGTGCAAAAGGCTTGCAAGCGCACCAGTGGTTTCGTGTCTATGGCAACCGACCATCACGTTTTCCAGTGCGCTCATGCGAAAGAAGATTTGCAGATTTTGGAATGTACGCGACACTCCGCGACGGGCGAGCTGTTCCGGTGGCAGTCCAGTCACGTCTTCTCCACGGATGCGGACGCTGCCTTCGAGCGGGATGTAAAGCCCCGAGATCACATTGAACAACGTCGTCTTTCCGGCCCCGTTTGGGCCGATGATCGAAAATACAAGACCTTCGTGGACCGAGAGATTTACGTCGTTAATCGCACGTACACCGCCGAATGCGATTGATAGATGTTCGACAGCAAGGATGATCATGCGCGGTACCTGGCAAATGCCGCGGCAACGCTGGGGACGATCCCGGCGCGCATAAAGATCATTACGCCCATCAACACAAGACCGAGCACCATGTGTTCGTAGTCATGCATCACGGTAAGAACTTGCGGCAGCATGACCAGCAATGCTGCGCCCACTAGGGATCCAACAATCGACCCGATACCACCGAGTACCACCATGGCGACGAGCTCAATGGAACGCAGAAATCCGGATACGTCCGGTGTGATGTGACCGTCAAAAGCGGCAAGATAAGAACCGGCAACAGAGGCATAAACCGCCGAGATGACAAAAATGGTGAGCTTTTGCCGTGCCACGTCGACACCCAGAACACGCGCCGCAATTTCGCTGTCGTGAATGGCGCGCAAGGCCCGCCCAGTCGGGCTGTCGATCAGGTTGAATGCAAGCAACGCGCTGATCACGAAACTGATCGCAGAGATCCAGTACCACGTCACGGTTCCGCGAATGGACCAGCCAAACAATATGGGGCGCGGCACTGCCATGCCATCTGGACCGCCGGTGAGCCGGGCCTCATTGCTGAAAACAATGGCAAGCAGCAAGCCAAAGCCGAGCGTGGCTACAGCGAGGTAATGACCTTTGAGCCGCAAGATTGGGCGCCCGACAGCGAAGGCAATCAATGCGGAGAGGGCGGCGCCGACTAAGAACGACAACCATGACGGAATACCGAAATGACTCGGGCCGATGGCTACCGCATAAGCACCGATTCCCATGAAGCCGGCATGGCCGAGGCTGACCTGGCCGGCAAATCCCATCAAAAGATTGAGTCCAGTCGCCGCGATCGCAAATACGAATACCAAGGTGGCGATACGGTAATAATAAGTGGATGGAAAGAACGTTGGCATAATGGCGACGATGATTGCAATAAAGATAATGGCCCGTTGCCGGTGCATGAGCCATCGCCGTAGCGCAGAAAAAATGCGATCCACGATATCTTGGCGCATCATCAAACCCGCTCAAACTTCGGTTTGCCGAAAATTCCTTGCGGTCGGACGAACAGCACCGTGAGAATGACGAGAAAGGCGACGGCATCCTTATATTGCGAGGAAATGTAGCCCGCCGAGAAGGCCTCGAGCAGGCCGAGCAGCAATCCTCCAACTACCGCGCCTGCGGCAACACCGATCCCGCCTAGCATCGCCGCGGCAAATCCTTTAAGGGCTAGCAGTGTGCCAATTTCGTAGCTTGTCAGCGTGATCGGCGTTATAAGAATTCCGGCGATCGCGCCAATGGCGGCCGAAATAGCGAATGAAAAACCAACCACGCGGCGCGTGTCGATTCCGACAAGGCGCGCGGCAAGTCGGTTTACCGCGATAGCGATCATCGCCTTACCCAACAGCGTCCGATCGATGAAGACCCATAGCAGTACGACGATCACCACTGCTCCCGCCAGAACCACAAGGCTTTGCGGGAGGATCGCAGCGCCGGCAAAATGGATCAGCGCATTGCCAAATAGTGGTGGCAGGCTGTGGAAGCCTTTGTCGAAGACAACCTGTGCGGTACCACGCAAGAAAATCGACGCGCCGATCGTGATCATGATCAGGACGACCGCGTTAGCGCCGCGTGCGGGTTCAATCGCGAAGCGATGCAAAGCAAACCCGATGACTGTCGTTAACAGAACGGCGAGCAGCGCCGCGATCGGCAGCGGCACGCCAGCGAGCCCGAGAAAGACCGTCGTCATTCCCCCGAGCATGACAAATTCGCCTTGAGCGAAATTGATGACGTCGGAGGAGTTGTAGATCAGCGTGAAGCCCAAAGCTACGAGCGCATAGACCGCGCCAACTGTGATCCCAGAAAAAAGAAACTGGAGAAATTCGGTCATTGGTCGGATGCCTTCGTTTGGCCCGCGACATTAAACACCATTCGGGCGGGCCCCGCGAAAGGCCCGCCCGTGCAGCATGTCATGCGGCCTTACGAGCCGGAATCGCCGACCAGCGTCCAGTCGCCGTTCTTAATTTCGAGCATGCGGAAGGCTGTGAGATCAAGCCCGAGGTGATCGGTCGGCGACATATTGACGATGCCGCCGGTGCCGATGAAATTCTTGGTCTTTTCGATCTCATCGCGCACCTTGGCCTTGTCCCAGCTGCCGGCGCGCTTGGCCGCTTCGACTAGGATCATTAGCCCATCGTAAGCGTGGCCGCCGAACGTCGAGACCGGCTGGGCGGATTTCTGCTCGTAGGTCTTCGTGTAGTACTCGACGATCACTTTCTGTTTGTCATCTACGGGTAGCTTATCGGCGACCAGCAACGCCGCCGCCGGTAGGCGCACGCCCTCAGCGGCGGGTCCGGCGAGACTGATGAACTGCTTCGAGGCGACGCCATGACTCTGGTAGAACGGCACCTTGATATCAAGCTGGCGGTAGTTGCGGGTGACGATTGCCGGGCCCTGGCCAAAGCCGGGATTGATGACCGCCTGGACGTCCGCCTTGCCCTTGATGTTGGTGAGCTGCGGCGTCATGTCGGTATCGCCGGGCCCGTAAGTCTCTTCATGGACGATGATGATGCCAACTTTGGGCGCTACCGCCACGCACTGATCGCGCATCGATTTGCCGAAGGCGTCAGCGCCTGAAATCAGCGCTATTTTGTTCAAGTTACGACGCTTGAGATCGGCGAAAATCTTCTCGCACGCCATCCTGTCGGTGTGTGGCGTCTTGAAGACCCATTTACGTACTGGCTCAATAATCTGAACGGCGCCGGCAAGAGAAATGAAGGGGATCTGTGCTTCCTCGAATATTGGCATGATCGCCATTGTCACGCCGCTGGTGGAACCACCGACCATGGCAACGATCTTGTCCTCTTCGACGAGCCGCTTAGCGAACGTGAGTGCTTCGTTGGGCTTGCCGCCGTCGTCATAGACGACGAGTTCGAGCTTCTGGCCGTTGACGCCGCCTAAGGCGTTAATGTCGGCGATATACATTTCGAGCGTTCTCTTCTCGGGTTCGCCGAGGAAGGAGGCCGGGCCGGTGACCGACAGAATCGCGCCGATCTTGACCTGTGCCGACGCGTTGCTCGCGAATAGGCTCACGGCAACTGCGCCAACGAGGGCCAATATGTGTCTTCGCATCATAGTTTCCTCCTAGTGTTATCGTTCTTTGTTAACGTTGGACTTTCTGGTGAATAGTGTCGCTTTTTCCGCGGGAAGCACAATAACAGAATCCCTTAGCCCTCCGCCTCGGCAAATAGAGGCCGAGGTCGACAATACTGAGTTCGAGTTCAGGATTGATTGCGCGGGACAATCTCGCGGTTCCTCATGCCTAGTTCAACATGCGCTTTGTATCTCCCGCCACCAGCAATTTTATGCTTGATACCCTTCCTTTCTCCTTGATCCTTATCAAGAAACGAACAACTTTATTGGATGCTGTGCTTAGAGGGCATGCAGCCAAAAATCTCCAATTTGTCCTCGATTTATTGAAGATAACTCGGCACGAAGGATGATCGGGATCCAGCGGATGTATGATTGCGTGAGGACTTAGGGAAAAAACTCTTTGACAGTTATCGCCTTGAAACTTGAACTTCTTTTAATCCACTTTTCCGATCTTCTTTACTGCTGCGATCAGACGCGCGCCATCCGCCTCGACGAAGCGTGCGAATTCTGGCGCGTCCTGATAGGCTGGCACGCTTCCGGCTGACACGAAAATTTTTGTTGTCTGCGGATCGGCCATCGCCTTGCCAACTGCCTCACGCAGTTGCCTCAAAATCGGATCGGGGGTTTTGGCGGGAGCGAATAAACCAGCCCAAATGTAAAACTCCACGTCTTTGTATCCGAGTTCTTTGAACGTCGGCAAATTCGGGAAGCTCGAAATGCGCTCTGCGCCCCAGTTTGCCAGTACGCGAAGCGCGCCCGAATCGACATGGGCTTTCAGCACGCCGGGCCCCGAAGCGAGCGCCTTTACCTGGCCACTCAGCAAGTCCGCGAGCGCGGGTCCGGCGCCTCGGTAAGGAATATGTGCGAGCTTGATGTCCGCGCTTGCCGCAAACATTTCCATTGCGACATGCAACGAGCCGTAGGAACCGGAAGAACCGTAAGGTATCAGCCCGGGACGCTTCTTCGCGTCATCGACGAATTCTTGCACAGATTTCCATGGCGCTTCCGCATTGATCGCGAGTAATGTCGGGTCGGACAGTATGCGCGCGATCGGTTTCAGCTGTGAGACCTCATATTGCGCAGGTCGGTCAAAAAGGCGGTCGGCTTCCGGTAAGACAGCGAACGAGGAAAGTGTCATCAAAAGGGTATAGCCGTCTGGCTCCGCTTTCGCGGCGGCAGCATTGCCAATCGCACCACCTGCGCCGCTGCGGTTGTCGATGACGAAAGGTTTCCCGAGAATTTCCTGCAATTTCTGCGCAACAGGTCGTGCGGCGAGATCGGCCTGTCCGCCTGGCGGAAACGGTACGATGATCGTCACGTTGCGGACGGGATAGGCTTGTGCGAAGGCGTCATTGGCCGCGATCGCGAAAGGGAACGCTGCGGCTCCCCTCAGAAAATCTCGGCGTTTCATGAGGCGTTTCCTCTTCTCAGGGCAAAGCTAGCATTAGTCTGCGGATTGCGTCGAGATTAACTATCTACTTTCAGCGCAGCGATGAAAGCTTCCTGCGGAATTTCGACCTTGCCGAACTCGCGCATTTTTTTCTTGCCTTCCTTCTGCTTTTCCAGAAGTTTCCGTTTGCGCGTGACGTCGCCGCCGTAGCACTTAGCGGTGACGTCCTTGCGCAGCGCACGGATGGTTTCGCGCGCGATTATCTTGCCGCCGATTGCGGCCTGGATCGGCACCTGGAACATGTGTGGTGGAATCAGCTCCTTCAGCTTTTCTACCATCGCACGGCCGCGGCCTTCGGCGCGCGTGCGGTGCACGAGCATGGCGAGAGCATCGACTGGCTCGCCGTTCACGAGGATCTGCATTTTGACGAGATCTGCCAGTTTAAAATCGGTGAGGTGATAGTCGAACGAGGCATATCCCTTAGAGACCGATTTCAGCCGATCATAGAAGTCGAACACGACTTCATTGAGCGGCAGTTCGTATTTCACCATCGCGCGCGAGCCGACATAAGTCAGTTCTTTCTGCGCGCCGCGGCGATCCTGACAAAGCTTCAGGACGCTGCCGAGATATTCGTCAGGCGTAAGAATTGTTGCCTCGATCCATGGCTCCTGGATTTCTGCGATGCGCACGGGATCAGGCATATCGACAGGATTGTGAATCTCGATCTCGTCTCCATTAGTGAGCCTGATCTTGTAGATAACCGACGGTGCGGTCGCGATCAGGTTGAGATTGAACTCGCGTTCGAGCCGCTCCTGAATGATTTCGAGATGCAGCAGGCCGAGGAAACCGCAGCGGAAGCCGAAGCCCAGCGCCGCAGAGGTTTCCATTTCGTAGCTGAAGCTCGCGTCATTCAGCCGTAACCTGCCCATCGCAGCGCGCAAGGCTTCAAAGTCGGCCGCATCAACTGGAAATAGTCCACAAAAGACGACCGGAATCGCAGGCCGAAAACCGGGCAGGGGATTGGCGACGGGTTTGCGGTCGTCGGTGATCGTGTCACCCACGCGTGTATCGGCAACTTCCTTGATCGAGGCCGTGAGGAATCCAATTTCGCCGGGACCGATGATATCCATCTCGACGCGCTTTGGGGTAAATACGCCAACGCGGTCCACGTCGTAGGCCGCCTTCGTGCCCATCATACGGATGCGCATGCCCTTTTTCAGCACGCCATCAACGACCCTGAACAGCACCACGACACCAAGATAGGCGTCGTACCAGCTGTCGATCAGGAGCGCCTTGAGGGGCGCCGCGCCGTCACCCTTCGGCGGCGGCAGCCGTGTGACGATCGCTTCCAGTACGTCGGGCACGCCTTCGCCGGTTTTCGCGGAAATCAGGATTGCGTTCGAGGCATCTAATCCGATCACGTCCTCGATCTGCTGTTTTACTTTCTCCGGTTCGGCTGCGGGGAGATCGACCTTGTTCAGCACCGGTACGACCTCATGATTATTGTCTAGCGCTTGATAGACATTCGCGAGCGTCTGCGCCTCGACGCCTTGTGAGGCGTCCACCACAAGCAGTGATCCTTCGCATGCTGCGAGTGAGCGGTTCACCTCATAGGCGAAATCGACATGGCCAGGCGTATCGATTAGGTTCAGCACATAATCCTTGCCGTCCTTTGCTTTGTAGTGAAGTCGCACGGTCTGCGCCTTGATTGTAATGCCACGCTCCCGCTCTATGTCCATTGAATCGAGTACCTGATCGACCATCTCGCGGTCCGAAAGACCGCCGGTGAGCTGGATGATCCTGTCGGCAAGCGTCGACTTGCCGTGATCGATATGCGCGATGATTGAGAAGTTGCGGATGTTGGAAATCGGTGCCGCCGTCATGGCGCGCGGGATAGCACCTGCCTCCGCGACCTACAAGAAGAACGAACGGTGGAGCAGCTCCACTTAGTACCGATACTGATCGCTCTTGTACGGTCCAGCCTCCGGCACGCCGATGTAAGCGGCTTGCTTGGGCGAAAGCTTCGAGAGTTTTACGCCGATTTTGTCGAGGTGAAGCCGCGCGACCTTTTCGTCCAGATGCTTCGGCAGCGTGTAGACTTTCTTTTCGTATTTTGCATGGTTCTTCCAGAGCTCGATCTGTGCGAGTGTTTGGTTCGTGAACGATGATGACATCACGAAACTCGGATGGCCCATGGCGTTGCCGAGATTCACAAGCCGGCCTTCCGACAGTAGTATGATCCGTTTCTTATCGGGGAATTCGATCTCGTCGACCTGCGGCTTGACGTTGAACCATTTGAAGTTCTTCAGTGCAGCGACCTGAATTTCGTTGTCGAAGTGGCCGATATTGCAGACGATTGCGCGATCTTTCATCTTGCGCATGTGCTCGATGGTGATCACATCGATATTGCCAGTCGCGGTCACGAAAATGTCCGCGCGTGGTGCTGCATTTTCCATCGTCACAACTTCATAACCTTCCATCGCCGCTTGTAGCGCGCAGATCGGATCGACTTCGGACACGAGCACGCGGCATCCGGCCTGGCGCAGCGAGGCGGCAGAACCCTTGCCGACGTCGCCAAAGCCCGCGACCATCGCGATCTTGCCGGCCATCATCACGTCGGTACCGCGTCGAATGCCATCGACCAGCAACTCGCGGCAGCCGTAAAGATTGTCGAATTTCGATTTTGTCACTGAGTCGTTCACGTTGATCGCAGCGAACAGGAGCTTGCCTTCTTTTTCCATCTGATAGAGACGATGGACACCAGTGGTCGTTTCTTCGGAAACGCCCTTGATGTTCCTAGCTAGTTCCGTGAAGTAGCCTTTCTTTTCGTTCAGCGTCTTTTTGATCAGCGCGAACAAAACCTCTTCTTCCTCCGAGCTTGGCTTGTCGAGAAACGCCGTGTCGCCTTTTTCGGCGCGGAGCCCGAGATGAACAAGCAGCGTCGCATCGCCGCCATCGTCCAGGATCAAGTTCGGAGCGCCGCCATCCGACCACTCGAGAATCTTGCGGGTATAATCCCAGTAATCCTTTAGGCTCTCGCCCTTTACGGCGAACACCGGAATGCCAGCGGCGGCGATAGCGGCCGCGGCATGATCCTGCGTCGAGTAGATATTGCACGAAGCCCAGCGGATGTCGGCGCCGAGCGCCGCGAGCGTCTCGATCAGCACCGCCGTCTGGATTGTCATGTGAAGGGAACCTGCAATGCGCGCGCCCTTCAGCGGTTGCGACTTGCCGAACTCTTCGCGCGTCGCCATAAGGCCGGGCATTTCGGTTTCGGCGATGGCAATTTCCTTGCGGCCAAACTCCGCGAGACCGATGTCCTTGACAACATAATCCTTGGCAACGGTTTTGACGGCGTGCATGGGTGCGGCCTCTGATCGATGTCGGTGCGAATGGCAAAATTTGGCCGCGCCTCGAGCAGCGGCCGCGATTGCATAGCAGCCGGGACCTCTCCTTGCAATAATCATATAAAGATTTCTTTATATGTTCGGTAAACGCTTTTGGCGCTTAATCTTCCTCGCCAAAACCCTCAGCGAGCAGCTTCTGCAGCGCATCAAGGGCAGCCTCGGCATCATTGCCCGTCGCGGAAACCCGGATCGTCGAGCCAAAGGGTGCGGCCAGCATCAACAGGCTCATAATGGAGTCTCCGCCCGCCGTTTCGCCGCAACGCGTGACTTGCACCGTCGCGTTGAACTGCTGAACGGTTTGCACGAACCGCGCAGAGGCGCGTGCATGCAGGCCTTTTTTGTTTGTGAGCGTGAGTTCTCGCACTAGCGCGCCATTGGGCAGCGCCGGATCGGGCGGGCAATCATCCTCGGGACGGGCCTTATCTGCCATCATTCGCCTGCGAGAACGCGGCTCGCAATGTTGATGTATTTGCGGCCGGCAAGTTGCGCCTGATTGACGGCTTCCGCGAGCGGACACTCCTCGCGCACGGTTGCGAGTTTCACTAACATAGGCAGATTAATACCCGCCAAGACTTCGATGTTCGGCGAGTTCATCACGGAGATTGCGAGGTTCGACGGCGTTCCGCCGAACATGTCGGTGAGGATGGCGACGCCCTTGCCGGAATCGACACGCTTCACTGCTTCGATGATTTCGTTGCGGCGGCTGTCGATATTGTCTTTGGGATCGATGGTAATCGTTTCGATCTGCTTTTGCGGGCCGATCACGTGTTCGAGCGCCGAACGAAACTCATCGGCAAGTCGGCCATGGGTAACGAGAACAATACCGATCATAGCAACCCCGCCGGAGCGATCGTGTTTTCGGCCAACCCTAAACGACGCACGGGGGCGTCATATTCCTTAGGTGGCCTCCGAACGCAAGGGAGGCCTGATCAAACCTTAGGTGCCAAGGTAAGCGCTGCCAGCACAAGCGGAAAAGGGTCCTCTCTTGCCGCCACCGGTAGACGCGGGATCCGAATTCCGAATATTTGCGTTTCTTCCCCCTTCTTGTCTGGCATGCGGGTGCCGTCGCTTGCGGCAAGATCGATTACCAATCCAACGACTGCGAGCGGTTCGCAATCCACGCTTCGGACTCCCAGACCGCGCACTTCAATCATGCCCTGAATAGTTTCGGGCGCGGCGGCGAGCAAGCGTCCGTTTGCCGCGAATATCTTCACGCGGTCGTCGGCGATAAGACGTGCGTAGCGTAGCAATCCTTCGCGTGCGGCGTTCAACAATGCAGCCGCAAGCCGCGATTTTCCGGTGCCCGAGTTGCCCCGGATCAGCACCGCGCGCTCGCCGGTGAGCACGGCGCTCGCGTGAACCGTTTTGCCGAACGAAGGCATTTCTTAAACGGCAGGCAGTCTGACGATAAATCGAGCGCCGGCGACAAGTGGTGGAGCGCCCGGTTCGACGGACGTCATGCGATTCTCGGCCCAGATGCGTCCGCCGTGACCCTCGACAATTTGTCGAGAGATCGAAAGACCGAGCCCTGAGTTTTGCCCAAAGCCTTGCTCGGGCCGGTCGGTATAAAAGCGTTCGAAAATTCGGTTTAGCGAGTCGGGCGGAATGCCGGGGCCCTCGTCATCGATAATGATTTCAACTTCATTGCGCAAACGCCGGCAGATGATCCGTACGATACCGCCAGGCGGTGAGAACGAACGCGCGTTTTCGATGAGATTGTCGACGACCTGGCTGAGGCGCGAATCGTTGCCGGGTATGACATACCCGGTCGGGGCATCAGGCGCATGTTCGAACGAAAGTGTCACGCTAACATCATCGTCACGTGGCAATTCATTAGTGAGCGAGACGACGGCCCAGAGCAGCTTTGCAAGATCGACGGGTTCGGATTCCTGACGCTGCATTTCGGCATCGAGTCGGCTCGCGTCAGAAATATCGGTGATGAGACGGTCGAGGCGTCGTACGTCATGCTGAATTACGTTCATTAATCGATTGCGCGAGTCTTCAGTTTTTACGAGTGGCAAAGTTTCCACAGCGGAGCGCAACGATGTAAGAGGGTTTTTCAACTCGTGCGAAACGTCGGCGGCAAAACTCTCGATGCCCTCGATGCGGGTGTAAAGCGCATCCGTCATTTCGCGGATCGAGCCGGAGAGATAACCGATTTCATCCGAACGATCCGTCATATCGGGAATCTCAACTCGCGTTCGCGCGCGTTTGCGCACGGCTTGTGCCGCACTTGCAAGCCGACGAAGCGGGCCGCCAATGGTTCCAGCCAAAAGGAAAGAAAGCAGGATCATCACGCCCGCCGCGATCAAGAACACCTTGACGATGACGAAGCGTTCCAACTCGACGGCGGCATCAATTTCGCCCGGCTGGGTGGAAAGTAGCAATACGCCAAGCACCGCGCGAAAGCGCTGAATTGGAACCGCAACCGTGACAATCACCTGACCTTGATCGGTTACGCGCACGACGCTGCCGTTTTGACCCGCGATCGCCTGTGCTACCTCTGGATAGCTTTTGCCGTTAGCGGGCCCCAGTTCCTGATAGACTGGAAGTTCGCCGCGTGCGAGCCAAAGCTTCAGGCGCCGCCACTTGCGCTCGAAATAGTTTGGCTCCTGTCCGGCGACAGGTCCAAGATCGAAGCGCATGATTTCGCCACGCATGTAGAGCGTGCGCGAATCAAGTAGCAACGTTCCGTCACGGTCGTAGATACGCGCGCGCGTATTGGTTGGTGAGACGAGCCGGCGCAAAAGTGGCGCAACACGCTCGGGATTTATCGGAAAATCAAGTGAAGCGGAACTGTCCTCGCTCGAATAACTCTCACCCGCCTGCAACTCGAGTAATTTCTCGGGATCGACCGTGAGCGTGTTGGTGTCAGCCGTGGCGGAGGCAGCGATTGCGCCGGAAATGATTTCGCCCTGCGTCAGCAAGCTCTGAATTCGTGCATCGATAAGGCCCGCGCGATATTCGGAAAGATAAAGTATCCCGGATACGAGCGCGACGAGTCCCGCAAGATTGAGCAGGACAATCCGTCGCGTAATCGAGGATAAGCTCTGGTGAGCAATGAAGCGGCCGAATTTGCGCAGGGGTGCCAACGCAGGAGCGAGGACGCCAAAGCGCAAGGACCTTTTTTGAACCTTGTCGACGTCCGCTTTCATTTTTGCGCTGACAAAGCAGCGTGCCGGTTTCGCCGGCGGCCGCTCAAGCCTCCTTGAACCGGTAGCCGACGCCGTACAGCGTTTCGATCATGTCGAAATCCTCGTCGACTACTTTGAATTTTTTGCGCAGCCGCTTGATATGACTGTCGATGGTGCGATCGTCTACATAAACCTGATCGTCATAAGCGGAATCCATCAGCGCATTGCGGCTCTTCACGACGCCGGGCCTCGTGGCGAGCGCCTGCAGGATCAAAAACTCGGTCACGGTGAGCACTACTTGATCCCCTTTCCAGGTGCAGGTGTGGCGTTCGGGATCCATTCGCAGCAAGCCGCGCTCAAGAACCTTGGCGGTATCTACTTCTTTAACCGGAGTTCCATCCTTGCCGCCATTGCGGCGTAGAACCGCCTTGACGCGCTCGACCAGCAAACGCTGCGAAAACGGCTTCCGAATAAAATCGTCGGCGCCCATCTTTAGGCTGAACAGCTCGTCGATCTCCTCGTCCTTGGAAGTGAGGAATATGATCGGCATGTCGGACTTCTGGCGCACGCGCCGTAGAAGTTCCATTCCGTCCATGCGTGGCATTTTGATATCGAGGATCGCGAGGTCCGGCGGACTCGACTTGAAGCCCTCAAGGGCCGAAGCTCCGTCGGTGTAGGTCATGATGCGATAGCCTTCGGCTTCGAGAGCGATCGAGACGGAAGTAAGAATGTTGCGGTCGTCGTCGACCAGAGCAATGGTCGGCATGGCGTCTCCTTGAAATCCTACGGGGTTTGGCGCGTATAAGGAACGCACGCGGTTCAAGACCGTAGGCAGGGCCGAAATGTGACGGCCACCGATGATTTGCCCGCCCAATCCGTAACTTAGCCAATTAAGGCAGCGAGCGCTATGGCTTAGGCAAACGCTTAAAATAGGGGTTATTTGAACCTTGGAGGTTATATATGCAGGCAAATGCAGATTTCGACCCCGTACGCGCGGCCAAACGTCTCATTCGTGAGTCGCGCAACGGTGCGCTTGGGAGCCTCCTGCCAGGTGGCGCGCCTTACGCTTCGTTGGTGACCGTTTCGACTCTACCCGACGGCTCACCGCTGCTATTACTTTCCAAGCTCGCCAGACACACAACGAATATCGCGCGAGACAATCGTGTTTCGCTTTTGTTGCACGAAGATCGCTCCGGTGATCCGCTGGAAGGTACGCGCATCAGTCTCTCCGGTACCATTACAATAACAGAAGATTCAGGCGCGCCGCAGCGGTTTCTGGCGCATCATCCAGCGGCGGAAACGTATGCAGGTTTTGCGGATTTTGGCTTCTGGCGGATCGAGATCGAAAGCGCGCATTTGGTCGCCGGTTTTGGACGCATTGTCGACTTGAAGGGGGACAGTTTGCGCACGGAAACCAGTGGCGCGGAAAAATTGCTGGCCTCCGCACAAGCGGCCATTGAGCACATGAACGAGGATCATCTCGATGCGATCGGTTCGTATGCGACGAAGCTTCTAGGTGCCGGTCCTGGTGAATGGCGGATCGTTTCGCTGGATCCCGAAGGTTGCGACCTGATGCTCCGGGGTCAGCTTCGAAGGCTGGAATTTCCGAGTAGGGTTATTTCTTCGGATGAGCTGCGCAAGACCATGGTGGCCCTCATGAAGAGAGCGCGAGGAGAATCTCTTTCTTAAGTCCACAGAAGCCTTGTGAAATTAACGCTATCCATGAATAAGCCTATCTCCGGAATCGCAAGGAATCCGCCGCTGTGGTGCAGAATGGCGGACTCTACGCTTATGATTTGCTCCAGGTCGACTTCACAAACGAAGGCCCGATCATTATGTTGCCGCGCCCTTCGTACAGGTAGTAAGACCGACCGGCGCAAATCGTTTTAGCGGGCAAAATCGCCGAGACCGGAGTACCCAAGCCGTAAAGGCCAGCGTAGTGGGAGGAATTTGTGAAAGAAACAGGCACGCGGAACGGCGCTTTTGGCGCCGAGAAATTCGGTTTTCAAGGCCTCGCGGCCGTTCACTGGAATCTCACCGAGCCCGCGCTCTATGAGCACGCGATCCGCAACAACGAGGCTCAACTCGCTTTCGGTGGTGCAATTGTCGCCGAGACCGGAGTTCACACCGGCCGCAGTCCGAAAGACAAATTCATCGTTCGCGACAGCCTGACCGATAGGACCGTATGGTGGGACAACAATGGCGCGATCACGCAGGAACAGTTCAAGCTAATCCATGATGACTTCATGGCGCATGCCAAGGGCAAGCAGCTCTTCGCGCAGGATCTCTACGGCGGCGCCGATCCAAAATACCGGATAAAGACGCGCGTATATACCGAACTTGCCTGGCACTCGCTTTTCATCCGCACGCTCCTGATTCGTCCTGATCGGGCCCAACTCAAGAATTTCGTTGCCGATCTCACGATCCTCTGCTTCCCGTCTTTCAAGGCTGACCCGAAGCGCCACGGCGTCCGTTCCGAGACGGTGATCGCCATCGATTTCTCAAAGAAGATTGTGCTGATCGGCGGCTCTTCCTATGCGGGCGAAATGAAAAAATCTGTTTTCACGACTCTAAATTATTTTCTGCCGGCCGAAAGCGTTATGCCAATGCACTGCTCCGCGAACGTCGGTAAGGTCGGCGACACTGCGCTTTTCTTTGGTCTATCCGGCACCGGCAAGACGACACTATCCGCCGATCCAAACCGCACATTGCTCGGTGACGACGAGCACGGTTGGGGACAGCAGGGCGTCTTCAATTTCGAAGGCGGCTGCTACGCGAAGACCATCAAGCTCTCGGTCGACGCAGAACCGGAAATATTCGCGACCACACACCGCTTCGGTACGATCATGGAAAACGTCGTGATCGACCCAGCGACGCGCATGCCTGATTTTGACGACAGTTCGAAGACGGAAAACACGCGCTGCGCTTATCCGCTTGAGTTCATCCCGAACGCAAGCCCGACCGGCCGCGCAGGCCACCCAAAAAACATCATAATGCTGACGGCCGATGCCTTCGGCGTTATGCCGCCGATCGCGAAGCTCACTCCCGCGCAGGCGATGTATCACTTCCTCTCGGGCTATACCGCCAAGGTCGCGGGCACCGAAAAAGGCGTGAAGGATCCGGAAGCAACGTTCTCGACCTGCTTCGGCGCACCGTTCATGCCACGCCATCCGTCGGAATACGGTAATCTGCTGCGCGAGCTGATTGCGGCGCACGGCGTCGATTGTTGGCTCGTGAATACGGGCTGGACCGGCGGCAAGTACGGCATTGGCCACCGTATGCCGATAAAAGTCACGCGCACGCTACTGACGGCCGCACTCGACGGGTCGCTCAAGAACGCGAGCTTCCGTACCGATCCCTATTTTGGCTTTGCTGTGCCGACATCAGTGCCGGGTGTTGAGCCGCACATGTTGTATCCATTCAAGACATGGCGAGATAAGGCTGAGTTCGACACGACGGCGCGCAAGCTCGTCACAATGTTCCAGGAGAACTTCGTGAAGTTTGAGCAGCACGTCGATGCCGATATCCGGCGTGCGGCGCCGGAGGTCCGGGTCGCAGCAGAATAATTATTCCGAGGTGAAGCTCATCACCGGGCTTACGGGCTTGGGAATTGCGGGTGCAACCGCCGACTAATTTTTCGCGTTAGATGAAAGGGTTCGGCAGGCTCGAATATTATTTGCCGGACGCCGTTAAATCGCCGGATCACAAAGATCGACGCCAAATCCGCTAAAAGGTTGCGGCTAGTTTATATTAATCGAAATGAACTTCAGGAGGATGAATAGGGGCAATAAAATTGGAGCGGACCAGCCGATGAATCCAAAAAAACTCGGCATTTGCACGCCGCGCTCCTCAGCAATCGCCTTTACCATGAAATTTGGCGCATTTCCGATATAAGTTAAAGCGCCCATGAACACGGCCCCCGACGAGATCGCCATTAGCGTGGGGGCAAGCGGGCCCATCAACTGCTGGGCATTCCCACCAGCGAGTTCGAAAAACAAGAGATAAGTCGGCGCATTGTCAAGAAATGCCGACAAACCGCCGGTCAACCAGAAATATGCATTCTGGTGCGGATTGCCATCCTGCCGCGTGACAAGTTCAAGTAGCCATGCGAATGGGCCATTGACTCCGGCTTGCAACATCGCGAGCACCGGGATGATCGCGACGAAAATACCGGCGAAAAGTTTCGCGACTTCCTTAATTGGTTCCCAGGAAAAACCGTTCATAGTGCGGTGTTTCTTGCCAGTGAGCCAGAGCGACAAGAGAGCGAGGTCGACCAGTGCGATGTCACGCACGAGATTTTGCAATTCGATCGGCGTGCCGAAGACAGGAATGACGATGTTGGGTTTCCAGCTCGCCGAAATCAGGATGACTACCATTATGGCCATGAGCAACAGAAAATTGACTTCCCCCTGTACGCGGATAGGTTTCGTGCTGTGTGGGACTTTTGTCTTACGCTCCTTTTTCTGAAGCCATGTATCGAGTGCAAAAAAGAGCCCAAGCAGAATCGCGGAAGCAAGCAACGTTTCGCCGAGCAAGGTCCTCGTAGTCCAGAAAAAATCGACGCCACGGAGATAGCCGATGAAAAGCGGCGGATCACCGAGGGGCGTCAGTGCACCGCCAATATTCGACACCAAAAAAATGAAAAAAACGACGACATGCACCCTGTATTTCCGTTTTTCGTTCGCGCGCAAAATCGGCCGGATCAGGATGATCGATGCGCCGGTCGTGCCGACGAGACTCGCAATCGCGGCGCCAAAAGCGAGGATCGCGGTGTTTGTTGCGGGCGTTCCACGTAAATTACCGGTAACCAGGATTCCGCCTGCAACGGTGTAGAGCGCGAACAAAAAAATGGTGAACGGTATATATTCGAGCAGGACTGTATGAGCTACCGCTCCCCCGGTTACCTGCGGTCCTTGGGCGAACGCGAGCGGCAACAAAAGTGCGAACGTCCAGAACGCGACGACCTTTCCATGATGGTGATGCCAGAAATCTCTTGCGGTCAGTGGAAAAATTGCGATTGAGAGCAAAAGCCCGATGAACGGAATACCCCATACCGCCGATAGCTTCGCGCCATCGAGAAGATGCGCATCGGCGGCAAAAGCCAACTCCGCAAAAATGGCGAAGTGCGAGGCAAACGCAAGGATAATAAACGAACGCATCAGTCGTGTACAAATTCTTCCGCTGTGAACAGCGCTGCGAATTTGATGCCTGCCTGTGCGAAGGTTTCGGCGGCGCCCTCTTGCCGGTCAACCATCGTGAAGACAAGCGCAACTTCAGCGCCGGCATCGCGCGCAGCCTCAACCGCTTTCAGCGCGGAGCTGCCGGTAGTAGTAACATCCTCGATCACCGCGACGCGCTTACCCTCGAGTGTTTCACCTTTCGCGAGACCTTCGACCAGAAGCTTCGCGCCATGTTCCTTCGGCTGTTTGCGAACGAAAAACGCATGGATCGGCGAACTGCTAAGCGCACTGATTGCTGCCGCGGCGCTCGCGATCGGCACTGCACCCATCTCAAGACCGCCGATATAATCGAGTTCTTCCGGGGCAAGCGCGTCCAGCGTCAATTGTGCGAGCAGCGCCGCCCCTTCCGCATCGAGCATCGTGGGCTTGAGATTGAAATAGAAATTGCTTTTGCGTCCCGAAGCGAGGGTGACTTCTCCACGTCCGAACGAACGCTTAGCGATGATTTCACGAAGCCGGGCGCGCGCGACCTTCGGATCTGCCACTAGACGGTGTGGTTTCTGCGATATAGCGGCGTGCGACGGCTTGCTCATGCGAAATTCAATTCCTTCGACAAATCAGTGCGCCTCTTCCCAATTGTTGGCGGCCCGGGCATCCACGTGCAACGGCACGGTAAGAGAAACTGCGGGCAAGGGCGCATCCACCATGACTTTTGCGACAATTGGCAGCGTTTTCTCCACTTCTTTTTCGGGCACCTCGAATACAAGCTCGTCGTGCACCTGCAGGAGCATCCTGGCGTTGAGTTTGGCGTCCGCGAGGGTTTTTTCCATGCGGATCATTGCCCGTCGGATGATATCAGCGGCGGTACCCTGCAATCGAGCGTTAATTGCAGCGCGTTCCATGAACCCCCGCATCGAAGGATTGTTGTCGTTGATCGCGGGGTAGTGACATCTACGGCCGAACAGCGTCACCACATAGCCGTGCTTTTTGCAGAATGTTTTCGTCTCTTCCATGTACTCGCGAATACCTGGAAAACGCTCGAAATATTTTTTGATGTAAGCCCCGGCCTCTTCACGCGAGATGCCGAGCTGATTGGCGAGGCCGAACGCGGAAATTCCGTATATTATGCCAAAATTGATCGCCTTCGCACGGCGGCGAACATCTGCCGCCATGTCTTTTACAGGCACGCCGAAAATTTCAGAGGCGGTCATCGCGTGAATGTCGAGCCCCTCAGTGAAAGCTTTTTTGAGTTGCGGAATATCCGCAATCTCTGCAAGCAGCCGCAATTCGATCTGCGAATAATCAGCTGAGACGAGCTTCATGCCCTTTTCCGCGACGAACGCGCGGCGAATCTTACGGCCTTCCTCGTTGCGGATCGGAATGTTTTGAAGATTGGGATCTGACGAGGAAAGCCGCCCAGTCGTCGTGGAAGCAAGCGCATACGAAGTGTGCACCCGGTGCGTTTCGGGATTGACGAAAGAAGGCAGCGCATCGGTGTAGGTGGATTTCAGTTTTGTAAGTGTGCGCCATTCCAGAATCATTTTCGGCAACTCGTGTCCTTCTTCAGCAAGATCTTCCAGCACGTTCGCGCGCGTTGACCAGGCGCCTGTCGCTGTTTTTGTGCCGCCAGGTAATTTCATTTTTCCGAACAGAATGTCACCGAGCTGCTTCGCACTGCCCGGGTTGAACCCTTCACCCGCCAACTTTGAGATTTCCTGTTCGAGCTTCGCCGCCGTTTGTGCGAATTCCCCGGAAAGTTTTGCCAGAATCGCGCGGTCGATCGAAATACCGCGCCGCTCCATGTTTGCAAGCACGGGAACAAGAGGGCGCTCGAGCGTCTCATAGACCGTGTTCATGCCTTCGGCGGTCATACGGCCTTTAAAGTACTGCCAGAGCCGTAGGGTGACATCGGCGTCTTCGGCCGAGTATTCGGTCGCGCGAACAAGATCAACCTGGTCAAACGAAACTGAACCTTTTCCCTTGCCGGCGACTTCCGTGAAGCCGATCGGCTTGTGACCGAGATGAGTTTCGGAAAGTTCGTCCATACCATGTCGACCGCGTCCAGCGTCCAGCGCATAGGACATCAGCATCGTGTCGTCGAACGGCGTCATCTCAATACCGTTTCGCGCGAGTACGATGAAATCGAATTTAAAATTCTGCGCAATCTTTAGGACCGACGGATTCTCGAGTAACGGTTTTAGTCGTTTCAGCGCTTCCTTTTTATCGATCTGTCCCGGTACAAGTCCGCCGCCGGACAAGAGATCGCCCGCCGTACGATGTGCGAGCGGGATGTAACAGGCCTCGTTTGGTGCAAGCGCAAGCGATACACCGCACAGCTCGCATTGCATGGCGTCGAGCGAGTTCGTTTCGGTATCGACGGCGAGGAAGCCCTGATCCACTGCTTTCGAGATCCATGCCTCGAATCGTTTAAGATCGATGACGGTTTCGTATTTTGAACGGTCTACGCTCGCCTTCGCTTCCTTCGCTCTTTCGACGGCCAGAGTCGCGGGCGAAAGTATGTCTGTCTGAATGGCAGAAGTTGCGCCGCTTTCCCGTGTGGATTCCTCGTCTGCCGGAGCGTCGGATACTTTTGCGCCCAAAATTTCTGCCCGTCCTTCGGCCTTTAGTATTTTGACCACGTCGCCACCGGGAGCTAGCTCGGGATCGGGTTCTATGCTTCCCGCGTCGGCACCCGTAGCTTCGGCCACGCGCTTGGTGAGGGCATTGAACTCCATCGCCTTCAGAAAAGAGACGAGCTGTTTTCCATCGGGTTCTTCGATTTTTAGATCCTGCAACGGAATGTGCAGGGGAACCTTGTCATCGAGCAGAACGAGCTTTTTCGAAATGCGTGCTTGGTCGGCGAATTCGATCAACGATTCCCGTCGCTTGTCCTGCTTGATCTCTTTCGCCCGCTTCAGAAGTGTTTCGAGATCGCCGTACTCTTGGATCAGCAGTGCTGCCGTCTTGATGCCAATGCCCGGAACACCTGGCACGTTGTCGCTCGAGTCGCCTGCGAGCGATTGCACTTCCGCGACCTTTTCCGGGCCAACCCCGAATTTTTCCTTCACTTCGTTGGGGCCGATGCGGCGTTCGCGTCCAGGCATCGGATCGTACATCGTGATGCCTGGACGGATCAGCTGCATCAGATCTTTGTCGCCGGCGACGATGGTGACATCGGCACCTTCACTAAGCGCTTCGCGAGCATAGCTGGCGATCAAATCGTCGGCTTCGTAACCTTTTTCCTCGATCGGGATCAGTCCGAAGGCTTTCACCGCATCGCGCATCAGCGGAAACTGCGGAATGAGATCGGCCGGCGGTTCTTCGCGGTTTGCCTTATACTTCGGATAGATTTTATTGCGGAAAGTTTCACCGGAATAATCGAACACGACGCCAACATGGGTCGGTTTCACGCCCTCAAGCCCTTCGCGCAACAGCTTCCATAGCATATTGGAGAAGGTCATCACCGCACCGACCGGAAGCCCGTCTGAACGCACAAAAGCCCGGCCGCGGCTTTGCGCAGCCTTGAACATCGCAAAATAGGCGCGAAAGATGTAGGAGGAGCCATCGACCAGAAAAATGTGGTCGCGTGTTTTTTTTGCGGCGGCGGGCTTCGCTTTAGCAGGCATGGCCGCACGATGCCCCGCGCGCGCGGCCGCTACAACCCCGACGGGACGAAATGTACGTTCGGAACTTCCCTCGCAATCGTCACGCCGGACGCGCCTTTACCAAACAGGGGCCTGCGGCTATGTCGCCCCGCGATACGGAAAGGCCATAGCAACATGAATTCCGTTCAGCTTTTGCTGTTTCGGGACACGCTCCCAGTCGACGATGCGCTACCGGGGCTAAAGGCAGCGCTTGCCGGGGATCGGAGCGCTGTTCTGGTCGCACCGCCGGGGGCCGGCAAGACCACCCGCGTGCCGCTCGCCTTGTTTAGCGAAACTTGGGTGCAGGATCGCAAAATTTTGGTGCTCGAGCCGCGCCGGCTGGCCGCGCGTGCGGCGGCGGCACGCATGGCATCAACCCTTGGCGAAAAAGTCGGTGAGACTGTCGGGCTTCGCATGCGGTTCGATACGAAGATCTCACGCAAGACGCGCATCGAAGTCATGACTGAAGGAGTATTCACGCGCGCTTTGCTCGACGATCCGCAATTGACCGGAGTTTCCGCCGTTTTGTTCGACGAATTTCATGAGCGTTCACTCGATGCCGATCTCGGTCTGGCGCTTGCGCTCGATGCGCAAAAGGGATTGCGCGACGATTTGCGAATAGTTGTTATGTCGGCAACGCTCGAAGCCGCTCGTGTCGCGAAATTGCTTGGCAATGCACCCGTGCTTGAAAGCAAAGGCCGCATGTTTCCGGTCGAAACGAAATATCGAGGACGCGATGTACGCGCGCCTATCGAACGGCAAATGGCGGAAACAATTCTGCGGGCGATGGACGAGGAAAGCGGATCGGTTCTTGCATTCCTTCCGGGCGCGGGCGAAATCCGCCGCACCGCGGAGAAAATTTCCGAACGCAATCGCGATTCATCGGTGAATATTGTGCCGCTCTACGGTGCGCTTGATTCCAGAGACCAGGACGAAGCCATCGCGCCCGCGCCGCATGGAAAGCGCAAAGTCGTGCTTGCGACTTCGATCGCAGAAACTTCGCTTACGATTGAAGGCGTTCGGATTGTGATCGAACTCGGGACTTTCGCGCGTACCGCGCTATGAACCGGCGGTTGGGCTCACCCGGCTTGAAACGGTACGCGTGTCGCGTGCTTCCGCCGACCAGCGCCGAGGGCGCGCGGGCAGAACCGAGCCGGGCGTTTGCTATCGCCTGTGGGACGCGGCGGAGACACAAAGTCTTGCGCCGTTTACGACACCCGAAATTCTCGCCGCCGATCTTACCAATCTCATGCTCGATCTAGCCGTTTGGGGCATTGGCGATCCGGCATCGCTGGAGTGGCTCGACCCACCGCCCGCGCCTGCCTTGAGTGAAGCGCGCGCGTTACTGGCCGAACTGGGTGCGATCGACCCAGGCGGGCGTATCACGGAACATGGCAAACGACTCGCACGCTTTCCATTGCATCCGCGTCTTGCCGCCATGGTCATTGAGGCGGCCAAAGAAGACAGAGCATTGTTAGGGGCTGAAGCGGCAGCGGTGATTTCCGAGCGTGGGCTTGGCGGCGACGATGTCGACCTTTCCCATCGTATCGAGCAATTCCGTCGCGACCACTCGCGCCGCGCCGAAGAAGCACGTCGTCTCGCGCGCAACTGGGCCGAGGAAACGGGGGGGAAATCCGGGAAAGCGCCGCCCAGGAGGTGGGGACGTTACTCGCCCATGCCTATCCTGATCGTGTCGCAAAGGGGCGTGCGGGAAAACGCGGCGAATTTCTGCTTGCGAATGGCCGCGGCGCGGTACTGGAGCCCGCGAATTGGCTTGCCAAAGAGCCCTATCTTGCCGTCGCCGAAATCGCGGGGACAGCCGGCTCCGGAAGAATTCTGCTCGCGGCACGTCTTTCGGAGGCGAGTCTCGAAGCGCATTTCAAGGATCACATTGTAGAGAAGGTCGAAGTGGCGTTCGATCCCAAGGTGATGGCCGTGCGAGGACGCAGCGTGCGGCGTCTTGGTGCGCTGAGACTCGAAGCGCATCCACAAAAAGTGGATGCGAACGAGGAAACAGCTCGGGCATTGGCTGATGGAATTGCGAAATTGGGCATCGATCATTTGCCCTGGTCGCAGACCGCACGGCAGTGGATCGATCGCGTTCGCTTCATGCGGCGAGTGGAGGGCGAACCATGGCCTGATATTTCAAACCACGCGCTTTCCACATCCGTGCATGATTGGCTCACGCCTTTTCTTGCAGGAAAAATTTCCTTGAAGGAAATTTCGCCTGAGGCCGTCTTTACGGGATTGCGTGCGCTACTTCCGCAAAATCTAGTTCATCGTTTGGACAAGGAAATACCGGCGCATTTCACGGCGCCGACCGGCTCGCAGTTCGCCATTAACTACGAAACGGAAGAACCGTCGGTTTCCGTGCGTGTGCAGGAATTGTTTGGAACAGCAGCGCATCCGATGATCGGCGGGAATATTCCGCTGACCTTCCATCTACTATCGCCCGCGCACCGGCTGATCCAAACGACCAAGAATCTTCCGGGTTTCTGGAGCGGCTCCTGGGCCGAAGTGAAACGCGAAATGCGTGGCCAGTATCCGAAGCACCCCTGGCCCGACGATCCGCTGAAGGCGCCGCCGACACGTAGGGCCAAGGCACGCGTAAAATAGTTAGAATTTTAGATTTTGCCATGACGAATTCTTCATCGTCTCATCAAACTTAGTATTGGCCTTTACCGGAACTTGCAGCGCTCCAGCTAACCTAAGTTGGTCCACGCAGGTCATTCCAACGTGCTTCGCACTGTTCTTTTTATCGCTGGCGCTTGCGTCTTCATCGCCTATATGGCGCCCGAACTAACCACGCATTTTGTCAACAAGGCAGCACCGCTGAAGTCGTCCGTGCAGCCTGCGGCGAACGTTGTCTCCGCCGCAGCGGCGAGCCCGAATTACGGTGGCGGTCACACACAAATTCCGTCCGATCGTTCGGGGCATTATTATACGGAAGTGCAAATCAACGGCCGCCCGCTCAATGCGATAGTTGATACTGGCGCAACGCTTGTGATTTTGCGTTATGACGATGGGCGCTATCTCGGTCTTGTATATGGAAGTGATCGGTTCGATCTCAACGTTCAGACCGCGAATGGCGTCGCGAAGGCGCAACGCGTGAAATTGGATTCGGTCCGCGTCGGCTCAATTTCATTCGACAACGTCGAGGCGCTCGTTATGGAGCAAGGGGTTTTGCAGACCAGCCTGCTCGGCATGAGCTTTCTGAAGCGTCTCTCCCGTTACGAAGTGCATGACGGCACGCTATTTCTAGAGCGCTAGTCGTAAGATTTGCACCTATCTGATTTCCGCGCAAATTCGTGCTATGTGGCGCGCCAGTTATGCGCCCGCTCGATCTTTTTCCCAGGTGACTGAATGTTTCCGCTGCCGAAGCCCGCTCTTATTCCTAACACCTATGCCTACGAATCCGAACCGATGGTAAAGGCGACCGGGTTTCGTGAGTACGACGCGCGCTGGCTGTTCGAAAAAGAAATCAACCTCATGGGTGTGCAGGCGCTTGGCATGGGCCTCGGCACCATGATCCTCGAAATGGGCGTGAAGCCGGAGATCGTCACAGGACACGACTTCCGCAGCTATTCGGCCTCGATCAAATATGCATTCGTTTCGGGGCTTCTGGCGGCTGGCTGCAAGGTGCATGACATCGGTCTTGCTGTGACACCAATGGCGTATTTCGCTCAATTCGCTCTCGATGTGCCTTGCGTTGCGATGGTCACCGCCTCGCACAACGACAACGGCTGGACCGGCGTGAAAATGGGCGCCAACCGCCCGCTGACCTTTGGTCCCGAGGAGATGACGCGGCTGAAAGAAATCGTGCTCGGCGCGAAGTTCGATCTACGCGGCGGCGGGGCCTATGTTTTTGTGGCTAATTTCTCGGATCGCTACATTGCCGATCTCGCCAAACACCCGAAGCTGAAGCGAAGGCTGAAAGTGATTTGCGCCTGCGGCAACGGGACCGCCGGTGCATTCGCGCCGCGCGTGCTAGAAGCAATCGGCTGCGACGTAGTTCCGCTTGATTGTGAACTCGATTATTCGTTCCCAAAGTACAATCCAAATCCGGAAGACTTGAAGATGCTGCACGCGATCCGCGATGCGGTTTTGCAGCACAAGGCCGATATTGGTCTCGGATTCGACGGTGACGGCGATCGCTGCGGCGTCGTTGACGATACGGGAGAAGAAATTTTCGCGGACAAGGTTGGCGTTATGTTAGCCCGCGACATGTCTACGTTGCATCCGAAATCGACTTTTGTCGTCGATGTGAAATCGACTGGTCTCTTTATGACCGATCCGGTGTTGCAGAAAAATGGCGTCAGGGCCGATTACTGGAAGACGGGTCACTCTTATATGAAGCGTCGTACCCACGAAATCGGCGCGCTCGCTGGATTCGAGAAGTCTGGACACTTCTTTTTCAACAAGCCCTTTGGGCGCGGATACGATGACGGGCTCATTTCTGCGCTTGCGATCTGCGATATGCTTGACCGCAATCCGTTAAAGAAAATGTCAGATCTAAAAAATGCGCTACCCAAGACCTGGGGCTCACCAACCATGTCCCCGCATTGCGCCGATGAAACTAAGTACGGCGTTGTCGAAAAAATTGTGCATTATTTCGAGGACGCGAGAAACAAAGGCGAACCGGTCGCCAAACAGAAAATCCGTGACCTTGTCACCGTCAATGGTGTGCGAGTGACCGTCGAAGACGGCACCTGGGGCCTCGTGCGCGCGTCATCCAACAAGCCTGAGCTTGTGGTCGTTATCGAAAGTCCAGTCTCCGAAAAGCGTATGCACGAAATGTTCGATGCGGTGGATGCCGCGATTCGCAAGCATCGCGAAGTTGGTGAGTATAATCAGAAAATTTGAAAGGCTCAGGTCGCGGAGCGTGTGATTGTCGCCACACGGCGCGGACGGACATAGAACGTTTGACTCAGCGGCAATCCGGGGAAGAAAGCGTTTCCCACGGGTGGCGTGTATGAATAGGTGGCCTCCGACAGAATTACGGTCGTGCTCGGAACATTAATGCCGGGGGGCAGCGTAAGGGAAGTCCCGACTGTGCGTGCCGTGCCTTGATAGGTATCGCTCCACAAAACCGTGGCGTTGCCATTCTGATCGACATTGATGCTGGATACGACCATCGACCAGGTTCCGATTGGCGTCGGATACGGCGCCATGACGGCGACAGCGGCAGCGAAGATCGCGTCACGTTCCGCATTCGAGACGTTTGTGTCCTGCGAAACAAGATCGCCCAAAATGTTTGTGGACATCGTCACTTTTTGCATGATTACGATGCCTTGGGATGCCGCCGTGCCTCCGAGATAGAGCGCCACCATGATCGGAAATACGAATGCGAATTCGACTACGGAAATGCCGCGATGATCGCGCCGGAATTGCGCGAGTTTCGCAAAAATCCCTTTCTTGCTGCGTTTCATCGTTAGTACCTCAGCAGAAGCCAATGCCATAGGGCTCGTTCCGGAATGCGGTTGTCGACATCAATAAATGATTTCCGTCTGCAAGTGTGGCCATAGTCCAATCCCAAATAACGGACGAAAGTGGGCCATTCATAAATCACACGCACGATGACAATGCTACAAGCCTGACCTGGCTGAAAGGTAAACCCGGAAGTGTCGACGAGGTGCGTGGTTGGATCGACGGGCGTCGACAAATTTGCAGTAGCAAATGAATTAGATGTCCGCACATCGATTAAAATATTTGTGCAATTAAATAGCGTCTGCACAGCGTTCGTGCAAATTGTATTCTTGAAATCGTTAGCCGAGAAGTTTGCCGTCTGAGCTTGACCGGTAAGGATCATGCGGCTCGCATCTCCTACCGCGGTCTCAAGAACCTGGCCAGCGAAGAAAATCAACCCGATTTCAATAATCGCAAACATGCATGCGAAAAACGGAAAGGCAACAAGGGCGAACTCGATCGTCGTTCCGCCTTTCTTGTCGCGTTTGAAACGTTTCCTCAGCGGCAAAAAATGCCGCCAGCTCGTCTGTTTTGATGCAATGTATTCCGACATTTGTAGCTCCGCGAAATCAGCCACGGATATTCGCTGATATGTCTAGCGGAGCTGCCTTGATGAAGAATTGCAAAGAAAGCCCGTCTGCAATTGGCAGCGTTTAGGACTCGTCAACCAAGATTTGCAATCGAACTCTTACGTAGGCCGATAGAGTTACTTGTTGGCACCCGCGGATTGGCCATTACGATTGCTGACCTGACTGATCGTGGCATCGAAATAGGCTGGGTTATCGCCAAGCATCACGGAGCGTTCGCATTTCGGTGTGCAACTCCAGGTCTCCCGGTCAGTGCCGCGATAGACCGTGACGCGGCCTTCTTTCGGAGCCGAAACATTTAAGATGTGCTCCGCAAGCGTATTTCCGCGGTTGTCCAGTGCGATAAGATTGGTGGTGCCATAGCCCTTGCCGGTCACGACCAGCAGGCCGCCGGATTGGAGGCTGCCATCGGCAACCGAAGGATTTCCGATGATGATCGTTGCGACTTTTTCCGGCAGACGCATGACCGTTGCCTGGTCGAGCACGATATTAAATTGATCGGCTTTGCCTGGAAGCGATGAGGCTGCGAAACCCAAAAAGAGAGAAGCGATTAACGCAACTTTTTGAACCGGGGACTTCATATGTCTACCTCCTGGCCTGCCGAGACTCTGCACCGGGCCGGCTGGATAAAGTGCACTATTACGAAAAATGGTGAACGAAATACAAACGTCTAGCGGGAAGAAGCTGTGTCGAAACGATCGGTTCTTCGCTGCAGTATTTGGAGAAAATTGAAAAGAGAAGCCTCGAAACAACCAAACGGCACGAATTCTGCGTAATCAAAACGACGTAGTATGACGTCAGGCGATTCTTAACCACGATCTATTTCACCGCGAATAACGCGGATTTCACCGCATTTTTTAAGACTGCTGCAACTAGCCACTTATATGGTCGCCATTGGCATCGGCGGGCACATGAACGTCCGCCGGACCAAAACGCAGAGAGCCATTGTGGTTCAAGGAGCCCTTACCATGAATACCTTCGCCCGTTTTGTGAAGGACGAGTCCGGTGCAACTGCCATCGAGTACGGCCTGATTGCCGCTTGTATTTCTGTTGCGATCATCGCGGTCGTGCAGGGTGTTGGCACGAAGTTGAACTCGACCTTCACGTCTGTCTCGAACGCCCTTTAATAAGCGCTCAATCGAAGTCAGAAAGGCCCCGGCAAGTCCGGGGCCTTTCGCGTTTTTGAAACTCGTCCAAAGATATAAAATTTACGCTTCGTTCATTAAATCAAGCGCCGAGCGCTCAAAAACCCTGAAGTAATGGGCTAGTGGTGGACCAAATTAAGGGTCCTGGGTGGACTGGGCTAGTTCTCTATGGTGTTCACACTTCGCTCAGGGTTTCCCGCTTAAATCAAACGTCAGTCACATAGCTGTCTGGCACCGCGAGGAAACAATGGTTTTAGAAGCTCTGGTGCTCGGGCTTTTCCCCGCTGCGATGACCTTCGCGGCAGCGAGTGACCTCCTCACCATGACGATTTCCAACCGGGTTTCGATAGCGCTTGCGGCCGGCTTTTTTTTCATCGCGACCTTGATCGGCATGCCTTTGGCTGAGATCGGGACGCATATGCTCGCCTCTGTCATCGTTCTGGTCGTTGCATTCGCTTTTTTCGCGCGCGGTTGGATCGGCGGCGGCGATGCCAAGCTCGCGGCGGCCACCGCGCTTTGGCTGGGATTTTCGTATCTCATGGATTATCTGCTGATCGCTGCGATGATCGGCGGTGGGTTGACGATCCTTCTTCTTGAACTCCGCAAACTGCCGCTACCGGACGTTCTGTCGCGACAGCCATGGATCACACGGCTGCACGCCATTGAAACTGGAATTCCTTACGGGATCGCGCTCGCAGCTGCTGGCCTGCTGGTGTATCCGGAAACGGAATTCATGCGGGCGCTGGCATCCGTTGGTTGATCAAAAGCGCCGCGTAGCGGCGATCGCTTTAATTATCTACTCCTCGTTAACCATAAGTTGACCCTTTACTGCTGGAATCAACTTCGAACCAGCGGTCCGACTCGTCAATTTGTTGGGAAGTGAGCGTATGAAACCCGCCCGTCTTGTTGTTCTTGGCGTCGCCCTGCTTGCGGGGGGACTCGCCTACATGTTTTCAGGGCGCGATACGCCTGCGCCTCCGCCCATCCAGGTCGTCCAGCCTGCGATAGACACCGTCGATATTCTCGTCGCGAAATCCGATATCGGCCTCGGCAAAGCGCTTTTGCAGGACGATATCGCCTGGCAAACTTGGCCGGCCTCTGCTGCCGGTCCCCAGTTCATTCGCAAGAGCTCACGTCCGGGCGCACTTGAGGAATTCAAGGGCGCGATCGCTCGAGCGCCGTTCGTTTCGGGCGAACCAATCCGTGAACAGAAATTGATCAAAGCGGACGGGTCCGGCTTCATGTCCGCGATCCTATCGCCGGGCATGCGCGCAATCTCGACCGACATCTCGCCGGAAACCGGCGTTGGCGGTTTTATTCTGCCGAACGATCGTGTTGATGTAATTCTTACGCGCCGCGATCCTGAGCAGCAGAAGCAGGGCGGCACTGACGGCTTCGTCAGCGAAACGATTTTGCGCAACGTCCGTGTGCTCGCGATCGACCAAACAGTCGAAGAGAAAAACGGACAAAAAGTCGTAGTCGGCAAGACTGCGACCCTCGAATTGTCGCCGCGCCAGTCTGAGACGCTCGCTTTGTCTCGTCAGCGCGGAACTATGTCGCTTGCATTGCGCGCGCTTGCCGAAAGCAAGCCAACAAACAAACCTGAAGCTGAAGAAGAAAATGCACGCGGGGGTAGCGTGAATTTCGTGCGCTACGGCGTGAATTCCGTACAAACCTTGAGATAACGGCGCGAACGCGGAGTATGAGCATGTACTGTCTTCACGCGAACGCGATTCGATTCGGGGCCCTTGCCGCCACGTTGATCGCTTTCGTTTCCATTGTATTGCCTGAACCGGCGCGCACGGCTGATGCCTATCGTGTATCCAGCAATTCGGGTGCGCGTTTCCTTGCGATTGGCATCGGCAAGTCTGCGGTGGTCGATTTACCGTCCGATGCTAAGGACGTACTGGTCGCTAATCCCAGCATAGCCAATGCTGTCGTCCGCTCCGCTCGCCGTGCCTATCTGATCGGTGTCGCCGCGGGCCAAACCAACATCATATTTTTCGACGGAGAAGGCCGTCCAATTGCGTCCTATGACATTGAAGTCGGCCGTGATGGAGCAGGCGTTCGCGACGCATTACGGAAGCTCATGCCTGGCGCCGCTAACATTAAGGTAGACCCTGTCGGTGACAGCGTCGTGATTTCAGGTGTGGTCGCGAACGTGGCGGACGCCCAGACGATCGTACAGGCTGCGACGCGCCTCGTCGGCGACGTGAACAAGGTCGTCAACGGGCTTACCATCAAGGGCAAAGAACAGGTTCTTCTTAAAGTAACGGTCGCGGAAATTCAGCGCTCCGTACTGAAGCAGCTCGGTGTCGATATCACTGGCACCAATGTAGCCATCGGTTCCGCCGTTGTGAACTTCAATTCTACCAATCCATTCTCAACACTGAACCAGCCGATTTCCAATTCGAATGTCTCGCCGACATTTACGCTGCCATCTGGTGGCACGATCAATGCGACACTTCGCGCGATGGAGCAGTCTGGCGTTATGCGCACACTCGCGGAGCCGAATCTTACGGCGATTTCGGGTGAGACGGCAAAGTTTTTGGCCGGCGGCGAGTTTCCCGTCCCAGGCGGACAAAGCTGCGACCAAAGCGGTGTCTGTCAGATCCAGATTCAATTCAAGCAATTCGGTGTCGGCCTCGAATTCACGCCGGTCGTTCTCTCCGAGGGACGCATCAGCATGAAAGTCGGAACCGAAGTCAGCGAGCTTTCGGCTGAGGGTGCGATCAAGCTCGCGAGCATTATCGTTCCTGCTCTAAAGGTCCGCCGCGCCAGCTCGACGATCGAGCTGCCTTCGGGCGGGTCGCTTGTGCTCGGCGGTTTGCTGCAAGAGCAGACCAAACAGAGCATCAACGGTATTCCGGCACTGATGAATCTTCCTGTGCTCGGCCCCCTGTTCAAGAGCCGTGACTATCAGACCGGGCAAACCGAGCTGGTGATCATGGCGACGCCCTATGTCGTTAACCCGAGCGCGTCGAAGGATCTTTCGCGCCCGGATGACGGCTTCGTCGATCCTTCAGATCCGCAAGTTGTTCTTATGAACCAATTGAATCGCACTTATGGACTTCGAAACACGGCCAGCGGGCGTGCTCTTGGAAACTACGGCTTTATCAACGACTGAGTGGGGTCAGCCATGAACTCAAGTAACCGTAAGAGTTCCACAGGGGTGCACTGTTTAGCCGCCCTGGGGCTGATGTTTTGCGTGGTCGCATGCGCTCGCAACCCGCAACCGGACATTACCGCGTCGATGCCCGTCGATTACCGCGAACGTCATCCAATTCGGCTCGTGGATGGACAGCGTTCGCTGCAGATTTTCGTAGGCTCTGTCCGCAGCGGATTGACTCCGACGCAGCGGGCACAAGTTACTTCGCTCGGCAGCGACTGGCGTCGCGAGGGTACGGGTTACATTTTGGTCGAGACACCGGCTGGCGCCGCGAATAGCGGTGCAGCTAGACAAACTGTTCACGAGATTCGGAGTTTGTTGCAATTTGCCGGTGTGCCGCAAAAGGCAATGATCGTGCGCAACTACGATCAGCTTTATCGGCAAGATCTCGGTGTGATCCGGGTTATCTATACGCGTATCGAAGCGAAAGCTGGTCCTTGTGGCGAATGGCCTGACAATCTTGGTCCTGGAGTGCTTGGCAAACCGCAACCTTGGCCCTTGCCTGATAGTGAAAACCGACCGTACTGGAATTTTGGCTGCGCGACGCAACGCAATCTCGCTTCGTCCGTCGCCAATCCGGAAGATCTGGTGCAGCCGCGTGCTGAAACGCCGACCTATGCGGCACGTCGATCAACGGTTGTCGACAAGTATTCGAAGGGCACCGACCCATCGACCACCTATTCAAGCTCTAACAACGGCAAGGTGAGTAACGTCGGACCATGATGAAGCTAGCGACCGCGCAAACTGCTGAAAGCTTAACCTCGGCCTCGGAGATCGAGCGACATATTGCGCCGATTCCGCGCATTTCAATTCAAGCTTTTTGCGAAACGCCTGAACTTGCTGGTTCGATGCAGGCGGCAATCAGTGACCGCCGAATGTCGAAGGCGCATATCAAGGTGCAGATGGGCGGAATGGTTGCCGCGCTCGAAGCATACAGAAATTCCGCTACACCGAATGTCATTTTGATCGAGCATCTCGGTAATGGCGTCGATCTGATCGCTGGTCTCGACAGTCTTTCCGGTGTCTGCGATGCCGGCACCAAAGTCATAATCGTAGGCCGTCTTAACGACATCGTTCTCTATCGTGAACTTGTGCGGCGCGGTGTCAGCGACTACGTCGTCGGGCCGCTTTCGCCCATTGATCTGATGCGCGCATTCTCCGGACTTTTCAACGCGCCCGATGCGGAACCGCTTGGTCGCATGCTTGCGGTCATCGGCGCCAAGGGAGGCGTTGGCGCATCGACAGTTGCACATAACATCGCTTTTGCCGTCGCCCGCGATCTTGGTCTGAACGCGGTAGTCACGGATCTCGATCTCGCGTTCGGAACCGCAGGCCTCGATTTTAATCAGGATCCGCCCCAAGGTATCGCCGACGCCGTGTTTTCGCCGGAACGTGTCGAACCCGCCTATATCGATCGTCTGTTGTCCAAATGCACCGATAATTTGAGCTTGCTTGCAGCGCCCGCAACGCTCGATCGTGAATATGACTTCAATGCAGATGCCTTCGATTCAACTCTGGACGCATTGCGCGGAACCGTTCCTTATATCGTGCTCGATATTCCGCATTTGTGGACCGCCTGGGCCAAACGCACGCTTGTGAGCGCTGATGAAGTTTTGTTTGTCGCGGCTCCCGATCTCGCTAACTTGCGTAATGTCAAAAACATGTTCGACCTAGTTAAGGGCGCCCGCCCGAACGATCATCCGCCGCATTACCTGCTAAATCAAATCGGGATGCCGAAACGCCCAGAAGTCCGCCCTTCTGATTTTGCCAAGGCGCTTGATGCGCAGCCTGCTGCGACCATTCCGTTCGATCCACAGCTTTTCGGTACGGCCGCAAATAACGGGCAGATGATCGCAGAGGTCAACGCGGGTCACAAAATCACCGAAACTTTCTTGTCGCTTGCCAAGATGCTGACGGGCCGAGCCGAAGCAAAGGCCCCGAAGAAAGATCTGTTGTCGCCCCTGCTTGCAAAACTCCGTGGCCTAAAGCCCGGCGCGTAAGGATCATGAATGTTCGGCAAGCGTGGCAGTGCAGTCGTATCGCCGAGCCGGCCTGATTCGCAGCCGGCGTCCGCGCGAAAAGCGCCGGATGTGTTGCCGATTCGTGCTGCACCCACTCCTGCCGCGCCTGCTACGTTTGGGTCCGACGCAAGTCTCTCCGAAACATCCGTATCGTCGCCATCGATTACGTCGGCCGCGCCCGTGACTCCGCCGTCACCGCCGGTAATCCCTCAACGGAACGAGAATTTCTATGAAGTCAAAGGGCAGATCTTCGGCGCGCTGATTGAAGCGATCGATCTCTCGCAGCTCGCCAAGCTCGACTCGGTTTCGGCGCGCGAGGAAATCCGCGACATCGTCAACGAGATTATCTCGATCAAGAACGTCGTGATGTCGATCGCGGAACAGGAAGAGCTACTCGAGGATATTTGTAATGATGTTCTTGGTTATGGCCCACTCGAGCCCCTCCTGGCGCGCGACGACATCGCCGATATCATGGTGAACGGCGCTGGCACGGTTTACATCGAGGTGCAGGGAAAAATTCAAAAAACTGGGATCCGTTTCCGGGATAACCAGCAACTTAGCAACATCTGCCAACGCATCGTCAGCCAAATCGGCCGCCGCGTCGACGAGTCGAGCCCGATTTGCGACGCACGCTTGCCGGACGGATCGCGCGTCAACGTCATCGTGCCACCGCTTTCCATCGACGGTCCTTGCCTCACCATCCGTAAGTTTCGCAAGGACAAGCTGACGCTCGATCAGCTCGTCAAATACGAATCAATCACGCAGCACGGCGCCGAGATCTTGAAAGTCATCGGTCGCTGTCGCGTGAACACTGTAATCTCTGGTGGCACCGGCTCCGGCAAGACGACGCTCCTGAACTGCCTCACTAAGTTTATTGATGATGACGAGCGTATCATCACCTGCGAAGATGCCGCTGAATTGCAGCTCCAGCAACCTCATGTGGTCCGCCTCGAAACCCGTCCACCGAATCTAGAAGGTGAAGGGCAGGTCACGATGCGCGATCTAGTCCGCAACTGTCTTCGTATGCGCCCCGAACGGATCATTGTCGGCGAGGTGCGCGGACCTGAAGCGTTCGATTTGTTGCAGGCGATGAATACGGGCCACGATGGTTCGTTGGGGACGCTACACGCGAACAGCCCGCGCGAAGCGCTCTCGCGTCTCGAATCGATGATCACGATGGGTGGCTTTGCGCTTCCTTCACGCACTATTCGCGAAATGCTCGTATCCTCGATCGACGTGATCATACAGTCAGCGCGGCTTCGCGACGGTTCCCGCCGTATCACCCACGTGACCGAGGTTGTTGGCATGGAAGGCGATACAATCGTTACACAAGATCTTTTCGTCTACGATCTGATTGGTGAGGATCAAAACGGTAAACTCATCGGCCGCCACCGTTCGACCGGTATCGGTCAGCCGCGTTTCTGGGATCGAGCGCGCTATTTCGGCGAAGAGCAGCGGCTCGCAGCGGCACTCGACGCTTCCGAGGCGCCCGACCCAAACCAGCGGTGATGCCATGCTAGCGACCCTGGCCACTGTATTTCTTGTCACCGTATCGGTCGGCGGTGTCGCCTATGTTTTCATTCATCCGCTACTTTCGGGCGAGAAACGCGTCGAAAAACGTATGCGTGATATCGCTTCCGATCCCGTCACTGCCCGCGCCGCGCGAAAAGTGCCCGACGCCGCGGCTTCGCGCCGGCAGCAGGTAGAAGAAACACTGAAACAGCTTGAGGAACGCAAAAGGAAAGCGAAGCGCATTCCACTTTCCGTACGTATACAGCGAGCCGGTCTTGAATGGAGCAAAAAGCAATTTCTGATCAGCAGCGTCGGTCTGGGGATTTTCGCCGCTATCATGTCAATGTCTGTGGGTGTGGAAACCTATCTGGCACCGCTGATTGCGATATCCGTCGGCTTGGGATTGCCACGCTGGATTCTCAGTTATTTGCAGAAGCGACGCGAAAAGCGTTTCATCGATGAACTGCCGAATGCCGTCGATGTCATTGTGCGCGGCGTCAAATCCGGCCTTCCAGTGGGTGATTGTATCCGTATCATCGCCGCCGAAACGCAGGAGCCTGTGAAAACCGAATTCCGTACGATGGCCGAGGCAACAAGCATCGGCATGTCGTTGCCAGACGCCGCGAATAAACTATACGAACGCATTCCCCTGCCGGAATCGAATTTTTTTGGGATTGTAATCTCCGTTCAAACGAAGGCAGGTGGCAGCCTCTCCGAGACCTTGGGCAATCTTTCGCGCGTTCTACGCGATCGCAAGAAGATGCAGGCGAAGATCAAGGCGATGAGCATGGAGGCGAAAGCGTCGGCCGCAATCATCGCAGCGCTTCCACCGGCGGTTATGACACTCGTGTATCTAACAAGTCCCGATTACATCGCGCTGTTGTGGACGACACCGACTGGCCGTTTGATGCTAATTGGCAGCGTGATGTGGATGACGTTTGGCGTTCTCGTTATGCGCAAGATGATCAACTTCGATTTTTGAGGCGCACCATGGTTGATATGATCACCGATTTTCTCGGCAACACGCGCCTTCTGACGACGATTTTCACTATGATCGCCGCGATGGCAACGGTTTTCACCATTGCGATGCCTTATCTTTTGACCGACAATCTTGAGCGCCGTCTTAAAAGCGTCGCGATCGAACGAGACAAAATTCGGGCCCGCGAACGAGAAAAGCTTGCCAAGAGTGAACGCGTAGCGCTTCGTTCCACGCCTAAGCCATATATGGAAAAAATCGTGGAGCATTTAAATTTGCGCAAATGGCTCGGCGAGGAACAGGCGCGCGCGATGCTTACTCAGGCGGGTTATCGTGGGCAGGGGCCTTACGTGGCCTTTCTCTTCTTCCGCATGATAGCGCCGATCGGGATGTTCCTGTTCACGCTCGTATATCTGTTCGTGATCATAAACATGGACCGGCCCGCAATGTTGAAAGTCGCAGTAGCGATCGGTGCCGCGTGGATCGGCATGAAACTGCCACAACTGTTCTTGAAAAATCTCATCACACGGCGTCAGCTGTCGGTTCGCCGCGCCTTTCCCGATGCTCTCGATCTGCTCCTAATTTGCGTTGAGTCTGGTATGTCAATTGAGGTGGCGTTCCGTCGCGTGAGTCAGGAGATCGGTACTCAATCGATTCCACTTGCCGAGGAATTGACGCTGACAACCGCCGAGCTTTCTTTTTTGCAGGATCGCAGGCAGGCCTATGATAACCTCGCGACGCGAACCAATCTCGACGGCGTGAAGGCAGTTTGTACTGCATTAGCCCAAGCTGAACGTTATGGCACGCCGCTCGCACAGGCGTTGCGTGTGCTCGCGCAAGAAATCCGCGACATGCGCATGGCGGAAGCCGAGAAAAAAGCTGCTGCTCTGCCGCCGAAGCTCACAGTGCCGATGATTCTGTTTTTTTTACCGGTGTTGTTCATCGTAATTCTCGGGCCGGCCTTCATTCGCGTGATGGAACTGCGATAGTCGGCGTCAGCAATCTTACTTGTTTCAAAAATAAAGATGGCCGGAATGAAACCGGCCATCGCAAATTCATTTGGAGCAGATCAAACTTACCCGTTTGTGGACGCCGTATTTTGGCCGAGCTTCTTCCATGGATTCTGTTGCCCAATCATTTCGCGAAGCTGTGCAATGTTCGCTTTTGCCTCCTCGGGCGGGAGGTCACTGGCTGCAACGTGCTCGGCTTCCTCGAATTTGCCTTGCAGGCCGAGGACGAGCGCGAGGTTTTGTCGTATCTTCGGCTCCGCGCCCGGTAACTGCGAAGCACGTTTTAGCGTCGTTTCCGCATGCGGTAGATCTTTTGATAGCGCATAGGAAAGGCCGAGATTGGAGAGGATGGCCGCTTCGTTGGGCGCAATTTTGAGTGCGGTTTCGTAGTAGCGGCGCGCTTCGGCATTGTTGCCCATCTGGTCAAGCACAGTGCCCTGCGCGTTAAGAATGCGCCAATCGGGCTGATCGGGCCGATGCGCCTTGCGGAGGACTTCAAGCGCCTGGGCAAACTCGCCGTTGTCCGCAAGTGCCCGCCCATATGCGCCGAGCACGGCCATATTCTGCGGGTTGTTGATTGAGGCTTGCTGCAGGACCGCTGCCGCTTGGGCGTGCTGTCCGGTCGCGCGGAGCGCGTGCGCATAGGCGACGGCGATCTCAGGATTACGGGGGTCAGATTTGTATTGTTGGCCGTAGGCTTCGATGCGCTTTCGTGCCTCACTATCGGAGGTAAGGGAAGATGATGCCTGAGTTGATCCGGTTACGTCACCGCGGGTTGCCGCGCAACCGCCAATACTGAGGGCAACGGCGATGGCAAGAAGTGAAGAGCGAATTAGGTTTCGCTGACCTTTTAGACGGCCATTTGAACTCATGGCAAAACTCCAGCCCAGACGATTTAACGCTTCGGTAATAGACGATTAACCCTAATGTCTGGTTAAACCGGTTGATTTGGGTTAGGGCGGATTTTGGCCCGTTTCGAACGAGGGCGTGCTTTGCCAGGCGAACTTCATTCAAGTTTCACTGTCGCGGGATCGAAATCCGCAAAGCCAGTCTGGTGCGTCGATAGCGACTCCTGGCCAAGCATTCAGAAGTCCTTGCCCTCCGCCGCGCGGGCCTTTGCGGAAGCCACGGGTTTCAAGCCCGTTTCGGGGCAATTTTTGCTGTGCCCCGGTGACAAGGGCGAAATCGCGGGCGCATTACTGGCGTGCGATGCGCCGTCCGCGCGATACCGCGATACGTTCATTCCGGGAAAGCTTGCGACGCTGTTGCCCCCGGGCGTCTGGCGTTTCGCTTCAACGCCGCCCGATACTTATCTTGGTGCGCTCGCGTTCGCGCTTGGTAGCTATCGTTACACACGCTATCGCTCAGCCGACGAAAAAAAAGTGCAACTTGAAATTCCGCAAGATGTCGACGGTAAAGAACTAACCCGCATAATCGAAGCCGTGTACCTCGTGCGCGATCTCGTCAACACTCCGGCAAATGATCTCGGTCCCTCCGAAATCGAGGATGCCGTGCGTACGCTCGGCAATCGTTTTGGTGCCTCCGTTAGGTCCATCGTTGGGGAAGCTTTGCTGAAAGAAAATTTTCCGCTTATTCATGCGGTTGGCCGCGGATCGGAGCGAACATCTCGACTGATCGACTTGCGCTGGGGCAATCCTTCGCATCCGAAGGTGACGCTTGTTGGCAAGGGCGTCTCGTTCGATACGGGCGGGCTCGATATCAAGCCATCATCCGCGATGCTATTAATGAAAAAAGACATGGGCGGGGCCGCGAACGCGCTCGGCCTCGCGTCGATGGTCATGGATGCGAAACTGCCGGTAGCGCTCCGCGTTTTAATACCGGCTGTGGAAAATTCCGTTTCTGGCAATGCTTTTCGGCCCGGTGACGTCTTCAAGAGCCGAAAGGGTCTCACGGTCGAAATCGGCAACACCGATGCGGAAGGCCGGCTCATTCTTGCTGATGCGCTCACGTTTGCCGACGAGGAAGAACCCGGGCTTCTAATCGATTTTGCGACACTGACTGGCGCCGCACGCGTGGCGCTAGGTCCCGAGCTGCCGCCGGCGTACACTAATGATGACGAACTCGCCACGGCGCTCGAACGTATAGCCAAAGCCGAAGCCGATCCGATCTGGCGAATGCCGCTATGGTGGCCTTACGCTTCGATGCTGGACTCCAAAATCGCGGACCTGAACAACGTTTCGTCCGGCGTGTTCGCGGGCTCCATCACCGCCGCATTGTTTCTCGCACGCTTCATCGAACGCGCGAAATCGTGGCTGCATCTCGATATTTTCGCGTGGAATCCCGTCTCGAAACCGGGCAGGCCCGAAGGCGGTGAGGCGATGACCATCCGCGCGCTCTATGCATTGCTCAAAGAGCGCTATCGCTGAGCGCTTGCGCACCCACACATGACAGGGAACAATACGGCTCCGTAACGAATATCGGAGAGTTTCTTGTCTGTCGAATTACGTACATCGCAAGCGCTAAAGCTGCTGCATGATTTCGAATTCGAACTTGTGCATGATGCCGCCGCCGATCTCTCCGCGCGACAGCTCGCCGTCCTGCTCACGGTCTATCTCGAGCCACCACCACATACTGTGCGTGGACTCGCCGCCAAGCTGAAGGTGACTAAGCCTGTGATTACGCGCGCGCTCGATACAATGGGACGGATCGAATTGTTGACCCGCCGGCGCGATACGGCCGACCGCCGTAATGTGGTCGTCCAGCGCACAGTGAGGGGCGCTCTCTATGTCGAACGCCTAGGCGATGTACTGGCTGCAAAGGCAAAGGGATTGCCGCGATGAAGTTCGACCCGCGCGTTACACCCGCTCGCCCCGATCTCGCGGCCTCGCATTTGAAAGGCAAGATTCAAGCAGCACGCTTTGTCGACGGCACCATCCGTCAGGTAATTGACACGCTCGCGCCGCTCCGTCGTGCCCCCCGGCATGACGCGCCACTTGATACCGAAGCACTCCACGGCGAACGCGTGACTGTGTACGAAACAGATGCCGAAGGCTGGTCGTGGGGGCAGCTCGAAACGGACGGCTATGTCGGATTTTTGCCAGCCAATGCATTGATGCCACCGGGGCCGCCATCCACACATCGCGTTTCAGCCTTGCGAACGTTCATCTATCCTGCTGTCGACATCAAATCACAGCCAGTGCACGCGCTATCATTCGGTAGTCTTGTTTCGATTAAGCGGTTCGATGGAGAATTTGCTATCAATGATCAAGGAGCAATTTTTTTGAATCATCTTGTGCCGCTGGCGCGTGCGGAGCCTGATTATGTTGCTACGGCAAGGAAATTTCTTGGCGCTCCTTATTTATGGGGGGGTCGTTCGAGCGCAGGCATCGATTGCTCTGGTCTGGTGCAGCTTGCGTTGCAGGCCGCCGGTATTGCATGTCCGCGCGATAGTGACATGCAAGCCAAAATCGGAAGACCTGTTCCATTTTCCGGCAATTTTAGAAATCTGCGACGTGGTGATGTCATCTGCTGGAAGGGCCACATCGGTTTTGTTGCTGATGATACGAAGTTGCTCCATGCAAATTCGTTTCAAATGGTTGTTTCTGAAGAGCCATTAAAGGACGCGATCGAAAGGATACGGAGGAGCGGTTCCGAAATTTTGGCCGTCCGCAGACTCGAAAGTGCGGCGACTTAATAACCGAGTTTTCGGTTGATCAGATGTTGCAGCGGCTGGCCGCGTTCGTGGCTCTCGATTTGCGCCATGATGTTCGCGACTAGTGCGCGTGGATCGCTCGATGCAGCATTGTGCGGTGTGACGTAAACTTTCGGGTGAGTCCAAAACGGGCTACTCAGCGGCAGCGGCTCGGTCTCGAAGACGTCGAGACTCGCGCCGGCAAGTGTTCCGTCCTGCAACGCGCGTAGAATATCGTCTTCCACCTGCAAACCACCGCGTCCTGCATTGATTAGAAAAGGCGCTCCTAGCTCACCGCGCTCGAGTTTCTTAAACAGATTATAGCGCAATATTCCTTTTGTCTCGCGCGTAAGCGGCAAGAGACAAAGGAGGATGGTCGTTCGGGCAAGAAATTTATCGAGTTCTGCGGCACCAGAGAACAGTTCCACTCCGGCGATTTTTTTTGCTGAACGGCTCCAGCCCACGACAGGAAAACCGACGCTTTGCAATCCTTTGGCTGCGGCCTGGCCCATCACACCCATGCCCATGATGCCGACGCGCATTTCACGTTGCGGCGGTTGGTAATGTTCACGCCAGTGACGCTCTTTTTGCTGTGCGTCATAAAGTTTCATCTGCCGTTGATGCAAGAGCGCATGCATCACAACATACCCAACCATGCGCTGCGTAAGATCAGGGTCGACGATCCGCACGATTGGAACGTTCGGCAATTTTGCATCCTGCAGCAGATGGTCAACACCGGCGCCCAACGAAAAAACTGCCTTTAGATTCGGAAATTCCGCAAGCAGATCTGGAGGTTGTCTCCAAACGCAGGCGTAGTCGACCTTTTCGGAATCAACTGTATTGGGCCATAGTACGACGTCACGTTTACCCGCGAGCAAACGGAATCGCGAGAGCCAGTCGTTCGGCTCCCACCCCTGAATGGCAAGAAGAATTGTGGACATTATTATTGTGCGACGGTTCCGACGGGCGCCGTATCCAGGTTAAACGCGGCTGCGAACAGCGTCCGCGTATACTCGGTTTTCGGCCGCGCAAAAATTTCAGCAGCCAGACCTTGCTCGATCACTTTGCCATCGCGCATTACCATGACGTTGCTTGCGAGTGCGGCTACGACCTTCAAGTCGTGACTAATGAACATATAGGTGAGGTCTCGGCGGCGTTGGAGATCGCGTAGCAAATCAACCATTTGTGCCTGTATCATCATGTCGAGTGCGCTCGTCGGTTCGTCGAGCACGATAAAGGACGGCTCGAGCACGATCGCCCGTGCGATAGCGATACGCTGGCGCTGACCACCGGAAAATTCATGCGGGTAACGGTCGCGCGTCTCGGGATCAATGCCGACATCAGTCAACGCGGCGATTACGCGCGCATTCCGGTTTTCTGCGGTAAGTTTGGATTGATGCACACGCAATCCTTCGCCAACAACTTCGGCGATAGACATGCGTGGCGACAATGATCCATAGGGGTCCTGAAACACGATCTGCATCTCGCGGCGGTGGGGCCGCATCTCTTTGAAACGCAGACCTTGAATTGGCGAACCCAAAAATATAATCCTTCCCTCACTTGAAATAAGCCGGAGCATCGCAAGGCCAAGCGTCGTTTTTCCCGAGCCGGATTCGCCGACGACGCCAAGCGTTTCACCCTTCCGAACGGTGAGCGTTACACCATCGACCGCCTTGATGTGCCCAACCGTTTTCCGAAGAAAACCGCGCCGGATTGGAAACCAGACGCGCAAATTATCGGTTTCTGCAACAACAGGCGCCTTTGGTTTTGCGGGCGCTGGGTTACCTTTCGGTTCGGCGGCGATCAGCGCCTGTGTATAGGGATGTTGCGGACGCTCGAACAATTGCGCGACAGTATTCTGCTCGACGATCTCACCCTGCTTCATCACGCAGACGCGATCCGCGAACTTACGAACAATACCGAGATCGTGTGTGATGAAAAGCATCGCCATGCCGTGTTGCACTTGCAGGCTTTTCATCAGTCGCAAAATTTGCGCCTGTACGGTGACGTCGAGTGCAGTTGTCGGCTCGTCGGCAATAAAGAGCTTTGGTTCGTTTGCAAGTGCAAGCGCGATCATCACGCGCTGGCGTTGGCCGCCGGATAATTGATGCGGATATGAACGCAGCCGCCGGGCTGGGTCTGGGATGCCGACATTGCCGAGCAATTCAAGGACGCGCTCGCGCGCAACGCGATCCGACAGCCCCTGATGAACCTGTAGCACCTCAGTAATTTGTTGTTCGATGGTTTGCAATGGATTGAGCGATGTCATCGGCTCTTGAAATACCATCGTGATGTCATTGCCGCGGATCGCGCGCAGTTCGCGCTCCGGAAGCTCGAGCAGATTTCTACCCTGAAAAAAGAGCCGCGAATTGTTGCTCCACTTTGCCGACGGCGGCAGCAGCCGCAAAATTGAAAGGGCAGTCACGGATTTGCCGGAGCCGGACTCCCCGACCAGTGCGACGGTCTCACCCTTTTTGATATCGAAAGAAACGCTATCGACGACGATATGCTCGCGCCCGCCCTGCTGGAAAGCGAGCGAAAAATTCTCGACTTTCAGAAGTGCGCCATTGCTCATTGAAAGGTCTTTCGCGGATCGAATGCGTCGCGTACTGCTTCGCCGATGAAAATTAGAAGCGAAAGGAGAATCGCCACTGTGAAGAAACCGGCCATGCCAAGCCAGGGAGCCTGCACATTTGCCTTTCCCTGCGACAGTAGTTCGCCGAGTGACGGCGACCCTGGCGGAAGCCCGAAGCCGAGGAAATCGAGCGCCGTGAGCGTCATGACCGAACTCGATAGAATGAACGGAAGGTAGGTCAGTGTAGCGACCATCGCATTCGGCAACAGATGGCGAAACATAAGCACGCTGTTCGATACGCCAAGTGCGCGCGCGGCCTGCACATATTCGAAATTTCGCGCACGTAGAAATTCCGCGCGCACAAGTCCTACCAGTGACACCCATGAGAACAGCAGCAGGATTCCGAGCAGCACGAAAAATCCTGGCACCAGCACCGAGGAAATAATCAGCAGAAGATAAAGCGATGGAATTGAAGTCCAGATTTCAATGAAACGCTGAAACAACAAATCCGTCCAGCCCCCGAAATACCCTTGAACGGCACCGGCTGCCACGCCGATCGCTGATGAGATTACCGTCAGGACGAGGCCAAACAAAACCGAGATGCGAAAGCCGTAAATAATGCGAGCTACCACGTCGCGGCCCTGATCGTCGGTGCCGAGCCAGTTTTTTTCGAGACCGGCGCAACCTTTGACGTGTTTCTTTTCGGCAACGGCGCGGCATTGATCCTCGGTCAGACTCCATGTTGGAGGTGAGGGCGCTGGCGTCGGCAGATCGAGATTATGTGTGTCGTAGCTATAATGTATTGGCGGAAAAATCATGTAGCCACCCTTTTCGGCGATTTTCTTAATAAGATAAGGATCGCGGTAATCTGCTTCGGTCTCGAACTCGCCGCCGAATTTCGTTTCGGCGTAACGAAAGAAAACCGGCGAATACCAATGGCCGTCGTACGAAATCAGCAAAGGCTTATCGTTCGCGATGAGCTCGGCGAGTAGTGTGACGACGAACAAAATGACAAAAATCCAGAACGACCACCACCCGCGGCGGTTGGCCTTGAAATTCTGCCAGCGCCGCCGATTGATAGGCGAAAGTCTGGGTGACCTCGGCACGACCGCCGTCACGCCCGGCAGGCTCTGCAGAGAAGGCTTTGCCGTCGCGTCCAATTATGTCTCCCGCGTTTCGAAATCGATGCGCGGATCGACCCAAGTGTAGGTGAGGTCCGAAATCAGGCCGACGAAGAGCCCGACGAGCGAAAATATATAGAGTGTTGCGAACACGACTGGATAATCGCGGTTCAGAACGCTCTCAAATCCGAGTAGACCGAGACCATCGAGCGAAAAAATTGTCTCGATCAGCAACGATCCTGTAAAAAACGCGTGGATGAATGCGCCGGGAAATCCCGCAATCACGATCAGCATGGCATTTCGGAATACATGTCCATAGAGAACACGTCGCTCGGAAAGACCTTTCATACGTGCCGTCGTAACGTATTGCTTGCGGAGTTCATCGAGAAACGAGTTTTTCGTGAGCATCGTTGTCGTGGCGAAGGCTCCAAGCGCCATCGAGATCAGCGGAAGCGTGATGTGCCAGAAATAGTCGAGAATCTTTTGCCACCACGGGAGCATCGAAAAGTTATCAGATGTAAGCCCGCGCAGGGGGAAGATCGAATAGAACGACCCGCCGGCGAACAGGATGATCAACAGGATCGCGAACAAAAAGCCAGGAATCGCATAGCCGATGACGATGACGCCCGAAGTCCAGGTGTCGAAACGCGAACCGTCGCGCACCGCCTTGGCGATGCCGAGCGGAATCGAAATAAAATAGCTCAATAACGTCATCCAGATTCCGAGTGAGATCGACACCGGCATTTTTTCGAGGATAAGGTCAATCACCTTGGCATCGCGAAAATAGCTCTTGCCGAAATCGAAACGGGCGAAATTCCACAGCATCAGAAAGAAACGTTCGGGCGCAGGTTTGTCGAAACCGAATTGTTTCTCGAGTTCTTGGATGAATTTCGGGTCGAGTCCCTGTGCGCCACGATATTTAGAAGCGCCGAGATCAGCCCCCGTGCCGGGCTGAAAATTCCGTCCGACATCTCCGCCGCCGCCCGAAATACGGCTCGAAGCCGACACATCGTCTCCCGTAAGCTGCGCAATCACACGCTCGACCGGCCCCCCGGGCGCGAACTGGACCACGACGAAAGAAACGAACAGAATCCCGAGTAGCGTGGGAATCATCAATAGGATACGGCGGAGGATATAAGCGCTCATGCCATGAAACTGCTTGCGTTCGACCCCTCGGTCAACCGCGCGGGGCTTGCTTTGCGGTGTCCGCCCACCAAGTTTCGGGAATCCCTCGGGCATAGCGCGGCTTTTCCGCCGGATGCCCGAATACGTCCCAATAGGCGATCCAATGGGTTGGCTTGTACCAGTGCGGAATCCAGTAGCGACCCGCGCGTAGCACGCGGTCCAGCGCGCGACAGGCAACGGTTAAGGTTGAGCGGTTCTTTGCCTCAACGATTTTTTCGACCAAAAAATCTACGACCGGATCAGATATACCCGCGAGATTGTGCGAGCCCTTGCTTGCGGCCGCCTGCGACGTGAAGAACGGACGCAAGGATTCCCCAGGTGTCGTGGAAAAGCTAAAACGCTCAACCGTAATGTCAAAGTTGTAATCGTCGACGCGCGAACGAAACTGTACCGGATCGACGACACGGATCGTGCCGTCGATCCCGAGAGTATTGAGGTTCTTGATAAAAGGTGCGTGATGCGCTTGAAAGGTTGGTTCTTCGAGCAGGAATTCGATCGCGATCTTTTCGCCCTTAGCGTTTGTGCGCTTGCCGTCAATGATCGTATAGCCCGCATCGTGCAGAAGCTGTGACGCATGGCGAAGCAGATTCCGGTCCTGTCCTGAACCGTCAGAGACCGGGGGAAGATACGCTTCGCTAAAAACCTCGGCAGGTAGTTTATCGTGGAACGGCTCCAGGAGCGCCAATTCTTCCGAGGAAGGCTTACCCATCGCCATCAGATCGGAATTCTGAAAATAGGAATGCGTGCGATCGTAGGAACCATACATTACGTTCCTGTTCGTCCACTCAAAATCGAAGGCATTGATGATCGCTTCGCGCACGCGCACATCCCTGAACTTCTCGTGCCGGGTGTTCATAAACCAGCCCTGTGCACCTGACGGCGTTTGGTCAGGAAGCACTTCGCGCTTCACGCGGCCGTCCCTGATGGCAGGAAAATCGTAGCGCGTTGCCCAGATCCGCGAGGTAAACTCCTCACGGAAAAGATAAGACCGCGCGGTAAAACCCTCAAACGCGACATCACGGTCTCGATAATACTCATAGCGCACCGTGTCGAAATTGTTCGAACCGCGACTCACCGGCAGGTCTGCCCCCCACCAGTCTTTTACGCGCGCGAACTCGATATAGTGGCCGGCCTCGAAGCGGCCGACGCGATAGGCGCCCGAACCAAGCGGAATTTCTAGAGTAGAGTCCTCGAAATTCTTGTTCGCGTAATAGGAGCGCGAAAAAATAGGCAAACCTGCGACAAAAAGTGGGATTTCACGCCCACGCTTTGCGGAAAACTTTATGACCAGACTTATGTCATCGGCCGCCTCAGCCGAGTCCATGTCGCGCATCCATTGGCGAATGATGGGATGTCCTTTTTCTTTCAGCGTGTTGAGGGAAAACGCCGCATCCTGTGCCGTTAATTTTGTGCCATTGTGAAAGTGCGCCTCGGGACGGATGAGGAAACGATAGGTCAATCCGTCCGCCGAAATCCGCACGGTGCTAGCCGCAAGTCCATACATCGCATCCGGTTCGTCCAGCGCGCGCGCCATCAGCGTGGCGAAAGTCAGCTCCATGCCTTGCGCCGCGTCGCCTTTTAGTACGAAGCTGTTCAGCGAGTTGAAAGTGAGAAACGACTGATTGAACTGTTTGTTCGAGCCGATTTGCGAAAACGTACCGCCCTTCACGGCGTTCGGATTGACGTACTTAAAATGGTGGAAGTTCACCGGATATTTCAGATCGCCGAAGGCGGAAATTCCGTGGTTTTCAATTTCCTGTGGTTTCGCCGTGCGTGCAGCGAATACGAGAGCCGCCGCCGAACCCGTGAGCACGAGAACCTTGCGCCGTGAGAGCCGGGCAAATGCGTTCACTGCTTGACCCCGACTTTCTCAGCTCGCTCTTTATCGTACCACCAGATCTCGGGGAAGCCGTAAGAATAGGCCGGCAGTTTTTCCGGCTTTCCGAAACGGTCCCAGCGCGCGGTGCGCGCGTAATCAATTGTCCACATCGGAACAACATATTGGTTCCACAATAATACGCGGTCGAGCGCGCGCGTCGCGGCGATCAGCTCATCGCGATCCTTGGCGAAGATCACGCGTTCGATCAGCGCATCAACAGCCAGGTTTTTGATGCCACCATAGTTGCGCGAACCTTCGCGATCCGCCGCCTCCGAGCCGAAATAGTCACGCTGTTCATTTCCAGGCGAGAGCGATTGACCCCAGCCGCTAACAATGACGTCGTAATCGCGGCTGCGAATGCGGTTAATATATTGCGAACTGTCAACGACACGCGACGTCACGTCGATGCCGAGCCGCTCGAGCGCGGGTTTGTAGAAAAGCACCACGCGTTCCATTGCGGGACTGTTCAGCAGAATGTCAAACTGGAATCGCTCATTCGTTTTGGCATTTACGAGTTTTCCGTCGCGAATTTCATAGCCTGCCGTTTTCAGTAGTCGCAGTGCCTCGCGTAGGTTCGCGCGGCGCGTATCCTCGCTGCCTGTCGAAGGCGTTTGATAGGGCGTTGTGAAAACCTCTGGCGGCACTTTATCGCGTACGGTTTCGAGAATTTCGAGTTCCTTGCCGCTCGGCAATCCGGAAGACGCAAGTTCCGTTCCGCTGAAATAACTATTGATGCGTTTGTACTGGCCGAAAAACAGCGTCTTGTTCATTTCCTCGAAATCTAGCGCGTAAGTAAGGGCGAGGCGCAGCCGCGCGTCCTTAAACTTGTCGCGGCGCAAGTTGAAAACAAATGCTTGCATCACGCCGCGCGCGCGCTCCGAGAAAGTTTCCAAAATCACTTTATTCTCGCGGCGGGCTGGGAAGTCGTAGGCTGTCGCCCAATTCTTCGCCGAATTTTCCACGCGGAAATCGTATTGATCAGCTTTGAAGGCTTCGAGTTCGATCGTGTCGTCGCGATAGTATTCGTAGCGCAGTTCCGCGAAATTATCGCGGCCGATGTTGACCGGAAGAGTCTTGCCCCAATAATCTGGTGCACGCTCGTAGCTGATCGTGCGCCCGGCGATAAAATTCTTTATTCTATAGGCACCATTGCCGAGCGGAGGTTCGAGCGTACCTGCCGAAATCTCGCGCTGTTTTCCGGATGCGTCTTTTCCCGTCCACCAGTGCTTCGGCAGAACATTGATCTGCCCGACGATCTGCGGAAGTTCGCGGTTGCCAGGACTATCGAAAGTGAAAGTGACATCGCGCTCGCCGGTTATCTCCGCTTTCATGACGTGTCGATAATAGAAGGCCTGGTTCGGATTCAGTTTTTTTAGTTGCTCGAAAGTCCAGACTACGTCTTCCGGCGTCACGGGCTTTCCGTCGTGCCATTTTGCTTCGCGGCGAAGTCGATAGGTGACAGACGAGAAATCCGTGGGATATTTGACGCCTTCGGCAAGTAAACCGTATTCAGTCGACACCTCATCCATGGCGGGCACCATCAGGGTGTTGTAAATAAGCGTGATGCCTGCAGCTGGCGTGCCTCGAGGGATCACGAAATTGAAGCTGTCGAAAGTACCATCCTGTGACAGGCGCAGCAGTCCGCCCTTCGGTGCGTCCGGGTTAACGTAGTCGAAGCGATTGAAGTCTGCGGGATATTTCGGCGTGCCGAGCAGCGAAAGCCCATGCCGCCAATCCTGTGCATTAACCGGAAGTGCAGCGCTGATGAGCAAAAATATCGCGCCTACCGCAACCGCAAAAATCATTGATAATTTCAAAAGAGAGCTCCGTCTGCGTCGCGGGGTGAGATTTGGCGCAGATTATGACGCTTTTCCGTCGCGGCGCCACTTGCCGCACGTGGTTTAACGCCAAAGTGAAGCTGAAAAAAATTTAATGTTTAGGCGCCATATTTTTCTGGTCGCCACCTTGCGGCGACGTTGCCTGCGCGGGAGCGGTCGGCAGCGGAGCTGGACTATCGGAAAGAGTGTTCAGATACGCGAGTAGATCGGCGCGTTCGGGTCCCTTTGTAATTCCCGCGAAGGCCATCGAGGTACCAGGTACCATCGAGCGTGGGCTGACCAAGTAATTGTCCAAGTCCTGGATTGTCCATTTGCCGGGTTTTGACTTCATTGCGGCGGTGTACGTGAAGCCTTCGTGCGATGCGCGCTCGCGTCCTACGACGCCATAGAGATTTGGCCCGACCTTGTTCGGACCACCCTTGGTGAAGTCGTGGCAGGCGAGACATTTCTTCGCAGCGCTCGCGCCCTTTTCGACGCTTGCAGTAGCGAGCAATTGCTCAAGCGGAACTTCCGGCGCGGCTGGACCGGCAACGGTGCTCGCGGGCGTTTCAGTAACTGCGATGTCGTAGCCTGGCTTCTCTGGCTTGTGCGGGGAGAACAGGCCACTCGCTGCGATATTCAGAGCCAGCGTAATCAGCAGCGTGCCGAGCACCGCGCCCAAAATCTTGTTTAGTTCGAAACCGTCCATCGCCGACCGCTTTCACAAAGACGGGGAGACGCTTGCGCGCTCCCCTGCCGGGCTTCGGCCATTTGCTAACGCTTTGCTCCGCCCGATGCAACCCGTATAACTCTCACGCGCGCTGCTACTTTCTGCCACTTCTGGCGGCGTCTGGACGCTCCGATGGCCCGCTCGCAAAAGCCTTCCAATATTCTCGTGCTGATCCCGGCGCGCATGAACGCGACCCGCCTGCCCGGCAAGCCGCTCGCCGATATCGGGGGGCTGCCGATGATTGTCCAGGTGATTCGCCGCGCTGAAGCCGCGAAGATCGGGCCCGTTTGGGTCGCGACCGACCATTCGGCCATCAAACAGGCAGTCGAGCGTTCGGGCGGTAAGGCCGTGATAACTCGTGCCGATCACACTTCGGGTTCGGACCGAATTTTCGAAGCGCTGCGCAAGATCGATCCAAAGGAAAAAGTAAAAATAGTCGTGAATATACAAGGCGACCTGCCGACGATTGAAGCCGGAGCAATTCGCGCCGCGCTGAAACCACTCAAGGATCGAGATGTGGACATCGCGACCATTGCTGCCGTCATCACTGATGAAAATGAGCGGACGAACCCAAACATTGTGAAAGTCATCGGCAGCGAAATTTCAAAGAGTCGTCTTCGCGCACTTTATTTTACGCGCGCCACCGCTCCGACCGGTGAGGGGCCACTTTATCATCATATCGGTCTTTACGCTTATCGTCGTTCCGCGCTGAAAAAATTTGTGAAACTCAAACCTTCGTCGCTCGAGATACGGGAAAAACTCGAACAATTACGTGCATTGGAAGCCGGAATGCGTATCGATGTTGCCATCGTTGACGCGGTTCCACTCGGCGTTGATACTGTCGCAGAATTGGAAAAAGCGCGCGCAATTTTGCGCGCGCCGCGCTGATCCTCGCTGGAAATATCATGGCAAAAAACAAGACCATTGTGTTCCAGGGCGAACCAGGCGCCAACTCGCACATCGCCGCGCGCGAAGCCTATCCGGATCATGAGCCAATGCCGTGCGCCACTTTCGAGGACGCCTTTGCGGCGGTCTCCGGACGTGAGGCAGATCTCGCCATGATCCCGATCGAGAATTCGGTCGCAGGTCGTGTTGCCGACATTCATCATCTAATGCCGACCTCGGGGCTCAACATCGTCGCCGAATATTTTCTGCCGATCAGTCATCAGTTACTTGGCGTCAAGGGCGCGAAGCTCGAGGACCTAAAAACGGTGCAGAGCCATGTAATGGCGCTTGGCCAGTGCCGCAAGATCATTCAGAAATTGAAGCTAAAGCCCGTCATCGGCGCCGATACCGCGGGCTCAGCGCGCCAGATCGCTGAGGTGGGCGATAAATCGCGCGCGGCCATTGCCTCGTCGCTGGCGGGCGAGATTTATGGCCTTGTCAATTTTGCGAAGGATGTGGAAGACGAGGCGCACAACACGACGCGCTTCATCGTGCTGTCGTGTGAGCCCAAGTGGGCGCCGAAAAGCGACGGTCTGACAGTCACGACCTTTGTTTTCCGCGTACGCAATTTGCCGGCGGCTCTTTACAAGGCGCTCGGTGGCTTCGCGACCAACGGCGTCAACATGACGAAGCTCGAATCCTATCAACTCGAGGGGAATTTCTTTGCGACACAGTTCTACGCCGATGTCGAGGGGCACCCCGAAGATAAGCTGGTCAAGCTTGCGTTTGAGGAGCTTTCCTTCTTTTCAAAGGAAATGAAAATCCTCGGCGTTTATCCAGCGCATCCCTATCGGATTAAGACCGCCGAGAAAAAAGACTAACGTACGAAAACGTTCTCGCCGCGCTCGACGAATTCGCGGATGAGATGGTGAGCAATGGCGATCGGCGGCGGCACGAAAATCCGCTCGGGATGCTGGCCGCGTAGCATCAGCGAAACTTCCTCGCGTGATACCCAGCGTCCGCCTTCCAGTTCGTTCCTATCGAGATGAAGGTCGGTCGTTTGCGCTTGCACGTGAAAGCCGATCATCACCGACATTGGAAACGGCCAGGGTTGCGAAGCAAAATAAGTGACGCGGCCAGTCTTGATTCCTGCTTCCTCGAACATTTCCCGTTGGACTGCTTCTTCGAAACTTTCGCCTGGTTCGACAAAGCCCGCGAGACACGACCACATGCCCGGGGGAAAGCGCGATTGCCGCCCGAGGAGACAGCGGTTGTTTTCAACTGCGAGCATGATGACGCAGGGATCCGTGCGCGGGAAATGATGTGCTCCACAGCTCGCGCAATCGCGCCGCCAGCCTGCTTCCGTACTTTTTGTTTCGGCGCCGCATTTCGCGCAGAAGCGATGGGTCGTGTGCCAGGTGAGTAGCGCCTTCGCGGCGGCGAGCGGCGGCAGATGATCATTCGCGATGCCCTGTACCGCGATCGAGCGCAAATCGATCGCAAGAAAATCGCCACGTTCTTTCGCCTTTTCCGCCGCTTCACGTGACAGCGAAATCGCTGTGCGCGCGGCTTTGCCTGCTAGCCCGACGAGAGCGCTGTCGATAGGTATGCCTAGTCCGCGTACTTCAGCGAGTGTCAGTAATGGATCGAGCTTATCGCCGCGCTGCGCGAGCAAAACGATTTCACCGCTTAGCGCGTATACGCCGGCGCCGGGTTCGTGTTGCGCGGTCTGAATAAATGCTGCATCGCTGCGTTTCTCTGAAACGCGATCGAGCGTCGAGCCGACATAGCCGAGCAATGAAAGGGAATCGGGAAGAAAACGATTGGACATTGCGCGCTGCAAACTTTGAAATAGCAAACTCGCATACGCGCGTATGATGTGCAACTAAACGAAGCCGAGCGCTTGCCTGAGTTTTGCAATTAGATCTTCACGAGCTTTCACTTGATACGGGACGCGTGCGCCCTTTCCCCAGACGGGAGCCGGCCACGCCGCGTCGTTCTTGAAGCGTGCGATCACATGAATGTGGAGCTGGCGCACCTGATTTCCGAGCGCAGCGACATTCAGTTTGTAGCACTCCGTGATGCTTTTCAGTGCGCGAGCTGCTTTTGTGACCTCCTCCATCAGTAGCGCTCGTTCGTCCGTTGTGAGATCGATGATTTCCACAAGTTCCCGGCGCCGGGGAACAAGCACCAGCCAGGGAAAGCGGGAGTCATCGAGCAGACATACCTCGCACAACATGAGCCTGCCGATTGCGGCGGAGTCGGCTTTAAGTTGCTTGTCGAGAACGAAATCGGTCATGTCGTTACGATCCTACCTCATCATAGGCTTTGTAACTCGCTTGCCTTCGTCCGCCCAAGGTCCGATATAAAGGAGGGAGGTTGGCGGTGGACGAGCCACTCGCCAACCGGGTCAGGTCCGGAAGGAAGCAGCCCTAACGAGCGCGGTTCGGGTCGCTCGTCAGCCTCCCACCTTTTGTTCATGATTGAGCACGATTCTAGTGGCCGGAAGCTATGACGAGAGCGAGCGTATAGCCGTGAACGAAGCGCCGGGGCGAAACGTTAAAGCTGAGCCTATAGCGCTTGCTGCTTCAGGCGCGGGCGTGGGTTATCGCGTCCTGGCGCGCAAATATCGCCCTTCGACCTTCGAAGATTTGATCGGCCAGGAAGCAATGGTGAAAACGCTCACCAATGCTTTCGAAAGTGGCCGTATCGCGCAGGCCTATATTTTTACTGGCGTGCGCGGCGTCGGTAAGACAACGACCGCGCGCATTCTTGCCCGCGCGCTGAATTATGAGCCGCCCGAAGGCGACGGCGGGCCGACGCTTCACATGCCGGTTTTCGGCAAGCACTGCGAAGCGATTATGGAAAGCCGTCATGTCGATGTGCTGGAGATGGACGCGGCCTCGCACACGGGCATCGACGACGTACGTGAAATCCTCGACGGCGTGCGCTACGCGCCAGTGCTCGCACGCTATAAGGTTTACATTATCGACGAAGTGCACATGCTTTCTGACAAGGCTTTCAATGCATTTCTGAAGACGCTCGAAGAGCCTCCACCGCATGTGAAATTCATTTTTGCAACTACTGAAATCCGCAAGGTGCCGGTAACGGTGCTCTCGCGCTGTCAGCGCTTCGATTTGCGCCGCGTCGATGCCGGCCTGCTTACGCAGCACCTTACCTCGATCTGTGACAAGGAAAAAGTCAAAGCTGAGCCAGAGGCGCTCGCCATGATCTCCCGTGCAGCGGAAGGTTCGGTGCGCGATGCGCTTTCGATCCTCGATCAATCGATCGCACATGGCGAGGCGAAGATTACTGCTGAAGATGTCCGCGCGATGCTGGGCCTCGCCGACCGCACGCGGATCATCGATCTGTTCGAGGCGTTGATGAAGGGTGATATCGCGGCGGCACTTTCCGAGTTCCGTGCGCAATATGACAAGGGCGCCGATCCTGCCATCATCATGGCTGATCTTGCCGAATTCACGCATCTCGTGACGCGCTTTAAAATCGTTCCCGCGTCAGCTGACGATCGGAGCCTAGTGGAAGTAGAGCGTAAGCGTGGGCGGAAATTCGCGGACAAGCTATCAGTCCGCGTGCTTTCGCGCGCTTGGCAGATTTTGACCAAGGGATATTCCGAGGTGCAGATGGCGGGTAAACCGGCGCAGGCGGCCGAAATGGTGCTCGTGCGCCTCGCCTATGCGGCTGATCTCCCGACACTCGATGAGGCTCTTCGTTCGCTCAAAGATGGCTCTGGTGCGATAGGCTCCGGCGTGCCGAGCAAAAAAGATGCTGGTACTCCGAATTCGTCGTCTCATTTGTCCGTCGCTGCCGAAGGTGGTGCTCGCTCACGCCCGGCGACACAGATCGAACCAGCGAATGAGACAATCGCTTCCGTCGGTCCCCATCTTGCGTCGCTGGAAGATATCGCGGCACTCGCAGTTGTTCAGCGTGATCTCAAAGTGAAACACGCCATCGAAAATCAGGTGAGACTCGTACGGATCCAGGAAGGCCGGCTGGAAATAGCCCTTGTCGAGGGCGCACCCTCCGGGCTCGCGGGTGAATTAACGAGCAAGCTCACTGACTGGACCGGCCGGCGCTGGTTCGTAGCGATCTCGGATCAAAAGGGCACACCGACGATCGCCGAATCCGCCGCCGCTAAAAAGCTGGCGAAGGTCCAAGATGTGCGTTCCGATCCGCTTGTAGCAGCTGTGCTATCGCGTTTTCCAGGCGCCGAGATCGTGGACGTGCGTCAGCCGCCGGCTAATATGGACATGCAACCATTAGATACCGGCAACGTGCCCAATTCCGATTCTGAATTCTACGATCGTGGAGAGACTTAATGCGCGACTTGATGGGCGTGATGGGTAAAATGAAAGAACTGCAAGAGCGCATGCAGAATATGCAGGCCGAACTGGAGAAGCACGAAGTCACCGGCGTCTCTGGCGGCGGGATGGTTTCCATCACTCTCACCGCCAAGGGTGGAATGAAAAAAGTCATCATCGATCCTAGCCTTCTGAAGCCCGATGAAAAGGAAATTCTCGAGGATCTGATCACAGCTGCGCATGCGGAAGCGAAGAGGAAGGTCGACGCATTGATCGAAGAAAAAGCCAAGGAAATGACAGATGGTTTGCCGATTCCTCCGGGATTGAAGCTCTTCTGAAAAAGATGCGTCGCGCCGTTGCTGGTCCCGAAATTGAGCGGCTAATTCAGTTGCTCGCGCGCCTGCCGGGCCTTGGACCGCGTTCCGCGCGGCGCGTTGCGCTGCATTTAGTGAAACGGCGCGAGGAGTTGATGGAGCCGCTTTCGGCTGCCATTGCCGACGTCCACTCCAAGATCAAGATTTGTAGCGCTTGCGGCAATATTGATACGCGCGACCCTTGTACGGTTTGCATTGATGCGACACGCGACGGATCCATTCTCGTCGTCGTCGAGAATGTCGCGGATTTATGGGCGCTGGAACGTGCGGGTGCCGTTGCCGGAAAATACCATGTGCTCGGAGGCACGCTTTCGCCCCTCGACGGCATCGGTCCCGATGATTTGAATTTGGCAAGTCTCATGAAACGCGTTGGCAAATCAGCCGTAAAAGAGGTGGTACTCGCGCTCAACGCCACCGTCGATGGCCAGACGACGGCGCATTACGTCACGGACTTAATGCGCGACACGGGAATTAAGGTAACGAGATTGGCTTACGGGATGCCGGTCGGTGGCGAACTCGATTATCTCGATGAAGGCACGCTGTCGGCGGCGATGCGTTCGCGTACACCGTTCTAGGACAGGGCTTTTGAAGTCGAGAGTTGTATTAACCGCTTATGCTATTCTGGCTGCGACGAACGCATAGGCGTTGGCCACGAATTCGTCCTTGCCAATATCGCGATCTTTGGCCCCCAAAGTGGAGCCGACGAAATGGAAAATCTTCCCGAAAGGCGCCGAGATTTAGTTTGCGCGTACGAGCTTTTCAAAATGGCCGCGCGATTGCAGCCAGCCGAGCAGAATGAGGCTCGGCAATCCCGCGAGCGCGCAGATCACAAAGAACCATGCCCAGCCGCTCGCTGCCGCAATAAATCCGGCGCCCGACGAAAGATAGGTGCGGCCGACCGCTGCAAGCGCCGTTAGCAGCGCAAATTGCGTCGCCGTGTGCAGTGGATTTTTGCAGAGCGCCGAAAGGTAAGCCACGAAGATCACAGTACCGATGGCGCTAGTAAAATTCTCAGCTATGATCGCGAAGGTGAGCCATGCGAGGTCATGGCCGACAATTGCCTGCCATGAAAAGGCGAGATTAGCGACTGCTTGCAGTGCGCCGCCGATCAACAGAGTCGTCGCTAAAGGATATGCACGGGCGACAAAGCCGCCGGTAAAACCGCCGATCAGCGTTGCAGCAAGGCCGACGCCCTTGATGATGGCGGCGTATTCGTTGCGCGAGAAATCGAGATCGATGACGAACGGGGCGGTCATTGTACCCGCAAGCGCATCGGTGAATTTAAATAGGATGACGAAGGTGAGAACGACGAGCGCATACTCCATCGCAAGAAAATCGAAGAACGCACCGTAGGCTGCGGTGACTACGCGCGTTAGCGGTTTTTCTTTGGCATGGCGTGCGTCAGCCTTTTTGGATTTCTCGGGTTCGGTCGCATATAGCGTCGTCAAGATCCCGACGCCAACAAGTGCAGCCATCGCGACATAACCCAAGGTCCAGGCCGCATGCTTTCCGAAGCCGAAGTGCTCGAAGCCGCTCACCAAAAACAGGGCGCCGGCAGTCGAGGCAAGCATGCCGATTCGGTAGGCCGCAACATAGGACGCCATGCCAGCTGCCTGTTCATTTTTGTCGAGGCTTTCGACGCGAAAAGCATCGATCACGATGTCCTGAGTTGCGGACGCGATGGCGACGAATAGTGCGCCCAGCGCCACGATCCACGGTGAAACCGCCGGATCGGAAAAGCCGAGGAAAACAGTCGCAGCGATTAAGAGCAATTGCGAAAAAATCAGCCAACCACGCCGCCGACCTAGCCGTTTCGATAAAACGGGCACGTCCAGCGCATCCACGAACGGCGCCCATAGGAACTTAATCGTGTAAGGCGTCCCGACGAGTGCGAATAGGCCGATGATTTGCAGATCGACGCCCGTCTCCCGCATCCATACGAGCAACGTCGAGCCGGACAGCGCAAGTGGGAGCCCAGCGGAAAAGCCGAGGAACATCACAATCAAAACGCGCGGGCGGAAATAAACGCCTGCGGCGTTCATAAAATCCGGTTTCGGTTTTGCGGCTGCGCGCCCGCTGTCGGCCATTGCGCCAGTCTTTTATTCCGCCGCGCCTAATTTGAGGCCGAGCGGCAACGATGCGTCCCGAATCTCATCGTTGGTAGCCGGCGTCTCGATTTCCAGCGCCTCGATCCTCTTTCCACGCTTCAAGACTTTTTCGGCGGAAAGCGCGACGCCCGTCACATCGTCCGAAACCTGCCCGAAATGCCCTTGCAGCTTCAGCGCGCGGTCATGCAAACGCTTCACGTCATCCATCAGCTTCATAACTTCGGCCTGCAGCACCTCGGCCTGCTCGCGCATGCGCGCGTCTTTAACAACGGTGCGGATGACGTGAATCGCGAGCATCAGCAACGAAGGCGAAACGAGCATCACCCGTTCGCGAAAGCCCTTTTGTACGAGATCGTCAAAGTGTTCGTAAAGATCAGCGTAGATCGATTCTGACGGGACGAACATCAGCGCGATGTCCTGCGTCTCTCCCGGCACCAGATAGCGCGAGATCGCGGAAATATGCCGATTCATATCCTGCTTCAATTGTTGCGATGCCGAATGGCGCGCCTCCATCGTTTTGGCTTCGCGAAATGCGGTAATCGATTCGAGTGGAAATTTTGCATCGATCACGAGCGGAGAATTATCGCCGGGCAGAAAAACTGCACAATCTGGTCGCATGTTGTTCTTGAGTCGGTATTGAAATGCGTAGCTATCTTTCGGCAGGCAATCAGCGACGATCGCTTCCATTTGCGCCTGGCCGAACGCACCGCGTGTCTGTTTGTTTGCAAGCACGTCTTTCAGTGTCACCATATGCGCTGAGAGTTCGGTGAGTTGGCTCTGCGCGGCATCCACAACTGCAAGACGCTCGTTCAGCTGCCCGAGACTCTCCATGGTTGCCCGCGCCGCGGTCTGCATGCCTTCGCCAAGGCGATGCGAGACAACGTCAAGTCGCTCTGTGACCGTGCGTGCAAGTTCTACTTGCCGCCCGCCCATGCCTTCGGCGAAGGCTTGTATGCGCCCAGTCATTTCCGATTGGGTGCGCACAAGCTCTGCAATCCGGGTTTCCAGTTCTTCAGCGCGCATCGTTTGCTCATCGGCTTCATGCGCACGTCTCTTGCTCGCGCGCCACAAGCCGACCGCGAGCGCGATCAGTAGAATGCAAGCAATCGCTCCGATAACGAGCAACAATTGCACCGTCGTCACGGGTAGCAACCCAAGCATAAAGACGACATCGGACATGCGGACCTCTTAGCCTGATTCGATAGCAAATAGAACGAAGAGCGAACAATAACGGCGGCCCTGAAGCAAGGCCAGTTTTTGGAGGAAGTTTTGCAGCCCGGCGAGCAGGTGCTGTTTTCCAGCACCATCCAATGGTTCGCTTAGAGTCCGGGCACCATTAATCAATTTAGTTGAGATCGCCGTTGCTGACCGGCGCACCATCTGTGAGCGCAACTTTACTCGCCATGCGATCGAAATGAACCTGAAAAAGTCGACAGTGTTGATGTGCTCCAGTCCATTTTCAGAAGCCTGTTTAATTACCGTAGCGCTGATCCGCGGCGCCGGGCGTCGCTTTCGAGCCGTTGCACACGATCAATAAGCCTCCTCAACTGAGCAACACGGTCGCCGCCAAATGCCGTACATTGACGGGTTGCCATCCATCGCTTATCTCGCGCCCATGGCCATCCGCCCGATCATATTACTTCCCGACAAGCGACTGCGCTCGGTTTCAAAGTCCGTTGCAAAGATTGATGATGAAATAAAGGGGCTCGTCGTCGACATGTTCGAGACGATGTACGATGCACCGGGCGTCGGGCTTGCCGCGATTTAGGTCGGTGTTCCAAAACGCGTCGTCACGATCGATGCGACGCGCGGCGAAGAAAAAAAACAGCCGATTGCGCTTATCAATCCGGAAATTACTTGGATATCGAACGAAAAATACGTGATGGAAGAGGGGTGCCTTTCGATTCCGGAATTCACCGGCGAAGTTGAACGTCCAGAGCGCATCAAGGCGCGCTTCCTCAATCTAGAAGGTCAGGTCGTCGAGGTTGAGGCCGAAGGACTGTTCTCGCGAGTGCTGCAGCACGAAATTGATCATCTGAACGGCATTCTTTTTATCGACCATCTATCGAAGCTGAAGCGCGATCGTATAACGAAAAAATTCTCCAAGGCTGCGAAACGGGAAGCGGCCGAATAATTTTTATGCTGTCTAGGTTCTTCAAGTAACGGATTATCAATGCGCATAATTTTTATGGGCACACCAGATTTCGCGGTGCCAACCTTGCAAGCACTGAAGGCCGGTATCCATGATATCGCCGCCGTTTATACCCGTGCGCCCAAGGCGGCTGGACGTGGCATGGGCGATCGGAGATCGCCAGTACACGAGGCAGCAGAAAAATTTCGCCTTCCAATTGTGCATCCCGCGACCCTAAAAGGCGAAACCGAGAATTTTCGCGCGCACAGAGCCGATGCTGTGGTTGTTGTGGCCTACGGGCTTCTGCTGCCCAAGGACATTCTCGATGTTCCAAAATTCGGTTGTCTCAATCTGCATGCATCGCTGTTGCCGCGCTGGCGTGGAGCCGCGCCGATTAATCGTGCGATCATGGCGGGTGATACGGATACCGGCGTCGCCATCATGCGCATGGAGGAAGGTCTTGATACCGGGCCGGTCGCGATGCAGGAGAGCGTGAAAATCCCACCCCAAGCGACGGCGGGCGAAATGCAAGACAAGCTCGCGGCCATGGGGGCGGATTTGATGGTGAGGGCGGTGGCCCAACTTGAAAACGGAAAGCTTGAATTCAAGCCACAGCCGAAGGCAGGCGTGACCTATGCGAAAAAAATCCAAAAAAGTGAAACGCGTATCGATTGGTCGAAGCCGTGGAACGAAGTCCACAATCACATCCGCGGACTCTCGCCATTTCCTGGCGCATGGTTCGAGCTTGTGCTGGGCAGTGAAAAGCTACGCGTTCGCGCAATATACTCCATCCGCGGCGAGGGGGCAGGGAAGCCCGGAACGGTGCTCGATAACCAGCTGACGATCGCCTGCGGTGAAGGCGCTGTGCGGCTTGTTGAAGTTCAACGCGCGGGTGCGAAAGCGATGCGTGCGGAAGAATTTTTGCGCGGGACACCCGTCGCAAAAGCCGCCGTGCTGTCCGGCTAGCCAATGCCCCGGTACAAACTGACCATCGAATACGACGGCTCGCCGTTTATTGGCTGGCAGATCCAGGATAATGGAGCTTCGATTGCAGGTGCGATAACCGATGCGATCCAAGAATTTACCGGCGAGCGGCCGAATGTCATTGGAGCGGGCAGGACCGATGCAGGCGTGCATGCGTTCGCGCAGGTCGCCCATGTTGATCTTGCCAAGGATTGGGATGAAGACACGGTTCGAGACGCACTAAACGCCAAATTACGCCCGAAACCCATAGCGGTAATCTCGGCCGAAAAAGTTTCAGCAACTTTTCATGCGCGCTTCTTAGCGACTAAGCGGCATTATCTTTATCGGATCCTAAATCGGCGTACTGACGCTGTGCTCGACCGCGAACGTGTCTGGCGAATTCCGAAACCGCTCGATTTCCAGGCAATGCATGAGTTTGCGCAAAGACTCGTGGGTCGCCACGACTTCACGACATTCCGTTCAGTCGAATGTCAGGCAAAATCGCCGGTCAAAACACTGGATTGTCTCAATGTGACGCGCAACGGCGACGAAATCCGTATCGAGGCTTCTGCCCGTTCATTCTTGCATCATCAGGTACGTTCGATGGTCGGTTCACTTGCGCTGGTAGGTGAGGGGCGGTGGAGCGCGAATGACCTGCAGAAAGCGCTGGATGCAAGGAGCCGAGCCGCCTGCGGGCCTGTCGCGCCCGCCGCGGGACTTTATCTGATCCGCGTGGATTACGACGGCGGCTGCTCAAAATAGCGATCGAGGATTTTCCGATAGATATTCGTAAGGCGTTTCAGATCTTCAATTGGCGCATGCTCGTCAATTTGATGCATAGTGTTGCTAAGCAGGCCAAGATCGATCACTGGGCAATAGTTTTTGATGAAGCGCGCATCGGAAGTACCGCCGGAAGTCGAGATCTTGGTTTTTACGCCTGTAGCTTCTTTCGCAGCTTTAATCACAAGGTCAACGAAGGCCCCACGCTTGGTTAGATAGGATTCGCTCGGTGGCTCATAAACGATCCGATAACGAGCGTTTTTTGCGGCCGTCTTGAGTCGCCTTTCAATTTCTTTTTGCAGGCCCGCTATCGTGTGTTTGTTATTGAAGCGAATGTTGAAACGTGCCGTTGCTTCGGCAGGGATCATGTTGAAAATTGGATTACCGCTCTCAACTGATGTAACTTCGAGATTCGACGGTTGAAACTCTTTTGTGCCCTTGTCGAAGGGATTTTTTTTCAGTGCGTTGAGCATTAAAATCAGCGGCTGCAGCGGATTCTTCGCGCGGTCGGGATAGGCGACGTGCCCCTGTTGGCCGAATACCGTTAGCGTTGCGGAAAGACTGCCGCGTCGTCCCACTTTGATCGTGTCGCCAACATATTCGACACTTGTCGGCTCGCCTACAATAGCGTGACTAAATTTTTCTCCGCGTGCTTTGGCCCATTTCAGTAATTTCACGGTGCCATTAACGGCGGGCCCTTCTTCGTCCGCCGTGATCAGAAATGAAATCGCGCCCTTCGGGTTTCCGCTGTTGGCAATGTAATCGAACGAAGCGGCCACGAAGGCGGCGATTGCCCCCTTCATATCAGCGGCCCCTCGGCCAAAAAGTTTTCCATCATCCACGTCGCCTGCAAAAGGTGGATGGCTCCAACTCGCGGCGTTTCCTGGCGGTACGACATCCGTATGGCCAGCAAAGACAAAATGCGGATTCCCATGGCCGATTTTCGCGAACAAATTTTCGATTTCTGACATGTTTGGCGAGGAAAATTTTTGGCGGTGTATTTCGAAACCATGAGCACGCAGTAGATCACTGAGATAATTGAGTGCGCCACCTTCAGCAGGTGTTATTGAGCGGCAGCGGATCAAATGCCGCGCGATTTCAACGGTGTCTGTCATGTGTCAGTTGGAAGTCCCATGCGGATCAGCAGGTCCGTAGTGATTTGGTCCCAACGTTCCGCGCCCACAGGCGAAGGGAATGTTGATAAGATCAGGGTCAATACGCGGATCCAGTAATCTTTGCGCGTGTCGCAACCGTCGAATTTTGTAGAGAGATAAGCCCAATCCATACTCGGTCCCTCATCTAAAGAAAATCTTTTCTATCAATCCCGCAGCAACTCATTGATGCTCGTTTTTGCCCGCGTTTTCTCATCGACGCGCTTCACGATCACTGCACAATAAAGCGATGGCTCCGGCTGGTTTCTGACCAACTTGCCCGGTAACGAGCCAGGAACTACGACGGAATAGGACGGCACTTCGCCCATGAAAATATTTCCGCTTTCGCGGTCGACAATTTTGGTCGACGCGCCGATGAACACGCCCATGGATAGTACTGAGCCCTTGCGTACGATCACGCCCTCGGCAACTTCGGAACGGGCCCCAATGAAACATTCATCTTCGATCACAACAGGACCCGCCTGCACCGGCTCGAGCACGCCGCCAATACCTGCGCCGCCAGAGATGTGCACGTTTTTACCGATCTGTGCGCAGGATCCGACCGTAGCCCACGTATCCACCATCGTGTTTTCCCCGATATAGGCGCCAAGATTGACGAAAGAGGGCATGAGCACGACGCCAGGGGCAATGTAAGCGCCGCGCCGCACGACGCAGCCTGGAACAGCGCGAAAACCGGCCTTCTTGAATTGCGCGGCTTTCCAGCCGTCGAATTTTGAAGGCACTTTATCCCACCAGGCCGCGCGTCCCGGTGCGCCTTTGATCATCCCCATGTCGGTTAGTCGAAAAGAAAGCAGCACGGCTTTCTTCAGCCATTGGTTCACATGCCAACGTCCATCTGCTTGGCGTTCAGCAACGCGCACCTTGCCACTGTCGAGCAGCCCAAGCGCGCTTGCGACCGCCTTTCGCACGCCACCTTTGGTCTTGGAATTGATTTTGGTGCGACGTTCAAAAGCTTCATCGATGACCCGGGCAAGCTCGGCGGACATTGCAAACCTCCAGTCGAACTGCGGATTTGTCGGAGAGGGATGGCGAAAGTCAACGGGCCTCACGGCTCCCGGAATCGCACCGTCGTGCCCGTTTTTGCGGAGAGGTCGATCGAATCGAAGCCTAGGGTCGTCAGGCCCCGCGACTCGCAGCGGCTATGTTCGCGGGTTTCGAACTTTGTGTTGCGGGTGCAAAGCTTTGTGCCCCCGCCCCATTGCAAGGGGCGACCATTTTTTTCGATCACTTCCTCATTCGAATCGATCGCCTCGGCAAAGGTGTAGATTTGCCGGATCGGGCGGCGCGGGAGATCGGGGCGGGCGCAGGCGCCTGGTTCAATCCGCCACCATCCCCTTGTGACCACGGTATTTGCATCTTCGATTCCGAGCGCCGCCATCACCGCATGGGTGGTTTCGTTGCACCAAAGAAGGCCGCGGCCCGTGCCATTGCGCACCGCATCCATCAGTAAATCGAGCAAAATCGGCGACGAAACTGAATCAACCAAAAGTCCGCGTTCGCGCTGGAACTGCGTTAAGGCATTGTCTGTTTTGGGACCCGTCAGTCCGTCGATCGGTTCGATGCTATATCCTGCCAGCGTAAGTAGACGCTGGATCGCGGCAAGACGAGCTTGATCGACGCCATAGTCGTTGGGCTCAGCGAGGGTCACTGTTGCAATGTCATCGACATCGCGCGGGCGTACTTCGGAAAACGGCACCATACGCTCGCTTGACTTGGTGCAGCGCATGGCGCCTGCAACCAGAAAATCCTTCTCGCCTACACAGAGATCGATCTGCGGCGGTGTCAACGCTTTCACCGCGCCGTAGACGGGCAGCGGATGGGCATGAACATAGATATGTTCGGCCTCGATCTTGCCACGCAACACGATCCGGCACTGGCCCGGATCGACACGAAACCAACCACGCGTTGCGGCCGTGCCTTGGATCTCGATGGCGAGCGAAGCTTCGGCAACGAAGCTCGTGCGATTGCAAAGCGAAAGATCGGCAAGAGCAGGCCGGGCGAAAGAAACGATCGCTGCGAAGAAGAGTCCGTACTTAGCGATGAATGAGTGTGCCCGCGCCATGATCCGTGAGCAGTTCGAGTAGGACCGCGTGCCTTACCTTACCATCGAGAATCACGACACCTTCGACACCGTGATCGAGCGCGTCGATGCAGGTTTCGACTTTGGGGATCATGCCGCCTGAAATAGTTCCATCGGCGATCAATCGGCGCGCATCGGAAAGCGTCAGCTCTTTTATGAGCTTGTTGTCTTTATCAATCACGCCCGGCACGTCGGTTAGCAGCAAGAGACGCTTGGCTTTCACTGCGCCCGCAATGGCGCCTGCGAAAGTGTCAGCGTTGACATTGAACGTGCCACCTTCGACGCCCGCTGCAACCGGCGCAAGGACTGGTATCAGTTCGCGTCCGAGAATTTGGTCGAGCACCGTCGTGTCGACTTTCGCAGGTTCGCCGACGAAGCCAAGGTCCACGATCTTTTCAATGCTGGAACCGGGATCTGCTAGGGCGCGCGTCAGTTTCCTCGCGAGCACCATATTTCCGTCCTTGCCACACAGCCCGACGGCCCGTCCGCCCGCCTCATTAATGTATCCGACAATCTGCTTGTTGATCGAACCCGCAAGAACCATCTCGACAATTTCGACAGTGGCAGCGTCCGTTACCCGCAGTCCGGCGGAGAATTCGGATTTGATTCCGAGGCGCTTAAGCATGTCACCAATTTGTGGGCCGCCCCCATGTACAACGACTGGGTTCACGCCCGACTGTTCCAATAACACAATGTCTTGTGCGAAATCGCGCGCGGCCTGCTCGTCGCCCATGGCATGGCCGCCATATTTCACCACGACAATTTCGTCGTCGTAGCGCTGCATATGTGGCAGGGCCTGCACGAGAACGCGCGCTTGGGCGAGCGCGTCGGCCGGTATGTCGGCGGAAGGATTCCTGGGTGTTTTCGTGTTCATTTGGCGTTCAGACGCTCTCTTCTAGAGATTCGTCTCGGGGAACGGAAGAGGAGTCTCGGAAAGCCTCTGTGGAATGGAAAATCGGCGGATTAGGCGGGGAATACCAGATCCGCGAGAAACCTTCGATCGCAGGGCTTCCAGTCGTAACTCCCGAGCGCTTCAAATGAAACTGCCGGCCTGTCCCGGCCTCTACGGAATTATGCCATGTCTTCAATAAGACTCGACGCTCAGATCGCCCGCCCCCGCCAGGACTTCGGCGTACGTTCGATTGCTATTTTATTTGTCATCCTCTCAGCCGTCATTTCAATTCCAGTTCTGACGCACAATTTGCCGCCACTTTCGGATTACGTGAATCATCTCGCGCGGATGCATGTGATCGATGCGGTGGATAGCGACCCATATCTCGCGAAATTCTATGAGATTCAGTGGCAGATCATTCCGAACCTAATCATGGATCTGATCGTGCCGAGGCTCGCGCACGTAATGAACATTTATCTCGCGGGACAACTCTTCTTGGTTTCGATTTTCATCGTGACATTATCGGGTACGCTCGTACTAAATCGTGCACTTTCGGGTCGTTGGTCGGTGCTGCCGCTGGTTGCTGCGCCGCTGCTCTATAACAATATCCTACTTATTGGAGTGATGAATTACCTATTTGGCGTCGGCCTAGTTCTTTGGGCGCTTGCGGCATGGGTGAACCTACGGGATCGGGCGTGGCCTTGGCGAATGACGGTGTCAGCTGCGTTCGTTGTAGCTCTTTTCTTCTGCCATCTCGTAGCCGTTGGACTTTACGGCCTCGGCTTGCTGGCATTCGAATTGCATCGCTTATGGACAATGCGCGAGCTATCCTCTCGTATTCGTTTGCTCGACTTCTGCGCGGCAGGAATTCCTTTCTTTCCGGTTGTTCCACTCTTGCTCTCAAGCCCGACCATAGGTCTCATGCAAAGTTTAAGCTGGGAGCCGACCGGGAAGATCGACGGGCTCTTCTATATTTTTAGCGTTTATTACGAACTCATCGCGTTTCTGCTGATTGGTTTCGCCACATTAGCGTTAATCTGGGCTGTTCGCCGCAAAGCGGTGCGCTTTCATCCGATGGGTTGGCTGCTGCTCGGAATCGGCGGCGCGGTTTATCTTGTGATGCCACGCGTCTTTTTCGCAACCTACGAGGCCGATCATCGTATACCGCTCGGTCTTGCTTTTGTGCTGCTCGCCTGTCTCGATCTCGAGTTGCGCCACCGCATATTGCGTTACCGATTCGTAGCCATTCTGATCGCACTTGTTGCGGTTCGTGTGGCCGAGGTGCAGATCACCTGGAACGGGCTTTCGCCCGCTGTTCAATCAGTTGGCACGTCCGTTCAGGAAATTGAACCGGGGGCATCGGTGCTTGTCGCTTATGCCGACCCTCGCGGCGGCGATGATGTTCGTGACCTGGGACTCGTGCATGCGGCCTGTATTGCAATGATTGAGCGTTCCGCAATGGTGACAACGGCATTCACCGTCCCAGGAAAGCAAATCCTGCGTGTGCGCGAGGAATATAGCGGCCGTGCCGACACCGAAGACGGAACGCCGCCAACGGTTGAGCAGTTGCTGGTTGTGGCCGAAAAACCACAGATTCAGAATGCCAACTATTGGGAGCATTGGACCACACAATACGACTACGTTTACGTGCTGTTTACCAAACCTGACGCGGAAAATCCCGACCCGGTTCACTTGCGGCTCGTCTTTGAGGGCCAGCGCTTTCAACTCTATCGGACGGCGCAGTCGACCACGACCATGGCGGCGACTGCGGCCATCAATAGCCAGCAAAAGCCGCATGACGCCGTGAAGGACGGGGGAAATGACGGCGAGAAGCGCTAGTCTGGGAACAGACTTAAACGTCCGCTCCTCGCTCATGCAGCAGCCTTGCAATGGCGCCGCGCAGTTCCGCGATGCCAGTAATGTCGAACGAAGAAACGGGAAAAACCGTTGGGAATGCCGCCGGACGCTTCTTGATCGCTGCTTCCGTCTCGGCGATACGTGCTTCACCATACATCGGCTTCGTCGCATCGATTTTTGTCAGTACGATCGCGTAGCTCACCGCAGCGCGGTCCAGAAAGCCGAGCACCTCGCGGTCCTGCGGTTTCAGCCCGTGGCGGGAATCGATGAGCACGAACACACGCGCGAGGTTCGCGCGCCTGCATAAATAATCATGCACCAGCCCGGTCCATTGGTCGACTTTGTCGCGCGCTGCGGCCGCGAAGCCATATCCAGGGAGGTCGGCAAGGACGAGATCTCCGCCGCCTTGGAAAAAATTGATTTGTTGTGTTCGGCCGGGTGTCTTGGAAACGCGTGCAAGCGCCTTTCTTCCTGTAAGTGCATTTACAAGACTTGATTTGCCGACATTCGAGCGGCCGGCAAAAGCGATCTCGAGTCCTTTTGGCATCGGAAGCGATTGGAAGGAACCGGCTCCAGCGGCGAAATACCAATTTGCCGCAAAAAGTTTTTTGCCAATCTCAATTTCGTGTCTGGTAACAGGAGTCGCGTTCGGCATCGGATTTCGCGAGGCTACCGCTAACTTGATGGCTGCTTTCGTCTGAATAACGCTTTCAAATTGCCGAATAGTTCGATCTTGGCGCCGTTCCTCTTCATGATGACGCCCTGTTGCAATACCGAGAGCGTATTGTTCCACGCCCAATAAATCACAAGACCGGCGGAAAATGTCGACAGCATAAAGGTGAAGATCAACGGCATCCAGTCGAAGATCATTTTTTGCGTCGGATCGGGCGGAGCGGGATTCATCTTCATTTGTACCCACATCGTGATGCCCATAATCACGGGCCAGATTCCGAGATGCAAATAAGCACCGATGATGGGAAGCACAGTCGGATCATAAGGAATGAGCCCGAACAGCGTGAATATATTCGAGGGATCTGGTGCCGATAAATCCTTGATCCAACCGTAAAACGGAGCATGCCGCATTTCAATTGTGACGAACAGCACCTTGTAGAGAGCGAAGAAGACTGGAATTTGAATCACGATCGGTAGGCAGCCCGCCAATGGATTGATCTTTTCTTTCTTGTAGAGATCCATCAGCAACTGCTGCTGCTTCACCTTGTCATCCGGATACTGTTCGCGGATCGAGGTCATTGCCGGCTGCACCATCTTCATCTTTGCCATCGACGCATAGGATTTATTGGCGAGCGGGAAAAATACGGCCTTCACGAGCACAGTGACCAGCAGAATTGCGAGACCGAAATTGCCGAGCAGCTTGTAGAAATAGTCCATCACTTTAAAGAGCGGTTTGGTGATGAAGTAGAACCAGCCCCAATCGATCAGGAGATCGAAACGCTTCACGCCGAGATCACGCTCGTAACCTTCGACAAGCGCCACCTCTTTCGCGCCTGCAAACAGACGGGTTTGTGCTGAAACGGAAGCGTCTGGCGCAATATTGACGGCATCGCGCAAAAAATCGGCTTGATACGTTTTGATCGTACCGGCGTCGGCTGACGAAAATCGCCCTTGCATCGTGGCGGACTGGTCCGGAATGAGAGTGGCGGCCCAATATTTATCGGTGATGCCAAGCCAGCCGCCAGTCGACTTGACAGGCTCCATGGGTTTCTCAACGTCTTTATAAGAAGGCTCATACAGTTTGCCGTCGCCAAGCACCCCGACGGGACCTTCGTGTAAAATGTAATAGCCCTGAACTTGCGGCAGCCCGTGCCGTGAGATGAGGCCGTATCCGTGCAACGTCACGGGGTTACCGGTCTTGTTTTCGACTTCATCGGTCAGCGTGAACATATATTCGCGGTCAATCGCGATCGTGCGTTTGAATAGGAGTCCATCGCCATTGTCCCACGTCAAGACGAGCGGGCGGTCGGAGGTGAGAGGCGCGTTGTTTGTGGCGGACCACACGGTATCCGCATTGGGCAGTTTCGCATTCGTACCGGTACCATTAATCCATCCAAATTCAGCGTAGAAAGGCTCCGGGCTGCCGGATGGTGAAAGCAGAACGATATTTGGGCTGTTCGGATCGACGGTCTCGCGATAGGCGAGGAGAGCGACGTCGTCGATACGGGCTCCTTTCAGCGCGATGGAACCGCGGACGCGCGGAGATTCGATCGCAATGCGCGGCGAGGAGGCAAGAGTAGCTTGGCGGGTCAGAGTTCCCGGTTTGTCTAAAGTGGTTTTCGGCGCGCCTGGCGTCGCGCTCGGAGTCGCGGGGGATGGCGTCGAACCTGGTTGTTGAGGTTGCTGCTGTGCTTGTTGCTGTTGCGCAAGTTTCTGCGCTTCCTTTTGTCTTTCCATCTGCGGGATGCCAATGAGAAATTGCCAGCCAACGAGAACGACCACCGAGAGGCCGATCGCGAGCATCATGTTGCGATTATCGTTCACTGCTTTCTCCGTCAGCTCGCTGTATGCAAACGCTTGAAAGCCCGTTCGAGATTACTCACGAGGCTCGTAAAGGGCATCGATATCGCCTCGCGGCGCGCGATCAACACATAATCGAAACCCGGGCGCATCTTATCACTTATTGCCCACAAGGCGGCCCGCAAGCGGCGGCGAATGCGATTGCGTTCGACCGCATTCCCTGCCTTCTTCGTGACGGTGAAGCCAACGCGCGGCGCGCGTCTATCGTTTCGTTTTCTCGCCTGCATGAGAAATGGCCCCGCCGGCGTGCGCAATCCATCGCGGGCGGCGAGGAAATCCGCTCGTCTCGTCAGGCGGTCCATGATGATAGCGAGGCTCGCGCCAAATCTTCAGGCCGAAAGCCGCTTACGGCCGCGTGCACGGCGCGCAGAAAGCACTCTACGTCCACCTTTGGTCGCCATGCGCGAGCGAAATCCATGCCTGCGCTTGCGGACGAGCTTGCTCGGTTGATACGTCCGTTTCACGTTTTTTCTCCGGGTTTGCGGCGCATATAAGGGCCGGGGGGCCTCTACGTCAATGCAAGGCGCGCCCATTTGACGCATCGTTTTGACTCATTCATGTAGAATTTAGATGCGGATTGACGCTCTTGTGAGTACGGCGCACGATTCAATCGTGCAATTAATTGAGCGGCTTCGAAGGCTGATCTAGACGAACTTTATGACGGAAAGTCCCTCCAATCCCAGGAATGAGTCCGGAAAAATGCCCCGGCGCTGGCGGCTGGGTCTGTCGGGCAAGCTGCTATTGTTGACCATTCTGTTTGTGACGATGGCGGAAATCCTTATCTACGTGCCTTCGATCGCAAGCTATCGCTTGATGTGGCTATCCGACCGGCTCGCCGCTGCACGTACCGCTGTACTTGTGCTCTACGCCGCGCCGAATGGGATGGTTTCCGAGGAACTACGCAAGCAATTGCTCGCAAGCGTTGGCGCCAAGGCGGTTGCGTTGAAAATGGGAAACAAACGTCTGCCACTCGCGCTCGACGATATGCCGCCGCATATCGATCATGAAGTCGATATGCGCGATCTCTCCATGCTGCATTCGACCCTAGACGCTTTCGACACAATGCTGGGTAAGGGCAACGAAGTGCTACGTGTTGTCGGGGAAGCCCCGATGAGCGGAGAATTCGTCGAGATCGTGATCGATGAAAAGCCTTTGCGCCGGGCGATGTGGAAATACTCTGGTAACATTCTTCTAATCTCGCTTGCGATCTCCGCGATTAGTGCCATGCTCGTTTATCTGAGCCTGACGTGGCTTTTTGTCCGGCCACTACGCCGGCTAACTGCGAGCATGGTTGATTTCGGCGCGGATCCCGAAAATCCAGCGCGCATCGTGGCGCCCTCAGGCCGCTCAGACGAAATTGGCATCGCGGAATGCCAACTTGCGATAATGCAGACAGAACTGTCGCAGACGCTGCAACAGAAAAATCGTCTAGCTGCGCTTGGTCTCGCGGTTTCCAAGATCAATCACGATTTGCGGAATTTGCTAGCTTCGGTCCAGCTTCTGTCCGATCGTCTGACCGGCGTTGCCGATCCGCGCGTGCGCAGTCTCGCGCCCAAACTTATGGCCGCACTCGATCGCGCAATTTCCTACTGCGAGCAGACGCTCGCCTTCGGCAAGGCACAGGAGGCGGCGCCCGATCGCCGGCTCGTCGATGTTGCTCAGTTGCTGGAAGAAGTCCGTGAGACGATCGGGCTCGGGCCCGATGCGGCCATCGGCTGGGTTCCTTCGGTTGAGCGCGAACTGCAGGTCGACGCGGATCCCGACCAGCTGTTACGCGCGCTTTTGAACCTTGCTCGAAACAGCAAGCAGGCCCTCGAGTTGCGCGCGCCCAATGACCCGAAACGCGATCAGATCCGCATCATCGGCCGGCGCGAGGGAAGTGTGGTCGTTTTACAGGTCGCCGATACAGGCGCCGGCGTGCCGGGGCGCGCTCGCATGCATCTCTTCGAGCCATTTCACGGTTCTACGCGCCGCGGTGGCACGGGCCTTGGCCTCGCCATTGCAGCCGAACTAATCCACGCACATGGCGGCGAGATTCGGCTTCTCGATGGCACGATTGGTGCGGCATTTCGCATTACAATTCCTGATCGACCCGTCGCGCTGAACGAGCGGCGGGCCGAACGCGTCCGTGCCTGAAGCCGGTCAGACGGCATCGTGTCTCATGCGCGATGTCTCTCTTCTCTCCATTGCGACGGCTACTCCTGAGCATATAGTTGAGCAAAGCGACGTGGAAAAAATTGCCGCCCACGTGTTTCCCGAGCTGTTTAATCACTATCCAATGATGATTGATATTTTCCGGAACTCCGGAATCGAACGGCGTCGCGTTGTACGTCCGATGTCGTGGTACTTAGAGCCGCGCGATTGGAGCGATCGCTCCAAAGTGTTTCACGAAGATGGGCTGAGGCTTTTCGAGCGGGCGGCGAGTGCGGCCATCGAGCGTGCAGGGTTGCGGTCGGATGCGATCGATACGGTGGTGACAATTTGTTCGAGTGGCATCGCGACACCGAGCCTGGAAGCGCGCGCGATGAAGAATCTTAGATTCCGTTCCGACGTGCGGCGCGTACCAGTCTTCGGCCTGGGCTGCGGCGGTGGGGTCAGCGGACTCGGCCTTGCTTCGCAATTGGCTGCGAGCGAACCAGGCAAGAATGTGCTCGTTGTGACGATCGAGCTTTGCTCACTCGCTTTCCGTATCGACCGAGGCACGAAAGAGGATGCGGTGGCGAGCGCCCTGTTCTCGGATGGGGCGGCGGCTATTGTCCTGCGCGCTGAATCAGGTTTGGGACTCGCGACCGTCCGCGGTTCGGCGGAATACACATGGCCTGACACGATCGATGTGATGGGTTGGATTTTCGACCCGGTTGGCTTTGGCGTGGTGCTCTCGCGCTCCGTGCCTATTTTTGTTGAACGCCGCTTTCCGCCAGTCGCGAAGAAACTTTTGCACGCTGTCGGTCTCGTGCACGAAAATATCGGCCGTTACGTCTGTCATCCTGGCGGTGGGCGTGTGGTCGATGCGCTCGAGGGAGCGCTTAAATTAGAACGCGGCTCGCTCGACCACGAGCGCGACGTACTTCGCGAATATGGGAATATGTCAGCGCCGACGGTACTATTCGCGCTTGAGCGCGTGCTTAAGTCGCGGCCCACGGGGATAATTGCTCTTTCCGCACTCGGCCCCGGTTTTACCGCGAGTCTTGTCGCGCTCGAATCCGCTCATGCCTGAGGCGCTTCCCGTTCTCGCATTCGTGACGCTACAGCGGTTGGCGGAGCTTTGTCTTTCCGCGAGCAATAGCGCACGACTGCGCGCCAAAGGCGCCATCGAATTCGGCGCCAGTCATTATCCGCTCATGGTCGCGCTGCATGCGTTATGGCTTGCGGGTTTGTGGCTTCTAGCTTGGCCATTGCAAGCAAACTGGATTTTGATTGCGGTCTACGCGGTGCTTCAGATTTTCCGCATCTGGGTGATCGCGACACTAGGCGGCCGGTGGACGACTCGCATCATCGTTTTGCCCGACGCACCTCTTGTAGTTGCGGGCCCTTATCGATTTGTGAAACACCCGAACTACGTCGTGGTGGCCCTCGAAATCGCACTTCTGCCGCTCGCCTTTGGCCTTGTCTTTTATGCCGTGATTTTCTCCGTGGCGAATGCGGCGTTGTTATTTTGGCGCATCCGTATCGAGGACCGCGCGCTTGCAAATGCGGGAGGGGCTGTGTAGGTGTCCGGCCTCTCTGGAGAGCGCCCGTAGCTCAGCTGGATAGAGCACCAGACTACGAATCTGGGGGTCAGGAGTTCGAATCTCTTCGGGCGCGCCAGTTTTCGAGTGGGCGGTGCGATTTTAACCCTACAATCCATTCTCCCGCTTGATGGTTTTCAAAATATGCCCGCTTCTTCAAAATGATGTAGTTTCCCTGCCGGATCGGGTAACCGGCTTGGCCGTGTTGAGGCAATTCATGTCGAATGCGATTTATCGAAGTTTTGAAAAACCCCTCTCTGATGTGGCGAGCAAATCACTGCTCGTCACAGGAGGTACCGGTTCTTTCGGTCGCGCCTTCGTTCGCCGGTTGCTCGAAACCACGCCGCCGCGTCGGCTTGTCGTATTCTCGCGTGACGAGCAAAAACAAGACACGATGGCGCGAGAACTTAACGCTGCATTTCCAAAACATGCCGATCGTTTGCGTTTTTTCATCGGCGATGTACGCGACTCCTCCCGTCTTGAGTTCGCCATGCGCGATATCGACTTCGTAGTTCATGCGGCGGCGCTGAAAATCGTCCCGACTGCCGAATATAATCCATTCGAATGTATTCTCACGAATGTACACGGGGCCGAAAACGTCGTGAAAGCTGCACTTCGTAGCCAGGTCGAACGAGTAGTTGCGCTTTCGACGGACAAGGCGGCCAACCCGATCAATCTTTATGGTGCATCGAAGCTTGCCTCCGATAAGATCATGGTTGCGGCAAATAATCTGTCGGGCAAGCACGGCGCGATATTTTCTGTTGTCCGTTATGGCAATGTGATCGGTTCTCGCGGATCCGTGGTTCCCTTGTTCGAGGAATTAAAAGTCAAAGGTGTCAAAAAACTTCCGATTACCGACCCACGCATGACGCGGTTCTGGATCACGATTGAGCAGGGTGTGGCTTTCGTTCTGTCTTCGCTCGCCTTGATGGAAGGCGGCGAAATTTTTGTGCCAAAGATTCCATCCATGAGAATTGTTGATCTTGCCGAGATGATTGCGCCGGGAATTCCGCACGAGATCATCGGAATCCGGCCGGGCGAGAAGTTACACGAAGTGATGATCACCGAAGACGACGCGCGAATGACGCTCGAATTGGACGACCGATATGTGATTTGTCCGTTATCACCGGGCTGGTCGAGAGAACATTTGAAACCAGCAAAAGCTGTCGCAGACGGTTTCCGTTACTCTTCCGATAGCAATAAAGAGTGGCTGGACGGTCGAGCCCTATCCGATCTGATCAAACGCAAGGCGGCTTGATCGCCTTATCTGGAATGCTGGCGCTCAGATGACAGACCGCTCTCTTCCCTATGCTCATCAGACAATCGACGATGATGATATTGCCGCGGTGACAGCGGCATTAAAATCAGAGTTTTTGACCACCGGGCCGCTTGTTGAGAAGTTCGAGAGGGCATTCGCGCAGGCGACGGGTGCAACGCATGCAGTTGTCTGCAATTCTGGGACGGCCGCGCTTCATCTTGCTGCGCTGGCGTTGAATCTCAAGCAAGGCGAAGCCGCTATTGTCCCTGCCTTGACATTTCTTGCCACCGCTAATGCGATACGAATGACGGGTGCAGAAGTAGTTTTTGCGGATGTGGACTCCGAAACCGGATTGCTGACATCCGAGACGTTCCTGGCCGCCATCGAGCGCGGTAAAAAGGGGGGTCTCAAACTGCGTGCGGCATTGCCTGTGCATCTCAATGGACAGGTTTGTGATATGCGGGAACTTGCGAACATTGCAAAAGCACATGAACTTTCCCTGATCGAGGACGCCTGTCATGCGCTTGGTGAAAGCAATATTGGTGGCACGAAATATTCGGAAGCCGCCTGTTTCTCCACCCACCCGGCGAAGGCGATCACGACCGGTGAAGGCGGAATGGTAACAACGCAGAATGAAAATGCGGCAATTAAAATGAAATGTTTCCGTAATCACGGCATGACCCGGGAGCCGACAGATTTTTCTCGCCGGGATTTTGCTTTTGACGGAAACGTCCGCAATCCCTGGTATTACGAAATGCCGGCGGTGGGTTGGAATTATCGCCTGCCGGATATCCTCTGTGCGCTCGGCATCGCCCAATTAAAAAAGCTCGATCGATTTGTAAAACGCAGGCGCGAACTTGCGGCATTATATGACCGCCTTCTCGCGCCGCTTGCGCCTGCCGTCCGGCCTGTGCCGCACGGCAAAGCGCCTCACGGCTGGCATCTTTATGCGGTCCTTGCCGATTTTGATGCCCTGAAGACGACACGCGCGAGCCTTATGAATGCGTTGCGCCAGCAAGGGATCAGCACGCAAGTCCACTACCTGCCGCTGCATCATCAGCCTTATTATCACGATAGATATGGCGAAATGATATTGCCCGGCGCCGAAGCCTATTATTCCCAATGTCTGTCGCTTCCCTTGTTTCCCGCAATGAGTGATTTGGATGTCGAGCGTGTATCGGGTCTGATTGCAAGATTGCTGCACAAGGGCTCGGCGTGAAAACCGCCGTGATAGTACAGGCACGCAATTTGTCGAAGCGTATGCCTGGAAAAATTTTAAAGCCGCTTGGTAGTCGCTCCGTTCTCGAAGAGGTATTATTTCGCTGTGCCAAAATTCCGGGCGCGGATACGGTAGTTTGTGCAATTCCTGATCAACCGGAGGATGAGCCGCTTGTACCGCTCGTGCAACGGTCCGGTGCCATGCTCATACGTGGAGATACAGAAGATGTGCTGGCGCGCTATCGAATAGCGGCGGATGCAGTGGGGACCGACATCGTGATGCGGGTGACTTCGGACTGCCCGCTGATCGACCCTGAATTATGTGGCGAAGTGCTGAAGCTTCGTGCAAACGAAAACGCAGATTATTCCTGCAACAACATGCCGCCATCCTTTCCCCACGGGCTTGATTGCGAGGTCTTCACAGCGGATGCTCTTCGACGCGCCGATCGGTCGGCAATCAATCGGGAAGATCGCGAGCATGTAACACCTTGGTTGCGTCGCGACCCTGGCGTAAAGCGTGCCGTACTTAAGGGTCCGGGTGGACATGCCATCGAACAACGTTGGACGCTTGATTATCCCGAGGATTACGAATTTCTTTGCCGCATATTCGAATTGTTGCCCCCGAACCGGATTCCGCCATGGACCGAGGTTATGAAGCTGATTGATAGCCGTCCGGATATTCAGGCAATCAATGTAGGTCGCCGAATTTCGAGGATCTGAATGAAGCGCGTTGTTTTTCGTGCCGATGCCGGCATTGCGATCGGGTCGGGTCATGCAATGCGATGTCTCGCGCTAAGTCAGGTTTTCTTGGCGGGCGGTTGGTCGGTCGGCTTCGCAGCGACCAAAGAGACATTCGACACCGTAAAAGCCTTCGCTAGCATCAATTTCAAGAAGCTGATCCTCGATACCGGAATTGAAGAGGAAGCAAATGCAATCACGGCGCGCTGGTCAAAAGGGGTAGAAGTTTTGATTGTCGACCATTACGGACGCGACAATTCGTTCGAGCGCGCGTGTCAGGGATGGGCGGAGCGCATCGTCGTGATCGACGATCTTGCGGATCGGGCCCACGATTGTGACCTGCTTTTCGATAGTAATGCGACATCTGAGATCCCTTACCGACGGCAGGTTCCAAAAACATGTCGAATCTTCGTAGGGCCATCCTATGCGCTTCTTGACCCCGCCTTTGCTCGCGCAAGGCCCGCAGCTCTTAGCCGCCGCGACGGCCGTCCTGTGGAGCGTGTGTTCGTAAGTTTCGGTCAGATTGACGCAGCCAACGTAACAGAGCGAGCGCTCACCGCTCTCGATGCTGCGGGATTTGGTGGCGCCGTAGATATTGTTCTCGGTCGCGCCGCGCCAAACCTTGCCGCAGTGAAAACGCATGTTAATGAACGCATTACGCTTCATATAAATGTGTCCAATGTGCCCGAACTCATGAGTCTCGCGGACATTGCGATCGGGGCGGCAGGGGCCACATCGTGGGAACGGTGTTGTCTGGGGCTTCCCTCAATCGTCGTCCGCATTGCCGACAATCAGCGATACTTGGGACCCCTGCTCGCGCAATCCGGTGCCGCAATCGATCTTGGCCCGCATAATACCGTGACCGACGCGGAACTTACTGATGCTATGAAGAACGTTCTGGCTGACAAGATAAAGCGCCGTCTTATGGCAGAGGCAGCGAGCCGCCTGGTAGACGGAGAAGGAACGCGTCGCACATTCGAAGAGATTAGGACGGCGGTCGCATAGTCGAAGCGGGAATCGCATTTGGTCAGTGTGACCATTTCCTTGCTATAAGTGAAGTTAAGGGCAGGACGTGAGAAGAGAGAATGAAAGAGTTCTGGGAAGAACAAGCTGTTAAACACGGCGAAAGCGTTGCCGCGGTCAACTTTGACCCGATCGCAGAGCAAATCGAATCAAAACTGCTGGACGAATTGATAGGAGACGGATTTTCGGTGGCCGATGTCGGCTGCGGAAATGGCGGATCGCTAATCGAACTAGCTGTCGCAAGGCCGAATGGAATTTTTGTCGGATATGACGCGGCACAAGGAATGGTGGATGTGGCAGAGAGCCATCGGAATCGAATTGGTCTCAAAAATGTTCGTTTCGTGCAATTTGACGCGACGTCTGCTTCTATTCCGGGAAAGGAGGCCTATGACATTGTGCTCGGCAAGCGGCTTCTTATTAACATCAAGGGGTCCGCAAAACTTCAAGCGTTGAAAAACATATATGCAATGTTAAAGCCGAACGGCGCATACATCATGATCGAATGTTTTGTTGAACCGCTCGAACGTATCAACAACATTCGTTCGCGGCTCGGTTTGGAGCGGATAAACGTGAGATCGTTTAATGAGTATCTTCAAGCTTCCTTTATTGGGGAAATTGATCGATATTTCGATGTCGAAAAATTAATCGATAGAGGCAGCCTTTATTACTTTATTTCGCGGGTCTTCAATGCATACCTGTCGGGTGGAAAACCGGAATATCAGGCACCGATCAATAAGCTCGCAGCGCAGTTGACGTTAGAGGGCGTGCAGCCCATGCAGGGGTATGCACCGGAAGTAACCTATTTATTGAAAAAGAAGACTCTTTCGTGAATCTCCGAACGCCCACTCGGCCCGACGCGGCCGTCGAATTTGCGATTGATCATCGCCACATTGGGCGAGATCAACCTCCCTATGTGATTGCAGAGCTATCGGGCAACCATAACGGTGACATCGAGCGTGCGTTTCGACTGATCGAGGCCGCGAAAAAAGCAGGCGCGGACGCCGTAAAACTCCAAACCTATACTGCCGACACCATCACGCTTGATCACGATGGACCCGGCTTTACGATTGAGGGAGGTCTTTGGGACGGTCGGCGTCTCCATGAGCTTTATGAGGAAGCACAGACACCATGGGATTGGCACCCGGCGTTGTTCGATCATGCAAAGAAAGTCGGTATTGTCTGCTTCTCCTCGCCTTTCGATACGACCGCTATTGATCTGCTGCAAAGATTGAATGCCCCCGCTTACAAAATCGCCAGTTTCGAACTCGTTGATACGCCGCTCATTAGCTATGCGGCAAAAACCGGGAAACCGCTTGTGATCTCGACCGGTATGGGGGATCACACGGAAATTGACGACGCAGTTGCCGCAGCGAGAACGGCAGGCGCGAGCGCAATCGCGCTTTTGCATTGCGTCTCGGCGTATCCGGCTCCTGCCGCGGAAGCGAACCTCGCGCGAATTCCAGCACTCGCGGCTCGCTATGATTGTCCAATTGGCCTATCGGATCACACACTCGGCATTGAGGTCGCGGTTGGTGCGGTGGCGCTTGGGGCCTCGATCATCGAAAAACACTTGACGCTTAAGCGCGCCGATGGTGGTCCTGATTCTGCGTTCTCTCTTGAGCCGGATGAATTGGAGGCCCTCGTCAAGGGAGTGCGCAAGGTCCATGACGCGTTGGGGCGTGCCGATTCTGGGCGCGTGGATAGCGAGAAACCGAACATGATTTTTCGCCGCTCGCTTTATGCGGTGAAAGATATTCCAGCGGGAGAAAAACTAACATCCGAAAATGTGCGCTCGATCCGTCCTGGCTATGGTCTGGCGCCGAAACACCTTTCGGATATTCTTGGCAGGCGTGCCCGGCAGACGATCAAGCGCGGCACTCCCATGTCCTTTGGACTCCTGGAATAAAATATGTGTTTCGTGTGACTGCGACCATCGAAGCGAGAATGACTGTACGCAACTGCTGGGAAAAGCGCTCGCGCTCTCGAAGGGCCTATTCGCTGGCCAGAAAATCTTTGGCGATGACAAAATACAATGCCCGTGAAATTTCCCCCTGTTTGAGCGACGCAAGAATGTCATCGCCCGGTAAGTTGAAAGAAAAATATTCCTTCGTCTACCTGATGAAGTAACTCCCAAGGGAGAGGGTTTTTGATACTGGAAAGACAGCAAGATTCGTCAACAAAAAATGTTGTTATGCTTGTTGACAGCAAAACGCGTGATCTCGATGTGGCCTCTCTAATTGCGTTCCACCTAAGGGGATTGGGCATCGAATGCTATCTTGAGCCGCTTGAGGCTTTTCGCGCGGTAGTTGCAGCCTATCGTCCGTCGGTAATTATATTTAACCATCTTACGGCTAGTCATCTTGCAGCTTGGTCGAAACGTCTGGCTGAGCTGGGCGTATTGACGGCTGTACTGCCAAACGAAGGCATAATTTATGATCCTGATGTCTTGAAATTCGCGGCCGGTCGTTATCATAGCGACGCTCATATTGACTATTTTTTTTGCTGGAACGAGCCTCACGCGGAAGCCCTCAAAACCCAGAATTTTAGCAGCGAGACAAATATTAAAGTAGTTGGTGTTCCGCGATTTGATTTTTATTTTAAACCTTGGTCAAACGTCATAAAGGGCCCATCAAAAAAACAACACTCTCGACCAAGAGTTCTGTTCTGCACAAATTTTACGATGGCGCAATATCAAGAGCTTCCACGCATTGCAGCGGATAAACTTTTCGCTCCTTGGGTAGACCGAGTTCCTCTCTATAAGGACTATTGGTCGGGGATAGAGGCGCACTGGAGATCTCGGAAACGAGTGCTCGAGTTTTTAGAAGCGCTCATCCGCGCTCGAAAATTCGATATCACGCTGAGGCCGCATCCAGGCGAAAATCATGAATTTTACGCGCGATGGCTTGACAAGCTACCTGCTATCGATCGTGCTGAAATTAAGTTTGATACCAAGAGTAATATCAGTCGTCTGATATTGGATTGCGACGTCGAAATTTCATGCGAGACCTGCACGACGGCACTGGAAAGCTGGATTGCGGGTAAAAAAACTGTCGAGCTTATTTTTGAGCGTCATCCGCTCTGGTACCGCGAGATTCAGGCCAAGGCCAATGTCGAATGTAATGATCCTTCAAATCTACCTGACCTAATTTCCAAAATCCTCTCCGAGCCGATCCCACAAAATCTTCTTGAATTACGTCGAAGCCACCTGGAAAAATGGTGCAGTTCTCCCGATGGGCAGTCATGTTTCAAGATTACAAAAATCTTGGAGGCCGCGATTCGTAATCACCAGCCTCCTGTTTGGTCAAAACTCAATGCCAGCGATTATCGCCGTGCATTGAAACTCCGAGCAATGCAAAAGATGGGTCTTGCGTATCACTTCGATCCTTTACTGTTCGTGAAACGAAAGTTCTGGCCGATGCGCTACGCTGTTAAGGATTCTGGATACCAGAAATCAATTAAACCGAGCGATGTCAGCGCAGCGAGGAAAAAGTTGGAACTTATTGAAGAAATCCAAGGGTCTGCTTCGAAATATCAAAAAAGTTCTAAAGGCTTATAATGTCTTTTTCGACGGCTGGATCGAGATTTATAATTTAATGACTCCGCTCCTGCATCATTTAATTGAAAATATCGGCGTTAATTGAGACTTTTAAGGACGCTATTTGTCTTGCCCAGATCCGTTACCCTGTTTTTGCAACGCCGCTCCGGTAAGGCTGGAGCGCAAGTTGGGCTCGCGCGCCTAATTACGAATCCGGCTATGAGAGCACTCAATCCGGTCTTGGTGACGATGCACGAGGGCTGGCTCACCGAGCAATGCGCGAAAGCCGAGATCCCTTACCTGATATGCGCTTTTCCAAAATCGCGGAGTTGGAAAGGACGGTTTTTCGCGAACCGCGCCTTCGGACATGATATGCTTAATAGAGTGCGAGGCCGAGGCTGGAACCCGATTCTTGTGCAAAGCAACGATCATCTGGAAGGATTACTTGCGCGAGAGATTATGGGATCCGCAAAAATTCCCGGTATTATATTTTTGCGCTCGTCCGAGATGACTAAGCGCGATTTTTTTAAATATCGCTGTGATCGCTTCGATTTGATCTATGCGGTAGGTGAGGAGTTGGCCACAAAAGCAAAAGAATGGTCCCCCAATGCGGAAATTCATTTGCTCGATGATGGAATTGAGGAATCTGATTTTTTCCCACCTAAAGCCAAGGCGGTAACTTTTCCCACGAGAATTTTGGTTGTCGGTTCGGAGTTCTCATTACAAAGGGTGGGCAGATCTAGCCGAAGCAGTGGATTGGCTTGAGAAAGATCAAATGTTTCCGGAGCTAACGTTTGAATTCACTGGCAAAGCTCCCGATCCACGTTTAAATGATATGCGCCTCTCGAAGTCACGCAAATCAAAATTCGTTTTTATTGGGCGTACCGAAAATTTCACCAACCTCGTTCGCCAATATGATCTGGTAATTCATCCTTCACGCGAAGAATCTTTCGGGATCGCTCCTATGGAAATTCTCGCTGCCGGTGTTCCGCTTCTATGTAGCCGCGTTGGGGCGATCGCAAAAATAAGAAATGCAGCGGAATGGATGTTTGAGCCGAGAAACCCCAATGATCTTGCGTTAAAACTCGCTTTCTTGCATGACAACTGGACGAAAATCGTCCCCGATACCGCCAATTGCCAGATGCAGATACGTCGTCAATTTATGATGAATGGAATTATTGACGGCATCGTTCACAGCTTCGAAACGTTAATCGCGCGGCGAGCACGTGCAGAAAATAGTCGCAAAACATGACGCCATACTCGAGTAAAATATCATCGGCGTCTGCCAATCCCCCGGCGGTAATGCAAGCACCAATGAAACGTGTTTGTACACGTCTAAAGTCGCTGGGTTTCGATCTTTCCAAGCTGCGGGGCCTTGAGTTTTTTGCACGCGAAGGAGATTGGCAAACGATCAGCTATGCACAGGAAATCGCGGAGCTTGATGCATGGGAAATCGATCCGAAATTTGAACAGGCACTTCATGCTAACTTGCCGCAAGCCCGTATCCGAATCGGTAATTCTTTTGAGCTGGCCCAAAAAAGCGAATTTGTAGGCGTCTTCGATTTTATTGTTTATGACAATCCTCAGGGTATTTTTGGTGGTAGCAAAATGTACTGTGAGCATTTCGAGGCACTTGAAATGACTAGCTTATTGGCGCGGCCTGAAAGCATTTCTATCTTCAATGTTAATCGTCAGCCGTTCAATTACGACAGCTTTCCCGACTGGCGCCACCGTCGCGATGAATTTTATAAACATTCAAATACATCATTGCTTGAAGAAGAGTTTGTGCTTGATTTTTATCGCACGTACTTTCAAGCAAGAGGTTTTGATTTGCGTGAAGCTTTTATCGAACCGCGTCATGAGGATTATCTGATATATTACGTCGCAGCCTTGACGAAACGAGAGAGCTAATCGCCGTGACGAACAAGGAAAATCTCTTAATTGTCGAAGCCCATAGCGACGACTCCGCGATTAGCGTTGCTGGTTTTCTTGAGAAAAATCGAAAGCAGTACAACTATCATTTCTTGTTGCTGGCGCTTTCAAGTGTGCAAATGCATCACGCCGGTTTGGTTTCTCGTGAGAAACGGGAGAGCGAATACGCAAAATATGTAAAGCATTTTGACGGGATTTGGCATCGAGAGGATAATTTGCCGTTTGATGCAGATGGTTCACTTGATCGATTACCAAAAAAAACTCTTGTCAGTGCGATCGAAAGTGTCATCGCCAAAGTACGCCCGGTTATTTTGATTTGTCAGGGGCCCTCATTTCATCACGATCACACGCTGGTCTATGAAGCGACGGTAGCTGCTACCCGTCCTACCGCGCGATTCTTCCCGAACGAAATGTACATTATGGAAAATCCGACATATGTCCATTCGCTCGGACCACACACGGATATGAAACCGGATTTCTACGTAAGTCTCACGGAAGATCAGATAAGAAAGAAACTCGAGTGTTTTCGAAAGTGTTTTCCAAGTCAAATTCGAGAAAGTGACAATTATCTCTCCGAAGAAGGGATTCGGAGCTGGGCGCGTTATCGTGGCATTGAAGCGCGCTGCCAATATGCCGAAGCACTAAAGACATATATCCGCGTGAAGTGAGTAAGCGCTTGCTTTCGCCACTTCCGATCACGGCTCAGTCCCGCATTGTTTCCATGCATCAACCGCACTATTTCCCATGGTTGGGGTTGATTGCAAAAATAGCCTGTTCCGACATTTTTATCGTTCTCGATAATGTGCAGTTTGAGAAAAATGGATGGCAAAATCGAACGCGTTATTCCACCGCCAGCGGGTTGAAATTTCTAACCCTGCCAGTGCGGCAGGCGGGTATTATCAGTGAAAACATCTCGATTCGCGAAATCGAATTGGCTGATCGAAGTGCGCCAGCAAAACACTGGAAGACACTTTCGCAACGTTACAGCAAGAGGCCAGGTTGGCTGCGTATCGAAGAGCGGCTAAAGGCGATTCTCGTGGGCGATCATGAAAAGCTATTCCCTCTGTGCCGGATGACAACCGATCTCACCTTCGAGATCTTTCGTGTTAAGCCGAAAATTATTCTTGCCTCGACACTTTCGATAGGAGGAAAAAAAGGTGACCGTGTCGTTAACTTGGTCAACGCTGTGGAGGGTACACACTATCTGTCGGGTGTGGGCGCGAAGGAATATTTAGATCCCGTGGCCTTCGATCGGGCTGGTCTTGGTCTATTTTTTCAAGAATTCAATCATCCCCGGTACGCCCAATCGACTAGTAGCAAATTCATTGCTGCCGCATTCGCCTTAGAATGGTTTATCGAGGATCCTGACAACGCGGCTAATGCGTTTCATGAACACCTGCGACAGAATGCAGACCAGCCTCCCCGCTGTATATCCCAGTGACGGGGTTTGTATGAGAATCGAATGACAGCAAAAAAGTACGATGTCACCGAAATTTCTGCTGTAATGAGACGCGGCGAGAACATCATGGAATGGATTCGTTCTCGTGATAGAGACGAAGCCAATTCGCTTACGGCCATCGCTTATTCGTATGATGCGCAGGCAGGTAGCTATACAGCTGCTCTGAAGCTGCCGGAAGTTGCGGCCCTCAAAGCAAAAACCGGGGAGCGGCTTGCTTCGCTACTCGATCCGATCGCTCCTTTCAGCTTGCTGGAGGCAGGCGTGGGAGAAGCGACATCGCTTGCTGCGATTCTCAAGGCGATGCGCGTACGACCGCGACATACGCTCGGATTTGATATTTCTCTATCCCGATTATTATTCGCGCGTCGCCATCTTCGCCAGCAAGGATTTGAAAGCGTCGAGTTATTTTCCGGTTCGCTTGATCGGGTTCCGCTTGCCGACCGCTGTGTTGATACTGTGTTGACCATACATGCGATAGAACCCAATTTTGGGATTGAAGAAGAAATTCTTTCGGAGCTGCTTCGCGTGGCACGGCGTTATTTGATTTTGGTCGAACCAAGCTATGAACTCGGATCCGCCCAAACAAAGGCCCGGATCGAACGGTTGGGATATGTACGTGATTTGCCGGGGATTTTGCAGCGATTAGGGCATAAGCCGGTTCGTTTTGAACGTTGGGGCTTAGACGGTAATCCAGAAAATGAGGCTGCATTGATTGTCGTCGACAAGCTCGAACAAAGAGCGGAAATCGAGCCTAGTTTTATCTCACCAATCAGCAATCGGCCGGTTGTGCGCCGGACTGATTGCTGGTTTTGCCCCGAAGACGGACATGCTTTTCCAATCATCGAAGGTATACCCTGCCTCAATCTCGATAATGCAGTACTCGCAAGCAAGCTTGCGCAATACTAGAGGCCAAGAGTATGTAATAAAGAGTCAGTACGAAATGCCGTTTGTATTAATTTTTGACCGATATAAAGACCGCTATAGCAAACGGCAATCATCGTTTATTAACAAAACTGGCAGGACAACTGCTGGCATATTTCCGAGAGAGTCTTGCGTTATAAGGGCTGGAAGACGGCAGTGAAGAAAAAGTCTACCGCCTTCATTAATTTCCTGCACCACAAGATCAACTGGCACTATGTCGGGATCGCGATCAGCGTTTTGATCATCGCGTTCGCCGCTTACGTCCTCTACAGCATCCTGCACGATCTTGAGCCGCGACAGGTATTTGCCGCCTTGCGCCGCACCCCCACGCACGTTCTCGTGTTGGCAGCTTTATTCGTTGCGGCCGGGTATTTTACGCTGACCTTCTATGACTATTTCGCCCTCCATACGATTGGGCGCCGCGATATTCCCTATCGCACGGCGGCTCTTGCCGCTTTCACCAGCTATTCGATTGGCCACAATGTCGGATTTTCTGTCGTATCAGGCGGTGCCGTTCGCTATCGCGTTTATTCGCCGAGCGGTCTCGATGCGATTGAAGTCGCCAAAATTTGTGTAATCGCTGGGCTTACTTTCTGGCTTGGGAATGTTGCCTTTCTTGGCCTCGGCCTTGTTGTCGATCCGGAAGCTGCCACATCCATTGATAAGCTGCCGAACGATTTTAACCGTGCAGTCGGTGCCGCGGCTCTTTTGGCGCTCGTCGCCTATGTCGTGTGGGTGAGCGCGGCCCCGCGCAACATCGGCGTTGGCAGGGAAAAATGGCGCGTCACCTTGCCAGCAGGAAAACTAACGATCCTACAAATCGCGATTGGTATTTTCGATCTGTCCTGCTGCGCGGCCGCGATGTACGTATTGATGCCAAATTCCGCGCAGATCGATTTTATGTCGCTTGCCGTTATTTTTGTGAGCGCCACCTTACTTGGCTTTGCCAGCAGCTCGCCCGGTGGCCTCGGTGTGTTCGACGCGGCAATGCTGATCGGGCTCATGCATTTCGACCGGCATTCACTCGTGCGTTTCGACAAAGAAGGCGTGCTTGGCGCGCTGCTGATATTCCGACTTTACTATTATATTATTCCCTTCGCGATTTCGCTTGCGATATTGGGTTTGCGTGAATTCATTCTTGATTTGCAGCCTGTGGCAGAAAAAATCCGCGAGAGAAAAATATTTCGCCCGCGAAAACAGCGCGCCCGAAAAACTGCACGCAAAAAATCCTAGGAGTACAATACCACATCGTGCTCCGCTTTATTGTTTGGCCGGCATGCCGGGAAGGGCCTGAATCATTTCGCTCGCGCCCTTCGGCATTTTCATAACCTGAATATTCGCAGGCAGGATGAACAGGGAAGGATCCTGAGGGGCGCGCGTGAGTTCCGTGACTTCCATCACGGTCCGGCGCTTTCCATCGATCGTCATCTCCGTTCGCAACGGAATGTTGTCGTGCGCGAGGCATGCCGTGATCGGATCGCGATTGCGACCGACTTTGGTGTTGTCGATTTCCCACAGGTCGCAAGTCTCGCCTGTCACCGTCGCCGTTCCGACGCGGCGTCCTTCACCCATCACTTGTCCATATCCTGTATCGTTTCCGAATTCGATTTCGATCGCCATGTTTTGCATGCCAGGTATGGCCCCGATCATGAACATCTTGTGCGCACTTAAATCCATGATGCCGGTTATTGTTGGCATGCCAGCCGCCTGCAACTCCACGCGCGCTTTGCCGCCGGATTGGTGAAGCGTCATATTGTTCTTACCCAACGCCGTAGCCTTGGCCTGGAAATCGACATTGGGTAGGGGAATCGGTTCGGCATGGGCATTCGTTACAGCGGCAAGAGCAGCAAACGCAAACGGAATGGCTGAGCGCGAACTGAACGGGAAATGCATTTTCAAACTCCGACTTGCGTGGCCACGAGTTTTCGTTTTACGCCGTATACCCATTTGCAAAGAAGTAACCGGGAAAGCGGCTGCATTGTGGACGGCGCGGCTCCTGGTGAAGAATTTTCGATTCGCCGCGATTGAAGACGAGGTCGAACAATCTTTTGGCACGTCTGTCCACGGGGGTGAAGCAGGCTCAACGCGGATGTGCGTTTTCTTATGAGTCTGACCCGAAGCGGATATCCGTGACGTGGCCATTCAACAAAGGTCTCGGACCATGGCGGGGTTTCGTCGTTCTCGAAGAAGCTACGATTTAACACGAGGGCCACCAGGGAAATTACTTTCTGGCCAGGCAATCGTGGACAAAGGGCTGTCTTTTTCGCAAACTTAATTTCTCATCCTTCGCTTGTTTCTTGCAATCGGCGCGCCTTTTTGCGTGATCGGAAACGGCTTTTTCCTTAGCCGCGATTCGTTCAGGCGACATTGGCGAAGAAGATTGAGCAAAGCCCGATTCGAAACCGAATGTGCCTGCGGCAAGCGCGATCAGAACAAAAATTTTCGCACAGTCGAAGGTTTGCACTTTCGCCAAATGAGTTTCCTGACGTCTTTGTAATAAGTGAGAACAAAATTGGGTATTCATTTGAAATTCCCTTGATTCTTTCTAATGTTAAGCAGGTTTCACGCGTTTGCAAAAAACCAAACGTTTCGACAGATTAGTGCTTGATTGTGACAGAGACAGTCGCTCAAATTCCTCTGGGCCAATTCCGTTGAGTTCCCCTTTTTCCGGCTGCTCGCGCCGCGAGACGCCAAGCTATTGCCTTTGAGATTGTCCGCCGATGGACCCCGCCGCAAGCGCGCTAAAAATCAAACTGGAGCTCGCGCCGGAGGAGTTAGGCCGACTGAAAGAGCACATATCAGGGAAAAGCGGGCCGAATGAACTCGGGCTCAACGAGCGCATCAATTTCACCTATTACGATACGGAAGATTTCGCATTGCGGGACGCCGGGGCAGTTCTAAGGCTGCGTGCCGACGGCGCAAAAGTAATGCAGCTGCTGAAGACCAACGGCGCGGCCTATCGCTTCTTCGACGATATCAGTTGGGAACAGCCGACCGACCATGAGCCCGATTTCAAATTTATCCATGCCGACGCCCTGCCTCCGTTGTTGACCGAGAAAATCCGTCCCCGGTTGAAGCCAGCGTTTAAGGTAAACCTGAACCGGACAATGTATTTGCTTCATGAGGGCGAATCGGAGATCCGCGCGGCGGCGTGTGGAGGCAAGATCGACCTCGGCGAGCGCTCGGCAGGCTTTGCCTGGATCGAATTTCATCTGTTGGACGGCAAAGCCGCGGATCTTTTTTCGCTGATGTGGGCAATCGACGAGGTCGTACCTTTGCGCCTCGCCACTGAATCAGAAGATTCACTCGGCTACCGGCTATTGAAGAATCAGTCCAAAAAGGCCGAAAAACCGGTCGATATCACGCTGGCCCCCGGCCTCACATCGGCGGAGGCATTTCGTGTGATCGCACATAACTGCGTGCAGCAGATTGCGGTGAATGAAAAGGTGATCTCGCCGGCGAACGCCGAATGCCTGCATCAAATGCGCGTTGGGTTGCGTCGACTGCGCAGCGCGCTTTCACTGTTCGGGTGGGTCGTGAACGACACCCAGGTGGACACCATCAAGTCGGAGTTAAGATGGATCACGGAAATTCTCGGCAGAGCCCGCGACATCGACGTCTTCCTCTCCGAAGTGATGCTGCCCTTGCGCAAGCAATATCGCGAGGAGCCAGGGCTTCTCAGCTTGCATAGGACTTACGCTTCACAGCGCACCAAAGCCTATGAGCGCGTTACACAGGCAACGGGATCCGTGCGTTACCGCTCGCTTCTACTGGAGCTCATGGCCTGGATCGAGGACGGTCCGTGGGCGAAAAACAACAGTGCGGAAGGGCGCGTGAAGCGTGCTGAGCCCGTGGCTTATTTCGCGGTGAACGAACTATCGCGGCGCCGCAGGAAAGTGAAGAAGCGCGGCGCGCTTATGAAGAAACTTGACCCCGACGAACGTCACGCGCTGCGGCTGCAGGTGAAGAAACTACGCTACGCCGCGGAGTTTTTCCTGTCACTGTTTCCGGGCAAAAAGCGTAAGAAGCGAGAGTTCATCACGGCTTTGAAAGATTTGCAGACAGCGCTGGGCGAGGTTAACGATATCGCCGTGCGTACTGGGTTGAAGGCCGAGATCATCGGCAGCAAACCGAAGCGCGCGAACGGACCGCGTGAACAGCATCGTGCTTTCGCGGCGGGGCTCATCATCGGACATCAAAAGGCGCGCTACGAAACCCTGCTCAAGATGGCGGAGCGTGCCTATGGAGATTTTCTTGATGCGAAACCGATCTGGAAGAGCATCGAGATTGAAGGCCGTCCCAACACCGGCAACCCGGCGGAAGATAGGACTGGTGGCTCGCATCTCAGTGTGATCACCGGCGGGGCGGCTTAAGGCTCGCGCTAACCGCTGAATCGGGGCTCAAGCACCCATCTGAATTTGTTCTTCTTGTTCGCTGGGCTGCGCAACGTTCATGGAGTTACCGCGCCAGACAAATCCGTTACTGATCCAACCGCCAATCCAAAGCGCCGGTAGCATCAGGTCGCGGACGAACCACGAGAACGGCGAGTGCCAGGAAAGCGGCCAGCCAGCGAAAATCGCAAGTATTGCCTCGGCTCCATACCAGATGCTTGCGGCATAAACCAAAACAGAAGCCGCTGACAATTCCGTGGGCAAAATTGCCACCAAGAGTGCCGAAAGCGGTAACAAGGCACCCGAGAAAATTTCCGGAACGTAAAACAATTTGAATGTTGCGCGCCGCGAACGCGCCCAGCGCAATTGCCGGTGCCAAACCTGCGTGAACGTGCGATACCCAATTGGTTGCGAGAATGGGGGATCGACAAGCGTGATGCGAAGCCCTGCGCCACGAGCGATTTTGGTGGTGGCGGCATCTTCAGCGATTTCCGCGGCAAGCGAACGCAAGCCCCCAGCCTTGTCGAATACGCTTCGTTGTAGGAAAATCGATTTCCCCTGGACGAACCCGAAGCCAAGCGCATCTGCCGCATACTGCCAGCGCAATTGATAGGTATTCAAATAAGCGCATTCGAGTTCAGCCCAGAATCCAACTGGTGCAACGCCAACGGGCGGCGACGATACGACGCTTGCACCGATCTCCAATTTCGAAAGCAGGCGCTCGATGTAGTCACTCGGCATAAGCACATTGCTGTCGACGAACACGATCCAGTCATAGGCAGCGGCGCGCCAGCCCTTCACCATATTATTCAATTTTGGGTTCTCGCCGATGCGGTCGTTGCCAATGAGAAGGCGCGCCGACACGAAAGGATGGTCGGCGATTAGACGTCGTACGAGCGGCACGCAAGAATCCTGCTCTTGAGCCGCGCAGAAGATGATCTCGAGGTTCGGATGTGCAAGGCGAAATGTCGAACCGAGCGTTGCTTCGTCGTAATGATCGAGGCCGCAAACAGTACGAATGACGCTGACGCCGAGACCCAGCTGTGTGGAACATACGGTATTTTTTGAGCGGCCGAATCTCCACAGCACGATCAGGATGCTAATGAGGTGCGCGCCAATGCTAGAGAAGGCGAGAAAGGTGGCCGCCCAATTGACCGAATTCATGGGCGTTTATTGAAATATTCGCGTGACAGCGATGTAACGGCGTCAATACGCGCGCGTGACGCGGCCTGCCTTAAGTAAACGCGGCAATCCAGCGGACAGAAGAGTTCAGCATTTGACGTGCGATTTCGTGACTATGACCCTGGAGCATAGATCACTAATGCGGCGCTCTGTGGCGGCTCGAATTAACGCATAATCCCAAGCAGATGAGGTCTTCGGCTATCATCTAAGTGTAATAAGAATCTGCAATGAAACCCACGTGAAAAGTGAAAACGGCCCAGACAGGTGATTTCCATCAACAGTCCAAAGCGATTTCGATCGCTTTTCGTTTCCGACCTCCATCTCGGTATGCGCGGCTCTCAAGCCGATAAATTTCTCGATTTCCTTCGGCACCATGCAGCAGACACCATCTATCTCGTCGGCGATATTGTCGATGGATGGGCACTAAAATCGAGCTGGTATTGGCCGCAGGCCCACAATGACGTGGTTCAAAAACTGTTGCGCAAGGCTCGAAAGGGAACGCGCATTATTTATGTTCCGGGCAATCACGACGAATTTTTGCGTGACTACTATGGGTTCCATTTCGGTGGAGTCGAAGTGCTTGAACATGTAATTCACCAAGGTGCCGATGGCCGCCGATTTCTCGTAATTCACGGCGACCTGTTCGATATTGTCGTCAAGCACGCGCGCTGGCTCGCATTGCTCGGCGACAAGGCTTACGACATGGCTATTACGGCGAACACACTCTTCAACAATTTGCGCCGAAAGTCTGGGCTTCCCTACTGGTCTCTTTCTCAGTGGGCCAAACTCAAGGTCAAAAACGCCGTTAATTTCATCGGCGATTACGAAACCGCTCTACTACATGAGGCTGTAAGGTATGGCGTCGACGGCGTGATATGCGGCCACATCCATCATGCCGCCATTCGCAATGACAACAAGTTAATCTACGTTAATTGCGGCGACTGGGTCGAGAGCTGTACAGCCGTTGCGGAGCAATTCGATGGCCGGCTCGAGATTATAACGTGGACGCACACGCAACAATTTGGCGAAGACCTCGAATTGCTCACCGAGTCGCAGGTCGCGTAATGCTGAACGATATCGCGTTACAGATCGTCGAAAAGGTCTACACTCGTTGGGCGCCACGGCCCTTTGCTCGCGCTAGAGGAGGCCATGAATACGAATTCCGTGCCAGAGAATTCCGCGCGCCCTTATGCGCATCCGCTGCGCGGCCGTTGGATTGCAGCATTGGGCCTGCTCGCGATTTTAGTCGCTACGGCTCTTGGCTGGCTACCGGCGTTTATCGCTCTTCCAGGAGTTGCCATTGTGGCCGTCTTCATTGCCCTGGAAATGAAAACGACCTCCCGTGGGTTGGCAGTCGTCCTGCCGAAAGTTGGATCGCCGCGAACGAATGAGTTTGGCGCTCAGCTCGCCACTATGATCGATGCGCTTCCAGACCCCGCGCTTGTCGTCGACGGAAGAAATGAATTGCTTGCGGGTAATGTCGCCGCAACTGCCGTATTCGGAAGCCTGCGCATAAATGAGCCGATATCCTTGACCCTTCGAAACCCCCAAATTGTCGAAGCCTTGGATAAAGCCACGACAGGTATTGCGCAAAATTTCGAGATCAATGAACAGTTTCCGGTCGAGCGTTCACTTGATGCACATGTGGCTCCGCTGGTTTTCGGTGAGGAACAACCGAATCTCTTTTTGCTCACATTCCGCGATCGCACTCAGGAAAAACGTATTGAACAAATGCGCGTTGATTTTGTCGCGAATGCGAGCCACGAACTGCGGACGCCGCTTGCTTCGATCTCCGGATTCATTGACACGTTGCGAGGTCCCGCGCGCGACGATCCAGTCGCGCGCGGGAAATTCCTTGGTATTATGAGCGATCAGGCCCGCCGGATGTCGCAACTGATCGACGATCTGATGTCATTGTCCAAGATCGAATTAAGCCTTCATCTGCAGCCGCAGACCAAAGTGAATCTTGCTGACATCTTGGATCGCGCCTGCGATGCCATGAGCCCTCTTGCCAAGGAACGCAATGTGACGCTTGGCGTGAAGCGGCAGACCGCAAAGCTAGAAGTTTATGGTGATCAGGATGAGCTGATCCGCGTTTTCGAAAATTTGATCCAGAATGCGCTGAAATTCGGCGCCGCCGGCAAATGTGTGGAAGTGACGTTGAGCGCCGATGGAGACGAGGCGCTGGTCGCCGTCCGGGATTTCGGACCCGGCATCGCGCCCGAGCATTTGCCGCGACTAACGGAGCGTTTCTATCGAGTGGATGTGGAACAAAGCCGGGCACAGGGCGGAACCGGTCTTGGACTTTCCCTGGTGAAGCATATTTTGGCCCGCCACCGCGGACGCCTCACAATCGAGAGCGAGCCAGGTAAAGGGGCGATATTCACAGCCCGTATCCCAGTTGCCCGTTGAACTGCTAGCCTTTTCAAAGGGATAAATTGTCATTTGGTTGTCACGTAAAATTCATAAATTGATTGCGGGGCAGGCCTAGCACCTCAGAACATGAAAAGAGAGCAGAGGTCATCAGCCATGAAGCTTCCGGGCGTCATCCTTTCAACCGTATTCGTAATCGCGGGCACGCTGCTCGCGGGTGAGACACGCGCCGCCGAGATTTCCGGCGCCGGCGCGACATTCCCCTATCCGATCTACGCCAAATGGGCCGACGCTTATAAGAAGCAGACCGATTTTGGGCTGAACTATCAGTCAATTGGTTCGGGTGGCGGCATCAAACAGATCAAGGCAAAGACCGTCACCTTCGGTGCATCCGATATGCCATTGAAGCCCGCCGAACTGCAAGAAGCCGGTCTTGTCCAATTCCCCACCGTAATCGGTGGCGATGTCCCCGTCGTCAATCTTGAAGGCATCAAGTCTGGCGATCTCAAACTCGACGGCAAGACGCTCGCTGACATTTTCCTTGGAAAAATCACCACGTGGGATGACCCGTCGATCAAAAAACTCAACCCGAGCGCAAATCTGCCAAGCCAGGCAATTGCGATCGTCCATCGCTCGGACGGTTCAGGCACCACGTTTATCTGGACAGACTATCTTTCGAAGGTCAGCGCTGAGTGGAAAGAGAAGGTTGGCGCGAATACGGCAGTCGAGTGGCCGCTCGGTATTGGCGCTAAGGGTAACGAAGGCGTCGCCAACAACGTTATGCAGACCAAGGGTTCGATCGGTTATGTTGAGTTCGCCTACGCCAAGCAGAACAAAATGGCGACCGTCGATATGATCAACAAGGACGGCAAAACGGTATCGCCGAACGCTCAAGCATTCCAGGCAGCCGCCGCCAATGCCGATTGGGCAAAGGCTGAAGGATATTACGTCATTCTGACCGATGAGCCCGGCGCGAATAGCTGGCCAATAGCCGGTGCGACCTTCATCCTCATTCACAAACAGCCCGTTGATGCTACCGCCGCCGCGGAAGCTCTCAAATTTTTCGACTGGGCTTACAAGAACGGTGGCAAAATGGCCGAGGAGCTCGACTACGTGCCAATGCCTGCAAGCGTGGTCTCGCTGATCAAGAAGACGTGGATGGAGCAGATCAAGGGCGCTGACGGAAAACCGGTACTCGCGATTACGATGTAAGCGTTACGTTGGAATGTGAGTTGCGTAGCGTTTGTGAGTAAAGCCGGGAGGCCGGAAATTTAGCCGGCCTCCTTTGGCTTGGGTTCGGGGTGTGGGTGAAAGTGCGATGGCCGCGTTAACGCTGGAAGCAGTTGATGTTGTCGGGCGCTCGAAGATCTTCAGGCGCCTCATCGCAACAGATTCTTTCTTTAAATATCTCACCCGTGCTGCGGCAATCTTGGTTCTTGCGATTTTGTTGGGCGTGTTCATTTCACTCGCCGTAGGGGCCTGGCCCGTTTTCCGCGCCTTCGGTCTCGATTTTCTGACAATGCAGACCTGGAACCCGGTGACCGAGAAGTTCGGTGCGCTCGCCCCAATTTATGGCACCATCGTCACGTCGTTCATTGCCATGCTGATCGCGATCCCCGTAGGCGTCGGGATCGCGATTTTCTTGACCGAGCTTTGCCCCTATTTCCTTCGTCGACCGATCGCGATTGCCATCGAGTTGCTCGCGGGCATCCCCAGCATTATCTACGGGATCTGGGGCCTTTTCGTCTTAGCGCCGTTTCTGCAGCAACACGTGCAGCCCGCGCTGATCAATTTCTTCAGCGGCGTGCCCGGGTTGAATCAATTGTTCGCTGGGCCACCCTATGGCATCGGCATATTCACGGCCGGCCTTGTTCTTGCGATCATGGTCATCCCATTCATTAGTTCGATTTCGCGCGATGTCTTCGAAACAACTCCGGCCGTTTTGAAAGAATCTGCTTATGCTATCGGCTGTACGACATGGGAAGTGATCTGGAACGTGGTGATTCCCTACACCCGAGCGGGCGTACTCGGCGGCGTGATGCTCGGCCTTGGCCGCGCGCTCGGCGAAACGATGGCCGTGACCTTTGTGATTGGCAATGCGCACAAGATTGCCGGTTCAATTCTTGCGCCCGGAACGACGATCTCAGCGACCATCGCCAATGAATTCACCGAAGCGGTCGGCGATCTCTATTCCTCTTCGCTGATTGCCCTTGGTTTCATTCTGTTCGTGATCACATTCACCGTACTCGCGATTGCTCGCTACATGCTTGCTCGACTTGAACTGAAAACAATTTGACCCCATGGATCGTTACACTCGCCGTCTCACGCGCAATAAAATCTGGCTCGGTCTCTCCGTTGGCGCGGCTGCTTTTGGGCTGTTTTGGCTTTCCATAATTCTCTCGACGCTTGTCTGGAACGGAATTGCCGGATTTAACTTAAATGTCTTTACCCAAATGACGCCACCACCAGGGGGCGCCGGCGGACTGCTGAATCCTATCATCGGCAGCCTAATTTTGACTGTTCTTGCGGTTGCGATCGGCACACCCATCGGCATTTTCGCTGGCACCTACATGGCGGAATACGGCCGTTATGACCGCCTCACTTTCTTGATCCGCTTCATCAACGATATTCTTCTCTCCGCGCCTTCGATTATCATCGGGCTTTTTGTTTACGAAGTCCTCGTCGTCCCCATGGGTCACTTCTCGGGTTTGGCAGGTGCGGTCGCGCTTGCCATGATCGTGATCCCTGTCGTCGTGCGTACGACTGAAGACATGCTGCTGCTTGTCCCGAACCAGATGCGGGAAGCTGCTTCGGCGCTCGGCGCCCCACAATGGTTCGTGATCTCGCGTGTGGCTTATCGCGCGGCGCGCACCGGCATGATTACTGGCGTTCTTCTTGCGATCGCCCGAATCTCTGGCGAAACCGCGCCGCTTTTGTTCACCGCGCTCAATAACCAGTTCTGGAGCGTCAACCTGAACGCTCCGATGCCGAGCCTGCCGGTCGTGATCTTCCAATTCGCGCTCAGCCCATATCCGGACTGGCAGCAACTCGCCTGGACGGGTGCTCTGATCATTACCATCGCGGTCTTGGGGTTGAGCATGCTCGCCCGCGCGCTCACGGCGAAGGGAGTCGAACAATGAATGCAATTGCAGTGCGCGCGACCACGGCTGAAATACTGAGCACGCGCGAAAAAATGACAATTCGAGATCTTTCCTTTTTCTATGGGGCGGAAAAGTCGCTGAAGAACATCAATCTCACGTTTCACGAACGCCAGGTATCGGCCCTGATCGGCCCCTCGGGCTGCGGCAAGTCTACGCTGCTGCGCATTCTGAACCGTATCTATGCGATTTATCCCAATCAGCGCGCCGAAGGTGAAATATGGCTCGATGGCGAGAATATTCTTCTCCCGGCTCAGGATGTGAATATGCTGCGCGCGAAAGTTGGGATGGTTTTCCAGAAGCCAACACCCTTTCCGATGACGATCTACGAGAACGTCGCCTTCGGCGTTCGCCTTTACGAAAAACTTTCACGCGCCGAGATGGACGATCGTGTACAAAGCGCGCTGACTAAGGCCGCCCTTTGGGAGGAAGCGAAGGATCGCCTCGGCACCTCTGCCCTCGGTCTTTCAGGCGGGCAGCAGCAGCGTCTTTGTATCGCACGCACCATCGCAGTGAAGCCGCAAGTGATTCTGCTCGACGAAGCGACTTCCGCGCTCGATCCAATTTCGACCGCCAAAATCGAAGATTTGATCGATGAGTTGAAACAGGATTTCACCATCGTGATCGTGACGCATAACATGCAGCAAGCGGCGCGCGTCGCGGATCGCACCGCGTTTCTGTATCTTGGTAGCCTTGTCGAGGAGGGGCCAACAAGTCAAATTTTCAGCACTCCAAAAGACCGCCGTACACTCGATTACGTCACCGGACGATTCGGCTGAGGATATTTGGCATGACCGAGCACACCGTTTCATCTTATGACACTGAACTCCGCGATCTTGGCCGAATGGTTACTGAAATGGGCGGGCGTGCAGAAAAGGCGGTCGCAGATTCCGTAACAGCACTGCTAAAGCGTGACGCCGAACTCGCGGAACGAATTATTGCCGGCGATAATTCGATGGACTCGCTTCAGCGAGAGATCGAGGAGGCTGCGGTTAACATGATCGCACGCCGCCAGCCGATGGCGAACGATTTGCGTGAAATAATCTCGGCAATCCGGATTGCGAGCGATCTTGAACGCGTCGGCGATCTCGCAAAAAATACCGCAAAACGCGTGTTGGCACTTGATGCCGATTATCAGGCCCGAAAACCACTCCGCGGATTGGAACACATGAGCGGAATGGCGCTTCAGCAGCTGAAAGCGGTTCTCGATGCGTATAGTGCCAAGGATGACGTTAAGGCTATGGCTGTCTGGAAACGCGACGGCGAGATCGACGCGCTTTATACGTCGCTCTTTCGCGAATTGCTCACTTATATGATGGAAGATCCCCGCCGGATCACTGCTTGCACACATCTTTTGTTTGCCGCCAAGAATATCGAACGGATCGGCGATCACGCGACGAATATAGCCGAAACCGTTCATTATCTTGTTGTCGGCGAGCTAATTGCCGACGAGCGCCCGAAGTCCGATACAACAAGTGTAGCGAAAATCAGTAAGTCGCGCTGATACAGTACTGTAGCATGAAGCCGCACATATTGATTGCCGAGGATGAAGAAGCGCTTGCAACGCTGCTTCGCTACAACCTTGAAAGAGAAGGTTTCGAGGTCGAGACGGTTGGTCGTGGTGATGACGCAGATATACGTCTCAAAGAGAGGACACCTGATCTGGCCATTCTCGATTGGATGCTACCGGGATTTTCCGGGATCGAACTTACGCGCCGCCTTCGCTCGCGTCCCGAAACCGCACGTTTGCCGATTGTGATCCTTACCGCGCGTGGCGAAGAGGCGGAGCGCGTACGCGGGCTTGCAACTGGCGCCGACGATTATGTTGTGAAGCCATTTTCTGTACCGGAGTTGATTGCGCGTGTTCATGCGTTGCTTCGCCGGGCAAAACCGGAGCAGATCGCGAAGACGTTGAAAGTGGGCGAAATCGAAATTGATCGCGATAAGAAGCGGGTGCATCGCGCCGGCCGCGAGATCGAACTTGGGCCAACCGAATTTCGTCTGATTGAATTTTTATTGATGAGTCCCGGCCGCGTATTTTCGCGCCAGCAGCTGCTCGATGGCGTTTGGGGTCGTGACGTTTACATCGACGAGCGCACTGTCGACGTGCACGTTGGCCGTTTGCGTAAGGCGCTGTCGCGCGGCCGCGAGATCGATCCGATTCGGACTGTGCGTGGGTCAGGCTATTCGTTCAACGAGCGGTTTTCAGAAAAAATCTGAACCCTAGCCGTTCCGCATTGCGCGCCGCTCGCGCCGACGCTCGGCGAGCGGCTGATAGGCGATACGCGCGTGATATGGACAATAGGGTGTCGCCATTTTCGTCTGCGAGCCGCAATAGGCAAAGTCTTCGGCACCAGGGTCGCCGATCGGCCAGCGGCAGGTCGCTTCCGAAAGCTGCGTGATGGAAACCCGCGGACCCATTGGCACGATATTGGCGAGCGGATCGCCGTCAGGTTCGTATTCCGCCTCATAGGAGGGCATCAGCGCCGTGTTACCGTTGAAGCGCATGCGGGGCCGCATAGAAGCTGTGCGCGCCTTGCGCTGACGCGGAACGGTTGAAGATGGGCTTTTGGCCCGACCCGAGAGGCCGAGGCGGTGCACTTTGCCGATCACGGCGTTGCGGGTGACACCGCCAAGTTCGCCCGCGATCTGGCTTGCCGACAAACCGTCGGTCCAGAGTTTTTTCAGCAATTCGACCCGTTCGTCTGTCCAACTCATGGCCAAGGCTCCCCCGAGCGCAGTGTTGCCGGCCGCCGCCGTATCCATCGACAGAATCCCCCAAAGTGGCCGGAATCGGGTCTGCCCCCGCTCCAGCTGGTTGACTTAAAACGCTACTCTGAGAAACGTCCGCCGCACGAAATGTCGTATTCGACGAAGCATAAGCTACAATATACAGACTCATAACGACAAGAGTCCTTTGGCAATCCATGCTTTTTTCCCCAGAATGAGGGCCGTTGTCCCCAAGAAGTGCGGTGTTTACGTGAAAAAATGAGGATTCCGTGCCGAGTTGACACGTCAGGCTGCTGAAATAGATTGATTAAAGTGCCGCTCGTACCGCCGGGCGGCACCTTTCATTTGGAACCGAACCAATATTCGCGGGTCCGGGAGGCGGCTTTGATTGCACCGTTAATGCCGACCTACGCGCGCATCGACCTCGCTTTTGAGCGGGGCGAAGGCGCTTGGCTGATCGCGACGAACGGCAAGAAATATCTCGATTTTTCCGGTGGCGTTGCGGTCAATGCGCTTGGTCACGCGCACCCGGCACTCGTGAAGGCGCTAACGGAACAGGCGCAAAAAGTCTGGCACGTTTCGAATCTATTTCGGATTCCAGAGGCGGAAAAATTTGCAAAACGGCTGGTTAATGTGAGTTTTGCCGACACCGTTTTTTTTGCGAATTCCGGCGCCGAAGCAATGGAATGCGCGATTAAGACGGCGCGTAAATATTATGCGGCTTCCGGCAAGCCGGAAAAGACGCGGATCATCACTTTCGACGGCTCATTTCACGGCCGCACGCTCGCGACGCTTTCGGCTGCAGGCAACCAGAAATATCTCGACGGCTTTGGTAAACCCCTTGAGGGGTTTGACCAGGTAAAATTCGGCGATTTGGAAGCCACGAAAAAAGCGATCACTTCTGAGACGGCGGCGATCCTGGTCGAACCAATCGAAGGCGAGGGCGGCATTCGCGTTCCGCCGCCTTCATTCCTGCGCGGGCTGCGCGAGCTTTGCGACAAAAATGGGATTCTACTTATTCTCGATGAAGTGCAGACCGGCATGGGTCGCACTGGAAAACTTTTTGCCTATGAATGGGCAGGTATCGAGCCCGATATTCTAGGAACTGCGAAAGGAATTGGTGGGGGCTTTCCGCTCGGCGCGTGCCTTGCGACTGAAGAAGCTGCGAAAGGTATGAGGGCGGGGACGCACGGATCGACCTTCGGCGGCAATCCGCTTGCGATGGCGGTTGGAAGCGCCGTGCTCGATGTAATCCTCGCGCCGGGATTTCTGGACAGAGTCCGGCAGAACGGATTGCTGATTAAGCAAAGGCTCGCGGAGTTGAAGGACAAACATCCTTCGGTCATCGCCGAGATCAGAGGCGAGGGATTATTGATCGGCCTTCAGTGCACTGTGCCGCAAGCGGATATGATCGCAGCGGCGCGCGAGGAAGGTCTTCTTACGGCAGCAGCGGGCGAAAATGTTGTGCGGCTTTTGCCGCCTCTTATCATTGGCGAATCGGAGATTTCTGAAGCCGTGAGAAAGCTCGATCGCGCCTGCAGAAAAATCGAAGATTCACAGAAAGCGAATTCACGCGGAGCCGCCGAATGAATCCCGCGTCTTTAAAACATTTTCTTGATCTTTCCGACATTTCCTCGAAGGAACTTCGCCGGATGATCGAGCTTGCGCGGACATTTAAGAAAGGCCGCCGCTCCCCGACTTCGAAAAAGCCGCTCGAAGGACGTACGCTCGCGATGGTTTTCGATAAACCTTCGACCCGGACGAGAGTGTCGTTTTACGTTGCAATGCGCGAACTTGGCGGCAATGTGATTACGCTAACGGGCGACGAGATGCAGCTCGGCCGCGGCGAGACCATTGCAGACACAGCGCGGGTTCTTTCGCGCTACGTCGATGCGATCATGATCCGTACGCTTGATCACGCAATGATCACGGAACTCGCACAATATGCGACGGTACCGGTGATCAATGGCCTCACGAAGTTTTCACATCCCTGCCAGGTAATGGCTGATATATTCACATTCGAGGAGAAAAAGGGATCGATTCGCGGCCGCACGATAGCGTGGACGGGGGATGCGAATAATGTGCTGGTCTCCTGGATTCACGCCGCCGCACGTTTCGATTTCGCGCTTCGCGTTGCAACACCGAAGCAGCACGTACCCAAACAGCCGGTCCGCGACTGGGCGAAACTGTCGGGCGCCAGCATTCAGTTCATGAGCGATCCGGAAGACGCGGTCGCGAACGCCGATTGTGTTATCACTGACACCTGGGTCTCGATGGGTGACAAGGACGGTAAGAAGCGTCACAACATCTTCAAGCCCTATCAGGTGAACGCCTCGCTGATGAAACTTGCCAAGCGAGATGCGATCTTCATGCACTGTCTCCCGGCGCACCGCGGTGAAGAAGTCACCGACGAAGTAATCGACGGACCACAGTCGGTCGTGTTCGACGAGGCGGAAAATCGTCTGCACGCACAGAAAGGCATTCTTGCCTGGTGTCTCGACGTGGAGTCGGTGTGATCGAGGCTGTTACCGTCCACAGGCCGCGCGAAGACTCTGAAGATGATTGCGTTCTTCCCTTCGCAGTTGAGCCGCTAGACGTGCGCGGCCGCGTGATACGCCTTGGCCCAGCGCTGGACGAATTGCTCGCGCATCACGACTATCCCAAGCTGGTTTTGCGTTTGATTGCGGAGGCGACGGCACTTGGCGTGCTGCTTTGCTCCACGCTAAAATTAACGGGCCGTTTCACGCTGCAAACGCAGACCGATGGCCCGGTCGGCATGCTGGTGGTTGATATTGCCGCACCCGATCGCGTGCGCGCCTATGCGAGTTTTGACGAAAAACGTATTGCGGCCCTCAATGCGATTTACGATGCCGGCGCGCTCATGGGTAAAGGCTATCTCGCCATGACCATTGAACAGACGAGCGATGTCAATCGCTACCAGGGAATTGTCGCGCTCACCGGCGGAACCCTCGAGGATGCGGCGCACCAATATTTTACGCAATCTGAGCAAATCCCGACTAAGGTGCGTCTGGCAGTCGCCGAGGAAATGCATGCCGGGAGCGTCTCGAGCTGGCGCGCGGGCGGGTTGTTGATTCAATTCTTGCCGCAGGAGCCGGCGCGCCTGATGCAAGCAGATCTTGATCCGGGCGACGCGCCGGATGGCACCCCTCGTCACGATGTCGCGTTCGACGATGGGTGGGTTGAGGCACAGTGGCTAGTCGAAACCGTTCAGGATCACGAGCTAATCGATCCGGCGCTTTCGAGCGAACGACTTTTGTGGCGGCTATTCAACGAGCGCGGCGTGAAGGTGTTCAAACCGCAAACCATCGTTGCAGAATGCCGCTGTTCGCGCGAGCGCATTGCGGCCCTGTTGAAGAATTTCGACGAGACCGAACGCAACGAAATGGTGCAGGATGGCCGTATTGCGGTGAAATGCGAATTTTGCGGCAAAAACTACACGTTTGAGCCAAATGAAATAGGCGTCTGAGCATCGCAGGGCTCCCATCCCTTTGGTGTGACCTGCACGACCCCAGCTTTCTGATTGTCCTGCTTTCGCTCGACCACCCATCCAAGTTTATCGTCATAATACCCGACGGAACACCATTCGTTTGTACCAACCATAAGAAGCAGCTTTTGCCCGTTCTTTGGAGCGGTATTCATCGAGAACATTCTGAAATCCTGTGGTAACGAATCAGACGACATCCATAGTGATTTCAATTCGGGCAAAAACGAGTCAGTGCAAAACACGCTTGCCGTGTGGACTGTCGAGTGAAAAGCCAGGAACTTCGACATCGAACTGTTCGCCGTCTTCGGTTACCATTTGAAATGTACCGATCATCATACCGGTCGCGGTCGTAAGGGGCACGCCGCTTGTATATTCGAAGCGCTCACCAGGTTTGATCACCGGCTGTTCGCCGACGACGCCCGGTCCGCGTACTTCCTGCAGCTTTCCAAGCGCATCGGTGATGCGCCAGTGCCGTGTTTTGAGCTGCACCGTCCTATCGCCGAGGTTGACGATCTCAATCTTGTACGCCCAGAAATAACGACTGTGCTCCACGGACGAACGGTCGGGGAGGTAACAAGGTGCGACTGTGACCTGAATGTCGTGCGTGACGGCGCGATACATGCGGGCAGTCAATCCGTTTCGGCGAGCGGACGCAAGCAGTCAGAGCGCCTTCAGTCCACGTGCCAGATCCTCGGCCAGATCGTCTGGATGTTCGAGCCCGACCGAGAGGCGCAGCAGTCCGTCGCTGATTCCCATCCCGGCCCGCGCCTCCGGCGTGAAGCGCTGATGCGTCGTCGTCGCCGGGTGTGTGAGCAGGCTCTTCGCGTCGCCAAGATTGTTAGAAATGCGAATCAAGCGTAACGCGTTTGCGAAACGGAAAGCGGCCGCCTTGCCACCCGGCACTTCAAAGGAAAAAATCGTCCCACCACCCGTCATCTGTTTCTGCGCGAGTTTTACCTGCGGATGGTCGTCGCGGAACGGATAGAGCACTTTCACGATTTGCTTCTGTCCACCGAGGAAATCCGCGAGCTTTGTCGCGTTCTGCTGCATCTTCTCGACACGTAGCGGTAAAGTCTCCAGTCCCTTCAGCATTACCCACGCGTTGAAGGGCGAGAGGGCGGGCCCTGTCTGGCGCAAGAATGTGTGCAGATGGTCACTTATAAATTTCTCGGACGACAGAATGATGCCGCCAAGACAGCGTCCCTGACCATCGATGTGTTTGGTTGCCGAATACACGACAAGGTCGGCGCCGAGTTTTAGTGGGCTCTGCAGCAGTGGTGTGGCGAACACGTTGTCGACCACGAGGCGCACGCCTGCATTTTTTGCAATATTTGCCACCGCCGCGATATCAATAATCTCGAGAGTCGGGTTGGTGGGACTTTCCAAAAAAAACACTTTCGTTTCCGGCCGCGCCGCTGCTATCCATGCATTCAGATCCGTCCCTTCAATCAGCGTCGAGGCAATGCTATAGCGCGGTAGCAATTCCTCGATCACGTAACGGCAGGATCCAAACAGCGCCTTAGCCGCAACCACATGATCGCCCGCCTTGAGTTGACAGAGCAGCGACGCGGTGACTGCCGCCATGCCGGTTGCCGTCGCACGCGCAGCTTCCGCGCCCTCAACCGCGCACATCCGGGCTTCAAACATGGCGACGGTCGGATTGGAAAATCGCGAGTAAATAAAGCCTGCCTCATCGCCGGCGAAACGCGCCTCGCATGCTTCTGCGCTATCGTATACGAAGCTCTGAGTCAGATAGAGCGCTTCCGCGTTCTCACCAAATTGTGAGCGCATAATTCCGGCGTGGACTAACCGGGTCTCTGGGCGCAACGCCTTGGGGTCGAGGATGGGACGGGGGATCGAGTACATGACGTGCCTCCTGAAAGCAAAAAACCCTCGCCGGGGGACGCCCGGCCGGGTTTCGGCATGTCCCCGGCCTTTTAGCGACTTGTTTTACGTGGCTGCAAGCCGGCCGGCTCAAATGGACCACGAGTTCAAGGAAGGGGATTACTCCGGGTGGGCGCTTGGCGTCAAGGCGTGTGCCCGCTAAGCCTCAGGCGCGGAGGGAAGCGGCGATGGCGGTCGCGATCCGGAAAGAATTTGGCGTGACGGAAGGCATTCTGCCGGCGCAGGCAATTGTGCGCATGCACACGGATCGTATCATCACGGGACCGGCGTTTGAGCCGAGTCAGGTGCAGCCTGCGAGCCTCGACTTGCGGCTCGGCAAGCGCGCCTGGCGTGTGCGCGCAAGCTTTCTGCCGTCGATACGTGCGAGCATTGCGGAGCGGCTGCAAAATCTGTCGCTGCATCAGTTCGAGTTAGACGCCGAAGGTGAAGTATTGGAGCAAGGCTGCGTCTATCTCGTTGAACTCGAGGAAAGTTTTCGGCTACCTACCGACCTGCTCGCAACGATAAATCCCAAAAGTTCGACGGGAAGGCTCGATGTCTTTACCCGCGCAATCGGCGATCACGTGGCGGCTTTCGATTCCGTTCCTCCTGGATACGAAGGAGCACTTTATCTTGAGATCAGCCCACGCACATTCCCCATTCTCGTGCGCCGGGGCTCGAAGCTCGCACAGATCCGTTTCCGCCGCGGCGAAGCCCGACTAGATGGAAAACAGCTTGCCGCGCTTCAGGCGCGAGAGCAACTCGTCGATGCGGACGACGCGAATTTAAGTCTGGGCGCGGTCGCCGTTTCCGTCGATCTGTCTGGGAGCGGCTCATCCGGTCTTGCTGGTTTTCGCGCCAAGAAGCACACCGGTCTGATCGACGTGGACAAACGCGGCGGGTACGATGTGCTTGATTTCTGGGAGCCATTGCCTGCACGCGGAGCACGCGGTCTCGTGCTCGATCCGGATGCCTTTTATATTCTTGCTTCCAAAGAAGCGGTGCACGTGCCGCCGGATTACGCTGCCGAAATGGTGCCGTTTGATCCACTGGTCGGCGAATTCCGTGTGCATTACGCGGGCTTCTTCGATCCCGGCTTTGGTCACGCCGCGGCGGGCGGAAAAGGCGCCCGCGCGGTGTTGGAAGTGCGCTCGCGCGAAGTACCGTTTATCCTAGAGGATGGTCAAATCGTTGGCCGTCTCGTCTACGAACGGATGACCGAACGGCCACAGATGCTCTACGGTGAATTGCCGGGATCGAACTATCAGGCCCAGGGCCTGAAGCTTTCGAAGCACTTTAAGCCGTTCCAGCCCTGAAATTTATTGCGGTTTCGCTTTCGTGAAGCAAGCATTCAGCCGTTGCGTAAGTTTCTCGCTGCCGCCATTCCAGCGTGCGAGCTCTTCATGCCCGATCTTCTCGATATTTTCGCGCGAATAGTTTCCGTTCAGACGCCTTTTTGTTCCACCGAGGACGAGGATTCCCAACGTTGCCTTTTCCTTTTCCAGCAGCTCGCTGTCGATATCGAGGGCATAGACATCCTGCACGTTCATGACAAATTGCGCCGTCTTTCCGAGCAAAATCTGATTGAACGCGACTGACCCTTCACCGAATTGCTCGATCGGGCCTGCGTCGCCCGCGATTCCGAATGCCACACGCTCAACGCGATCTTTCTTGAAGATTCCAATGACGATGTCGCCGATCTCGATCTCACCGAAATTCCCACCGGGCAGGACAAAAAAAGGAACCCTAGTCGCATCGATGAATCGGTCCGGCGTGCAGCCATCGGGTCGCACGGCGCTCCCCTGTGTCAATGTGGTTGCCGCCATGAAATATCCTGGGTAACGCGATTCTGAGCCGCGCAAACAAGGATAGCCATCATTTGTGCTCGGAATGATCGCGCGCTTCATCATCGCGGTGATCTTTCGATCGCGCCAGTAAAACATGTTGTAACCGCTGGGCGCATCCGGTGCGACCGCCTTCAAATCGTGGGATTTCAACTTGCGGTCGCGGATCAGCGGCCAGATTTCCTTCCAAATATCGGAAAGGTTGGCCGCACTCTCCTTCATTTGTTTGCTCGGATCGAGCAAATGAACACGTTGTGCTTCCTGAAAAATCCGGATGCCACTCGAATCGAAAGTATCGAGCGCACAGACGCCGTTTAACCGGAGCTTTCCGTCGGCGCTGGTTTGTCGCTCGCACACGCCTTTGCCGTACGGATCTTCGGGATGATAGGCCCGCTCGCTACCGTCTGCATCGACGGCGAGCCGCGAAATTACAGCCAACATTTGTCGCGGCACAATAGGCGAACCTTCTTTCTGCGGGTTCAACAATACAAAATACTTGTTGGGTCCCTTCTTATTGCCTTCCCGTTGCAGGAGCATTTCAAAGTTCTGCATCCGGCACATTTCGTCGTTGCCACCAGCCAAAGCTCGAAACGAGATTTTTGCCGGGCCTAACGGCGGCTGAAGCTGCGGAATAATCTTCTCGAGCAGCTCGAGTGGCGGAATATCCTGCGCCTGTGCATATGCGCAATTGCCCCAGATGATGGCGAAAAACAGGGCGCTGGCTATACGCATGTTCGTCCCCCGAATCTGCCGCGATCTTAATTTTCTTTTAGGCCGATGCTATAAGTGTGGAGCGTGGAATGCTTAAAAAAACACTGCGCGGGCGTAGTTCAATGGCAGAACGGCAGCTTCCCAAGCTGCATACGAGGGTTCGATTCCCTTCGCCCGCTCCAGTTTCTGCGACTAGCCCGAAAAGCGTATCTACTCCAATCAGCGCGAAGTGAACACGGCTTCGTTGACGTAGAGTGAGGTGAGGACTAGCTAAAAGCCTATGGCCCCGCTCGCCCAGCAGACTGTATTTCCGCGCCGCGTGCTTTATCTGATCGCGGGCATCGCAGGTATCGCGTTCGCGACGAGCATCTTTTTGTGGTTTAAACTCGGTAGCGCTGTCTTTTTTGAGTCGATCCGTGCCGGGTTTGCCTATTGTTTTGGTTAACACCGCATGAGCGGAAACCAACGAGCAAAAATTCTTGCGGTGCTGTCCGCGTTTGTCGCGGGTGCGCTCACGCTCACCGCCGTGCTATGGATCATGGTGCCGGGAAACGTGACGCAACCCTCCAATGTCGGCGGTCCATTTGAGTTGATCGATCAAAACGGTCGGACCATCACTGATCGGGATTTTATCGGTAAGCCTTTTATCGTTTTTTTCGGTTTCACCCATTGCCCGGACATTTGCCCTACGACCCTATTTGAGTTGTCTGAAGTTCTCAACCGGCTCGGCCCCGACGCGGAAAAAACCGCGGTGCTGTTCGTCACCGTTGATCCCGAGCGAGATACACCTGCGACGCTTAAGGATTATCTCTCGTCGTTCCATCTGCGCATTTTTGGCTTAACCGGAAACGCCGAACAAATCGCCGCGATTGAAAGAGAATATCGCGTTTACGCCAAGAAAGTTCCTCTCAAGGACGGCAACTACACGATGGACCACACGGCGGTCGTTTATCTCATGGACAAAAACGGACGTTTTCTCGCTCCTTTCAACATTAAGCGGAGCGTGGATGACGTCGCAGCCGAATTGCGGCGACGGCTTTGAGTTTTTACGCGGTCAAAGAAATCTAGCGAGGCATTCGTCCTCGTCTGCGGCGCGCCGGGCCCCAAAAACACACCAATACTTAAACCCCAACCCAGCTACAACAAATGCGTGCTCAAGCCATGTTTACAAACATCGCGCGCGCAGCGAAAGTCGCGCCGCAATATGGAATGTGACACGTGAATCGGCGTTTCCGAGCGAAATTGAGTGGGTCTGATCCTGTCAGATGGCTCCTTGGTGGGCTCGTTTTGCTTGCGCTTAGCTTACTTCCCCTTGCGCCGCTCGGAGCGCAGCTGCTCGGCCAAGGACAAGATGCCCAATCCGTCTTTGTGCCAGGCTTTTGGGACCCGAAACGGCGGCCCGAAAAGCCGGAGCTCGGCCGACTGACTGCGATCCGCTTTCTAACGGAAGACGATTATCCGCCTTTCAATTTCAAGGGGCCCGGCGGACAGCCGACCGGGTTCAATATCGATCTGGCACGTGCGATTTGCACGGAGCTTGCGGTCAGCTGCACGATCCAAGTCCGCCGTTTCAACACTTTGCTTGAGTCGCTTCAGCAAAATCTAGGCGATGCCGTGGTGGCGTCGATCGCGCTGACGTCGCAGAACCGCGCCAAGGTTGATTTTACTGATCGCTATTACCGAACGCCAGCGCGTTTTGTAGCACGCAAGGAAGTTCTGCTTGATAAGATAACGCCGGAGACTCTAATTGGCAGGAAAGTCGCGGTGGTGGCGGGGAGCGCACACGAGGCTTATCTGCGTGACTTTTTTCCCGAGACTGTGATCCGTCCTTACCCAAACTCCGAAACTGCGCTAGCGGCACTGCGTCGCGCCGAAGCGGAGTTGATGTTCGGCGACGGCGTCACGATCGCCTTTTGGCTGAATGGTGTCGGCTCGGCAGATTGCTGCGTCTTTCGGGGCGGGCCCTTTACCGAAAGTCGGTATTTCGGAGAGGGCATCGGTATCGCGGTCAAAAAAGGTAACGAAAATTTGCGGCGTGCGCTTGATTACGCCCTCTTTCGTCTATGGGAGAAGGGCACCTACACCGATCTGTACTTGCGCTATTTCCCCATCGGCTTCTATTGATCGGTTTCGGGGAGACATGGGATGGCGTCAGACGCTACGTTCGCGAAAAGCTTACGAGAAGCGGCGGAAAATTCCGCTGCATGGCCGTTTGAGGAAGCGCGCAAGATTGTCATGCGCCTTAAGAAAAAGCCAAAGGACGAGGTAATTTTCGAAACTGGCTATGGCCCTTCTGGCCTGCCGCATCTCGGCACCTTCGGAGAGGTGGCCCGCACCACGATGGTGCGTCACGCATTTCGCGTGCTTACCGACGATAAGGTAAAGACGCGACTGATTGCTTTCTCCGATGATATGGACGGCTTACGCAAGGTTCCCGACAACGTACCGAACAAGGAATTACTAGCGCAGCATCTAGGCAAGCCGCTAACGCAGGTGCCCGATCCGTTCGGCACCCACAAGAGCTTCGGCGAACATAACAATGCGCGGCTGCGAGCGTTTCTCGATACGTTCGGCTTCGATTACGAATTTCTATCCTCGACCGAATGCTATAAATTCGGCCGCTTTGACAACGCGCTACTGCTGATGCTTTCGCGTTTTGATGATGTGATGAGGATCATGTTGCCTTCGCTACGCGAGGAGCGCGCGCAAACTTATTCACCTTTTCTGCCAATCGACCCGAAGAGCAGTGTCGTGTTGCAGGTACCCGTCACGGCGCATGACGCCAATGCGGGCACGATTACCTATGAAGATCCGGATACAAAAAAATCCGTCACGACACCGGTCACTGGTGGTCGGTGCAAGTTGCAATGGAAGCCGGATTGGGCCATGCGCTGGGTTGCGCTCGGCGTCGATTACGAAATGGCCGGCAAGGATCTGATTGAATCTGTGAAACTATCCGGTGACATCTGCTGCGCCATTGGTGGCACGCCGCCGGAAGGTTTCAACTATGAGCTTTTTCTCGACGACAAGGGTCAGAAAATCTCGAAATCGAAGGGTAACGGCCTCGCGGTCGAGGAGTGGCTCGCATACGCAAGCCCGGAGTCTCTTTCGCTATTCATGTATCAGTCGCCCCGTTCGGCGAAACGTCTGTACTTTGACGTGATCCCGAAAAATGTCGATGATTATTTCACGCATCTCGGCAATTACGCGAAGCAAGAAATCAAGGAACGCCTCGGCAATCCTGTCTGGCACATTCACGGCGGTAAGCCCCAGATTATCGAAATGCCGATTTCCTTTTCGATGTTATTGAATTTGGCGATTGCGGCGAACGCCGAGGACAAGTCGGTATTGTGGGGTTTCATCCGTCGCTACGTGCCGGACGCTTCTCCGGAAAAAGACCCCAAACTTGACGAACTCGCGGGCTATGCGGTGCGTTATTTCGTCGAGCAAGTAAAGCCGACACGAAAATTCCGCGCGCCAGATGAGGTGGAGCGCGAAGCCTTAATAAAACTCGACGACACTCTTGCAAAATTACCGCCACATGTGACGCCGGAAGACGTTCAGGCGGCACTCTATGATGTTGGTCGCATGATTCCGCGTTATCAGGATCTCAAGGCGAAGAGCGCAACGCCGGAAAAGCCGGGAGTGTCCGTTGCCTGGTTTAACGCGATCTATCAACTATTGCTTGGTCAGGAGCGCGGCCCGCGTTTCGGTTCCTTCGTTGCTGTGTACGGAATCCCAGAAACGCGCGCGTTGATCCGGCAGGCGCTGGCCGGCAAATTAGCCGAGAAATAATTGGACGCAGGCCTTACTGGCTCGCCCAGACGATCCGCGCGATCCAGAGAATATCGGAAATCGGTAGCGACCAACTCTTTTGGGCGGGATTGAATGAAGTAAGTTCCATGACCTTCACGTTTTTCCGCTTCAGTTGCCTCGCAAACACTTTGCCATTTTTGGTTTTCACCACCACCCGGTCGCCCTTGCGGATGGGAGTCGCAGGCGAAACGATGATAATGCCGCCTTTGCGAAAAAATGGATCGATTGTATGGCCCGAGACTTCGAGCGCATAGACGTGGTCGTCGTTGATGCTCGGAAACGAGATTTCGTCCCAGCCGGAGCCAATTGGAAAACCGCGGTCATCTAGATATCCGCTCGCTTCGGCGTCAGCGAAGCTAATCAAGGGAACTGGCCGCATGCGGCGTCGCTCTTTTTTGTTGAGCAGCGAAATGAATTCTTCGATTGAAGCCCCAGTCGCTTGCAGGATTTTGGCGACCGATTCGGTTGAAGGCCAGCGCGGTCGTCCTTCCGGTGTGATCCGCTTCGAACGGTTGAAGCTGGTGGGATCGAGCCCCGCTTTTTTTGCAAGTCCCGACGGCGAGTAGCCGCTACGCGCCGCGAGGCGGTCAACCGCGCCCCAGACTTGAGGATGAGTAAGCATCGTCGCCACGAATTGGCACTCCCTCTATGTCTTTATTTCTAGGAATAATCACCTGTCTCGGGTCACGTCCAGTAACAAGCGCTTGCGGGTGAAAAATTAGCGTTCATGCTTATTCCTTGCGCTTGCGGCTAAGTGGGATGGCCGATAGCTTCCGCCCGATCCGAGAATGGCGCCGTCTGCGGGGGTCCTGGCCGTGATCCGTCTCATTGATCTCGCACGCCCATTCGCGAGCCTCGTCGATCCCGAGGAGGCACACCGCCTTGCGATCAATGCGCTGAAACTGTTCCCGTCGGTTGCCTTTGGAGCGGACGATCCGCGGCTCAGGCTCTCGGTCTTTGGGCTTGATTTTCCGAACCCGGTTGGGCTCGCGGCCGGTTTCGACAAGAACGCCGAAGTACCAGATGCAATCCTGCGTCTTGGTTTTGGATTCACCGAAGTCGGCACGCTGACGCCGGTCGCCCAAACTGGAAATCCGCGTCCACGCGTGTTCCGTCTGCCTGCATCACGGGGGATCATCAATCGTCTGGGGTTTAACAACGATGGTTTTGCAGCGGCGCGGGAACGGCTCGAAACGCGTGCGCATCTTAGCGGCATCGTCGGCGTCAATATCGGCGCGAACAAGAACGCTACCGACCGCGTCGCCGATTATGTCAATGGCATCAAAACCTTCGCGTCGCTCGCAAGCTATCTCGTCATAAACATTTCGTCACCTAATACGCCAGGATTGCGGGATCTACAGGCGAACTCGGCCTTCGATGATTTGCTTGCGCGTGTATTGGACGCTCGCGACCACGTGGCAAAGATGGCAGGCCGGAAGCCGGTGCTTGTGAAGATCTCGCCAGATCTTTCCTTGTCCGAACTCGACGAACTGATTGCGATTGCGCAAAAGCGCGGTGTAGATGGAATGATCGTTTCGAATACGACAATCAGTCGCCCCGCCCTACTTCGTGATACCCGCTCAAGCGAACTTGGTGGGCTTTCGGGGGTGCCACTTTTTTCGCTTTCCACTTGGATGCTGACACAAACCTATCAGCGAATCGGAAAAGAAATTCCGCTTATCGGCGTGGGAGGCGTCAACTCGGCGGAAGCTGCATGGGCAAAAATCACCGCCGGCGCGACGCTAGTGCAGTTTTATTCAGGAATAATTTTCAGAGGCTTTGGGCTCGTCAAAAAAATCAAAGACGGTCTTCGCGACCGCCTCAAACGTCTGGGTTATAATTCGATTACCGAAGCAATCGGTACTGAAGCGCGAAAGTGATCAGGGCTGCCGAGAGCGAGCAACGCGCACCACAAGCCAAATCGGGAAAACAAGGATAGCGCCGAGCACAAAGTAGCGCCAAATAGAATCGAACGCATCCCAACCGAGATTGACTATGCGGCGGATCAGCCGCTCGATGCTGGGGATCAAATTCCAAGGATCAAAGCCAAAGGCGGACAGCATTACGCCAATCACGATCGACAGCAGCATTAGCCGCACGATCACCCAAATGGGGGATCCTCCGAAAAAACGATCGACGGCATTATTGGACATGATTTCCTCCACCCGCAGTCCGCGTCTAGCACGGGCAAATAGGGTGTGCGAGCTTTGACTACAAGCCTACCGCATGGAGCTCAAATAAGTTCGGAAAAGTATATGAAATCGACACCGCTACGGATTTCTTCAGGCGATCTGTTGCTCGACCGCCGCCACGAATGGGCGCGCGGGCTAATCGAACGCGGGGAAGCGGCGGCAGCTGCTGAGCTTTTGCACGACACCCTTTCAAAAGCGCCGGGTTTTATCGCCGGTTGGTTTCTGCTGGGGCAGGCGCAGGTAGAGGCAGGCCATCTCGAAGGAGCGGTGGCAGCCTTCCGTAAAGTGATTGCTGTCGATCCCGACGATAGGCTTGGCGCTGGTTTGCGGCTTGCTCGTCTCGGTAAAAAATACGGGCTGGGTGCGATGTCGCCCGCCTATGTACGCACACTATTCGACCAATATGCCGAACGTTTTGACCGTGAACTTGTGGGGGCGCTTGCATATCGCGGTCCGGATTTAATGCTTGCCGCTATCGACGCTGTCGTGGGCGAGAAAACATATTTTCCGCGCGTGCTCGATCTCGGCTGCGGCACGGGTTTGATGGGGGAGGCCATCCGCGCACGCGCAGGTGAGCTCGTGGGTGTCGATCTATCCTCGAATATGATCGCCGAGGCCGACAAGAAAAAAATCTATGACAGACTTGTACTTGGCGATCTGATCGTCTTCATCGATGCGGATCGGGCGGCTTATGACCTCATCCTCGCCGCCGACGTTTTTGTCTATCTATCGGATCTTACGCCAGTACTCTCGCGGGCGGCGAGGAGACTGTCTATGGGCGGATTGATGGCGTTTACGGTCGAAACTTATCAAGGTGATGAGATTATATTGACCGATATGCTTCGCTTTGCGCATGGAGAGAAGCATCTTCGCATGGCTGCACAGAACGCGGGCCTCGATACTGTCCGGCTGGAAAGTGTATCGACGCGGATGGAGAAGAATTCTCCGGCCGAAGGTCGTCTTGCCGTACTTTGTAAGCGCGGCTGATCATTCCTGCCGGAAGAGAAGGGTTGCGATGAGGCCGGTTACAAGCGCGAGTAGCGCGGTCGCGAGCCCGTAATAAAAGCTGTGCTCGCGGGCTTCGGTAGCGATGACGGCTTCAAGACCCGTTTTTACCACCTCGATCGCTGTTTGCTGTTTTGCAACCACATTGCCATTTGTGATGAGAAGGGTCTCGACCTCGTAATCCCCCGTTTGAGCTGTCCCTGGTATCGGCACCGATGCGCGAAACAGGCGTGGCGTGATGAAAGTTACGCCGTTTGGATCTGCGCGGAAGGAGCCATCACTTGTTTTGACGCGCAGAAACGCCGCGCGAAACGGATCGTCCGGCGTGACGTCGGCCACATCGTTTCCGATCTGCTGAGTGAACATGTGATTGACGAGCCCAATGCGGTTTTTTCGCAGCATCTCCGGCGTGCCAATTTCGGCTGGCGGTTTGTTTGTCATCACGGCCAGATAAGATGGGACTTGATAGAATTCGCGCGATTGCGCGTTGACCCAAAGTCCAAGAATTTTCGATTTGCGCCGCGTAACGAACGAGCGGGCGGGTCCACGCACGGTTACAACCACATTATAAGTTCCAATCTGCGCACCGGGAGCTTCATCGATAGTGCCGAAGAGAACGAGTTCTGTTCCACTGAAATTGGAGGTGATCAGGACACGATGGGTCGAAACCGAAGTCACCAATTTTTGTGCGTGGGCCGGAACCAGCAATGTAAGCAGGCAAAACGCAAGCGCCGCCAAGAAGATGCCGCTCGCATGAACCCGGGTCATTCCCACACGTCCTGCGGTACGACAGAAAACAGTTCAGCGGGTTGATTGATGAGACCGCCCGCAACGCGGAAGCCGACCGCTATCACCATGAGACCCAGAAGCAAGCGCAGCTGTTCTGCACGAATAGCCTGCCCCGCGCGCACGCCAAATTGTGCGCCGAAGACGCCGCCGATCATCAACACAAATGCAAGCACGACATCGACGCTGCGATTTTCCATGGCATGCAGCACGATAGCAACCAGCATCGTCATTAGCGTCAGCATCAGTGAAGTCGCGATCGATACGGTAGTGGGGACGCGCATCAGATAAATGAGGGCGGGGACCAGCAGGAAACCGCCGCCGACTCCCATCATTGCACCGATTAAACCAGTGACGAAGCCGATTACGGTCACTGGGATCGCTGAGACGTAAATGCGCGATTGCCGGAAGCGTAGTTTCAGCGGCAGACCGTGAAACCATGCGTGCGTTCCCGGTCGCCGCGGCAGCGGCGACGTGCCGCGCCAAGTACGAATGATTGCGCGGATGCTCTCAGCGGTCATCAGCACGCCAACGATGCTGAGAAGAGCGACGTAAGCGAGTGAAATGAACAGTTCAAGCTGGCCCGCGCGCCGCAAGAGCGCGAACAACCAAACACCGGACGCCGTCCCTAGCAGCGCGCCCGACAAAAGCACTAGAGCCAGTCCGTAATCGACGATACGCTTTCGCCAATAAGTAAACGTGCCCGAAATAGAGGATGCGGCCATGTGTGCGGGCACGCTCGCGACGGCGACGGCGGGAGGAATGCCGACAAGGATCAGCAGGGGTGTCATCAGGAAACCGCCGCCGATACCGAACATTCCTGAAATAAAACCAACGGCGATACCAAGACCCAAAATGACGAATATGTTGACCGGCAGTTCGGCGATTGGAAGATAGATGGGCACAGGCGGAAGTCCGGACGGAAAGGAAGAGCCGCTATCCTGCGGCAATGATGCATCAAAAGCCGCCGCGCGCGCTTGTCAATTAAAGTTATGTACGAAGGTTATTGCTTGACACTGCGTTTGCGTGATGCGGTCGATTCGGCCTTTAGCCAATCCGCCTTTAGGCGCGGTTCATTGGCCACCTCGTCGAGCGGGATCGCGTTCCAGGTTTGTACAGCGAGGCGTGCGGCGATCAGGGTATGCTGGTCCAGGCGCTTGCCGACGTCGTCACGCTTCTTCGCGGCATCGGTATCGCCCTGGACGGCTGCTAGCGAGAACCAGCGGAATGATTCGGCCAGATTGGCCTCGACACCCGAACCGCGGGCATAGAGCACACCGAGATTATATTGGCTGTCTTTTACATTGCGCTCCGCGGCCATGCGGAACCAGCGTGCAGCAGTCTTGTAGTCGGGTTTGCCGTTGATGCCTTCGGAATAGAGCACGGCGAGATTATGCATCGCCTTCGTGTTTCCACCCTCGGCGGCGATCGTGTAGTAGCGGCTCGCCTCTGTCAGATTCTTGGTTGTGCCTGTGCCCTTCTCGAAAATATTGCCGAGTCGATAGGCTGCGAGCACAGACCCTTCGGCCTGAGCGATTTCGAACCAGCGCTTGGCCTCAGCTGTACTCATTGTGACACCCTTGCCATCGAAATAGCGCGAGCCGATCTCAAAGGCGGCATCAGGATCGCCAACGAGAGCCGCTGTGCGGAGTGCTTGTGTTCCGATCGCAGCGGGCAAATTCCCGGCTTAAATCGACACCATGGGAAGCGATGCGACTTTGGCATTTTGTCCGGGAGTGCTCGTTGTGTCCTGAGTTATGACCGAACTTGTGATGTCCGGGCCAATATCTGGCTTTGCGATCAAGGCTGCGATCGCATCAGGTGGAACCATCTTTGGCCCAGGATTGCCCGCGATGGCCAGATTCTCTTCCGACGGCAGTCCTGACTGCTTTTCTGGTTCGGTCTTTTCGGGTTCAATATTATTCGGGGCAAGAAGATCATCTAGGCCAAGTCTGTCCGGTTCGGAGGGTGTCGGTACGACGACAGGCACGGGCTTCGCAGAATGAAAGACTGGAATCATGCTCGCGAGACCACCGAAGCGAACCGCGCCGAATATGATGCCGATCAGGAGGGAGCCGAGAACGAGCGCACGTTTCTTGCCGCTTAAGAGCTGAAGTGCGCCAGCGCTGGCCTTCATATTCGGTTTTTCAGCAGTGACCGATTGCTGGGCAGCGGCTTGCGCTGCGCGCCGCGCGGCGGCGATATAATCCGTCGTCGAAGCTGACTGGTCTTGCGGACGGGTCAATCCAGCAAGTGCCGCTTCCGAAATCGCAACACGCTCGGAAGCGCTTTGGTTCGGCTTGCCTCGAGGGGATCCGGAGCCGGGTTCGAGCGGATAATCATCCTTATCGCAGGCGCTCGTGACCGAGGCGGTCTCAGGATCGGATGCGATCGAACGGGGTTCGACGCGAATCTCGGGCGCTTTCGGACGCTGAACGGGTGAAAATCGCGGCACTTCTTCGCGGATCGGATTAAATGTTGGATTGGGTTCAACCGGGAAACGCCGATCAGTGAATTCGAAAGTTCGCCCGGGCGGCGACGTTACGCACTCAGAAGTGCGCATTGCATGTTCGGCGACTTCCATCGTCTTCGCGCGTGAAGTCTGAACAGACGGAAGTAGCGGCGCTTCTAAGGGAATCAGTTTGAGCGCCGAATTGGGTTCGACCGGGCCAAGCCGGTCGGAGATTTCGACATTTCGCGCGGGCGGCGGTGTTTCGCGCCCAGAAACACGCATCGCACGCTCGGCGACTTCGATCGCACTCGCGCGCACTTCCTGCATTTGTCCGATTAGATCGCTCAAACCTTTTTCAATCGATCCGAGCCCTGCGAGACGCTCTTCAGCGGAGCTGAGCTTGTCCACAAGGCTTTTCATGGTGGTTTCAAGCCCACCAAAAGTGCCACGATGATCAAAGGCGCTTTCGATTTTCTCGAGACGAGTCTTGATTTCATCGAACATGGGGGAGGCAGAAGGCTGCTGCGTCACGCCTTCCACACGCTCGGCGAAGTCATCAATTCTACGTTCCAGCGATCGGACGACGTCCATCACCGCACCTTCGTTCGGTGACGGCGAATGCTCGAGCCGCTGGATCAGGATCTCAACCTGGCCGACAAGCGTTTTGAGCGCATCACCGGGTAGCGCGTTGGAAAGAAGGTCGCGGATTTCAGTAGTCTGCGCGTGCAGACGGTCGATAATCGTGCTGGCGAGGCCGTTCTCATTCAAGCTGTCAAGCTTGCTGGAAAGTGCTTGCAGATTATACTCAACCGCGGAAAAGCTTTCGGCGGGTTTCACTTCACTCAAGGCCCCCCGAATTTCCTGTAGCGCATTGACGATTTCGTGGACGCTCTGGTGCGTTTCTGCGAATGCGGCACGATCAATTCGTTTCGCGAGAGTTGCAATCGTGCGTTCGAGCGCCTCGATCGATTGGCGCGGTGTTAGATCGCCGAATAAACGGGTGAGGTCACTGACCTCGCGTCGAAGCATATCGATGGAATCGGATTGGTCGGCTGCGCAGCGGAATGCCTGCATTTCGTCAGCAAGCGATTTGATTTGGTGTTCGAGTCCGGTGAGTTGAACATCAGAGTGTTGGGCAAAACCGAAACGTGCGTCAATTGCTGCAAGCTTACGCTCGAGGTCCCGGCTATGCCCGCCATCGTCGAGCGCAGCCTGCCGTACTGTGATTTCAGCGATTGCTGCATCCAGTTCCGCGATCGAGGGTGGGCGCTGCGATGCTGCGTAACGAGTGTTCTCATGTGCGATCCGGCGGCTCATGTTTTCGATTTCGCGCGCGATCTCAGAAAGCTTGCGCTCGATCTCGGGCTCGCGCGAGGGAGCCGCGGCGCGTCCTTGCAAGAATAGGGTTTCCATCCGGCTATCGAGACGGTCGATCGCAGTCTTGATTTGATAGGGTGCGCTTTGGTCTTTCGAACGGACGTCGTCGATTAGTCCGTCAATGCGGTCAGTCAACGTCTCCACCGAATGAAGCAGCCTGGAATCGGAGCGTTCCTCGCGCGGTTTGGTGCGCCCCTGCTGAGGATGCGTTTGCATAAGATGGTCGAGCCGTTCGGAGATATCGTTGAGTTGATGCTGAAGTTGATCATTGTTACCGCGCGGATAATTCGGAGACCGCGAAATTGTATATTCGCCAGCCGATCCGCGGATCGCGGCTTCAAGCCATTCGCCAACTGAAAGGCCCGCACGCCGTGCTGCCTCGCGTGCCGTAGCCCAGGTATTGGGCTCCACCGCGTTCACGCTCCAGGGCACATCGGCGGTCATTGCGGGTCCTAATCAGGGAGCGTAAGAGCCAATTCACAGCCCGGGCGAAACGCAGCGCTCTCAGTCGCAACCCTTTCATTTTCTTGGTAAATATCGGGTTAACTTCGGCGGCTCGATCCCAAAAGGGCAGCTGACTTCAAAGATTTGCGCGTCCTCATGTTGACGTTTACGTAAGCTGGTGTATTAACGCGGCCACCGCACACTCATCGAGGAAAACGCCATGCGTGGCGATATTGGTTCTGCCAATGGCAGCAAGCGCAGGGAGCCCATGCCCGATCTGGTCATCGGGGTGGATCGCGAAACCGCTGGCGCCCGCGCTTCCCAGGAAACGTTCCATATCCGCGATTTAACAAGGGAATTTAAGGTCACAGCCCGCACGCTCCGGTTTTATGAAGAGCGAGGGCTAATTTCGCCCCGTCGCGAAGGGCAAGAACGCGTTTATAATCGCCGCGACCGCGCCCGTCTGATGCTGGTGCTCATGGGCAAAAGCGTCGGCTTTTCTCTCGATGAGATTCGCGCAATGCTGGACCTATATGATGTTGGTGACCGGCAGACCACCCAGCTTAAGGTCGCGCTGAGCCGGTTCCACGAGCAGATTGAGAAGCTCAAGGTTCAGCGGCGCGACATCGACAAGGCAATTGCCGAGCTTGAACGTGCGAGCGAACTTGTCGCGATCAAACTCGGACGTTAAGGCCGCAGCGTAGAGAGGGCGGAGGAAAACATGCCGAATTACAACGCTCCCGTCGAGGACGTGCTTTTTCTTCTGAAGGATGTGTTTCAATACGAGCGCTATAACAACCTGCCGGGTTTTGCCGACGCGAATTTGGAAACAATGACGGCGATCCTGTCCGAAGGAGGAAAATTCTGCGAGCAGGTTCTTCAGCCGCTCAATCGGGTTGGAGATACCGAAGGCTGCAAGCGCAATACCGATGGATCGGTGACTACACCGAAGGGTTTCAAGGAAGCTTACAAACAGATGGCCGAGGGTGGCTGGATCGGACTCGCCGCTGACACCAAATATGGCGGACAAGGCCTCCCGTACACGGTCAATGCTGCTTTTAGCGAATTCGTTTTTGCCTCCAACATGTCGTTCGGTATGTATCCGGGCCTGTCGATGGGTGCCTATCGCGCGCTTTCCATGCATGGCAGCGAAGAACAAAAGAATTTGTATCTGCCGAAACTCGCTTCTGGTGAATGGTCTGGTACAATGAACCTGACAGAGGCGCATTGCGGCACAGATCTTGGCCTGATCCGCACAAAAGCTATTCCGCAAAAGGACGGGAGCTATAAAATCACTGGCACCAAAATTTTTATTTCCGCCGGCGAGCACGATCTTTCAAAAAATATTGTTCATCTTGTTCTCGCGCGTATCGAAGGCGCGCCCGAAGGTGTTAAGGGAATTTCCCTTTTCGTCGCGCCGAAATTGAAAGTGAATGCCGACGGTTCAGTCGGCGGCCCGAATGGCGTCACCTGCGGTTCGATCGAAGAGAAAATGGGCATTCACGGCAATTCAACCTGCGTCATCAATTACGACGGTGCAACCGGCTGGCTCGTTGGTGAGGCAAACCGCGGACTTAATGCGATGTTCGTGATGATGAACGAAGCGCGTCTCGGAGTCGGAATTCAGGGCCTCGCGCTTTCCGAAGTTTCCTATCAAAATGCTGTGCAATACGCGAAAGATCGTCTGCAGGGCCGCTCGATTTCGGGTGTCAAAGAACCGGGCAAGCCTGCGGATCCGATTATTGTGCACCCAGACATTCGCCGCATGCTCATGACGATGCGTGCTTTCAACGAAGCGGCGCGTGCTTTGATGTTATGGACCGCGCTCAAGGGCGACGTTGCGATTCAATCCGACGACGAGAAAACTCGCCAGGCGGCCGATGATTACATGGGCTTGCTAACGCCTGTCATTAAAGGGGTTTTTACCGACAAGGGCTTCGAAAATGCCGTCATGGCCCAGCAGGTCTTTGGTGGGCACGGCTACATTAAAGAGCATGGCATGGAGCAGTTCGTGCGCGATGCACGAATAGCCATGATCTATGAGGGCGCAAACGGAATTCAGGCGCTCGATCTCGTTGGTCGCAAACTCGGCAAAGATGGCGGCCGCGCGCTGATGACATTTTTCGGAGAAGTTTCGGCCTTCATTAAGGAAAATGCTACCGACGACATGAAGCCCTATGTTGTACCGCTGCAGAATGCGCTTGGTCACCTCCAGCTTGCAGCCACGTGGTTCATGCAGAACGCGTTGAAGGCGCCGGACAATGCTGGTGCGGGCGCTTATGATTTTATGCATCTATTCGGCCTCGTCGCGCTTGGTTACATGTGGGCGCAGATCGCCAAGGCCGCGCTCGCGACGAGAATAAGCGGTAACGGCGCCGGCCCGCGCATGGGCGCGAAACTCGTCACCGGAAAATTCTTCATGGAACGAATGCTGCCCGAAACCGCCGCACATCTCGCACGTATCCAGGCGGGTGCGAGCAGCGTAATGGAACTTTCAGCGGAGGCATTTTGAATATGGCAAAATCGAAGAAAAAATCCGCCAAGGCGAAAGCCAAGTCGGCAAGTAAGAAACCCTCATTGAAGGGCAAGCACGGGTTGCTTTCGAGCGTCTCGCGTGATGCGTTCATTTATGATCACGTCCGCACGCCGAGGGGCCGCGGCAAGAACGATGGCTCGCTGCACGAATGCACGACACTCGAACTCGCCCGTCAAGCACTCGTCGCAATCAAGGACCGTAATAGATTCGATCCGAAACTGATCGAAGATGTAGTACTCGGTTGCGTCGATCCGGTTGGCGAAGCAGGCAGCGACATTGCGCGCGTTGCGGCAATCGCCGCCGACTACGGCAAGGAAGTACCGGGCATTCAAATCAATCGTTTTTGTGCGTCCGGTCTGGAAGCTGTGAATTTCGCCGCGGCCCAGGTCAAGTCGGGTGCGAAGGAACTCACGATCGGCGGCGGCGTCGAATCGATGTCGCGTGTCGGCATTGGCGCCTCGGGCGGTGCCTGGCCAGTGGACCCGTCGATCGCGATTAAATCCTATTTCATGCCGCAGGGCGTCTCGGCTGATCTCATAGCGACGAAATACGGTTTCTCTCGAGATGACGTCGACGAGTATGCGGTGATGAGCCAGAAGCGTGCGGCAAAAGCGTGGGAAGAAGGACGCTTTGCCAATTCCGTCGTGCCGGTAACCGACATCAACGGCCTACCGATACTGGTAAAGGACGAGCACATGCGGCCGAATGCCGACATGCAATCGCTCGCGGCGTTGAAACCTTCCTTTGTGCAAATGGGCGAGTTTGGTGGCTTCGATGCGGTCGCAACACAGGCGCATCCTGATGTCGAATATGTGAAGCATGTTCACCATCCGGGCAATTCGTCTGGCATTGTGGACGGAGCCGCGGCCATACTGGTGGGGTCGAAGGACGCGGGCAAGGCGCTGGGCAAGAAACCGCGTGCACGCATCCGGCAGTTCGCGTCGATTGGTTCCGACCCGGCGCTGATGTTGACCGGTCCTATCGATGTTACCGAGCGTGCGCTCAAAAAGGCAGGCATGAAGCTTTCCGACATTGATTTGTTCGAGCTGAACGAAGCCTTCGCCTCAGTTGTGCTCCGATTCATGCAGCATTTTGAGATCGACAAGGACCAGATCAACGTAAACGGCGGGGCGATTGCCATGGGGCATCCGCTCGGTGCAACGGGAGCTATGATTCTGGGCACCGTTCTCGACGAACTGGAACGTAGCGGCAAGGAAACAGCGCTCGTCACGCTTTGCATCGGCGCCGGCATGGGAACGGCGACGATCATCGAGCGCGTCTAAAAATTTTTCCAAAGCCCGCGCGAAAGCGCGAGTGTTTCATTAACAGAAAGAAAAGACGAGGGCTTGTTATGGGTTACAAGAATTTCAAATTCGATGTGGATACGGACGGCATTGCTCTCGTTACCTGGGACATGCCTGGAAAGTCGATGAACGTCATCGACCAGAGCGTTACGGACGAACTTTCCCAGATCGTCGATAAGGTTGCGAGCGACGCGGCAGTCAAAGGCGCTGTCGTCACCTCCGGCAAGGATACGTTTTCCGGTGGTGCCGATCTCACCATGCTGCAGGGACTCGGTAAGGCTTTCAACGATATCGCAAAGGCAAAGGGCGAAAAAGCCGCGATGCAGCTTTTTTTGACGAATCGCGAAAACTTTCGCTCGTATTTCGCAGGCTGGAAAAATCCGGCAAACCATGGGTTGCTGCGATTAACGGCACCTGTATGGGCGGCGCTTTCGAGCTTGCGCTCTCGTGTCATCGCCGCTTCGCGGCGGACAATCCGAAGTCGCGTCTCGGCCTTCCGGAAGTAAAGGTGGGCCTGTTCCCAGGCGGTGGCGGTACGCAGCGTGTCGCGCGCATGTTGCAGACGACCGATGCGCTTCAATTTTTATTTCGCGGTGAGCAGCTTCGCGTGAGTAAGGCTAAGGACATGAAGCTGATCGACGAAATCGTGCCTGTCGATAAACTCATCGAAAGCGCGAAAGCTTGGATCAAGAACGGCGGAAAGGGCGTGCAACCGTGGGATCTCGAAGGCTTCAAGCTGCCCAGCGGTCCGGTTTTCTCCAAAGGCGGCATGATGACCTGGCCGCCCGCGAACGCGATCTATCGCCGCGAGACGTATGACAATTACCCGGCAGTTAAAGCAATACTGAAGTGTGTGTTTGAAGGCCTGCAGTTGCCAATGGACACGGCGCTTAAGGTCGAGTCGCGCTATTTCGCAAACATTCTGCGCACCAAGGAAGCGCGCGCAATGATTCGCTCGCTTTTTGTTTCGATGCAGGAGCTAAACAAGGGTGCACGTCGGCCGCAGAACGTACCAGTGAAAAAGATCAATAAGATTGCGGTTCTCGGCGCGGGCTTCATGGGCGCGAGCATTGCTTACGTCACGGCGCAAGTCGGCATTGACGTAGTGTTGCTCGACCGAGACATGCCGTCGGCAGAAAAAGGCAAGCAGCTCTCCCATAAGCTCATTTCGGATCAAATCGCGAAAGGTCGGGCCAAAGCGGAAGACCGCGATGTGTTGCTGGCACGCATCAAACCGACCGCTGACTACGCCGATATCGCGGGCGCGGATCTCGTTGTCGAAGCCGTGTTCGAGGATCGCAAGATTAAGGCCGATGTGATCGCTAAATCGGAAGCGGTGTTGGGACCAGATGTCATTTTTGGCTCGAACACATCGACTCTGCCGATCACCTCTCTCGCCGACATTTCCAAACGGCCGGACCATTTTGTGGGCATCCACTTTTTCTCGCCGGTAGACAAGATGATGCTGGTAGAGGTCATTAAAGGAAAAAAGACCGGTGATGCAGCGATCGCCATGGCCCTCGATTATGTGCGCGCGATCAAAAAGACGCCGATCGTCGTGAACGATTCACGTGGGTTCTATACGTCGCGCGTGGTCGGCACGTATATCCGCGAGGGTCATATGATGCTGACCGAAGGCGTGCCAGCAGCAATGGTCGAAAATATCGGCCGTATGGCGGGTATGCCCGTCGGGCCGCTTTCGCTCAACGATGAGGTTGCGGTCGATCTCGCCTGGAAAATCCTGCAGGCAACGAAGGCCGATCTCGGCAGCGACTTCATCGATCCGCGCCAAGAAAAACTACTCGAAGAAATGGTGCAGAAGCGGGGACGTTACGGCCGCAAGAATGGCAAGGGCTTCTACGACTATCCCGAAAATCAGCCGAAGCGGCTGTGGCCGGGAATCGTCGATATTGTCGGCAAACCAAAACCAGCAGAATACTTCAGCGTGGATGAGTTAAAAACGCGTCTTCTAGCCATTCAGGCGCTAGAAACTGCACGCTGCGTCGAGGAGGGTGTCATAACCGACATGCGCGATGCGGATGTTGGCAGCATTCTTGGCTTCGGCTATGCGCCTTTCACCGGCGGCACGCTGTCCTACATCGACGGCATGGGCGCGGAGAAGTTCGTGCAGATTTGCGAAAGCTTCGCGAAGAAATACGGCGCACGTTTCAAGCCGAATGCTTTGCTGCTTGAAATGGCGAAGAAGGGAGACACATTTTATGGCCGTTTCCAGAACATGGCGGACAAAAAGGCGGCCTGATGCCACGTTTACGGATGTGGGCCATCAGTTTCGGGTGGCCTCGCCCGCTGGAGTGTCGTGATGAAAAAACTAGTTTTCATAATTCTTTTAATGGTCGGTACGAAAATGGCACTACCGGCGTTCGCGCAAACCGTGGACTCGGCCAAGGTTGCCCCGGATAACGAAAACGGCCGTTTCAGCATGAGCCCGGTTGCCGACGGCGTGATGCGGCTCGACACCCGTACCGGACTGGTTTCGCTCTGCCGCAAGCGTACAGATAATTGGGCGTGCGAGGCGGTAGCCGATGATCGCGCCGCTTACGAGAAAGAGATCGGCCGCCTACAAGAAAAGGTGAACAGGCTCGAAAGCGAGCTTGGGCGAGGCACGAACAAACAGACTGAACTGAAGCTACCTAGTGACGCCGAAGTTGACCGTGTAATGAAGTTTTTCGAAAATATATTCCGTCGCTTCATCGGCATGATGGAAAGTTTGCAGCGGGAAAAACAGGAAAAGGGTACTTAACCATCGGCGGAATTTGTATTCCAGTGCGGGCATAGCGGTTGCAATGAAATTCCGTAAAGTGGAACATGGGCGATGGGCCTGGTGCATCCGGATCAGGTCTCTGAGAGAAAAACCGTGGAAGCTTCCGATTCCCATCGTTTTGTGATCGCCGACGATCACCCTCTCTTTCGTGGCGCACTGAAAGAAGCTGTCAGCAATTTGTTTGAAGGTGCGAAAGTATTCGAGGCCGGCGGATTCGAGGATCTTCAATCCTTGCTGGAGAGGGAAAGTGACATCGATCTCGTATTACTCGATCTGACGATGCCAGGTGTACGGGGCTTTTCGGGTTTGCTTTATCTCCGTGCGCAATTTCCGGGCGTGCCCGTCGTTGTCGTGTCGGCGACCGAGGAACCGGATGTTATTCGTCGCTGCATGGAATTTGGCGCTTCGGGGTTTTTGCCGAAGACACTGGGCGTGGAAGCCATGGGTAGCGCAATCCGCAAGGTGCTCGAGGGCGGTGTCTGGGTTCCCCCAGACGTCGATTTGACCGCTGGCCCCGATGTGGAGACGCGTAATCTGGTTGCAAAGCTCTCGACGTTGACGCCCCAGCAGGTGCGCGTATTGATGATGTTATCGGAAGGTCTGCTGAACAAACAGATAGCGTTTGAGCTTGCTGTTTCTGAAGCAACCGTGAAGGCGCACGTCTCGGCGATTTTGCAAAAGCTCGGCGTCGAAAGCCGCACACAGGCAGTGATCGCGGCTTCAAAGATTGAAGCCGGACAGTGGACTCGCCCGGTCAATTGATCGCGAGTTACTCGGCTGCTGGCCGCGCCACGCGCCATTGCGCGATGAACGCTCTGAGCATCGCTGGTTTCAGTGGTTTGTGCAGAACCTGAATATTATTTGTGCGGGCGGCATCGTAGACGGGTTGGCTTCGATCCGCAGTGATCAGCGCCGCCGGAATTTCTTCGCCGAGTTTCAGTCGTAGCGAAACGATTGCATCGATGCCATTTCCATCGTCGAGATGATAATCTATCAGTAAAATATCAGGTCGCTCGCGATCACCCAGCAGACGCGATGTTGCCTTGATCCCGGGCGCCGCTATCACATGGCAGCCCCAACCGCTCAAAAGTGTTTTCATGCCGTCCAGCACTTGTGGATCATTATCGATGCAAAGCACGCTGACTGCTTCGAGCGGAATAAAGGGTACGGCCGCCACTGCTTGTTCGTTCATTTTGCGGGCGATCGCAGGCCCCGTCGGCAATTCGACGACGAAAGCCGAACCCTTCCCGACTTTTGAGCGCAGCAGGATTCTATGGTCGAGAATGCGCGCAATGCGCTCGACAATAGAGAGCCCGAGCCCAAGACCGCGCGCAGCATGTGCCCCCTGCTCGAGTCGCTGGAATTCTTTGAATATGATTTTTCGCTTATTTTCCGGGATGCCGAGTCCGGTATCGATGACTTCGATGCGGAGACGGTCTTTGCGCCGGCGGCAACCAATAAGTACACGTCCACGCGGCGTATATTTAATTGCGTTGGCGACGAAATTTTGCAGGAGCCGCCGCAACAGGCGGCGATCCGAACGAACGGTTAACGAGCAGGGCAGAAAAGTCAGTTTCAGGCCCTTTTCATCGGCCAGCGGAGTAAAATCGACTTCAAGCTGGCTTAGAATTTCATCGACGCGGAAATTTGTGATTTCTGGCTGCAGTGCGCCAGTATCAAGCCGCGAAATGTCGAGAAGCACTGCGAGAATATCCTCGACCGCTTCAAGGGAGGCGTCAACATTGGCAGCGAGCTTCGCCTCATTGCCCTTGCGTTCGCGCTCGATAAGACTAGTCGCGTAGAGACGTGCGGCGTTCAGCGGCTGCAGGATGTCGTGGCTCGCAGCAGCCAAAAAACGAGTTTTCGAAATGTTGGCCTCGGCCAATTCCTTATTGAGGCGAGTCAGTTCTTCCGTGCGCTCCCGTACGCGCCGTTCGAGATTTTCATTCACGCGTTCAAGTGCCTCCGCGGCCTCAACCGTTGGAGTGATATCCGTATAGGTGACGACGATGCCGCCATCCGGCATACGGTTCGAACGCACTTCGACGACAATTCCGCTCATCGGCAGGCGCTCATGGAAAATTTCCATAAGTGTGACGTATCGGTTAAGTCGGCTGGCGACGAGCTCATCCACGCTGCCGGCGCCGAAATCGCCGCGTTCTGCGCTACGCCGTAGGATTTCGTTGAGTCCGACGCCGATCCGCACGAGATCCGGCGTAAGGCCCAGCATCTCGCCGAAGTGCCGGTTCCAGCAGATGAGTTGCAATTCCTTGTCGAACACAGCAATGCCTTGCCGAACGTGGTCGAGCGCGGTTTGAAGAATTTCGCGGTTGTACTGTATCGCGCTGGAGGCGTCATCGAGCAGCCGGAGGGCGGCTGATTTCGTCGAAACCTCTCGCTTGCGAAGAAGCAGCGAGAGCACGAGACGGGAGGAGGCAGCTCCAATCGCCGACGCGAGAACATGTTCGGCGAAACGAAGGAAGTGCGCGTCCGCTTCGCGGGTAGAATCAAGTGCGATACCGCGCGTTCGCGCAAAATCCTCGAACGACCGACGCGTTCGCTCCTCTCCGAGATAGCGGGAGACCGTGGCGATCAAATCTTCCACCGTGACGGACGTTCGCCACAGGCGGAAATTTGGCGCCAGTGGTGGTAGTTCTGCCCGTACAAAAATATTTGCTTGCACTCGCTCGATCGCGGTGGCGGACGTGAATAGTGATACGCCGACAAAGGCGAGAATGTTCAGGCCTAGGCTCCATATCACGCCGTGAGTCAACGGCGCCATTTGCAGCCCGAACAGCGCCTGCGGGCGCAGCGCCTCGATATCGAACGGTCCGAAATTGAGAATGGACTGGTCGAAAATTCCCGAGGCGATAAAGCTGGGTAACAAGAGCGTATAGGCCCACACCATAACGCCGGTACTGAGCCCGACAATCGCGCCGCGAGCCGTTGCGCCGCGCCAGAAAAGACCCCCGAAAAAGGCCGGAGCGAATTGTGCAACTACGGCAAAGGATAACAGTCCGATCTGGGCAAGCTGCGCTTCGCCCGCAAGACGATAATAAACGTAGGCGAGCAGCAGCACGCCAAAGATGGCGATACGGCGCGACTGAACGAGCAGCACGCCCATGTCGCCGCGCGCTGCTGCGCCTAGTCCGCGCCGTCGCAGGATCAACGGCACGACAATGTCGTTCGACACCATGATTGCCACCGCGACGCTCTCGACGATCACCATCGCGGTGGCAGCCGAAAGGCCGCCAATGAAAGCGAACATCGCAAAAAAATCCGATTTTGCCGCGAGCGGCAGCGCGAGCACGAACATGTCACTATCGATCGAGTCACTGGGAAATGTTGTGAGACCGGCGATTGCGATTGGCACCACGAAAAGGTTGATCAAAACGAGATAAATCGGGAATAGCCACGCGGCCCGACGAAGTTCGCTTTCGCCATTGTTCTCGACAACGGTGACGTGAAACTGGCGCGGCAGTAACAGGACGCAGACGAAGGATAGCAGCGTCATCGTAAGCCAGTTACCCACACCGACACCGTTCGTGAAAATCGGCAGAATATCGCCGTGAGCCGCGGCCTTCGCCCATAGATCGCGGGGCCCGCTGAACATGAAGAAAGTCACATAAATGCCAACGGCGAGAAAAACGATCAGCTTGACGACGGACTCTGTCGCGATCGCGAGCATCAAACCTTCCTGGTGCTCGGTCGCATCGGTATGGCGTGTGCCGAACAGAATGGAGAACGCTGCCATCGCGATGGCAATGAGCAGAGGAAGGTCGCCGTTCAATGGTGCGGCTACATTGGCGGCAAGGTGATCCTGGCCCACGATAGTGATCAGCGAAGATGACACTGCCTTCAGCTGCAGCGCGATATAAGGGATCGCGCCGATCACCGCGACCAGTGTTACGATGGCCGCTACCGTTTGGCTCTTGCCATAACGTGAGGCAATGAAGTCAGCGATCGAAGTGATATTCTGTGTTTTGGCGAGCCGTACCACCTTCAGAATCAGCGGAAAGCCAAGCCCAATCATCAACACTGGTCCCAGATAGATCGTGAGAAAATCGTAACCCTGCCGCGAGGCAAGACCGACCGAGCCAAAGAAAGTCCATGAGGTACAATAGACGGCGAGCGAAAGCGGATAGATCCACATCCGGCTGCGGTTATCTCTGAATCCGGCGTGAAAGCGATCACCGATGCTCGCCACGGCGAAAAGCAGGCCGATGTAGATCAGGGCGATGCCGACGACGAACCAGCCTTGCAGCATGCTGAAACCAACTCAGTAGACGCGGGTGCGACAGCCCTTGTGGCGATAAACGTCGGGGACGGGTTTCGATAGATCACCGTCGACCTTGACGCCAATATAGCGCTGTCGGGCAGGATTGAATACCGTGGGTGTATTCATGATGAAACGCCCGTTGGGCAGGGAGACGACTAATGTTTAATGAATTTCGGGATTTTGCGATGAAAGGAAACGTCGTTGATCTCGCCATCGGCGTGATCATCGGCGCCGCGTTCGGAAAAATCGTCGAATCGCTTGTCGGCGACATGTTCATGCCGGTGCTCGGCGCGGTCACCGGTGGACTCGATTTCACGAATTATTTCTTACCGCTATCTTCGAAGGTGGCGGCGCACGATCTGGTGGAGGCAAAAAGACAGGGCGCAGTGCTAGCGTGGGGAAATTTCCTCACCATTGCGCTCAATTTTTTGATCATCGTGAGTGCGTTGTTCGCTGTCGTCAAGGGCATAAATTACTTGAAAAGGAAAGACGAAGCGACAGCGGCGGCGGCACCTCGACTTCCCTCGATGGAGGAAGTTCTGCTCACGGAAATCCGCGATCTTTTAAAGCAGCGCTGAAATTTCCACAGGATCCGGGTCTGCCGATACTCAATTTGGCGATTGTGCAAAAAGACCGCCGAAGCTGACCGGCCGCAACCGTAAGAGCGGTCGATTCAACAAAAGCAACAGCCGTCAGAATTGCAACGAGTTTTATTGGTTTGCCCGCATGATTATGGGGTGGGCGATAGCACCCGATCGCCAAAGACAGCTATACAACGCAAGCGGGGGGCGAGGGGTCACATTTTTTCGCGCCGTCATGACACGTCGATTGTAATGGCAGGAAAACCCCATAAAAAAGGCCGGCAATACAGCCGGCCTTCTTGATGAATCAAGGATTTTTATTCCATCACTTCATCGATCTCATCGTAGTGTTTCTTTACGAGTTCAATATTGCTGGTGAATTTGATGGGTTCCGCGGTCTTGAGCGCGTCGCTCAGCTCTTCAAGCTGCTTCTTTTTCTGCGCTTGGCCGATCGATTTGTCGGCTTTAACTTCGTCGATCTCCTTTTGAATAGCAACCTTCGGTTCGCTGAACGCTTTTGTTTTTGGATCGAGCCCGGACATGATCATCGAGATGTTGCCATACACGTTGCTGTATTCTTTGAAATCGGTAAATCCATTTTTTTTCGTCGCTGCCTGAATGGCGGCCACGACTTTTGGATCCAGCTTCGCTTTTGGTTCGTCCTTGATCTTTTCGGTCAGTTTCGAAATTTCCTTTTGCGCAGCAACGAAATTCTGGATCTGCGTTTCGCTCAGTTGAACTTGCTTTATGCCTTGCGGCTGCCCCTGGCCGAAGGTTGAATAGTTTGTCGAAGCGATGGCGCAGATGGCGATAATCGGGATCGCAAAACGAATTACGTTTTGCATGGGCGCGACCTCCATGTGGAATGATAAATTCAAGTCTAGCGTTGAACGTCATCGCTCGTAAAGCCCGACAACGGTTGCTTCAGCGATAGTGTACTTGCGGGCCTCTTGCTCGACTTCACGACAGGACGGTTTCTTGCCTAGCGGCAGCTGATCAACCGATAGCGCCAATAAGCGAAAATGATAATGATGGAGTCCGTGGCGATGCGGCGGACAAGGACCTCCATAGCCCGGCAATTTGAAGTCGTTGACTGCTTGTTTGAATTCAAGCTTCTCGAGATCACTAGCAGCGCCTATTGCAAGTGCCGTTCGATCGGCAGGGATGTCATAGGCCGCCCAATGATGCCACGTCCCAGCAGGCGCGTCGGGATCATCGCAAAGGAGGACGAAACTTCGTGCCCCCGCCGGCGCACCGTTCCAATCGAAGGGTGGCGACAGATCTTCGCCGTCGCAGGTAAAGCGGCGCGGGATCAATTGCTGATCGGCAAAAGCGCTTGAACTCAGCCGCATGAACTATCTCCGTCAGCGAGGTTCTTGTGCGCGAATGCCGCGCTCCTGCCTTGACACGCATCAATTTGGCTAAAGCAACTTGCTGCCATCAGGCCAAGCGCGAAGATGATTCGATATCCCAACGCTTCTGAAATCAAATAAAAACAATCGGTTAGAAGTGGTGCTGCCGGTGTGGATTGAACACACGACCTCTCCCTTACCAAGGGAGTGCTCTACCACTGAGCTACGGCAGCTAGAGCGAATGGCCCTCTAAGTGCCACGAGGGCAGAGCAGCCGCAAGCATAGGCTTGCGGTATGGCCCGTTACCGCGTTACGGCTTGCCGCATGATTGAGCAACGAGGGCCGAAAAGTGGGAAGGACGAGCGCGCCGAGCGGCTCGCCAAAGCGCTCCGCGAAAATCTTAAGCGTCGTAAGGCTCAGGCCACGGGCCGTCGCGCGGGCGAATCGAATGCTTCCGAATCCCGCAAGGCCGAGCCATTTGACGATAATTCGGAGCGGACTTGAGTCGCGGGCCTTTATTTTGTCGCGACTTGCCGCTTAAAGGATAACGCAGAAGCGGGTGGCGCAAGGGGCATTTCATGGATCGGATCAGAGTTCGGGGCGGCCGCAAACTGAACGGAACGATTCCGATCTCGGGCGCAAAAAACGCGGCCCTTCCCCTGATGATTGCAAGCCTGTTAACCGACGAGACGCTGGTGCTCGACAATGTGCCGCGGCTCGCCGATGTCGGTTTGTTGCAGCACATTCTCAGCAATCATGGCGTCGACATCATGCTCGGCGGAAAGCGGGTCGGCGACCACGAAAATACAGGTCAGACGCTTCAGCTTTCCGCCAAGAACATTGTCGATACAACTGCGCCCTATCATCTTGTTTCCAAGATGCGGGCGAGCTTTTGGGTCATTGCGCCGCTTGTGGCGCGCATGGGTCAGGCAAAAGTCTCGATGCCGGGCGGCTGCGCCATTGGTACGCGCCCGGTCGATTTCCATCTCGATGCGATGCGCGCACTAGGCACCGAAATCGAAATCGAAGCGGGCTATGTGCTCGCGCGTGCACCGCGCGGACTGACGGGCGCGCATATAAAATTTCCCAAGGTGTCGGTTGGCGCGACCCACACGGCGCTAATGGCGGCATCGCTAGCCTACGGCGAAACTATAATTGAAAATGCGGCCCGCGAACCTGAAGTGACTGATGTTGCGGATTGTCTACATAAAATGGGCGCCTTGATCGAAGGCGCAGGCACGTCGACGATTCGGATCCAGGGCGCCAAACATCTCCATGCCGCGCGGCATGCGGTACTTCCCGATCGTATTGAAACCGGCACGTATGCAATGGCGGTCGCGATGACCGGCGGCGACGTTGTACTTGCAGGCGCTCGCCCGGAGCTCTTACAGGAGGCCCTCGATGTTCTCCACAAGGCAGGAGCCGCAATCACCGTGACAAATGAAGGCATCCGCGTTGTGCGTGACGGCGCGGATTTGGAGCCAGTGGTAGTCACAACCGAACCTTTCCCCGGTTTTCCGACCGACCTACAGGCTCAGCTCATGGCGCTGATGTCACGCGCGCGTGGAACTTCGAAAATCACCGAAACGATTTTCGAGAACCGCTTCATGCACGTGTCGGAGCTGGCCCGGTTGGGTGCTCGTATTCAACTGGATGGCGATACCGCGAGCATCGAGGGTGTCGAGCGATTGAAGGGTGCTCCGGTGATGGCGACCGACCTCCGTGCTTCAGTCTCACTTGTCATCGCGGCGCTTGCCGCGGAAGGCGAGACCATGGTTCATCGGGTCTATCATCTCGATCGCGGTTTTGAGCGGCTTGAGCAGAAACTTGCTAGTTGTGGCGCCGCAATCGAGCGCGTCGCGGGCTGATTTACTTCAAATCGAGAAGCTGCTTGCGAAGTGTTGCTTGCGTCGCTATTCCGCGCGAGCAGAAGGACCGTTTACATGACTGCCGGCGATAGAAAAGCCTTGAAGCTGGTCGCACTCGACTCCGAAGATCTTGCGGTAGTTTCTGCGCATTTGCAGGATGCCGTGGCGAAGGTCGCTGACATGGCTTTCTTGCCGCGCGAGAACCGCTTTGCGATGGTGCTTAACCGTTTCGACTGGGAAGCGGCAGACAAAAATACGCCCGCGCGCCGCCGCGCCGGTATTCACTTCGACCGCGTGATGAGCGCAAAAGCGCGCGGCCTCGATCTGTCCAAGCGCGACACCGTCGTCAACTTGCTCGCGGTGGAATTCGAGGAGACGACCGCGCCATCGGGCGTCGTGACGTTGTTCTTTTCGGGAAATGGCGAGGTTCGGCTTGAGGTCGAATGCCTCGAGGCGTCACTTTCGGACTTCGGTCCGCAGTGGCCGGCGCAAAAGCGCCCGCGTCACGACCCTGAATGATATAGAGTAAGCAAATGCCGATCCGTTTGAATACCCGCGACGCTGATTTTGCCACACGATTTTCCGACTTCCTCACCACGAAGCGCGAGGCCGCGGAGGATGTCGAACAGGCCGTTCGTGCGATCATCAAAGATGTTGTCGCGAACGGCGATGGCGCACTGATCAATCTTACGAAGAAATTCGATCGCGTTGATCTCAACAAAATCGGGATGAAAGTTTCTGAGAACGAAATTGAGATGGCCTTACGAGCCGTCGATAAACAAGAATATGCTGCGCTCGAATTCGCCAGGGAGCGAGTCGAGACCCATCACCGCCGGCAATTGCCGGAAGATTTGCGTTACACTGACGCGCTCGGTGTCGAACTCGGCCACCGCTGGACGCCGATTGAGGCGGTGGGCCTTTATGTACCGGGCGGTACTGCGGCCTATCCATCGACCGTGTTGATGAACGCAGTGCCTGCTAAAGTCGCCGGCGTTGAGCGGCTAGTTATGGTCGTACCAGCGCCTGACGGGAAATTATCGCCGCTAGTGCTCACGGCCGCAAAGCTCACAGGTGTAAGGGAAATCTATCGCATCGGTGGCGCGCAGGCGGTTGCAGCGCTTGCTTACGGCACGGCGACGATCGCTCCTGTTTCGAAGATCGTTGGTCCGGGCAATGCCTATGTCGCTGCCGCAAAACGCCTTGTGTTCGGCCGCGTCGGCATCGACACGATAGCCGGCCCCTCAGAAATAGTGGTGCTTGCAGACAGTGAGGCAAAACCCGACTGGATTGCTTCGGATCTTCTGGCGCAGGCCGAGCACGATTCGGCGGCACAATCGATCCTGATGACGACGGATCCGAAGCTCGCGGAAGAAGTTGAGCGTGCCGTGGTGCGCCAGCTGCAATCGCTTCCGCGTGTGGAGATCGCCAGCGCAAGCTGGCGTAATTTCGGTGCGGTCATCCTCGTGCGTGATCTGAACGAGGCGCCTGCACTAATCGACCGGCTTGCACCTGAACATCTTGAAGTCATGGCCGCGGATGCCGAGAGTCTCGCGGCGCGAATCCAAAATGCGGGGGCGATTTTCATCGGCGGCAATACGCCTGAGGCTATCGGTGATTATGTCGGCGGTTCGAACCATGTGCTGCCGACCGCGCGCGCCGCGCGTTATGCGTCGGGATTGAGCGTACTTGATTTTATGAAGCGCACCTCAATCCTGAAATGCGGACCAAAGCAGCTCGAAAGGCTGGGCCCTGCAGCGATTGCGCTCGGTCGCGCGGAAGGGCTCGAGGCGCATGCGCGTTCGGTCGAAATTCGTATGCAGCGCGGGAAACGATGAGCGCGAAAAACTTGCGCCGTCTCGTTGCGGTCACCATTGACGAAGCATCGATAGGCCGCGCCAATCCGGATGTAGAGCATGAGCGCGCAATCGCGATTTACGATCTGATAGAAGACAACAGTTTCGATCCGGTTGGCGATGATATTGGTCCGTATGCGCTGAAAATTGGGCTGATAGAGCGACGACTCGCACTTGAAGTGACGCGCCAGGACGGTACGCCAGTCATCACACATTTTCTTTCGCTCACGCCGTTTCGCCGCGTGGTGAAGGATTATTTCATGATGTGTGAGACTTATTATTCCGCAATCCGCACCGAGTCGCCGGCAAAGATCGAGGCGATCGACATGGGCCGCCGCGGGTTGCACAATGAAGGCTCCGAGCTTCTAATTGAACGGCTGAAGGACAAGATTGTCGTCGACTTTGATACTGCGCGACGTCTATTCACGCTGATCTGCGCGCTCCATTGGAAGGGCTGACGTGGAATGAACGAGGCCTTGCGCCGAGACAGGCCGCAGGCCGTTCTGTTCGTGTGCGGCCACAATCAAATCCGCTCGCCGATCGCGGCGGCGCTCACGAAATATCTATTCGGAAAATCGCTCTATGTCGGCTCGGCCGGTGTGCGCCGTGGCGGGGCCGATCCCTTCGTGACCGAAGTGATGGAAGAGATCGGCATCGATCTCTCCAAGCACAAACCCGTCACTATCGAAGAAATTGAGGAATTTGAAGGACTGAATTTCGACCTTGTCATCAGCCTCTCCCCCGAAGCGCATCACAAGGCGGTCGATATGACGCGCGCACTTCCTTTCGACGTTGAATACTGGCCGATCCCCAATCCATCCGCGACTGAAGGCAGCCGCGAGCAGCGACTCGACGCCTACCGCGCTGTTCGCGACGATTTGATGAAACGCGTTAAGGCGCGTTTCGATTGGCGAAGCATAGGTGCAGAATAGGCCGCACGAGCCAGTTCACATCCTTGCGGACATCGGCTAATTTGCGCGCCGATTTGAGGGCCTTCGCCCGTCATCTTGCCATGAAGAACGTAAGGTAGTTGCCGATGATGGGCCGGTCGAAGCTCGTACTTGCCTCCGGCTCGCCGCGCCGGCTCTCGTTACTCAATCAGGCCGGTATCGAACCAGATTCACTCGAGCCTGCCGAGATCGACGAGACGCCGGAACGTGGCGAATTACCCCGCACGCTTGCGGTGAGACTCGCACGTGAGAAGGCGCTGCAGGTTCAAGAACGTGTGCGCGCGCAGGACGAAATCAGCGACGCCTACATCCTCGCCGCCGATACGGTCGTTGCCGTCGGGCGGCGTATCTTGCCGAAGCCGGAATTGCTGGAAGAAGCGGCCTCTTGCTTGCGGCTACTTTCTGGTCGAACGCACCGGGTTTATTCTGGTCTTTGCCTAGTGACACCGCGCGATGCGGTGAAGACGCGCCTCGTCGAAACGCGCGTTCGCTTCAAGCGCCTCTCCAACGAGGATATCGAAAAATATCTTGCCTCCGGCGAGTGGCGAAATAAGGCCGGTGGTTATGCGATCCAGGGGCTCGCTGGAACGTTCGTCGTTAAAATTATAGGTTCCTACACGAATGTCGTGGGTCTGCCACTCTACGAGTCAACGGCGATGTTGCAGGGTGAAGGTTATCCAGTTCATTTTGGCTGGATCAATCAACAATAAGAAGCAGATTGCACGCGGAGGAAACATGAACCTCGCGCTGTGGCTTGAGCGGGCAGGGCATTCGCACCCTGAAATGCCCGCTATCGGTTATGGGAAAAAGGTTGCAGCCAATTACGGCACACTTGCGCTTCGCGCAGCGAAAATCGCGGGGGCGTTGCGGGCAGCCGGCGTAGTACCCGGCGACCGCGTCGCCATCGTTTCCAAGAATCATTCAGATTATCTCGCACTTGTGTTCGGCATCTGGCGAGCGGGCGCTGCTGCGGTACCGGCGAACGCGAAGCTACATGGAGCCGAAATCGGTTATATTCTTGATCATTCCGGCGCAGGCATTTGTTTCGCTTCCGAAGGACTGGACGGCGAGATCGCACGGCATACGCCTAAAAGCCTGAAGCGGCTGATCACCATCGGCAGCCGCGACTACGAAAAGTTTCTCACGGCCGATCCCGTCGCGGTCGAGCCGCGCAACGGCGACGATCTCGCGTGGCTTTTCTATACGTCCGGCACGACCGGCAAACCAAAAGGCGCTATGCTCACGCATAGGGTCCTATCGTGGGCAAGTCATGCTTACACAAGCGAGGTCGATCCGATCGTGCCAGGTGATGCAATTTTGCACGCGGCGCCGCTCAGTCACGGTTCGGGGATGTATGCGATTCCGCATGTCGCGCGCCTCGGCGTGAACGTTGTCCCGGAGTCCGGTGGCTTCGAACCGGACGAAATTTTCTCGCTGTTTGAGGCATGGCCGCAGTCTTCGATGTTCGCAGCGCCCACCATGATCAAGCGATTGGTCGAGAGTCGAACAACGTGCGACCCAGATAAAATCCGCACGCTGATCTGGGGTGGCGCCCCGATGTATGTCGAAGATGCGCTGAAGGCGCTCGACCGTTTTGGCAATCGGCTCGCGCAAATTTACGGTCAGGGCGAAAGCCCGATGACAATCAGCTTCCTATCCAAACAGGAAATCGCAGCACGCGACCATCCGCGTTGGACCGAACGGCTCGGTTCCGCGGGCCGCGCTTATGCCTGCGTCGAAGTTAAGGTGGCTGATGAAAACGACAACGCATTGCTACCAAATCGGCCAGGAGAAATTCTCTGCCGTGGGGATGTTGTGATGAAAGGCTATTGGAGAAATCCAGAAGCGAGCACAAAAGCCCTGAAAGACGGCTGGTTGCACACCGGCGATATTGGCGTGTTCGACAACGACGGCTTTCTAACGCTTAAGGACCGCTCAAAGGATTTGATTATTTCCGGCGGCTCGAACATTTATCCGCGCGAAGTGGAGGAAGTTCTCTTGCAGCACGAAAAGGTACGAGAAGTTTCCGTTATCGGTCGCCCGGACAAGGAGTGGGGTGAAATCGTTGTTGCCTATATCGTTGGCGATACGAAAGTCGCCGATCTCGATAAGCTCTGCCTCGACCACATCGCCCGTTTTAAACGTCCGAAAGATTATGTTTTTGTCGATGCGCTGCCGAAAAACAATTATGGGAAAATCCTGAAAACAGAGTTGCGCGAATTGGACGCCTTGCGGACAAAAAAACGTGGTTGACCGGCTTAAGGGAAAAATAGCGCTCGTCGTTGGCGCAGGCTCGATTGGCCCTGGTTGGGGCAATGGCAAGGCCACGGCCGTCGCTTTTGCGCGCGAGGGAGCGAATGTCGCTTGCGTGGACATCAATGTAGCAGCGGCTGAAGAAACGGCAGGAATTATTCGGAAAGATGGCGGCAACGTAATCGCGCTCCGTGCTGATGTCACAAAAGCCGTTGAAGTGGAGGCAATGGTTGGTGCCGTTGTAAAAGAATATGGCCGTATCGATATTCTCGATAACAATGTCGGCATAGCTGAGGTCGGCGGCGTGGTCGAAATTTCTGAGCAGGAATGGGATCGCGTTATGAACGTGAATCTAAAAAGTGCGTTTCTCGCGATGAAGCACGTAATCCCGCTGATGGAGAAACAAGGCGGAGGTTCAATTATCAACATTTCGTCGATCGCAGCGATCCGCTACACCGGTGTTCCATATGCGACGTATTATGCGAGCAAGGCCGCACTTAGCCACCTCACGCGCACGACCGCCGTGGAGTACGGGGCGAAAAAAATCCGCGTCAATGCGATCCTGCCGGGGCTAATGCAAACACCGATGGTCGAGTATGCGGCGGGCTTGGCGAAATCCTACGCAAAGGGCGATGTCGAAGAGATGTGGCGCGTGCGCGCGAAGCAAGTGCCGATGGGTTTTGGTGGCGATGCCTGGGATGTCGCAAACGCGGCAGTGTTTCTGGCGAGCGAGGAGTCACGCTATATCACCGGTATCGAATTGGTCGTCGACGGCGGGGTCACGCTTAAATATGCGTGAGTCGGATCCGAAGGAAGTCAGCCTCGCGCCGGCGGCGCCGTGCCCGATTTGCGGCAAGCCTTTCGTGCGCGAATTTCATCCATTCTGTTCAAAACGTTGCTCCGATGTGGACCTGCATCGCTGGCTGTCAGGCGTTTATCGAATCCCCGGCAAGGAAGATCACGACGAGGACGGCGAGCGGACCGATTCTTCCGCCGTGAAAGAGCCAAAAGAAGAATGATTCGAAGACGGTGGCAGGCTCGACAGGCGCAAGGCGGTTTTCTATAACCGCGGCGCCAATTTGGGCCTGTCACCGGGCCCGGCGCCCAGGTAGCTCAGTTGGTAGAGCACATGACTGAAAATCATGGTGTCGGCAGTTCAATTCTGTCCCTGGGCACCATTTCTTGTCCGCAAATGTTCGCGGTCGTCTGAAACAGCCGCAAAAGTTGCTTAAGTACTTATCAACCTCTTTAAGCTGAGTCGCTTCGGTGCCGTTATGAAAATTTCTGATTTCCTGGCCCCCACAGCTGTATTCTTCGATATTGAGGCGTCTAACAAGAACATGCTGCTGCACAAATTGTCTCGGAAGGCGGCGGAAATCCTTAGCTTACCGGCGGACGATATAGCCGCTGCACTGCTCAAGCGCGAAGATATCGGGTCGACCGCTACGGGAGGTGGGGTTGCCATTCCGCACGCGAATATCGAGGCAGTGATCAAACCATTCGGTCTGCTGGCGAAGCTACGGCATCCAATCGATTTTGAGGCGATTGATGGTCGGTCGGTGGATATTATATTTGCTATTCTGCAGCCTACCAAGGCCGAGGTCACACATCTTGAGGCGCTTGCTTCCGTTGCGCGGAAGCTCAGTGCCCGTGAGACTTTACTCGAACTGCGACGCGCTCAGAACCCAGCTCAGCTCTATTCAGCAATGGTTGGGACAAAAGCAGACCCACCCGTGCATTGAAAAAATAAATTACTCCTCTCTTCTAACCAAGATACCTTCACGTGACTTAAAGCCTTTGGATTTCCTCATTGCACAATGGCTCCGAGATGCCAAATGTCGACCGATAGTTTGCAGCGGCATAAGGCGCAACGTTGTTACTTGGCGATCGATGAATGCCCGCTTTTGGCACTTAACGGACCCAGCGACTGCGCTGACATGTAATTCCTCTTTTTGTACCGGACGTTTCTATTGTCATGTCCCTCCTTACAGCGGACCGAAGTTCGACCATCCGAACGCAAAAAGCATTAGCGCCACGATATAACCAATAACCAGCGGCGCTTCTGCAGCAGTAGATTTGGCGAACTCACACCGCACGTGACGCAACCGCGCTGCCACAAACGCGTTCGCGAAGCGAAAAAATGCACTTTTCATTCGGGTTATAAACCCGAGAGAAGCATAAACACCGGATGAAAACAGAGCTGTCATCGGACTTCTCCATCGTTATCGGTTTGCAAGCGACCCGGCCGCAAATGTGTTCATGACCGCATAGGAATTCGAGATGGAGGGAAGCGCCATTTCATAAATGCGCCATATAGAAATTTGCGCGCTGCCGCTTATAAAGCAATCATGCTATTCTCTGGAGCTAAATCCGCCCGATATACTGGAGTCGCTTGTGAACGGCGCTCGAACCCAAAAGCAGCAGGCCAATTTGGTAGACAGAGTGCTACTCGTATTGATTTTAGCATCGGTATTTTTCTGCGCAGCGCTGCTCGCCTTTTCGATATGGTTTGCAGTTACTCCGACCGGGTCACTGCAAATGAACCATAATCAATGCGTTGCAATTAAAGACGACAGTGCTCGCCTCGAATGTTACGATAGCCAAGCGGGTCGGCGTCCGACACCTCCAGCGAGAGGTGCAAATCCTCCCGAATTGCCTTTTGGCCGTTGACGCCGGCCTCTTCAGCGAGGCCAAGAATAGAATAGGGTAACTGATCCTGGATTGGCCAGAACATTCAAACTGAGACTCTACCTAGTAGTGCCGAATGCCTCGGAGATATTCTGCGTCCATTATTAACGGCTACGTCTGACCCTTCTATAGCGGGAGGTGGGCGCGCAGCCAGCACATCGCCGTGCGCACCGACTAGCGCGATACGCCCACCAGCAGTGTCATCGAATTCCACCGGAAGGTACGCCTGCTTGGAAAGCGAGCAATGCCACTCGCCGCTGTCGCAGATAAGACGACGAAGCTTCCATGCGGGAAGTTCGAGCTCAACGATGAGAAGCGCAGCATCACTCCAAGTGCCGGCTTTGACGAACTGGTCGAGTCGAGCGGCCTCTCCGGTCTTGTTCAGCAACGGAAGGCGTGAACAAGCGGTTGCGATGACCTCAGAAATGAGATCAGGGGAGAGTCCCGCTGCCAATTGGAGCTGTTTCGCCAGCTGGCCGAGACGGATTTCGGAATTCGTATCAAATGTTTAGGACTGAAGAGCTTTTTACAACAATTGATCTCAGAGCAATGCTCCCCTCAGGAAAACGAGCGCAATGCTGAAGTAGATTACTAGCCCAGTGACATCAACGAGCGTAGCTACAAAGGGAGCCGATGCGCTGGCAGGATCGAAACCGAGCCGTTTAAGAATAAATGGCAACATGGATCCTGCGAGTGAACCGAAAGCGACAATTCCGACCAGAGCAGCGGCGACCGTCACAGCGACAAGCGCCCAGTATGTGCCGTAGTCGAATAGACCAAAAGTTTGCCAGAATGTGATGCGAAAGACACCTATTACTCCAAGGATCGCGCCGAGTGTTAACCCGGTCGGCAGTTCTCTCAAAACTACGCGCCACCAGTCGCTAAGCTGTACGTCGCGCAAAGCAAGCCCCCGTATTATCAGCGAAGTTGCCTGTGATCCCGAATTTCCTCCCGAACTCATGATGAGTGGGATGAAGAGCGTAAGAACCACGGCTTTCTCAAGCTCAGATTGAAAGTACTGCATTGCGCTTGCCGTTAGCATCTCGCTCAAAAAGAGCACGGAAAGCCAACCAGCACGCTTGTACAGCATCTTTCCGAAACCGATTCGTAAATATGGTTCGTCGATCGCCCCGACACCGCCGAATTTCTGAACATCTTCGGTAGCTTCCTCGACGATGGCATCGATGATGTCGTCGACCGTGACTATGCCTAAGACATGTCCTTGTTCGTCCAAGACGGGAACCGCTAAGAGATCATATTTTGAAATGACACGCGCAACTTCTTCGCGATCCGTGAGCGGGGTTGTTGTGATCGGGCTGCGCGCTGCGGTAAGGATCGAGGCCTGTGGTTCGGCCGCAATTAACCGCCGTAATGTGACCACCTGTTGCAGTGTTTTCCTTAGTGGATCGAGCACATAGATGGCGTAGATTGTTTCGCGGGTGCGTTCGACCATACGCAGATGCTGAAGCGTTTGTTCAACAGTCCAGTTTGATGGCACGCTAACGAACTCCGTCGTCATCAGGCTACCAGCAGTATTAGGCGGGTACTTCAGTAGACTCTCGACGGACGCTTTGGTCTCCGGATCGAGCCGACTTAACAGGTGCGAGCGGATAGGTTCGGGGAGTCGTTGAAAGATGTATGTGAGACGGTCAGCCGAAATGCCGGTAAGTATGCTCTGCGCCTGCTCATCTGGTAGTGCAGCGATCAAGCCAGCTGGATCGTTCAGATTCGGTTCGTCGAATATTTCGACAATGCGATAATATGGGAGATATGCCAGTACGATCGCGGCTTCTTCCAGTTCAAGTTTATTGAGAGCTTCAACGACGTCGGCTGGGTGCTTCTTGCTGCTAAGCTCGGCTGCCAATTGAGCAAGCTCGCGCTCGATCTCGGGCTGAGTAAGATCGTTTTCCATTGCTTGCCTCGATCTGCTGACCGGCAAGTGATGGCGAGCCGATCAACGATCAGGCCATCCAAGCCGATTTTGATATTCGGCTAGAACCGTCGCTGGGTATCAGATTTGAATTTCTGCTGCCGTTCGCGATGGGATATGCGGGAATTGAACCGTCACAATCTCGGAGTCAAGTGCGCCGGCGCAAGATGATCGTGTGCCATTAAGCGGAGGCGGGCGCCTAAAAAATACATATCGAAGTCACATCGAAAGTATAAAGGACTTATCAAAAATCCGAATAATCCTCACTCAGCATTAGATTTTTCGGCTTCCGCCAACGCGAACGCCTTCTTTATACCGACTATATTTCGCGCCGCTCATATCCGTATTGAATTCATACGGCCTTGTTCTCACATTCGCGTCTCCGAGTTGGCCTCTTGCCACCCGGAGTAGCGAATGCCTTTCCCAACTCAGACTAAAGATCGGCAGAGTTGGGTGAGGGAGAAGGAGAAGGTCAATGACAACTCTCTTTTCATCTAGCGACGACAGGCCTGTCTGGTTTCTGACCTTGACGAAGAGCGTCCTTCTTCGCGTCGCGAATGCAATGGAGAAATCGCGCCTGCGCCAGGTTCAGCGAGAAATCTATATTCTCCGCCAATTCCATAACATTTCTTCCAAGCATGACGACGACATTGCTTTCCTCCCTGCGTTTCCGAACGAAATCGCGAAGCCAGAGTCGCTCGTCGACTAACACGGAGTATCTCTATGTCGCTCGTATCCTATAAATTTACGCCCCCCTTGCGTGACAAGCGCGCTTCGCTGCAGCAGCCCCGCCCGCGTTCCATTTCAAGGCGCGTCAGGAGATTGATCTACGCGCTATTCAGAAACTATCCCGAAACAATCTTTATCGTCCTGGGGTTTGGGACGATCGCAGTCGCGCTCATACCAATGAATCTCGCAATCTGGCTTCTGCGTATTACCGACTGACCGCTCACCATAGCGCCCAATTGAAGGAGTGACCTGCCATGGCCAATACACTTTCGGAGCCTCCGAATCCGGGCTCGAGACCTTCGCGTTACCTAATCGGGCAGGATAGCCACGGACGTTGGGTAGCGCGGGACGATCGGGGTCTCTGTGGCGGCCTGTTCGTCAACCAGCGGGAGGCGGTACGATATGCGTTGCTGGAAACTGGGAACCATCGGGAAGATGTGATCATGGTTTCGGGACCGATTGAACTCTTCTGACGAGTCCGATGAACGCGATGTGAGTTATTCCCATGACATCCGAATACGGACATATCTCAAATTTGACGGGCTACGCACCGGCCGTTCCGACTCCTTTCAACCAGAACGGGAATGTGGACGAGGTCGCGTTCCAACATTTTTGCGACCGGCAAATCAAAAAAGGTGCAATTGCACTCGTAGTTTGCGGCACGACCGGGGAATCCCCAACGTTAACGCTTGACGAACATCGCAGACTCATTCGGGTTGCCGTGAAATGTTCGCGGAAACGCGTGCCGGTAATCGCGGGCGCGGGATCGAACTCAACAAATCACGCCATCGAACTCGCAAAGAATGCGCAGGATGCTGGCGCGGATGCGATCCTGAGTGTGGTCCCTTATTATAACAAACCCAATCAACTCGGCCTGTACGGGCACTTTACAGCGATCATGGACGCAGCCCGACTGCCATTGATTCTTTATGATGTTCCCTCAAGGACAGCATGCGGACTTGCCGACGCGACGATCGCTCGGCTAGCGGAGAATAAGCGATGCGCCGGCCTGAAAGACGCCACTGGCGATATTACACGGCCATTAAGATTGAGGCCGATCTTAAAACCGGAGTTTCGATTATTCACGGGCGACGACGCCTCGGCTTTGGGATACTTCGCGTACGGCGGCGACGGCTGTATCTCAGTCACGTCGAATATCGCGCCCAGTCTTTGCCAAGGTATGTATCTCGCCTTTAGCCAAGGACAGCCGACCCTCGCCCAATATCTTGCATCCCTTGTCGGCAGGTTAACGGCAGCACTCTTTACTGAGACCAATCCGGTCGCCACGAAATATGCGCTCAGTCTGATGAATATGATGTCCGAGCGTGTCCGGCTGCCTCTCGTTGAAGCGCGGGAAGAGATAAAGAAAGAAATCACTCGTGTGCTGATGCAGACATTCGATGAATGCCCCGACGGTTTTATCGGAGAGCCGATTAATGCATTGCGTGGCCACGTTCAGCCCGCTCGCGCGTTGGCTAGTTGAACACTAGCTCGCCAAAATCATCAAACTTTACTTGTTCATGATCTTTGCAGGTATGACGGATTTCTCGATCCAAGAACTCACGGCGACCTACAAAAAGTGCCATGCGCCCGCGTATCAATTATCTTTCCGAAACGTGCCGCGACAATATCACCAGCAAAAAAAGAGCAGTTGTTAGCGTCGATATAGTGTTGTGCGATCAGGTTTTTATTGCCGATCGGCCTGTTCCGTCGTTCATCGCATGTCTTTGATCGGTCGCAGTGACGTTTGACGGAAGACATCATCATAGCAGGCTAGTCGGGTCGTTTCCTCTTTGACTACGCCGCACTGCTGATAGGTCAACTTGGGCTGCAGGGCAGCATTTTCCGTCACCGTAGTCCACAGGATCGGGACAATCAGCGCAGTACAGATCACAACTGCGCTCACGAGCGGGACCATTACCAGCACGACAATTGCAGATTGTCGCGCCAAAGTGGTTTTCAGGCGTTTGAGAAGCTTTGAGAAGCCAATTATCTCTTGAAGGCGATTCCACATACCGATTTCGCCGGTTTAATGTGAGTTTGCCGAAAACCGTTCAGGCAAAGTTATCGCAACAAACTGCGTATTCTGACGCCGACCGAGCCTGCGGCATTATTGGCGAATTAACCGCGCGCACTGCGGCATGACGCTGGCATGCCTCAAGAAACGCACTCAGGATTGCCAGAGCGAGGAGGTCGTGGCTCGCTTCTGCAGTCTCATCGAGCCCCGCAGGTAGATTTGGTTGCAATGAAAGACTGCAATGCCATGCGCCGTCATCGTAGATGAGACGACGAAGCTTCCACTGCGGAAGCTCGTTTTCGATCAGGGCGAGGCCAACGTCAATCCAAGCACCGGACTCTATCAGCTGATTGATGTGCGCTTTCCGGGCTCGATTCAGTAGCGGAAGGCGCTGACTGGTGTCGGCGATGACGTTGGACACGAGATTAGGCGTGACTGTCTCTGCGCGCCCAATCTGGTCCTGTAGTGTGTCGAGTTGTTTATCGTAATTTGAATGGCACAACATGACATCAACTCGTGTGGGCAGGGATCATAAATGACGGCGTCCACAAGATGGGCTAAACGCCATAAAGAAACGAGATCGATGGAATGATTATGATATAGCGATGGCATAAGAGCCGCACGGATACTTCATAAGTATCTTGATGCGGTTGGCGCCAATCGCCCTTCAGGATTCTCGTGTGTGCAAACTGTGATAGCTCTCGGCCTGTGTATAGAGGAATCGTGCCGGCTCACTGGTCGACTCCCAAAACGGATGCATCAGACAAAACTAAGTCTGATTGCAATAGGTTAGCCCAAAAACACCTCCTTACGGAGTTCGATCTTTATGCGCTGCGTCTATATGAGATTCCTATAAGAAATCGTCCGCTGCCGTCTCGAAAAAATATGCAGTGAGTGGCAGGTAATCGCTCCTCAAAGGTGCGACGAGCCCTCGCGCTCCATTGATCCGTATCAACGGGCTCCGCCGATAAACGGTGTCTAATTTTTTTTAAAGATCCAGCTATCGCCAGGGAGCAGCCAATGTTGGACGTCATCATGCTTGGAATTGGTCTCGGTTTCTTCGCGCTGTCGGTGGGCTACGCCTTCGCCTGCGACGGGCTCTGAGGAGAACGATCATGATCTTCGATTATTCGCTCGCCGGCCTCGTGACGGCCGGGCTTTTGGTTTACCTCACCTACGCTCTGCTTCGGCCTGAACAGTTCTGAGAGGTCCATGCCATGACTGCCATCGGTTGGATTCAAATCGCCTTTTATTTGTGCTTCTCACCGCCCTTGTCGATGCCGCTGGGCGGTTCATGGCGCGGGTGTTCGATGGCGAACGTACATTTCTTTCGCCAGTCCTGCGACCAGTCGAGACAGTGCTGTACTGGATCGGCGGCGTCAACGAGAAACGCGAGCAGCATTGGATCACTTACACAGTGGCAATGTTGATTATTCAACGCGGCTGGATTCCTCGTCGTCTATGGTCTGATGCGCTTTCAGGCCTTGTTGCCGCTCAATCCGGCTGAGCAGACCGCGGTGGCGGAGGATCTCTCGTTCAATACTGCGGTCAGTTTCATGCGACCAATACCAATTGGCAGAATTATGGCGGCGAAAGCACGCTGAGTTACCTGATGCAGATGGTCGGCCTGACAACTCAAAATTTCGTCTCAGCCGCTACCGGCATCGTCCTCGCAATTGCGCTTGTTCGTGCCTTCGCGCGCGCCTCGGCCAAGACCATCGGCAACTTCTGGGTCGATCTAACACGCTGCACCCTCTACATATTGTTGCCGCTCTCGATCATCGGCGCGCTCATCCTGGTTTGGCAGGGCGTTCCGCAAAACCTCGGCTCCTATGTCGACGCGACCACTTTAGAGGGAGCCAAACAAACGCTCGCCAGTCGGTCCGGCTGCGTCGCAGATCGCGATCAAGCAGCTCGGCACCAATGGCGGCGGTTTCTGGAACGCCAAGCTCAGCAGTGCCCTATGAGAACCCGACCCGCTGAGCAATTTCGTCGAGGTGCTCTTCGATTCTACTGATCTCAGCGGCGCTGACGCACACGTTCGGACGCATGGTGAAGAACCAGCGTCAGGGCTGGGCCAATCTACGCTGCTATGTCGGTTATCTTCCTAGGCGCTGTCTTCGTTTGCTACTGGGCCGAAGCGCACGGCAATGATCTCATCAACGCGCTCGGTCTTACTGGCGGCAACATGGAAGGCAAGGAGGTCCGCTTCGGGATCGCCAATTCAGCCTTGTGCGGTGGCAACCACCGCTGCCTCGAACGGCTCGGTGAATGCCATGCACGACAGCTTCACCCGCTTGGCGGCATGATCCCCATGGCATGATCCGCTTGGCGAAATCGTCTATGGCGGGGTCGGCTCGGGCCTCTACGGCATCTTACTCTATCGTCATCATTGCGATGTTTATCGCCGGTCTAATGGTCGGCCGCACGCCGGAATATCTCGGCAAGAAGCTCGAGGCGAAAGAGATCAAGATGGCGATGCTCGCCATCTTGATCTTGCCGTTGATCGTATCCTCGGCTTCACGGACCGCCGCGTCATGGTCGCTTCATTCGCGGTCGCCTCAACGGCCAACCCCGGTCCGCATGGCTTTTCCGAAATCCTCTACGCCTACACCTCCCAGACGGGCAACAACGGCTCGGCTTTCGCGGGGCTCACGGGCAACACGATGTGGTTCAACGTAACCGGCGGCCGTTGCAATGCTGATCGGCCGTTACTTCGATCATCATTCCGACGATGGCAATCGCCGGATCGCTGGTTGCGAAGAAAACGGTGCCGTCTTCTGCCGGAACCTTCCCGACTCATGGTGGCCTATTCATCGGTTTGTTCGTCGGCGTGATCCTGATCACAGGCGGCCTGATTTACTTCCCCGCGCTGGCGCTCGGACCCATCGTCGAACATCTCGCGATGACCGCGGGCACCCTGTTCACATCGAATTGATCCGGAGTCGGCTCCATGGAAACCTCACATATCCGCAAGCGCATGCCGGTATCGGCTTTGCTCGATCTCAAGATCGTGGTTCCGGCCATCGGCTCGGCATTCGTTAAACTCGACCCGCGCACTCTCATTAAGAGTCCCGTGATGTTCGTGCTCGAGATCGTCACGGCCTTAACGACGATCATTCTGGTTCGCGATTTGGTAACTGGAGGAGAGCACATCTGGTTCGAATTCCAGATCATCTTGTGGCTGTGGTTCACCGTACTGTTCGCCAATTTTGCTGAAGGTATTGCTGAAGGGCGCGGCAAGGCGCAGGCGGAGGCGTTACGCAAAACGCGCACCGAAACTAAAGCGAAACTTCTAACTGGCTCCGGCTCGAAGAGCTTTAAGCTGGTTCCGAGCACCAATCTCAAGGTCGGCAATATTGTGCTTGTGGAGGCTGGTGACATCATCCCCTCAGACGGAGAGGTGATTGAGGGCGTTGCCTCAGTCAACGAGGCAGCGATTACGGGCGAATCGGCCCCCGTTATACGCGAGTCGGGTGGCGACCGTTCAGCAGTTACCGGCGGCACACAGGTGCTGTCCGATTGGATTCGCGTGCGCATCACCGCCGCACCTGGCTCGACGTTCCTCGACCGCATGATCAGGTTGGTGGAAGGCGCAGAGCGTCAGAAAACACCGAACGAGATTGCGCTCAACATCTTGCTTGCCGGTCTTACCATCATTTTCGTGTTTGCGACGGTTACGATCCCGAGCTATGCGGCATATGCTGGCGGAGCAATCTCTGTGGTGATCCTGGTGGCGCTGTTTGTCACGCTCATCCCCACAACAATTGGTGCGCTGTTGTCGGCGATCGGCATTGCCGGCATGGACCGTTTAGTACGTTTCAACGTACTTGCAATGTCCGGCCGCGCGGTCGAAGCGGCAGGCGATGTCGACACCCTTCTCCTCGACAAGACTGGCACAATCACGCTCGGCAATCGGCAGGCGACCGAGTTCAAGCCATTGCGTGGCGTAACCGAAAAGGAATTGGCAGACGCAGCACAGCTCGCTTCGCTTGCCGACGAAACACCAGAAGGGCGCTCCATTGTCGTGCTTGCAAAGGAGAAATACGGCATCCGAGGTCGTGAGATGGCTGAGTTGAATGCCCGCTTCATTCCGTTTACGGCGCAAAGTCGTATGAGCGGCGTGGAGTTCGGTGATACTTCGATCCGAAAAGGTGCCGTGGATGCAATCCTCAATTATCTCAATGCACCGTCAGCCAAGAAGGGTGCAGTGAGCCCCGATAGCGCGCGCGAAGCTAACGCGATTGCCGATTCAATCGCGAAATCGGGCGGCACACCGCTCGCGGTTGCCAAAGATGGCAAACTGCTCGGCATCATTCATCTTAAGGACATCGTCAAGGGCGGTATTCGCGAACGCTTCTCCGAGTTACGGCGCATGGGCATTCGCACCATCATGATCACGGGCGACAATCCGATGACTGCCGCCGCAATCGCGGCGGAGTCTGGGGTCGACGACTTCCTCGCCCAAGCGACCCCCGAAGACAAACTGCGTCTCATTCGTGATGAGCAGGCGAAGGGCAAACTTGTCGCCATGTGCGGTGACGGCACCAATGATGCTCCGGCGCTTGCCCAGGCAGATGTCGGTGTTGCCATGAACACCGGTACGCAGGCAGCGCGCGAGGCCGGCAACATGGTCGATCTCGATTCTAATCCGACGAAACTGATCGAGATCGTCGAGATTGGCAAGCAACTGCTAATGACGCGTGGCGCACTCACGACATTCTCAATCGCCAACGATGTGGCGAAGTATTTTGCCATTATTCCGGCGATGTTCATCGTGTTCTATCCGCAGATGCAGTCACTGAATATCATGAACCTAGCGACCCCGCAGAGCGCGATCCTATCGGCCATCATCTTTAACGCGCTGATCATCGTTGCCCTCATTCCGTTGTCGTTAAAAGGCGTCGCCTACCGTCCAATCGGGGCCGGTCCGCTGTTGCGGCGCAATCTGCTGATCTACGGCATCGGGGGTATCATCATTCCTTTTGTAGGTATCAAGGCCATCGACTTGGCGGTCAATGCCTTGCACCTCGTCTGAGGAGACGTCCTATGCTGAGAGAAATTCGCCCCGCCATCGCGTTCATCGTCTCATTGACGTTGATCACTGGCCTCGCTTATCCGCTAGCGATGACTGGTATCGCCGGCTTTATTTTTCCGTATCAAGCGCAGGGCAGCATCATTGAGCGCGACGGCAAGGTGATCGGCTCAGCACTAATCGGACAGGTTTTTGCCGGCGACGGTTATTTCCATGGCCGTCCGTCCGCCACCGTCACTCCCGACCCGAAGGATCCGACCAAGAACATCGATGCACCTTACAACGCGGCGAACTCGGGTGGTTCCAACCTCGGTCCGACCAACAAGGCGCTTGTTGATCGTGTCAAGGGCGACGTCGATAAGTTGAAAGAGGAGAATTCATCCGCGCCCGTTCCGATTGACCTCGTGACGACGTCGGGCGGCGGGCTAGATCCTCATATTTCGCCGGAGGCAGCTTTCTTTCAAGTTCCGCGAGTTGCAAAGGCGCGCAATACGCCCGAAGATCGTGTACGCCAGCTTGTCACTGCTCACGTTGAAGGCCGTCTCCTCGGTTTGCTCGGTGAGCCTCGGGTGAATGTCCTGGAGCTGAACTTGGCGTTGGACCGCGCAGCTGCCCAATAGCATAGTTGCCTTCAAGGCCATTCGAGGAACTTAATGCCTGATGGCAGATCAGCGCCAAGACTTCTGACGATCGACCCTTGCCTGAGGCACTGCTCAAGGCGGCCCGGCGAGAAGAGGGTCACCTAGGCACGCTAAAGATCTTTGTCGGTGCGGCACCCGGGGTCGGCAAGACCTACGAAATGCTGCAACAGGGCCAGGCCAGAAAGAAGGACGGTTACGATATTATCGTCGGCGTCGTCGAAACCCACGGACGGAAAGAAACCGAAGCGCTGCTGGGCGGCCTCGAGGTCATTCCCCGCCGACGTCTTGAATACAAAGGCCAGTGGCTTGAAGAAATGGATCTTGACGCGATCATCGCCCGTCGACCGCAATTTGTTCTTGTCGATGAGCTTGCGCACACCAATGCGCCCGGCAGTCGGCACCCAAAACGCTATCTGGACGTAGACGAATTATTGAATCACGGCATTAGCGTTTATTCCACGGTCAACATTCAGCATATCGAAAGTCTGAACGACGTGGTCGCACAAATTACGCACGTTCGTGTTCGCGAAACTGTTCCAGATTCCTTATTTGACCGGGCTGACGCGATCGAGCTTGTCGATTTGACGCCAGACGACTTGATCCAGCGACTTAAGGAAGGGAAGGTGTACGTTCCCCAACAGGCCGAGCGTGCGCTAGAGCACTATTTTTCGCCGAGCAACCTGACGGCATTGCGCGAGCTTGCCTTACGGCGCACTGCCGAGCGGGTAGATGAGCAACTGCTCACGGAAATGCAGGCCCACGCGATCACGGGTCCTTGGGCTGCGGGTGAGCGCTTACTTGTCTGTGTCAGTGAGGATCTGGGTGCGGCAGGTCTCGTACGGTACACCAAACGGTTATCAGATCGTTTGCATGGACGATGGATCGCGCTCCACATTGAGAATCGACGCAGTTTGCAACTGAGTGAGGAGCAGCGTGATAGAATTGCCGACACACTGCGTCTCGCCGAGGCGTTGGGAGGCGAAGCAATCACGATTCCAGGCGGACACCGACGAATTGCCGACGATGTCGTCGGCTATGCGCGCTCAAACAACGTCACCCAAGTCGTTGTCGGAAAAACAAACCGATCGAGGTGGTTTGAAATACTTCACGGTTCCGTCGTGCACGATCTTGTACGTCGATCCGGCAACATCTGTGTCCATGTAATTGCGGGCGATGACATTATCGGAGATTCAATCCCGAAGAAGACAGTAAAAACGACGAAAAAGACGGAACCGTTCGATCCGCGCCCCTATGTGATCGCATTGATTGCAGTCGCAATGGCTCTCGGCGTCAGTGAAGGTCTCCAACCTTGGTTTGGAATAACAAATGTCGATCTTGTATTTCTCACCGCGATCGTCGGAATTGCGGCGCGCTATGGGCTGCTGCCGTCGCTTTTTGCTAGTGTCACAGCATCGCTTTGCTACAACTTCTTCTTTCTGCCGCCGATCTATACGTTCACTATTACTGATCCGACCAATGTTGGCGGCATTCTTTTTTTTCATTGTGATGGCCATCGTTGTATCCAACGTGGCGGCGCGGGTGCGCACGCAGGCCATTATGGCCGTGGGCCGCGCGCGTGCCACTGAGTCGCTTTACGCGTTTAGCCGCAAGTTGGCAGGCGTTGGCGCCCTCGATGATGTTCTTTGGGCCACAGCTTATCAGACAGCGCTGATGCTGAAGGTCAGAGTCGTGCTGCTACTGCCGGAGAACGATTCGATTGCTGTGAAAGCTGGCTACCCGCCGGAAGATTTTCTCGACGATGCCGATCTCGCCGCCGCAAAGTGGGCCTGGGAGAACGATCGTTCTGCTGGACGAGGATCGGATACGCTTCCAGGTGCGAAACGTCTATTCCTGCCCATTCGCACTGGACGTGGCGCAATCGGCGTTGTTGGGATAGATAGCGACAAACCCGGTCCACTTTTCACTCCCGATCAACGCCGATTGCTTGATGCCTTGATGGATCAGGCAGCGCTCGCGATCGAGCGCGTGTATCTGGTCGAGGATATGGATCAAGTCAAACGTTCCGTCGAAACTGATCGCCTCCGGTCCGCGCTGCTCACGTCAATCTCCCATGACCTCAAGACCCCTCTTGCCGCAGTCCTCGGGGCAGCCGGAACATTGCGAGACCTTTCAAAAAAACTGAGTGATGAAGAAAAAGTCGAGCTTTTGGTGACGATTATCGACGAGTCCGAACGGCTCAACCAATTCATCGCCAACCTTCTCGACATGACAAAGCTTGAGTCTGGCGCTGTGGTGCCGAATGCTACGCTGCAGGATATTAGCGAAATCGTCGGTAGTGCGCTTCGGCGAGCAAGCAAGATTTTGGTTCAACATCGCGTCGAACTGGAAATCTCCCGCGATTTGCCAGTGCTGGAACTCGACGCGGTTCTGTTCGAGCAAGTGCTGTTCAATCTTCTAGATAACGCGGCAAAGTATGCTCCTGCGGGTACGACGATCCGCATCAAGGCTTGGAAAGACAAACACTCAGTTTACCTGGAGATTCTGGACGAGGGTGGGGGCATTCCAGCCGATGACCTGGAGCATGTATTCGACAAGTTCTACCGGACACGGAAGGGGGATCATGTACGGGCAGGCACCGGGCTCGGGCTTGCGATTTCACGCGGTTTTGTCGAAGCCATGCACGGGACAATTACCGCTGCTAACCGCACGGATCGCACTGGGGCTGTGTTCACAATCAAGCTCCCAGTTCCGTTGGAAACGACACAGCTGGATACTGCCGCATGAGTGCTGCGCCATTGCGCGTTCTCGTTATCGACGACGAGCCACCCATTCGCAAGCTTCTGCGCATGGGTTTGAGCACCCAAGGCTACGAGATCTTGGAAGCGCACAACGGGAAGATTGCTCTTGAATTGCTAGCTCAAAAGCCAGGTTTGATCATTCTCGATCTCGGACTTCCCGACATTCAGGGTCTGGAGCTACTCAGAATGATCCGCGCCCGAAGTGAGGCGGTTCCGATCGTAGTGCTTTCTAGTCGCGACGACGAAGTCGGCAAGGTGCAAGCTCTTGATCTTGGTGCCGATGATTACGTAACCAAACCATTTGGAATGGACGAGCTTCTCGCAAGAATGCGAGCAGCGTTGCGCCACCAGCTCCAAGTTCATGGCGAACGTCCCATTTTTCGGCTTGGCGACTTGTCTGTCGATCTCGTGCGCCGCATCGTCAAATTAGGTGATAGAGAGGTGAAGCTTTCTCCGAAGGAGTACGAACTTCTACGTGTGCTGGTGCAACACGCCGGTAAAGTTCTCACCCATAAGTTCTTGCTCGGAGAATTGTGGAATGATCTAACCGATGCCCAGTATCTGCGAGTATATGTGCGACAGCTCAGACAAAAGATTGAAGTCGACCCCGAACGACCGCAGTACGTTCTCACGGAGACGGGGATCGGTTATCGGTTGCGTGCTCCTGACTGAAAAAATCTGAATAACATCGACTCAACGCGAGTACTCTCTGCATTACAATGCCTTTGGATCCGTTATGAAGATTTCCGATTTCCTTTCGCCGACCGACGTCATGGTCGATGTTCGCGCTTCGGACAAGCGTCAGCTTTTGCGGGAACTAGCTGAGAAGGCCGCGTCAGCTCTGAACTTATCTGCCGACCATATTTTCTCCGAGCTCCTAAAGCGCGAGGAACTCGGATCTACGGGAATGGGGCGCGGTGTCGCCATTCCACATGCGAGAATTCGGACGGTGAAGAAACCCTTTGGGATCATGGTAAGGCTAAAGCCGTCAATCGAATTTAATGCAATTGATAGCCAACCAGTGGACCTTGTTTTTGTCCTTTTGCTGCCCACCGATGCTAAAGACGAGCAACTTGGCGCACTTGCCTCCGTGGCGCGGACGCTACGAACATCACATGCCACTGCACGAATGCGACAAGTGAAAACGCCGACCGAACTATTCTCGGCGATCTCTGCGTAAGATCAATTATCATTTTGTTTGTTGGGATTGAGATTGGCTCTCGTCTAAGCCGTCATAATATAATTGCGAAGCGCCGAACTCTCGCGTTCCATTTCCACTAGCCGGTGCTTCACCACGTCGCCAATAGAGATTATGCCGGCGAGTTTATCGTTTTCAATTACCGGCATATGACGAAAGCGTCTCGCGGTCATTCGGCCCATCAGCTCTGCCATGGTGTCGCTCGTTCCGCACGTGACGACTTCGCGAGTCATGACGCTATCCACTGTGGCATGAAGCGCGGTGGCGCCGCCTTTTGAAACAGCTTTCACAATATCGCGCTCGGAAAGAATGCCGGTCACACAACGCTCGGCACCCGTTACAACGAGTGCACCGATTTTTTTCTCTGCTAATAAATGGGCGGCTTCACTGAGTGTTTTATCCGGCGTGATAGTGGTGACGTCACGGCCCTTTGTATCAAGGATTTCACGCACGATCATAGGGGCGACCTCCATTCCGAGTCCCCAACCCAACAAATGATCCTCCTCTTCCCCGGTGGGAGCAAGAGGCACGCCTGACATTGTGCACGGCACCGGATCGAAGAATCGAAACGCGTATCGTCGGCGTCAATACGGTTTCGACGCGATCATACTATTCACCGTCCCGGCGGCGCAGTTACTTGACCGAGCAATGCCCACGCTCGACGCTGGATAAGGGGTTAGTGCGGGCTTCGTGATGGATTTCTCCGGACTCAACGGATTCTAAATCCGACATACTTTCTTTTCAGTACAAATCTGTGCCGGGGCAACATCGGCACACAGGTCGTCCCATGGATCAGAAATTCGCCACGCTGGTCGAGACGCTAGGGCCAAAACTCAAATGCCTGCTCACTATGCCGCCACTCGAATGCGGCGCGCTGCCTCGCGACATGCCGAAATCCGGCGTGTACTTAATTCACAGAGAAGGCCGGCATCTATACGTCGGCCGCTCCAATAGGTTGCGGCCGGACGCCGCGATTTGGCTTCCGCGTACTCCAGCAGACTGCTATCGTTCACGCCGGTCCTTGGTCGTCCAGAGAATGTCGATTAGATGTTACTTTTGAGCCGTGGCGTGAAGGTTCGGACGGCTGCGGGCTGCGCGCAACCGAGCATCGCCGGCGTTGGCGACTACCTCGCGCTAATGAAGCTGCGGGTGATGTCGCTCGTGGTTTTCACCGCGCTGGTCGCCATGCTGATCGCGCCAGGGCATTTGCATCCGGTCATCGCCTTCGCGTCGCTCCTGTGCGTCGCCATTGGCGCCGGCGCGGCCGGCGCGCTCAACATGTGGTACGACGCCGATATCGACGCGCTGATGCGACGCACCGCGCGCCGGCCGATCCCCGCCGGCCATATCGCGCCCGGCGACGCACTCGCGTTCGGCATGACATTGGCGGTCGGCTCGATCGCCGTGCTCGGCCTCGTTGCCAATTGGGTCGCGGCTGGGCTGCTCGCCTTCACCATTTTCTTCTACGTCGGGATCTACACGATGTGGCTCAAGCGCACGACGCCGCAAAACATCGTGATCGGCGGCGCGGCTGGCGCTTTCCCGCCGATCATTGGCTGGGCGGCGGCGACCGGCACTGTCGGGATCGAGCCGATCCTCCTGTTCCTCACCATATTCTTCTGGACGCCGCCGCATTTCTGGGCGCTGGCGCTCTGCCGCACCGAAGATTACGCGCGCGCCGGCGTGCCAATGCTGCCCGTCGTCGCCGGCCGTGATGTGACGCGCCGGCAGATCCTGATCTATGCGCTGGTGCTGGCGCCAATCGGCGCGGCGCCATGGCTCTGCGGCTACGCGGGATCGATCTTCGGCGCCACGTCAATCGTGCTCGGTGCGATCATGATTGCGCTCGCCTGGGGATTGCTGCGGGCCGACAATTTTTGCTGCAACGCGGCCGCCAAACGTCTATTCGCCTACTCTATCCTCTATCTTTTCATGCTGTTCGCCGCGCTCCTAATCGACCGTGCGATCGGCATGCTGAGCGGCCAATGGCCGGCGTGAGCGGCAAGATCTTCTACAGTTTGAAAGAAGCACAGATTGTCGTCGCCAAATTCGACCGCGAATTCGCGGGGTCACCCCCACACCCATTCCGACAGCGGCACCGTGCGCTACGAAGCGACCAGGACGCTACGATATGACTTCCGCGTGCCCCCCGGGTAGAGTGTTATCGTTGACGCTGATTTCTGGTCAGCTAATGTAGGCGTATGCCTACAGCGATCATCCTGGTTTTAGTAGCACTCGGCTCAGTATTGTTTCACATTTTGAGCCCGTGGTGGTGGACGCCGATTGCCTCAAACTGGGGTTACATCGACAACACGATCAGCGTCACGTTCTGGATCACTGGGTTCGTTTTCACCGCCGTCATCTTGTTTATGGCCTATTGCGTATTCCGCTTCCGTCACAAGAAGGGAAGACGGGCGACATACGATCCGGAGAACAAGAAGCTCGAGTGGTGGCTCACGATCGTGACCGCGGTAGGCGTCGGGGCTCTGTTGGCTCCCGGCTTGTTTGTGTGGAACCAATTCGTCACAGTCCCGGAAGGGGCGTCTGTAGTCGAGGTTATCGGCCAGCAGTGGTCGTGGAGCTTCCGCCTTCCAGGGGAAGACGGCCGGCTAGGCACGACCGATACCCGCAATGTCAGTTCTGACAACCCTTTGGGCTTGAATCCAAACGATCGCGATGCGCAAGACGATGTCGTAATCGAACGCGATGACTTACACCTGCCGCTTGGTAAGCCAGTCAAGCTATTGCTGCGTTCGATAGACGTCATCCACAGCTTCTATGTGGCGGAGTTTCGTACCAAAATGGACATGGTGCCAGGCATGGTTTCCTATGTCTGGTTAATCCCCACCAAACCCGGGACCTTCGAGATACTCTGCGCTGAGCTATGTGGTGTTGCGCACTACAATATGCGTGGCAATATCGTAGTTGAGGAGGAGAGCGAATATAAGGTGTGGCTACAAAAACAGAAGACGTTCGCACAATTGTCGGCTCGCGCCAGACAAGCGAAGGGGACGCAGTAGACCTGGCTTTGAGCCACGGGGCGGCACGGGGGAAGAAAAGATTTGTACGATGAGACTCAAAGTCGTCGAGCCTCATCGCAAAGAGCGAGGACATTCCAATGGTCGATATTACGGCAGGCCCAGCCGGAGTCATCCAACCGGCCGAAGTTAAGGACGTCGAACTCTATCATCCGAAGAGCTGGGTGACGAAGTACGTCTTTTCGCAGGACGCGAAAATTATCGCCATTCAGTATTCGGTCACTGCGCTGTCGATTGGATTGGTGGCGCTGGTGTTGTCGTGGGTGATACGGCTGCAACTGGCCTTCCCGAGCATTTTTTCCGGCATCGGCCCCGGAGAATACCTCCAAATCATCACCTTGCACGGCATGATCATGGTGATCTACCTGCTCACCGCGCTGTTCCTGGGGGGCTTCGGAAACTACCTGATCCCACTGATGGTGGGCGCCCGGGACATGGTTTTTCCCTACGTGAACATGCTGAGCTACTGGGTCTATCTGCTCGCGGTGCTGGTCCTGGTGGTGAGCTTCTTCATGCCGGGAGGCCCAACGGGTGCCGGCTGGACCCTGTATCCGCCCCAAGCAATCCTCTCCGGTACCCCAGGGCACCAATGGGGCATCATTCTGATGCTCGCCTCCCTGGCGCTGTTCATCATCGGCTTCACCATGGGCGGATTGAACTATGTGGTGACGGTGCTTCAGGCGCGCACACGGGGAATGACGATGATGCGCCTGCCCCTAACGGTATGGGGCATCCTCACGGCTACCGTTCTGGCGTTGCTAGCGTTCCCCGCCTTGTTCGTCGGCGCCGTGATGATGCTGTTCGACAGGGCCCTGGGGACCAGCTTTTTCATGGCGACCACTATCGACCAGGGACAACTCTTGAACTACCGCGACGGCAGCCCGCTATTGTTCCAGCACCTGTTCTGGTTCTTCGGCCATCCCGAGGTCTACATCGTCGCCGTGCCGGCCTTCGGGATCGTCTCCGACCTGATCAGCGTCCATGCGAGAAAAAACATCTTCGGTTATCGCATGATGGTGTGGGCGATCGTCGCCATTGGCGCCCTCAGCTTCTGCGTATGGGCGCACCACATGTATGTAAGCGGGATGAACCCGTATTTTGGGTTCTTCTTTGCCACCACCACGCTCATCATTGCCATCCCAACCGCCATCAAGGTCTACAACTGGGTGCTCACTTTGTGGCGCGGCGACATTCACCTCACGATCCCGATGTTGTTCTCCCTCAGCTTCATCGTTACGTTTGTGAACGGGGGACTCACGGGCCTGTTTCTCGGCAACGTGGTCGTAGACGTTCCGCTGTCCGACACCATGTTTGTCGTCGCTCACTTTCACATGGTGATGGGTATGGCACCCATTTTCGTAATTTTCGGTGCGATCTACCATTGGTACCCGTTAATGACCGGACGAATGCTGAACGAGATACTCGGCAAGTTTCACTTCTGGGTCACGTTCCTCGGGGCCTATGCGATTTACTTCCCCATGCACTATCTGGGCCTGCTGGGTGTGCCGCGCCGGTATTTCGAGATGGGCGACACGGCTTTCATTCCGCAATCGGCCCATACGCTGAATGAATTTATCACCGCGGCGGCACTGATCGTGGGCTTTGCCCAGATGGTGTTCCTATTCAACCTGATCTGGAGCCTGTTCAAAGGCAAGCTGGCCGGTCGCAATCCTTGGCGAGCCACCACGCTGGAGTGGCAAACTCCCGAAATCCCGCCGGGGCACGGCAACTGGGGCAAGGAGTTACCCGTGGTCTATCGCTGGGCTTACGCTTACAGTGTGCCAGGTGCCAAGCAGGATTTCGTGCCGCAGAACCAACCTGTAGCCGCGCGAGCCACTTAAGGAAATCGGGTCGTGAGCATCACACTAATATTCCTGGCTGTGATCGCAGCCATCATAACTTGGTGGTTATCGCAGCAGAGGCTGGCCGCCAAACCCTGGTTGGAGGAAGGCCCGATCGGCGACTTCCCCGGCACAGGCGCATCGTCCTTGCCTGCAGCGAAGATCGGATTGGGGGTGTTCCTCGCCGTCGCCGGTTCGCTATTTGCGCTCTTCATCAGCGCCTACTTTATGCGAGAGCACCTGGCGGCGGACTGGAGGTCAGTGCCCGTGCCGAATCTGTTGTGGCTCAACACGGGCATGCTGATCTTGAGCAGTGTCGCGATGCAATTGGCACAAGTTGCTGCACGCCGGGGAGAGATGAACGGTGTGAGAGTCGGCCTGCTTGCGGGAGGCCTCTCAGCCGTTGTTTTCCTGTTTGGGCAGCTCTTGGCGTGGCAACAGCTCAACGCCGCAGGTCATTTCCTGGCGAGCAACCCGGCCGACGCATTCTTTTACCTGCTCACCGGGGTGCACGGGCTGCACGTGTTGGGCGGCCTCGTGGCCTTAGGCAGGACTGCCGAAAAGGTGTGGCGAGGTTTTGAACTGGACCAAGTGCGCTCGAGCGTGGAGTTGTGCGCCATCTACTGGCACTTTCTGCTTTTGGTCTGGCTGGTTTTACTCGGTGTGCTGACGCTGACGCTCTGGTTCGACGACTTTGCCGTCTTCTGTCGCCAGTTTTTTACCTAGAAAGGACTAAGAGCAGATGGCAGAATCAGCGCTGACAAATGCGGGAGGAGCCGCCACCCGGCCTACAGGCTGGAAAGGCATTGCTGCCGACTGGTCCTCGGATCAGCGAGCGTTCAAGAATGTCTCTTGGGGCAAGGCCATGATGTGGATCTTCCTCCTGAGCGACACCTTCATTTTCAGCTGTTTTTTGCTGTCGTACATGACGGTCCGAATGTCGACGACCGTGCCGTGGCCCAACCCCAGTGAAGTGTTCGCTTTGACGATCGGCGGCACGACAATCCCTCTCATCCTGATCGCCATCATGACCTTCATCTTGATCAGCAGTAGCGGGACGATGGCCATGGCCGTCAATTTCGGCTACCGCCACGATCGCGTAAAAAGCGCAGTGTTGATGCTGGTGACGGCGGCCTTTGGCGCCACATTCGTCGGAATGCAGGCTTTCGAATGGACCAAACTGATCATGGAAGGGGTCCGACCTTGGGGCAATCCCTGGGGCGCGGCACAGTTTGGCTCTAGCTTCTTTATGATCACGGGCTTTCACGGCACCCACGTGACGATCGGCGTGATTTTCCTGATCATCACTTCGCGAAAAGTGTTGCGTGGAGACTTCGACCGTGAAGCGCGAGGCTTTTTCACCAGCCGGAAGGGGCACTACGAGATCGTCGAAATCATGGGCCTGTACTGGCACTTCGTCGATCTGGTGTGGGTATTCATCTTTGCCCTTTTCTATCTTTGGTAAGGGCAACACATGGCACATGCAATTGCACACGCAGAAGGACAACAACACCCGATTAAGCTGTATCTCGTGGTCTGGGGATGGCTGTTTGTCCTCAGCACCGGTTCCTATCTGGTCGATTACTTCGGCCTCCATGGATATCTCAGATGGTCTCTGATTCTTGTATTCATGATTTTGAAGGCAGGTTTGATTGTCGCGGTCTTCATGCACATGGCCTGGGAGCGGTTGGCGCTGATGTATGCCATTCTAGTCCCGCCAGTGTTGGTGTTGTTATTTGTGGGCATCATGGTGTTTGAATCGAAGTATACGTTTTTCACTCGGCTTTTATTTTTTGGAGCGGGGACCTAGTGGCGATGGGGCGACCTCTGGATTCGCCGAGAACATGAGTTTAATAGGGCGCGCGTCTCGCCAGCAGCCAAAAGCTCGTCGATGAGCTTTATTCAGCTCAGGACCAGATCCGAACGTCCGAACCCGGGCGAGTCGGCAAGAAATTCGCAAGTCGTTGGTGAAGAAGAGCGACGCCGTTTAACTTGCTGGACGATCAGGCCTGTTGAAATAATCGGATTTGCCAGCTTTTGAATTTTGCGTCGCGATTTTCTTGCAAATGTCGTTTTCGGGATTCCCTTAGAATCTGAAGCCGTGATTCCTTCGCTTGAGTTAATCGAATGGAAGGCTGAGCCATGCGGCTCAAGGAGCGACGGGAGAGTGGCGAGCAGAATCTGTTCCGCTCACTGCTCGACCAGAGCACCGATCTTGAACATGCGCTGGTGAAGCTGGTGCGGGCGATCGATTGGCAATTCCTGGACGAACGGTTAGGAGGAGCGGTCTAGACCGACCGCCTGGTTATCCACCGCTGCCGACGCAGCTAATGGCGAGGCTCGCGACGCCGCAAGTCCACCCAGATTACGCTTTCTATGGCCCATCTCCGCGGGTCCAAGGAAAGAGAACGGCTGGGAAATCTGCGGCATAGCGGTGTCCTTTTTTTTTCGGTCGGGGGGCGGCGGTCCAGTCGCGGGCTCTCGGATCCGGTTTCACGACCTTGCGGTAGACATGCCAAGACGCATGGGCGAGCACCGGCATCACCACCGCGAGCCCAACGAAGAACGGCAACGAGCCAATCACCAGGGTGATGGCGACGAAGAGACCCCAGGCCAATATCATCAGCGGATTGCGAATAACCGCCCTGACCGACGTTTTCACCGCGACCTGCGTGCCGACATTCCGATCCAGCAGTAGTGGGAAGGAAACGAAGCTGATCGACAGCACAAAAGCGGCGAACAGGAAGCCGATACCGTTTCCGGCAATGATCAGGATCCAGCCTTCGGGGGTGGTGAAGATGTCGCTGAGGAATTGCCCGATCGATTTCGGCGGCCCATCGCCGAACAACAACTCATAGAGCCACTGTGCGATGGTGAGCCAGATCAGGAATACAATCATCAAGACCATTCCCAAGACCGCGATGGAGCGAAGGGAAGGGCGTTGCAGTACTCCGAAAGCGTGTGTCCACGAGACCTTGACACCTTGCTCGCGCTGCCGGCTCAGTTCGTAGAGGCCGATGGCCGCGAACGGGCCGATTAGCGCATAGCCCGCCGCGAGCGGGAAAAGAAGCGACAGCACGTTGTAGCCGATCACCAGGCGGGCCAGAAAGAAGCCGACGATGGGATAAATGATTGCGAGGAAAATGACGTGGGTAGGTGCCGCCAAGAAGTCGTCGATGCCTTTTGCTACCGCGTCCTTCAGATCCGCAAACCCGATCTTGCGGACGATTGGATAAGCCGGGCTCTCGCCCGCACTGGTGATCACATGGTGCTTTGGCATAGCGAGCCCCCCTCAGCCGTTCTTCGAACGGTCGCCAAACTCGAGATGGCGCTATGTTGCCGGTTACGGCGCCGGCCATGCGGGAGCCCTGCGATTTGCGAATTGGAGTGTAGCGCGGCGGCTGGGGATTGTCTTCACAATGTCGCAACGCTTTTTGATACGCCGCCGTCGTGTAAGAGCCGATAGCGGCGGAGCCTGGAGCGGGCCTTTAAACAAACCCAAAGCATGTTTGAATGCCTCTCCTCCGCCATCGTCCGCCGCTCGATCAGCTGTGTAATTCGCCGAAAGTCGAGTATTTCGTCACCCCCTGCATGTCACGCTTCGGCGTCGTCGGTTCGTCGAGACGCATGGTGCACGCCCGCACAAGTTGCTAGGCTGAGACCCTATCGATTTTTCGAAATAGTCTCAGGTTCGAAGCCAAGAGACAGGTCAAGAGAAAGGATCAAGAAGAATGATGAAGACGGTTTGGATTGCGGCCGTCGCGCTCGCGGCCTTGGCGAGAGCTGCCGTCGCTGGAGATATCGCCGCAGGAGAAAAGGTGTTCAAGAAATGTACATCTTGCCATTCCATAGGCGAAAAAGGCAGGAACTTGGTCGGTCCGGTCCAAAACGGCCTGAAAGGACGCAAGTCGGGCACGGTGCCAGGCTTCAATTACTCGGAGGCGAACAAAAATTCTGGGATCGTCTGGGACGAAGCGACTTTCAAGGAATACATCAAAAATCCCCAGGCAAAGATTCCGGGCACCAAAATGACATTTCCGGGTATTAAGGACGAGAAAGACGCCGAAGATTTGTGGAGCTTCCTTGAGCAGTTCGGACCGGACGGCAAGAAGCTTCCTTGAGCAGTTCGGACCGGACGGAACCAAAAGTCCCTCAGTTGAGGCCCTCAGTTTATCCAAAGCGCGATGTCTGCTTATGGCACAAAGCAGACATCGCTGAGATGCTGATCAATGTCCGCTTTCGAAGGTAAAGCGGACATTGTAATGAGAGAGCATTACGTCTGCTTTTGACCCAAAGCGGACATCAGTGACGCGGCCGCTAGACAAAAAAGCCCCGGACGATACCGGGGCTTTCTAGTGATCGAATTGTCCTAGTCCAAGAATAGCCAGTCAGATCATCAGCTGCCAAGATCGCCGCACCGAAACTTTTCGCTGTATCGCAAAAAGTCGAGGCACGCGTAGTTCGGTAGGTCCCGGGGAACGAAACTGCAAGTTGCGCGTTTAATAGCACCACTTCTAGAAGAGGTCATCATGCGCGACTTTAAACGGAAAGCTGCTGCGTATTTCGCCGCGGTGGTTAGCTTCGCTTTCGTAATGGCCACGATCGCACTCGCACAGGTACCCTAATCCGTGATCGAGCATTTAAACAGCTTAAAAAAAGAAATGGCCAAACTTAAGGGCGGCCATTTGTGTATGGCGTAACTTGATATTTTGAACCAAACTTTGTGGGGACGTCGGAATTTTAAAATATCACGCGGCTTCACTCACAGCGAAGTTCGCTCCGAAGCGAACAATAAATTCAGAGCCAGGATCGAGTCGCCTAAATGTAACTGCACCACCCAGTTGCCGGGCGGTCGTTAGAATAACTTTGAGACCTAATGATGCTGGACTCTCGATATCGGTCCCTGGCGGCATGCCTCGGCCGTGATCGATTACCCGCAGTTCTATCTGCTGGTTTGACTTAATTAATTTCACTTCGATTGATCCTGTATCGTCGCCTACGTAGGCATGCTTCAACGCGTTAGTGATCAGCTCGTGCAGCAGCACGGCCAAAGAGGCGGCTTGTTCGCCGTCTACCGTTATTGGAATCGTTTCCGTTACAGTAATAGAATGTTCCGTGGCGGAATACGCTTGCTGCGCCTCCTTGCAAATTACTTTCACAAATTCTCCGAGGTCAATTTTGTCAAAGCGTTCTGCTTGATAGAGAAATCGATATACACTTCCCATTGAGAGTACTCGATCGCGTGCGCGGTTTAATTGTTCGGCTGCTTCTGGGTCAGAAAGCTGTCTCCCCTGCAATCCCAGTAGGCTAGCCAAGATTTGTAGACTGTTCATGACTCGATGTTGCAACTCGCGTAGCAACAATTGTTTTTGATTGAGCAATTCAGTATTTTTTTCTGACATATCGCGTAGCGCTGTACTGAGCTGACCGAGCTCCGTCGAAGACCTAAGTTTAGGAAATTGCACCGTCATGTCACCGGATTGGCGACGCCGAGCAGCTTCCACCAGTTTTTTAATCGGCCGACTAATTACTGCATAAGCGGCTAACCAAACGAGCCCACTAGCAAGCAGAATAGTAGCGAGCCCAACACCGATGCTGCGAAAAATGGTAACCCATACTTGGGCTAATACGGTATCGCGATCTATCCCGACGGCCACAAGCAACCCTTCTTGTTCACCTTGAACAGGGACGAGACCAATAATTTCTCCATAACCTTGCGAGCTCTTGGCCACAAAAGTCATGTCCGTACTCGTTCGGGCTACATCAAATGCTTTCTTGGCAATAATTTGGGCTCTTGGTAGATCCGACAACGGAACCGAAATCACCACAGATCCCTCGCGATCAGCAACAATTACTCTATGTTGGGTCTGCCAACGGCGTTCGGCTAAAGCCTGGCCCATTCGTTCGGGATTGAGAACGAAAACTACGACCCCGTCGAACCGACCATCCGGGCTGCGATACGGTAGCGATATATGAATAGATTCTTGTCCCGTTACTCGCCCGGTCGTCAAGCTGCCGATTGTCAATGATCCTGTGCGAAGCGGCTCATTAAAGTAGAACCGGTCACTAACATTCAAATTTGGAGGAATTGCAATTGTTGAACAGTGAAATTTTCCCGCACGATCGATTAATGCGGCCTCCCGATAGATCGGAATGTCGGCTAGAACTGATTTGAAATAGGCAGAACACTCGTCCTCATTGTCGGGCACGCTTGCATGCTTGACCAAGGTGATCATCAGATAACGTGTTCCGTCGATTAATTGTTCTAACTCGGCGGCGATCAACCTCGCCGAAGCAAGCGCTTCTTCAGCAGCCTGTTTTTCCAACGCTTTGCTCAAAGTGTACGTATTATAAGCGGAGAGCACGAGCGGCGGCAGAACCGCCAGGCCGACTAGTACGGACAATCGCGAACGCAGGCTCATGTGTGGTCAACTTCATACTGGCAATCGAAACGGCATTATAGCAGGAAAAAATTGTGATGAAGTCAGAACAAATCACTGACTTTTGCGTTTATACGTTTGTCAAACATTCCGCTTCAGGGGAGATCGCTATGCCGACTTAATTTGAAGCGCATTTCAGTTGAAGTTTGTTCGGCTATTGATATGCGGTTCGTCATGTAAGACGATATTCAGTAACGAGCTATGGATTTCCAGTTCCTCTTTGCCGGAGTCATAATCAATCAAGCCCATTTTTCGGAACTTATTCATGAAAAAGCTCACGCGAGATCGCGTCGTGCCGATCATGTCCGCGAGTGTTTCTTGGTTGATCTTTGCAATTGCCCGCTCAGGTCGCCCTTCCTTGCCAAAATTCGCCAATAGGAGAAGGGCTCGGGCTAGGCGTTTCTCACTCGAATTGAACAGTTGATCGACCAGATCCGCCTCAACTCGGATGGTCCGAGCTAAAAGATGAGCGACGAAAAACTCGGAAAACGCTGGCTGCTCATGAAGAATGCGGACAATAGCCGCTTTCTCCAGGCGCATGATTTCGCAAGGCGTCAATGCTTCAGCGGTCGCCTTGCGTCGCGTCTGCCCGGTCAGACATCCTTCACCGCAAAATTGGTCCGGCCCCATAATTGCAACGATAGCTTCCTTGCCTTGCTCGGAGACAACGGTGATTTTGACCTTGCCCTTTTGGATATAGAAAACCGCATCGGCAGGAGCGCCTTGCGAGAAGACCGTTTGGTACTTTCGGTACTTTGAGATAGTTCGGCCGCCATTCACCGTGGTGAGAAATACCTTCGGGTCAAACGCGGCTTTTTTCACTTTCTCTGCCATCACCGATCCACTCCGCAGCACTGCGATCTCTGACCACAACTGTGGTGATGGCCTCTCAAATTCCATTGGATGTTTTGTCATAACTCAAACAGCCGTGCGGCGAGATTGTTTAAGTTGCGCGACACAGCTCCTAGCGTTCGTAGGCACGGTCGGAGAAATGTCGGGGCTCAAGCCCGACTCGCATCTGAGAGTACGCGGAGTGCTCTGGTCCGGCGTTGTCGTGCGGTCGAGGGTACGCTCCAACGGGTTTTCATTGACAATGCCGTTGTTGTTCGTTTTGGGAACAGTGACTTGCGGGAACGTTAGATGCACTGGCAATCGGTCGCCTTTTGCCGTGCGGTTAACATCGTAATTTGGCTTTAGTTCCAAGCCTGGCTTGCTGATGTGAAACTGACCGATGGAAGGCGTCGCGGTGGCCAACGTAAAGACAGTAGCGACGGCGGCTGCACCGCTTAGTGCTAGCCCGCCCGCGACTACGGAAGCGAATCGGAACATCGGGGCTCTCCACAGTTTGTCAAATGGATAACCCAGTTGTGACGCTTAGGTTCCATCACGCCTGCGCGAGCCGGACGTAGGAACCTGCTCAACCTCAGGCGGAAAAATGAGGTGCATTTCCGGAATGCGAATACGGCAATTACGCCGCCGTTTGCGAACTGCAGTTCAACCTCGGAATCAAGCGAGCGTGCCAGGTTTCGTTGAATGGCCAGGCTTCCAAACCCGCGTTTGTTTCGGACGCCGATGAGGGGTCCACCCTTCTCCATCCACAGAACTTCAGGAACCGCCCCGGACATTTTGCGTTATCTTCGTAACCGGCCGAATTCATTCTCTCCCGTAATGTCGGTATTTGTTATGTAGCCGAAGACACGACTGGACCCGAATCAAATGAGTTCAGATATTTGTTTCACTCGCGCGTCTCGCGCGCGGTTTCGCACTACGCTCGAAAAACAGCGCCTGACTAATGACAGCAGAAACGGTCGCCGGCTGGAATGGCTTCGGAATGAGAAATGCCGGTTCAGGACGTTCGCCCGTAAGAAATCGTTCAGGATAAGCGGTGATAAAAATGACCGGCACTTCAAAAGTCTGCAAAAGCTCATTCACTGCATCCAATCCGGAGCTTCCATCCGCCAACTGAATATCCGCGAGAATGAGCCCGGGCGGTTTAGCTTTCGCAATCGTGATCGCTTCCTTGTGGGTCTGCGCGATACCGACAACTTTGTGTCCCAGATTTTGAACAAGCCCTTCGATGTCGATCGCGATCAACGGTACGTCTTCGATGATAAGCACATCGGTCGCAATATCAGCGGCGAGCTCGCGACCTGCATCATCCAGCAATTTGCGCAGGCGTGGCACGTCCGTATCCAAAATCATGGCCGCATCATTTTCCGAAAAACCTTCAAGACCGACGAGCAAAAATGCCTGCCGCGTACGTGGGGTCAGCTCAACCAGCCTCCTATCCACGGACCGCTTCCGCGCATCTGGGTCGGATCGGTCGGAAAGCCCTTTTTCCGCAAGCGAGTTCCAGATTTTGGAGAACGCACGGTAAAGGGCTACCCTTGGCTCATATTCGCCCGGAAAATTTTTAGGCTCTTCGATCAAGGCCTCTAAAACAGCGGCAACATACGAATCGCCTGATTTCTGGCTGCCCGTCAATGCACGCGCATAACGCCGCAGAAACGGCAAATATTGAGCAATTACCTTCGATGTGGACACGTATTTCCCCCTGATCCGATGATCAAAACCGCTATAAATAACGTAGAGGGCTAAAAAAAGTTCCATTGGATGGAACTCCTATGGGTCTATCCGCGTTATTTTTTAAATGTTCAAAGGTCGCAGGGCTGCGGATGTGAGGGGCCATGTATGTCGCGTAAGATCGATAAGCCGGAAACACTAACGACGATGCAGAAGAAAAAATCAGGCGGCGCCTCCTCGGGGCAGGGCTTAGGACGCGAAGCTACCATCAAGATCTCCCGGCAATTGCGAGCCATGTACGACGAAACGGTGAAAGAAGGCGTCCCTGAACGTTTTGCCGAACTATTAAGACGAATGGATAAGGAGAACGGTGAAGGATCGCGGTCATGAGTCTCGACAACTCGCTACGTGACAGCATTTTGAAATCCATTCCGAATCTCCGCGCCTTCGCAATTTCCTTGAGTGGAACGGTCGACCGCGCGGACGACCTCGTTCAGGAGACCTTAGTGCGCGCAATCGCCAATATCGACTCTTTTCAGCCTGGCACGAATATGCCGGCATGGTTGTTCACGATCTTGCGCAATCTGTTTTACTCGGAATATCGCAAACGCAAACGCGAGGTCGAGGATGTAACCGGCATGTATGCCGAAAGCTTGAAATCGCAGCCCGAGCAAGGAATCCGTCTCGAATTCGATGAACTTCGCGCTGCGCTAGATAAACTTCCTTATGACCAGCGTGAGGCGATAATTTTGGTCGGCGCCTCGGGCTTTTCGTACGAGGAAGCGGCGTCGATCTGCGGCTGCGCTGTGGGTACGATCAAGAGCCGTGTCAATCGTGCGCGTAAGCGCCTTGCCGAGCTGATGTCGATCGAAGAGGTCGACGATTTCGGTCCCGATCGTGAAACACGCGCAGTGATGGCAGCTGGCCGGCGCGCAATCTGAACTGCTTAAACAACAGACGGGATCGGCGCGCTAAGGCCCGCAGCGCATTCACTGAAATATTCCTTCCTGCGCCTCAAGCCAGCGAATGGTACTTGGCTCCGAATTGAGAAGCGTAGGACTCATACCGAAGTCGGGTTTGTATAAAATTACCACGACCTTACGGGAACGGTTTTACGTGCGGCGGGTTACCCCACTAGTACTCATTTAAACAATGGAGATTTATCATGCGTTCTGCGCTCAAGACTGGAATGATCGTGTTGATGCTGGCAGCCGCGCCGGTAGTGGCACAGGCTGGAACATTGGAAGGCGTCGCCATCGGCGCGGGCACCGGTGCCGTCGTCGCCGGACCTCCTGGCGCGATCGTCGGCGGAGTAGTCGGAGCCGTAGTCGGTGGTCCGAACATCGTACATCCGCGTCATTATGGTCAACGCACTTGTTGGCTCGACGACACGGGCTATCGCCACTGCTCGCGGCGTTGAAAGAAAGTTTAACAAAGGTTCATATGGGCCGGGGCGGCTGTTTGCTACCCCGGCATCTAGCGAATGCTGTGCCCGCGAGGTGCATCAATTTCTCAAGCGCAATTCTTCACCGACAGACTATGAGCAGTGATCGCCGCGGGAACTAAAGAGCAGAAACTATAGAGATGGCGGTTCGCGCGATAGGCATGTGCGAACGGAATTTCCTACATTACCGCTTATTAGGATCGCGTGCGATTTTTTTAGGAAGATGTGATGGCTTCGGTGATTTTCGCCACTTATTGTCCGGGCCTCGCTGGTACTCATTCAAAGCAATGTCGAACACGGCAAGCGCACTAAACTTTGCCTCTTCGAGATTAAATTTCTGCCTCCCGCCGACGGACGTATGTTTATTCGGTTTCGCTATCTTTTGAGATTGTAGCATCAACTTTCCCAGTACAACTACGACTTGAGTTACAGATCAGGAATGAAATTATTCACGCTAAAGGCTGCACCTTCTAAGCTCCGATTTGGTTGCTTCCGAGTCTGAGCAAAATTGCTCACACCAACAGTGGCCAAAATGAGAGTGTCGGAGGTTATGAGCAACCACAACCGCACATCTGAGATCTCTCGGTTCATCCCGAATATTCGTAAATGCCGCGCGCAGAGAGTGACGGGGGGAACTTATACAGTCCACCGCACGTTGTAGGGTAGGACAACCACGAGAGGAAATTGTAATGAAAACAATTATTTACGGTGTCACCCTCGCTATGGCTCTTACGCTCGCTATTCCTGCCTTCGCGCAGGTCGGCGTTCGCGTTGGAGAGCAAGGCGTCGGTATTCGCATCGGTGAAGGCGATCGCGACCACGACCGTCGCTGGCATCATGATCGTCGCAACTGCGAGACTTTCTGGCGGCACGGCGAGCGGATCACAGAGTGTCATCGATAATAGACCGGCAAAAAATAAAAATGGCCCCATTTGAAGGGGCCATTTTCTGCATCTGTCCGTTAGCATTTCTCCCAATACTGACCCCTCGTTTCTGTTATCAATTGCTATGCGAGCGCGTCTTTGGCGGCCTTCACTGGGCGGGCTCTAAGGATCTTCCGGGCTAACTTCGCCTTGAAGATCATTGGCTCCTTTGTGAAAGGATTGATGCCCTTATGCTCCTTGGTGGCGGGCTTTTTAATAGCGACGAACTTGGCAAAGCCCGGTAACAAGAACTGTCCCGATTTCCTGAGCTGCTGGTATCCAATACTGGCAAGTGACTCGAGAACGCCCGTGATATCCTTTCGTTTCAGCTCCGAGTGTTGTTCACCAATTTCGTGAACAAGCTCAGCCTTTGACATCAACTTTGTCATTTGATTGATCCTTTGCAAGGCGCAGATTGAAAACGGGAAAATTCACGAATTATTTCCGCGCTGACTGCACAACGTCTCCCGTAGACAAACGTTCCGTGCATCAAGGCGACTGACGTGCCAACACACACGGCGACGGGCATTGTTGCGAAGCCGGGTCGTCGGGCGGTTATGTTGGAGCAACTTACGACACGTACGTCGCGAGTCTGTTTGGTCCCCCATTAATATTTGAATGACTTAGACTTGGTTCCATTTTTCAATTCGCTTCTTGTTATGGGTCAACAAAACCCAGCAAAAGCGCATATGGAACCAATACGGCTGTCGCTGGTTAATTATGATCGAACCGGATGAACTCCCGCCCCCGCATTCCCCGGTTCGCATTAGCCCCGGCGTCGCCCCCCGGCGTCGGGGTTTTACTTTGTGGGCGGCAAGGCGCTAGCAGGTCTTAATTCCTACGTGACATTGGAAAATAGGTACCAACGCAAAAAAAACACCATTACTACTGTCAATCAATAACCGGTCACCTGAGGCGGACGCGTCATTTCCCTTGCTTCCCGGAGCACGGTTGTCGGCTCATAGGGTTTGTCGTGAAAGTGCATGCCCAAAGGGAGGTTGTCAGGTCGTGACCGGCCCGACGTCATGATGATGGCGACCCCGGGCCATCGCTCGGCGACGCGTCGGGCCAAGTCTGCCCCGTTCATCGATCCGGGCATGCTTATGTCCGTGAAAAGCAACCTAATGTCCGCGTTAGTTTCGAAGAATCGCAGGGCCTCGTCCGCATTTCCGGCTTCGAGCACCCGGTAACCTGCATCGGAGAACATGTAGGATGCCCCCATTCGCTCCAGCACATCGTCGTCGACGACTATTATGAGGGCGTGGGGAGGAGAATTGGTCACTTCATAGCAACTAACATAGATCGCAATCGTTCCATATTTAATCGTGCGGCAATGTGACCCTAAACCGGGCACCCCGTCGTGCCAGATTAGGCCTCGCGGAGAGCCGTCCATCGAGTTGGCTCGCAGGCCTTTTGTTCAAAATAATGCTGGTGATGCAACCCGCCACATTCAAGGGTGTTCCCGCAACGGCCGGCACATGCAACGGAAATAACGGTCAATTTTATACAGACCTGCCTTCAATATAATCGTACTTTTTCAGATTATGCAGGAGATCCGATACCCCGACCGGGGTCTTTTTCCGAGCGTGGAAAGACATTTTGGAGGCTTTGTGCCATCAACTCGCTTCAGGGAACAGTTCACGTCGGTTGCAGATGCGTCGAAGCTCGCTCAGGGCATTGTCGACACTGTCCGCGAGCCCCTTCTTGTGCTCGACAAAGAGCTGCGCGTGGTTGCCGCGAGCCGCTCCTTCTATTCAGCATTCAAGGTTCAGCCCAACGACACCCAAGGCAAACTTCTTTACGCGTTAGGCAATGGACAATGGGGCACTCCAAAGCTTCGTGTGCTGCTGGAAAAAATCCTACCGGAGAAAGGCGTGATGGAGGGTTATGAGGTCGAGGATGACTTTCCTGGCCTCGGGCGCCGCACGATGCGCTTGAACGCCCGCCAAGTATTTTACGAGGGAGGCGCCAACACAACTATTCTGCTCGGCATTGAGGATGTTACCGCGCAGCGCATCTTGGAGCGCGAAAAGGACGAGTTAATACGACAGAAGGATGTGCTGTTCGAAGAACTCGAGCACCGAATTGGCAATAGCCTGCAAATCATCGCAAGCATTATTCTGCTCAAGGCGCGAGCGGTGCAATCGGAAGAGACGCGTCGTCATCTGCAAGACACGCACCAGCGGGTCATGTCGATTGCTGCCGTGCAAAAACAGCTCCATGTATCCGGGACCATCGGGCCTATCGAAATTGCGCCTTATCTCTCAAGGTTGTGCGGGACCCTTGCAAGCTCGATTATTGGCGACAATCGGCCAATCTTGCTGAAAGTGGTTGGTACAGGAGGCAGCGCCACGTCCCGTCAGGCTGAGAGTCTTGGCTTGATTGTGACTGAACTCGTCATGAATGCTTTAAAGCATGGGTTCCCCGACGATACAGCCGAAGGTCAGATTACGGTCGCGTATGATACGGCCGGAACGAATTGGAAGCTTTCGGTCGTTGATAATGGGATTGGCAAGCTTGACGGTGTTTTTGCTCAAGAAAAAACCGGACTTGGCACCGGTATCGTCATGGCGCTTTCGCGTCAGCTCGATGCCCAGGTTAAAATTCTGACTGACCCTAAGGGCACGACCGTTTCGATCACACATGCCACTTTTCCGACGAAGGCAATCCTAGCCGCGTAAAGCGTCGGGCCAGGTAGGCCAGCCGCCTAAAGCCGCCGTCCTAAGAAAAGCCGAATGACAAGGATGATTAGAACGCAAAGCCGTGCGTCGGAAAACTGATTGCTGGTCCGTTTATCGGCAACCATCGAAAGTCAAATGGTTGATTCAAAGTCAGAATTACCGCCTTTGGCGCTTTCACATAATGTTTACGAACTCACCTGCGGTAGATTCAATGCAGTGGCAGTGAAACCCTCGACACACCAGGTGACATCGTTGTGGGCGCAGCGATTATCCGAACGGGGGAATTACCGGCCTGCGTAGCCCAAACTATGCCAGCAATTAGCACAATCGATGCCAAAACTAGCACCCAAAAAATTGCATTGTACTGATAATATCTTCCTACAAAATGATCGTCATAAGGTTCGATGCGGGGCATATGAACCTCCTATTCCTCACTGGGAAAACAGTTCCAAGCCCAATTGGTTCCATTGGCGGGGCTTGCGGAAAAGCCTTGCGGATCTCGGGCTAAATTGATGGTTAAATTGTAGAGATCGACGAGGGTGTTTCATTGCACGCCCCACAAGCCGGGCACTTGATGACAACACTCTCAAACGAAACACTCGCTCCAATTCCTGTTATCAATAATTTGTCGCAATTGCCGCAAGAAAAATCTTCGCTGCCGAGTCCGCTAATTGCCGGCGCAAGAGGAGAGACGATCATCGCGCGTGTTCCCGGCGCTGGCTCGGGAATGACCCTCAGTTTTTTGGGCATTTGATTTCTCCTCCAAAATTATGCCAGCGAAACATCAAAAGCCTGAGGAAAAAGGGCTGAGTTCTCAGAAAAACCCGGCAAATGAGCCGGGTATTCACTTCCACTTCGAGTTGATCAACTAACCCCCCAGTTTACGCTTGCTGAAATGCTCCTTGCGAGCTCTATTTTCCGAAAATCTCAATCTAACTTACGAAAAAACAAAATCGCGATCCCCTGCTGAATATCGGACTTTTGGCCAATCTGGTTTAATCGACACTGATAAGCTTTATCAGTTTGGCCAGGTAGTCTTGCTGGGAACTGTCATAGTCGTACCTCCTTCTCTGTTGGTGGCCGGATTGCCAGTAGTTACTTCTTGGTCTTGCGAGCTTTCAAGACGCACCTAAAATTAGAAAGTTCGATCCACGCGTCGGAACTATGAAGCGCGTGTCGAGTAGAGGGCGTCGTGGAAGAGTTTGGATAATGCTGCCATCGCCAACTCGGCAAGCCATTCTGCCGAGTGGAATGCGCGCAGTGTGGCCAATTTTATACAGACACGCCATTGCCATGGGTTCTAGCTTTATTTTTACTGGTGGGTTTGCGTCTGCAAGAGGGCCGCTCTCACGGCCTTTGATTGCTAGCAATGGAGCCAATCATGGACTGGAATCGTGTTGAAGGAAATTGGAAGCAGGTCAAGGGAAAGGTGAAAGAGAAGTGGGGTAAACTCACCGATGATGAAGTCGATAAGATGAATGGTCGTCGTGAACAGCTCGAGGGTAAAATCCAGGAACGCTATGGTATCGCCAAAGATCAGGCGAAGAAGGATGTGGATGACTGGTTTAATTCATTGAAGTGGTAATGAGTGGCCTGACCGGTTGTTTTTGGTCCAGGACAATTTTCTCAAGGCATTTATCAACTTTCTGACACATGGCACCGCCATTGGCCGAGCTGACTCGCAGTTTGGAATAGCTGCCCCGGATGTCTGCTATTGGCAAAAAGCGGACATACTAGGCTCACAGATTGATGTCCGCTTTCGGGGGTAAAGCAGACATGATAATGAGAGTGCGTCATGTCCGCTTATGACCCAAAGCGGACATTCGCGAGCCTCTTACAGAGTCAATCTGAGTGCGGGGGTAAAGCGGACATGCTGCTATGTCGCAGAACTCAACGTAAGATCACTTTAAGTGTTGGTACTCTTGTAAAATGGAGGGTTGAACGATGAAGAGAGTCGCTTTCCTCATAAGCACAGCCGGATGGCTGTGGCTTGCAGCGATCTCACCCATACCGGCAGAAGCTAGCGTTTTGCAGGTTAGTCCAAGTCTTGTTCCGAGCGTCGACTCAAATATCGTGCAAGTGCATTGTGCTTACTTTTACGACGCATACGGCGTGCCCAGATATTACTGTCGGAAAGGTCCGCCAGCCTATCGTTACGCTCCTTATCCTTATGGCAGCTACGGTTACTACGGCAGGACATACGATCAGCCCTATTATGGTTACGGCTACTACGCTAGGCCGCACTATCGGCCCTATACTTATTATGGTTACGGCTGGGGGCCGGGCGCTTTTTTCTGGCGTGGTTGGTAAGACGTCGGCTGATTGAAATCCTGAATTTTCCTAGCTTGCGTGGAAGCCACGTTATCACCTTGTCAAAAGATTTCCCGCAATCGCGCCGGTTGCGCCACCAATTGCCGCCCCGCCCCAACCGCAGCCTGGGCCACAGATTGCCCAGCCTGTCACCGCCCCAGCGCCAGCGCCAAGCGCCCCGCCAACAACAGTTGCATCGGCATTGCGGCGGCTTGTGAATGTCGGGCCAGCACAAGACGCTAACATGAGAGAGACTAGGCAGATGGATAGGAGTTTCATTTCTTTTTCCCCTCTCTTACAATTTTTCTTTTAACCCAACCAATCTTTCCGTTTCTAATTGTTGAGCGCAAAATGTCGCCATTCATCAAAGCAATTGGCGCTTCATCATCTCCAATGATTATAATTTAAATGTCTTTTTTCAGGCGCAAAGCGGACATTAGCAAGCGGCTACCGTCCAATCTCGATTTATGAGTGCACGGCCTAGGAACGTCGCGAGCAAATACAACCCTCGTCGCGAATAGCTCATCGAATGTGTAAATGTCGCACTTAGCAGACATGGCAACCGCTCCGACACATGTCTGCATTCCGGGGAAGAACGGTCATGGATGCGCGGAGGCGGTTTTTTTCACTAGAGAGGTGCAGCTATTTCATTCGTTGATTTGATAACGGTGGCTCCAGGCGTCTGGCTGTTCCGAGCGCGCCGGGGTTTTTTGTTGGACGAACTGACGCGCTGTTGTCTGCGTCGTAGCGCTGTTTGACGCATTTTTGACATAGGATAACTGCGCCTGGAATACGGCCCGGCCGCGGAGCTTGGCATCGGAACTAACAGACTACTTGGACATTTCTATCAGCTTCGCAAAGATTTCATCCATGTTGAAACTGGCGGCCTCCTAGCGCTGCGGATAGTCCTTAAACGTCATCAGGAAATAATGCTCGGCCTCTCCGCGAGAGCCGACGTGACGCGTTCACCGCGGAAACTGCGGCCTAATATCGGGCTGCGAAATGGATCTAATTCCGAGGTGGTGATGGTGAGGTTCTTTGGCGCGGTGGTGCGGCTGGTGCGGCTGGTGCGGTTGGAGTTCGCAGCGCTGCTGCCGCCGCCAAACAGGATCCGTTGTGGGTTGTGCGCGAGATCCGTCACCGCTTTGCCGATGATCTCGACCTGCCTGGTCGCCGTCGCCATAAGCTTGTTGAATCCCGTACTCATCTCAGCAGTGCGCTTGTCGAGATTGTCAGCCAAGTCACGAACCGACGCGGTCGCTTCCTTGCTATTGTTCATAACCACATCGATCGTATCGGAGTTATGCGCCAAGGAGTCCGAAAAAACCTTCAGATTCTGGATCGTCGTATGCAGCGCTTCCTGGTTGCTGACGATGACCGCGTCGGCTTTGGTCAGCACATCGCGTGCGGCCTGCATCAGGTCTTGGCTTGCGCTGATGTCGGCCTTCAAGGTCGGCGGCTCGCCCTCTTCCTTTTCCAGCAACGGCGTGGTGGACAAAATGCCTCTGAGCGACACCGAGGCGATCCCCGTCAATCCCGTGAATTCCAGGCCGACATATGTATCCGAGCGAATCGGTGTCGCTTTGTTGACTATCACCAGCGCCGTGACTTGCGAGGGACTGTCGGGATTGAGCCGCAGAGCGGTCACCTCGCCAACGCGAATGCCGTTGAACAATACTGAACTGCCAACCCGTAGCCCGGAAACTGGACCGTCGAAGATCACGCGATAAGCGACGCCTGTCTTTTTGTCGGACGTATAATGGATCCAGAAGACGAAACCAAAAGCGGCGACGATCACAGCGAACGTGAACAACCCGATCAAAACATATTTTGCCCTACGCTCCATTGATCAACTCCGGTGTTAATGTTTTGCCGCCGCTTGCCGGTCCGTACGCGCCCGGGCACCATGGAAATAAGCCTTGAGCCAGGGCTGCTCGGACGCCAGCATCGTATCCATCGTGCCTGCTTCGCTGATCTTGCCATCTCCCAGGACCGCGATCCGATCACAGATCGTATACAGGCTGTCGAGGTCATGGGTTACCATAAAAACTGACATACCCGTAGTTCGCTGCAGCGTCAGGATCAGCTGATCAAATTCGTGAGCGCTGATCGGATCGAGCCCGGATGTGGGCTCGTCAAGGAACAAAATCTCAGGATCGAGCGCTAGCGCTCGGGCAAGCGCGACGCGCTTGATCATTCCGCCTGAGAGCTCGGATGGATATTTCCGATACACGTCGGGCTTCAAGCCGACCATTTCCAGCTTGGTGATCGCCATCTCGGTCATGAAGCGGTCCGAAAGATGGAGATATTCGAGCATCGGAAACTCGACATTTTGACCGGCGGTCAGCGACGAGAACAGCGCACCTTGCTGGAATAGGATGCCCCACCGCCGCTCGATCGCTCGCTTTTGGCTTTCGTCCGCTTGGTCGAGATCGACGCCAAACACTTCGATGCTGCCCTGCTGCTTCGGCAGCAGGCCGACGATCGTGCGCGTCAAGACCGATTTGCCGGCGCCCGAGGCGCCAACGAAGCCGAGGATCTCGCCGCGAAACAAGTCGAGCGTGACGCCGCTGAGGATTCGATTCGCCTTGAGATCAACGATCAGATCCTTCACCCGGATTACAGCCTCTGCGGGACCTTTTGCCATCACTACATTCCGATTGAGGCAAAGAACATGGCGAAAATTCCGTCAAGCACGATAACAAGAAAGATCGACTTCACCACCGAATTAGTAGTCTGCTCGCCAAGCGACTCGGCGCTTCCTTGCACCTGCAGTCCTTCGACACAGGCAACGATGCCCACGATAAGCGCCATGAATGGCGCCTTGATAATCCCCACCTCAAACGTTTCGACCGAGATCGCTTCGCGCAGGCGTGACAGAAACACCTCCGGCGCGATGCCGCCGTAGAGCCAGGACACGAAGCCGCCGCCATAGAGAGCGGCCATCGAGCCGAGGAAAGTCAGAATCGGTACCGCAATGACCAGCGCGATGATGCGTGGAAGGATCAAGACTTCAACGGGATCGAATCCCATCGTGCGAAGCGCGTCGATTTCTTCGCGCATTTTCATAGCGCCGAGCTCGGCGGTGTAGGAGCTGCCGGAACGGCCGGCGACCATGATGCAGACGATCAGCACGCCTAGTTCGCGCAGCACCAGCACGCCCACCATATCGACGACGTAGATGTCGGCGCCGAACTTGCGGAAATGAAAGATGCCCTGCTGGGCGAGGATGGCGCCAATCAGAAAGGTGATCAGCAGAATGATCGGCACAGCTTGCCACCCCACGCGCTCGAGATGGTTCACCATGGAGGTGAGCCGGAAGGTCCACGGCCGCAGCAGCACCCGCTTCAACGCGGCCATCAGCCATCCGACCATTTGCGCCAGCAGGAGAAGGTCCTCGCCGACCGTTGCCATGGTCAGGCCGACGCTTTGCAATGTGGCGATGACGGAGTTTTGTCTGGGCGGCTCGGGCATCAATTTCTGGGTGCCGGCATGGACCTTGTCGAACAAGCCGCGGTAATTCTCGCTCAGGCCGACAAGTCTGGCTTCGCAACCTTGACTGCTCCAGCTGCGCAGCGCGCGTTCCAACAACCAGGCGCCGAACGAATCGAGCCGGTCGATCTGCGCTGTGTCGATAGCGATGCTGCGCACGGGCGAATTTGGGCGGGTGGCAGCGTCAACCAGCGGTTCAAGCGCTCGTGCGTACTCGGCCGTCCACGATCCTGATGCGGCAAGATCAAGATGGTCGCCACGTGTTTGGTCACTGAGCAAAGTCAAAGTTCCTGCCGTCATGAAGCCGCTCCATCGTCGACGCAAAAGCGCAGAGCACTTTTGCGAGACCCACTTCGGGCCGACACGCGAGGACAAGGAAATCGGTGGAAGCTTTGTGCAGCGGCTCTGCGATTACGCCGCTGATCAACGGGTAAGCGATTACCACAGCTCAGGGGCCAAATCTCGCACAAATTGTCGCCCGCACTATGACCGCCTTCTAGTACCTCTAATGTCAGATTAACAAATTGGTAAAAACTCTTAAACGCCATTTACCTTATTAGGTTAATGAAAGGTTAATTTTGTTCCGCTAGTACATCGCACCCGGGCCGATGTCGTGATTGAGTGAATCAACATGATATCGCCGTTTGGCAGACAGCGGAAATGCTGGCCGCACAAACGACTGTCCGCTTTCAGGGGAATGCCGACATAACGCTGATGCACCGCGCCTTCCGAACGTGACCCAAAGCGGAAGTCGACGATGGGCCCCGGCGACATTTGTAGCTCAATAGGGAGCCGTGCAGAAATCGGGTCGACGCGAGCAATCTCCGCGGTCAAACTCGCCTACTCAATGGCACATGGATAGGCCGAGATTATAAGTCGCAATCAGGGAGCGCCACATGAAATGGATTACCCGAGAGCATGTTAAGGTCGATCGCGTTGCCTGTCCGTGGCTCATCAAGAAATTCGTGGACAAGGATGCTGAATTTATCTTCGTCCCTCCCGATAAAGTTATGGATCAGGCTAAACGTTTTAATGCCACCCCTTATGACGTCAAAAATGTTGAGTTGGGTCATCACGGGAAAGAATGTTCATTTGAGGCCATCTTGAAAAAGTATAAGCTAACGAGCGACCCCGCACTCGTCCTGCTCGGAAAAATCGTTAACGGTGCGGATACTGACAATACGCTCTATCATCAGGCCGAGGGACCAGGGCTTAAAGCCATCGCCGAGGGCTTTCGTCATCTCGGTTACAAGGATGATCACGCGGTGAATGCCGCCGAATGGATTGTTTACGACGCGCTCTTTGCTTACTGCCAAGAGATGGTGCGGCAGGGCAAACCGAACGGTGACTCCGTAAAATAGTATTTTGTTGTCTTGGCAACGAGCGTCGAACCTCCGGTCGATATACTTTGATCACAGCCAAGAGAGGAGTCATCTTGCGAACTATCCCCGTCTTTGTTTTGGTGTTGCGGAGTTTTTGCTGTCTCGACGACCCAGCACGAACGCAGCAATCGGACAATTGCAAGCAGTGTCGCGACTATAATCGAGCCTGCATGGCAAATTATTCAGAAAAACATACAAAAACGAATATGAGATATGCATGAAAACTTGCCAGCGAAAATAGCAGCATAAAATCAACACTGACCGAGAACATGCTTTTAAATCTAGGACGTCTGAGAATACGGTCTGATGTCGTCTATCTCTACGCTGCGCGTGCGGTTCGCGGATTTGGCGACGGATTCGCTGTAATTATTTTGCCTGCTTATCTATCTGCAATTGGATTTAACGCGATAGAAATCGGATTTGTGGCAACCGCCGCACTTCTCGGCTCAGCTTTGACAACCATGGCCGTCGGGTTTTTTGCTACGCGATATGACCTTCGTTATCTCTTAATGATTGGCACAGTGTTGATGATTGCGACAGGCGTCGCATTACCGAGCTTCGAACACATCATATTCATTCTTATCGTTGCTTTCATAGGCACCCTCAATCCATCAAGTAGTGACACGGGAATGATTGTTCCGGTCGAGCACGCGATGCTCGCACATGAAGTTGCTGATCATGGACGTACCGCAGCTTTCGCCCGATACAGTTTGATCGGTGCGCTATCGACGGCAGCCGGCTCACTCGCTGCAGCCTTTCCTGTTGCGCTTGCTTCTGCGGGCATTGAACAGGTCGCCGCACTTAAAATAATGTTTTATTTCTATGCTGTACTAGGGGTCATCGGTTTTGGACTTTACAGCTGTTTGCCCCATGCGCGGTCAAAAGAAACTTCTTCTAGCACCACACCGCTCGGACCGTCGCGAGGTATCGTTTACAAACTTGCTGCCCTGTTCAGCCTTGATGCGTTCGCCGGAGGATTTGTAGTTCAATCGCTTCTCGCGCTGTGGTTGTTCGAGCGTTTTGGATTGTCATTGGCTACCGCGAGTCTGTTTTTTTTCTGGTCTGGCGTCCTGACTGCTTTCTCGTATCCAGTGGCGGCTCGATTGGCGAACCGCTTTGGATTGGTGAACACAATGGTGTTCACACATATCCCGTCCAGTGTTTTTCTTATTTGTGCCGCGTTCTCCCAAAATCTTACTGTAGCACTCACACTGCTTTTAATTCGCTCTGCGCTCTCGCAAATGGACGTTCCAACACGCACATCATATGTGATGGCCGTGGTCACCCCCGCCGAAAGACCTGCAGCGGCAAGCTTCACGGCAGTACCGCGGAGTCTTGCATCATCAAGCAGTCCGGCCTTGGCAGGCGTATTGCTAACAATGCCATTCAGCGGGTTGCCTCTCATTGTGTGCGGCTGTCTCAAGATTGTTTATGATGTGTCGCTGTTATTTTCATTTCGTCATATAAAGCCGCCCGAGGAAAAAGAACCGTTTTGATCGTCTTTGAGCTGAGCTGTTAATCCTTTTTCGCATATTCCAGTACGCCGGCTGCGACCAGCCGTTCAGCTAGGATCGCGATCTCGGTGGCTGGAGCACTGATGATTTCAGCGATACCCAAAAGATCGAGCGTTCCGTCAGCGTAGGCAAGGGTATTCATCATATGCGCGACCTGAAGATGTGTATCCTTGGTGCTGAGCGTCGGATAAAGACCGCGCGGACTCAATTGTGGTTCTCCAAGCGTGATCGTTCGGTAGAACGCGTTGGCCTCTAAAACTTCAAGGCATTCCTTCAATACCGAAAAACTTTCAGAGAGCCCCTTCTGGCTCACGAGATTCAGATCATCAAGTGATGTATGGTATTCGGGATAAGTTCCATATTTCGAGCGCATAATCGACACTACAGGGAGATCCACTCCGGGAGAGCAGTATTGCCGTTCGTCGCTTCCCCGATCGAGAAATGAATAAGCGGTATAGGAACTGACGCGGTGCTTAAGAACATGCTGCGCCACCCGATCAGCAAGAGTGCCTCCGCGGCGCGATGGCAGAAACGACCAAGCGCGCTCATCACCAATACAAGTGAGAACGAAACCAGCGATTGTTCGGGTCTTCATTTCCGCCAGATTGAGAGAGAGATACACAAGAGCGCCTATAGTCTCAGGCAGAAACAAGATGCGGTAACTGAGGCGTCGATTGCGCAGACCTTTAATCCAAAGCGCAAGTGCTGTAGCAAGCACCGGGCCAGATAATTCATTATTCGCCATTGATGGATGGCAGATGTAGGTAGACAGCAGCACTTCAGATTGACTCGACCCATTAATCCGAATCTCACCGTAATCGAGAACTCCTGGAGCAAGAGTACTGTCGATGACCACCCGGAATGGCCCCGGTCCGAGAGCGGCCCGCTGGCGTTCGCTCAAACAGAACCCCCAGCGACGTTGATAATAAGATGTAATATAAGGAATCGCGTCGGGCTGTTCTGGTATCGAATGTAAGTGGCTCTCTAATTCGGCTCGATTGATGATGGCATCGACGGGGACGGAATAACCGACGACATGCAGATTACAGCGATTGAAGTCGATGATCCTTCTGCCATCCATGTTAGCGATAAAAGCGTCTCGAATGGCCCACTCGTCTGGCACGGTCCAATCGAACGCGTGGGTGCCGCTCGGAACTGAACGTAAGTTAAGTTCAGGGACGATGTCTTTGATGAACGAAAGCGTCGCTCTGGTCCCTTCGCCGGTCAAGCTGCGGCAAATAGGAAACAGCGTTCGCAGCCACTCGTACATGGGCTGCTGACGATCCCCGTCACGAGAAGTCATCATATAATTGGCCGACTCTCCGGCGGCAGTGCTCTAATCTCGTCGTCCTTTCCATTCTGGACCCATGCGCTGACATCATTCGCGTTCTCGACAAAATGATAGGGATCTTCCGCCAACAGACGCAATGATAATTCAGTGATTTCGTCGGCGGATGCCGACTCGGCGAGAATCTCAGCGTCATTACCATGGCGAAATGAGTCAAGATTTAGAATATGTGCGTTGATAGCGTCGTATCCCCTTACGAAAGGAACACCCATAGGTCTAACGAACATTGTTTCCGAGCAATCTCCCTGGTCCACCCCGTCGAACATTAGACGCCCTTGGAAGCGCTTGTAATAGCGGTAGGGCACGCCGAATCTTTCTTCGGCGCGGTGGATGTAACCGCAGCCTTGCCCCCAAGTGATTCCAAGCACGCCGATTCGCACGCGATGTGTCTCGAACCAGCGCATTACGCTATCGTCTCCCCATGCCGTTGACTGTCTGCACGAAATAATTTCCTGAGCACGCGGCCCAAATGCGAGATGACTAACCATCGGATGCAAGCTACGTATGAATCCGTTTGTCTTAATGCCAATTTCTGGCAACACTCCCGTTTCAGGTTTGGAGCGAACGACGTCATAGATATGAGTTTTTGGAAAGTTAAAAGTATACGTGGGCAAGACGAGCGTACGCGAGGACCCCACAGCATCCATGATTGTTGCAAGGATCCTGCTGCCGCTGTCCCGCGATAAGCCCAAGATGTGGCCAAATGTCCACAATGCCGAGAAGAGCACTAAGACATCGTCACTATCGTCCAAGAGATTGGAAACGACCCGACCCAAACGCGCTTCCGGTGACATAATGTCTCTAGCCTCCGAGCACTCTTGCACCAAATTACACGAGCATCTGTGCGCACCCGTGTCGGAAACACATAATCTGTTCGCTTGTAGTGTAGCAAGAACCGCTTTTTCCTTGAAGCAAGCCCATGCGTACTTTAGTGCATGGGGTTTGTTGCAATTGCCTCTAGAGAAATGTACTTGACTAGTAAGAAGCTTTGAGTGGCAATCTGTTATGAACCCGAACGCGCAGCGCAGCGCCTTGATTGCTCAAATTCAGGCAATTATTCGCGAAGCCGTGGGAGTACCAGATGTCATTGTACACGAAGGAAGTACGACACGGGATGTCGCCGGCTGGGATTCACTTACGCATGTGACCATCATACTGATGATTGAGAAAACTTTCTCAATAAAGCTCACGTCCACAGAAGTTGCACGACTTGAAACTGTAGGCTCGCTAGTGGACATCGTGTTGGCTCGCAGCAAGTCGAATCGTTTTGACGAGATTAAGCGTGCAAGTCTTTCGACGCCGTTATGATCCATCGACATTGGACTTCGATGCATGACCGAAGCAATCCCAGGAATTGCCGGTGCATTTCTCGCGAGCGCCGCTCGGCATCAAAATCGCCTTGCTTTAGGGGTGCACGAAGAGCGCCTGACCTATGCGCAGCTGCGTCTGCAAGCCGCTTCGATCGCCTCTGCGCTGTTGGACAGCGCTTTCGTCAAACCAGGTGATCGCGTCGCTATTCTGGCCGATCGGACCGCGACCGCGTATGTCAGTGTGTTGGCAGCACTTCTTGCTGGAACGACCTATGTGCCACTCAATCCGCGGTATCCACAAGAGCGTAATCGCGCAATCTTTACGGGCTCAGGAGCAACTGCCCTTATCGTCGATGACCGAAATGCATTTGGTCTTGACGTCTTGCTAGACGGTGTCGAACCTGCGCCACTAATAGTTACTCCAGAAAGCGCTGACGTACCCGTTAGTATTGGGGCCAAGAGGTTATCTCGAAAAGACCTGCCGCGAGTAGTTCCCGATGCAAGTCTACGATGTGGACGTGGCAATAATGATTTGGCTTATGTACTTTTTACTTCTGGCAGCACCGGTGTACCGAAGGGAGTCCCTATCAGTCACGGCAATCTGGCCGCCTATGTCGCGAATGCGACAGCCCTTGCTAATGTGACTTGCGAAGATCGCATCATCCAGCTCGCCGATCTGACATTCGACATATCGGTACACGATATGTTTGTAAGCTGGCTGAACGGCGCGGCTCTTTTCAGCGTGCCGGAAAACGCCACATTATTGGCGACCCGGTTTGTCCAGGAGTTGGGCATCACGGGATGGTTCTCTGTGCCATCAACAGCAGGGCTTCTCAAACAGGCTGCATTCCTAACCCCCGGGGCACTTCCAAGCATGCGCTTCACATTCTTCTGCGGCGAGGCTCTTACCGGCACCATAGCTAAGGCTTGGGCTGAGGCCGCGCCCAATGCTGAAGTATTCAATCTCTACGGACCAACGGAAGCAACAGTTGCCTTCACGTCCTTCCGGTATCGGGGCGGACAAGTGGATCTGCCCGACATTATTCCGCTTGGCCATCCATTTCGCGAACAGTATGTTGAATTATTTGATGCCGACGGCAATTTGACCGCACCCGGGGGCACTGGAGAAATATGTCTCTCCGGCTCGCAGGTTGCAGGTCAGTATTGGAACGATCCAGACTTGACTGCACAGCGTTTTTTTCGTGCAAACGGTAAACATTGGTACCGAACGGGAGATCTAGGTCGATATGATCCAAAGTTCGGTTACCTTTTTGCAGGTCGTCTGGATCATCAGGTCAAGATTCGCGGCTACCGGGTTGAACTACAAGAGATCGAAGGTGCTGTGCGCAAGGCAAGCGGCTGCGACCTCGTAGCCGTTCTGCCGTGGCCAGTAACCAAGGATGGGGGTGCGACTGGCTGCGTTGCGTTTGTGGCAGGCACACCTGGTGACGTCGAATTGGTGCGCCATCTATGCCAGCAACAACTGCCCGAATATATGGTGCCCAGCCAGATTATCTATCTTCCTGAGATGCCGCTCAATTCCAACGGAAAGGTCGATGGCCTCCGGTTGCGAACTCACGCGGCGCTTTCCCTTCAAAAAAATTGAGAGCCAGCCATGCGCTTTGTCATAGTCGGCAATGGCAAAATGGCTATCGACACATTGGCGACACTCAACCTTACGCCAGGTGCGGAGGTAGTCATGTGTCTTGGCGATCCTCGTCATGAAACAGTGCAGTCCCGGCTTGCAAATGTATGTGCCGCGGCTGGCGTACCTTATCGCGCTACACGAAGTATAAATGACACCGAGACCGTTGCGGCCATGCGCGATATCGCGCCCGACTATCTGGTGAGCGCAAATAATTTCCAAATTTTTAAAGCACCCAGCCTTGCAGTCCCGGTTCGAGGCGTCGTCAATTTCCACAATGCACCGCTGCCGCGCTACGCCGGTCTCAATGCCTGTTCGTGGGCGCTATTTAACGGCGAGGTGGAGCACGGAGTGACCTGGCATTTTGTTGACCGTGACATCGATTCTGGGCCGATCCTTGCCCAAAGTCGCTTTGCTATTGACCCAGATGAGACAGCGATCGGTCTCATAAGCCGTTGTATTCGGGAAGGGAGTGCACTTTTTCGCTCACTCGCAGCCGACCTTGTAGCGGGTAGGGCTCAACCAATACCGCAGGATCAGAAAGGTCGTCTATATTTTGGAATGAAAGAGCGGCCTTGGAACGGCGATCTGCCTTGGTGGGAATCGACGGCCAAGGTCAAGCGCTTGGCGCGGGCGTTGTCGTTTCATCCTATGCCGAATATGTTTTACCGTCCAAGATTTGCCGTCGACACTACTAAGCCATTGTTCGCCGAGCAGTTAGGCGTCGAGAATGTCGGCTTGCATGGTGAGCCCGGAACTTTGGTTGACGTTACACCGGACGAGGTTGCCATCGAATTGTCAGACGGTCTCATGCGCGTGCGTGGTCTCTACGATGAATCCGGCCAACCCGTCGATCCACATTCGATCACAGAAACTTTCGGACTGCATAAAGGGCGACGATTGGTGACTTTTAGCACCTAAGTTGTCTGTTCATCGCACAACGCAATAATTCACGCTAAGCATGCCGTTTATGCGGCGATTAGCCTTTGATACAGATCAGAGGCTTTAGGCGCGCCACGCGGCGTGCGAGGCCGGCTCGCTCGGCAGCAAGCACCACAGCTCCCACGTCCTTGTAAGCGCCGGGAGCTTCTTCTGCGATTCCACGCATGGAGGGGCTACGGATCAAAATGCCTTGGCCGGCTAGTTCATCAACGATCTTGCGCCCGCTCCATCGTTTGAGAGCACCATGGCGCGATAGGGCGCGGCCCGCCCCATGACAAGCCGACGAGAAGGATTTCTGTTCGCTCGTTGGTGCGCCAACCAATATATAAGACCCTGTGCCCATACTACCGCCGATCAACACCGGCTGGCCGGTTACGCGTAAGGCTTCTGGGAGGCTTGGATGTCGGGGACCAAAAGCGCGCGTTGCCCCCTTGCGGTGCACGAATAGCTCACGTTCCTTGCCGTCGACTTTATGTATTTCAAGCTTACACGTGTTGTGCGAGACATCGAACAATAGATCGAGGGTAGTGTGCGGGAAGAAGTGCTGCATCACGCGGCGCGCGTAATGTCCGAGAATCTCGCGATTGGCCAAAGCACAATTGATGGCAGCGCGCATCGCGCCGAGATATCGTTGGCCCAGCTCCGATTTGATGGGTGCGCAGGCAAGTTCGCGATCCGGGAGCTCGATTCCGAATTGTCGGGCCGCGACCGCCATTTCTTTTAGGTATTCAGTGCCGATCTGATGACCGAGACCGCGCGAGCCACAGTGTATGGTGAGTACCACTTCGTCCTTGGCAAGGCCGAACACCGTCGCGACGTTAGCATCAAAGATTTCCGCAACGCCCTGGACTTCGAGATAATGATTGCCTGAACCAAGCGTACCCATCTCGCGGCGTTGCCGCGTTTTCGCGCGCTCCGACACGTCCTGGGGTTTAGCTCCATGTGCGACGCCACCTTCCTCGATGCGTTCGAGATCGCGCTGCTCGCCGAAGCCGCGTTCGATCGCCCAGGCTGCGCCGCCCGCCAGCATCTCGTCCATACTGGCTGGATCAAGCGTAATCGAACCTTGACTGCCAACTCCGGCCGGAATCTGTCGGTAGAGCGATTCCGCAAGCGATTTCTGAACTAACGTTACGTCCGATACTTTCAGGCCAGTTAGCATGGTGCGCACTCCGCACGAAATGTCGAAGCCGACGCCACCGGCCGAAACCACACCACCCTGCTCTGAATCGAACGCAGCAACGCCGCCTATCGGAAATCCATAGCCCCAATGCGCATCAGGCATGGCGTAAGATGCGGTCACGATGCCTGGCAATGTCGCGACGTTAATCGTCTGCTCAATGACTTTGTCATCCATGTCGCGGATGAGAATCTCATCCGCATAGATGATCGCAGGCACACGCATCAACCCGGTTGGCGCGATACGCCACGTTGTCTCGTCGACACGCGTGAAACGAGAAGGATCCATCGTGGCAATCTCCTTCACACGTCAATAATGCAAGCTGCGGACCAGCGGCCATCGGCTTCCCGTGCCACGCGCAAGGCCGTGTAAGTTGCGCCCTTGGGTTCGCAAGCAGGCGCATGCCGCGGGACGTCTACGGCCTCACCCCACATTGTTCCATTGAGCTGTGGTCCCGCGATGCGAACCGAATAACGTCCAAACAGCATGTTGCGGGTTGCCATTTCGAAAATAATGGCATTCAACCACTCAACAAAAAGAAGCTCTTGATCCGGGGTATTACAGGCAACCTCGACGCAAACGTTGCCGTGCACCTCTGTATGAGTGACGATTGCAGTCAGCGCGAGTGCCGCTTGTTCAAAGGCTTCCTCGACTGTTACGCCCCAACCATGAACGCCAATGTCAGCCGCATGCGGGAAATGCTCCCATCCTCGAGCTGTTGAATCGGCGGGGCGCATTGGCGTTTACATCTGCTGCATTTTCAAGCCATGTCAGAGGCTGTATTGGAATGAATCGGAACTGCCGCGACAGATCATTCATTCCTCAGTATGGCAAAATTCTTATTGAGCTGAATCAATGCTTAGGAGCAGCATTTGCCCGCCTCTGATCGAATTCCGATGGTCATTGAACCATTCAAGCTAATATTGCGTGTTTGCGACATTAATCGGATCAGGCCGATCGGTGCCGAGGTAGCGTTTAAACCATTGCACCGCGTGTGCGATTACCTTCTCCATCGCTCCAGGTTCAGGAAAAAGGTGGCTCGCCCCGGAAACAATCTCAAGCGACTTCGGTGCGTGCAGGTGTGCAATCGCCTGTTCGTTTAGTTCGATGACGCTGAAATCAACGCCACCGACGATCAAAAGCGTCGGCGCTTGCACGATGTCGAGTGCATTACCTGCGAGGTCCGGCCGCCCGCCGCGCGAGACCACAGCAGCAACACGGCGAGGAAGTTTTGCCGCCGCAACAAGAGCAGCCGCAGCACCGGTGCTTGCGCCGAATAATCCAAACGGAAGCTTTGCAATCGACGGCTGCCCATCCAGCCAGCGCACGGCATCAACAAGCCGATCTGCCAGTAGCCCAATGTTGAAAACATTGGCTCGGTCGGATTCCTCTTCCGGAGTCAGGAGATCGAACAACAATGTTGCGATCCCTTGACTGTTTAATGCGTTGGCAACGGCCATATTTCGCGGACTCAGATGACTCGAACCGCTCCCGTGCGCAAAGGCAACGAGCGCATATGCATTGGTGGGAACATGCAGAGTACCGCAAAGCCCAACCGGCGGAATCCGGACATCGCGGATTTGGTGCGCAGTTCTTTTGCTGTTTGATTTAGAACGGTTTTCTGTCGAGAACATCACGGACGCGTTAGCCCTTTTCATACATGAGAATTATCTACGACATTCCGGAGAACGCGCTTTATTGAGATCAACAGCAAACTCGCCATCGAGGCTTGCCGTATTGATTCACATCAATGAGAGCCGCAATTGCAGTTTCCATTATCAATTGCATTTTCCTGGGTCAGGACAGCCAATATTTAGAGGCTGAGCGTCAGGGAGGGTCCCATGAAGGTCAAGGATGTTATGCACACGGGGACAATATGCGTTGAGCCGAACACCCCTTTGATGGAGGTCGCAGACCGCATGCGTGAATGCGACGTTGGCGCGCTTCCAGTGAAGTCAAACGGTCACCTTATTGGCCTTGTAACCGATCGTGATATCACCTGCCGAGCTGTCGCCAATGGTGGCGATCTTGCGGAGATGACCGCCAAAGACGTGATGACGTCGGATGTTGTTTGCTGCTCACCGGACGACGACATCGCAGTCGCCATCGAAGTTATGGAGTCGAAACAGGTCCGTCGGCTGCCCGTCACTGACAGCCACAAGACGATGATTGGGATGCTGAGCCTCGGCGACATTTCGCGCAAGGTAAGCAAGAAGATGTCTGGCGAGGTGCTATTCGCTGTCTCGGGGCACCACATTTGACGGTCAGAATGTGCGGCGACAGTCGCTCAATCTGAACGCCGTAGCTTCGAACCGCTAATGGATCGCAGATGGCGCGAGTGCGAATATTTACCGGGGCAAAGCCACCCTAAATTTACCGTCCGGCTCGAACCGTACGCTCGTACCAAAGAGCCGACTTTCCTGATCCAGTGCTTTGTGTAGCCACTTGCAGTCACTACGCGATGCGCGAACAAGTTGGAAACGTTGGATCTGGAGCGGCACCATCTCGATTTCGACGAGGTCTGCAGTCGCAGCATCAAGAGCTGCAAAATACATCAGCGCGAGATCAGCGCGAAATTCCTCATAGCCTCTGATGCCCTCATAGTCGTTCAGAAAGTCACCGCAGCCATATAAGATCAGCCGATTGCGGTAGACTTCGATGCCTTTCGAATGATGCGAAGAGTGCCCGTGAACAATCGAGACATCTGCGCGATCCACGAGGTCGTGAGCGAAGCGCCTCTGCTCCTCCGTGACGTCGTAACCCCAGTTTGGCCCCCAATGGATGGATACGATGATAACGTCGCCCGGTCGTTTCACGCGTGAGATTTGCTCAACGATGCTTGCGGTACTGAGAGGCGAGATGTGTGTGAGAAAATTGACGCCGGGCATGTCGGCCGTTGCCGACCAAGTTCGTGGGGTGCCGCTCGTCGACACAGCGAACGAAAACACGATTATTTTGCCCTTGTCGGCAATGTCGAAAAATGCTGGCGTGCTCGCTTCGGCCAGATCGCGACCAGCCCCGGAAAACTTGATGCGCAAGTGCTCCAGCGTCTTGAGCGTATCCAGTAATCCGGCACGCTCCCAATCAAGAACATGGTTGTTGGCAAGCACGCAACAGTCGATACCGGCTGCTGATAAGCAGGCGGCGTTCTCGGGGCTCATGCGATAGTTAATGCCTTTCGTGATGTATTTATTGTTGCGCGTGATGCTTGTTTCTAGATTGATGATGCGTGCATCCGGGCGCACTCGGTCCAGTTCCTGAAGAGCGGCGCCCCAGATGTACGAAAATCCGACAGGCGCTGCGATGGGTCCGTTCAATTGTTCGGCTAGACGAACATAGTCCATTGCGGATTTAACGTAATCCTCGTGCAGACGCGGGTCACATGGATACGGCAGCACTTGATCAATGCCACGCCCGGTCATTACGTCGCCGCAGAGAAATATTCTGAAGATGTCCCGCTGCGCCACTTTATTGGTGCCTAGCATGGGCCATAAACCAAATGTGAAGCTCGGCGGATCCCGACGTGCCACTTAGGTTTCGCATTGCCATTGGCCAGATCAGCGAGGTGATCATCCTTTGTATAATCCGAAGTGAAATTTTGACAATAACGCGCTTGCTCGCGAAGAATGTTGGTCCCTTCGAAAAAGGCGGGCAATCTCAGCTTCATCGTTGGATCTTGTATCGATGTCTGCTTCCGTTACATGCTAGCGAAGCTAAACGAATTGATACGGATCAAGGCCACCGCTGTGCCAAGTAGAATTTTGTGGCTATGTATTCATGAACGCAGGAACTACCAAACGTTGCGGAGAGGGCAGGGTAACATTAAAATTTGAAAAATAATTTGCGGACGCGTTGTTCAGAGGGTCCTGTGAAGCTCTCTTTTCTTGAGAGATTGAGCCTACGTGACAGACCCGTTCACAACTGCGAACGGAGTACGAAAGGGTGGTTCTTTCATTTGGTTCAATAGTGGAAGGATAAAGAATGTCGTTTGATCACCGCACAGACGCGCGTGTAAGAACTGCCGTCGCGTTGTTTGCGTAATAGTCTGAGCTCCACTCAGGCTCAGCCGGATTTAAGTTCGCCGCCCCTAACAGAGTTATTGCCGGATTGACTCGGGCCAAGGAGACGGGCGGGATGTTTTTCAAAAAACGATCAGGCAAAAATGTGCGGCGATGATGAACACAAGGCACGCAACGTTCCAAAGCAGCCGCATGGCTCTTGGTACCGTAGCCTTTATGCTTACTAAACTCATAGGCTGGATAGACCGAACTCAGAACCCGCATTAGCCGATCACGTGTGACCTTTGCAATTATCGATGCGGCAGCGATAGAAGCCACAATACTATCTCCGCCTACCACGGTACGAACCTCGCCATCTATGGGTGGCGAATGAGGGCCGTCGACAAATGTAATGTCGATGCGACGTGCCAATCCACGAACTGCTTGGGCAAGCGCCCAAAGTCTAGCGTTAAGGACATTGTCGCGATCGATTCGGTAAGGCGGCGCTGAAGCAATCGAAATTTCTGCGCTCGCAGAAATTTCCGTGAATAGCTTCTCGCGGAGTTCAGGTGATAATGCTTTCGAATCGTTAAGGCCTTTGGGAATCCGAAGCGGATCCAAAATCACGGCAGCCGCTACAATCGGTCCAGCCCAGGCGCCACATCCCACTTCATCGCAACCGGCAATGGTAGCGTTACCTCGTCGACGGGCGTTTGCTTCGCGGGCAAATGTAGGACGGGACTTTTTCATTGTTTCTCAAATCGATTCTGTTGGAACAAGCGGCCGATAAATGGCGCGAATATGGCGAACAATCGCTGTTTTTGTCATCGATGGCCCTACGCGAACTCGTCGTTACAATTTCGCCCATTGTCTTGAGCCATGAGGTGCGCGCTGAAATCTGCGACGGGCGACCCGCTACCGCCACACAAGGCGCGTTGTCAGACGCGTCGTTCAAAATGTGATCGATCATGGATTGCCCAATAACTGAGCGGGCGCAGAGCGTAGCCCCCACCGCAACTTTCCCACTATGTAAACGACCCGGCATTAGGTATCTACCAGTCTTGCGCTTGTTGCTTAGTGCAAAATAGGTCACCAAGACCGGAGAATCGAATGGCCGCCATTCTCTCGCTCGCCGAGGCAATCGAAGCCAATGTGCGCGATGACGATAAAGTCGCGATGGAAGGCTTTACCCATCTGATCCCATTTGCCGCAGGCCACGAAGTGATCCGTCAGGGGCGCAAGCGCCTGACTCTCGTCCGTATGACGCCCGATTTGATCTATGATCAACTAATCGGCATGGGCTGCGCCAAGAAGATAGTCTTCTCCTGGGGTGGCAACCCCGGGGTCGGATCGCTGCATCGTTTTCGCGATGCCTACGACAATAACTGGCCGAACCGGATTACCATCGAAGAACACAGCCACGCGGCTATGGCGAATGCTTACGAAGCCGGGGCAGCAGGTATGCCGTTCGCGGCGTTTCGCGGCTATCGTGGTGCGGAATTGAAGCGGGTTAATCCGAATATCAAGGAAATCACCTGTCCATTCACCCAAGAAAAACTTGCAGTCGTCCCGGCCTTGAAACTCGACGTTGCTATTGTCCACGCGCAAAAGGCCGACCAAAAGGGAAACGTTTTGTTCGAAGGAATTGTAGGAGTGCAGAAGGAAGCGGTTCTCGCCGCCAAATGCTCCATCGTCACGGTCGAGGAAATCGTCGATACGCTGGAGCCGCATTCGCCGAACGCCGTGATTCTACCGGCGTGGACTGTCAGCGCGGTTGTGAAAGTGCCCGGCGGGGCGCATCCATCCTTTGCGCACGGTTATTACAAGCGTGACAATGCTTTCTATAAAAAATGGGACGCCATCTCCCGCGACCGCAATTCCTTTCGCGCGTGGATCGACGAGCATGTACTGCGCAAGGGGCCAGAGGCCTTCGCAATTCATGCGAAGAGGGCCGCATGAACGCGGATGCTAGCAATTATACATCGAATGAAATGATGACGATCGCTGCCGCGCGTGCCTTGAGCAACAAGGATGTTTGCTTCGTCGGCATCGGTGCGCCGTCGGCAGCATGCAATTTGGCGCGGCTCACACATGCGCCCGAAATCGTGCTGATCTATGAGTCAGGCACGATCGAAACCAAACCAAACATTCTTCCACTCTCTATTGGTGACGGCGAATTGTGCGAGACCGCGCTGGTCACCGTATCGGTGCCGGAGATGTTCCGCTACTGGCTGCAGGGTGGACGAATTACGACGGGATTTCTTGGTGGCGCGCAGATCGACAAATTCGCGAACCTCAACACAACAGTCGTCGGGCCATATGAAAAGCCAGACGTGCGCTTGCCAGGCGGTGGCGGGGCGCCGGAAATCGCGACGAGCTGCGGTCAGATTTTCATCACCATGGCACACAAGCGCCGCGCCTTCGTGGAGAAGATTGATTTCTTTACTTCCCTCGGACACGGCCGGGGCGGAGATGATCGCGCAAAGACCTATGGCGTTCAGACTAAAGGACCTACAAAAGTATTTACAGATCTCTGCATGCTCGAGCCGGATGCGAACACGAAAGAATTGACGGTGGTTTCTCTCCATTCTGGGGTCACATGCGGGCAGGTGATCGAAGCAACGGGATGGCAGATAAAATTCGCGGAGAAGGTTACCGAAACTCTACCGCCGACCGAAATAGAATTGAAAACATTGCGGGAATTGCATGCGCGTACCAAGGCCGCGCATGGCGATGCCGCTTGAGGAGTGAAAAATGGTCAAAGCACACGATGCCTATATCTGCGATTTCGTCCGTACGCCTATCGGCCGTTTTGCCGGTTCGCTATCGAAGGTACGTGCCGATGATCTTGCTGCGATCCCGATTAGAGCCCTCACGGAACGGAACAAATTCGCCGACTGGTCGAGACTAGACGACGTTTATTTCGGCTGTGCCAATCAGGCGGGCGAGGACAATCGCAATGTTGCACGAATGGCGCTGCTGCTTGCGGGCCTGCCGCCGACCATTTCAGGAGTTACCGTCAACCGGCTTTGTGCATCGGGCCTTGAAGCCCTAGGCGCCGCGGCGCGGGCGATCAAAGCCGGTGAAATTGATTTTGCGATCGCGGGAGGCGTCGAATCCATGTCGCGTGCGCCGTTCGTAATGGGAAAAGCGACCGAGGCGTTTCAGCGGAGTGCCGAAATCTATGACACTACAATCGGTTGGCGCTTCATCAATCCGCTGATGAAAAAGCAATACGGCGTGGATTCAATGCCAGAAACGGGGGAGAATGTTGCCGAAGAATTTCAGGTCTCGCGCGAGGACCAAGATAAATTTGCCCTGCGCTCACAACAGCGCGCGGTGACGGCGCAGAATAACGGATTTTTTGCCTCCGAAATCATCCCGGTGGAAATTCCCGGCAAAAATGGCCCCATGGTGGTGGCGAAGGACGAACATCCGCGCGGCGACACGACATTAGAAGGGCTCGCGAAATTGAAAACGCCTTTCCGCACGCCGGGCACGGTTACCGCCGGAAACGCGTCGGGTGTGAACGACGGAGCTGCGGCGCTCATTGTTGCTTCCGAAGAAGCCGTGAAAAAGCATGGATTAAAACCCCGCGCGCGCATTCTTGGCATGGCGGCCGCAGGGGTTCCGCCGCGCATCATGGGAATTGGTCCCGTACCCGCGACTGAAAAACTCGTTGCTAGACTCGATATCAAAGTCTCCGCCTTTGATATCATCGAACTGAACGAAGCATTCGCAAGCCAAGCAATTGCCGTGTTGCGTCAACTCGGCCTTCCAGACGATGCGGACTTCGTGAATCCGCACGGCGGCGGTATCGCACTCGGTCATCCTCTCGGTGCGACTGGTGCCCGAATTGCGGGCACGGCGATGCATGCGCTGGAAGAAACTGGCGGCAAGCTGGGGCTCGCGACTCTATGCGTGGGTGTCGGGCAGGGAGTGTCGCTCGCGATCGAGCGCGTGAACTAGATCAGCCGCGCGTCCGGGAAGAGCGCATGGGCTTTACCTTCAGCTCAATCCAATTGCGCAATTCCCTCACGCGCATATCGCGTTGGGTGATTGCGCTACTGATACCGTGACGCCAGCTTAGCTGCTTATTCGTCGGATCTTTCGCGAGGTCGTCAATATCTTTCATAAAAAGTGAGGCGTCCTGGTTACTTGCAAAAAATCCTTCATTCACAAGTCCGCCGTTTAGCCGTTTGAGAATCGAGGAAATATCCTTGAAATCGTATTCCGGGTGATATTGAACGCCCCAAGCCACGCCGCCTTCATAATGAATTTCGGCAGCCTGCACTCCGGAATGCTCATTCATCGCGAGAATGTCGGCTTTCGGCGGCAACGATTCGACTTCGTCGAGATGAACGGTCAGCGCGTCAAACACCTGCGGCTTTTCCTCATAGAGAGGATGAGTCGTTCCCTTTTCAGTAACGCGAATCCGGCGTCCGAAGCCGATCTCGCGCCCTCGAGGGTTTTTATGAACCGTTCCCCCCGCGGCGACGGTCGCCACTTGCAAACCCCAACAACTTCCGAACATCGGCGTCTTGGATTTGAACACGCTGCGGGCTAATTCGACCTGTGGTTGGATTGCCGGACCACCGTTATAAATGTGAAGCGCAGAACCAGTGATGGCGACACCGTCGTAGCCTTCCAGACCAGCAGTATCCGGTAAATTGGCCCCCGGGTCGGCGGGGAAACATATGTCGACTATCACTTCGGGCCAAAGTTCACCGAGAAGACTTGCATAACCTTCACTTGCAACGATTCCCCCGACCGAAACCTGGTGCTTGCGCCCTTTGGCGGTATTTCCTTCAACAACAAGGAGGCGAGGGGAAGACATGAGATTAGCTTAGCTTAAAAAGGTGAACAAATTTTAGATAGGTCGTGTTTTGCGGCAGAATCGAGGAATTTCGCCTTTCAGCATAGCAGATTGGTCACGCTTGCGTGAAAACTGAAGCCTACGTTGGCAATACCACAGCAATCGTCCAGCATGCGCTCGACGAAAGTATTGAGCGGGATAAAGGGAACAAATGGCTGATTATGATCTCGCGATCATTGGAGGGGGTATCAACGGCTGCGGGATTGCACGCGATGCAGCGGGCAGAGGGCTTTCGGTTCTTCTTGTTGAACAAAATGATCTCGGCGGAGCGACTTCGTCAGCTTCGACCAAATTGATTCATGGCGGCCTGCGTTATCTGGAGCAGTACGATTTTCGTATGGTGCGGAAATCGCTTGCTGAGCGCGAACGACTATTGAAGCTCGCGCCCCATCTCGTCCGTCCGATGCGTTTTGTTTTGCCTTATGTGCGGGGGGGCCGTCCTGCTTGGATGCTACGCGCTGGTTTTTGGCTTTACGATCACTTGGGGGGCTACACGAGTTTTCCATCAGTGCGCGTTATCGATCTTGCAGATGATCCTATCGGCGCTCCGCTCAAACCCACTTTTCATCTTGGATTTGAATACTCTGACTGCATAACGGATGACGCTCGCCTGGTCATCGTCAATGCGATCGGCGCGCGCGAAAAGGGCGCCACGATCCGACCTCACACGCGATTGGTTGCCGCGCGGCGTGAGGCCGAATTCTGGCAGTTGATTTTGCAGGTAGCGGGGAGACGTGAGACCGCCACAGCACGCGCCCTAGTCAATGCCGGTGGCCCTTGGGTTTCGCGCATTAACGAGACAATAATTCGGCAGCCATCCCGCCATAAGGTTCGACTTGTGAAAGGAAGCCATATTGTTATTCCACGTCTGCACGCTTACGAGCGCGCGTATTTTCTTCAGAACGATGATAAACGGCTTGTTTTTGCGATTCCGTACCAGGATCAATACACATTGATTGGCACCACCGAAGTGGATGTCACTGGCGATCCGGGGATAACAACGGCAAGTGCCGACGAGATTCTTTATCTTTGCCGCGCGGCCGCACGATATTTCCGGGCGCCGGTCGAGCCATCGAACGTCGTATGGAATTACTCTGGTGTACGGCCGCTCATCGATGACGGCTCAGGCAATGCAATGGATGTTACGCGCGATTATATCATCGACGTCAATGAGGATTACCGAAAGCCGCCGCTCATTTCGATTTTTGGCGGCAAGCTTACAACTTATCGACGTCTCGCAGAAGCTGTGCTCTCGAAAATCAGCAATCGTTTCGTAATGGGGAGTAGCTGGACCGCGGAAGAACCTCTCCCCGGAGGAGACTTGGGCGATTCCGGAGTCGAAGGTTTAATTTCAGAGATTACAACGCGTCACCCCTTCATCACATATGCGCACGCGCGAAGGTTGGCAACATCCTATGGTTCGCGGACTTGGCGGATGATCGCAAAGACAAAAAACGTACAAGATCTCGGGCCCCGCATTGTCGAAAATCTTCACCAAGTTGAGCTTAATTATTTGTGCCGTGATGAGTGGGCGCGTAGCAGCGATGACATCTTGTGGCGTCGCACTAAACTCGGACTAAACGCAACGGCAGCTGAAATTGCTGCGCTCAAAGAAGCGTTGATTCAAAACCTTAAGACTGAAATGGCGGCGGGTTGAAGTTGATGGATCATGTAGTCGCAATTGACCAGGGAACGACTTCCAGCCGCGCTATTGTCTTTGACGCGTCCCTGAATGCGATAGCTACTACGCAACAGGAAATTACACAACACTATCCAGCCCCGGGTCATGTCGAGCATGACGCTGAAGAAATCTGGCAAAGCGTCGTTTCAACCATTCGTTCGGTGCTGGACCAAGCAAAACTGAAAGCGTCCGAGATTGCGGCTATCGGCATTACCAATCAGCGTGAAACTACAGTGATCTGGAACCGCGAAACGGGAGAGCCGATTTATCGTGCCATCGTCTGGCAGGACCGGCGCACGGCGGATATCTGTACGCGCTTGAAAGCCGAAGGCTATGAAGCAAAAATCGCCGCGCGAACCGGCTTGTTACTTGATCCTTACTTCTCGGGAACCAAAATTGCTTGGATACTGGATCAGGTTGAAAGCGCTCGTTCAGCAGCCGAGCACGGCAAACTCGCTTTTGGAACCATCGACTCGTTCCTTTTATACCGGCTGACCGGCGGCAAGCGCCACGCAATTGACGCGACGAATGCTTCTCGCACCTTGCTGCTCGATCTCGAGTCCGCGCGCTGGGACGGCGAGATGCTGAAACTCTTCCGCGTACCGACATCAATTCTACCGGAAATCTGCGATAGCGCGGGCGATTTTGGAATGACGGAAAAATCAATTTTCGGTACGCCCATCGCGATCCGTTCTATGATCGGGGACCAACAAGCGGCTACCGTGGGTCAAGCGTGCGTAAGCGCTGGTATGATGAAGGCAACGTATGGCACGGGTTGCTTTGCGTTGCTTCACACGGGCGATAAGCCGGTCCGTTCCCACAATCGCTTGCTTACGACGATCACATATCAGCTCGACGGCAAGCGTGCCTATGCACTGGAGGGTGCGATTTTTATCGCGGGTGCGGCCGTGCAATGGCTGCGCGACGCGATGGGACTTATTCGTTCGGCGCAAGAAGTGAGTGTGCTCGCGGCCAAAGCCGATCCAAAGGAAAATGTTATTTTAGTCCCCGCATTTACCGGCTTGGGTGCGCCGTGGTGGGACCCGGAAGCGCGCGGCGCAATTTACGGCCTCACCCGCGCGAGCGGTGCTGCTGAACTTGCACGTGCGGTGATCGAATGCGTTGGCTTTCAGACCGCTGATCTTCTCGATGCTATGCGCGCGGACTGGCCCGCCGGTGTTAATGGCAACACCATATTGCGAGTTGATGGAGGCATGGCAAATAGTGATGCAGTGATGCAATTCCTAGCAGACATTCTCAATGCGCCGGTCGATCGGCCCATCGCCACCGAGACGACCGCGCGTGGAGCGGCCTATCTCGCCGGCCGGAGCGCTGGAATTTATCCCGATCTTAATCGTTTAGGCGATTTATGGAAGCTTGATCGGCGCTTTGCACCGAAAATGGATAATGCGATACGCGCGGCACGCCTCGTTCATTGGCGCGATGCAGTTTCACGCACACGAAGTCGGTGAGAAGGTTGAGCGCTTCTGCTTTCCTCGCTATAGCGAATTTGCCGAAACTGCGAGAACGGAGTCAGGCAATGCAAGGGTGAGGGATGGGCGATGTATTACAACCAAAATATCGACCTCGCATTGAAAAGTAGAAATTCGGGAGGAATTACGGACGAGGGTTTTGCGCATATGCTTGCCCGCACCGAGCCTGCACTTGCGGATCTGCGTTCAAAACACGCCAACGGATCATTGCCACTGCTGCGTCTTACGGAAAATAATGATGATTTGGTGTCCTTGAGAAAGGCGGCAGCGAAGCTGAAAAAGGCCAGCGATGTTGTTTTTCTCGGAACCGGTGGATCGAGTCTTGGGGGCCAGGCGCTTGCGCAACTCGCGGACTATGCAGTCCCCGGACTAGGAACGTTGCGCTCGAAGCCCCGCGTTCATTTTTTGGATAATCTCGATCCCATAACATTCGGAAAAATTCTGCAAAAATTATCGCTAAAAACGGCGTGCTTTGTAGCGATTTCCAAATCGGGAGGCACAGCGGAAACGTTGATGCAAAGCATCGCGGCAATTAGTGCGTTGAAAAAAGCGGGGCTTGGAAAAAAGATTTCGCATCATCTCATCGGTCTTTCGGAACCGAAACGAGCTGGCAAGCGCAATGGCTTAAGAGAGTTGTTGGAGAGTCATGGTTGTTTCCTGCTCGATCATGATCCGGGAATTGGTGGACGGTTCTCGGTGTTGTCAAACGTGGGTTTACTGCCGGCACTTGTGCTGGGTCTCGACGGAAAAGGGATCCTCGCCGGTGCCCAGGATACGCTCGCAATATTGCTGGCAAAAAAAGCTGCAAGGATTGTTCCATTTGCGATTGGCGCAGCGTTGTCGGCAACGGCTGCTGCAGAAGGAAAAACGATCCGTGTGTTGATAGCATATGCGGACCGGCTTGAACGTTTCACGCGTTGGTGGGCGCAGCTTTGGGCTGAAAGTCTCGGCAAGCAAGGCAAGGGCGCGACGCCGATCGCAGCGCTTGGCCCAGTCGATCAGCATAGTCAGCTTCAACTTTGGCTCGATGGTCGGCGCGACAAGATGTTCACTGTATTGACGACGGGTGTCGCGGGTTCGGGCCCAATAATCGACCAGAAGCTTGCGAAAATGGCGGGCGAGCCCGACTTCGGCGGTCGCCGGATTGGCGACCTGGTTGCGGCACAAGGTCGCGCAACGGCTGACACGCTTGCAAAAAATGGTTGTCCCGTTCGTACGATTCATGTGGAAAAATTAGACGAACATTCGCTCGGCGCATTGCTGATGCATTTCATGTTGGAAACGATCGTCGCAGCACATTTGCTGCGCGTGGATCCATTTGACCAGCCAGCGGTTGAAGAAGGAAAGAATTCTGGCGAAAAAATATCTTGCCGGCAGCTAAATCTGTGCACAGCGGGGACCAGCTCGGCCCTGGATCCCGATAACCCTTCGAAAGCTGGATTTTGATCCTCAACTCGGTCAGTTTCCGCGCATGCCCGTGCGCCAATTGCCAGAGTTAGTCGTTAATCGTATCGCCGCTGGCGAAGTCGTCGAACGCCCCGCTTCGATCGTCAAGGAACTGATCGAGAATGCGCTTGATGCCGGTGCGCACCGAATTGAAGTTGTGCTCGCGGGCGGCGGCAGGCGGCTCGTGCGCGTAACCGACGATGGGACTGGTATGACGCCGGAAGATCTCGCGCTTTCCGTTGACCGGCATGCGACGTCCAAGTTGCCGAACGACGATCTCGCTTTGGTTTCGACACTTGGTTTTCGCGGAGAAGCGCTGCCTTCGATTGGTGCGGTCTCGAAACTATCAATCGTGACGCGCGGGGAAAATGCCGTCAGTGCTTCCGAAATTGTCGTCGATGGTGGAAAAAAGCACGTTGTGAAACCGGCCGCACTCAGCAGGGGGACGCGCATCGAGGTGCGCGATCTGTTTTACGTGACACCTGCACGCTTGAAATTTCTTAAATCGGATCGTGCGGAAACCGCCGCGGCGATCGAAGCGTTTCGCCGTCTTGCCCTCGCACGTCCTGACGTGACTTTTGTGCTCGCAGCCGAAGACCGTCCAGCAGTTACATATTCCACGCAACGTGACGATGCGGTGGGCCGTCTTGCTCGTATGGCCGACGTGCTGGGAGCGGATTTGCGGAAAAACGCCATTTCTATCGAAGGACAGCGAGATGGAGTTTCGATATCCGGCATCGCTGGTCTGCCGACCTATTCGCGCGCGAATTCCCTTTCGCAATACCTGTTCGTCAATGGCCGACCCGTCCGTGACAAGGTTTTGCTGGGCGCCGTGCGGGCGGCTTATGCCGATCTCTTGCATGGCGATCGGTATCCGGTTGCTGCGCTATTTCTGACCATCGATTCGCGCGAAGTTGACGTGAATGTGCACCCGGCGAAAACCGAAGTGCGTTTTCGCGACGCGGGTCTTATTCGTGCGTTGATCGTGTGTGCATTGCAGGACGCCCTCGGCACTGGCGCACGAAAATCTTCGACAACCAGTGCCGCGAGGCTCGTAGCCTTTGCAAGGTCGAATCAGGAAGGACGACCGCATACGCATGCTTCCTGGCGCGGGAGCGCTGCGCCTTTGCCAATGCATTCAGGATTTGGCGAAGCGGCACAGGTTGCCTTTGATGTTTTCGCCAATCCCTCCGCCGACGCGCGGGCCGCTCTTATGCCCGTCGACCGCGATCTGCTCGACCGTCCACTGGGGGCTGCACGGGCGCAGCTGCATGAAACCTATATCGTCGCGCAGACCCGCGACGGGCTGGTGATTGTCGATCAGCACGCAGCACACGAACGGCTTGTCTACGAGAAACTGAAAACGGCCATGAAGCGCGATGGGATTGCCCGGCAGATCCTGTTGGTGCCCGTTGTTGTTGAACTCGATCCCGAGAATGCCTTGGCGCTAATCGAGCGCACCGACGACCTCGCAAAAATGGGACTATTAATCGAGGCCTTCGGGCCGGGCGCGGTTCTCGTTCGCGAATCGCCAGCACTTCTCGGCGATGCCGATATCCATGCGCTGGTGCGCGATCTCGCCGAGCACATGGCGGAGTGGGATGCGGCGTTGCCGCTTGAGCGGCGCGTGCTAGCTATCGCTTCCTCAATGTCGTGCCACGGCTCGGTGCGCGCCGGGCGGTTGTTGAAGCCGCAGGAAATGAATGCATTGTTGCGCGAGATGGAAGCCACCGATTACGCTGGGCAGTGCAATCATGGACGGCCGACCTACATCGAGCTTAAACTTGCCGATGTCGAGAAACTGTTTGGGCGGCGCTAGTCATTGCCCAATCGCGCAAAAATAATTTCCGTATCGTCGTAGACGCGGCGTTCGAGTTCTTCAAAACCTTCCGGAACTTTAAATCCGGCCCTTAACAATTCTTCGATCACAAGCAGCGCGCCGGGCGAAAGCCAGTTTCCGCCGCGCGCGCTTGTCAGCGATTTTTCCGCAAGATGCTTTCCATAAGGCGGATCGCAGAACACGAGACCAAACGGCTCCATCGCCCCCATTGCACCGAGCTTTGCCGCGTTAAGCTGAAAGAATCTTGTCGAGCCCGTGAGCGAAAGCATTTCAATGTTCTCGCGGAGCAGAATGCGCGCCTCGGCGTCGTCGTCGACGAACAAAGCGTATTTCGCGCCACGCGACATTGCTTCGAGACCTAAGGCGCCGGTGCCTGCGAAGAGATCGAGAACGCGTGCATCGGTGATCGGATCGCCATAGGCGTGCACAAGAATGTTGAAAATCGATTCGCGTAGGCGGTCTGAAGTTGGCCGGATGGCGTTCGAAGACGGGCTCTTCAGCGTGCGCCCGCGATATTTTCCGCCGACGATTCGCATTAGCGCCGCCGTTCGCGTGGACGAATTGTACGGTGGTCCGGACTTCGGTCGCGTCCGGAATTTTGCCCTCTGGGCTTATCCCGATCCCGCTCCGATCGAGTGGACAGGGGAACATGGGGGCGGCGATGTTTGTTTTTTACGGATTGATCACGCGTGGGTTTCCTATCCTCCTTATGTCCGCGCAGCTCTTCGACGGAATGCCGCTCCCGAATGGGCGCTGTGAAATCGGCGCCTGAAAGCCGCGCAATCTTCTCGCCCAGCTGTTCACGCAGAATGCGCGTCTTCACTTCTTCGACGGCGCCCGGCGCAAGCTCGCCCAGCTGAAACGGTCCGTAAGAGATACGGATCAGGCGGTTCACGAATAGGTCAAGTGCGCGCAACACATTTCGTACTTCGCGATTTTTCCCCTCGCGCAAATTGAGTGTGAGCCACACGTTTGCGCCCTGCACGCGGTCGAGCATGGCCTTGATAGGCCCGTATTCGATGCCGTCGACGGTGATACCCCGCGCCAGGCGGTCTAGTGCTTGCTGGGTTACGCGGCCATTCGCGCGCACCCGGTAGCGTCGCACCCAGCCGGTTTCGGGCAGCTCGAGAATGCGTGCAAGCCCGCCGTCGTTGGTGAGCAGCAGCAGGCCCTCGCTGTTGAGATCGAGCCGTCCTACACTGACGACACGCGGCATATCTTTCGGTAGGGCCTCAAAAATCGTGGGTCGCCCCCGCTCATCGCGGTGAGTGGTCACGAGGCCCTTCGGTTTGTGATAGAGAAAAAGCCGCGTGCGCTCGCGGTTAGGCAGCGACTTGCCATCGACCACGATGCGGTCTTGTGCGGAGACGGTGAAGGCCGGCGTCGCGAGCTGCTCGCCGTTCACGGAAACGCGTCCCGCCGCGATCCACGTTTCCGCCTCGCGCCGCGAGCAAAGTCCCGCGCGCGCTATGACCTTGGCAATGCGCTCTTTCTCTTTGGTTTCGTCGGGCTTGCGGCTCATGGTTGTCCGTGCCAATGCGAGACGCTGTTTGTTAACACGGGTGCGCACGGGAAACGAATGAGTGAGCCGAATTTCATGGATCAGGCGCTGGCGACAGCGGTGGCCGCCATGATCGCAGGTGAAGTGCCGGTCGGCGCGGTAGTTGTGCGCGGCGGTGAGGTGATCGCGAACGTCGGAAACCGAACACTCACGGACCGCGACCCAACTGCGCATGCGGAGCTCTTGGCGCTGCGCGCTGCGTCGAAGGCAATCGGCGACGATCGGCTAATCGATTGCGACATCTACGTCACACTCGAACCCTGCACCATGTGCGCGGCAGCGATTTCGCTCGCGCGCGTGCGGCGGCTTTATTACGGCGCGGCTGATCCGAAAGGAGGTGCGGTCGAGTCGGGTGTGCGCTTTTTTGCGTCGCCCACCTGCCATCATCGACCGGAGATCTACAGCGGCATCCAAGAGGTGAGGGCAGGCGAGCTGTTGCGTGGATTTTTTCGGCAGCGGCGGTAGCAATCACACAGCACCAGCAATTTTGTCACGGGATACCTTGTTTTTTCGATTTGTCGCGCCCGGGCTCGATACCAAATTCGGCTGTTACCGAACTTGGGAATCGACCTCGCACACTCGGGGATTGATATGCTTTGTTGGATATCCGCGCTACACTTATTTGATTATGGAGAAGTGCCGATGACAAAGTTGCAAGTCGATAAGGTCGAAGACCTCATTAGCCACGTGAAGTCTCGTTCGGGCGAGCTGGTTTCGAAGGGCGCGAACGAAAAAGACCTCAAAGAGCACATCGAGGGACTCGAAGCCGAGATGAAAAAGCCCGCTCTTGATCACGGCGCGATTTCAAATCTGCTTGCCTCGCTCGAAACGACAATCGAAAAGGCCGAAGAGAGCATGGTGTCGAAAGGTGTCTTTCAGCTGTTGAATCAGATTCTCGGCACTGGCGTGCCGAATCCATGAGGGCTACCTCCAGTACCCAGCCCCCGCTGCACACGGCAGCTGATCAACTGGCTTGGGCGATGTCGCGCACCTGCCAGAAGCGGAGTACGCGCTGGGCGGTGTTTCTGGAGAGCCTTGCATAGCTTGTAGCAATCTGTTCCAGCTTCTTGTCGGAGATAATGTGGACGGCGGGCCGGTTCCGCAAGATATTCTCCACCGTCGGCCAGTTGTAGCCTGCGACCTTGCACGGGATTAGCAGCGCATCGTTGCGATCGACGCGCATCAGCCGGTCGATCAGATCGAATGGAACCGAACAGGCGACCGCGAGCGCTGCGACCAGCTCCTCGTGCTTTTTTGAGTGAACGAAGCCGAGCACGGATTTGTCGTTTAGCTCGTTCTTCTGGTGCATGAACATCACGCGGCGGTGCGCAGTGGAGTAGTCGCGTTCTTGCGCGGGCAGCGCGCGGATTTCCGACAGGATTTGTGCCTGCACGGCCTGGATTTCCGATCCATCAAGCGGCGCACGCGTGATCAGTTTATCGCGCACGCCTTGAGCCGCGCGCATCAGGAGCTGGCGAAAAATGCGAAGCGGAATGTCGAGCCGGAAACCGAGCTTTTCCGCGAGCGTCTCGTCCTTCTCGGCCTGTCGCACAAGTGCCGTATAGCCAGGCTCAGAAATGATCGCGCTTGGATTCTGCGCGAGGTTTAGCAGCACTTCGCGTTCGCCCCGCTGCACCAATACATCCGTGATCGGGACATCGAGATCCTTGCGGCAGGAAATGGCAAAAAGATGCGCCTGGCTTTTTTTCGATGCGATCTCGATCAAGTCATTCATAGAAAGGCGCGGCGATTGCTCAAGCACCGGGCGTGCCACCATAATCTCATCGTTGCAGGCGAGCTGCCAGATGATGTGGCCGGGAGCGTTTGGCACGGGCGCGATTCGTTGGCTCAGCTCTGAAAGTGAGCGCATCTCGACGCACTCGACCAGGTGCCCCAGCACCTCGTCGAACAACTCGATCTGTTCTTCGCTGAAACGATCGGCAGTGGCGAGAAAAAGATTGGTGATATTTCGGAGGCAGTCAGCGCGTTTTTCGCGCGACCCAATGCGGATCGAATCCTCCAGTCCGGAAAATAGTGAATCTCGGGCGATCATTCAGGCGCGCTCGAATCCCATTCTGGGGCGTAAATTGCCATTAACTTTCTAACGCTGATTTACGAACACACTGTTAAAGGAAGCAATCTCGGTGCTTCAGCTTGGGGCGTACGTTCGTCTTGTTTTTGGAAGCATTGTCTTGCTTCCATTCATCCCGTGGCCAACATGACTTCATTACACGGCATGGAAATAAATGGATGTAGCGAGCAGTGGTTCTGTCGCATAAGACTGTGTGAGTTTCGACGCTGGCTTCGATGAAGAAGTCTGGATATAACTCTTCGACTTTCTTTACTACAGCGCTTGCCAGCCAATGTCGCGACGGCAGAAGCCTTCCGGCCAATCGATTCGATCGACTGCTTGGTAGGCGCGTGACTGCGCTTCTTGAAGGGTTTTCCCTGTGGCGGTGACATTCAGCACGCGGCCGCCCACGGCGAGAATTTTCTCCCCTTGGCGTTTCGTCCCGGCATGGAAAATCTTCACGCCCTCGACTTCACCAGCCTTCACGAGCCCGCGGATTTCCGAACCGGAGGTAAAACTGCCCGGATATCCTTTCGTGGCGAGAACGACGGTAATTGCAACTTCATCCTTCCAGCGCACGCTCATCTTCCCCAGCGTTCCATCGCAAGTTGCAAGCATAAGCGTCAAGAGATCATCTTTCATGCGTGGCATTAATACTTGGCACTCGGGATCGCCGAAGCGCACATTGTATTCGATCAGTTGCGGGCCGTCCTTCGTGATCATCAGGCCGATATAAAGAACACCGCGATAGGGCGTGCCCGCTTGCACGAGCGCTCGCGCGGTTGGGCGCACAATCTCTTCCAACGTGCGTTTTTCGATATCCGGTTTGAATACGGGGGCTGGAGAATAAGCACCCATGCCGCCAGTATTTGGCCCTTTGTCGTCATCGAAGGCGCGCTTGTGGTCCTGCGCGGAAGTCAGCGGTAATACCGTTTCACCATCTACAAAACAGAAGTAACTCGCTTCTTCACCTTTGAGAAACTCCTCGATCAAAACGCAATCGTTCCCGCCCATCAAAAAAACCTGATCGAGCGCGTCCATGGCTTCCTGCATTGTCAGTGCGACAACGACGCCCTTCCCCGCATGCAAGCCATCAGCTTTCAAGACGATGGGCGCGCCGATCCTTTCGAGATATCTTCTTGCGTTTTGCTTGTCGCGGAATTCTGCAAATTTTGCCGTAGGAATCTTATTTTCCACGCAGATTTTCTTTGTGAATGATTTTGAGCCTTCGAGCCGTGCAGCCGCCGCGATCGGCCCGAAGGCACTGATTTTTGCTGCGTTCAATCGATCAACGAGTTCCGCGACCAACGGTGCTTCCGGGCCCACGACGACAAAATCGATATTATTCGCCTTGCAAAACGCTTTCACAGCGGCGTCGTCTGCAATGTTAAGGTGGACGATTTCGGCTTCTTCCGCGATGCCGGGATTTCCGGGCGCTGCGTAAAGCTTTGTTAAAAGCGGACTCCCGGCGAGCTTCCAGGCGAGCGCATGCTCGCGCCCGCCGGAACCGAGGAGAAGGACTTTCATACGTTATCCGAAACGTGATTGCGACCTCGTAATAATGTAGCATAGCCGAATGGCAGTGAGAGAATCGAAAACCCTTGCATCCACGGAAATCCGCGCGAACTTGCCGGAGATTACGGTGAGTGAACTTTCGGCGGCGCTGAAACGCGCGGTCGAAGAGACGTTTCCCTATGTTCGCGTACGCGGCGAAGTGATAAATTATCGTGGGCCACATTCCTCCGGACACGTTTATTTTTCGCTCAAGGATGAAGGCGCGCGTATCGACGCGATCATCTGGAAGGGCAATTTCACACGGCTGAAATTCAAACCCGAGGAGGGGCTTGAAGTTGTCGCTACTGGCAAGGTTACAACCTATGCCGGAAAATCAAGTTATCAGATTGTTATTGAAAATCTGGAGCCCGCCGGTGCCGGCGCTTTGATGGCGCTATTGGAAGAACGCAAGAAAAAACTCAAGGCTGAGGGACTTTTCGACGAAACCCGTAAGAAGCCACTGCCATATCTTCCGCAGGTTATAGGCGTCATCACCTCGCCAACAGGTGCAGTTATTCGCGACATCCTGCATCGTTTGAGCGATCGATTTCCGCGACACGTTCTTGTTTGGCCTGTGCGCGTGCAGGGCGAATCGGCCGCGGCCGAGGTCACTGCGGCCATTGAAGGCTTTAACGCGCTGAAATCCGGCGGCCTAGTTTCACGTCCCGATGTACTGATCGTCGCGCGCGGCGGCGGGTCACTCGAGGATCTGTGGGGCTTCAACGAGGAAATCGTTGCGCGCGCGGCGGCCGCGAGCGAAATTCCACTTGTCTCCGCTGTTGGCCACGAAACCGATTTCACACTGATCGATTTTGTTTCGGATCGCCGTGCGCCGACGCCAACGGCCGCGGCAGAACTGGTGGTTCCGGTACGTGCGGACCTTGTCGCGGCCACCGTAAGCCATGCGGCGCGTTTGATTGGGAGCCTTCGTCGCTATTTTGACCAACTTCGCGGCGAATTACGCGGCCTCGCGAGGGGAATTCCTCCCATCGACGCGCTGCTTTCTTTACCGCGGCAGAGACTCAATTCGATCGGTGATCGTCTGCCGCGTGCACTTCGTGCGAACGCCCATACGCATCGTGTCGAATTCACCCGCGCGACGGCAAGGCTTTCGCCGTCAAGTATTCGGGCGCGACTTGAACGCTTCCGCAACCGTCCGCAGGAATTTTTGCTGCGTGCTGGTTATGCGCTAAAGTCTTTCGTCGCCGCGCAAAAAACGCAAATTTCGAATCTCGGCAAGCTGGTCGATGCTTTTAGTTATCACAAGGTTTTGAATCGCGGTTTTGCATTGGTGCGAAATGCGAGCGGCCACGCGGTCCGTTCCGCAGCGGCCATCGCATCAGGTGACCGTATCGTCATCGAATTCGCCGACGGGCGTGTGCCCGCGGTCACGACCGATGGCATGGCACCTCGCCGCAAGCCAAAAACCGGTGGTGCCGGAGGGCAAGGCGGTCTGTTCGAATGAGACATAACGACACTGGTCAGATGCCGTATGAGCGATTATCTTGCGTTCATTCAGCCTGTATTATGGTTCCGGAATGAATCGTTTTGAGCGCATTTCTTTAGCCGTCGGCGAAGCTCAGCTTCGTTATTTAGATGGTGACTATCGCATTGTGCGCCCCGGCAGCTATGTGCGTTGCGCGGTCACTGGCGACCCTATTCCGCTCGATGAGCTGAAATATTGGAGCGTGGAGCGACAGGAAGCCTATGCAAACCCGCAGGCGGTCCTCGTTCGCTTGGACCCTGAACGGAAGAAAAGCTGATTATGAGCGGCGACGTTGTAGTGCCTGCTTAATCAGGCCTTTCAGCGGTTTTACATCGTCAAATTGCAATTCGATCGGCAGCGCCTGGCTCGCCGCCGCCAATTCGGCGAGCGCCGGATTTCTCAAAAGTCGTGCATGATCTTTTTCTGTCGTGACGAGAAGGAGATGCTGCTGCTTTGCGTGCGTCAGCAAGTCGCGCGCTTCCGCCGGCGAATAGACATGATGATCTGGAAAAGCATACCATTCAACAACATCGGCACGAATTTCCTGTAGCGTCTGAAGAAATTTAGTTGGCCGCCCAATTCCGGCATAGGCGAGCACGCGTTTTCCAGTAAGCGCATTCGCTGCATCCCGTTCCGGTTTGATGTGGGCGTAAACAATTGCAACGCCTTTGGTGCGAGCGATTTCCGCAACCCGCTTTCCTGCTGTGTCAGTTTCAATCACGATCATTGCTTGCGCCCTATTAATTTGTGCAAGCAACGGGGCGCGCAAGGGCCCGGCCGGAAACACTCTTCCGTTGCCGATCGCGCTTGTTCCGTCGATAACAAGAAACGAAAAATCTTTTTCTAGAGCCGGATTCTGGAACCCGTCATCGAGCACGACCACACTTGCGCCGGAATCTGCTGCGAATTCCGCACCCGCGACGCGGTCAGCGGAAACGATAGTCGGCGCCACTCGCGACAGCAATAATGGCTCATCGCCCACGTCATCCGCCGAGTGTTGCACCGCGTTGACGAGCAGCGGACCCTTGTACCGTCCGCCATAGCCGCGCGTGACAATAAAAGGCTGCTCGTTTTCCGCAGTGAGCAGTTTCGCGATCGCGATCGCCGCGGGCGTTTTTCCCGCGCCGCCGACCGTTGGATCGCCGATGCAAATTACTGGCACGCGCGCTCTGATGCCAGAAGTATTCAATCGTGCGCCGGCAATGGCACCATAAATCGCGGCAAGCGGGGCAAGCGCTGTTGAAGCCAGACCGTCAGATCTCCACCAGAAATCCGGCGCGCGCATCAGCGCATCAGCCTCAATTGTATGAGATATGGTTGGATCGCTGCGAAGGTGCGTTCAAGCGCCCCGCCCATTCGCATCACGGTCGTATTGGCCGACCTTGCCATCTTTTTCACAAGTTCAGGGTCGTCTAGCAAAAGTTGGATACTATTGGTGAGTGAATTAACATCGGTCACCATTGCGGCGCCGTGTGCGCGGTTGAGTTCGGCGTAAATTGCGGTGAAATTTGACACGTACGGTCCATGGAGAATGGCGCTTTCGAGTTTCGCAGGCTCAATTGGATTTTGCCCGCCGCGTTTTACGAGCGAACCGCCCACGAATACGATTGGCGCAAGCCGATAGAACAGTCCAAGTTCGCCGATGGTATCGGCCACATAAATTTCCGTGCCACGATCAGGCAAATGTCCGCGCGAGCGCATGACGGCGACGAGTCCGCTCTCCTCGGCCTCTTGTGCGATACTGCGACCTCGCTCTGGGTGGCGTGGCGTGATGATCGTAAGCAGTCCCGGCACCACCCTGCGCAGCCTGCGATGAGCCTCGATCATCATAGTTTCCTCGCCGCTGTGTGTGCTGGTCGCGAGGATGATGGGCCGCTTTCGAATCGCGCGCTTAAGCGCCGTGAGAGCCAGTGGATCGGCCGGCGGCGGCGGTACATCGAATTTAAGATTACCCGTTGTAACGACGCGCGCGGCACCCAACGACACGAGACGCTTCGCATCTTCTTCTTCTTGCACCAGACAAAGATCAATCCGCGAAAGAAGGGCCGTTGCAGTTCTTTTCATGTGTTTCCAGCGGCCATATGAACGCGCCGACAGCCGGCCGTTGATAAGTACGAAAGGCGTGCCGCGTTCCGTAGCTTCAGTGATCAGGTTAGGCCAAAATTCCGATTCGGCGAGAAGCGCAAGATCCGGCTGCCAGTGGTCGAGAAACCGTTTTACAAAGGCGGGAGTATCGATCGGGGAAAACTGGTGCAGGATGCCATCAGGCAGCCGGCGTTCGGCGATGCGCGCCGCCGTCACCGTGCCCGAAGTCAGCAAGACCGAATGTCCGCTCGCGCGAATTCGTTCAAGCAAGGGAAATACCGACATGATTTCCCCGACACTCGCGCCGTGGACCCAAACAAGCGGCCCAGGTGGACGACGCAGGCTTGGGACGCCGCGCCGCTCTGAAACTCGCGTAGGCTCTTCCTTTCCCCGCTTCAACCGACGTTTCAAAACCAATCCGGCAAGCGGACCCGCAAGCCGGGTTGAGCCGCGGTAAAGCTTAAGCGTGAGAGGCAACCGACCTTTAGTGGCCATGAGCTACTCCACGTTTTGCAATACCTGCAAGCTCTTCCGCCCGTTGCGTGGCGGTATCGAGGCGCTGCTGCACGAGAAGACGGGCGGCTTCGAGTGTTCGATCATCCGCATCTTCGTAGACGCGGATCGGCTCACCCGCAACCGCGGCACCTCGCCCGAACGGCAGATCAATGCTGGCGTGATCCCAACTGCGGGCAACGATCCGGCGGCTCGTTGCGATCGCGATCGGATAAATGGGCCGCCCCGAGTAACGCGCAAGTGTGACAACCCCAAGACCCGCGCGTCGCGAAATTTTTGGCACATCGGCGGTCACCGCGACATTGATTCCCTCTGCAAGCGCTGAAATCATCTCGCGCATCGCACCGACCGCGTTCTTGCGGTGGAAATTCTTGCCGTTCGTCGAGCCCGAGCCGCGGATCGTGCCGACGCCGAGCGCCTCGGCTGCGATGGCGTTAATGTCAGCATCGGCGTGCCCAGAAATCAGGACTTTTGCGCGATGATGGGGCTTCATGATGAAAGGCGCCAAAAAGTGCTGTCCATGCCAGAAGGTGAGAATAATCGGCATATCGCGCTCAGCGATTTCGTAAATATTTGGCGGTTCTACGCGAAAATCGACGGTGCTGTTCACTAGACGTAGATATCCAGCCATCGTGTTCCCGAGTAAGCGTCGAAACAGGCTTGAACTACGCAACGTTCGCCACATGAGAACTGGGATCCGTTTCAGCTTGGTCGTGTAATTGTATTGGTTTCGGGATCGAGCAACCGGTGCACGTGTACGATAAAATACCGAATCATCGCGTTGTCGACCGTTTGTTGCGCTTTGGCTTTCCACACCGCATACGCCGCCGCATAGTTTGGATAAACGCCAACGACTTCTACCTTGCTGAGATCGCGAAATTCGTTTGCCCCGATCGCTGTTAGCTCGCCGCCGATCACTAGATGCAGACGCTGTTTTGTTAGCGCATTGTCCGAAGTGTTTGTCATCGTTCAGCGACCCCCATCGCCGAATAAAGCCGATTCTTCTAGGCACTCGTTTACACACGCGCAAGCTTAAGAAGGCTGCGATTGCGGCCGGTTTTTTTGGCGTGGCAATCTTTCATCAAGCATCTGGGGAAGAATAACCCCATCCGCGCGTGCGCACGGAAGATTAACCAGATCCTTTAAGCGAATTCTGGAGCTTTAATGACATTCTCTCATCCAAGGCTGGGCAAACAAAAAACGCCCGGCGGGGGGATGATTTGAGGCGTCAAACGCAGGCAAGCGCGCACGCGCTGGCCGACGGGTCGAGCCGCGCACTGCGGCTCGACCCCCTCGGCCTGCCGGTTCGCTACGTAACCGAAGACGAACGTACCGACGACCGCTCGCGTATCGTCGAGATCGATCGCAACCACGTACTGGTTTTGCGTTCGGTCAATGGCGTGCGGATGCGGTTGCGGATTCCGCTCGACGGATTTCTCGGTGTGGCCGTGCGAATTCTGTTCATGGGCGAGGACGAAAGCTGTTCCGCCGCGATTACGCTCGAGCATCGCGATCCCGCGCTCAGCGTCGCTTTGCATGTGGCCGCCGATTTCGACGATGTCGCAGCCAAATGGCAGTTGTGGGGCAAGGTTCTCGGTCGTCCGCTGCTCGTTGCAGATGCCGATGGGACATTGCTTGAGCCAATTAAAATGCTCGGGGCTCTCATGGTCAATGAGGGCACTAAACGCCGTCGCCGCCGTACCTCATTGCGCAAGCGCCGTCCCTATTTCTCGGCCCGCCGTAAGGGATTTTCGCTGCGGCTTGAACCAGTGGTGCATCGAGGAGAGCGCGAAATCATCGCGCGTAACTGACGATCGCAAGCGGCGAACCCGCGAGCGCATCGAGAACGATCCCAGCGAACAGCAGCAAACCGGCATCGCGGTTGGATTTGAACAAGCGAAGGCAAAGTGCTGGGTCGTCGATGTCGATCGCCCACACCTGCCAAGCAAGATGCAAACCAAAAGCAATCAGGCCCAATCCGAAAATCGCTCCTCCGCCTGCCGCGATCCCGGCAAGCGCGATGGAAACGACGGCAACCGCATAGAAAGCGGTAAGAGCGAACTTCGTGTGTCGCTCGAACAGTCGGGCGGTCGAGCGTACGCCGATCAGTGCGTCGTCTTCGCGATCCTGATGTGCGTAGATTGTGTCGTAGGCGATCACCCAGGAAATCGAGCCCGCATAAAGAAGGAGCGCTGGAAAATCAAACCGGCCAAAAACAGCGGCCCATCCCATCAGCGCCCCCCAAGAAAAGGCAAGTCCTAATACTGCCTGCGGAAACCACGTCACGCGCTTCGCCAACGGATACACGGCAACCACAAGGAGCGAGGCGACCCCGGTCATGATTGCGAAGCGATTCATCTGAACGAGCACAAGCAGCCCGATGAACGCGAGAACGAGGAGAAAGACAAAAGCCAACTTTGTAGAAACTTGACCCGAAGGAATCGGCCGTGACCGTGTGCGCTCCACGGAGGCATCGAGATCGCGGTCGAGAATATCGTTCCAGGTACATCCGGCGCCGCGCATCACTACGGCGCCAATCGCGAACAGAATAAGCAGCTTCGCATCCGGCCAGCGCGCCCCCTCGGCTAGCGCCGCCAATGCCGTCGACCACCAGCACGGCAGAAGCAACAGCCAAGAACCGATTGGACGGTCTGCGCGCGCGAGACGAAGGTATGGGCGCGTCCCGCGGGGCGCGATGTGATCGACCCAGTTGCCTGTCGAATCGGCGACCGGAGGTACGCCCGGTCGAACTGCGCTCATTGTTTCAGAATATTGCCTGTGAGCGTGTCAAACGTGCCGCTGCCCGAAGAGTCGATCGAATAACTCGGCGTACCGAGCGCGGTGCTCAATCCGGCGCTCGGGCTTTGCGGTCCCGGGGCTGCGCCATTCGCGGCAGCATTACAAACTTTCGTGCGCATCGCCGTCGACTTGCTGTGTGCTGCACCGAAATTCTTGAAGGCGTCGTCCGGCACCCCGCACTGTGCTTTCATGCTCGTCATAAATTTGAGCATTTTACTTTCCGCTTCGACATAGGCATTGAATAGTTTGCACGCTTCGTTCAGGGGCGCCTTGCGCTTGTTCGCGGCCTGAATCGCCAGGCCCGCCTTTTCAATCCCACCACGAAGGGATTCGAAATTGGTTCTGCATTGATTGGGATCCTGGGCATTCGCCATCGTCGCAACGGCAAGAACCGTAACGCCGACGGCAAAAGGAAACAGGTGGTTACGCATCGGCAGGTCTCTCGCGGAACGGAAGAAGACGTAACAAAGCTACGATATTTGGGGCAAGATCGGGGCGGCAGGCTTAACCTCGAACCAGCGCCCTGAACCTTCATGACTCACCTGCATTTTACCAGAATTCGGCTTTATGTCCCAGGGGCTTTGGAACCGGGAAAGGAGCTCTTGGCTAGCGCCGAGGCCAGGAACTACCTGAGAAGCGTGCTCCGTCTCGAGGTGGGTGCGGAAATCCTCGTTTTTAACGGCCGCGATGGCGAATGGCGCGCACGACTTGCGGGAGTGTTACGCAAGGAAACGCGGCTTAAGATTTTGTCGCAATCTGCGCCGCAACCCCCGGCGGGCACACTTCATTATGCGTTCGCGCCCATCAAGCATGCCCGCCTCGATTTTATGATTCAGAAGGCGGTGGAAATGGGGGCTGCTCGGATTTCGCCGGTCATCACATGCCGCACGCAGGTAACGCGCGTGAACATCCAACGCATGCGGGCGAATGTGATCGAGGCCGCGCAGCAATGCGGAGTTCTGGCGATACCCGACGTCGATGAGCCGCTCGCCATTGCGAAATGGTTAGCAGGCTTGGCAGATGATCGAATTCTAGTGTTTTGCGATGAAGAAACAGAGGCTGCCGATCCGCTGAAGGCGCTGGCTTCGGCGCCTCCCGGACCGCTTACCCTATTGATCGGTCCCGAAGGCGGATTTGACGAAGAAGAACGCCGCGAACTACTAAATCGGAGAAACATCGTCCGGCTTTCACTCGGTCCGCGCATCCTGCGCGCGGATACGGCGGCAATCGCAGCTCTTGCGATCCTACAGGCAGCGCGTGGCGATTGGCGCTGAAATCCGTGATGATCGCGTTCGGGTATTCCTGGGGAACAAATACGGCGTTCGCTCATTAAGATAGGCCGCGCCTAAATTTGGTCCCGTTTGACGCGGGAAATGGCGACTACGCCGAAATCAACTCATTTTCTTCCAGCTGTCTTTATCTTGCGGACAGGAGCCCCTTATGGCGAACGAATTCAGCTTTGGAGTGGAAGAAGAATATTTTCTTGTGAATGAGGAAACGAAATCGCTGCAGCGCAAGATACCCGCGTCGTTTCTGTCGGCGCTCAAGCGCGCGATTGGATCTTCGGTCACGCGCGAGATGCTGCAATCGCAAATTGAGATTTCTACACAACCGCTTGTGTCGATGAAAGACGCCTATGATGAAGTGAAAAATCTTCGTCAACGTATAGGATCGGTCGCCGCCGAGCATGGCCTTTCCTATTTCGCGGCCGGCACTCATCCGACGGCAACCTGGACCGGCGGCCAACAGACGCCGAAGGTTCGCTACGAGGGATTGATGAACGATTTTCAGATGCTGGGTGAGCGCAATTTATTGTGCGGCATGCACGTTCATGTCGAGTTACCGGATCCCGGGCGGCGAGTCGAAGTGATGCGCCGTATGCTTCCTTATCTTCCGCTCTTTATCGCTCTTTCGACCTCGTCGCCCTTTTGGCGGTCGCGCCGCACTGGGCTGATGGGATATCGACTCGCCGCCTATGACGAGTTGCCGCGCACGGGTCTGCCCGAACTGTTCGAGACAAACGAAGATTACGAAGCATATGTGTCGGCGTTGATCGATGCGCGTGTCATAACGGACTCTTCATATGTGTGGTGGACGATCCGCCCATCGGCGAACCATCCGACGCTTGAGCTCCGCGCTCCCGACGTCTGTACTCGAGCCGAGGATGCAATCGCTCTTGCTGCCCTTTATCGTGCGCTGGCGCGTCATCTTTTCCATCATCCAGAGCTCAATCGTGAGATCACAGTCGTTGATCGTGCGATCGCCGTCGAGAACAAGTGGCGCGCCCAGCGCTATGGTATTCACGGTAGTTTCGTCGATCGTCGGGAACGCCGCGCGGTACCGATCTCGGAAGAACTCGACCGCCTAATCAAGTTGCTCGAAGAGGACATCGCGGCATTGAATTGCGCCGGCGAGATCGCGCATGTGCGCAAGATTCTCTCAACCGGTACGAGCGCCGATATCCAAATAGCGGTCTATCGGGAGGCCGAGCAGCGTACTGGCAGCCGCAACAAGGCATTCGGCGCTGTCAAGACCTGGCTGGCGGAAGCGACCCTGCAATAACTTTATGATGGGGCAGGCGTTGGCGGCGGACGGGACGCTCGTATATCGTCGCGGTCCCTTTGAACTGCCTCTCCGGAATTCGCCTGCATGGCTCGTGATCTGATCGATATGACTCCGATCGAATCGCGCGACGAACTCGTCGCGTGGTTTGAAGCGGGCGCGCATCTGCCCGAGGATTTCCGTATCGGCACCGAGCATGAAAAATTGCCATTCACCGTTAGCGGTCATCGGCCGGTGCCTTATGAAGGCAATCATGGCATCCGTGGGATTCTCGAAGGCATGCGGGATTTGCTTGGCTGGGAACCAATTTTGGAGGGCGAGACCATCATTGGTCTCGCCGACGTGACCGGTGGCGGCGCGATTTCTCTCGAACCTGGCGGACAATTCGAACTTTCCGGCGCGCCGCTGGAAAATGTGCATCAGACTTCCCGCGAACTGCATGCCCACCTCGCGCAACTGCGCGAGGTCGCGGCGCCCCTCGGCGTCGGCTTTCTGGCCATCGGCATGAGCCCAGCTTGGACACGCGCTGAAACGCCGATGATGCCGAAGGGCCGTTATAAGATTATGTCGGCCTACATGCCCAAAATGGGAAAGCTCGGTCTCGACATGATGTTCCGTACCTGTACCGTGCAAGTGAATCTCGATTTCTTCTCTGAGGCCGATATGGTGAAGAAACTGCGCGTCGGCCTCGCCTTGCAGCCGGTCGCGACCGCACTATTTGCGAATTCTCCGTTCACAGAGGGCAAGCCCAATGGTTTTTTATCGTTTCGCGGTCAGATCTGGCGAGACACGGATGCCGATCGCACCGGCATGCTGCCCTGGGCATTCGAGCATGGAATGGGTTTTGAGCGTTATGTTGACTATGCGCTAGACGTGCCGATGTACTTCATCAAGCGGGGAGCGGATTACATCGATGTCGCGGGTTCGTCGTTTCGGCATCTGCTTAACGGAAAACATCCGACATTGCCCCACGAACGCGCAACAATTTCGGATTGGGCCAACCATTTGAGCACGCTGTTTCCCGAAGTACGCCTGAAGCGGTATCTCGAAATGCGCGGCGCCGACGATGGGCCTCTCGAAAGGATTTGCGCTCTGCCGGCGATGTGGACCGGACTTCTCTACAATCAAATCTCGCTCGATGCCGCATGGGATCTTGTGAAGGATTGGACTGCAGAAGAACGCGAGAAGCTTCGCGCGGATGCTGCGAAGTTTGGTTTGCGCGCAGAAATCCGCCGCCGCAGTATGCGCGACATTGCGCGCGATGTGCTGAATCTTGCCCGGGTTGGGTTGGCACAACGGATGAAGCTCGATTTTCTCAACCAGGATGAGACGCATTTCCTCGATCCGCTCGACGAAATCGTCGAGCGCGGGGAAACGGCGGCAGATATTCTCCTGAGACTTTTCCACCGCGAGTGGAAAGGTTCGATCGATCCGATCTTCAATCTGCTCGCCTATTGAGCTGCGCGTGCCTTCTCAGCCCGAAAACTCCGTCTCGCGATCGATGACATCCTGCGCTTCCGGATTGAGCGGCTGGGCCGTACGTTTCGGTCCTGTGAGCGGTTCGGGTTGCGGTTTCGAGCGGCGCATCTTGTCGACACCTGCGTAGATCCCACCTGCCTGCTGCAGGGCGAGCCGCTCGCGGTCGCGCGTGCGCACATCTTCCACAACTTCGTCGATCGTCTCATTGTTGACCCCGAGTTTGGTTAGGGTCGAGCGGCCGAAGGAAATCGCGGATTCGAAAGTCTCACGGATTTCGTAATCGACACCTTTACCAAGCAGCGCGAGGGTGCTCGCGCGGTCATAGGAGCGCACGAATAGCTTGGCTGCGGGAAAGTTGGTCTGGATTAGGTCCACAATGTGTTCTGTATTTTCTGCACCATCGGTGCAAACGGCGATCAGCCGCGCTTTGTCGGCGTGCGCTGCACGCAGGACGTCGAGTCGTGCGCCGTCACCGTAATAGATTTTGAAACCGAACCGCGCGACCGCCTGTATCATCTCGACGTCGTTGTCGATAACCGTCACGTCAATGCCTTGCGAGAGCAGGCATTGCGAAACGATTTGCCCGAAACGTCCGAATCCGATGATGAGAACTGAACCGCGCGTGCGTTTCAATTCTTCGACTTCGTATTCCGGTTCTTCGCCTTTCTGGCGCGCCAGCCACCAATCAGTGACTGTCGCGAACGGTGGCCCAATCAGCATCGTCAGCCCAGCGAGAGCGACGACGAGGCTTGCTTGCGTCGTCGATATCACGCCGATAGAAATGCTGAGCGGCAGCATAACGAACGCGAATTCACCCGCAGATGTTAGGACCGCGCCGACGCGGAATGCGCCCGGCTTTGCGCGCTCATTCAACTGGGACAACGTCCAGACAATTCCGGCTTTCACAAGCGTGACGATAATTGTACCGGCGATCAGTATCCAGACATTCGCGCGTACAACGCCGATATCAATCGACATGCCGACACCCATGAAGAAGAGCGCCAGCAAGAGCCCGCGAAATGGCTCGATGTCTGCTTCAAGCTCGTGGCGATAGCTCGATTCCGCAAGCAAAAGCCCTGCGAGAAATGCGCCAAGACCCATCGACATACCTGCAGTCTGTACCGCGAGCCCAGTTCCGATCACGACGAGCAAAGCTGCCGCTGTCATCACCTCGCGGGCATTTGCACGCGCAAGAATTTGGAAGAAAGGATTTATGAGATAACGACCCGCGATGATAACAGCGGCAATGGTCGCGGTGATTGTCGCTGCCTTGAACGCGCCCTCCTGAAACCCGCCGCCGTCATTAATTTGGCCCGAAGAAAGCAGGGGAATGAGGGCAAGGATTGGTACCACTGCCATGTCCTGGAAAAGGAGCACCGCAAAGGCGCGTTGTCCGTAAGGCGTTTGCAGGTCACCACGCTCGTCAAGCAGTTGAAGCGCGATCGCGGTCGCCGACATCGCAAGCGCTATACTCGCTACGATCGCGCCCCGCCAGCCGAGGCCGAGCGCATAGACCGCGAGAGGAAATAGAACGAGCGTCGTCGTTATGAGCTGCAATGCGCCGAGGCCAAAGATCGCGCGCCGCATCGCCCAGAGCCGCGAAAGCCTTAGCTCGAGCCCGATCAGGAACAAGAGCATTACCACGCCAAGTTCAGCTATGCCGAGAATGGTCGCGGGCTGTCGAAAGAATGCAATCCCCCACGGCCCGATCACAATGCCGGCGGCGAGATAACCGACAACCGCCGACAGCCCAAATCGGCGTGCGATCGGCGCCGCGGCAACAGTCGCACCCAGAAGAATTAGGAGCTGGAGGAGGAGGCCATATTCGTTACTGTCGGGATACATAGTAGAAGTCTCTAGTAAGCGACTGTGCGGCGTTCGCGAAAAGATTGCAATTCGACTTACGAAACGAAATGCCGGAATCAGATTTCGGCGCAATCATTCAGCTGTCCGGGTCGGTGCACGAAGTCGCAATCTTCCGTTATTGGAGTTTGTCGTAGCCTTGACCGAAGCCATTCAGGCTCAACGGAATACCAATGCCCTCCTCCGGCGTCTGGAAGATGATAAACGTCGCGTCCTTTCCGTTCCGGAGTTGCGTCAGCAATTTGTCGTCGAGCACCACTTCGGCCACGCAACCGTTCGGCAGACAGCGCACATAACCGGTTTTCCCAACTTCGACGTTGTCGATATTCAGCTTGAGACCCTCGGTCAGCAGTACGCCGAGCGGCACGAGCACACGCATCAGCCTCATTTTCTTGTCGGCTGTCTTCAGCACGATTAAAGACAGGCCGACATTTGGCCGGTCCTCAGCGGTCACGCTCTGGATCAACGCGCATTGCTCCGATTGTGCACCGGCGGGCGTATCGCAACGAATTTGCCATTCGCCATAAGTCGCCGTCACGACGCCCTGAGCGCGCACGGGCTGGAGGGAGCCCAGCTCAAGCGCGAAGAGAGTTGCAAGACCTATACAGAAGCGCGAAACGGACATGGTGTTCTCCCGGCCAGCGAATCGCTCATTATTTGCCGTGATCGAGACTTACTCCGGGTACATCGCCGTTTCGAGGTGTCAATAATACGGCATCGATGCGCGGCCGATGGACCGAACCTCTTGCTTCCCCAGACGAATTAACGCGTTGAGCTTTCGCCGTATGGCGTTGCGGGGGGGGTCAAATTATGGTTGATGGATGAGAACCGCTGTAAAAGCGGGTCAATCCGCGAATTCGAGCCGGGCTCCTGACAGCCGATCTTGCGCGGCTACGCGCCGCTTGCTCCGAAGTTCCGGGCCGTCCCGCCGGATGTTATGTTTCGTTGCGCGGTTAGGATTTGAGACGACAAGAACTAGGAATGCGATCGATGCTTGAACGAATGCGTCTTGCGACCCTAACACTTTTCTTCACTATAATCGCCTTTCTGCCTGCATCGGCCGGGCAGCTTGGCCAGCCGTCTCCTTGGGAGGTGGGCTTTCAGCCACCGGCAACGCCAATCATGGAGTTCATAGAGGCATTTCACTGGTGGGTCCTGGTCATTATCACCGCCATTGTAGCCTTAGTTACTATCCTGCTTGGTTATGTAACGTGGGCCTTCAACGCAAAGCGTAATCCGAAGCCCTCGAATGTTACTCATAACACCGTCCTTGAAATCATCTGGACGGTGGTTCCCGTCATCATACTTGTCGGCATTGCAATTCCGTCGTTCCGTCTACTTTACGACCAGCTTGACCTGCCCAAGGGCGATCTCACAGTCAAAGCCGTCGGCACCGCTCAGTGGACTTGGAACTACACGTACCCCGACCATGGCGGTTTCAGCTTCGACTCCAACATGCTGCAGGACAACGAGCGCAAGCCGGGTCAGCCGCGTCTTCTCGCGGTCGATAACGAATTGGTCGTGCCGGTCGATAAAATCGTCCGCGTGCAGGTCACTGGTGAGGGCATCATTCATTCGTTCGCGGTGCCGTCTTTTGGTATCAAGATTGACGCGATTCCCGGTCGCCTCAACGAAACTTGGTTCAAGGCGACCCGCGAAGGCGTCTTCTATGGCCAGTGTTCACAGCTTTGCGGACGCAACCACGCCTACATGCCGATCGCCGTCCGGGTGGTGAGCGAAGCGGCATTCACTGCCTGGCTTGAAGAAGCGAAAAAGAAATATTCCGCCGTGCCGGACATGAGCGCGGACGTTGTGGCATCCGCCGCCACATCGGCGCGTCAGTGACGATTGGAAAAAGGCAGGCGATCATGGCTTATGCAAAAGCGGCTCATCTCGACGAACACCACAATCCGACCGGTCTGCGGCGGTGGCTCTTTTCGACAAACCATAAAGACATTGGCACGCTCTATCTTATTGAGGCAATGCTAGCTGGTGTAATTGGCGGCGTGCTCTCGGTCGCGATACGTATGGAGTTGGCCGAACCGGGCATCCAGATTTTTTCTAGCGCTCACACGTACAATGCGTTCGCGACCGCGCACGGCCTCATCATGGTATTCTTTATGATCATGCCAGCGCTAATCGGTGGTTTCGGCAACTGGTTCGTGCCGCTCATGATCGGCGCGCCAGACATGGCCTTCCCTCGCATGAACAATCTCTCATTCTGGTTTTTGATCGCGGCATTGATGCTGTTAATTACTTCGATGTTTGTACCCGGTACGGCCGAAGGCTACGGCTTCGCCGGTGGCTGGACGGTCTATCCGCCGCTCTCCTCGAAAGTAGGCCATCCCGGACCGGCAATGGATCTTGCGATTTTCGCACTACACCTTGCGGGCGCGTCCTCGATCCTTGGCGCAATCAATTTCATCACGACGATCTTCAACATGCGCGCGCCCGGCATGACGTTGCACAAGATGCCACTATTTGTGTGGTCGATCCTGGTCACCGCATTCCTGCTTCTGCTTGCGCTCCCCGTGCTCGCTGGTGCAATCACGATGCTCCTCACCGATCGTAATTTTGGGACGACTTTCTTCGACCCACAGGGCGGCGGCGATCCCGTGCTGTTTCAGCATCTGTTCTGGTTTTTCGGTCACCCAGAAGTCTACATTCTGATCCTGCCCGCCTTCGGTGTTATCAGCCAAGTGATTTCAACATTTTCAAAAAAGCCAATTTTTGGTTATCTCGGGATGGCCTACGCCATGGCCGCGATTGGCGTCATTGGCTTCGTCGTATGGGCGCACCACATGTACACTGTGGGCATGAGTTTCACTGCGCAGGCCTACTTCATGGTCGCCACGATGGTGATCGCCGTCCCTACGGGCATCAAAGTGTTCTCATGGATTGCAACAATGTGGGGTGGTTCTATCGAATTCAAAACACCCATGCTCTGGGCGATCGGATTTATCTTCCTGTTTACGCTCGGCGGTGTAACTGGCGTCGTGCTGTCAAACACGGGCCTCGATCGCTCGCTGCACGATAGTTATTATGTTATCGCGCACTTTCACTACACGATGTCACTTGGCGCGACCTTCGGAATTTTTTGCGCCTGGTACTATTGGTTCCCAAAAATGACCGGTTATCAATATTCAGAGTTTCTGGCGAAGCTGCATTTCTGGCTCACCTTCATCGGGGTGAACACGATTTTCTTCCCGCAGCACTTCCTTGGCCTGTCGGGAATGCCGCGCCGCTATATCGACTATCCGGATGCATTCGCGCCATTCAACAAGGTTTCTTCTTATGGCGCTTACATTGCCGCGATCGGCCTGGCGGTGTTCTTCATCACGATCATCGAAGCCTTCGCGAAGAAACGGAAAGCAGCCGAAAATCCATGGGGTATCGGCGCGACGACGCTCGAATGGACTTTGTCTTCGCCGCCGCCGTTCCACACCTTCGAGACATTGCCGCGGATCAAATAACATGAGCCGACCGGGCACAGCACACTCGGCGGAGGTTTTACCGAGATTTGCCGACGTTGCGGATTATTTTGCGCTGTTGAAGCCGCGCGTCATGTCACTTGTCGTGTTTACGGCGCTTGTCGGTCTCGTACGAGCCCCCGGTCATATGCACCCGGTCCTCGCCTTCGCAGCATTGCTATCTATTGCAATCGGTGCTGGTGCGGCCGGGGCGCTAAATATGTACTGGGATGCCGCCATCGATGGCCGCATGGCGCGCACACGTATGCGCCCGATCCCCGCAGGCCGCGTCGAAGCCGGCGAGGCATTGGTGATCGGGGTAATGCTGTCGGTCGCGTCTGTTGTCATGCTTGGACTGTTTTCAGGTATTCTTGCCGCAGGTCTGCTCGCCTTTACGATTTTCTTTTACGCGGTCGTCTACACCATCGGTCTCAAGCATTGGACGCCGCAGAATATTGTAATTGGAGGAGCCGCCGGCGCACTTCCGCCGATGATTGGTTGGGCCGCAGCAAGCGGATCGATCGGGCTCGAAAGCGTCATTCTGTTTCTGATCACTTTCTTCTGGACGCCGCCGCATTTCTGGTCGTTGGCTTTGCTCCGCAAGGACGAATATGCGCGTGCGGGTGTTCCGATGCTGCCGGTGGTCGCCGGCGAGGACGAAACGCGGCGTCAGATCCTGATCTATTCAGTAATCGTCGCGGCAGTGGGTGTTGCGCCCATGCTTTTCGGATTTGCGGGACTTATTTACGGAATTATTTCCGCTGCCTTAGGCATAGTCTTTGTCGTCTTCGCGATCGATCTTTATCGCAAGCGTCGTGGCAGCGCCGCCCAAATGGCGGCGAAGCGATTGTTCGCTTTTTCGGTGCTGTATCTCTTTCTTCTGTTCACTATTCTGCTGATTGAAGGGATGAGCAGGTAATCATGGCGGCTACGAAACATAAGCCGAAAGGTATTATGCTCACGCCGGCGCAAAATCGTATCCGCCGTAAGCGCTCGATCGCACTTGCGCTTGTGCTTGCGGGCTTTGCCGTCCTTTTCTATGCCGTGACGATTGTGAAACTCGGTCCTGGCGTAATGAACCGGTGACGATGACCAGCGATCGTGACGAACTACGCCGCCGCCACCGCACCGTCGCGTGTTCCTGCGCTGTCTTTGTCGCGGTTATGGTCGGTGTGGCCTATGCCTCGGTGCCTTTCTACAATTGGTTTTGTCGCGTTACCGGATTCGGCGGCATACCGCTCGTCGCAACCGAGGTCCCGGCTACGCCCATCGCGCGCAAAATGACTGTTCGCTTCGATGGAAATGTTGCGGGCGGCTTGCCTTGGATCTTCGCGCCGGAAAAAACGCAGATCGAAGTGCGGCTGGGCGAGAGCACGCTTGTGCATTTCGTTGCGAAATCCCTGGGGCAGCGCGATACCGTGGGCATCGCGGCCTATAACATTTCGCCGCCGGAAGCCGCGAGCTACTTCAATAAGCTGCAGTGCTTCTGCTACACCGATCAACGCTTGTCCCCTGAAGAACGTTTGGAAATGCCGGTCGTGTTCTTTGTGGACCCCGAGATGGACAAGAATCCGGAATTCAAGTCGCTCGATACAATCACGCTTTCCTACACATTCTTCCCGTCCAAAAGGACGAATCCGGTCGCGGCGACGGGAAGCAAAGTCAAGGTGAGATAACCCTTCTCATACTTGCGGTGGGGCTTCCGCCGTGAGAGGAATTGAAAAAGAGATTCAACGGAGACGGACGAATGGCCGACGCCCACGCGAAACATCACGATTATCACCTCGTCGATCCGTCGCCATGGCCGATCGTCACCGCGATTTCGGCGCTTCTCATCACCATGGGCGGTGTCTACTGGATCCGGGGCGGCACATCCCTGATTGCAATCGCCGGCATCCTCGGAATCATCTACGTGATGATCGTTTGGTGGCGCGATGTCATCAATGAAGCGCAGTACAAAGGCGATCACACCAAGGTTGTGCAGCTGGGTTTGCGCTACGGCATGATCCTTTTTATCGCATCAGAAGTGATGTTCTTCGTCGCCTGGTTCTGGGCCTATTTCGACGCGGCCCTTTTTCCAGGCGAAGCGCAGCAATTCATGCGGATCGAGGCGACTGGCGGCCATTGGCCCCCAAAGAACATTGCAACTTTCGATCCGTGGCATCTTCCACTTCTCAATACGCTGATCCTGCTTACCTCGGGCACAACCGTGACCTGGGCGCATCACGCTTTGATAGAGAATGATCGTAACAGTTTGAAACAGGGTCTCTGGATTACCATCGGGCTCGGCATGCTCTTTACCTGCGTGCAGGCCTATGAATATTCACACGCAGCTTTCGCTTACTCTGGCAACATCTACGGCGCGACGTTCTTCATGGCCACCGGATTTCACGGCGCGCACGTGATCATCGGAACGATTTTCCTCACGGTCTGTCTGGTTCGGGCCTATCTCGGCCATTTCACGCCGACGCACCACTTCGGCTTCGAGGCTGCCGCCTGGTACTGGCACTTCGTCGACGTCGTGTGGCTGTTCCTGTTCACCTTCATCTATGTATGGGGTGCGGGCGTGCCGGTGGAGCACTGAGCCTGACAAAGCTTGCCGCTGGGTCGACTTATCTGGCTGGCGTGAAGTGCCGCTGCCCGCGCTGTAGCGAGGGTAAGCTGTTCTCGGGATTTCTTGATCTGTCCAAGCGCTGCAACAAATGCGGTCTCGACTACGGCTTTGCCGATGCGGGTGATGGCCCGGCGGTGTTCGTGATCCTGATCGCAGGATTTCTCGTGGTCGGACTTGCTGTCGTTGTCGAGTTCATTTGGCGTCCGCCCTACTGGTTACACGCGATATTATGGATTCCGCTGGTGCTTGTCGTCACGCTCGGGTTGCTACGTCCGCTGAAAGGTCTGCTTGTTGCGGCACAATTTCATCACAAGGCGGCCGAAGGGCGTGTCGATCGTGATGGCGAATGATACGTTCGAAAAAACGGCCACCGAAATGGCAAGGTTTAATCTGGCCATGTGTATTTGTACTGGCGATGCTGATCGTCCTGCTGGAACTTGGATTTTGGCAGCTCGGACGCCTTGCTTGGAAAGAGGATTTGATTGCGCACGTCAACGAACGTTCGCAGCTTTCGTTCGCTCCACCAGCGCCGGCCGAGAGCGAATGGCCGACGGTAACGGCTGAGCGCGACGAATATCGCCGCGTCACGGTGACCGGTATGTTGCGTCACGATCGCGAGGCGATGTCTTGCGATTTGCTTTCCGATACCAAAGGGCCATTTTCTGGCCCCGATTATTGGGTGCTGACCCCGCTCGCGATGCCAAACGGGACGACCATTTTCGTCAATTGAGGCTTCGTGCCGCTCGATCGCAAAAATCCGGCGACGTGTCGCGAAGGACAGATTTCAGGACCGATTACAGTGAGCGGGCTGCTGCGCATGCCAGAGGGCCGCTCCTGGTTTACGCCCGCCGACGATCCTTCTCACGATATCTGGCAGGAACGCGATCCTGTCGCGATTGCGAAAGCCTACGGTCTCGAGCGTGTCGCACCCTTTTTCATCGATGCCGACAACAAGCCAAATCCTGGTGGCCTGCCACAAGGCGGTGAGACGCGGCTAGTGTTCCCGAATCGCCATCTCGAATACACGGTTACCTGGTTTGGTCTTGCGCTTACGCTGATGGCCGTCTTCATCGTCTTTGCGCAAAAGCAGTTGCATGGCGACAAGCGTGCTTGAATCGCGCTTAATGCGCGCCTAGTTTGCGCGCGAACCGAGGAAAAAACTGCTTGCGTTACATATCAACCCGCGGCGAGGCGCCGTCCGCCTCCTTCACTGAAGCGCTGCTTACAGGTTTGCCGCGCGATGGCGGACTCTATGTCCCGGAATCCTGGCCGCAGCTATCTGCGCAAACAATCGCGGGCTTCAACGGCAAGCCCTATCAGGACGTAGCATTTGCAGTACTTCAGCCATTTCTCGGAAATGAAATCGCTCCGGCTGATGTCAAACGTATGATCCGCGAAGCCTATGAACACTTCGGCCATCCCAAGGTCGCGCCGCTCGTCGAGCTTTCATCCGGGCAATGGCTGCTCGAACTCTTTCACGGCCCTACACTGGCCTTCAAGGATTTTGCTATGCAAGTTGTGGCACGATTTATTGACCATGCGCTCACCGTGCGGGGGGAACGTGTGACAATCGTGGTCGCGACGTCAGGCGATACCGGGGGCGCTGCAGTCGAAGCTTTCCGCGGACGTGAGCGCGTCGATCTTGTTGTGCTCTTTCCTATGGGCCGCGTTTCCGACGTGCAGCGGCGCATGATCACTACCGCGCGAGACGCGAATATTCATGCGCTGGCGATTGAGGGCACGTTTGACGATTGCCAGGCAATCGTGAAGCGCCTGTTCAACGATCATGGCTTCCGCGACCGACTGAAGCTGTCTGCGGTCAACTCAATTAACTTTGCCCGAATCATTGCACAGAGCGTTTATTATTTTACGGCGGCGGTCGCGCTTGGTGCACCTGAGCGTGCAGTTACCTTTGTCGTGCCAACTGGAAATTTCGGCGATATTTTCGCGGGTTACACCGCCAGATCCATGGGACTCCCGATCGAGCGCTTAGTGATTGCCACTAATGAAAACGATATTCTCGTGCGCGCACTCAAGAGCGGCCGCTACGAGCCGTGCAAAGTGATCGCAACCTCGTCTCCAGCGATGGATATTCAAGTATCTTCGAACTTCGAACGCCTGCTGTTCTACGTAAATGGACGTGATGGTGCGGTAATAAGGAAACTCATGCAGTCGCTAGCCGAGCGTGGAAGTTTTGTCATCGAGGGCGCCGCGTTAAACGAGATTCGCAAAAATTTTGATGCGGTTAGTGCCAATGAAAAGGAAACCAAAGACGCGATTCGCGAAGTGTATGCCAAGTTCGGTTATTTGCTCGATCCGCATAGCGCTGTTGGTTACGTCGGAGCACAAAAATATAAAGCGAGGAACCACGTGCCTGTCGTCATACTTGGAGCGGCCCACCCAGCAAAATTTCCGGAAGCGGTCGAAGCGGCAACGGGCATACGGCCAGCTCTGCCGGCTCGTCTTGCCGATTTAAACGCACATAAGGAACGAGTGAGCGTACTACCAGCCGATGAGGAGCAGATTGCGCGCTTTATTACGGAGAGAAGCCGTGTCGTTAGATCCGGAGCTGCCGCATGAGCGCGCGTGTCACGAAGCTTGATAGCGGCCTCACGGTCGTCACTGACAGGATGCCACAACTGAAAACGGCCTCGCTCGGAATCTGGGTCGGCGCCGGGTCGCGTTATGAGGACGCATCCGAAGGCGGCATTTCGCATCTTCTCGAACACATGGCGTTCAAGGGCACCGCGTATCGCAACCAGCGCCAGATCGTCGAGGAAATCGAGGCGGTGGGCGGCGATCTAAACGCCTCTACGGGGCTTGAGACGACCGGCTATTACGCACGTGTGCTGAGCGAGAATGTGCCTCTCGCGCTCGACATCCTGACGGATATTTTAACAACTCCGAGTTTCGAAGAACATGAGCTCGTGCGCGAGAAAGGCGTGATACTGCAGGAAATTGGCGCGGCAAACGATACGCCCGAGGACGTAGTTTACGAGCTTTTTCAGGGGTGCGCATTTCCCGATCAGCCGGTGGGACGGCCAATTCTCGGCACGCCGGAAACGATAAAATCGATGTCGCCGGCTAGTTTGCGCGGTTATATGAAAGCGCATTATCACGCTTCACGCATGGTGGTGGGAGCTGCTGGAGCGGTCGATCATGAAAGAATTGTCGAGGATGTGACGAGGCGTCTTGCGTCAATTCCGGCTGCAGCTGCGCCGGCGCCGAAACCGGCGCGTTATTCCGGCGGTGCCGAACTCGCCCAACGCGATCTGGAGCAGGCGCATCTTTTGCTCGGACTGGAAGGCCGCTCCTATCATGCGCCGGATTTCTTCGCATTGCAGGTTTTTACGAATATGCTCGGCGGCGGTTCATCCTCGCGCCTTTTTCAAGAAGTGAGGGAGAAGCGCGGGCTTTGCTATTCGATTTATTCATATCATTCGCCCTATTCCGACACCGGTATTTTCGCAGTCTACGCCGGGACCGATCCAAAGGACGGTCGAGATCTGATGAATGTCGTGATTGAGCAATTGGTTGAGGCCGCCGAAAAAGCCGCCCCCCCCGAAATCGCGCGCGCGAAAGCGATGATGAAAGTCGGCCTCCTAAGCGCGTTGGAAAATTCCAGCACGCGCTCCGACCAGCTTGCACGGCAGCTTCTTGCGTATGGCCGACCAGTGCCGATGGAAGAGCTCGTGCAGCGAATTGACGCGGTTTCGATCGAGGACGTCCGAGCGGCCGGCCGTTCCCTGATTGCATCCGGCCGTCCGACATTCGCTGCTCTCGGGCCTCGCGCCGGTATTGAATCCGCGGCCCGCATTGCTGAAAATCTGGTGCGCAAAGCAGCCTGAGTTCTCACTTCCGTCAAGAGTCCCGATGGCGCTGTTCCGTTCGATAACATGGTCCGAGCCCGTCCCAACGATCGAGGGCCAGGGCGTTTTCCTGCGCGCACCGCAAACGACGGATTTCGTCGAATGGGCGAAACTGCGCGAGCACAGCCGCGATTTTTTGACACCGTGGGAGCCGGAATGGCCTGCTGACGATCTCACCCGCTCAGCTTTTCGTAATCGTCTCCGGCGTTATGCTGACGAGATGCGCCGCGATCAGGGCTATCCGTTTTTCGTATTTCGCGCGAGCGACCGCGTGCTGCTCGGTGGTGCCACGCTTAGTAATGTGCGCCGCGGCGTCGCGCAAGCTGCGAACCTCGGATACTGGATGGGCGCCCCTTACGCCGAGAAGGGTTATATGAGCGCTGCGGTGAGAGCCCTCATCCCTTTTTCGCACGGCGCGCTCGGACTGAAACGGATCGAGGCGGCGTGTATTCCAGCAAACTTAGCTTCTATCCGCCTTCTCGAGAAACTCGGATTTATGCGCGAAGGCTATGCGCGAAAATATCTCTGCATCGCTGGAAAGTGGCAGGACCATTTGCTTTATGCGCGGCTCAGCAGCGATCCATTGTGCTAAGAAAGTTCTCGATAATTACTGTGGGAGTTTTGCTGCATCGAGATGAGTCGGGGCCGCGTGCGAACGGCGGATTAACGTAGCAGTATCGAGCAACAGCGAAGGATCGTCCCAACTGCCCCGTATCAGGAATGGAAGATCATAGGACGCCGAAGTCGCATCTCCAGCACCATCTACGCGCTTTAAGCTAGCGGTACCATGCAGATCGAGGCTACGCTTCGGAATGGAAGCGCGGCCTGCGAGTGTAACGCGAAACGCTGGACTTTCGATCTGGGACTGCTCGAAGTCCGCAATGCCTTGCGCGATCATTAGCCTGGTCACGAACCGGTCGAACAAGGTTCTGCCGCCGCGCAATTCGGTCAGCACGGATAATGGCCTACGCCCGAGCCGCCGCAAAACCTGCTCGACATTAATACCGTTGAGGGCGCCGTTCTGTAGTTCAACATCGGCGCTTCCTGTAATGCTATGCGCGATCGCGTTGACACTTTTCCCTGCACCCATAACAGTCAGCGAAAGCGATCCGATTCCTTCGAGCTGGCGGACGTCGGCAATATCGCCGAACCCTTTTTCCGCATCGAAATTTTTAACGTTCGCGTCGAATTTGAATTCCGCGCCTTGCTGCGATGGCCCCATTGACGCTACCGCTCGCAGCATTCCCCCATAAGCTTGCGCCCCGCCCACCGACAGCGAAAAGCGACCATTTTTGATTGTGGCCGTCAGGGCAGCCTTCTCGAACTCCATTTTTTTGAAAATTACTTTTTTGGAAGATAGACGCAGATCCAGATCGAAACTGGTCAACCCGCTGATATCGAGCAGCTCGCTGCTCCAGTCGCGGCTGCCGGGAACGGTAGCGGAAAATCCGCTTGCGTAGGGCGTGAAATCGGCGATTTCACTAGCAAGCGTGCCTTGCAGGGTTGGGCGCGCGGTCCCTATGGCGAGCGTAAGGGCACCCTCGGCAAGATTGCCGTCGAGTTTTGCGGTGAGTCCCGAGAGCGCAAGTGCTGTGGGCGTGAGTTGAGCCTGCGCTTTCATCGAGAAAGGACCAAATCCCCCGCGCGTCGGCGGCTCTAGCGTCAGAGCGGCGAATGCCGCATGCAAATTTTCCGAGTCGATCGAGAGTACACCGTCGGCCTGAATGCCGTTGCGGAACGCCAGTCCGCCTTCAAATCCGATCCGCAGCGACTCGGACTTCAGTTTCAATCGGATGTCACTGCGCACACCTTTTTCGCTTGCGCTTGGATCGGCGATAAAAAGGCTCGCCGTAGTCGGTCGCTTCCGCCAGAGGAAAGACCCGGACGTGGTCAGTGCCGAACGTGACAAGTCGAGCAAGGCATTGACGGACGAAAAGATTTCGATCCGTTCCGAACCTTCGAAATGAAGCGCGATAGTGCCGTTGAGAATACTAATTTGCGGAAGATCGGGTGATTGCACTGTCAGGGCGGGCGCGCGTGGCGGCAGGCCCAATACCGTCGTTCCGTCAGGACCGATTTCAATGTTCAAGCGCGGCTGTTCGAAAACAAGCGAGGCGACTTCGATCTTGCCGAACAGAAGCGGTAGAAGACTGATTGTTGCCCGCAAAGAACCCGCGGAAAGATCGGTACGTTCGGAGCCATCGAAATGAATGTCATCAAAACGCACACTAGGGCGCGGCAGGATCGAAAAACGGGCGTCGCTTTCGATTCGAGGAACCACACGCGTTACGGCGGCAAGCGCACGTGTTACCGTCTCACGGATTTCCTTTTGGGGCACAACATAGGGAAGGGCGAAAAGCGCGCCCGCGAATAGAAAAAATAGAAGCAGCACGCCGGTGGCGAGCTGCTGAATGCGACGGAAGAGGCTCACTATATTTTATCGCTGATTGAAAAAGATAGGATGACATCTAGCACGAAGAGAGGCCTGTGTCGCGCTCTCGCCTGACATAAGCGCAGCAAGACGGTAAGATCGTCCGCGCTTCTACGGAGGTTTAAATGGTTGTGGAAAACCAAGTGCCACTCTGGACCCCTGATCCGAAGCGCGCCGGCGCGACCCAAATGAACGAATTTCGTAATGCGGCGAACGAACGACATTCGGCCGCGCTCAAGAATTTTCGTGAACTGCACGAATGGTCGGTGAAAAACGGTGCGGAATTCTGGGATTTGATATGGGATTTTGGCGGAGTCATCGGCGAAAAGGGAAGGCGCATTATTGCCGATGCAGATAAGATGCCGGGCGCGAAATTTTTCCCCGATGCGCGGTTGAATTTCGCAGAAAACTTAATGCGTCGCCACGACAGCGACACTGCAATCGTTTTCCGCGGCGAGGATAAGTCGGCGCAGAAATTGTCCCACCGGGAGCTCGACGAACTAGTATCGCGCTTACAACAGGCACTCTTGGTCGCGGGCATAAAAACGGGTGATCGTGTCGCAGCGATGCTGCCGAATCTACCCGAATCCGTCGCCCTGATGCTTGCGACTACATCGCTAGGGGCGATTTTCTCCTCCTGTTCGCCCGATTTTGGCGAACGAGGCGTCATCGATCGCTTCGGTCAGATCGAACCAAAAATTTTTGTGAGCTGCGATGGTTATTGGTATGCCGGCAAGCGGATCGAAATCACCGATAAGCTGAAAAAGATCGTTGAATATCTGCCAACCGCCGAGAAGGTCGTGATCCTTCCCTATTTGGGAGATGCGTCAGCAGTTGTGAAGAAAGTGCAGCGGGCCGTCGATTTCGATGCATTTCTTAGCCCTTTTAAACCGAAGGCTCTCACCTTTGAACGATTGCCATTCAACCACCCGATCTACATTCTATATTCATCGGGAACGACCGGCGCGCCGAAGTGCATCGTGCATTGCGCCGGCGGCGTATTATTGCAGCACCTCAAGGAGCACAAACTTCACTGCGATGTCCGTCCGGGCGAGCGGTTGTTCTATTTTACGACGCTCGGTTGGATGATGTGGAACTGGCTGGTGACAGCTCTCGCTAGCGAAGCGACGCTCTGTCTATACGATGGATCGCCCTTTGCACCCGATGCGGGCATGTTGTTTCGTTATGCGCAGGACGAGCGAATTAATGTTTTCGGCACTTCAGCCAAATTTATCGATTCAGTGAAAAAATCAGGCCTGCAGCCGAAAAAGCAATTTGATTTATCGGCGATGCGAATGCTCACTTCGACTGGCTCGCCGCTAGCGCCGGAAAGCTTCGATTTCGTTTACGCGTTGATTAAACCAGACATCCATCTGGTTTCGATGTCGGGTGGCACCGATCTTGCGGCGTGTTTTGTGCTCGGCGATCCGACGTCGCCGGTCTGGAAGGGCGAAATTCAGGCGCCGGGTCTTGGCATGGCCGTGGATATATGGTCCGAGGCTGGCAAGCCAGTGAAGGGCGAACGCGGCGAGTTGGTCTGCGTCAAGCCATTTCCGTCGATGCCAGTGAAATTCTGGAACGATCCGGATGGAAAAAAATATCACGCTGCCTATTTCGATCGCTTTCCCAACATTTGGTATCACGGCGATTTCGCTGAATGGACGCGACATGACGGCATTATCATCCACGGCCGTTCGGATGCGACGCTCAATCCCCACGGAGTGCGGATCGGTACGGCAGAGATATACGCTCAGGTCGAACAGATTCCCGAAATTGTCGAATCGATCGCAATCGGCCAAGATTGGGAACATGACGTACGAATTGTCCTGTTCGTCCGCTTAAGCGACGGCGCCATGCTCGACGATGCCCTGATCGACCGGATCAAGAGAGAGATCCGCACCGGCGCCAGTCCGCGCCACGTTCCCGCGAAAATCATCCAGATCGCCGACATTCCGCGTACACGTTCGGGAAAAATTACCGAGATCGCTGTGCGCGATGTTGTTCATGGACGGGAAGTGAAAAACACCGAGGCGCTGGCCAACCCCGAGGCGCTCGATCTGTACCGGAACCTTCCGGCGCTTATGCGCTGAGCACTGGAGCGTCAACCTTGATCGCGACAGTTTAGTAGGCCTGAGCATCGAACAAAAAGTTCTACGAGAAGACGATTGCGAAGTTTCCTGGTGTGGCAGATTTGTAAGCATCTAAGCTATTGTACTGTCTCACTTGTTTTGAGGCAGCGAGCAAAATTGCAATCAATAAGAATTAAAGGTCGGTCCTAAGGACAACCGTGGAATGCGTTAGCCGGCAAGCACGCGGTTTGCCGGAAAGGAGATTTCAATCAGCGTCCCCGCGTTTGCGTTGCTTTTCACGGAGAAGCTGGCGCGGTTCGCTTCTGTGAGTGCCTTCGTTAGTGGAAGCCCGAGGCCCGATCCGCCGCCCATTCCGCGCCCGGTCGTCGAAAGCTGACGGAAAGGTTCGAGTGCAGTTGCAACTTCCGCATCGGACATGCCGACTCCGGTGTCGCGCACGCGCAACAACACTTCACCAGTTTCCGAAAGCTGTGTGGAGACTATGACCTGGCCGCCTGGGGGCGTGAATTTAATTGAATTAGACAGCAAATTGAGCACGATCTGACGGATTGAGCGCACATCAGCGACGACCTGCGGAAGTTCGGGGAATAGCGAGGTGCGGATGATGATGCGCTCGCGGTTTGCTTGGCTCTGCATTATCGCCATGCACTGACGCGCGATGTCGTTGAGATCAACGGCCGCGAAAGAAAGATCGACCTTACCAGCCTCAATCTTGGAAAGATCGAGCAGATCATTGATGAGCGAGATCAGATGCGCGCCGGAAGTCTGAATATCCTTGAGGTATTCGCGATAGCGCTCATTGCCGATCGGCCCGAAACGCTCCTCGCGCATGACGTCAGCGAAACCGATGATTGCGTTCAACGGAGTGCGGATCTCGTGGCTGATCTTGGCGAGGAAATCAGATTTTGCCGAACTAGAATGCTCGGCCTTGCGCTTCGCTTCGAGCAGCTCTTCCTCGGCACGCTTCCACTGCGTGATATCGCGGAACACGGCGCAGAATCGGTGCGGATCATCTCCGATTTTGCCGAATGTCATGAACAGCGGAATGAGCCCACCTTCGCGTTCCTGTCCGATCACCTCGCGGCCGTCGTTCAAAAGACTAGCGACTCCGTTCGCGGCCAATCCCTGAAGATAGTCCACGGCAGCACGGTGACATTCGGGAGCGAATAGTCTTGTGAAGAACTGTCCTTCAATCTCTGGAGAGTCATAGCCGAATAGGGCTTCGGCCGAACGATTGAGATTGAGAATTTTGCCGTCGCGATCCAGTAGCAGAACTCCGTCGGTGGCGGTGTCGAGAATTCCGCGAAGTTCGGCATTTGCTGCCTCGGCCGCGCGAAGCTTCATCTCAGTCGCTTCATTGCGATGTTTTTGCGCCAGATCGGCGCTCGTCAAGATATAGACTAGCGCGGTCTCACCATCCCATGGAGCGCTGAGAAGTTTGGCCTCGACCGGAATTGACGTTCCGTCACGTCCTGCAATCGCGAGCGCCTCACCCTCTTTCGTTTCTTGGAAAATATGCGCCCCCGTGAAGATCAGGTGAACGCCGCCTTTCTCGTTGATCGTCTCTGCGTCAGGAAGACCAATCCAGTCCAGTACGGTACGGTTGGCATAAAGTACGCGATCGGCGCGGTGCACGACAACGCCAAGCGGCAAACGGTCGAGCAGTAAGTGCTCGCTTTCCGCAACGGAGAACTCTCTTACCGCCTTGGTTGTGGTCACGATTTTTTGCGGGGTTTCGGTTTTGGCAAAATTTAGAACATCGATCTGCTCGCCAATGGTGCGGGCGATCTCGCGGAATGTATCGTGCTCTTTCGGTGAGAGTAACGGACGGCCCGAGTCGTTTGCCGGAGAAGAAGCGCGTAAGCGAACGACGTTTTCCGGTTGTTGGGCAAGCGCGGAGATGTGAGACTCGAGTTCGTGTACGGGAATTGTTTCAACAGCGGATTGCTTGGGACGTGAGATCATCTCGCGAAATACGCCAAATCCGCGGTAGCCCTGAAAGCGCCGCTCGCGGTCGAACACTGGGAGGGCCGCGAGATCGACCGGATGCGCCATTTGACTGCCTTCGATCGGCCAATGCACCGTGATGCCGGACCAAGTATCGCGTTTGCTGATGGCGGCCATAACTTCTTCTGCGTTCGAGATACCGAAACGGGAAGCTACCTCCGCCCAATCAAGGCCTAGAATTTCTGTCTGCTCGGCACCGACGACGACAGCAAGTTCCGGTGAGATTGAGCAAAACCGGCCTTCGGGGCCGACCTGCCAGACAAAGCGTGTAGGCAGGCGTTCGGCCTCGGGGCGTTTTTCTTCGGGTTCGAGAATGATGGTGACGGGCGCCGATTTCGGTTCGGCGCGGGGTTTTTCCAAGAACGTCTCCGATTGCACAATCGGCGCTGGCTCTTCCTTTTCGGCAAAGAGCGCGAGCACTGCCGGCTGCGCTTTGGTTCCGACAAGTTGCAATACAATGTGCAATGGTCCGAGACTGATTTGGGCGCGCCCCTGGTTGTGGGCGCCGATGAACGTCGCTTCGACACTCGACGACAGTTCCTGCAAGGTCTGCGCACCGCCGATCGCGCTTGCCGCGACTGTATTCGCCTCAATCAGATTTCCTTCTAGATCGAATAGCGCGAATGCATCGCGCGAATGATCAAACAGGGTGCTGATAGCCTGTGCAATAATGGGCGTTTTTTCTTTGCCCGCATCGAGTCCAGCGGCAAGCACGACCTGTCGACCGTTCTCGAGCGCGAGCCGCGAAAAGGCAAAGGTATTTGGCTGCAGAAAATTTGCGCCTTTGAGACGGAGGCGTTCCAGGCGTGGGGCCCCGGCGGCAGGGAGGTCTGGAGCTAACCGTTTCGCCACTTCTGCGAGTGGGCCAAGCTCACTCGAGCTCGCGCGCCGCCGCTTCCGGCAATGCGCGTGCGCCAACAAGTTTGAGTCCAGCAGGATTTGCGAACAGCAATTTACCTTCGCCATCGAACAGCAATGCCGGCGTAGGCACGGCGACGAGCGCCGATATCCGCGCGTCGGCGAGGATCTCTGTCAGAGCGGGGAATTGCGGCATTGGCGACAGGTCCTTCCCGCAGTCCTTGCCGGCTTGCCGGGAACCGCGGGTTCATAAAACCTTTAGTATCTGAGCACTGGAAAATCCACGCTTAGTGAGTCATGCTAGCGCGGATTGGGCGGCAAGGTTAATCCCACAGGAGAGCGTTCATGATGAAAAATCCGACAGGACTTGAGATTCCGCCAGAAATGCGTGCATTCGCTGAGAAGAGTGTGGGAGAGGCGCGTAAGGCCTTCGAGGGTTACATGGACGCCGCGGCAAAGGCATTCGGCACCGCCGAGAAATCGGCGGAAGCAGTGCAATCGAGTGCTCAAGAAATGGGCCGCAAAGTAATGGGCTTTGCCGAAGCCAACATTACCACCAGCATGGATTTCGCGCAGAAGCTGTTCAGTGCACGGACGCCTGAAGAGTTCTTGGCGCTCCAAACCGAGTTCGTTCAGACGCAGATGAAAAATTTAACCGAACAGGCCAAGGCTTTGGGCGATACGGCTACTGCAGCGGGAAAATCAGCGCTGGACACGATGAAGCCGAAAAGCTGACCGCTCTGAAATCACTGTAATAGCCTTCAATTGTGCATTGCAATAATGTTGTTGCAATGCACAATAGGCCGTGCTATGAGGAATAATTAGCGGATAGGGCCATCGGCTCTCCGCAAACGAAAAGCGAGGACCAAACCATGGCCGACATCAAGCCGAAATTGGAAGTACCGAAATTCGATATCCCGACCGTTGAAGTACCCAAAATCATGCGTGAGCTTGCCGAAAAGAGCCTGATACAGGCGAAAGACGCTTATGCCAAGTTCAAGTCGGCGGCCGAAGAAACGACAGATATGCTCGAAGACACTTATACGATGGCCACCAAGGGCGCGAGCGAGTTCAACCTGAAGGCGCTCGAAGCGCTGCGCTTGAATGTGAACTCGGCGTTCGACTACACGAGCCAACTGCTTGCTTCGAAGAACCTTGCGGAAGCCGTTGAGCTTTCCTCGAGCCATGTGCGAAAGCAGTTCGAAACGCTTTCGGCCCAGGCAAAGGATCTTGCGACGATCGCGCAGAAGGTTGCGACCAAGACGTCCGAGCCGATCAAGACAGGGGTTTCCAAGTTCAAGATGCAGTAAATTCTGGCCGGCCTGACCGGTTCGTCGAGGAGCCCGGCCTTAGTGCCGGGCTCTTCGTATTTTTAGCGCTTTTTCAGAGGCTTGAAAGGGTTGCGAATTGTCCGTAGCTTTCCCTACTTCCGATCCCGTGCAGCTGTAGCTCAGTTGGTTAGAGCGCCTGTCTGTGGAACAGGAGGTCGGTGGTTCGAATCCACCCAGCTGTACCAATCGCAGCGGCACGGCGCTGCGTTTCGGCTTCTCGTTTCATTTGAAACTCCGCTTCCGCTCCCGGGCCGCAGAGCTCGCAGCTGACGTTAAGCATGCGGTGTGGTTCGTGGACTCCCCAACACTAATCGACATGCGCCGTTCTTCAGCGTGCAAGCACGTGCGACCCGATTTCGCTGATCTTGTTGACGCCCGTCAGCGCCATCGTCGTCTCAAGCTCGCGCTTGATGAAGTCGATTGCGGCACTGACGCCTTCCTCACCGTTCGCGCCTAGACCGTAAATATAGGAACGGCCGATCATGCAGCTTTTCGCACCGAGCGCGAGCGCTCGCATGACGTCCTGGCCCGAGCGCACGCCGCTATCAAACATGATCTCGATGCGCTTGCCGATGGCCTCTGCGATCTGAGGCAGGGCATGAATCGAGGAAGGCGCGCCATCGAGCTGGCGTCCACCGTGGTTTGAAACCACGATTGCGTCGGAACCATGCTTTACCGCGAGTTTCGCATCCTCGATATCGAGAATGCCCTTGAGTATCAGTGGGCCTTTCCAGAGGCTGCGAATCCATTTTACGTCGGTCCAATTCAGCGCCGGATCGAACTGGCTGTTGGTCCATTCGGCGAGCGAAGTGTTGTCATCGACTCCCTTGACGTGTCCGACGATATTGCCGAAGTGCCGCCGTTTTGCCCGAAGAATACTCGCGACCCATGCGGGCTTTGTCGCGATGTTGATAAGATTACTGATCTTCATTTTCGGCGGCACCGATAGGCCGTTTTTGATGTCGCGATGGCGCTGGCCAAGTACTTGCAGATCGACCGTTAGTACTAACGCGTTGCACTTCGCTGCCTTTGCACGCTCGATCAGCGAACGGACGAATTTGCGATCGCGCATGACATAGAGTTGAAACCAGAACGGGCGGCTTACTTCGCTCGCGACGTCTTCGATCGAGCACACCGACATCGTGCTTAGGCAGAACGGAATACCAGCTTTTTCGGCTGCGCGGGCGGCGAGAATTTCGCCGTTGCCGCGTTGCATCCCACAAAGGCCGACGGGCGCAAGCGCGAGCGGCACCGAGACGTGATTGCCAAGAATCCGGGTCGCGGTCGAGCGCTTTGACACATCAACCAGAATCTTCTGACGGAGCTGTATTGCCTGCAGGTCACGCCGGTTTGCGTGCAGAGTCTCCTCGGCATATGAGCCGCTTTCGGCATATTCGATGAACATTTTCGGCACTTTGTGGTGCGCGATCTGGCGTAAATCCTCGACGCAAGTCACGGTCTGCATAAGATTCCCCGGGTCATCTATTATGACTTCCAATTGATACCATGCCTCGCGGGTTCCGGTACACAACAAGCGTGGCTAGCCGTCCCGAGGATGACATGAAGCTGGACGCTCGAAGCACTGATCCTGACCAATCGCGTTATTTTCCTGCCGCGATCTGATAGAGTGCCCGCACTGGAGGACGCATGTCACTTATAATGCCTGACCTCGACCGGGCCGTGCTCGACCGGCGGGCGAGTATCGTCGCGGCACTGCGAGAAATCGTACCCGGCGAAGGTGTGATCGACTCCGCGCGCGAGATGAAGCCGTTCGAATCAGACGGTCTCACCGCCTATAGAGCTATGCCGATGGTGGTCGTGCTACCGGAAACGGTCGAGCAGGTCTCGCAGGTACTGCGCTACTGCCATGCCGAGAAAATCAAGGTCGTTCCACGCGGCGCCGGCACGTCGCTTTCGGGCGGCGCCTTGCCCCTACAGGACGGCGTGCTGCTTGGTATGGCGAAGTTCAACCGTGTACTGGAAATCGATTACCAGAACCGCGTCGCCATCGTGCAGCCTGGGGTTACCAATCTCGGGATTACCAAAGTAGTCGAAGTTAACGGGTTTTATTACGCGCCTGACCCCTCGTCGCAGATTGCCTGCACCATCGGCGGCAATGTCGCGGAAAACTCCGGCGGGGTTCATTGTCTGAAATACGGCATGACGACGAACAATGTGCTTGGCGTAGAAATGGTGCTGATGACCGGAGAAATTGTCCGCATTGGTGGCAAGCATCTCGACGCCGATGGATACGATCTTCTGTCCGTCATAGTTGGTTCGGAAGGTCTGCTCGGTGTCATCACCGAAGTGACCGTACGCATTCTGACCAAACCGGAGACCGCTCGCGCGGTGCTTGTTGGATTTCCGAACTCGGAGGCTGCAGGTGATTGCGTCGCGAAAATAATTGGCGCCGGAATCATCCCCGGGGGCATGGAGATGATGGATAAACCTGCGATTCATGCCTCAGAAGATTTCGTGCATGCGGGCTATCCGCTCGATGTCGAGGCGCTCTTGATTGTCGAGCTGGACGGTCCGAAAGCCGAAGTCGATAATTTATTGGAACGCGTTACAAAAATCGCAATGGATTGCGGCTCATCGGTCCTGCGTGCCTCGAACAACGAGGAAGAACGCTTGAAATTCTGGGCCGGGCGGAAGGCCGCCTTTCCGGCGGTGGGACGTATTTCACCCGATTATTATTGTATGGACGGGACGATCCCGCGTGCGAAACTACCGCTGGTGCTTGCGCGTACGCGTGAACTATCCGAACACTACAAGCTTCGGGTTGCCAATGTTTTCCATGCCGGCGATGGCAATCTACATCCGCTCATTCTTTACGATGCGAATAAAACTGGTGAGCTAGAGCGCGCGGAGAAATTTGGTGCCGACATTCTGAAACTTTGCGTCGAGGTTGGCGGCGTGCTGACGGGAGAACACGGCGTCGGAGTCGAGAAGCGCGACCTGATGCCTTCAATGTTCAACGAAGCCGATCTCGCTCAGCAGCAGCGCCTCAAATGTGCGTTCGATGCCGAGGGGCTGCTCAACCCCGGCAAGGTATTTCCGAAATTGCATCGTTGTGCCGAACTCGGTCGCATGCACATCCACGCTGGCAAACTTCCTTTCCCCGATCTTCCGCGATTCTGATGACCGACACTCTGAAACCCCGCGACGAAAAAGAAGTCGCCGAAGTCGTCGCTTGGGCGGTGGCGGAGAGCAAGACGCTCGAAATCGTCGGCGAAGGATCGAAACGAACCGTCGGCCGTGCGGCGCAGACAGCGATGACGCTCAATTGTTCAAAAATCAGCGGCGTCGTCTTGTACGAACCGGAAGAACTTGTGTTGTCGGTGAAAGCCGGAACGCCTCTTTCTGAGATTCAAAATCAGCTTGCGCAACATAAACAGGAACTCGCCTTTGAGCCCATGAACCTCAGTCCGTTACTCGGTGGCAAGACCGGCGCCGGTACGATCGGCGGCATGGTCTCAATCAATTTCTCCGGTCCACGCCGCATTAAGGCGGGTTCTGCGCGCGATCATGCGCTCGGCGTCAAAGCAGTTTCGGGCCGCGGTGAGGCGTTCAAAGCAGGTGGCCGTGTGGTGAAAAATGTGACCGGCTACGATCTGCAGAAACTAATCACCGGTTCCTGGGGCACGCTTGCGGTGATAACCGAGATCACGTTGAAAGTCCTGCCGGCTGCCGAAGATGAGATGACGGTTCTTGCGCTCGGCTTGTCCGACGCCCGCGCAATCGAAGCAATGTCCATTGCGATGGGCTCGACCTGCGACATTTCGGGAGCCGCCCATTTGCCAATGAAGATCGCGGCGAAAATTTCGGCCAAAATTGTGGCCAACGCGAATGGCGCCGCCACCGCGTTCCGCCTGGAAGGCATACCCGCCTCCATCGCATACCGCCGAGAAAAGCTTGAGGGAATCTTGAAGCCGTTCGGCTCGCGCGCCACGCTCGCGGCCCTTGAATCGAAATCTTTCTGGTATTCGGTTCGCGATGTGCTTCCGTTCGCAGATGGAACGCAGAACGCAGTGTGGCGAATTTCGACGACGCCTGGGTTGGGCGCGCAAGTAGGCGTCGCCATTACGGCAGCCACCGGAGCTCAGATTTTCTACGATTGGGCGGGCGGATTGCTGTGGGTTGAAATGCCGAATGAGACGCCGCATGAAGCGGCTGTCCGAAGCGCATTGAATGGTCAGGGCTATGCGCTCCTAGTCCGCGCCAGTTCTGCTGTTCGCGCGAGTGCCGCCATTTTTGGTCCGCTCGACAGCGGACTCGCCAACGTTATGCGCGCTGTCAAGGAAAGCTTCGACCCGAAGCGCATTCTCAATCCCGGCCGTATGTACGCAGGGCTCTAATGCAGACCAATTTTACGCTTGCGCAGCTTGCCGATCCGAATATTGCGGTCGCGGACAAGATTCTGCGTGCCTGTGTGCATTGTGGGTTTTGCACGGCAACCTGTCCGACGTATGTGCTACTTGGCGACGAATTGGATTCGCCGCGGGGCCGCATCTACCTCATCAAGGAAATGCTCGAGCACGACAGAGCCGCGACCGCCGATGTGGTCAAACACATCGACCGCTGCCTCTCCTGCCTATCGTGCATGACGACGTGTCCGTCAGGCGTGCACTACATGCACCTCGTTGATAACGCTCGTGTACACATCGAAAATACCTTCCGACGTCCGCTGCTCGACCGCTTTTATCGAGCGTTACTCGGATGGTTGATGCCCTATCCCGCGCGCTTCCGTTTTGGGCTTCAGGCGGCCAAACTCGCGAAACCTTTTACTGCGTTGTTTTCCGGGATCGGTCTGAAACCGGTTGCCGTGATGCTAAAGCTTGCACCCTGGCACGTACCGGCGTCGAAGATTCCAGAATCACAGCATATCTTTCCGGCCGAAGGTCAGCGCAAGGGGCGTGTCGCGTTGCTTTCGGGCTGTGTCGACAAAGTCGTGAAGCCCTCGATTCGCGAGGCAACAATCCGTGTCCTGAATCGACACGGGATTGAAGTCGTACTTGCCGAAGGCGAATCTTGCTGCGGCTCGCTCGTTCATCACATGGGCCGTGAACATGAGGCGCTCGGTTTCGTCCGCAACAATATCGACGCCTGGACGCGTGAGCTCGAGGGACAGGGCATCGACGCCATCCTGATTACGGCGTCTGGTTGCGGCACGACCGTCAAAGATTATGGCTTCATGCTGCGAATGGATGCCGCCTACAAAGACAGGGCCGAAAAGATTTCCTCGCTTGCCAAGGACATTTCGGAATATCTCGTCGAGCGTGGTATCAACTCACCTACTAGATCCAGCCATATTCCTGTTGCCTACCATTCCGCCTGTTCGATGCAGCACGGCCAGAAGATCGACCGCCAACCGAGGGAGCTCCTGGTCAAGGCGGGCTTTATCGTGCGCGACATTGCCGAGGGTCATTTGTGTTGCGGTTCGGCAGGCACCTACAACATGTTACAGTCGGAGATCGCGAAGCGGTTGCTTACCCGTAAGGTAGCGAATATTGAAAAGACCGCGCCAAGGATCGTGGCGACAGGAAATATCGGCTGCATGACGCAAATCGCCAGCGGAACAAATATTCCAGTCGTTCACACGATTGAATTGATCGATTGGGCAACGGGCGGGCCGATGCCGCCGGAATTGCCGGCAGGTTTTGGCGGTTATTAAAGCTGTCTATAACTTCAAAAATTCACGGGTTAGGCGGGAATTATGGCGAAGAAGAAGCGCCCGAAAAAGGGCAATAAGAAAAAGATCAAAAAGGCAAAGGCAAAAAGGCCAAAAGTGCGGCTGAAAAAGGCGAAACGTTTCCGCAAGGCCGTGACGCAATCCGTGGCGAAAAAAAAGACTTCTAAGATGGCGCGCGCCGGGAAAGCGGCGGCCATGGGCTCGGCACGATCGTTTGGCCCAAATGTGAATGGCGTCGTCATCAGCATCAAGTTGGGACCTCGCTTTGATGAAATTCTAACCGCCCCGGCACTTGAGTTTATCGCCGGAATGCATCGGAAGTTCGACAAAACGCGACAAAAGCTGCTCGCGCGCCGCATGGATCGTCAGCTTCGCTACGATGCCGGTGAACTTCCCGATTTTCTGTACGAGACGAAGCGCATTCGCGAACAGGGCTGGAAGATAGCGACGCTGCCCAAGGATCTGCTCGACCGTCGCGTGGAAATCACCGGTCCCGTCGACCGCAAGATGGTGGTCAACGCCCTGAACTCAGGCGCAGAGGTTTACATGGCGGATTTCGAGGACGCCTGTTCCCCGACCTGGGCGAATCTGATTGAGGGCCAGATCAATCTTAAGGATCGCTGGGACGGCAAGCTCGATTTCGTCGATCCACAAAGCAAGAAATCCTATGCGCTGAAGGATAAAGTTGCGACGCTGATCGTACGTCCGCGCGGCTGGCATCTTCTGGAAGAACATATGACGGTCGATGGCCAGCCGGTCTCGGGCGCACTATTCGACTTCGGGCTCTATGTCTTCCACAACGCGGAAAAGACGATCGCGGCTGGTACCGGCCCGTATTTCTATCTTCCGAAAATTGAGAGCCATCTGGAATCGCGTCTCTGGAATGAAGTGTTCGTGCTTGCTCAGCAAGAGCTCGGTATCCCGAGCGGCACAATTAAGGCCACTGTCCTGATCGAGACGCTGCCGGCCGCATTCGAGATGGACGAGATCCTTTACGAAATGCGTGATCATATCACTGGCCTCAACTGCGGCCGGTGGGACTACATCTTCTCCTTCATCAAGCGGCTCGGGAAAAACAAGAATTTTCTAACACCTGATCGTGCAACGATGACGATGGATAAGGCGTTCCTTAATGCCTATTCGCTGCTCCTGATCCGCACTTGTCACCGCCGTGGTGCATTCGCTATGGGCGGCATGGCCGCACAGATTCCGGTGAAAGGTGATCCAAAAGCGAACGAGGATGCATTTAAGAAAGTTCGTGCCGACAAGGAGCGCGAGGCCGGCAATGGTCACGACGGAACGTGGGTGGCGCACCCCGATCTCGTTCCCGTTGCGGAAGAAGTATTCCGCCGCATGATGCATACTCCGAACCAGCTTGACCGACTGCGTGATGACGTTCGCGTCAATCGCGATCAGTTGTTGCAAATTCCGGAAGGCGCGCGCACCGAAGCGGGCCTACGGCTAAACATTCGCGTTGGCGTGCAATACATTGAGGCGTGGCTATGCGGCCGCGGCGCCGTGCCTCTTTATAATCTGATGGAGGATGCAGCCACCGCTGAGATCAGCCGAATGCAGGTTTGGCAGTGGATCTATCACCGTGCGAATCTTGCGGATGGGCGCGAAGTGACGCCGGAACTTTTCAGGGCGATCACCGCCGACGAAATGGAAAAGGTCCGCCAATCGATCGGTCCCGCGGTTTACGACGCGGGCCGCTTCAAGGAGGCGGTGAAACTGTTCACCGACATGTCCCTTGCCAAAAATTCTGAGGAATTCCTTACGGTGCCAGCTTACAAACTGATTAAATGAGAGAATTTCTTCGCCGAATGGAAAAACGGGGCTGCTATAGAGCGGCCCCGTTTGTGTATCTTCCCCCGGAGAAAGCTGGCGACGTAAAAATTTTAGATCACGATGACCTTGGTTCCGACCTTCACCTTTTCGTAAAGGTCGATCACGTCCTCGTTCTTCATGCGAATGCAGCCAGACGAAACCGCGGTGCCGATCGTATGCGGCTCGTTTGAGCCGTGAATGCGATAGAGCGAGGAACCGAGATACATGGCGCGCGCTCCGAGCGGATTATCCGGACCGCCGGCCATGTAGGTCGGTAGGTCGGGACGACGAGCCAGCATCTGGCTTGGCGGACGCCAATCTGGCCATTCCTTTTTATGGCTAACGGTCTTGACGCCGGCCCATTCAAAACCGGGGCGGCCGACGCCGATGCCGTAGCGAATTGCCTTGCCATCGTCTTCCACGAGATAAAGGAAACGGTTCGGCGTATCGATGACAATGGTACCCGGCTTTTCGTCGGTGGGATAATTCACGATCTGCTTCATGAATTTCGGATCCATAGCGGGTGGCAGTTCGTAACGAACCGTCGGATCCTCGCGTCTTGCATTGATGATAGCGTTTTCGGGATTACGCTCGGACAAGTCTTCCCTCGGACCCTGATAGCGCGAACGCGGCTGCTCGCCGTTATTCACTCCGCTGAACAGGAATTCGATGAAGCCGCCGCCCATCGAGCCGGGCCTGTTAAAGCCGGGACGATTTTCGGTGAAGTCGGAGCGCACTGGCTGGCTCGCGCGCTCCGCGGGGCTGGGCGCAGCAATATAGCGCGGAGTGTTGCGGACAAAGTGCACTCCGCGCGAGCCGTCGAGCGGATCGGCTAAAGCGGGACTGAACGCAAAAACGAAAAGCGGGAGGAGAGCCACATTACGCATCGACATACTCGCTGCTAATCGCCGAATTGGGACGCTTATGCCTAACGTAGCGTTGCGACCGAATGGTAAATGGAATGATTTCCGGGGCCGTTCTGTCGGCGTTTCCGGCTTTGCTTTGCGAATATGGTTGACGAAAAGTTTATAAGCTCATGGCCGGCGGATTAGCGTGAAACAAGCGAGCGCAGCCGCCGCGAATGCGGCGATCAATGTCAATGCCGCCACATCCGAAAATCGTTCCGCAACGAAAGCAAGAACGAGGGGGCCGACTGCCTGCATCACAAGCGCAGGTCCAGCGATGCGGCCGAGAAGCCGCCCGTAGCCTGAAACGCCGAAGAGTGAGAGCGGCACCGTGCCGCGTGCAATAGTCATAAGGCCGTTCGTGGCGCCAAACAGAAGGACGAAGGCGCCCGCGAAAGGAGCGGATATACCGAACCACCGCAGCATCAAATAGGCGAGTATCAGCGATACGACCGCAGCCCGCGCGATCAAAAGCGGTTGCTGACTTCGAGCGAATGTAAATTCGAGAAAGCGTGCGGTGACTTGCGCCGGGCCGAAGAGCGCGCCGATCGTGACTACGGTCGCAGGATCAATTCCGGCACGCGAAAAAATCGCAAGCATATGCGCCGAAAGCGCTGAGGGAATGAATGAATATAACGCAAAAGCTGCGGCCACCAGCGTGAATTGGAGGCCCTTCGCTGGCAAATGCTTCGTCTTAGGCATCGGTCCTTCGGGAAGAACTTCGGTGGATGCATGTTCGCGCGGAAGCATAAAAGCAAGCAGCGGCGCGCCGACCAAAGCGAGCAATGCGGCATAGACTTCGTAAGCGCCCTGCCATCCGATTTTTTCAATCAGAAGATAGGTGAGTGGCCAGCTTACGGTCGAAGCGAATCCGCCGATGAATGTGAGGAGCGTAATCGCGCGTCGCGCGTTTGATGCGAAAATCCGCGCGAGGGTAGCGAACGCAGGATCGTAGAGCGATGCCGCCATCGCGGCGCCCAGTCCGATCCATGCGGCCAGGTAAAAAGCCTGAAGGCTGGCGTAGACGATGCCCAAAAGGCCCGCGGCGCCCATAAGAAAACCAAACGGCATCACGACATGTCCGCCAAATCGGTCGATGCTTTTGCCGACAAACGGGGCGCAGATTCCTGCCGCTAGAAGCCCAATGGAAAACCCCGCCATGCAGAATGTGATCGACCAGCCGCGGGTCTCCGCGATCAAGGGAACGATCAGCACAGGCGTGTAGTAAATCGCGCCCCACGACAGGAGTTGGCACATGCCGAGAACGGGGATCGCACGCCACCGGCTCTTGATCAGGCTAGGAAAGGATTTCATACAACGCGGTCGAGAAGGACCTCGGCCCAGTCAGTTGCGCAGCGAATTTGCGATATCGAGAAATATACAATGACTGCCGCAATTGGCCACGCCACCGACCGGGATTTTATCCATCGCATCATGAAATCCGCTGGCACACCCACATTGATGAAAGGTACGATGGCGGTCAGAAACAACGTAATGACGCCGCCCATGAGAACTGGAAATACGAACCGCGCCTTGTCTTGCATTCTGCGCTCCGCAGCCTCGGTTATGTTTAGCGCTCGTGTCCCGAAAGGCGAACCCTTATGGGGCGCCGGCCCGTATCGTTGATCCTTCATTAACGAGCTTCGTTGATCCGGTCTTAACGGAGACAGCGGCATTTTGCGCGCATGTTGTGCGGCATCCGTTTGTATCTCATCGTTCCACTGATCGCATTGGCGCTGTCAAGCTGTCGGGTGGGCGACTATGAGACGGCTGAGCCGTGGAGGATGGAGGCTGAAGAGCGCTGTATCGCGGCCAAATCCGTGCAGCCCTCTGCGTATATGGAGCCGGAATCCGCGATCGAGGGGCGAGGTGCTTGCGGCATGATGCATCCGTTCAAGGTATCGGCGATGAGCGCTGGCTACATCACAGTCGAACCGCAGGCGACGCTCGCTTGTCCGATCATCGGCGAAGTCGACCGTTGGCTCGCCGATTCGGTACAGCCCGCCTCTGTCACCTGGTTTGGCGAGCATGTGGTCGAGATCAAGCAAATTTCCGCCTATTCCTGCCGCCCCATGAACGGGCAGCCCGGCAATGGCATTTCCGAGCATGCTTTCGGCAACGCACTCGATGTCGCGATGTTCAAGTTCGCGAGCGGCCGCGAAGTTAAAGTAAAGGACGGCTGGAAAGGTCCTTATGAAGAACGTGGATTTCTGCGCCAGGTGTTAGCCGACGCGTGTGACCGCTTCACGACCGTGCTGGGGCCGGGGTCGAACGCGTTTCACTATGACCACTTTCATCTTGACCTTGCGCGTCGCTCTTCCGGCCGTACCATTTGCAATCCCGTGCCCGAACTGTTGCCACCGCCGTCCATCTTGCGCCAAGAGATGCCGATTGCGCGCCAACATATGCCACAAGGTTCCATGGCAGCGCTGCGTCAGCCTCAGACCGGGCAACGTTATGGCGATTTGTCGCTCGGCCCCGTGCGCCAAGAGCAAATGCGTGAGCGAACAGCACGTGAATCAGTGGGGCCGACGGTTATCGAGCGTAGGCCGCAAGTCCGTGCGGCCGATCCACCCTTAAGCCTCGCCCCACCGCAATCGTCGCGCGCAGCGAGCAGTCCGAGCATAATCGAGCATCAGTCGCCGGTTTATCGTGCTCCATTCGATCCAAACCGGCCCGTTCCACCACGAAACGTCGGCGCAAGACTCGGCGGCGATCCAATCGCTACCGGCAGCATTACGAAAGACATGAAAAAAACGACTGCGCCGACAGTCAAGGCCGCGCCGACAAGCAGCCGCAGCCCTACCGCGAGCAGCAGCCTGATGTCGCCGGAACCGATGGCTAACCAGAAACCTTCCTCGAAAGAGCCAATCGAACAGGCGACGCTGCGCGCGCTAAAAGCCGAAAGGAATTAGCTCTTCCCGCGCTCGTTCGGACTGCCGTATCCGCCGCCGGTCGGGTTAACGACCGTCACGCTTCGCCGGATTCCATCCTGACCACGGTTGAAATTGAAGCGCTGGCAGCCCGATATGAACAATCGTCTCCGCGCGCCGGCCAATGAGGCAGTCCACGTACCGGAGCGGGAATTGGCCTACCGCCTTCGCAGTTAGGTAAGCTCACGCTGAGATCGTCTTTAAGCTGGGAGATACGCATCGAGGCCAGGGGCTGCGTCATGTTCAGTTTCTCGGTCGCCCCGTGAAAAATGCGAAGATTAGCGATCCACGTAAATCTTGAGCGATCTGAAGTCTACCATGACGTACTTCCAGATTCTGATAAGTTTAAATTATAGGGCTCGATTACAAAGCACGATTGGACAGCATGAGGCCGGGATATTGCGCTAAGTATTACGGAGGTTTGCGATGGCAAAAATCAGTCTAGCCGTTTCCGAAAAACCGGCGGCAATTGAGACCGGTGTCGAAGTCCGGCGCATGAGCCGATCCGGCGCTCTCATTGGTCCGACGGCAGGGCTTGCGCCTGGCTACGTGCAAGGCAACCTCGCGATCTTGCCGCGGGACTGGGCGGAAGAATTTCTGCGCTTTTGCCAGGCCAACCCAAAGCCCTGTCCATTGCTCGGCATATCGGAGCCCGGCAATCCAGCGATCGCAACGCTCGGCGCCGATCTCGACATTCGCGCCGACATACCGCGCTATCGTGTATGGCAGAATGGCGAACTGAAGGATGAACCGTTCGATCTCCATAAGGTATGGCGCGACGATCTGGTGAGCTTCGTTATTGGCTGCTCGTTTTCGTTCGAGGAGGTGTTGTTGCAAAATGACATTCCTGTTCGACATATCCAACTTGGAAGGAATGTGCCGATGTACCGCACGAACATTCCAACCGTCCGCGCTGGCCGTTTTCACGGACCGTTGGTTGTGTCAATGCGCCCATTGAAACCAGCCGATGCCATTCGCGCGGTGCAGGTAACAACACCTCTACCGGCAGTGCACGGTGCGCCGATTCATATTGGTTTTCCAGAACAGGTCGGTATCAAGAACATCGCGAAACCCGATTATGGTGATACAGTTCCTGTTGAACCCGACGAACTGCCGGTATTTTGGGCGTGCGGGGTCACGCCGCAGGCTGCGATTGCAACGGCAAAGCCACCTTTCGCGATCACGCATGCGCCGGGGCACATGCTGGTGACGGATCTGAGGAACTCACAGCTATCACTTTTTTAGGGGCGAAAGTCCCCGCTAGGGGCTAGTCTTCGATAAAGCGGCGCTGGATGTGCCGCAAAGGGGAGGGCGATATGGCAATAGAGACAGTGGCAAGAGAGGATCACCATCCGACTAACTGGTTTCTAGAGATGAAGCCGCGCGAGAAGAACACGTTCTGGGCGTGTATCGGCGGCTGGATTCTCGACGCGATGGATGTGCAGATTCTCAGTTTTGCTGTGCCGGCCATCATTGCCGCTTTCGCAATTACCAATGCGGAAACGGGATTTATCGGAACGGTTACACTTTTCACTTCCGCTTTTGGCGGCTGGGCCGCGGGCGCTTTATCCGATCGCTTCGGCCGCGTTCGCATGCTGCAGATCACTGTCTTGTGGTTTGCGGTTTTCACGTTTCTCTGCGGCTTCGCGCAGAACTACCAGCAGCTTTTAATTTTCCGGGCGCTGATGGGCTTAGGGTTCGGTGGCGAGTGGGCATGTGCTGCTGTTTTGATCGGCGAAGTGATCCGTCCCGAGCATCGCGGCAAGGCTGTCGGTGCCATGCAAAGCGGCTGGGCGATCGGCTGGGCGATTGCTTTGTTGTTGTATCTTCTCTTTTTCAGCATCATGCCGGCTGATACGGCTTGGCGCGCACTCTTTTGGGTCGGTCTTTCGCCCGCGTTGCTTGTGTTTTATATCCGGCGCTTCGTCGATGAGCCGAACGTGTACACTAGGACGCAGGCCAATCTCAATAAGGTGGGCCAGAAGTCGAATTTTCTCGAAATTTTCTCACCCTCGATCCTAAAAACCACAATCCTAACTTGTTTGCTGACAACCGGCGCCCAGGGTGGCTACTATGCCATCACCTTTTGGATTCCGAATTTTCTGCGTACGGAGCGGAAGCTCACTGTGCTCGGCACCAGTGGCTACGTCGGCGTCATTATTTTCGGTTCTCTGATCGGGTACTGGGTGAGCGCATGGTTGACGGACCGTATCGGGCGGCGCGCGAATTTCATTCTATTCGGCATTTGCTCGATCATCATCGTATTCCTTTATACTCAGATTCCGGTCGACAACACGAAAATAATGTTCCTTGGATTTCCGCTCGGCTTTTTTGCGTCAGGAATTTTCTCCGGCATGGGGCCATTCCTTACCGAGCTATTTCCGACGCGTATGCGTGGATCGGGTCAGGGTTTTGCCTATAATTTCGGACGTGGCATTGCGTCGTTTAGTACGTTGTTCGTCGGACTACTGAGTGCATACCTTCCGCTCGGCCAGTCCATCGGCGTGTTCGCGCTGATCGCCTATGGTCTCTTAATTTTAGCTGCGCTATTGCTCCCCGAGACCAAAGGCCGTGTGCTGACAGCGGAGTGACAGCTAGCGATGTACGAGTTGATCGGGCCCCGCATGCGGGGCCCGATTTGCGTCTGGAGTTATTGTACGGAAACCGTGATAAGCTAATTTGAAATGCGATGAGTGAGCTGCACAGGAGCGTTACCATGGCAAAAAATGACAGCCCAATTTCCTGGTACGGCAACATGAAGCCAATCGAACATCGGACCTTCTGGGCATGTTTCGGCGGTTGGGCGCTCAACTCGTTGGATTTTTTCCTTTTCATTTTTGCCGCTCCTGCGATCATCGTCGCACTCGACATGACCCGCCAGCAGGCCGATTTTGTCACAACACTGACGTTAGTTGCCTCGGCTTTGGGCGGATGGGCCGCAGGGATCATGGCCGATCGCTATGGCCGCGTTCGCATCTTGCAGATCACGATCCTATGGTTTGCCACTTTCGGATTCCTTTGTGCCTTTGCGCAGGAATATTGGCAGCTTCTTGCCTGCCGCGTTCTCATGGGTCTGGGTCTCGGTGGTGAATGGGCGGTTGGCGCCGTTCTGCTCGGCGAAGTAATTCGCGCCAAGGATCGCGGCAAGGCGGTTGGCGTCATGCAATGCGGTTGGGCCGTAGGGTGGGGAATCGTTGCATTGATTGCGATGGTCGTTCTTTTGAAGGTTCGACAGGACATCGCCTGGCGACTGTTGCTCTCCATTGGGCTGCTTCCCGCGCTCCTGATTTTCTTCATTCGCCGTCACGTCAAGGATGCGCCGATCTTTGTCGAGACGCAGAAAAAACTCCGTGCCAAAAAGCGTACATCGAATTTTCTTGAAATTTTTTCTCCGGCGACAATCAAGGTTACGCTTCTGACAACGCTGCTCGCCGCCGGAGCGCAAGGCGGATATTACGCAAATGCCCGGCTTCTCGAATATCTTCGCGACAATCGAAAGATTGCCGCCATGGCGACTGGAAAATATTTCGCAGTCATAATTATCGGTTCGATCATTGGCTATATCATTAGCGCCTATCTCAACGATCGGCTCGGACGCCGCCCGACCTTCATGCTGTTTGCCGCCTGTGCGGCAGCAAGCATTTTCGCGCTCACTATTTTCGTCGCGAATGATCTTAGCGTGCTCGTGATCGGATTTTTCCTCGCGTTGTTCGCGTCTGGAACCTTCTCCGGACTCGGCCCGACATTGACCGAAAACTTTCCGACTCGCGTGCGCGGTTCCGGACAGAGTTTTTCATATAATGCCGGGCGGCTCATCGCCGCCGGCGTGCCCGGTTCGATTGCTGCGCTGAGCGCAAGGTCTTCTTTCAATCAGTCAATCGACGTGATCGCGATTGTCGCCTATGGGGTCGTAATTCTCGCGGCTTTTCTGTTGCCGGAGACGAAGGGACGCACGCTCACTGCCGATGCCTGACGCAGCAATTTTTGCCACAGAACGAGCGCCACTTTGTTCGGCGCCCGATCCGAATCCCGCCTTGCCGACACACTTCAATGTGCCGCCGGGTGCCGTCGATACACACGCGCATATTCTTGGGCTGCCGCCGAAATTTCCGTTGAGCGAGGCGCGCGCCTATACCGCGCCGGAGGCGCCGCTCGAAAAATACTTAAGCATGTTGCAGGCGACCGGCATGACCTACGGCGTGCTTGTGCAGGCGAGTGTTCATGGAACCGACAACAGCCTCATTAAAGAGGCGTTGATTGCGCAAAAGGGAAAACTACATGGCATTGCCGTCGTTTCGCCGACCGTGAGCGAACGCGAACTTGAAGCACTGAAAAACGCCGGTTATGTCGGGACCCGGCTCAACACTTTGTTCGGTGGCGGCGTCGGATTGGACGGGATCGATACGCTTGCGAGAATGGTAAAGCCGTTCGGCTGGCACCTGCAGTTTCTGATAGATGTGCGAAACATCGCGCCTATAGCAAAAAAACTCGAAAAACTGCCTGTTCCCTGGGTTATCGACCATATGGGCCATATGCCAACGAGCGCGGGTATCAATAATCCGGGCTTCCAGACATTTCTATCGCTGCTGCGCGATTCCGATGGCTGGGTGAAAATGTCGGGTGCGTTCCGGCAGTCGGTCGAAGGTGCGCCTTATCGCGACACGATCCCCTTCGCGCACGCACTTGTGAAGACAAGACCCGACCGCCTGGTATGGGGCAGTGATTGGCCACATGTAGCGATCACGCCGCCCATGCCAAAAATTGGCGAGTTGCTCAATCTGCTCGCCGACTGGGTGCCGGACGAGCAATTGCGTAAGCATGTGCTCGTCGATAATGCGCACAAGCTCTACGGATTTTGAAGGAGTCCCGCCATGCAATATATCCGTTTCGGTTCGACGGGCCTAAAAGTTTCGCGCCTATGTTTTGGTTGCATGACGTATGGATCCAAACAGTGGCGCGAATGGGTGCTGGAGGAAAAAGAAGGTAAGCCGTTTCTCAAAGCGGCTTTCGAAGCTGGCATTAATTTCTTCGATACCGCGGATGTTTATTCGCAGGGCGTTAGCGAGGAAATCGTCGGCCATGCGATAAAGGAATTCGCACGCCGCGACGAAATTGTGCTTGCGACCAAAATTTACAACCCGATGGGCAAGGGTCCAAATCAGCGGGGTCTTTCACGCAAGCATATAATGGAGGCAATTGATGCCTCGCTTAAGCGCCTCGGTACAGATTACGTCGATCTCTACATTATTCACCGCTTCGATTACGAAACCTCGATGGAAGAAACCATCGAGGCGCTTTCCGATGTGGTGAAGGCCGGGAAGGTACTTTATCTTGGCGCATCCTCCATGTGGGCGTGGCAGTTTTCGAAAATGCTCACCATGCAGCGCGAGCGCGGGCTCGCACCTTTCGTCTCGATGCAGAATTACTACAACCTCATTTACCGCGAGGAAGAGCGGGAAATGTTGCCGCTCTGCAAGGATGCCGGAATCGCGGTCACACCTTGGTCGCCCATTGCGCGTGGATTTCTCGCAGGTTCGATGCCCTCCCAGGGTGAGCGCACGCTGCGCGGCAGGACCGACGAATTCGCGAAGACGCTGGGGATCGGCGCAACGGACACCGATCACGAAATTGCCGAGCGTGTGCGTGCGGTAGCGGAAAGGCTCGGGGTTTCGCGCGCCGCAGTCGCGGTAGCTTGGGCACTGGCGAATCCTGTTGTGACATCGCCGATCATTGGCGCGTCGAAACCACATCATCTCCCAGATGCGCTAAAGGCGCTGGAAATCAAACTCGACCCCGAAACCAAGAAATATCTTGAAGAACCTTACAAACCCCGGCGTTCAGCAGGGTTTCTATGATCCTAACCGATGTCCGCACCATATTTTTTATCGCATTTTTGTCGTGAAACAGATGCGCACATCCTTGTGGAAACGAGCCGGAATTCAGTACAACACGTTGCCTGGTTCAGGCCGCATGTTTTTTTTATTTCGGTAGATATTCAAGCGACATCTTGTCTGCTACGCCCTTCACGCGATGAGCTAAACTTCCGCCGAATCCTTGGAACCCGGAGCAGATATTGCGTTCGATCTTCGCTTTTCTCGCCGATGCCCGACGTCTGGCCGTTCCGTATTTCTTCGGCGAGGATCGCTTTGCCGGCCGATTATTATTGGCCGGAGTGATTTTCCTCGAACTCGCTTCGGTTTTCTTGAACGTTCAATTCAACGCATGGAATGCGCGTTTTTATAATGCAGTGCAGGAGAAGAACTGGGGCATTTTCAAATACGAGCTGCTTTATTTTTGCGGGCTTGCCGCTCTGTTTATTATTGCCGCGGTGTACCAAATTTATTTGCAGCAATGGCTACGCATACGCTGGCGCGCCTGGCTCACCGGTAAATATCTTTCTCGTTGGCTCGGGGACGGTACACATTATCGCATGCGCTCGCTGGGTGATCCAGCCGACAACCCCGATCAACGGATCGCTGAGGATCTCGAGCTTTTCACCCTCCGCACTCTTGAACTTTCGATTGGGTTGCTCGGCTCTGTCGTTACGATCGGATCTTTCGCCGTGATTCTTTGGCAGCTTTCCAACACGGCGCCCTTGATGCTGTTCGGTTACAATGTCGCCGTTCCTGGCTATCTGTTGTGGGTCGCGATTTTCTATGCAGCTGTCGGTACGTTCTTCACGCACATGATCGGTAATGTGTTGGCATTACTGAATTTTAATCAGCAGAAATTCGAAGCTGACTTCCGTTATCACCTCGTCCGTATCCGCGAGAACGGCGAACAGGTGGCGTTGCTGCAAGGTGAGCCCGTCGAAAAGGGGAGTCTTGAACAGCGTTTCGGTAAGCTTATCGCCAATTTCCGTCTGATCATGTGGGCGCAGAAACGCCTCACCTGGTTTACTGCGACTTACAACCAGATCTCAGTCGTTTTTCCCTATGTGGTCGTAAGCCCGGCCTATTTTGCAGGCGCGATTCAGCTTGGAATTCTTTTTCAAACTGCTTCGGCATTTAATCAGGTGCAGAGCGCGTTTAGCTTTTTCGTGCGTGTCTACGCGATGCTTGCTGAATATCGCTCGGTCATCCTCCGGCTGGCCGGTTTCGAACGTGCCATCACGGCGGCCAACCAATTGCAGGCTGAATCGATGCTGAAACACGCCGAATGCGAAGATGGATCGCTTACGGTGGACGACACGCAACTTTGGCTGCCGAATAAGAAACCCGTGATCGCAGTGGACAAGGTCGCCGTCGGGAGCGGCGAGTCCGCGCTGGTGACGGGACCGACCGGCTCCGGCAAGTCGATGCTGTTCCGTGCCATTGCGGGTATCTGGCCGTTCGGACGCGGGAAGATCGGAATAGCCCGCGGCGCAAATTTACTGGTCTTGCCGCAACGGCCCTATCTTCCGTTTGGCCGGCTCGATGAGGCGCTGTCATATCCAAAGCAGCCAGGTAGTTTCACTCGCGAGGAACTCAGCGAGGCGTTGACGGTCGTGGGATTGCCCCAGCTCATGTTGCGGCTCGACGAGGATTCGAATTGGCCGCACGTGCTTTCGCAAGGCGAGCAGCAGCGGTTTTCGCTCGCTCGTGCGTTGCTGCAAAAGCCGAACATTCTTCTGCTCGACGAGGCGACCTCCGCGATCGACGAGGAAGGGGAGGCGATGCTCTATCGGGTGATCGCCGCACGCTTGCCGAAAACAACCGTGATTTCGATTGGCCATCGCTCAACGCTGCAGGAATTCCATAAAAAGCGGTTTGATATCACGCGCGCAGCCGATCAGATCGCACACCTTCAGCCTGTGGCAATTTCCTCAAAATAATTTCTTATAATCATCGCGTGGGCCAACATTCTCGGATGTTTCATCGCGGCATTTGAAAATCTTTTTTCAACTCAGGCAAGCGTCACGCCGGCGCGTCGCATGAGTTCGAGAAAGCGATCGCTCATTAGGAACTCGTATTCCTTCTCGCGCTGATTGGTAAGCGTATCGCGATCAATTAATTTTTGATCGACATGACCGGGATGACACATGATGACGCCGTCTGGCGGTAGCTCCTCGAGAAATCGCTCGAATAGGCGAGCGAAATCCTTTGGCGCGGTATAATCATACGCGCCGGCGAACGCGGGATTAAATGAAAGCCCCAACCGTCGCGCGCGCTTGCGAAAGCCACGGCTTAGCACGCCCAAAAAGCGCGCTTTGCTGTTGGTGAAGATGTCATCGCGCGCGCGAATGGGCGAACATTGCCGGACCCAGGCTTTTGGTGCGGTCTTTGCGACGGCCGCCAGAAAGGCCGTACGAACACCGGGCATAAGCTGAACATGCTGGTGACCGTCGACATAATCCGGTGTGCGACCGAATGCCTGTTTGAATTTTTCGATTTGCGCTTCGACTTCGGTCTTTACGGCATGGCGATTAGCACGAAAAAATCCCATGGGCGGTAATAGCCGCGAGCTTTGTGGAAAACGCCCATCTGCAGTCGAGATCGGCGAAGCTTTGAGAGGTAAAAATCCGCCGGTGAGCGTGGCGTGCAGGCCGATTATGAACGGGAATGAACTTTTCACAGCGAGCAATGCTCTCGCTTCTTCGACTAATTCCGGGAATATTGTCATAACTGACGTTGCATTGAGACGCCCATTTGCGAGCAGTTCGCGGATTGCACTCGAAATGCCTGGAGACAATGCGTAGTCGTCGGCGCAGAGGATAACGCGCCGGTTCATTCGGCGGCCTCGCGCGGATCTTTTTTCTCGTTTTTCGCCTCGAGGATTTCGTGCCCAGCGACAAAATAGACGGGCCGCCCGCGCAGCTCGGACAGAATTTTCGCAATGTACTCGCCCATAATGCCGATCATCAAAAGCTGCACGCCGCCGATTACCATGATGCCGACTATGATCGAGGGATAACCAGCGACATCCTTTCCGTAGCTCAGAGTCTCGAATATGATCCATCCGCCGAAAAGAAGCGCGCTCGCCGAGATGACAAATCCGAACAGACTTGCAAGACGAAGGGGCGCGGTCGAGAAGGCTGTGAGTCCCTCGATCGACAGGCCGAGCAGAGCGCGGAAATTCCAGTTCGATTGACCATGAGTGCGTGCCGCCGGTTCGTAAGGAACTCGGATCTGCTTGAAACCTATCCAGATCGACAATCCCTTGAAGAAGCGATTCCGCTCCGGCATTTGCTTCAGCGCCGCCGCCGCGCGCGGCGACAGCAGACGGAAATCGCTCGCATCCTCTGGAATCGGCTGGCGCAGGCCCCAATTCAAAATCCGATAGAACCAGCGCACCGCGGTCCGCCGCAGCGCCGACTCACCAAGGCGGTTCGCCTTGGCCGTATAAACGACATCGTAACCCTGATCGAGCCAGAACGAGACTAGTTTGTCGGCGAATTCCGGTGGATGTTGACCGTCTCCATCCATGAACAAAAGGGCGTCGAACCGTGCATGATCGAGGCCAGCGAGAAGGGCCGCTTCCTTACCGAAGTTGCGCGAGAGGGAAATGATCTGAACATCGGCATCTTTCGCAGAGAGCGATCGCGCTACTTCAAGAGTATTGTCGCGGCTGCCGTCGTCGACATAAACGATCTCGGCCGCGAGCTTGCGCTGGAGACGGAGCACACGGGCAAAAACGGAAAGCCGCTCGTGCAATCCCGGAAGGCCTTTTTCCTCGTTATAGATGGGTACAACTATTGAAAGGCCATGCGCGGGCGCGTTACCGGGCGGGACCGGCATCGCACGTCGGGGTATTGCGGCTCCTGTAGTCATGTATTTGCCTCGTTACTCGCTTTCCTAGCGCAGGCGGAAGCTCGCGTACATCGGGGCATGGATCATCCAGTATCCCGTGCTATGCAGGATTCTCTCGATAGGAGAACCTCCTTGCAAGCGCTGATCGGCCAAATGTTCCGCTTCGGACTTGTCGGTCTGGTAAATGCCGCGATCGATGCCGCAGTGTTTTTTTCGACATTAGCTGTGCTCAAGTCGGGTGTCCCTTCGGTTCATGGCGATTTGGCATTGATTTTTGCGAATACCGTTGCCTGGATCGTGGCCGTTAGCTGCTCGTATCTCCTGAATTCGCGTTTTACCTTTGGCCGAGAGCATCACGAGCTGAGTATACGAGCTTATTTTCTTTTTGCGTTTAGTCAGATTGGCGGCTTCCTCGCGCATTCGGCAACGCTGCTGCTTGCGTCGAAATATTTTCCGCTTCCGATTGCGAAGTTGTTCGGCATTGGGGTCGGGTTTGTGGTGAACTTCACGCTTGCGCGTGTGATCGTTTTCCGAAAAGCTTGAGAGCAGCCTCAGCCAATTCGCGCGATCAGTGCATCGTAAAGCGGATTCGAACGCGCGAATACGTATTCAGGTGAAGCGACCATGACCATTTCCGCACCCTGTTGGCGGAGAAAAATTGCAAGCTCGTGTAGTGAATCGGGCGGACATAAAAGCGTCAACATGCCGGATGAGGTCGGTCCTCCAAGTGGGGCTTCGGCGCCGAAGCGGCCCTTTGCCTCGGCCACGAGTTCGGCGTCGGCCTTTTTGAACCGCGAACGCACCTCGCGCATTGTGCGTGCTGAACGCTCCGCGGCGATGCGGTCGAGTAGCGCACGCGCAGCATTCCTTTCGCTCTCGCCCCATGGGGCGATGAGGGAAGCAACAAGATTTGCTTGCGAGCGCAAGATTACACCATCCTCGACGACCTTGAGTCCATTCGCCGCGAGTGTTGCGCCTGTCGTGGTGATGTCCACGATCATCTCAGCCATTCCAGTCGCGGGCGCGCCTTCGGTCGCACCAAGACTCTCGACGATGCGGTAATCCACAATTCCGTGCTGCGCAAAAAAGTTCCGCGTCAAGTTCACGTATTTGGTCGCGACTCGCATACGCTTGCCGCGCTTTGCATGAAATGCGCTTGCAACATCGTCGAGATCGTCCATCGTGCGGACATCGATCCAAGCCTGTGGCACGGCAACGACAACATTCGCTCCGCCGAAACCAAGCCCATCGACAAGCAGCACACGACTGTCCGAATCCGGCGTCAGTTCGCGCACTAGGTCCTCGCCAGTGACGCCGAAATGAATCGTGCCTTGCGCCACATTGCTTGCGATTTCGGCGGCGGAAAGATAAGCGATCTCGATGCCGCTGATTTCGGGAATTATTCCGCGATAATCGCGTCCGCCGCGGCCTTGCACCAGCGATATGCCCGCGCGCTTGAAATACGCGTGCGCGTTTTCCATCAGCCGGCCCTTGGAGGGCACACCGATAACGAGTGGCGCGCTCATGACGCGCCTGCCTGTTCGAGCTGTTCGATCCAGGTGGCGAAACCCACAGCGGGCGTCGGCGTCGGGCTTCCAAGCAGCGTCATCAGACGGTCATAGCGACCGCCGGCTATCAACGGCCATTTCACGCGCCCCTTGGCGTCGTGAATCTCGAACACCATGCCCGAATAGTAGTCGAGGGCGCGGCCGAACGCGGTCGCGAAGCGGATCGCGCTCACATCGATACCACCGGCTGCCATGAAGCCGATACGTTGCTCGAAATGGTCGAGGGCAGCGGAAAGATCTAATTTGGCATCTTTTGCGAGTTTTCGCAGTTCGGCGAGTGCGCTGTCAGGGTCGTCCTCAATCGAAAGATAGCGTTCAAGCGCCGTTGTCGTTTCAGGCCCGAGGCAGCTCGCGGTGCCTAGTGCAGCCTGCTCGAGAAACCGTTCGGCGATTTCATCGAGCGAGCGCCCGCCGACATTAGAAATCCCCGCGATCTTTAAGAGATCGGCAACGAAGGCACTTGCCGCAGCGGGATTAGATCCCTGCAGCGCGGCCAGCATTCCGGCATGCGGCGAAGCCGAAACCGTCGCCTGTCTCAAATTTACCAGATCGGCGGCGAGCGTGCCGGTGCGGTTGAAATCCTTCAGCAGGCGTCGCCGCCATGCGGGCGTGAGATCGAGTGCTGCAACAAGTGCTGAGAACAGCCCGACATCGCCCATGCGGATCGAAGGGCGCAAAACTCCGAATTGCTTCGCGGAGTCGAGCGCAATCGAAAGGCATTCGGCATCCGCCGCCTCCGCATCGTTGCGGCCAAGCGATTCGATTCCGGCCTGAATGTATTCGCCGGTGCCGCCGCCGCGATCGCGAAAAATCGGCCCTAGGTAACAATAGCTGGCGGGCGAGGAAGCCTCTTTCTCAATGTGCATGCGACAGGTCGGGATCGTGAGGTCGGGACGCAGACACAATTCCTGTCCGTTTGCATCGAAAGTCAGAAAAAGCCGACGGCGCAATTCCTCACCGGAGAGTTCAAGAAAAACGTCGGCGGGCTGTAAGATCGGGGGCTGCACGCGCACGTAACCTGCGCGCTCATAGAGCTCTACGAGCGCCTCGGCGCGGCCATTCATTGCGCGAGCAGTGTTTTCAGCGTCCATCGTCAGCAACCTGATTTGGAGCGGTGTAGCAAAGGCGGGCGGCACGCGCCACGCCGGTCAGCGTATGCTGTAAACGTTAATGATGGTGCTTGCCATGGCGGGCGAGAACTTCGCACACGGCCTTGACAAGATCGGTTTCCGGCACCGAAAACTGCGCGGGTCGCGCCTCGCGCCACTCTTTATTGGAGGCAATGGCAGAAGCGGCTTTCGTGCCCTCAATCAGGTCTTTGATCTGGATCTCGCTTTTCGCCTTCTCGTCGCCGCCCTGGATGATGACACAGGGTGCACCGCGTCGGTCGGCATATTTTAGCTGATTGCCAATGTTTTTTGGGTTTCCGAGATAAAGTTCAGCACGGATTCCAGCGTCTCGCAGCGTCTTCACCATGCGCTGATAATCTGCAACACGATCCTTGTCGAACACAGTAACGACAACGGGACCGAGTTTAGCTTCGGTGCCTGACTTACCGAGCGTTTGGAGAGCGGCGAGGAGCCGCGAAACTCCGATGGAGAATCCGGTGGCCGGCGCCGGCTCGCCGCGAAAGCGCGCGACGAGACCGTCATAACGTCCGCCGCCGCCGACCGAGCCGAAACGGACGGAGTTTCCCCTTTCGTCTTTCGTTTCGAATGTTAGTTCGGCTTCATATACCGGGCCCGTGTAGTATTGAAGGCCGCGTACGACGGAAGGATCAATGACAATGCGGCCATCATCATAGCCAACAGTTTTAATCAGTTTTTTTATCTCTAAGAGTTCAGCAATTCCAATCTCACCGAGCGGGCTTCCTTTAACTGCATCTTCAAAATTCGCAATTGTAACATCATTTGCCGATAATGTGTTCCCAGCGCCCGAACCCCGTTCGCCCCACCCGGTGAAATTAATAATTCGACTTATTTGGACAGGGGAGAGGTTCGCACCTTTTGTGAAATCCCCGCTTTCGTCTTTGCGTCCTTTGCCTAGCAGTTGACTGACGCCCTCTGGACCGAGGCGATCAAGCTTATCGATAGCGCGCAAAACAGTAAGCCGCTGGTCTGGCCTGATGTCCACTGTGTCCATAAGTCCATCCAATACCTTGCGGTTATTGACCTTGATGACGTAACCCCCACGCTTGATCCCAAGCGCCTCCATTGTGTCCGCTGCCATCATGCACATTTCGGCGTCGGCGGAGACGGAAGCGGCGCCCACCGTATCGGCGTCAAACTGCAAGAATTGCCGGAAACGGCCCGGTCCCGGCTTCTCGTTCCGAAACACCCAGCCGAAACGGTAAGAGCGATAGGGCTTCGGCAAAGTTTCAAAATTCTCGGCGACGTAGCGCGCGAGCGGCGCAGTGAGATCATAGCGTAGCGACATCCATTGCTCGTCGTCGTCCTGAAACGAAAACACGCCCTCATTCGGCCGCTCAGAGTCAGGTAGGTATTTTCCCAACACATCGGTGTACTCGATCGCGGGAGTTTCGCCAGCCTCGAAACCGTACAGCTCGTAGATCTTGCGGATCGTCTCGATCATCTCGCGCGTGGCCGAAAGTTCCAGTGGTCCCCGGTCGGCGAATCCGCGCGGTAGCCGCGCCTTGATCTTGTTCGGTTTATTGGTTCTGCTCGAGGCCATCGCGTTCACCGTAATGGTGGGCGTTTCCCAACCATTCATGTCCTAAATCAGCCTTGCTAGGGCATGGACCCCCGGGACAAACGCGGGGGTAATGCACAAGTCAAGATACGAATCCTAGGCGAACCAGAGAAGTAAGAGCGCAACTGCTGCCGGGAGCGCCTGCACAAAAAGGATGCGCTTCGAGACGCTGTAAGCTCCGTAGACGCCCGCGGTGATGACACAGAGCAGAAAGAAGACTTTGATCTGGTATGCAAAGGCCGGGTTTGAATGAAGCAACCCCCAGATCAGCCCAAGGGCGAGGAAGCCGTTATAGAGACCCTGATTTGCGGCAAGCACGGCCGTATCGGCTGCCTTCGCGGGCGAATTGTTGAAGGTTTTAAGGCCGAGCGGCTTCGTCCAGAAAAACATCTCTAGCGCAAGAAAATAGAGGTGAAGCAGCGCGATGATCGCGACGAGAATGTTGGTGATGATGCTCATTCATCCACATTAGAGAACAGCCGGGCGGACGTCTATGCGTTCAGATTGCGTTACGGCCACGCGACCAGGATTGCATCTTCCGATAAATCGTCGATGGCGCAACTTTCAGCGCTGCGGCAGCCTTTTGCGCATTGCCCTCAAAGGCCTTAAGCGCATCTTCGATAATCTTCTGTTCCTGCATCCAGAGGGGTGCGATCGCCGGGCTATCGGAACATTGCAGCAGGCCAGTGTCGCGTACGGCTTCATGGGTCGCCAATGGCGTGGCGGCGTTCGATCGAGGAAGGGGCAGCATTTCAGCGCTGACTTCATCACCGTTGTGGAGAACGACCACGCGGCGGATCACGTTCTGCAACTGCCGTACGTTACCGGGCCAGGCGAAATGCTCGAGTCGAGCTTCAGCCTCCGGCGCGAAATCGCGGAATTGGCGACCTTCTTCTTCGGCATAACGAGCCAGAAACGCAGACGCGAGCCGTACGACGTCGCCTGTGCGTTCGCGCAGCGGCGGCAGATGCAACGGCAGGACGTGCAAGCGGTAATATAAATCCTCGCGGAAGCGCCCGGCTTCGACTTCGCGCGCTGGCTCGCGATTGGTCGCGCATACGAAACGCAAATCGATGCTACGCAGTTTCGTGTCGCCTACGCGCCGCAGCGTTCCGGTCTGCACGAAGCGGAGCAACTTTGCTTGCAAGGCCAGATCCATTTCGCAGATTTCGTCTAGAAACAGCGTTCCTCCATGCGCGAGTTCAGCTGCCCCCGCGCGATCCTCATGTGCGCCAGTGAATGCTCCTTTCATGTGGCCAAAGATTTCGCTTTCCATCAGCTCCTTGGGAATCGCGCTGCAGTTCAACGCGATGAACGGCCCCTTCGCACGGTCCGATCGCGCATGAATGGCTTCGGCGGCAACTTCCTTGCCCGTACCGCTCTCGCCGGTAATGAACACAGGAGCTTTTGATGGCGAAATTCTTTTGATCTGTTCGTAGATCGCGGCCATCGCGGGCGATGCGCCGATAAATCCTTCGAACCCGTCAATCTCTCGCGAATTTTCGAAGGGCACGCTGATGATTTCACGCGTGGCATCCATCCGGATGGCATTCGTAAGGCGGCGCACGAGATCGGTCGGTTGAAAGGGTTTCACCACGAAGTCGCCTGCACCTGCGCGCACGGCTTCGACGGCAACGGCGACCGAACCTTTTCGGCTAGTCGCGACGATGGGGCCGAGTAAACCAGCTTCGCGCAGCGACGTGATGGATTCAGCCGGTGTGCTGGCCGCCGCTTCGAGCGACAGAATTGCGGCAGAAAAGTTTTCGCCACGCACGAGGCTAACCCCCTCAATGAAACTCGCGACCTCGCTTACGCGGATTTGCGGATGTTGATGGGCGATGAGCGCTGCCGTGGTCAGACGGCGAACGGTCGGATCTTCTTCGATAACAAGAACGCGGACAGGCTCTTCTGAGCCTCTTGTACAAACCATGACCCGGGCGACCCCTCGACGCGGACTGGTAATCAAAAGGACCGGCTGGCCGACCCCCAACTGGCCTCTACCTTGCCGGAACAGGGTAAACAAACCTTTTATCGGATGATTTTGAGCTGTAGGCTTCCCGCGTTAAGGAGTCCCCATGTCGCGCCCCGCCGAAAAGCCGGCCCTGAAGCCGAACGATCTCGAAGCCTTCTGGATGCCGTTCACGTCGAACCGCTCGTTCAAGAAGCAGCCGCGCATTGTCGTACGCGCAAAGGACATGCACTACTATACGGCTGAAGGTCGTGCGGTACTGGATGGCGCTGCCGGTATGTGGTGCACGAATGCCGGCCACAATCGTGATCGGATCGTAGAAGCGATCCGCGCCGAGGCGGGCGTGCTGGATTACGCGCCGCCGTTTCAGTTCGCGCACCCGAATGCGTTCGCACTTGCGAGCCGAATCGCGGCGCTTGCGCCCGCGGACTTGGATCATGTCTTCTTTTGTAATTCGGGATCGGAAGCGGTCGATACCGCGCTCAAGATTGCGCTCGCCCATCATAACATACGCGGCGAAGCCTCCCGCACGCGGCTGATCGGGCGCGAGCGCGGTTATCATGGGGCGGGCTTTGGAGGCATTTCGGTCGGCGGCATCGTCGCGAACCGCAAGCACTTCGGCAGTCTACTCGCGGGAGTCGATCATCTGCCGCACACGTACAATCGCGAAGAGCAGGCTTTCACCAAAGGCGAACCCGAATGGGGTACACATCTCGCTGACGATCTGGAACGAATTGTCGCTCTGCATGATGCTTCCACCATCGCCGCCGTTATCGTCGAGCCGGTTGCGGGTTCGACCGGCGTGTTGCCGCCGCCCAAAGGCTATCTAAATCGGCTGCGCGCGATCTGCGACAAATACGGGATCCTATTGATCCTTGACGAAGTCATCACAGGCTTCGGAAGGCTTGGCTATCCCTTCGCCTCCGAGCGCTACGGCGTCGTACCGGACATGATTACGTTTGCAAAGGGCATCACTTCGGGCACAGTACCGATGGGCGGTGTGATTGTCCGCAAGGGTATTTACGACAATTTCATGCGAGGCCCGGAGCATGTGATCGAGCTGTTTCACGGCTACACCTATTCGGCACATCCGCTTGCCTGTGCCGCTGGCCTGGCATCGCTCGACGTCTATCGTGACGAGAAGCTGTTCGAGCGAGCAAAACAGCTCGAACCCAAATGGGCGGACGCGGCAATGAGCCTCAAAGGTCTGCCGGGCGTACTCGATATCCGCACCGTCGGCCTGACGGCCGCTTTCGACCTTGCCTCCAAGCCCGATGCCTTCGGCAAGCGCGCCTATGAGGCGATGGAACGCGCTTTCCACGATGAAGGCCTGATGTGCAGAGCGGCCGGCGAAACGCTTGCCCTGACCCCGCCGCTGATCGTATCGGAAGACCAGATCGGCGAAATCTTCGATAAGCTCGCAAAAGTCATACGCGCCGGAGCCTAGCCCGCTTCCGCCTGTTTCGGCCTCCCGCTATGGTGCCGAAGGGCGATTCGCGGCTACACTTTTCCAGGCGGGCGCGAGCCACGTGCCTTGGGGGAGTTCGATGCGTATTGGCTCGATCTTCATTATCTTTTGCATGGCGCTAATCGCGGCCTCGATTGGCGCGACGCTGCATTACGGCGCCGGCGTACGGATCTCCGAAGCCGCCTATATCTCGCTTGCGATCCTGTTTGTGCTGATGACGTGCGAGGTCATCGCCGCGCGCGGCCGCGACCGCGCGGAACTGGCGGACCGCTTCGAGGAATTGTCCCGGGCTTCTTCAGACATGGCGCGGGAAATTGGTGCCATTGGTCGCCGGGTTGCTGCGCTCGAAACGGCATCGACCATCGAATTGAAATCACTTACCGCACCGATCACGCGCGAAATCACCGAGCTTGCCGATCTGGTTGAGGATCTCGCCGAGTCCGTGGCGGTTCACGACGCGCTTATCGCAACGCCTCGTCAGCCGGAGACGGTGTCGGCGCCCACACTTTCCGCCGCTAAATTTGCAGCTGACGAAAAGCGCGCGCCCACCAAAGCTCCATCACCGTCCGTCCCGTTTGATGGTATGGGCGAGAAAGAAATCATAACAATAATTCGTCAGGCGCTGGCCGAGGACCGCATCGACCTGTTCATGCAACCGATTGTTGCGCTTCCGCAACGCAAAGTTCGTTTTTATGAAGCGCTTTCGCGGCTTCGCTTGGCCGACGGAAAAATCGTAGACGCCAAGGAATTCATTCCCGTTGCACGCATTTCGGGACTTCTCCCGCAGATCGATCACAAACTTGTTCTGCGCTGCGTCCACATCGTGCGCCGACTTGCCGCGAAAAACCGCGATGTTGGTCTGTTCCTTAACATTGCCCCAGAAACGTTACGTGACACCAGAATCTTTCCTGAACTTCTGAGCTATCTCGACGTCAATCGCGCGGTGGCTACTTCGCTTGTGCTCGAATTCTCACAGGCCGCGTTCCGCGCTCTCGGCCCTTCAGAGCAGATAAACCTCGCCCTGTTGGCGGAGCGAGGCTACCCGATTTCGCTCGACCGTCTGGAGGACCTAAAGCTTGATCCACGCACATTGTCGGAGCGCGGTGTCCGGTTCGTTAAGGTTCCTGGCGACTTGCTTCTCAAACGTGTCATCGAACCATCGGGGCAGATCCATCCCGCTGATCTCGCCGATCTACTCGCTCGTTTTGGCATCGATCTTGTCGCCGAGCATGTCGAGAACGACACAGTCGTGGTCGATCTTCTCGATTTCGATGTGCGTTTCGGTCAGGGATTTCTGTTTTCGCCGCCGCGGCCGGTCCGCACCGAGATTTTACAGACTGATTACGGGAGCGAACGCCGGGTGCCACTCGCTGCTGTCGGTGCGAGCTCCTTGGCCCAGATTGCCCGCAAGATCAGCTAGCCGGCGGGGATTTTTATCTTGAGCGCCGCTCCGCCGGTCATCGCCGGGCTCGCCCAAATTCTTCCGCGTTACGATCTCTTGCTGTGCGACGTGTGGGGCGTCGTGCATAACGGGATTACTGCGTTTCCCAAGGCGAACGACGCGCTGAAGCGCGCCCGCAAGGTGGGCGCTACGGTAATCATGATTTCGAATGCACCGCGCCCGGGTCGAGTTGTCTCGAAACAAATCGAAGGTTATGGAGTGCCGCAATCCGCTTATGATGACGTTATCGCTTCCGGCGATGTGACACGTGATGAACTGATGGCTCGCCCCGGCGCTAGAGTTTTTCACATTGGGCCCACGCGCGACTATCCAAATTATGAAGGGCTAGACGTAGCACTCGTCGAACTCGAACAGGCCGATGTCGCGGTCTGTACCGGCCCCTTTAATGATGAAATAGACAAGCCGGAGGATTATCGCGATCTGATGGGCAAGGTCAAAGCACGTGGACTGACTTTGATTTGTGCAAACCCCGATATTGTCGTCGAACGTGGCGATCAACTCGTTTGGTGCGCTGGCGCATTGGCGGCAATCTATGACGAGATCGGCGGGAATACGATTTATGCCGGAAAACCCCATCCGCATATTTACCGGTTGGCACTGACGCGTGCCGCGGAGTTGCGACGTGGCAAGGTTGAGCAAGCGCGGATCCTTGCGATCGGCGACGGAATCAAAACCGATATCAAGGGAGCGGCTGATCAGAAATTCGACTCGCTCTTTATCGCGCGCGGCATCCATGCCGCCGATCTAAAGGTCGGCATGGATGGAAGTCCGAATGCCGAAGATCTTGCCAAATCTTTCGCGGCGGCCGGTGTATCGCCGACCGCGATCATGCGCGAACTTATTTGGTGACGTGAAAATTATTTTAAGCGAAAAACCTATTGAGTTTGTGCTGTGCCGCACTCTCCGAATTGGAGCCCATTAATTTATCGACATCACCCTATTGAATGCCATCGCCGATCATCGAAGGACCGTGAATGAATCGATCGCATGTATCAGCAAGCGCAATGCTTCCGCTCTCGCTTGACCGCGGCTCATGATCTCGGTCAGCAAGTCCCTGTCACCCGTACGCAGAGGCGCGGCGGTATGCGAAACGTACGTTTTTTAACTTTTTTATTTTCGCTATAACCCGGGCGGCAAGGGCCGCCCGGTTATTCCGCGAACACCGCGTCGATTTTGCTTTTGAGGGTCTGCGCGTTGAAGGGTTTGACGATGTAATTATTTACGCCGGCTTTCCTAGCGGCGATAACGTTATCTGTTTTCGATTCCGCGGTGACCATGATGAACGGGGTATTTCCGAGATTTTGATCACTACGAACTTCCTTCAGTAATTCATAGCCCGTCATCGGCTCCATGTTCCAATCGGAAATCACCAGCCCGTATTTTTTGCCACGCAACTTGGTGAGCGCCTCCGTTCCATCCGCTGCTTCATCGACGTCTTCGAAGCCGAGCTGTTTTAGAAGATTGCGGATAATTCGGATCATCGTCTTGTAATCGTCGACGATAAGGATCGGTATTTCCACATCGGTACTCATACGCTGAACTCCCACGCACATTTTGTTTGCGAGCCGCGCTTTTTGGGCAAGTTCGTGCGTCCCCAAACAAAAAACGCTAGATAGCTCGACCCACATTGAGCTTGAAAAAGCTAATCTTTCCGGTTTGAGATTGCGTTAACCGGGGGTTTCTTCGCGTTAACGTCTTGTTGAGATTCCACCGCGCGGAAGTCCAAAAGACGAACTTGCGTCGCCCCCGAATCCTCAGCAATTTCACCCGTTCGAGGAACCGATGAGTGCTTCCGTCGTCCATACGCTTTATTTCGAGGACCTCCGCATTGGCATGCGGGAGACGCTCATGCGCACAGTTATGGACGACGATGTGGTTGATTTCGCGCGCCTGTCAGGTGACGCCAATCCGATTCATCTTTCCGACCGATATGCCGCCACCACCAGTTTTGGCCAACGCATTGCACACGGGCTTTATACTGCGAGCCTCATCTCGGCGATTTTGGGCACGCGCCTTCCTGGGCCGGGCGCCGTGTATCGTTCCCAGACGCTGAATTTCTATGCCCCCGTTAAAATCGGCGATGTCGTGACGGTCATCGTCGAAGTCGTCGAACTTGTTACTGAAGGACGAAGGGTTCGCCTGCATTGTGAGGCTCTTGTGGACGGTAAAGTGGTGCTGGAAGGCGAGGCTGCAGTATCCGTACCCGGCCAGCCGAAGCGCGCTTGACTCCTTTTCTCTTACCCCATCTATAAGAACCGATCACTATCAAGAGCGACTAATTATGAGCGTCACCGAAACCTTTAAGAGCCCGGTGCGCCTGCGCTTAGTCTTTTCAATAGGTTTTATTATTGGTCTTTTAATGCCTCTCTTATTTGGAGAGGCTTATATTCGATTTCGCCCGCCTATCGATCTACAAAATTATCTTGGTGATGATTCTCCGTTGACCGGAATCTACAAACCGGACGCCGAGCTGGGCGTCGATTATCGCTCTATCGACGAATACCGGCCCGATGAAGCTCCGCGATTCTCTGATATCAATCCGCTGAATACGTCGAATTCAACATGGTTATTTTTTGGAAATTCCTTTGCAGGTAACCTTAGCTATGCGGCCGCGGATCAATTGCCGTCTTATCGAATTATGTTTTTCCGGGAGCCTAAAGATCGTCTGCACATGCGTGTTGCTCAGGCAAGAATGCTTCTTGAGCACGGCATGAAACCTCAACGGATGATTTTTACGCTCATACCCGGTGAAATCGCAGTTTACACGCAGCTTCCTTTGTCATCTGTATACGTCAACAAAAATGGCGCAATTACTTATCGCGTTCGCATGCCTCGCGCTCCGTGGGACAAGCCGTTAATTTACAGTCGGTTGGCGCTTATGGCTTGGGTGCAAAGTGGACTCTATCGGGCGATTCCCGGCTTTCAACTTACAAAAATAACAGAGACGTTCCCCGAAAGTGTAACTTCCGATTTTAGACGCTTGTTCGGAAAATTGGGTGATCTGTCGCGTAAGTATGATGTGCCTATCACTGTAATCATTCTTCCGGATCGCCGGCAAATTCTTTTCGACAAGTCTAATTTCACAATGCAAAAGGCAATCACCGAACTCGGAAAGGAAGCCGGGCTTGATGTCTTCGATCCCACTCCGATGATGCTCAGCCAACCTGATAAACGGGCTTTGTATGTGCCGGACGCGCACTACACAAAGCTTGGATACAATTTGGTTATTCAAAATCTTCGCGATCACTTGAACCAGGTTGATGCCGGACGCGGGATCGTCTCGGACAAGATTGAGAAATGAGTTTCGTCGATAAGAATTTTGCGGTTTTTCTCGCGGTGATTTTTGTTTTATGGTTGTTGACGCGCGGACGTTATGCGCCGCGTCTTTTCATGCTTCTCGCGGCAAGCCTCTTTTTTTACGGTTATGGCCACTGGTGGCTGCTGCTCGTCATACTCGCCTATTGCATCATCGATTGGGGGACGGGGTATTGGCTGGAGGGAACGCGCCGCAGGGCCGCTGTGCTGACTTTGGGCGTTGGCTTCAATCTCGCGGTTCTTTGCTTCTGGAAATACACGCCGCTGCTGCTTCTAACTCTGGGCGAAACATTCGGATGGCCGGCTCCACAATTCACGGCGGGACTAGCCGAACGCTGGATAATCCCGATGGGGATTTCGTTCTATTCGTTTACAGGCATTACCTATATGGTCGATGTCTATCGTGGTACGACGCCAGCCGAAAAAAATTTTTGGCGTTATGCTTTATTCACCAGCTTCTTTCCTCATTTGGTGGCGGGACCGATCTTAAGGGCGAAGGAATTTCTTTGGCACTTGCAGCCGGGAGCACTACCTGAGCGCCCGCAGGCCTCCTGGGAGGGCACCTTTCTCATTGCACGAGGATATTTCAAGAAAACCGTTTTGGCAGATACGATCGCCATCGCAATCGACCCTTTTTTCGCGCACGTTGCAGACCCTTCCACCTCGGGTGTTTGGTCGCTGCCCTATATTTACCTCTATGCCCTTCAGATTTATTTCGATTTTTCCGGTTACACAGATATCGCCCGCGGCCTCGGTCTTTGGTTCGGTTTTCGATGGCCGGAAAATTTTAATTGGCCCTATCTAGCAACTTCGATCCAAGAATTCTGGCGCCGTTGGCACATGACGCTGTCACGTTTCCTGCGAGATTATCTTTACATTCCGTTGGGCGGCAACCGCCACGGACCCGCGCGCGCCTCCGCGGCGCTCATGATGACTATGCTGCTGGGAGGACTTTGGCACGGTGCAAGCTGGTCATTTATGTTATGGGGCGGGTTGCATGGCCTTTTTCTCGTTATCAACCGCCTTTGGGGAACAACATCCCTGCAAGAGCGTCTTGCGCATCTTACCGGAATTCTCGGCGCGGTATGGATGGCGGCGCGGATTTTCATCACCTTCAACGCTGTCTGTTTTGCATGGTGCTTATTCCGGTTAACGAATTTTTCCGAGAGTCTTGTTTGTTTGAAAAAGTGGGTGGTCTTCGACGCCGATAAAATCCTGGTCGGCGGCGCGGACGATCCGGCCCTGTGGTCACTATTAGCCGCATATGCGCTTGCAACGATGGCGGCAATGATTATGACGCGCGGCACGCCTCTCCCTGAGGTCGCAAAGAGATTGACTCCGAAATCTTTTACATACGGTCTGACATGGGGCGGAACGTTCGGGTTACTCGCGCTTGCGGCGGCCCTTCATTCGCCTGGACAGACGACGCCTTTCATCTATTTTCAATTCTAGTCTTCCGGCTTCAATTCATGTCATCTGAAAACCTAAACCAACATGCCTTCACAGTTACGCGCGACGACGACGATTTGCCGCCGCGTCTGCGCCGGGCATTTGTGGCAATTGGGAATTTCGACGGCGTGCACCGAGGTCATCGCGTGGTGATCGACCAAGCAGTAGAGCTGGCACGCGAGGATCGACGCCCGGCGATCGCGCTAACCTTTGAGCCGCATCCGCGAGCATTTTTCCGGCAAGATCAGCCGTTGTTTCGTCTGACGCCGGAGCAAGAAAAGATTCGTTTGCTCGCGGCGGCGGGCCTCGATGGTGCGGTGGTAATGAAATTCGACGCGAAGCTCGCGGGCTTTACGGCCGAGAATTTTGTCAAAGAAATCTTGGTGAAACGGCTAAGCGTCATCGGCATCGTGGTAGGTGCCGATTTTCATTTCGGCAAACGCCGACAGGGAACGCCCGCCTTTTTGCAGGAGCAAGGCGAGCAGCGCGGATTCGAAGTCAGCCTTGTTCAGCCTCTTCTATTTCGAGGCGACGCCGTTTCATCGAGTGCGATCCGCGAGGCTCTTGGGCGCGGCGAGGTGGAAGAGTTGGCCAAGCTGCTCGGCTATCCGTGGTTTGTGAGCGGCAAGGTAATTCCCGGCGAGAAGAGGGGGCGAGAATTGGGCTATCCAACTGCCAACCTCGCACTCGATCCTGCTTGCGGGCTAGCTCATGGAATTTATGCGGTGCGTGTGCAGGTTAAAGGAGGCATTCATGACGGTGTGGCGAATTTCGGCCGAAGGCCTACGTTCGGAAACGGCGCGCCTTTGCTGGAAGTCTTTCTGTTCGACTTTTCTGGCGATCTCTACGACGAAGAAATCGACGTGGTCTTTGCTGGCTGGATCCGGGCTGAGGCCAAATTCGATTCGGCCGAAGCTCTGGTTCGTCAAATGGATGCTGACAGCACAATGGCTCGCGAAAAACTGGCCAAGGCGGGTGATCTATTGCCGCCCGCACGCTAAAAGCGATCGCCAAACGAAGCGAACCGAGCTTCGACAATTGTTCGATAGTGGTGGAGGAAATGGTGTCCGAGCCGCGTTACCTCGACCAAGAGGTGATATGCTTCCTCACGCGGATACAGGCAGCCATAACGTTGACAACCCCTCGCACTGGCAAGGCGGACGTGCGGCTGCTAGAACGCGCGCCAATCGATTCATTCAGGCCACGATCCGATGTCTTCCGAAGAAAAGCCGAGCGACGTAAACGATTACAGCTCGACTTTATTTTTGCCTGAGACAAACTTTCCGATGCGAGCCGGACTTCCACAGAAGGAGCCGGAAATTCTCGCGCGCTGGGAGAAGCAGGGCCTCTATAAGAAGTTGCGCATCGCGTCGGAGGGCCGCGAAAAATTCATTCTGCATGATGGGCCCCCATACGCAAACGGCAACATCCATATCGGGCATGCGCTAAATAAAATTCTGAAAGACCTGGTGACGCGCACCTACCAAATGCTCGGCTATGATTCAAACTATGTACCGGGCTGGGACTGCCACGGCCTGCCGATTGAATGGAAGATCGAGGAGGAGTACCGCGCGAAGGGCAAGGACAAGGATCAGGTTCCAATAAACGAGTTTCGTAAACAGTGCCGAGACTTCGCAAAATACTGGATCGGCGTGCAGTGCCAGGAGTTCAAGCGCCTCGGTGTCGAGGGTGATTGGGAAAATCCCTATACGACGATGAGCTTTCCGGCCGAGGCGCAGATCGCGCGCGAGCTGATGAAGTTCGCGGCGAATGGAACGCTCTATCGCGGCTCGAAACCCGTAATGTGGTCTGTGGTAGAGAAAACTGCGCTCGCCGAAGCTGAAGTTGAGTACGAGGACTATACTAGCGATACGGTATGGGTAAAGTTTCCTATCAAGCGAGAGTCGATAACCGGAATTGATGGTGTCGTTAATTCAAAACGGCTATTAGATGATCTAAAAGGTTCTTCGGTCATCATTTGGACGACCACTCCTTGGACGATCCCCGGCAATCGTGCGATCAGTTTTTCGTCGCGAATCAAGTATGGCCTTTATGAAGTAAGTGCTGCTCCATCCGATAATTGGGCCAAGGCGGGCGACAAACTTATTCTTGCTGACAAGCTTGCTGATGCCGTGATGAAGACGGCGCGCGTTGAAAAGTACGAACGTCGTTGGGATATCACTAAAGAGGAACTCGATCGGATTGTTTGTGCGCATCCCTTGTGCGGTAAGGGCTACGATTTCGACGTTCCGCTTCTCGAAGGCGACCACGTCACAGAAGAGGATGGTACGGGCTTCGTCCATACCGCGCCGGGTCACGGCCGCGATGACTTCGAAATATGGATGGCGAATGTGCGCGAACTAAAAAAGCGCGGTATCGAAACGCGTATCCCTTATACTGTCGATGAAAACGGTTTCTTCACCGAAGAAGTGCCGCACTTCGAGGGCAAACGCGTCATCGACGACAAGGGCAAAAAGGGCGACGCCAACGAAGCCGTCATGAGGGCACTCGTGGAAGCGGGCATGCTGATTGCACGCTCGCGCCTAAATCATCAATATCCGCATTCGTGGCGGTCGAAGAAGCCGATCATCTTTCGTAATACGCCGCAATGGTTCATTGCGATGGATAAAAACATCGCGGTGTTCAGCGATACGTTGCGCGGCCTTGCAATCAAGGGAATCAAGAGCGTGAAATGGGTTCCTCCTCAGGGCGAGAACCGCATTACCGGCATGATCAATTCGCGGCCTGACTGGGTGATCTCGCGCCAACGCGCCTGGGGCGTTCCGATAGCGGTTTTCGTCGACAAGAAGTCCGGCGGGATTTTACGCGATGAGAAAGTGAATGAGCGCATCATCGATGCGTTCGAAAAAGAAGGTGCGGACGCTTGGTTTGCCGACAAGGATGATTCACGTTTTCTCGCGCCTGAATACAATCCCGTCGACTACGAAAAGGTAAACGACATCCTCGACGTTTGGTTCGAACTCGGGTTCGACGCATTCCTTCGTTCTCGAAGATCCGAAACATTTTCCGAGCCTCGAAAACATCAAGCGAAAACGTGATGGCGGCAAAGACTCCGTGATGTATCTCGAGGGCTCCGACCAGCATCGCGGCTGGTTTCATTCTTCACTCCTTGAATCCTGCGGCACGCGCGGTCGTCCGCCCTTCGATGTGGTGCTGACCCATGGGTTCGTGCTTGACGAGCAGGGGCGGAAAATGTCGAAGTCACTCGGAAACGTTGTCGCGCCGCAAGACGTGATGAAGGAATCCGGCGCAGACATCCTACGTATGTGGGTTGCTGCGTCCGACTATGCCGACGATCTTCGCATCGGCAAAGAAATCCTGAAGACCACCGTAGATACCTATCGGAAGCTGCGTAACACGCTGCGCTGGCTGCTCGGCTCGCTACATCATTTCCGGGAAGATGACCGAGTGCCGTTCGAGAAAATGCCGGAGCTGGAATCGCTCATGCTGCACCGACTATCGGAACTCGATGAAAACGTTCGCCGTAACTACATGGAGTTTGATTACAAGCGCGTTTTCGCAGCGCTCAATGTATTTATGACTTCGGAGCTTTCAGCACTTTATTTCGACATTCGCAAGGACGCGCTCTATTGCGAACCGCTCTCATCATTGACACGCAAGGCGTGCCTGACCGTGCTTGATCATATCTTTCTGTGCCTGACGACATGGCTCGCGCCCATACTCTGCTTTACGGCCGAAGAAGTGTGGACGGTACGCTTCGGCAATGACTCCGGATCAGTGCATCTACAGACATTCCCGAAAACCCCGGTGGGCTGGCGAAACAATTCACTTGCACAAAAATGGGAGAAAATCTGGGATGTGCGGCGCGTTGTTACGGGCGCGCTCGAAATCGAGCGCATACAAAAACGCATCGGAGCTTCATTGGAAGCCGCGCCTATCGTTTATGTAGAAAATAAGAATCTGCTTGAAACGCTGAAGACTATCGATCTCGCAGAAGTTTGCATCACCTCAAATGCAAAAATTATGGAAGGGGAGGGGCCGGCGGGTGCGTTCCGTCTTTCTGATGTTCCCGGAATTGCGGTCGAGCCGAAACGCGCCGAAGGCAAAAAATGCGCACGCTCGTGGAAGATTTCTCCACTCGTGGGCTCGGATCGCGAATATCCCGACGTCACACCCCGCGATGCGCAGGCGCTCCGCGAGTTTTATGCCGCTCGCCGGGCATTGGAATAGGCGCCGAGTTCGAGATGGTAAGGGCGAAAAAACGCGTCGGTGTTCTCGTCGGCTTCGGCTTCGCCATTGCGATTGCAACGCTCGGTGTCGATCAAGTTACAAAATATCTTGTTTTGAACAACATTGCCTCTGGCGAAGTGATCCGCGTTACGCCATTTCTCGATCTAGTGCTCGCGATGAACCGCGGCATCAGCTATGGATTGTTTCAGCAAGACAGCGTTTTTGGCCGCTGGCTTCTGGTTATGGTAAATTTGAGTGCGGCGGCATTATTCGTGCTGTGGCTGTTCCGTGCAGAGTCGCAGGTGCTAGCCGCCGCTGTCGGTTTTCTTATCGGTGGGGCCTTGGGGAATGCGATCGACAGATCCCTTTATGGAGCTGTCGTGGACTTTGTCTCACTTCATGGCTTTGGCTGGCGCTGGTACGTCTTTAATATTGCGGATGCGGCCATTGTTGCCGGGGTCATAGGGCTCCTATACGATGCAACCCTAGGCCGTGCCACGAAATAGCCGCCATCGGTGGGGCAACTCAATGCTTCCCGACCTAGGACTGAGCCAAGTTTCGTCGCGGGAGGAGAATATGGAGACTTACATCTTTCCCTCGAAGTTCTTGCGGCAAGTACCGATGCTATTCGCATTGGCCATGCTCGCCTCTACGCCTGTTTCCGCCCAGGAAGACGACGGACCGAATGCTCTCCAAAAAGTCTTGGGAGCTGCCGGTATTCTGGATCTGCCAAAACCTCCGATTGATTATCAGGAACGTGCACCATTAGTGGTCCCCCCATCCGCGATCTTGCCGCCACCGCGCAGCTCTGACGACGTGAAGAGGCTGAATCCGGAATGGCCGCTCGACCAGGATTTGCAGCGCGCGCGTGCAAGTGCTCAAGGCAGCAAGTTTCCCACGCAAGTTCAGGATCGAGATTGGTACGACGGCAAGGTTCTCCGTCCCAGCGAATTGAGCCGCGCAAAACCCCAAAAAAGCCAATCCGCCAACACTGACGGCGATACCGCGGGTGCGGAGGCCAACCGCGGGGCGGAGCGCTATACGCCAAGCCAACTCGGTTTCAAGGGTTGGGGAAAGAAAAACGAAGAGATCGTTTTTAAGGGCGAGCCCGATCGCACAAGCCTGCTTGAGCCCCCGCCTGGATACTTAACACCTTCTCCAAATGCGCCTTACGGTGTTGTTGAGGAAAAAAAGGCCTCCACAAGCACGACGACGAGCGTGTTTGATCGTCTTAATGATCCGAACGCAAAGAAATAAACTTCAAAAAAACGCCTTCGTTTGAAAGAGGGCGCAGTGATCCAGCAGCATCAATGCGCGAGTGATCGTGAAAAGTTTTAAACAGGCGCTATCCAAATTCAGAATGATCATGCGAATGTTCACTGCTCTCGCTGTTGCCGGAACTGCAATATTGGCACCTCTCCGCTCGGCTGAAGCCGAAAACGGCCCGCCTATAACTACATTCGCGCTAGCCAATGGGCTCAACGTCGTGGTGATAGCCGACACGCGCACGCCCGTGGTGACCCATATGATCTGGTATCGCGTGGGCTCTGCCGACGAAGTGCAGGGAAAATCCGGCCTCGCACATTTTCTTGAACATTTGATGTTCAAGGGAACCGCGAAAAATCCGGAGGGAAAGTTCTCGAAAACGCTTGCAACTCTTGGTGGCCAGCAAAACGCTTTCACCAGTACGGATTTCACAGCCTATTTTGCGCGCGTTACTCGCGATCATCTAGAGAAAGTAATGGAGTTTGAAGCGGACCGCATGACCGGTCTCGTGCTGACCGATGCAGTCGTATTGCCTGAGCGTGACGTCGTGTTGGAAGAGCGGCGTACGCGGATAGATAATGATCCAGCAGCGCAGCTTGGTGAGGCAATTCAGGCAGCGCTCTTCGTCAATCACCCTTATGGTCGGCCTGTAATTGGTTGGGAACATGAAATACGCGCGCTGAATCGTGAGGAGGCGCTCGCTTTTTATCGCCGCTTTTATGCGCCCAACAACGCGATCCTCGTCATTGCCGGAAACGTGCTGCCGGACGAAGCGCGGACGCTCGCGGAAAAAAGCTACGGACAGGTATCTTCTAGCACTAACATTGGTACTCGCGTGCGCCCCCAAGAACCGGAGCCACGCGCCAACCGCCGTATCGTAATGGCGAACCCACGTGTTGCGCAACCTAGCCTTACCCGCAGTTACCTCATGCCGTCTTACCGGACCGCGAAGCCGGGTGAAGCCGAAGCTATAGATGTGCTGGTGCATGTGCTTGGCTCAGGAACGCTGAGCCGGCTTAATAGGGCGCTTGTCATGGAACAGGGCATCGCGGCGAGTGCTGGTGCTTGGTACGCCAGCACAACATATGACATGAGCCGCATGACAATATACGCCACGCCGCGTCCGGGAGTAACCCTCGACGACCTAGAAGTGGGGGTCAATTCCGTAATTGCAGATATTATAGCGAATGGTATCACAGAGTCCGATCTTGCCCGTGCGAAAACCAAACTTGTCGCGGAGACCATCTATGCTTGGGATGATCAGTTCACGTTGGCTCGTATGTATGGCGCAGCTCTCGCCACGGGCATGACGGTGGAATCGGTTCAGACTTGGCCCGACAGGATTCGCGCCGTTACGAAAGATCAGGTGCAGGTTGCGGCCGAAACTTGGCTCGAATCCCGCCGCTCTGTGACTGGCTATCTTGTGAAGCCACCTGTTTTACCTGAAAAAGCTGCTCTACCAGAAAAGCGTTCATAATGCGGCTCTTCGCGCTTGCCATCATGACTCTCGCTTTTACATCCGCCGCCAATGCCGCCGCCGGAAAAGCCAATATCGAGCGGATCGTGACTCCCATGGGTATCGAGGTCTGGCTCGTGCGGGAAATGAACCTGCCGATGCTTTCATTCGAATTCGCCTTTCTCGGTGGCGCGGCTCAGGACCCGGAGGGTAAGCCCGGTGTCGCCAATCTCGTCGCGGGTCTGCTCGATGAGGGTGCGGGCGACCTCGATGCGCGCACATTTCATGAGCGTCTCGAAGAACGCGCAATCGGACTTTCTTTTAGGGCTGGCCGCGATAGCCTGCGCGGCTCGCTGAAGACGCTAACTGAGAATCGGGATCAAGCCTTCGAGTTGCTTCGTATGTGTCTAACCGCGCCGCGTTTTGATGTATCGGAACTTGAGCGTGTAAGGGCCACGATACTCGCGGGCCTGCGGCGCCGGACAACTAATCCAACCGATATCGCAAGCGATCGCTGGTTCGCACGTGCATTTCCGGATCACCCTTATGGCCGTTCGGTGCAGGGTACGCTGGAAACGCTGCCATCGATCACGGGCGATGATCTGAACGCCTATGTCCGCCGCGTCCTTGCACGTTCCAATCTGAAAATCGCTGTCGTGGGAGCGATCGACGGTCCTGCGCTCGCCGCCCTGGTCGATCGCACCTTCGGAGCGCTGCCGGCGAGGAGCAATTTAACATCCATTTCCGATGTAACACCGCAGAAATTGGGAATACGCGAAACGATCGAACTCAACGTTCCCCAGACAGTCATTACCTTCGGGGGAGCTGGTCTCAAACGGTCCGACCTCGATTTCATTCCGGCCTTCGTCTTGAACCATATTCTGGGCGGTGGCGGATTTCAATCTCGGCTGTTCCACGAGGTACGCGAAAAGCGCGGGTTTGCATATTCCGTTTACAGTAGTCTGCTGCCGCTCGAGCACACCGGGTTGTTTTTTGGTGGAACGTCCACGCGCAGCGACCGCGCAGCGGAAACTCTCGATATCATCGTCAGCGAGATCAAGCGCATGGCAGATGAAGGGCCTACGGCGGAAGAGCTCGACAAGGCCAAACGATTCCTTATTGGTTCCTATCCGTTGCGATTTGATACGTCGAATAAAATTGCTGGAACATTGCTCGAGATCCAAATCAATGACCTTGGCATTGACTACATCGACAAACGCAATGCGATGGTGGATGCCGTGAGCGCCAGCGATATAAAGCGCGTGGCCGCCCGTTTGTTTTCCGGCATGCAGCCATTGGTGATGATCGTGGGCGAGCCTTCGCCCGTTATCGCTCAAAAAGCGGCTCAATGAGCAGGGTTCGCCTGTCCCGGAAAACGCTGCTATAATTTTCATTCGGGAGCCTGGTGGGAGTTGGAATTATGCGTTTTCGGCCAGTTCGGCGGACTGTCCCCTTATGCGCGAAATTTCCCTTGCTATTGGCTGTCGCTGCGATCGCTGGCTGCGGTACGGATTTAAAATCAAAAACGGAATTGATTGAGGGAAGTCAGGCCGCGAAGGTTGCAAACACCGATATTGACTGTCCACAAATGATGGTACGTACGGGCGCCTCCACATGGCAGGTACCCAGCGGCGTGCCATCAACGGCGCTGCGCTATCAGGGTTCGATCGGCCAGATGGCGCGCGAATGCGCGGTTCTGGGTGCTTCAATGACGATTAAGGTGGGAGTTGAAGGGCGTGTGCTCGTCGGGCCCAAGGGTGCGCCCGGCAATTTGACCGTGCCGCTTCGGCTCGCAATGGTTCAGGAAGGACCGCAGCCGAAGTCGATCTGGACGAAATTTTACAATGTCCCCGTCGTTATCCCTCAAGGTCAAAGCGGCACCGCCTTCACGCAGGTCGAAGACGATCTCACATTCGCGCTGCCTCCTGACAAGAACATTTCGAGTTACGTGATTTATGTCGGCTTCGATCCGCAGGGCGCAGCTGCATCCAAAGGTAAAGGCAGGCCTGCAACTGCGGCGACCACTAAGCCAAAACCACAAAAGAAGATCGCTCCACCTGCGGCGACACTACCGGTGGCGCCGGCGGGAAGCGGCGGATTTGCACCGCCCGCCACCAATGGCGGTTTTGCTCCGCCAGCGCAACAACAATAAGGATCTTGATTTACGTTGTTTTCCGCGCGCGCGAGACGCGACGTGTCGGCCTTATATTAATCCAATCGCGCTTTGACATCGCGGATCGCGGCCGTAAGCAGATCGTCGGCGACCTTCCCCTTGACCGTTTCACTGAGAATCTTCTCCGAAACCTTGATCGCTGCGTCGGCCGCCGCTGCGCGTACATCGGCAACCGCCTGGGACTCGGCCTGAGTGATTTTAGCTTCCGCCATTTTGGTGCGGCGCACGACAAATTCTTCCATCCGGATTTTCGTTTCAGCTGCGATCTCCGTCGCTTCAATCTTCGCCTGGGCGATGATGGCAGCAGCCTCGTTTTCAGCTTCACGACGCTTCATTTGGTATTCGGCTAGTAGTTTCTCTGCCTCGTGCTTTAAGCGGTGCGCTTCGGCGAGTTCGGCACCGACCCGTTTGCTGCGATCGTCAAGGCTTGAGAGAATCCAACGATGCGCGCCGGCACGCCAGATGAGTAGCAAAAAAATTACGAAGGCGACTGCCACCCAAGTTTCCGCTTCATAAAAGGCGCGCACAGACGGCTCCTCAGTTCAGGGCGTGATCGATGGCGCGCTCTAGAGATTGCTTGGCCGGCGCAGAGCCCGTGAGCTTTTGCACGATCGCAGAGGCTGCTTCGATTGCGATACCGCGGACGTTTTTCATCGCCGTGAATTTCATCGCCTCAATTTTCTGTTCCGCGTCCGCCAGCTTGGCTGCTAGACCTGCTTCCGACTCCTTGCGGCGCGCTTCCGATTGGGCCGCGAGTTCCTGGTGAGTTTTTGCCGCAATCGCTTGGGCATTAGCACGTGCTTCTGCGAGCGCCTTTTCATACGCGACTGCCGCCGCCTCACTTTCAGATTTTGCTCTCGCCGCTTCGGCGAGATCACCCTCGATGTGCTGACGTCTGACTTCAAAGATGCGGTTTACCCGCGGCAAAACCATTTTCGACAGCAGGACATAAAGAACGACAAAGCTCAACGCGAGCCAAACTAGCTGCGAGGCAAAGTACTCTTTCTGGAAGGGTGGAAAAGGGCCCTTCTCATGTCCCGCTTCGGTGTGTGCCGTTCCGGCCATGGCCAACTCTGTTTACTTGCACAATCTCAGAGTGCGAATAGAAGAAGCAGCGCAATCAGCAGCGAGAAAATGCCAAGCGCTTCAGTAACGGCGAAACCAAAAATCAGATTGCCGAACTGAGCTTGCGCGGCCGAAGGATTGCGGAGAGCTGCGGCTAGGTAATGACCAAAGATGGCGCCCACGCCGACGCCGGCGCCGCCCATCCCGATGCAGGCAATACCAGCGCCGATGTATTTCGCGGCGATCGGATCCATGTGAAGTACTCCTCATTTAGGTTTGGTGTGGAAAATTCGGGCTAGTGCCCCGGGTGAATTGCATCATTCAGATAGATGCAGGTGAGAATAGCGAAGACATAGGCTTGCAGAAAAGAGACCAGGAGTTCCAGCGCCGTTAGCGCCACCGTAAGCGCGAGCGGTAGAACGGCGCCGATCCAGCCGGAGATGCCGATGCCGCCGAGGAGTACCACGAAACCTGCAAAGACTTTTAACGTGATGTGCCCGGCGAGTATGTTCGCAAACAGACGCACGCTATGTGAAACCGGCCGCGAGAGGAACGACATCAACTCAATCGCCATTACCAACGGCATGATCGCAATCGGAACGCCGCTCGGCACGAAAAGCTTGAAAAAACGGAGGCCGTTTTTCCAGAAGCCATAAATAACCACGGTGAGAAACACGACCAGCGCCAGAAATACTGTGATAATGATATGGCTTGTCACCGCAAATAAGCCCGGGATCATCCCGAACATGTTGAGCACGAGAATGAAACTGAACAGCGTGAAGACAAGTGGGAAAAATTTCATCCCCGCCTCGCCCGCCGATTGTCGTACCATGCCGGCAACGAATTCATAGGTCGTTTCAACGACGGACTGCGCACGGTTTGGCACTAGTGCGCCGCTAGCGGTCGCGAGCAACATCCCGCCGATAATGACGAATACGGCGGCGAACATGAACAAGGCGGAATTGGTGATCGCGATTTCACGCCCGCCGATATGGCCGAGGATATAGAGATTGGAGATAGTGAACTGGTGGATGGGGTCCATCGTAATCCGTTGCCTTAAATCCTCAGTCTTTCCTTTTCCAGTCTTCGCCCTGCTGGGCTATAAGACCAGCAGAACGCATCACGTTCAACGTGCCGGCGGCGAAACCGAGCAGGAGACAAACGATCAGCCCCCATGGCGTCGATCCCGCGAACCGATCGATAGTCCAACCGATCAGCCCCCCCACGACAACTCCCGCGACGAATTCGCTCGAAAGCTGAAAACCTCGCGCCATATTTGACGATTGCGCCTGCGATTTTTCTTCTTCCTCGCGCAATTCTTCAGCCTCGTGTGCACGCTGCGATCCCGTTTGGTCGATCTTGTCGCCCAGTTGATGCAACCTTCGGGATAAGTCTGCATCATCGTCCGGCGAGCGCCGATCCGACATCGCGAACCTTTCGTGCCTTGCAAACGCGGCGCAACATAGTAATGGCAGGGGGGCCAAGTCAAGAAAACGCGCGCCAATACTCGCATTTTAAGCGTTTGGCATCGCAATGGAATCTGCTGGGTTCGATCTTAGGCGGCCTGATATTGCTTCGCGGTCTCTAGATCGACCGAGACAAGTTGCGAAACACCGTGTTCGGCCATGGTGACGCCGAACAGGCGGTTCATCCGGCTCATGGTGATCGGATTGTGGGTCACGACCATGAACCGGGTCTTGGTCGTGCCGATCATCTCATCGAGCAGGTTGCAGAAGCGCTCCACATTCGAATCATCAAGCGGGGCATCGACCTCATCCAGCACACAGATCGGAGCTGGATTGGTCAGGAACACCGCAAAAATAAGGGCCATGGCCGTGAGCGCCTGCTCGCCGCCCGAGAGCAGCGAAAGCGTTTGTGGCTTCTTGCCAGGCGGTCGCGCAAGAATATCGAGCCCCGCCTCGAGCGGATCGTCGGAGCCTGTGAGGATCAACTCGGCCTGACCGCCGTTAAACAACGTCTTGAACAGTTTCTTGAAGTGTTCATTCACCGTATCGAACGAGGAAGCAAGACGCTGGCGTGCTTCCTTGTCGAGATTAGAGATGCCCTGACGCAGTCGCTTGATCGCCTCGACAAGATCGTCGCGCTCGGAGACAAGTCCGTCATGCTGCGCTTCAACCTCGCGCAGCTCTTCCTCTGCGCGCAAATTGACCGCCCCAAGCCGTTCGCGCTCCTGCTCATAGCGCTGCAGCTTCGCCTCGACCACGGCGGGATCCTGCTCCTCGCCGGCCACTTCGATAATTTCCTTGAGTTTCTTGTCATCGGGGATGCCGCCGAGTAACTCGATGACCTCTTTTGAAAGCGAAGTGCGGCGTTCGCGCGCGGCTTCCAACCGTGCTTCGGCGCGCGCAGCTTCCTCACGGGCGGAAGCAAGCTCATCGAGTGCGGTACGCCCTGCCTTATCGGCATCGGAAAGTTTCGTTTCTGCGTCAACCAAACGATCAGCAGCGGCGCGGCGGGCCGTTTCTGCCTCCGCGATCTGTGAAAGTAGCGCCTTGCGCTGTTCGGCGAAGGCGGCGGGAGCCGCATCGAGTTTTGCACGTTCGTCGCGCGTTTCGACAAGCCGCTCGTCCAAAGCCTGCACACGCCTCCGGGCACCTTCTTCGCGCTCGCGCCAGGCGGCGCCTTCGGAACCGATAAAGGTGAGGCGTTGCGCCCGCGCCGTTCGCTCGCGCTCAAGGCCCTCAAGCTCTGCCCTAGCGGAAGCGAGCGTCGTGCGATCCTCGACGAGTACATTGCGCACGGCTTGCAGTTCCGATTCCAATCTCTTGCCGTCGGGCAATGCACGGATGGCATCCTCCGCCGCACGTTTGGCGACTTCCGCTTCCTCGCGGCTTGCCATGAGACGTACATGCGCCTCGGCCGTCGCTGATTGCCGTGCGGCATTATGGAACGCTTTGCGGGCATCGTGCTCGTTTTTTACGCTTAGTTGCACTTCTGCCTCGGCGGCCGCGACTTCCGCAATGCGACGGCCGACTTCTGCGCGCGCCATTTCGATCTCGCGGTCGAGCTCTGCGATGCGATTGCTCGCGGCGAGACGACGCGCGGCGGCTGTGGGCGCGTCGGACTTCACAATGAATCCGTCCCAACGCCAAAGGTCACCTTCTCGGGAAACAAGACGCTGACCGACGGCGAGCTTTTCACGTGCCAGAGCCCCCTCGGAACGTTCCACAACACCGATTTGCGATAGGCGGCGGATCAGAGCGGTCGGCGCCTGGACAAAATTCGCAAGCGGGATAATGCCCGCCGGCAGCGCAGGATCTACGCTCGAAGGCGTAGCCCCACCCCAATGCATGGGCGCGGCCGCGTCGGTCGGCGCCTCGAGATCGTCACCGACTGCAGCGCCCAACGCCGCCTCGTAGCCCGGCTCAACCTTGATGGTCTCCACAATCGACGGCCAAAGTTTTTTTGCGGCGACGTTATGCACCTTGGCGAGCGTTTTAGCCTCGGTCTCGACGCTGCGCAGGTGCTGCTCGGCACTAGCGAGCGGTTTTCGCGCAAGATCGAGCGCCTGGATCGCGGCGGAGCGCGCAGCTTCTGCGCGCAACGTGCGCGCATCGATATCGAGAAGTGTTTCCTGCGCGGCGGGCTCGCCCGTGTGTGCATCATGTTCGAGCGCAGCGATCTCCGTTTCTATTTTTTTCAAGCGCACGGCTTGATCGGTCACCGCACGGTCGAGCTGTTCGCGGCGAGCGACGTAGGCGGCAAGCGTCGCCGTTGCTTCACCAAAAAGTTTTTCGCTTTGCGCGTGTGCTTTCTCGGCGGCGGAGAGCCGCTCACGCGAGGCATCCTCACCGCCATCGCGCTCTTTGGACTCGATCTGCAATACTGTTTCCTCACGATCGAGACGCACGAGCACTTCCCTGGCATCGACGCCAAGCGCACGCTCGCGTTCGAGATCCTGTGTCAACTGCACGACGCGGCGGTCGAGTTCCTCGGTGCGGCTTCTGGCGCGCGCTTCCTCGCGATCGAGATCGCTCCGCGCAATGGTGAGGCGCTGTAACGCGGCAGCGCTTGCCGCTTCCGCCTCGCGTAATGGATTCAGTTTTTCATGAATCAGCGCCTGGTGCCTGACTGCTTCGCTCTCGGCCTTGGTACGCTCGGCGACGACACGCTGGGTGAGATGCACAGCGCGCTCGGATTCGGCGACGCTTGCCTCAGCTTCGCGCCAGCGTAGCGCTAACAGAATGCTTTGCTGCTTGCGGATATCGTTTGCGACATTTTTGTAGCGCGTGGTCTGGCGCGCCTGTCGTTTGAGGCTGTCCATCTGGCTCGCGATCTGGATGATCACGTCTTCAAGCCGTTGCAAATTGTGGTCGGCGCCTTTTAGACGTGTCTCAGCCTCATGCTTGCGGGCGTGCAGCCCCGCGATGCCCGCGGCCTCCTCCAGGATGCGGCGGCGCGACTCCGGTTTCGCATTGATAATCTCGCCAATCTGGCCCTGGCGCACGAGGGCCGGGGAACGCGACCCCGAGGAGGCGTCGGCAAACAGAATTTGCACGTCGCGTTGACGCACTTCGCGGCCGTTGATGCGATAGGCGGAACCCGCCTCGCGCTCGATCCGCCGCGAAACCTCGATTGTGTCGTCGTCATTGAAGGCCGCAGGCGCCAAGCGGTCGGAATTGTCGAGCACCAGCACGACCTCAGCATTATTGCGCGCGGGCCGATCGTTGGTGCCGGAGAAGATGACGTCATCCATGCCCGAGGCGCGCATGGCCTTGTGTGAACTTTCGCCCATCACCCAGCGCATTGCCTCGACAAGATTCGATTTGCCGCAGCCATTTGGACCTACGACACCCGTAAGCCCCGGCTCGATGACGAATTCGGAGGGCTCGACAAAAGATTTGAAACCAATGAGCTTTAATTTGGTGAACCGCATAGTCGCCTTGTTCGCGCCCCTACCGCACGAATCACTGGAGCCACAATGCTTTGACTGTCAACTGTGGGCAAGCCCGGAAGTTTAGCGAGCAGGGATTCAACAATGGTCTTATGAACCTTTGAGCAAGGGTTCGAGCACCTTGTCCAAATTATCGAGGGTCATTTCCCCTTGCATCCTCTGGCCATTGACGAAGAATGTGGGGGTTGAATTCACGCCAAACTTCCCATTCGCCTTGCGGGCGCTGTCATCGATCGCCTGGCTGAGTTTCATGTCGGTCAGGCAAGCCTCGAAAGACTGCTGCGTGAATCCCGCCTGTTTTGCAATGGCAAACAGCGCCTTCGACGGATCATTCACGAAAGCCCAGTTTTTCTGTTGCTCGAAGAGAACCTCAATCATCGCATAATACTTGTCATCCGACTGGCAGCGCGCGAGAGCGAAGGCGGCCGCGGCGATCGGGTCGAGCGGGAACTCCCGCAGGATGAAACGCACCTTGCCGGTATCGATGTATTTCTTTTTGAATGGCTGAAAGACCTCATTGTGAAAGCGCGCGCAATGCGTGCAGGTCATAGAAGCGTATTCGATGATCGTGATAGGCGCCTTCTCGTCGCCAAGAGCACGGTCCGGCAGCGACCCCGGTGCCATCAGCTCGGCCACATTGACCTTCTGCGCGTAGGCGCTGGTAAACACCGGCGCCAGCAAGAAAGAACCGAGCGATGAAAGAAGAACACGCCGGGAAAAGTTCACTTATAGCCTCCGAACGAATGAACGGAGTAACTGGGGGCGGATTGTGGCAAGCATAGGGAATGAACTAAAGGGTATAATTATGGGTTCGCCATGCCCTTGCGAACCAGGGCGCCGAGACGGGCGAGCGACTGGCCAAGCGAATGTTCCTCGAATGGCCCAATTTGTTTGGCAATTTCGGCGATCGCAGCCGCAGAAGGTTCCGTGGGCACGGACGGCGTTTTGGCGTGGGGAGTGACAGGACCTTGGCGGATCGCGATCCGGCCGACGCATCGCCAACCGAAATAGCGGTTAATACGTTCCATAACGACCGGTGCGAGGTGCTGCAATTCAATGGCATAGACACCTTCAACGCGCACAGTGAGCGTTCCAATCGAATCCGGATCGTCGCGCTTGGGCCACGTAAGTCGCATCGGTTCCGAACGACGCGCAAGTTCCCCTCCGACGATATCTTCCCAATGGGTCACAATCTCGACTGCGGCGAAGCCCTGCCGCGCGAAAGCGTTGTTTACTGCGCGCCCGATGAGATCGGCGAGCGGGGTCGCAGAGAAACGTTTTTTCGTGGGGGCGGAGGCCATCGGGATTGCTCTTGGTCAAAGAGTAAGAAACGCTGTACGCCGGAGCGAAGATGAGCAGTGCCAAACTAGCAGCCGTAGCGCGAAGAACAAGTTCGAACGTGGCCGATCCTTCGGCATTGCTCAACTGGTACGACCGGAATCGACGCGATTTACCATGGCGCACCAAGATCGGGGTGCAGCCCGACCCCTATCACGTCTGGCTTTCCGAAATCATGTTGCAACAGACACGCGTGGAAACCGTCGCGCGCTATTTTGACCGGTTTCTGAAACGTTTCCCCACTGTGCACAAACTCGCCAGGGCGTCCCTCGGCGATGTGCTCCAAGCCTGGGCCGGGCTAGGTTACTACGCGCGAGCGCGCAACCTGCATGCTTGCGCGCGGCTTGTGGCAAAAGAGAATGGTGGACGGTTTCCAGAAACCGAAGAAGCATTGCGTGAGCTGCCCGGCATCGGCGCTTATACGGCGGCGGCGATTGCGGCGATCGCGTTCTATCAGAAAGCAACACCGGTCGACGGCAATATCGAGCGCGTCGTGGCGCGGCTATTCAGGGTCGAGACGCCATTACCCGGTGCAAAGTCGGAGTTGCAGCGGCTTGCATCTTTGCTGACTCCGGAGCGTCGGGCTGGCGACTTCGCGCAGTCGATGATGGATCTCGGCTCTACGATCTGTACGCCAAAAAATCCGTCTTGCCAGCTATGCCCATGGAGCGGAGATTGCGCAGTGTATCATACCGCCAATCCCGAAAGCTACCCGCGCCGGACGCCCAAAGCCGAAGGCAAACTGCGGCGCGGCGCCGCATTCGTCGTGCTGCGAGCTGACGGTTCAATATTGCTGCGCAAGCGGCCAGAGCGGGGACTTTTGGGCGGCATGAGCGAAGTGGCGACCACCGAATGGAGCGCCGAGTTCAGCGAAAAGAACGCCATGAAATCGGCCCCGCTCAAATCGAAATGGCGGAGGCTGCCTGGTTATGTTCATCACGCCTTCACGCATTTTCCACTCGAGCTGACGGTGTACGTAACTCAGCTCGGCAGAACGGTACGTGCACCAAAAGGCGAGAAATTTGTAAAGGTCGAAGATCTTGCAGGCGAAGCGCTGCCGTCGCTCATGCACAAAGTGATCGCGCATGCGATAGATCAAATCCCATTGAAGGAAAACGCTTAGGTCTCGGCGCTTGCCATTTCTTCACGCACAACAGTGCGCAAATCATCGATGGGCTTGCGGCCCTTCTTGTCCTCGACATGCCAGTAGGTCCAGCCATTGCAGGCATCCAATCCCTGCGCAAGCGCGCCGATTTTGTGGATCGAGCCGACGACAGTCGGGCCATTCGCATTCTTCAATGTGAGCGAGCCGTCTGGCCGGACGATTGCGTGCACGCGCCCCTTGGCGTCGGTGACGGTAACGCCGGCTTTAATTAGCCCGCGTTCGACTAGTGACGAAAAAGCAACGCGCGGCGCCTCGCGCGCGCTCATGAACGGAACGAGCGTCGCTTCTTCGAGCGGCTCGATAGCAGCAATGCGTTTCATCGCGGCCGTGGCGTACGTATTGTCGCGTTCGATCCCAATAAAATGGCGGCCGAGACGTTTCGCGACCGCGCCCGATGTACCTGATCCGAAGAAAGGGTCGAGCACCACGTCACCAGGTTTAGAGGCCGACAGGATCGCGCGTGCGAGCAGCGCCTCCGGCTTCTGTGTCGGATGAACTTTCCTGCCGCTGCCATCCTTTAGGCGCTCTTCGCCAGTGCAGAGGGCGAGTGTCCAGTCGGAGCGGACCTGCACATCCTCATTGCCCGCTTTCAGGGCGTCGTAATTGAAAGTGTATTTGCCAGTTTGCTCGCGTGCAGCCCAGATTAAGGTTTCATGAGCATTGGTGAAACGGCGGCCGCGAAAATTTGGCATCGGGTTGATCTTCCGCCAGATCACGTCGTTGAGAATCCAGAAACCGATATCCTGCAGAATTGTGCCGACGCGGAAGATGTTGTGGTAGGAGCCGATCACCCAGATGGTCGCACTCGGTTTCATCGCGCGGCGAACGGCGCGCAGCCACGCCCGGGTAAAATCGTCATAAGCGGAAAAACTCGAAAACTTGTCCCAGTCGTCGTCGACGGCATCGACCTTGGAGTCATCCGGGCGCTTCAAATCGCTTTGAAGCTGCAAATTGTAGGGTGGATCTGCGAAAACGAGATCGACCGACGATGCCGGTAGTTTTCCCAGTTCGGCAATGCAGTCGCCGACCTGGATCTGATCGAGATAGTCTTCAAGACCGGTGGATTTCGAGGTTAAACGGGGCGCCCTTGCGAGCGCCCCGGTACGCAAAACATCCATAACGCAAAACCCGATACGCGGTACGCAACTGGCACCAACGACTCGAATCTAGAACGCTTCCGGTAAAGGCTGGGTAAAGGCTAACCTTAATCAAACGTTACGAAATTTGTCCTAACGTCCTGTTTTGAGACGCCCGATTTTGACCACGAAAACCAATCGGTTCAGGCCGCGAACAGATCGAGCTGGCTGCGGTTCTGCTTTGGCGACCGAAAGTGTGCCGTCGTCAGACGCGAGCGAGTCTTGTTAAGGCCGAGCCGTTGGCAGGCAAGTTCGAAGCGCCGGCCAATCGACCATGCATAGGGCCCATTGCCAGTTTGTCGCTGGCCCCAGCTCGAATCATAGTCCTTGCCGCCGTGGAGATCGCGAACGAGCGAGATCACGTGTTTTTCCTTGTCGGGGAAATGTTCGTGCAGCCATTCGCGGAACAAATCCTTGATTTCGAGCGGCATGCGAAGTGTGATGTAACCTGCGCTCTCAGCGCCTGCAGCTTTTGCCGCATCGAGGATGCGTTCGATTTCCGAATCGTTGATTGCAGGCACGATGGGCGCAACCATCACGGCGGTTGTGATGCCAGCATTCGATAGCGCGCGGATCGTTGCGAGCCGCCTCTGCGGTGTCGCTGCGCGCGGCTCCATGACGCGCGCGAGTTTCGGATCGAGTGTTGTGATGGAAAGCGCAACCTTGACGAGGTTTTTCTTCGCCATTTCTGAGAAGATGTCGATATCACGCATCACGAGTGCCGATTTGGTAACGATGCCGACCGGGTGTCCTGTGTCGCGGAGTACTTCGAGAATGCGTCGGGTAACGCGCCATTTTTTTTCGATCGGCTGATAAGGGTCGGTATTAGTGCCGATCGCAATCATTCGCGGCTTGTATTTGGGATCGGAAAGTTCTCTGTAGAGCAATTCTGCTGCATCGGACTTCACGAACAGCCTCGATTCGAAGTCAAGTCCAGGTGAAAGTCCTTGATAGGCATGCGTAGGTCGCGCGAAGCAGTAGATGCAGCCATGTTCACAGCCTCGGTAGGGGTTGATCGAACGATCGAAGCCTATGTCTGGCGATTCGTTGCGCGTGATGATCTTCCGCGCGCGTTCTTCAGTAACTTGGGTCTTAAATGGCGGCAGCTCTTCAAGGCTCTGCCAGCCGTCGTCGAAGGGAACCATGGCATAGGACTCGTAACGACTGCTGCTATTTGTCACAGCACCACGCCCGCGCCGTCGCTCCCCATAGACTGCCGTGCCTAAGACACCATCCTTGACTTCTAGATTTTCCGGGACCTTTTCGGAGCGCGGATCGTCAAATGTCCTATCCATTTTGTCATCCTAAGCCAGCCATGGGAACAAAACAAGAACATTTTTTATTGTTTGATATCCTCTATATGGGGTGTTTTCAAGACAAAACGATTACAAGGTGTAGCGGTTCCCGATGATTACCGTCGTTATCCCCACTCTCGACAGCGAATGTGTTTTGGTGCCGACGCTCGGTGCGCTGATTTCTGGCTCAGCGGAGGGACTGGTACGGGAAGTGATTCTCGCCGACGGCGGATCGCGTGACGAAACGGAGAAAGTCGCCGATGTGGCTGGCTGTATTTTTCTCAAGGGCCTGCGCGATACCGGTCCGCGGCTTCGCGCGGCGGCACATACGGCGCGCGGAGCTTGGTTGCTTTTTCTAGATCCCGCGGCGATTCTGCAAGAAGGTTGGATGCGAGACGTGCGCGGGTTCATCGAAACCGCTGAACGCTCCAATCTTACTGAAAAACGCGCCGCGACGTTCAAGTTTGGATACCAAGGTTTCGGCATTAAGCCGAGGATTGCGGAAGCGGCCGCCAGCGCTCGATTTGCGATCATCGGCCGGCCACGTGCGGAGCAAGGTTTGCTGATTGCGAAGCGCTTTTACAATCATCTCGGCGGCCACAAACACGGGCCGAAAGCCGAACGACAATTGATCGCGCGCATCGGCAGAAGACGAATCGTAACGCTCCGCACGCGTATCGTTTTAGCTAGCAAGTAGAGTAGTTAACTTTATCAAATAATTAGCGGCGACTTCGTAGAATGATGCGTGATTTTGTGTCAAGGCCTTTGATGGATCACATGCCGCGAAATCCGGAGACCAAACACGCAATATTGATGGAAGAAATCACTGCGGATGATAACGACCTGTTGCCAACTGTTGTCCAGGATTAATTCGCTGCGAGCAGATTATTTCTTGGCCTTTGCTCGTTTCAAGTGCTCATCCAGCCGCGGCAGAATTTCTACGAAATTACATGGCCGGTGACGGAGATCGAGTTGATTCACGAGGATTTCGTCCCACGCATCGCGACATGCGCCCGGCGAGCCCGGCAGGCAGAAAATGAACGTTGAATTTGCTGTACCTGCGGTCGCTCGGCTTTGGATGGTGGACGATCCAATCGTGCGGAACGAAATCTGATGAAATGCTACGGAGAATCCATCCATCCGTTTATCGAATAGGGGCTCGACCGCCTCAGGCGTAACATCACGCCCGGTGAAGCCGGTACCCCCGGTCGTGACGACAACATCGATATTCTTGTCCTTGATCCATGCCCTCACTCTCGCCCGGATCGACTTCAAGTCGTCCTTTACGAGGGCGCGCGCGGCGAGCAAGTGACCGGCCTTCTCGATTCGCTCTTGCAACAGTGCGCCCGATTTATCCTGCGAGAGATCGCGCGTGTCGGAAACCGTCAGAACCGCGATCGACAGCGGCACGAACTGTTTCGATAGATCGATAGCGGCCATAACAATTAAAGCTGACAGTCTTGAACCGAAGTTGCTTTCAATCCGGTCTGGAATGCCTGCATGCGTTGCGCCGACGAGCCGTGGGTGAAGGCGTCAGGTACGACATAGCCCTGCGCGCGCTTCTGCAGCCGGTCGTCGCCGATCGCGGACGCGGTTTGAAGTGCCGCTTCGATGTCACCAGGTTGCATGAACTTCCACTTCGCCTGTGATCGATTTGCCCACAGACCGGCGAAACAGTCGGCCTGTAATTCTACACGCACCTGCGCTGCATTACGGCTCCGGTCATCCATTGAACGCTGCACTTGCTGCACGCGCGGCAGAATGCCGAGGAGATTCTGCACGTGGTGGCCGATTTCGTGCGTAATTACGTACGCCTGTGAAAAACGGCAAGCTTGGCCGTCGCAGCCGTGGAATTTACGTTCGAGATCGTTGAAAAACGACGTGTCGAGGTAAACGCGCTGATCGTTCGGGCAATAGAACGGCCCCATCGCCGACTGCGCGAATCCGCAAGCGGATTGTGTCGCACCCGAGAAAATCACCAGGCGTGGCTTCACGTAATTACGCCCCATTTGCTGGAAGATTTCACTCCAGCGGTCCTCGCTTTCGCCCAGCACGGCGGCAACGAATTGCCCCTGCTGGTCCTGTGGAGTGCCGGTCCTTCGCGTGGGCGTAGGACCTTGCTGTTGGCTGTTCGGTCCCTGAACCATGTTGATGCCGCCGATGATGAGACGCGGGTCGATGCCGAGCGCCCATGAAATCAGGCCAACGATGATCAACCCGCCAATGCCGATGCCGCCACTCGATCCTCCGGGGAAGCCTACCGTCATCGGGCCGTCGTCGCGGCGATCCTCGATGTTATCGCTGCGCCGAAAATCGTCGTACCGCATCTCGCTTCTCCTCAACGATGGTATTCGCCGACTGTTGGCGGCGATTGTGGCGGACCTGTGAGTTGCGCGCAATCAGTGCTTTGGACGATTCGAAAGATAGGTTACGCAAGCAAAATGTGAGACGGGGACGGGCCATGGGCAAGAAACAAAAAGTGCTCCATCGTGTCCCCGATTTTACTTGGGAGGCGAATGTATATCGTAAGGGCCTTACGCCTGTCGCGGGTTGCGACGAGTCGGGTAGAGGTCCGTGGGCAGGGCCGGTTATCGCAGCCGCTGTTATCCTCGACCCCGATCGCATTCCGGGAGGCTTGAACGATTCGAAGAAGCTCACGCCGGCAGTACGCGAAGAATTGTTCGAGGAAATCGCGGTGCGTGCCGAAATTTCCATTGCCATTGCGCCGCCGTCCCGGATCGATCGCGACAATATTTTGCGCGCGAGCTTGTGGGCACTGGCCGAGGCCGTGCGCGCGCTTCCGCGCAAACCAGCTTTCGTGTTCGTCGATGGTCGTGACAGTTTGGCGCTCGACTGCAGGGTCGAAGCCGTGATTGGCGGCGATGAGATCGTGGCTTCCATCGCAGCCGCTTCTATAGTCGCCAAGGTCACGCGCGACCGGCTGATGTGCCAATTGGCTCTCGCGCATCCCGGCTATGGTTTCGAGCGGCACAAGGGCTATGGCACCGATGCTCATTCAAGCGCGCTGGAAAAACTCGGCCCCTGCGTGCATCATCGGCGTTCGTTCGCGCCGATACGCGCTTTTCAGGTCAGCCACGCCGAAAACTGATGCACTCACCTAGGTCGCAGCCGGGACCGCTTGAGGTTTCGATTTTTGTCGAAGCGCTGCGCGCGCACGCAGGTACGTTTGTAGCGGCCACTCTAATCGTTCACGCGATCCTATGGACGCTGTCGACTATTCTCGCCGATCCCACGCCAGATCCGAACATCGCATTCGGGCTCGCCATCGGCCGCGAATGGACGCTCGGCTATCCCGGCCTGCCGCCGCTGGCGCCGTGGATTTTGCAGAGCGTCTATAAACTCACGCCCTCTGTCGCAGTGATGATGGCACTGGGACCGATCGCTGTCGGGTTCACGGGATGGTTTGTATTCGGTCTCGCGCGCCACTTCGTCGGCGATCGTCAAGGCGCGATCGCGATACTCGTCCTGGTGACGGTGCTGCCGGTCGGCTTTCCGGTGGGCGCGCTCGACTCGGCGACGATCCAGATGCCGATTGTCGCTGGTATGGCGCTTTCCTGGTGGCGTGGGCTGAAAGAGGGAGATCGCGCTGGATGGTTGTTGTTTGGCATTACGGGCGCGCTGACTTTATATGCCGGAATTCAGAGTTTGATCGTTTTTTTAGTTTTGCTTGGACTCGCAATTGGTACGGTGAGTGGTCGCGCGGCGTTGGAGCGGCAGAAATCTTACGCCCCCGTTTTGCTGGGGCTAATGGTGCTCGTGCCGATTGCGGCACCCCGTATTTATTGGCTCGTGACCCATAACTTTTCTGGAATTTTTGAAGAAGCAACTACGGGAATTGGGCCATTCGGTGTGCTGAAACCATACGAAGCCGTGGCAGGCGCCATTGCGGGGCAAGTGGGGCTTGCCATTTTGATTGCCGTTGCGACCGCGGTGCTGGGCGCAGGGAAACGAGCAGCGATAACGCTCTCTCGTGAGCCGCTGCAGGCCCATGCGGTAGCAATTGTTCTTGCACTTGCGACCATGCCGTTTCTCATCGCCGCCTTTGTTGTGGTGCTTCTTGGGCTCAAGATCACAATTGACGCCTTTGCTTGTCTGCTGCTCTATTCCGGACTGCTAGCGATCGTGTTTGCAGGCGAAACGCTACACATCCATCGCCAGCAGACGGTGGCATGGCTGGCAATCGGATTTCTCGTCGTTCCTCCGGCATTGCTGGCGGCGGCTGGTTTTGTGGCGCCGTGGATTGGAAACCGCGGATTGATCACAAACTGGCCCGCGGCGGAAGCCGCACGGATCATGACGGATATTTTCCGCACGCGCACTGGAAAGCCGCTAGAACTTGTGATCGCCGATCCCGTGATAGCAAGCGAGATCGCACTGGCAAGTCGCGATCGCCCGCGCATTTTCCCAAAAGCGCAGAAGGCACTCGCGCCCTGGATCAGCGATGATACACTGCGGATGAAAGGGGCCGTCGTGATCTGGCCAGTTATGCGCGGAAACACGGCACCACCCGCGTCGTTTCTGACGAACTTGCCGCTCTTTGTCCCCGAAGCGCCATTGACCTTGAACTGGGCGCGTGCCGGCAAGCTCGATCCGATTCGGCTTGGCTGGGCGATTATTCCACCGCAGGCTCAGTGATCCTTTTTGTCTTCACGGAAATTGCCGCTGAACAGCCAAAAAACCAAAACCGATTGGCCGAGAATGATCGGCAATAAGATTAGTGCGTATCAGCTTGCGCGAGCATTACGAGATCCATCGCATTAACCCTTGTTGCACTGCGACATGCTTTGCCATCCGAGCATAGCCGCCCCGCGCTTAGGGCGCTGCCGCAATGTGCGCGCCGTCAGTAGCCTTTGGAAACGTCAGAAGGCTTCCTATCGGGTTCCACAAATTATCCGATTGCTTGGTCTTGACGGTGTTGAGCTGCGCTATCCGCAGTAATGTGATTGCGGGATAAACCGTGAAACTTGAGGACAAAATCGTACTGATTACTGGTTCGACTGACGGCGTCGGCAGAGTGGTCGCGAAACGGCTCGCGGCCGAAGGAGCGAATGTGCTGATCCATGGCCGCAGTCAGCAGCGAGCTGAGCAAGTACTGCGCGAGATATGCGGGGCGCGGGTGCACCGGAAAAAAGGAATGGCAACATTCTATCAAGCGGATTTTGCCTCTCTTGAAGAAGTTCACAAACTCGCCGAGAACGTGCTGTATGAGCGCGAGCGCATCGACATTCTGGTGAACAATGCCGGCATCGGTTCTGGCGCCAATAAACATCACCGCGAAGTCAGTGCCAACGGATTTGAGTTGCGGTTTGCTGTTAACTATCTCGCCGGATTCTTACTCACTTATCTGTTGCTTCCACGTTTAGTGGAAAGTGCGCCCGCCCGTATTGTGAATGTTTCCTCGCTTGGCCAGCAAGCGATCGATTTCGAGGACGTTATGCTCGAAAAAAATTACAACGGCACGCATGCATACTGTCAGAGCAAGCTCGCGCAGATCATGTTCACGTTCGATTTGGCAAACGAACTTGACCGCCATCATGTAACCGCCAACGCGCTGCATCCCGCGACCTACATGAACACGACCATGGTGCGCGAGAGCGGCAACTCTCCGATGAGTTCGGTCGAAGAGGGCGCCGATGCGATCATGAAACTAATTGTGTCAGAGGAACTCGTCGGAAAGAGTGGCCTTTTTTTCAATGGTCAGCGCCCGGCGACAGCCGATCCGCAGGCCTATGACGCCGATGCTCGCGCAAGTCTGAAAGCGCTCAGCTCACGGCTGACGGGCCTTTCTTAGCGAGCAAATGCTTTCTTCAACGCGACAAAATCTCGCCAGCTATGGCGCTTGGCTAGCGGATTGCGTAGCAGGTACGCGGGATGAAACGTTGCAAGCGCACGGATTTTGCGCGTGCCGGTGTCGTAATCGAACCAACGGCCGCGGATTTTGGTGATGCCGTCCGTTGTGCGAAGCAAGGTCTGAACCGAGGGGCCGCCGAGGCAAACAAGAATGTCCGGATTTGCCAATTCGATCTGCCGCGTAATGAATGGTAGGCAAATCGAAGTCTCCTGCGGCGTTGGCGTGCGATTTCCCGGTGGTCGCCACGGCACGATATTGGCGATGTAGGCCGACGTGCGGTCGAGACCAATTGCCGCCATCATGCGATCGAGCAATTTTCCTGAACGGCCGACGAACGGTAATCCGTCGCGATCTTCCTCCGCGCCCGGTGCTTCGCCAACGAACATGACTTTGGCCTGTGGGTTTCCATCGGCAAAAACAAGATTCTTCGCGGTTGCTTTCAACGCGCACCCATCGAAGCGCGCAAGCATACCTCTCAGCTCGTCGAGCGTCTTCGCCTGCTTTGCCATTTCGCGCGCGGCCATTACCGCCGCATCGGGTGCAACTGGCGCAATTGATGTGACAGATGCGTGCGGATGCAGCTTGAAAGGCGGAAGCTTCGAACGAGCGGATTTTGGGGACGTCGGTTCCACATCGGTTAGATCCCGTGTTTCATCGTGCAGAACGCTTTCCTTAAAGCGATCTATCGGCGTATCTTCGAGCGCGATATCTACGCCTGCGTCCCTGTGGAACGCGAGCACTTCATGGACGATGGAACGATCTGAAACGGACATGGGTGGATCAAAGCACATTCGAGCGCGCCACGCCGATTGAAATTTGCGCAGAAACGGTGGAAAACATGCCGCGAGAGGAAACCATGAACCAAACCGATCTGGCGCCCCGGGAAAGCATGGAATTCGACGTTGTAATCGTGGGTGCGGGCCCCGCCGGTCTGGCTGCCGCAATCCGCATCAAGCAACTTTCACCCGAAACGACCGTCGTCGTGATGGAGAAGGGCTCGGAAGTTGGTGCACATATTTTGTCGGGCGCGGTGGTAGACCCGATCGGTATCGACAAATTGCTCCCAGATTGGCGGAAAGAAACCGACACGCCGTTCAAGACACCAGTCTCGGCCGACCGTTTCTATTGGCTGTTCAAAAAGACCGCGATCCGCTTGCCAAATTTTTTGCTGCCACCATTAATGTCGAACCACGGCAATTTCATCGTCTCGCTCGGCAATGTCTGCCGTTGGCTTGCGAAAAAAGCGGAAGCCTTGGGCGTAGAGATTTATCCGGGCTTTGCTGCCGCGGAGGTACTGTTCAATGACAAGGGCGCGGTTGAGGGCGTCGCGACCGGCGACATGGGCATTGCAAAAAATGGCGAGCCCCGTTCCAATTTCACCCGCGGTGTCGAACTGCACGGAAAATATACGCTGTTCGCTGAGGGCGCACGCGGCTCATTGTCGAAGCAATTGATGGCGCGCTACGGCCTTGCCGATGGCCGCGATCCGCAGAAATTCGGCATTGGTCTCAAAGAAATTTGGACGGTCGCGCCCGAAAAGCATAAGCCCGGTCTCGTGCAACACTCCTTTGGTTGGCCACTCGACAACAGAACCGGCGGCGGGTCGTTTCTCTATCATTTTGAGGACAATCAGGTTGCAGTCGGCTTCGTCGTGCATCTAAACTATTCAAACCCATACATCTCGCCGTTCGAAGAATTCCAGCGCTTCAAGCAGCATCCGGCAGTGCGTCCGACCTTCGAGGGTGGCAAGCGCATCTGTTACGGGGCCCGCGCAATCAGCGAAGGCGGCTGGCAGTCGGTGCCAAAACTTGTATTTCCTGGTGGAGCACTGGTCGGCTGCGCCGCGGGCTTCCTAAATGTGCCGCGCATCAAGGGTTCACATACTGCGATGCTCTCCGGAATGCAGGCAGCGGAGCAGATTGCAGCAGCGCTGAAAGCAGGCCGCGCCAATGATGAGCTTTCGGAATATGAAAATTCATGGCGCATGAGCGAAATCGGCCGCGAACTCAAAAAAGTCCGCAATGTGAAGCCGTTCTGGTCGCGCTTCGGGCTAGTGATCGGGTTTGCGTTTGCGGGTTTGGATATGTGGACGAATACATTCGGCTTTTCGCTGTTCGGAACGCTGAGGCACGGAAAGCCAGATTCGAAGACGCTTGCGCCCGCCGCTAAGTTTACACCGATCCAGTATCCGAAGCCTGACGGCGTAATTTCCTTCGATAAGCTGTCCTCGGTATTTCTGTCGAACACCAATCACGAGGAAGACCAGCCGCCGCATCTGCGTGTCGCGAACCTAAATTTACAAAAAACATCCGAATACGATGTCTATGCCGGACCCTCGGCGCGCTATTGCCCGGCTGGAGTGTATGAATGGGTTGAAGAGCCCACGGGTCCTCGTTTTCAGATCAATGCGCAAAACTGCGTCCACTGCAAAACCTGCGATATCAAGGATCCAAACGGCAATATCACTTGGGTGCCGCCGGAAGGCGGCGGCGGGCCGAACTATCCGAATATGTGACGCCAAGATAAGTCATCCCCAGGCTTCATCCTGGATTCCAAAAACAAACAAGAACCCCGGCCGCAAAACCGGGATTTTTTATTTTTCAAAGTCACAATACGCAGACAGCGGATTTGTTTGATGAGGGTGTCTGCCGTTTGCGTTTAGCAAATATAGAGTGGAGACGTGAGACTAAGTTTGCATTAGAATATCCGCGAACTTAGCGGCCGTATTTTCCGATAGCTTCGTTCCACCAATAGAGAAATCCGCAGGTCCAAGCTTCAGGAGTAGTGAGTTCTTTCTTGCGCCGCCAATTTTTAACCACCGCGGCCGCTACAATGTCGGCGGGGCAAATAACTATCCACCACGGCGTCGTTCTACTGAAAACAGGAGCCGCCGGCGCGACACCGACTTCCTGAGCAAGACCAACCGATGGTGACAGCGCCATAACTGCTGTCAGCGCGAGTGCGAAGATTTTCGATTTTTGCATATCCCCCCCATTTTTTGATCGAATTGTACCAACTAGATCCCTAAGCCCGCGGTTGAATTTATCGCTTTGATGTTTCAATATTCAAGTGCCTTGATAAGAACCAATGTGAATAATTCCGTGGTTGGCGGCGCTAAGCGCTGCAAACGCCTGCACATCAACAGGATCGTTTCATGATCGGAGAGGCGCTAGAAGCGATCCGGCACTGGCTGTCGTCCAATACCGACATTGTCTGGTTTCTTGGCTATTGGATATTTCTCGCGCTGCTTGCCGGTCTTGAGACGATAATTCCTGCATTTCATCAGCCAGCACAGCGGCAGCTACGCTGGCCTACGAACATCGGCCTCGGCATCGTGAATATGATGCTTGCTACCCTCGTGCCGGTATCGGCAGTGTGGGGTGCGCGATGGGCCGAGAACAAAGGAATGGGCTTGCTAAACGCCATAAACGTCTCGTGGTGGGTAGCAGTGATAATCACCTTCGCGGTCGCGAGCCTCGCCGGTTTCGCTGTTCATATGCTTACGCACAAAGCTCCGCTGCTTTGGCGGCTGCATCGAATTCACCATTCCGATACGCATCTCGACGTCTCAACGACGCTACGCTCGCACCCGGCGGAGGTCGTGCTGCTGTTTTTCACCACGGTGCCTCTCGCTATCGTTTTCGGACTCGATGCGCGGGCGCTGGCCGCTTATGAGGGTATCCACGGGATCATCGGTCTTGTTTCTCATGCAAACCTGCGCCTGCCCGAGCGCCTCGACCGCTCGCTGCGCTGGCTTTTCGTTACGCCCAACATGCATTGCCTGCATCATTCTTCGTATCAGCCGGAGACGGACAGCAATTACGGCCAAGTTTTCTCGGTTTGGGACCGTCTGTTCGGAACCTATTCCGCCGCGCCGAAAGCCGGATACGACGCCATGCAGTTCGGACTTGAGGAAATCCGCGATGGCCGTGCTTCCGACATTGTGTGGCAGCTCAAGTCACCCGCGTTGCGGATTGAGCGCATGACGCAAAGCAGTCCAAATTACCGAAGCTAGTAACGAGGCCCAATGTTTGCGACCAGATTCACGCAACGAATGGATCCCCCATGAGCCTCTCTCCCGCCGCTCAAAAATCGCTCGCTAAATGGTACGCGATGGTAGCGAAAAATGATTTCAGCGATCTGCCCTCCATTGTTGCAGAGGATGCAATTTTTCGCTCGCCTGTCGCTTTCACACCGTATCCGGGGCGCGACCTTGTTTGCGTAGTGTTGCGTGCAGCGGCGAGTGTCTTCGAGGATTTCAATTATCACCGTGTAATGATGGATGGCGAAAATGCGATTTTGGAGTTCAGCGCACATATCGGCGACGTGCAACTGAAAGCTGTCGATATCATTCGGTTCAATACGGCCGGTGAAATTGTGGAATTTGAAGTGATGGTACGCCCGGCAAAGGGACTAATGGCGCTTGGCAATGCAATGGCCACAAAAGTCGGGCCGCAGGTGAAAGCTGCGCTTTCACACGGCTGACATTAGACCGTCGGACATTCCCTATAAATCATCAAATCAACAGAAAGTTTCCGAAATCGATAATAATTCAACGAGTATTGCACTTTCGGCGAGAGTCCAGCTTCAACGGTCAGGCCCTTTGCCCAATGCGGACCTTGCAATGGGCAACAATGCCCGCAACATTCGTTTCGTGCGCGGCTGATTCGCCAGCATTGGCTGTGCAATACCTGAGGTCATTGAAATGCTGCTCGATCTTCGGGTCGTGCTCGTTGCGAGTCTGGCGACCGTCCTTCTCCTGATTGCAGGGTTCGGACTGATCGCTGGTTTTCGCACGTCGATTAAACCGTCAATCGGTTTTACGGTTGGTGGGCCGCCCTTGGCGCAGGCCACTCAGCCGCCTGTCAATTTGCAGCCCGCAGCCCGCTCGAAGGAAGTCATCGGCTCAATCACCGATGTCCCGGCAGTCAATTCTGGGTCGGTTCAATCACCGCCACCTGCGCCTAATCTTAAGAAGGACGTAAACGTTGTCCCACAGAATCGCTCGACATTGACGGATGCCGACACGGTTGCGGCGCCGGATCCAATCGGGGCAGTGATCAAAGCCGATCAGGCGAACCGAAATGTCAAGGTGAAGAAGAAGGTCGTGCGCAGGGCGCCCCCGCCGACACAAAGCCGTCCGAGCAATTCGTTTTCGATCTTCGGTAATCAAAACAACTAGTAGCTCTGTCACCGCAATAAGAATCAGCCTTCCCACGCCTTCGGACGATAGAACGTGTGCACACCAATCCGGTGAATCTTTCGCATCTCGCGGATCCAGTCGGGATGTACCCAATAAGCGTGATAATGAGTCGCCTTGCCAACTTGGTCGAGCCAGAGCTTGCCATCGAGCATATCGTGAGAAATTTGCTTTGCCTGCTCCCACATGTCGGGCTCGTCAACTTTCAGCCTTTTTCCCTCGCAGGCAAACGTGAACTGACAGGCGAGATAGCGATTCGCGTTTTGGTAAACTACGCTGCAAATATCATTGGGATAAAAACCAGAAAATGCTCGGTTGACGACGACTTGTGCGACCGCGGTTTGGCCCTCTTTTACTTCGCCGCGACTTTCGAAATAGATTGCGTCGGCAAGGCACTTCTCAGCCTTCACAAGCGCCGGGCCTATTAACCCGAGCCGTTCGGCCGGGCTCTTGGGGCGCGCTTCTTCGCCCGTGACTTCGCCCTTGGCGGCGATGGTGGTTGAACCTTCAGTCGGTGCCGTGCCCGGCAATGAAACAAGAGCGACATCGCGATGCTGAAAGGTGAGAGGCGGCATGCCCGTCGGATCGTCGCCAAAGAACAGCCGCGTGAAACGATAAATGCCGAAAGAACCGGCGGGCGGCAGCCCTACTGCGCGTACGAGACTGCCAGCACGATCGGCGCGCGGCTCATCTTCCTCATTCGGAACCGTCGGATGTATCTCCAATGACATTGCGACATCGTGTTGCGAGGAGCTAACCGCCGCATCTGTGCCCGTTGCATCCACGGAAGTTACGGTGCGCGTCGGTACCGCTGCGACATTGATGGCTAGCCGATTGCCTTTGCCTGCGCGGTTGATCACTGTTGTTTGCGGCTCTTCGTATTCACTAGAAACACCGGTGACCGAAGCATTGCCAGGAATCGAGCCGGTAATATCGAGATCGCTGTCTCGATCCGCGCGTACTGCCACACGGATTGGCTCGGGTAATTCCGGAAGCGCGAAAAGAGCAGGGCGCGGCAACGAAAAGGTTGCTGTTCGCAAAGCCGAAAAGGAAAGAAGAAAACCAGCGCCTCGCTCGATCGGAAGCGGCCGATAGGTCAAAAGGCTTGCTAAATCCTGGGGAGCGATCTGGCCAGGGCTCGCCAAAAACAGGGCGAGTACAGCACCAAAGTAGACAGCAAAACGATGCCGCCGGATACCCAACGCAACCATTGAACGCCCACCCTACGCAACGCTACAAACCGCACCCTCCACCCCTCCCCGGAGTTGAGGGCGAGCACATTCAAAAATTATCGCTGGCTTAACGTTGAAGTTAGGTTAACGCAGCAGCCATGGCTGTTTAAGGGCGGCAAAAACGTTTCAGCCAAACCGTTTCCTCGCAAGCGCCTCAAAAAAGCCGTGCGGGAGAACCGACAAGAATAGGAATGCCCGCCATCAGTGCAATGCCGAAAAGTAGACCGAGCACTCGCGAAAAATTGGAGATTCTGAAGCCGGGCACACCACCTTTGACCATAACGAGAGCCGCTTCGAATAGGGCCATCGCGATCAGTACCCAAAAATAGGGAGGTATCCAGAAGTTTTGTGCGTCCGGTCTGAAAATGAGTATCGCGGCGCCGATCAAGCCGATGGCCGCACAAAAAGCGATGAAAGCGCGGTCGATTGACATACAGAAAGTCTGACAGAAAAATATTTGGTGGCCAAGCTGTTCAGCCAAGAAAAGCCCCATCGCAACGGGGCTTCAAAGTAAATCGATGCTTTGCATGACGGACTAGAAGCTCAGGCCGCGCTCCTTGAAGTACTTGATCGCACCTGGATGATAGGGAATCGGCGTGTTGTCCTTTTTCTGTGTGTCCAATACGAAGCTTTCCGCTTCGCGGTGTACGGCGACCAGTTCTGGCTTCTTGTCGAAGATCAGCTTTACGATGTTATAGGCCATCTCGTCGGACATTTTGTCGTCTGTGACGAGAATATTCCAGACATCGGCGTTCGCGTTGTCTTTGTTCTGACCGGGATAGGATCCAGCCTTGATCACATCCTTGGTATAAAGATTGCCGTATTTTTTGCTCAACACATCCACGGCATCGGCATGATCGATGAGTTTTATCTTCGTCCCGGGCGTCGCGGCGAGATCGGTAACACCTGCGGTGGGAATGCCGCCGACCCAGAAGAAGGCGTCGATCTTCCGATCCTTGATTGCATTCACGGATTCGGCCACCGAAAGCCGCTCACGTTTCATGTCCTTGTCTTTGTCGAGCCCTACGGCCTCGATTAGGCGGAAGGCCATCACTTCTGTGGCGCTGCCCGGAGCGCCGGTCGATACCCGTTTGCCTTTGAGATCGGTCATTTTTTCGATTCCGGTAGCCTCGATCGTCACGACATGCATGCGGTTCGGATAAAGCACCATCAGAGTGCGGAGCGGCACCTTTCCGCTTGTGAATTTATCCTGGCCATTGAAGGCATCGAGGGCGGCATCTGCCATGGAGAAACCGACTTCGCTCTGGCCACTACCGATTAATTTCAGGTTGTCGACGGAACCGCCGGTAACCTCGGCGGTTGCCTGCGTGCCCGGCATATATTTTGAAATTACATTCGCGAGCGCACCGCCTAGCGGGTAATAGACGCCGCCGGTTCCGCCGGTTCCGATCGCAATCGTCTTTTGTTGAGCCATCGCGGCGCCCAGGACAAACGCGCTGCCGAGAGCCAGTGATACGATCGCGGATGCTTTCGAAAGTTTTTTCATTGTTTTCTTCCTACCCGCGCGGGCGCCTTCGAGGGATTACCCCAATATTTTTGCTTTAGCAGCAAAGCCGCGCCCATCGCTAGCCCGAAGGGAGCGGGCGAGGGAAAGTCGTAACCGGTAATGGCTTCGGCTAATGCTTCAAGCAAGCTCGGAAATACGAGGAGCAATCCGGCGATGAGCCAAAGGAAACGCTCCCACATTGCGGTGCGATGCAGTGCCCAATTTTGCGCCGCGACAGCAAGCGCCGCGAGTCCGATCGTCGTCTTGAACGTGACCCAGACGATGTTGAGGATCGTTCCATCCTTGGGAATTTTCAGCAGGATTCCGACGCCGTCGGGATCGAGCACAAAGACGAACGGAACAAGAAACGCGGGCAGCGTGTATTTCCAGGCTTGCATCGTCGTTTTGTAAGGATCGCCGCCGGTAATGGCCGCCGCCGCGAACGGGGACAACGCGGTCGGAGGAGAGACCTCCGACAGCACCGCGTAGTAGAAGATAAACATATGCGCCGCGAAATCCGGCACACCGAGTTTGATCAGTGCCGGTGCGGTAATGACCGCGCAGATGATGTACGAAGCCGTGACCGGCACAGCCAGACCGATCACCCAAACGATCAATGCCGTATAGATTGCCGTCAGCAGCAAGCTGCCGCCGGCATAATCAATCACAATCGACGAGAATTTAAGGCCGAGTCCTGTCAGCGTGACAACACCGACGATAATGCCAGCGGATGCACAAGTCGTTGCGGCCGTAAGAACACCGATCGAACCATCGGCAAGTGCTTTCACGAGCTTTTTTGGGACGAGCGCTGTTTCGCGCGTGAGGAAGCTGGTAGCAAAAGCCAGTGCGGTCGACCAGAATACCGCGAGTGAAGACGAATAACCGAGTAACATGAAAACAATGATCGCGATCAGCGATGTAAAGTGGAACCAATAGCGCCGTGTCATATGCCAGAGTGTCATCTCTGGCGTGTAGGGTACCATCTGTGCGCCGAAACGGTGCGCATCGAGCTCGACCATGATAAGAAGCGAGAAATAGTAGAGACAGGTCGGGATGGTCGCCATCCAGATCACTTCAAGATAACTGATCTTCAAAAATTCAGCGATCAGGAACGCGGCCGCCCCTAGAACGGGCGGCGAGAGAATAGCGCCCAAACCGCCAGCAGCAAGCAATCCCCCGGCTGCATTTTTTTCGAAACCCGCGCGCGCCAACATCGGATAGGCAACGGCACCGATGGTAACCGTTGTCGCAACTCCGGAACCCGATGGCCCGCCGAGCAGAAACGAGGAGAGCACTACTGTGCGCCCCGCGCTATTCGGTTTATTGCCCATCAGGCCGAGCGAGAAATCGATGAAAAATTTTCCGGCGCCAGAATGCGCGAGAAAAGCACCGTAAATCGTAAACAAAATAATCAAAGTCGCCGATACATCGACGGGCGACCCGAATATACCTTCGAGGGTAATGAAAAGGTGGCCGACGAGGCGCGAAAAATCGTAGCCCCGATGTGTCCATGGCACAGGTAAATACGGTCCGGCCATTGCATAGATGACGAACAAGACACAGATAATTGGCACGATGATGCCGGTAGTGCGCCTCGTTGCCTCGAGGAGAATAAGAATAAAAATAACCCCAAGGACAACGTCCATGCGATTCGGGACCGGTGCGCGATCAGTGAAATCGTCGCCGCCCATCAGCGCGTAAACGAGAATGCCGACGGCCGTAAGTCCGATCAACACATCCCACCAGCGGATGCGGTTGCGGAAACGCGGTGCCATCGGGAACAGCAGGAAACAGAGTAACATCACAAATGCTACGTGCGTGTAGCGCAGCTGCTGCGTTGGAACGATGTCATACGCGGCATAAAGGTGGAAAAGGGTCATCACGACGGCGATAGTCGTGACGATTGTGCCGGCCCAACCCGAAAGCCGGTTTGCTGCCCCTTCTTCTTCCTCGACGAAAGCCTCAGCCCTTTTTAGCGCCTCTTCCGATACCCCAGTGACGACCGCGGGCCCCCCTTCCGAGGTGAGTTTCGGCGTGTCCGTCATTTTTTGTATTCCCCAACTGACTTTGGATTGGCCCAGTTTTGCTGGCCCCAAGCGGCGTCTTTTTCGTCAATGCAACCCCGTTTAACGGTATCGCCCTGACAGACAAAAAGCAAAACGTTGCACTTGGGAGATGTTCGGCAGGTGTGCAAAATAGACCAACGCTTCTGCTCGCACGTGCTCGATGCTTCGCACGCTGTCCAAGCGAACGTCACAGACCTCCGAACGAGGTCGAGGGCTTCCTGTAGAAAGTCGTCATCTGATCCCAAGATCAGCCTTCGCTCAAGGTAATCTTTCCGAGCGCCGCTTGTGCCGCCGCAAGCCGAGCGATCGGCACGCGGAACGGTGAACAGGAAACGTAATCGAGACCGACCTTCGCACAAAAGCCAACCGATGCAGGGTCGCCACCATGTTCGCCGCAAATGCCGAGCTTGATCTTGGGGCGCGCCTTGCGTCCGCGTTCGGTTGCGATTTTTACCAACTCGCCTACGCCTTCCTGATCGATCGAAACAAAGGGATCGATCGGGAGAATTCCTTTCTTGGTGTAGGTATCCAAAAAACTGGAAGCGTCGTCGCGCGAGATGCCGAAAGTGGTTTGCGTCAAATCGTTAGTACCGAAGGAGAAAAATTCGGCGGTTTCTGCAATTTCGGCAGCACGGAGAGCTGCACGCGGTAACTCGATCATGGTGCCGACCTGATATTTCACCTTCGTTCCGGTTTCGCCCATGACCGCCTCGGCCATCGCATCGATACGCGCTTTTACGAGATCGAATTCAGCCCGGGTCGCGATCAAGGGCACCATGACCTCCGGCACGACCGGCTTTTTAGTGCGGTGGCCGGCTTCGACCGCCGCCTCGAAAATTGCGCGCGCCTGCATTTCGGCGATTTCCGGAAATGCGATTGCAATCCGGCAGCCGCGGAATCCGAGCATCGGATTAACCTCGGCAAGCTCTTGCGCGCGACGTTTGATCTTTTCGGTGCTCGCGCCGATTGAGTTGGCCACTTCGGCGATCTCCGCTTCCGTGTGCGGGAGAAATTCGTGTAGCGGCGGGTCGAGCAGGCGGATCGTCACAGGCAGGCCTTGCATGATCTCGAACAAGCCGACGAAATCTGCGCGCTGGACTGGAAGCAATTTTGCAAGTGCCGCTCGGCGACCTTTTTCGTCTTCTGCCAAAATCATCTCACGCACAGCAAGAATGCGATCTTCGTCGAAGAACATATGCTCGGTGCGGCACAGACCGATGCCTTCGGCGCCAAAGGAGCGCGCGGTGCGGGCATCGGTGGGGGTATCAGCATTAGCGCGCACACCGAGTTTTCGCTTAGCATCGGCCCATTCCATCAGCTTGGCGAATTCCCCGGAAAGTTCCGGTTCGATCATCGGAGCACGACCGAGCAATACCTGTCCCTTGGCGCCGTCAATGGTGATGACATCGCCCGCTTTCAATTGGTGGGCGCCGGCCATCATTGAACCTCTCATGTAATCGATTCGTAGCGCTCCTGCGCCAGAAACGCACGGCTTGCCCATGCCGCGTGCGACGACTGCCGCATGCGATGTCATGCCGCCACGCGTGGTTAGAATTCCCTCCGCCGCATGCATACCGTGAATGTCCTCCGGGCTCGTCTCAACGCGTACGAGAATGACCTTTTTGCCCTGGGCTCTCATGTCTTCCGCGGCGTCGGCCGAGAAAACAATCTCACCGGAGGCGGCACCCGGCGAAGCTGGAAGACCGTTGGCGATCACCGTAAGCAGCGCTTTCGGATCGATGGTCGGATGCAGCAATTGGTCGAGCGAGGCGGGATCGATGCGAAGCACCGCTTCCTCGCGCGAGATCAACTTTTCGTTCGCCATCTCAACGGCGATGCGAATTGCTGCCTTGGCTGTCCGCTTGCCGGAGCGGGTTTGCAGCATCCACAGTTTGCCTTTTTCTACCGTGAATTCCAGGTCTTGCATGTCGCGGTAATGTTTCTCGAGTTTTGTATAGAAGCGTGAGAGATTGGCGAAGGCATTCGGCATCGCCATTTCCATCGAGGGCTTGTCAGATCTCGATTCAATGCGTGCAATCTCGGTAATTTCCTGTGGCGTGCGAATGCCCGCCACGACGTCTTCTCCTTGGGCGTTGATAAGGAACTCGCCGTAGAGTTTCTTTTCGCCGGTCGAAGGATTGCGTGTGAAGGCGACGCCAGTCGCGCAGTCGTCGCCCTGATTGCCGAATACCATGGCTTGGATGTTGACGGCGGTGCCCCAACTTTTGGGAATGTTGTGCAGCCGACGGTAGGTTACGGCGCGTGGGGTCATCCAGCTTCCGAACACCGCACCGATCGCTCCCCAAAGCTGTTGATGCGGGTCTTGTGAGAACGGCTTGCCGGTCTCCTCGACTACACGGTCCTTAAAGCGTTTGATGACCTCGATCCAATCCTCAGCCGAAAGTTCGGTGTCGAGTTCCTGGCCATGCTCGTCCTTCCAGGAGCCGATAATTTCTTCGAAGTCGTGGCCGTCGACGCCGAGCACAACGTCGGAATACATCTGGATGAAACGGCGATAGCTGTCATAGGCGAAGCGGCGGTCATTCGAATTTTTGGCGAGCGCTTCGACGGTCTCGTCGTTGAGGCCAAGATTGAGTACTGTATCCATCATGCCTGGCATGGATGCGCGCGCGCCTGAGCGTACTGAGACGAGCAGAGGATTTTTGCGGTCGCCAAAACTTTTGCCAGTCAGCTTGCCGATATGCGCGAGCGCCTGCTCTACCTGCTTCTTTAGGTCTTTCGGGTAGGTTTTATTCTTATCGTAAAAATAGCTGCAGACGGTTGTCGTGATCGTGAAGCCCGGCGGCACGGGCAGGCCGAGATTCGACATTTCGGCAAGATTCGCACCCTTGCCGCCGAGCAGGTTATGCATTTTCGCTTTGCCTTCGGCCTTGCCGTCGCCGAAGCTGTAGACCCATTTCGTCATGCGGGATTCCGATCGAGACGTGTTTATGAAGGAGCCGGTTTGAGAGACCGGATGCTTAGCCCGTGGCGTTCCGCGCTGCAACGTCGCTTTCTGCAACGCAAATTAAATAACGTGTGACGCTGACCATGGCTCGTGCACAAATGGGTCGCCTTCGGCGCTAAGGGTAAAGGACGGACAGGAATGATCGAGCTCCATACGCCCAACCAAACTGTGTTCTTGATCGCGCTCGCATTGCTGGTGCTAGCGATGGTCGGTTATTTCGTCACGATTCCCTTTGTGACCCAGTACCAATTCTGGCTCGCGGTGGCAGGTTATGTAGTATTGGCGCTTGGATGCGTCGTCTAGCGGGGCGGCCGGCAGGCGACCATTAGTTTAGTTTTTTACGGCATCCTAATTTGTCATGCTCGGCCCAAGCGTGGCTACGACGAACGAAGAACTTGGTCAGCCCCCGATCTTAGAAAAATCCGCGACGGTGCGTGTGCAAGTACGGATGCGGTCAAGGAGCTTCAAGCGGTTTTCGCGCAGTGCCTTATCGTCGGCGTTCACCGTCACTTTGTCGAAGAAGGAATCAACGGGTGTCCGTAATTTCGAGATGGCGCTCATTGCGGCCTCGAAATCTTCTTTCTTGAGCGCGTTCGCGACTTCGACTTCGACCTTACCGATGGCCTCCGCGAGCGCTTTTTCTTCCGGTTCTTTGAGAAACTTCGTGTCTGGTTCGCCGGTGTAGCTCTTTTTATCCCTCTTCTCCTCGTCGCGCAGGATATTTGCTGCGCGCCGATAGCCGACGAGCAAATTTCTCCCATCATCGGTATCAAGAAATTTTCCAAGCGCGTCGATCCGGCGGACGATCATCACGAGATCGTCCTGGTCTTCAAGTGCGAACACAGCGTCCACGAGTTCGTGACGCGCACCCTGATCGCGCAGATGAACCTTCAGGCGTTCAATAAAAAATGAGCGGAGATCTATGGCCGCCTTTAGCGATGTGCTCGTAATTTGGTCAGGAGTAAGAGTGTGTACACGCGGTGTTAGGGCTTGCAGCCATCTATTAATTTCACTCCGAAAAATCGGCAGCAGTTTTATCCTTATCCCGTTATCAAGTACTACTCTTATAAAACCTAGAGTGGCGCGGCGAAGGGCATAAGGATCTTTGGAACCTGAAGGCGGTTCGAAGATCGACCAAAACCCAGTAAGAATGACGCTCTTGTCCGCGAGCGCGACGGCGACCGAAACTGGCGCGGTCGGAGTGCGGTCGTTCGGGCCCTGGGGCTTGTAGTGTTCCTCGATGGCGATTGCGATTTCGGGATCGATCTTCTCTGCTAGCGCATAGTATTTGCCCATGAGACCTTGCAGTTCGGGAAATTCACCAACCATTTCGGTGGTGAGATCGGCTTTCGCCAAACGAGCCGCGCGCTCGACCTTCGCTAGGTCGGCTTTAACAATAGGTGCAAGTTCTTTCGCGAGCCGCGCAATGCGCTCGATTCGCTCCGCTTGTGTGCCTAGTTTTTCGTGAAACGTGATTTGCTCGAATTTCGGTAGACGGTCTTCGAGCTTGGTCTTGCGGTCCTTATCCCAGAAGAACTTTGCGTCGGCCAGTCGCGCGCGTATGACGCGCGCATTCCCCATTTTGATCGCATTGCCACCGTCGTTCGCTTCGAGATTCGAAACGAGCAAGAATTTACTCGCCAACTTGCCATTCTTTGGGTCGCGCAGGACGAAGCATTTCTGGTTAGTGCGGATCGTGGCGCGGATCACCTCCGGTGGAATATCGAGATAACTTTTGTCGAATTCGCCGAGTAGCACTACCGGCCATTCGACGAGACCCGCAACTTCCGCCAGTAAGCCTTCGTCCTCGACGAGATCCAGTCCCTGCGCGAGCGCAAGATTCTTCGCATCAGCGATTATCGAAGCCTTGCGCCGCTCGCGGTCCGGCACGACCTTTGCTTTGTCGAGCTTCTGCAGATAGTCCCCAAGCCGCTTAACTTTAATCGGGCCCGGTACAAGCACCGGATGGCCATGCGTCACATCGCCTGACTTGATACTGCCGATTTCAAAGCGGACGATTTCCGGTTCCTCGGTTTCCGGGCCAAAGGTGCAAACAATCGAATGCAACGGGCGTATCCAGTTGAGCGAACCCCAACCCCAGCGCATCGACTTCGGCCATGGAAAATTGCGCACGACATCGGGCACGATCTCGGCGATAATTTTGGGAGCTGGGCGACCTTTCTTTTCAACCACAGCGATATAGAAGTCACCCTTTTTGTCCTGTTGAACTTTCGCTTCATTGATGAATTTCAGCCCCGCGCTTTTCAGGAAACCCTGAATCGCACCATCGGGCGCATCAACACGCGGACCTTTTTTCTCCGCGCGCAAGTCAGGTGCGCGTGCGAGTACACCTTGGACTGCGAGCGCGAGCCTGCGGGGCGTCGAAAAGGCCTTTGCGCCTTCATAGGTTAAACCGGCATCGACTAGCTTGTCGGTAATTAGTTTTTTCAGATTCTCCTGTGCCTGCAGCTGCATGCGAGCGGGAATCTCTTCGGAATAAAGCTCGAGCAGAAGATCGGGCATGGTCAGGCTTTTAGATCGGAAACGCGTGCGATTGTTGCGAAGCGGTCGGCAAGTTCCGCGAGCGCCGTGCGATGGATTTGCGCAGCGGAAATTGCGGGGCCGCCGAGCGGATCGGGCAACACGCGTGTGGCGACGGCGTCGGCGGCAATCGTCGTCTGATAGCCGTGATCGAGCGCCGAACGAGCGGTCGCGGACACGCACATATGAGTCATGAATCCCGCCAGCACGAGCGAATTTCTGCCTGTCGCCTGAATCACTAACTGCAAACCAGTCTTTGCAAAAGAATTTGGCAATGATTTCTCAATGATGCTTTCGCCTTTTTCAGGCGCAGCCTGCGGCGCAATCATGAACCCGTCACCGTCGGGATCGAATAGCCCGCCGGTGCGCCCGCGTTGCTGGATGTGAACGATCGGCGCACCCACCGCACGCGCGGTCTTGAGCAATTTTGCAATATTGTCGAGCGCCGCCTCGACACCATCCAAAGGCAGTTTGCCGCTCACATATTCGTTCTGTGCGTCGATAATAATGATAGCCGCATCTGAAAGTTTTGCGGGAGAGGGATTCACACCCGCCATCTGCAATAACGTTCTGGGTTCGCTCATGCGCCGCCTCCCTTGGTCTTTAGCCATGCCGCGCCGCACGCTTTCGCGAGATCACGCACGCGCAAGATGTAGCTCTGGCGTTCGGTGACTGAGATCACGCCGCGCGCGTCGAGCAAATTAAATATGTGGCTCGCCTTGATGCACTGGTCGTAGGCTGGGAGCACCATCTCGTGGCCTTTGTCCTTGTCACCGATTTTTAGAAGGCGCTTGCACTCTTCTCCCGCATCCTTGAAGTGACGGAAAAGCATTTCCGTGTTAGCGGCCTCGAAATTGTAGCGTGAGTATTCTTGCTCCGCCTGAAGATAAACGTCGCCGTAGGTGACTTTCTCTGTGCCTTCGCGTCCGTTGAAGTTGAGATCGAACACGTTCTCGACGCCCTGCACGTACATTGCCAGCCGCTCGAGGCCGTAAGTAAGTTCGCCCGAAACCGGCGCGCATTCGAAGCCGGCCACTTGCTGGAAGTAGGTAAACTGAGAAACTTCCATGCCGTCGCACCAGCATTCCCAGCCCAAACCCCACGCGCCCAGCGTCGGACTTTCCCAATCATCCTCGACAAAACGGATATCGTGAGTTTTCTGGTCGATGCCGATTTCGGTGAGCGACTTCAGGTAAAGCTCCTGAATATCTGTCGGCGACGGCTTAAGAATTACTTGGAACTGATAGTAGTGCTGCAGCCGGTTTGGGTTCTCACCATAACGCCCGTCCTTCGGCCGGCGCGACGGCTGCACATAAGCTGCGTTCCAGGGCCTTGGTCCAAGGGCGCGCAAAGTGGTCGCCGGGTGAAAGGTAGCCGCGCCCATCTCCATGTCGTAGGGCTGCAAGATCACACAGCCCTGCTCCGCCCAGAAGGTTTGGAGCGCGAGGATCAACCCCTGAAACGAGTGTTCGGGGCGAAGCGATTCGGCGTTAGTGGGTGGGTTCATTTGGCTTCTGGGCGGTGCGCGGCGCACCGTAGAAGCGGGCCTTCGTTAAATCAAGGAACGCGGTTTAGGATGGCGGCCGATATTGGCCGGTTGCCGGGTCTCGCTTGAGCGTTGGGATGCTCGCGCGATCATCTTTTTTCGGTTCGCGGCGCAAAGCGTCGAGGTCTTCGTTCGCCTTTTTGCCAGCGTTGGCGAGGAGCTTTGCGGCCAATGCCGCACCAATCGCGCCGAGCGCCCAGAGAAATGCCGGAGGCATATCAGTCCCTCACAGTCCGTAACGCGCCCATATCGAACGCGCTTCAATGGCCGAAATCAAGGTTGCCGCCCAATCGCCGTGTTCGAATTCCGTCATGATGGAAGGTGCCTTTTTCGAAAACCAACCTGATGGCGGCGCGATTAGCGGCGTCTCCACTTTCTTCCCGTAACGTTCGCGTAGCACGTTTTTAAGATCTCCGATCCGATCAATAAGCCCGTAATGGAGCGCCTGGTCGCCAACCCAGAACTCACCGGAGAACAAGGTTTTTTCGGGGCCTTTTAGTTTCTTGCCGCGGCTCTTTTTCACCAAACCGATGAACGTCGCGTGGATTTCTTTTTGCAATACTTTAAGACGCTGGACCTCATCCGGCTTTTCTGGCTGAAACGGGTCGAACGCCATTTTGTGCTCGCCAGCAGTATGCACGCGCCGTTCGATGCCCAATTTTTTGATCGTCTTATCGAAGCCAAAGCTTGCCGAAAGAACACCGATCGATCCGACAATCGAGGACGTGTCGGCTACGATCTCGTCCGCCGCGCAGGCGATCATGTAGCCGCCGGAGGCTGCAACGTCCTCGACAAACGCGATTACGGGCCGCCTTTTCTCAGCGGCGAGCATCCGGATGCGCTGGTAAATAAGATGGGATTGAACGGGAGATCCGCCCGGCGAATTAATGACGAGTGCTACTGCCTTCGCCCGTTTGACAGCGAAGGCGCGATCAAGAGTCCGTGCGACGTTCGCGAGTGTAAGCCCTGGATTGAGCGGGGTTGAAAATCCGATAACGCCGGTGAGGCGCACGACCGGAACGATCGGAGTGCGACGAAACAACCGGGAGAGCAGCGGAAGACGAAAGCCAGCCATTTTGAATATCTAGGCGGATGCGCGGCGCCGCTCAAGCGGTTTCGAGCAGTGTTCCGTCACGAAGGACTGCATCCGCGGCTGCGGTTGGCTGGCCACCCGCATCCGTCAGAACGATCCCCTTTCGTATTACAGGAGGCGTGCGGCGGCCTTTGATTGCGCGGACGACGATCCGAATCGCGGGAGCGTTCGGGCGCGAAAAGACTGGAAAGAGCTCGGTCGCGCCGAAACGGCCTTTTAGGGCGGAAAGAATCGTCTCGATGGCTTCCGGGCGATGAATAAGAACTAGCGTGCCGCCAGGTGAAAGCAATCTATCGGCAGCAGCAACCCATTGATTGAGATCAGTGTCTTTCGCCGTACGTGCGCGTCTCCGGCTTACGTTCGGCGACGCGTTTCTTCGTGATGGATCGTTAAAGGGCGGATTCATCAGCACGAGATCGGCACTCGAAGGTTTCGGAAAGACAGGTTCGCGACGCCGCGCGAGTTTCGCTATGTCCGCGGCAATGACCTCTGTGCGCTCATCAAATCCGTTGCGGCTGGCATTTGCACGCGAGAGTTCCGCAAGATCCGGATCAATTTCCACCAGCGTTATGTGTTCGGCCACATTTCTCGCGAGCAGTGAAAAGCCTGCTGTACCGATCCCGGCACCAAGCTCGATGGCAAATTTTGAAACTGGCGCTGCCGCAGCGAGCAGAATCGCGTCGTGCCCCGCACGATGGCCTTGCCTCGGCTGAAGGAGTTTCAGCTTTCCGCCAAGAAAAGCATCATCGGTTACGTCAAGAGGAGGCGTAGGCACATCAGTTCGCAGTGAGCGCATCGCCGAGACCGGCATCGGTCAGGAGTTTTCGCGCCCTAGCGAGAGAATGTGTTGCAATGAGCACACGGCGCGGAAGCGCACCAATCGATCCTTCGACCGAGCTCATATGTCGGTCGGCGACATGACACTCGATACGCGCCGCGCCCAGCAGCGCCTCGACAGCTGAGATAAGCACGAGATCGTTGGTGCGTATCAACTCGCTCATGGTCAGCCAGCCCGGCGCCCGGCGCTAAAGGGCGCGCGATGCGCAAGATAGGCAAGCCGCTTCAATTCGCGGCGTCCGCGCGTGACGGTATCGAGGATCAATCCCGACGCGAGCGAGAGGAAGGCAAGAACCATCAGGCCCATCGACAGGATTGCGGTGGGAAACCGCGGCACAAGACCCGTCTCCAAATATGTAACAACCACAGGAATGGCAATGAGGACTGAAAGGGTTGCAAGAATTGCCGCAATCGTGGCGAAGAACGGAAACGGACGCTCAATTCGATAGAGCTGGAAAATAGTCCACAAAATCCGAAAACCATCACGCCAAGTATTGAGCTTTGAAGCGGATCCCTCCAGCCGCGCAAAGTACGGCGTCTGTAATTCGCCGACCGGCATCCCCAATTCCAGCGCGTGAATCGTAAGCTCCGTTTCGATTTCAAATCCGGTCGAAAGCGCTGGAAACGATTTCACGAACCGCCGTGAAAAAACACGATAGCCCGAGAGGATGTCGTTAAACGCGCGTCCGAAAACACGCGCGACGAACTCGGTAAGTATGTGATTGCCGAAACGGTGACCGGGCCGATAGGCGTTCTGCTCCTGTCCCACGCGGCAACCGACAACCATGTCGAGATTTTCGTCGACGAGTTTTGCGATCATTTTGTGCGCGCTTGGCGCATCGTAGGTCGCGTCGCCATCGACCAGCAAATAAATATCGGCTTCGACGTCAGCGAACATCCGGCGCACGACATGACCCTTTCCCTGACGCATCTCATTGCCGATGATCGCGCCCGCAGCCCGAGCGACCTCGGACGTGCGGTCCTTTGAATTATTGTCGTAGACGTGGATTGCCGCGCTGGGCAGCGCAGTGCGAAACTGTTCTACAACTTTCGCGATCGCTGCTTGCTCGTTGTAACAGGGTACGAGTACGGCAACTCGGCGCACCGCGGTCTCGGCCGTTGGCAATTCCTGTGAAGGATTAAGGGCGCGCATTTGATCACTTTCGGGGGGCTCATCCGCGCGCAATCTACGTGAAATGGTGCTGCGGCGAAAGTCCACTCAACCGGCTGCGGTCTTGCAGTCCCCTGCGACGTTTCTCTATGGTAAGTACAGTTTTCAGGAGACCGTAAATGGCTGTTGTTCTGCCATTTGAGCCTGCTGGCGAGCCCTCGATTGAGCGGCTCTCGAATCTCGCGCGCGCGGATTTGCGACGCGTTAACGATCTGATCCTTAGCCGCACGGGTTCCGAAGTCACGATGATTCCGGAGGTCGCCAATCATCTGATTTCGTCCGGTGGAAAGCGGCTGCGTCCGATGCTAACGCTCGCAACCGCGGCACTCGCCGGTTATCGCGACGATGGACATATCCGTCTCGCCGCCGCGGTCGAATTCATGCATACGGCCACGCTTCTTCATGATGATGTCGTTGATGGGAGTGAAATGCGTCGGGGCAAGCTTGCTGCACGCATGGTGTGGGGAAACGAAGCAAGTGTTCTCGTTGGCGATTTTCTCCTCGGTCAGGCATTTCGGATGATGGTAGAAGTAGGCTCGCTACGCGCACTAGAAATTCTTTCGACGGCAGCAGCAGTGATAGCCGAGGGCGAAGTGAAACAACTCGCGGCCGCAAAAAATCTCGAAACAACAGAAGACGATTATCTCTTTGTGATACGTGCGAAGACTGCAGAATTATTCGCGGCCGCTTGCGAAGTTGGACCTGTGCTGGCAGAACGATCGAAGCCTGAACAGGCGGCTTGTCGTTCATTCGGCATGAATTTGGGCATTGCCTTTCAGCTCGTCGACGACGCGCTGGATTACGGTGGCAGCCGCGCGCGGCTAGGCAAGAATGTCGGTGACGATTTTCGAGAAGGAAAAATCACCCAGCCCGTGATTCTTGCTTTTCGGCGCGGCAATGACGAAGAGAGAAATTTCTGGCGCCGCGCACTGGAAAAAGGAGAGAGCGCGGACAGCGATCTTGAACACGCAATCAGATTGCTTACCCGTCATCGGGCGCTGGAAGACACGATTGAACGCGCCCGCCATTATGGTGCGATCGCGAAAGATGCGCTGGCGGTTTTTCCAGAGAGTGCCTGCAAACTGGCGCTGATCGAGGTCGTCGACTTCTGCGTCGCGCGAGCGCACTAGCTAAACGAAATTCGTTTCTTGTACCCACCAGTTGGGATGTTCGGCGCGAATTTCCTCCGCCGCCTTGGCCGCAAGTGGCTGACTTTCATAGATCCCGAATACGCTTGATCCCGAGCCCGACATGCGCACCACTTGCACGCCGGAAGTCCGGCGCAAGCGTTCTTCAGCGGTCACAACAATTGGCAGAAAGGATTCCGTAGCCCGCGCGAGATCGTTGGCCTGTGTATTGAGGAAGGCGATGAATTTGTGCCGTTCGAGCGGAATTCCTTCGACCTCAGGATGGTCGTCTAATTTTCTGCCAAGGGATTCGACACCCATTTGGTCGAGCATTGCAAATGCTTGCTCCGTCGCTACATGCGCGCCCGGAAACACGATAACTGCCGGCAGCGGCGGCAATCGCATTGGCGCCGATAGCCGATCGCCAATCCCGCTCATCACCCGCGCTTTCGAGTGCAGACAAACGGGCACATCGGCTCCAATAATTTGGGTCGTTTCGAAGACACGGGGGTCATCGAGTTTTAGGTCATTCGCGATGGCTAACAGCCGCAGTGCCGCCGCTGCATCCGCGGAACCGCCACCAAGCCCGGCGCCTACCGGTAGATTTTTCATTAACTTGAACTGGCCGAGTACCAGTTTTTTTATACGCCGATCCAGTGCCTGAGCCGCAATAAGCACAAGATTATCCGAAACATCGCCCAGCGCTCCCGCATTGGGTCCAACCAAATCGAGATCGAGCTTGCCGCCGGGTACCAGCGTCAAATCGTCGCCGACATCTGCAAAAGCGACAAGGCTGACAATATCGTGATAGCCATCCGGTCTTTGTCGAATGACTCTAAGGGTCAAATTGATCTTGGCGGGAGCACGGCTGCGCAGAAGGGACATGATCGCACGAGAGAATGGCGATGGCGGCCCTTACAGGCAAGGCACTATCCATTCGTACGGCAAGATGCTCGTCCTTGCGGTCGCCATGAATCGGGGGCATCTTGTTTTTGAACGCGGCGCATAAGCGCGCGATCAATCCAATATTCGACCATCGGAGTATTCGGTCTTGAGGCATTCCAGAGTTTTCACCGCAACTTTTGCCGCCGGTATGATTTTCATCTCCTTTATGAGCAAGGCCGATGTGCCTCCGGCCGGATTGATCGCCCGTACTTCGCCAGCGGGAAACTATCTTGCCGCACGTTTTGCGGGTTCTTCGCGCGATATGGCGGCGGCCTCAGCCTATTATCGCGCGGCACTTCGTGCCGATCCCAAAAATGAAGAGCTCGTTGAGCGCACTTTTCTTGTTATTTTGGCCAGTGGATCTGTCGAAGACGCGATGCCGCTCGCCGAGCGTCTAGTTTCGATCGACCGTAGTCAACGTGTCGCGCGTCTCACGCTTGCGGCGCGCGCCTTCAAGCGCCAACAATACGCTGTCGCCCGTACCCAATTGACGCAATCCGTGCGCGGGCCGATTGCAGATCTCACAGCTTCGCTGCTTTCATCATGGGCGCTTGCAGGTGCGGGCGACGCCAAGGCCGCGGTCGACAGTATCGACCGTCTGCAGGGGCCGGACTGGTATCTGGTCTTCAAGGATTTGCACGCCGGTCTGATTTACGATCTCGTTGGTAACAAGAAGGAAGCCGGCAAGCGCCTTGAGCGCGCCTACAAGCTCGATTCGAATGCCATTCGCACGGCTGATGCGTATGGACGCTGGCTCTCAAGGAATGGCGATCAGGCTGGTGCGCAAAAAGTCTATGAAACCTTCGCTACGGTTCTTCCCAATCATCCCTTGATCGATATGCCGCTGGCCGAGCTGAAGAGCGGAAAAACGCTCGCCCCGATGGTGCGGAGCGCCGCAGCGGGTGCCGCGGAAGTTCTCTTCGGCCTGGGCGCCGCCCTCGGCCGCCAAGGCGGCGAGGATATCGGGCTGATTTATCTGCAGCTTGCGATTTATCTCGATCCTGAACATCCGCTGGCGCTTCTGTCTCTCGCCGATCTATACGAGGCGATGAAGAAACCGGAGCTCGCGATCGAAGCTTATAATCGCGTGCCCGCTAATTCGCCGCTGCGGCGCAACGCCGATATCCAGCTCGGTCTCAATCTCGAAGCGATGGAACGTCCGGAAGAGGCAAAGAAAAAACTTGACGAGTTGGTCGCGCGCAAGCCCGACGATATGGAAGCGATCGTTGCACTGGGAAACGTGCTCCGCTCCCGCAAACAGTTCAAGGAAGCGGCGGACGTGTATTCGAAGGTTTTGGACGGCATCAAAGAACCAACACGCCAGCATTGGACACTCTATTATTTCCGAGGCATCTGCTATGAGCGCGCCAAAGATTGGCCGAAAGCGGAGAAAGACCTGCAAAAGGCGCTGGATCTTTATCCGGATCAGCCACAGGTACTGAACTATCTTGGCTATAGCTGGGTCGACCAAGGACTTAATCTCGACAAGGCGGTACAGATGATCCGCCGTGCGGTCGAGTTGCGTCCGAACGATGGTTATATAGTCGATAGCCTTGGTTGGGCTTATTATCGGCTCGGGCGTTTTGACGAGGCTTCCACCGATCTCGAACGAGCGATCGAATTGAAGCCGGAAGATCCAGTCATTAACGATCATCTCGGCGACGCTTATTGGAAAACCGGACGCGAACTTGAGGCGCGTTTTCAGTGGCGTCATGCACGCGACAATAAACCCGAGCCCGAGGATCTCGTGAAGATCGAAGAAAAACTGAAGGACGGCTTGAAGGATAGCGCTACGCCGCCAAAAGCTGGCTCAGTCAGTACGCCAGGCAACGGCGGATAAGCTCGCGGCGTCAGCGGCGAAGTTGCATTCCCTCAGTGAGGTTGTCAGCCGCTGGCTTTTTTTCGGGTTTGTGGTCAGGTTTTGGTTCTATTTTTTTCTCGGTTTTCACTTCTAACAACGCTTCGCTCGCGCCGATGCCGCGTTGGCGCGCAAGCTGAGTGCCCGCGCCGCGATTGAAATTGCAATACATGAAATTCATATGGCTGACGGAACCGCGAAAGGTATCCGGGCCCGTTTTCACGAGATTGAAGCAAGGTTCGAACGGCAGCCCTCTCAACCGGGCGCAAATCTGATTGCCGGACACATAGAGTGTGTTCGTGGGCAAATGCATGTAACGATTATCACCCCGGCCCGTGATTCGGATGCTTCCAATTGCCGAACCATCCGCGAAAACACGACCCGAGCCATTGGTTCCGTCGAAGCACTGATATGAAAATAACCGCCCCGCAACGAATTCACGTGCGGCGTCCGCATACATCACTTCTTGTGCGGAAACGGGACTAATACCGAGGAGCAAGGCAACGGCGAGAAAAGGTTTGTTGCGCGACATGGAATGGCAGTCTCGACAATTCATAACCTACTTGCGCCGAAAACGCGCGGATTTGTCAAGTTTGATCTAGAGAACTGCCTAAACCTTTACCACAATCCGGCCACGAATTTTTCCAGAAAGGATCGAAGGCGCCGTTTCGATGACATTCGCGAGTGATATTTCCTTAGTTATCAAGGCGAGCTTTTTACGGTCGAGATCGGCCGAAAGCCGCTTCCACGCTTCCTTGCGACGCTCCATAGGGCACATCACGGAATCAACGCCCAATAGCGCGACATCGCGCAGAATAAAGGGAGCCACTGACGCTGGCAGATCCATGCCCTGCGCAAGACCGCAGGCGGCCACGGCGCCGTCATATTTGGTCATGGAAAGGACGTTCGCGAGAGTGTGCGAGCCGACGCTATCGATACCTGCGGCCCAGCGTTCCTTGGCAAGCGGTTTTGCCGGGCCCGAAAGTTCCCCCCGCTCGATGATCTCGCTGGCGCCCAGCGACTTCAGATAGTCGGCTTCCGACATCCGGCCCGTCGAGGCTATGACCGAATAGCCAAGCTTGGAAAGTAACGCGATCGCGACCGAACCGACGCCGCCGGTGGCGCCGGTGACAATGACCGGGCCTTGGGAAGGCTTTACGCCGTGGCGTTCTAGAGCAATAACGCACAGCATCGCGGTATATCCGGCCGTGCCGATCGCCATCGCCTCGTGCGTCGTCATGCCATCGGGCAGTCTGACCAGCCAGTCGCCCTTGACCCGCGCCTTCTCGGCGTAGCCACCGAGATGAGTCTCGCCAAGTCCAAAGCCATTGAGAATCACCTTATCGCCTGCCTTCCATGCGGGATTGGCCGAAGTCTCGACCGCTCCGGCGAAATCGATACCGCCGATCATCGGCCAACGTCGCACCACCGGCGCCTTACCGGTGATCGCGAGCCCGTCTTTGTAATTGATTGTTGAGTATTCGACGCGAACTGTAACGTCGCCATCCATCAGGTTCGCTTCATCGAAATCGGTCAGCGCGGCCTTGGAGCCACCTTCTATTTTCTCGATAACGATCGCCTTGAACTGCGTCATAATTACATTTTACCACATCCTCAGGCCGACGCAGCCGCAAAACGACCGACCGGTTTTTCGACGATCGGCAGGTTGATCAGCGCTGAAAGCACTCCAAACATCACCGATAACCACCACACCGTATTGTACGAGCCAGTGCGTTCGAACACGACGCCACCCAGATAGACGCCGAGAAATCCACCAACCTGATGACTGAAGAAAGCGAAGCCGTACAGCATCGCTAGCCAACGTGTGCCGAACATAACAGCGACAAGGCCCGAGGTCGGTGGCACTGTCGAAAGCCATGTAAGACCGGTTATGACACCGAAAACGAGCGTCGATAGCGGTGTGATCGGCATCGCGATGAAGATCACGATCGACAACGCGCGAACGAAGTAAATCGCCGAAAGTATGTAACGCTTCGGAATGATATTACCGAAGTAACCAGAAGCTAGTGATCCGACGATGTTGAAGAGACCGATGATCGCGATCGTCCACCCGCCGATTTTTGCATCAAGGCCGCGATCGATCAGATAGGATGGAAGATGTGCAGTGACGAAAGCGAGCTGAAAACCGCAGGTAAAGAAGCCGAGTACCAGCAAAACATACGAACGATGGCCAAATGCTTCCCATAAAGCACCAGTAATTGATTGTGACTTGTCGGGTCCGGTGGCATTCGTTTTAATGGTTGGAGTCGCGAGAGCGAGTGAGAAGGGAAGCACCAGGACAATTAAGCCAGCGAAAATAAGCAACGCCATCTGCCAGCCCTGGCTGTCAATCAACGCGACCCCAAATGGTGCAAAGAGGAATTGACCGAACGAACCAGAGGCCGTGCCGAGGCCGAGCGCAAGCCCGCGCCATTCAGCCGGCAGGATTTTTCCAAATGCCGCAAGCACGATGTTGAACGAACAGCCCGAGAGTCCGAAGCCGATCAGCACGCCCGCTGTAAGATCAAGGGCGATAGGTGTGGTCGAAACCGTCATCAGCCCAAGGCCCATCGCGTAGAGAAGGGTGCCGGTGCACAACACACGAACGGTACCGAAACGATCGGCAATCGCGCCGGCGAAAGGTTGGCCGACACCCCACAACAGATTTTGAATAGCAAAAGCGAGTGCGAATACATCGCGCCCCCAGCCGTTCGCGCTCGACATCGGGGTCAAGAAGAACCCGAATGATGAACGCGGACCGAAGGTTAAAATCGCCGTCAGGCAGCCGAAAAGGAGAATGATACCGGGGGTGCGCCACGAGGTGAGCGTCTTCGTAGTCATTGCGAGCTTGTCACCGGGATGTTATTGGCTAAAAAATTGGGCGCGGCTCGATCTCCGCACCCGGCTGTTCTTAAAATTTAACCATGGTTTGCGCGCCACCCTAGTAAAATCTAGGCGAGCCAGCCATCGCAAAGCTGCATGGCTGAGTGCCGGCAGGGGACTAGCGGTGGCGCAGGACTTGCGCTATATTTCTTTTGCTCGAAACGAGGATAACTCGCTCTGAGGCCGGCTGAAGCCGGTTTTCTCGTAACCGAGATATGCTCGTATCGAGCATATATGGCGAAAATCTCAGGAGGTACGCCATAATGACAGCCATCAATCACCCTCATGTCGAAACATTCGGGCCTGCCATTGCGCGTGGACCATTGCCCGCGCCGATACCGGGATCTGGCGCGGCAGCGCGCCGTCTTGGCGTGCTGCCAATGCCTTCACTCGAATGGAACGAACAGGTGGGCCGCGAAACCGCGCATCTCTACGAGCGTATAAAAACGGTAGTGCCACCCGTCGAATGGCCATTCTTCGCGCCTTACGTAAAAGCGATCAACGCTCTCAAGAGACAGCGTAACGCCGTCATCCTTGCGCACAATTATCAGACACCAGAAATCTATAATTGCGTTGCCGATTTCGTCGGTGACTCTCTGCAACTCGCCCGCGAGGCCACCAAAACAAATGCAGATATCATCGTGCAGGGCGGTGTGCATTTCATGGCGGAGACCTCGAAACTTCTAAATCCCGATAAGACCGTGTTGATTCCGGATCTGCGCGCGGGCTGCTCGCTTGCCTCTTCGATCACCGGCGATGACGTGCGTCTTTTGCGTGAGCGCTTCCCCGGTGTGCCGATTGTGACCTATGTGAACACCTCGGCCGACGTGAAGGCGGAGAGCGACATCTGCTGCACTTCGTCGAACGCGGTGCAGGTGGTTGAGAGCTTCGGCGTCGATGAGGTCATCTGCATCCCGGACGAGTATCTCGCGCGCTGGGTTGCGACGCAGACGAAGGTGAATATCATCGCATGGAAGGGGCACTGCGAGGTGCACGAACGCTTCACGGGCGAGGAACTTCGCCGCTATCGCGAAGCAGATCCATCCGTGCAGATACTCGCACACCCAGAATGCCCGCCGGAAGTCATCGCGGAAGCGGATTTCACGGGGTCGACTTCGGCGATGATAAATTTCGTCAAAAACAAACGACCGAAGAAGGTCGTTATGGTCACCGAATGTTCGATGGCCGATAATGTACAGGCCGAGACGCCGGGCGTCGAATTTGTGCGGCCGTGTAATCTTTGTCCGCACATGAAACGGATCACGCTTCCCAAAATTCTTGATAGCCTCGTCTACCTTCGCGAAGAGGTCGAGATCGATCCGGCCATTGCCGATCGCGCGCGCAGTGCGGTCGAGCGGATGATCCACCTCAAGAGCTGATGCAACGAAGACCTCAGCAGAGGCAGGCCATACATGTCGGATGCTTCACGCAAACGCGACGAGTTATCGCCCCAATCATGGGGTGGTATCGACGACATTGTCATTGTCGGCGGCGGGCTTGCGGGACTTTTTTGCGCGCTGAAGCTGGCGCCGCGCCCGGTCACCATTATTACGGCCTCTCCAATCGGCGAGGGCGCGTCATCCGTTTGGGCGCAGGGCGGCATCGCCGCAGCCATGGACGAAGGCGATACACCCCAAGCCCATGTCGAGGATACCTTGAAGGCCGGTGCCGGCATCGTCGATCGCGGCATTGCGGAAATGATGGCGCGCGAGGCGCCCGCTCGTATTCACGATCTGCTGCGATATGGCGTCCCCTTCGACCGAGATCTAGAAGGGCATTTGCTGCTTTCGCGCGAGGCCGCGCATTCGGCGCGCCGCATAGTGCGCGTGAAGGGCGATAGCGCAGGCTCGGCGATTATGGCGGCACTCGTCGCCACCACGCGCAACACGCCGACAATTCGCATTCTCGAAAATTTGCGCCTCGAGGGCTTACTGGTGGAGGGCCGATACGTTACAGGAATTCGAGTGCGAGCGGCAGGTAAATCTGCGCCGATTGCAATTCCCGCGCGCGCCGTGGTGCTCGCGAGCGGTGGTACTGGTGGACTTTTCGCGGTAACGACAAATCCGCTCAGTGCGCGCGGCACGGGGCTCACGGCAGCGGCGCGCGCGGGCGCAATCATTGCCGATGCAGAATTCGTACAATTCCATCCGACCGCACTCGATGTTGGTCGCGATCCCGCGCCGCTTGCGACCGAAGCCCTGCGGGGCGATGGCGCGACACTTATCAATAAGAGGGGCGAGCGCTTCATGCAGGCGATCGATCCGGCGGCGGAGCTCGCGCCGCGAGATATCGTTGCCCGTGGCGTGTTCGCGGAAATCGCGGCGGGACGCGGCGCTTTCCTCGACGCACGTGGAATCGAGAATTTCTCCGAGCGTTTTCCGAACGTTTTTGCATCCTGCAGGGCGGCTGGCATCGACCCTGCGAAACAGCCGATCCCGGTCGCGCCCGCGGCGCACTACCACATGGGCGGTGTATTGACGGACGCGAATGGCAGAACGTCGATCGACGGGCTATGGGCCGCGGGCGAGGTGGCATCGACTGGCGCGCACGGGGCCAATCGTCTTGCATCGAATTCGCTTCTTGAGGCTGTCGTCTTCGCCGGGCGTGTCGCTGAGGATATCCGCGGTATGATGCCAGAGTCAAAGACGCTCACATGGAACGAAGATGAATTCACGCGCGGTGTTATTCATCTTGAGATGCACAGCGATGAAAAACGCCTGCGCAAGCTCATGTCGGCTAACGTAGGCGTCATTCGTTCAGGAACGGGTCTAGCGCGGGCCCTCAACGAGATTTTGTTGATTGAGGCCAAGCAGAAATCTGCAGAATTGAAAGACATGGCGACGGCCGCCTTAATGATTGCGGCGGCGGCGTACGCGCGCACCGAGAGCCGCGGCGCACATTTTCGTTCTGATTTTTCTCAGCCCGACCCGGCACAGGCCAGGCGCAGCTATTTCACGTTAGACGAAGCACACGCATTGGCTTGGCGCGCAAGCGCGAAGGCTGCCTGATGCATTCCGATCTGCTGCTGCCAGGTGCGTTTCTCTCGCCGCTGGCGGTTGAAGATGTGGTGCGCCGTGCGCTCGCAGAGGACCTTGGCCGTGCTGGAGATATCACGAGCGCGGCGACCATTCCGCAAGATAAAGAAGCCAGAGCAAAACTTGTCGCGCGCAAAACGGGCTTTATTTCTGGTCTTGCTTGTGCCGCTGAAGCATTTCGTCAGCTAGACGCAAGAATTTTGTTTCACCGCAGAATACATGATGGCGTCAAAGTCGCGGCCAAGGATGTACTGGCTGAGATTGAAGGAGCGGCCGTTTCGATTCTCTGCGGCGAGCGCGTTGCGCTCAATTTCGTCGGGCATCTTTCCGGTATCGCTACGTTGACCGCAGCGTATGTGGCCAAGGTCGCCCATACCAAAGCGAAAATCGTCGACACACGAAAAACCACGCCCGGTCTGCGCGCGCTCGAAAAATACGCCGTGCGCTGTGGCGGTGGCGTCAATCACCGCATGGGTCTAGATGATGCTGTACTGATTAAGGACAATCATATCGTTGTGGCTGGCGGTATTGCACCCGCGCTCAAGGCTGCGCGTGCTGCAGTCGGACATCTGGTCAAGCTCGAGATCGAAGTCGATACACTCGAACAGCTTACCGAGGTCCTGGAGGCAGGCGGGGCCGATATCGTCATGCTCGACAATATGGATGCCTCTAACATGAAACGCGCTGTCGGGATGGTCGCGGGCAAGCTGCTACTCGAAGCTTCCGGCGGTGTATCGCTCGAAACCGTCGCGAAGATCGCTGAAACCGGCGTCGATATAATCTCGGTCGGCGCTCTCACTCATTCGGCACCATCACTCGATATTGCACTGGACATCGAAATTTGAAGCCGCCTAACGCTAGTTATGTAGATACACGATCGCCTTTTTCAGCGAATGCGAACTCGCCGATTTATATTCGACGCGCTTAATAAAGAAGCATTTCGACGGCCATTTGCCGACCGCCCGCATGCTCCCCGGGCAGAAATCGACGTCGTCGTGCCGGAGAGTGTGGCCGACAAAAATCAGACGATCGTTCTCCACCGCGCGAGCGCGAGCTGCCAAAATTCGTACCAGGCTGCCGCGCATCTCGCGGAGCGGGGCTCCAAAAGTGTCGCGGTTTATGCTGGCGGAAAGCAGAATTGAGTCGATGGACGACTGCGATTGGAGAAATGAAAGCTTATGGCATAGCACAGCGTGCGGCTGATCCACACGCTGATCGCCATTATAAGCGCGCCCCAAATCGCAAACCAGGCGCTGGGCGCTCAGCTAGTACCTCGCGGCGGAAACGAAAGAGTGCCGCCGGTCTTCCGCCGGTTGCCGTCGCTATTTCACCAGTCGGCTCGACCAGTTCCGTCGATTCAACAAGTCGACGAAAATTCTGTTTGTGCAGATGCCGTCCGGCAATCGCCTCGACATTTCGCTGCAAGTCGGTGAGTGTAAATTCTTCCGGCATCAGTTCGAACACGACAGGGCGATATTTCAGTTTTGCCCGTAGCCGCGCGATGGCGGTGGCAAGAATTCGCCGATGGTCGGATTGCATCGACTCACCGAGTGGCGTGCTGGATTTTCGTGCTAGCGCTGCTTCGCGTCCGTCACGTCGTGCTTCTTCGACGAGGCCCGCCTCGTAAAGTAATTCGTAGCGCTCTAGCACTTTTTCTTCATCCCATGGTGCGCCATCAATGCTAAAGGCAAGCTTCAGCCGCTCGCGCCGTCCCAACGCGCGGCCCGGTTCGCGCGGTACGGCTTTTGCCCATGAAGCGAGCGCCGGGAGGATTGTTCGGTCGAGCAATTGAGGACGGCGGCCACGCCAGTCTTCCCAAGGAAAAAATTTGTACCAGGGTTCGAAGCGCGCCCCCGCAGCTTTTAGCGCGGTCTCATCCCTCGGAATCCTTGTCAATGCAAGATAGCCAACCGAAAGCACGTGCGGATCTGTGTCTCCGACGCGCGCGTGCCGCCCACGATCGCCAAAGGTATAAAGTTGTTCGACATAGCCGACCGAAAGCCCGGTTTGTTTCTCGACAAACGTACGGAGCGCAATCTCAAAGGTGCGGTACGTGAGAGGTTCGAACGGACCTGATGGCAAGCCAATCGGCGCATCGTTTCCCGCTCCCGCCGCCAGAATTCGTGGCGAGTCGCCTTGCATGGCGACGATCGCGGCTGTGAGCCCGACTTCGATCGGTGTGCGCTTATATCCGGCCATGCGGTGAAGCTATCACGGCCTGTATCACGGCAATCAATCGAGATAGAGCTTGAAGGGCTCTGCTTCGTAGGTTCCGGCGCCTTCGCCAATTTGGCTAATTGCACGGACCATTCGGCCATTGCGGCCAAGGTAAGAATCGGCAATCGCGACTAGTCGAATATTGGGCCGGGCAGTAGGAGACGCGAGTCGCAGCCGGTTGGCAATTTCCGCCTCGTCGAGATCCGGAGAAATTACACAGGCGGCGATGAAAGCCGCCGCTGTCGATCGGCTGATCCCGGCATAGCAGTGCACGACTAGCGGCTGCGAGCGATCCCATCTTTCAAGAAAGGCGAGGAGTTTTTCGACATGCTCTTCGCTTGGCGCGATCATGCCATCCATCTCGTCGGCGATGTCATCCATTTTTAGCCACAGATGATCTTCCGGCTCGACGCCGTTCCGGCGCAAACCTTCGTGCTCGCGCTTGATCAACTGTTCGTCGCGCACAAGCGTGACGACGTGCTGTGCGCCCGATTGGCTCACGGTTTCCTGTAGGCGCGAAAGAGAGCAGACGATGATCGTCATGATTCGTTCATAAGTTCCTTAAAACGCTTCAAAAACCGGCGCTCGGCCGTCTCGGCGTTACACGGAGCTAGGTAGCGTTTCTCGGTGGCAGCGTCGAGGCCAGGCGGCTCACCGAAAAATTGGCGCGCTTCGTTTTTGGAAAATCCTGCGAGTCTCGTCGCCTCGAGATAAGCCGCACCCCGGTCGGCTTGTTTCACGACCTTTACGAGCGTGGAAGGCCAAGTCGCGGGCATGCCAAAGCGAATCGAAATTGCATTCAACAAGCGTGCCTCCACTGGCTTGTAGTCACCGCCGATAATGGCCTTGAACGGACTGATCGGATCCCCGATTACATATTCGGGCGCATCGTGCATGAGGACCGCGAGGCGCCAGTTTCGGTCGATATTGGGGTTCTGTCGACGCGATACTGCCTCCACAAGCAACGAGTGCTGCGCCACCGAAAAAATATGCGGACCGTCGGTTTGTCCGTTCCATCGCGCCACGCGCGCGAGACCATGCGCGATATCTTCAATCTCCACGTCGAGTGGAGAAGGATCAAGCAGGTCGAAGTCTGCGTCCAGAGAGCATACGTTGCCACGCACGAGGCTGGACGGAACGTTGGGGGGCCATCTTCACTCCAAACGTGCGAGTTTTGCGTGTCGATGACAGGTCACAAGATGGTCATTGACCATACCGACTGCCTGCATGAAGGCGTAAACGATTGTTGGCCCGCAGAATTTGAAGCCGCGATCTTTCAATTCCTTAGAAATTTTCCGCGAAAGTGCAGACTCAGTGGGAATTTGTCGTTTCAGGCGAAAGCGATTGACAACGGGCTTCCCATCCATGAAGTCCCAAAGAAAAGTTGAAAAGCCCGGGCCCTTTTCCATGATTTCGAGCCACGCACGCGCCGACAGCACAGCGCCGTCGATTTTCATCTGGTTGCGAACAATTCCGGTATCCTTCATCAGCACGGCGATTTTTCTCTTGTCGTAGCGTGCGATATTTTCTGGCTGGAAATTCGAGAATGCTCGGCGGAAATTTTCCCGCTTTCTCAAGATAGTGATCCAGGAAAGCCCGGCTTGAAACCCGTCAAGCACGAGTTTTTCATAGAGCGCACGGTCATCGCGTTCAGGCACGCCCCATTCCTTATCGTGGTAGGCGACGTAAAGAGGATCTGTGCCGCACCAGGGGCAGCGTTGAATACTATCTTCGTGCAAAACTGCACTCATAGTTTTGCAGCTTCTCCGGGAAAAGAAAATTTCGCCCAGTCGGGTTTAACGATCGTGATTGGCAAATTGCCAGCTGTAAGTTTTTCTTTCATGGCTAGTCCTGCTTCGACCCGATCGAGACGTATCTTGGCCAGACCGCGGCCATTGGCAGCCGAACCCATGAAGCCCGCGGGCTTGTCGCCAATTTTTACTTCGACGCCCGCACTGGGCGCTGCATGTTCAAAGGAAACAGGGACAATGCGCGTACGCGCGGTTCCACGATGCTCCATCCGTGACACAACCTCCTGTCCGATGAAACAGCCCTTGTCGAAATCAATACCTGCAAGCTGGTCCATATCCGCCTCGTGCGGAAACGTATCGCCATAAACGAAATCCTTACCGCCTTCCGGAATGCCCAGGGCAATGCGTAGTTTCTGCCATTCCTCGCCGTCGACAATCACAAACCCCGCTTTCTTGAGTACCGCTTCGGCATCGCCGGCGGGCAGAATAATTCGCGCACCTAGTTTCGTATGGCGCGGATCACGGTAGACGAGGCCGAGTTCTTCCGAAGGTGTACCGTCCATTGCAACCGCCACAGTGAGATCAGTGCGAGGTTCGATATTGACCTTCGCCCGCAGACGATAGAAACCAAGCCGTTTCACAGCGTCGTTGAGCAGCGCGCGCGGCATGTCGATCGCGAAGCCGCCATCCTCATCCTTTCCGACAGCAATCACTAGAAAATCGAACAGGATCTTGCCTTGCGGTGTAAGCAATGCGGAAAAACAGGCCTCACCAGAATTCAGCATTTTGACGTCACTAGTTACCAATCCCTGCAAAAAATGCGTAGCATCCTCGCCGGTAAGGCGTATGACGGCGCGTTCGGTGAGAAGGGCTGCATGCATAAGCGAGTTCTTCTTGCCAAATTTTGTCCCGACACGTAAGGCCGCAAGCAGCGCGGGGCAAGTCCGTGGCCAAAATGGAAATCCGGCATGGCCGAAAACTATGATTCAATCTTCACAGGCGGAACCGTTGTGAGCCGTGAAGGCAGTGATATATGCGATATCGGGGCTCGCGGGGGTAAAATCGCAAAAATAGGCAATCTTGCGCAAGCATCGGCCGGCGAACGTATCGATTGCCGAGGCCTGCATATCTTGCCCGGCGTGATCGACACGCACGTGCATTTTCGCGAGCCAGGTTCCGTCCATAAGGAAGATTTGGAAACCGGCTCGCGCTCCGCGGTGCTTGGTGGCGTTACAGCGATATTCGAAATGCCGAATACCGATCCGCTTACGATTAGCGCTGACACGCTTGCTGACAAGGTGCGGCGCGGTTATCAGCGTATGCATTGCGACTTCGCGTTTTTCATCGGTGCGGCGCACGAAAATGCGCGCGATTTGCCCGAATTAGAGCGCCTACCTGGTGCCGCCGGCATCAAGGTCTTCATGGGTTCATCGACCGGAAAGCTGCTGGTTAGTGATGAGGAGGGCCTTCGCCAGATCCTGAAAGTGATACGCCGTCGTGCGTCATTTCATGCCGAAGACGAGCCACGTCTGACGGAACGAAAAAATCTGCGGGTCGACGGCGATCCGGCTTCGCATCCGATCTGGCGCGACGTATTCACCGCGCTGAAAGCGACGACGCGGCTGGTAACCATCGCGCGTGAAACGGGGGCGCGGGTGCATGTGCTGCACGTTTCCACCGCAGAAGAAATGAAATATCTTGCGGAAAACCGCGATATCGCTTCGTGCGAAGTAACGCCACAGCATCTTACTCTTGCAGCGCCCGATTGTTACGCGCGTCTCGGAACGCTTGCCCAGATAAATCCGCCGCTGCGCGATTCGCGTCATCGGGAGACCTTATGGTGGAGCGTTACGAGCGGGATCGCCGATGCGCTCGGCTCCGATCATGCCCCACATACGCTTGATGAGAAAGCTAAACCTTATCCCGCGAGTCCTTCCGGCATGCCCGGCGTGCAGACCCTTGTGCCGGTCATGTTAGATCATGTGAATTCAGGCCGACTTTCACTGGAACGATTTGTCGACTTGTCGAGCGCCGCCCCCGCGCGATTGTTTGGCATCAAAGAAAAAGGTGGCATCGTTGAGGGTAACGATGCTGATTTCACCATTGTCGATCTCAAGCGGCAGGAAACGATTCGCAATTCCTGGATCGGTTCGCGCTGCGGTTGGACGCCTTACCACGGGATGAGAGTCAACGGATGGCCGGTCGGCACCATCGTGCGCGGTAACCGTATCATGTGGGAAAACGAAATCGCGATGCCCGCTCAAGGCCAGGCCGTGCGGTTCAATTTTAATTGAATTATTGACGGCTCGGAGCGAGTGTGAATTCGCCACGGCGAATGCGCTCCGCAAGACCCTCGGCATAGCGCGAGGTGGCTTCCTCGCCATAGGTCGATACCAGTTCGTTTAGTGCGCTGAACAGCGCCACCTGTGCGAGGCAGTCGCCGTCGATCCCATCGAAACGAGCCTCTTCCCACGCCTCGGAAATGTAGCCGAAGGCGGCGCGTCGTTCCTGTTCGGAACCTGCGCGCGCGTTATCCCCAAGAAAACTGGGCAGCGGAATTAGACGCAAAGCAGGGTTTCCTCACCGTATCGCAAAACAAAACTGGCTAGACTTTATCGGGAAGCGAAGGAGGCGTCCCTTGAAATCTTAAAGAAGGTTAACGCGAAACATCGCTTTTGATTAGTTCCCATATCGGGTCGCGATGTCGTGTGAAAGTCGTGCGCCCTCGCCGAGAAAGCGGCTAATAGCAAGGTTCGCCGAAGGAGTGCAATTGCGGTAAGTCAGCTCGTACGATTGATATCCACGGTTGAAGCTCGCGATCAGCCGATCCCTGCGGTCTCCCGCCGGCTGTTCGCTGTCCAGTAACTCCTGCATTTGGCTCCGCCAGATTGCTTCTTTTTCTCCGCAGAGCGGACGAAGATAATGCAACGCCCCCAAAACCTCTGCAAGCCGCGAGAATTCAGGCTCATAGGGCGCTGGTAGGGTTTCGAGCTTTTTCTGAGGTACCTCGGTCTTAACCGTCTTGCGTTTCTCCACGCTGGGAGGCTGCACATCGAACGGCCGCAGCATATTGAAAATGTTACCCTGCGGTGGCGGACGATAACCGCGATCGAAATTTCCGAATGGCCAAAACTGCGCGCCGGCCGGCGCCGACAGCAACACAGCCGTGAAGACGAGCGCGAATACAGCGAGAACGCGCGGCATGGATATCATGACACGGTTGATATGTGACGGAACTTAGGCGTCGACAAGCACATCGGATTTACACAAGCCTTTGGGCGGAAAGCACGATCGGTAATAACCCTTCGGTCAGTTCGTACGCAGAAAGGTTTTCCGGCTCGACCCATTCGACGGCGCTAGCCTCAGGGCCGGGCCGCGCTTCGCCACCCACCCATCGGGCGGCAAAGGCAATGATCAAGAACTTGCCGCGGATTGCGCCATTCTGGTCGCGCAAAATTACCTCGCGCTGCCCGGCCAGACCGACAGTCTCGCATTCGATCCCCGTCTCCTCGTATACTTCGCGTTCGGCCGCCTTTTCCGCGCGTTCACCTTTTTCGATCCGCCCACCCGGTAAGCTCCAGAGTCCTGGTGGCTTGACGCGTCGCGCGATCAATACCTTGCCGCCACGAAAGACGGCAGCACTGGCGGCAAGCGTAGGGTCCCTCAAAGCACTTTGCCCGGATTGAGAATGTTATTCGGATCGAGCGTGCGCTTGAGCGCGTGCATCAACTCAAGCTCGATCGGATCTTTCACCCCGGGAAGCAGATCGCGTTTCATTACGCCGACGCCGTGCTCCGCCGAAATCGAGCCGCCCATCTCCGCGGTAATGCCATGAACGAGCGCGTTCACCTCGTCCCAGCGTGCAAGGAAACTTTCCTTGTCAGCGCCGACAGGCTGACTCACGTTGTAATGTATGTTGCCGTCACCCATGTGACCGAACGACACGGGCCGCACGGCCGGAATGAGTTTTTTCACCGCGGCGTCGGCCCGTTCGAGAAAGATCGGAACATCGGCAACCGGTATCGAAATATCGTGCTTGATTGAGCCGCCTTCCAATTTCTGCACCTCGCTGAGTCCGGTACGCATTTTCCAAAGGGCCATGCGCTGCGCTTCGTTTGCGGCTATCGCAGCGTCGCGCACTATGTTTTTTTCGGCCGCTTCGGCGAGGGCGTTCTCCAGCATTTCGCGTAGGCCTTTAGATTTAGGCGAGGTGAGTTCAAGCAATACATACCAGGGATATGGCTTGTCGAACGGATCGCGCGCACCGGGGAGATGCCTGTACACGAATTCCATGCCGATTTGCGCGATCAGTTCGAAGCCGGTGAGAGAACTGCCCGCCCGCGCCTGTATCAGGTTGAGAAGGGCGAGCGCATCCGCCGGGGAACTTACACCAACAAAAGCAGTCTCCACCGCGCGCGACGCAGGAAACAGTTTCAGCACCGCCGCGGTAATGATGCCCAGTGTTCCCTCTGAGCCGATAAACAGATGGCGGAGATCGTAACCGGTATTATCTTTTTTCAGTTTTCGCAGCCCATGCCAGATACGACCGTCGGCCAAAACGACTTCAAGCCCAAGCACAAGATCGCGCGCAACCCCATAAGCGAGCGCGTTGGTTCCGCCCGCATTGCTAGCGAGATTGCCGCCGATGGTGCAAGTACCTTCCGCGCCGAGCGATAACGGAAACAGGCGGCCCTGCTCTGCCGCTGCTTCTTGCGCACGCTGCAGGACAACGCCGGATTCACACGTCATCGAATTTCCTGCGGCGTTTACTTCACGGATCTTATCGAGACGAACGGTGGAAACGACAATTGCCCCATGGTCGAACGAAATCTGGCCGCCAACAAGTCCGGTGTTGCCACCTTGCGGCACGATGGGCGTCCGCGCTTCCTGAGCAAGTTTGAGAATCGCCGAGATTTCTTTGGTCGAGCCCGGTTTCAATACCATTGCTGCGCGGCCTTCATAGATACCGCGCGGCTCATGCAGGAATGGCGCCATCGCCTCGGGATCGCTCAACGCATATTTGTCGCCAACAATTTTCGCGAACTGATCGATAATCGCACGGCTCGGCAACGAAGACTGCAATATGGATTTGGGCCGAAGGCTCATTTTAGTGCGCACGCAAGCCCGAGCGATAATCTTTCTCGGCGTTATCGAGGGCCTTCTGGGCCGCGCCCGTGAGCGCAATCATCAGAAAATACGAATTGCCGTCCTTATCTGTATCCTCGCCGTAGGACATCAATTCGTAAGATTGTTGCGGCCTGCTAGGATTGACGAAGTGATAAATCTGAAAATCAGGTTTTCCGTTGGCGCGTTTTTCGCTCGGTAGCTTGTCAATCTTGGTGTCCGCAACGGCGGCATTCCAGCGCTGGTGTGCGACCTGGATGAATTTATCAAGGCTACTTTTGTCATTGTTATAGGAAACGCGGATATATATCAGCGCCGGGGCATTGTTGAAATTCTTGCCCTTCGGAACATAGATCGGCATTCCGTTCTCACGTGTCGCCTGCGCGTCCTCGATCCAACCCTCCGGCGGCGTGAATCTCAGTCGGAAATAAGGGTGCAATTGGCTGTCGCCGATCTGAATGAATTTCTCTACTTCAGCCCACGAGAAAGAAGCGAAAGCGATCCAACCGAGTGTAATAAGAGCTAGCATAGATGCCAGTTTTTTCATGTTCAAATTATAACTCATTCGCGGAAATTTCGCACGCTCGTCAACGCGGCGCAGCCGCGCGAATGAGTCGATCGTTAATAGCTTCTCCCAATCCTTCGCAGGGGATTGATGAAACAGCGATGGTCGCAGCGCCCGTAGCATCAAGAGCACGTAAATGAGCAAAAAGATTGGCAGCGGCTTCGATAAGGTTTCCATTAATCGAAAGATTGAGCATCGCCTTCGCCCGGTTGGCGCTGTGCGGGAGATTTGGACCGAACGTGAGCAAGGCTTCTCCATCTGCGACATCATTGGCATTCAACCGCAGCAGCGCGCGCGTAGCATAATGCGAGGCGAGACGGCCGGGCGCCAAAGGGGCGTTTGCATTCGAATTCGGAGCATCGGCAATTTTCATTCCGGCTGCCTTTTCAATCTCTGCACGAGTAATCCCGCCGCTCCGCAGCAAGCGCGGGATTTGGCCTGTGCAATCAACAATCGTGGATTCAAGCCCGAGCGGCGTCGAGCCGCCATCGAGAATGAAATCGATCCGGCCAAAGAGATCGGCAAGTACGTGCTCAGCTGACGTCGGCGAAACTTGGCCCGAACGGTTCGCGCTGGGTGCCGCGATGGGTTTTCCGAATGCTACCAGAAGCGATTGGGCGACCGGGTGTTTCGGGACGCGCAGCGCGACCGTGTTCAACCCGGCGCGTGCCAGCTCGCAAACGACACCCGTCGCTGGCACAACGAGTGTCAGTGGTCCGGGCCAGAATTTTGTCGCGAGCGTTTCGGCAAAAGTACCGAATTTTCCAGCTTGCCGTGCAGCGGCGAGATCCGCCACATGTGCGATCAAGGGATTGAACGAAGGACGGCCCTTCGCCTGATAAAGCCTCGCCACGGCTCGTGCATCGGTTGCATCAGCACCGAGGCCGTAGACCGTTTCGGTGGGAAAAGCCGCAATGCCGCCTTTATGCAGAACGCGAACGGCTTCCGCGATACCTGCTTCGTCGGCCTTCCGGCAGATTGTTGACGTTACGGTTTCCGGCACTCGACCCACGTTGACGATCCCGATTAGCCCAGTCACTCTTAAGCTAACGCGCCACCCGGCCGAAGCCGGAGGAGTTCATGACCTATCACGCCCCCGTCGCCGATACCCTCTTCTTTCTCGAACATTGTACGAACCTCAAACGCTTTTCCGAGGAGGGTCGAGTTGCCGACCTTTCGCTCGATCTTGTGAAGACGGTGCTGGAGGAAGCTGGCAAATTCGCGAGCCAGGTCATCGCGCCCCTCAACCGAGTCGGCGATGTTTCGGGCACTCCGTTCGAAAATGGCGTCGTGCGCATGCCGAAAGGCTGGAAAGAGACCTATCGCGCCTGGTGTGAAGCCGGCTGGAATGGACTTGGCGCGCCGGTCGAATATGGAGGGCAGGGGCTGCCGGCGCTCGTGAACATGGCATGTGTTGAATACTGGAGCTCCGCATGCATGGCCTGGGGTCTAGGGCCGGTGCTGACCATCGCCGCGATTGAAGCCTTGCATGCGCATGGTAGCAAGGAATTGAAAGAAAAATACCTGCACAAACTCGTCTCCGGCGAATGGACCGGCACGATGCAGCTTACTGAATCGCAATCGGGTTCCGATCTTACCAGCCTCCGCACCCGTGTGACACGGGCAGGCGACGGAACGTATCGGCTGACAGGTACGAAAATTTTCATCAGCTACGGTGAACACGACATGACTGACAACATCATTCATTTTGTGCTCGCCCGGCTGCCGGACGCGCCGCCTGGCACGAAGGGGATCTCGCTATTTCTTGTACCGAAATTTATGGTGAAAGACGATGGTACGCTCGGCTCCCGAAACGATGCGCGCTGCTCCGGGGTCGAGCACAAGATGGGCATTCACGCCTCACCAACCTGCACAATGATCTATGGTGATGGCGACGGCGCGGTTGGCTATCTCATCGGCGAAGAAAACAACGGTCTCGCCTGCATGTTCACAATGATGAACAACGCACGCCTTGCGGTTGGCGTCCAGGGCGTTGCGATTGCCGAACGCGCAATGCAACAGGCCCTCGCTTTTGCCCACGAAAGGAAACAAGGCCAAGGTCCTAGTGCAAATGGCGGTATGAGCCCGATTATCGAACATCCCGACGTAAAGCGGATGCTGCTGACCATGCGCGCATTCACCTCCGCTTCGCGCGCGATCTCACTAAAATGCGCGGATGCCCTCGACCGCGCGAAACTGCTTACGGACGTTGCCGAAAAGAAAGCATCGTTCGAAGAAGGAAATATGCTCACGCCCATCGCGAAGGCCTTTTCGACCGACGCTGGTATCGAGGTCGCTTCGCTTGGTGTGCAGGTGCATGGCGGGATGGGCTTCATCGAGGAAACCGGCGCCGCCCAGCATTATCGTGATGCGCGCATCGCCGCGATCTATGAGGGTACGAACGGCATCCAATCCATCGATCTGGTCACGCGCAAGATCAACCAATCGGGCGGCGAAACACTGAAGCGTTTGATCGGCGAATACCGTACGATCGCCAAGCGTCTCAAGAAATCGCCGAACAAAGTATTTGGCGATACGGCCGCGACGCTGGAGGAGGGGATTGGCGTTCTCGAAAAGACGTCGAAGCATCTGCTCAAAGCCTTAGACAATAACCCAACAGACGTGCTTGCAGGCGCGACACCATATCTTCGTATTTTTGGGCTTGTCGCGGGCGCGGCGTATCTAGCGGAAGCGGCACTTGCGGCGGACGTGGCTTGTCAATCCGGTGACACCGATCCCGCGCATATCGCACGGATTGAGATCGCGCGTTTCTTTGCGGAGAATTTGCTGCCGGGCGCTTCCGGCCTCGCGTGCGCCGTCATTTCTGGCGCGGGCTCGGTGAACGAATCGCGAGCCGCGCTGGTGGCCTGAAATGTCGCTCAAGGGCAAGACGCTTTTCATCACTGGTGCGTCGCGCGGCATCGGCCTTGCGATCGCCCTACGGTCCGCGAAGGACGGCGCCAATATTGCCATAGCGGCAAAGACCGATCGGCCGCATCCCAAACTTAAGGGCACGATCCATACGGCAGCCGACGAAATCGAAAAGGCGGGCGGCAAGGCGCTCGCCATCGTGTGTAACGTCCGGGAGGAAGCTTCCGTGCAGGAAGCGATCGAGAAAACCGCCATGCATTTCGGCGGCATCGACATCGTTGTCAACAATGCGTCGGCGATCCAGTTGACGCCAGTGTCGCAGACCGACATGAACCGCTTCGACCTGATGCATCAGGTCAATGCGCGCGGTACTTTCATGGTCTCAAAATATGCCATTCCACATCTTGAGAAAGCAAAGAATCCGCACATCCTCGCGCTCTCACCACCGCTCGATATGAACGAGAAATGGTTTGCGCCCTACACAGCCTACAGCATGGCGAAGTTCGGTATGAGCATGGTGATGCTGGGTTTATCGGGAGAGTTGCGCCCGAAGGGAATCGCTGCGAACGCGCTTTGGCCGCGCACAACGATTGCGACCGCAGCGATCGAGAACCTGCTCGGCGGCGATCGCATGATGAAAATGAGCCGGAAGCCCGATATTCTCGCCGACGCTGCCTACCGAATTTTTCTGAAGCCGGCGCGGGAATTTTCCGGCAATTTTCTAATTGACGATTCGTTTCTCGCGTCGGAAGGCGTCACCGATTTCGAGCAGTACCGTATCACGCTGGATTCGGCACTTGCGCCCGACTTTTTCGTGCCAGACAACATGCCACCGCCAAAGATGGTCAATCTCGGCCCTCGAAAAAGTTAATCCATATTATTGCGTGAGGGCACGCGGCAGGATTTTGGGCTGCGGCGCGGGCTGCAACATCGACTCGACGATTGGCGCGAGCTTCGACACGACTATCGCATAGCCGTCCGAATTCAAGTGCTGAACGGGATCGAGAATCAGCGTGTATTTTGGATTTTTTTCGCCATCGTTGGAAACGCTATCGAAAAAATCCGGATAATAAAGTGCGCCATTCGCGGCCGCGATCTGCGACATGTCGAAGGTTCGCATCCCAATAAGCAGTATCTGAATATTGCGCGCCCGAAGCTTTTTCATGATGGTATCGATATTGGCGCGCAGCTTTTCGGGCGCGACGCCCCAGCGCAGGTCGTTGCGGCCGAAGAATACGATCGCGATGTTCGTTCCGTCTGGTATCGCGCGGTCAAAACGCGAAAGCCCCATTGATGATGTGTCGCCTGAGATGCCGCTATTGAGTACGCTGACCTCGTAGCCCTTGGCGCGAAGCGCGCGCTCCAGTTGCGCCGGGTAAGCATTCTTGTTCGAAACACGGAAACCCGCGGTGTTGCTGTCGCCGAACGCAACGATACGAATGGGCTCGGCAACCGCGGTTGCGACCCACAAAAACACGCCGGCCACGAGCATGCCGCCTAAAATTTTTGCGGCCAGGTTTTTCGTCAGATTCAGCTGCATTGCGCGTACTTCTGCGTCCGTTTGTCCGCCTGATATAGGGATATTCGATTCGATCCTAAAGTGATCTTTACAGCCGGAACGCTCTGAAATTTGGGTAAATTGCTGACGGACCCGCTTGAATCAACGCTTGAAGTCGTAGCTGAAGTGATTTCTCAACAGGATGCGGCGGAACCTGAGGTTCCAAGTCTGTTTCGATCGCCTTGAAAAGACTCTCGCTTTTTAATTGTCGATTTTCGCAGTTCCAGTGAGAAATCACTTCAATTGTGGGTAGCCTTCCCGGCCCTCGTCGCGTAACTTTGCGGGCGAAAGAACATTATGGTCACGTTCCTTTACTCGCACGAATCCAGTCTCCAGCACGCCACCCCTCCGGGCCATCCCGAGCGCCCCGATAGGCTGCGGGCGATCGCACAGGTTCTCGCTGACCAACGTTTTGCCAAGCTCACCCGCAAAAGCGCGAACCAGGTGGAGCGCGAGGCGGTGCTGCGCGTTCATCCGACCGAATATTTCGACGCGATCCAGCATTCGATCCCACCCGAGGGCCGCCTCGCGCATATTGACAGCGACACGTCGCTTTCGCACGGCTCCTGGGAGGCGATCTTGCGCGGAGCGGGCGGAGCCTGCTCTGCCGTTGACGAGGTGATGAAGGGAAGGGCGACGAACGCCTTTATCGCGATGCGACCGCCCGGCCATCATGCCGAGACGACAACTGCAATGGGTTTTTGTTTCTTCAATAACGCCGCGATCGCGGCACGGCAGGCACAGACGAGACACGACGCCGAACGTGTAGCGATCGTCGACTTCGATGTGCATCACGGCAACGGTAGCCAGGAAATTTTTTGGTCCGACCCGAGAGTAATGTATTGCTCGACGCACGAAATGCCGCTTTATCCAGGCACCGGTGCGAAATCAGAAACGGGCGAATACAACAATATCGTGAATGCGCCGCTCTCCGCTGGCGACAATGGTACGCAATTCCGCGAGGCGTTTGAGAGCAGGATTTTGCCGCGGCTCGATACGTTCCGGCCTAATCTCATTATTATCTCCGCTGGGTTCGACGGGCATGTGCGCGATCCGCTCGCTAATTTGAATCTGGTTGAGTCAGATTATGCGTGGGTCACGCAAAAGGTTATGGATGTTGCTGATAAGTACGCCAAGGGGCGCGTGGTATCGGTACTGGAAGGCGGTTATGATCTTGAAGGTCTCGCAAATTCCGTAGCAGCACATGTCGCGGCCTTAATGAAGGGATAACATGGCGAAGGAAGCAAAAGAGGCGCATATCGATGTTGCAGCCATGCCGTTTGAGAAGGCGCTCGCCGAACTCGAGCAGATCGTGCAGCGGCTCGAAAAAGGCGACGTCGCGCTCGAAGAGTCGATCAAGATTTATGAACGTGGTGAGGCGCTGAAAAAACGCTGCGATATGTTGCTCGCGGAAGCCGAGGCCCGTGTCGAGAAGATTACGCGTGATGCCAAGGGCCGCGCCACAGGTACCGAGCCGCTCGATGGCGAGTGATCCGGCTGCTTTTGCATAGAAATTAGCTCGGATCGCCAAGAGGTAAACGGCTGGCGCAGTTGGCGCGTTGCGCGCCCAAGCACGTTTGTGTAAGGGTGAGAGGCACTTAGAAACCTTCATCGGAAATGCTCGTGCCAACTAAAACACCACTGCTCGACACGATCCACTTGCCGGCTGATCTGCGCAAGCTTTTGCCCGCGCAGCTGAAACAGCTTGCCAATGAATTGCGTCAGGAGACGGTTGATGCGGTTTCCGTGACCGGCGGACACCTCGGCGCAGGCCTGGGTGTGATCGAACTTACTGTCGCCCTGCACTACGTATTCGATACGCCGCGCGACCGGCTGGTGTGGGACGTCGGTCATCAGGCCTATCCGCATAAAATTCTCACTGGTCGCCGCGACCGTATTCGTACATTGCGTCAGGGTGGAGGATTGTCCGGCTTCACCAAGCGTGCGGAAAGCGAATACGATCCGTTTGGTACGGCGCATGCCTCGACCTCGATCTCGGCGGGTCTCGGCATGGCGGTCGCACGCGATCTGAAGGGGGAAAATTTCAATGTCGTTTGCGTGATTGGCGACGGCGCGATGTCCGCCGGCATGGCCTATGAGGCGATGAACAATGCTGGCGCGATGAACACACGCCTGATCGTGATACTGAACGACAATGACATGTCGATCGCGCCGCCGGTCGGCGCGATGTCTGCTTATCTCGCGCGGCGGCTATCCGGCCGGACTTTCTCGCGCATGCGCAAGCTGGCGGAATGGACCGCGGAACGTTTACCACGGCGTGTCGCGCGGGTTATCAGTCGTGCCTTCGAGCATTGGCTTGGCTTCATCACTGGCGGTACGCTGTTCGAAGAATTGGGATTCGACTATGTCGGTCCGATCGATGGCCACAATCTTGATCACTTGTTGCCCGTGCTCAAGAACGTCCGCGACAACGAGAAGCATCCGACGCTCGTTCACGTCGTGACAAAAAAAGGCCATGGCTATCCGCCGGCGGAAGCCTCGGATGACAAATATCATGGCGTCGTCAAATTTGACGTTAAGACCGGCACCCAGACGAAATCAAAAGTCGCGGCTCCTTCTTACACCCAGGTTTTTGCCGAAAGCCTCCTCAAGGAAGCGCGCAAGGACGACAGGATCGTCGCGGTCACGGCGGCAATGCCTTCCGGCACCGGCCTCGATCTCTTTGCGCGCGAGTTTCCGCAACGTTGTTTCGACGTCGGCATTGCCGAGCAGCATGCGGTGACGTTCGCAGCAGGTCTTGCGACGGAAGGCTTGAAGCCGTTTGCGGCAATTTATTCGACGTTTCTACAACGCGCCTACGATCAAGTCGTACACGATGTGGCGATACAGAAATTGCCGGTGCGTTTTGCCATCGACCGAGCAGGGCTGGTCGGTGCTGACGGCCCGACCCATGCTGGCTCCTACGATGTCGCATTTCTTGCCTGTCTTCCGGATTTCGTGGTGATGGCAGCCGCCGACGAGGCTGAACTCATGAATATGGTGGCGACAGCAGTTGCGATCGACGATCGACCCTGCGCTTTCCGCTATCCGCGTGGCGAAGGGACGGGCGCGGCGATGCCAATGGAGGGCAAACCACTTGAGATCGGGCGCGGACGGATTCTGCAGGAAGGAAATTCGGTCGCGATCCTATCCTTCGGCGCCCGTCTGGCGGAGTGCCTTGCTGCTGCCAAAGAGATCGCGACCCACGGACTTTCTGTAACGGTAGCGGACGCGCGCTTTGCCAAGCCGATCGACCACGATCTCGTGCTGCGGCTTGCCCGTGAGCACGAAGTGCTGCTGACAGTTGAAGAAGGCTCAGTCGGCGGATTTGCTAGCCATGTGCTCGATTTTTGGCGAGGGCGGGTGCCCTCGATCAGGGTTTAAAAATCCGCCCAATGGTACTACCTGACGTATTTCTCGATCAGGATTCGCCTTCCGCGATGTATGCGCGGGCCGGTCTCGACGCCAGGGGAATTGTCACGACGGCACTCGGGGCCCTAGGTCTTACCAAGGATGCGAGAATACTGGCAGGACTTCGCCGTTAGCGATGTCCGAGACAGGCCCTCTCGAATGCCTCGCCCTTCGGCGAGATCGACTTTAGCGAGAGACCGGTCGTCCTTCCCGGCACTTCCAGTACGATTGCATCGCCGCGAAAAAGGCTGAAAAGCCGCGGCGTCGTCTTAGTGGTGCCACCGAGATCAATGGCATTCGCGTTCTTCTCATTGGGGAGCGCTATCGCCGCGACCTCGAGCCGCACTGGGCCATTGCTAAGACGAAGTCGTGCGCCGTCTCCCGTATTCATACCTTTAGCATTGACATTGAAAGCAATGATACGGACGAGGCCGGTGGCCGTATCGCAGGAAAATGAAATAGCAGGTTCGTTACCTCCGGGCTTAGCGAATATAAGCGCGGCTCGCCCCGCCTCGCGACCGAATTGCCAGATGCGCGTTTCGCGGATGACCTTTGCCTCTCGTTTCTTTTTTGCGGCATCGAGCGCGCGTTCGCGAGCGGTCGTCTTTGATTGGGCGCGCGGCGTCTCCTTCCGAGCCGGCGTTGCATTCGTTTTTGCATCCGGAACGAATTGTGCCGCAAGCCGCTGGGGAGCAGCGAGCGCGGTGGTAAAAATGACTGGTACAACGATAAGCAACGCGCGGCGCAAAAGGCGTCGCATGGTTATTCTCCACAGGCGAAACAAAAAAGGGGGCCCACCGCCAACGCCCATCTAGCATTGGTGTGTCGCTCGATCAATTTTCTTGGCAAGGTTCGAGCTTCAGGGCTGATATCGACCAGATGGTCCACCGCATGACAAAGACGCGTGCCGATCAATTGCTGGTGTCTCGCGGGTTGGCAGACAGCCGCGCCCGTGCGCAGGATGCCATCAAAATGGGACTCGTAACGGCGGACGGGGTGGTTGTGAAGAAGGCGTCCCAATTGCTTGCCGCCGACGCGAAATTGCAAGCGACCGCAGCTCATCCCTATGTTTCGCGTGGCGGCGTGAAACTCGCGGCGGCGCTTGACCGTTTTGGCATCGATCCTACGGGAGAGATTTGCCTCGATCTTGGCGCTTCTACGGGCGGTTTTACCGAAGTGCTACTGCTGCGACATGCGAAACGGGTTTACGCAGTCGACGTGGGGCGGGGTCAGTTGCATACTACGCTACGAGAAAATTGCGACATCGTGTCGCTAGAGAGTACCGATGCTCGCACTATCGACGCGGCTCTCATTCCAGACCCCATCGATATCGTGACTGTCGATGTAAGTTTCATTTCTCTAAAGCTCGTACTTCCCGCAGCGCTGACGCTAGCAGCGCCCGGAGCGCGCCTAATTGCGCTAATCAAACCACAATTCGAAGCGGGAAGAAAACATTTGCGCAAGGGGATCGTGCGTGACACTGGCGTGCAGCAGAGATGTTTGCAATGAAATCGCGAAATTCGTGGAAGGACTCGGCTGGCGGGTCAGCGGAGTGATGGAATCGCCGATCAAAGGCGGTGACGGAAATCGTGAATTCCTCATTGGAGCCGCGCGTGTCTAAAAAGACTGCGCAAGCGATAGTGCAATATATCGGCCATCATGGCGACGGCGTGGTGAAAACGGCAGAGGAGAGGATTTTCGTACCTTTCGTATTGCCTGGCGAGACAGTCGAAATCGAATTTACGTCGGGAATACACGCCAAATTGCTGAAGGTAATATCGCCAAGCCCAGACCGTATCGCGCCCGTCTGTCCGCATTTCGGCGTTTGCGGCGGTTGCGTGGTTCAGTGCTGGCGTCAGGAACAATATTTGGCGTGGAAACGGGCGCTGGTGGAAGCGGCACTTTCGCGCGAATCCGTGAGGGCACCCGTGGACGAGATCGTGGACGCCCATGGCGAAGGACGCCGACGCGCAGTGTTGCACGCGCGCCATTTCGGCCAAACGCTCAGCGTCGGATTTGCCGGACGGCGCTCGCATACGATTGTTCCCATCGACCGCTGTCCGATTCTTGCGCCTTCACTTGCGCACGCGATTCCAGTTGCTTGGAAAATCGCGGAATCACTTGAGGCAGTCAGCAAACCACTCGATATCCAATTTACCGCCTCGGAGGCGGGGCTCGACGTCGATATACGCGGCTCGGGCCCGCTGTTTCCTGAAACGATCGCGAAACTCGCAGCTATTGCGGCAGAGCAGCGTCTTGCCCGGATCACCCGGCACGGCGAAAGCGTATCGCAACTCGCTGAACCAGCGATCAACGTCGGCAAGGCGCGCGTAATTCTGCCACCCGGCAGCTTTCTGCAGGCGACCGAGGCGGGTGAGGCAGCGCTTGCCGAACTAGTTCTGGAAGCTGCAGGCAAGGTGCGCGAAATCGTGGACCTCTTCTGTGGTTTGGGAACTTTTTCGTTGCGTTTAGCGGAGCATGCGAAAATATTTGCGGTCGACAGCGATGGCGCGGCGATCGCAGCGTTGTCGCGCGCGGCGAGGGCCCCTGGTTTGAAACCAGTTGAAACCGTAACACGCGATCTTTTCCGCAGACCGCTTACGGTGCCCGAACTCAAGGAATTTGGCACTGTTGTCCTTGATCCGCCTCGCCAAGGCGCCGAAGCACAGGCGCGCGAGCTCGCAAAATCGAAAATGCCGCGCATCGTGTACGTATCGTGCAATCCCGCGAGTTTCGCCCGCGATGCTAGAATTCTGTCCGATGCGGGGCTGAAACTTTCACGCGTCACGCCGGTCGACCAATTCCGCTATTCGCCTCACGTCGAGCTTGTGGGCGTGTTCGATCGCTAGTTTTCGATACCCCATCGTCGCTTCCACATCTGCTCGCCGATTGTACAGGACACGCGCGGCGGCGTGGCAGCCAGGATGATTTCTGGCTCCTTGCGGGTGTTGGGTTCTTCCCAGGCAATTTCGAGCAACAATTTCTTGCGGATTGCCTCTGTGAACTGCGCACGTCCCCGAGCCGGAACAACGAACGCGCCGGGCCCACCGATGACGCAATCCTCGTAATAGTGATCGAGGTTGGGAATATCGAGAAAGTTGGTATTCGGTTCCTTCAGCATCAACGGCAGGCCATTGATCGTGATACCTCTGGCGACCACCTCGTCGCGGGTGGGTTCGATCAGGGGGCCCTGATTGTTCGTGCCATCACCCGAAACGTCGATCACCCGGCGCAGGCTTTTGTAGGGGGTCTGCGCGAATAATTCGGCCGCGAAGCGCAACGCGCCAGAGATCGAGGTGCGCGATGCGCGTCGCATAGGCGCGCGGTTCAATTCTTGCACGAAGGCATCGGCGGCTTCCGGTCCGTTGATAATCTGCCACGGGACAATCACCCGCTGCTCGCTTTCTCCAGCCCATTCGAAATATGTCATGGCAATTCGTCCGTTCGGTCCCTTACGGACGGCATCGAGGAACGAACGCGAGACGATGGCGTCGGCAAAGCCTTCACGTTGCAGCGCCTGTTCGTCCGCGTCCATCGAATAGGATATGTCGACCGCGATGATGATTTCGGTATCGACGGCATCTTTTCCAGTAGATGCAGAGCGAGGCGCATTCACAGTCGCTAAGAAAGGAACGAAAGCGAGTAATGCAATTATGTGTCGCAAATTTCGAGACATTAGCGCTCCCGGCAAGAGCGGATGCTGGCAGACCTTCGCGGCGCCACCAAGGTGATCAGGAGGCCGAGCGTTAGATTTCGAGCGTTTCGGTTGCTAGGATTTCGATTCCGAAACCGGCAACGCCGACATAGGTACGCTTCTTCGAGGCAAGAAGCCGAATCGACGAAATTCCAAGATCACGCAGGATTTGAGCACCAAGACCAATTTCGCGCCATTGTTTGTCGCGCGCCGCGGCGCTCGCTGAGACTTTCTCGTCGACCAGTTTTGTTACCGGCACGCCGGCGGTGCCGTCGCGCAGATACACCAATACGCCGCGGCCCTCGACCTTGAAGCGAGCAAGCGCGTTGTGAATCGCTTTTGCGCCGCCAAAAACATCATCGACGACATTCGCGCGGTGCAAACGCACGGGAATGTTTTTTCCATCGCCAATCTTACCGTAAACAAAGGCCATGTGATGGACGGCATCAAAGGGGGTGACGAACGCATGACCAATGAGTTCGCCGATTTCGCTCTTCATCGGAAAGCTCGCGACGCGCTCGACGAGTTGCTCTCGTGCCTGCCGCCACGCAATGAGATCAGCGATCGAGATGTGCGCAAGCTTGTGCTCTTTAGCGAATGCCACGACCTGCGGACCGCGCTTTACCGTGCCATCGTCGTTCACGAGTTCGGCAAGAACGCCGACCGGCGGCAAACCTGCGAGCTTGCAAAGATCGACGCAGGCCTCGGTGTGGCCGGAGCGCATTAAGACGCCGCCCTCGCGCGAGATCAGCGGGAACACGTGTCCCGGCCGTACGAAATCAGACGGTCCAATGTTCGGATTCGCGAGGGCGCGCGCCGTATTGTTGCGCTCCTCCGCCGATATACCGGTTGTGAGCCCGTATTTGACGTCGATGGAAATGGTGAAAGCGGTGCCGAGCGGCGCGTCGTTCGCGGACACCATGGGGTCAAGCCTGAGCCTGCGCGCTTCCTCTAGCGAAAGGGGCGTGCAGATTATTCCGGAGGTATGACGAATCAAGAAGGCCATCTTTTCAGGCGTGCAAAGCGAGGCCGCGACGAAAAGATCGCCTTCGTTCTCGCGATCATCGTCGTCGGTGACGACAATGATCTCGCCACGCGTGAAGGCGAGAAGCGCCTTTTCCATATCGCTTTGCGTCCGATCATCCATGGACATCACTCTATCACGATCACGTCTTGGGGAACGGCCATTTCATAGTTTCGCCGACCTGTCCGCGCTGGCGCAGGAACTGGTCAGCGACGACGCAGGCGACCATCGCTTCGCCAATCGGCACTGCACGGATACCGACGCAAGGGTCATGACGGCCTTTGGTTGAGACTTCCGTTTCGCGCCCATAGCGGTCTACGGTTTTGCGCGGCGTGAGAATGGAAGAAGTTGGCTTCACCGCGAAGCGCGCGACGATCGGTGCGCCGGTCGAAATACCGCCGAGGATTCCGCCGGCATTGTTCGTTAGAAATTTCGGATTGCCATCATTGCTCATGCGCATTTCGTCGGCATTTTCCTCGCCGGAAAGTTGCGCCGCTGCGAAACCGGCGCCGATCTCCACACCTTTTACTGCGTTAATGCCCATTAGCGCTCCAGCAATTTCTGCGTCGAGCTTGCCGTAAATCGGGCTGCCAAGACCGGGCGGGACATTCTCCGCGACTACCTCGATGACGGCACCGATAGACGAGCCCTTCCTCCGGATGCCGTCGAGATATTCTTCCATTTTTTTTGCCGCTTTCGCGTCGGGGCAAAAAAACGGATTGTTGTGGATCTCGCTCCAGTCCCAACTCTTGGGGTCAATTTCAATTTCGCCCATGCGAACGAGTGCGCCGCGGACGTTCATCTTCGGCACGATTTTGCGCGCAATTGCACCCGCCGCGACGCGCGAGGCGGTTTCACGCGCCGAAGCACGGCCTGAGCCGCGCGGATCACGAATTCCGTATTTCACGTCATAGACGTAATCGGCATGGCCGGGCCGATAGGTTTCGCTGATCGCGTCGTAATCCTTGGGGCGCGCGTCCATATTTTCGATCAAGAGCGCGATGGGCGTGCCGGTCGTGACTTCTCGTCCGCTCTTGTCAGTATAAGTGCCCGAAAGGATTTTAACTGTATCTGGCTCGCGCCGCTGCGTCACGAATTTGCTTTGACCGGGACGGCGGCGGTCGAGGTCGCGCTGAATGTCGGAGGCGGTGAGCGAAATCCCCGGCGGGCAGCCATCCACGACGCAGCCGATTGCAACCCCGTGGCTTTCACCAAAGGTAGTTACACGGAACATATGCCCGTAAGTATTAAACGACATGGTTCGAGACCCAAAAAATGTACTTTAGTTGTACGAGCGGCGCGAGCGAGGGTCAAACAGCGGCGCCTTAATGATCGCGAGGCGGCTTACGCGAGTTTGTGCACCGTATGGCGTAACGGGCAAGATCGTGGTTAGCGCTGAGCTTGTTGACCTGAGAGCCGGCAACGCACTTGCAATTATTCGCCGCGGCCCTCGGCTCATTTTTCGTCGCTTACGACACTGATATCCGGCGCGTCAGGGTGCTTCATACCGATGATGTGGTATCCGGCATCAACATGTTGAATTTCACCAGTCACTCCGCGCGAGAGATCGGAGAGAAAATAGACAGCGCAGTCGCCAACTTCCTCGATTGTCACCGTGCGCCGTAATGGTGAATTATATTCGTTCCACTTCAGGATATAGCGAAAGTCGCCGATGCCGGAAGCGGCGAGCGTTTTAATCGGTCCGGCGGAAAGTGCATTTACGCGAATGTTTTTCGGACCGAGGTCGGCGGCGAGATAACGCACGCTTGCTTCGAGTGCGGCTTTTGCGACGCCCATGACGTTGTAGTGCGGAATCCATTTCTCCGCGCCGTAATAGGTGAGGGTGAGCAGCGAACCGCCTTTCGGCATTCGTTTCTCGGCGCGTTGCGCGATCGAAGTTAGCGAATAGCAGGAAATATGCATGGTCATGGCGAAATTTTCGGCGCTGGTATCGACATAGCGCCCGTTAAGCTCGTCCTTGTCGGAAAAGGCGATCGCATGGAGAACAAAATCGAGTTCACCCAGCTGCTTGTCCGATTCGGCAAACACCGCATCGATGGTCGCCGCTTCGGTCACGTCGCAATGGCCGACGATCCTAGCGCCGACTTCCGCCGCCAATGGTTCGACGCGCTTTTTCAGCGCGTCGCCCTGATAGCTAAAGCCTAGCTCGGCGCCTTGAGCGGCGCAGGCTTTGGCAATGCCCCACGCGATCGAGCGGTTGTTCGCAATGCCCATGATAAGACCGCGCTTCCCGCGCATTAGGCCGGTCGCCTCCGCCATGCATCCCCCGTATCGAACCGTTTGAAAGACGGCACCCTATGGCATGGGCCCAAGACCTCTTCAAGCTTCGAGGAATATTCCCGTACTTCTCGCGTTCCCTCGTGAGAAGAATCACAATGACTTTGCTCAACGATGTAGTGCAGTACTCCGCTGCTCGCCGCAGCCTTGAATCCTTAATTGCCTCGCTGTAGCGATTCGCCCGTGCACTTTTACGGAATTCGGAAATAGCTGATGATCTGGTACGGAGCATTTATTTCATGGCAACGATCTGCGCACATGGCTCAGCATCATATTACTAAATCGAGAATGTAACCGCCGCAGCCTCAGTCCTGTTTCTTGCGGCGTTTCTGCATCAGCACTTCCAGCTCCGCATCGGGATTGCCGAGATCGATCTGTGCCATCGCGAGCAGATCGCCGTGGCCACCGCCCTTGATTGGCAGGCCTTTTCCTTTGAGACGGAAAGTTTTTCCGCCCGAAGTCCCGGGCGGAATTTTCAGCTCGACCGCGCCGTGAAGCGTCGGAACGCGGGCGACGCCGCCAAGCACCGCGTCTTCGAGAGGAATCAATATCTCCGCACGTAAGTCGTCACCGTCGGGCTTGAGATCCGGATGTGGTGCGACACGGACGGTGACGATTGCATCGCCCGGCGGCCCGCCTGCAGAAAGACCCTGGCCGCGCAAACGGACCGGTTGCCCGTCAGCAATGCCTGCCGGGATCGTGACTTCAACTTCCTTGCCAGTGGGAAGATAGACGCGTTTTTTTGCGCCAAGTGCCGCTTCGGCAAGCGTGACGGTCACGCTCGCTACTACGTCCGACCCGCGGCGAGTCGGTGCTTCGGTTTCGAACTGTTCAAACCCGCTGCCGCCCGCAAAACCGCCGCGTCGCCCGCCGAACATTTGGCTGATGATGTCTTCGAAACCGCCGCCTTGACGGCCGCCGCCTCTGCCGCCGTGCTGAAATTTTTCAGGCCCGAAACTGAAGTTTTCGAAAATCGTCTCGCCGGGATGTCCCTGGAATCCGCCAGACTGGCCGCCGCCACCAGGAAAGCCCTGAAAGCGCGGCTTGCCCTCTGCGTCGATCTCACCGCGATCGAATTGCGCACGTTTTTTGCTATCGCCAAGTATTTCGTATGCGGAATTCAACTCGGCGAAGCGGCCCTGCACCTTCGGATCGTTCTTGTTAGAATCGGGATGAAATTTCTTGGCAAGACGACGAAACGCCTTCTTAATCTCAGCTTCGCTCGCCTTGCGGGGAACGCCCAGCACATCATAGGGATCGCGCGCCAAATTCGCCTCCACCAAGCCTTCAATCCGTCGATTTATGTGGTGCAGACTAGCGCGAATACAATGTATTTTGGATCAGGATCTCTGCAGCGGGCGGGACGCTGTGACGTCCCATTGGCCACGGTGGATGCGGCAGGCAGTGCCCTCGTACCAGTTTTCCTTGCTGTCGTGGACATGGCTAACGATGAAATTGCGGCAGGCAAAACCGCCTTTTTCGTAGATCGCGGCAACGGGGGTAATCGTTCCCCGCGCGCCGGATGTCGGGTTTTCCCACGGCTGGCTGGCGCCAGCCTCCTCGCGTCCCAGGGCCTGACGCAGCGCGGATTTCGCGAGTGACCAATCGATCGGTGACATGGCCACATTCGCACTGCCGCCCGAGAGGGACAGGGAACCGGTCAAATCAGGATCCGGTTTCGGCGCGTTTTCCGAGCGGGCGACTGTCGCCGGCTTATTATCGCTGCCGAATAGCGCGGGTATGGATGAACTGCAGCCAGAAGCCGCGCATGCAATAATGATTATCGCGAAGCGACCCATTGTACCCAATCCGTGATAAGGGAGGCTCACGATCGAACCGTTCAAGCCGGACTTACTGACGCTCACAAATCTAACCCCCCACCAGATCGCGAATACAGACTATGGAACACTCGTCTCGGTTAACTTTCAGTGACCTTCCGGAAATTGATGATCCGCTCGGTCTGTTTGAAGCCTGGATGGAGGAAGCCAAAACGAAGGAACCAGGGGACCCCGATGCCTGTGCGCTCGCTACGGTGGATGCCGATGGTCTTCCAGACGTACGCATAGTCCTCCTGAAGAAGTATGACGGACGGGGCTTTGTCTTTTTCAGCAATGCGGAGAGCGCGAAGGGACGCCAGCTCGCAGGCAATTTGAAGGCGGCAATCGTACTTTTTTGGAAATCCCTAAACCGCCAGATACGTTTCCGAGGGGCAGTCGAGCGGATTTCCGAGGCTGAAAGCGACGCTTATTTCGCTAGCCGTCCGCGCGGTGCGCAAATCGGCGCCTGGGCGAGCCAGCAGTCGCGACCACTGGAAAGCCGCGCAGTGCTGGAGGCTGCGGTGATGCGTTATGAGCAGGAGCACACGGGCGAGGTTCCGCGCCCGCCTTATTGGACGGGGTTCCGGATCATTCCAGTTTCGATCGAGTTCTGGGCGGACCGACCATTCCGCTTGCATGATCGCGTCGTTTATACCCGCGCTGCACCGGGAAAGCCGTGGACACGGGCCCGGCTTTATCCTTGAGACGCGACTAGAGCCAACGTTTCCATTTGAAGAAGAGATAGGGCGTGACAGCCGCGACCAACATCAAGATGATCGCGAACGGGTAACCGTATTCCCATGAAAGTTCGGGCATCGTGTGGAAATTCATGCCGTAAATCGACGCAATTAAGGTTGGCGGCATAAGGACGACCGCGACGACTGAGAAAATCTTGATGACATTGTTCTGCTCCAAACTTACCATGCCGACGATGGCATCGAGCAGGAATTGCAGCTTGTTAATGAGAAAAGCCGCGTAGTCGGCGAGCGACGCCACGTCGCGCGCCATGCTCTTGATTTGTGCGCGTTGATCTTTCGGCAATTTCATGTTGTCGGCATCATTCGCGAAGAATAGGACGAGCCTTCCAACAGAACCCAGACTTTCTCGAATCTTCGAGGTGAGATCGGCCTTGCTGCCGACTGCGCGAAAGCTTGCTCGATAACGCTGGTTCGGATCGTCCTGCGCCCCCGTTCCTTCGAAAATGCGGCGCGAAACTTCGTCGACCTCGGCGCCAATACGCTCAAGAACGTCGGCAGAGCGATCGATTATCGTATCGAGCAACTCGATCAAAATGCCCTCGCCCGTCACGCCCTGCGGGCAAGCACGACCCAGCTTTGCAGCTACACGGGCGAACGGGCGAGGTTCATCGTAGCGAAGGGTGACCAGTTTTCCGTTGGAAATAATGAAAGTTACGACTGTAGTTTTTGGTCGGTCAGTATCGGCGTCGTAGACCAGCGTCGCGGTCATGTAGCGTGCGCCGTTCTCGATATAAAGACGGCTTGAAGGTTCGATCTCTGCCATTTCCTCGCGCGTCGGAATTCCAATGGTGAGCTTGTCCTCGACAAGGTGATCCTCGTCACTTGTTGGCGCGGCCATATCGATCCAGACGGCACTGTCGGGAAGCGAATTGCCCTCGACCATGAGCCGCTCAAGCGAATTTCCGTTCAGCGTGTAGGCGAAGAGCATGCAAGAATCCCGTAGCGTTTTGATCCCTACGCCTTTGCGCAAAAGCAGTCCACGGCGCCCTGGGGGACGCCGTGGTTAGTCCTCATATTTGAAAGCGCGAAAGATTAAGGTCTGACGGTATTAGCCGAGCAGACGCTCAAGATCACGGAGTGTGAGGATGCGCGGTTTGGCCGGCGCGTAGGCGTGATTCTTCTGCTGGCCTCTATATGGAAGAGCGGCGGCTAAGGCTGAAATTCCGATCTGGCCGTATTGATTGCCAAGATCGCCCCGGTTGCGCTGTGCAATTTCGGTGCTGGCCTCTTTCGAATTCGACATTTTATTTCCCTCGGTACGCAAAATAAATCCGGCGTTGTTCGTGCTTCCTTGAACCGCCTCTAAGGCAGTTTTTTGCAGCAATCACGGCCATTTGTGGTTCTTTCGAAAATTTAATGTTGCCGCCGGTTTGTTGGACGAATTGGTTAATATCAGTTAAAATTGCTAAAATTCCTACGACCAATGATCCATGCGGCATTTCTGCAACAGGTTTCGGTAATGCGACATTTGACGCATTTCGGCGCTTCCAAATGATAGCTTGTTCGGGCTAATTCAAACATCCGCTGACATCCAGGGGGCTGGAAAGACAGGGATCCTGAAGACTATGTCACTGAAGAATCTTGTTTTTGTCGTAATCGCGCTGGTCCTTGGCGGCTGCCTATCCGACTCGCTTGATCCGGTCACCGATGCGTCGCTGAAACCGCGCGACAAGAAATTGCTCGCGAGCGCACCGTACCTGAATCATAAGCCGAGCGAAGGCTGGCTTCGCCACATCGTCGATTACACCGGCAAAGAGAAGCCGGGCACGGTCGTGATCGATACCGACCGGAAGTTTCTTTATCTCGTTCAGGATAAGGGCAAGGCTTATCGCTATGGTGTGACCGTCGGCGAAGAGGGCATGACCTGGCGCGGTATCGCGAAGGTCGGCAAAAAGACTGAATGGCCCGACTGGACCCCGACGGCGGACATTCTGAAGCGAATGCCGGAACTGCCGCATTATGTCGGCCCGGGCCCGCACAATCCGATGGGAGCGCGCGCGCTTTATCTCTTCCAAGGCAATAAGGATACGCTGTTCCGCATTCATGGCACCAATCAGCCGGAATACATCGGACAGGCGATTTCCTCCGGCTGCATCCGCATGCTGAATGAGGACGTAATTGATCTTTTCAATAGGGTGCCGATCGGTGCGACCGTAGTCGTAATTTGACGATCGGCTTCTTTGGGGGCGACAAGGCGTGGGCTTCGGCCCGCGCCTTTTGCTTTTGCTAGATCATCTGCCAGGGTCGCAGCAGCCCGATTTCCGGGGGTACGCTGAGACAAATGGGCGCGATCGAGTAAACAAATCGACGATGGATCATTAGCATCGGTTCGAGCCAACTGAAGCGAATTCAATCATTTTTTCTTTTCGACTTTATGGCGGTCCATTTTTCTATCCTCTTCCGATCCTTGTTTGAGGAAGGAGGCCGTATTTTCTGGCTTTGGCAGGATCCATTGGCACATTTTGTAATTGTTGAGCCGTTCGGCAAGATCGACGTGAAGATGACTTTCATGCGCGCTGTCAGAGCTGGGACCTAGGACCGTCGTGAACCGATCGCACGCCGACTTTCGCATAGCTGAAAGAAATCCTTGCGGGCCAGTTCCGTTCTCGATGATGACCGTGCGGCCGTCAGCAAATTGAAGAGAACGGATGTCGAAAGCATTGGCCTTGCCGTGTTCGCTCAGGACCGCGCCTAAAACACTGTTGCGCGGACGGCATGCATACGAAGCAGCTACATTGATGCGCTGGAGCTCCGTCCCAAGATTGTGCGCGGCGGACGACAGATCGTCGCGCACCCAGTTGGCGATCGTTTGCGCCATCGTGCAGCGCAAGATTGCGGCGGGTATCAATTCGACGGTCTTGCCATTCTTGAGCTTGATCGCAACCATGCGAACGGGGGCGGCGGCGCGGCAACCGTTATCCCACGCCATTGGGTTTTCGGGCATTGCGACAGCGAAATCGGCCTTGAAAAAATCCTCGCAGATTTTCTTATCGGCTTCGATTTCTGCCGGATCAATCTGAACGGATTGTGGGGACTTCTTGTCGGCTTCCGTCGGGCGAGGTCGTGGCAATGGTGCGTCCTCCGCCAATGCCGGAAAGGCCAATAAAATGGCAAAAAAAACGGGGAGAACGACGACTAGTCGCATGATTTCTGATGCCGCATAAAGCAGCCAAAATCACGGCGCGCCGTTTAGTATCCACCCACGGACCCTTTGCACCTAAGGGACGGTTTGCGCTAGCCTGATCGGGAGCAAGGCGCATCAAAGCGCCGGCAACGTATAAACAAATTTGACGATACGGGGAGGTAATGATGAAAGGCTTGATGCAGGATTGGTCGCTCGTTTGCTATCGGATTATCGACCACGCGGCGATCCAATACGGTAAACGGAAGGTAGTTAGTCGCTCGATCGAAGGACCGATTGTCGAAACAACGTATGCCGAAATTCGCACGCGCGCGCTAAAGGTTGCACAGCGACTGGTGAAGGACGGCATCAAGCGTGGCGACCGAGTTGGCACACTCGCCTGGAACACCGCGCGCCATCTTGAGGCTTGGTACGGCATCCTCGGTGCCGGCGGTGTCTATCACACCGTTAACCCCCGCCTCTTCCCCGACCAAATCATTTACATCGTCAATCATGCCGAAGATCGGATGATGATAACAGATCTCACCTTCGTGCCGCTGTTGGAAAAGATCGCCGACAAGCTGCCGAAGGTCGAGCGTTATGTCGTGTTAACCGACAAGAAAAATATGCCGCAGACAACGCTGAAAAACGCGGTCGCCTATGAGGATTGGATCGGCGAGGTCGACGGCAAGTTCAAATGGGTTGAGGTCGACGAAAATGATGCCGCCGGCATGTGCTATACATCTGGCACCACCGGAAATCCGAAGGGCGTCGTCTATTCACATCGCTCTAATGTGCTGCATTCGCTTGCAGCCGCGCAGCCGGATGTTCTCGGTCTTTCCTCAAGTGATATTGTGCTGCCAGTGGTTCCACTTTTTCACGCCAACAGTTGGTCGCTCGCGTTCAGTGCGCCGATGGATGGTGCATCACTTATTATGCCAGGCGCGAAACTCGACGGTGCCTCGATTTACGAGTTGCTGGACAAATATAATGTCACGGTCAGTGCCGCCGTGCCGACGGTATGGCTGATGCTGCTTCAGCATCTTGAGCAGAACAATCTGAAACTGCCGCACCTTAAACGTGTGCTAATTGGCGGTTCGGCTTGCCCGCGGGCGATGATGGAGACATTTCAGGACAAATACGACGTGCGCGTTACCCATGCTTGGGGCATGACGGAAATGAGCCCGATCGGCACGGCGGGTCACATGAAGCCCGAAATTGCCGCGCTTGGCCATGACGCCAGGCTAAATGTGCAAGCGATGCAAGGCTATTCGCTGTTTACCGTCGAAATGAAGATCACCGACGACAGCGGGAAGGAACTGCCTTGGGACGGCAAAACATTCGGCAGACTCAAAGTGCGCGGACCTGGAGTCTCTGCTTCCTACTTCAAGGGCGAGGGCGGAAAAATCCTCGACGATGATGGCTTCTTCGATACAGGCGACGTCGCGACCATTGACGAGCTCGGCTATATGAAGATCACAGACCGCGCGAAGGATGTGATCAAATCCGGCGGCGAATGGATTTCGTCGATCGATATCGAGAACATCGCGGTCGGCCATCCGGATGTCGCTGAAGCGGCAGTTATCGGAATCACACATCCGAAATGGGATGAACGTCCGCTTCTAATCATCATTCCAAAAAAGGATAAAAAAATTTCCAAAGCCGACATGTTAAAATTTTTGGAAGGTAAAATCGCGAAATGGTGGATGCCGGACGATGTGATTTTCGTCGACGAAATCCCGCACACAGCTACTGGCAAGATCCTGAAAACCGCACTGCGTGATAAATTCCACGACTATCGCCTCCCGACAGCGACGGCCGCCGAATAAATATGGAAGTTTGATGATTCGTCGAAGGCTCTATGTCGAAGTACGTGTATCGAAACTTGCGACATGGAGCCGGCGCATTGTGATCTTTGCGTTGCCGGTCGTCGCTTTCGCGATTGGCTTGCACCGGCTGGGTATAGTTGAATACGAGGTCGCCTATGCGACGCTTGTTGCCGGATTTCTGGTGGCGGCGCTCGGGCTTATCATTGCGATAGCGGCTTTCATCGTGATCTGGAACGAAGGCTTGCGCGGTCTTGGCCGCGCGATCGCCGCCGCCGTCATTGGACTACTATTGGTCGGCTGGCCGTTGTGGGATTTTGCGCGCGGCGTGACACTACCGTCGATCACGGATGTTACGACCGATTTCAGCGATCCGCCGCGTTTCGTCGCTGTCGCGTCCGCACGACCTCAGGGAGCCAATCCGATTAGCTATCTTGCGGACAATACGGCGCGTCTTCAACGTGAAGCCTACCCCGGCGTGAAAGCGTTCGAGGTCGAAGCCAACCCTGACGAGGTCTTCAACATCATTATGTCGATCGTCGAAAAACGCGGCTGGCGCGTACTTGATAACGTGTCTCCACGAGGTGGCCAGCGCGATGGCCGCGTCGAAGCTGTGGCTCGTACCCCAGTCATGGGGTTTCGCGAGGACGTCACGATCCGTGTGCGTACCGCCGAAAAGGGTGTTCGGGTTGATATGCGTTCTGCTTCCCGTTATGGAAAACATGATTTCGGTTCGAACGCGCGCAGGATCGAAAGTTTTTTTGCCGAGTTTGCGGACACGCGGCGGCGCGCAATGCGCTAGGCCATTCGGAAGCGCGAGGAAAGCGAAGGCTTGCTATCATCGGCCGCAACTACGCTGCGCTCGAATAGATGTTCGAGCTGCGCGAAGGTCATGAGTTCGGCGGCCGCCGTCAGTCGCGGATCGAGGCCGATATAGATATTCCGCACCAGCGCGGGGATATCGGTCTCACCCCGCTCAAGCAAACGTAATATTGCAGTCTCCCTTGCATCTCGGTGCGCGATGTAGCGATCCACGAAAACAGGCGCATTCCGGATGGCCGGGCCATGTCCGGGGAAATAAATTGTCTCTGTTCGCTTCTTGAGCTTGTGGAGCGATGCCATGTAGTCGCCCATTGCTCCATCCGGCGGTGCGACGATCGAAGTCGACCACGCCATGACATGATCGCCTGAGAAAAGAATATCCGTGCCCCCCAGTCCGAAGACGAGATGGTTCATCGTATGTCCGGGCGTGGTGATTGCTTCGAGGGTGTAGTTCTTTCCCTGAATCAAATCGGCATCCTTCATCCTTACATCCGGCACGAAATCCAAATCGGCACTCGCATCAAGGCGCATTTTTTCGTCGAGCTGCATCGTCCTCGCGGATCGGTGTGGGCCTTCGCCGAAAGTTTTGGCACCCGTCGCTTCTACAATTGCCTTGGTCGCAGGCGAATGGTCTCGATGCGTATGGGTGATGGCGATGTGGACGACTTTTTCGCCTTTCAATGCATCAAGCAGGGCGGCAATGTGTGCTGGATCGTCAGGGCCCGGATCGATGACGGCGACTTCACTGTTGCCAACGATATAGGTGCAGGTACCGGTGAAGGTGAACGGGCCTTTGTTGGGCGCAAGAATCCGGCGCACATTCGGTGCGACCGGGTCTATTCTGCCGGGCGGTACATCGAAATTACGATCAAATGGGATGTCGTCGGCCATGGCATGCCAGCTTTGTTGTGCGGAGCGAAACGTTCGCTTCAGCATATCAGTGATCGTGACCTAATCTTCTGTGCAAGCTTAAGGCATATAAGCGAGGCGAACACGCCGCTTGACGTCGGGTTATGATTGCGTTCCACTTTGCCGGCTATCGAATTTCGGCCGTCTCCAACAAGGCCGCTGCACTACGGCCGTATCGGTAAGGCGCTCCCCGAAAATAGATTGGCGAATGGCGTGCACTCCGCACTGTCAAGAAGGGATGTTTGTCGTCAATACCACATCGAACCGCGTCACTCTCGAACTCAAGGATGAGGAATACTTTCATGTCTACAGGTACCGTAAAATGGTTCAACGCCCAAAAAGGGTATGGTTTCATTCAGCCGTCTGATGGCGGAAAGGACGTCTTCGTCCACATTAGCGCTGTCGAGCAAGCAGGGCTTTCGAACCTCGCTGAAGGTCAGAAGGTTTCCTATGATGTGGTGACGACCGACCGGGGCAAGACGGCAGCGGGCAACCTCAAGGCGATGTAAGTTCGCGCGCACTTAACATTGAGCAATACAAGGATGCGACGCCAATGTGCCGCGTCCTTCATTTTGGATGTATCTAGGTTGATTGGTCGGAGTGGCAGGATTCGAACCTGCGACCCCCTGCTCCCGAAGCAGGTGCGCTACCGGGCTGCGCTACACTCCGGCCGCGGCTGCTTTAGCAGTCGGTCTTGTTGGCTTCAAGCGAAGGAATGTTGCGGAGGGTGAGCTGAAAGGCTAATCGCTTCACACCACGAAATGTTGGGGCGTAGCCAAGTGGTAAGGCAGCGGATTTTGATTCCGCCATTCGGAGGTTCGAATCCTCCCGCCCCAGCCAACCAGTCCAGTCTCTTCGTCTGCCTTGTTGATGTCGCGAGAATTCGCGCCGTTGCGGGGCTTTTGGTACCCTGTGTGCGATCTCTGGACTCCCGAATTATTAAATCCGCTGACAATTCTGCCGGAAATCTCCGGGTACTTTCGGCGATGTTCCCAAATTTTGGAGACGCAAGTCGGAGACTCGTTCGATCTTCGACTGCGTGGTCGGGTTAGCATTCTCAATTGGTGCAGGCTTCGAATTATATAACTATGCAAAGGCATCATTTGCCTCTGAAACAATAACTTCCTCCGTTGCCACGGCGACATCGATGACTGACTGGGCAATGCAGCTGGAGCGAGCAAGAAAACCAATGCGCGCTTGAGAAGTCCTAGCATCCCGCTACGTGACGACGCTGCAGAAGTATTGTCGTGGTGATCGTTGGACGACCGGTCTCCATCTCCTCGCCCAACGACTTGTGTCATGCCCCGGGTCTTGATCCCCGCAAATCCGACGTCATTGACGTTGTAAGATAGGCTCCATATTCTACCGAATAGTACCAAATTGTACTATTTACCCACAAAGAAACTCGACCGGTAACGGTCAGACCGAGCAACAGGGAGGAGAAGCTTGATGGGGAAGAATCATATTGCGTCGCTTATGAAGGCGGTGCTTGCAGCGACAACCCTTGGATTTTTTGCAGGTGGCAGTGCAATTGCCGCCGACGATGTGAAAGTTGGAATCCTTCTGCCGCTCTCCGGGCCGGTAGCGCCGATCGGCCAGAACAATCGCCGCGGGCATGCGCTGGCGATCGAGGAAGTCAACGCCGCTGGCGGCATCAAATCGATGGGCGGGGCCAAGCTCATCATGATCGACGGAGATACGCAGGGGAACCCGAAGGTCGGCATTCAGGAAACCGAGAAGCTCGCCACGCAAGGCGTTTCTGCAATCCTGGGCGCCTATCAGTCAAACGTCACATTCCCAAGCACGCAAATCTCGGAAAAGGCTGGCGTGCCGTTCATCGATCCGGTTGCCATCGCCGACACCATCACCGAGGGGCGCAACTTCAAATATACATTCAAGGTCGCGCCGAAGGCATCGTGGTACGCGCGCGATCAATTGAACTTCATCAAATGGGTCGGTGAAAAAGCGGGAAAGCCGATTAAGAAAATCGTGCTGATGTATGAGGACACGCTCTTCGGTCAGTCCACATCCAAAGGCCAAGAGCAATCCGCCAAGGAGCTGGGAATCGAAGTGATAGAAAAAATCGCCTACCCGGCTGAAACGCCCGACATGACGCCGACGATCTCGCGGGTGAAGCAGCTCGCGCCCGACGCGCTTGTCCTCGTATCTTACATCGCGGACGCGGTGTTGATTACGAAGACGATGAAAGAGCTCGGCGTCGACATCCCAATCATGGGAACGTCGGCCGGCCACATCGATCCGGCCTATATCGCCAATCTCGGCCCGTTGGCCGAAAACAGCTTCACGGTCGGCGAATGGAATCCGGACCTCAAGAAGGCCGGTGCGGCAAAAATTGCCGAGCGTTTCCAGGCCAAATTCAACGTGGCGATGAACGGGCACGCAGCGGAAACCTACATGTCTACGATGGTGCTGATCGATGCATTGGAACGCGCCGGCTCAGCCGATCGAGGCAAGCTTCGCGAGGCACTGTCGAAAACCAATATCTGCGGCGACCGCAATATCCTGCCCTATGACTGCATCAAATTCGATGATTCGGGACAGAGTCCCCAGGGTCAATTGGTGATGTTGCAGGTCCAGAAGGGAAAATTCGTCTCTGTATGGCCGCCCGAAGCCGCGGCTGCGACTCCGGTATTCCCGGTCCCCGGTTGGTCCAAGCGTTGATTGGAGATGCGGAGTAGAACGGCGCGTCAGTGAAAGCTGGCGCGCCGTTTAGCAATAAATGATATTCACGGCCTTGCCCGGCTGACGGAGCCTCTCTGTGAATTCAATTGTCCTATCGCAAACGATAGTCAGCGGCCTTCTGCTCGGCGGCATCTTCGCGCTCGTCGCGGTCGGACTCACGCTGATCTTCGGGGTGATGAAGATTCTCAATTTCGCCCACGGCGACTTTTTGATGCTGGGCATGTACTTTGCGTTTTTCCTTTCAGTGATGTTCGGCATTGATCCCTATGTCTCAGCGGTTGCTGCGATTCCATTGTTTTTCGGACTAGGCTGGCTGGTTCAATCTTATCTGATCCGCCCGGTTCTCAAGGCGCCGGAGAACATCCAGATACTTCTGACAGTCGGCCTGTCGTTGTTCCTACAGAACCTCGCATTGTTCCTGTTCAGCCCGGATTTTCAAAGTCTCCGCGTCTCCTATGGCGGCGACACGATGTCAATCATGGGCGTATCAATTAGTTACGTCCGTCTGATCGCCAGCATTGTTGCGGTTGCCGCAAGTCTTGCGCTCTACGTCTTCCTCGGGCGAACGGATATCGGGAAGGCGCTCCGAGCCTGCGCCGAGGAACGCCTGGGTTCCATGGCGGTCGGTATCAACGTCGATCGCATGTACAACATCGCTTTCGGTCTCGGCATCGCCTGCGTCGCGCTCGCCGGCATCCTGATGACGCCGTTTTTCTACATTGCGCCGCAAGTCGGCCTTCCATTCACGCTGACGGCGTTTGTCGTGGCCGTGCTCGGCGGCCTCGGCAGCCTGCCCGGCGCGCTGATCGGCGGGTTGATCATAGGACTGATCGAAAGCCTCGGCGAGATTCTATTGCCATCACCATCGATGAAGCAGATGGCGACTTTCGCCGTGTTCCTGGTGATCCTCCTGTTCCGGCCGCAAGGGCTGTTCGGCAACAAGCTCGCATAAGGAACGAACTCTTATGCGCCGCGTTGTTATTTTTTTTCTATTTATCTTTCTTTTGCTGCTGCCAAGTTTTTCGAGTAGCGGAAGCGTAGCGACAATCATGCCGGGCGGCCTGAGCGGCTCCGCGCTGCTGAACGTATTCTTGTTGATTTTCCTCTTCGGCTACCTCGCGCAAAGCTGGAACATTCTTGGCGGCTTTGCCGGCCAACTCTCGCTTGGTCATGCGGCATTTTTCGGGATCGGAGCGTACGCTTCGACTGTGCTGTTTGTTCAATTTGGCGTGTCGCCATGGATTGGAATGATTGTCGGCATGGCGGCCGCAGGCGCGTTCGGCCTGTTCGTCGGCTTCGTCAGTTTTCATTATCGTCTTGCAGGACCTTTTTTCACCCTCGCCACGATCGCCTTCGCGGAGCTTGTTCGACTGAGTGCGCTGCACCTGAAATTCACCGGCGGATCGATGGGCATACTCATCCCGCTCCAAGGCGATAGTCTTTGGCAGTTTCAATTTTCCGGAAAAGCCCCGTATTACTACATCTCACTTGCGATGCTCGTTGGCGTGACCACGTTCATTTGGTGGCTCGCACGATCTCGGATTGGCTATTATCTTCACGCCATTCGCCAGGACGAAGACGCCGCCGAGGCCATCGGTATCGACACGCGGCGATATAAGCTGATTGCGGTAACACTGAGCGCAGCGTTGACGGGCGCGGGCGGTACGTTCTATGCGCAATATACTCAATACATCGCTCCGGACGACATCCTCACCGTCGGCCTATCGGTCGAGATTATTCTTCGCGCTATCATTGGCGGGTCGACGACGGTGTTCGGCCCCGTCGTCGGATCGTTCATCTTGACTCCCGTCGCCGAAGCAACGCGCGTGCTGTTTCCCGGAGCGGGCTCCGGCGCGGCCGTGGTTCAGCTCTTTGCATCCGATGCGACACTGGGTGAGAAACTCAGAGGATATGTTTCGTTCCTCGCTGCCGGCGGCGGTGGTGGCGGCGCATTGATGCTCTACGGACTCATTCTGGTCTTTACTTGTCTCGCAATGCCCAGCGGCGCGGTTCCCTGGTTCCGCAGAAGAATAGGACGATGACAAAGCGGCTTCTTGAAGCATCCGGTGTCAGCGTGCGTTTTGGCGGGCTGGTCGCCGTCGATGCCGTCAACTTCCACGTCGAGGAAGGCGAAATTGTCGGCCTCATTGGTCCGAATGGGGCTGGAAAAACAACGTTCTTCAATGCCGTCTCGGGCTTTCGCCAGCCAAACGAGGGAGCCATCCTGTTCAAGGGGACTAACATTGTAGGCCTGAAGCCTCACAAAATCAGCCGAATGGGCATGAGCCGCACGTTTCAAATCGTAAAGCCGTTTCCCGAGATGAGCGTCCTCGACAATGTCATGATGGGCGCCTTCAGCGCGCACAAGGCCGCCAAGGATGCGCGCCTTGCGGCAATGAAAGCGCTCGAACTCGTGAAATTTTCCGACTGGGCTAACCGCCGAGCTGGCGATATTCCCATGGCAGGTCGCAAGCGGCTGGAAGTGGCCAAGGTCATGGCCTGCGAACCGGAACTGATTTTGCTCGACGAGGTCATGGCCGGGCTCACCCCGTCCGAACACAACGAGATGATCGATACGGTGAGAACTATCCGGACGTCCGGCGTTACGGTCGTGATTATCGAGCATGTCATGCCCGTGATCATGAGCCTTTGCGATCGCATTTACGTACTGCACCACGGCGAACTGATTTGCGAGGGACCGCCCAACAAAGTTGCGCGCGATCCCGAAGTGGTGCGCGCCTATCTGGGCGAGGAGTTTGCGCTATGAGCGCCATCCTGGAGATCCGCTCGCTCAGCGCCGGTTACGATCAGGTTCCGGTCATCAGGGATATCGACATCATAGTCGAGGAAGGAGCCATCGCAACGATCGTCGGTGCGAACGGCGCAGGGAAAACCACGACCATGCGCGCAATTTCAGGTGTGCTGCGGCCGGTCGAGGGAGAGATCCTCTTCGCCGGCAAAGCGATCCACAATCTGCAGGCGCACGAAATCGTTGCACAAGGCCTGGTCATGGTGCCGGAGGGTAGGCGCTTATTTTCGTCGCTGACCGTCATGGAAAATTTAGAACTTGGCGCGTTTCAGCCTCACTGCAAACGGAAACGAAGCGACAGCCTTGATCATGTGTTCGATATTTTTCCGCAGCTTCGAGGACACGAAAGTCAAAAAGCCGGAACCCTGTCGGGCGGCGAACAGCAAATGGTTGCAATTGGACGCGCGCTGATGAGCTTACCGAAAGTGCTCATGCTCGACGAACCTTCGCTCGGTCTTGCCCCAGTCATCGTCCGCACCCTCTTCGACATCGTCACGGAAATCAATGCGACCGGAACAACGGTTCTATTGGTCGAGCAAAACGTCAAGCATGCGTTGTCGATTTCATCTCAGGCCTGGGTCCTTGAAAATGGTGCAATCGCGCTGCGCGGAACGGGCCCTGAGCTTCTGAAGGACGACAACACGCGACGAGCGTATTTAGGAATGTAGGGCGGCAGCTCTTTAAAACAGGATTTAAATGAGGACAGAATCTTGAAAACGCGGCGTCAAGAGATTTCGAACGCAGTGACGCGCGTTCATCGTGTTCGTGCTCCCGATGCGGACGACATTTCGCTTGGCATTCTAGAAAGGAGATACGAGCGAATGGATCCGCATTTGCCGCCGGCCCTCTTGATCCATGGGGCTACGTATGGAGCAAGCCTTTTTGACCTACCCATGCCTAGTTATTCCTTGATGTCGGAACTCTCCCACTTTGGCCGCGTCGTTTATGCACTCGATATTCGCGGGTACGGAAATTCGCTGAATGGGAGGATCATGGACTCGCCACCGAAGACGTATCCGCCATTCGCCCGACTTAGCGATGCGGTTAAGGATATTGGCGCTGCGGTCGCATTCATTCTTGAACGGGAGCGCGCAAGCATCCTTGACCTTATCGGGTTCTCGTGGGGAACGGTAACCGCCGCATGCTATGCGGGCAAGAACCCGAATTTGATCGGCCGTCTTGCGCTCTATGCTCCACTTTTTGGCGACATCAATGCCGACTGGCTCGATCGGATCGCCGATCCAGGAGACAAGAATCGCATTGATCCGAAAATTGGCGCCTATCGTCTGATTACTCTGGCAGATCTGACGCAGCGCTGGAACAGCGATCTTCCAACCGATAATCCCAGTCTCTTCCGCGACCACGGGGTACCGGAGATGATATTTGAAACCCTGGCGGCGCTCGATCCTCACGCTCGATCGCGCGTGCCCGCCGCCTTCCGGTCGCCAACCGGAGCTCTCGTCGACTTGGTCAGTGTCTTCAACGGCCGGCCGCTTTACGACCCCCGTAAACTCACCATGCCGACTCTGCTCGTTCGTGGCGCTGACGATACGACCGCGACGGAGGCCGATGCTCGCAAACTCTTATCCGCTATCGCGTCGCCGGAAAAGGAATACCGCGTCATCGCGCCTGGTTCGCATTTTTTATGCGTGGAAAAAAATCGCGTGAAATTGTACCAACAACTGGACGAGTTTCTTGATTCCGGCAACAAGTCATGAGTCGATGCAAGGCAGGATGAGCCTATGAGCAATTTTGCTTTTGCGGAATCCAATGACCGGCACACAGTCCGGCAGCCGGACAACGATTTCGTACGTCAGCTGGTTCTGGCCGCGATTCTTAGGAACAATCCGATACCGATCGCATATCGGCTAAATTATGTGGCAAATTTCTACGTTGGGCCGTTGATCAAAAGAATTGAAAAAAAATACAAAATGACCCGACCCGAGTGGATCGTGCTGTTTTGTCTCAATCAGCGGCCCGGGCTCAATGCTCAGCAAATCAGTACCGTTACTGGTCGCCCAAAAACAAGCATCTCCACCGCCGTCCGGCAATTGCAGAGAAAAAAGCTGATACTCCGACGGACCGACGTGAAGGACGGCCGGCGCCAGGTGCTGCGGGTAACGGCTGCCGGCGAAAAAATCTATAAAGCAATTCTGAGTAGCTTCGTCGCGCGGGAAACTGATATGTTGGTTTGTCTCGACCGAAACGAGCGCCGCGCATTTATCGAATTGCTGGATAAGATGATCAAACACAGCGCGAACTGGGCAAAGCCATATTAGGCAGGTTGCCATTATACTTTTCCCGCTCCCTTCAGCTTTTGGCTCAGTTAAGGACCGTTGTGTGTACTGAAAACCTTATCCGCATTGATGAGGTGACAGAATCGCATTAGGTGGCGCACAATGATTGCGCTGCTCTGTTTCGTATTGACCATCTTGGCCTCGCCATTTAAGTCGAACAGTCGGCTTGAGGCAGAGAATGCTGCGCTCCGACATCAACTGATCGTGTTGCGGCGTCAGATGTGCGGCCGCGTCCGGGTCACGAACAACGATCGCTTATTCTTTATTCAGTTATATCGATGGTTTCCGTCGATCCTGAAGGCGATCACGATCATCCGACCCGCGACTCTCGTGCGTTGGCATCGGGCCGGTTTTCGCCATTATTGGCGTTGGAAGTCGCGTTCACGGGGAGGGCGGCCGCAGATCGAGACAGACCTCCGCGTGTTAATCCGGCAGATGAGCATCGAGAACCCGCTTTGGGGTGCACCACGCATTCACGGCGAACTGCTCAAGCTCGGGTTTAATATCGCGCAGTCGAGCGTCGCCAAATATATGTTCAAGCGGCGTGGGCCGCCAAGCCAGGGATGGCGAACTTTCCTGCGTAACCACGCAGCGGAAATCGCAGCTATGGACCTGTTCATAGTCCCAACAATTAATTTCGACCTACTCTATGCCCTCGTCATCGTCCGGCTGGACCGTAGAGACCTTGTCTGGATTAATGTGACAACAAATCCGACGGCAGAATGGATCGCGCACCAAATAACAGAGTCATTCCCTTGGGATGATGCTCCGCACTACCTCATTCGAGATCGCGATGGCATCTATGGCGCTGTTGTCACGCGGCGATTGCGCGCCATGGGTATCCGGGACAAGCCCATCGCCCCGGGGTCACCTTGGCAGAATGGTTTTGCCGAACGTGTGATCGGATCGATCCGACGTGAGTGCGTCGACCATATGATTGTCTTGGGGGAGGCGCACCTACGCCGGATTCTGAAGAAGTATGCCGCTTACTATAATGAGTTGAGGACCCATCGGTCACTCAACAAGGATTGCCCGATCCATCGCGCCATCCAGCACCGAGGCCGCATCGTATCTGCGCCCGTCCTAGGCGGCCTTCATCATCGTTATTGCAGAATTTAGTTTTCGGTAGAGACAGCGGGCTTAAAAGATCGAAAAGTATCCTCCCACGTCTTTGAAAGTCGTGCCGAGGCGCGTGCCGGGCTGAAGTCTTAAATTGAAGTTTTCAGATTTGAATTATGTCTTTCGGCATCCAAGAAGACCGGTCAATGTCTGCTTTCGAGGGCAAAGCGGACGTGATAAGGGCGTCGCGGAATATCCGTTGATGCCCCGGAGCTGACATCAGCTATGTTTTTTTCGATCATGCTTCCAACAATAGATTTGTCGGCAACTTTGAACTGATGACAAGCCTTGGTCTTGATCCTGCACAGCTGCTGCAGGTCTTGCGTGGTCAGAGACGCAATCAAACAAAGCCTCGGCATCGTCCGGGGCTTTTTGTTGAGTGGCCGCTCGCGATTGTCGCTCATGGGTCATTTGCTACGGACCCATTCCGCGCCAGTGTCGATCAATGTCCGCTTCGCACCGAAAGCGACCAAACGCAGGCGAGGCAGGAGGTCGGCGTGGATGCATCAACGCGCGGGGCGCGTTTCTTTAGCACTTGGTCGTTCAGAAAGTCTGGTAACCCATAAGGCGACATTCGGTGGCGGCGCAATCTCCATTAAAGGCAGAAACTCAACGAATGGGAGATAACATAAGTCTGCGAGGGAGAAGTTCTCACCGATTAGATAATTTTTGCCATCCAGATGATGATCAAGAATAGCAAAATGCTTTTCAATCTCTCCTTTGGCTGATGAGATTGCGGTTTCGTCCCAACGATCTTTAGCCAAAAAACGCTTCTGAAAAATTATTGCCCCGCTGGGGCGTGACATATGCAGATCACAGAGCTTCATGTGCATATCCACAAGAGCTCGTTGTCGCTGGTCTGAAGGGATTAGCGGTGGATTAGGATGGGTCATCTCAAGATAATTTAGGATTGCGGTCAACTCATAGAGGACAAAACCGTCCTCTTCGATAGTCGGAACGCGTCCGTAAGGATTAAGGGCAAGGTAAGCTGGGTCGCGATGTTTACGCGCCGCCATGTCCACGATGACAGGTTGATAGGTGATTTTCTTTTCGATTAGCGCGATTAATACTCTTCTCGAATATGTAGAAAACGGGTGGTAATAGAGTTTGAGTGTCATCGTCGGACGACCTTTTCGTTTCTTCTGATAAATCTCTTTACCGGCTTCCGGTGAGCGGTTCGGGTCGAATGTTAGGTTAGCTTCGTGATTTGCGCCAGCGGCCTAACTCATCGCGCCTAGCCCCTTAGAGCCGTCGATAGGGCAAACGTGGGTCGCCCGCGTCTCTTGCCAAAGCCTCGGTCCAAAGGGCCCATGCGCGACCATCGCCGACATGGGCAAGGGGTTGATCAATTCGCATTTGAAATAGCGGCGAGCGGCGGCGTCCGCTAGGTGCCAAAAACGGACATCGACCCGTTCTCACTCCTTCCGCAGCATACGTCCGTGGAACCGCTCGAGCGAAATGAGCGCTCGCTCATGGCAATCCTCCAATCAAACAAAGCGGGGGATAGGTCCGTTATGCGGCGTCATGTGATCCGTAAGATCCAGCATCACCTCGTCGACATAACACCAGCCCCATCCTTCCGGCGGATCGTAGCCCTCGATGATCGGATGCTTGGTCGCATGAAAATGCTTGGTCGCATGACGATTTGGGGAATCGTCACAGCATCCCACATGGCCGCAAGTACGGCATAGACGTAAGTGGACCCAGGCATCACCGGTCTGGAGGCATTCTTCGCAGCCGAGCGCGCTCGGTGTGACGTCGCGAATGCCTTTCAGGTGCGTGCAATGAACGGACATTCGCATCTCCTCCGTACTAAAGAGTGGGTATGGGGGCGAGGTAGTGATGCAAAGCCTGGACGACTTGCGCACCTTCGCCAATAGCGCCGCCCACTCGTTTCACCGAGCCAAAACGCACGTCGCCGACGGCGAATACGCCCGGCACGCTCAACTCCAGCGCGTTTTCACTTGCGGGCAGGTTTTCCGAGCGCCGAGCGCCCGTAATCACAAAACCATTCTTGTCCACTTCAACTCCGCAACCCGCGAGCCATGAAGTGGCGGGGTCGGCACCGACGAACAGGAAAACGTTCCGGATGGCGGCTTCCGTTTCCGTGCCTGTGCCGCGATTGCGCCAGCGCACGCGCTCGAGGCCCGTTTCGCGCTTGCCCTCGAGCGCAACGATTTCCGTTTGGGTCATCAATTCGATATTGGGCGCGGCTTCAATCCGATCGATGAGATAGCGAGACATGCTGTCGGCAAGACCCTTTGCGCGCACCATCATTCGCACTTTTCGGGCGTGGCCGGATAGAAACACGGAGGCCTGGCCCGCCGAGTTTCCTCCGCCGACGACGATCACTTCTTCACCGGCGCAGAGCCGCGCCTCGATGGGCGAAGCCCAATACCAAATGCCGCGCCCCTCGAAGGTTTGCAGGTTTTCAATCGCGGGCCGCCGATAGCGTGCGCCGCTCGCGATCACCACGGAACGCGCATGGATTTTCTCTACCCCGGCGACTTCCAGCGCGAACGAGCCGTCGACGCGGGCGCAGTCGAGCGATTTGACCTCCGCGGGAATCATGATGTCAGCGCCAAATTTCTGCGCCTGAACGAAGGCACGTCCGGCAAGCGCCTGGCCGGATATGCCGGTCGGAAATCCGAGATAGTTCTCGATGCGGGCGCTTGCGCCCGCCTGACCGCCATAAGCGCGTGTATCGAACACGACGACCGAAAGTCCTTCCGAGGCGGCATAAACGGCGGTCGCGAGGCCAGCCGGACCGCAGCCGACGACCGCGACATCGTAGATCGTCTGGCGGTCCGCGACCCGGACCATGCCAAGTGTGTGTGCGAGGGCGGTTTCGCTCGGATTCCGCAGCACTGTGCCGTCGACGCAGATCACGAGCGGAAGATCGTTTGGCTGGGGCGCGTAGCGGGCGAGCAGAATTCGATGCTTCAGGGTCGGATGCTGGATCAATCAAGTGATGTGGATTTCCATTACGGGTGAGAAAGCCTTGCAGGCGGATGACATCGGCCGAGAACGGCGAACCAATCAGCACGGGGCCTCCAGCGCGGCTCTGGATCAGATTGACGCGGCGAAGGATCAACGCACGCGTAATACGCTCGCCAAGTTCGGCCTCGGCGATCAGCAGTCGACGGAGCCCGTCCGGCGGAATCAATAACACCTCGACTTCGCCCTCGGCTTTGCCATCGACCAGGGATTCCCCTCCGGAAAGTTGGGCGACCTCCGCTATAAATTGTCCTGGGCCATGATCAACGATAGGGGTGACATGTCCCAGGCCATCACGCTGTGTGATTGCGACATGACCGGTGAGGAGCACGAACATGCCTGGGCTAGGCTTGCTGGTCTCGACCAAGTACTCGCCGGAGGCATATCGGCAAATCGTGCCGAAAGGCCGCAGGCGGTCTATTTCCTGCGCTGAAAGCGCGGGGAAAGTTTGCTCGAAACGCACAATTGTCGTCGAAACTGCAGAGGCGACGGTCGTATTCTTCTGGTCCGACATATCTTGCACCGGTTTTATTCAGTACGCGCCTATTCGATTGTAACGCGGATCAATTCTCCAGCAAGGCAACCGTGCTAAGACCACCATCTGAGCAGATGCTGACGATCGTGCGGCTACCCTTCGGCATCGCTGCCACTTCCTTCGCCGCCTGGCTCAAAATCCGCGCGCGCTCGCTCGCAAGAGTTTGCCCTTGGGCTGAAAGATCCCGAGTTCGAAATCTTCACGCTCGCGTGACTGGCAAAATCTGCGCTAAGAGGCATGATAGTAAGGCGACAAATTAAGACCGTCGAACGCTTTACGCTCCAAGGCAGAGGCGGACTAATCGCATAATGAGGGAGTATGCAATGTCTTCATTGGCGCGCGCGGTTCGAATTTTATTGCTTATTACTTCTGCGCTTACGATCTCGCCCGCTGCCATGGCTGAGATCGAGCGGTTTCCGTCCGGATTTCGTACCGAAGAAATCGAAACGAACGGAGCGACGATCCACGTCCGGGTCGGAGGGCAGGGGCCGGCGGTTGTCATGCTGCACGGCTTTGGTGACACGGGTGATATGTGGGCGCCCCTGGCCGCAGCTCTAATGCAGGATCACACGGTCGTCGTTCCAGACTTGCGGGGCATGGGTCTCTCGTCTCATCCTGAAAATGGTTACGACAAGAAGACTCAAGCCCGCGATATTGCGCGGGTACTGGACAAGCTCAAGATCGAGAAAGGCGATCTTGTCACCCATGATATCGGCAATATGGTCGGCTATGCATTCGCCGCGCAATATCCGGATCGCGTCACCCGCTTTGTAGCGATGGATGCGCCGCTGCCGGGCCTTGGCCCTTGGGAGGAGATCATCCAAAACCCAATCTTATGGCATTTCAATTTCCGCGGACCTGACGTCGAGCGTCTGGTTCAAGGCCGGGAGCGCATCTACCTCGATCGCTTCTGGAACGAGTTGTCCGCCAATCCGAAATCGATCGACGAGGCAACACGCGAGCATTACGCCAAGCTTTACGCGCGCCCTGGCGCAATGCATTCCGCGTTCAATCAGTTTGCTGCGTTCCAGCAGGATGCGATCGACAACAAGGAGTTTGCTGCCAAGGGCAAGTTATCCATGCCTGTGTTGGCTATCGGTGCCGACAAGTCCTTCGGTGCGGGCATGGCGGATGATCTGCGCTTCGCCGCCACCGACGTGACCTCCATTGTAATCCCGAACTCGGGGCACTGGCTGATGGAAGAGCAGCCGGCCGCCACCGTCGCTGCCATCCGCAAATTCCTCGACGGGATGCAATGATGATCGGCTGACTCATGGTCAGGGCGAACGTACGGGTGTTCCAAACCTGCAACGTAGCAACTTAAGATGACGCCAATAAGCGCTGCCTCTTCATTGATGCGATTTTCGAGGTCAGTGGCGAAGTCTAGACGCGATTTCGTCGGTCGATTAATAAGGATGTTCCTTTTTTAGGAATAAGATCGAAGCATTTAGTGATCGTCGTAAGGAGGTTTGCCATGATTTTGGGGATGTCGACGTTGACGTTCGTGCATACCGTCTTGAGTCTGATCGGTATTATCTCTGGAATAGTTGTATTGCTGGGCATGCTCAGTGTGCAAAGACTCAATGGCTGGACTATGCTTTTTCTTGCAACCACGGTTTTGACATGTGTGACCGGCTTCTTCTTTCCGGGCGATCATGTTTTACCGTCCCATATAGTCGGTATCATTACTCTGGTAGCGTTAGCTGTCGCTATTCTCGCGATCTATGCTTATCACTTAGCGGGATCATGGCGTTGGATTTATGTCATAGGCGCGGTCTTAGCTCTCTATTTCAACGTTTTTGTCGGCGTCGTACAGGCTTTCCTGAAGCTGCCATTCTTGCATCCACTGGCACCGACGCAGTCCGAACCGCCATTTTTGATTGCGCAGCTTGTTGTGATGGCGATCTTCATCATTCTTGGTTTCTTGGCAGTGAGGAGATTTCACCCCGAGGCCACTCGCGCATAGCACCGATTTCAAATGCATGCCTCAACTGACGATGATTCAGATCATAGGGCGCAACAGTATTATTTTCGAAGGAGACCTAAGGTCGGAAACCCGGCAGTCATCGTTTAGGCGAGTCATGCCGAAACGCGCCATTACGAGTTCGTCGACGCTGGCGCACGCATTGTAATCTATGCCACATACCTGCAGGCGAAATTGCGCTTGGGTCCATCAGCTCATGGCCGCCAGTCAACAAATACGATTTTGCAAAGCGCCGGACGGTGCTCGCATCGCGATTGCGAGCATGGGCAAGGGTCCGCCGCTCTTGCGCGCCTCGCATTGGTTGAGCCACGCGGAGTTCGACGGGCGCAGCCCCGTCTGGGCGCATTGGTTGCGCGAGCTTTCGCGCGACCACACCTATATCCGCTTTGATCAACGGGGCTGTGGATTGTCCGACTGGGCGCCCCCCTCGATTTCATTCGAGGCCTGGGTCAGTGATCTCGAGGCGGTTGTCGATGCCCTCGGCCTGAAACAGTTTTCGCTGTTCGGGATGTCGCAGGGCGGTGGGGTCTCGATTGCCTACGCGGCCCGCCATCCCGAGCGAGTCTCGCGTCTCGTTTTATTCGGTGCTTTTGCGCAAGGAATACTGATCCGCAACTCCACGGAACAGCAGCGCGAAGAAGCGGAAATGTTGGCCAAGCTGATCCGCGTCGGATGGGGGCGCGACAATGCCGCCTTCCGCCAGATCTTCACCACACAGTTCATTCCGGGTGCAACGCAGGAACAGCAGCAGTGGTTCAATGAACTCGAGCGGATCTCGGCCACCCCCGAAAACGCAGCCGCGATCATCGAGACGACCTATCGGTTGGATGTCGCGGAGTTGGCGGAGAAGGTGCGAGTTCCAACACTTGTGCTTCATTCCCGTAACGACGCCCGCATTCCTTTCGACGAGGGCAAGAGACTCGCGGCGATGATTCCCGGGGCGCGCTTCGTCCCGCTCGAGAGCTACAATCACATTCTTCTCGACAACGAACCCGCCTGGCCGGAATTTTTGACGCAGTTCCGCGCCTTCCTCGGCGTTGACGCGCAATCGGGCACCGGTGATCCATTCGGCGGTGTTGGGCTCACTCCCAGCGAGCAACAAGTGCTGGCGCTTGTTGCGGGGGGTCTCGACAACAACGCCATTGCCGCTTCCCTCGGCAAAAGCGAGAAGACGGTGCGCAATCAAGTCTCCAGCATCTTCAGCAAGCTTGGCGTTCGCACCCGCGCCGAAGCGATCGTACGGGCGCGAGAAGCCGGTATTTCGGGTTCTCCGTAGGACGCGGGTCCCACGTTCCCGCGCTTAACTTCCATTATTTCGCAGTCCCGTAGGACACCGGCCTCATGACGGCGCAAGCCATTTTCGGGCATTGCTCCTCCATGATCGACGCCATCTCATCGGCAACAGAAAGGTAAACGGCGAAAGCCGGGAACGACAATGACTCAACTCGACCCTGAAAAACTCAACGCGTTTGTCGGCAAAATGCTCGGCGATATGGGCGGCGCCTTTAGCGTACCCACGGCCCGTATCGGTTTTCGATTAGGTTTGTTTGAGGCGCTCCACAAACAGGGACCCGCGACCGCTGCGGAGCTGGCCAAGCGCGCCGGCAATTTGACGGAACGCTATGTCCGCGAATGGGCGCTGGCGCAGGCCGCTAACGGCTTTATCCTTTACGACCCCGCGACACGGCGGTTCAGCCTTTCGCCGGAGCAGGCGATGGTGTTCGGCGTCAAGGAAAGCCCAGTCTATCTTGCCGGCGCCTTTGACCTCGCTGCGGCGATGATCGAGGGCGAGCCGAAAGTCGAGCAGGCGTTTCGCTCCGGCGGCGGCGTGCGCTGGGGTGATAGCGGGGGATGCCTCTTCTGCTCCGTCGGCGCGTTCTTCCGGCCGACCTATGTGAATTCCATCGTGCAAGATTGGATACCGGCGCTCGACGGCGTCGAAGCCAAGCTCAAGGCCGGCGCCAAGGTGGCCGATATCGGATGCGGCGTCGGATTCTCAACGTTGCTGATGGCGGAAGCGTATCCGAACAGCACCTTCGTCGGCTTCGACTTTCACGGCGATTCCATTGTCGAGGCGCGCAAGCATGCTCGCGCGCATAAAGCGAGTAAAAACGTGCGTTTCGAAACTTCGACCGCCAAAGACATCGAAGAGCGGGATTTCGACTTAGTCACCGTATTCGATTGTCTTCATGACATGGGCGACCCGCGCGGATGCGCGACCCATATGCGTCGCATCCTCAAGAAAGACGGGACGTGGATGATCGTCGAGCCGATGGCCGGCGATCACCCGGAAGACAACATGAATCCTGTGAGCCGACTCTATTACAACGCATCGACAATGATCTGCGTGCCGACCTCGCTGGATCAGGAAGTTGGCGAAGGTCTCGGAGCGCAAGCGGGTCAAGCAAAGATCGCCGAGATCGTGTCAGCGAGCGGCTTTTCGGTTGTCCACCGTGCGACAGCCGGCCCGTTCAACATGATTCTCGAAGCACGCCCTTGATGGGCCGTATCGTCGCGATGACGCCCGTGTTTTGTTCCGCTCGAGCGTCACGTGCGGGCACAAGAGGTCGGCATTGTGCCGTGGGACCCAGGTCCCACGTTTCCCGCGCCTAACCCCATCATTTTGTCGTCCCGTGGGACGCCGGCCTCATGACGGTGAGCGCCGACTGTGGACATTGTTCTATCATGATCGACGCCATCTTATCGGCAATAGGCGAGGCCTCGCCGCCAAAGCTCACCGAAGCGCTCAAAGCGCGACTGCGGGCGCCGGCGTTCGCGTTGACTTTGGCTGCCTTGTTTTGGTCGGGAAATTTCATCGTCGGCCGGGCGCTGCGCGGTCATATCGATCCCGTGACACTCAACTTCTCCCGCTGGTTGATTGCGCTTGTGCTGCTTATGCCTTTCGTCTGGCGCGACATGGGCGCGAGCCTGCCTGTCCTGCGCCGGCAATGGCGCCTCATTGCCGGTTTGGGAGCGACGGGGATCGCCGCGTTCCACACCATAGTTTACGTCGCGCTGCAGACCACTTCGGCAACCAACGCGCTTCTCACCCTATCCTTGACGCCGATCGCAATCCTGGCGGGCGCCGCCTTCAGCGGCGTCGAACGGCCGGCCGCGCACAAGGTTTTGGGAGCGCTGGTCTCGGTTCTTGGCGCCGTGACGCTGATCACGCATGGCGATCTTTCGGCGCTCCGCAACGCCAACTTCAACGCAGGCGACTTGTGGATGCTCGCCGCCGTAGCGATCTGGACTGTTTATTCTCTATTGCTGCGCCGGCGCACGATCGGCATGCCGCAAGGAGCCGTCTTGGCCGCCAGCATCATGGCAGGTCTCTTGCTGCTCGCGCCGCTGTTGCCTTTTGCATCGCGAACGCCGCTCGCCGAATTTGCTTCCGTTTCGGTTGCCCTCGGCGTCGGCTACGTGGCGCTATTCGCGTCGGTGATCGCGTTTCTGTTGTGGTCTTACGGCGTTCGAGAACTCGGCCCGACGCGCTCCGGCCAATTTATCCATCTCATGCCGGTGTTCGGAGCGGTGCTTGCCGCGGGCCTGCTCGGCGAGGCACCGACGCTATCCCAAATTTTCGGCGGCGCGCTCGTGCTCGTGGGGATCTTCGTCGTCGAGCGGCGTGCGTGAGGCCGGTTCAATTTGCCCGTAAAGAAGAAAGGAATGAAATCATGATTGAAGAAACGCGTGGCCGCATCGATTACGACGAATGCGGAAGAGGTCCGACGATCGTGCTGGTGCCGGGCTCGTGCAGCAACGGTGCTGCCTGGCGGTCCGTGATCAGCGAATGGAACGGCAGCTATCGCTGCGTGACCACGAGCCTGCTTGGCTATGGTGGAACGAGCGAACGCCGCACCGCCGACGATACTTCGATCATTCGCGAGGCGGAGATCGTCGAATCCGTTATTCGACGCGCCAGCGGCAAAGTGCACTTGGTCGGCCATTCATTCGGCGGTGGCGTTGCGCTGGTCGTTGCTGCGCGCAAGCAGGTGCCGCTCGCAAGCTTGACGATCATCGACGCGCCAGCCGTGGAGATGTTGCGTGCGGCGGGAGAAGACGATCACTATCGCACGTTCCGTAAAATGACCGACGCATACTTTGCCGCGTTCCGCGGCGGCGACAAGCAAGCGATCGCGGCGATGATCGACTTCTTTGGCGGCGAGGGCACTTTTGCCTCGTGGCCGTCGCGATTGCGCGAATACGCGATGGCGACGACATCCGTCAATATTCTCGATTGGACGAGCGCTTATGGTTATCCGCAGATCTCGGCGACGCTGGCGGCGATCGAAGTCCCCACGATCGTCCTGCGCGGCGGCGAGTGTCATGCGGCTGTGCAGCGCGCGAATGAGCTTATCAGCGAGGAGATTTCCGGTGCGTCGCTCGTCACGATCGAAGGGGCGGCACATTTCATGGTCGGCACGCACCCGCAACAACTGGCGCGGGTGATCGGTCAGCATGTGGTGCGGGCAGAAGCGATGGCCCGCCAGACGGCCTTTGGCCGTAACTCTGGCTTGGTGACGGTGGAAGCTTCCAGATGATTTAGGCGCCCGGTGTTTGTGCCGCCATCGATTCCTGCCTGCGGCCGAGCCAGAGGCCGTTCAGCAGCCACAACACCGACAGTAGAAGAGCGGCGGCGGCGGCACTAGCCGGTGATGAGCGAAGATTTCTACTGAAAATCTCCGGGTCCTTTCGGCGATATTCCCAAATTATCAGAGCTGCGGATCGGAGATTGGTTCGATCGTCGACTGCGCGGTGGGGTTGCCAGTCCACATGTTATCCGACGCTGAACGGAGAGGACATTGTGGAACGAGTTTCATTGCGGCTTTGCCGGCTCACCGACAACACTGAAGGGTGCTCAGCAGCGCGAATGAAATGCTGCATAATGGCGGTTCGAATACTACCAAGGCAGCCAAGCAGCGCTCACGCGGCCTGCATGCGGCGTGCGCGTTTTACCGCCAGCGCTGTTGCCCCTGATAGTACGGGTCGTTCCGCAGGCGCAAATCTCGGCGGTCCAGATTGCGCTGGAACATAAAGCCGAAGAAGTCGTCGCCTCGGTTTGCAAAACCGATATCGGCGGTGGGCTCGCGCGTCACGAAGCCGCCTTGCGGCTGATTGCTCAGCACCGCGACGAACTCGGTGCGATAATTGGTCTCGCGGCTCAGCGGCTCGTCCGAGACAATGATCGAAGATCGCGGCAATGCGGTCGGTGCGATGCGATCGAGTACCGACTGCGGAATGGTAATGCGGTCGAGCGCCGCCTTCGCATTGTCGGCGTTATCAATCGTGACCGCGCTCCAGCGCAAGCCCGCGCCACTGCGTGCCATCGCAGTGAACACATGCGTGCCGATCCGCTGGTCGGGGTCGCGGATCGTCACCGGGACTTCGATGGTCGTGTCGAACACCTCGCCGCCCCCGTCCGGCGCCGGTTTATGCGTGTTGCGCCGGACGTAAAGCTTCTGCGTTGTGCGGCTAATGTAAATCGAGACCGGCTCGAGCGCGAGCTTTGCCTCGTTTGCTGCCTTGGCGGTGTCGGCCTTTCTTTTCTCAGCCGCCTTGGCAGCGTCCTTTGTGGCAGCAAGTACGTCGAGCTTCGGTTTCGCGTCGACCTTGGCGGTATCGAGTTGCGTCGCTAAGTCCGCGGCTTTAGCGGTGGCCTTCTGTTTGAAATCTTCGGCCCGCGCCCTGTCCTCGTTCGTCTTAGCGGCGGCGATCATCTTATCGGCGTTGGCGAGCTCGGATTCGGCGCGAGTCTTGAGCCCTTCAAGCTTGCGCAGCGACGACGTCAGCAACGCCATCTCGCGCGGCGCTTTCGCGGCGGCTTTCTTCGCCTCGTTGGCCATCTTGGCGGCCTCCGCCGCCTCGCGGGCGAGCGCCTCGGCCTTGGACGGCGCGGCTGCGATCGTCTCTTGGTTCGGCACGAACAGCGCTGGATGAGAGAATTCGACCGGCTCGGCGTCGTTCGGCGAGATGATTATCCGCATCCCGATCCGCGTCTTGTCGAACAGCTTTTCGGCAAAGCCAAAAGGCATCCGCACGCAGCCATGCGAGGCCGCGTATCCGGGCAGGGGCCCGCCGTGCAGCGCGATGCCGTTCCAGGTGATGCGCTGCATGTTCGGCATCGAGGCATCGTCATACATGGTCGAGTGGTGATCCTTTTCCTTCTCTAGGAGGGCAAAAACGCCGGCTGGCGTTTCGCGTCCCGTGGTGCCGGTCGATACCGGCGCGCGAAAGATCCAGCCGTCGGCGTCGTAGAAAGTGACCTGCTGCGTCTTGATCGACACGATCGCCATGATTGGCTCGCCTGCATCGCGCGGAGCGGTCGCCTCGGTAGGGCGCGCGGATTGCTCCTGTTTTGCCGTGGCGTCAGCGGTCAGCGCCGTCAGCGCGGCTATCGCCGAGAGCGTCACAATAGCGGGAGTTCCCCAACGCCGCATTGGCTTGGTGGATTGCGCCGTCTTAAATCGATTTATCATGCCATGCCCTAATTGCGTGTCCGCGCTAGCTAGTCGTCGCGTCAAATCGCTTCATCTCTCAGGGACGTGATACTTTGTTACATCCGCTCAAGCTACAGCAGAGCGACCGAGTTCGTATAGTGAGCGACTATGGAATGTTATCGTGGCAGTGCAGAGAGCTCCCAAATGGTCGCATTTCTTGACCGGCACGGTATGAATCCGGAAATGTTCCCAAATTCACGAATTGGAGGGCAGAGACTGGGTTCGATCGGCAATAACAATTGAAGGAAGGTGTCCTTCCAACTTTCGGCAACTCCCTCGCGAAAAGTCTCTGGTGCCGCAATGGCTTAAAATCAGCGTAAATTCTCGGGGAGTTTCAAAGGTCTTTTTCGAAAAGGGAATTTGGCGGTTCGAATCCTACCAAGGCGGCCAAGCAGTCTTGTGATGGAGACGATCGGCTAGTCTCCGGAAAAACTGTAACCTTTCGGGAGCATTCCGGCGGTTCTTCGGCTAGTGAATTGTCTCTGCGCTCCGATTAGTTATTCGGCTCGCCTAGAACCCGCCCGGAGTCTCCGAGCTCTTGCGACGATGTTCCCGTTTCTGAGAGATAAGAACCAGAAACCGGTTCGATCATCCCACTTTACGTCCGAGAGCAGCGCGAGAGAACAGAACGAAACCGTACCTCGCCAGTGGTTTTGACTTAGGCTGCGAGCAGTCGTAACTTATGTTTTCATCGTGCCATGAACGAAATTTAGGTCACTCAGCGGGTGAATCTGAGGTGCAAGACTTTCGACGAAACCACGTGGTGAGATTCACGGCCGTATCTCGCTTTGGGATCAAGCCCGAGCGGCAAACGGGTACAGTGGTTGAGACGTATCGTCTTCCAGGGCAAGGCGGTCAGACGGTCGATGTTCGATTCAAGGATGGACACGTTGAGAAGGGAATCCGCGCTCGTGAGTTGGAACACGTAAGTCTAAGCCGCAGGTAGTTGATGGTTTATCGGGCGATCTTCGGCTTCTATATACTCAGACTCCATTGAAACTGAACTGCACAATGCGTCGAGTAGCATCTCTGCCTCTTATTAACTTACACAATGGCCAGTCTGAAATTGCAAATCTTATCGCCCTTTTTGATTACTTGCCTCAATCGTCCTAATGCGATCGCTGCAGGTTACCTAGCAAGAAATTTGCGTTGTTGGCGATCGACCGGTCCAAAGGAGGCGACGTGAGAGATCCACGCGATACCTACCAGAACCAGCTCGTCCCAATGGTAGTCGAGCAGACCAATCGCGGCGAGCGCGCCTACGACATCTATTCGCGGCTTTTGAAGGAGCGCATCATCTTCATTACCGGCCCGATCGAAGACGACATGGCCACGCTGGTTGTCGCGCAGCTACTGTTCCTGGAAGCTGAGAATCCGAAGAAGGAAATCTCGATGTATATCAACTCCCCGGGCGGAATGGTGACCTCGGGACTCGCGATCTACGACACCATGCAGTTCGTGCGTCCGCCGGTTTCGACGCTGTGCGTCGGGCAGGCGGCCTCAATGGGATCGTTGCTGCTCGCTGCCGGGCAAAACGGCCTGCGTTTCGCGCTGCCAAATGCGCGGATCTTGGTGCATCAGCCCAGGGGCGGCTTCGAGGGCCAGGCGACCGACATCATGCTTCACGCGCAGGAGATTCTGAATCTCAAGAAACGACTCAATGAGATCTACATGAAGCATACCGGCCAGCCGCTTAAGAAGATCGAAGACGCGCTGGAGCGCGATTATTTTCTGACGTCAGAGATGGCAAAGGATTTCGGCTTAGTCGACAAGGTAATTCATAAACGGCTGGAGATGGCACCGGTTGCGGCTGTGTCTTGAACGGACGTGCATCGATGATTGTCCCTACTAAAAATAAAATCGGTGCCGGTCTCTCGCCCGGTTCAGCGGATCGGAAGCATTAGATCGCACGCGATCCTTGGCGGACTTCATCGCCATTACGTACGAGTTTAAGTTTTCGGTACATACAGGTAGAAGTTTGTTGCAGAAATATCAATAATTCAAGGTATCGAGCGACTGGCTCATGTGGGACGTGTCAGCTCCTCTAGTAGGTAGACAAACGATTCATAGTCCTTACCGGTTGCGAGGTTCAGGCCGATCTCACAGGTGCGGTTGCTGCCAAGATAGGCATCGAACTTGCGTGCGCGGACCTCCTCGGCCTCCTCGGCCGTCGCCGCCCGAGTCAGTTCAGTATGGAGAAAGCCACGGTCGCCGGCAAAGCCGCAACATCCGGCAGCGGCCGGCGTCACTACCTCTTCGGCCATCGCAACTGTGAGTGCATGCAGCTTGTTCGCAAGCTTGAGGTGATTGATCGAACAGCTCGGATGCACAACGGCCGACGCGGCCTTGTGCCGGATTTTGATTTTCGGCAGTAGCCGATCATGTGCCCAAGCGACCGAGTCAAAAATCTTCAGTTTTGCGTAGCGCTCACGGTTCTCCGGCGTGAGATACTCAACAATTTCGCTGGTCAATCCCAACGAGCAGGAGGTCGCGTCGCAGACGATCGGCAGCTTGCCGCTGTCGCTCCAGCGCCACAGACTTTCCACGGTGCGATTCGCCATTATCGCGTTGCCTTCGACATAGCCTTTTGAGTGCCAGATCGTTGCGCAACAATGGCCACCGACATCCTCGGGAATCCACAGCAGCATCCCCGCACGCGCCGAGACGGCGATCATTGCCTCTTGCAGCGACAGCTTGCGCTCCCGCCCTGGCTGCCGGCCGAAGATGCGGTTGACGCATGATGTGAAATAAACTCCGGCGGCGCCTTCGCGCGGCGTTGTGGGCAGCTTCGCCTTAGCGGCGGTTGGCATGTTCGGCAGCCAGCCGGGAATGAGATCCTTGCTCACGACCGCGCGGGCCATAGTCGTCACTGCCGTCACCGTGCGGTCGCCGAATACTTTTGCTATTGCATCGGCCGCGCCGACGGCGATCCGCGCGACGCGCTCAACTGCGCCGAAATGGCTCGCAAACGCTGCGGCGACACGCTCGGCGCGGGGTCCGTGTTCGAGATGGCGGAAATGTTTCATTAGCGCCCCAGTATTGATTTCCACTGGGCAGGCGATTGCACAGGACCCATCGCCGGCGCAGGTCTGGATGGCATCATAGTCATAGTCCGCGAGAATCCTCGCGGACACCCTCGAGGCGTCGGTCTGTCGCGCCATCTCCCGGCGCAGGGCAATCCGCTGGCGAGGGGTGGTGGTCAGGTTACGGCTCGGACAGACGGGTTCGCAAAAGCCGCACTGGATACAGCGATCGACGGTCGCCTCGATCGTGGGTGCGGTCTGCAGGTTCTTGAGGTGGCTTTGCGGATCCTGCGTTAGCATGACCCCCGGTGAAAGAATGTTGGCGGGGTCGGCGAGCCGCTTTAGCCTCCACATGAGCGCAGCAAGTTTTGTCCCCCATTCCCGTTCCACGTAAGGTGCAATGTTGCGCCCGGTGCCATGCTCGGCCTTGAGCGAACCGTCGTACTTACCGACCACCAATTCGACGACATCGTCAAGGAACGCGCCGTAATGAGCGACCTCCTTCGGATCGTTGAGGAAAGGTGTGATGAGGAAGTGCAAATTGCCGGCCGAGGCGTGTCCGAAGACGATTCCAGTGTAGCCGTGCTTGGCGAACAACGCCTGCAGATCGAGCGCGCCGTCAGCGAGCCGTTCCTGCGGAAAACATACATCCTCCAGAATAAACGAAGAGCCTGAAGGTCGGGCGCCGCCGACCGAGGCGAGCAGGCCGCTGCGCACGTTCCAGAATTGCGCCGCAAGGGTTGGGTCGCGTGTAAACTCTGCGGGCTCGAGCAGGGGCAACCCTGCCAAGGTCGTATTGGCAATCCGCTGCGCCTCGGCACGGGCGGTCTCGGTTGGCGCGCGGAACTCGATAAGCAGCCCGGTCGCTTTTTCCGGCAAAGTTTTCCAGCGGTCGGGCACCCCAGGCTTGCCCTCGACCGCACGTAGCGAGGCACGGTCGACCAGTTCCACTGCGGCCGCGCCATGATCGACGAACGGCTTCACCGCCGCGCACGCCGCGTACATGTCGGGAAAGATCATGAACGAGGTGAGCCGGTACTGATCGTCGGGAATCGTTTCGAAAACCGCCTCAGCAATAAATGCAAGTGTGCCTTCCGAGCCAACGATTAGGCGACGGAATATCTCGAGGGGCGTCGCGCCGTCGAGAAACGCCTCCATGTGGTAGCCAGTCGTGTTCTTAATGCTGAACTTCTTGCGGAGACGTGCGACAAGTTCCGGATCCGATTCGATTTCGCGCTTGATCTCCATCAGGCCACCGGCGAGCGCAGGCTCCGCGGCCGCGAATTGCTGCTCGGCGTCTGCTCGAGCGCTATCGATGAACGTGCCCGAGGGCAGCATGAAAGTTAGCGACGACAGCGTCTTGTATGAGTTCTGCGTCGTGCCGCAACACATACCGCTCGAATTGTTGGCGATGACGCCTCCGATCGTGCAAGCGGATGCGCTTGCCGGATCGGGGCCGAGCCGATAGCCGTGCCCGAGAAGCGCGAGGTTCGCGCGTGACAAGATCGTCCCGGGGCGCGCGCGCAAGCGCCGCCCTCCTACTTCTACGCTGAGGCCGGCCCAATGCCGCCGCACGTCGACCAAAATTCCATCGCCCTGCGCTTGGCCCGAGAGGCTCGTACCTGCGGCGCGGAACGTTACGCTCTCATGCCGTTGCCGCGCGTATTCGAGCAATTTGCGCACGTCATCCACAGTGCGCGCGATCACAACCACTTTGGGGAAAAGACGATAAGGACTGGCATCAGTGGCGAAGCGAATAAGGTCGATGGGCCGGCTGAGCACGCGGTCTGGGCCAAGCAGCGCTACGAGATCATTGCGCAACCCGCGTGGTGTCCCCTCTGCCAAAGCATCTGGCGCGCGATCGCGCTGCAACGAGCGGGCCGACAACCTGATGGACCGGACATTGGGTGAGAGGATTTGCAACATGTGAAACCGTCCTGCCGTTTCGTCCGGATGATATGGGCGATCCCGGCGATACATTACCCCCTGACTGCACGAGGCATTGATTTAGTGCAACCTCGTTGATCTAGCGAAATCTCGTCGGGTCGCGGGCACCGAACTTATTCCAGAACTGTACTCTGATGGCGACTACGTCATCGACAACAAGAAGCGGCTCGATTGCTTTCACGGCACCGATTTAAAGTGCTTCTGGAGATTCTTGGCGCCAAAACCGTCTGCCTGATGGGAACTGTCCGTAGGCAGATCGAAGAATATTTTCCGCAGGCCAATCGATAGCACCGCGTATTCGTTATCTCGTCAGCGAGACTCCGCCGAGCGGACGCGGATAGAGATGGCCGCGGGCCACCATCAAACCGATTAGAAGCGGCATTGCGAGCAGCCCGCCCAGCGGGCCCCATAACCACACCCAGAAAGCGACCGACAGAAAAATCGCGAACGGGTTCACGGTCATTCGCCGCCCAACGACGTTGGGTGTTACCAACTGTCCCTCGACTACGGACTGGGCAATGAAAATTGCGGGCGCGAGCAGCGCATAGCCGATCGAAGGAAATACAGCGAGCCCGACGACGAGCAAGACGGTCGCCATGATCGTGGGGCCGATAATGGGAACATAATTAAGCCCGAAGGCGAGGACGCCCAGCGCAATGGGATTGGGAAGCCCGATCAATGCCGCAAGCGCCGCTGTCAGCGCCCCGATCGCGAAATTAATGAGGGTCAGCGTTCCGATGTAGCGCGACAGATTCCGCTCGACATCGTTGAAGATCCGCAGAATGCGAAGGCGATCCTTTCGCCTATCGGAAAGCACAATCAAGTAGCGCCGAAAATTTTCATGGCCCGCCAAAAAGAACAGCAAGGTGACGAAGAAAAGCAGAAGCTGCGCGATGGCCGGCGTCAGAACCGACAACAGCGGTGTGATGAAATTGGAGGTCACATCGAACTTAAGCGCGCCGAGATCGATGCCGAGCGGCCCGGAAATTCCGCTTTGTATGTCACGGAGCGCCGTCAGCGGCCGGTCGAGGACCTGAAGTTTTTCCCGAAGCGTCGATCCGATTTCAGAATTCTTTGCCGCCCACTCGCTCACAAGGCCCGACAACACGACGATCCCGACACAGAGAGCCACGAAAAAGACAGCGACGAGCATCAGCGAAGCGAGCCACGGCGGAATTCTGAACCGCGTAATCCCCTTCGCTATAGGGGCCATCATGGTGCCGACGACGATCGCAAGTGTAACGGGCAGTAGCAGCGCGCGGGAAAATTGCAAGGCTGCGAGCGCGAGCAAGAGAAAAATGCCGATGATCGCAATCTCGGTTGCACCGCGCCAAAAAACGTCCTTACTGGCGACGGGCTCGGGCTCGACCAGATCGAGTTGAAACCGCCGCGCCGACGAAGAAGAAGTCTTCATATAGCCGTCCCCGGTTGCTCCGATCGATTCGCAACAACCATCAACTGCCCGCCGCGAAAATAGTTCCCCGTATCCGGCAGGTACGCGGAACCCTTCCCGCGCTCGGACGTTTTGGCTTGCGAGAAAGGCAAGGAAACCAGACTTGGGACGCGCTTTGATCTTATGGCTATTAGGGATTCCGATTCCGGTCCTCATAGTGCTGTGGTTGTTCGGCTTTTTCCATTAAGCGACGCCGTAAAGGAAATAGCGGACAAGCCACCGCTTTGGGATTATCCAAAACTAGAGTCCGGACAAGGCGAGTATTTCCTTGGTCAGCGCGGCCGCGCTGAAGAAAAGTTGGAGAGCCTCATCGCAAGAAAATATTCACGCGGAGCGTCGAAAGACGTGAAGCGCGAGATGCACAAGTTCAAACGCGGAAAGTTGCGGAGCGGAAAGGGCGGCCGCGGCGGAAAGGTGAGGAGTTGCAAGCAGGCCATCGCCATCGGTCTGTCGGAAGCGCGCATTGAAGGCAAGAAGGTTCCGAAGCGGCGCAAAATCTAGCGGTCTATTGGGATTTGCAAGCACCGCGACAATCGGAACCTTTTTGGCCGGGTTCGCGTTGTCGAGGCAACCGTTCAATTCCTGACTGAGGGGATGCTCCAATGGCAGCCGACTCAACCGCCAAATTCACCCGCAATGCCTCGGCCACCATCGAAAGTCTGCAAGAGGACCTGACCGCCATGCGTGACGATGTGGGCAAGCTCAGCCAGCAAGTTGTCGACCTTCTGTCCGCCAAGGGCGCCGCCGCCTACATGCGCGCGAAGAAGAATTTCGACGCGAAGACCGGCGAGGCCGCCGATGCCGTGCGCGACGTACGCGACACCTTCGTCGACGCTCTCGAAGAATCGGTGCAGGAGCGCCCATTGGCGACGCTCGCCATCGCGCTCGGAATCGGTTTCGTGATCGGCGCGACCTGGCGCCGTTAGGGCAGGGGCGGTTGCTGAAGCTAAAGGGCCGGGGGCTGATGTGAGCAAGACGATCGAGGCCGCCCTTCGAACGGCCGTCTATGGCAGCATTGCCGCTGCGGCCGCGGTTGCGGCGTTTCTTTTTTTCGTGATCGCGACATTTCTATGGACACAACAGCGCTATGACACGATCGTCGCCTGCGGCGTCGGCACCGGCCTCTTCTTGCTGGTCGCGGTAGTCGCGCTGACGACGCTTGCGATCTCTCGCCGCCGCGCAGCGAAGGCCGACGAAGAGGCGGCGAATAAAGTGCCCGCGTGGCTCGCCGATCCCGCGACGCTATTGATGGCGGTGCAGATCGCGCGCTCCGTGGGCATTACGCGGCTGCTGCCGCTGGTGCTTGCCGCCACCGCGGCCTTTGGCGCCGCTGCTCTGAAGGGCCGCGCGCGCACGAACAAGCGCCGGACGCAACCCGACGAATCAAAGCGCGCCGCAGCGGCATAAGATGCGGTCGCCGCTCGATCGAAAAAATCGAAATTAAGGAACTAGATTATCAGGCGGGCGTTCTCGCATCGATCGCTCACCAGGGAGGATGCCTTGTTCGACGAACTCATGACGTCACAATACGGGCTCGTTGATGAACGAAAATTCATTCGTGAACACAAACGCGCGATTGCGCATGAATTTTTGGAAATAAACCGTTTCCAATCGCGGCCTCGTGCTTATGTCTTGGACGGCCCCCATCGAGGGGACAAGGGAGGAGTACGTGTCATGAGAAACTTATTCCTTGGCGTTACAATAGCGTTGGCGCTTGGCGTGGTGACAATTCCGAATGTTGCGATGGCCGGGCATCATAGCGGCGGGCACATGGGCATGTCTCACGGCAGCTTCACTGCCGGCGGCACGGCAACCCGGAACATCGGTAACCGGGCTTTAGTCAACCGCAACGTGGTGATCAACCGCAACGTAAACCGCAACTTCGCGGTCAGCCGGAATTTCAACAATCGGTTTGCGTTTAACGACCGACATCACCGTCATCACAACCACTTCTTCTACCCAGGGTTCTTCTATGGTGACAGCTACGCCAGTTATGACAGCTGTTATCAGTATGCCTGGACGCCGTACGGATACCGCTACGTGAACGTCTGCGGGCCGAACTACTACTACGGTTACTATTAAGAAGTAGCTGACCAAAAAAGTCGGCCCCGTTTTCGGACGGGGCCGGTTTCGTTTTATGTAGAGAAAAATCTGAGCGCTTAACTGAAAAGCTTTTCGCGCTTGAGCAAAGGAGGAGAAGCTCTAATTGCGGAGCTCTCGTTAGATCAAGGGATATGTCTCTTATTAGAGAGCGTTCGAACGCTGCGGGTTCTTTTCGTGATCGTGGTGAGTCTCTTATGAAAGTCCCGATCACAGATCCTGAATTCAAGTCCGACGGCTGTCGTGATTACGCATCGCTCCCGCCGGTGTGCACCTCATTCGGTGATGATTTCGGTTTCGGCAAGTGAAATTCCCTGTTCCTTGTCGAAAATTCTCTGTTCCGTGAAAACAATTCCCTGTTCCATTGCGTAGGGAATTTGTCTCTAAACATCGGTGATTACTTGCGTTATTAGAGCCTCTGGTGAATTGGAACTGCGGGAATTGCAAAATTCCCTGTAAATTTCCCTGTTAGCAGGGAATAAGAGACGGAGACTGGTTCGATCATGACTGGGTTGCCAGCCACCATGCTCGGATGATCCACCGGCAACCCCGAGCGCGTTTCGATCGGAGAAAATCTTGGAAGCATCGCGTTTGGCTGGATAACGGCTGTCATTGTTGGTTTGGTTTATAAGCGCTACGTTGCGCGTTGAATGGGGGACGGCGATCTCTCCCATGTTTCAGGAAGTCTCCTCATGCCTGACAGAAAGCCGAATTTCATAGACCTTCCACACCAGCAGCAAATGGCCCTTTCGAGGTGGGACAACGAGGGCGGCGCGGGACCCCGTGGCCCGCAGGCGGGCTTAATTTCCGACGAAGTGGAATCCGAGGTCCCTCAGTTGACAAATTCCGATTTGGTGAAGCTTCGCGTTCGCGTGATCGCGCTTGAGAACCTGGTGATCGCGTTGCTCGCGGAAGCATCTAATCGGCAGCTCGACCTTGCTCGTGAAATGGCAGCTTACATTTCTCCAAGGCCAGGTTTCACCCATCATCCTCTGACAATTCGTGCGGCAGGCCAGATGATAGATCTTGTTGAACGAGCCGGTCGTTTTCGGTCATGACGCCTTTATGAGCGCGCCACGGCCGCTTTAGAGCGGTTTGCGGACTAAAGTCAGACATCGCGCCAATCGCGAGAAGCGCTAAATTCGGCCCTGTCTCGTATCTACGAAAAAAGTCGCGTTCGAGCCAAGGTATTTTTGGACGAGTCGGTTTGATTCAAGTCAAAGAGCTTCGACGACGATCAGCTTAGTTTGTAAAAAATACGAAAGAGGAGCCGTACGGTCGGAGCTGTGTGTACCGAAAACCTCATCCAAGTATGATTTCTGCCGTGGCAGGTGAAATTCCCTGTTTCTTGTCGAAAATTCCCTGTTCAGGGAAAATAATTCCCTGTTCCATTGCCTAGGGAATTTGTCTCTAAACCTCGGTGATCAGGTGCGTAATTAGAGTCTCTGGCGCGCTAGAACTGTCGAAATTGCAAAATTCCCTGTAAATTTCCCTGTTAGCAGGGAATTTAATACGGAGACCGGTTCGATCGGGACTGTGTCGCCAGCCAACCAGTCCGGTCTCTGCACGCGTCCGTTTGTCTTGCGAGAATTCGCGCGTCGGCTTTACCCCCGAAATCAGACATGCGCCGGTAATTCATCGATGTCTGCTTTGTGCCAACTCGTTTCGATCCGACTGCACGACACGACAGTTTGCCAAACGAGATTAGTTTTTGACGCGGCGTGGCGACAAGCATGGAATCCAAGTGGCGCCGGCCGAGACAATGGAGATATTCGAGTCACTCAAGAACAAGGGCTGAGGGACGGAGGCTTAAGCGGCCTTCGCCTTGGGTCGCTCCAATGGCTTCAGCTCGAAGCTCAGCAACGAGCCGCGCCGCAGCACATCGATTGCGATGCTGCGCCCAATGCGCTCGGTGTTCAGCAGTCGGATTAGGTCGTCGACGCCGGTCACGGCTTGGCCGTCGGCGCGCACGATGGTGTCGAGCGTCATCAGACCCGCGAGAGCTGCTGGCCCGTTCGGCTCCAGCGCGGTGATCATTGCACCCAACTCATTATCGATTTCGGCATGGCGTGCATGCCGGCGCGGCACCGCTGTGGTCTGCGCCGACACCCCGATATAACCGCGACGTACGCGCCCGTGCCTGATCAACTCGCCCAGCACGAATTGCGCCGTGTTGCTGGCAACCGCGAAGCAGATACCCTGCGCGCCCATAATGATGGCGGTGTTAATGCCGATCACTTGCCCGCGCGATGACACCAACGGCCCGCCAGAATTACCTGGATTGAGAGCGGCGTCGGTCTGGATCACGTCTTCAATCAGCCGGCCACTGCGCGCGCGCAACGAGCGGCCGAGCGCTGAGATTACCCCGGCAGTGACGGTCGATTCGAAACCGAGCGGATTGCCAATGGCGACCACCAATTGTCCGCGCCGTAGCCGCTTGGAATCGCCAAGCGCGGCGTGCGGTAGATTCTGCGTCGAGTCCGCCCGAACTAGCGCCAAATCGGTATCAGGGTCCTGGCCCAGACGGCGGGCGTCCATGACGCGGCCTTCCGCGTCAAGCAAGCGCACTTCTTTGGCACCATGAACCACGTGGCTATTGGTTAGCACCAGTCCATCCGGCGAGATCACTACGCCGGAGCCGACCCCGCTGGGGCGGCGATTGGCCGTGCGGGTTTGGACGCGCACGACCGCCGGTCCGACAGTATCGGCTGCGGCCATCACCGTGTGGGAATAAGCGTCAAGGATCTCCGAATCGGGCGCTCGCGGCGCCGCGACCCCTGCAGTGTCCTCGGTATCGTACGACGACTCAAAATCGAGCATGGCTGATTATGGGATTTGTAGATGAAACTCGATGTAGGTAGTGGTCGGCAAAATGGAAGATGCCGGTAGCGGGCGCTGCCTGAATTGGCATTTCCACTCATTACTCTATGCAACCCGCGTTCAATTGTGTGTGAGAATCTGCGTTTGACGAACAAGAAATCAGCGCACAAGAAATCAGCGCACAACCCGAACAGCTCAAGCGGTCAGGAGCCCGATAGCACCGATCAATATCAGGGTGACAGCCCATACGAAGTCGAGATTGAACCAGCTTCTGGAGAGGAATTTCAAACCGAGCCAGGCATGGACGAGGAGCGCAATCACGCCGCCGGCGGTCACCATCGAGAGCGTATGCACGAGCGAGACCAGAACCGCAGTCGCCGAGTTTCGCGCCATCAAGATGGACGAAGCCTGATGGGCTGTATCAAGCTCTTCAGTCGAGCAGAGGCCAAGATAGATTGGCAGCAGCATCAGACCCGCTCCGTGGGCCGTTGCAATTGCGAATGACCAAAGCGCAAGCTGCGTGGGCCTGATCCGGGCCAGCGCACGCGGGTGTCGCCGGTTGACGAGGCGAAAGGCGCCGAAGGCGATCACGCTGACGCTCGCACCAATGCGGATTTCGCGCTGCCAGTCCAACAGTGCGGTCATCAGCGCAAAGGGCAGTAGAATGACGAGCATGGACACCAGGTGCCCGGCCGCAAGCGGCGCCAGCGCCGCCACTACGTCTCGGCGTCCCCGGCCCATCAAGCCGGCGGAAACTGCCAGAGGCCATCCCATTCCTGGATTGACGCCATGATACAAGCCGCTGGCGACCACGGCCAGCCAAAGGCCGGCCGTGGTCCATTGAATGTCGCCCACCTTTAAACGGACGGATAGCAGAAGGAGTCGGTCGAGCAGTCTCCACCCTCAAGTCGGATTTGATGCGACCTATATCCGTTGGGGAACTCGACCCAGAAATTCTTGTCCAACCGGATTCCACCGTTAGCGCCAATGTCAGCCTTTACCATCGCGCCAGGCACTCCGTCCGGATAGAACTGGTTGTCCCAGGTCGAATAGAGCGAATTAGTCCAGTATACCCGCTTGCCATCGCGGCTGATCTCAACCATCTGCGGCCCCCCGCCGAATGTCTTGCCGTTTGGGTGGGCGGTCCGTCGCACGATGCCACCAATACGCACCGATCCGGTTAGCTTGGGCGCGCGCGGGTTGCTAACGTCGTACTGGCGCATCTCGCCGGTGCCCCAGCAGGACACATAGAGGTACCGGTCGTCGAGCGAGAGGTCGATGTCGGTGATCAGCGGCGGCACGGCGCCGAACCCCTGAAGCAGCGGTGGAAGCTGGTTCTTCTCCGCCGGTTCGGGAGGAATGACCGCAGTCTTCTCGCAATGGAACTTGCCGCCCTCGCGCCACCATGTCCAAATCGACCCCTCGAGGTTGGTCGTGTCCACCACGACGCCGACAAAGCCGTGTTCCTTAATCGGGTCGTGCGCCGGCCGGACCTCCAGAGGCATCTGATGGTTCGCGCCCAAGTCGATTGTTTGAACGTTGCGTCGCGCACGCAGATCCCAGAAGTGAATCCTGTGGCCATACTTGTTGCCGAGTAGGTCCTCGGGAACGATGCCATTCTCGAACTGCGGTGGCAGCGCCCATTCGCTTGATACCATGTAGTCGCGCGGCAGGTTCCACCAGAAGTCGTAGTGCTTGTCCTGTGGCCCTCGGTCGATTTCCCAACGGCCGAGCACGTCGAATGTCTCGCAGTCCATGACGAAGATTCCCGGCGGGCCGTCGGTCCCGTTCGGTCCACCGCCGCCGAGCGTGGAGACATAGATTCCCTCCGGCCCGCAATGGATCGTGTGGGGCCGGGAATATCCTGTCTTGCGGAACACCTCCTCCGGCTCGATGATCTTGTGGATCTTCGCCTGCGTGGGATCCGGCTTGGTGTCGATCACGTAGATCCGTGAGGATCGAATACCGGGGATGATCAAGTACCGGCGTTCCAGGAACGCGTGACCGGACAACGGAGACAAGGCCGACGAACAAACGTTCCAACCGAAGTGGTGAAATTCGTCACCCTTGTTCGGCATCATCACCGTGTGGACGATCTTGTTGTAGCGCGAGGAATTCGGATCGACGTCGACGACACCCAGTCCGTCGGGTCGCGAGAAATCCGGGCTCAACATTAGGGTGTAGGCATATCTCTCGGGGGGTGCTTCCATCGCTAGCTTCGCGGTGGCGTGGAAGGTCGGGTCTGGGCGGATTGTCATGTTTCCTCTCCGTTATTCGCCGCTTCGAATTATTGTTTGAAGCGGTCGCTGTATGCGTTTCGCGGATGATCGAGGTCGCGCAGAAATGGGTTGATGCGAAGAGCCTGACGCATCCCGACGTGCGTGGCAACGGATATATCCGCACGGGTAAACGTATCACCCAGTTGTGCGTGGTTTTTCTGCTTTGGGCGCAACTGATTATTGGCCTGAACTACGTCTGATCACCGTTCAGTTGCTTAACGGGCGACGTCCACCCTAAAGTCTGAAGGAAGAGGAGAAGACAGAATGGTGGAAATCAGCGGCGGCGAAGTCATTGCCCGCATGTTGCAGAAGGAGGGCGTCGACAAGGTTTTTGGCATCATCGATGGTACCTATTTCGGTTTTTATTCGGCGCTGCACCGGCTCGGCATCGAGATCGTCACGCCGCGGCATGAAACTTCTGCCGCGCACATGGCCGGCGCCTACGCGCGGCTCACGGGCAAACTCGGCGTGTGCATGGCCAGCAATGGCCCGGGCGTGGCCAATATCCTGCCCGGTCTGGTCGTCGAACAGGGCGAGGGTAACCGCGTGCTGGTGATCACCAGTGCACGCCGGCCGGGCATCATGTATCCCGACCGCGGCGGCGCCTACCAATGTTTCGATCAGGCTGGCGTCATCGGGAAGATCGCCAAGTGGAGTGAGGCGGCCTCATCGTTCGAGCGCGTGCCGGAACTGATGCGCAAGGCGCTGCGCAGGAGCTACCAAGGCCGGCCTGGGGTGGTGCATATCGACGTCCCGGAAAATATAATGAACGGGAAGTTCAAGGCGCAGGTCGCTATTTGGTCGCCGCAACAGTATCGCCATATCGATCCGCTAACGCCGACATCCGAGCAGGTCGCGCGCGCGGCGCAGATGCTGATCGCGGCCGAGGCGCCGATGATTCACGCCGGCAGTGGCATCATCCATGCCGGCGCCTTCGCTGCGTTGCGCCGTGTTGCAGAGTTGCTGCATGCGCCGGTGACGACCAGCTGGGCGGCGCGAGGCGTGCTATCCGAGACCTCGCTTCTGGCCGTGCCAATGCCGCATGTTAAGCTCAATCACAAAGTGCGTAACGACGCCGATGTAGCGCTGATCATCGGATCGCGCGTCGGCGAAACCGACTGGTGGGGCAAGCCGCCCTACTGGCGGCATCCGTCCAAGCAAATAACAATTCAGATCGACATAGACGGCGACATGTTGGGCCTGAACAAGCCGGTTGACCTTGCCATTCTGGCCGACGCGAAGCGCACGCTGGAGTTGCTGGGCGACGAGTTAGAGCGGCACAAGATGCAATTGAGTCGCCTCGACCGCCGCCGCGCTCGTGTTGCTGGCTATGCGAAGACCATAAAGCGAGATCGCGAGAGCTGGGCCAAAGCGCTCAAGGATCTGGCAGTGCCGATGAACCCGGCACACATCGGCACTGTGTGCCGCGAGATTTTCCCAGACGATACCGTTCTCGTCGCCGACGGCGGCAATGCCACCATCTGGGCCATGTTTTACCACCAGGTGAAGGTGCCAAACACAGTTCTTTCGACTTTCAAGTTCGGTATGCTCGGTGCGGGCATGGCACAGGCGGTGGGTGCCGCCCTGGCGCGGCCAGGCAAGCCGGTGTGCTGCATCATCGGCGACGGCGCCATGGGTTTCCATCCGCAGGAGATCGAAACTGCCGTGCGCAACAAAGCGCAAGTGATTTACATCGTGCTGTGCGACAAGCAGTGGGGCATGGTGAAGATGAATCAGCAATTCATGTTGCGGCCGTTCAAGACAATGTTGTTCAAGCACCTTGGTCCGGAAGAGACGATCAAGGCTGACTTGGGCGAAATCGAGTTCGACAAGCTCGGCCAGAGCATGGGCGCCTATGGCGCGCGCGTCTCAGATCCGAGACAACTGAAACCATCATTAAAGCAGGCGCTAGCCTCGGGCAAATGTGCCGTGCTCCATGTCGATGTCGATCCGGTCAAGCACATGTGGGCGCCGGGGTTGCTCCATTTTAAGAAGATGCACGAGGAGCCGAAGGCCTAAGAAGCGGAGGACGCGCTATGGCCGACATCGATCTCGTTCGCCTCAACTTCAATCCCCAAACGCTATTCCTCCTTAACTGCGTCCTCGGCTTCGTAATGTTCGGCGTCTCGCTCGAACTCAAGGTGGAGGATTTCAAGGCGGCGCTTAAGACGCCGCGGGCTTTGGTCGTCGGCCTGCTCGCCCATCATGTGGTATTTCCCGCGGCAACATTTCTACTGGTGCTTTTGCTTCATCCGCGGCCAAGCATCGCGTTGGGCATGATCCTCGTCTCATCCTGCCCTGCCGGGAACATCTCCAATTTTCTTACCCAATTCGCGCATGGAAATACGGCGTTGTCGGTGTCCATCAGCACGGCATCGACGCTCACAGCGATTTTCATGACGCCGCTGAACATCGCCTTTTGGGGCGGGCTGTACGAGCCGGCACAACCCATCTTACGTCAAGTGGCGGTGAACCCGCTGGAAATGTTTCTGCATGTCTTCCTGCTGCTGGGCTTGCCGCTAGCTGCGGGATTGTTCGTATCGCACCGCTGGCCGGGTTTCACTGAGCGGGCGCGCAAGCCGATGAAATATTTTTCGCTCGGTTTCTTCCTGCTCTTCGTCTTGGCGGCGCTGGGAGCGAATTGGCAATATTTTGTCCGTTACGTCGGCATGGTGATCGGCGTGGTGTTGGTTCACAACGCCTCGGCGCTGGCTACGGGCTACGGCCTTGCCTTCCTTAGCGGCTTGCCTGAGCGCGACCGGCGTGCGGTTTCGATCGAGTGTGGCATCCAGAACTCCGGCCTCGGCCTCATCCTAATTTTTAATTTTTTCGATGGCCTAGGCGGCATGGCGGTAGTGGCAGCCTGGTGGGGCATCTGGCATATCGTCGCCGGGCTGACGCTGGCCACGTTTTGGTCGATGAGACGGTCTTTCCCCGAATCTCTTTCCTCAAGAGAGGGGTGACAATGATTTGTCGCTCCGGAACTTCATTTTTTGCGCTGCTCCCGCTTTTCGGGCCGCCGAGGAGACATCCTTCGGGGCGACGGCCCGACGACGATGGGGTCGTTTCTTCAGTCGACCGGTCAGTGCTAATTAATGACCTCTCCCTTGGGGATCACGCAATGAATTCACGCTCGGTTTTGATCACCGGCGCGGCCGGCTATCTCGGCTCGCAGTTGCTTGCGGCGCTCGCCTCTAGCCAGGTAGCCGTGCGTATAATCGCCGTCGATGTGCGCGACATCGCGGCGGACCGGCGGTTTCCTGGCGTCGAGTATTACCAAGCCGACGTGCGCTCAGTTGCGCTTGCCGAGCTCTTCAAGAACAGGGCGCCGGAAGTCGTGGTGCATTTGGCATCCATCGTCACGCCGGGCAAACACAGCAATCGCGAGTTCGAATATTCGGTAGATGTGCTCGGCACGGAGAACGTGCTCAAGGCTTGCCTCGCGGCGGGAGTGGGGAAAATCATTGTGACGTCCAGCGGCGCGGCCTACGGCTACCACCCCGACAACCCGACCTGGATCGCTGAAGACTGGCCTGTGCGCGGCAACGAGAGCTTCGCTTACGCGCATCACAAGCAGTTGGTGGAGAAGATGCTGGCGCGCTGGCGCACCGAGCACCCGGAGTTGAAACAAGTCGTGTTACGCATCGGCACTATTCTCGGCGAGACGACGCACAACCAGATCACCGACCTTTTCGAAAAGCCGCGCCTGATTGCTGTCCGGGGTTCCGCCAGCCCTTTCGTATTCATCTGGGATCAAGACGTAGTGGGTAGCATCCTGCATGCGATTTCGACGGACAAAATCGGTATATATAATGTCGCCGGAGATGGTGCGCTGACCATTCGGGAGATTGCCAGCCGGCTCGGCAAAAGTTGTGTCGTGTTGCCGGCCTGGCTGATAAAAGCTGCATTGGCCGTGCTCAAAGTGCTTCGCCTGACCCAGTACGGTCCGGAGCAGGTCGATTTTCTGCGCTACCGGCCGGTGCTCGACAACCGCAGGCTCAAGGAAGAATTCGGCTATGTGCCGCGCAAGACCTCATCCGAAGTATTCGATTTCTGGCGCGCGCGGCGCGAGGCCAGGGGATAGGGCGACTTCCATATATTCGGCGTCAAGGTCTTGCGAGGCGATTTACATCGTTTCCGAAGGACAGAGTTGGAAATACGAGGGGGCCAGGTCTTCGGTTTGGCCAATCTAAGTATTCTCTCACAGCTCTTGGTTCAAAAAGGCCAGGTCAGGTCACCACGCCAAAAAAATACCTCAACATAGACAGCCTCCGCGAATTAAACGAATACTACAATCAGAGTCTCAAGATCTGAAAAAGTGATCCGAATTTAATCGTCACTGCGTTTATTTAACGTTTGATCTTCGATAATACGATTGGCTCGAAAGACGTATTCGTGCGCCAGCGCTTGGTAGCCTTCTTTGAGCCGCTGATCGGTGGCTCTCACCGCCTTCGCAGAATATTCTCTTGCCTTCATTAAACAATAGCTCGCATCTCGTAGTTTCTCTGCTTCCATGGAATAAAGATTGAGCAATTTCCCGCATTGTGTCTTTGATGCCAATCAAAGACACGGTCGCAACCGTGCAAAATTGCTGTCGATGGGGTCGCTCATCCGTTGTCGTTTCACGACTTCGCTCTCATTACTCAGGGGAGGCAAAGAGCGCTACCATGCCATAGCGGTGGGTAATCACGCGAAAGTACGCGTAGCATCGAAGGTGGCGTAAGCACATCGGCAAAGATGCCGTGTGGTCGCGGGCGCGGCTCAAGATAGCGCGAGGGCGTCCAGGGCAGCAGGCTGTCGCCTCGCACTGCAAACGCGTCCGCGCCCGATAATGTGATGAACGCGCCATCTGGCAGTTCGTCGAGCGCGCTTCGCCAAATACGCTTGATTTTACCATCGAGTCGTTCGGAGTGCAGCATCTCGTCCATCGCTGACGCGCTGGCGCGCCGATCTCCGAGGGCAAACATCTCGGCGAAAGCAATCGCGTCTCTGCGGCGGCACTCGAAGCATGGGCGATGACCGGCAGCGAATGCCGTAGGTTCATCGAGGAAAAATAGTTCGGTGTAAGACGTGCCCCAGACATTGCGCTGACGTCCCTTGAACTTCAGCACACAGCAGATCCATTGGCGCGATGTAAACCGTCGCGAAGATAGCGTGCGGTCATCACGATGAATCCGCCCGCCGCGGTTGCCCATTAGCAAACCGCGCGCAGGGTCTGAAATCAATTCACCGAACGGGTTGGTCCGGTTCTGCAAGGGCATAAAACAACACTCGAATGACCGACGTTCGCAATGTCGAACCTGTTGAAGCAATTTGTGTGAACGCGTGATCCTCGGACATCGATATGCTAACAATGAGACCATGTTTTCATACGGATAGCAGCCATGCCAATCGAAAGTCTTCTGATTATTTTATTAGTGGGTGGGATTGCCGGATGGCTAGCCGGAACACTGCTGCACGGCACCGGATATGGATTTGTCGCCGATATTGCGCTCGGAATCGTCGGCGCTTTCATCGGCAACTGGCTGTTGCCGAGACTGGGCGTTCACCTCGGTGGCGGCCTCGTCGCCGAGATCATCATCGCGACGATTGGGGCACTGGTGCTGCTGCTTGTTCTCGGCCTCTTTCAGCGCAGCGGGCGCGGCGGTGGCCTTGGGCTCACGCCGCCGACCATGCCTGTTTTCGTGATCTCACTGGTGGTCGCGGCCATCGCGATGCTGGCGTTTTACACAGGCGTGCGGGTGCCGATCTTCAATACAGTCAGAGTTTTCGATCTTCTTTCCGTCGCCTATATCCTGCTGTTGGCGGGAGTGCTGTTTCGAGGGCTTTGACGCTAAGTTTGTTACGGCCTGTATGTACCGAAAACCCCATCCGGCGCAGACTTGTGGCAGGAAATATTCATCATCTTGAATACGGACGCGCCGTTGGCGGCTTGCGGCAGCTCGTCAGGCCTGATCTAATTTTGACATAGGCCAATCACGGGCTGGGACTGGTGATGCAAGCGGGCTTACCAGCTTATTTCCGTCGCTTTATGCTCGGTTTCGCCGCGGCAATTCAGCTAGCGGCGTGTGCGTCTCAGCCAGCTGATAAAGTACAGGTCGCGATCGGCACGAGTGAGCAAAAATTCGCAAGTGCCGATCCGTTCGTCGCACTCTACATACCGTACGCGAAAATGTCGGCAATTGCTTATGCGGATGCCGAGTATCTCGATGAAAATCATTGCCCCGCATTCAGCCAACATCCACCTCGGAACGAAGACAATCAGACCTTGGCGCAATGGGTGAAATCATTAAATGCGAGTGGCTGGCAGTGTGTATTTGGCCGTCGTGGAGCTCTATCGTGCCCCCGACGGTATTCGGAGTGTCACCCCGTAGAGGGATTAGAATTACATGTTTGGCGACGAGGTGATTGCGGACAGATAGTCATTGCATTTAAGGGAACGGATCCAAACGAGATCGGAGATTGGGTCTCGAATCTCCGGTGGTTCATTCGCTTTCCTCCACGCTTCGACGAATACGATCAGATCACGGCACATATCTCTGGGATCATTGAACGCGCGCGACAGTTTGGTTGTCGAAATGCACCAATTATCGCTGTAGGGCACTCACTCGGCGGTGGCCTGGCGCAGCATGCAGCCTACGCGACGGGCGGCATGATCCGTTACGTTTATACATTCGACCCGTCGCCGGTTACTGGTTACTTCGATTTTGCTGCGGCGTTGCGGCGGAAAAGTACGTATGGACTGGGGATCGACCGAGCCTATGAGGAGGGCGAAATTCTGGCGATTCCGCGCGCGATCGCGGCCGGTTTCTTCCCGCCTAAGTCGTGCGACCCTCGGGTAAGGATAGTTCGATTTAATGTGATTTCTCGAGGATCGTTGCTCGAGCAGCACAAGATCAACGATCTAACGAGTAACATGATCGCCTTGCCTAAGCCCAAGATCACCCCTCCGTTACCGCTCGCATTCAGAGATGCGCAACGATGCAATCAGACAATTCGTGGCTAGCGCGGTCAGTTTCGTAGAATCCGCACTATGGAATTTTGCATCTTATTGGAATACCTACAGGCATCGCCTGACGTGTTTGTGCCGACCTTCACCGTGTGGCCGCATCGTATCTGCACCCGTTCTCGGTGGACTTCATTACTAAAATGTCCGGAGTCTAATTTTTTACGGTCTCTTGGATTGTTCGGCATAGAACACTTTCACATCCGCGGTAAATTCGATGCGGGAGGGTCGCGCTGTATAAAGCATATGTCCGCCGCGATAGACCTTGAGCTTTACACGATCTTGGACGCCCGTGCTTGGAAGATGGTTGATGACATATTTATTGACCGCATAGGGAGTGACCAAGTCACTATAACCGTGTGCTATCATCAAGCGAAACGAAGGATTCACCGACAAGAGTTGCCGGATGTCGTCGCTGACACTGGCTGTCGCCCGGCCGGCGCGAGCGCCATTACCCCGGCCGGTTCCCCAGCCCCATTTGCTAGCCACGTCTTCGGCAAGAAGCGTGTAGGTCATTTCGGTCTTGAAGCCGAGCTGATCCCGCGCATAGCCGACAAAAGCGCCTCCATAGGCACGCACGAAACCATCAAGGACCGGATCGTCTCCTCTCGCAGAATCCGATTCCGGAAATGGGTCGGGCACTGCAACGGTCACATCGTACCGACTTACAATCGCATTGTTGCTTTCGCGCAAATGTTTGACGTACTCGTCGCGCACAAAACCCCGCGTTCTCCGGACGATATCGACCGGAAGACCCGTCAGTTGTGCAACGCGTGTGTAAAAGGCTTGTGCCGCTGCCCCCTCTGGGGGCGGCCCGGCAAGGGTTGTCAAATAATCAGTTAGTGAGAACTTTTCGGCAGCTTGGATTTCACTTTCGCTGAATTCATTGCGACGCTCGAGCTCGGATGCAGCCAATGAAGGCAACTGAAGTGCTGCTCCGAGAGCAAATCGACTTGCTCCAAATTGAAGCGAGCCTTCGAGAATTGGCGACACCATAACAATCCCGGAAGTGATGATTCCCTGATCTTGCTGAAGCGCCTCGGCAACCTTGACGGCACGAAACCCGCCGTAACTTTCGCCAAGAAGGTACTTGGGCGACAAAGCTCGACCATGGTGGGAGAGATAAAGAGCTATAATCTTTGCAATGGCCTGAGCGTCCTGACTCACATCGTAGAAGCTTGCAGCATCATCCGATTTCGCGGTACGGCTCCAACCCGTGCCAATTGGATCAATCAAAACGAGATCAGTGAATTCCAACCAGCTCTGCGGATTGTCGATCAACTTGGCATTGACGCCGTCGCGTCCAGTCGGCCCAAATTCGAGAATTTTCGGACCTACCAATCCAAGATGAAGGAAGGCCGAAGCAGCACCGGGTCCGCCATTGAATACAAAAGTCAGAGGACGAGTGGGTGCTTGGTTTTTAGCGACATAACTGGTGTAGAAAACCGCAGCCGACCGCTCGCCAGTTTGTGCGAAAAGACTTAGCGTGCCTGCTGTTGCGGTGTAAGCGAGCTTTTGAACGCCAGTGTCGAGAATATTTTCAGTAATAGAATCCGGGGGCAACAAGGAAAGGATGCCAGGTCCAACCGGCTTCGCTAACTCAGCCGGACTGCTAGTAGGACGATTGTCACCGGCAGGATGCGATTGGACCGAAATGTCCCCGCGGTGAAACTGTTCGCCCGAGCGGTCCGTTGAACTTTCCTGCGCAGTTGTGCCGACCGGGAATAGAACAAGGGCAAAGGTCAATATATATGGACGAAAAAGCATCATCATCTCCTCCATCACCTCAGACCGACAATGACCTGATGGATATTTTGGACCTGTTATGCTTACTGAAAACCTCAGCCGGTGATCATTTCTATTTTACCAGACGATATTTGCTGATCCGAAGTAAAAATTTCCTGATTGGCAGATATAATTTTTAGTTATTGAATGTTTTCAAATACCGATCTCGAATTCGCAGAATCGGCAAAATGAAACTTTATTGTCAGCTGAACTTCCAAAACGGACGGCATTTCGGGGCGACGATGCGTCAAACCTTCGTGATCATAGTGGTAACCCTTACGCTCAATGCGGTTTCAGTATTTGCCGATATGCTTAGCCTAACGAAAGACGTCAGGTTCTGCCCGAGTTGGGCAGAAGCGCATGAACGCACTTTGGCCAGCCTAAATAACGGTTATCCACCTTATCCGGTAAAATGGAAGGGCTGCATTTGGCTTAAACGAGGTACGAGGGTCGACGTGATCGGTCGAGACAATTCGTTTACAGAAATCATCTTCAGCGGAAAACATTGGTTCGCGGACGAATAAGTCTTTAAATAGCGTGCGGCCGGCAGGTTCAAAAGCAAAAGACTGGGGCTTCACCAAGAGTAATCTAACGCCATTGTGTTGGTTGAAAATTATGCGATGATAATGTGGCTTGGATCAAGGAACGAACAAGAATAGCTACCGAGGATTTGGGCTCCTAAATCCGGCAATTGGGCGCCTTAGCGCTGCGTCAATGCCGCCACCGGGGTAGTTTGATGAATTAAAAATACGGTTGGAGAAGGCGATGCTCTCAACCATGAAATTTTTATCGACGACTGTCACGCTTGCGACGCTGACGATACTTTTCGCGCCAAATACCGCTAACGCGGAGCAATCCAGATCAGCGACAAAAGCTACTTCGACCAGCGTCGCGTGGGGTGCGCCGGAGGGTCAGAAATGCGTCGAGTGCCACAAGCCGATGAACCCGGCTTTGACTGAGGAGTGGCGCGCCGGGGCGCATGGCCGGAAAGGTATCAACTGCTACGACTGTCACCGTGCCACGAAGACCAATCCGGGCGCGTTCGAGCACAATGGCTTCGTGATATCTGTGATCGTGTCGCCCAAGGACTGCGGCCGTTGCCACCAGAAGGAAGTTGACGAGCAGAAGGGAAGTCACCACGCAAAGGCGGGAGAAATTCTCGCCTCGCTTGATAATTTTCTTGGCGAAGTGGTTGGGGGTCCCCCAGCCGTCGCGGTTGGCTGTTTCCAGTGCCACGGCTCAACGGTAAAAGTTCTGCCAGGTGGTAAGTTCGATCCTGCGACCTGGCCGAACACCGGTATTGGGCGCATCAATCCGGACGGCAGTGCGGGAAGCTGCACCGCGTGCCACACACGCCATCGCTTCTCAAAGGCACAGGCCCGCGAGCCACAGACCTGCGGCAAGTGCCACCTCGGCCCTGACCATCCGCAGATGGAGATTTACCAAGAGTCCAAGCATGGCATCCTATGGGAGGCCAATAAGCCGCATCTCAACCTCGAGCGCGGCACCTGGCGGGTGGGCGTTGACTATACCGCCGCGCCGTCATGCGCGACCTGTCATATGAGCGCAACACGTACACAGGGCGTGACGCACGATGTCGGCGAACGCATCAGCTGGACGCTACGACCAGCGATCTCGACCAAGCTCAACATGGTCGTGTTCGATGATTTGAGCAAAGAGGATCGTCCCGAAGGCGCTGCATTACCGAATGTCGGTGACGAGATCAAAGGCCGCGACGGTGTCGCCCGCAAGGTACTGCGTGTGCTCACTTGGCAGCAGCGGCGGGAGCGCATGCAAGACGTGTGCAGCGGATGTCACGCGGGCGGTCTAGTGGACGGCTTCTACAAGCAATTTGATGATTTAGTAGTGTTCTATAACGACAAATTTGCGAAGCCTGCGACAGCTATCATGGGCGAGCTCTACAAGGCCAACAAGCTCACTTCCGCGCCAATGGATGAAAAACTCGAATGGATCTATTACGAGCTCTGGCACCATGAGGGCCGCCGTGCGCGGCACGGTGCTTCGATGTCCGGCCCCGATTACGCGTGGTGGCACGGGATCTACGAGGTTGCGAAGACGTTCTATCTACAGTTCATCCCGGAGATGAAACAGGTGGCCGGCGAACCACTCGCCACCGAGCTGTTGGAAAAATACGTGTACAGCCAACCGGGCCATCGCTGGCTCAAGGAAGGCATGAGCAAGGAACAGTTGCAGAAGATCCAGGAATTCTACCGCGAGCGCTATGGCGAGCAGGGTGACAAAAAATAGCGCGTCAGCACTGAGTTTTTATTTCCGCGACGGCGGCGCGCCTCTTCAAAATAAAAAAACCTTATCGCATTTTTTATTCGTTTGCAGAATCTGCAATATGGAATTCTCAATGGACTTTGCCAGGAATATGTCTGGATTAGATTTCCGATATGGACAGGTGTCGAACCTGTTGAAGCAATTTGTGTGACCCCGTCATCCACGGACATCGATATGCTAACTTAAAAATTTCTATGGGGTTTCCCGCTCATTTCAGTGCCCGAGGCTGTGCAGCGAGTGCCGGTGGATTTGACGTGTCCTTATAAGTCACGCGATGACCTTCATTTGCCAGTTTTGCGATTTTCTTGGCCACGGCGCGGTAAAACTCGACAGCATTAAAATTACAGAAAAGAGCGCCCCTCAAATCTTTGTATATTGCGCCATCAATGCTCTGCATAAGTGTGTGTCGTCCGCCCACGTGGTACGAAACCTTAAGTTTAATCGACTGCTTTTTGCGCATCATCTCTTTCCCGAGGTCAACGTGACGTTCTCTCTACCAATTCTTCTAGCGACCATAGCCGATTGATCACGTTCGCCGCCATCGCTGGTGGAACTCGCAACCTCTTATCATCCTAAACTCGACACATTATGCTTCAAGTCGGTTCGCCTTCCTGGGGGTGGATCGAAATCCGGACGAAGTTTTCGGTACACACAGGAGGATGGACGCCCCGACCCCACTTTTTGCCTTTTATGGCCTCACATCAGAATGTATGTTCAGTGTCGATCATTGGGCATTAAGGCCGGTAAATAGAGAGCCTCGCGCAGAGGCCGTCTAGGGGGGTTGATGAGTGGCGTGGCAGATCAGCTTTTCATTGAAGATTTCAAGAAGGGGCAGAAATTCGAGGGCGCATCGAGAACGATCTCGGAGGCCGATGTTCTGGCTTTCTCCAAGCTCACCGGCGATCGCCATCCAATCCACTACGATGCCGAATATGCCAAGAAGACGCAGTTTGGGCGGCCGATTGTGCACGGGCTTCATCTGATGAGCCTGACCGCGGTGGGTGCGACGCCGCTCACCGAAAAACTAGGCGCATCGATGATTGCGTTCCTCGAGCAGGGTGCGCGGTTCCTCAAGCCCGTATATGTCAACGACACGGTCCGGTCGGAGTTCGAGGTCGAGGAGGTCGAGATCAAGCCCGATCGTGACTGGGGTCGACTGAAACTCCGGACCCGGCTTCTGACGGGCAATGAAACAGCGCTCGAGGCGTTTCACGTTTATCGGCTTCGCTGCAGGCCTGTACCAAGATCATGAACATGCGCCGGTCTGTCTACGAAGACGCCCGTCGAAACTTTGACTGGCCGTCGATCATCCAAGACCTTGGATGGCAGGACGAGGACCGCATTAATCTCGGCCGTGCCATCGTCGATCGGCACGCGGATACCCATAAGGTTGCCCTGTATTGGATTGGCAAGGACGGCAGGCTCGTCATTTTGACCTATCGTGAGATGCAGCGGCTGAGCAACAAAATTGCGAACCTTTTGCGCTCGCTAGGTATCAAGAAAGGCGACCGGGTCGCCGGGGTGCTGTCGCGCAAGCCGGAAACAGTGGCGATTATGATTGGGGCTTGGAAGGCGGGCGCCATCTACGTGCCGGTCTTCACAGGCTTTGCTGCCGATGCAGTTCGCGCGCGCCTGGTGAGTTCAGAAGCGAGCGTCGTTTTCGTCCATCACGAGCACCGCGGGCGCGTCGCGAGCCAAAAAAACTTGACCGTGGTCGCTATCGGCAGCGACCAGGAGGGCGGCATCGAGCCTGGTGACACGAGCTTCTGGCACGCCATGAAGAATCAGCCAGATACGTTCGAGCTTGAGGCGTGCAGCCGCAAGGACCCCGCCATCATACTTTACACGTCCGGATCCACTGGCGAGCCGAAAGGCGTTCCCATCGCCGGTAATTTTCTCGTGGCGATCCGCCCGTACATGCAGTTCGGCGTGGACCTTCAACAGACCGACATGTTTTGGCCGACTGGCGATCCTGGCTGGGGCTACGGTCTTGTCTGCTATCATGTGGCGATGTCCATGGGGGTTCCGGTCATCAGCTACGAGGCGACGCCGACCGCCGAATCGTGCCTGGAACTCCTGGAGAATTATCAGGTCACGAATCTCGCGACGGTGCCGACGCTCCTGCGTTCCATCATGGCGCTGGGGAGCGAGAAAGTCAGGAGCTACCGCCTCGCGCTTCGGTGCATCAACTGCTGCGGCGAGCCGCTCAACTCAGAGGTCATTCGCTTCTTCCGCGAGACCCTGGGCGTTACACCCATCGACCAATTCGGCTCCAGCGAAAACGGTTTGCCGCTTGGAAACTTCAACGCGATCGACGTCGAGGTCCTTCCCGGATCCATGGGATTGCCCATGCCCGGATTCGAGTTGGCGATCGTCGACGAGGACACCAATGAAGTGCCGCGAGGACAGGTCGGTTTCCTCGCTCAGCGCTCAAGCGAGCAAGGTTACTATGCACTCGGCTACTGGAAAGATCCCGAGCGCACGCGGCAGTTTTTCCGCAACGGTTGGATCATCGCGGGCGACCTCGCGAAGCGCGACGAGGCGGGATACTTCTGGTTCGAAGGCCGGGCCGACGACGTGATCAAGAGCTCGGGTTACCGCATCGGCCCGTTCGAAGTCGAAAGCGCAATCCTCCATCACCCCGCCGTCGCCGAGGCCGCCGTTATCGGCAGGCCCGATCCCATCAAGGGAAATATCGTCAAGGCCTACGTGACGCTGAAGCCTGGGCAGGCAAATGGCCCTAACCTCCTCAAGGAAATTCAGGGCACTGTGCGCCGTATTCTCGGTGATCACGCATATCCGCGCGAGGTGGAGATCGTCGACAGCCTGCCCAAGACCGAGTCCGGGAAGATCCAGCGCTTCAAACTCCGTGCAATGAACTGAAGAAAGCGATCGAAGAGAGGAAACATGGCCGTCTATCAAACAATCGTCGCCGACAAGTGGTCGGACAAGTTCACGTTCTCGCCCGCGGTTCGCGCGGGCCGCCTTCTATTTATTTCAGGTCACACCGCCACCGATGAGAAGTTCAACATCGTAGGCAAGGGCGACATCGTCGCGCAGACCCGTCACATTTTTCGGAAGTTTGACGCGCTTCTGAAAGCCGCGGGCGCTTCGTTCGACAACATTGTCGAGACCACAGAATATTTCTTGACGCTCGAAGATTACCGCCGGACGGCCGAGGTGCGGCGCGAGTTTTTCAAAGGCCCGCCCTATCCGGCGGCAACCGGCGTGCTGGTGGCTGGATTGATCCGCGAGCACGCGCTGATCGAGATCAAAGCTACCGCCGTTCTCGACGATGACTCCTGAATGCTAACCATTCAGGTGATACTGAGCGGGATCACGGCCGGAAGCATCTACGGCCTCGTGGCGCTCGCCTTTGTGCTCATCTACAAGGGCACCCGCGTCGTCCATTTCGGCTTGGGCGAACAGGTCACGCTCGGCGCTTATCTCGTCGTCATCGTTCAGCTGTATTCGAAACTGCCGTTCTGGCCCGCTATTTTCGTGGCCTTAGTTGCCGCCGGTGTGATCGGATTTCTACTCGAGCAACTGGTGATGCGACCGGTCAAGCTGCAACCTGTGCTCGTGCAGATCATCGCGACGCTTGCGATCGGGCTCGGCATCCGGGAAGGGCTGAGAGCGGTGATGGGACCGCAGGCGTGGCCATTCGAATTTCTGCTGTCGCCTGCACCAGTTTCCGTTGCCGGCATTTATTTTGCGTGGGCCAATCTCGCCATCGTCGCTGCGTCATTCGCGGTGATGGCGGTACTATATGTCTTCTTTACGTACTTTAAGCTTGGCAAAGCCGTGCTTGCCGCCTGCGAGAACCAAACCGGCGCTTCGCTAATGGGAATTCCAGTACCACGGATTCTCACTTCGATCTGGATCATGGCGTCGGTGCTCGCGGCCGTCGCCGGAATTCTCATCGCACCCATCGTTACGTTGTCGCCGGAAATGGGCCTTATCGGCATTAAGGGATTCACGGTCGCTGTATTGGGCGGTTTCACGAGCCTGCCCGGCGCTGTGATCGGTGGCTTCCTGTTGGGAATCATCGAGACTGCTACGGGAACCTACATTTCCACCGCGATCAAGGACGGCATCACCTATGTGCTGCTCATTTTTATCATCGTCGTGAGGCCGCACGGCCTGTTCGGCCACCACACGGTCAAGAAAGTCTAGGCCCGCCGTGATCGCACGGTATGCATGGTGGTTCGCGGCGCTTATCCTGCTACTGGCGTGGCCGCTCGTCGCTTCCGAATATCGCGTCTTCCAGATGGGCCTAATTGCCTCGACGGCGATCACCACGCTTGGCTTGGTGATCGTCACAGGGGTCGCGGGTCAAGTTTCACTCGCCCAGGCCGCCTTCAATGCATTCGGGGCCTATGGGGCGACGCTACTCGCACTCCATCTCGGAATTTTCCCATGGATCGGGATTCCACTTTCCGCTCTGATGTCGGGGGTCGCGGGCTACGGGCTTGGGCTCCTGACGCTTCGCCTCGGCGGCCATTACCTTGCGCTCGCCACCATGGGAATGACCGCGATTGTCCAAGTTGTGCTGATCCAGTGGGAAGCCCTCACCGGGGGTGCGCTCGGTCTCGCCGTGGCGCCGCTGAAGATCGGCGACATGAGTCTCACCTCCGGCCTGGCGCTGTTTTATGTGGTGATCCCAGTTGCGTTCTTGATGTTCCTATTCGCTGCGAACGTGCTGCGCTCGCGGATCGGTCGCGCTTTCTCGGCGCTGCGTCAGAGCGAGATCGCCGCCTACACCGCCGGCGTCAACGTCCTGCACTACAAGTCACTCGCGTTTGGGCTGAGTGGCGTGTTCGGTGCGGTGGGTGGTGGCTTGCAGGCTTTGCAGACCACCTATCTCGATCCCCACAGTTTCGGAATCATCGAGTCGGTGCTCTTGGTCGCCATCATTGTAATTGGCGGTTTTCGGAGCATTGCTGGAGCAATCCTCGGCAGTACGGTGTTCGTGATCATTCCTGAAATGCTCGGTATGTTTCAGTCCTACAAGGGCATGGTCTTCGCCGTCCTGCTTCTCTTGGTGATCGTCCTTTTCCCGGGTGGATTGGTGGACCTCGGCACGCTGTTGTTCGCCCGGGTCCGATCACTCATCGGCGGGACTCGCGCGCTATGAAATCGCTCGCGGTACAGGGATTGACTGTGCGGTTCGGTGGCCTAGTGGCCGTCGACAATCTGAGCTTCGCCATCGAGGAAGGCGCAATCCACAGCCTCATTGGACCGAACGGCGCCGGCAAGACGACGATCATCAACGTCATCTCCGGTCTCTATCCGATCTCTCAGGGCTCGGTGTGCTTTCGCGGCAGCGAGATTCTTGGCGACCGGCCCGACGAGATCTGTCGGGCGGGCGTCGCGCGTACCTTTCAAAACATCGAGATTTTCGGCGAAATGACGGTACTAGAAAACGTGCTGGTGGGCGCACATATCCACGCCGAATACGGTCTCTTCTCGTCGATACTGCAGACGCCGAAGTATTTTGTGCTCGAGCAAGAAATCCACGAGCGGGCGAAGAGCCTGCTTGATGCGGTTGGTCTAAGCCGCGACCAGGATACGCTCGCCAGCAATATTCCGTTTGGTAAGCAGCGCCCGCTCGAGCTTGCGCGCGCGCTAGCGAGTGGCCCCAAGTTGCTACTGCTCGACGAGCCAGCTGCGGGTTTGCGGGCCGCCGAGATCGACGAGCTAAACCAAACGCTTGTCAAACTGCGCGACCGGCACGGGCTGACCATTCTGCTCGTCGATCACGTGATGAAAGTAGTGATGAACATCTCTGACCAGATCACGGTTCTGAACTTCGGTCAGAAGATCGCCGAAGGAACACCGAGCGAAGTGCGCAATGACCCGGAGGTCCGCCGCGCCTATCTCGGAGATAGGCACGAACGTGCTTGAGCTTTGCAATGTGCACGCGTCCTACGGGAAGATTCGCATCCTCCACGGGGTCAATCTCAATGTCCCGCGGGGAAAAGTTGTCACCATTCTCGGCGCCAATGGCGCCGGCAAAACGACGACTGTGCGTGTAATCACAGGCCTTTTACCTGCGACCGGTGAGATCCGGTTCGAAGGAAGGTCGCTCATCGGGCTCCGTCCCGACCAGATCGTCCGGCGAGGCATCTCGATGGTTTCCGAAAACCGGGAGCTGTTCATCGAGATGACGGTTGAAGAGAACTTGCGGCTCGGGGCTTATACGCGTTCCGAGAACCGAGCCGTTGAGGAGGATCTCGACAATATTCTGCAGATGTTTCCGCGCCTGCGCGAGCGGTACATGCAGGAGGCGGGCACGCTGTCGGGTGGCGAGCAGCAAATGCTCACGATCGGCCGCGCGATGATGTCGCGGCCGAAGCTTCTCATTCTCGACGAGCCATCACTCGGACTCGCGCCTAAATTGGTGGACGAGATTTTTTACACTGTCGCCCGGATCAAGCAGACCGGAATTAGCATCCTGCTTATCGAACAGAATGCGCGTATGGCACTCGCCATTTCCAACTCCGGATACCTCATGGAGATCGGCGACATTCGTCTTGCGGGAAGCGCCGCAGAACTCGAGGCCAATCCAATGGTGCAGGAGGCCTACTTGTGTACATAATACCCAACTAAGTACACCACGCGATCCTACTGCTGTGCCGCAATGCGCAGCAATGCAAGAGGCAATTCAGACTGCGCAGACATCTAATCGGTTTTCACCAGCCGTAAAAACGAGAAGCGAGAAGAGGGAGGAAACGACAATGAAACTTGCAACCGCAATCACCGGAATCGCTGTGGCGTTCGCCGCCGTATCGGGTTCAGCTTCGGCGCAACAGGTCCCGGGCGTCACAAAGGACAAGATTAAGATCGGCATCCTGGGCAGCCTGACGGGTCCCGCCGCCATTTGGGGGACGGGCAATCTAAACGGTGCCATTCTCGCCTTCGAAGAAGTGAACGCCGCCGGCGGCATCAACGGGCGCAAGGTCGAATGGGTGATCGAGGACGATGAAACCTCTCCCCCGAAGGCGATTGCGGCGTTCAAGAAACTCACTGGACAGGACGAAGTGTTCGCCGTTTTCGGCCCGGCTGCGAGCGCGGTCAGCGCCGCGATGATGCCGGTGATGAAGGAGTCGAACGTGCCCGTCTTCATCTCTGTGCCCTCGACGCCCGCGGTCACAGAGCCGCTGGTGATCAACGTCTTCCGTTCCGGGCCGCTCAACGACCGCATGCAGGGAATTGCTGTCGCCGATTATGTCATGGATAAGCTACGCGGCCAGCGGATTGCGCTCATTCGCCAGTCCGACGAATACGGCAAGCGCGGCGGCGACAGCATTGTCGAGCGCATGAAACAGAAGAACACCAAGCCCATCGCTGAAGAAATATTCGGCGTCGGCGACACGGATTTCACCTCGCAGCTTTTGAAGATCCGCGAGACCAATCCAGACGTACTGGTCGTTTACGGCTATCCGTCACCGTCGGCGATCATCACGCGGCAAGCGCGCCAGCTTGGCGTCAAAGCGAAGATCGTCGGGTCGAATGCCACCTCGAGCCGGAAGTATCCGGAGATCGTCGGCCAGGCCGCGGCAGGCACGCAGAATGTCATCACGGTTGCAGCACTTCCTGAGTCAGACGAACCTCAAATGGTGGAATTCCGTAAAAAGTTCGAGAAGCGGTTTCCGGAACTAGCCAAGCAGGATCGGCCCGACCTCGGCGACGTTCTCGGATATGGCGGTGCACTCGCCTTTATTGAGGGCCTGAAGCGTGCCGGCGACAACCTAACGCGCGAGAAGTTCATCGCGTCCCTTGAATCTCTCAAGGAATTTCGCACGGGCCTTACGTTGCCGACGACATTCTCCGCAAGCTCGCACGAGGGCAATCGGGCGGCTCGGATCGTGGAAATTCAGGAGAATCTCTCGCGCAAGCTCATTCCCGACGTGATCTCTGCAGGGCAGCCGGGACTGTAGGACCGAACTCAGCGGCAAATGGTGGGCGAAAAGTCTGCCGTTTGCCGCCGAACGGATTCAGCACATGGAAAATATGAATCGGTTTGCCGGACGGGTCGCGCTGGTTACTGGCGGCAGTGGAGGGCTTGGCAGAAGTTGTGCTGTGCGGCTTGCGGCCGAGGGTGCTGCTGTCGCCGTTCATTATCATTCATCGCCGAAAAAGGCGGAGGAAACCGTGGCGGCGATCATGGGCACGGGTGGAAACGCTTTTCTGGTTTCCGCCGACAATCGCAATCAAGAAAGCGTTCGTCGCGCAGTCGAAGCCGCTGTCGAGAAATTTGGTCGGCTTGATGTTCTCGTTAACAACGCGGGTCAGCATCGGCTGATGCGCTCGCTGGAGCAGACCCAAGCCGACTGGGAAGACCTCATCCACCGCAATTTGAGTGGCACGTTTTATTTCGCACAGGCGGCGGCCAAGCACATGCGTAACTCGGGCGGTGGGCAGATCATTAATATCTCGAGCAAGATGGCCACCAGCACGGCGCCGTCGAACGCCGCCTATTGCGCAGCCAAGGCAGGAGTTATTGCGCTGACGCAAGTTCTGGCGGTGGAGTGGGCGCGGTACAAAATCCGGATCAATTGCGTGGCACCCGGCGTCATGGCGACCGAGGCGGTTAAGACCATGACTGAGAGCCTCGAAGCAGGTGATCTCCTGAGCAAGGCGCTGATCGCCCGCACACCGGTGGGTCGTTTGGGCGACGTGAAAGAAGTGGCTGCGGTAGTGGCGTTTCTGGCTTCAGGTGAGTCCGATTTTCTCACCGGCGCCACGCTGGTGGTGGACGGCGGATGGACGTCCCATGGGGATTACACGGGCTGGGGCTTTGCCCGTTCATTGCTTGGAAAATCGGAATCGGCCAAAGGAAATCCCGATGGAAAAAAAGCTGTTTAACTTCGGTGTTCCGTGGGAGCACAACATTTCGTTCTCGCAGGGTGTATCCGTGCGCGGCGGACGATGGATCCTTCTGTCGGGGCAGGCCGCCATTGATGACGACGGTAAAGTGATCGGGAAGGGCGATATGGAAATGCAGGTGCGTGCCGCCCTGGAGGCGGTGCGACGCGGCCTTGCGATCGTTGGGGCCACGCCCGCCGACGTGATTAAGCTTATGATCTATACGACCGACTGTCGTGCATTCCACAAGACGCAGCTCGTTCGTGAAGCTTTCTTCTCGAGACCCTATCCTGCGCAAACCCTGGTCGAGGTGTCGCGCCTTGCCATGCGCGATTTTCTTGTCGAGCTGGAAGCAACCGCGGTTGTCGACGATTAGTGATGAGTATTTTTCCCAGCAAATGCACGATGCTGCCCTATTAGGATCGCTCGAACTATTATTCAACAAGCCCTGACACATCCCCGGCGTCATTGATGTTAAGTGAGATCGTGAGACACGATACGTTGATGTGAATCAATGTGTGCTGTCGCTTTCAATCTTATTTTTCCAAAAGATATAGGCGTCTATCTTTTTCGCGCCAGACAAACTTCGCACTGATTACACTAGGAACGACAAATGGTTTCAGTAGCGCAAGACAAATTGTTTGAGCCATATCAGCTTGGGAAAATTAAACTCTCGAATCGAGTCGTTATGGCGCCGTTGACGCGCAATCGAGCCGGACCAGGTAACGTACCGACTGCTCTGACAGCAAAATACTATGGGCAACGGGCGTCTGCGGGTCTCATTATTTCAGAAGCTTCTCAGATCAGTCCCGAGGGCCAAGGTTATCAAGCGACACCCGGTATCCATTCACTTGATCAAATTGAGGGATGGAGGCGCGTGACAGAAGCGGTTCATTCGAAGGGCGGGCGCATTTTTTTGCAGCTTTGGCATGTGGGACGTGTTTCGCATGTCTCGCTTCAGCCAGATAGTCGGCCGCCTGTTGCGCCCTCGGCGATACGTGCCAAGACGAAAACATTCGTTGGTGGTCATTTTACGGAGGTATCCGAACCCCGGGCTCTTGAACT
>CAVVVG010000006.1:0-673762 GCA_963751615.1 uncultured Alphaproteobacteria bacterium
GCGTGGCGGACAGCATGCAGCCCAAAAATGTCGCTCCACGAACTCGCGCCCGGTGTGGGGAAGTTCGAGTAGTATCTTCCGGCCGGCTATTCGGTGGCTGTCGGGGGCTCTGTCGAAGAGAGTGCAAAAAGCCAGGCCCCAATCAAGGCGGTCGTGCCGCTGATGCTTTTTCGACGATCGCCACAATTCGGATGGTCCAGTTGCAAAGCTTCCAGCTGGCTGTTCCTGGTTTGCGTGGTCGCTCCTCTTGCCCTGGTAGGCGTCCGTTTTAGCCTTGCTGCCGAGCGGAGCGCCTCTCGGTTTCGTGGCGATTTGGGCGTACTGGCGTTGATCGGCATCTCATTCGCAATTCAGTGATCTTGATTGTGCAGATCGAAGACCTGAGAAAGATCGGGCGGCCGGCATGGGACGCGGTAATCGAAGCAACGGAGCATCGCCTCCGACCGATCATGTCTACGGCCGCTGCCGCAAAGTTGGGGCCTTATCCCGATTGCTAGAGAGATTTTTTGGGTCCGATGGCTTATGCGATGATGGGCGGCATGATCCCGTGGGTATGCTGCTGACGTTGCTATTTTCGCCAGCGCTGTACGTGGCATGGCTTCGTATGAAATAGCTGGTGACACTCCGCAAGCCTGTTCTGACTCACTTTCAGCAATGCAAACCAGCTTTACTGCGAAGTTAAGGACGTAACTATATCGCGCTCAGCCGTAGTGGCTCAGGGAACCCACGTAAGATCCAAATTCGGCTTCCCGACCATAACGATCATGTCTCCATCGAGATCTACTTGGAGAGCGTCTGCAGGTATGCAGTCGTGATTAGAACAGTATTCTCCAGGGTACCAAGAATGGACATCGGCAGCGGGCACTGGGCCGATTGCCAGGACCACGGCGGTTAAAACGACGCGTCCACGGTTCATTAAAGAAGCCTCCTGATTAGTAGTACCTGGGCAACGGAATTGCTCCCGATTCGGCCATGACACTCTCTCATTATAATGTCTGCTTTACCCCCTAAGCGGACATGCGGGGCAGCTATTCCAAACTGCTAGTCAACTCGGCCAATGTTGGTGCCTTGCGTCAGAAAGTCGACTAAATGCCTTGAGAAAATTGTCCTGGCAACTAAAATCAACTGGTCAGGCCACTCGTTACCACTTCAATGAATTAAACCAGTTGTTGATACATCCTTCTTTCGCCTTATTATTTGTTATACGATAGCGTTCTGGAATTTCACCCTCGAGCTGTTCATCGTTGACGATTCATCTTATCGACTTCATCATCGGTGAGTTTACCCCACTTCTCTTTCACCTTTCCCTTGACCTGCTTCCAATTTCCTTCAACACCGATCCAGTTCATGATCGGCTCCATTACTAGCAATCAAACGCCGCGAGAGCGGCCCTCTTGCAGACGCAGACCCACCAATAAAGAATAAAGCGACAACCGATGGCTACGGCGTGTCTGTATAAAATTGGCCACACTGCGCGCATTCCACTCGGCAGAGTGGCTTGCCGAGTTGGCGATGGCCAGTTGCTGACGAAACTCAACACTGGCGCGATGTCCAAATCATGATCTAACTCACCGCGTTTCCACTGCTGCCGATGGGGTCGGGTACTGTTCCGCTTCGTGCCAAAAGCGGACATCTCGGCGTCACGCTCGGCCAACATGGATCATTAAAGATGGTCGAGATGTCGCTTCAGGGTAGGAATGTCAGGGACAGGACTATAAGCTTTCGCTTCAAGCCATCCATGAGAGTATATGAGGATGATCCCGCCATGCCGCGTTACTTTTTCCATCTCACCGACGGCAAACAGGTTCGGCAAGGAATCACAAAGGACATCGACTTGGCGGGCAATGCCGCCGCCCGCAACGATGCGGTGGCGCTCGCACGTAACTGAAGCACGGCAGTGCGATGCCGGGTCGGAATCGGACCGGGTGGTTCGTCACCATCATGGACGAGCACCGGACATAAGGTCGACGAGGTGCCAATCATGGATGTCTGAAGATGTAGTTCCCGTGCGATGTCCACAGTTACACTGATAGGTTCTTGGACCCAGACCACAGCTTCGGTTTTCCGAACCAAACTAATTGTTGTGCGGAGGCACTCTTTCTCATCTGACGCGATGGAAATTAATGGTCAATGTTTACAGACCCGCTTTCGATATGACCCAATCCTTCAAGTGTGGGTCAGTCCAAAAGACCCAAGGGAGCTTTAGATATGAAACGCGCATTGTTGACCACAGCCGCCGTGCTCGCAGTTCTGGCGGGCATCAACGCGGCTCCCGCGCAAACGGGCGGTGTCGAGCCGCGCGGAATGCAAAACCCGACTTCGAGTGGTGGCTCGGCGCCTCTAAGTGAAGACAAATTGAAGGCTGGCGTTCATGCGCAGGGATCAGGTGAAAAAGCAAAGGCTGAACCAGGCGGTGGCGCAGCTTTGACGGGACCCAAGGAAAAGATGGGATCGGGCAAGGTTCAAACGCAAAATGAAGATGCGACGAAGAAGCCCGGGCAGACCGGAATTCGAGCAAAACAAGAAAGAACAGTCCAGCGAATTGAGCGGCCAGAGCCAGAGTCAGCCGAAAAATGAGCAGCGCGCGACCGGCCAAAGCACCAGCACACCCAAGGAAGGCGGAATGCAAAAAGGCGACGCGGCCAAGACTGTGCAGCTTTCGACCGAACAGCGCGGGAAGATTCGCACGACGATCGTGGATCAAAAGGTCGAGCGGGTGAAAACGTGAACTTCTCGATCTCAGTTGGTGAGCGGATTCCGCGCAAGGTGCATTACTATCCGTTGCCAGCGTCCGTGTTTGTTATCGTGCCTGAATACGAGGGTTACGATTATATTCTGGTTGGCGACGAGATCTTAATCATCGATCCGAGAACGCTTGAAATTGTCGCGATTCTTCCGGCGTAAGCACACCGGTTATTGAACGGCGAAGGGCCGCCAATTAAGCTGAGGATCGTCTCGATGAAAATCGCGCTCAGCTCTTTGTTCTTTGCCGCCGTGGCGAGTGTAGCCTTCTATTTTTATGGTGCATCTCCCACAAATGCTCAACCCGTAGCTCCAGTGACGGCGGGATCTCAGATTTATTTGCTACGCGAACTGTTTGGAGTTTTTTCGCTCGGCATGGATAAACTTTCCGCGAAACTCAAAGAAAAAGGCGACGAATCTGACTGATCGGGTGGGAACAGTGGCCATTAGCGGAAAGCGAAATTCTCGCTGAACATCGCCGCAAAGATACGAGGCCAATCATTTTAGTTGGCCACTCACTCGGGCGGATTCCACCATTCAGCTCGCCAATAGCATCGGCCAAGCGAATATAATGGTCGACCTTATTGTCACGTTCGACAGAACACGGGTAGCGGAGGTTCCGACTAACGTTGTGCATTTTATTAATTTCTATCTGAATGATGGATTAGGAAAAGCTGCGATACCTAGCCAGGGGTTTCACGGCGAATTCAACAACATCGATCTGACAGCAAACAGAGATCTCGATCATTTAAATATCGATGACGCCGATCACCTTCAGGCGATTGTTATGGACAAGATATTGGAGATTAGCGATCAGCAGAAGTAGCATGCTCAGTCCCAAAGGAGAGCAACGACGCAATAAGAAAGTGGGGCAGGCGGGGCTTAAGTCAGCGCATCGAGCCAATCATCCCGTCCATTCTTACCCTAACGGGCGTGGTTCTGCTCCGGCACTTGAAGCGTAGCGATGGGGCAGGCGCAACCTCGGAGAAAAAATGCGAAGCGTGTGTGCGAGTTTCACGATCACCGCTGCCTTGTTAATCGGCGGCATTTACAGCAACGCAGAAGCAGCAAGGTTGTTTCGCGGCATGGCCTCTTATTACGGATTTCAAAGCAAGACAGCGAGCGGCGAAACAATGAATTCAAATATGATGACCGCGGCACATAGGACATTGCCCTTCGGTACGCGTGTACGGGTGACGGACGTGATCACGCATCGTTCGGTCATTGTTCGGATCAACGATCGTGGCCCTTTCATTATGGACTTTATAATTGATCTTTCCACCGCGGCGGCGCAGGCGCTCGGAATTATCGGCCAGGGCGTCGCGATGGTCGACATCGAGGTCCTTCCCTAACAAAAAAGAGTCAGAAAACATTTGCTACTGGGGCACTGCTGCCGCTTCCGGCGCGCCGATATTGAAAGTGGACCAAGCTATGGCCGCGATGTCTGCTGTTGGCACTAAACGGACATGCCAGTGGCGTCGATGATGTCTGCTTTCGGGAGTAAAGCAGACATAGCAATTCATGGTAGCGTCATGTCCGCTTATGACCCAAAGCGGACATTTCACGCTTTCCGTTTATAAGAATCAGCGGAGATTCCATTCCTTCCGGATAGGGAGTTCCCGTGAAGCCGAATTCCTTGGCGAACTTTGTCGAGTTGAACAGATAGGGAAAGTCATTCTGATACAGCATCTCGTACGAACTCGCGAACGAAGGGATTGAACCACCCAGCAAGCCAAGTATCGGCGCGCTCAACACCCAGTATTTTGGGGACACGCCGAATTCCTTTGAAGCCATTACAATGAAATCTTTGCCGGTTGGCGGATGGGCCGTCGTTGGCAGATGCCACACCTGATTCCATGCCCGATTCTCGCTCGGCCAGCAATGTCAGGCCATGTACCGCATCAGGTGTGAACGTCAATGAGTGCGGTACCGCAGCGTTGACCAACCACGATGCTCTTGATCCTTTCGCAAAAGCCTCAAAGACCAGAACGTTCGGTACACCGTTTTGAGTGTCAGGTCCGTAGAAATCCGCCGAGCGTGCAATCATTGCGCTGAGACCGCCAGCCTTCACTTCATTCATCAGCGATGTCGCGATCTTTGCGCGGATTTCTCCCTTCTTCGAGCAAGGTGCGTATGGAGTATCCTCCGTCATTGGGCCATCGACCTTCCCATACATATAGACATTGTCGAAAAAGATCAGCTTCGCCTGTGCTCGTTTGCAGGCTTCGATGGCATTGGCCATGACACGCGGCCAGAGTTCGTGCCAAACCCTAAGTTCGTACTTGAGACCTGCGAGCAGGTGCACCACGCTCGACCCGGCGACTGCCCGGACGGTCTGCTCCCGATCGGCAAGATCGGCGGCGAGCAGTTCCGCCCCGGCAACTGGTTTCGGGCTGCGACTTACCAGTCGGAAAGGCGTGTTCCTTGCCGCCAGGATCTTGGCAAGTTCATTTCCGATCGCGCCGCCCGCACCGAGGATCGTCGTCATTGTCATCACCCAACTCCATATTCAAGCGAATTAAACTTACACCAATTTCCCATGCGTTCGGATGCGGCCATGATGTCTGCTTCTGGCACAAAGCGGACATCGGCCAACCTTGCGCCGATCACCTCGTCGGAGGTGACGAGCAAGTTCGGCGCGATCAACGATGATTAGTTTACCGTCCGGTTTTGGTAAGGGTCGATTGTTGCTTCTTGCAGCCGCTTGATGTCCGCCAAGCATCTTCACGAATTCGAAAACGGGCCATTACCAACAAGCCTGCCGGTTACGCTTATTGCATACCAGCCGTCCTTGACGCCCCGCCTATCGGATTCAACTTCGTTGATATGTTTTGGAGCAATATTTTTCATAATGTTTGTCCAAATTTGAACGGCCCCAAGCAATAACGTTGCTGACTGTTCTTGCGGGGCTTGAGGCTGCCGGGAGTAACGATTGTGTTCGTAATTGGCGATGCTCGGCGACCGGGGTATCCCGCGGAAATCCGGGCCGCCATGGTTGAGATCGCACGTAAAGGTCACCGGGTGAATTAAACACCATCGCAGCAGCGAGTGTTCACAATAGGGCTGCAAAATTTCTTTTTGGTAATATTTGGAACCGGCTAGAAGCGGACATTGAACCCCCAATGGAAAGGGCTACTCTCGCGTGAACCTGATTCGTGGAACCCCAGCATCCGCCCTGCGTTTTAAGAGCACGGCATTAGAAGGAAATGTCCTTGTTCAATATCCTGAATACGTGGATTAAGCGGTGAGTTTCAGTGCGGACGTCCAGCATGTCATGGCGTTACGATCAATTCGGCTGGCATCAGGTGGCCCGACGCGGCAACCGAGCTCGGCAAATGGTTTCCGAAAAAGTCCGCCTTTGGCGAGACGCAAGTGGCTATCGTGACCGCTTTGGTGACCGGCAGCAGCCTCGATGCCGCTGCCGCCAGGGCCTACGCGCTGTACCGTTGCTGCGTGAGCGCCAACAGCGACAGGCTGCGGTCCTAACGACCTTCACTTGGGCGTGTCTATCGAAGCAACAATGTCCGCTTTGGGTCAAAAGCAGACATGACGCACACTAATTATGATGTCCGCTTTACCCCCAAAAGCGGTCATTGGTCGATAGCCCTCTGATGTCTGCTTTGTACCAATAGCAGACATGTCGGTTTTCTGTATCGACCGCTAGAATTTGCGTTGGCGGCATTGACGCAAATCAAATTCAAAAATTCCGTGACTATAACCGCAAAAACGGCAAGAAAAGTTAGAGCGCGAAATTATGAGGATGACAGCGAGTGAATCGCTACACACAAATCCGCACCTTTAAGCGCGTTCGTAACGCACACCGCCTCATGCTAACGTTAGAATGTGAATTCTGGAACATCGTTCCGGCGAGGAGTACGATCAATGTCTGTTGAAACTCTTCTCATCATAGTATTAATTGGCGCTGTAGCCGGGTGGTTGGCCGGACAAATTGTCCAAGGCACGGGGTTCGGTCTCGTCGGCGATATCATAATTGGAATCATCGGCGCTTTTATCGGGACTTGGTTGCTGCCACAGTTGGGCATCCGACTGGTACCGGAATAGTCGCGCAATCATCGCCGCTACCATTGGCGCGGTGGTGCTCTTAATTCTTCTCGGATTCTTCGGAAGAGGCGGGGGTAGGTCATTCAGACGAGGTGGGGGTGGTGGCGCGCGCTTCCATCTCACGGCACCCACCGTTCCCATCTTTATTATTTCGCTAGTGCTTGCGGTTGTCGCCCTGTTGGCGCACTACGCAGGAATCACAATCCCAATCATTACAGCGGCACATGTTTTCGATGTGCTCGCCATTGCCTACTTGGTGCTCCTTGCTGCTGTATTGTTTCGAGGCGTTTGAACTGAACGAAACGAAGTTGTCTCGTCGGAGCACTGGCGGACAAGTTTAGCGACGCAAATTATGCAGTGTGAAAAGGAGATGTAGTAGAACTACAATGAGCGAAACGACCTATGTCAAAATTGCCAGTACGATCTTCACGCTAGTAGCGCTCCTCCATCTGATGCGTATCGTGCTGGACTGGCCGGCTGTGATCGGCGGTTGGGATATTCCCATGTGGGTGAGTTGGGTAGGCCTTGTTGTGGCGACTGCGCTTGCATTTTTTGGATTTAAACTCACCGTGTCGTTGCGTTCGAAATAATGCCGTTCGTAGTCGTCGGCTTATCGGTAATACTTTCGGGTGCATTTAGTACAGTGTTCGAGCTTAAGCTGAAAATAGCAGTTAGGTCCCTTTCGCAAGTTGTGTGGAGTAAGAGAACTAAAGATTGAATAGTAAAACTTCGATCCCTAGCCAGGGCTATGTGCAATCGCTTGATTATTTCACGCGCGAAATCAAAGATGGAATGGAACGATGGCGAACCGATCGAAAAAAAGGACGACAAAAGCGAAAGTAAAACGTCGGAAAGTCAAACAGAAGACTAAAGGTCGTAATGCCAAAAAGAGACCAATCTCGACGAAAAAGACAACAGTATCGAAAACAATTACCGAAATCGACCCACACGTAGATACCAAGAAAGCCGAGAAGAGGGGATTGGGCTCTCTCAATTGCTTACCGCCGGTTGGCGGGTCGCTGAAAGTCTGTTGGCGTTAAAACGACAAGTCGATGCGATTGCTCCCGGACGCAGTCATGATAGTGATGGAACAATCGGCGACTCGGCACACCAGTCGCGAGATTCAGATCACAATCCGTGGGTAAGAGACGGCGGAATTGGAGTTGTTACCGCCATGGATATCACGAACGATCCTGCGCATAATTGTGATGCTGGCAAATTGGCAAAGTCGATCATTGATAGTCACGATCCTCGCGTTAAGTACGTCATCTGGAACCGCCGGATCGCGAGCTCCTATCCTGTCGATGGAAATACGGCATGGAGTTGGCGTGCGTATGGAGGTTCCAATCCTCACAATAAGCACGTTCATATTTCTGTAGTACCCGACAAGTCGAGCTACGACTTCATTCTTCCATGGAATTTAGGATAATACTTGGATGCTCGCAAACGTACACTGCCGTGACTTATATGAATTACAGCCGAGCCTGTTGTTTGCGTTCGGACAGCCCGGGCTGACGAAGCCGTCAGTTCCGTCTGTCTTGCAAGAGGCCGGGAACAGCGCAAGTATTCTTGCCGGTTTGGGATTTATCTGGAGAATCCCGGCTGCGAGCAGGGAGAGCACCATGAACAGGAACATGATTACGTCCGCATTTGCGGCCTTGGCGCTGCTATGGAGTACCGGATTGGCTAGTGCCCAATCCGGAACGGCAACTGAAGCGAAAGCCATGCTCGTCAGCGCGATTGCCGCGCTCAAGGCCAACGAGGCTGCAGCGCTGAGCGCGTTCAACGACAAGAACAACAAGCAGTTCCACGACCGTGACCTTTACGTCTTCTGCTACAACATGACCGATGGCAAATTCACGGCGCACCCAAATCCTGCCGTGATGGGCACCGATGTCCGCGCCTTGAAGATCAAAAACGATCCCCTTGGACAAGAAACTTCGACACGATTAAGAGCTCGGCGGGAAGCGTCGGTACGGTGGACTATAACTTTCCGAAGCCCGGAACGACCGACCCCGCTCCCAAGCAATCCTTTGTGGCGTTGGTCGGCAATGAGGGTTGCGGCGTCGGCTATTACAAATAGCCGGCCCGACTGCTTTCGAGGCGAGATCGATATCCGCTTTGGGTCATAAGCGGACATCCTGACCAGACAGATCTGCGTGTCTAAGTTCGTCAAAAAAAGCCCCGGCTTTGAGGCCGGGGTAATTTGGGTCAACTCAACCTTGAGAAGATTTAGGATTTCAATCAGCCGATCTCTTACCAAGGCCAGCGGCGGTAGCCGTAACCGTAATAGGGATACGGCGCACCGTAATAGCCGTAGCCACGATTGTAGCCGTAGTAGCCAGGATAGCCACGATAGTAGCCGTAGCCACGATTGCACACCAATGTACCATATGCGTTCCGCCAACACCGTCTGACTTGCATGACATCTGACTCTATCGTCGGGCCAATACCTGCACTCAAGTGCAACGCGGCGGCCTGAACAGGTGTGGGGGAAAGCGAGGCAAGGCTAAGTCCCCCTCCCACCATCAGTATCAAAGCGAGCTTTCTCATCAAACTCTCCTGTGCGTTCGGTGGTTTCGATTTATTTTTTAATATCAGTTTGCAGCGGGACTACATTGACTTGCATCAACGGCGTCTGAGCAAAATTGCTCAAACCCAGCAACAGCCCGCAAGTGACGGTGTCGGCTTCGGCCTAAAGGCAGCGGCAAAAGCACGTCTGAGATTTGTCAGCTCATCCCCAATGAACAAACGTTCATCCGCACCGTGCTTGCTATACCAGTCGATTGCTTTAGGCGTCATTGTCGGGTTGTTTGGGTGAAGCCCAAAAGCATCGGAGTTGCATTCAAGTCGTAATGTCCGCTTTGGGTCAGAAGCGGACATGACGCTCTCTCATCTATGATGTCTGCTTTACCCCCGAAAGCGGACATGTTCAGGGAGCTCAGCTATGTCTGCTTTGTGCCAGAAGCGACACTGCCGCAACTCATATCGTTGTCGAAGGCAGCAAGTGTCTTATAGTAGTTCGCTCGCACTCACTTGATATTGAATGTCGTTCTCAGAAAGCTCTTCACGCTCGCGAGCGTCGCCTCGTACGCAACGGCGTTGTAGCCAAATTGCCACCCTCGCTCTAAACACGGATCGCTGAAGTCGTATGGCTTGCCGGTCTTGCTATTCAAGATTTGACCGTTTGCGCCTTCTTCCAACCAACAATTGCGTGCCGAAAGGGCCTGGGGCAGTTTGACCGGATTTGGGAATTCGACCTTGTCATACCAGTGAAGCGCATCAGGAAATTCCGTAAGGGTCACGTCCACACCCGCCTTCTTCATGCGTTCGACAAAGAAACGGCACTGTTCGATTGAGACGGCCTCGTCGGGAATACCTTGAAATAGCCGAATTGGTTTGCCGGTGCTCACTGTATCCTCGCGAAACGTCCTGCACAGAGAATAGAGGCCGATATGCGCCGCGAATTGAGTGGTGCTCGGGCCATACATTTTGCGGAAGCGTTCACTGCTCGAATAGACGGCAGCGACGGTGCCATATGAGAACCCCATGATCGCAATTCGCGCGGGATCAATGAGCGGATTTTCCGCCAACAAGCCAAGCGCGCGATAGGCATCGAACATGATCGCAAGGGGCGACAATTGCGTCTGATCGTTCATATTCAGTAGGCCACGGCCGGCAAAACTGTCGAGGATGAATGTTGCGACTCCGATGCTGCCAAGCTCGCGCGCCCAGCGTTCATGACTGGAGTTGGCGCTGCCAAGACCTGGAACCAATATGACTGCCGGAAGTTTTCCAGTTTGTTGGGCGGCCGGTCCGGGCAGGTGTAATTCTCCCGCCAAGGTGGCCGGTTTGCCGTTCGCATCGCCGGTCAAAAATTGCTGCGTTGTCAGTGTGACCGTTGGAACGGAAATAATTTGCACCCGATAAAATTGTTCTGGCTTCTGCTGGCCGTATGCCGCTGTTCCGAAGATTAGCATTGCTATTAGGCCAGAAACGTAGATCGCGCTTTTCATGGCACAGTCCTCAATAGATAACTTCTAATTTTAAATACACCTCCCTGAAATTCTGCATCGATATAGCTCAAAAAATTCTGCATTAATATAACTCAAAACGACCCTACGGTTTTGTACGGTCGCCAAAATTTCGGAGGGCCACCTAGGACATCACCTCATCACGCGCTCAGACAGGCACCGCCCCATGTCCGCTTTGGGTCAAAAGCGGACGTGACGCTCTCTTATTATGATGTCCGCTTTACCTCCGAAAGCGGACATTGATCGGTGAGCCTCGTATGTCCGCTTTGTGCCAACAGCGGACATCTCGATCTCTTGGTCTATTCTGGTAGCCCCGCTGTTTGTAGGGCTTTTGACCATTTGGCGAAATCTCTCGCTCGGCGAAAAGGTAACAGATCCGATAGGTTAGAAATACGCAGCGCAGGGTCGAACTCGCGCATGTGGGCTATTAATTTCTGCGCTTTACCGACTCGGCCGGCGAGGGCGTGACTTGCAGCGGCCCCCCTTATCGCCGTGAGGTAATTTGGCCGCTCACGCATCGCCTTTTCCGCCCAAGCCGTCGCTTCATCATAACGGCCCGCAAAAAAATGAGCGTATGCGATTGCCGCATGCTCCCGAAAGATGAGTGGATCGAACGGGCTCAGGCGCATTGCGCGCGTCAGGTGTTCAATCGCAACATCCGGCTCTCCAAGACAAATTCGTACCCACCCACTGACATACCACGCTGCAGCCAGATTAGGATTGAGCCGGAGCGCCTGATCGATGAAGGCGACAGCGCTTTCGACATCGGCCTCGAGATAGAAGATCGCGTGCGCGGCCTTAGAGAGAGCAACCGCATCATCTTTGCCTAACTCCGCCGCCCGCCGGGCAAGCCGCGCAGATTCGGCAATTTCTTGCTGGCGATCTGTAAACCAGCCATACGACTTGCGCTGGACGTAACAATAAGCTGCCATGCCATATGCGGCAGCAAATTCAGGATCAATCTGGATCGCCTTATTAAACAGGCGAAGCGCCTCGCTGATGCCGTCCCTGGTCCATTGATAGACGCTGCCCATTCCGCGTAGGTAATAGTCGTAGGCATCGAGGCTCTTGGTCGGCTTGTGCTTCGCACGCTCGATCTCGACCTGCTCCAGCTTCGGCCCGAGCGCGCCAACGACGTTCGCCGTAACCTGGTCCTGCAAATCGAATATGTCCTCAAGTCCCCCATCGAAATAGTTCGCCCAAAGATGAACCCCGGTCGCGGTATCAATGAGCTGCGCAGTGATCCGCACCCGGTTGGCCGCTTTGCGTACGCTGCCTTCGAGCACGTAGCGCACGCCCATCTCGCGGCCGACGCGCCTTACATCCACGCCCCGGCCTTTGTAGGTGAAGCTCGAACTGCGCGCGATGACGAACAGCCAGCGGAATTGCGACAGCGCGGTCGTGATGTCCTCAGCGATACCGTCGACGAAATATTCTTGTTCTGGATCCCCCGACATATTGACGAAGGGAAGAACCGCAATTGAGGGTTTGTCGGGAAGCGATAGCGCCGCGTCCGGCCGCGCTAAAGGTTCGTGTTCCGTAAACGGCGGTGACTGGACAATGCTTTCATCGGGTTGCTCTTGCGACTGCGAAACCGCGCCGATGAATCGAAACCCTTTGCGCGGAATCGTTCGGATTAGCCGCTGCTGCTCGCCGTTGTCGCCGATCGCCTGACGTGCCACCGTAATTCGGCTGCTGAGGGTTGAGTCCGAGACGATACGGCCGTCCCAGACCCCCGCAATTAGGTCGTCTTTTGTGATGACGCGTTCGCGGTTGCGAACGAGATATTCCAGGACATCGAAAACCTGCGGTTCAACAAGGACAAAATCCGTTCCTCGGCGCAATTCCCGTCGTCCGGCGTCGAGACAATAGTCTTCAAAACGATAGATCAAGCCGAACCCTCGACCCTGGCTTGGGAAAAATCAGGACTGTCTCAGGATTAATCAAGACTATCTCAAAGACCCTCGATTCACCAGCAAGTATGAATTGGCCTCCTTACAACGAAGGAGGAAGCCATGATCAAACAAGCATCTTTCTACGCCATATTAGTCACTTTGACACTCGTCGGCTCGGCCGCCGCGCAACAACGAAATCCCCGCGCTTCGATGCCTCCCGAATTTACTTGGTCCGAGGATGAGCCGATCATCAGGGACAGGATCGTCGCCGACACGACCAATCTTAAAAACGGAGAATTACCAGGCCAAGACGCGTTAACGTCCATTGTTACCTGGGTTTCGAACGCTCTCGATCTTCCTGCAATTTACGATCTACCGCGTATTGAGCGTGCCCCGGAGATCAAGCTTACTGCGGTGCTACACGGCAGCCCCCTCGCGTCACAGCACGGGGTGTTGAGCATGTACGACGACGCTAAGCATACGATCTACGTGCAAGACGACTGGAGCAGCCACACGCCCGAGGGGTTATCCATTCTCATCCACGAGATGGTTCATCACCTTCAGAATATAGCGGGGCTCAAGTACGAATGTCCGCAGTATCGTGAAAAACTTGCATATGTCGCACAGGAGCGTTGGCTAAACTCATCTGGACGGAGTTTGGAAAAGGATTTTGGCATCGATCCGTTGACCTACCTCCTCAGCACGGAATGTTACATCCCATAAACTGTATCGAAACGGGTATTAGCGGAAGAGCGCTCACTTGAGCGTTCTTTCTGCTGCAGTCCACACTTCAAGATGAAGACGAAGCCGCATCGCGAATGTCCGCTTTGGGTCAAAAGCGGACATGACAATCTATCTTTGTGATGTCTGCTTTACCCCCGAAAGCGGACATCGATCGATGAGCCTCGTGTGTCCGCTTTGTGCCAAGAGCGGACATTGCAACTCCTCCCTAATTCCTATTCAGGTAATCCAGCAAGGCGCAGGCCGTCCGCGTATTTGTTCCAAACACTTTCATCGAAGTACATCAATCGCTCGCGTAGCTTCGAAAGCGTGAGCTGCGGTTCGTGCTTCAGTGTTTCACGCACTGCCTCGGCTGCTTTATCCCTCTGCCCCAGTTTCGCTAGGCTCGCTGCAATAAGCAGTAGCGCGGGGACATAGCGAGGGTTTTGGGCCAATGCTTTTTGAGCCCAAGAGACGGCCTCGTCGAACCGCCCTTCCAAGAAGTGAGCGAATGCCATGCCATAAGCCCGGAACCACGCTCTCGGATCGCGGGGGTTCAGTCGCTCGGCACGGTGCAACAGCTCCAACGCTTTGGCCGGGTTTCCTGTGAACGTTTCGAGATTGCCTGCCAGCGTCATAACGGCGGCGGAATTCGGGTTTAGGAGCAACGCACGATAAGTTAGTTCTTTTGCGCGATTTGCATCCATCCCCAACAGCATGACGGCACTCGCAGCCCACCATAGAACTTGGCTGTCGTCTTGGCCGAGTTCAACCGCGCGCGACGCCGAGCGCAGTCCCTCGGTCGTTTCTGCTGTGACGTCTTGCGTCCAACCTTGGTGTCGCCGGTATGCGAAGCAACGGGCGGTAAAGGCCATAGCCGGGGCGTAGGTGGGGTCGATGACAAGCGCTTTCTTTAGACAGAGAAGCGCTGCCGCAAGGCTTTCCTCGGTGGAATTCGTAAAAGTGCTGCTGCGCGCGGAGCAGCAAGTCATAGGCATCGAAGTTTGCTGGCGGCTTCTGTTTCAGCCGCTCGATCTCGGCGCGTTGCAAACCCCCTTCAATGGCAGCAACAATGCTCGCCGTGATGCGATCCTGCAGATCGAATATGTCCTCAAGCGTGCCGTCGAAACTATCCGCCCAGACATGGGCGCCGCTGGCTCCGTCGATGAGCTGACCGCTGATGCGGACCTTATTGCCGACTTTGCGGACGCTGCCTTCGAGCACGTAGCGAACGCCGAGTTCGCGCGCAACCTGTTTCACATCGACGGTCTTGCCCTTGTAGGTAAAGGATGAATTCCGAGCAATGACGAAGAACGATTTGATCCGTGAGAGAGCGGTGATGATATCCTCGACGATACCATCTGCGAAATAATCCTGCTGTGGATCACCGCTTAGGTTGTTGAACGGCAGCACAGCGATGGAAGGTTTGTCGGGCAAGGCGAGTGCTGGGCGCTTCGTCACTCCGTCTAACTGCACTTGGTAAACCTGCACACGACGAGCAATATTTTTGAGCTGTTGTTCGCCCATGTTGCTTACATTGAGGCTCAGCTTGCCATCGACCTGTCGGTAAGCGTTTTCCGCGATGCAGATGCCTCCGGGGTTAGCGAGCGCCTCGACCCGAGCTGCGATATTGACGCCTTCGCCGTAGATGTCACCGCTGTCGAAGATGATATCGCCGACATTGACCCCAATACGCAGTTCGATGCGGCGATCTTCAGGAATTTCGGCATTACGTTCAGTCATACTGCGCTGAATTTCTAGCGCACAGCGCACGGCATCGACAGCGCTTGCAAATTCGACCAGCGCACCGTCACCCGTCGTTTTGACGACGCGGCCACGATGCTCCGCGATCTTGGGGTCGATCAGTTCGTGTCGGCACGCCTTGAGCGCTGCGAGCGTGCCTTCTTCATCGATGCCCATCAGGCGGCTGTAGCCCGCAACATCTGCTGCAAGAATGGCGGTCAGTCTTCGTTCGACGCGCTCTTGGGCCATATCGATTGCCCTATCTACCGCTTATCGAGTGAAGCTTATGGTCGGATGTCGTGGGTGTCTATCGAAGCAGCAATGTCTGCTTTGGTTCATAAGCAGACATAACGCTCTCTCTTTGTGATGTCCGCTTTACCCCCGAAAGCGGACGTCAATTCTTTCAATCGGAAGATCTAGTTGGTCATTTGAGTCCGCACCGAATGTCCTAACAATAGAAAAGACTCTGATCGCAGATTTTTCATTGCGGGCAGGGGCCGCAGCTTTCAAGCGGGGCAAACAGCGGGCAACAAGAATGGCGGTTTGATGCCGCCGACATCTAGACATGATGCTCTCTGATTATAATATTTTTATTGGTGCCGACTGAGAGGATTGAACTCCCGAGCTTCAGTTCAAACCACTGCTCCATCCACTTTAATATAGAGAGTGTTTGCCGACGACGTCTGCCATTCGCCAATATACGGGAACATCTATTCCGTATATTTTCCGTACATCTGAATCTATTTCTGATCGGAGGCGCCTAAGCTCTTGATAAGATTGGCGCGCCCTACGGGAATCGAACCCGTGTTTCAGCCGTGAAAGGGCCGTGTCCTAGACCGCTAGACGAAGGGCGCTTGGAGAAGATTGCGCAATCCGCTCTTATAGGGAGACCGGCGTATGGCGACAAGCCGGAGCGCCTCGCCATTTGGCGACATCTTGGACTTTTCAATGAAATTGACGGCAGAACCGCATCTGAAATTTTGGCTGCGGGTGATCAAATCGATTTTCGGATGTGCGATAAATGCAATCCAGATTGTCAAATCCCGCGACGCAATTGCTCTGCCTTTTTGCTTATCAGCGTATTGATTTTGTATGTTTGAACTGAAAGCAATAGGGATCAGTACAGGACGGGACGTCATGTAGAGATAGCTTGAAACTGCTCGATGATGAACAAAAATTCATCTAGCGCCATAAGCTAAGGCAGAGCTTGCCGGAATCCGGCATATTACTCCGACCAAGCGTTGCAAACAGGTCACACTTTATTTCTCAACGCAGCATAGCCAGGAGCATCGCTTGTAAATTGCTGGGCGGCTGTGCGATTATTTTTCTGGCCTTAATAGGGGGGCCGCATAGGATTATGACCATGATCAAGAAAATTGTTCTCGCGGTCGCCGTCGCGGCGGTTGCGGTTTCCTTCGCTCCGACAGTATCGCACGCGAAGAAAGCGAAAGCGCCAGCAAAGAAGTCCTGCACGATGGGTCAAATGATGTCCGGCCAAGCCAACTCCATGGGCTGGGCGCCGGTCATGAGATGTGGCGCGGACGGAAAGATGTATCCGACATTTATGATGTGCTACATGGCCGCCAGCTGGTGTCCGCCGAGTATGTAAATCATCTGACCTAGATCAGACTGAAGTTGAGCCCGCAGACTGGAATGCTTCACGCTTTCCAGCCTTCGGGCTTTTGTTTTTCTCGTCACCAGTGACCCGTGTTTTTCATCGACTCCCAGGGCTCCTTCGGAGCGAGCGCTTTACCCTTTTGCAGTAGTTCAATGGAGTGTTTGTCGGGCGAACGGATAAAGGCCATGCGCCCATCGCGGGGCGGACGATTGATGGTGACGCCCGACTTCATTAGTTTCTCGCAGGTAACGTAAATATCGTCGACCTCATAGGCCAGATGGCCGAAATAACGCGCTTCGCCATAGTCTTCATCGCTGTCCCAATTATGAGTAAGTTCGACAAGCGGCGCCGCAAAGCCGGATGGCGCACTGGCCTGAACAAGACCTTGGTCATCCGATGCGGCAAGAAAGACGAGCGTGAAGCGACCCTGTTCATTTTCGACTCTGCGAACCTCCTTTAAGCCGAATTTTCTGACGTAGAAATCGAGCGCGGTGTCGAGATTGCGCACGCGTAGCATGGTGTGAAGATATCGCATAAAGACCTCTCAAAATTTGGCTGGTTCCATAAAGAGGATTTAGGCAGAATAGTTTCGTAATTCAAATTTCAGTGTAGACCATTCATGCGTCCAAGGTTAAGCGTCCCGATCATTTCGTTTCGATCGGGCATGGAATGCTACGCATGGGTCGGGAAAATCATTCCCGGTCGAAGGGCGCTCAGGTTCGAATTTGCAATTGATGGAAGCCATGCTCGCTGAGTGTCAGAAAAGGCCGTTCCGGCAGGTTATTGCCGTGATTGGCGATAGTGCGAACTTCGCCTCGATCGAACTGCATCGAAGTCTCGAGTTTCGTATGGTCGGCAATTTGCCATCGGTGGGTTATAAATTTGATCGCTGCCTTGACAGTGTCCTGATGCAAAAAGACATCAATGGTGGCGACCGAACCAAACCGGGCTGACCGAGAAACTACAGATGATGGTTCTCAATAGGCAAACCGCGATTGAACGTCTGGGTGATTTGTTTGCCCAATCCCGCAATGGTGTTGCCTTTACGGGAGCGGGTATCTCAACCGAAAGTGGCATCCCCGACTTTCGTTCGCCAGGCGGGCTCTGGACCAAAAACCAGCCGATCCCTTTTGACGAATTTCTCTCAAGTCAGGAGGTGCGCAATGAAGCATGGCGGCGGAAGTTTGCCATGGAGCAACAATTTCGCGCGGCGAAACCGAGCCGGGGTCATCGTGCGCTTGCGAAATTGGTGGAACAGGGAAAGCTTTCTGCAATCATTACCCAGAATATCGACAATCTGCATCAAGAGTCGGGCATCGCTTCGGAAAAGATAATCGAACTGCACGGTAATGGCAGCTATGCCATTTGTCTCGATTGTGCGACGCGCTATGAAATCGACTGGGTGCGACAACATTTTACCTCTTCCGGCGGTATTGCACCGGATTGTCGCAGCTGCGGTGGACCGGTGAAGTCCGCGACAATATCATTCGGCCAGGCGATGCCGGAACGCGAAATGCAGCGGGCCGAGCAAGCGACTCTATCTGCTGATCTTTTTCTTTCGATTGGCTCCTCGCTCGTCGTTTGGCCGGCCGCGGGGTTTCCTATGCTCGCCAAAAAGAACGGCGCGCGTCTGGTAATCATCAATAGGGAGCCGACTGACTTCGACGACATGGCAGATCTTGTGGTTCAGGATGACATCGGCGACGTCATGGAGCCCTTCCTCGTCAGCTGATGTATTCTGGTGACAGTCTGGGGGAAACTTTCGAAACCCGTGATTTAGGGGTTTTCGACGGCGGAACCGATGACTATGTTCAGCCAACGCGAATCGACGCCCATGATGGGCGTTAACTGCGCGACGTTGGCGGCGTCATGGGGTCGGATCGGCTGGGGCCTAAGCTCGGAATCACTGAGCAAGAGGCGCGTATAGAGGATCTCACCGAAGAAGCACCGGTGGGATTGGTCGAAGTCACTGGAGTCATCAAGTGGTTCGACGTCTCGAAGGGCTATGGCTTCATCATCCCCGATAACGGAATGCCGGACGTGCTTTTGCACGTTACCTGCTTACGCCGCGATGGCTTCCAAACTGCCTATGAGGGTGCGCGTATCGCAGTGGAGGCATTGCAGCGCTCGAAGGGCATGCAGGCATTCCGCGTCATCTCGATGGACGAGTCGACGGCAGTGCATCCTTCGCAATTACCACCGCGCACCCATGTTGCGATTACGCCGACGAGCGGGCTGGAGCGCGCCTGGGTAAAATGGTTCAATCGCTTGCGCGGCTTCGGGTTCCTCACCCGTGGTGAAGGCACCCCCGACATCTTCGTGCATATGGAGACGTTGCGGCGTTACGGCCTGACGGAATTACGCCCGGGCCAGGCGGTTCTGGTACGTTATGGCGATGGGCCAAAAGGCCTAATGGCTGCCGAAATTCGGCCCGATGCAGGCGGTAATAACGCTCCCTTATCGCACTGACGGCAAAGGCCGTTTTCATGCTTTCCAGTATCAAGCTCGACTTCCTCCAGCAGTTTTGTCGTGCCCTTTTTGGCTTGAGCGTGCTGCTCTGCGCCTTTGGCTTAGCGTGGGCCGCCACCTTCGAGCAGGTCGAGATCGTTACCAAGAACGGCGTTCGGGTATTCGAGGCCGAAATTGCCGTCACCGATCAGGAGCGCATGACTGGCTTGATGTATCGCAAAGAATTGCCGGATGGTCGGGGAATGTTATTCGACTTCGGCCAGCCGCAAATGGTCGTGATGTGGATGAAAAACACCTATGTGCCGCTCGATATGATCTTCATTCGCGCCGACGGCACCATTGCGCGGATCGCGGAAAATGCAACGCCTCTCTCCGAGACGATCATTCCGGCCGGAATGCCTGTAAAAGGGGTACTCGAAGTTGTCGCTGGAACCGCGCGCAAATACGGCATTGAGCCGGGTGACAAGGTTGCCCATCGCTTCTTCAGCGGCCGCTAACCAAGCGCCTTTAAGCTCGCTGCCTTGCGGGATCAAGGCTTGGCGGTGTAATCGAGTGCATATTCGGCCGTTCGGCCGCATGTGGAAAGACGGGGCATAGCGCAGTCCGGTAGCGCACCTGGTTTGGGACCAGGGGGTCGCAGGTTCAAATCCTGCTGCCCCGACCATTCTTCAAACGAATACGACAGGAACGACCATGGCCGCACGCATCTTCAAACCCGCCCGCACGGCAATGCAGTCGGGTGGCGCCCAGACCAAAAAGTGGATGCTCGAATATGAGCCCGAGCAGCCGTGCGAAATCGAGCCCTTGATGGGTTGGACCGCTTCGGGCGACATGAAGCAGCAAGTGCGTTTGCGTTTTGAAACGAAGGAAGAAGCAGTCGCTTACTGCCAGAAGCGCGGCATTCCCTTTGAGTTGTTCGAGCCGCACGAAGCCGCGCGTAAGAAGATGGCCTACGGCGACAATTTCGCCTACAGACGCATCGGCCAGTGGACACACTGAATTTGTAGCGTGGCCCCGTAGCTCAGGGGATAGAGCAACAGCCTTCTAAGCTGTGGGTCGGAGGTTCGAATCCTCCCGGGGTCGCCAATAAAATCATAAGCTTAGTTATTGTTGTCATCTTGCGGTGATACTTCGGTTGACTGCAGGGTTGATACATCCGCAATCCATATGCGTGGCGGTATCCTGTAGGCAGGGCCTCGGCCTCATCGCCTTCCGGAAGCTTCCTTTAATCGCCCCGTCATGTCTGCTTTACCCCCCGAAAGCGGACATTGATCGGTGAGCCTCGCATGTCCGCTTTGTGCCAGAAGCGGACATTGGGCGAGGCTGGAAACCTCGCCCTCTAAATCGCGAAGATTTTGCCAACTGCTAGCGGGGCCACGACCCTGTCGCCGTATGCTCTCACAAGTGCATTGACTGCACGCCAGCCCGTGCAATGGCCCGGTGCGATTTGCGCGAGTCCAAAAGTCCCAATGTCTCGCACGGATTCCGCAATGATCTTCTCATTGCCGCCCGCCAGATGAAAACCGCCTGCGACCGCGTGGAGAGGAATTGAAGGGAAGCTGGACTGAGCGTGCTTAAGGACATTAACCACGCCCGCGTGTGAGCAAGCTGTAAAGACAACAATTCCCTTGTTCTTCACTTGAGCAGCCAGGAACCGCTCATCCACAATCAGTGGATCGTCTTCCCAAGATTTGCCGTCCTCGCTTCGTCGTTTATGGCCAGGGAAACCTTTCTCATAGCTCGTTACGCGTGGAATTTCGCCACTGACGAAAAACATTTCATCAAGTATGACTTGCGGCTCGGTCGTGACAATGGGGACCGCCCCCTTGTTTGCGAGATCATCCGGTGACGGAATCTCCCGAATGGGAAGTAGTTCGCCACCGGGGAGCGGTAACGCGCGCTGCCGAAACATCCCGGGATGTAAGTAGCAGGGAATGGGACGACTACCGTTTGCTTTTTCAATTAATTCGAGTGCTGTGGGCAGCCCGCCAGCATGGTCCCAGTGGCCATGCGAAAGGACCACGGCTTCGATACTGCCGAAATCAACACCCAGTCGCGTGCCATTGTATTCGACCGCGAACTCCACTGGACCAGCATCAAAAAGAACTGCGTGGCTTTCAGTGCCGCGGAACGCTCTGACGACAAGTGACAATCCATGATTGGCACAGCACTGGCACTTGCCAGACAATTGCCGCATACCGGCCCGCATCAATGCTGGCCATTCAAGTGTCACATTCGGTGGAGCGGTGGACAGGCTATCGGTGACATTGTCGATCAGGACCTGAAATTCCAACCGATCGACAGCCTCGAGGATGGCCATGGCTAGTCCCCCTTGGCACTTGCTACCGCGATCTTAAGTGCTTCACGGTCGCGAACTCAACCTCGATGACCTCGGATAGAATGTCCGCTTTGGGTCAAAAGCGGACATGACGCTCTCTTATTATGATGTCTGCTTTACCCCCGAAAGCGGACATGGAATGTCCGCTAAGAGCGAAAGGGCCGTGGCTCGGCCGCGGTGCGCGCTTACGGCGCGTTGCTGCCTTTGACGGAAAAGTCGCGGCCTGCGCCTCCGCCGCCACCGCCGCCGATTTCCATCACCCAGTAGCGGCGGCCGCTGGCAGATACCGCAGAGGCAACGGCCTGGCACCCGCCGAGCATCATGTTCGCGCGGTGCCGCGGCGATTGCATCCACATGCGCCTCGCGCATTCCTCGGTCGCGCATCCGACCGCGACATTCTCGGCAACGGCGCCCGCCGGCCCACGGTGTCGCATGAAGCCCGCATGATCGAGGCTATTGCGGCGAGCCATATCGTAGGCGTGCCCTTGAGCGAGCGCGTAGAGCGCGGCACAATCGGCATGGCACAAGCCGGCCCCGGTAGCACTGAACAACAATGCGAGCCCAAAACGGATGACACGAAGCGTCATGACACGGACCTAGCTTTTCAGCGAGCCTACGACTGCAGTCGACAGCCGACGCCCCCCATAACTTTCCCGCCTTCACCACAATGTCAATAATGCAGTCGATGGTGGCGCTACCAATGTCCGCTTTGGGTCAAAAGCGGAAGTCGTGGCGTGTCCGCGTTGAGTCTGCTTCACTCCAACGATCAGATATTGGCGCGCGATCGACAGGCCAGTTCATTGCTGAAACGGGACATCACGGTACAGCCGCAATGTCGGAAGAGCCTTGTCGCTCGGCCCGAAAAATATATCGCATCAATCGGGCCAGGGAGGACGTTATGTGTATATTTGCGTATCTCCAGCGCCCGCTGGCTACGGTCCGCTTCGCCGGATCCACTGTATTGACTGCCGTTACGTTGACCGCACTCGCGGGCGTAACGCCGGCACTGAGCGCCGACTATCAGGACTACGGCCGCTACGGTGAGCGGCCCTACGAATACCCGCTTCAAGCGTACCCGCAGCAGTTTGATGACCGCGAGCAACCCCGTGAATACCGGGTCATCGTCTATCCGGTGAGACGCCCCGGCGAGTATTTCTACGACCGTGAACCGAATGGCTACCGCGCACCGCGGTATTCGCCGGACGCATATCCAAGCCGATACGATGGCGCACCGCTCTATGGTCCGAACGGCTACGGCAACCGCGCCTACGGGCAGAACTACCGCGACGGCTATGCTGACGGGCGCTACGGTGACTTTGGCCGCGAGTATGAAAGCGGCGCGCTCTTACCGCCGGCACCGGTGGGGCTGCCGCGCCGGGCGCCGATCGTCTACGCGCCGCCCTACACTTGGCAGTAGTGACTCGCCATCAAGATTATAAAAAGGGCCCGGCATTGATGTGCCGGGCCTGCCTCAGGAGACACCACGTCGCAGAGAATGATTTGTCGTAATCCGAATACGCGAATTGTTCCGAAGAAAACATAGAGGCAAATCCGATTTCACGGTAATCGAGAGAAAAACTCGGTGATACTTTCAGGTGCATTTAGTACATTTTCTGGACCTAAAAAGTATCACCGCGCGTTGAAATCATTACGATACCTGAAAGCCTTCTAAGCTGTGGGTCGGAGGTTCGAATCCTCCCGGGGTCGCCACTTCGAAACACCCAGAGACAGGAACAAAGGTGGTCCGGGACTACAAAGCGACAGGCTACACGGCGAAGGGGCATAGCGATGTCCATCTACGAGCGGGCCCTTAAATTTTTTTGATCCGTGCGCTTCAATTTTCGTTCGTCGAAAAATCTGATACTAAGCGGGCGACCAGCAATGGCGGCACCTAGCGCATCGCTGAATGGCAAAGGAGTGCAGCGCTGTAAGGCGGAAGCAAGCGCGCTGCGGTAAGCGAGCCGTTCAGCGTCAGATGCATCAGGCGTTTCAAATGTAATCTTGGGCCTTCCGAGAATTTCGCCGTTGCGCTTAAAGCTCAATCGCACCGTGATCTGCATGCCCGTATGCGCGATTTCGAGAGCAGGTGGAACCCAGCACGCGTGCAACGCCGTAACCACGTCGCGGATGGTATTGAGTGAGCCGTGGGGCGCCGCCGCGTAGGTGGCCGCGTCAGGTTGAAAAGCCATCACGATGAACGTGCCGATATTTGCGCACTTTGCCATCGACATCCGCAGGACTCCGAAAATTTTAACGCGTCCGTTTGCCGCTCGCGCTGTTTCATTGAGATAGAATAATTAAAGGCAGACATATCATTAAATGCGGTAGTAAAAGGCTACAAAAAATTCGCGATAAATATCCCAAATTTTCAATCCCGGCGGTTGCAGGCTATAGAGATAACCGAGCAGTGCAATTGCCCGGCCGCGCAAACATGACTTTAGCTGTGTGGGGTCGATAAACTCAAAAGAGCGTTGGGCTTCGTCCGTCATATAGCGATCTCCCCATACCGGAATTTCACGCGGGCCGTGAGCCGCGACTATTTGGCGGACATTGTTTACCAAGTAGGCCCGATCGAAAGAAAATAGGCCTGAGTTGTTTTTTGCAAGTTGGTAAAAGCCGCTGCGTGCACTCCCATCTTCAGCGGGTCATGAAGTTAGTTAAAAGCAATGCAGTGGATCAATTCGGCGTCACGCCATGACAACGAAAGCATAAGGCCAACACGTATTAAGTATGGTCATTGGTCACACTTGTGTTGTTGGACTAACTAATGCAACGATTAAAATGAGGCCAAAGATGAAGTCCAGTTAGTCAATTGTGATCGGAAAAAAATGGCTAGGGCATGCGTAGAACAGATTTATTAAGAAAGTTACTGAAAGCTATTGGCCCCCATTTACTTTGGACGCGCTTATGCAAGAGCCGGCGGCTCACCGATCACTTTTTGATTTATCGCAATATCGCGCACTGCGGGGTAGGGATAGCTTGCGTATGTTAGGATGGTGAAGGAAATCTAATGCCAACATTTAGCACTCCCACTTATCCATCAGGAACCGTTTTGGGTGGCACGGGGATGCGGCAGTCGGGCCGTTATATTTCGCTTCAGGCCCCAATGACTTGGGTCAGATCGTTGGGGGCGCTCAAAACGTTTCACCACCCTTGGTCGGTAATTTTCACGGTTTCCTTTACAGTATTGCTACCGACACCGCGATCCAGTTCGACGATCCAGACGCCGGGAGCGTTCCCTCCAACCCCACCATTGCCTTAGGCATCAGCAACTCAGGTCTGATCGTTGGATATTTTCATACTAATAGTGGTCCTAACTTAGGGTTCTTCAAAGACGGCACCACTTTCACCACCATACAGGTTTCATCTTTCAACACCCGTTTATTGGGCGTCAACGACAGCCAAGAGGTTATTGGGTATTACAATGATGGGAGTGGCCACGATATTAGTTTTGTCAACGTCGTGGGCAGCGGCACTTTCACCAACATAATCGATCCATCGGCCGTCACCGGTGCGCTCGTTACCACCTTCGCCACCGGTATCAACGATAACCATCAGATCGTCGGGTATTTCGTCGACAGCAGTGGTGTTGATCATGCCTTCCTAACCACTTACAGCGGCGGCGCCATCGGCAGTTACACCAACCTTAGTGACCCGTTCGCGGGAACCGCTTCCGGACAGGGCACCTTTGCCACCAGCATCAACGATAACAGCCAGATCGCCGGATATTACATCGACAGCAGCGGTGTCGCGCATGGCTTCCTTTATAGCGGCGGCACCTACGTCACCATCGATGATTTATCGGCGGGAACCAGTTCCGGACAGGGCACCTATATCACCGGCATTAATGATAGCGGGCAGATCTCCGGCCATTTCATCAATGGAAGCAATGTCGATAGTTATTTCCTCGGCGCGCCTGCCAGTACCAGCTACACATATGTCGCGTATGTTGCCGCTTCAAAGCCGTTTTATCCTTACGACACGATAACGCTTGCGGACACGGGCGCGAATATCGCGGCTCTCTCGGCTGCGACAATCCAGCAATTCGCAGCGAACAACGATTGATTTCATCGATGCCACTGACAACGCGCTGTCGCTGACGGTTGCACAGGAGCAAGCGCTCGGCACAGTGACGCTGACCGGTGCGGATACTGTCACGCTCGCAGACACTGGTGCGAACATTGCGGCCCTCTCGGCGGCTGCAGATTGGTGCGTTAGCGGGTAACGGTATCGACATTATTGATGCCACTGACAACGCGCTGTCGCTGACGGTTGCACAGGAGCAAGCGCTTCGGCACAGTGACGGGCTGACCGGCTGCGGATACCGTCACCCTCGCGGACACCGGCGCGAACATCGCGGCGCTCACAGCTGCGCAGATCGGCTGCGCTCGCCGGCAAGGGCATCGACAGCATCGATGCCAGCGACAACGTGCTGTCGCTGACGGTTGCACAAGTATCAGGCGCTCGGCACGGTGACGCTGACAGAGGCGGATATCGTCACCCTCGCAGATACTGGCGCGAACATCGCGGCGCTCAACGCGGTCGCAGATCGGCGCGCTGGTCGGCTAACGGGATCGATATCATCGATGCCACCGACAACGTGCTGTCGCTGACGGTTGCACAGTATCAGGCGCTCGGCACGGTGACGCTGACGGCGGCGGATGTACGTGTAACGCTCGCAGACACCGGCGCAAACATCGCGGCGCTCACGGCGGCTGACAGATTCGGCGGGCTTGGCGTGCGTAACGGCATCGATAATATCGATGCCAGCTGACAATGCGCTGTCGCTGACGGTTGCGCAGGATCAGGCGCTCGGCACGGTGACGCTGACGGCGGCGGATATTGTCACCCTCGCAGACACCGGCGCGAACATTGCGGCGCTCTCAGCTGGCTCAGATTGGTGCGCTCGCCGGCAAAGGCATCGACATCATCGATGCCACTGACAACGTGCTGTCGCTGACGGTTGCACAGGAGCAAGCGCTCGGCACGGTGACGCTGACAGGTGCGGATATTGTCACCCTCGCAGACACCGGCGCGAACATCGCGGCGCTCACGGCTGCGCAGATTGGCGCGCTCGCCGGCTAACAGGCATCGACATCATCGATGCCAGCTGACAACGTGCTGTCACTGACGGTTGCACAAGTATCAGGCGCTCGGCGCGGTTACTGACGGCGGTACGGTTACTGACGTTACGGTCGCATACCGGGATCGGCGGTCATGCATTGACGCGGTGGATATCTAACCCTCGCAGACACCGGCGCGAACATCGCGGCGCTCACGGCTGCGCAGATTGGGGCGCTAGCCGGTAACGGCATCGATAAAATCGATGCCAGCTGACAATGTGCTGTCGCTGACGGTTGCACAAGAGCAGGCACTTGGCACGGTGACGTTGACGACGGCGGATGTTGTCACCCTCGCAGACACCGGCGCGAACATCGCGGCGCTCACGGCTGCACAGATTGGTGCGCTCGCCGGCACAGGTATCGACATCATCGATGCCACTGACAACGTGCTGTCGCTGACGGTTGCACAAGAGCAAGCGCTCGGCACAGTGACGCTGACCGGTGCGGATATCGTCACCCTCGCAGACACTGGCGCGAACATTGCGGCCCTCTCAGCTGCTCAGATTGGTGCGCTCGCCGGCAAAGGCATCGACAGCATCGATGCCACTGACAACGTGCTGTCGCTGACGGTTGCACAAGAGCAGGCACTCGGCACAGTGACGCTGACGGGGGCGGATATTGTCACCCTCGCAGACACCGGCGCGAACATCGCGGCCCTCTCGGCGGCGCAGATTGGTGCGTTAGCCGGCTAACGGCATCGACAATATTGATGCCACTGACAACGTGCTGTCGCTGACGGTTGCACAGGAGCAAGCGCTCGGCACAGTGACGCTGACCGGGGCGGATATTGTCACCCTCGCAGACACTGGCGCGAACATTGCGGCCCTCTCGGCTGCTCAGATTGGTGCGCTCGCCGGCAAAGGCATCGACATCATCGATGCCAGCTGACAACGTGCTGTCGCTGACGGTTGCACAAGAGCAGGCACTCGGCACAGTGACGCTGACGAGGGCGGATATTGTCACCCTCGCAGACACTGGTGCGAACATCGCGGCGCTCTCGGCGGCTGCAGATTGGTGCGTTAGCCGGTCACAGGTATCGACATCATCGATGCCACTGACAACGTGCTGTCGCTGACGGTTGCACAAGAGCAGGCACTTGGCACAGTGACTCTGACGGCGGCGGATATTGTCACGCTCGCAGACACCGGCGCGAACATTGCGGCGCTCACGGCTGCTGCAGATTGGTGCGCTCGCCGGCACAGGTATCGACATCATCGATGCCACTGACAACGTGCTGTCGCTGACGGTTGCACAAGAGCAAGCGCTCGGCACAGTGACGCTGACCGGTGCGGATATTGTCACCCTCGCAGACACTGGCGCGAACATTGCGGCCCTCTCAGCGGCTGCAGATTGGTGCGCTAGCCGGTCACAGGTATCGACATCATCGATGCCACTGACAACGTGCTGTCGCTGACGGTTGCACAGGAGCAAGCGCTCGGCACGGTGACGCTGACCGGTGCGGATACTGTCACGCTCGCAGACACTGGCGCGAACATTGCGGCCCTCTCGGCGGCTGCAGATTGGTGCGTTAGCGGGTCACGGTATCGACATCATTGATGCCACTGACAACGTGCTGTCGTTGACGGTTGTGCAAGAGCAAGCACTCGGCACAGTGACGCTGACACGGTGCGGATACCGTCACCCTCGCAGACACTGGCGCGAACATTGCGGCCCTCTCAGCTGCTACAGATTGGTGCGCTCGCCGGCAAAGGCATCGACATCATCGATACGACCGACAATTTGCTTGTTCTAACTTTTGCACAGAACCAGGCACTCGGTGGCGTCACCATCGCTGGAAGCGACACCCTGAGATTCAGAGCTACCACCCAAGATTTCGGCTTCGACGGAAAGTCCGACCTTGTGTTTCGCGACACTACCAATGGCACTTTCACAATGTGGCAGTCCACGGGCAATAGCTTCACGCCGAACGTTCTTGTAACCAGCAGCGTGGACAACACTTGGACTGCAGCCACAGGCGACTTCAACGGTGATGGAAAGACTGACGCTCTCTTTCGCAATGGCTCCGGTCTATTCACCGAATGGCAGTCGACCGGCAGCGGCTTCACCCAAAACGTCTATGTCGACAGCACGGTGAGTTCCGCCTACGCGCTTGCGGCCATTGGCGATTTCAACGGCGATGGTCAAAGCGATCTGATCTGGCGTAACACCTCGACTGGCCTGTTCACCGAATGGCAATCCACCGGAAATGCCTTCACACCGAATGTTTACGTTGATGGTACGGTGGGCACGGCTTACGCTATTGCGGCGACCGGCGATTTCAACGGTGACGGCAAGACAGACCTTATCTTCCGTAACACCTCCACTGGCCTATTCACCGAATGGCAATCTACCGGCAGCAGCTTCACACCGAATGTGTATGTTGATGGCACGGTCGGCACTGCCTATACACTCGCGGGTACGGGCGATTTTAATGGCGATGGAAAGACAGATCTTAATTTGGCGCAACACCAGCACTGGCCTATTCACGGAATGGCAATCCACCGGCAACAGCTTCACGCCGAACGTTTATGTTGATGGCACAGTAACCACCGACTGGACGCTCGCCGCGGTTAGCGATTTTAACGGCGACGGCAAGAGCGATCTTATTTGGCGCAATACAAACGCATTCAGCAGTGCTAGGGGCACATTCACGGAATGGCAATCGACCGGCAATACCTTCACACCGAATGTCTATGTTGATGGCTCGGTGTCTTCCGTGTCGCTCTTTCAGCTCAGTTGGAATATAAATTCTAGCCCGACGCACCTGCTATCGTGACCCGCCATCAGCTAGAGTTTGCGCATATTTTACAGGTATGGCGGCATGAAAGCCTATGGAGCTAAAAAATGACTGATCAACATCGTGGTCTGCGGATTGTCGATAATCCAGAAATTTCTGAAATTTATGCCGACACACTAATTGGAACAACGTTTGCTGGCGGCGCAGTATGTCTCTCGCTGGGCACGACCAAAATCATGCCAGATCGGATGAACGAGGCACCAAAAGACGGCAATCCTCCCAGTGTATATGTCACTAATCGCATTGCGCTTTCGCCAAAGGCTGCCGCCGAAGTAATAAACGCACTGAACAATATATTGGGTGCAATTAAAACCGCTCAGGCTAACCAATCTGCCCAAACCAATACGCAATGAACAAATTGACGTCATAACTAATAATCGAATCATATCTCCCTGCGACGTACGAACGGCTACCTCAAATTTAGCTACAAATCCCCGGCTTCGTGCTGGGGTTTCTTGTTGGACGAGCTGACGGCACGCAGATCACGGGTGTGTTTAATCGGGATCCCTACTGTGCAACACCCAGCGGACGTTGGATTAAATCCGGAACAATCAATCCAATTACTGTAAGTCCACGCCAACATTCATCGAACAAAAAACTCAATCTAAAAAAGGAAGACCCGCACAAACCATTTTCCCTGTGCGTGCGTCCAAATGTAAATAACCGTCAATTGCACTATTTCCGTAGGAAACAACGTTTGCAGGGACGACAACATGAAATACCCAAGTTGGTTTTGTAATCGGTCCGCAAGTTGTACTTCCACTGATAACAAGCTGGCTCTCGGTAATTCGCCCAAGCGCTTCAGCTAAAGTATTTCCGTAGGGCTCACCTAATAAATGTCTGCTGCTTTTGCGCGCGCTTGTTTATCGGTGAGAAGTTCAGCAGCTGCTACATAGCCACTGGATACAAACCAAATGAAAAGAGAAGATAAGAGAAAATTCATGGTGCTCTCCTTTGGACAGGAGATAGTACGGAACATTAGATTGTTCACTCACCGAAACATTTGCCCGTCTATGACTTGCGTCAACGGATCCAGCGCACCACGCCGGCAACGCCGTCGACTGCCACCATGGCACCGTCCGGAACGTGTTGCGTGGCATTTAGCACGCCAAGGACCATGGGCAAGCCGCGCTCGCGGGCGAGCGCGGCGAGGTGTGAGGTGCTGCCGCCGAGCTCGGCCACCACGCCGCCGACAAGCGGCAGCACATGACTCAATGCCGGTCCTGCCACCTTCGTCACCAGAATATCGCCCTGGCCGACGCGGTTTAGTTCGCATTCGCAGTTCACGACGCAGGCGCGGCCTGAGCTCCAGCCGACGCCAGCGGGCTGACCGCTCAGCCGCGGGTGCTGCTCCCAGAGATCGTTGGGCGCTACGGATTGTTCGAGATGCAACGGCCGCGCCTGCAGCAGCTTGAAGCCGGCATTGTCCATCGCCCATTCAATCTCGACAGGCATTCCCATCATTGCTTGGGCTTTGAGCAGCAGCGCGCCAAGCGTCGTGGCCTGCGACTCGTCCAGGCAGAGAATCTCGGCGAGATCATGGGCTACAACATAACCGTTGGCGTCATGGCCGTGGATGCAGCCTTCTCTGTGATGCTTACGCCCAGCACGATTGCGGTGGAGCTGGCCGTCGGATCCGAGCTCGATGCAGTCCGGCACTACCTCACCTTGAGCGATGGTGGAACCCAGCCCCCAGGTGGCACTCAGCAGCATGCCGCCGTTGGCGGTCTTGCTCAGTCCGCCACCCGAGGTGCGGGCGGCGACGAGCGGCTGGATGATTACTGCCATCGCGGTATCGGCAGGATCGAGATCGTGGGTGGCCATGTAACGAAGCGCGCGCGTCGACCACAGCGCCGCCCAGCAGGCGCGCACGGCTGTGAGAAAATCGGCCTCGCTCGCGAGTCCGAGATAGCTTTCGAACTGGCCCGCGAAGCTCGAGCCGAAGCGATCCTCCACTAGCGCCGACGAACGCACCACGCAGAGTGTGCCCGGCATTGCCATCACCATGCGCCGAGCAAATAGCAAAGGGCCGAGAATTTCCGGTGCAATCGGCTGCTCCATCAGTCCAAGCCGCACAGCGAGTGCGGCGCGCCGCGCCTCGGGTCCATCGGTCGCAAAAATGGTGCGCGCCGTCTGCTCCAGGCCGAGATGTGCAATTTGGGCACGATAGGCGGCGGCGTCGACGCAGAAGCCACCTGCAGTCGGCAAGCCGACGCGGGCGAGGACCGCCTGGTTCGCAGCCTTGGGTCCGAACCGACCGGCATCAATCGCCTCAGGGGCGTCGAGCGGAACGACGAAAGCGTTCATCACTGCCGAAAGTTTCTCGGCTAGAGGCCCAGGGTCGAATAGCCGGGCATCGGATCGACCACGGTGATCTGCTCAACTGGGAAATGCGAGATCAGCTCCGTGCGGTCGGGGTGGACGATCAGCATCTCCTCGATGCGCACGCCCCACTGAAGCGGCTTGCCGTGCTGAGTCTCGAGCGCGAACACCATGCCGGCTTTGATCTCCACGGGATGGTCCAGCGACCAGATGCGGGAGATCACCGGCTGATCGTATTGCGCGAGACCGAGGCCGTGGCCCCACAAATTCGCGGCGGCCTGGTCCTCCTCTTTATATCCCCAGGCCTCCTTTGCTGACGGCCATTTCGACGCGATCTCGCGCGTGGTGGTCCCGGCCTTCACCGCCTTGATGGAATCGTAGAGCCACTTCAGTGCGGTAGCGTAGACGTCCTTCTGCTCCTGGGTCGGCTCCTTGCCGACGCAATAGGTGCGATAGTAGCAGGACTTGTAGCCGTTCCAGGTCAGCGCGGCGAGATCCATGAACACGATGTCGCCCGGCTGGATGATGCGATCGGAGAAATTGCGCCAGTTCGGCCAGGTGTTTGGGCCGGAGGAGACGATCACGTCTTCGACGTCCTCCATGCCCGGCACAGAATAGAGAAACTCCATGATATGCGCGGTCACCTGGTTCTCGGTGCGACCGGGCTTGAGGAATTTCATGCACTCCCAATGGGCGGCGTCGCCGATGGCGCCAACGATGCGCATACACTCTTGCTCATCCTCGTTCTTAACTGCGCGTGCTTCCATCATCGGCGTCATGCCGTCGGTCCAGTTGATACCCGCCTCCTTGAAGGCGTTGAGCATATTGATGTCGATGAAGTCCACGCCCAGCTTCATGCCGCCGACATTAGCCTTTTTCATTTCCTCGATGGCGGCGTTGGTGAACTTCTTGACTTGCTGAGTTGAGGCCGGGCCGGCAGCGCCTTTGATCCAAGCATAGGACCAGCGCACGTTGCGCTTGGGAATCCAAGGGGAATGGCGCTCAATCTGCATGCCGATGTCGCCTTGCTCGAACAGCACCGGCGCGTCGTCGCCGCAGAGCATGGCGTACCGTAGTCCCGGCTTGAGGCGGTTCCAGCCCGGCGTCAGCGTGCCCGTCACATAACGCACGTTCTCATCGTACATCAGGAGCATCGCGCCGAGCCCGTGGGCCTTCATGCGTTCGCGTGCGCGCTCCAGGCGATATTTGCGCAGCCGGTCCCAGTTGATGCGCTGCTGCCAATCCAAGCTCACAATGCCGAAACTCGCGCTCATGTCAGTCTCATCCTCTCTACAAACGAATGGATATGGTCGGCTTCGCTGCCGCCCCAATGATCGATGCCCTCGTTAGATTCCCCCTCAACCGGCTCCTCTTCGGCCGAGTTTCTCCTGACCAACCTCGGCACGCTGCCCCCGCCGATGCAGCCACAGAAGAAATAAACGACCCACACCTTGCACCGCCGCTACCGCAAGAGCAATTCGGCTTAAGACTCGCCATCAATCAGTACTCGACCGTCTCCACTCGACCACTGGCGGCAGATTTGAACAGCGCCTCCAGCGCAGCAATCGTCCAAATCATCTCATCTTGGGGGACGGGATAGGGGCTTCTGCCGAGAGCGGCGTCGGCGAAGGCCTCGAGATTGGCGCGGACCGCGGAAGCCGCCTTAAAATCCAAACATTCGCGCCGGTTGCCTTTGTGGCAGAGGGTGAGGAGCGTGCCGGTTGGCGCATCGGGGTGGCTGAGGTCACGCACATCGGCCCAGGCGGAATTGCCGTAGAGCGCGAAGCGTCCGTCAAAGGGGGTGGCAAGCACCGCGCCGATCAGCGCATTGGCGCCGCTCTTGAATATCGCGAGCGCGCCGAGCGTATCGCCATTGATGAGTGGGCTGCCGAGTTGACGCACGTTCACCATCACGCGCTCCACCGGGCCGAGGAAGCTGATGGCGAGATCGAGCATATGGATGCCGGTGGCGGTCAGCGGTCCTGCCGGTGCCTCCTGCGCAGACAGGCGCCAATTGTCAGCACTGAGCGCAATTAACTTGTCCTGATTGAAATTCGCCTCGACCTGCAGCAGTGTGCCGAGCTCGCCAGCCGCGACGCGGCGGCGCAATTCCAATATCGCGAGATCGAAACGGCGCTCATGCCCAACGCCGAGCGTGACGCCGCGGGTGTTGCAGGCCGTGATTACTGCCTCGGCCTCGCGGCGCGTTAGCGTCAGCGGCTTCTCGCAAAAGACATGCCTACCTGCCGCCGCAGCATCTAGAACCTGCTGGTAATGGGTGCTGTGGGGTGTGCATAGGATCACGGCCTCGACCTTGGGATCCTTGAGCACCGCCATAAAATCGGCCGAGACGGCGAGATCATGAGCGCGCGCGAAAGCGGCACCCTCTCGGCTGCGGGTCATGACCCGGATCGGCCGGATCTTGGGGCTGTTGGCCAACATCTCGACGACCGTCTGTCCCCACCAGCCGAGCCCAATCACCGCTGCATTCAGCATTCAGAGTCTCCATCATTCCGTCGCGCATTGACTGCCATAGGCCCGTGGCCGTCCACAGCGTTATCATCCAATAACACAACCTTGGATTCGGGAAAGTTGTTGAGTTGGTTGAGTCGGATGTTACTTCTTATCGAGCGCCCGATTCACGAAGGGAGTGATCGATGTGGAAGCCCTAACATCGCTGTGCCGCCACCTCTCGTGCTCATAACATTTATCGGGCTGGATTCCGTGATCTACGTAGCGACGGTCGTGTATGGTTTGGAAAGTTCAAACACTAAATTAGGGCTATAAATTAATGTATTGCCTCGCAGCCCTATTTCGCGAAGTTGGTGCAACGCTATCGATCGAGCGCATCACGCTCGATCCGCCGGGGCCGACTGAGGTATTGGTGCGCGATTGCTGCCGTGGGCCTGTGTCGCACCGATTATCACGTGATGCGCGGCGAGCGGCGTGTAGCGATGCAACCGATGGTGCTAGGCCACGAGGCCGCCGGCGTAGTCGAAAAAATCGGCACTGCAGTCGACGGGATCCAACCTGGCGACCACGTGATACTTACTTTTATTCCGGGCTGCGGAAATTGTCGTTGGTGCCGTCACGGCCTGCATCATCTCTGCGCCGAAGGTCCGCGCATTACCCAGGGGCCGCAGCTTGACGGAACATATCGCCGGCGTGACGACAAGGATGTTGCCGTCGGTGCTTTCTGCATGATCGGAGCATTTGCCGAGCGCACCGTTGTTGATCAGGCCTCGATCGTCGTCATCGATAAGGACATCCCCCTTGATCTCGCCAGCCTCGTTGCCTGTGGCGTGCCAGCGGGTGTTGGAGCCGCGCGCTATCGCGCGCGGGTCAAGGCAGGCGAGAGCGTGCTCGTGGTGGGCTGCGGCGGAGATGGGATGAATGTCGTTCAGGGCGCACACCTGTGCGGCGCGTCAAAGATCATTGCCGCCGACATCGTATCCGCAAAACTTAATTGGGCGCGAGATTTCGGCGCTACCCACACCGTCAATGCGCAGGGTGAAGCTCTCATCCGCGCAGTGCTGGAGCTCACCGATGGTATTGGCGTCAACCACGCTTTTGTCTGCATCAACCCGCCAGAGACGCTGTTGCCAGCCTTTCGTGCGACTGCCAAGGCCGGCAATGTGGTGGTGACCGCGCTCACGCCCGACACCGTGACCGACATAAGAATCCCGCCGCTTGAACTCGTTGTTACCCAGAAGGCGATCATGGGTGCGGTTTACGGTTTTACGAGCCCAAGGCTGCAAATTCCCGAGCTCCTCACGCTGTATCGCAAAGGCAGATTGAAGCTGCGCGAATTGATCACGCAAACCTATCGCCTCGACGAAATAAATTGCGGTTATGCTGACCTCGAGGCAGGCAAGAACCTGCGCGGAATTGTGGTGTTTAATGGCTGATCACGGGAGTGCTGCAATTGACCTGATTGTGGGCTTTCGCCCCGGCAGCCAATTTGCAACCGCCAAACCGAACCCAAAATCGCCGTCGGATTGAAACGATTGCGATTCCTACCGGGAAGCGCCGCGGTCGGTTACTGCTGCTAATATCTGATCGGGCGTTTCGACGACACCGATAGAATTATTCTCGTAGAGTCTGATCAAGCTGCCGCTTGAAGTGGGGTCGATATAGCAAGCCTCGTTCAAATTGACCCACACGGGCTTCGGATCGCGTGATGCTCTGGTCAGTTTCACCCAGTCAGCCATAGAAATTTTCCTTCTTTGTGTAGTTGTCGTTGAAAAGCAGTCCCCTGAGAAATTGCGCTCCGTAAAACCGCAATGGTTGAGAGCGCATAAACGATAGCGTAGCGCCCTGCGCCCGCAGGGGTGAACCAAGTGTGCGCCCACCCTGCAGGAAATCCAATCCCGTCGGCAAATGTAATGAACAAGCTTTGGCAGATTGGTGATATTGTGAAAGTGTTGGACATGATGGCATGTAGTACCCTCGGAACTGAGACTTCTAAGCTGTCGGTCGAAGGTTGGAACCCTCCCGGGTCGCCATAAATCAAGTCTATAATCTTTAGAATCCATGCAGCCGATTATTTCGATTTCCAATCTTTCGAAAACCTACAACACCGGTTTCGTCGCGCTGAAGAGCGTGAATCTCGAGATCGGTCGTGGGGAAATCTTTGCGTTGCTCGGGCCAAACGGCGCCGGCAAGACGACGCTCATCGGCATCGTGTGCGGCATCGTGAATCTGTCTAGTGGATCTGTTTCCATCGATGGCCATGACGTAGTGAAGGATTATCGTGCGGCGCGGGCGCTAATTGGTCTGGTACCGCAAGAACTGACGACCGATGCATTTGAAACGGTGTGGGCGACCGTGTCGTTCAGCCGCGGATTGTTCGGCAAATCACGCAACCCCGATTACATCGCAAAAATCCTGAAAGATCTATCGCTCTACGACAAAAAGGATAGCATGATCCGCACGCTTTCCGGCGGCATGAAACGGCGCGTGCTGATTGCGAAAGCACTTTCGCATGAACCGAGAATTCTGTTTCTCGACGAGCCAACTGCGGGTGTCGACGTCGAACTTAGAAAAGACATGTGGGGAATCGTGCGATCACTACGCGCTTCCGGCGCCACCATTATCCTAACCACGCATTACATCGAAGAAGCAGAGGAAATGGCGGATCGGGTCGGCGTCATACACTATGGGGAACTGGTCCTCGTCGAAAACAAGACCGAGCTGATGGCGAAGCTTGGCAAAAAGCGGTTGATCCTTGAGCTGCACCGCAATCTTGATGCAGTGCCCGCGGCGCTCTCCGCCCATCGCCTCAGCTTGACGCAGGGAGGAGAGCAGCTGGTCTTTACCTATGACACGCACGGCGAAAAGACGGGGATCACAACATTATTAAAGGATCTGAATGAAGCGGGAATTCGCTTCAAGGATCTCCGCACCGAAGAAAGTTCGCTGGAAGAGATTTTCGTCGACTTGGTGAAAAAGCGCCAATGAACTTCCGTGCCATGGCCGCAATTTACAAATTCGAGATGGCGCGCATGCGGCGCACGCTGCTACAGAGCGTCGTTTCTCCCGTGCTATCGACGGTCCTGTATTTTGTAGTGTTCGGGGCCGCGATTGGTTCGCGCATCACCGAGATCGAAGGCGTAAGCTACGGGACGTTTGTCGTGCCCGGTCTGATCATGATGACGCTGCTGACGCAGAGTGTCGCAAATGCATCCTTCGCCATTTACTTTCCGCGCTTCACGGGAACGATTTACGAAATCCTATCGGCCCCGATCTCTTATCTGGAAATCGTGCTTGGCTATGTCGGCGCCGCAGCTACCAAGTCAATCATCATTGGTCTGATTATCTTGGCGACGGCGAGCCTACTCGTGCCTATGAAAATTGCTCATCCAGTCTGGATGATCGGCTTCCTTTTATTGACTGCGCTGACTTTTAGTCTGCTGGGATTCATCATCGGCATCTGGGCCGAAGGGTTCGAAAAGCTGCAATTTGTACCGCTGCTGATCATTACACCACTGTCTTTTCTGGGCGGCACTTTCTATTCCACCAAGATTTTGCCACCGGTTTGGCAAACGATCTCGTTGTTCAATCCCGTCGTTTATCTGATCAGCGGATTTCGCTGGAGCTTTTTCGAAATCGCTGACGTGAGCGTCGAAACGAGTCTGGCATTGACAGTACTATTTCTTGTAGTGTGTCTGGTGATGGTCTGGTGGATTTTCAAAACAGGCTATCGACTGAAAAGCTAGCCGACACGGTGGGCCAGCCATCTATTTCTACAATCGTTTATTTCAGCGCTGTTTCCACAAACATCAAGCGATCTTGACCGAAAATCAATCGGCCATCGACAAAGAACGTGGGCGCACCGAAGACGCCGCGCTGGACCGCTTCTTCGGTTGCTGCTTTCAAACCGTCTTTGATAGATGGCTCATTGATGCCAGCGATAATTTTCCCAGAATCCAGGCCGGCGGCATTGAGAACAGCGACGATTTCCTTGGGATCGGACATATTGACATTATCTACCCACATCGCGCGAAAGACAGCGTCCGAATAGGGGATCAAAAATCCGTTTTGCTGCGCAAACAATGCCCCTCGCATCAGCATTAGCGTATTGATGGGGAAATTCGAATTCCGCCGGTAGGGAACCCCATAAAGCTTCGCAAAGCTTTCGAGGTCTTCCAGCATCCATTTTGCTTTGGCCGGTACCGAAACCGGAGATCGGTTTCCGGTCGCGGCGAAGACGCCGCCTAGCAATATAGGTTTATAATTTACCGTTGCGTGGTATTTTTCGGACAGACGTCCGATCTGCGTATAAGCTAGATAAGACGTGGGACTTCCGTAATCAAAATAAAAATCGATCTGCTTGCTCATCGCCGATTCCCCATGCGCTTTTACCACGGCTCCAGCCACGGCCGTACGTCAAGTTCAAATGTCCAGGCGCTGCGTTTTTGTCTGTGGAGATGCCAATAGTTTTCGGCAATGTCATCCGGCGCGAGCAACCCGTCAGCGGGTCTAGATTTGACCATATCGGGAAACCGTTCCCGAACGAAGGGCGTGTCGATCGGCCCATCGATGACCACGTGTGACACATGGATTCCCTGTTTTCCGAATTCACGCGCCATGCTTTGCGCGAGTGACCGCAGCGCGTGCTTGCCGCCCGAGAACGCGGAATATCCTGAGCTGCCGCGCAAGCTTGCGGTCGCCCCGGTGAAGATCATTGTGCCCCGGCCGCGCGGCGCCATGTATTTCATGGCCTCGCGCGCCGAAATGAAACCGGCAAGGGCGCAAAGCTCCCAGACTTTGGTGTAAACGCGGACGGTAGTTTCGCGGATATCAGACCTGACGTTCCCGCCGATATTGAATACGAAAACCTCGATCGGCCCATGTTCCTGCTCAATCTTTGAAAACATCTCGGCGATCTGCTCTTCGCGCCTTGCATCACAACCGAACGGAATTGCGTGTCCACCCGCTTTTGTGATTTGTTCGACAAGCGGTTGCAGCTTATCCGCGTTTCTGCGCGCGACGCAGACCGTAAAGCCTTCGCGGGCGAACCGCCTTGCGACCGCTGATCCAAGACTGTCGCCGGCACCAATTATGACCGCGACTTGATTTTTTGATTTCATTGGACGCCTCCGCGTGTTTCCGACCAAAAAATGGACGCTGCGATGCGAGACAGCTTACTGTTTACAGTCGTGATCTCTGCCAGAGGGTAGTGCAGGAAGTCGATTGGTTTTTCGGTCTTAGAGTTTTCTAGCCTCGGAAATCAGTAGTGGAATATTTTGACCGTTGCCCGGCGCCATGATGTGAACGCCAGCAATGCCATGCATGTTCGAATATTCTCGGATTAATTCAAGCGCGATGCTGCGGCCTTCAGCCAGTGGGTCACGCGCATTTTCCATCCTCTCGATGAGACGGTCGGGGATGGTCGTCCCATAAAGGTGGTTACGCATCCAACGCGCAGAACGTGCTGAATGGAGGGGAGCAATACCAACAATAAAACGAATCTGTTCGGGGATCCGATATTGTTCGAGGCGTTTCATATAGCGGCGGAGCAGGGGAGCATCCATGCAAAATTGGGTCTGCACAAAGCGCGCACCGGCACCGATTTTCGCAAGGAGACCTTCAGGTTTCCATTGGGCGGATGGTTCTAGCGGTAAATCCGCTGCGCCCAAAAAAAATTCGGCCGCGCCGCTAACCTTGCGCCCACTCGGCAGCTCCTGTTTATCCCGCAGATTTCGTGCGGTTTGCAGCAAGCCGACGGCATCAAGGTCGAATACGGCTTTCGCATCCGGTTGGTCGCCGGCTTCAGGATTATCGCCCCGCAAAATCAGAAGATTGCGAATGCCGAGTGCAGCAGCTCCCATCAGATCAGCCTGCAGGGCGATCCGGTTTCTGTCGCGGCAGACCAATTGAAGAATGGGTTCGAGCCCTTCTTTTGCAAGAATCGCCGCCGCCGCGAGCGCCGACATATGCGCATGTGCGCCGGCGCCGTCCGTCACATTGACCGCGTCAGCGACGCCTTTGAGCGGCCGCGCCATGCGCAGCAGATCATCGGCATTGCAGGAAGCAGGCGGTGTGATTTCGGCGGTAAATATAAAACGGCCTGCCGCGAGTGTTTCCGCGAAAGAGTCGACTTTATGTATGCGAGCCTGAGCCGTGGTCATTTGATCGCCCTATTTACGGCAGGAAGAACCTCTTTGGCCATTGAAATTATCGAATGGCGTGAAAGGCGACGGGCCCGCCAGTCTTTGCTTGCGTACAGCAGCGCTCCCAAGTCAACTTTTTCGCGAAGAAGTAGCAATTCATCGGTCACCTGTTACGGCGAACCGTAATTGATTAGCTCATTGCAAATGCCGTCGATGGTGATAGCGCTGTCTCTGGCGTGTCACATCGTCTCGAAATTATGCCGCCTTTTGCAGCGTGAAGTCATATTTGACTTCATAGAAAGGCTTATCGCTCATCTTGCCCGTCGGTGTGCGACCTGAGGATTTCTCGACAAAAGGCACGATCAGTGGCTCCTTCACGCCGAACACGACATCGCTGTCGATGTACGGGTCGCCTTTCTGAAAAATGTGCGTGATGATGCGATGGTAACCCGGCGCCTCGATGAGAAAATGAATATGCGCGGGGCGCATGTGGCTAATTTTCGTGCGCGACATAAGTTCGCCGATTGTGCCGTCCATCGGGATTGTGTACCCGATCGGAGCGACGGTTTGGAATACATAAGAGCCGTCCGCTTGCGTGTGATAGATGGCGCGTAGCCAAGGCTCCTTCACCTCGCGTTGCGCCTCGTAAAAACCCTCGCCGTCAGTTTGCCAGATATCAAGAATGGCGCCTTTGACCGGCTTGCCGTTGAGATCGCGCACGATGCCAGAAACGTAGCAAGGAATACCTGGTGCTTCTCCTGCCATACTCGCGCCATTCTCAAGTTCGGGAGAATCGTGAATGTGGAATGGGCCCGTAACAGTGGTTGGGGTAGCGCCGGTATCGAGGCGATGATTGATCGCGTCAACCAACATCGAGACGCCAAGCACGTCCGATGCAAGAATAAATTCTTGCCGCTTGTCGGTGCACATCTTGCCAGTGCGCGTTAGCCAGTCGATCGCCGTCATCCATTCGGCCTCGGTTAGCTCGACGTCCCGCACAAAGCCGTGCAAATGTGTGATCAGTGACGTCATGATTTTACGCAGCCGCGGATCAGGAATATTTTTCCAGCGTTCGACCGCGAGATCCGTGAGATTTTGTTCGGTCACATAAATCATGGCTTATCATTCCTCAATTGCGTGTTTCTTGGGCTGAAAGTCTTCGGCTCAGTTGGGCGCCGTCATTTCGGACGCCATAATGTCCGGCTTACGCCCTTTGGCTTCTGCGGCGGCAAAATTAAGTTCGATCTTTACTCCGTTTGGATCAAGTAGGAAAAGCTGATAAAGGCCTTGGTCGTCCACACGGCGTTCCTTGAAATCAATTTTGTTTTTCTTCAGATGCTCAACCACGCCATTGAGGTCAGTAGCACGAAAGGCGACGTGATCGATTACGCCGGAGCCTTGTGTCGTTTGCGATTCTTGCCCAAGATATTTCTTGCGGTTGTCGGAAACGTTTGTACCCCCGACCGTCAGATGCAGCACATCCCGGTCGCCGAGATAAAGCCAGTAAACCGGAAACTTGAAATCTGGATGCGGGCCGATTTTGAAGCCGAGGACTTTGATGTACCAGTCTTTTGTCGCTTCGATATCTTCGGCCTGAATCAGAAAATGCTCCATGAAGGAAAGCGGCATGAAGGAACCTCCCTGAACTTTCTTGTCGCGCTGCCCGCACGTTGCGTGGGGAGCCATGCATGTGTACCAGTTTTGGCCAATACCGAAGGTGCTGTCCAGAAGCTGTTGTCCAGGAGTTCGCAATGTCTGCTTATTGGGTTGCAAGATCAAAAATCAACGATCCCGTCGAGTACAAGAAATACACTGACCTCGTTCCTGAAATCATTGCCAAATATAATGGCAAGGTGCTTGCTCGTGGCGGCAAGTTTCAGATCATGGAAGGACCGGACAAATTTCACCGGTTTATCGTCATCGAATTCCCAAGTTTTAACCAGGCCGTGGCGTGTTTTACCTCTGCCGAATATGATCGTGCGGCGGCATTTCGGCGTAGCGGTGCGGGCGAAGTCGAAACCATTATCGTGGAGGGCGGCGAGGCCACATCGCGTTGATGCACTGCACCTAAAAATTGCTGTTGGAATCGTTCCGCTAGCGCTACCGCGGGAATTCCGCTTAGGATGTTGAAAAAACATGACCATAAAAGGGAGGAAACTTAAATGATTAAAGTTAAGAGAAGCAGGGCGTTCGCATTTGCGTGCGGCGTCTTGTTTTTGGGGGCAGCATTTACTTCGTTCGCGACCGGGACGGCAGCTCAATCGGGCGAGCCGATCAGGATCGGCTACAGCATGGCGCTCACGGGCGGTCTCGCCGGCAACGGCAAGTCTGCGCTGCTGGCACAAAAGATTTGGGAGGAAGAAGTCAACGCGAAAGGCGGTCTGCTCGGCCGTCCGGTGAAGCTTGTCTATTACGATGATCAGAGCAATCCGGCGACGGTGCCCGGCATCTACACGAAACTGCTCGACGTCGACAAAGTCGAACTGATTATGGGTGGCTATGCAACCGCCATGCTGGCACCGGCAATGCCGATCGTGATGCAGAAAAACAAGGTGTTCATCGGTCTCTTGGGGCTCGCCGTGAATACCGAGTTCAATTACCCGAACTATTTCGTCCTGATTCCGTCAGGACCGAATCCGAAGCCCGCCTTCACCAAAGGCTTCTTCAACGCTGCGATGGCGCAAGATCCGAAGCCGACAACCGTCGCAATCGTAGCCGCGGACCAGGAGTTCTCCAGGAACGCGTCGGACGGCGCGCGTGAGAACGCCAAGGCGGCCGGTCTAAAAATTGTCTACGACAAAACTTATCCGCCCTCGACAACCGATTTTACGCCGATCGTCCGCGCGATTCAGGCGACGAATGCGGATCTCGTTGTCGTCTGCTCCTATCCGCCCGACTCGGTCGGCATGGTGCGCGCCGTCAATGAGCTCGGTTATAAGCCGAAGATGATCGGCGGTGCGATGGTCGGCCTGCAGGCAACCGCGATCAAGACACAGCTCGGGGCGCTCTTGAGCGGCTGGGTCAATTACGACTTCTGGTTGCCGGTGCCGAAGATGCAGTTCCCCGGCGTTGCCGAACTGATGGCGAAATATCAATCGCGCGCACCCGGCGATGGCGTCGACGCGCTCGGCTACTATATGGCGCCCTGGGGGTATGCGCAGCTGCAAGTTCTCCAACAAGCCGTCGAGGCGACGAAGAGTCTCGACGACAAAAAGATCGCCGATTACATCCGCGCCAACACCTTCAAGACCGTAGTTGGCGATGTGAAATTCGGAGCTGGCGGCGAGTGGGCGCAGTCGCGCGTGCTGCAAACTCAGTTCCAGAACATCCAGCGCAACGACGTCAGCCAATTCAAGGACATCGCGGCGCAGGTCGTGATTGATCCGGCGGAGTATGCATCTGGCACCGTGATCTACCCCTACGAAAAGGCAAAGTAACTTCTGTCCTTCGAAACAAGAGCGCCGCGCAAAGAACATCGCGCGGCGCTTTTTTATTTCGGAATTTACAGGCCAAGGTAAAATTTTCGGATCAAGTCGTTGTTATTTAACTCGTCCGCCGAGCGGCCTTCAAAGGCAATTTTGCCGTGAACGATGACATAGCCGCGGTCGGCAATCTTGAGCGCCTGGGGGAAGTTCTGCTCCGCCATCAGCACAGTGAGCTGGTATCGATCCTTCAGCTCCTTGATCTTTTCGATCGTGCGGCTGACCAGAATGGGGGCGAGCCCCACCGAAGGCTCGTCGACTAACAAAATCTTCGGATCCAGCATTAACGCGCGCGCGAGCGCCAGCATCTGCTGTTCGCCACCACTCATGCTGCCCGCAAGTTGCGTGCGGCGTTCGGCGAGGCGCGGAAAGGCCTCGAAACAGAAATTGAGATTCGCTTTGATTCTCGCGCGAGCCGAGGGACGAAACGCGCCCAACAATAGGTTTTCCTCGACGCTGAGGCGGGGAAACAAACGGCGGCCTTCCGGCACGAGCGCGATGCCAAGATCGACGATTTGCTCGGTGGTCCGGTCGACAAGGTCGTGTTTCTGTCCATCGATTTTTACAATAATCCTACCCGCGCTCGGACGAACGATGCCCATAATGCATTTCATGAGCGTGCTCTTACCGTTGCCATTGGTTCCGAGCAGCACGACCGTCTCGCCCGCACCCACGGTAAGCGACACATTCTCGAGCACGCGCACGGCACCGTATGCCGCGTGCACATTCTCGAAATGAATACTACTGGCCAAGGTAGGCCCTTTCCACTTCAGGATCGCTAATCACTTCTTGCGGCGTTCCATCGGCGATTTTTTTTCCTGATACCAGAACGACTACGCGCTGCGAAAAACTCATTACTGCTCTCATAATGTGTTCGATCAAAATAATCGTGATGCCGCGTTCACTTAGCCGAACCAATAGCGCCAGAATATCATCGACCTCTGAGTGAGATAGGCCTGCCATCGCCTCGTCGGCGATCAATAATTTGGGCTCCGCCGCCATGGCGCGGGCGAGTTCAAGCTTCCGCATCTCCACCATACTGAGATCGCCGGGCAGTCGCTTCGCTTTATCGGCAAGGCCGACGAGATGCAAAAACTCTGCACAGTGATTTTCGATGTCCTGCGGCGAGATTCGTTTGCCCTCGCGCGCATGTACCGTATAGAGAAGCGGCACCCGCAGATTGTCGGCTATCGAAAGGCTCATAAACGGGCGCGGCAATTGAAAGCTACGCGCAAGGCCAAGACGCGTCCGCTGATGCGCAAGCAGCCCATTGATTGACCTTCCATCGAACATGACGGAGCCGGTTTCGTTATGCAACGTGCCGCAGATGCAATTCACCAGCGTACTCTTTCCCGAACCGTTCGGGCCGATGAGCCCGAGCCGCTCTCCCTGCTTCACGTTCAAATCAATTCCGTCGAGCGCAACGAAACCGCCGAAACGTTTGGAGAGTCCAGAGATTTCAAGCAGCGCGGGCATTACCGTTTCCTCGCGCGTAGGCGGTCCTGTACAAAGCCGATGATCCCTTTCGGTGCGATGATAACAAAGGAGACGAGAAGGATTCCAACGATCAATAAATTCACGGCTGACGAAATAGTCACCGTCGCCACTTGCTGAATCGTTCCTAAAAGGATCGCGCCGATAAGTGGACCGACCCAGCTCGTAGTACCGCCGATCATCGGCATTGCGATGGAATTCACCGCATAAGCGAGGCCGAAGGCCGACGACGGATCGAGATAGCCGATGTAATAAGGATAAGGCGCGCCGGCCATGCCCATTAGTGCACCCGAAAGCGTCGTGGCAATCAGTTTAAGCTGCAGAGTTGGAACGCCCGATGCCTCGGCAGCAACTTCGTCATCCCGAATGGTGGCAAAGCCATAGCCAAGTTGCGAGTGCTCGATGATGCGCGCTGTGGTGAGCGCGACGACCGCAAGCGCCAACATGATCAGGAACAGATATTCGATGTAGTTGCCGATCAGTGGAGCCGTTGCTGGCCGAATTATATATGCACCGCGCGAGCCGCCAACAAAATCCCAATTCACGACGAGCGTCTGCAAAACAACCGCGAGTGCCAATGTAGCAATCGAAAAAAATGCTCCACGCAGGCGGAGCGTAAGATAACCCATCCCGAGACCTACAATGCCAGAAACGATGCCGCCGATCACCATGAGAAGCGGAATCGGCAACGGATGAGTTTTATGGATAAAAACGGTGCTATAGGCGCCGAGCGCAAAAAATGCCGCCGTACCGAAATTCACATAGCCGGTATAACCGCCGAGGATATTCCATGCGGTCGCGAGCACGATGAATTGTAAAATGACGTAGCCCGCGAAAAACATGTAATCGTTCTGCACGAATCGCGCGCCGAAAAAGACGGCGGCTCCGACCAGTGTCGCAATGAGGAAAAAAACGGGCGAACGCAAAAGTTACCTTCCCAAAAGACCAGCAGGTCTGAACGCAAGCGTGAGCAAGAGAAGCCCGAAAGCAACAGCGGGAGACCAGGACGGTCCATAAAAAGTGGAAGTAATACTCTCGACGATCCCAAGCAGCACGGCACCGATCAGCGCACCGGGCAAACTCCCGAGCCCGCCGAGAACGCAGATCGCGAAGATGCGGCCGATATATTCACGGCCAATCGAGGGCTCGACCGGTTGGATAATGATGAGGCAGGCACCGGCGATCGAGCAGGTTGCAATTGAGATCGCAAAGGCAATTCGTTTGATGCGAACGGGATCGGCAGCCATCAGCTGAAGTGCAAGCTGATCCTGTGACACCGCCATAATCGCCCGGCCAATGAAGGTCTTTGTGAGAAAGAGCTGAAGGCCGGCAAAAACGATAAGGGAAACGAGACACGGCACCAGTAGACGAAGCGGCAGATCGACCATACCGAAATGCAAGGTGGGCCCGATGTAGCCGGCTTCAACGTAACGGAAGTCAACGCCAAAGATCAAAATCAGCGCAACCTCAGTGATAAAGAGAAGGCCGAAGAAAAATGCGAGACCACGCAAAGCGTCCTGGCCGCGTTTCTCGAACGAGACGTGGTAGACCTGATACAAAAATGCGCCGAGGGCATAAAAAGCCGGCAGCGCAATAATACTGACGACAATCGGATCGATACCCAGCCGCTGATTGGCAATATAGGCGATGTAGGAACCGAGAATAATGAAGCCCGGATGGGCGATGTTGACGATGTCGAGGATACCGAACGAGATCGAAACACCGACCGTAACGGCGGCGTAAAAAGCTCCGAGCAAAACGCCTGTGACCAAAGCGCCGATCAATAAATCGAACGGGATATGCACGCTTTACTCCCCCAGCGCCGCTTGCGTTATTCTTTTGCAATCCAATCAGCAGTCTTTCAAACCTAATTAGCGGGAAAGACGTCTGCTTGGCTAGCCCATGCGCACCTTGTCTGGGATCGGAAGCGGTTTGTTGGCGCTACCCAGGAACTCCACGGTGGTGAAAATCAACTCAGCATTGCCGATATTTTCCAAGTCGTGGATCTTGCACTCGCCCGGGCCATAGGTTTCATGGCGGGTTTCCCCCGCATAGTAATCGGTTTCGACAGTCGATCCGTCCTGCTGGTGCGAGCGCGCCCGTCCGGGCGTAATCGCAGTCCAGAAATAATCGAGCACGTGACGGTGGAAGCCAATCCGTTCGCCTGGCTTCAATCGGATGTCCCACACGCGCACGCGATCATTTTCAGATAGAAGGCGCATTCCGACGCAGCCATTCTGCTGATTTCGTCGAAATTCATCGGTTGCCCATTGCGGCCAGGCCGCTTCCGAGCGCACTGCAGCCTTTTCTTTCATCGATAGCGCCATCGCCTTCCTCCCAGGTCTGCGAACAAGGTTATACTAAGCCTTAAAGGAATAGTGAGGAAGGCGGCGTGAGAAATAAAGACCCGCACGCGTTAATTATTGGCGGATCGATCAGTGGTCTATTCGCAGCGCTTTTGCTGCGGCGAGAAGGTTGGGGAGTGGAGGTTTTCGAACGCTCACATCTGGAGCTAACCGGCCGCGGCGCGGGGATCGTGACGCATGCCGAGCTTCGAAATGCGCTTGCTGCGGCAGGGGTCGATCCAAATGATAATCTCGGTGTCGAGGTCAATCGACGCCGTATGATCGATCGCGAAGGACGCATCACGCTTGAAAGTGAGTGTCCACAAATCCTCACTTCATGGGATCGCATGTTTCGGATTCTAAAAAATGCGCTGCCGCCAGAAAGTTATTCTTTGGCGAAAGAGTTCGAGCATTGCGAAAAGCAGGATAGAAAACTGATCGTACATTTCGCGGACGGCTGCACAAAAGAAGGCGATTTATTGATCGGCGCGGATGGAATTCGCTCAAACGTGCGTTCACAATATCTTCCCGACGCGAAACCTGCCTATGCCGGCTACGTCGCTTGGCGTGGCCTAGTTGCCGAAAGAGAAATCAGTGCCCGCACGCATGCAGATTTATTCGCATATTTTTCATTCTGCCTGCCGAATGGAGAGCAGATGCTCGGTTACCCCGTGGCGGGCGCAAACAATGAGGTGAACGCTGGCGAGCGTAGTTACAACTGGGTCTGGTACCGACCGGCAGACGGAGCGATGCTTGATAAGTTATTGACTGATGAAAACGGCACGCGTCATAAATTCTCAATTCCTCCACCTTTGGTGAGAAAACAAGCAGTTCAAGAACTGCGCGCAACCGCACGTCGCGTGCTCGCTCCGCAATTTCAAGAGCTGATTTCGCTGACGCCGCAACCTTTCTTGCAACCAATTTACGATCTGGAATCATCAAGAATTGCCTTCGGCCGCGCTGCGTTGATTGGAGATGCTGCATTCGTGGCCCGCCCGCATGTTGGCGCAGGGGTCACGAAAGCGGCTGCCGATGCAGTGGCACTAGCCGCCGCATTGCAGGCCTGTGCCAATATAGAGACGGCGCTGAGAAATTATGAACGTGCGCGTATTAGAATTGGCCGGCGCATCTTTGAACGTGGACGAAATCTTGGGGCCTATATGCAACCAAACCTGCGAACCGCAACGGCGCAGGCTCTAGCCGAATGCAATCGATCGCCTGAAGCAGTCATGCGGGAAACGGCCATGATTGACTTCCTTGATATGTGAGCTGGCTTAACCGCGCTGCAATCCCGCCATCGTTTCCAATGTACTGCATACGCTCGCGGTGTCTTCGTCGCCGCGACCTTCGGCGAGAGCCTTTTCGTAAATGGGCAGGGTGGCGTCAAAGGTCGGCGTTGGGCAACCGAGTTCGCGGGCAAATGCGTTGATAACCTGAACGTCCTTTTGCCAGGTGGAAATTCGCATAGTGGCTTCACGATAATTGTTCTTGACCATCATTGGACCGCGCAATTCGAAAATGCGGGAATTCCCCGCACCGGCAGAAATCACCTCTTGAATTTGCTGAGGATCGAGCCCCGCTTTCATACCAAGGACGAAGGCTTCAGCTGTTGCGACATTGTGGATCGATACCAAAAGGTTCGCGACATACTTCATCCGGCTTCCGTTTCCAAAAATACCGAGATCGTAAGTTGCACGCGAGAAATCCGCGAATAAGGGGCGTAGTGCCTTGATGCTGGCAGGATCGCCGCTGGCGTAGATCACGAGGTCTTTGGTTTTGGCCTGCGCGCCGGTGCCACTGACGGGACAATCGAGCGCGATATGCCCGGCCTTCGAAAGAATCCTTTCCGCGGTGAGCTTATCCTCCAGCGCAAAGGTACTCGCCTCGACGACGCGCAGAGTCCTTGACTTCGAAGAGGCGAGGTCCTTGGCAATATCGTGTAAAGCCGCCGGCTTTGGGAGGCTCGTGATGATCGTCGGGACGGATTGCGCAACATCGGCAGGGTCCGCTGCGATTTGAATACCCGCAGCCGAAACATCATCGCACCGTGATTTATCGATGTCGTAACCGGTGACCTGCCATCCGGCGGCGGCAAGATTCCGTGCGAACGCACCGCCCATAATGCCGAGACCAATGACACCGACTTTTCCTTTATCCGAATTCATTGTGAAAATCTCCTCTGATCATTTGAACGGTTTGCGGGCACCTTTCGGCAACGGAATCTCCAAGGCTCTGATCGTCAGTGAAATTAAGCCGTAATAACCAAGAAATCCGACCAGCTCGACGAAGGTTTCCCTCAATCGGAGTTATTTCGTTCACACCGCGCTGAACACATATCGTGCCGAGGAGGGGAGATTTCCGCATACGATCGCGGCGCTCGATGCGCCATTTCGCTCTGTCACCTCCGGTAGCAAATAGCAAAAAATTCCAGAGATTACTTTATGGCTTGAGGATTGATCGGCGAACCAGTCCCACCGGTGATGATCAGCGGCGGGCCGCAGAAGAAAAATTCGTAGATCTTGTCCTTGGCGCAATCCTCCGCGAGTTCCTTCAAATAGAAAATTTCGCCCATGCACAGACCCATCGCCGGAATGACGACCCAGTGCCATGGCTGGTTTGCTTCGGTGGTCTCGTTCGGCCGCACCTCGACGCCCCAGGTGTCGGAGCAGATCGCCGCGATCTGCTTGTCTTGGCACCAATAGCAATTCTCAAATTTCACGCCGGGTGCATCGCCGCCGGCATAGCCGCCCCATTTTTTCTCCTTGAGGCAGCGTTCAATTTGTCCTGTCCGGATAATAACGAAATCACCCTTGCGGATTTCGACCATCTGCTCCTTCGCGCATTTGTCGAGTTCGTCGTTGGAAATGCTTTCGCCGTCTTTTAGCCATTCGACACCGCGATGACGCGCGATATCGAGCAGCACACCACGCCCAACCATTTTGTTTTTCGCGTGCTCAATTCCGAGCACGCTTAGGCCCTTTGCGTCGATCAGTTTTGCGTCATGGCCGTTATAAGCTTTGTCCTCATAGAAAATGTGCCCGAGCGCGTCCCAATGCGTAGCGCCTTGGACGCACAGGTTGAGCGTGTCATCGGCATAACGGATTTTGTTCCAGTCCTGCCGCCCGGCAATCGCATCAGTACCGGTCGCCAGCATCTGATGGATGGGATTGAAGCGGCCGCCGAACAGTCCTGTCTGTGGCCCGTTGCTATCGAGCGGAATGCCGAGTGCGAATATGCGCCCAGTTCGGATTAGGCGCGCGGCTTTCACGATGTCGTCGGGCGTCACATGGTTGAGCGTGCCGATCTGATCGTCTTTGCCCCAGCGGCCCCAGTTTGAAAGTTTTTTCGAAGCCTCCTCGATCGCCTTTCGGCCCACCGTAATGTTCATATTCGTCTCCTTAGAAAAGTTCAAAATGCGACCTTATCGCCGCCTTTAAGTTTCAGAATAGATCGAGCGTCGTCGGGGGAAGCGATTTCAAGGCCGAGACCTTCGATGATCTGTCGCACCTTTTCCACCTGGGCCGTATTCGACTCGGCGAGCTTTCCCGCACCGATCCAGATCGAATCTTCCAGGCCGACGCGGACGTTACCCCCCATGGCGGCGGCCAATGCGGCAATCGGCATCTGATTGCGCCCGGCGCCGAGCACGGACCAGAAATAATTTTCCCGGCCGAGCAGCCGGTCGGCGGTACGGCGCATATGAATGACATCCTCGGGATGCGGGCCGATGCCACCAAGAATGCCGAATACCGATTGCACGAAAAACGGTGGTTTCACAACGCCGCGTTCGGCGAAATGCGTGAGCGTATAGAGATGGCCGATATCATAGCATTCGATTTCGAAACGCGTGTCGTTTTCAGCGCAAGTCCGCAGGATATACTCAATATCAGCGAACGTGTTGCGGAAAATTCGCTCGCGCGAGCCTTCAAGATAAGGTTTTTCCCAATCGTACTTGAACGTCTTGAAGCGATCGAGCATTGGAAATAGTCCGAAATTCATCGAACCCATGTTGAGCGAAGCGATTTCCGGCTTGAACGTCGCTGCTGGTCGCACACGTTCCTCGATTGTCATCGTAGGTGCACCGCCTGTGGTAATGTTTACGACGACATTTGACCGTTGCTTGATAACTTTCAGAAAGGGCGCGAATGCTTCCGGGGATTGGTCTGGCAGACCATTGTTGGGCTTGCGTGCGTGTAAGTGAACGACGGCAGCGCCCGCTTCGGCGGCGCCAATCGCGGCGTCAGCGATTTCCGGCGCAGTCACCGGCAGGTGTGGCGACATCGATGGCGTATGAATAGACCCGGTGACGGCGCAGGTAATGATGACCTTGTTGGCCTTTGCCATTAGCCTCTCCTTAAACGGGCTCAGTCGCCTTGCTGATTAAACATGGCCAAGCGCCTTTAAAATTCGTTCCGGTGTGAACGGCATTTCAGTGAGTAGCTTGGCATTGAGCGGACGCAGTGCGTCGTTGATTGCGTTCATCACGGCGGCAGGCGCACCCGCGGTTCCCGCTTCCCCAGCGCCTTTAGCGCCAAGTTCGGAATCTGTCGTCGGTGTGACGACATGACCGATTTCCATATCGGGCATTTCTCCTGCCATTGGCACGAGGTAGTCGGCCATATTTCCATTCAGCAACTGTCCGCGGTCGTCGTAAATGCAGTGTTCGTAGAGCGCGCCACCTAGACCCTGCACGATGCCACCACGAATTTGCTCGTCCACGAGTTGTGGGTTGATGACTGTGCCACAATCCTCAACGCACCAATGGCGTAGCAGCTTAATAAGGCCGGTATCCGTATCGACTTCGAGATAGGAAGCTTGGATTCCATTAGTAAAAGCGAACGGCCATGCGCGTGGCACATAATGGCGTGTTGCCATCAACTCGGCTTGAAATCCCGGCGGCAACGTGTCCGGGCGGAAATAGGCGATCCGCGCGACTTCATCGAGGCCGATGCGCTCGCGACCGGAATCCGTGTCAACGACGAGCCCATTACGTATATCTAGTGCTTTTGCGTCGGCCTGGAGAATCGAGGCGGCGACGGCAAGCACGTTTTCGCGCACGGCTTTTCCGGCCTGCCAGGCGGCTTCGCCGCCAATACCAGCTGCCCGCGAAGCCCAAGTGCCGCCGCCATAGGGCGTGTTGTCAGTATCGCCTGTGATAATTCGCACATTCTCGATCGCTACGCCGATGGCGGAGGCGACGACCTGCGCCAGGACAGCCTCTGCGCCTTGACCTTGTTCCGTGACGCCGCTTTGCACGATAATCGCGCCTTGTGCATCCAGCCGAACGGTTGCACCATCTTGCGCTGAGATTTTCGCACCGCCAACTCCGTAAAAAGCAGCGCTCGGATTTGTAACTTCGATGAAAGACGCGAAACCGATCCCGCGGTATATTTTTTTCTTTTGCAGCCCGGCTTGCTCGGCACGAAGCTTTTCATAGCCCATCATTTTCACGAGTTTTTCTAACGACGCGTGATGCGAGAGTTTTTCGAATTTGATTCCGGAGGCTGCTGCACAAGGGTAACCATCATCGGGAATTAGATTTCTGCGGCGGATTTCAACTGGATCCAAGCCTATTTTGGCGGCAGCGAGTTCGACCAGGCCCTCGGTCACCGCTGTCGCAATTGGGTGGCCAACGGCGCGGTATTGGCACATCACGTTTTTATTTTGGAACACGACACGGGCTAGCGCGCGGTAATTCGAACATTTGTAAGGACCGCCGACAAGATTCACCACCTGGTTCGCCTCGATGCCGCTTGTGCGCGGATAGACGGAGTAGGGGCCAATGCCGGTGAGGTCGTCGATCTCGAATGCCGTGATCGTCCCATCTGTTTTGACGCCGATTTTGGCCTTCACGCGATGGTCGCGCGCATGAATATCCGTGGTGAAACTTTCCAGCCGGTCGGCAACGAATTTCACCGGTCGCTTCAATAGTTTCGAGAGCGCAACAACGGCCATCTCGTCGGCATAGACATGCACCTTGATTCCGAAAGAACCGCCAACATCTTTGGTCACGACACGGACTTGATGTTCTGCCAGTGATAGATGCTTGGCGAAGAGGTTCTGCATCATGTGAGGGGCTTGTGTACCCTGGTAAACCGTCAGGCGTTCTTCGCCCGCATTCCAGTCGGCGACGATCGCGCGGGCTTCGAGACAGACCCCGGTATGGCGACCGAAAACAAACGTCGTTTCAATAATTTGGTCGGAATCTTTGAAGGCTTTATCGACTTCACCCGCCTCATGTTTGCGTTCGAAAGTAAGGTTATCGCCAAGCTCGGGGTGAATCACGAGCGTTTTTAAATCGAGCGCGGTTTCAGGATCGACCACGGCGACAAGCTCGTTGTAATCGATGTTCAGGAGTTCAACGGCGTCTTCCGCCAGGGCGCGCGTTTTCGCTACGACCGCGCAAACCGCCTCACCCTGCCAGCAGGCGCGGTCGATGGCGATGGCGTTCTGCGGAGCCGATTTGATGCCCTTCAAATGGGTGAGGACACCAACCCATGGCGTGATGACGTTCGCCAATTCTGCGCCCGTGACAACGGCAATCACGCCGGGCGCTTTTTTCGCCGAAGTAGAATCGATTCTCTTGATCTTGGCATGTGCATGCGGCGAACGTGCAAAAGCCACATGCACCATCCGGGGCAGCGCCAGATCGCTCACGTATTGCCCTCGACCTTGCATCAGCCGTGCAAGGTTGGGGCGTGGCACGGAACGACCAATATAACTGTTCGGTCGATCGAGTACGCTGAGGCCGGGCGGAAGATCCGCGACGATTTTCATCGTTTTGTCCCTCGCGCGGCGGCAACGGCCTGCACAGCGTCCACGATTGCCTGATAGCCGGTGCAGCGGCAGTAATTGCCGGACAAGTGTTCACGGATTGCCTCGCGATCTTTCGCGCCGCCTGTTTTCAGCAATTCCTGCGCGGTGAGCAGCATACCCGGCGTGCAATAGCCGCACTGCAGTGCATTTCGCTTCTGGAAAGCATCTTGTAATGCGGCAATTTCTCCGGAGTCCGAAACGCCCTCGATGGTTTCGATGCGTGCCCCGTCACATTGCACAGCGAGCACAAGGCAGCCACGTACGACCTCGCCGTTAAGGCGAATGGTACAGGCTCCACAGAGGCCGTGTTCACAGCCGATATGGCTGCCCGTCAGTCCCAGATCCTCGCGCAGAAAATCGACGAGCGTTTTTCGCGCTTCTACATTTTCGCGCACTGTTTCGCCGTTAACCGTGAGCGATATTTCGAAACCGCTCATTGCAATTCTCCGGCGATGCGGCGAAGCAGGATTTTTGCGAGATGTTTCTTAACTGCGCCGCTTGAATGAATGTCGCCGGGCGGATTGAGGTCCTCATCGAGCGCGGATACCGCTCGCTCAAGACTTTCAACGAATACACTTTCGGCTTTTTTTGCACGTACTGGTGTCGATCCAACTCCGAAAAAAGCAAGACGCAAATTGTCTGCCCATCGGAAAGCGGCAACACCCGCCATGGCGTAATCTCCCTGACGGCGCGCAAGTTCCGCAAACGCAATCCGCGCTTTCGCTGCAACCGGCAACCTTATCGCCATCACAATCTCTCCCGGCTCAAGCGCGGTTTCGTATAAATCCGTGAAGAAATTGTCGGCATGTACCGCACGGTTGCCCTTCGCATTTGCGATCTCCACTTCGCCTCCGAGTGCGAGCAAACAGGCCGGAAGTTCAGCTGCGGGATCGGCAAGCGCAATCGATCCCCCGATTGTGCCGCGATTTCGAATTGCCGGATGAGCGACAAAAGGAATTGCCCTTGCGAACAAGGGTGCATGTTGTTGGATTTCCGCCGAACGCTCAGCCTCCGCCTGCCGCGTCAGTGCGCCAATCCGCAACACGCCATTTTCAAGCGAAATTCCGCGCAGTTCTTGCAGCGCGCCGATATCCACGAGGATCGAAGGTGACGCTAGACGCATGTTGAGAATAGGCAGAAGGCTTTGGCCGCCGGCGATGATTTTAGCGTCCGGCCCGTGCCGCTGCAGTAGCGTGAGGGCATCGGGTAACGACACGGGACGTACATAATCGAAATTGCGAGACTTCACCGCATTACTCCGGCAACGGCGTGAATGTTAGGGCGAGCGAGCGTGCGACGCTATCGTGCAGTGCGGCAAAAAATGCTCGCCGCAACCGAAAAAATTACTGCTATATTTATGTGATGGCCAATCCCCTGATCCCGCGCGAGCGGAGCAAATATTCCGCCATCGTTGACCGTCCAGCATTGAAACTCCCCAGTGGTGCGCAGATCGTTGTCTGGACCATTGTCAATCTGGAAGTGTGGGACATCGCGCGGCCGATGCCGCGTCAGGCATTGCCGGCGCCGACGGGCGTATCGCTATTGCCTGACATTCCAAACTGGTCTTGGCACGAATACGGGATGCGCGTCGGAGTTTGGCGCTTTTTCGATCTATTTGAGCGTTTGAAAATCCGGCCCACTCTGGCGGTAAATGCGCGCGTTTGCGAAGATTATAAGCGCGTGGCCGATCAGGCCAAGAACGCTGGCTGGGAATTCATGGGTCACGCCTATGACCAGATGCCAATGCATAAACATGAGGATCAGAGCGCGATGATCCATCGCTCGATGGATGTAATCGAGCAATTCACAGGCAAGCGCCCAGTGGGCTGGCTTGGGCCAGGGCTAACGCAAACGCTGGATACGCCTGAATTGCTCGCCAGAGCGGGGATAAAATATATCGGCGACTGGGTTTACGACGACGAACCCACAACAATTGAAACCACTCAGGGTCCGCTCGTGACGCTGCCTTATTCGGTCGAGCTGAACGATATTCCTATGATGGTCGTTCAGCATCATGAAAGCGATTATCTTCTGCGCCGCACGATTGACCAATTTGAACGCCTTTATGTCGAGGGCGAGAAGCGTGCAAAAATCATGGCGCTTGCCATTCATCCGTACATTTCCGGTGTGCCGCACCGAATCAAGTATCTCGAAAAAATTTACGAGCATGTGAACGATTTTAAGGGTGTTCTGCATTGGAACGGCGCTGAAATTCTGGATTGGTATTTATCGACGCAAGGCAGTCGTAACCAAAAAGCCGCTGAATAGTCAGTCGTCAGCTAGATTTGTTTGTCGGCTGTTTCGGCGAGAGCCGCGCGCAGCAGTGCACCGTAAAATCGCTCAGCTAAGGTTTTCGGCTTGTCATAGCCCATCCGTTCGAGAGCCATTTTTTCATACTTGGAGGAGCCGTTTCCAAAAAAGCTTTTCATCGCTAGCGAAAGAAATTTCGTGGGCGAAGCCGATGCGTCTTGAAGCAATTGCAGGGCAGGAATCAACGTGCGTTCCGTCTCGGTAAAATCGCAGCCGAGTGGGAAAGGCGATAGCAATCCACGCTCGACGAAAGGCCGTAGCGCGCGTTGGATACGATCCGGCGTATTCTCGCGATACTGCGAAGGAATTTCATAATTCTTCGGTATTTTTTTGGCGGCTCGTGCTCTTCGTAGCAAGATCCGGCTGAAATCGGGAATCTGCAACCGAAAGCATCGCCGCAATCACGTCCTGATCTGATTTTCCGCGCAGATCGGCGACCCCATATTCGGTGACGATAATATCGCGAAGATGCCGCGGTATCGTCTGATGGCCGTAAGACCAAACAATGTTGGACTTTGTTTTGCCGCGGGAATGACGAGTCGCGTTCACGGTTAGGATTGAACGCGCATCTTCGAGCGCAAAGGCTTGCGCTACAAAATTGTACTGGCCGCCGACACCGCTCACGACAAGTCCGTTTTCAAGGCCATCGGAGATGGTCGCGCCCATCAGCGTTGCCATCATCGTGCTATTAATAAAACGCGCTTTCACACGAGCGCGCCGTTTCTCCGCCTCGCCGCCGTAGAGTTGGTTAACGAAAGAAACGGCTTTCATCTGAATTTTGGCGCGATCTGAATCCGGCATCTCGCGTAACGCGCGATAAAATGATTTCGGCCCCGCGAAAAACGCTGCGTGCAACAGAACGCCGTCGACCGAGCGTTTCACGACCCCTGCTTTAATTAGCTCAAGGAAAGAGTCGACGAACATTTCGCTCGCGCCGTAAAGTCCCGTTGGGAATTGGCCGCATTCGGAACTGGACGGCTTACCGTTAATGTTCAACTGCGACGCCATTTCGCGGAACGCAGTATTTTGCTGCTGACGCAGGATCAGCGCAGCGGCCGCTGCGTCGCCTTCTGAGCCAATGCCGATCTGCAGCGTGCCACCGTCTGGCACCAGCGTGGCGACATGAATCCCAATGGCATAAGCGGAGAGCGGCACCGGCTGCTTCGGTGGCGCGAACAGCGGGAAGTCGGTCGCAGGACTATCAAGGATATGGCTGAAGACGTTTGCCGGAAGGTCGCCATCGCCGGGCATGAACGGCAATTCGGAATTGACTTGGCCGATCAGTTTGAAGTTTGCCTTGCCTTCGGCTCGCGCCTTCAGAAGGTCGAGAGTCGTGTCAGTGTTGCAGCTGAGGCTAAAGCGCGTCTCACCGTTAACAACGCGCTTCGCCACCAGTTGCGCGATTACATTTACGCCTTGGGCGAGGCCATAGCCGACCGCGTGGGTATAGTTCGCCGAGATATAATGCTGCTGCATCGCCGGCACTTGCAGCCAGCGCCCGGCTAGCATGAAAAATTCGCTGATTTGGATATTTGGCGGAACGCGGTTCTCGCGCAATGCTTTTGCATAACTGAGCGTCGGATAGCCGCCGAACAAACGGTCGAGCACGGGATCGATGAACCTGCGCTCCAGTTCCGTAGCCGGTTTCGGCCGCTCGAGGGTCAAGGCGGTGAGAATCTTGAGCTTGATCGAATGGTCTGCTTCAGCGCGGGCGTAAATGGAGTTGGCGACGTGGTTTGCCTTGCCGAGACCGAGCGGCAGAGACAAGCATGATGTTGCCGCCGACTTCGCGAATGACCGCAGCCGCGAGTTCTTCTGGATCGGTATATAGTTGCGGCTGGGCGCTCATGTTTTCGGCGGGAAGCTGTCCCATCCGGCAATGTAGACGGAGCGCATGTTTAGCCTACTGCCGAGCGTTTGCGGCTCGGCCGTGAATTGTTTTTCATCGACTTTTTATAGAGGGGTGAGAGCGCTTCCGGGGCAAAATCATCGACGTCGATCACTTTGCTGACAGCCTCGTACATAGTTTCGAGCTGCTTGCTTTCGATGTCGGAGATAATGCCCCTATCTTTCGCCATACGCCAATTGCGGATTTCGGCGTTGTGCATTTTCTTCACGACCGGCTCGGCGGCGGAAACAAGTTTGAATGCGCGCTCAAGTCTTGCCAATCCGCCGTCGTCATCCTTATGAAAAATCCCGGCGGTAAGACGTTCGCGCGCCTCAGAGGGCTCAAGCAAAATCTGCGCGCACCGTTGTGAAAGGCCATCTGCGGGACCGTGACGTCGCACGCCGAATGGTTGGATGGCAGCATGGAGTAGCCACGAAACTGGCCGGTTTGGTAAGTTGCCGAAAATCTCGGCGAAACGCAGCTGGATGGTCGCGAAACCTTTTTCCATGCACCATTCAAGCAGCGGGACGTCGGTCTGCTGACGGCCTTCATCTTCCCAACGTTTGAGTGCCCCCGAGAGAAGATAAAGTTCTGAAAGAATATCGCCGAGCCGGGCCGAAAGCATTTCCTTTCGTTTCAATGTACCGCCAAGCGTAAGGAGGGCCATATCGGAAGTAAGCGCGAAGGCCGCTGCATAGCGTGAAAGCTGGCGATAGAAGTTTGTCGCGGAGCCGGCATCAGGTGCCGGTGAAATCAGCCCGCCCGTCCAGCTGCGCACGAAAGCGCGTGCAAATGTCGCGAGACTATGCCGGATGTGACTCCAGAGCACTTTATCGAAGCGATCGAGAGCCTTTTCCTTATCAGGATCGCCGAGCGCATTGATCTCTTCTAAAAGATAAGGATGCGCACGTATTGCGCCCTGTCCGAAAACAATCAAGTTGCGTGTTAGAATATTTGCGCCCTCGACCGTAATGCCGACCGGGATCGAGCGATAAATATTGCCGAGATAATTGTTCGGCCCGTCCATGATCGCTTTTCCGCCATGGATATCCATGGCGTCCGTAACGGCGGCGCGCATGCGATCGGTTGCGTGCAGCTTCATGATACCCGAAATCACCGCTGGGTGATGGCCCTGATCGAGGCCAGCGCAAGTGAAGCGACGCGCGCCATCGACCAGGTACGCAGCGCCGGCGATCCGTGCGAGCGGTTCCTCTATGCCCTCGAATTTCCCAATTGGAATGTTGAATTGCTCGCGGATGCGGGCATAGGCGCCCGCCGTGCGTGCAGCGACGGCCACGCCCGCAGCGGATTGCGACGGCAACGAAATGCCGCGACCGGCGGCAAGCGCACTCATCAACATCTTCCAACCCTGACCGATGCGTGCGGGTCCGCCGATGATGTACTCGAGGGGGAGGAAGACGTCGTGCCCCCAATTCGGCCCGTTCTGAAACCCTTGATAGGCGGGGAGATGACGACGTCCGATTACCACGCCCGGCGTGTTGGTCGGCACGAGCGCGAGCGTGATGCCAAGGTCGTCTACTTGGCTGTAAAGATGATCCGGATCATACATTTTGAACGCGAGACCGAGTACCGTCGCGACAGGCCCCAAGGTTATGTAGCGCTTGTGCCAATTGAGCTTTACGCCAAGCACCTCGCGGCCCCGGAATTTTCCGCGACAGATGACCCCCTTATCAATCATCGCGGCCGCATCGGAACCAGCTTCCGGGCTGGTTAATCCGAAGCATGGAATTTCCTGTCCGCTCGCCAGACGCGGCAGCCAGTATTTGCGTTGCTCGGCTGGTGCCGAAGCGCATCAGCAGTTCCCCCGGGCCAAGCGAGTTCGGTACCATTACGGTGACGGCTGCGGTGAGGGAACGAGTCGAAAGTTTTCGGATAATCTCCGAGTGTGCGAACGCGGAAAAACCGTGTCCACCGAATTCTTTCGGAATGATCATACCAAAGAAGCGATTTTCCTTGATGAAACTCCAGACTTCAGACGGCAGGTCGCGCCATTCGAAATTGACGCGCCAATCATCCACCATGCCACACAATTCATTGACCGGTCCGTTGAGGAAGGTTTCTTCTTCTGCTGTGAGTTTCGCGGGCGGCATCGCTAGCAGCTTCGACCAGTCCGGGTTCCCTGCAAAAAGCTCCGCGTCCCACCACACGTCGCCCGCTTCGAGCGCCTCGCGCTCCGTGTCGGACATAGTGGGAAGCACTTTTTGCGCCCACGAAAAAATCGGTCGGGAAAGTTTATCCCTGCGGAGGTTCGAAAAGTTCATGGATGCCATCCTAAGCTACCCCCTCAACAAACGCGTGAGGCGCAACAGGGTTCCGGACCTCGACCGTCTTCACTCCACTTTTCTGACCGGGCAGGGAAGGTGATTTTCGTCGATGGCAACGTAGGTGAAATTTCCTTCCGTCACCAGAATGTTATTCGCCGCATTCCGTCGGGTAACCCAGGCCTCGACATGCACCGTAATGGAAGTATGACCGATACGGATCAATTCAGTGTATACCGCCACCACATCGCCGATATAAACTGGCTTCTTAAACGACATCGCGTCAATTGCGACCGTGACGGTCGGCCCCTTTGCGATCGTCGAGGCGGAAAAGCCTCCACCGATGTCCATCTGTCCAAGCAGCCAGCCGCCGAAAATATCGCCGAACTGATTCGCATCTGCAGGCATTGCGAGCGTGCGGGTAGAAAGTTCGCCGCACGGCTTGCGGTCTGGATCGTCGTCTTGTTGGTCCGACATGAAAGACATTTTCCTTATCACAGCCGTTATTGGAATTCACGTAACATATTGAAACGGCGCAGACCGAAGGATCAATAGCCAGCGTGGCGGATGGCCTCAGCACGTGCAGATTTTATAGGTTCATTCAAATCCAGGTGGAATTTGATCGAACAACGGATGCGCCGCTTCATAGGCGCGTGCGGCACGGAGCACGCCTGCATCATCATACATTTTTCCTACGATCTGTAAGCCAACCGGCAATCCGTCCTTGCTGAAATCCGCATGGAACGCTCGCGGCAGGCTGTTGTGTAAGGTTGAACGGATAACTGAATGGCGTCCAATCTAGCCACGCATTTCCTTTTGCATCGTTTGGATGCAATTTGCCAACGTCGAAAGCGACCGTCGCTACTGAAGGTGTAATGAGGAAATCGTACTTCTCCATCCATACCCGCATCCGGCTGCCGAGTGCACCGCGCTTGGTATTGGCGTGAAGATAGGTGTGCAAGGAGAGCTTGACACCTTCATCGACGACCTCACGGAGCGCGGGCTCAAGCAGGGCTTTTTTTTCCTCGGGCAAAGTGCCGAGTGCGTAGCCTGCTCCCGACCACCATAAAGTCCGGAAAATTTCTCCTGCATCGCTCATATCTGGATCGACTTGTTCAATATGCGCACCAAGTTTTTCGATATGTTTCGCGGCGGTTTTCACGAGCATTTCGACTTCGGGGTGCAATTGCGGTTTGCCGCCAAGCGTCAGACTGAACGCAATCCGCTTTCCTTTCAGTGCGCCTTTCAATTCCTTTACATAATTTTTCCCATCATAAGGAAGATTGTGCCAATCGCGCGCGTCGGACTTTGCGATCACATTCATTATTGATGCAAGATCGGTAACCGTTCGCGCCATCGGTCCTACATGTGCGACAGTGCCGAAAGGCGATAATGGATAAGCGGCGACGCGCCCGAAGCTCGGTTTCAAGCCGGGAAGTCCGGTAAGCGAGCAAGGAATTCGGATCGAACCGCCACCATCAGTACCGAGCGCAAGCGGGGTGAGCCTTGCGGCAAGCGCCGCCGACGAGCCACCGGAGGATCCACCCGGCGTTTTATTCAAATTCCACGGATTGCGTGTAATGCCGCTGAGCAAGCTGTCAGTGCAGGCTTTCCAGCCGAATTCCGGCGTTGTGGTCTTGCCGATGAGAACTGCGCCACCTTCCTTGAGCCGTGCAACGGTTGGAGCGTCTTCATCCCAACGGCCATTCGGGTCGATGGTGCGCGAACCGCGCAAGGTCGGCCATCCCTTTGTCAGAAGAATATCTTTCACTGCGACCGGAACGCCATCGATTGGCGAGAGTGGCTTTTTCTTTTTCCAGCGTGCTTCCGACGCCTGTGCCTGCGTCAATGTGGTCTCATGATCAACAACGCAGAAGGAATTGATTTCGGGGTCAAGTTTTTCAATTCGCTGTAGAAGCACTTCAGTGACTTCAACAGGCGAAAGCTTTTTGGTTTTGTAGGCGGCTGATAGTTCAGCTGCAGTCATTTTATGAATTTGCTGTTTCATATGGGTCTGCTTGGGATTGAAAGATCTTGAGACGGATCATTTTGGCCAATACAGCGTTTGGGTCAATCGGAAGTCGACCGGAGGAGCGGGAGTGACCTTTGCACAAGAGATTGCATGCTTCCGTGCAATTGAGGGCTCCTTCACTACAATCTTCACTTACTCCACTCGCGCATGCATACGAAATTCGCTCCGGCATGAACGCTTCTAACGTTAGCGTTGCTTTTATCCGCCTGCCGATTTGCCCATCACCGTGCAAAAACGCCTGAGCGGACGTTGGTCGCGGATCAGCGTCATCGGCACGGAAAAATGCCCGCGGTTCCACACAAATGTGTTCTCTTTCGGCACCCCCCAACTTTGCACTAGCGGTAGGGCGCTCTCGAATGGTGTCACTGTATCCCGCTTGCCGAGGAGTGTGACAATTTTATCGGGCGGTATCGGCGGCATGTGAGATGGATCAAGCAAGCGGTAATAGGAATTGAGCGCGTCGATCGTCCAGCCTTTCGCCCTCGCATTGTTCGTACCTTCAAAGATTTTGGAGATTTCTCCTTGCAGGACCATATTCGTCATGTTGGCACTGTGCGTAATAAGGAACAGTCCGTCGGGCCGCAGACGCTCTTCCCAGTGATGGGAGCGATCGGCAGCCAGCTGCGCCGTCAATGCGCCGAGGCTGGTCCCGCCGAAGGAAACGCTTCCACCCGAAGTTCTCCGCGACCAGTCGGCGAGCACGGACCATTCTCGGACCGCACCTGTAAACGCATCGAGCGATCCGGTAGGAAATACCCCGATCAATCGCTCTCCGCCAAAAAATTCGAGCGGCCGGCGGCGGCCGTGCCAGGGGGCTTCTGGGCGGATTACGCGAAAGCCAGCGGTGCAAAGATTGTAGGTTTCTTCGATCAATCCGCGCCAATGATCGAATTCAACACAGACACCATGACCGTAGATGATCGTCGGTGGATCGGTGACGCCGTCCGGTTCGTGGACACGGGCATAGGCCATATCGCCCAGGCGCTCCGACGGGCTTTTGAAACGCAGCCAATAATCTTTTCCCAGCGAGGTCCGGATTGAACGCGAAACCTCGACCTTCGGCATAGGAACGGGTACCGCAAAAAAATCAGCGGGGTTACCCTGTGCATTGCCATAAATATTGGCGACCTCATCCGGATTCGCAATCTCAAGTTGAATGGCGGGGACATAGCGGTTGATCAAGAAGGAGAAATTTTTTCGAGCAGCATAGTAGATGTGGCTCGCGTCCAGGCGTGCCGCCTCGACGGCAGTGCGATAGGCTGGCGAATTTTCTTCCGGTCCGAAGAAAACCTTTTGCCATTCTGTTTCGATGGCAACGGCGGTGGCGCGTGCCTTATCAAAACGTGCGAGCGCGTTTTCCAAACGGCTCCCGTCGTCGACCCGACGCGGCATCGGAACGGCATCGTAGAAACGACGCGGAGATCCGTCGGCGATGTGTGCCGCAGCCCATAGCCGCGAGGCAGGGAGATAGAGCCGCCGTAACATCCAAGAACAAGCCGGATCAAAAAACGGCCAGCCAAGGGCGTGGCTCATTAGCCAGCGCATGCGCTTTCCGGCGCCGGCGCGGGTTTTTAGAAAACGGCGAGGAAGGCTCTCGCCTGAAGCATTGGTCATGGTACCAGAAGCAGTTTCAAGAGAAGGCGGCATGCTGTGGCTTTTTATTTCTCGGCTTTCGGTCGTCAATACCGCCTTGCCGCTGGTTGACAATCGAATGGTAGTCTAGCCCGTCCGGGGGAACGCTGTAACACAGACTAAGGCGTTAAAATTGGATTTTGGGGGATTGCAATGTGGTCACAAGTGACTTTGCCGCTCTGGGTTGTCACCATCCTCGCATTGTTGACGACTCTTGCGTTGCTCGACCGTCTTCTGATTCCGAGCGTGCGATGGGCACTGCGCCGGCGCGCGAACAAGGCGATCGACGAGCTTAACACGCGGCTCAAACTGCAGATCCAGCCCTTCAAGCTCACCAAGCGTCAGGTGCTGATTGATCAGCTGGTTTATGATCCTGAAGTATTGCACGCAGTCGAGGTCTATTCGAAAGAGCATGGAGTTCCGCGCGAAGTCGCGATCGCCAAGGTGAAGCGTTATGCACGCGAGATCGTGCCGGCGTTTAGCGCCTACGCATATTTCCGCATCGGCACGGCGCTAGCGCGGCGGCTGTCGCAAATGCTCTATCGCGTGCGTATTGGAATTCGCAACGAAGAGGCATTTGCTGCGGTTGATCCCGCGTCGTCTGTGGTATTTGTCATCAATCACCGTTCAAACATGGATTATGTACTGGTCACTTACGTTGCGGCAACCTCGTCAGCGCTAAGTTATGCAGTCGGAGAATGGGCGCAGATCTGGGGTTTGAGTAGCTTGATCCGCTCGATGGGCGCGTATTTCATTCGCCGCAACTCGCGGGACGCGCTCTATCGCAAAGTGCTTGCCCGCTACGTTCATATGGCGACGAGCGCCGGAGTTGTGCAGGCGATTTTTCCCGAGGGCGGATTAAGTCGCGACGGGAAACTACGTCCGCCGAAATTCGGTCTACTCAGTTACATGATCGCGAGTTTCGATCCCTTCGGCGCGCGCGATGTCATTTTTATTCCGGTAGGTATCAATTATGACCGTGTGCTCGAAGACCGCATGTTGACGTCGGCGGCCGCGATCGAGCCAGGCCAGAAACCGGTTTTTGGTTTTAACGCACGAACCTTCCTCCGTCATTTCTTCCGCCACTTATGGATGGCCGTGCGCGGGGAGTGGTACCGGTTCGGCTATACATGTGTCAGTTTTGGTGAGCCGATTTCGCTGCGCAAATACGTGATGGAGAAGAAAATTGATTTTCGTACGCTCGCACCTGATCCACGGTACGCCGAAATCGAGAAATTTGGAAATAAGCTGATGGAAGCAGTCGGCCGTGTCGTCCCGGCTTTGCCGGTTTCGCTCGTTTCCACCGCGATGCTGGAGGCCAGCGATAGACCGCTGACCTTGATCGAGATCAAGGAGCGTGTTTCTCATTTGATTGGCGAATTTGAAAGCTCCGGGGTGTACGTTCACATCCCACGGGCCGATCGCGACTATGCGATCGAAGTCGGCTTGCGGATGCTTACGCTCCGCCATTTGGTGCTGGAAGAGGACGGAAATTACCGAACCAATCCAAAGGAACTTGTTTTGTTACGTTATTACGCGAATGCTATTGCGCATCTTCTCACAAATAGGACAAAACAACTCGCCGCTTAGAGGCGTCAGTGTTTTGATATCGGGGAGCGCCGAAACCGTAGCGGGTCTCATCGTTCAGCACAGAAGCGTTGTTGGCAACATAGCCCAAGCGACGAATCGCGGGTTTTCGTGTGAGCTGAGGTAAAACAACAACTTACTCAATTAAATCAGCGGCGAATTCCAGAAAACTAGAAACGTTGCCGGAATGCCTTTTCCGTGCGCATTCGCACGATATCGGTAATACGTGCAATTTCAGCGAATGCGTCGGCAAGCCACGAGTGGATCGAAGTGCGCGCTTCCAGCGAAAGATAGGCAAGCGATTGCTGTCGCCGGAAGCGTTCGCCCTCAACTATCTCGATAAATTCACTGAAGGAAAGTTGCTCGTCATCGGCGACGTTCACAAACATCGGATCAAGTGCGGGCAGGCGCATATGCAGGTCCTCTTGCATTAGAAGTTTATAGCCGTTGCTGCGCCGAACGTAATCGCTTGGTTCTCCGAGCAGGGCGTTATCGACGACGACAATGCTACAATCCTTGAATAACTCCCGCAGCAACACGCCTTCCTGATAAGAATCGGTTTCGCGGCCGGGAATATAAAAAATCACCGTTTCGATGTCGCTTAATTTTGCCTCCGATACAAAATCCATCTCGATAAGTAGGTTAAAAAATTTTGAAATCGAGCGGTGCGTCAGATCCACGATACGAGGACCGGTACTAGATATCAGCAGCGTGTCGAATAACTTCATCTGATCGGTAACCTTTTCGAGGTCAACGATGACTGACTTGCCGGGAAAAGAGGCGCTCAATTTTTTTTCAACAGTATCTGTATCGAAAATTATAGGCGTTTTGCCCTGCAGGATCGCATGATCGGCAAGAAGCCGAGCAAGCAGGGTTTTGCCAGTGCGGCCGTGCAGCGAAGCGACAATGTAAACGTAACTTTTTGGCACCGCCCGCCCCGTTGTTTGAATGGAGTCAGAGGCTGACTGGAATCTGTGATCGTTTGACGCCCGATTTACTGGGCGCGATCGGTCAGGCGATCCAGCAAACGAACGCGGTCGTATTCGCTGAAAATATGGTTGAGCCAGGTCCGTGTATAGCCGCGCAAGACGAGTGAATAGTTTGCGATGCGTCCCTTCTGGTTTTTGTTTTTGATAAATGTCGAAAAGGGCACGCCCGAAATCTCAATTTGTTCGAATGCCATTTCGTTCAGTTTTGGAATGTTTACTTCGACGGCGCCGCGCGCTTTCTTGAAATAGCTCTCATAAACCGTGGCATCCCATTGGAAAAAGCTCGTTTCGTTTACGAAGTTCTTCAAGGCAAAATAGTTTTTGCCGTCCGCATAAGGCATGATTTCGTTGATCTCATCAAGCGAAGCGAGCGACGGGCCCAACACGTGAAACAACAGAAAATTGAATTCGCCCGCGCGAACTGCATCAAAGAAACCGACATCCGTGAACGCGCGAAGCGTACTTGAGAGAAACCCGGCGCGCATATCGATCACGCTAATTTTGACTTCACTCGTGCTAAGAGTGTCCAGAATTTTCATCTGATCGTGGGCCTGGGTGATGTCGACGATGGTCGTCACGTCCGGATGAAAACGCTTCAGCGTGCCGCGCGGAAACTCGGTGTCGAACGCGCGCGCCGTCGTATTCTTCGAGGCGAGATAGTCCAGCAACGTACGCGATATCGTTGTTTTACCGACGCCGCCCTTGTCAGCGCCAACCATTATCACCGCTGGCTTCATCGCAATTGCTCCATGCTGTCCGCCTAAGCCCGATAAATGTTAAAGACGGCGAGAGTGTGGGTTATTGCACATCTCTCAAGCGCCTGCTTGAGTGATGGAGCACGTTCGCCATTAGCTTGAAAACGCGGTGCGGGCTTCCTTTGGGCATATATGCCCGTGGCGCCCGTTTCAGTCGAAAGAGCGCATTGCGCGCGTCCTAATTCCCCAATTCGGGTGCTTGTTGAAAACGTTGATATGGCTCACTGCGATCCCTTGGGACGCCCAATAGCATTTCGTACAACGCGACCAAATTGAACATCGTCTGCGTCGAGCCGAGATCGGCCGCGCGCTCGTACCAATGGCCAGCCTGCACGTAATCCCGGGCCTCTGACGCTGCTGAACCTTTCAACAATAATATTTCCTCGGCATAAGAGGAGTTAGGAATATTAGCGGCAGGAATGTTACAGTTGATTGCGTTGGTCGTCCGAACGATTTCGGTCTTCGGCTGAATCTACGTTGTATTTGTTCGCCACGGCCTTTCTAGCTTTCTGGAGCGGCATATTTTTAGGTAAGAAGCTCATGTTTATAGTCAGATTTTTTTCCGTCGCATTGTTGCTGGCGATGGTGTCGGTCGCCATGGATGCATCCGCGCAAACACAAGAGCAAATTCGCACCTGTCAGGGAATTGGCAATCCGACAGTTGAAATCCAATCAATGGCTTGTGACGCGATGATCGCCGAACTGGATCGCATGATCCAAGCGAACCCAAAATCCGACACGCTCTATCTGCAGCGCGGCACCGTCTATCTCTTGAAAAGGGAATATAATTTGGCATGGCGTGATTTTGATCAGGCCATTCAGACTAATCCGAAGTCACCGGATGGTTACGTCAACCGTGCGGCTGCCAAGGAGAAAATGGGAAATCATATCGCCGCAATCTATGATCTCGATGCTGCGATAAAGTTGAATTCCAATGAAGCGAGCTATTATGTTGCGCGCGCGTTCTCAAAGCGCAGGCAAGGCAATTACAACGAGGCGATCGAGGATTCTTCGCGCGCAATTAAGCTCGACCCGAAACTTTCGATTGCGTTTCTTGGCCGTTGCATCGCTTATTACAAGAAAAGTGATTTCAACCGCGCGCAGGCGGATTGTGAAACAGCAGACAAACTGGAACCGAAAGATGCACCCGGGATTCTCTATGTACTTGGATTGATCAAACAGAAAATGGGCGATGCTGCAGGCGCCGATGCCCAGATAACCGCGGCCAAAGCCTTGAACCCTCGGATAGCAGAAGACGCTGCGGCTTCCGGGGTGCGTTAGTTCGGCTCGCTTGTCACCCCCGCTAGCCTCTATATAACGTGCGCTTCGCGGGCCACCGGCGCACTTCCAACCTCAATTTTTTGCACAAATGCAGGACGATCTACCCAGATTAGATCTTTTGGACCGGCTCGCTGCCGTGATCGATTTCGTCACCGCTTCGCATCGCCGCGTACTGCTCGCGCTGATCGCGTGTTCACTTGTCTGCTTTCTGCAGGGCATCAGCGCGCTCCCCCCGACCAACCGCGACGAAAGCCGAAACGCGCAGATTACAAAACAGATGTTCGAGAGCGGGGATTTCATCGACATTCGTTACCAGGAAGCCGCCCACTATCGGAAACCGATCGGAATTTACTGGTTACAGGCGGCATCGGTTTTGACGGCAGAAGCCATCGGCTTCAAAGGCGCGCGCTATAACATCTTGTCCTATCGAATTCCGTCACTGATCGCCGCCGTCGTTAGTGTGTTGCTCACCTATTGGACGGCGCTCACTTTCATGCGGCGGCGCTATGCATTCTTCGCCGCATTGGCAATGGCGGTATCGATCATTCTCGGAGTTGAGGCGAGGATCGCCACCGTTGATGCCTCGCTTTTGGTTACAGCAATCGCAGCGCAAGGTGCGCTGGCACGCTTTTATCTGTTTCGCGAACGGCTGACAGACGGGCAGCAGTGGAAGCTGGCGGTGATTTTCTGGACCGCGATTGCATGCGCCGCGCTGCTCAAAGGGCCGATCATTCCTGGCATTGTGGCGCTCACCGCCGTGACGCTCGTTATCGCCGATCGTTCGGCGCGCTGGCTGCTCTACCTCAAGTTCATTCCCGGTTTGCTCTGGGTGGTTCTGCTTACGATGCCGTGGCTCATTGCGACTTATCTGAAGACCAGCGGAAACTTCGATGAGGCGTCAGTCGGAGTAGGGGTTTTTAGTAAGTTCATGCTGGGTGCGGAAGGTAATGTTGCGCCGCCGGGATATTATTTTTTGCTGTTCTGGATCGCGTTATTTCCGGCCGCTCAACTCGTCTGGCTCGCGGTGACTTATTCCTGGAAGAACCGTGCCGATCTGGCCGTCCGCTTTCTGCTTGCGTGGTTGATGCCGGCTTGGCTAATGTTTGAAATCATTATTACAAAATTACCGCACTACATCTTACCGGTTCTTCCTTCCGTTGTGATCTTGATTGCGCTTGCGCTCGATCGTGGCGTGCAATCGGACCGCAATGTTCAGCGCGGTGGTTGGTTCTGGCCGATTGTTACGACCGCGATCATGGTCGCGCTCGTGGTTATGGTCTATCAATTTGACGGAAGATTCGGCCGCACGTTTCTCATTTTTGGGGTTCTTTCGATCTTACTTTCTTTCGCTGCGTTGCGTGTGCTCGTTGGAAAAAGCGCGGAGCGGGGACTTGCGGTCGCTCTCCTCGCATCAGCGGCGTTGGAAATTTCTGCATATTCAACCTTACCTCGCATTAAGGGACTGTTCATTGCGCCAAGGCTTGTCGCTGCCGCAAGGTCGGCGCCTTGCCCTAATCCGCGCATCGCCTCAACCTTAAATGATCCGAGCATGGTATTTCTCGGCGGGACAGATACTGAGCTGACACGCGGAGACGGGGCGGCAGATTTTCTGCTGCCCGGCGGATGTCGCGTCGCGCTTTTGATATCGAAACAGGAACAGCTCTTTGCGCACCGCGCTGCCCAGATTGGGCTGAACTACAAGCGTATCGGGACTGTAACAGGCATCAATTATCCCGGGTTCCGCACTGTCGAGTATCTCGTCCTGATGCCAAGCGAAAACCGCTAGACATGATGTAGCCAATAGATCGTGACCGTTGGCCGCCCTAGCGACTGCGCTCGCCATGGCGTTGAGAGCACGGCATCTTTTGCTTGCCAATGCAAGGGACGGCATAAGCTGAAAGCGAAACGGTCGTAAACGCTACTGCTCCGTAAACTTCTGTACGAACATCACGTCGAGTTCGCGGTCCGGGAGATAGTCAATCGCTTTCATTTCAAACTGCGTTGGCGAGATTTTCTTGACACCTCTGGCACAAAACGTCACGAGCGCATCCGGTTCACCTTTGTCGACAACAAGACGGAAAGCCTTGATTGGGCCGGCCCAATTGTTCGCAGTGGTAAGGATATAGCTCACGCGTTTTTCGTTGAGATATTGCATTTTAGAGTCCGTCAATGATGCAAGTTTGGCACGAGCAGCTTGCGCGAATTCCTGATCGACGCAATATTTCGCGAAGTGGGGTGGCATGTTCGGAGTTCCGAGCGTGAAGAAACCCGAGCCAAACACCGGCTGATAGCGATGCTCGACGACAAGTTCCTTACCCGGAATAAAAGTCTGCGGCCAATAAAAAGTCGTCTCAAGTTTCCACGAGGCAAAATCTTGAGTCATCAGTCCGATTCGTTTCATCTCGGCCTGCTTATCGGTGGGCAATGCTTTCAGTATTTCGTCGAGCTTCGCGGCGAGAGGATTGAGCGGAAGCCCAAGCGCTTTGACTTCAGCCGTGCGATCGATATCGAGTGCGGTGATGCGTTGCGCCATCGAAGGCGTTACAGGAATGCCATCGACCTTAACTTGAAAGTTAACGAAGTTGTCCTTTTCGGGCGCGGGTAGTTGGAAATTCGTATCTTCGGGAGTGGTTGCGTCGATAGCCGGCAACGGAAAAGCAACGAGAAAAGTAACTGGGGCTGCAGTAATATTCTTAAAACGGTATTTAATCCGGATTTCGGCCGTAGATACGTATAGATCCTCGGAGAGCAAAGAAACGGCATCATTGTGAACGAGGTTTAGTCCGCCCGCGCCCAGTTCTGCGGTTGAATCATTCGCGCGGGCGGTAAGCGCAGAACAAGAGAGGGCCGTGAGAATAAAAAGCCAATCGCGCATCACTCTTTCCTATGCCGCCTTGAGTTTTGCAAAACCGCTTTCAAGATCAGCGATCAGGTCATCGGCATCCTCAAGACCAATATGAAAACGCACCGCCGGGCCCCCGGGGTTCCATTTCGTGGCGCTCCGCATTCTGCTGCAATCGAAGGGGATCGCGAGGCTTTCAAAGCCTCCCCACGAAGCGCCGATACCGAACAACTGCAGACTTTCGACAAAGGCAGTGGCCGCTTCCGCTGAGCAGGGCTTGAGAATGATACTGAATAATCCGGAGGCGCCTTTGAAGTCGCGCTTCCAAATTGCGTGCCCCGGATTGTCTTCGAGTGCCGGATACAAAACGCGCGCAACCTCGGGTCGTATCTTCAGCCAGCGCGCGATTTTCAGGCCCGATTCCATGTGGCGTTCGAGCCGAACTGCGAGCGTTCGCAAACCCCGCAAACATAAAAAGACGTCCTCCGGTCCAGGGCAAAGGCCGAGCGCGCCGTGCGTGTCCTTCAATGCAAGCCAGTATTTTTCGGTGGCGGAGACCCAACCCAGGTTCGCATCCGCGTGTCCGCCAAGATATTTTGTGCCGGCTTCCAGCGACAGGTCGACACCGAATTCATGCGGCTTGAAATAAACCGGAGTCGCCCAGGTATTATCCATAATGGTGACGATATCTTTGTTTTTCGCGACTGCTGTAATTGCAGGCACATCCTGCATTTCAAAACTGAGTGAGCCGGGCGCTTCAAGAAAAATCGCGCGCGTGTTCGGTTTCAAAAGTTTTTCGATCCCGGCGCCGATGGTTGGATCGTAATAAACTGTTTCGACTCCGAGCCGAGCTAGAATCGTGTTGCAAAAATGCCGAGTTGGATTATACGCGCTGTCGGTGACCAGGATCTGGTCGCCGGATTTGACCACGGCGAGCAAAGCGATGGTGATTGCGGAAAGCCCCGAGGGTGTCAGCACGACACCCGCGCCACCCTCGAGTTGCTTCAAGGCCGTTGCGAGTGCATCGGTCGTCGGCGTGCCGCGTCGGCCATATACGTAGCGGCCCTTATGGCCAACAAACTGATCGACAGTGGCGGAAAGAACGGTTGAGCCGCGAAAGATCGGCGTATTGACGAAACCTTCGAATTCAAACGGTGTCCGGCCGGCAACTACAACATCGGTCGCAATACGAAAATTGCGTTCATGCGCATTGTCCTTTTCTCCTGTTGCCATGGCCAAACCTCCCTGTGTTGGTATCCGCTTCCCGTTGCCTTGCCGTCAAGACAGTTGCCCGTGAACACTTGACCACAGGTCGTTCTTGGCCTGTGATGGCGCGGCAAAACACGGAGAATATCGCTGGTCAGGTCGCACAGCGCTCTCCCAGCGAGGAGAATTTGTACAATGAAGCGTATCTTTTGCACGATCATCGCGGTTACAGGGCTATCAACATCCACAACGTTCGCAAATTCAGCGACCCTCGATCAGGTAAAGAGCAAAGGGTTTGTTCAGTGCGGCGTAACGCAGGGTCTGCCCGGTTTCTCCAGTCCCGACGACAAAGGCAATTGGAGCGGAATCGACGTCGATATATGTCGTGCTATCGCGGCCGCAATTTTCAACGATGCTACGAAGGTGAAGTTTACGCCGCTCAGTACCAAGGATCGCTTCACCGCTCTGCAATCCGGCGAAATCGATGTGCTTTCGCGCAACACCACGTGGACGCTCGATCGCGATGCAAAGATGGGGCTTAACTTCGCCGCTGTTGTTTACTACGACGGTCAAGGCTTGATGGTAAAAAAGTCGATGAAGGTGAACTCAGCGCTCGAGCTGTCCGGCGCCACGGTCTGCACGCAAACAGGAACGACCACCGAACTCAATCTCGCCGATTATTTTCGCAACAATAAAATGAAGTATGAGGTCGTCGCATTTGCAACTGCCGACGAAACCTTGAAATCATACGAGTCCGGCCGTTGCGACGTATTTACCACTGATGCCTCACAACTTTATTCGCAGCGCCTAAAGCTGGCGAATCCCGACGATCACGCGATCCTGCCAGAAATCATTTCTAAGGAACCGCTCGGCCCGGTAGTACGCCACGGCGATGATCAGTGGCTTGATATCGTCAAATGGACGGTTTTTGGACTTGTCAACGCTGAGGAACTTGGGGTCACGGCGGCAAACGTCGACGATATGAAAAAATCTACCAATCCCGAGATTAGGCGTCTTCTCGGGGTTGAAGGCAATCTCGGCGAAGGGCTGGGTCTGACCTCCGATTGGATCGTTCGCATGGTAAAGGCCGTTGGCAATTATGGCGAAATCTTCGATCGAAATCTCGGCCTCGGTTCCAAACTTAAGATCGATCGCGGGTTGAATAAATTATGGTCGAAGGGTGGGATTATGTATGCGCCTCCGGTGCGCTAACGAAGGATTGAGCTGAAATCAATCATAGAGGCTTCATGCTCCGAAATCGGAGCGAAAGAGGCGAGAGGAATTTGACCGATAACGTCGTCACTGCGCCTCACAAACATGGCTCTCTGCTGACGAACCCACGCGTGCGTTCGATCGTAACTCAGGTAACGCTTTTGGTGTTCGTAATCGTTGCAGGTTGGTTCTTCTTTGAGAACGCCCGCACCAACCTTGCCGCACGTAATATTGCGACAGGCTTCGGTTTTTTCAGTGGCACTGCCGGCTTTGGCGTCTCACAGGCGCTTATTCCTTACAGCGAGACCTCAACCTACGGACGGGCATTTCTCGTCGGGTTGCTGAATACGCTTCTTGTTGCCGGCCTGGGAATTATTTTTGCGACCATTCTTGGTTTTCTCGTCGGCATCGCACGGCTTTCCAAGAATTGGCTGCTGTCCAAAGTCGCGGAAGTGTATGTGGAGGTCATCCGCAATTTACCACTGCTATTTCAAATATTGTTCTGGTATTTGGCAGTGCTCGCTTCATTGCCTGCGCCGCGCCAGAGTATTTCGCTACTAGGCCTCGCCTATATTAACAATCGCGGCATGGTCGTTCCCGAACCGGTATTTGACGAGGGGAGCAGCATTGTTGGATGGGCGTTAATTGTAGGAATCGCTTTAGCGTTTCTGTTGCGACGTTGGGCGTTACAACGTCAGGCACGAACCGGCCAGATCTTTCCGGTCGCATGGACAGCGCTTGGATTGATGATCGGCCTACCTCTTATTGCATTTTTTTTAATGGGCACGCCGATTTCATTTGTATGGCCCGAACTCAAGGGATTCAATTTCGCGGGCGGCATGCGCATAATTCCCGAATTTGTTGCGCTCTTGCTAGCTCTCACGACATACACCGCGGCCTTTATCGCCGAAATTGTCCGTGCCGGCATCCGTGCGGTGAATCGCGGCCAAACGGAGGCTGCCTATTCACTCGGGCTAAAGCCGGGGCCCACACTACGTCTCGTCGTCATTCCGCAGGCGTTGCGCGTGATCATTCCTCCGCTGACTAGCCAGTATTTAAATCTCACGAAAAATTCCTCACTTGCGGTTGCAATCGGCTATCCCGATTTTTTTGCCTTGTTTGCTGGCACCACATTGAATCAGACCGGCCAGGCGATCGAAATCATCGCTATCACTATGGGGATTTATCTCGCAATTTCGATTTTTACGTCGATCTTGATGAATGCATATAACCGTCGAGTAGCTTTGGTGGAACGATGAAAGATCTTGCGTCTGAAGTCGGGCCCGGCGTGTTTGTACGGAAGGCTCTCGTCGAGAGCACGTCCCCACCTCCCAACATGAGCGGATTCGTAGCTTGGGCGCGAGAAAACTTATTTTCAGGTTGGTTTAACATCGCAATGACAATATTTTGCGTGGCGTTCATTCTGTTTATCGTGCCCCCGCTATTGCGCTTTCTGCTGATCGAAGCGGCGTGGACTGGCACAAGCCGCGATGCGTGCCTTAAATCGTGGGGAGCTTGCTGGCCTTTCGTTTACGCGAAATTTGGCCAGTTTATCTACGGATTTTACCCGGCTGCGGAAAGATGGCGTCCGAATATCGTCTTCGTAGTCGGTGGACTGCTATTATTGCCGCTTCTGATTCCGGCGGCGCCGCTTAAGCGGATCAATGCGATTTTATTTTTTGGAATTTTCCCGTTCGTTGCCTTTGTTTTGTTGACGGGCGGAAATCTGAATTATCAAAACTTTCTGATTGGCCACATCTTTCCGTTAAATTCTATTTTTGAAGGAAGCATTTACGGCCTTGGCTTTGCGTTCTGGATCGATTTTCTATTGTCGAGCGTGCTATTGATTGCAGCCGTCGCACTACTGGAAAAAAGCGTTCTTGGGGCAACGCACTCGGGCGTAAATCTGGTAGCGTCGAGTTCTTGCGGTTCTTGCGATCGTTTTGCTATTTCTTGGTTTTGATTTTGGGCTGGTACCGGTGGAGACACGCGCATGGGGTGGCTTGCTGGTGACTCTTGTGGTTGCCCTCACCGGAATTGTTGCTTCGCTGCCGCTTGGAATTTTGTTGGCGCTCGGCCGGCGATCAGAAATGCCGGCCGTAAAAACTTTTTCAGTTATCTTTATCGAATTTTGGCGCGGTGTTCCGTTGATTACCGTTCTGTTTTTTGCAACTTACATGCTGCCTTTGTTTCTTCCTAGCGGCATCAGTGTTGACGGATTATTGCGGGCCTTGATCGGTGTTGCGTTGTTCTCGGCGGCGTATATGGCCGAAGTCGTGCGGGGTGGACTACAGGCAATTCCGAAAGGTCAATACGAAGGCGCCGCGGCACTCGGTCTTGGCTACTGGCAAACCACTACGCACGTTGTCATGCCGCAGGCCTTGACGTTGGTCATCCCTGGAATTGTTAACAATTTCATAGGGTTATTCAAGGATACGACGCTCGTACTGATCGTAGCCATCTTTGACTTGCTTGGTCAGATACGTGCGGCCTTCACCGATCCGAATTGGGCCACACCCTCAACTCTATTCACGGGCTTTGCGTTCGCCGGCATTATTTATTTTATCTTTTGTTTCGGCATGTCCCGCTATTCGCAATACGTCGAACGTTATGTATCTGCGGGCAAAAACCGATAGAGAGAAAACGAAATGACCGAAAATTCTGTCGTCGTTCAGTTAATTGGAGTCAATAAATGGTACGGCGAGTTTCACGCTCTACGGGATATTGATCTGAGCGTAAATCGCGGTGAGCGGATCGTAATTTGTGGTCCCTCCGGTTCCGGCAAGTCGACGATGATTCGCTGCGTCAATCGTCTCGAAGAACATCAGTCCGGCAAGATCATTGTTGATGGCGTAGAGTTAACGAGCGACCTTAAGAAAATTGACGAGGTGCGCCGCGAAGTCGGCATGGTCTTCCAACATTTCAACCTCTTTCCGCATCTAACGATCTTGGATAACCTCACGCTTGCACCGATTTGGGTGCGCAAGATGCCGAAAAAGGAAGCGGAAGAGCACGCGATGCATTATTTAAAACGCGTGAAAATTCCCGAACAGGCGAACAAATATCCGGGACAGCTGTCAGGCGGCCAGCAGCAACGTGTTGCGATCGCCCGCGCGCTCTGCATGAATCCAAAGATCATGTTGTTTGACGAGCCAACTTCAGCGCTCGACCCCGAAATGGTGAAAGAGGTGCTTGATACAATGGTACAGCTCGCTCACGATGGGATGACAATGCTCTGCGTCACGCATGAGATGGGTTTCGCGCGTCAGGTAGCGAACCGCGTTGTCTTCATGGACGAGGGCCAAATCATCGAGGCAAATGAACCGAATGAATTCTTCGCGCATCCGCGGCACGAGCGGACGAAACTATTTCTAAGTCAAATTTTGCATTAATTGCCGCGCTATTTTGCGTTGGCGCGGGACTTCACGTTTAGCTGGGAAATTAATTCTGTCAGAAATTTTGTGCTGAGCGAAAAAATTACTGTTCGACGGGTCCACTTGCCTTCTTCCACCCGTCAAGCCCGCCCTCAATATGACAGGTGTTGACTAATCCTGCATCCTGCGCGGCTTGTACTGCCATCGCCGAGCGTTCTCCAAAGGCGCAATAGAAGACAATCCGTTTGTCTTTGACTTTAGCCATTTCATACAACTTGCCGCTGGGTTGAACGTTGCGTGCAAGCTCCGGATAAGGCGTATGTAACGAGTGCGGAATGATACCGTGCTTTTGACGCTCGCTTATTTCACGCAGATCTACGAGCAGGATATCGGGGCCGTCTAGAACTTTCATCGCTTGTGCGGGTGTGAGTGCCCAGCCACGCTTTGCTATTTCTTCTTGGTGCAGGCCGACGCGCCGATTGGTTGGTACCGCCACATCCATCATCTTCGGATTAGGCAGCTTCAGATTGTTCATAAGATCGACATATTCGTCGATTGATTTCACCTGCAGGCGCGGATTGAAACGTTTTTCCTCGCCGATCGTCGAAACGGTCTCGCCTTTGTAATCGTGCGCCGGAAAAATGAATGTCTCTTCCGGCAATTTCAGAAGTTTCCCAAAAATCGAGTCATATTGCGCGCGCGGGTCTCCGTTCTGGAAATCAGTGCGGCCGGTGCCGCGGATCAAGAGCGTATCGCCGGTGAACACCCGGTCAGGGAGGAGAAGGCTGCAGGAGTCGTCTGTGTGGCCCGGCGTGTACAGCACGTCGAGGCTGACGCCCTCGATGGCGAGTTTGTCGCCTTCGGCGACGCGCAGCGACACGACGTCGACCTTGCTGTTCTCGCTCATTACGGTGATGCAGTGTGTGCGGTCGCGCAGAGCGCCGAGACCCGTGATGTGATCGGCATGGAGATGCGTGTCGACCGCCTTCACAAGCCGGAGGTCGAGTTCGTCGATCAGTTGTAGATAGCGATCGACCTTTTCCAGCACTGGATCAATGATCAGCGCCTCGCCACCATGCCGGCTGGCAAGCAAATAAGTGTAGGTACTCGATACAGTGTCGAAAAGCTGACGGAATATCATCACACGCGCTCCAACCGCACAATCATACGACTATTTAAGCTCGGTTTCGATCGGCGTATCTTCGCGCGAACCCCACTCGCTCCAGGAGCCATCGTATAGTGCTATGGGCGGCTTACCGATCGAATCGAGCGCGAACCAGAGAAGCGATGCAGATACACCAGAGCCGCAGCTCGCGATGACAGGTTTCTGGCGGTCAATACCAGCCCTCGTGACTGCGGCCTGAACTGTCTCCGGCGAAGCGAGAGTGCCGTTCTCAACCAAATCGCTGTAGGGCAGGTTCAAGCTTCCGGGTATATGACCGGAACGCACGCCTTCACGTGGTTCGGCTGCCTCGCCGCGGAAACGGTCCGCAGGCCGTGAGTTCGACGACTTGCGCCGAGTGATCCGCAAGCGTCCGTTCCACGCGCTTGAAATCCGCGACCAAATCCGCGTTGAATTTCGCTGTGAAGTGCGCAGGAACAGCGGTAGCCATGCCGGCCTCGAGCGGACGACCCTCGGCGCGCCATTTTGGCAGCCCACCATCGAGAATGAAAACGTCTTTGATTCCGAACACGCGCATGGTCCACCACACGCGTGGCGCGGAGAACAGTCCCATGCCGTCATAGACGACGACCTTCGTGCCGTCGGCAATGCCGAGGCGAGTCATGTGGAGTTCGAATGTATGTGGCGGCGGCAGCATATGCGGCAGCTGCGACGAATGATCGGAAATCTCGTCGATGTCGAAATAGACTGTGCCTGGAATATGCGCAGTGAGGTATTCCTGAAAACCGTCGCGTTTCATGGTTGGGAGGTACCAGGAACCGTCGACGATCGCGAGGCCCGGTGATTTTATCTGTCCGGCAAGCCAATCGGTCGACACCAGCCAGCGGCTTCGACCGCTCATCTTGCTCATATTATTTCAGCATTGGCGCACAGCGCCGCAATTGGTTCGATGGCAAGCATGGCTTTATTCCATGACGTTGGGGACATCGATCTTACGGCCCATCCACGCGGGCACGGGCAGTTTCTTTTCGCGCAGAAACACAGGGTTAAATAATTTCGACTGATAGCGTGTTCCATAATCGCACAGGATTGTCACGATGGTATGGCCGGGGCCAAGTTCGTTTGCCAGCCGGATTGCGCCCGCAACGTTGATTCCGGTCGAGCCGCCGATACAGAGCCCTTCGTGTTCAAGGAGATCGAATACCACGGGCAGTGCTTCCTGGTCAGAGATCACGTATGGTTTGTCGACTTTGATGTCCTTGATCATTGCCGTCACTCGGCCGAGGCCGATGCCTTCGGTGATCGAGTCGCCGCTGGTGGCCGTCGCTTCGCCATTCGCAAAAAAATGGTACATCGCCGCTCCCTGCGGATCGGCGCACCCGATTACAATATCTTTCTTTCTCTCGCGCAAATAAGTGGTAACGCCCGCGAGGGTGCCACCAGTGCCGACGGCGCAGATAAATGCATCTACCTTACCGTCAGTCTGCTTCCAGATCTCAGGACCGGTCGTGAGGTAGTGTGCCTTGCGGTTATCCAAATTGTTCCACTGATCGGCGAAGAGCACTCCGTTTAACTCGGTACTACGGAGTTTTTCAGCAAGACGTCGACCGACATGCTGGTAGTTGTTGGGGTTGCTGTACGGCGCTGCCGGGACTTCCACGAGTTCTGCACCGCACAGCCGAAGCATATCCTTCTTTTCCTGGCTCTGTGTTTCTGGAATGACGATCAGCACTCGATAGCCCCGTGCATTGGCGACGAGGGCAAGACCGATGCCGGTGTTTCCCGCCGTGGCCTCGACAACGAGTCCGCCGCGCTTTAGTTCGCCGCGCTTCTCCGCCTCCAGAACGATTTGTCGCGCGGGACGATCTTTCACCGATTGTCCGGGGTTCATGAACTCGGCCTTGCCGAGAATATTGCAACCGGTTGCTTGCGATGCACGCGAGAGTTTAATGAGAGGCGTGTCGCCAATCGCCTCGAGGGTGTCTTTGCGGAAATCCATAGGAAGTATTTACAGTTTTAAAATGGTTTTGATAAAATTCAACGTAAATCACGCGGCGAGAGTACGCAATCGGCTAATCCTTCATTTGTTCGAAGGCCGCCAGCGCCCACTCACGTCCTTTCATATGATCGACCACGGGCCCGGGATATGTTTTCCCGAGTTTTACAGCCGCCGCTGCCAGCACGGCGGGCCGCGCTTCCTTTGGCTTGTGGATTTCCTCATCCGGAAGCTTGGCAAGCTCGGGCACATATGCGCGCACGTATTTTCCAAACGGATCGAATTCCTTGCTCTGAATTATCGAACTGAACACCCGGAAATAAGGCGCGGCATCGGCGCCCGAGCCCACGACCCGTTGCCAGCTCGCTGCGTTGTTGGCGGGGTCCCGTATCAACAAGTGTGTCCCAGAACCACTGCTCGCCTTCACGCCAATCGAGTAGCCAATGCTTAACGAGCAAGGCCTCATCTCAGTGACCGGACGTAGAATTGTCTGGAGGTTCCCGTAAAGGGAATCGACTTCGCGCTACTACGGTGCTCTATGCGGGTGCTGGCGCAACCCCCAAATTCGGCACCCATTAAGCTCAGCTAGTGAGTACGGATGATGAAATCGGTTTCCTCACCGGTTTCATCGCTAATGCCATAATCGGAAATCATCAGCGTCGAGCCAGGAGTGAGGATCTCGGCTATCCTTTCGACAGCTTCTTTAGGCAGTTCGATACGGGCAAGCGCGTTCGCCGCCGTTTGTGGCTCGGTGCTAAGAATTGGCCTGTTGGAAAGATCGGCCACAATTTTATTCCGCGAACTTTTCCTGGTGACCGCCGGATCGCTAATGGGCGGTGTCGGGAGCGAAGTCACGACCCAACGCAAATCCTTGCCTTCGTTTGTCGCTTCCATAGCCGTGAAGACATGGGTGCCGATTAGCTCATCGGGACGTTGGATCTTCACCGGCATTTCGAACAGCGGCACGTAAGCATAACGGACGTGGACCTTGCCGGTTTTGCGGCTGACGAAAACAGATACTGGCCCGTTGCGCGGTGCTGTCAGCGTCGGCTTGAAATAGGCCGTCGTGCGCCGCAAGTCACTGCTCATCAGATTGGCCTCGGTCCCGGTCGTCTCGGACACACGCACGAGATTCTTGATCTCCCTGATTGAGGATCTGGCGAAGGCCGTGCTCGACGTCACGTGCTCGACGGAGTTCTTCACTGGTTTGAACAACATCTCTCCCAAAACTTCGGTAGGTGCGGGCGGATCGTCATAGGAGATGATCACGCGTACGCCGATCTTGGTGGTCTTCCAGAGAAATTGCGCGAAATCACCGTTCATCCGAATGCAGCCATGCGAGGCCGGATAGCCGGGCAATACGCCTTGGTGAAGCGCAACACCGGACCAAGTAATGCGCTGCATGAGCGGCATCGGTGCGCCGCTATAAATGTTCGAGCGATGGAAAATTTCCTTTCCAATGACGGTGAAAACGCCAGTCGGCGTGGAATACCCCGCCATGCCGGTTGAAACGGAACCGATGCGGATCAGCCCGTCGGCGCCATAGAACGACAGACGCTGATGCCGGATTGAAATGAAAATGTGATAGGGGCCCTTGCTCGGAGCGTAGGCGACGTCCTTCGTGTCTTGCTTTTTGTCGATTTCGCGCCGGAGCTTGCGTGCTTGCGGACCGTCATCGTTGTCTCGAGCAACCGAGTGGCGATCGCGGTCGCGCAAATAAAAATACATGTCGTGCCGAAGCGATGGGCGGCGTCCGTACGAATAGTTGTCGCGGCGATCGTAGCCGTAGTAGCGGTCGTAAAAGGGATTGTAGTATTGCGCGTTCGCGGCGTCTGCGGAGAGAGCAAGAATGATAACGATCGCCGCCGCAACGTAACTCAAATCTGACTTAGGAACATTACCCATTCTTCAGCCTTCAACAAACCTACAAATTCGAAAATCCGAATATGGGCACGGCACGGTTAAGGAAGCATCCCAAACCGCCCATGAAACTCATATTATTAAACAACAAAATCGCCGAAAAAAAGATGGCTCCGCGGGTGGAATTCGAGGCTACGATCATTCGATACATAACCAAATGGCCCTCATTTCCAGCCGGCCGGGAGGAAGACCGTCCCTAAGCGGGCTCGTATTGAGGTGAAGCCTTTCGCGGACTGGCTCATTTTTTGACGACGAAATCCGCGAGCAACGCGCCATTAAAAAAATAAAAATGGAAAACTAATCGATGAGTGCCCTAATCAATCGATTACCGCTTCAGAGCAGATGTCTTGCCAGCTAGCTGCCTTCATCTACTGAAGCGCTCAGCCAATTTCTGATGCAGCCGGCAGGCAGCTCTGGAACCGGTCAGTGTTTGGTGCCCCAGCATTTTTTTCAGAATAGTTTTCGGATGGTTCGAAAAACCTAGTGACGAGGAACACGTTTACCTTCGTTCATACGAACCGCATCTATATGCTCGCATAGATGATCGAAAACGGTCCGCCGCATATGCAGGGCAACTCGTCCCTTGTCTGTTAACATTACGAGGACGCAGAGATCTTTCGTGGCGTGCACGTCTATATCGTGGGCTTCGTACTCAATTCGAGTTGGTGCGGTCATGGGCTGCCCCTCCCGTTATTCACTGACTGTAGCCGATCCACTAAGGTTTGAGGTGCCGAGCTTATTGGTCAATCAGATTGCAAAAAAAAGCCAAGCTTCTCGTCACTTAGAGGTTAGAGCCTGTACGATTTTATCTCCTAGATGATCATTGAACTCTTCTTGTTGATCGGCGAACGCGAACACTCGATCATCAAAGTGGATCTTATTTTCATGAATAACGAAGTCGAACACCTTCTTATGCACTGCGTTCATTCCATTTATTTCATATTGGAACGAGAACTTTTGCTCACCAATTTCCGTAATGGCTTTCTTTTCTTGGATTCGCACCGTTGGGTCTTGTGCCTGCAGCGTAGTTTGTAGCTGGGATAGAAAATTAGTAATCGGAGAAATTAGAGTTTTCACCGATGCCAAATTGTCCGCCCCCTTCTTGGCTGCGTCGGATTTGGCGTTTAGACGAGCGGTGAATTGGTCGGCAAATTTTTGCATGTCGGTAGCCACTGGCGGCTCCTTGTGTTCATATGCGCCTAATACGAAACGTGCAGATTGTTGCTCCAAGTGTTGCCCCAGCTAAAACGGCGAGACTAAAAACCTTCGAAAATTGGCTCCCCGGGCAGGATTCGAACCTGCGACCATTCGATTAACAGTCGAATGCTCTACCGCTGAGCTACCGGGGAACAGGGGATTTGCCCGTATCGAGCCTATAACCCCCGTATCCACGATTGCCAAGCTTCGCTTTTGGGTGTCGCAAGGTAGCGCAGGAAGGCTATTGGAGGCCACGGAGGGAATCGAACCCCCGTACGCGGATTTGCAGTCCGCTGCGTAACCACTCCGCCACGTGGCCCTTGCGCCGCCATCCCAATTCGCGGAGCTGGGCGGTGATAGCAAACCGCAGGGGCTGCAACAATGGTTCCTTGCCGGTGTCTGCGCCTGCGCGCTAGCTTTGAGAATGGCAAGACGTCGAATGACGCTTTTAGTACCAGCTTGATGCTTATGGCGTCGCTCTGCTATCGCATCTGCTAACGGGTAAGGTCAAAGGAAAGCGATGACAAATTTTGTCCGTCAAAGGCAGGCCATGGTGGACGGTCAAGTGCGCGTCAATGACGTCACCGACCCGCGGATCATCGCGGCGATGCTAGAAATTCCGCGCGAAAAATTCGTACCGAAGGGAAAGATGGAACTTTCCTATATCGACGAGAATCTGTTGATACGCAATGCCAATGCCGACGGGCCCGCGCGCTATTTGATGGAGCCAATGGTGCTCGCCAAGCTAGTGCAGGCCCTAGAAATCGCCTCGACGGATCATGTGCTCGATGTCGGCTGCGCTACGGGTTATTCCGCAACGCTTCTCGGGCGCATCGCACAGACGGTAGTTGGGCTAGAGGAAAATGAGCAACTCGCCGTGTCGGCGACGCAAATCAAGACCGGTCTTGGTGCGCGTAACGTCAAGATCGTCACAGGTCCGCTTGTCAAGGGTTACCGGCAGGATGCGCCCTACGATGTGATTCTCATCGAGGGCTCGGTCGAGTTCATACCCGAGGCGCTCACCATCCAACTCAAGAACGGTGGCCGGCTCATAGCGGTCGTCGGTTCGGGACGCTCAGCCAAAGCCATGCTTCATCTGCGTTCCGGTGATGTTGTAAGCGCCCGGCCCGTTTTCGATGCCGCAATTCCGCCCCTGCCGGGGTTTACGCGTCCGCCACAATTCGTTTTCTGACAATCCTAGGCCCCGTGTGGCCGCGAGGTCGGGATTACTCAGAACTATCCGATAGGGTCTTTTGACTGGTTTCCTAATGACTTTCAGACGAATAGTATCTACCGAACACTGCGAATCTGCGTAACCCGACCGGGAGCCAACCGGGATCCAACCGGGAGGTGGGAGCCATCAATGCGGGGGCTAAGGAAAGCGGGGCAATTAACGCTTGCGGGGTTCGCCGTGGTGTTTTCGCTTATGATTGGGCGTGACCCGGCTCTGGCGCAAACGCTGGAGCAGACGCTGGCAGCGGCCTATGGAAACAATCCGACACTAAATGCTCAACGGGCCGCCACGCGGGCGGCCGACGAAAATGTCCCCAAGGCTTTGTCAGGGTACAGGCCCACCATTGCCGGTGCCGCAAACGCCGCCAGAACCTATGAGCAAACGGTATCGCGGCCGACTAGCATTTTAGGTATTCCCGTTCCCGGTCAAACAATTGGCGGAACTTTGAATCAGACATCGCTGTCCGCTACTGTGACACAGAATGTCTATAACGGGTTCCGCACAGCGAACAGCACGCGCGCGGCCGAAGCGCAAGTTTTCCAAGCGCGCGAAACATTGCGTCAGACTGAGCAGCAAGTATTGATCGATGCCACGACCGCACACGTCAATGTGCTGCGCGATCAGGCGCTGGTACAATTGCAACAGCAGAACGTTCAGGCGCTTGCCGCGCAGCTAAAGGCTTCGAGGGATCGCTTCGACGTCGGCGAGGTAACGCGTACGGACGTGGCGCTCGCTGAAGCCGCTGAAGCCGGCGGGCGCTTCTCGCTGCTCCAGGCGCAATCAACGCTCTACTTGTCACGCTCTGTGTATCGTCAAGTTGTCGGCATCGAGCCGGGAAAAATTTTGCTGCCCGGTCGTGCGATCGAGCAATTATTGCCGCGCTCCTTAGATGCTGCACTAGATGAGGGACTTGGGCAAAATCCGGCAATCGTCGCGGCGCAGTACGCGATCGACTATGCGGCGTTGCAAGTAAAGATTGCCGAAGGTGCCTTGCTTCCCTCAGTCAATGCGCAGGGAGTGATAAGTCGATCAAACGAACCCCTGCTGGGAACTTCACGCACGAATATGGCCTCGGTTGGCCTTGCCGCAACGGCGCCCGTCTATCAAGGCGGTGGGGAATACGCGACCGTGCGTCAGGCCAAGGAGACGCTCGGCCAGACCCGCATCCAAATGGATGTGACGCGCGATCTGGCGCGTACCGCCATTCGTCAATTCTGGAGCCTGGTTGAAACGTACAGAGGCGAAATCCAGGCGGCACAGGCACAGGTGACTGCGCAGGACATCGCACTCAAAGGCGTGACCGACGAATACAAGGTCGGCCAGCGCACCATCACCGACGTACTCACCGCGCAGGCTAATTTGGTGCAGGCGCAAAGTTCGCTCGTGAATGCCAAACGTGACCAAGTCGTGAATGCCTATGCCCTGGTCGCCGCGATCGGAAATCTGAATGCCGCAAGGCTAAATTTGGAGGTCGTAACGTACGATCCGCAGATCCATTACGAGCAGGTACGTGACAGCTGGGGCGGGCTACGTACACCCGACGGCCGCTAAGACAGTACACATCATTGTGTGAACTTTATTTGGTAGCTCTGGCTGGCGGTGGCATAGTACGCAGATGCTTGTATTGGTTTGCGATTCGCGAGTCTGACCGACTGCATCCGTCGAGTTGTGAAGGATAGCGAGGCCATGTCGAAGCCGGCGGCGAAGGCCCAGGACCCGTCGATGGAGGAAATTCTCGCCTCCATCCGCAGAATTATTTCCGACGAAGGCAACACACAGGAGTCACAAGTTCCGGCACCTCCTGCGCCTGCGACCTCTGCGCGGCCAACTCCGGCGTCCACTGTGGCGCCAAAGTCAGCTGCTTCGACGCCGGAGATTCCCTTGCGCGAAGAACCCGATGTTTTGCAGCTTACCGAGCTCGAATTGGTCGAAACCAATGCGCCTTCCGCCTTTCGGCCTGTTGTAGCGCCCGACGTGACGTTCCGCGACGAGCCGAAACCGTATCGCGAGCCATCTGCTTCGATCGCGCGGCGATCGATGGCGCCCATGGCGCCGCCGGTCATCACCGATCAGCTCCTTTCGCAGCACGCGAGCCAAGCGGTTTCCTCCGCCTTCGGTTCGCTTGCCCATACGATGAGTCCCGGCGACTCCCGTTCGATTGAGGATGTGGTGCGCGAAATGCTAAAACCAATGCTGAAAACCTGGCTTGAAGAGAATCTGCCGAGCCTGGTCGAGCGTCTGGTACGCGCCGAGATCGAGCGCGTATCGCGCGGCGGCCGTTGAGATATAAGTGCGGGCGCAGAACGCCCGCGTTGACACTTCCCCAATGCTCCGCTTTGTAACCGGCGCAATCGCGCCGCGACGCCATGTTGGAAAAGCATTACCAGCCAAACGAAGTTGAGGGCCGCATTTACCGCACGTGGCTCGACGCGGGCGCGTTCGATAGCGGCCGCCCGGAGCGCAAGAATGCCGAGCCATATTGCATTGTGATCCCTCCGCCGAACGTGACGGGCTCGCTGCATATGGGCCACGCGCTGAACAACACCTTGCAGGACATCCTCTGCCGCTTCGAGCGCATGCGCGGGAAGGACGTCTTGTGGCAGCCCGGCACCGATCACGCCGGAATCGCTACGCAAATGGTTGTTGAGCGGCGGCTCATGGAGAAACAGGAACATCGCCGCGCGCTCGGCCGCGAGGAATTCCTCAAGCGCGTGTGGCAGTGGAAGGCGGAATCGGGCGGCACCATCATCCGCCAGCTCAAGCGCCTCGGCGCCTCGTGCGATTGGCGGCGCGAGCGCTTCACCATGGACGAGGGGCTGTCGCGCGCCGTCGTCGAGGTCTTCGTCGCACTGCATAAAGAGGGGCTGATCTATCGCGACAAGCGGCTGGTGAACTGGGACCCGACGCTTTTGACCGCGATTTCCGATCTGGAAGTGCAGCAGGTCGAGGTGAAGGGGCATTTGTGGCACATCAAATACCCGGTAGAAGGCCTTGAAAACACATACATAACTGTCGCTACGACGCGACCCGAGACGATGCTCGGCGACACCGCCGTCGCGGTCCACCCCGATGACAAGCGCTACAAGCAACTCGTAGGCAGACACGCGATCTTGCCGCTGGTCGGGCGCAAGATTCCCATCGTCGCTGACGAGTATTCCGATCCGGAGAAAGGCTCCGGCGCGGTCAAGATCACGCCCGCCCACGATTTCAACGACTTCGAGGTCGGACGGCGGCACAATCTGCCGCTCATCAACATCTTTAGCGAAGACGCGCGCGTGACCTTGAAGGGTAACGACGCGTTTCTCGCGGGGGCGGTGAGGAGCGTTGATCTCGATGCTGTGCTCGCGCTCGACGGAAAGGAACGTTTCGTCGCGCGCAAGGCCATTGTCGAGATGCTGGAAGCGAAAGAATTTATCGAAAAAATCGAACCAAATACGCACACCGTGCCACATGGCGACCGTTCAGGCATCGTCTTGGAGCCGCGGCTGACGGATCAGTGGTACGTCGATGCGAAAAAGCTCGCGATCGACGCGCTTACCGCTGTGAAAAGCGGAAAGACGAGTTTCATTCCCAAGAACTGGGAAAAGACCTATTTCGATTGGCTTGAAAATATCCAGCCCTGGTGCGTCTCGCGGCAACTTTGGTGGGGTCATCAAATTCCCGCGTGGTACGGACCGCGTCTTGAGTCGCAATCGTCCGATATTCGAAGTTACGCCGTTGGGCATAAAGCTCCATTTTTCGACAAGCCTGAAAACATAGAAATCTTCGTCGCAAAAACTGAAGCCGACGCGCTTGAGGCTGCGCGCAAGTATTACGGTCACGAAGTTGGTATTGCGCAAGATTCGCGTGATTTTTTGAAACGCTTTGATAAAAACGGAGAAATTTTCATCTGGCGCGACGAAGATGTGCTCGACACATGGTTCTCCTCGGCGCTGTGGCCGTTCTCGACGTTAGGGTGGCCGGACAAGACGCCGGAGCTGAAGCGCTATTACCCGACAACCGTCCTCGTCACCGGTTTTGACATCATCTTCTTCTGGGTCGCGCGCATGATGATGATGGGACTCCACTTTATGAAGGCCATCCCATTCCACACCGTCTACATCCACGCGCTAGTGCGCGACGAGCGCGGCGCCAAAATGTCGAAGTCGAAGGGGAACGTCATCGATCCCCTGCATTTGATCGACGACTACAGCGCCGATGCGCTGCGCTTCACACTTGCGGCGATGGCGGCGCAGGGCCGCGACATCAAACTCGCAACGAGCCGCGTCGAGGGTTATCGCAATTTCGGGACGAAGCTGTGGAACGCCGCGCGCTTCGCCGAGATGAACGGGGTGCAGCGCGTAGCGGATTTCGATCCGAAAGCGACGAAGGAGACCTTAAACCGCTGGATTCTGGGCGAGGCTGCGGGCACGGCGAAAGAAGTCACGGCCGCGATCGAGAGCTATAAGTTCAACGATGCCGCAAACGCCGTCTACCGCTTCGTATGGAGCGTCTATTGCGATTGGTACATTGAGCTTGCAAAGCCCGTGCTCACGGGAGCCGATGGTGCTGCGAAGACTGAGACGCGCTCCACCGCCGCCTTCGTGCAGGATGAAATCCTGAAACTCCTGCATCCCTTTATGCCGTTTCTAACCGAGGAACTCTGGCAGCTTACTAGCGAACAGGGTTCCAAGCGCGAAGGCCTATTGACGCTTTCACAGTGGCCAAATCTCGCAGAACTTGAAAAGTCCACGACACAGAGCGCGCCAACAATGGACGTTGTTCTCGACACAGTGAATGAGGTTCGTTCAATAAGGGCGACGTATAACATCCCAGCAAAGGAAAGATTGACTATCAATACAGAAGGTTTTTCCGATACTAACACTCACGTCTTGTCATCAAATGCCGATAGTATTTCACGATTAGCAAATATTGATTTTCTAACATCAGCTACTATTCCCGCTCACTTTATGGTTCGCACCCCCGTGCTTGAAGGGCAGGTATTTATTTTTATGCCGCCAACCTTTGATCCAAATGAAGAAAAAAAGAGACTGAAGAAAGAATTAGCGAAAATTGATGACGACATCGCCCGCATCGATAAGAAGCTTGGCAATACCGAATTCATGGCGCGCGCGCGGGAGGAAGTGGTCGACGAGCAGCGCGAGAAGCGCGCCGAGGCGGAAGGGCGCCGTGCTAAAATTACTGAGGCTCTAGAGCGTCTGAAAGGCGCGGCGTGAACAAAGTGCGTCTAAGGGACGCGGTATGAGCGAAGGCTCGCGGCCGCTCAGAGCACTGCTTCTGCTCTGGCTCGCTGGCAACGCGCTGCGATTGCCGATCCTCGCCATCCCGCCAGTGTTGGCGCTGATCCAAACCGATCTTCACCTCTCGGGCACCGAAATTGGCGTCCTCACCGGCCTACCGGTGATCCTGTTCGCCGCGGCCGCAGTTCCCGGCTCGCTCTTGATCGCGCGCGTCGGCGCGGTGCCGTCGCTGGTGATTGGGCTTTTGCTCGCCGCTTTAGGCTCGGCGCTGCGCGGTTTCGCGCCGGGGATCGCCATACTTTACATCACGACCATTCTCATGGGCGCAGGCATCGCGATCATGCAGCCATCGCTCCCGCCGATCGTGCGCGCATGGCTGCCCCAGCGCATCGGCTTCGGCACGGCCGTCTATACCAACGGGCTTTTGATCGGCGAGGCGCTGCCCGTTGCACTCACCATTCCGTTGGTGCTGCCGCTTTTCGCCGAGAGCTGGCGCGCGAGCCTCGTCTTCTGGTCGGTGCCGCTCGTGCTGATCGCGCTTGTCATTTTCGTCTTTCAGCCAAGATCGAAAATCGCTGTGATGCCATCGCGCCGCTGGTGGCCAAGCTGGGGCGACCCTTTGCTGTGGAAGCTTTCCTTCGTCATGGGGGCCGCGAACACCATGTACTTCTGCTCGAACGGATTTCTGCCGGGCTATCTCGCGAGCAATGGGCGGAACGACCTAATTGGCCCGGCGCTGTCGGCGCTCAACATCGGCCAGCTCCCGGCCTCGTTTCTTATGCTCGCCATGGCGAGCCGTTGGGAGCGCCGCGCCTTGCCGTTCGTCGCGGCGGGCGCGATCGCGCTCGCCGGCATCGGCGGCATCGTCGCGACGGCGAATCTGTGGACGGTTTTTTCCGCAGGCCTGATCGGCTTTGCCTGCGCCGGTGTGCTCGCACTCGCGCTTGCGCTCCCCGCACTGCTCGTTCCGCCCGACGACGTACCGCGGCTCGCCGCTGGCATGTTCACCATCGGCTACGGCCTCGCAATGATCGTGTCGGTGATCGCGGGTGCGGCCTGGGACGCGGCCGGCATCGCCGCCTTCGCATTTTTGCCAATCGCAATTGCGGGGCTGCCGCTTCTTCTCATCGCGCCATCGATCGATTTCGCGAAGCACGGGACGTAAACGGCTTGCTGAGGAATTTCGATCCCTTCAGCCCATAACGCCACGGCAATTCCGCCGCCTTCGTGATCCCGATCCGCACGCCGGTGACAATGTCCACTGGCGCGCTGCGTGCGAACAGTTGAAACGGCTTCGTGTCGAGAGGAAGCGCATTGTGCGCGCGCGTGATACCGAGTGCCTGACATAATTTTCCAGGCCCAGAGCAAAGCTGCCGACTGTCATCGACGGCGCGCCGATGGCGCATGACATTCACACCTTCGGTCGGCTCAAGCGCGCGGATTAGCACCGCGCTCGCAATACCCTCCGCTTCACATACGAAATTGACGCACCAATGAATGCCGTAGGACCGATAGACGTAGGCATGGCCCGGCGGGCCGAACATCGCGGCATTACGTTTCGTGGGTCCACCGTAGGAATGCGCTGCCGGATCGGTATGGTGATAGGCCTCGACTTCGACGATGACGCCGCCCACTCCATTGAACAAAAACGTCGCGCCGATGAGATCGGGTGCAACTTTGTATACGCTGCGTGCGAAAAAGTTCGGATGCAGAAGGGCTGGGCGCAACATGAATTGAACATACTAGTAGAAAGCACGCCGCACGTAGTGCAGCCTTAGCAAGACATGCTGCTAATAGATTGATCTGTCGAAGATTTTTATCAACTCTCGAGACCTTGCTCTGAGGTTTTTGTTTGCAAATAGCGGCCGACAATCGAATGATGTTACCTAGGCTGGCCGAACCCAGTGGTTGTGCCGTCAGGGAATCTAATCTTTCCCGTACATCCGAGATTGCTCCAATCCGGTACACAGCTCAAGATTCCGGCCAAAACTGTGTGGCGGCGGCGACACACCTTCAGAATATTACAATCGGAGACGTTCTGGGGCAGGCGTAAGCCGCGTTCCCGCCATAAACCATACCGAAATGGAGGAGGTAAGCCGCCAGCACGGGCAACAATGCCCCAAGCCGACGGTCCCCCGTGTGGGTCATGGACGCAAAGACATTCGATAAATCAAGGCTGCCGAGCCGTCACGTTACCGAAGGCCCGGAACGCGCTCCGCATCGTTCTTATTACTACGCAATGGGTCTAAGCCGCGAGCAGATCCACCAGCCGTTTGTCGGTGTCGCGACCTGCTGGAATGAAGCGGCTCCCTGCAACATCGCGTTGATGCGCCAGGCGCAGGCGGTGAAGAAGGGCGTTGCCGCCGCGAGCGGTACCCCGCGTGAATTCTGCACTATCACCGTCACCGATGGCATCGCCATGGGTCACGAGGGCATGAAGTCATCACTTCCCTCGCGCGAAGTGATTGCGGACTCGGTGGAGTTGACCATGCGCGGTCACAGTTATGACGCGCTCGTCGGCCTTGCAGGTTGTGATAAGTCGCTGCCAGGCATGATGATGGTGATGTGTCGGCTCAACGTGCCGTCGATCTTCATCTATGGCGGATCGATTTTGCCAGGCAGCTTTAGGGGCAAGCCGGTCACGGTGCAGGATGTATTTGAGGCGGTCGGCCAGCAATCGGTTGGCAAAATAAGCGATGACGATCTCGATGAACTTGAGCAGGTCGCGTGTCCGTCGGCCGGTGCGTGCGGCGCGCAATTCACGGCGAACACTATGGCGACCGTTTCCGAGGCGATTGGCCTAGCGCTTCCTTATTCCGCTGGTGCGCCGGCACCCTATGAAATCCGCGACCGGTTCTGCATGGCGGCTGGCGAAAAGATCATGGAGTTACTGAAACGCGGTATCCGTCCACGTGACATTGTGACGAAAAACGCATTGGAGAACGCCGCGGTCGTTGTTGCCGCAACCGGCGGTTCGACTAATGGCGCCTTGCATTTACCGGCAATCGCGAACGAGTGCGGAATTAAGTTCGATCTGTTCGACGTCGCAGAAGTGATGAAACGAACGCCCTATATTGCTGACCTCAAACCGAGCGGAAAATACGTAGCAAAGGATTTGTTCGAGGCCGGCGGTATTCCGCTGCTCATGAAAACGCTTCTCGACCACGGCTTCCTTCATGGCAATTGCATGACCGTGACCGGCCGTACAATCGCCGAGAATCTCAGACATGTTAAATGGAACGACGCGCAGGATGTTGTGCATCCCGCGAATAAGCCGTTGACCAAAACAGGCGGCGTCCTTGGTCTCAGGGGTAACCTCGCGCCGGAAGGCGCGATCGTAAAGGTAGCGGGAATGGAGAAGCTGACTTTCTCCGGGCCAGCGCATTGCTTTGACAGCGAGGAAGCCTGTTTCGATGCCGTCAAAAACAGGAAATATAAGGAAGGTGAAGTGCTTGTCATTCGTTACGAGGGTCCCAAAGGCGGTCCGGGCATGCGCGAGATGCTCACGACGACGGCTGCCCTCTACGGCCAAGGCACAAGCGGCAAACTCGCTCTCATCACTGATGGACGTTTTTCGGGCGCCACGCGCGGCTTCTGCATCGGTCATGTTGGGCCGGAGGCGGCGGTCGGTGGTCCCATTGGATTGCTGAGAGATGGCGACATCATTGAGATCGACGCCGTCAAGGGTACGCTGGATGTGACGCTATCGGCGGAGGAGCTAGAGAAGCGCCGCAAAGAATGGAAGCCACGCGATAGCAACTTCAAATCCGGATATCTTTGGAAATATGCCCAGCAGGTCGGGCCCGCGGTCAACGGCGCGATTACGCATCCTGGTGCCAAGTCAGAGGTGAGATCGTATGGCGACATCTAGTCTCATCCGCATAACGTTGGCTGGCGCGGTGTTCATTTGCGTCGCGCCTGCGCTTGCGTTCGAGGCAAAGGAAACAACGCCTGCCGCCGCCTTGCCTACGGCTCGTATTCCGCCAAATTCGCTTCCGTCCGGTTCGGTGACTCCATTCCAAGCATTCCGTACCGGCACGCAGTCCTATCTCGCGGGCGAAAAACAAAAGGCGATTTCCGAACTCGGATATGCAGCCGAACAGGGGCATGCGCTTGCGGCCTGGAAACTTGGCCGCATGTATGCCGAAGGTGATGGCGTAATACGCAACGACCTCAAGGCATTTCAATATTTCAGTAAGCTTGCGAAAGACAATGCGGACGTTTCGCCATTTGGGGCGCAGGCGCGATTTGTGTCGAATGCCTTTGTTGCGGTCGGCAATTATTATCAGGCCGGCATTCCGAATAGCGATGTAAAACCGGATCCCGCCCGCGCGCGCGAAATGTATTCATATGCCGCAACATATTTTGGCGATGCGGATGCCCAGTATCAGCTCGCCCGGCTTTGCCTGAACGAAAACGACAATCGTCAAGCTGGTCGCTGGCTCACGCTTGCCGCCCGCAAAGGTCAGCATCAGGCACAGGCTGTGCTCGGGCGGATGCTATTCAACGGCGAGGGCGGTTTCCCGCGGCAACAGGCACGCGGTCTAATGTGGCTAACACTCGCGCGCGAGGGCGCGGCGGGTGCCGAAGACGGCTGGATCGTCGAGTACTACGATGAGGCCACCGCCCACGTGAAGGATGACGAACGCGCGCTCGCTCGAGTTTATCTTGAGCAGTGGCCGGGACGCCAGCGTTAGGCGTCAACGCATTTCCAGCGCAAGATCGACCCAAACCGGTACGTGATCTGACGGTTTTTCTTTCGCGCGCATCTTCTTGTCGATCCCGGCTTCAGTGAGCTTGTCCGCTGCCTGCGGAGAAAGCATCAGGTGATCGATGCGAATTCCATTGTTCTTTTGAAATGCGCCACCCTGATAATCCCAGAAGGTGTAAAGCCCGTTTGAATCACTTGTCGCACGGATCGCATCTGTAAAACCGAGATGTTGAAAAGCGCGAAACTTTTCGCGCGTCGTTGGCAGGAACAAAGCATCGTTCTTCCATAGCTTTGGATCGTGGACGTCGGCGGATGTGGGGATCACGTTATAGTCTCCGGCCAGAACGAGCGGTTCCTCATTTGCCAGCAACGCCTTGGCGTGGGCGATCAGCCGATCCATCCATGAAAGTTTGAAGCCATATTTTTGCTTGTCGTCCGGCGGGTTGCCGTTGGGCAGATAAATCGAGGCAACACGCAACACGCCGCCTTTGATTGAAACGGTTGCCTCGAGATAACGCGCGTGTTCGTCGGATTTGTCGCCGCGCAACCGTGGAGTCACATCGTCGAACGGAAACTTCGAAAGCAGCGCCACTCCATTGTAGGTCTTCTGGCCGTGCACCGCGACGTTGTAACCAAGTTCCTCGAATGCATCGCGCGGAAAAGCATCATCAACGCATTTAATCTCCTGCAAGCAAACTATGTCAGGCGCTCGCTCGTTCAGCCAGTCGCGTAGAACTTCCACGCGCTGTTTAATCGAATTAACATTGAACGTGGCAATCCGCATGCGTGGATCAGAGTGAGAAGCTGGTGCCGCAGCCACAAGAAGCGGTCGCTTGGGGATTCTCGATCTTAAACGAAGCGCCGATCAGATCGTCCACGAAGTCAATCGCGGATCCCGCCATATATTGAAGGGAGACTGGGTCGACGACGATTTTGCCCCCTTCGCGCTCGATAACAAGATCCTCAGGTGCCGTTTTAGGCTCGGGTTCGATATCGAACTTGTATTGAAACCCGGAGCAACCGCCACCTTCGACGCTCACGCGCAGAACCGATGGCGCCTTTTCTGCGCGCAAAATCTCCGCGATACGGCGTGCGGCGCGATCGGTGATGGTTACGGTCTGGGCATTCATAGCGATTCCGCCGTTGGACAGGTAAGAGATCGATAGTTAAGTGCTCTGAAAGGCATGTCAATTCGAGGGGCTATGTGTGGCAATAAAAGCAGATCGGGAAAGGGCATCGTTCGCGGCCGATCCGTCTCGCTCCAAGGGGCGGCTTTTCCCGGAAGAGGGGAGCCCTACTCGTAACGATTTTCGCCGGGATTGTGACCGTATCATTCATTCAACGGCGTTCCGGCGCCTAAAACACAAGACGCAAGTTTTTGTCTCGCACGGCGGCGACCATTTTCGCACCCGTCTGACGCATACGCTGGAAGTTGCGCAGATTGCGCGCGCTCTGGCCCGCAGTTTGGGGCTCGATGAGGATCTGACCGAGACCCTTGCGCTCGCGCACGATCTTGGCCACCCGCCGTTTGGCCATGCAGGCGAGCGCACTCTCGACGATTGCATGCAAGATTATGGTGGCTTCGATCACAATGCGCAGGCGTTGCGGGTCGTGACAAGCTTGGAAAGGCATTATGCGGGATTTGATGGGCTTAATCTCACGTGGGAAAGCCTCGAAGGGATCGTGAAGCACAATGGTCCGCTCACGGACCGTGAGGGCAGGGCAAAAGGACCCTACGCCAACCGCGGCGTGCCGTATATCATTTCAGAATATGTAGTGCGTAGTGACCTTGAGCTGTGGAGTTTCGCGAGCGCGGAAGCGCAAGTGGCCGGCATTGCCGATGACATTGCCTACGACGCTCACGATCTCGACGACGCACTGCGCGCAGGGATGTTCGACATATCTGAAATCAAATCGCTGCCGATCGTGGGCGATATCTATGCGAAAGTGAAATCTCAATATCCAAATTTAGAAGACGGGCGGCTTACGAACGAAGTCACCCGCCGGCTTATTGCATATATGATAGAAGACGTAATTGCCGAAAGTGATAAACGGCTTGCACAAAAGGCGATCACAACTATCGAGCAAATCAGAAATTCTGACTCACCTATTGTGGGGTTTTCGCCACAAGTAACCGACGTCGATGCTGCAATAAAGGCATTCCTGACACGCCGCATGTATCGTCACGAACGTGTATTGTCGATCATGCAGGACGCTCAGAGCGTTTTACGAAGTCTGTTTTTGCATTATTTTGCTAGCACAAAAGACTTGCCAGCCGAGTGGACGCGAGCGTTGAAACTAAACGATCCATCCTCCAAAGCCCGCCGAATTACCGACTTTATAGCGGGTATGACCGATAACTTCGCGCTCGCTGAACATCGCCGTTTCTTTGACTCAACTCCCGATTTGCGTTAGTCGCCGCTATCTTCAGGAAAAATTGAGATGAATCCCTTCGCGCTATTCGCCGACTACGTGCGCAAAATCGTCGAATCGCTAGCGAACATGGGAGCGATTAACGGCACAGGTGACTTGAGCCGTATCGTCGTCGAGCCACCTCGCGATCAAAGCCACGGCGATCTTGCAACAAATGCGGCGATGGTGCTTTCAAAAGATGTAGGAAAGAAACCTCGCGAATTGGCGCTGTTGATTGCGCAGAAGCTTCTTGAATTTCCGCAAGTCAACAAAACAGAAGTTGCGGGCCCGGGATTTATTAATATCTCGCTTGCGCCGGAATTTTGGTTAGACGTTCTTCGTACAGTTCTGAAAGTCGGTAAGAATTATGGTCGCGGCGATTTGGGAAAATCAGAACTGGTAAATGTGGAATATGTCTCCGCGAATCCGACCGGGCCAATGCATGTTGGTCACGGTCGAGGCGCCGTGTTTGGCGACGCGCTCGCAAATCTGCTGGCATTTACGGGACACAAGGTCACGCGCGAGTATTACGTAAACGATGCGGGCGCGCAGGTCGATATGCTCGCACGTTCGGCTTACATACGATATCGCGAGGCGCTTGGGGAAACAATTAGGGTAATTCCGGATGGGCTTTATCCGGGAGAATATTTGCGACCGGTCGGGCGGTTACTTGCAAACCAATATGGCGCTTCGTTTTTAACTAAGCCAGAAAACGAGTGGCTTCCGCTCTTCCGATCGGTGGCAGTCGACGCAATGCTCGATATGATCAAGGAAGATCTCGCGGCGCTTGCGATACGTCATGAGTTTTTTTTCTCCGAGCGCTCATTATCGGCAGAAAAAAAAGATGAAGTAGCAGTCACCATCGAGATATTGCGTCGGGCAGGGCATGTCTACGAAGGACGTCTGCCGCCGCCGAAGGGCCAGCTTCCGGAAGATTGGGAAGATCGCGAACAGACACTCTTTCGTTCGACGAAATTCGGCGACGATGTCGACCGTCCGCTTAAGAAGTCCGATGGCAGTTACACCTACTTCGCTTCCGATATTGCCTATCATCGAGACAAAATCGAGCGAGGTTTCAAGACCCTGATTGACATCTGGGGGGCTGACCACGGCGGGTATGTCAAAAGGATGCAAGCTGCGGTTGCTGCACTTTCGGAAAACACAGTTAAATTGGATGTAAAGCTGTGCCAGCTCGTGCGGCTATTCCGGGACGGCGAACCGGTCAAAATGTCAAAAAGAGCGGGGGATTTTGTCACCCTGCGAGAAGTTGTGGATGAAGTGGGATCAGACGCGGTCCGCTTCATGATGCTATTTCGGAAGAATGACGCACCCCTGGATTTCGATCTTGCTAAGGTGATCGAACACTCCCGCGAGAACCCAGTGTTCTACGTACAATATGCACATGCCCGTGCAAAATCGGTTTTCCGGAATGCCCGGGAGGTAATGAAGGGTGTCGAACTTGGTCTTGATACATTCCTCACGGCGGCGATCGAGAGGTTAACGGACCCCGGAGAACTGTCGCTGATCAAGCGAGTCGCCCAGTGGCCTAGAGTTGTGGAGGCTGCTGCGGGAACCCACGAACCCCACCGAATCGCTTTTTTCCTGCATGAATTGGCTAGTGAATTCCACTCACAGTGGAATCGCGGTACTGAGATGCCACATTTACGCTTCATTATGGCGGATGATCCATCTTTAACGATAGCCCGGTTGACACTCGTCTATGGGATCGAATTGGTGTTAGTCTCGGGCTTGGCGATCCTCGGTGTGGGGGCACCTGAGGAGATGCGTTAAATAGCATTTGCGCCACTGAGGCGTTCGTCGGGGAGCGATTTTAGCGTATGACCGATCAAACTCGGTATCGGACCCCCCAAAGGGGTACTGCTTTGCCACAAGCGCCGTCTTCCGGCGCAGAAGGGCGGTTTTCTCGTCGGGGTGAGGATCCCCTGGCAGAGCTCGCCCGTTTGATTGGGCAGGAAGATCCATTCGCCGATTTGTCAAACACTCAGCGTTCGACCACGACCCGCGAATTCGCAGCAACATTTACCGAGAGGTAATGCCGCTGTCGTGCACGATAGTCGCCGTAGTGTCCGGACTGACGCGCGCGCTGACCACAATACTCTTACGCCGCCGCGCACTCGCCCGCCAGAACCTACCTACACCCGTGATTTCGACGACGACAATAATTTCGAATCTTCTGCACCGCAGCGCAGGGACATGGCGCAACCTAATGGGCGAACCGCGTATTCGTACGGTAGCTCGCGCATGGATCGCATCGACGATCAGCGCGGCGTTTCGCACGCGCCCGCTTCTCGGCAACCGGCACCTTCTCGTTATGACACTCAAGATGAAGTTGCGGATTATGATGACGATCCGCGTTACGCGCGTTCAGTCTCCAATCGCAACGGCTATGATGATCCACATTATGTCGAAGAAACGGCCGATCATGACGGTTATGACAATCCTCGCTATGCGCGCCAGAACGATAGCACAAGCCGGTATGAGGATGACTCCTACGGCCAACGCTATGACGACGAAGTCGAACCGGAATATACCGACGATGAATATGTCTCGGATTATGCAGAGGAGCATCTCGTTGAGCCAACTACCGACTATAGACGCTGGATAATAATTGGCGCCGTGGCTTTGGTTAGTTGCCTGATTGTCGGAACCGCAGGGCTATACGGATATCGTACTCTGGTCGGGAAGCAACGCGTTGAAAATCCACCAACCATCCGATCTGGCGATGCGCCGAACAAAGTTGTTCCGCAGATCACTGCCCAAAAGGAAAGTGAGGGGCAGAAGCTGATTACGGATCGTGTAGCAACAGCCCCGAGTGGCGAGCGCGTGGTGTCGCGCGAAGAGCAGCCTGCCAATATTGGCCAGAGCGGGAGGACAGTGAGCGCTCCGGTCGATGCTCAACCGCAGCCTCCCACACAGACGTCCGCCTTTGCATCTCCATCCCAGCAAGTCGGCCCCGCACCGATAGTAAACCCCGCTGCCACAGAGCCGAAACGTGTGCGCACGATGACAGTACGCGCTGACGGCACGGTGGTTGGGGATGCGGCATCTGCGCGTTCAACTGCGCCGGCAAACCAGGCGCGTTCTTCTGCCGCTGCCTTGGCGCTTAACCCGAACAGCCAAGCGACGCCTGACGAAGAAACGGTTGACACTCAACCGGTAGCCCGGCAGTCCGCGCCAAAGACCTCGACTAAAAATACAGCTACTCAGAATTCCCAGCCTTGGAGTGGAATCACTCCGCAACCGGCCGGTCAACAGCAGGCAAACATTGCACCGGCGGGTAGCTATGTCGTGCAGGTCGCTTCGCAAAAAACCGAAGCGGATGCGCAGACAGCCTGGCGTCAAATGCAAGCGCGATATACCAACGTACTCGCGAACCAACAGGCTTCCATCAAGCGTGTGGATCTTGGCGACCGTGGTACGTTCTACCGCGCGATGGTCGGACCGTTCCCGAACCGCGATCAGGCTTATGAGATGTGTCAGAATCTCAAAGCCGCGGGCGGTGAGTGCGTAGTCCAGCGTAACTGATCCAAGCCCGGCGAATATCCTCAGACTTGACGTCCCGCAGCGCTATCATTACCCCGCGCAATATGTCTGTGCGTGCTTTGATCGTCGGTTGCGCCGGGCCGCGGTTGACTGCGGACGAAAGGGATTTTTTCGCCGAGGTTCAACCTTGGGGCCTCATTTTATTCAAACGTAACATTGACAGTTCGAAACAAGTCTCTGCACTGATTCATGAATATCGAAGAGTCGTCGGTTACCGCGAGGCTCCGGTGCTGATCGATCAAGAGGGCGGTCGTGTTCAAAGGCTCGGTCCTCCCCATTGGTCTGAATTCCCACCCGCGGAGAGTTTCGCGGAGCTCTATCGCCGCGATGCCAGGCTTGGAGCGGAAGCGGCAAAGCTCGGCGCGCGATTGATTGCATCCGAACTTAATGCGTTAGGCATCACCATCGACTGCATGCCCGTCGCTGATCTTCGTCTGCCCGAGGGTCACGGCGTCATTGGGGATCGTGCTTATGGTGCGATCAGCGACGAAGTGGTGCCACTCGCGCGGGCCGCTGCGGAAGGCCTATTGGACGGTGGCGTATTGCCAGTTTTAAAGCATATCCCTGGTCATGGACGTGCGAATGCCGACAGCCATGAGAGTTTACCCGTTGTTACGACATCCTTCGAGGAACTTGCTCGCACCGACTTTGAGCCGTTCCGCCAATTGAGCGATCTCCCAATCGCTATGACGGCGCACGTTGTTTATGAAAAAATCGATCCGATACAGGCGGCGACGATTTCGGAGAAAATCGTTCGCGATGTAATTCGCGGACACATTGGGTTCGATGGATTGCTGCTAACCGACGACATATCCATGAAGGCTCTGACAGGCAGTTTGCGCGATCGCGCCGAAAAAGCGGTCAAAGCCGGATGCGACATCATTCTCCATTGCAATGGCAATCTCGACGAGATGATCGAAGCTGCAGCAGGAAGCCCCAAGTTAGCTGGAAAAGCAGCCCAAAGGGCGGAGGCGGCACTAGCACGGCGCAAACCTCCTCTGGATAGGATAAATGTTGCCGAGGCGCGCGCGCACTTTTCGGCTATGATAGCGGCGTAAAACAGAATCAGGCCATGGAATCCACCGAATTCGAACAACCGGTCAGCGAACGCTCACTCTACGAACCGGCGCTTATGGTTGATGTAGGCGGTTTCGAGGGGCCGTTGGATTTGTTGCTTACGCTCGCGCGCACGCAGCAAGTTGACCTCAAGCACATCTCGATCCTGGCGCTTGCGGAGCAATATCTCAGTTTCATCGAGAAGGCGCGGGAGCTTACAATCGAAATTGCCGCCGATTATCTCGTGATGGCAGCTTGGCTCGCTTACTTGAAATCCAGGCTGTTATTGCCCGAACCGCCCTCGGACGAGGAGCCTTCGGCGGCTGATCTTGCCGCCGATCTCGCGGCGCGTTTGCAGCACCTCGAATCAATCCGTCAAGTCGGTGGTCAACTCATGACACGCCATCGTCTGGGCTTCGACTTTTTCGCACGCGGCATGCCCGAGATTAGGGGCAAGGCTTTGCCCTCGGGCTACACGGCTACGCTTTACGATCTGCTGTCCGCCTACGCCAGGCAGCGCCAGCGACAGGCATTGGGTAGCGTGAAATTGCCGCAACGTACCGTCTGGTCGCTTGTTGAGGCGCGTGATGCGCTTGAGAGGTTGCTCGGAAAGGCTGCGAACTGGACACGGCTTGACGAATATCTCATTGCATATGTCGTCGAACCCGCGCTTCGTGCGACCGTATTCGCCTCCAGCTTCTCGGCGACGCTAGAAATGGTGAAAGAGGGCAGGGTTGAGTTGCAGCAGGAGAAGGCGTTCGCCCCCCTTTGGCTGCGTCGTGCCAAAGATCATTCGGAAAAAGGAGCCTAAGGCCAGTGAGTGTCATCCGGGCAAAGTTTCGTCCTATTAAATCCTCTCGTGATCAAGCGCCTGTCGCGAGCGAAGAAGCTTTGCGGGTTCTCGAAGCTGTGTTGTTTGCAGCTGCCGAACCACAGGATGAGGAGTCGCTGAGGAAACGCTTGCCAGAAGGGACGGAGATTAAGAAATTACTTGCCGAATTGGCAGAAAGATACTCGCGGCGTGGTGTCAATCTCACGAAGGTTGCGGGCAAATGGGCGATGAGGACCGCGACCGACCTTGGGTCAATCATGATCAAGGAAGTTGGCGAGCCGAAGAAGCTTTCTCGTGCGGCAGTCGAAACGCTCGCGATTCTTGCCTATCACCAACCAGTGACGCGCGCGGAGATCGAAGAAATTCGTGGTGTGACTATATCCAGGGGCACGTTGGATTTACTGATCGAGACTGGCTGGGCCCGTTTGCGTGGCCGTCGCAAAACGCCGGGCCGTCCGGTTACCTACGGAACGACGGAAGCCTTTTTGATTCATTTCGGTTTGGATTCGATCGAGGATCTACCGGGACTTGAGGAACTGAAGGGCGCGGGCTTCCTTGAAGGGCGGCTGCCGTCGGAATTCAGCGTGCCGATGCCAAGCGATGATCCTATATTGCGAGATGATGAGGAATCGTTGGATCAGGAGCCGCTCGATCTCGCGCTGGTACCTGAGCCTGAACCGGATAACATCGAAGAACCCATGGAAGAACCCTCGAAGCCACCATCGACCCGCTACGATCGCAATCGTTAATGGCGCTGTGGCCAGATACGGCCAATTTCGCGTTTACCTCAGCACCTTGGAAGTTCTTGTTTTTGCCGCCTCCGCGCCCTAGGTTGGGGTATTGGAGGAAAGCCATGGGTGGTTTGAGTATTTGGCATTGGATCGTGGTGATCGTAGTCGTGCTCCTCCTATTCGGTCGCGGCAAGGTTTCCGAGTTGATGGGCGACATGGCCAAGGGGATTAAGGCGTTCAAACGCGGCATGGCCGAGGATGATTCTGCCTCGAATGAGCCAGCCAAGAGCGACCCAAAAACGATTGAACAGCGTTCGTCCGCATCGGTGCGAACCGAATCCGAAAAAAAGGTCTGAGCCTGCCCGCGAGATCATGGCTCGGCCGGGGAGAGCCGGCAATCGCCGCGCTTACATGAGCCATGTTCGATATCGGTTGGGGTGAACTAGTCGTTATCGGTATTGTTGCGCTCGTCGTTATCGGGCCAAAGGAATTGCCGGGCGTCGTGCGCACGATCGGCCAGAGCATCGCGAAGCTTCGCCGCATGGCAAGCGATTTCCAGAGCCAGTTCAACGAGGCGATGCGCGAAGCCGAACTGGCCGATCTGAAAAAAGATGCAGAAAAAATGATCGAGGGCACAATCTCGTTTAACCCCGTCGAAAAGGCTAGTGAAGAACTTAAGAAAGCCGTCGAATCGTCTCCGGTACTGCCGATCACAGCGGACGCACCTGTGCCTCCATCCGATGCCGAGAAATTGACCAATGAAAAAATCGGCGAGGACGGCAAGGCATGAGCGACGAAGAAGACATTGATGCGACAAAAGCACCATTGATCGAACATCTGATCGAGCTGCGCTCCCGATTAATCAAATCGCTGATCGCTTTTTTTGCGATGTTTTTCCTATGCTTCTTTTTTGCAAAACAGATTTATAACATTTTGCTTTTTCCGTTCGAGTTGGCGGCCGGGCCAAATGCAGAAATCAAGCTGATCTACACGGCGCCGCAGGAATTCCTGTTTACGCAGATCAAACTCGGACTTTTCGGCGCCGCCTTTTTATCGTTCCCCGTTGTCGCGACCCAGCTTTACATGTTCGTTGCGCCGGGATTGTACAAGCACGAACGCGGTGCGTTTCTTCCATATCTCATCGCGACGCCCTTTTGCTTCTTACTGGGAGCTTCTTTCGTTTATTTCATCGCAATGCCGCTTGCCATGAAGTTCTTTCTCAGCATGCAGCAGGCGGGGGGTGAGGGACAGGCATCGATTTCGCTGCTTCCTCGAGTTTCTGAATATCTTTCGTTGATCATGACGCTGATTTTCGCGTTCGGTATCACCTTCCAACTGCCGGTAGCTCTGACCATTTTGGCACGTGTCGGCATCGTCAATGCAGCATCGTTGAGAGCAAAACGCCGCTATGCAATCGTCGGCGTATTCGTGGTGGCGGCAGTTCTTACGCCGCCTGACGTCATCAGCCAGCTTGCGCTTGCGATCCCAACCTTGCTTCTTTACGAGATCTCGATCTACTTGGTCGCCCTGGTCGAGAAGAAGCGTGCGGCAGAGCAGGCGGCGTCGAGTGCGCCTCAAGGCACTTCCGCTGAATCGCCGGCCGAATAAACGCATTGCGTCGATTCTTCGGTTATCCTTCCCTACGGTAGTCGATTCCGGCTCAAATTATCTTTATTGAAACAATGATTTAAATCGAGACGCCAATGTTCGATCCAAAATGGGTTCGCGATCACTCTGATTTACTTGATCGAGGCCTAAAACGGCGCGGTTTAGAACCCGCGTCTAAGGGACTCATTAAGCTGGATGAAAAGCGACGCGAAGTGATTGCAAGGCTGCAGAACCTGCAAGAGCGGCGCAATGCCGTTTCGAAAGAGGTCGGTGAAGCAAAAAAAATAAAAGACGAGGCCAGGGCAACAAAGCTGATGGCCGAAGTCACACAGATCAAGACAGACGTCCCCAAACTCGAAGACGAACAGCGCACGATCGAAAAACAGCTCGATGATGCGCTCGCGCAAATTCCAAACGTACCGTTCGATGACGTACCGGACGGCAAGGATGCAAGCGCGAACATCGAGCTCCATCGATTTGGAAACATGCCGAAATTTAATTTCAAGCCAAAACTTCATTTCGAAATTGGTGAGGCACTTGGCCTGATGGATTTCGAAACGGCAGCGAAACTCTCTGGCGCGCGGTTCGTAGTGTTGAAGGGCGCCCTCGCGCGGCTCGAGCGAGCGCTTGCTCAGTTTTTTCTCGACATTCACACCGCAGAGAACGGTTATACCGAAGTCAATCCACCTATTCTCGTGCGCGACCAAACAATGTTTGGCACGGCGCAATTGCCGAAATTCGCTGAGGATCAATTTCGTACAACAACAGATTTGTGGCTCATTCCGACCGCTGAAGTCCCTCTCACCAATCTCGTGCGCGAATCCATCGTGGAGGAATCCGTGCTGCCCATGCGGTTGACGGCTTGCACGCCATGCTTTCGCTCGGAAGCGGGTGCCGCCGGTAAAGACACACGCGGCATGATCCGCCAGCACCAGTTCACCAAGGTCGAATTGGTCTCGATCACGACACCAGAGCAATCGAAAGACGAACACGAGCGTATGCTGTCTTCCGCTGAAACCGTTCTCAAGAAACTTAATTTGCACTATCGCGTCGTTAAGCTCTGCACCGGCGATATGGGTTTTGCCGCAGGCAAAACCTACGACATCGAGATTTGGCTTCCAGGTGAAAATGAATTCCGCGAGATTTCATCCTGTTCGAACTGCGGCGACTTTCAGGCTCGCCGTATGCAAGCCCGCTATCGCCCAAAGGATGGGAAGGGCACGCGGTCTGTTCATACCCTGAATGGCTCTGGAGTCGCCGTCGGTCGTGCTCTGATCGCAGTGCTTGAAAATTATCAGCAGGCTGACGGTTCTGTGGTTATTCCTGAAGCCTTGCAGCATTACATGGGTGGGCTTAAGCGTATTGAGAAAGCGAAATAGTCAATGCGCATTCTCATCACGAACGATGACGGCATCCACTCGCCGGGCATTGAATCCTGCGTTCGAATCGCCGAGTCGCTGTCCGACGATGTCTGGGTAGTCGCACCGGAGTTCGACCAGTCGGGTGTGGCGCACTCGCTTTCGCTAAGCGATCCGCTGCGACTTCGCAATATCGATGATCGGCGCTTTGCCGTCAAAGGCACGCCGACCGATTGCGTTATCATGGGCGTGCGCTACATCCTGAAGGATAAACGGCCGGAACTGGTTCTTTCGGGTGTCAATCGCGGCCAGAACATTGCCGAGGACGTGACGTACTCAGGCACGGTCGCTGGCGCGATGGAAGGCACAATTCTCGGTATTCCGGCGATTGCGCTTTCGCAGGTGTACGGGCCGACGACGCGTGAACAACAAAGCTATGCCACTGCCGAAAAGCATGGACCTGATCTCATTCGTCGTCTGCTTAAGGAAGGCATCCCTGAAGGTGTGCTAATTAATGTAAACTTTCCTGATTGCGAACCAGATCAAGTTGCGGGAATTGCGATTACCATGCAGGGTCGCCGAGATCAGCAATTACTCCGTATCGAACCGCGTCATGACGGCCGCGGCAACCCGTATTACTGGATCGCGTTCGAGCGCAAACAGTGGAATCTGCCGAACGGAAGTGACATGCAGGCCGTTGCAGCCAAGCGTATTTCGGTCACACCTCTCCGACTCGACATGACTGACGAACCTTTCATGACAAGGCTTGCGCAGGTTTTCGCCGCCCCGAGAAAATAGTCGGACGCAAAATGGGCGTTTAAATTCATGTCTGCGCTGCTCCCACAAGAGACTTTGGCCGTCGCGCCTTTCTCCCGGGGGTCCGGCGCGAAGCGCTGATGGAGATGCGTTTCGTATCCTTTTTGCCTTCAGACAAAGCCGCTGCAACCGAGCCATCTCCCGCCCACAGCAGTAGAATTCGGCTCGTGCCTCCATTTTCTTAAGTCCTTGTTTACCGCTTCCGCGTTTACTCCCTTGGTCGAGTTGAGTGCGAGTGAGTGAGCATGCGTATTCCAGCCCCTTTTACGGCTTCCTCTCGTTACGTCCGGTTTTTAACGATCGGGCTTGTCAGTCTGGCGGCCGCCGGCTGCAGCAGCGACACGAGCCGTTTCAACGAAAGCGCGAATGGCTCCAATCAGTCGCGCCCATCGAGTGAAATAACCGGTTCGGCCGGACAGCGTCCCGATCAGCCGGTAGCGCAGATTGAATCTCGCCCGCTAGACCAGCCCGCTTATACGAACGGCGGGACGCCGGTGTATGGCCCTTCAGTTTACGGACAGAATAACTCGCAGTATCAGCCGAATTACAGTCAACCGCAGCCGAGCTATCAAGCGCAGCCAAGCTATCAGTCGCAATATTCGAATGCACCTCGCTCGGTACCTGCTGCGCCTGCGCCGCAATATTCGCCAGTACGCGGCGATACCACAGGTAGCATCGGTACGCGCCCCGTTCAGGCTGGTCCGATTACCGTCGTCCTGAAGCGCGGCGAGACTTTGCACACGATTTCCGATCGCTACAAAGTGTCGGTTGCAGCGATCTTGAAAGAAAATAATTTTGCCGATGCTTCCCGCGTGAAGCCAGGTACGAAAATCATGATTCCAGCACATGGCGTGCGGCAGGCATCGGCATCCGCGTCGATCGACCGCGCGAGCGTCGTTCACACTGTCGCGCCCGGCGAAACGCTTATTTCGATTGCGCGCCGCTACGCTGTCAGCAGCCGGCAAATCGTCCATGAGAACAAGATCAACGAATTAGCTCCACTTAAAATTGGCCAGAAGCTGGCTATTCCTGGGGCGACGATTGCAACAACTCCTGTACAGCAGCGATATGCGGAAGCTCCAAGCCAACCACACCAGCAGATCGCACAGACCAACGATGCACCTGTCGAAAGCGTCGCGCGTGTCAAGCCTATAACATCACAAGCCGATGCCGAGGCGCAGCCGAAATTGGCGGGCGGTGCTCCATCCTTCCGCTGGCCCGTAAAAGGGCGGGTGATTTCAAATTTTGGCGGCAAGCCGAACGGCCAGCAGAATGACGGCATCAATATCTCGGTTCCCGAAAGCACAGCGGTAAAGGCTTCGGAAGACGGTGTGGTCGCCTATGCCGGAAATGAGCTCAAAGGTTACGGCAATCTTGTTCTGATCCGTCATGCGGGCGGCTGGGTAACCGCCTACGCCCACAATTCGGAAGTTCTCGTGCATAAGGGCGAGACCGTAAAGCGCGGTCAGGTGATTTCGAAAGCTGGTCAGACTGGAGGCGTCGCTTCACCGCAGCTTCACTTCGAGATCCGTCAGGGTTCGACGCCAGTTGATCCCACACAGCATCTTTCGTCATTGTGACGCAGTAATTAAGCGTGTCGCAATAATACCCTGCTAATTTCCCTTTTCGGTTCTGATTTTGCTGGATTGATTTGTTTCTTGCCGTTCGATTGTACCGGTTGACCTCCAGGTGCGATCTCAAGTGGGGCAGCTGGATTCCCGTGGGATACCCAGCTGCCCCGCACTAATTTCTGCGAGAACTTTCTCCGGCATATGGCCGCGCGCTGTGGACAGCGGAGAAAAACATTTGCTTTGGTTTTTTTCGCAATTGAAAGCAGCCGAACGACGTCACTTGCAATCGCGCTTTCGCGTGTCCGTGCATTAATCTATGCGTTCAGCATTCCGCGGCGACGCGCACTGAATTTTCAAGCGAGCGCCGAACTTAACGGCATCGACGCGCAGTTCGAAGTGGGTCGAACCGAATAAAGTCGAGACAGGTTCCGGATGTATTCTTAAGTCATAAAAGAAAACTTTGGCGTACCAAAGCGCTCCACGAAAAAACCCCGGCGCAAGGCCGGGGTTTTCGTTTTCTGTAGATAGAATATTTTAGATCGCCATTTTCAAATTCTTGGCGGCCCGGAAGGCAACCCTTTTGCTCGCTTTGATCGCGATCGGCTCGCCCGTCGCTGGATTTCTGCCCATCCGCGCCGCGCGCTTGCGAACCTGAAAAATTCCGAGACCGGAAATCTTGATGCGCTCGCCCTTCGTCAGGTGCTTGGTCATGATTTCAATGAGGTCGTCGAGCACCGCATGACTTTGTACTTTCGTCATTTGGTGGTCTTCCGCCATCTGCGCTGCCATGTGCTTCAGGGTAATGGGTTTGGAATTGTTGGCCATGGTATTTCCTCCGCAAACGCGCCGCGCGCTGCCCAGTCTGGATATTAGATTCGCTCAAAAAAGCGAAGGAAAAATGCGGCTAAATGATTGGCGGGTCATGTGATTCGGGGTTAAGAAATGGTAAAATTTCGCAGTTTGCACCCCCGCGGATAGCCACACCAAGGCTTAATGGCCAATATTTTCAGCTTTTTCGCGGGCTACCCGCAACGCCGCCCGCTCTAAGGCTTAGATGCGGAGCTGTGGACGAAATATCGTGGGATTTGCTGGATTGCGCGTCCATCGACTTCTGTACGTTTCTAGAACGGTTTGCATTGAGGAAATCGGCGTAGGCGCGTTCGGCCATGTTTCCTCAGGCCTATCGCAGCGTCTCGATAGCGACGAGAATTCCGTTCTCGAAATAGAGCGATCGATCTTTTTGATAGCGGCGCTGTTCGCGGACGCGGCTGTGCGCCTTCACTCGATTGATTTTGAGTGGTTTTCCCCAGCAAGTGTTTTCGGCTTGTTCCACCGTCATACCGATTTTCGGTTCGCCGAATTTCTGGCAATCCGCCTTTGATGTATTTTTCGCAACTTGCGGATCTTGGTCAACAAATGAGACCTTATCCTCAACTCGCACGAAGCCGATTTGATTGTCATCGGTTACGATCCGGTAGAAAACTGGAACTTTGTTCATCATGACCACATGCGTGATGAAAAATCGTCCCGATTTCAGTTCCGGACATTGAATTTGGTTCATAATATCAGCTTGCGGCTTTGGGCACAGACGCATCGAAGCTTTCGGCGCGACCCAATAATATTTGTCGGTTTGAGCAAGATCTTCCGTTCCACGGTCGGCGGATTGTGTGGTCGAATTAGATGTCTGATCTTTCGCTATGGCTGGGCCAGCGAACATGCATAGTCCCGCCAAAAAGAACGTCATTCGAATCCACAGTTGATTTGATCTGATGTTGCCGTTTAATTGCATCGCTGCGAGGCCATTCAAATTCTGTGGCACTATTCTTCAGCCACTAAATATAGCGTCGCAAGCGAATAAACGTCGCAGTTTTCGAATTCGGAAATCGGCCTTATTGGCTCGTAAAGATTGCCCGTCCGATGACTGCGGTAATCCCGACGCCCCAAAATACGGACCATGAGCACAAGCACGTTGATAGCAACCTGCCCATAGCCGAGAGCACCTGCATCGATGAACTGATAGGGATACTCGCCGGTAATTGCCCGCCCGCGTGAGAGCACAAATAAAATAGGCAGCGAGAATGGCCGTTAGCATCGCGTACATGCGCTTTTTGGCTTGAAGGTCTTGCATGGTGTTCGGCGGTCAGCTCGCCGCTTCGTTTTCGGGACTATCCCTTTAACGTAACGCCGAGCCTTCCCGCAATTTCCTGCACGAACTGCCACGCGACGCGACCGGAACGCGCGCCGCGTGTCGTCGCCCATTCGAGTGCCTCGCGGCGTAGCGAAACCGCGTCGATTGGGATTTTGAAATACTTGACGTATCCTTCGACCATTTCGAGATATTCGTCCTGGCTGCACCTGTGAAAACCGAGCCAGAGGCCGAAACGATCAGAGAGTGAAACTTTTTCCTCGACCGCCTCGCCGGGATTAATCGCAGTGGAGCGCTCGTTGTCCAACATCTCGCGCGCCATCAAATGGCGGCGGTTGGAAGTGGCGTAGAGGAGCACGTTGTCGGGACGGCCTTCAATGCCGCCTTCGAGTACGGCTTTCAGCGACTTGTAGCTCGTGTCCTCGGCCTCGAAGGAAAGGTCGTCGCAGAAGACGAGGAAGCGCACTCTGGCGGCGCGCAGCGACGCCATCAGGACGGGTAAGGATTCGATCTCCTCGCGGTGGATTTCGATCAACTTCAGCGCGCCCTTTTTATGCGCGTTGATCTCGGCATGCACGGCTTTCACCAACGATGATTTGCCCATGCCGCGGGCGCCCCACAGCAGCGCGTTGTTGGCAGGGAGCCCCTTGGCGAAGCGCTCGGTATTCTCAAGCAGCGTGTCGCGCATGCGGTCGATGCCCTTGAGCAGGCGCATCTCGACCCGGTTGACGTGGGTGACGGGCTCCAGCCGCTTGCCCTCGCCGTGCCACACGAAGGCGTCGGCGGCGGCAAAATCAGGCTTCTCGGCTGCCACCGGCGCCATGCGATCGAGTGCTGCTGCAATGCGTTCGAACGCAGTGGCAAGCAGGCCGAGCACGCTATCGATGGGCGATGGCTTGTTCATTTGGAACACTCCGCGAACGCGAGATAGCGGGACTGGGCTGCGGGTGCAAGCGGGATGAAAATGCGTTATGAAGGGTTTAAACTGATAATCGAACCGGCCAACAAGGCTGGACCTACAGGGAGGACAACATGGGAATGACCAAGACCGCTATGTTTGGACTGCTCGCGGCAAGCGTGGCAGCACCATTCGTGGCAACGCCGACATCAGCGCAGACGCTCCAGGTGAGCGTCAACTCCTTCAAGAACGGCGAAATGATGCCGAGCAAATATGCCTTCTGCGTGCCGGCAGCGCAGGGACATACGACGGGCGGTCCCGAGTATCAGTCCGGCCATCTCATGGTCCAAAGGGCCGGCTGCCACCAAATCGTATGCAATTATCCTGCACGATACGGAAGCGCCGGCCGAACAGCGCGAGAAAATGAACAAGGAAGGTGAGACGCTGACGTCGGCGGTACCGCGGAGAAACTTTTTCCATTGGATCCTTGTCGACATTCCGGCCAACGTCACGTCGCTGGCGGAAGGCGCCGAGTCGAATGCGCGCGTGCCCCACGGCAAGCCGGCGACGCCGGCCGCGGCCGGCGGCGTGCGCGGGCTTAACGACTTCACCAAAATCTTCGCCGCCAACGAGGCGATGAAAGGACAATACTACGGCTATGACGGGCCGTGTCCGCCGTGGAACGACGAGAACATTCATCGTTACCATTTCACGGTATATGCGCTGAGTGTGCCGACGCTCAATCTTGGCAAGGACTTTGACGGCGCCGCGGCAATGGCGGCGATCAAGGACAAGGTGGTGGCGCAGGGCGAAGTGCTGGGGCTATACACCCAAAATCCGGCGAAGGGCGCTGTGATACCGAAGTAGGAAGCTGGCAGACAGGCAAGATCACGCGTGGTCGACAAGGGAAAACCATGGACCAACGCATCATAAATCTTTTTGACAGCTTCACGCATGGCGGCATGAACCGTCGCGAGTTCCTCGACGAACTCGCCAAGCTGGCCGGTTCGGCCACGGCTGCTGCGGCACTGTTACCACTCTTGCAGAACGACTATGCCCAGGCCGCCTTCGTGGCGGCAAATGATGCACGCCTCGCGGCGGACCGTGTCGCCTACGACTCCCCCAAGGGCAAGATCAATGGCTACCTCGTGCGTCCGAAAGCGAAGGGTAAGCGTCCCGCCATCATCGTCATCCAGGAAAATCGCGGCCTCAACCCGCACATCGAGGACATCGCCAGGCGACTGGCGGTCGAAGGCTTTTTGGCGTTCGCTCCCGACTTGCTGTCGGTGTCCGGCGGCACGCCGCCTGATGAGGACCAAGCACGCGAGCTTCACGCCAAAACTGATCCCAACGATATCACGGCGGCGGCCATCGCGGCGGTCCCATTTGTACTGACGCACGCCGAATCGAATGGCAATGTCGGCGTCGTCGGGTTTTGCTTCGGCGGCGGCGTGGCCAATCGCATGGCGGCAGCAAAGCCCGAACTCAAAGCCGTGGTGGTTTATTACGGGCTGCAGGTCCCTGCCGCCGACGTGTCGGCTATCCGCGCGCCTCTGCTCCTGCATTATGCCGAGCTCGACCAGCGCGTGAATGCCGGTATTGCAGCTTACGAAGCGGCATTGAAGTCAAACGGGAAGCGCTACACGATTTACATGTACCCGGGCGTGAACCACGCCTTCAACAATGACACCGGCGGAGCTCGCTACAACAAGGAAGCCGCCGACCTCGCGTGGGAGCGAACGTTGTCGTTCTTTAAGGAGCACCTCGGTGCGCCGCCGCTTGCGCACTGAACGGTCGTGTTTCGTAGAACAGATCAGCCGTGGACCATTTTGACAGTGAGGGAATGAAAAAGCACTATGAAGGGTTTCATAAGCATCAAAAAGGGAGCGTTCGCCTATGCGTTTTCTGAAATTTGCTCTCGCCGCCGGTTCCATGTTCGCTGCCACCGCCGCCGGCGCGCAGGCCCCGCTAACAGAGCACAATGTGTCGATGGGCATGGCCATGGCTATCATGCAAGCCACGCTTGATCAGTGCACCAAGGACGGCAAAAAGATTTCCGTCGTTGTCGTTGATAAGGCTGGCAACGTCGCCGCTTCGATCCGGGGCGACGGCACCGGTCCGCATACCATGGAAACGGCCAGAGTGAAGGCTTACACTTCCCGCACACGCGGCATTACTACGCTTGAATTCAAGCAGGGAACCTCGTCGCCGGAAGCCATGGTGTTCCGTCTCATTCCCGGCACCACCGTCATCGGTGGTGGTGTTCCGATCAAAATGGGCGCGGAAACGATTGGCGGAGTTGGCGTCTCCGGCTCTCCACTTGAAATAGAGGACGAGAACTGCGCCAAGGCCGGAATCGAGAAGGTGGCGGCGCAGCTGAAATAAGTTGCACGAGCCCCCGGTTGCCGCCGCGTCATGCGGGCGAAACGGCGCAACACTGATCGTCGAAAAAAGAATAACTGTTTCGCATGCGCTATCGTACCCCCGCCGGGAAACTGACGGGGGTACATTCATGAACAAGCGTGTTTTCGACGCCGCCGCCTTCATGCAGCGCCAGGTGGGTTATCTGCCCGGCGAGCTCGGCATCGAGATGCTCGAGGTCAAGCCCGGCTTTGTGAAGAGCCGCCTGCCGGTCGCGAAGCGCCTGATGGCACCCAACGGATTTCTCCATGCCGCGAGCGTGATCGCGCTCGCCGACACCAGCGCCGGCTATGGTTGCGTCGCCTCGCTGCCCGAGGGCGCGCGCGGCTTCACCACCATCGAATTGAAGTCGAACTTTTTCGGCACCGTCAGCGAAGGCACGATTGAATGCGAAGCGCGCGCCGTGCATCTCGGCAAGGTGACGCAGGTATGGGACGCCACCGTCACCGACGGCAAGGGCAAGAGCCTCGCGCTCTTTCGCTGCACGCAGATGGTGTTGCGCTAGATGATTCTGCCGCGAAGCCAGGTGGTGAGAATTTCGGCGGCGATCACGATTGCGAAGATGATGAGGAGCACGAGCCCGGCGCGGTCCCAGTAGAGATTGTCGAGCGCGGCTTCGAGCGCCATGCCGAGGCCGCCGCCGCCGACCAATCCGAGCACCGCCAACTCGCGGATGTTGATGTCCCAGCGGAAAATCGCGACCCCGAGAAAAGCGGGCTTTACCTGCGGCCAGTAGCCCTTGGCGAGGATCGCAAGCTTCGTGGCGCCGGCAGCGGTGAGCGCTTCGATCGGGCCCGCCTTTGCCTCCTCAATCGCTTCCGAAAGTAGCTTTCCGGTGAAGCCGATCGAATGCACGGCGATGGCGAGCGTGCCCGCGAGCGCGCCGGGGCCGAACACCGCGACGAAAAACAACGCCCACACCATAGCGTGCACCGAGCGCGTCGCGACCAGGATAAAACGGGCGATGGCGTTGAGGAAGACCGAGCGCGTGACGTTGCGCGCGGCCAACAACGCGACGAGGCTTGCGAGCAGGACGGCGAGGATGGTGCCGAGTGTCGCCGTGTGCAGCGTCTCGATCAGCGACGCATGCACGCCTTTTTTGTACCACGACCAGTCAATCGGCCACATGCGCGCGAAGAGATCCGCGGTTTGCGCCGGCGCGTCTTGCAGGAATTCGGGAATGATTTCGATGGTCTCAACCGACCAGATCAGCGCGAGCACGGCGAACAGATAGAAGCACGAGCGCAGGATGCGCTCGGAGAACGAGAAGCGCCGCCAGCGGCGGGGTAGAGCGGGTGCGGCGGCCGTCATTGAAACAGCCTCCGCATCCAGCCCGAGAGGATCTCGCCCACCGTCACCGTGGCGATGATCGCGAGCACGATGGTGAGCACGAAGTCGTAGTCGAAACGCTGAAACGCCGTGAACAACGTGGTGCCGATGCCACCGCCGCCGACGAGACCGACGAGTGCGGAATTCCGGAGGTTGGAATCGAGCTGATAGGCGGAAAAGCCGATGAAGCGTGGCATGATCTGCGGCGCCACCGCCATGACGAGCACCGACAGGAACGAGGCGCCGGTCGCACGCACCGCCTCCATCTGCGGCATCGAGATCTCCTCGGCAGCTTCGGCGATGAGCTTGGAGAGAAATCCCATCGAGGCGACGATCAAGGCGAGGACGCCCGCGAGCGCGCCGAATCCGACCGCCTTCACGAACAGGATCGCGACGATCACCGGGTGAAACGAGCGGAGCAGTGCGATTAGCCCGCGCGTGAACCAGGCGAGCGGTGCGAAAGAAAGGTTGCGCGCGGCGGCGAGCCCCAGTGGCACCGACAGGAGAATGCCGAAGGCGGTCGCGAGAATCGCAATCTGCAGGCTTTCGATCATGCCGGAATAGAGGAGCGCGAGCTTGTCGGCGGCGAAGTTCGGCGGGAACATGCGTGACAGAAAGTTTCGGCCATGCTCGAAACCGGCGAGAAAACGTGGCCAAGTAATTTCCAAAATCGAGCTAGCGTAAACGACATATACAGCCAGAACGAGCAACCCGACGCGCATCGGCCAATTCGGAGGGAAAGCAACGCGTGGGGTAGGGTAGGCTCGAAATGCGCTCATTCGAGCCACCCTTCGCCGCCATAAATTTCGAGCAAGTGGGAATGATGGATCGCTTGTGGAGGCCCATCGAATACGACACCGCCCTTACTCATTCCGACGATACGCTGGGCGAACCGCTTGGCGAGTTCGAAGTTATGGATATTTACGATGACGGGGAAGTCATATTCTTTCGCCGCCTGTGCGATCAACGCCATGATTTCAACGGCCGTTTTTGGATCGAGCGAAGAGGTCGGTTCATCAGCGAGTAGAAGATCTGGTTTCTGCATCAACGCACGTGCGATGCCGACGCGTTGGCGTTGGCCGCCGGAGAGTTGGTCCGCGCGTTGGGTAGCGAAGTCGCCGAGGCCGACCTTGTCGAGCAGATAGAATGCCTGCTGAATGTCGGGAGCCGCAAATTTTCGCAGCCATGCGCGCCACACGGCGATATAGCCAAGGCGTCCGCATAGGACGTTCTCAATCACGCTTAGACGTTCGACCAGATTGTATTCTTGAAACACCATGCCGATCCGTCGTCGTGCTTCGCGCAAGGCGCGCCCCTTCAATTTGGCGAGATCGGTGTCCTTAAAAATAATTTCGCCGGATGTTGGATCAGTGAGACGATTGATGCAGCGGATCAGCGTCGATTTGCCGGTGCCGGAGGGGCCGATGATCGCAGTGATGCCCCGGCCCGGAATGGTCAATGAGACATCCCTTAGGACTGGTTGGCCCGTCCGATATTCCTTGCAGAGATTGCGGATGACGAGCGAGCGGTCGCTCTCCGCAAGCGTTTTTCCCAATTCGCTCACCGCTCTTCTCGTGTCCGATTATTTAGCCGGCGCCGGCGCTTGCTGATCTTTCGCTGCTTTTTCCTGTAGTTTCTTCGCGAGAGCAACTGCCTCGCGTGCGTTTTCGGCCTCATATGCCGCCTTGTTGTAGGGTGTGGCGGAGCCTTCGGCGATTTCGCGAACGACTTTCCAATCGTCCTTATAGGTGATTTTTACAAAGCGATCGTCACCGTTGAATTCTTTCTGCATTTCTGGTGAGAAATGGAAGGCAAAAAAGCAGTCGACGATTTTCTTCGCGAGTTCCGGTTTCAGATCGTGTGCGTAAGCGAATGACGAAGTCGGAAATATCGGACTGCGATAGATAATCCTAATATCGGCGCCCTTGATGGTGCCGCGCCCAACCATGCGGTCATAAACGTCGGAAGCGACTCCACCCATATCGTAGTCACCTGAAATCACCCCGAGTGCGGATTTATCATGCCCCCCCGACATGATTGGTTTGTAGTCCTCGTTCGGCTTCAGACCTTCCTTCGGATAAAGTACGAGCGGAGCAAGATTGCCCGAATTGGAAGAGGGCGCTGTGTGCGCAACGCGCTTGCCCTTGAGATCGGAAAGTTTTTGATAGGGACTGTCCGCTCTCACCAGCGAAATCAAATTATAGCCCTGTATGCCCTTTTCCGTGCCTTTCGTTGCGAACGGCACGGCGCCCGCCAAATTCACAGCGAAGCCGGTAGGGCCGGTCGAGAAGCCTGCAACGTGCAGCCGGCCAGAACGCATGGCTTCAATTTCCGCCGAATTCGATTGCACCGGATAATAAACCACACGTTTGCCGGTGCATTGACCGAGGTATTCTGTAAAGGGTTTGAAGATGTTTGCGTAAACTGCCGGATCCTCAACCGGAGTGTAAGCGAAGACAAGGGTCGACGGGTCTTTCCATTTCGCAGGATCTTTCGGCGCATCGGCGACGAGATCGTTGTCCTCGTCACAATAAAGCGTATCGAGCTGGCCGCGGTTTTTGCAATCATCGGTCTGCGTCAAGGCGGAACGCAATCCAAGTAGAAGTACGAAAACTGCAAATAAGGCGGCGGCTAGCCCCCGCATCCATACCGGCATCACAAAAGCCTCCCTCTTGGGCACGTAAACTACTGCGCCTAGTTGCTTTAACGATACGAGCGTGTGACAGACTGAGCAACGGCCTAAAGGATTGCAAGTTTGCAATCCGGAGGTGCGTGGGTATAGTCCGCCCGCTTTTGCACTTTTCCGCGATTTTCCGCACCGCTTAGACGAGAAAGCCGATGTTCATTACTCCCGCCTTTGCGCAAGGCGCGCCCGCCGGCAGCAGCGAAATGTTGCTGCAGATGGCGCCCTTCGTCCTGATCTTCGTGATCATGTATTTTCTTATTCTCCGGCCGCAGCAGAAGCGGGCGAAAGACCACCAGGCGATGGTAAAGGCGATGCGCAAGGGAGACACGGTTGTGACCTCTGGCGGGATTGTCGGCAAGGTGACCAAGATAATCGATGACAACGAGGTGGAAATCCAAATCGCTGACAATGTGCGCATTCGTCAGATGCGTCCGATGATTACTGAGGTACGCGCCAAGGGCGAGCCCGTGAAGGAAGAAGGCGCCGCTTAAGAGCGACGCTACTCAGGCTAGAGCCGAGGACTGTTATGCTTCATTTCTCCCGCTGGAAAGCCTTGGCGATCCTGCTTTCCTCGCTCATCGTGTGTCTGTTCACCGTTCCAAGCTTGATGTCGCCGCAATCATACCAGCAGTTGCCGTCGTTTCTGCAGCGCAAACTTGTACTTGGTCTCGATCTGCAAGGTGGATCGCACATTTTGCTCGAAGTTGATTCGAATGCGGTTCGTAAGGAACGGATTGAATCCTTGCGGGATGACATGCGCCGCGTCTTGCGCGATGCGCGAATCGGCTACAGCAATCTCACGGTCCAGAACCAGAACGTACAGGTACGTATCCGCGAGTTGGGCGACGCACCGGAAGCACTTCGCCGCCTACGAGAATTGTCGGCGCCGATCGGAGGACTTCTCTCCGGTACTGGGCAGCGAGACATCGAGATCAATGATTTGAGTGGCGGCTTGATTCAGCTGAGCGTCACCGACGTCGGTATAACTCAGCGCATTCGCCAGTCTGTCGATCAGTCGATCGAAATAGTTCGACGCCGAATTGACGAACTTGGCACTGTTGAACCTTTGATTCAGCGACAGGGCGATGACCGCATTCTCGTACAAGTGCCGGGGCTGCAAGATCCCACGCGATTAAAATCGCTGCTCGGCAAAACCGCGAAACTGACGTTCCGCATGGTTGATCTTTCTATGAGTTCACAGCAAGCGCTCGAAAGCCGTCCCCCGGCTGAATCTGAGCTGCTGTACTCACGTGACAAACTGCCGTACCTGATCGAACGACGTGTGGTCGTTTCGGGCGAGGACCTTGTCGATGCGCAACCGGGTTTCGACCAACGCACGCACGAGCCGATCGTGAGTTTCCGTTTCAATACTTCCGGTGGTCGCCGTTTTGCCACCGCGACGCAAGAAAATGTCGGCAAGCCATTCGCGATCATCCTCGACAATGAAGTGATTTCGGCGCCCGTAATTCGTGAGCCAATTACCGGCGGTTCTGGGCAGATTAGTGGAAATTTCACGGTGCAGGCGGCGAACGATCTTGCAATCTTGCTTCGCGCGGGCGCGTTGCCAGCGCCGTTGACGATCATCGAGGAGCGCACTGTCGGACCCGGCCTCGGTCAGGACTCGATCAATGCGGGTATCAGTGCCGCCTATTTTGGCACGGTGCTTGTGATCGTATTCATGATTGTAACCTACGGTTTATTCGGGCTATTTGCCAATATCGCAGTGGCCATAAACGTCGGCATGATCCTCGGCATTCTTTCTTTTCTTGGTGCAACTCTGACCTTGCCCGGCATCGCCGGTATCGTGCTCACTGTCGGTATTGCGGTTGACTCGAACGTTCTAATCTATGAGCGCATTCGTGAAGAACTTCGCAGCGGACGTTCTCCCATCACGGCAATCGACGCCGGATTTAGCCGCGCGCTTGCGACAATTCTCGATTCTAACATCACCACGTTCATTGCCGCCGCTGTGCTATTTTTTATCGGCACCGGTGCCGTGCGTGGTTTTGCCGTCACGCTCGGCATCGGCATTCTCACCACGCTGTTCACCGCTTTCACGCTTACACGCTTGATTGTTGCGATGTGGGTGCGCTGGTGGCGTCCGCAAGTCGTGCCAATTTGAGAGTGATCGAACCATGACCCTCTCCACCCTATTCATTTACGTGGGCATGGCCGTTGCCGCGGTGATCTGTCTGCTCGTGCTGTTTGGTGTGATCCCACATCTACGCATAGTGCCGGACGACACCAAATTTGACTTCATGCGATTCCGCCGCATCAGCTTTCCGATTTCGGCCGCGCTCTCGATTTTTGCTCTGCTATTTTATTTCACCCATGGGCTGAATTTCGGGATCGATTTCAAGGGCGGCACGCTGATCGAAGTGCAACAGAAAGCCGGCAAGGGAGACATCGGCCCAATGCGCACGATCCTTGATGGGCTCGGTCTCGGTGAAGTGCAATTGCAGGAGTTCGGCGACCGCGGTGAAGTTCTGATCCGTATTTCCCAGCAGCCGGGCGGTGAAGCGGTGCAGCAGGGCGTAGTCGACAAGGTAAAGGCCGCGCTTGCCGACAGCGTAGAATATCGCCGCATTGAGGTTGTGGGTCCGCGTGTCTCCAAGGAATTATTGGGATATGGCACCATTGGGATCATCATTGCGATCTTCGCGATCCTGGTTTATTTGTGGTTCCGCTTCGAGTGGCAATTCGCGCTCGGTGCCATGATTGCGAACGTGCACGATCTTGTACTTACGATCGGTTTCATGTCGATCACACAGATCGATTTCGATCTAACGAGTATAGCCGCACTGCTTACCATTCTCGGTTATTCGCTGAACGATACCGTCGTGATTTACGATCGTATTCGCGAGATGCTTCGCCGTTACAAGAAACTTTCAATGGCCGACTTATTGAACATCTCGATCAACGCGACGCTTTCGCGCTCGATCGTCACCCATGTAACCGTTGCGGCTGCTTTGCTCGCGTTGCTCCTATTCGGCGGCCATGCAATTCACAGTTTCACCGCAACAATGATGTTCGGCGTCGTGCTGGTCGGTACTTACACTTCGGTGTTTATCGCGTCGCCCATTCTGATCTACCTCGGCGTCGGTGCAGGTCGTACCGCCCAACTTGAATCGCCGGAGCCTGCGGCCAATCCAGCCAGTGTCGCAAACCGTTGAGCGGATCGCTGAGCGAGCGATATTTTCCCGGCCGCGCGCCGATCGAGGCTTATGGCAAGGGCGGCTTTGCCTTCGCGAATATGTCCCATCGCGGCTCGATCCTTGCTCTGCCGAGCGGGATTTGGGCGTGGTCGCCCAAAACGCCGGGTGAAATCGACGAAAAATCGCTTGCGCCAGTGTTCGCGAAAACGGGAGAGATCGATTTTCTTCTGATCGGCTCTGGTCGCGATCCGGTGTCGTTAGCGGCGCCCCTGAAAAAGCGCCTTAAGGACGCTTCGGTATCCTATGATGTGATGCCGACATGGGCGGCTGCCAGCACGTACAATATATTATTGGCCGAAGGGCGGCGCGTTGCAGCGGCGTTGATCGCCGTGGAGTGAACCTTGGCTTCGCTCAAGAAAAATTATCGTACGTGTAAGTCGCTTGCGCGACAGGCCGACAAGGACCGTTATCTATCGGCGTTGTTCGCACCAAAGGAACGGCGACGTTATCTGTTTGCCATTTCGGCGTTCAATTATGAGGTCGCGCGGATTCGAGACCGCGTCAGCGAGCCGATGATCGGCGAATTGCGTCTACAATGGTGGCGGGATGTGGTCGAGGGAAGGGGACCCAACGACGCTTCGCACGGCCCCATTACAAACGCGCTTGTCGACACGATCTCGCATTTCGATTTGCCACGCGCCCGATTTCACGAACTCATCGATGCGCGCACTTTCGATTTATATGGCGATCCCATGCCGACTCTTGCCCAGTTTGAGATTTATCTCGACTTAACATCAACTTCACTCATGCAGCTCGCCGCACGGATCTTGGATCAGACGGAGACGCGTGAGATCGATGAAACCGCACTCCATGCGGGCCGCGCCTACGCCATCACTGGTTTGCTGCGAAGTTTTCCGCATCACGCTTCGCGTGGACAGGTCTATATTCCGCAGGATTTGCTCGCGCGTCACAGCGTGACCCATGACGATATTATTTCCGGTCAGGCAACCGAGGGTGTCAGAGCATCCTTGCGCGAAATGCGGGATCTTGCGCGTTTCCACCTGATGGAAGCGCGAAAAAGGATGGTTTTGCTTCCGAAGGCCGTCTTGCCCGCGTTTCTCCCTGTCGAGATGGTTCCGAATTATCTCGCGCGGATGGAAGGGCCCGATTATGATCCGTTTACGACGCAGATTCAGTTGCCACAGTTTCTCCGGCCCTGGACAATTTGGCGTTCCGCGCGCCGTCTCAAGTCACGGCGCTGACGGTTCGCTCAGCCTACGGTCAGTATGGTTTAGACGGCCGTTGATAATATCCACGGAAATGCGTTTGGTTTCATCGTCGAGCCCGAGCTTGTCAATTAGGTCGACTTGATTTTGTGCAACCAGCCGCAGAACGTCTTCGCGTACACGACCGTCCTTGCGAGGCAGCCGTTTTACGACTTGCATCAGCGTTGGCATTGGTGAAGATGCGGAACGCAGGTGGTTCCGAAATTCCTCCTCCTTCAGCAGCAGTTCGGATTCTACAAAAGCATAGAGACGTGCACCGCGCGGGGTCGGATAAGGAACGACCGCAACATCACTGATATCTCGATGTTCGGCGAGACACATCGCGATGCGTGGTGCATCGACGATTGTATCGATGCCCGAACCTTCGCGGTCCATGTAGCCCATGATATTGCGCGTCACGAAATTGTAGATGCGCTTGCCGGTCGCCATCCAGATTCGCGACGGCAAACTCTTTTCTGCAAGCATGCGCTTTTCAGAAGGGGTGAGTGCTGCCGGGCAATAATTCCGTTTATGTTTCAACAGATGACGTAAATCTTCGCGCGCGGCGATACGGAAGGCCAACCCCTTTTTATTGCTCACGGCGGCAAGTTGAAAATCGGTGACGCGAGGGTTTCCTTCGGAGTCGCGGAGCCAATTTTGCTGCTTTGCCAGATCGTTGTGCACGACACCCGCGTGCCGCATCGTGCGCAAAATTTTCTTGGCGCCCTTAAAAAATTGTACATCGTTCTTCGGTGCCGCAAGGTGCATCGGCAGCGCCTCGACCCATGAGCGCACTAGAAATCCTTTGCCACGCGCGAGGAGCACGGGTCCGACTGCGGAATCACAGAGGCGTTCCAGCGCACGGATTTCGTTGCGTGCAAAGAAGCGCGCAATCGGCCGTGTCCACCAAGGTACATCGTCGAACTTGCGTAGCACGGCTTCGACTTCGCCCGCTTGCGTGCGCCAAAATCCGCGGGTAACCGAGCTGAAATGGTCGGACTTCAGCATCGCGACAGGCCGGAACCGATGGAGCGAGACGTCGGTATCTTGCTTCATGCGGCTACGTTTGCGCTGCTTTCGGTCTTAAGCCAAGCATCGAGATCGGCTTTGGCGCGCAATGTCAAAGCTTCCTTCCGCGCCAATGTCCGTTGCAGCCCGCGTATCTTGCCGCCCGTGGGCTTTCTGAATTCATCGGAGATGGGTGGAAATAGCCCGAAATTGACGTTCATCGGCTGATAGGATCGGACACTTTCACTTTCGTCGGCAAAATGTCCGCCCGTAATATGCGCGAGCAATGCGCCGAGGGCTGTGGTCGGGGGAGGAAGCCGAATTTCTGTGCCGTGGCATTCCGCGGCCGCGAACATGCCTGCAAGCAAGCCGACGGCGGCACTTTCCACATAACCCTCGCAACCGGTTATCTGGCCTGCAAAACGCAGCCTTGGATCGGTCTTGAGCCGCAGCGTGGCGTCAAGCAGTTCTGGTGCGTTGAGGTAAGTATTGCGATGCAGGCCGCCAAGGCGCGCGAATTCCGCCCGTTCAAGTCCTGGTATTGTGCGAAACACGCGTGTTTGTTCGCCGTGCTTAAGCTTGGTCTGAAACCCGACCATGTTGAACAGCGTCCCTAATTTGTTGTCTTGGCGGAGCTGCACGACAGCATAGGGCTTTTGACCGGGTTGATGTGGATTGGTCAGACCAAACGGCTTCATTGGACCATGGCGCAACGTGTCTAATCCGCGCGCCGCCATGACTTCAATCGGCAGGCAGCCATCGAAGTAGGGAGAGTTTTCCCATTCCTTGAACTCGACCCTTTCGCCTGCGTTGACCACCGTGACGAAATTTTCATACTCTTCGCGCGTCATGGGGCAATTGATGTAATCAGAACCCGATCCGCCCGGTCCGCTCTTATCGTACCGTGACTGAAACCATGCCACGGAAAAGTCGATCGAGTTGCGATAAACAATCGGCGCAATCGCGTCGAAGAACGCGAGCGCGCCTTGTCCAGTTCTTTTGCAAATGCTGTCGGCGAGAGTTGCTGAAGTGAGCGGACCGGTTGCAATAATCACATTGTCCCATCCGTCGAAAAGTTCCGAAATTTCCTCTCGGCGAATTTCGATGTTCAGAGCTATTGTCGAGCGCGGCCGTTACCGCGGCAGAGAACCCCTCGCGGTCTACCGCTAAGGCGCTGCCGGCCGGCACCTGGTTCGCATCTGCGGCACGCATGATAAGCGAATTCATTCGCCTCATTTCGTGATGAAGAAGACCGACCGCATTCTTTACGGAATCGTCGGAGCGAAAAGAGTTTGAACAAACAAGTTCAGCAAGTTTTTCAGTTTTGTGGGCGGGCGTAGCCTGCACCGGTCTCATTTCGTGGAGCACGACGCCAACGCCACGCGCAGCGAGCTGATGCGCCGCCTCTGCCCCGGCCAAGCCGCCACCAATAATGTGAACCGATTTCGTCATGCTTTCATATAGGCGGGTTTACCGCCCTTCAGGAAATCTTCGCGCGGCGGACAGAAAATGTCCATCACTTCGCTGTCATGTGTGAACCATGCTTCATGATTTACGCCGCCGAGTATCACCGCTATATCTCCACTTTTCATGGTGCGCTTTTCCTCGCCGATGCGAAGATCGATTTGCCCTTTGATTACCCAGACAAGTTGTTCGTTCGGATGCGAATGAGAACCCGCGTGCGCACCCGCCTTGGCGTCCCACCAAACGACCATGCCTTGTTTGCCGGACATCATCTTGCGATTGAGATTGGCCGCCACATGCTCGAGTGGAATGGCATCGAGCGAACTGAAACCGGTAATCGTGTTCATTTTTTCCTCCTAGATGTTGGGCAAACTTAGGCGTGGCCAAACCTGCGAGCAATGCCGGGCGTTGACCAATTGTCGGACACGCGCGACGATATGAAAATGTTAGGAGAATATCATGCGGGCAAAAACGGCCGGCGCACGTCTTTTGGCATAAATCTGTCTTCGTGTTCATGCGACGGCACAAATAAGGGTGTTCACGGCGGATGCTATGCGAGAGATCGTACTTGAACTCGCGCCCGAATTTGAAAAGACAGACGGTCATAAAATGCTTCTCAAGCCACTAAGCCTGGGACCCGTGACCGCTAGTCGCTAAAAGAACAGGGCCCCAAACCCCGGGGCCCTGTTCGTAATGCGAGAACTTGGGTAGTGCTAAACTATTGAGCGGGCGGTGTGGCGCGCGATCGCATCGATTTCGGTACGGCGGATGTTGATATCAGCAAGTTCGCGATCATCGAGGCGCATCAATTCTTCATAGGTCCGCTCGTAAGCGCGCCAGCGCTTATAAAGGCGAACAATGGTTCCCCAAAGCAACATGACTAATCTCCTTTTTTCCTACGCCAAACGCGTAAGCGCAGCAGCGCAGAATCTGTTTTCTAGTTGTTGGTAAGTTAGCCACCGGGGAGCACGCGTGGTACAGGGGTAGAGGTATTGCTGCAATGCGGTAAATGCATGGGAAATACACAATTTATTCATATTTTGTCTCAGATTTTCTTGGCGTTTCAATAGGCTCGCATAGCGGCGCGAGGCGAGTAATATCCGCCCGCTTCAGTCGCGGCCCTACTGAATCATCCGCCGCCGCATTTTATGGAGACGATGATGGCCAAGGCCAAGAAGGCGAAAGCCGGGGTGAAATCGAAGTCAAAATCAAAAAGCAAATCCCTAAAGTCGAAGGTCTCAGGCGCCACGTCGAAAACGCTCTTTTCGATCGCCCAGATTACAGTACCAATAGCCGGCTCTGATAAGACATTCCCCGTTCGCCGAATCTATTGCATCGGACGAAACTATGCGGCTCATGCACGCGAAATGGGTTCCGACCCAACGCGCGAACCGCCGTTTTTCTTCCAAAAGCCGACCGATGCGATCCAGGTTGTAATGCCCGGCAAGACTGTGAACCATCCGTATCCGCCGCTGACTAACAATTATCACTATGAGGTCGAGCTGGTTGCTGCGCTGAAATCCGGCGGAAAGAACATCAAGGCTGCCGACGCGCTGGAGCACGTCTATGGTTACGCTGTCGGCCTCGATATGACTCGCCGCGATCTGCAGATCGGCATGCGCGAACAGAAAAAACCTTGGTCGCTCGGCAAGGGCTTTGATAACGGCGCACCAATTGGGCCGATTCATGCGGCAGCGAAGATCGGCCATCTAAGCAAGGGATCGATTGCGCTCTATGTGAACGGTCAGGAAAAACAAAAATCGAATCTTGCCAATATGACCTGGAGCGTTGCGGAGCAGATCGAAAAGCTCTCCGAAGCGTTCGAACTTAAGGCGGGTGACATCATCATGACCGGCACGCCGGAAAATGTGGGGGCCGTTGCGAAAGGCGATATCATCCTTTGTAAAATTCAGGGTTTGCCGGATCTGTCGATCAAGATCGTCTGACCCGAAGTCGGAATATTGGGGTTACAGAGACTAATTGCTGCAGCGCACTGCGCAATTCCGCCATGCGGTGCAGGCCCTGACTGTATTTGCTAGATTAAGGCATATAAAAATAAATCGTTGGAGGAACGCCATGGCACATTGGATCCGCTTCGAGTACGCGGGCAAGACCGGTTTTGGCACCTTGGATGGAGACGCGATAACTGTTCATTCGGGCGATATGTTTAGTGGTGCAAAGGCGACGGGCGAGAAACTGAAACTTGCTGACGTGAAAATACTTACGCCTTGCAATCCAACGAAAATGGTTTGTTTGTGGAATAACTTCCACCAGCTCGCGGCGAAGAACGATTTCAAACAACCGGAAGAACCACTCTGGTTCCTCAAGGCGCCGAATTCTTATTGGCCGGCGAACCAGCCGATCAAGCGTCCGCCGACCTATGACGGAAAAATTATCTATGAAGGCGAGCTCGGAGTTGTCATCGGTAAGAAATGTTTCAACGTCAGCGAAGCCAATGCTGGAGAATATATCTTTGGATACACCTGTGTGAATGACGTCACCGCCGTCGATCTACTGCGCAAAGACAAATCATTCGAACAGTGGGCACGTTCAAAGAGCTTTGACACTTTCGGTGTGTTCGGCCCGGTGATCACGACCGGCGTTGATCCGATGAAGCTGTCCGTCAAGACGATTCTCAATGGCAAGGAGCGCCAAAACTACCCAGTCGCCGATATGTTCTTCCCACCGCACAAGCTCGTTGCCGCTGTCTCCAAGGACGTAACGCTGATGCCTGGCGATATTATCGCCTGCGGCACCTCGCTAGGTGCCGGAGTAATGGGTGAAGCGCATAACGTAGTTGATATCTCCATCGATGGAGTGGGCAAACTCAGCAATCTTTTTGATCAAGTGCTGCCGAGTCCTTATCTGCTCGGCAAGGAGCCAAAGCAAAAGAAAATCTGCATTGTGGGTGCAGGCGCAATTGGCGGCTTGCTCGCGGCAAAATTTGCTCTCGCTGGCGAAGACGTGACCGTAATCGATCAAGGCGCGCATCTTGCCGCTATCAAGAAGAACGGTCTCAAGCTCGAATGGCATGACGGCAAAGTGGAGACGGCAAAAGTGAAAGCAGCCGAGAAGGCCGGCGACGCCGGAAAACAAGACATTGTGGTGCTCGCAGTAAAAGCACATTTTCTCGATCAGGTCGTACGTGACATTGACTCAATGCTCGGCCCAGACACAATCGTGCTGACGGTCCAAAATGGTCTACCGTGGTGGTATTTCCAGAAGTTAGGCGGCCAATACGATAATCAGCGACTGAAAAGCCTTGATCCATCTGGCGTGCTAGCGAAAAAAATTGACGCCAACCGTCTTATTGGTTGTGTGGTGTATCCGGCCGCAGCAGTAACGGCGCCGGGTGTCATCCATCACGTTGAGGGCGACCGTTTCCCCATCGGGGAGTTGGATGGTACGCAAACAGAACGAGTGAAGGACGTGCACGACGTGTTCGTAAAAGCAGGGCTGAAATCCCGTGTGCTGCCGGATATTCGCTCAGAAATCTGGCTGAAGGCCTGGGGAAATCTATCTTTCAACCCAATCTCGGCGCTCACCCACGCGACACTCGTGGACATTTGCCAGTTCCCCGAAACGCGCCACCTGGCCGCGACCATGATGAAGGAAGCGCAAGATATCGCTCAGAAACTCGGGGTCACGTTCCGCGTGACTATCGAAAAGCGTATCGCGGGGGCCGAGTCCGTAGGGGCGCACAAGACTTCGATGCTGCAGGACGTGGAGGCGGGGCGTTCGCTCGAGACCGAGGCCTTAATCGGATCGATCCTAGAAATGGCAAAACTCACCAATACGCCAGCACCCGCAATCGAGTCCGTCTATGCCCTGGTCAAGCTCTTGAACAGGGTGATGCTAACTGAAGGCGGTGGCGTGAAAGTAGAAAAAGCAAAGGCAGCGTAGCCGCCTCCTCAGCCCCACACTGGCGGGTGCTTTTTGCACCAGGGCTGGGCCTTTTCCAGCTGAGCCGCGAGCTGCAATAATATGTGTTCTTCCCCGCACCTGCCCACGAACTGGACGCCGACGGGGAGTCCGCTTTTCGTCCAGTGCAGCGGTAGGCTGATTGCCGGCTGACCGGTCGCATTCTGCAGCGGCGTGAACGGCAGATAGTCGATGATCGGCGCGAAACCAGCCATCAAGTCGGTCGCTTCGAGATTGACCGTGCCAATTTTGATAGGGGGGCGCGCAAGTACAGGAGTGAGCCATACATCGTACCGTTCGTGCCAGCGCGCCACCGCGCGTGCGGCTTCCTGCAATGTCGCCCATGCTCCCATGTATCGCGATGCCGTAACTGTTTTGCCGAACTGATAGAGCGCGAAATTCAATCCCTCGATGTCGCCTGCCTGTGGGGTCTTACCTAATGTCGCCGAATACAAATCGATAAAATAGGAAAGGCCGGAGGCCCAAATTTGCATGAAGGATCCAGTAAGTTGATCTGCGCTGATCGGTGGCATCCCTTCTTCAACGATATGTCCGAGTTTCTTGCAAAGCATCGCCGCGTTTTCGACAGCTTTCTCAACTTCGGGATCGAATGCATCACCGCGAAACGATTTCGTCGTAAACGCAATCCGCAATTTCTTCGGTTTTTTGGCGATCAATTTTAGATAAGAGTCGGGCGGCGGCGGGGCCGCGTAAGGATCACCGGATTCGGGCCCCGCGGTCTGATCGAGAACAGCCGCTGTATCACGCACGGAGCGACTTAGAATATGCTCCGCTAGAAGCCCTCCCATCAAATCGCCAATGTGTGGCCCAAGAGGATTGCGCCCGCGAGTCGGCTTGAGGCCGACAAGTCCGCAAGCCGATGCGGGTACGCGGATGGAGCCACCGCCATCATTGCCGTGAGCAAATGGAACGATTCCCGCTGCGACAGCGGCAGCAGAACCGCCCGACGATCCACCCGTCGAATGTTCTAGGTTCCACGGATTGCGCGCCGGACCATAAACTTTGGATTCGGTCAGCGGAACCGCGCCGAATTCCGGCACATTCGTTTTTCCGAGCGCGATCATTCCAGCTGCTTCAAATCGCGCGACCAGAGTCGAAGTCTTGATGATGTGGCACGGGTGGAATGAATTTCGAGCCCTCGCGGTTCGGCCAGCCTTTCTTGAAACCAAGAATATCCTTCAGCAAAAACGGAACTCCAGCAAAAGCGCCTTTTAGTTTCGTTTTTGCCCGGGCGCGCGCGCCTTCAAAGTCACGGAATATGACGGCATTCAGTATAGGGTTATAATTTTCAATCCGTATAATCGCGGCTTCGACTAGTTCGATCGGTTTGATCTTTTTCTTTCTAACGAGCTCGGCCAATCCAAGTCCATCGAAATTCGAATATTCGGGAAATGACATTAAAACCCTCGCGCGGGGATATTTTATGCACGAGCTTATGCCAAGCGTGACGGTTTTGTCACTGGGTTACGGGAAACAGCGAGTAGCGGCGGAAAGTCGCAAGACGGGAATTGGTTGCGCACCGTAAGCCGATATGTTGATCTTCGTTGCGATTCCGAAAATTGCACGATCCGATGTCAATCCGCTGGCCAGCTCTGCTCACTCTTGTGCTTTTTATAACACCTGCTTCGGCCGAATTGTCGCCGAAGGCGGTCGAATTTCTTCAAGAAATTAGTATTGATCCAGGGTCGGAGCATGTGAAGGCAATCTCCGAGGACAAAATTCAAATGCGCGACGGTGAAATTGCAAGTCTAGATGAACTGGCGCGGAAGAAGCTGAAACATGCCGTCATACGTTTTATCGCGACGCGGACTTTCGTGCATGCTTATATGCGTGACACGAATACACGATTGCCGCCGACCGACGATTACGACGCCGCGTTTTTAACGTCCGAGGAAAAGGCTTTCGTCCAACCGGCATTTCGCAAAGCGGGGGATGAGCTTTATTTGCAATCGTTGAAGCAGAAGAAATAAGCCCATGGCAACAAATGTAAGAGCGCTGCTCTTCGATGTCTTCGGTACATTGGTTGATTGGCGCAGTGGAATAGCGCGCGAGTCCGAAAGTCTACTGGGACCCCTCGGCTATAAGTTGGATTGGTTGGCTTTCGCGGATGCGTGGCGCGGTGAATATCAGACCGGAATGGAAGAAGTACGTTCCGGGCGTATCCCGTTTTCCAAGCTTGATATCATTCATCGACACAATCTCAATCGGATCCTGCCGCGTTTTGAGCTAACTGGAATAGCCGAATCTAAACTCGTCGATCTGAATCTTGCATGGCATCGCCTGGATGCGTGGGCCGACGTAACGGAAGGTCTTTTAAGACTGAAAAAGAAATTTCTTCTGGCACCTGTTTCAAACGGGAATATCTCACTGATGGTCAATCTTGCGCGCCGCAATAGGTTTCCATGGGACGCAATCCTCGGCGCCGAAATCGCTGGGGACTACAAGCCAAAGCCCGCCGTTTATCTGAAGTCCTGCGAAGCCTTCGATCTCGCACCAAATCAATGCATGATGGTTGCGGCCCACTCTAACGATCTTAGCTCTGCTGCCGCATGCGGTCTGCGTAGCGGGCATGTAGCGCGACCAGATGAAGCAGGGCCGGGGAAAGGCGAACGCGCGCCGAAAATTAAAGTCGATGTGGCGGCATCTTCTCTGAACGACCTTGCCGAAAAACTGGGTGCTTAGGATGTTAAGTTCATTATCGTTCTTGAGAAATCTGAACATTTTCTCCGCACTCCGCCGCTATCTCGTCCTTCGGCAAAACTCTGCGGGCGATGACATGGCCGTGTGCGCTGCAGGCTAGCCATTCCTTTGATTTTCCAGCATGCTGGCGCGGAATAAGAAACGTTTGGGGAAACATCGTGGCCGATCTAATTCTTTATCACGCTGCCCAATCCCGTTCCGCGATCGCGCTATGGATGCTGGAAGAGATCGGCGAGCCGTATGACATCAGGCTGTTTCGTTTCGACGACGATAGTTTGCGTACGCCCGAATTTCTCGCGATCAATCCGATGGGCAAAGTGCCGGCTTTGAAACACCGCGATACAATCGTCACGGAAGCGGCAGCGATTTGTTGCTATCTTGCCGATGCATTTCCAAAAGCACGATTGAATATTCCAGTTGGGGATCCGCAGCGGGGACCTTATCTTAAGTGGTTATTTTTTGGGCCGAGCTGCCTAGAGCCAGCCATCATCGATAAAATGCTGAACCGTGCACCCGGCGATCGCGGGGCGATCGGCTGGGGAAATCTGGATCTCGTGCTCGATACGATTTCGCAGGCGCTAGCCAAGAGTCATTACCTCGTTGGAGATCAATTCACTACAGCAGACCTGATCATCGGCGGTGGCTTACGGTGGGGAATGATGATGAAACATATCCCGCCGCGGCCGGAATTTACGGAATACGCCAAACGTATCGGCGACCGTCCAATGGCCAGACGCGCTGCCGCAAAAGATAAGGAAATCGTGGCGTCCCAGAAAAAATGAAAATCATTCGATGGGCGAAATTACAATTTAAGGTGAGCATGTTCACACGGCGTGCGCAGCTTTCCTTTATCGCCTTTCTTATCATCCTCCCTGACTTGTTCGTCCTTGCTGCCGAAGGCGACCAAAATTCACGCTGGTGTCACGGAGAAGACAACGCCACAGCCGAACAGAGACTTAACGGTTGCACGGCAGTCATCAAGCAAAACAGTAATCATGACAACGTCGCCTACGCTTACAACGCACGCGGCAGTCAATATTATTACAATGGTCTGCATACGCGTGCGATTAAGGATTACGATCACGCAATCCGGCTCAAGCCGGATTATGCCCAAGCAGTGAATAACCGTTGTTGGGTCCGTGCGGTCGTAGGCCATTTGAACGATGCACTGAAGGATTGTGATAAAGCGGTGGAATTGCAGCCGAATGTGGGTAATTCGTTTGAGAACCGTGCATTCGTATATCTCAGGCTCGGCCAATTAAAGAAGGCGATTGCCGATTACAACAGAGCGCTGAAGCTCGACCCCGAGTCCGCCGATGATCTTTACGGACGCGGACTGGCGCGATTGAAGAGTGGTGACAAGGAAGGCGGCCAGGCTGATATTGCGGCGGCGAAAACCAAAAAGCCACGGATTGTCGATGAATTTATTCGGTACGGGATCCGTGCACCTTAAAAAGAGTATTTGGCGCGTTCATCAGTGTCAGAATGAGAAAGTCCGTATTCGAAATATGGAATAATGCTTTACCGCGCCTGGGGACGCGCATAGCCTGTTTGCTGAACCGGGTGAATCGTTTTGATTCTATCCCGGCCGATAGGGAGAAAGTGATGAAATCGATCATATTCGCGGCTGCTCTCATATTCGTTGCGGGCAGCGCCCATGCCGCGTCTTGCAAGGTGGAAGCGAGCGACAAAAAGCTCGCCGGTGCCGCCATGAATAGTTTTATGACAAAATGTGAAAAGGACGCAAAAGCTTCATGCGACAAAACAGCGATGGAGAAGAAACTTTCGGGGGCAGCCAAGAATAGCTTTACCAAAAAGTGCGTCAGCGACGCGGTAGGAAGCTAAAAAGAATTTACCGGCCGCAGTCGAACTGCGGCCGGTGTTTTGCATAAAAGAGGCTTAAAGCGATTTAATTTTAAAGGCGGATTTGCATGACTTTACGTTTCATTTCGAAAGATACAGTTAGTCTCGGCGCTTTGCTTGCGCTCGGAGCTTTTGCCAAAGCGCCTCCTTTTATCGCGAGCGCAACTGCTGCTGAGAATGTTGTCATCGCTCAGTTACTATTATCCACAACCCGGTTATGGACGGAACGCCGATCCCTACTATCGTCCTCAATATATTAATCCGAAGCACACGTGCATTCAAAAGGCTGGAGATATCTTCCGTATTCCTTCGAAAGATGTGCGCGCTATCGATCTGCGTCAGATTGATCGCGACGTATATCAGATGGTGGTTTCGGGTCGGGGCCGGACGGCTTACTGCACCGCCGACACCCGGGGCAATGTTCTCAGCATCCAATAAAATTAAATCGGTTTGAATTAACGGGCGCTTGCTAAATGAAAGGCACTCGTTTTCATTTTTGATAGGCATTTTACTTATGTTTGTATGCTTGACGGCATATATGCGAGCCGTGCACTCTGATTATACGAGATGGAGCGGGGACGGCTTCAGAACAAAATTGGAAACCGGCGCCAAATGATTTTATTTTGAGCGCCAATCAACGAAACAGGAGCGTGACTATGAGCATTCTTGGAAGCATTATGAGTGCAATTTTCGGCACCAAGGCGCAGGCCGGCGAGGCGGCTACGCCTGGTGCGGCTGCTGGAAGCGGCGTCGATGTGGCAGCGATCTTGGACAAATTGGCGAAAGAAAATCCGGAAAAGCTAGATTGGAAAAACTCGATCGTCGATCTGATGAAGTTGCTAAAATTGGATTCAAGCTTCTCGGCGCGTAAGCAGCTCGCAAAAGATCTGAATTACACTGGGGACACCAATGACTCGGCCAAAATGAATGTCTGGCTGCATGCTCAGGTGATGCAGAAAGTCGCTGCGAATGGTGGCAAGGTGCCAGCAGATCTGCTGAAGCACTGACGCTCTGATTGGCACTAATGTACGGTGCGCTCCTCCGCGGGCGCGCCATCATGATTTCCGGAAAGTTTGCACGAACGGCGGGTTTGCGGCCACTTTGACTAATAACCGAAGCAAATTTTCATGCGCCAATCTCAGCACGCCCTCACCATAACAACCAAGGGCAAAGGGCTCGTCGAGATTACGCAAGAAGTACAGCGCTGGGTCGAGGGGCAGGGGATTACTACCGGCCTGCTCACGCTGTTTTGCCGACATACTTCGGCTTCGCTCCTAATCCAGGAGAATGCCGACACGGATGTAAGGACGGACCTCGAAACTTTCTTCGACGATATCGCGCCTGAAACGCGTGAATATGTGCACAAGACCGAGGGGCCTGACGACATGCCAGCGCATATCCGTGCGGCGCTAACGGAAGTACATCTATCGATCCCGATCGTTTCCGGTGCGCTCGCACTCGGGACCTGGCAGGGGATTTATCTATTTGAGCACCGCCGCGCTGCGCACCGCCGCGAGGTGACGATTCACCTGGTAGGAGAATAGACCTTCGATAACTTGCCGATTTTGAGAATACTAGTTTCCGCTCGTTGAATTTGAGCAAGAAGAGGGCTCGAAGATAAAAATATTATAGTAGCAAGCAGAAAAAAGTATTGGGTTTGTAATCAGTTTTACTCACTCCGCCGCTACGCTCCGCTTCTTCTTTGAGCCGCGCGCCAGAACCGGTTTGAGAAACTCGCCCGTATAGCTCCGCTTTGCGCGCGTAATGTCTTCCGGCGTTCCCGCCGCAACGATTTCACCGCCGCCGTCGCCGCCTTCAGGCCCGAGATCGATGATCCAATCGGCAGTCTTGATGACTTCAAGATTGTGCTCGATCACCACGACCGTGTTACCAGTGTCAACCAACTCGTGCAGCACTTCCAAAAGCTTTGCCACATCGTGGAAGTGGAGGCCGGTCGTCGGCTCGTCGAGAATATAGAGTGTGCGGCCGGTCGCACGTTTTGATAGCTCCTTCGCGAGTTTTACGCGCTGTGCCTCGCCACCGGACAGCGTTGTCGCCTGTTGGCCGATATGGATGTAGTCGAGACCGACGCGCGCAAGCGTTTCTAATACTTTGCGGATCGCGGGCACGGCTGAAAATAGCTCCAGGCCTTCCTCGACGGTCATATCGAGCACATCGGCGATGGACTTGTCCTTGAATGTGACTTCCAGCGTCTCGCGGTTATAACGCTTGCCCTTGCATACGTCACAGGTGACGTACACATCCGGCAGGAAGTGCATTTCGATCTTGATGACGCCGTCGCCTTGACAGGCTTCGCACCGGCCACCTTTCACGTTGAAGGAAAAGCGACCGGGTTCGTAACCGCGTGCACGCGCTTCCGGGAGGCCCGCATACCACTCGCGAATCGGAGTGAATGCGCCCGTATAAGTCGCCGGATTTGAACGCGGCGTGCGGCCGATCGGCGATTGGTCGATATCGATGACTTTGTCGAGATGCTCAAGACCCTTGATCGCTTCATGCGGTGCAGGGGCATCGTGTGCGTCGTTCAATCGCCTCGCCACTGCCTTATAAAGCGTATCGATGAGCAACGTCGATTTTCCACCGCCGGAAACGCCGGTAATGCAGGTGAAAAGCCCCAAGGGAATCTCTGCATCGATGTTCTTAAGATTATTGCCGCGGGCCCCAACGATCTTGAGCTGTCGTGCTGAGTTCAGCTTGCGTCGCTCTGGCACGCCCACTTCGAGTTCACCTGAGAGATATTTTCCCGTGATCGAGTCCCGCGCATTTATAATATCTTTGCTTGTTCCGCTGGCGATGATCTTGCCTCCGTGTATACCGGCTCCAGGTCCGATATCGACAAGAAAATCGGCTGTGCGGATAGCGTCTTCATCATGCTCAACGACGATAACCGTATTTCCGAGATCGCGGAGCCGCTGCAGCGTTTCCAATAGCCGCGCATTGTCGCGTTGATGCAAGCCGATGGACGGTTCGTCGAGAACATAAAGAACGCCCGTCAAGCCAGAGCCGATCTGTGAAGCGAGGCGTATGCGCTGACTCTCGCCACCAGAGAGTGTGCCGGAAGGACGCGCCAGCGTCAGATATTCCAGGCCGACGTCGACGAGAAACGTAAGGCGTTCGCGAATTTCCTTCAGAATGCGGACGCCGATCTCGTTTTGCTTATGTGTCAGTGCTTTTGGCAGCGCTTCAAACCAACCGTGAGCATTTTTGACGGAAAGCTCAGTAACTTCGGCAATGTGCTTTTTGTCAATTTTTACGCAAAGCGCTTCCGGCTTGAGCCGATAACCTTTGCACGCTTTACAAGGAATTGAGGCAAAATACTTCTGGATGTCTTCGCGCGCCCATTCGCTTTCCGTCTCACGAAATCGCCGTTCCAGGTTCACGACCACACCCTCGAACGGTTTCCTCGTCTCGAATGAACGCATTCCGTCATCATAAATAAACCTCACTTCGTCTTCGCCTGAACCGTACAAGATCACGTCGCGGAGTTTCTTCGGCAGTTCTCTCCATGGCATATTTAGTGAAAATTTATACTTACGCCCAAGCGCTTCCAGCGTTTGCGTATAATAGGGCGATGACGAACGTGACCAAGGCGCAATTGCCCCTTGGCGAAGTGTCTTCGATGGGTCGGGTATCACGAGATCCGCGTCGATTTCCTGCTCGACACCTAAGCCATCGCAAGCCGGGCAGGCCCCATGCGGGCTGTTGAATGAAAACAGCCTTGGTTCGATCTCTTCGATCGTGAAACCGGAAACCGGGCAGGCAAATTTTTGCGAGAATAGAATGCGCTTGTGTGAGCCGTCCTTTTCCTTTTCATCAGCTAACTCTACGAAGGCTAGTCCATCAGCCAGCTTCAGAGCGGTCTCGAACAAATCCGCAAGCCGCGTCTTGATATCTTGGCGCACGACGAGCCGATCCACTACGACATCGATGTCGTGCTTCAGCTTCTTATCGAGGCTGGGCGCTTCGGAAATTTCGTAGAATTTGCCGTCGATTTTCACGCGCTGAAAGCCACGCTTCAGAAATTCAGCGAGGTCCTTCTTATATTCGCCTTTCCGCCCCCGAACGACGGGTGCAAGGAGATAAATGCGTATGCCCTCATTCAATTCCAGTACTCGATCGACCATTTGCGAGACGGATTGGCTTTCGATTGGAAGACCGGTTGCGGGTGAATAAGGCACACCGACACGTGCCCACAGGAGCCGCATGTAGTCGTAAATTTCGGTTACCGTGCCGACGGTCGAGCGTGGATTACGCGATGTCGATTTCTGTTCGATAGAAATTGCCGGAGATAAACCGTCAATACGGTCGACATCCGGTTTTTGCATCATTTCAAGGAACTGTCGGGCATAAGCCGAGAGCAATTCAACATAGCGCCGTTGTCCCTCGGCATAGATCGTATCGAAAGCGAGCGATGATTTGCCCGAACCTGAGAGCCCCGTGAACACCACGAGTTGGTCACGTGGAATATCGAGATCGAGGTTCTTCAGATTATGTTCGCGTGCACCGCGCACGGAAATTATCCGGTTGTCAGGGCGTTTGAGGACGGAACGGCTCATTAAAGAACTGTCGGTTGGATCGGGCCAATAGGGAGAATATGAACGTAGTTAGCACGAGGATGTTTTGCTACCGCTGAATGACGGAATTCAACGCGAAAAATTCTTTTAGCCTGTCGCTGCTTCGTGTTTTTGGACCCAAAACAGATACATATGCGCGAATGTATGAGGATATTTTTCCTCAAACTGTGCCCAGTTGTCGAGATTGGTCTTCGCTTTGTCGACCGGGAACATTTCTCCATATTTCTTCAGCGTTTCCTCGCGAATGTCGAAACCGATAAAGTCGAGCTGATTTTTCGCCAAAAATTGTTTGATCTGCCGCAATGTCAATCGAAGTTCATGCGAATGAAAGAGTAGATCGCGGCAATCGCTCAGACTGTAAAAATCGGGAGACAGTGTCGCTTCTTTGATAGGTTCTCCATCGGGTAGGCCAATGATGTCCTCGCGGCAGCGTCGGATCTCCCCGGCGCTTTGGCCGTAGCCGCGATCAACGATGAACTTCCATGCCTGGGAAACTTGCTGGCGACCGAGCTCGCTATACAAACCGACATGCATGAAACCGCCAGGCCGCAGCATAGACACCAATCCGTGCCACGCCTGGAACGGATCGGCCATATGATGCATTACACCGGTCGAGCTGATGACGTCGAAGCGGCGGGAAAGAGCCGGAAGTAGATTGATGTCGGCCTGGTTGAACTCGATGTTCTTCAGGCCGAGCATCTCGCTCATTCTTTTAGCATAACCTAAACTCGCCAGACTGAGATCGACTGCTAGGATGTTCGCGCCGCGGAATAGCCTGGCAAAACTGATAACCAGTTGTCCGGTTCCACAGCCCGCGACAAGAAAATCGGTGAGTTCACGCGCGGGAGCCTTGAAGCGGCCGAATGGGAATTTGGCCTTCAGGTAATCGTCGACCGTTAACATCTGCGAAGGCGACGCGACAATAACCCAACGAGGATAGGGATTTTCCTCGTATTGTTCGCGAACCTTCCTCGAAACTGGGTCATTAATCTCCGTGAGACTAGGTATACGTTCACGTAATTGCTGCTCTCGCAACGGTTCGGAAACTTGTTGGGTTACGACCGCCTGGAAAACTGGCGGCCAGCTTGCGCGTTGAAGCGTATCGACTGAGGGCAGGCTGCTCAACGGAAAATAGGACGCGAGGGCGGCCAGACGATGCGGCGGCACGGATTTTCCTTCCGCTAGCTCGGCGCTGATACCCCTGAGCAATTCCAGCGATTGCTCGGCCTCTTCTGTGATCTGCGAAAAAACGTACTCATTGATGAAACATTGGCGCGCTAAAGCACACGAAAAAGAGAGCTGATAGGTAGGCACCTGCGGGTCATTGGCACTCGTAAGCATCGCAAAGCGCAAGCTGGTCAGTGCTTGTTCAATTTCGGCATCACGCAGCCGAGTTGACCCCAAAAAAAACAATAACGGGAAGTTCGTCGCTACTTGTTGAAATGATGGATTGCCAAGGATTTCGCGCGGCGGGAGACGCGCCGGCCAGCTTGCCTTGGCGCGTAGAATCAATTCCCGGATTGCTGCGTCGTCTTTCACGATTTGCGGGGCATATCCGCGCTCGGCAAGCACAAACAGAGTTTGCGCTAGCGTTTCAAATGCTTCGCGGAAATTGGGTTTAAGCGTCAACGCTTTTTGTAAATGGGAGACGCCATCCAAGGGGTTTCCCTGCATCACGAGCACGCGGCCAAGATTATTGTGCGCCTCGGCAAAACCGGGCTGCAATTGCAATGCCTGCTGATACCGTTTACGCGCCTTATTCAGACGGCCATGACTGGCAAGATCGTTGCCTTCATTGAAAAGATTGAGAGCGTTCTCGGCCGTCATTGTTCTCACGTAACGTAAGAAAGGGATTGCCTTGCTGATTGGTTCATCGCAATTTTTGCGCGCCGCTTATAGACCATTTGATGCCATCCCCATCAGGATAGATTGGCTGCGAGCGTGACCAGCAATTTTCCAGCCGGCCTGAAAGTTTGAGATGAACGTCGTTGTCGAAGCGCGTTCAGATAGGGGCAAAAGTTAATAACAGGGGACAAAAGACACCAGAACACCCAGCGAACATCGCTATGCGACAGGCTTAATCCAATCCGACAGCTTTTTGGGTAAATCTTGTGAAGCCGGCTTGCCTGCAACATCTAAAGGTACTAGAACGAAACAAGAACACAACAATACGACCGAGTTGTGACAGCTTTCAACCTGCTGTGGAAAAATTGTTAAGGGTCGCTGCGCTGCGGCGTCGAAAGCTAGCTTGTGAACTCGGCAGGGCGCAGTGTCGAGTGCAGCAAAAAAGCGGAGGCGGTTATGGCGGGTAGCGTCAACAAGGTGATCTTGGTCGGGAATCTCGGCGCGGATCCTGAAATTCGGCGGACTTCGGACGGTCGTCCGATCGCAAACCTCCGTGTTGCCACGTCAAATTCATGGAAAGACAAGACCACCGGAGAACGCCGTGAGAAAACCGAATGGCATCGGGTGGTGATCTTTAACGAGGGCCTCTGCCGCATTGCTGAGCAGTACCTAAAGAAGGGTGCGAAGGTCTACCTGGAAGGCCAGCTACAAACTCGTAAATGGCAAGACAAGGAAGGCCAAGATCGATATTCGACTGAGGTTGTGCTGCAAGGGTTTAATTCACAACTCACCATGCTCGACAGCCGCGGAAGCGGAAGCGGTTCGCTCGACGAGCCCGGCGGCGAATTCGGTTCTTCCGGCCCACTGCGCGAACGGCGGCCTGCTGCCGCGGTCGGTACCGGGGCGGCCAAACGGGGTGATATGGAAGACGAGATTCCGTTCTGAATCTCGGCCCAATCAGCCTGATCGATCCGATATTTCTTGCGCTTATCGCGGCGATCCTGATTGGCGCTGCCGTTGTTGTTACCAAACATAGCCTAAACCAAATGTCGCCCCTTGCGGGCGCTTCGATTAGCGTCCCGACTACGACGATTTTGTTGTGGGCACTCGCGCCATTCCTACTCGATCTTTCAGATCAGAGCCGCGATGCGACTTTGGTCTTCGCCGGCGTCGGCCTGTTCTTTCCGGCGGCCGTGACGCTGCTAAATTTCAAATCCAATCGCCGTATGGGCCCGACAACGGCAAGCACTATCTCGAGTACGGCTCCATTGTTCGCGGTTGCGGGTGCGGTCATGTTTCTGCACGAGAAGCTTACGTGGCCAATAATCGGAGGCGTCGGAGCGATCGTGACCGGGGTGATGGCGCTTACCTGGCCGGAGAAACGTTTCTCTAGGAGTTGGCCGCTATGGGCGGTAATTATCCCTTTCGCGGGAGCTGCTTTTCGCGGTTCGGCGCAAACACTCATTAAATTCGGTCTCGATCTGTGGCGCAATGCTTTCGCCGCGGCGCTGATCGGCTATACCGTTTCTTCGATAGTGATTGTGCTATTTGCGTTTCTAATGGGCCGTAAGAAATTTCCGGCCTATCGCGCGAATGCAATACCCGGCTTTATTTTGACAGGCATGTTGAACGGAGCGGGGCTATTGTTGAGTTATGAGGCATTCAATCGCGGCCAGGTGACTACAATTGCGCCAATCCTGGCGGCATTTCCTGTTTTCACCTTTTTGTTAGGCGCTCTATTTCTGCACGACGAACGGGTTACGGCCGGCACAATTGTAGGCGTTTTGCTAACCGTTGCCGGCGTTGCCCTCATGGCTGCATGATGAATTTTCTGCTCTTTTAAATGGCTTGGCTGGGTTAATCTCCACCGTCATGCGAGTCTTTGTTCTCGGCGGCTACGGTTTCATCGGCTCGGCAGTGGTCGCTCGCCTTTCTGCGGATGGTCATGAAGTGATCGGTGCCGGCCGACGCATCCGACGGGCCGCTCGAGCACGTCCTGACCTGCGTTGGGTAAAGATCAATATTGCGCGTGCGCTCACGCCAGGAAAATGGTTAAGGCACCTCGAGGGCATCGATGCGGTCGTGAACTGTGCCGGCGTGTTGCAAGACGCGCCCATGGATTCGACCCGGAAGGTCCATATTAAGGGAGCCGATGCGCTGTTCGATGCTTGTGCGAACGCTGGAATACGTCGCGTTGTGCATATTTCCGCTATCGGAGTAGGAGCTGAAGGCGACACGAATTTTGCTCGCACCAAATTCGCCTCCGAGGAGGCTTTAAAGAAACACGATTTCGAATGGATTGTACTCCGTCCATCGCTTGTGGTGGGCCGATCGGTCTATGGCGGAATGGCACTCCTGCGTGCGCTTGCCGCATTGCCTTTTGTGCTTCCACTCGTGCGCGAAAGCGCCACCTTTCAGCCGGTGCAGGTAAACGACTTGGCTTCGGCCGTTTCCTTTTTCTTGAAACCCGAGGCACCTACTCGGCGTGTTTTTGAGATCGCCGGCCCCCAACGGCTGACGCTCGTACGTATTATAGGGGCCTATCGCCGCTGGCTTGGCTTGGCTCCCGGTGCATTAATTCGGCTTCCATTGATTGCCGCAAAAGCGCTCGCCTGGCTTGGCGACGTTGGAAGCTGGCTGGGTTGGCGGCCGCCTTTTCGCACGACGTCGCTACGCCAGCTTGTGTATTCCCTAGCGGATGAGCCCGAGACGTGGACCAGGATTACCGGCATCAAGCCAACACCGCTTGAAACGGCCTTGCGGTTGGAGCCGGCATCGGCCCAAGAGCTCTGGTTTGCCCGACTTTATCTGCTGAAGCCAATTATAATCGGCATCCTTTCGCTCTTCTGGATCATAGACGGCGCGATCGGATTAGGCCCTGGACGTGTGGTCGTCGTCGACCTTTTGAAGGAGGTCGGGTTCGGTGCCTGGTCTGCTGTCGCAGCGGCCGCTTCGGGCGTTCTTCAAGTGATTCTCGGAATCGGGATTGCCATACGATCGGCATCACGCGTGGCGTTGATGGCAAGCTTGTTGGCCGCGCTCGTCTATGTCGCCGCCGGCGGTTTGATGCGAATTGGTCTTTGGCTCGATCCGCTTGGTTCTTTGATTAAAATGTTTCCTATCATCATGCTGACCGTCGTGGCAATTGCGATTTTAGACGACCGCTGATGTCGGGTTACTTTCTTTTCAAATTCCTGCACGTGATCGGGTCCACCGTTTTACTCGGCACCGGGGCGGGCATCGCCTTCTTTTTTTGGATGGCCCACAGGACAGGACGTGCAGTAGTCGTTGCGGCAGTCGCACGCATTGTCGTTATTGCGGATTTCGTTTTCACCGCAACCGCGGTTATAGTCCAACCAGTCACCGGCCTATGGTTGACTTGGGTGATCGGAATTCCGTTCGATACGGGTTGGGTCGTATTGTCGATTGCGCTTTATCTGGTGGCTGGCGCCTTCTGGATTCCGGTTGTCCTCATGCAGATCCGCATGCGTGAACTCGCGGAATTAGCGGCGCGGCAGGGGCGTATCTTGCCAGCCGAATATAATAGGCTATTCAGCCGTTGGTTCGCTTTCGGATTTCCGTCGTTCGGCGCAGTGCTGGCGATCATTTGGCTAATGATTACAAAACCAGTTTTGCATTTGCCGCTATAGAGGTCGATCGAATTCGCATCCGTGGCTGAAGGGAATGAAGTCTATTTATTAGGCTCGGTCGGCGTCGTCGGGCGTATCAGCGCCATCAAAGCCAGCAATAATAGCGAAATCAACAAATAGGTCGTGGTGGCGCGTGCTGAACTGAGTTCGCTGACAAAGCCCATGATCCAAAATGCCCCCAATGCTGCAACGACAACGCTTTTTACCGAACGCATCACATGCTCCAGTTACTAGTTCTGCAAGTTCGCTCACACTCCAACAATTGGATACATAATTCGTTCCAATTCAGACGTTGGATTGAGCTTCTTTGCGGCAATGCTCAAACTGAGCTCCACAACTGCGAATAATACATATAAAATTATGTAAAGCTCTATGCTGCGATCATCGATTGATGCCGCGATCGGAGGCCTTCCGTCAATTCGTAGTGCGTTTTGGGACAAGAAAAACAAGATTAAGTTATTGATATTAAATTATAAAATAAGACCTCTTAATGCCTTATTTTTTTGGATTCTAAGACAGGAATCGGCTATAGATTTTTCAGTATTTTCTACATCGATTTGAGGCCACTTGTCCGATACCAACCCCCCGCCGTCGGCGGAGCCGGCAGCCCCATCCCCGTTCGACGTCAAGCCGATTTCGATCACCGATGAGCTGAAACGCAGCTACCTCGATTACGCGATGAGCGTCATCGTTTCGCGCGCGCTCCCGGATGCGCGCGACGGCTTGAAACCCGTTCATCGTCGTATCCTTTTTTCGATGAATGAGAACGGCTACGAATGGAACAAGCCGTATCGCAAGTCTGCGCGTATCGTCGGCGACGTGATCGGTAAATATCATCCGCACGGCGACCAATCCGTCTATGACGCGCTGGTGCGCATGGCGCAGGAATTTTCCATGCGCGTGCCGCTTATCGACGGTCAGGGCAATTTTGGTTCAGTCGACGGCGATCCGCCCGCCGCCATGCGCTACACTGAAGTGAGGCTCCAAAAGGTCACTGAGCATCTTCTTTCGGATCTCGATAAAGACACAGTCGACTTCCAGGAAAATTACGACAATTCCGAGCGCGAACCTACCGTATTGCCGGCGCGCTTCCCGAATTTGCTGGTCAATGGCGCCGGCGGCATTGCCGTCGGCATGGCGACAAACATTCCGCCGCACAATCTCGGCGAAGTAATCGACGCGTGCATCGCTTTGATCGACACGCCTGGCATGACCATCGACGAACTGAACGTAATTGTGCCGGGCCCGGACTTTCCGACAGGCGGCATCATCATGGGCCGAGCGGGCATCCGCGAAGCGTATCGTACTGGCCGTGGTTCTATCATGGTGAAGGGTCGCGCCACTATCGAAACCGGAAAGGGCGATCGCGAATCCATCATAATCACCGAAATTCCCTATCAGGTGAACAAAGCGACGATGATCGAGAAAATCGCCGAGCTTGTTCGCGAGAAGAAAATCGACGGCGTCGGCGATATCCGTGACGAATCCGACCGCGAAGGCATGCGAGTTGTGATTGAGCTAAAGCGCGAGGCGATGAGCGAGGTGGTGCTGAACCAGCTTCTGCGTTTCACCACGCTGCAATCCAGTTTTCCTGCCAACATAGTGGCGTTGACCGGTGGCGGCCGCCCGGCGCTCATGAATCTTGCCGATCTGCTTCACGCCTTCGTCGCCTTCCGCGAGGAAGTCATCGGGCGTCGCACCAAATTCCTGCTGAAAAAAGCGCGCGACCGCGCGCACGTCTTGGTGGGTCTTGCAATCGCTGTCGCTAATATCGATGAGATCATTAAACTTATCCGCGCTGCGAAAGACCCCCAGGCTGCTCGCGACGCTCTGATGGCGCGCGATTGGAAGGCTACCAATGTGAAGGATTTGATCGATTTGATCGACGATCCTCGCCACAAATCGCTTCTGGCGGTACAATTCGGCTGTCGGACGAACAGACACGGGCGATTCTTGATCTGCGTCTGCAGCGACTGACCGCGCTTGGCCGCGATGAAATCAAACTGGAACTGGATGGGCTCGCGAAAGAGATCATAGAATATCTTGAAATTCTGCGCTCACGTTCCCGGATCCGCACGATCATCAAGGAAGAGTTGGCGGCAATCAAAAATGAGTTCGCAACGCCGCGCAAAACGGAAATCGCGGAAGCGGGCACCGACGTTGCGGAAGAAGACCTCATTCAGCGCGAGGAGATGGTCGTAACCGTCTCCCATGCCGGCTACGTGAAGCGCGTACCGCTTTCGACCTATCGCGCGCAGCGTCGCGGCGGCAAGGGTCGCGCGGGCATGCAAACACGCGAAGAGGATTTCGTTACACGGTTGTTCGTAGCGTCCACCCACGATGAGGTGTTGTTCTTCTCCTCGCGAGGTAAGGCCTACACGCAGAAGGTCTGGAAACTGCCGCTCGCGGCCCCGCAGGCCCGCGGGAAGGCGATGGTGAATGTCATTCCAATAGAAGCCGACGAGCGCATTACCTCGATCATCACGCTGCCAGAAGACGAAAAAGCGCGCGAAAAAATGAACATCATGTTCGCGACGACTGGCGGCACTGTCCGCCGCAATGCGCTTTCCGATTTCACTGACATCCGTCGCTCCGGCATCATTGCGATGAAGCTCGAAGAAAACAATTCCATCGCCCAAGTATCGCTCTGCACTGACAAGGATGACGTTTTATTATCAACCGTCGAGGGACAGTGCATTCGCTTTCCGGTAAGCGACGTACGGGTATTCTCCGGACGAAACTCAGTCGGCGTACGCGGCATCAAGCTGGAGAAAAACGATCAGCTGATTTCTATGGCCATTATCCGGCATATGGAAGCGGTCGCTGAAGAACGCGCGGCCTATCTCAAGATGGCGAATGCAGTCCGTCGCGGCGAAGAAGGCGAGCAAGATGAAGAGGAAAAGGTCAAGGCGATCGAACTTTCCCAGAAACGCTATGCGGAGATGAGCGCCGCCGAGCAGTTCATTCTAACGTTGACCGAGCACGGCTACGGCAAGCGCACATCTTCTTTCGAATATCGGATCACCGGGCGCGGCGGCAAAGGTATCGTGGCGATGTCGATCAGCAAGAAAAACGGCAACATTGTCGGCTCATTCCCCGTCGAGGAAACCGATCAGATCATGCTTGTTACCGATAAGGGAAAGCTCATTCGATGTCCGGTCGAAGACATCCGCATCGCCGGACGCTCGACGCAGGGTGTGATCGTATTTGATACTGCAGAGGATGAACGTGTGGTGTCTGTCGAGCGCATTAGCGAAGAGGCAGACTAACACGACTGATCGTTACTTTGCGCCGGCTGCTTCCAGTATGGCGACGATTTCCTCGTATTTCTTGTTTTTCGCGAGCACGAGCGGCGTTTGGCCGTTGCGATCAGCAATGTCGAGCTTCGCGCCAGCACTTACAAGAGCCTTCACTGTCGCCTGATGGTTCTTGCCGCCGTCGCCAAGTATCACGGCTTCGATCAGGGCGGTCCAGCCGAGGTTGTTCACATGATCGAGTGGTGCGCCGGCCTTAATCAGTTCTTGCACGATTTCAGCGTGGCCAAGATGTGCGGCGGCGATCAGCGCCGTACCACGATAGGGACTGGTGATGTTCTTCGCGCTGCTTCCGCCTTGGAGAGCGATCTTCAGCATTTCGAGATCGTCCGCAACCGCTGCGATGGTAACAATATCGTAGCGCTGGTTCTCCAACGCGTTAGGGTCGGCATGGGCTGCGAGGAGCGCTCGCATGATACCATATTGTTTTTGGTAGGCTGCGACATGCAGCGGTGAGCGTCCTTCGCGGTCCCGTACGTTCGGATCTGCACCCGTCGCGAGTGGCACAGCAATTCCCAAAATGTCTCCCTTGGCAGCTGCCTCAAGGAGACCTTTATATCCGGCGAGTTCAGAAGCGCTGGGAGGAATTTGCGCCTGCCCAACGCTAATTTCGACGAAAAAGACGATACATGCAGCAAAACAGGAAGGGCTAGAATATCGCACAGCTATGATCTCCAGGATGAATTGTAACCGCAAATTAGCCTCTGGGACGTAACCAATCGGTATTCGAAATACCAAGCCTTTTACCGCTCCTTGTCTCCCGCCCTATAGCCCGCTAACCCTTCAGCCATGGTTCGCACCGCCCTCTATGCCGGTTCCTTCGATCCTGTTACCCACGGCCATGTCGATGTGGTGAGGGCTGCATGTCGTCTTACCGATAAGCTCGTGCTCGCCATTGGAGTCCATCCTGGCAAAGCTCCGCTTTTTTCCGCGGATGAGCGGCTAGCGATGCTGAAGGAGACTTGTGGTCCGATTGCGAGCGCCGAAAAGACGACACTGGAAGCCATTACTTTTAATGATCTTGTCGTCGAAACTGCGAAACGCGTAGGGGCTAGGCTGTTAATCCGCGGAGTGCGCGATGGCACCGATCTCGACTATGAAATGCAGATGGCCGGCATGAACGGTTCGATGGCACCGGAAATCCAAACCATATTTCTGCCAGCGTCCCCTATGGTGCGGCCGATCACTGCAACACTGGTCCGCCAAATCGCGGCCATGGGCGGTGATGTATCATCCTTTGTGCCGAAACCCGTACTTGCACGCCTCATCGCCAAATTTCCCCGCTAGAAGTAATGTCCCAATGGGAGCCAGCCATGCCACGAGTTTTTGTGTTCGCTTTTCTGTTCTTATTCGCCTTTGCGACGACTGCCGTTGCTCAGTCCGATCCACAAAACACATTGATTCTTGAGACGACCAAGGGCCGCGTCACCATCAAGCTTCGCCCCGATCTCGCGCCAAAGCATGCCGAGCGCCTGAAGCAGCTCGCGCGCGACGGATACTACAATAACGTGCCATTCCATCGTGTGATCGCGGGCTTCATGGCGCAGACTGGCGACGGTCAGCGCGGCGATGGTACTGGTGGATCCAAATATCCAAATCTTCCCGCGGAATTTTCCAGCACGCCTTTTGTACGTGGTGTTGTTGGCATGGCACGCAGCTCAAGCCCAGACTCGGCAAATAGCCAGTTCTTTATCATGTACGCGCCAAATTCCGGATTGAACGGCCAATATACCGTGGTTGGTGAAGTAATATCCGGCATGGATAAAGTCGATGCCTTGAAAAAAGGGCCGGAAGCCATGAACGGCGCCGTCACGGATCCTGATCGCATCATCATGGCGCGCGTTGCCTCTGACAAGCCGCCGCAATAATAGGAGCCATCATGGCCGATCTTAAGAACACTTTAATTTTGGAGACGACAAAGGGTCCTGTCACGATCCAGATGAAGCCTGAGCAGGCACCAAACCACGTCGCGCGCATCAAGGAACTCGTACGCGAAGGGTTTTACGATGGTGTCTTTTTCCATCGTGTGATCGACGGTTTCATGGCGCAAACAGGTTGCCCCGAAGGTACGGGCACGGGTGGATCCGGCAAAAAACTCAAAGCCGAATTCAATCCGACAAAACATGTGCGCGGCACGGTCTCGATGGCACGCGCCGCAAGCCCCGATTCCGGCGACAGCCAATTTTTTATCTGCTTTGCGGAATCCCCATGGCTGAACAATCAATATACGGCTTGGGGTCAGGTGACCTCCGGCATGGAAAATGTCGACAAGATCAAACGGGGCGAGCCGGTCAAGGACCCGGATAAAATCGTGAAAGCTAGAATTGCTAGCGACAAAACTTGACCGCAAAAAACGCTCGTCATTTTTCGCGGGTGTTGAATTTCGCAGTGAACTGCCGAAGTCTAACCATGCATTCTTTGATGAATTATCTTTTTTGATCTAGACGTAAGCTTTTAAGTATTTTGCTGCTCTTCCGTAATTCGCCGCGCGGGTTGGAATCGAAAGAACGGATGTGCTGACTGAACTCTTCGATTATGAGCTGCCCTCTGAGTGCATTGCACTACGGCCTGTCAGCCCGCGTGATGCCGCGAGAATGCTGGTAGTTCGTCCCAGCATTCAATCGGAACTCGAAGACCGGATGGTTCGCGACCTTCCGAAACTACTTCGTCCGGGCGATGCGCTTGTCGTAAATGACAGTAAAGTGATTCCAGCGCGCTTGATTGGCGAGCGCGTCCGCGAGGATGCGCGCGCAAAAATCGAAACAATACTGATCCGAAGAACAGCTAATGATTCATGGCAAGCGCTCGCAAAACCGCTCAAACGTCTAAAACTAGGCGACCGTATCCGTTTTGGCCACGACAGCCGGGTCTGCTTGCTCGGTGCGCTGGATGCGACTGTCAGTGCAATTGGCGAAGGAGGGGAACTGCTGCTTCGTTTCGATTTTCACGGACCCGTGCTCGATGAAGCCATTCAAGCGCTCGGTCACATGCCGCTGCCGCCCTACATTGCGGCACGGCGAGAGGATGATGAGCAGGATCGCACCGATTATCAAACAGTGTTTGCGAGACACGAGGGCTCGGTAGCCGCTCCGACGGCGGGTTTGCATTTCACGAACGAGATGCTGGCAGCACTCGATGCGCGGGGTCTGACACTTTTTCGTGTGACTCTACATGTTGGTGCAGGAACGTTCTTGCCAGTGAAATCAGAGGACACAAACGTTCACCGAATGCACGCCGAGTGGGGAGAGGTAAGCACGAAAACCGCGAAAGCGCTGAACGAAGTTCGTGCAAAAGGAGGCCGCGTAGTTTCGGTGGGAACAACGGTTTTACGTCTTCTGGAAAGCGCCGTTGACGATAACGGAAAGATCCAATCATTTGATGGTGAAACCTCGATCTTTATCACGCCGGGCTACAGGTTCCGTGCCGTTGATATCTTGATGACGAATTTTCATTTACCACGTTCAACCCTGTTCATGCTTGCTTCGGCCTTTTCTGGCCTTGATCGCATGAAGCGAGCCTATACGCACGCAATTGCGCATGGATATCGGTTTTATTCTTACGGCGACGCGTGTCTTTTGTTTCCGGAAACGCGTCAGTGAATTTGGCATTTTCATTTCGTGTACTTGACGGCGATGGGCTTGCGCGTCGGGGCCAAATCGAGACGGCGCGCGGCGTCATCCGTACGCCCGCCTTTATGCCGGTAGGTACGGCAGCAACGGTTAAGGCCATGTTTCCCGAAACAGTTCGCGCGGCGGGCGCTGATATCGTACTTGCCAACACCTATCACTTAATGCTGCGGCCCGGTGCCGAGCGGATTGCTCAACTGGGAGGTCTACACGCATTTATGCGCTGGCCGCATCCAATCTTGACAAACTCTGGTGGCTATCAGGTGATGTCGCTTTCTCGTTTGCGAAATATCGAGGAACGGGGTGTGATCTTTCGGTCGCATATCGACGGCACAATTGTGGACCTTACGCCCGAGCGTGCAATCGAAATTCAAAAATTGTTGGATGCCGACATCGTAATGCAGCTCGACGAATGTATCAAATTGCCAGCACCCGATTTCGAAATTGAACGTGCGATGAAGCTTTCCTTGCGCTGGGCGGAGCGGTCGAAGCGAGCATTTGAGGGAGCAAACCCAGAGCGTGCGCTCTTCGGCATTGTTCAGGGCGGAACATCCCCCAATCTACGCAAACAATCCGCCCGCGAATTAGTTTCAATTGATTTTCAGGGCTATGCCATAGGCGGGCTTGCGGTTGGCGAGCCACAGGACGCTATGCTCACGACCATTGAAGAAACGATGGCTGAACTGCCCACTGACAAGCCGCGCTACTTGATGGGTGTAGGCGAACCTGACGATATTCTCGCGGCCGCCGAGCGCGGTATCGACATGTTTGATTGTGTTCTGCCGACAAGGGCTGGCCGTCATTCTTTGGCTTATACGCGTCTCGGTAAGATCAACCTCAAAAACGCCCGTCACGCCGACGATCCGAGACCGCTCGACAATCGCAGCAATTGCCCGGCCGCCCGCGATTACTCGCGCGCCTATTTGCATCACCTCGTAAAGGCAAACGAGATGCTGGGAGCGATGCTGCTCACTTGGGCAAACATCAGTTATTATCAGGAATTGATGGAAGGAATCCGCTCAGCGATTGCGGATGCGCGTTTCGCTGATTTTGCTGAAGAAACCCGTGAGAACTGGAAAAAGGAACCTCGATGACAAAGCCACTGTTATTTACACCGCTTTCGCTCCGTGCGATCGAGTTAAAAAATCGTATCGTGATTTCACCCATGTGTCAGTACTCGGCGAAAGACGGATTTCCCAATGATTGGCATTTTGTACATCTCGGAAAATTTGCACAGGGTGGCGCGGGTGTGGTTTTTGCGGAGGCGACTGCAGTACATCCGAATGGCCGCATTAGCCATGGCGACCTTGGAATTTGGTCCGATGAACATATTGTCCCTTTCAAACGCATTGTGAACTTCATCAAAAGTCAGAGGGCTGTCCCTGCGATGCAACTTGCGCACGCTGGTCGCAAAGGGAGCATGCAGCGGCCCTGGCATGGCAATGGGCCCCTTAATGCAAGCGATCGCGCGCGTGGAGAGGAACCATGGCCCATCGTCGCTCCCAGTGCGATTCCGATGGACAAAGGTTGGATTACGCCCAGCGCACTCGATATGAGTGACATCAAATTGCTGACCGAAGTTTGGCGCAATGCTGCGGCACGCGCGGTTGAGGCGGGTTTTGAAATTCTCGAAATTCACAGCGCACACGGCTATCTCTTTCATGAATTTTTGTCTCCTTTAACGAACAAGCGAAACAACTCTTATGGAGGCGATCTCGCCGGTCGTATGCGGTTTCCGCTTGAGGTTGCCGCGGCCCTACGTGAGGCATGGCCGAGCAATCTTCCTCTATTGACGCGAATTTCTTCGGTTGATGGGATTGAAGGCGGATGGACCATCGAGGATTCTGTTGTCTATGCGCGCGAACTGAAAGCGCGGGGCGTCGATGTGATCGATTGCTCGTCGGGTGGCCTGATCGGATCCGCGACAGCCGCTAGCATTCCGCGCGGCCTCGGCTTCCAGGTTCCGTTTGCAGAACGAGTGCGCAAGGAAGCCGGTATCAAGACCATGTCTGTAGGTCTTATTGTGGAGCCATTGCAGGCGGAAACAATCCTACAAAATGGTCAGGCCGACCTAATCGCAATTGGCCGCGAAGCATTATTCGATCCAAATTGGCCGGTGCATGCGGAATATGCGCTGGCAAAATCGATTGAGGAAGCTTTCAGCGATTGGCCACAGCAATATGGCTGGTGGTTGCAGCGCCGCGAACCCGGGTTGAGGGCCGCGAAGGCAGCAGCAAAAAATTAGACCGCTGCTGCAATCGCCGCACCGAGATCTTGCGTTGAAGCCCGCCCGCCGATATCCGGCGTGCGCGGGCCTTCACTCAAAATCTTTTCGATCGCGCTCATCACAGCTTCGGCAGCATCCTTGTGGCCAAGATGTTCAAGCATCATTGCCCCGGACCAGATCTGTCCGATGGGATTAGCGATATTCCGTCCGTAAATGTCGGGTGCCGAACCGTGTACTGGCTCGAACATAGATGGAAATTTCCGTTCCGGATTTAAGTTCATCGATGGCGCAATTCCGATTGTTCCGGTGCAAGCAGGACCGAGATCGGAAAGAATATCGCCGAACAGGTTCGAACCTACGACCACGTCGAACCAGTCGGGGTGCTGCACGAAGTGCGCGGTTAGAATGTCGATGTGGAATTGGTCGGTTTTGATGTCTGGATAATTCGCCGCCATTACTTTGAAGCGTTCATCCCAGTATGGCATCGAGATGGAAATGCCGTTCGACTTGGTTGCCGATGTCAGGTGCTTTTTCGGGCGTTTGCTCGCGACTTCAAATGCATATTTCAGAATGCGGTCAGTGCCGATGCGCGTGAAGATCGCCTGTTGAATGGCCATCTCTCGGCTCGTGCCGTCATAGATGCGTCCGCCGATTGATGAATACTCGCCTTCGGTATTTTCGCGCACTACGATAAAATCGATATCACCAATTTTTCGGTCGGCAAGGGGCGATGTAATGCCCGGCATCAAACGCACGGGACGTACGTTTGCATATTGGTCGAATTCACGACGGATCGGGATCAGTAGTCCCCAGAGCGAAATGTGATCCGGCACTCCCGGAAAGCCGACAGCGCCCAAAAAAATCGCATCGTGGTTCTTAATCTTATTCAACCCATCCTCTGGCATCATGTGGCCATGGTTTGTGTAATATTCGCAACTCCATGGGAAATGATCCCAAGTAAAAGAAATGCCGAATTTCTTTCCGGCCGCTTCCATCACACGGATTCCCTCGGGCACGACTTCCTTGCCAATCCCGTCGCCCGGAATGACCGCTATGCGATGATTTTTCATATTGGATCGCCGTATTTGCGATTACAGAGGAAAGATTGGCGAGCCCGGAGGGGGTTCGGACCTCGAATACGATTACAAGATATCTTGAGCCCCAATACAATCAACAGCTTAGCGGTTGCACATGTCCGATTTATACAGAATATCGGCAGGACATTAGCTGCTTAATTTCTTAGGCCGGAGCGATGCAATTTGCTCGCGTTCAAAAAGTGCTCAACTGCTATTCGGTTTCCGTTGTGCGAAAGAAGATCCGAACTGCCAATTGATGAAAGACAAGGAGGGACGTATTAAGAAGCGCTGGTCGAATTTAAAAGTCAACCGATACAATCGGCAAATATGATTGCGCGAATACCGACGTAAAGCTTCGCTCGAAACGATCTCACAGAATAAATGCGCGGACGTTGTACCTAAATGTGTCAATGATACGAAAGCCAGATTTCGGCAAATGGATTGAATGGCAACATCGTTACGTTCAATCCTAGAAACGTGAGCCAGCTCCATGAATACGTCTCCCGCGGCCAAACTGCGCACTTCGCCGTATGATCATTGGCGTCGCTTTGCGGCTGTGGCTGGTCCCGGGTTTGTTGTGATGCTCGCTGACACCGATGCGGGGAGTATCATCACCGCTGCACAGAGTGGAGCTGAATGGGGCTACCGGCTTCTGCTGCTACAGTTGATTCTTGTCCCAATCCTGTACATCGTCCAAGAACTTACCGTCCGCCTGGGGATTGTCAGCGGCAAGGGTCACGCGGAACTCATTAAAGAACACTTTGGCCAAGGGTGGGCATGGTTATCCGTTGCCACTCTCGTTCTCGCTTGCATTGGTGCGCTGTTGAGTGAGTTGAGCGGACTGGCAGGCGTCGGCCTCCTCTTTGGCGTGCCAGCGCCCGTCACGATGATATTGATCGTCGCCGCTCTTATCTTGATGGCCTATAAGGGTTCTTATCTGTCGGTTGAGCGGATCGCGATCGCAATTGGCGCTTTCGAGTTAGTTTTCTTAGTGGTTGCCTGGCAGGCCAAGCCCGATTTCGCCGCTCTTGCCATCGGGTCGGTAGATATCCCATGGCATGAGCCAAAATACCTTTATCTGGTTTCCGCCAATATTGGCGCGGTTATCATGCCGTGGATGGTGTTTTATCAGCAATCGTCAGTTGTGGAGAAAAAGCTGACGGTGGCTGATTTGCCAGCAGCACGTCTAGACACTGCGTTTGGTGCCACGCTGACGCAAATTATTATGGCTGCAGTTCTGGTCGTCACCGCGGCGACACTCAATAGTACCAGCCATTCGGGTCCAATCGATACCGTGCAACAGATCGCCGAAGCGATCACGCCTTATCTTGGCAACACAACTGGCAAGCTATTGTTTGCTCTTGGACTATCCGGCTCGGCCGTGGTGGCGACCATCGTCGTCACGCTGACGGCGGCACGGACCGTGAGTGAAGTTCTTGGTGCAAAGCATTCGTTGGAACACGAACCGCTCGAAGCCCCCTGGTTTTACGGAATCTATACGGCGACGCTTGTTGCTGGAGCGGCGCTTATTATCTCTGGTGTCAACCTGGTAAGCCTCAGTGTTGGCGTACAAGTGATGAACGCGCTGCTACTGCCGATTGTATTAGCGTTCTTGTATTTGCTAGCCCGCCGATTGTCGTCGCCGTATCGGCTTCGAGGAGTTTATGCAGTACTCGTCGGAATCGTGATCATAGCAACTGTAATTTTTGGAGTGTATTCCGGATTGTCGGGATTGTTGGGTTGATGTGATATAGACGAACTCATAAGACACAGATCGAAGTTTTGTTTACTCGGGATATCTACTGCGTGGCACAACACTCAAGATGACGAGTAGCTTATTACAGCTACAATTATGACGACCGAAATGCACGATGCAATCAATCCGTACTCCACTGGAGGAAATACCGCTCTCATTGTGAAGGAATTGGTGCAACTTGGTCATATTCGACTCCAGGACACTTTTTACCCAAAGCAGACATCCACAGCGCGGTCTGCTCCCCCCATTCCATGGCAGTAGAGTTCGCGATCGAGTATGATTGCGTAGTGCGAACGCGGATCATTCATCGAACATGGCCCCGCAATTTGCCGACGATGCCGGTCGGGAAGAAATAGATGCTCAGGATGAATAGAAGGCCGAGCCATAACAACCAGCGGTCCGGATGAAACAGCTGAGGGAGAACCGGCAGGCCCTCGGTCGCCGTGCTGATCAGACCTATAAGATTCTGCAAGTAACTTTCGGCCAATAGGAAGATCGTGGCGCCGAGCACCGCGCCGTAAAGCGTGCCCATGCCGCCGATGACGACCATCAGCAAGATGTCGAGCATAATGTCAAAGGAGAGCGTTGTTGCCGGGCCGGTATACCGCAACCAGACTGCGCACAGCACGCCGGCGAGCGTTGCCATACCGGCGGAAACGCAATTGATAATTGAGCGATAGAGGACCGTGCGGTAGCCGAGTGCCTCGGCCCGGAAATCATTCTCGCGGATCGCCTGGAGGACGCGACCGAACGGCGAATTTACTACCCTCAGCATGACAAGGAATAGGAAGAGCGAGGTAAGGAAGAGGAGGTAATAGGCGATGATCCGGCCGTTGATCGTCACCCCGAACAGTTCATGCTCGAACAGTTGGAAGCCGGGCCGCAACAGCGGCGGGATCTGATAGGTGCGGCCGTCCTCTCCTCCGGTCAGCCAGCCGAGTTGGGAAGCCAGAATGGCGAACACGCTCGCCACCGCCAATGTGATCATCGCGAAGAAGATCGCGCGCACGCGCAACGAAAGCAGGCCGATCACCAGGGCAACCGCCGTCGAGAGGACGAGCGCAATCACAGCCCCAAGCGATACCGAGGACCAGGTTGGGCCCCAGGCAAAAAGCGCGATGCCGGCCCCATAGCCGCCGATGCCGAAGAACATCGTGTGGGCGAAGGAGACGATGCCGGTATAGCCGAGCAACAGGTCGTAGCTTGCCACCAGCACGATGAAATAGCAGATCTTCGCCGCCGCATTCAGCGACTGCGAGCCGGGAAACAGGAACGGCGCGAGCGCTAGGCCGAAGAAGATGATCAGCAACGCAGTGGCGAGGATACGGCTCTGCGGAAAGTCATCGGAGAGTAAGGTGCGCAGCATTAGCGGTTTGCCACCCGATAAAGGCCGCGCGCGCGCCACAGCAGGATCAGCACCATCAACAGGATGTTGGATCCGAGCGCCAGCTTGGGCGCCAAGAAGCCGGTGTAGTTCGCAGTGAGAGCCACCAACAAGGCGCCAATAAAGCAGCCGCCGACCGAGCCGAGGCCGCCAATAATAACGACGATGAAAATGAGTACCAGGAGTTCGAGGCCCATGCCGGGGGTGAGCGCCTCGCGGTAGAACGCCCACATCACGCCGCCCAATCCGGCGAGCGCGGACCCGGCGACAAATACGCCGATGAACAGGCGGTTGATGTGATAACCGAGCGCCTCGACCATCTCGCGGTTCTCCACGCCGGCGCGGATCAGTAGTCCGATTTTGGTGCGGTTCAGCACCAACAGCATGCCTCCAAAAACGACAAAGCCGATGACCACGGCGATTAGCCGATAGCGCTCCACCGCGATGTCTCCGAATACGATGATGCCGCGCAATGCCGTGGGAAGCGGCAGCGTGATCTGGATCGGCCCCCATAGTACGATGATGATCTGCTGCGCCACAATCAGCCCGCCGACTGTCACCAAGATCTGGTGCAGGTGCCGGCCGTAAACCGGCTTGATGATCACGCGTTCGAAGAAATAACCGGCGATGCCCGTGATTAGCATCGCCAATCCGATCATCGCGAGCAAAGCAATGATGTTCAGCGCCAGTGAATCCGCTGCGAGCCAGCTGGACAGCGGCAATAGCAGAAGGGTCGTGGTGTAGGCGCCGAGTGAGATGAAGGCACCGTGGCCGAAATTGAGCACGTCCATCAGACCGAACACAAGCGTCAAGCCCGACGCCATGATGAAGATCATCAATCCCATCGCCAGGCCCGCCAGCGTCAGCGTCGCCCAAGTCGAGAGTGATCCGATCAGCGGCAAGGCGATCAGGATGACGAGCGGCACCAGCATAAGCGGTTGCCAGTCGATAGAGCGCGCGGCCATTCCGCCGTTGCTGTTTTCCATAGCGCTCATTGATGCGAATCCAGCGTGAGGCCGAGCAGCCTGTGTTGCAATTCTTGATCAGTCGCGAGCTCTGCCATCATGCCGGTGTAAAGCACGCGGCCGTTATCCATCACAGCGACCGTGTCGCCGAGCGCACGCGCGAACATGAAATTCTGCTCAACCAAAAGGATCGTCGTGTCGGTACGTTTGAGCTTCTGGAACGCGGCAATCATGTTGACGATGATCGACGGCGCCAGTCCCTTAGTCGGCTCGTCGATCAAGATCAGCTTGCGCGGCTCGATGATTGCGCGTGCGATCGAGAGCATCTGTTTCTGTCCACCCGAGAGCACTCCGGCAGCCGCCGACCAGAATTTTCGCAGCGCCGGAAACAGATCGAGGATCCAGCGCAAGCGCGTCTGGTCGATAACGCCTTCCCGCGCCGCCAGCAGCAGGTTCTCCTGCACCGTGAGGTCTCCGAAAATACCCATACTCTCTGGCACGTAGGCGATGCCCGCTTGGGCAACGTCGGGCGTTGCCCAGGCCGTGATCTCGTCGCCGTCAAAGCGAATGTTTCCAGACGATGCGTGCCAAAGCCCCATGATGGTGCGCAGCGTCGTGGTCTTGCCGGCGCCGTTGCGGCCGAGCAGCGCGGTAAGGCCCCCGCGCGGCACGGTGAGGTCAACGCCTTGCAGGATATGGTACGGCCCTACATGGGTGTTGACCGCCGTCAGGGTGAGGAGCGGATCAGGCATGGGCGATACCCAGATAGGCTTCCTGCACGATCGGCGACGCGATCACCTCGGCAGGGTCGCCATCAGCGACGAGCGTACCGTTGTGCAGCACAATGATGCGATCAGCGAGCGAGCGCACGACGTCCATCTTGTGCTCGACTAAGAGGATAGTCCGGTCGCGCGCGGCTTTGATCTCTTGGATGAGATCGAGGATGACCGGGACCTCGTCGACGCTCATGCCGGCCGTCGGCTCGTCGAACATGAAGATTTTGGGCCGCAACGCCAACATGATCGCGACTTCGAGTTTCCGCTGATTGCCGTGTGAGAGCGAGCTCGCGGTGATCTTGGACTGCGCGATCAGATTGACCTGCCGCAGCAGGCCATCAGTTTCCGCGATCAAATCGCGGTGCTTGTTCCAAAGGCTGAGGAGGTCGAGGTCGATGCCCGCGCGGCTCTGCACGGCGATCCGCACGTTCTCGTGCACGGTCAAGCCAGGAAACAGATTGGTCAACTGGAACGCGCGGCCAATTCCGCGGCGGGCGCGCGCCGACGCCGGCAGTCGGGTGATGTCCTCCTTGTCCCATAGAACCTGCCCAGCGGTTGCCTTCAACTGGCCGGACATCAGGTTAAAGTAGGTGGTCTTGCCGGCGCCGTTTGGGCCGACGATCGCGGTCAGTGTGCCGGGTTGGAATGCGCAACTCACCGCATTGACGGCGACGTGGCCGCCGAAGCGGATCGTAAGATCACGCGTTTCCAGAACCGACACTTGCCCACCTATGGATCGAAGCGGCGACGACCGCCTACCGCTTGTTGCGGATCGGCACCGGCAGCTCGGAGATCGGGATCTCGCCGACGAGATCGAGCAAGTCGTTCTCGTCTTTGCCGCTCGCCTTGACCTTGAAGTGATACATCGGCTGCATCGCCTGATGATCTTCCTTTCGAAAAACCATTTTGCCCTTGGGGGTGTCGAATTCCATGCCCTCCATGGCAATGATCAACTTCTCGGTATCAGTGTCGCCGGCCTTCTTGATTGCGGCGACCACCGCGGCGGCGGCCGACATGCCGCCGGCGGTGAAGAAGTCAGGCGGGGCGTTGAACCGCTTCTGGTGCTCGGCCACCAGCCAGTCATTCATTGGGTTCTTCGGAAACCCGTAGTAGTAGTAGACGGCGCCTTGCATGCCCGGATAGTTCCTGTAGGGCTTCATCGCGGGCAAAATATTGCCGCCTGGCGCGAGCTCGATGCCGAACCGTTCGGGCTTCAGATCTGCGATCTTGGTCAACGGATGCGGGCCGGCCCAGATAATCGCGATAACCTTGCGGCCGGGCTTGTCCTTCAACGCGTCGAATAAGCGTTGCGCCGAGGCAGTGAAGTCGGTGGTGGTTTGTGGCGCGTATTCCTCGAACACAACCTTCGTCGTGCTTTTGGTGTCGGCCAACGCCTGCTTAAGTGCCGCCACGCCATCGCGCCCGAACGCGTAGTCTTGCGCAAGCGTGGCGATTAGCACCTCGCCCTTGCCGAACGCCACTGCGGTGGCCATCGCGTCCTGAGTGGAGTTACGCGAAGTACGGAAGATGTAGCGGTTCCATTTGTCGCCGGTGATGGAATCGGCAACCGCCGGCTCGACGATTAGAATCCTCTTATTCTCTTCGGCCACCGGAAGCATCGCGAGCGCAGCGCCGGAGGACGTTGTGCCAATGGCTAGCGCCACCTTGTCGTCGGCATATGCCTGCTCGAGCAGCGACTTGGCCAGATCTGGTTTACCCTGATCGTCCTTGGAGAGGATCACGATCTTGCGACCATTTACCATCATCGTGCCACCGGTCAAATATTCCAAGCCGAGCATTAGCCCGGCCTCGGTCTGCTTGGCGTAGGCTTCTAGCGGACCAGTGCGTCCTGCCAACAGCGCAATCTTGATGTCTTGAGCGGACGCCGCGACCGGGGTCAACAATGTAATTGCGACGACAGTCCCGGTGATCAACTTCTTCATTTCGCTCCCCCACAAAAGGACGATGATGTCTCAAGACCGACCACCACACCTCGCTGCTACCTGCAAGTGGCACTGGGCTAGGGCTTGATTGTGCGCAAGTTGACCCGTGCCACTGTTGAGCTGTCAAGTGACGCACGACCGCAAACATGAGCAGCTCGCTTCTATTTTCCCGTGGAAATCGCGCAGGTTCTGATCGAACTACCCGCCGAATATAGCGGCGTCCCGCAGTCACGACAAAATCTGCTGACTGAACGCGCGCTTGAAACTCAATTCGGAAATGCGATTGAGGAGATCAAAGAGGTCGAGAAGGCGATGATGCAAATACGATTGATTTATTTGATAATTTGGTGAGCCCGGATGGGATCGAACCATCGACACCGTGATTAAAAGTCACGTGCTCTACCACTGAGCTACGGGCCCGCCGCTGAAAGACCTACGGATCGCGCGAGGTTGCGTCAATAGTAACCACAAGAAACCGTTTTGTTTATCAAATAGCTGCGATAAGCTCATTTTTAGACGTCCGAGCCTATCGAAGTCACGCTGCCTGGAGTTTCTTGATGCCCGTTCTTAATCGTATTGCCGATCGTGCCGACGAGATTGCCGAATGGCGACGTGATTTTCACATGTATCCGGAACTTCAGTATGAAGTTCATCGGACAGCTGCGACCGTTGTCGACAGATTGAAACAATTCGGTTGCGACGAGGTTGTGTCCGGTATTGGCCGTACCGGTGTCGTCGGCGTGATCCGTGGTAGAAAACGCGCCAGCGGTAAGGTCGTCGGTATGCGCGCCGACATGGATGCATTACCAATCGAGGAAGCCACGGGTCTGCCTTATGCATCTAAAATGCCCGGCAAAATGCATGCTTGTGGCCATGATGGACACACCTCCATGTTGCTTGGCGCCGCGCGGCATCTGTGCGAGACGCGAAATTTTGATGGCACGGCTGTGGTGATTTTCCAGCCAGCGGAAGAGGGTGGTGCCGGTGCCAAGGCCATGATCGACGATGGCCTGCTGGATCGTTTCAATATTCAGGAGATCTATGGCCTTCACAACTATCCTGGCCTTCCACTCGGAAAATTTGCCATCAAACCTGGCGCACTAATGGCTGCTGCCGATCGAATCCGGATCGATGTTGAGGGGTTGGGCGGCCATGCAGCTCGTCCGCATCGTGCGGTCGACACCGTGCTTGTTGGCTGCGCCATTATCAATGGATTGCAGCACATCGTCTCGCGCAATGTTGATCCGTTGGAGAGTGCAGTTATTTCGATCACAATGTTTCAGGCAGGAACAACGGACAACGTAATTCCGCAAACTGCTCATCTGCGCGGTACCGCTCGCAGCCTTGATCCGACGGTGCGTGATCTCTTAGAAAAACGAATTAACGAGACCGCCGAAGGAATTGCGAAGGCCCACGGTGCGAAAGTGACGGTAAATTATTCGCGCGACTATCCGGTGGTAGTGAACGATCCGGGTGCAACCGAATTTGCCGGGAAAGTGGCGCGAGAAATCGTCGGCGACAATAACTTTAATGAAGCTGTAGTCCCGGTCATGGGCGGTGAAGACTTTGCGTTCATGCTCGAAAAGCGTCCCGGCGCGTTTATCTTCATGGGCAATGGCGATACGGCAAATTTGCATCACCCAGCCTATGATTTTAATGACATGGCGATCCCGTTTGGCTCCTCGTATTGGGTACGCCTCGTCGAGACAGCGATGCCCGCCTGATTTTGGCGCTAATCTGCAGGGTTCATTACGTAAGCATTTCCACGCAGTTACGCCCTATTGCCCAAATGATAACGCGCGTTATATTATCGCACGTTAGGGCATTTTGATGAAATCGCCGAATGAGCGCAATTTAATCTTTCTGCTGCATGAGGTTGCGCATTTGATGCGCACTTGCGCGGACAAGCGCGCGCGTGAACGTGGCATGACTCGTGCGCAGTTCGTGATCTTGAAACGTTTATCCCGTACGCCCGGTCTCTCGCAGAACGAGCTCGCCGAGATTGTAGAAGTCGAACCGATCACCATTGCGCGGCTGATCGACCGGCTGGAGGCGAGGGGACTGGTCGAACGCCGGAAAGATCCAAAAGATCGCAGGATTCATCGACTCCACCTTCAGCCGAAAGCCAATCCAATTCTTCGCGAGATCAACGAATATCTCGCGGAATTGGAAATAATGATGGTCGATGGCATCGAGCGGCGGACATTCGATGCTACGCTAAATGCGCTCAACAGGATCAAATCTAATTTGCTCGCCGGGGCGCAAACGGTCGGAAAATCGGCGAGATAAATGTCATGTTATTTGTTCCCGAAGAACTCCGAAAATCTCCAGCCGCCCAAATTATTCGCCGGCGTTACACTGATGCAAAAGGCTATGTCGATCATCTGCGTAAGAATCCGAAACGGCTGCGCCTAATCTTAATGATTGGTGGCGTCGCGATTGTTGCTTTTGTAGCACTATTTTTCTGGATAACCGCCGGCCGTTACGTATCGACCGATAACGCATACGTTCGAGCTGCCAAGCTCATGGTCTCGACTGATATCACGGGCATTGTTTCGGAAGTGGACGTGAAAGAAGGTCAGTATGTCAGGGCAGGTGACGTGCTGTTTCGCGTAGATCCAAAACCGTTTCAGATCGCACTGAACAGTGCCAAGGCCAATCTTGAAACGACGCGTTTGAATATCGAAGCGATGAAACAGGATTATCGGCGCATTCTGAGCGACATTGCGAGCGTGCAGGCGCAGGTGGATCTCGCCGAAGCCAATTACGATCGTTCGGCGGCGCTCGTCAAAACTGGCAGCGCATCGAAGGCGAACTACGATCAGACCCGCTTCACCTACGAGGCCGGAAAGAAACAACTCCAGGCGCTGAATGATCAGGCCAAAGTTGCACTCACTCGTCTCGGTGGAAACCCGGATATCGAAGCGACGCAGCACCCACAATATCTGCAAGCGAAAACACAAGTCGACGAAATGCAGCGTCAACTCGATCACACCATCATTCGTGCGCCCTTCAACGGCGTTGTCACGCAAGTCGCGGCCCTACAGCCAGGTACGTACCTCGTGTCGCAGACCGCTGCATTGACGAATACCGGCGCGGTCGGCCTCGTTTCGACCGACGATGTCTGGGTCGAGGCGAATATGAAGGAAACCGATCTCACTTATGTGCGGCCCGGTAACAAGGTTGATATTTGGGTCGACACATATCCTGATCACTTCTGGACCGGTACGGTCGAAAGTATCAGTCCGGCGAGCGGTGCCGAATTCTCGTTGCTTCCCGCACAAAATTCGAGCGGCAATTGGGTAAAGGTCGTTCAGCGCATTACGGTGAAAGTGAAGATTGATCGCAGACCAGAGGACCCGCCATTGCGCGCGGGCATGAGCAGCTTTGTAGAGATTGACACCAAGCACCGGCGCAGCCTGTTTGAATATTTCTGAGGACGCAGTCCTATGAGCGCTGCTTCTGCTGCGATTCCACAATCACCTAGTATCAAGGCAGAAGGCGCGCATCGCTATATCATTTCGGTTTGCGCCATGATCGCGACTTTGATGCAGGCGCTTGATAATACAATCGCGAATGTCGCTCTTCACTATATGCAGGGAAGCTTGTCAGCAACACCCGATCAGATCACGTGGGTGCTGACCTCGTACGTGATCGCAGCCGCAATCATGACGGCGCCAGTTGGATGGTTGACCGCAAGATTTGGCCGAAAGAATTTTTTTGTAACTTGTGTGGCCGGCTTCACGATCGCTTCGATCCTTTGTGGACTTGCAGAGTCACTGACACAGATTGTCATTTTCCGTATTCTGCAAGGAGCTTTTGGCGCGGCGCTCGTACCGCTTTCGCAATCGACGATGCTGGATCTTTACACAGTGCAGGAGCGGGGCACGGCGATGGCCGTTTGGGGAATGGGCGTGATGGTCGGGCCTATTCTGGGGCCGACCCTCGGCGGGTACCTGACGGATGCCTATAGCTGGCGTTGGGTATTTTATATCAACGTTCCATTCGGCATTATCGCAATCACTGGCTTATGGCTGTTTCTTAAGGACAATACGAAGAATGATAAATTACGTTTTGATTGGATCGGCTTCGCCGTTCTCAGTCTCGGACTCGGCGCACTTCAACTGTTTCTGGATAGGGGCGAGCAAAAGGATTGGCTCGGCTCAACCGAAATCGTGATTTATCTCGTGCTTTGCGGGCTCGGCTTTTATCTTTTCGCTGTGCATATGTGGCTTGCGGAAAAGCCCTTCATTACGCCCGCGATGTTCCGTGATCGAAACTTTTTTACGAGCCTTTTCATCATGTTCGGAATTGGCGCGATATTGCTTTCGAGCTCGGCGGTGCTCGCGCCTTATTTGCAAACTCTTGGCGGCTATTCAGTTACGACAACGGGACTGCTAATGGCGCCGCGCGGTTTGGGCACAATGGCCGCAATGTTTGTCGCAGGAAAACTCGCAGCGCGCTACGACCCGCGTGCACTACTGGTATTTGGAAGCATGTGTCTCGTGTTCTCGTTCTGGCAGATGGTCGGTTGGACGCCGGATATCAGCATCCGGTCGATTACGATTACCGGGATCATTCAAGGTTTCGGGCTCGGCTTTCTGTTTGTTCCGCTGAATGTCATCGCGTTTTCTACTTTATCGCCGCAATACAGGACGGAAGGGACCGGTATCATCAATCTCGTACGCAATATCGGAAGCGCCATCGGCGTATCGATTTCCTCCGTCTTGCTTGTACAAAGTGGACAGATCATGCATGCGCAGCTCGCCGAACACATCACGCCTTTCAATCGAATGCTGCAGAGCGGTGGCGCATATCTTTATTGGAACCTTACGACACATAATGGTCTTGCCGCTATCAATGGTGAGATTACGCGTCAGGCGATGATTATTTCCTATGCAAACGATTTCAAATTTATGCTTCTCATCAGCCTACCGGCGGCATTTTTGGTTTGGATCATGAAACGCCCACCTCGTATTTCGAAAACTGCGGACGCTACCGCGGTCATGGATTAATATTTGCTACAAAGAGGAAAGAGAGCATGTACAAAATCACACGCCGCGCTTTTGTTGCGGTAACAGCAGCAATCGCGGCCCTCGCGAAATCAGATATTGCTTTGGCGCAGACCTCGGACCCCCAGCCTGCCGCTAATTCTGGTACGACGCCGCCGGAGCCGCCGATTGGCCCTTCGGGGCCTTTCGTTCAGCCGCCTCTTCCTTTTGGGGAGGGAGATCTGATGCCGTTTATCGGCCAGCGCACCGTTGCACTTCACTATCGACGCCACCATGCGAGTTACTACAATAATTTAAATATTATCACGAAGGGCAGGAAGTACGCTGAGATGAAACTCGAGCGGATCATCACCGAGGGATTCAAGGACGACGACAAGAGCTTCTTTAACAATGCGGGCCAGGCATGGAACCACGACCGTTATTGGGAAACCTTGAAGCCGGGCGGCGCAAAAGTACCGGGTGGCCGGCTTGCGCAATTGATTTATGACAATTTTGGTTCGCTCGGTGAAATGAAGACCAAAATGGTCAACGCGTCTGCGAGCGTTTTTGGCTCGGGCTGGACTTGGCTTGTGCAAGACGGCTCGCGGCTTTCTATCCTCAATACTTCGGGCGGCGATGGACCACTGACTTCGGGCAAGACCGCACTCTTCGGTATCGATGTTTGGGAGCACGCGTATTATCTCGATTACGAAAACCGCCGTCCGGAGCATGTGAAGGCAATCCTGGACAACTTGATCAATTGGGATGTGGTCGCGAGCCGACTTGAGGTTTGATAGTCCCTGTTCTCGGTGGCAATCGGGCGTGATCAATGGAGTAAGCCGCGCGATCTCTGGTATAATCACCTTGGATTGTGCCGGCGTGTTTATTGAACGCTTGTCGTTTTCCACGGCCATTCTAGACTTTCGGCCGACCTACCGGCGGTGCCGTGATGGCAGCGGCCCGACCACTAATGTTGATAAATGAGGGAGGAATTTATGTCTGATATTACCCGTCGCGCGCTCATTGCTAGCGCGGCAGCAGCAGCGACAATCGGAAAACCTTATATTTCATTAGCGCAGGCACCCGCCGCGTCGCCAGAAGGGCCGTTCAAGCAGCCGCCACTTCCGTTCCAAGAAGCACAGCTCGCGCCAGTGATTGGTGCACGGACAGTCACATTACACTACGGACGCCATCACGCGAGCTACTACGCAAACCTCAATAACATTACGAAGGGAACAAATTACAACACCATGACTTTGGAACAGATTATTGTGGAGGGGAACAAAGATAACGACCGCCGTTTCTTCAACAATGCCGGTCAGGCTTGGAACCACGAACTATACTGGGCAATGCTGAAGCCCGGCGGTGCCAAGGCACCCGCCGCCAAGCTCGCGCAGTTAATCAACGAGAGTTTTGGTTCTCTCGATGAACTGAAGACAAAAATGGTTGCATCAGCGGGCACAGTATTTGGTTCCGGCTGGACCTGGCTCATTCAAGATGGACCCAAACTCGCAATCCTGAATACGTCGGGCGGCGATGGCCCGTTGACCAGCGGAAAAACCGCACTGCTGGGAATTGATGTTTGGGAGCACGCCTATTATCTCGATTATGAAAACCGCCGCACGGACCACGTGAAAGCGGTGCTCGATAACATCATCAATTGGGATGTCGTGGCAAACCGCCTGACAGCGTAATCACTATCGATTGAATAAAACGCTCCCGGCCTCGGTGGTATCGTAACCACCGAGGGCGGCAGCGCGTTCATAAAATACCGATGTACGCGTTAGTTCGAATAGGGATTGTGGTCCCGCCTCAAAATAGTCTCTGCGGTGCATCGCCAAATCGAAACGTTCCCAGATCAGCGGAATAAAATCGAGCCCGCGCGTAACGGCGACGGCACGGGTTGCGATTCCGCAATCGGCACGACCTTCGCGCACCGCTAGCGCAAGATCGTCGCCCGTGCGCGCACTAATGCTGCGCGTCAACGACTCAAATTCAACTCCGCTGAGTTTGGCAAGCCGCATTAGCAAAGCTTGCGCGCCGGCTCCAGTTTGCCTCTCGGCGATTCTCGCGCATTTCGTGGCAACATCCTGGATCGTTCTGATACCGAGCGGATTTCCGTGTGCGACGACGATCCCTTGTTCGCGTTTGGCCCAACTGATCAACACCGCGTCCACGAGTGTGCTGTCGTTAGCGATCGCAACAATATTTGCATTTTCATCTTCCCCCTCGAGATTGTGCAAATGAATGCCGGCGATCATCGCCTCTTGGGTCCGCAACCGGCGCAGACCGCTTTGGCTTCCTTCAGAAAGAAGCGCTAATCCTGAATTGCTTTCGCGCAACGCCCATTCGAGCAAGGGATCGTGACTGCCGCCCACAATGGGAGGCGAAAGCGGGACGCGCAGCCCATCTGGCTGACTGAGACCGGCAGCTAACCATTGATCAAGCAATGCCTTTGGAAATAACCACTTGCCGGTCGCTTTGGTGCAGGGAATGCGTGCTTCAGCCACCAGTTCGTAGAGTTTGCGCTCGCCAAGACGGAGATAATCCGCAGCTTCCGCGGTCGTTAGGTACTCGTGTTTCAGCCTGTCCATGAATGCATATTACTGCATATTTTCGGAAAATTGCTACTTTGTTCAAAAAATGCGTTCCTGTGCGCAGGAATCGTCATGTCTGATTTTTCTTCTGCAGCAGCCCTCGCTGTAAGTCTTGTCCTTTCCGGTGATCCGACGCTTTGGCGGATTGTGGGTTTATCCGTAGTCGTAAGTCTCTCCGCTGTTACGATTGCGGTTGTCTTTGGACTCCCACTCGGAGCCGCCTTGGCACTTGGCCGTTTTTCAGGTCGTGAAACGCTAATTGTTTTCTTCAACGCGGCGATGGGGCTGCCGCCTGTCGTCGTTGGTCTCGCGGTCTATTTGCTGCTTTCGCGCTCGGGACCGCTTGGCTCGCTCGGTCTCTTGTTCACGCCGAGAGCGATGGTGATCGCGCAGGCAATTCTGGTGTTTCCGATCATAGTGGCCCTCTCTCGGCAAGTGATCGAAGATTTATGGGCCGAATATAGCGAACAACTCCTCTCACTCGGTTCTGGACGTGTGAGCAGTATCGGTACGTTGCTTTGGGACGGGCGTTTCAGCCTCTTTACCGTTGTATTGGCGGGCTTTGGGCGTGCGGCCGCCGAAGTCGGCGCGATCATGATCGTTGGCGGCAACATCGACGGTTTTACGCGCACAATGACGACAGCAATCGCACTTGAGACGTCGAAAGGTGACCTGCCACTCGCGCTTGCCTTGGGAATGATGCTGCTTGTCCTGGTCATTCTCGTGAATGCGGGCGCGTGGGGTGTGAGAGAAGTCGGACAGCGGTTTGCGGACGTATGATGCGCGCGCCCTCGACATGCCTACCACTTCAGCTCGACCACGTCGGATTTGCTGCGGGCGGTATCGAAATTCTCAAAGACATAACCCTGTTCCTGCCATCAGGACCACCGACCATCGTACTAGGGCCAAACGGTGCCGGCAAAAGCGCGCTGTTGCGCATTTGCCATGGATTGCTCGCACCTACATCTGGCAAAATCCTCGCTGGAAATATGGCTGCCCCCACTGAGCGCACCGCGCTCGTTTTTCAACGTCCGGTCATGTTGCGGCGATCCGCGCGCGCCAACGTCGCCTTTGCGTTTGCGGGAAAAGATCGAAAAAGACAAGCTCTGGCATTGCTCGCGCGGGTCGGACTAGAACAACTGTCCGAACGTCCGGCGCGCAAACTATCGAGCGGCGAACAACAGCGCGTCGCACTGGCGCGTGCGTGGGCCCGTGATCCCGAGATTCTTTTTCTCGATGAGCCAACCGCGAGTTTGGATCCAGCCGCAACACGCGCAGTTGAGGCAATTGTGCACGAGATCGCTAGCACCGGCGTAAAGATTGTGATGGCAACACACGATCTCGGCCAGGCCCGCCGTCTGGCTGCGGATGTCATTTTCCTGCATCGCGGCCGGCTCATTGAAAATACGCCTGCAAAGCAGTTCTTCAATTCTCCGGTTTCCCCTGAAGCCGCAAAATTTCTGCGCGGTGATTTGCTCGCTTAGTCCAAAAAAAGAGAGAAATCTCATGCGATTCTTACGACTGGCGATTGTAGCGGGCTCTCTTTTGGTTCCGTTTGTACCGTCTCTCGCGCAGGAAAACTCGATCGTCGTCGCTTCGACAACCTCGACCGAAAATTCTGGCCTCTTCGGTTACCTCTTGCCAATCTTTAAGCAAAAAACCGACATTGAGGTGCGTATTGTCGCGCTTGGCACAGGCCAGGCGCTCGATGTCGGAAAACGTGGTGATGCCGATGTTGTTTTTGTCCACGCAAAGTCGCTGGAGGAAAAATTTGTGGCAGACGGCGAAGGCGTGGAGCGTTTCGATGTCATGTACAATGATTTCATTATTGTCGGCCCTACATCCGACCCGGCAAGGATCCTCGGCGGTAAGGATGCTATTGCAGCTTTCAAGAAAATCGCAGCAGCCAAAGCACCGTTCGTCTCCCGTGGCGATAGGAGCGGCACGCACGTGGCGGAACTTGATCTATGGAAACAGGCAGCGATCGATCCGCAGACCGGCAGAGGCGTTTGGTACAATGAAATTGGTCAGGGCATGGGTCCCTCGCTCAATACCGCCTCCAGCTTGAACGGCTATGTGCTCGCCGACCGCGGCACATGGATTTCATTCAAAAACCGGGGGGATCTAACCATCCTCGTCGAGGGTGATATCAGACTTTTCAATCAGTACGGCGTAATCCTTGTAAACCCTGCAAACCACCCTAATGTGAAAAAGGATTTGGGTCAGACTTTCATCGATTGGTTGATCGGCACCGAAGGCCAAAAAGCCATCGCTGATTACAAGATCGAGGGACAACAACTCTTCTTCCCTAATGCAAGAGGGAGAAACGGCTCGTAATTATTCTGCGATAGCGGGCGGGCTTGTGGGAGGAATTCGACCAAGCATGAAGGCCATAATTCTCGCTCCAAGTTTTCGCCAGGTAGCAAAATCGTTCCAAGCAGAGCGCTCGATGGCAGCGAGGACAACAGCCGATAGAAACGGAAGGCTCTGTACGATCAAAACTACCGCAAAGATGTAGATTTCTCTTACTTCGTTCTTGTTCGTTGCAAGCAGCAACGTTGCACCTGCGATAAGCAAAAATCCGATTGTCGCCTCGAAAGTTGCGGGGAAGCGAGAACGTTTGTGAACACCTCCCTTGTCTGTGCGAACAAAAGGTAGGTGTTCTTTTACGAGCCCTTCGGCAACGGCCCTGGCAATGGTGAACTGGAGCCCCATGGCGGTAAAGGCCGAACCGATGGCCTGTCTTGCAGGAAGGTCAACGCGCGCAAGATAAAGCGCCAGAAAATGCACAATCGTGACAAGGAATGTCGCGAGGATTGGCATCGTAAGGATGCGTTCTGGAATGGCAATTTTCGCGAAGACGACGACCGGCACCCAAAGGATATTCATGAGCGCGACGACGACACCGAGGCTCTCGGCACCGAGCCAGCTGATCCAGCCGATCAGAAATTCGAGCCGCTGGCCTACCGTAAGCAAGCTTCCGCCGGGCAAAAAACGCCGCCAGTGCTTGCGGATGATCTGAATGCCCCCGTAAGCCCAGCGATGACGCTGCTTCTTGTAGGCTTCAAAACCGTTGGGGAGGAGACCCCAACCGTAGCGGCGGTTCGTGTAGTGCAGGTTCCAGCCAAGTTCAAGCAAAGTAAGCCCGAGATCGGTATCCTCGCAGATCGTGTCGCTCGACCAATTGCCCGCATCTAACAGCGCCGCGCGACGCACCAGGCACATGGTGCCATGCACGACAATGGCATTTTCCTCATTGCGCTGAACCATTCCGATATCAAAAAAGCCGGCGTACTCGCCGTTCATCAATTCCGCGACAACATTTTTGTTGCCATCACGATGATCCTGAGGGGCCTGCACAAGCCCGACCGTTGGATCCGCGAATGCGGGAACAAGATCCTTCAACCAGTTTGGTGCAACTGCGTAGTCGGCATCGATCACGCCGATAATTTCTGCATCGCTGGCTGTGTGCTCCAGCGCGATACGGAGTGCGCCTGCTTTGAATCCCGTAAGCTTATCAACATTGATGAATTTGAATCGCTCACCAAGCATTTGGCAATGCGCTTCGACCGGCTGCCATATAGCCGGGTCCGGGGTGTTGTTGACCACCACGATACACTCGAGAGAAGGCCAATCCAGCAGCGCGATGGAGTCGAGCGTCTGCTTCAACATTTCGGGAGGCTCGTTATACGCAGGAATATGTATCGAAACCTTCGGCGTTTGAGAAAGTGGAGTACCTTCTTTGGCGACCAGCAAACGCCGCGGACGAAGTCCAAAGAGAATTTCCGCCAGTTCTTCGGTGCGATAGAGCGCGATTAGAACAAGCGGGATTAGCAAAACAACGCCGAAACCAAGCGCTATCATAGCGCCAAAGACAAAATAATGACTTACCCAATATTCAATAACCGTTGCAAACCAGGCGCCAACAAGATGTGCAGATGCTGCCAGCACGAAGGCCTGCACTATCGTTACTCCAACTATCGACAAGATGGGAATTGAGATCAAAACTCCGAAAATGAGTGCGAGCGTCATTCGCAAGTGCCATGTCGGATCGTCAATAGTTCCCGAAAGCGGAAATTTTGGATTACGGTTGGCGTCGAACAGCCCCCAGTAAGGGCCGACGCTACCTTCGAAGCTTTTCCACGGTTGATCGAAGGCCTCAACGATATTGTATTCGATGCCTAGGCTGTCAGCACGCGAAACAAAGTCGCGAATGATTTTTGCTTGCACGATCGCTCCGGGATCCGCACGCTTGAGATTATAGCCGGCACTGGGCCAGCCGAATTCTGCAATCACGATTCGCTTGCCGGGGTAAGCAAGGCGCAGTCGTTCATAAATGCGAATTGCCTGATCGGCAGCACTTCCTTCATCAACGCCTTCCCAATATGGAAGAATATGAACGGCAAGATAATCGACAGCAGAAACCAGCTCGGGATGTTCGAGCCAAGTGTTCCAGATTTCCCCTGTCGTGACCGGTACAGAGACTTCGCGCTTCACGCGTTGGATGAGCTGGATTAGGTCATCAACTTTGATCTCGTCGCGTAGAATTGTTTCATTGCCAACCACGATGCCATTGACGTTTGATTTTCTGCGCGCAAGATCGATCACACTTTGAATTTCACGGTCATTGCGATCCTGATTTTTGTCCACCCATGCGCCGACCGTGACTTTCATACCGAATTCCGCGGCAACTAAGGGAACCAGTTCAAGACCGCCGGTCGCGGCATAAGTACGGATCGCTCGCGTATAAGGCGCGATCACTGTCAAATCGGCGCGAATTTGTTCTTCGCTCGTGAGTGCGCCGGTGTCAGGTTTATCAACCGGATTAAACGGCGCAAAGGAAAGGCTGTTGAACTGTCCGCTCGTCGCGGGAGCTGTGCCAGTTTGCCGGATAAAAAACCAAATACCTGCATGTAGTGCAGCAACGATACCAAGGATTACAGCAGCAACGCGCATGGAGTATTATGTTTCCAAAGAATGCATTATAAGCGATCCCGACGGCCGCCTATTCGTCGCTGCGTTGTTCGCAGCAATTTCACGAAGTGTTTTCCGAAATAAAAAATTGATAAACCGCATTTTTGTTCCGTATGAGATCACAATTCTCACCTCCGTCATTGAGCAAGCGCAGGAGGAAGTGCGTCAGAATTCATCCAACAAGCGTGCACTCGTGAAGCAAGCTTCTCCGCTGACTTTGGTTCCAACTGGCCCATGCGCACGACACAGCGGAAAGTGAGCTTCAAATGCTCTGCCGGACAATTGAAACGGTCGTAAATGTCGATATGGCGCTTGGCGGTGTCAACATCATCGCGGTAAAGCAGGCTTGCGATCCGCCTCCCAATCCAGAGACATTCGGGCAACCCGGCATTCTTTGGAAGCTTCGCCGCTTCGGCGAATTCCTTGATCGAACGCAGACGCGCCTCATTTGCCTGTTGTTCGACGGACTGAGAATCGGCAGGCTTCGAATCCCCGACTTGGCTTTGCGAAGAAGCCATTGGATTGGACGCGAAAAAAAGGCCGCCGGCGAAGGCGACTGCAACTAACTGAAACCCTAACTTCATCTTCGAAAACTCAGGGGGCGAAACCCCCGCCTCAACCCAGAAAGCATACATAGGTATTCGATTTTGTCAGCACCACGGCGGCCAGAAGCAGAATTTGATAAGGCTTAAGGTTCTCTTCGGGCCATGCTTCACAGAGCAACCGTGAGGCGGTTATGTGGGCCAGTTAAAGCTTCCGCTTGAGGCCCAATGTCCCTATCCCGTCAGCCTGCTCTCCTAATTGCCGCCGTTTCGGTTCTGATCGGGTTAGCCTGGTATGTCCTTGGCAGACCGATATCCCTGTCGCGGTCGCCATTTACGCCTAATGAGAAGATTGCCTGCGTTTCCTATGCTCCTTTCCGGGGTTCCCAGTCCCCACTTGACCCCAGTTTCACGGTTCCTCCCGCACAGATTGATGCCGATTTGGAAAGGCTTTCTGAAATTACCGCTTGTGTGCGCACCTATGCCATTGCCCAAGGTCTCGACCGGGTGCCCGAATATGCACGCAAACATGGCTTAACCGTCTTGCAGGGGATCTGGCTCGGTCGCAATCCTGCTCGCAACAAGCTCGAAATCGAGACCGGCATTGAACTCGCACGTCAATACCCTGATGTTATCCGGGGTATCGTTGTAGGTAATGAGGTTCTGCTGCGGGGAGAGATGGCTCCGCTCGATTTAGGTGAGATTATCCAGCGGGTCGGTCACGAAAGCGGCTTGCCAGTTACATACGCGGATGTTTGGGAATTCTGGCTCAAAAACCGAGAATTAGCTCAATCGGTCGATTTCGTCACCATTCACATCCTGCCTTACTGGGAGGATTTTCCAGTTTCCGCCGATAATGCCGCTCGTCACGTAAGAGAGACTTACGCGAAGGTGAGGGCAAGCTTCCCCCAGAAGGAAGTTTTATTGGGTGAAATCGGCTGGCCGAGCGCGGGCCGAATGCGTGATGGAGCGCTTCCTTCGCCAGCAAACCAAGCACGAGTCATGCATGACGTCGTGGCTTCGGCGAAGCGTGAAAACTGGCCCATGAACTTGATCGAGGCCTTCGACCAACCCTGGAAACGGCAGCTAGAAGGTACCGTCGGGGGTCACTGGGGCTTGCTCGACAGCGATACGCGCGCGCCCAAATTTCGTTGGGGAGAGCCTGTAAGCGATCACCCTTTGTACCTCTATCAGGGGCTGGTGGGCATAATGCTGGCTTGGGTGACCTTCGCTGCAGCATATCTTTCAGCACGCAGCGAAGGCGAAGACCGGCCTCAAACCGTTGGTTGGTTGCCTGTGTCTGGCATTGCCCTCGGAGGAGGGCTTTTTATCGGGTGGGGATTGGCTCAAGCCCCGCTGGAGAGCTTTACAATAATAGACTGGATACGCTCGATAATTATTGTTTTGTTGGCGTTTGTAACCCCCCCAATTGTTAGTGCTGCAGTGGCCCGTCGGATACCTTTCGGAGGGTTCGTTACGGTGCTCGACGCTTTGTTTTGGCGTGCGGCCGGCCCTTTAGAGCGTTTGCTGGCGGCCTTGTTGCTTCTCGTCACGGTGACGGCAATTACAGTCGCCTTAGGGCTTGTATTTGATCCTCGCTATCGGGATTTCCCCTTTGCACCGTTTACGGGACCCGTGGTGGCGCTGTTTATCGCGACTTTTGCAAATCCACCGGGCCTGAAACGTCAAGCCGTCGCCGAGCAGATCTCCGCAGCCATATTGGCCGCTTCCGCAATTTATATCGTGTTCAATGAAACGGCGTTGAATTGGCAGGCGATGTGGTTTGCCGTCCTTCTGCTGGCCCTTTCGGCGACTTGTCTACGGCTACGGGTCGCGCAAAGCTGATTACCAGAAGCGCAACTGCCAGAGCGGCAAAGCTATTATTGTAGAGCACAAGGCCGAACATGCCCGCTGCCAAGGCAATGGTGAATGCGTGAAGATTCGGTTGCAGTAAATGATAGACAGCCGCAGCAATTGCGAGAATTCCGAACACCTGGCGACGGAACATGAAGATCGCAGCCTGACGCACTAAACATTGCATCGTGGCAAGACCTCCTTCGCATGCAAGGCCAACCGTTGAATTCTCAATCAGTAGATAGCGCACGTAGAGAGCGCAGCCGAGCGTCACGAAGCCGATCGCGACGAGTACATTGGTGGCCCGCGGCGAAGGCAAAAATGCCCGAGTATGCATATGTCGACTTTGCCTCTGCATCGGCGGCGCTGCAATAGTCAAATCAAGACAGAACCAATTTCCAGGCGGCGAGGGCACGATCAACGGAGAGAAAGTTTCTGCCCGTCATATTCGGTAGTTTGGCAAGCGATGCCCATAGCCTGCAAATTTGCGCAGACACGTGCGGCAGCTTCTGCATCCGAAACTGGCCCGGCAACCAATCGCAGTTCGACAGTTCCCGGTCTTTGTCCTTCACGCACGCTGATAAGCGGCCGCATATTATCGAGAATGGCTTCATGGTTGCCTTTGATATTGGCCCAGCGAGCACGCAAACTGTCCATCGACGTCTCACCCCCCAGATCAATTCCGAATTCGGTTTTTATTGCCGTTGAATCGGTTGCGGATGCTGCTTGTGCTGGATTTTCAGGCGCCGATCCGATTTGCGGAATGATTTGCAATACTTGCGTCGCCGGCAAGTTTGGAACGGTTACCGGTACCTGAGCCGATTGTCGCGTTTGGTTAGATTTCGGTTCAGCGATCGTTTTTGCCGCCGGCGGCCGCACTTGAATTTGACCCGGGCGAGCTTGAATTGACTCTGGTAATAGAGCGCTCGGCCCTGGATTTGCTAGGGACTCAGATTGCAGCGCAGGAATGAGGGTTGGAGCGGTCGCGGGTGCTAATGCAACAGGTGAATGTTGTGTCGTCGAAACTGGATTAGTCGAATTCTGGCTCACCATGTCTTGAGTGGGCGAGGCCGGCCGCTGCTTAATCGTACTGATGCTTGCGGTGATATCGCCGATGTCTTTTTCGAGTTGCTCGACCTTGGCAGTCAAAAGCTCGCGCTCCGCTGCCATCGCGCGTATCATATCGTTTAGCCGGGCCATCTCGAATTCCGGTGTGCTCTGAGGTATTTGAACAACAATCGGTGCGGGTGGGCGTGTCGGGGTCGTTTGAGCCACCCAAAAGACACCGCGTCCGGTCATGCCGAACCCTATCACCCCCGCTGTTACCAATACGGCACTGGTCGCGAGCGAACCCCAGACGACGTAATTGGCGGCGCTTGGTTGAGGCTTCTCCTGCGCGCGCTCTGGCTGTGTCGGGGCCATTTGGCATCCTGCGGACAGTTCGACGCGAATCACTCGTATAGCCAATTTACCAAAGTCGGAGGCGAAGGAATCCTGAGCTTCCTAGAGGGTGGTCGCGTCGGCTAAACCGATCCCGGCCTATTTACAGGATTTTGAATGGCTCACCGGACTACGATCGTAGTACTCGCTGCCGGGGAAGGCATGCGAATGATGTCTGATACGCCCAAGGTCTTGCACCGTATTGCAGGGCGGCAATTAATTGGACATGTGTTGGATTCCGCCCAACAAGCTGGCGCTGACTGCATCGCAGTGGTGATCGGTCCCGAGCGTGACGATGTTGTAAGAGAAGTAAAAAGCTCACTTCCAAAGGCCAAAATCTTTATCCAAAACAATCGAAAGGGCACCGCGCACGCAGTGCTTGCGGCAAAAGAGGCGTTCCAAGACGGCAGTGATTTGATGATTGTCTTCGGCGATACCCCATTGCTGCGCCCGGAAATCCTGCAGGCTTTACGAACTGCACTTGGAGATGCCGATGTTGTAATTTTAGGTTTCCGCGCAAAGGATCCAACAGGTTATGGACGCCTCATTGTCGAAAACAAGAGGCTTGTAGCGATCCGCGAACAGGCGGATGCGAATGACCAAGAAAAGGCGATCACGCTTTGCAACGCTGGCGTTATGGCAATTTCTGGAAACTACGCAATGAGCTTGGTCAGCGCGATCAAAAACGAAAACCGGAAACAGGAATTTTATCTAAGCGACATAGTTAAGATTGCGGCGAGCCTGGATCTCAAGGCGGCTGTAATTGAGGCTTCAGAGGAGGAAGTTATGGGTGTGAACGATAAAAAGCAGTTATCAGAAGCCGAGAATGTGATACAGCGACGACTCCGTGAGAGCGCGATGGCGGCGGGGGTTACATTGGTTGCACCGGAAACTGTGTTTCTGTCCGTCGACACAAAATTAGGACGTGACGTCGTGGTTGAGCCCCACGTAGTCTTTGGTCCGGGTGTTGTTGTCGAGGCCAAGGCAATCATCCGTTCGTTTTCGCATCTGGAAGGTGCCCATATTGGCGAAGGTGCCTCTGTTGGTCCGTTCGCACGCCTTCGCCCTGGTACGAAACTTGGTGCTGGCAGCAAGATCGGAAATTTTGTCGAAACGAAAGCGGCGGTACTCGGAAAAGGCGCAAAAGCCAATCATCTCACTTATATCGGCGATGCGAGTGTCGGCGAGAACGCCAATGTTGGCGCCGGGACAATTACCTGCAATTACGACGGCTTCGAGAAACACCGCACAGAAATCGGGAACCGCGCTTTCATTGGCACCAATTCTTCTTTGGTCGCACCAGTTAAAATCGGCGAGGGCGCTTATATCGCAGCTGGTTCGGTTATTGTGAAAGACGTTCCTGCTGACGCACTCGCGTTTGGACGAGGCAAACAGGTCGTCAAAAAAGGTTGGGCGAAAATATTACGTAGTAAGCGACAGCGCTGAGTTTTTCATGCACGCCCTTTGCAGAATTGAGCGAAAGTTTTTCAAGAGGGATGGTAAATTCAGCCGCTATTAAACGACCTTCCGCCCTTATGGTGAAATTTTGCGTCGTAAAGTTTGATGGTCATTAGTGTCTCGCCGCTCATTTTTTGGCCGTTTTAGGCTGTTTAGCCTATCGATTAAGGCCTATTCGCAATTCAATTTCACTTAACGATTTCTTTGAAATCCGTGACAATTTATATCTCACCTTGGGGAACCACCTTTAACCGGCTATTGGATAAACAATCACAAGCGGAGGACTGGATTTTTCATGTGCGGAATAGTTGGGATCCTCGGGCGTGAGCCCGTTGCAGCGGGCCTCGTGGACGCTCTGAAGCGGCTGGAATACCGCGGTTACGATTCCGCAGGCGTTGCGACACTTGAGAGTGGCCATCTCATGCGACGCCGCGCTGAAGGAAAACTCAGGAATTTGGAACTACGTCTCCAGCAAGAGCCACTTGAAGGCCGCATCGGGATCGGACATACACGCTGGGCGACACATGGTGCGCCGAACGAAACAAACGCACATCCGCATGCCACCGAGAAACTCGCTGTCGTTCATAATGGCATAATCGAGAATTTTCGCGAACTGCGTGATGATTTGAAGAAGGAAGGCTCGGTTTTCAAATCCGAGACGGACACCGAGGTGATCGCGCATCTCGTGACCCAGGAAATGAAGTCCGGCAAGCAGCCGGTCGAAGCCGTCACATCTGCGCTACCGAAATTGAGAGGCGCTTTTGCGTTGGCCTTCCTATTCGATGGCGAGGAAGACTTGCTCGTGGGCGCGCGCAAGGGCAGTCCGCTTGCAGTCGGATATGGGGCGGGTGAGATGTATCTTGGTTCCGATGCGATTGCGCTTGCTCCATTCACCGAAAAGATTTCGTATCTCGAAGAGGGTGATATCGCGATTCTGCACCGCTCGGGTGTCGAGATCCGCGACAGCTATGGCAAGCGCGTTGAACGTCCGGTTCAGTCGAGCAAAGCGGGCGCATTTCTCGTCGATAAAGGTAACCATCGCCACTTCATGGCGAAAGAAATTCATGAGCAGCCTGAAGTCGTCGGTCACACGATCGCATCGATGGTCGACATGTCGAGCGAACGAGTGCGCCTACCTAAAAAATTGCCGTTCGATTTTAGGGATCTCAACCGTATCACAATTGCGGCCTGTGGCACGGCTTTCTATGCGGGACAAGTGGCGAAATATTGGTTCGAGCAGTTCGCACGAATTCCTGTCGATCTCGATATTGCCTCCGAATTCCGTTATCGTGATGCTCCAATGTCGAAGGGCGGTCTTGCGATCTTTGTTTCGCAGTCCGGCGAAACCGCAGACACGCTCGCCTCGCTTCGCTATGCAAAAGAGCATGAGCAGCATACGCTATCAGTCGTCAATGTGCCGTCTTCGACCATCGCACGCGAAAGCGAAGTGTTTCTTCAAACTCTTGCCGGCCCAGAGATCGGCGTCGCTTCGACAAAAGCCTTTACGTGTCAGCTTGCGGTGCTCGCTTGCCTAGCTCTGGCCGCCGGTCGGCAGCGCAACACAATTTCCGAGAATGATGAAAAGAAAATCGTTCGCGCCTTAATCGAAGTTCCACGTCATCTGTCCGAGGCACTTGCTCTTGAGCCACAAATCGAAATTCTTTCACAAGGATTAAAGGACGCTCGAGACGTACTCTATGTTGGACGCGGTACGAGTTATCCGCTTGCACTCGAGGGGGCTTTGAAGCTCAAAGAGATTTCCTACATCCATGCGGAGGGTTATGCGGCCGGCGAACTAAAACACGGTCCCATCGCGCTGATCGATAAAGACATGCCGGTCGTCGTACTTGCGCCTCACGACAAGGTGTTCCAGAAGACTGCTTCAAACGTGCAGGAAGTTCTTGCTCGCCAAGGACGCATCATTCTCGTGACGGATGCTAAAGGCGCGGCGGCGACTGCGGTAAATGCAGAAGCCATTCTTACACTGCCCGACATGCCTTCAATTATAACACCGATCGTGTATGCAATTCCGGTTCAGCTTATTGCTTATCATGTCGCCGTGAGCCGCGGTACAGATGTCGACCAGCCCCGCAATCTCGCAAAATCCGTCACCGTCGAATAATCAGCCGGCCTCGATCAGTCGCACTGCTTCTTCGCGTTCGAAGAGGTAGAGTAGGATCCGCAGCGCTGTTCCGCGTTTGCTTTCTAACATCGGATCGAGCATGAATATGAGCGCCGCGTCCTTACGGGCAGCTTCCATTAAGTCGCCATGAAATTCATGACTTGCGATCTTGAAGCCAGGTAATCCGCTTTGACGCGTGCCAAGAACTTCGCCTTCTCCACGCAGGGACAGATCCTCCTCCGCAATCCGAAATCCGTCTTGGGTTTTACGGAGCATCGAAAGCCTGCGTTTGGCCGCTTCACCAAGCGGACCTTTATAGAGCAGTAAGCAAGTCGATTGTCCTGCACCACGTCCCACACGCCCGCGCAACTGATGAAGTTGGGCAAGACCAAAACGCTCCGCTTGTTCGATCACCATAATGGTCGCTTCCGGTACATCGACGCCGACCTCTATTACTGTCGTGGAAACAAGAATTTGTGTCTCACCACGCGCAAAACTTGCCATGGTCTCTTCTTTTTCCTTCATTTTTTGACGACCGTGCATGAGACCAACCTTCTTGCCAAAACGCTTCTGCAGAAAGGCGAATCTTTCTTCAGCAGCGGCAAGATCGACGAGTTCGGACTCCGCAATCAGTGGACAAATCCAGTAGATGCGTGCGCCCAAATGAACCGCACGCGCGACGGCCTCGACAATTTCCCCAAGCCGCCCAAGCGAAACAGTGCGCGTCTCAATCGGCTGACGGCCAGCTGGTTTTGAGCGTAACTCCGAAACGTCCATATCGCCGAAATAGGTCAGCACGAGCGTGCGCGGGATAGGTGTCGCGGTCATGACCAAGAGGTCAACTGCGTAACCTTTTTCCGCCAAGGCGAGACGTTGGTGCACGCCGAAACGGTGCTGTTCGTCTATGACCGCAAGCGCGAGATCCTTGAATTCGACGCCCTCCTGAAAAATTGCGTGTGTGCCAACGAGAAGATCGATTTCGCCGCTCATCAATTGATCGATTATCTTCTCGCGCTCCTTTCCGCGTTCGCGTCCAGTCAGAATGCCAACCCGAATATCTGCCATTGCAGCAAGTACTGCGATGCGTCCGTAGTGCTGGCGCGCTAGAATCTCGGTAGGCGCCATGATTGCAGCTTGATGACCGGCTTCGATTACATTGGCTGCTGCCATCAACGCAACAACTGTCTTTCCCGATCCGACGTCGCCCTGCAGGAGCCTCAACATTCTGCGATCCGAGGCGAGATCCGTAACGATCTCGTGGATAGCGATCCGTTGCGCCTCGGTCAGCAAGAAGGGCAATGCGGCTTCGAGTTTCTGGCGTAGTCTGCCGTCGCCCTGGCTTCTTCGTCCCACTTCCCGTTTCAGCCTCGCCCGCACAAGCGCGAGCGCAAGATGATGAGAAAGCAATTCATCATAGGCGAGACGAGCTCGGAAAGGAGATCCGGGTAATTCGTCCGTTGGCTCCTGCGGCGAGTGCATCCGCCGCAAGGCTTCGGAAAACGACAAGAAGCTTCGTTGTTTACGAAACGCGTCGTCCAACCATTCTGGAAAATCAGGGAGCCTGGCGATAGCCGCGCTTGCAGCCCTCCGCACCATTCCAGCGCTTACACCTTCGGTAAGTGCATAGACAGGTTCGACATTTGCAATTCGCGCGAGTCCTTTTTCATCGACGACACGATCGGGATGTGTCATTTGCAATCGGCCGTCATATAACGCGATCTTTCCTGAAACATATCGCGTTTCGCCAACGGGAAACATTTTCTCAAGACGTTCGCGTGGAAAATTGAAATAGACGATTTCGAGCGTGCCCGTGTCATCGCTAGTGAAAATTCGATATGGCGCTCGTCCACGCGCAGATTGATGCTTGTCAACAGCGATCTTTAGGGTCGCGATCGTATCCGGCAATACGTCCTTAAGTTTGGGCCGGTAACGACGGTCGATCGCCGAATAGGGAAGATGAAACAGTAAATCGACCACACGCGGATCGTTACGTTCGAGCAGCCTTTGAAACGGCTGCACGAACTTGGGCCCAATGCCGGAAAGGCTAATGAGCGGCGCAAAAAGCGGATTGAGGGTCGCGGGACGCATGATCAGTGAAGGTGGCCGAAGGCTTTACCTGAGGCAACCGCACCGCTGACAAATGCGGTGGGCATCGCTATATGAACAGCGCCCGGCACGTCCGGGCATTTGGCGTTCGAAACGATAATGACAAAACCGACAGAGAACGAGGATTTGGAAATACGCAAACGGCGAATCCTGTTTCGTGCTTGGCATCGCGGCACACGAGAAATGGATTTGATCCTCGGTCGTTTTGTGAATGCGACTGTTCCTGGCCTCAATGAACGTGAAATCAGCTTGCTTGAGCGGTTAATGGAAGTGCCGGATCCAGATCTTTACGGCTGGATCACTGGCGCCAAGGAAACGCCGGAAGAATACGAAACGGCAGTTTTGCAGAGTTTGCGTAGCTTTCATTTCGGGGGCGAGGGTTGGCGATGAATAAACCGGTATTGCCCTTAGATCGTCTGGCTCGCGGAAAGCCGCTCACCATAGCAAACGTACCGGATGGATTTTCGGGCCTTATCGTTGCCGATCTTGCAAGAAACATTGCTGGCCGAGCAGATGGACCGAAGCGTTTGTTTGTTGTCTGCCGCGATGCAGAGCGAATGGTAGCCTTCGAGCGCTCATTACAATATTTTGCCCCCGAACTTAACGTATTGCTATTTCCCGCGTGGGATTGCCTGCCTTATGACCGCGTATCACCGAACGCGGTCGTTGAGGCCCGTCGTATGGCATCGCTAGCGCAGTTGGCCGTTGCCGACGACAAGACGGCAATCATCCTGACAACAATTAATGCGCTACTCCAGCGTGTGCCGTCGCGCAAGACCGTCACCGCACAATCGCTGACCCTAGCACCGGGCAATGTGTGCGCGATGAACGAAATCGTACGCTGGCTCGAAACCAGCGGCTTCTTACGTACATCGACGGTCAGAGATGTAGGCGAATACGCAGTGCGTGGCGGTATTCTCGATCTTTGTGTGCCTGGCACAGATGTACCTGTCAGATTGGACTTTTTTGGCGATACGCTTGAGTCGATCCGAAGCTTCGATGCGGAGACCCAGCGTACGGCAAATTATCTCAACGCATTACAGCTCGTCCCTTTGAGCGAGGTCCCGCTTACTGAAGAGACGATCCGCCGTTTCCGCATGGGTTACACAACTCAATTCGGTGGACAAACCAAGGATGACGCGCTCTTCGACGCGGTAAGCGAGGGTCGTCGGTATCCGGGCATTGAACATTGGCTTCCACTCTTTGCCGAGCATCTTGATACTTTGGTGGACTATCTGCCCGGTGCGCCTGTTGTGCTGGAAAGGCAGGTGGAGGAAGCCGCCCATGAACGCCTCGCGCAGATTACAGACTATTATTTTGCCCGATGTGAGGCGCTGGATGCTGGGCAGACTCCACTTTACAAACCATTGCCGGTAGATCGGCTTTATCTATCAGAGAAAGAATTGAAAGACCGGCTGGCACAAATTCCCCTTGTGCATTTGAGCCCCTTCGCGGCACCCCAGGTGATGAACGTGCTCGATGCCGGCGGCAAGATCGGACACAATTTTGCGCCTGATCGTGCTGATGACAGCAAGAACGTATTTGATTCCGTCGCGGCACACGCTAGCGCTCTCAAGGCAACAAAAAAAAGAGTTGTTTTTACATTCTGGAGCGAGGGTTCACGAGACCGTATGCAGCACGTGCTTGCAGATCACGGTCTCAAGGACTTGCGGCCGGTTGCGAGCTGGTCGGAAGCACTGAAGTTACCGAAAGGCGCAATGGGCCTCGCGATTTTCGGCCTAGAAACCGGATTTGAAACCGCCGACGCAGCTTTTATCTCCGAGCAAGATGTTCTTGGTGATCGCCTAACGCGCCCACGACATCGTCAACGGCGGGCCGAGGATTTCATCGCGGAACTCACGAGTCTCGCCTCGGGCGATATTGTTGTGCATGTTGATCATGGTATTGGCCGCTTCATTGGTCTTAAATCAATCGAGGCGCTCGGCGCTCCGCATGACTGTCTTGAAATTCATTACGCGGGCAACTCGCGGCTTTTACTTCCTGTCGAAAATCTCGAACTTTTGTCGCGTTACGGGAATGAGGAAGCTACGGTTGAGCTTGATCGCCTTGGCGGTGCTGGATGGCAGTCGCGTAAAGCACGTCTTAAGAATCGAATTCGAGAGATGGCCGCGGAACTCGTGCGCATCGCGGCCGCGAGGAAATTACACGAGGCACCGAAACTGACTCCACCAGCGGGGTTATATGATGAATTTTGCGCGCGATTTCCTTATGACGAAACCGAAGATCAGAACGCCGCGATTGAGGCGGTCATTGAAGATCTCGTGGCTGGTCGCCCGATGGATCGTCTCATCTGCGGCGATGTCGGTTTTGGAAAGACCGAGGTGGCCTTGCGCGCTGCTTTTATTGCAGCCATGAACGGAAAACAGGTCGCGGTTGTCGTGCCTACAACGCTATTAGCACGCCAGCACTTTCAAACGTTTACAGAACGGTTTCGCGGATTCCCAATCCATATAGCGCAAGCATCGCGGCTTGTTTCGCAAGGAGAACTTTCAAAAGTAAGAGATGGGCTGGCCGAAGGAACGATCGAGATCGTGATTGGTACGCATGCGCTTTTGGCGAAATCAGTCACTTTCAAAGATCTTGGCCTCGTCGTAGTCGACGAGGAGCAACATTTTGGCGTTGCTCACAAGGAAAGGTTGAAACAACTACGTAATGAGGTTCATGTTCTGACGCTAACGGCGACGCCTATTCCTCGCACTCTACAGCTGGCGCTGGCTGGCATCCGTGAATTGTCCATCATCGCTACGCCTCCCGTTGACCGTCTTGCGGTGCGCACATTTGTTTCTCCGTTTGACCCTCTGATTATCCGCGAGGCTCTTCTACGAGAGCGATATCGGGGAGGGCAGGCATTTTATGTTTGCCCCCGCATAGAGGATCTCGATGCCCGAAAACAATTTCTTGAAGCCTATGTGCCGGAAGTTAAGGTGGCGATCGCCCATGGACAGTTGCCGGCGCGCGATCTCGAAGACATCATGGCGGCCTTTTACGATGGAAAATTCGACGTTCTGCTCTCGACGACGATTATCGAGTCCGGCCTTGATATTCCAACTGCGAATACGCTTATCGTACACCGCGCCGACCGCTTTGGGCTTGCACAGCTCTATCAACTCCGCGGTCGTGTAGGGCGTTCCAAGACAAGAGCATACGCAATCCTAACGACGCCGGGAGAAAAGCCTGTCACCGTGCAAGCAGAGCGCCGTCTCAAGGTTTTGCAATCGCTCGATACGCTTGGCGCAGGCTTCGAGCTTGCATCGCATGATCTTGATATCCGGGGAGCAGGAAATCTTCTCGGTGAAGAGCAATCGGGTCATATCCGTGAAGTCGGTTACGAACTTTATCAGGAAATGCTGACAGAAGCTGTTGCCGAACTCGAAGCCGGCATTGATCAACCAACCGTCGATAAGTGGTCGCCGCAGATTGCGGTTGGGACCCCGGTGATGATTCCCGAAGACTATGTGCCTGATCTTTCTGTCCGGCTCGGATTGTATCGCCGCTTAGCAGACCTGCAAAATGAAACCGAAATTGAAACCGCCGCAGCGGAGCTTGTGGATCGTTTCGGAAAATTACCCGAGGAAGTGGAAGCACTTTTAAAAGTTGTAGCGATCAAGGCACTATGTCGGCGTGCGAATGTCGACCGTATCGAAGCAGGCCCAAAAGGAGCTGTCGTTGCATTCCGTGATAACAAATTCGAAAATCCGGAGGGCTTATTGCACTGGATTGCAGACGCCGCGCCACTGGCCAGAATACGTCCTGACCAAAAAGTGGTGTGGTTCAATAATTGGCAAAATGTAGATGCGCGCCTTGCAGGGACGAAAACGCTTCTAAAAAATCTTGTAAAAATTGCTGAAGACACAGAAACGGCGTAAATTATGCTGCTTGATCCGCAGCAAGCGCTTGCTCCATTGCCGCCGCGATCATTTCCGCGGGTTGCGCGCCGGCAACGGCAAATCGATTGTTGAAGATAAAAAATGGCACGCCTGAAATTCCGGCTTCAGCGGCCGAATTTGCAGCGTTTTGAATTGCCGCCACGTCGCGCTCGCTTGCCAGATCTTGTCTCACTTGATCCAACTCAAGCCCACTCGCCGCGGCAGCCTTGACCAATGTTTCGATTTCGGTCAGATCGGCGCCTTCGCTGAAGAAGGACGCAAAAATCCGTTCTACAACAGGCGATGCCTGGCCGGCACTTTCAGCCCATGCAATCACCCGATGGGCATCCAGCGTATTCGGCTGACGGGCAATCCTTTCGAAATGAAAATCGATACCTTCTTCCTTACCGAGTTTCGAGAGGCGTTCATGAGCTGGGCGAATACGTTCATCGCTGCCAAATTTGCGAGAGAGATAATCTACGCGCGCCATTCCTTCGCGAGGCACACGTGGGTCGAGAAAATAAGGCTTCCAACGAACGGTGGTTTTGATCTTAGGACGCAATGCGAGCGCGGCTTCGAGGCGGTGCTTTCCGAGATAACACCATGGACAAACGACGTCAGAAACGACATCGATGATCATTCGATTGGCCAAATTCGCTCCACTTAGCTTGCGGCTTGTGGTGCCGATCGCTCCTGTAGTCCTTCGATTATGATGCGTGAAAGACCTGCCTCGTCAAGCACCCTTGTCGCAACAGGTAAATTTGATGTTTGAATAACGAGACGCGCACCGAGCACCGCATCGCTTGTGAAACTAACGTGAGTATTTGGCATTGCATGGGCAATCCGCGCAGTTAGATCATCGACGCCATACCGCAGTCCGCCAATTTGCACGACCCCTTCAAGCGGGGCATCAATCACAAAGCCATTACTACCAATGGCATGACACTTTAAATTTGTCCGCACGAAACCATCAATCTCGAACTCCAATTGCGCAGGCGTGGAGCGCCCATTGTTGGAAAATGACTTATTGGGGACCATTGCGCCACGAACAGCCAACGTGCCATCGTCAAGCCGTTTCGTTTCAATTACAAACGGGCCTCCATCAATTTTTGCCGGCGCAGAAATTTTTCCGAATGGAATGGGCGAGGGCATCATCTTCGCAATCCGTTCCAATACGCTGAGCCCAATTTCACCAAAAGTTTGCAAATCGACAATTGCGTCACAGTTCGTGCAAGAGAGATCGAGACTCAAGCTCTTAGGAGTACGATGGATTGCGATCGCCGCCGCAAAATTATCGCGCACATTACTTGTAAGATAATTTAGGGCAGTTGCAGGTGCAACAAGATGTGCTCCACCGGTGTCAAAGCTCGTCTGATCGGAAGACCCTTGCGCTAACTGTAATGTGCCGCCTGTCAGTAGCCACGGAACAAAAGCAGAAGCGATCGCTGCAAAGGATGTTGGAGGCAGCGTAGATATGATGCCACCGCCCGAGGCAATTTTTGCTTCAAGCAAGACGGCAAGACCTGCTGCAAGCCATTGACTATGTGTTCTACCAACCGGGAAGGGGCCGCTTCTTGCAGTATCGAAAGTTGCCATCGCAAAACTGTCTGCGGAAAGCACATGAGGTGCGGGCAACAGATCCAGCATGTTATTTGAAAAAGGCATTTGCAGATCGAGTGCGATAACGCCATCAGGCGGGTCCATTCCAAAGGCGCACGGAAAACCAAGCGTGCATAATTCCGCTGCGGCTTCGCAGGCGATTTCGGCGGGTCGCTCATTTCCAACCCGTGTCATCGTGATGATGACGCTAGGCCCAACATCACGCAGTGCTGCAATCAAGTCCGAACGCCGCCACAATAATGGTAGTGGTATTGCGACCAATCCCGCCCTAAGCACGGCCAGAAGACTGAGTACGGACTCCACCGTATTCGGCAACTGAATGGCGACAATTGACTGCTCGGGCAGTCCAAGAGAAGCCAACCGGCCTGCAATCCTCGTGACGGCAATATCGGCCTCGGTATAATTCAAACGACGGGGAATACTACCGATAAGCGCCGCCCGATCAGGAGGATCCGCAAGCGCTAGCGCGCCCGGTCTCATCAACACATTGCGGCGAAAGACAGCGTCTAGCGTGACCTTCGTATCGAGGCCGAGATCACTCGGAAGTTTTGCTTCGGGCATCACGGGCGTTTTTCTGGTGTTGATTTCATTTGCGATGATTCGGGCACCCGCCACCAGCTTTCGATCATGTGGCCTGTAAGTGGTGTCTTTTCAGGCCGGCCAATCCACGGCCAACGCGCAATCCATTGCTCCGGCAAATAGAATAGCGGAACAATATAGATGCCCGACATCAATAGGCGATCCAAACTCCGTGTCGCTGTGACCAATTCCTCGCGTGTGTGAGCGGCAATCATCGCCGCAATCATTGCATCAACGGCCTTCGATGTTACCCCCATATAATTGCGCGTGCCGGGCGAGTTCGCACTCGATGATCCGAAATAGAAATTCTGTTCATTGCCGGGTGAGAGCGATTGCTGCCAAGTATAAGGCAGCATGTCGTAATCATATGTCTGGCGCCGTTGTTCGAACTGTGTGCTATCAACGAAACGAACCAGCGCAGAAATTCCCGCCCGTTTCAGCATCGTCGAAAAACCGAGCGCGAGCCTCTCCTCATCGCGCGTAGAAACCACAATTTCAAAACCAAAGTGCTCACCGGTCTTTAGGGATATAAGTGATCCATCGCGCAGTTTCCAACCAGCTTCGGAAAATAGTTCGAGTGCTCGTTTCAATCGATCGCGGTCTCGTCCCGAACCATCCGATACCGGCGGCTGATACCTGCCTTCAGTCACTTCCGGTAAAAGATCAGCAGAGTACGGGAATAGCAAATCGCGTTCTTGTGCACTCGCAGGTTTACCGCGTGCGGACAATTCTGATGCTTCGAAAAAACTTGCGCTTCGTTTATATGCACCGTAGTAAAGTTTGGCGTTCGCCCATTCGAAATCGAACAGTTCGTTAATGGCTTGCCGTACCCGTCTGTCTGCAAAAATCGGTCGCCTCGTATTGAAAACGAAGGTCTGCAAGGGCCGCGGTTCCCCACTGGCTATTCCTTCACGGATCAAACCGTTATTTCGCGCTGCTGGAAAATCGTATTGGATCGTCCAGCGTCCTGGGTCATTTTCAAAACGCACATCGTAAAGTTGGCGTTTGAACGCCTCAAACCAAGTATTGGAGTCTCGATAAAAATCGATTTTGATCTCGCTAAAATTATAAAGTCCGCGGGTGACCGCTAGATCCTTCGCCCAATAGTCGGCGTTACGCGTAAGCGTGACGTTTTCTCCAGGCTTTATTTTGGTAATCCGGTACGGACCACTTCCAGTCAGAGGCTTCAGGCCAGTATCGTCAAAATGCTCACGATCGATGAGATGTGCCGGCAAGACGGGCATGAGCCCAAGGATTAAAGGCAATTCCCGATCAGCTGTATCGGTAAACTCAAATCGTACCGTTCGATCATCAGTTTTTTTGGCGCGTGCGACTTTGTTATAATAATAACGGTGATTTGGGCGGCCTTTGTCACACAGAAGTTTCCAGGAAAACAACACGTCTTCGACGGTTACGGGCTTTCCGTCGGAAAATCTTGCAGCAGGATTCATTTGAAACGAGACAAAACTTCTTGCCTCATCCGTTTCGACTGTTTCGGCTAGCAGCCCGTAAAGCGTGAAAGGTTCATCCTGTCCGCGGGTAAGTAGGCTTTCGATGACATAGTTTCGTACTTGCTGAACCGCCGTTCCGTGCACGACCAGCGGATTCAAACTATCAAAGCTACCCAACACGGCGACGGTCAGTCGGCCGCCTTGTGGAGCAGCCGGATTCACATATCCAAAATAATCAAAGCCGGGGGCATACGCCGGCTCGCCATGCATCGCAATTGCATGACGCGGTTCTGCTTCAGCAGAGAAGCTAGTTATTGCGCCGATGAACCCAATGGTGGCGAGTACTGCTCCGGCGATCCGACGATTCGGTTGGACTAATGCCATTCGTAGATTAGGCCCTTTGCATACGTTGCCGTCCATGCCACTGTCCTGCCTTAATTGCCGCCGACAGGCTGTGGCTTACGCGGCGCGCTTGGCTGTCGATCATCCTCCATTCATGCCGCTTTTAGCGGCAGAATTCAAAATCAAAGGTTACAGGGGAAACTCTATGAAAATTCATTTGTCCTTCGCGCCGTCGCGCGTGGCTCGCATTGCGGCTGCGTTGTTTGCGATCAGCTTCGGCGCCGAGGTGCTCGCTCAGAACTCCGCCCGCACAACCAAAGGCAGCGTCGCCGAAAGCGCCCACGCAAAAGGGGCCTACGCCGGCGCCTGCACCTACACCTACACCTGCACCTCCAGCGCAGGGTGCGCAGCCGGGTGCAGAAGCACAACCGCAATCCCAACAGGCGGTAGCGGTACCGACGCCTTGGACCAAGCGTTGCACCGAAGAACCACAATCCAAAAAACAAATTTGTGAAGTCGCACAGGCTTTGCTGGCTGAAACGGGTCAGTTCCTGATGTCGGCTTCTTTTACCGAGATCCAAGATAACCCGAAGAAAGGTCTCACGATCATGGCGCCCATGGGAGTACTGTTACCTCCAGGTTTGCGTATTCATGTCGACCAGCAGCAGATGCCCAATGACATTCCGTATTCGGTGTGTATCGCTCCTTCCGGTCAGCCCCCGGTATGCATTGCCGAAACAGAAATCGATCAGACTTTTATCACTAACTTGAAAAAAGCGCAGACGATGCGCGTACAAGTAATCAACGCGCAGCGCCGAATCACAATTGACTATCTTTTCTCAACGAAGGATTTTGCCAAGGCCTATGACGGCCCTCCCATTGACGAAAAGGCGTTAACCGCTCAACGACAGAAATTGCAGGACGAACTGCAGAAGCGCGCAGAAGAAGCCCGCAAAAAATTGGAAAGCCAACAGAAGCAATGATCGAGCGTAGGTGATCGTTAAAGTAGATGAGAACGGCGCGTCTTAGACGCGCCGTTTTTGGTTAGCTGCTAATGAATATTGCGGTCGCGCGCCCGATAGCCACCCAAATCGTCCCGAGAAAAGCGTTGTTCGAGTTCAGGGTGACGGAGCGGCTCCCCGGATGTGTCTGGTAAAAGATTCTGCTCCGACACATAGGCGATGTATTCGCTCTCCGCATTCTCCGCGAGCAAATGATAAAATGGTTGGTCCTTCGTCGGACGGATTTCTTCCGGAATCGACAGCCACCACTCCTCGGTATTGTTGAACGTCGGGTCGATATCGAATATGACGCCACGAAACGGGAAGACGCGGTGCTTCACCACCTGCCCAATGCGATATTTTGCGGTACGCGGCTTATTCATTATCTTTTCTTTTCAGATACTTATCTCAGGTCCATCGATCCTGCTCAAACCTAAAAATCCCATTTTGGCAACACGTTTGGCAACAAATAGCAGTTTTGGTGGTGCATCGAACAGACGGGCTAGATTGGGCCTCAAGCTCATAGAAATCAATCTGACAGCGGTAATAGGAGCGGGGCCTGTATTAGGATTTCACCTGAGCCAGGCTCAGCCTTTTCGCCCTGGCGCGGTTCCGCAGGGAGGCAGTAATGGAAAATCACAATGAGCATTCAAAGTCAGAGTCTAGCCCTCCGGAAATGCCTCGAAGAATAGAGCTTTTATATAATAGTACCGTATCAGAACTAACCTTCTTGAAGAAACAGCAATGGGCGGTCACTAATTATTCTCTAATAGCGTATGGCGCGATTTACGCCATCGCTCGCAATTCCTGCCATTCCGGTAGCTTTGGCTTTTTGATCTTACTTCTGTTTGGAGCTTTATTTTCCACGTTTTGTTTAATTAAATTTCAGCGCGATCTGAAGCCAATTCGTGACCGCCGAGCAAAAATTCATCGTCAATACTATTCACCTTCCGAGCGAGGTAGAGGAGAATTAAACTTAGAAGACACTCCACGAAACTGGCTTGCCGCACCCTTTTTTTTCATCGTCTTGTTGTTTACAAATCTAGTTGGCGCATTAGTTGTCGCATATTTATTGTGGCCATGTTTTGTGGTTCAAATTCCGAACCTATCGGGTCACGCCTAAAAATGCAGGGGCCTTCATGTGGACATCGCGCCGCAGCAGTTCCGTGGCTAACCAACCTCCACTAATCACGGCAGATTACGGTCGGATTTACAGTTTGTAGAGGTCTTTTCGAGCTGGATCCTTCTCCGCTACCAGCTTCGCAAGATTGACCATTACTTTAGCCTGTTTCCAAGTCGCATCGTCCTGCATTTTGCCGTCTACCATACCGACGCCTGTGCCATCAGGCATCGCATCAAGAATTTTCTTTGCGAAGACAACCTCTTTCGGATCAGGACTGAACACGCGTTTTGCAATTTCCACCTGGTTGGGATGGAGCGACCAGGCACCGACGCAGCCTTGCAAAAATGAGTTGCGGAATTGAACTTCGCACCCCTCCAAGTCGGCGATATCACCAAACGGTCCGTAGAAGGGCTTGATCCCGTTTGCGGCACAGGCATCTACCATTCTTCCTATACTGTAATGCCATAAATCCTGCTGCGATACTTGCCGCTTGCCACCGTTCGGATCGGCAATAACTTTATATTCAGGATGCCCTCCACCCACGCGGGTAGTTTTCATTCCACGTGAGGCTGCTAAATCGGCAGGACCGAAACTCATCCCATGCATGCGCGGAGAAGAGGAGGCGATCAACTCCACGTTCATCACGCCTTCTGCCGTTTCAAGTATGGCGTGAATTAGTATTGGCTTTTTGATCGAATGTTTGGCTTCTAGTTGAGATAGAAGTTGATCGAGATAGTGAATGTCCCAGGGGCCTTCGACTTTCGGCAACATAATTACATCAAGTTTGTTTCCGACAGCGCCAACAATTTCGATAACGTCATCCAACGCCCATGGACTTGCGAGTGAATTAATGCGTGTCCAGAGACCGGTCGCGCCGAAGTTATTCTTTTTAGCCATTTCGATAAAACCTTGACGAGCAGCATCCTTGGCATCGGCCGGTATTGCATCTTCAAGATTGCCAAGCAGCACATCGACATCTTTGATCACCTCGGGAATACGAGCCCGTACTTTCTCGTTATGAGGCGGAACAAAATGGATCACGCGCTCAAGTCGAACCGGCAATTCACGCAAAGGCTGGGGTGCCCCAACCGCAAGAGGACGGAAGAAATTGCGAGGAAGCTTCATCGGAAAACCCATTCTGAAAATCACGGAAGGTTTAGCCGAGAAGTGGGGCGTCGCCTAGCTGCACCCTGGTCGAAGATAAGGTGCTTTTGGATTGACCAGGGAGCTTAGCGTCGATACCAGATTTTCCGTTCCGCCCGGCGAGTTTTTCCTTATGTCCAATATCCTGAACTTAGCAGCGCATTTTGTGCAATATGGGATGCTCGCACCCAACCTTTTTCATTGATAAGGCACACATCATGCAGAAGCCACTTGACGGCATAACCGTAGCTGACTTCACAACGCTCTTACCCGGTCCGCTTGCCACGCTAATGCTAGCGGAAGCGGGCGCCGAAGTTGTCAAAGTTGAAAAACCGGGCGGGGAAGACGTTCGTAAGTTTCCGCCATATTGGAATGGATTGTCAGCTGCATTCGCCGTTCTCAATCGCGGCAAAAAGGGCATCGTTGCCGATCTGAAAACCGACGAAGGCCGTAGAAAAGCTCTTGAACTTATTGATCGAGCCGATGTGTTGGTTGAGCAATTTCGTCCTGGTGTGATGGAACGTTTGGGTCTCGACTATGGAGCTTTGAGATTGCGCAATCCGCGCTTGATTTATTGCTCCGTAACCGGATACGGTCAGTCAGGCCCGCGGCGTAACGAAGCTGGTCACGATATTAATTACATTGGTGCGACTGGGTTGCTCTCGCTATCGCCGGGCCCCATCGACCATCCAACGGTGCCACCCGCCCTGATCGCCGATATCGGCGGAGGAAGTTTTCCGACCGTACTGAACATTCTGCTGGCGCTGCTCGCTAGACACAAAACGGGGGACGGAACCTACATCGATATTGCCATGAGCGATGCAATGTTCACTTTCGCTTGGCTTGCACTTGCAACCCGATTTGCGACAGGCAAGCCAATCGAGTCCGAAAAACTTCGCCATTTTGGCGGATCGCCGCGCTATCAACTTTATCCGACAAGCGACAAAAAACTAATTGCCTGTGGTGCACTCGAGCAAAAATTCTGGGAGAGTTTTTGCAGGGTTATCCAACTCGATAAGGAACTTGTAAGTGATTTGCGTAATCCAAACGCGACTGTCGAAGAAGTGCGCAGAATTATCGCGTCAAAATCGGCAGCGTATTGGAAGCCGCTGTTTGCCAAGGCTGACTGTTGTGTAACCGTGATGGCATCACTGGAAGAAGCGATTTCCGATCAGCACTTTGTCGAACGTGGTTTGTTTTCGCATCAGATTGTGGCTCCTGATGGAAAGACAATGCCTGCTCTGCCTGTTCCAATTGCACCGGCTTTACGTATTAGTGAGAAAGTCAGGCCATTTCCGCCTTTGGTGGATGCAAAGTAAGTCTAAAGCGCCTCACCGCGTACAAGACGTGGATTGTCTTTATCCTGCCCCAAACCTTGCCGCATCAGTGCGCGGCGAAAGACACCGAGGCGTGAGGCGAGATACAAGCCCAAACCCCTAGCCGCATGGACAGGCAAAAAATCGGTCATCAGCGAACGATTTGCCAGATCGACCATAAGAGAGCGCGAGCGTATGTCGCCTTGTCTCCGCTGATCATAAGCTTTTAACACTTCTTCAGCTCCAACATTCGTGGAATTCCGCTTCGCTTTAGCAACCAACTCAGCAAGCATAGCTGCATCCCTGATCCCCAGATTAAGACCTTGTGCCCCAATCGGAGGAAAAACATGAGCAGCTTCGCCGATAAGAGCAATTCTTCTCGCTGCGAAATATTCGGCTATTTCGGTGCCTAAAGGAAAAATTCCGCGTTCGGTAACGACCTTCATTTTGCCAAGAATGGAATATGCACGACGTTCAATTTCGAGTCCCAATTCGAGATCGTCTAACTGGGACAGAGATCTCGCTTCATTCGTATGAACAACGCAAACCAGGCTGGAGCGATTACCTCTCAAAGGCGTCAGCGTAAAAGGTCCACTTTCGGTATGGAATTCCGTTGAAGTATCGTTGTGTGCAACCGAATGTTCCAGATTTAGCACAATTGCGGTCTGTGGCAGATGACGGAGGCGAGTTCCGATGCCTGCAGCCCGCCTGCAAATCGATTTTCGTCCATCTGCGGCAGCTACAAGAGAAACTCGTTCTTCGCTATCAACAAACCTGAGAGTGATGCCGGTGTCATCGGGCTCGACGGCAACAACTGGCGATTCGATTATTCGTATGAGGGCTGAATTATTGCATCGAATGAGTAGGGACTGCTTTAACCATTCATTCTCGATGTTATAACCAAAAGCCTCAAGCCCCAGTTCTGCCGAGTCAAACAAAACCTCCGGCGCCCGAAGAATTCGCTTGGTCGCGTCAATCAGGCGCAGGAATTTCAGGGGAGCTGCTTCTTCAGCAAGTAAGTTCCACACATCAAGAGCGACGAGGGCCCGAATGGAGCCATCAAGAAGGGCGGTTGTGCGCCGGTCCACGCCTTGAGGTGGCGGCGCGATCAACAGCGTTTCTGCACCGGTCGAAGCCAACGCGAGAGCCGCAATCAGCCCAGATGGGCCGCCACCGACCACTGCTACTTCCGCGCTCAAGTTTTTCGATATCGACATTGTTTTCGCCTCACCTTAGCTCTTAGCTCTGTTCAGCGTACAAGGCGAGGGGGCAGTACCGGACCTGCGTCGAATGCATTAGAGTAGGACGTAATTGGAAATCAGCATGTCTCTAACTGGTGATTTTAGAAACCTCACGCCAGCTGCGTTGCTGATTGCACGCAACGCATTGAGCCCGCAGACGGCCGTATTGATAGCTATATGTATTTTAATAGTATTAGCTGCATCAGTATTGGGCATACTAATTACAAGTAATGAATCCGGTTTTATTTTATCTGCTTTTGGCAAAGTGCTTTGTACGCCAACTGGGGAAATTTCCGATAATTCTTATCTGGCGCTGTTAGCTGCAACCGCGATCTGGATTGCAATGACATTTGTAATGATGTTGCCGGGGACCGCGCCTATGCTCATAACCTATGCCGAAATAGCCGACACCGCGGCAAAGAAGGGTGTGGCGACTGTCTCACTTCTCGTACTGGCTGCCGGCTATCTAACCATCTGGATTGTTTTTGCTCTGTTCGCAGCGATCTCCGAAATATCGCTTGCCGCTTCCCTTAGTCACTCGACAGAGATTATTAATGCGTTGGCCGGTGCCAGCCTGATTACGGCAAGCCTCTATCAATTTTCGAAGTTAAAACACGCTTGCCTCTCATACTGTCGGAGCCCTTTTGTATTCTTTTTCGCAAACTGGACAGATCGCGCGGTCGGAGTATTCAAGCTCGGCCTTCGACAGGGACTATTTTGCCTTGGTTGTTGTTGGGCCTTGATGCTTACGATGCTGGCTATAGGTTCGATGAATTTGTTATGGATGACGGCGCTCGCTGTTTTGATGGCTGCTGAAAAGACAACGACATCAAAAGTTTTACCGACTGCGATAGGCGTTGGATTGATGCTGGCTGGCGTCTTCGTCATGTTTACGCCTTACGCCTAGAAGGAGTTCTGGTGTGTCGGAACCTTGGAAGCTTCAGGGAGAGCTTGTACTCTCCTGTAATTGCACCATATTTTGTCCCTGTGTGCTTTCGCTCGGAAATGCCCCTCCGACCGAAGGGTATTGTCAAACTTGGATAGGTATTCGCATCGATAAGGGCCATTTCGATGACGTGGATCTTGGCGGCATTAATGTCGGCCTAGTCGTGGAAATTCCTGGCCTGATGTCGCGCGGAAACTGGGAAGCAGGGCTTTTCGTTGATGAGCGCGCATCTGTATATGCAGTCAAAGCTTTGACGAGGATTTTCACCGGCCGCGCCGGAGGATCCACGCATCTATTATCCATTCTTGTCGGAAAATTTCTAGGTGTACGGCAGGAACCAATTCATTATCGCGTTGAGAATAATACGCGCCACTTTCAAATTCCCGGTGTCGTAGATGGCGCCGTTACGCCGGTCCGCGGCAAGGAACCTGGCGGAGATGTGGTCATTAGAAACAGCGAATATTGGATTTCACCGGAAATCATCATGTAGCAAGGCCGACAAGAGCCGAATGCGTGGATTTGGACGCAACTGGAATTTTGCCGGACGAAGTGCTGAAATCTGCAGATTAGACTGGGGCAATTAACCTTGGCGAAGGCTGGGCGGCGAGCGCAACGCAATCTATCCAAAGTTCGTACAATTTCAGTATTTTCGATTCATCTTCTCACGGCATCAGGAGGCTTTTTCGCCTTATTGGCGCTTGTTGCGGTGTTCAATTCGCGCTTGACCGAAATGTTCGCCTGGCTTGCGCTAGCGATTGCAATCGACGCTATCGATGGTTCGATTGCCCGTAAATTCAAGGTAGCGATATTACTCCCTCGATGGTCTGGGGAAGTATTGGATCTTGTCGTCGATTTTCTCACTTACGTATTCGTCCCGACCGTTGCGATCATGGTCGCATCCATTGTCCCGCCAGGTCTCGAGAGTTTAGCGGGTGGTGCTATCATCATCTCTAGTGCGATTTATTTTGCCGACCGTAATATGAAGACCCGCGACGCTTATTTTCGCGGATTTCCCGCAGCATGGATTTTTGTAGCATTCTATTTATTTCTTGTCCGACCCGAACCGTGGATTGCGCTAACAATAATTGCACTATTTGTTGTGCTAACCTTCATGCCAATATTGTTCCTACATCCACTACGAGTGGTAAGATTTCGCCCCCTAAATCTAATCCTCTGCTTTATCTGGGTCGCATTATCGCTTGTCGTCTTGCTGCAAGAATTTGAGCAGCCCCACTGGGTGACTGTGACTCTTCTAATCATTGCCGTATATTTCCTAATTGCAGGTTTTTTACGCACGAACCAAAGTGCAAGATGATGAGCAATGAAAAAAATCTATTTATCACCGGCGGAAGCCGAGGAATTGGTGCTGCGACGGCAATAGCCGCAGCCCGTGAGGGTTATTCAATTGCTATCAATTACGTAAACGACGAAGCCGCTGCCGATCGTGTTGTGGCTGAGATCAAGAAATCTGCCGGAAGGGCAATTGCAATCAAGGCTGATATCGCGCGTGAAAGTGACATCGCGCGGCTATACAAGATCCTCGATCGTGATCTGGGTCGTCTTACCCATCTTGTGAACAATGCTGGTATTGTTGGACAAGCAATGCGGTTAGCTGATTCTGATCCGAAAATAATCAAAAATGTGATTGATCTCAATGTAACGGGCGCGATCCTTGTGGCGCGTGAGGCCGTGAAAAGAATTTCAAAAGCTCACGGCGGGAAGGGCGGCGCGATCGTGAACCTATCCTCCATGGCTGCGACACTCGGTTCACCGACGGAATATGTCTGGTATGCTGCCTCGAAAGGTGCGATCGACAGTTTCACGATCGGTCTATCGCGCGAAGTCGCGCGTGAGGGTATCCGCGTAAATGCGGTTTCTCCCGGTCTCATTGAAACGGATATTCATGCATCGGGCGGGCAACCTGATCGTATCGCTCAAATGAGCCCGCTAATTCCACTAGGACGCGCCGGAACCGCGAACGAGGTCGCAGCCGCCATTCTTTGGCTGCTATCGGAGCAGGCTTCCTACATTACCGGCACAAATCTCCGAGTTTCAGGAGGGCGTTAGAAGCGCTTGGCGGGGGACTGCTACAGGTCTAGAAAGCTGTCGAACGAATGCAATAAATTACAAAACGGGAGATTGAACATGGTTGCGGCTGTGCGCGTGCATCAAGTGGGTGGGCCAGAAGTACTCAAATACGAGCAGATCGAACTCAAGGACCCCGGTCCAGGGGAACTTCGTATCAAGAATACTGCTATTGGATTGAATTTCATTGATACCTACTTCCGTTCGGGCCTTTATCCCGCGCCTGGTCTTCCATTCGTTGCGGGTAATGAGGGAGCGGGAATCGTCACCGCGGTTGGCCCCGGCGTGAAAGGCTTCAAGAAGGGTGAACGTGTGGCATACGTGTTCACGCTGGGTGCCTACGCTACTGAGCGCAATCTTCCCGCGGACCGTGCCGTAAAATTGCCTGCGAAAATCGACGACAAAACTGCTGCCGCCATGATGCTGAAAGGCATGACCGCACAATATCTGCTTCGGCGTACATACAAGGTAAAGAAAGGCGACACTATTCTCGTTCACGCCGCGGCCGGAGGTGTCGGGCTTATCCTTTGCCAGTGGGGGAAGCATCTTGGTGCAACCGTCATTGGAACTGTCGGTTCAAAACAAAAAGCAGAACTCGCCCGCAAGAACGGTGCCCACCACACGATCCTCTATAACGAGGAAAATTGGGTGGCACGGGTTGCAGAAATCACCAAAGGTAAGAAATGCGAGGTTGTGTACGACGGCGTCGGTAAAACGACTTTTATGGGTTCGCTGGATTGCCTGAAACCGCTGGGAATGATGGTTACCTATGGTAATGCGTCGGGACCTGTTGAACCGATCAACCTTGGCATCCTTTCGCAAAAAGGTTCGCTGTTCGTCACTCGGCCGACGCTTTTTACTTATACAGCCTCTGCCAAGGACCTCCAGGCAACTGCAAAAGATTTGATCGATGTGATCTCGAAAAAGAAAGTCAAAATTGACATCGAGCAAACATATGCACTTAAAGATGCAGCTCAAGCACATCGGGATCTAGAATCCCGTAAAACGGTCGGTCAAACTGTTCTTTTGCCGTAAATACCGACCAGGACACCGTCTAACCGGCGGCGAGATGCGCCGCCGGTTTTTATTTTGGGGGAGAGTTTCCGCCAAATGGATTTGATTTACGCCGAGTTGATTGCGCTCCTGAAGATCATCGCTATTGACGTTGTGCTTGCTGGGGACAACGCGATCGTAGTCGGCATGGCTGCTTCACGCGTGCCGATAGAAATGCGGAAGCGCGTCATCTTCTGGGGCGTGGTGGGTGCAGTTGGACTGCGTATATTGTTCGCAGTCATAGCGACTCAGTTACTTGCGATCATCGGTCTCAGTCTGGCTGGTGGAATTATTTTGCTCTGGGTTTGCTGGAAAATGTACCGCGAAATCGTTCGGCCAGCAGATCAAACGGATGCCCTCGAGACCAAAGGTTCTGATCAGAACAAGTCCGGCTTCTGGAACGCGCTGATCCAAATAATTTTGGCAGACATTTCGATGTCGCTCGACAATGTATTGGCAGTGGCTGGCGCCGCCAGGGGAAGTCTCTGGGTACTTGTCGTAGGTCTTGGGCTTTCAATCTTGCTCATGGCCGTCGTTGCAAATTTTATTGCGAAAATTCTGGCTAAATATCATTGGATTACTTGGATCGGTCTGTTGATCATTCTTCATGTCGCGCTCGACATGATTTGGGCCGGTTCGCACGAAGTTGCATGTCAATTCGTGCCGACGGTCTGCGATACTGGTGTAATAGGGACATTCAAAACACTGCTAGGCTTTCGCTGATCAGAAACCTACCACCTGTCCGTGCAGATCATATGCGTCGGCACGATCTATCTTTACCGTGCGGATTTCTCCGATTTTGATCGGACGATGAGCACTTATTAGCACGGAACCGTCGATTTCAGGGGCATCGCCCCGCGTACGGCCGATGGCAAGTCCGTTCTCGATTTTATCGATAATTACGTGCTGCCGTGTTCCAACCTTTCGAGCGAGTTTCTTTATGCTGATCTTTTGCTGCATCTCCATAAAACACCGATAACGATCAGCCTTGACATCATCTGGAACGGGAAGTGCAATTTCGTTGGCTGCCGCTCCGCGCACGGCCTCATATTTGAAGCATCCCACCCGATCGAGCTGTGCTTCGCTTAAAAACTCGAGCAGCTCTGCAAATTCCGCATCGCTTTCGCCCGGAAAACCCACGATGAATGTCGAACGAATGGTGAGGTCGGGACAAATCTCCCGCCACCTTGCAATTCGCGCGAGCGTCCTCTCTTGTGCAGCAGGCCGCTTCATTCGTTTCAATACCGTCGGGCTTCCATGCTGAAAGGGAATGTCCAGATAAGGAAGAAGTTTTCCCTCAGCCATTAGCGGAATAACGCCGTCAACATGAGGGTAGGGGTAAACATAATGAAGCCGTACCCATACGCCCAGATCGCCAAGTTCCTTTGCCAAATCAACAAATCGCGCATTCACCTCGCGCCCGCGCCATAAGCTAGGCGCGTATTTTACATCGACCCCATAAGCAGAAGTATCCTGAGAAATGACCAGGAGTTCTTTTACACCCGCGCCGACGAGTCGCTCTGCTTCACGTAACACATCGCCTGCTGGGCGGCTGATCAAATCACCACGTAATTTCGGGATGATGCAAAACGAACACCGATTGTTGCATCCTTCCGAAATTTTCAGATAGGCATAATGGCGCGGGGTAAGTTTTATTCCTTGCTCTGGCACCAAATTAAGAAACGGATCGTGCTTTGGCGGCACTGCTTCATGGACTGCGTTTACAACTTGCTCATATTGTTGCGGACCAGTGACGGCGAGCACATTTGGATGCGTTGCCCGGATTTCGTCCGGTTCAGCCCCAAGACACCCAGTGACGATGACACGTCCATTTTCCTTCAACGCATTTCCGATTGCGTCTAGGCTTTCGGCCTTAGCGCTGTCGAGGAATCCGCACGTATTGACGACCACTACATCCGCGCCCGTGTGCTCTCGTGACAGTTCATATCCCTCGGCGCGCAACCGAGTAATAATACGTTCGGAATCGACTAGCGCTTTTGGGCAACCGAGAGAGACAAAGCTCACTCTCGGTCCAGGAATATTGTTCATAGTTTACTGTTTCGCACCTTTGGGAGCGGCGCTTTTATCCGCGCTTGTACGAGCTGGCGTTACACGACGGCACGAATAGATTCCGTAAAGCGCCTCGGTAACGACCCGGTTTGCGGCTTGGTCGTGAATCGCCGGGCGCAAGGTGATAAACTTGCGAACTTTTTCTGTTACGTCGACTTGATCGACCCCCTCAGGAAAACAGATTTCGCCTTTTGGAATTCGTTCAGCCTGCCGTTGCACAAATTGCTCGCAGTTATCGTAATTGTCTAGGCAATTTGAGATAAAGGAAATTGCCCGCGGGCCTTTGTCATCAGGCGGAAGCTTCGCAGCATATTTCAGGGTGCCATCTTCAGGAAGTCGACCGCGAGGCAGTTTTTCATCGCTCGCCGCGTTCGTGGATGCGGAACGCTCGCCCTTAAATTCTTTTTCCTTTTCCTTTCTCGCAGACTTTTCTTGTGCCTCTTTCTTTTGCTCCACAGCAGTTTCCGCCGGCGTCAACTGAGGAGAGTCGGCTGTAGGTGTCGCAGGAGGGGGTGCTTCCGCTGGAGCAACAGGTATGGCGACGACAGGAGAAGGCGACGACTGAACAACTGGCTTGCTTGCTGGAGGTGCCGTAGCTTCAGGCGCTATCGTAGGAGTGTCGGTTTGCTTGATATTCGCCACAGGCTCTTCAGGCAGGGGGATAACCATGGCTTCCGGAGGAGTGGATGGGATCACGGGTGGCGCTTTGCGCTCACCAGGTGCGGGCGCTCCGGCTAAAGGTGCATACTCCGATGATGTCAATTGAGCAAAACCCCGAGAAGATTGGGCGAATGTCAATACAACGGCGATCGATGCCGCTAAAATCCATCCTTTCGGCTTGCTTCTCATTGCCACTTCCAATCTTTCTCGACCGATGCAGATAGCACGACATTCGCTTTTCTTCGAGGTGTCCCAGGAGCCACCTGGAATTGGGCATTATTTTGTTGGGACCGCTTCGGACATCAGATATGCGATCAGCTTCATGGACAACAGCCGCTAGTTGCCGAAAACATCTTTATTCGTCATCATTGATCAAAGCTGCCAATCATAAAGCATTGCTGAGTAAATCGCTGCCGAATCAAGAAAAACGTTTACAAACTCTCGCTGCTTGGGGGGAGGCAGATGAAAACCATACCTGCGTCGGCAGCATATTTGTGAATCCCGAAAAAGTTGCTGTCCGGACAGCTCGTTCGGTTACACTGGCTCCAGCGCTCAATGAGCCCGCCTATTTCTTGGAGATCTTAAATGAATGAATTTGATTATGTTGTCGTAGGCGGTGGATCGGCGGGTTGTGTTGTCGCAAGCCGACTTTCGGAAGATTCAAACAAAACGGTATGCTTGTTAGAGGCCGGCAATTCAGGAGAGAGTTGGGTAATAAAAGCACCCGTTGCAACAGCTTTGATGTTGCCGTCCAAAATCAATAATTGGGCATTCGAAACTGTTCCACAGCCGGGATTAAACGGCCGGCGCGGATATCAACCGCGCGGCAAAACACTCGGCGGTTCGAGCGCAATCAACGCCATGGTTTACATCCGCGGCCACAAATCGGACTACGACCACTGGGCTTCGCTTGGCAACAAAACCTGGTCGTATGATGAGCTTCTTCCATATTTTAAAAAATCTGAGAACAACGAGGCGATTCACGATTCCTTTCATGGCAGCGGCGGCCCGTTAAATGTTTCTGGGTTGCGCACGGACAATCCAGTTCCCCACGGATTCATCGAGGCCGCCCGTCAATGCCAGTTTGCGATAAATAAGGATTTTAACGGTGCATCACAGGAAGGTGTCGGCCTTTATCAGGTGACGCAAAAAAACGGAGAGCGATGGAGTGCCGCACGCGCGTATATTCATCCAAATCTTACGCGGCAAAATTTATCAGTCATCACCCAAGCCGTTACAACCAAGATATTGCTCCAAAATCGCCAGGCAATTGGTATTGAGTATTTGCGCGGAAAAGTCCGCACGCAAGTTAACGCACGACGCGAAGTCATCGTGGCTTGCGGCGCTTTGCAATCGCCCCAGCTATTGATGCTGTCAGGCATCGGAGAAGGCAATCATCTCAAGCAATTTGGAATCGAAGTGGTCCACAATCTTCCTTCAGTCGGTCGTAATCTTCAGGATCATATCGATTTTGTCTTCGCCTTTAGCTCAGACAGTTCAGAGCTTTTCGGCATTTCGCTGAGTGGAGCAGTTCGTCTCCTAAGGGAGATCGGTCGCTACCGTAAAGATGGCCGCGGTATGATCACTTCAAATTTGGCTGAAGCGGGAGGTTTTTTGAAGACCGATCCGTCATTACCCGTGCCTGACATTCAGCTTCATTTTGTTGTTGGCAAAGCGATCGATCATGGGCGTGATCGCAGCCTCGGCCACGGTTATTCCTGTCACGTTTGTTTGCTGCGGCCGAAGAGCAGAGGATATCTTGCACTGCAGAGCTCAGACCCGTCGGCGCCACCACTCATCGACCCTAAATTTTTTGACGATCCTGATGATTTGAACGTAATGGTGAAAGGTTTCCGCTTAACTCGCAGAATTCTTGATTCACCAGCTTTGCATCAATGGCGAAAGCAAGATCTGCTGACCGCTGGTGTCGAAACCGACCAGCAGATACGCGAAATTCTGCGAAATCGGTGTGATACGGTTTATCACCCGGTCGGAACTTGTAGAATGGGCGTCGACGATCAGGCTGTAGTCGATCCGGAATTGCGTGTGCAAGGAATCAAGGGCCTTCGCGTAGTCGACGCGTCAATCATGCCAACACTAATCGGGGGCAATACCAACGCTCCAACCATTATGATTGCCGAGAAAGCTTCCGATCTCATTCGTGCCAAACGTTAGACCGATGTGCGTTATTGGCGGAAAGAGCGCCCAACCCGCTGCATCGACCGAGCCGAAAGAAGCCGAAGCGATTGTCAACGCCGCTATCAAGGCAGCACCTGACCAATTACCATTTTCCAATCGCGATGATTTTGCAGATGCGGAATGCGGTTTCATGGCAACAATTCCCGACACTTTGATCAAGGATGTGGTCCATTTTGGCCGTCGGGTGTCGTTTTCCCAAGCACTAGCCTCATCGACATCAAACTCCGCGTGAAAATCGCCGCAAATATTGGCGCCAACTCAAAAAAAGTTGGCCACGATTATTTCCTGAGTTGAGCGAAATCAACGCAGACATTGCTTTAAGCCGCTTGAATTTCAGTAACGAGGGAAATTCGGTGCCAAACCAAAGCTACGTTAACTGGTTCCGCGATATCGGTCTTCACGATGTTTCGTTAGTTGGTGGCAAGAATGCCTCGCTAGGGGAACTCTATTCGGTTCTCTCCGAAAAAGGTGTGCGCATCCCCAACGGGTTTGCCGTAACAGCCCAGGCCTATCGCGACGCGCTTACCGTTGCGGCGGCAGGGGATCGTTTGCATCGACTGCTCGATAACTTCGACAAGAAGCGGATCGAAATCCTTGTCAAGCGCGCTGCCGAGGCCAGAGCAATCGTATTCGAAGCGACTGGCACCGATGAGCTGCGCCAACAAATTGGCAGTGCCTATCAGCAACTCGAGGCTGAATATGGATCAAACGTGGCGGTCGCTGTTCGCAGCTCAGCAACCGCCGAGGATCTGCCAACGGCAAGCTTCGCTGGACAACATGATAGCTTTCTAAACATTCAGGGTGCGGACAATTTATTCGAAACCTGCCGTCGCTGCTTCGCTTCCATATTTACCGATAGAGCCATTTCCTATCGTATCGATAACGGATTCGACCATTTCAAGGTTGCGCTATCGGTCGGTGTTATGAAAATGGTCCGATCTGACCGCGCGTCGAGCGGCGTGGTCTTTACACTCGATACCGAATCCGGGTTTCGCGACGTGGTCTTCGTCACGGGTGCTTATGGTCTCGGCGAAAATATTGTGCAAGGGACCGTCGATCCTGATGAGTTCTATGTGCATAAGCCGACATTCCGTCAAGGCTATCGCGCCGTGTTGAGCCGGTCGCTCGGGCGCAAACAGATGCGCATGATTTACGCGAAACGGAATGGCACAAAAAATGTTTCCGTTCCCAAATTGGTCCGGGAGCGCTTCTGCCTAGAAGACGCAGCAGTCCTCAAACTTGCCGACTACGCGATCAAGATTGAGGATCATTACTCTGAGAACGCCGGACGGCCGATGCCGATGGACATCGAATGGGCGGAAGACGCGAATGATGGCGAGCTCTACATCATTCAGGCACGTCCAGAAACCGTAGCATCGCTCCGTGCACCGACAACCTTTGACACCTATTCCGTTAAAGGCTCAGCGCGTGTACTAGCGACTGGCCGCGCCGTCGGGGAAAAGATCGCAACGGGGCGAGTACGGATTATTCGCGACGCTCATCACCTCACTGCTTTCAAAGCGGGAGAAGTTCTTGTTGCGAAAGCAACGACGCCGGATTGGGAGCCGGTGATGAAAGTCGCCGCTGCGATCGTAACCGAACGCGGCGGACGGACGTGTCATGCCGCCATTGTCGCACGCGAACTTGGTGTGCCGGCTGTCGTTGGCGCCGCAGAAGCAATAGATACCTTGAAGGCAGGTTCTATCGTGACCGTGTCCTGCGCCGAGGGAGATATCGGCAGAGTATACGATGGTCAGCTACCGTTCGAGACAACTCGTGTCGATCTGAATACAATCAAGCGTCCCCGTACCGCCATTATGTTGAATCTTGGGAATCCCGAACTTGCGTTTCGAACAGCCATGTTGCCGAACGATGGAGTCGGCTTGGCGCGGATGGAGTTCATCATCAGCGAGAATGTTCGCGTGCATCCAATGGCGATTGTCAACCCGAAGAAGGTGGAATCTCTCAAGGAACGGAAGGACATTCAGCGGTTGGTCCGCAATTACGCGCGCCCATCCGATTATTTTGTTGAGAAGCTCGCTGAAGGTATCGGTGTGATCGCCGCCGCCTTCTATCCCAAGCCGGTGATCGTTCGCCTTTCGGATTTCAAGACGAACGAATATGCGCGGCTGCTCGGCGGAGAGGGCTTTGAGCCCAAAGAAGAGAATCCCATGCTCGGCTTCCGAGGGGCAGCACGCTATGCGCACCCTGCCTATGCGGCGGGCTTTGCCCTAGAATGCGCCGCCTTGCGACGTGTTCGTCAAAGCATGGGACTGACCAATCTGCGCATCATGGTTCCATTCTGCCGACGGGTAGAAGAGGCGCGCCGCGTGCTCGACGCGATGGCTGGCTACGGCCTGAAACGCGGGGACAATGGTCTCGAAATTTACGTTATGTGCGAAATCCCAAACAACGTTATTCAAATCGACGCCTTTGCCGCACTGTTCGATGGTCTCTCGATTGGCTCAAATGACTTAACGCAGCTCACTTTGGGTGTCGACCGCGACTCAGAGATTGTCGCTTTCGATTTTGACGAGCGCGATCCCGGCATGCTCGAGATGCTTAGGCTCGCCGTACTTGGTGCCAAGCGCAACGGGCGACACGTTGGTATTTGCGGTGAAGCACCAGCAAATTACCCGGACATCGCTCGCTACCTCACAAAACTCGGCATCGACTCGATTAGCGTCAATCCGTCGAGTCTCTTGCGCACTATGAATATTGTCAGCGATGCCGAGACGGACCTTAAACATACAGCCGCGAAATAACGCGGACCAACGGGAGATGCCATGACGACAATCCCGCGCCGGCGGATCTATCGGGGACCCGCTCTGCTGTCGTACGGATTCCGGCCATTCTTTCTGTTGGGTGCGATCTATGCAGGTCTGTCGGTGATTCTTTGGCTGCCGATGTTCTACGGCGAGTTGATACTTTGGACATCTTTCACGCCACTCGACTGGCATGCGCACGAATTGCTCTACGGCTATCTACCAGCGGTGATCACGGGCTTTCTGCTCACTGCAATTCCGAACTGGACTGGACGGCTACCGATCCAAGGCACGCCGTTACTCACGTTGGTTGTTGTCTGGGTCGCAGGACGAATTTCTATTACATTGTCAGCCCAAATTGGTTGGCTATCGGCTGCAATCATTGATGTTGCCTTTCTGGCGTTAGTCGCAATAGCTACTGCCCGCGAAATCATTGCAGGCAAGAATTGGCGAAATCTAAGGATCGAGGGCATGATCACGTTGCTGATCATCGGCAACATCGCCTTTCATGTTGAAGCACATATTTTTGGCAGCGCCGAATACGGCGTCCGTGTTGGCATTGCTGCGATGGTGTTGCTGATCATGGTGATTGGCGGCCGCATTATTCCCAGCTTCACTCACAACTGGCTAGTACGCGAAAACCCGGGCCGTCTGCCGGTACCGTTTGCGCGCCTCGACGTCGCCGTAATTGGGATTAGTGCCGTTGTACTCGCCTTGTGGATCCTGCAACCCTTGGGACAGTTCACCGCTACCGCACTCGCCTTGGCAGGCATGCTGAATATTGTGCGTCTAGCCCGATGGGCGGGCGACCGGACCTGGCGCGAGCGATTGGTACTCGTTCTCCATGTTGGTTATGCCTTTGTGCCGATCGGATTTCTACTTGCAAGCGCAGCGGCGCTCGAAATTGTTGTGGCAGGCGCCGGAATTCATACCTGGACCGCAGGAGCAGCGGGCACAATGACTCTCGCGGTGATGACTCGTGCGAGCCTCGGACATACCGGCCATACGCTTACTGCATCAACCACGACACAGGCGATCTATGCAACCATCGTCTTCGCTGCGGTCACACGTATTTGCGCCGCGCTGTCACCAGCTTGGAGTGAGCCACTACTACAGATCTCAGCGTTTGCCTGGATCGCAGCGTTTTTTGGTTTCGCCGGATCGTTTGGACCATTATTAATTGCACCGAAGCGGTCGGCTGAGACGGCACGTTGACGTTTACAGGCGGTTCAGACAGACCAAGGTCCACGGCTACGTTAATTTAGTCGAGCTCGACACTCATGCTAAAAGCAACCTGGCAAGTTTTGTTCGCCGGAGCGTTGGCAATGCTGGTGAACTCAGCAAATGCCGAATCTTGTGATGATCCATCTGGGTTTCCGTCCTGGATTGAAGGCATAAAGGGCGAAGCCGCGGCTCAAGGTATTTCTCGGCGAGGGATCGAAGCTCTCAACGGCGTCACTTATGACGTTAGTGTAATCTCGCGCGACCGGCGGCAGGGGGTATTTCGTCAGAGCTTCGAGCAATTCGCGGGTCGGATGGTGCCGCCAAGAATTTCGCGTGGCATGCAACTCATGAAGCGTCATGCGGCCTTACTTTCACGAATCGAGCAGCAATTTGGCGTTTCAGCTGCAGTCATCGTTGCAATTTGGGGACTTGAAACTGACTTTGGCGCCGATAGCGGCCATTTTCAAACGATCCGGGCTTTGGCGACGCTTGCTTATGACTGCCGCCGTCCAGAGAAATTCCATTCCGAATTATTCGATGCCCTGCGGATTGTCGCCCGTGGCGATATGTCTTCGGCTGAAATGCGTGGAGCATGGGCCGGTGAAATCGGGCAGACTCAGTTCATGCCATCATCATACCTGAAATTTGCTTTCGATTATGACGGCGATGGACGACGTGATCTCATTCGCAGTGTTCCGGACGTGCTCGCATCGACAGCAAATTACCTGCACGGTTATGGCTGGCAACGCGGAGCACCTTATGGTCCAGGCACGAAGAATTTCGAAGTCATCCTTGCGTGGAACAAAGCGGATGTTTACGCGCGGACCATTGCGTATTTTGCCCAGCGTTTAGAGGGAATGTGATAAAGTGCTATCGAGAGCACCGTGCAAGTTCATTCCTACTCAACACCATAATCGTGCGGTTCAAAGTTCAAAATTTAAGACGGTAGTTAGCGAACGCTTAGCTTTTCGAATGATCCTCCTCTTCGGAAGTCATTTCGAAATCAGAAATATTGAGAGCGTTGGAGTGCCAAACGAGCCAAAGTACCGCTACTACCGAAGGCAATAGCACTAAGAGCGCGGTGAGGAACCACTGCTGGCCCAATGTATCCTCCGGGATCGAGCCCGCCAGCTCGACCTAATTATTCTGTATAGCTAACGGTAATCGGTCAAGCTCAATCGTGGCAGCGCTTCGGCAGGCTTGTTATTGCACGAGGATCCAGAGGGCAATGATCATCAGTCCTAACGTCGCCAACGTGAGCATCGTCCCGTCCCAGGTGAAGGGATTGCTCAATTTGAGCTTATGAACATTGGGGCGCGTTTCCATAGGATGCCTCCTAAGCACTCAGACAATGGCGTAGAGCTCATAGATTAGTGGAAGACTTGCCACCTAAGCCACTGGAATAGAAACCAAAACATCACGACGGCCCAAACTGGAGTAGCAACTATACCGAGTACAATTATAGCCGTCGGCCAAGAAGCGGCGCCTATCGGCATCACCGTTACGGATTTGTTCAGTCCTTCTCCGAAAAATTTATTCAGTGTTTCTCGCATTGGTGCCTCCTGTGAAGAGGTTACAGCGATGCATTTAGCTTGAAGCTCCCTGCACGGATGTGATGCGCATCACGTTTTCAAAAAAAAATCCGAATTAGCCCTGGCCTCTGCAAATTGCCAGTCGCCCTAGTTGAAAGCCGGAATATTGATCCAAATCATTGCGCTAAGCCGGCATGCGGATAAACTTTTTCAATACATAGCCTCGGAAGAAATAGACCGCTGCAGCGTAGTAGTTTCTCTCTCACGGCAGCATGGCCCATGAACCTCACCGTGCGAACATTGGCCCAACTTCACGTCGCCCTTGATGGGCTCCCGGGCCATATGAAAGTTGAAGTGGCGCCGGGAGTAAACTTGTCCGCAAAAACGGTGGATCAACTCCGCAAACTTGAGAGTCTTCCTAGCGACCTGCGTATGAGTAGACCATCGCATCAGTACCCCGAGAGCATCTTGAAGATTAAGCCAATCGAAGATTAGCGCGCTCACATCAAAATTCCTGTTGGCTGTCATAAAGGGAAGAGAGACTCGAGCCTAAATAAAATCTCTGGCAGGCTCCGACTTACCCCCGACGCAGCATCTACAACGTCTGAAATTTTTAGACGACTGGATTCACAGGCAATGCCAAAGAAAACTTTCTTACGGAACTAACTAGCGGCGCACCCTGAAACGGTCACTATCGCGGCGCGATAGGCTCAATGGGGAGAATAAACATCGAGCGATGCCTACACAGGCGGTTCAATAAAAGGCCCCGGCGACGTGAGGCAGCCAGGGCTAAAATGAGCCAGCGTGAATCGGGGAAATATTGGCTCAGAGAGTCCGTTACTGCATGAGAATCCAGGCCGCGATGACCGACAGTCCTAACATTGCCAACGCGAACATCATCCCGTCCCACGTGGAAGAATTGGCCAGTTTGTTTTTGTGAGGATTGACGTGTGTTGTCATTGGACACCTCCCGCTTCATCCTTTTTCAAAACTTTAGTCCAATATTGAGCACGTCAAATGAGACAAATTGGCTCACCCCACATTACGCCTGCCGCAATCGAACTATCGAACAATGTCGCTTGTTTTTCTTTTCCCTGGCCATCTTAAATTCGTCGATACTGCAATGTGCCGAAGGTTTCGGCCCATAATTGGACTTGTACCCACAGTCTTATCCGTTCCAACCCATTCTAATTGCGTCACGAGCAATAACGTGGATGTGCTGATCGATTGTCGAACGCTGTTTTAATTTGGAATCTGCAATTACGGAGAGGTGAGGGGATCAGACCATATTTGATAGCGATTAATATAAGGAGGTGCGGATGCCAGCCCATCGGGCGATTCAGTACGTCCGAAACATCGTTTCCAAGTCGATACTCGGCGGGCTACGTTGTCACCATGTAAGAAACTGATTTTCGTTACAGACAGCGCCACTTCGACATAGTATGTTTGGGTTTAAGACGCAGCCCCCGTCGGAACTTAGAAATCGCATCGCATCGGGAGAACATCATGCGTTTCGTCTCGCTGGCCGCATGTTTTTGTGTGGCTCTTGTGTTGCCGTCGCCGGCTTCGGCGCAAGCGCCGACAGTGATTCGGATCGGCATTCTCAACGATCAAGCTGGCCCCTATGCTGATTTCGGCGGTAAGACATCCGTCACCGCCGCACAAATGGCGGTCGAGGACTTTGGAGGGAAGGTGCTCGGAAAGCCGGTGGAGATCGTGGTTGGCGATCACCAGAACAAGCCGGACGTCGCGGTCGGCATCGCGCGCCGTTGGTTCGATATCGAAAATGTCAGCGCTATCGCTGATCTCACGAACTCCGCGGTCGCCATCGCGGTTCAAAAAGTCGCCGCCGACTATGGAAAAATCACGCTGGCAGTCGGTCCGGCGACAACACGGCTGACCAATGAAGATTGCTCGCCCACCGGATTTCACTGGGCGTTTGATACTTACTCCCAGGCGGTCGGAACCGCGCGCGCGATCGTTGGGCAAGGCGGCAAGAGTTGGTTCATCTTAGCGGCTGATTATGCCTTCGGCCATCAGATGGCCACCGATCTCTCCCGCGTCGTAAAGGAAAATGGCGGCACTGTGCTTGGCGAAGTGTTCGTTCCCTTGAATACGCAAGATTTCTCTTCGTTCCTACTTCAGGCGTCCTCGTCCAAGGCGCAGATTATCGGTCTTGCAAATGCGGGGGGAGACACGATCAATTCGGTAAAGCAGGCGGCCGATTTTCACATCGCGGCCGGCGGACAAAAGCTTGCGGGTCTTGTCGTCGTCTTAAGTGACGTTCATGCACTCGGCTTGCCGGTCGCAAATGGCCTGATCTTCACGACCGCATTTTATTGGGACCTGAATGACCAGACGCGCGCGTGGTCCAAGCGCTTTTTCGATCGTACGGGCCGCATGCCCGGGATGGTGCAGGCCGGCACTTATTCAGCCGTGCTGCATTATCTCAAGGCAGTCGCAGCGGCCGGAAGTCCAGATGGTAAAGCCGTAGCGGAGAAGATGCGCGAGATCAAAGTGGATGATTTTTTCGCAAAAGGCTTCGTACGCCAAGATGGCCGCATGGTTCACGACATGCTTCTCGTTGAGGTGAAAAAACCGGATGAGTCGAAGGCCATGTGGGATTATTACAAGATTCTACGAACCATCGCGGCGAGTGACGCGGTGCAGCCACTCGACCAGAGCAAATGTGCTCTTGTGAAAAAGTGAGTCGTAGAAAGTTATCGCTGCGACCTATTTCGGACGCATATCAACCTTCTTGTGCTCGGTCACGTCGCTTATTGGTTTAACCTCCACCGCCCCATAGCTACGGGTTAACCGTGTACAAAGTGCACCAACTGGTCAATTATGAATTTTTGATTGCTGATTATACTTTTCACCAAATCTCCAATTGATACAATCCCGATTAATTTTTCTTGATCAAGAACCGGAAGGTGGCGAACTTTCTTGTCACTCATGACTGCCATACATTCTTCTACAGATTGATCAAGGTGAACATATAAGAATTTCACTTCCATAATGTCACGGACACGAGTATTCGGCGATGCACGTCCCTTTAAAAACACGTTCCGTGCGTAATGTCGTTCTGTAATGATTCCAACCGGCTTTCCGCCATCGATGACAACTAAAGAACCAACGTTTTGCTCTGCCATTTTTCGTATGGCGTCCAAAACAGTGTCATCGGGAGTAATTGTGAAAACATTGCTCCCCTTTTCATGAAGCAACTGTCTAACGGTTGTCATCTCACGTTCACTCCGAACGGCTAGTAAAATCTTTATCTCAATAAAATACAAGGATAGGCAATAGGCAGAAAACCGCGTTGATCCACATCAACGTTAATGCCTGCTGGAACGCGAGAGTTATTTTAGCCGAATATTTCGGGTTTAATTGCGTCCTTGAGCTCTGCAGAATCTGAGGGCCTCTAGCTTCTAGTAAATCCAGCAGGGAGTTTTTTTGTTGGACGAACTCACGACGTGCAAATCGCGGAGGCGTTTAGACGGTATGTCCAATAGCGGCATGAACGAACGTAACAACAGCCGCGCTGAATGGATAAGATTTACTATTGTATCACAGCTTTCATTCTTTGAAAAAGCTGACCTTGGCACGCGACAAGTCTTGCTTGAATAAATTGGTCCGCTGGGGGAACCGCGACGACTTCATCCATTGGTAATCCGTCAAATTGAATACCTAACAAAAATCCCGTTGCTGCCATTTCCATCGGAAGCGCGAAACTATTTAAATCGTTGTATTTCGTCGCGACAAACCCCGAAACGTCCTGCGGTGGCATCTCTGAATAGTCGGTACTTTTGCCAAATTTTTTTGTTTCAACCCAAGCAATAGCGACGCGTTTTGGAGCGGAATTATAAGTGCCGCTGGCCTTTAGAACCGTGCCAAAACTTTTCTTTGTGGTGAGCAAAAAGAAATTTACCGAGCCGGAAATTTTAACAAAATCGTTTCTGTTATTCTGCCAAACAACAATATACGAAATTCCACAACCATTGATTTGACCTTTTTCAGTGTAGACCTGAGCATTGTATTGCCAGCTATTTGGCTGCATTTCCATTTTGGCATAACAGATCGGTGAAAAAACTATCGCGACGACAGAAACTAAGAATCCAATTCGCTGCCATACGCTGATTTTGTTCATATGATGTTTTTTTGTGAGGTGCATGACTACCATGGCATCTTAGTGAGTTTTCCTGATAATTAAAGGAAGTAAAAGATGCGTAATGACGTGCGGTGGCATTCAAAACTACATTCACGGTGATCACCAAAAGCGATCGTGGTCGATGCCTAATTCGATGGACCCGCAAAAGCAGAAGAGACGCTCAATATGCGCTCTCAGCATGTAAAAGTGCGAACGGCGTCCGCGCGAGAATATGAAGATCAAAAAATACCGACCAGTTCTCGATATAATAAAGATCGTGTTCGACGCGACGTTGGATTTTTTCGTTGGTATCGGTCTCACCGCGCCAGCCATTGACCTGTGCCCAGCCCGTGATACCTGGCTTAACGCGATGGCGGGCAAAATAACCATCTACAACTTCGTCAAAGAGCTGGTTTCCGGCTTCGGAGTGAAGTGCGTGAGGCCGAGGGCCAACCAGCGAAAGGTTACCCTTGATAGCGACATTGATCAGTTGCGGAAGTTCGTCGAGACTGGTCTTGCGGATAAAGCGGCCGATACGAGTCACGCGCGGATCGTCCTTGGTAACTGATTGTTTTCCATCTGCATCGCTTTGTTCAATATACATGGAACGGAACTTGAGCACTTCAATCAGCTCGTTGTTAAACCCATAACGTTTCTGCCTAAAGAAAACAGGGCCGCTGCTGTCGAGTTTAATTGCGATCGCGCAAAGCACCATGAGGGGCAGGGCTGCAATCAGCAGGAGCGATCCGATGATACGATCGAACAACCATTTGGCGACGTAATTCCAGTCCGCGATCGGTTTATCCAGAACGTGGAGAGTTGGAACGTTGCCAATGTAGGAATATGCCCGCGGGTGAAAACGGACCTTACTCGCATGCGCCGCAAAGCGCAGTTCGACCGGCAAAACTGAAAGCTTCCGCAACATTTGCAGCACGCGATCCTCGGCAGTGATGGGGATTGAGACAAGCAGCAAATCGATGCGGGTCATGCGGGCGAATTCGACTAACTCATCTACGGTGCCAAGTTTTGCGAGACCTGCGATACGCGGCGGTGAGCGGTCATTATTATTTCGGTCATCGAACACTCCGAGGATATCGATGTCGGAATCTCGCTGAGCTTCGAGCGTACGAATCAAATTTTCTCCGTCAGCGCCACCACCAACAATGACGGTCCGTCGAACGAGACGCCCTTGGTGCGACCAGTGGCGAACGAGTGACGAAATCACGAGCCGTCCGGCACAGAGAAACAGTAACGTGCCCCCATACCAGGTTGCGGCCCATACGCGGGAAAAATCATCTTCCGGCCGAACGAAAAACGTCGTGGCGCCCGCCAATAAAAACATCATCGACCAGATTGCCGCGACACGGCTCAATTGTTCGATCCGAGTGCGTAGTGCTGTCACACGGTAAAGATTAGCGATTTGAAATACGACGATTGCGCCCAAAGCCATGGCCAGCATCGCAACAAGGTAACGCCAAAAAAGCGCTTCGTGCGCCTGGACATTGCCGTTGAACATTGCAAGGCCGATGGCGACGATTGCAATGAATTCATAGAGGCGAATGATCCCGCCAAGGACTAGCGCCGAGATTGATGAAGGGGCCGGCTTGGCTGCAACCAAACGTGCGAACGGGCTAAGTTTGACGCGCTTGGTGGGAGCGACACCCGCGGCCGATGCCGTTCCGCCACGCGCGCGTTCAGCTCGCAGTATTTTGTCCGCGTCAAATTGAATCACGTTTCACCCCGTACTAGCATAAATTTTCTCGTCGATCCTGATATGGAGCCAGCGTTGCACAAGGGCGGCGATGGACGGGAAGTTAGAAGGTATTTCTGTCGGAAGGTTTAATGAAAGCCTTTACCATTGGCCGCTGGCCGTGGAGAGAAAGCCTACCGGTCCTAGTCATGTGCGACTTTTCGAAGGTAAAAAGCCAAACTGTATTAAGTTTTGATTTGCTTTGTTTTTGCTGGACGAATCCGCTGCGCAGATCTCAGATGGGTTTAGTCGGGATGTCCGCTCATGTCAGTGAATTGACGTGCCAAACGCGATGACGAATATCTGTTGTTAGGGCAGGAACGGACATGGTGCAGACATTCCGCGACGTCTAGCTTTGCACCAAAGTGCGAATATCAAGATTTGACAGTCAATCCAGCCCAACCCAGATAGGCAGTGTAAAGGCCAACGCTAATTATGAGCAAGCTCGACAAGTAGGGTGCACGCTGTGCTAGCTCGCCAAATACTGACCAGCGTTGCGAGACATGGCGGACGCTAAGAGCTGCCGCTACGCCAACTGTCACCATCGTTATCGCCAATCCTATGCTGAAACAAAGCACCAGCATCGCACCCAGCGTGAACTGTTTGAGTTGCAGGCACAGCAACAGAATGGTGATAGACGCTGGACAGGGGATAAGCCCGCCGCTTAGACCAAACATCACGATTTGACCGGTTGTTATTTGGCGGTTGCCAAAACGCCGTTGAATGTCGCTGGCATGCGCGCGCTCGTGCGCGTCTTTAAATTCCACCGAACCGGCGTGCTCATGATCGTGTTCGTGAAATTCCATTTCATAGGTTTCGATGTCACCGCCGTGATTGACGTTCACGCGAGCGGTAAAAGCGTGTGGCTCCGGAATTTCATTGACAGATTGCAGATAGTCGCCAGACGCGACGAAAGTGAACACCTGGCGTTCGCCGTTCGCGCGAACGGTTTCAATGCTGACATTGTGGGCCGCAAGTTGCACACCACTCTTCAAGCGAACTCGCCAGCGCGGAGGCACATTTTCCTCGAACACTTCGAGGGTCAGTAGCCCTTTTACAGTTTTAATTTCACGGAATTCCTCGCCATGATGATGGTTGTGAGCTTGTTTCAGACGCCATGTTCGCCAGAACATCCATAGGGCGATGCCAATAATGATCACGGCAGAGACAAGTTGGAAATACGGTTCTGTCGTTTCCGTATTCCATTGCGAACCAAAATGCAGGCCAACCAGCGCAATCCCCCAAACTATGGCGGTATGCGAGACAGTCGCGGCTAGTCCCAGCAATGCGGCCTGCATTACCGTGCCGTGCACAGCAATGATGAAGGCGGCCATCATCGTTTTCGAATGGCCGGGTTCAAGTCCATGCAATGTGCCAAGCAAAATAGCACTTGGGACAAACAGCCAAGCGTGGGCGGTGCCTTGTTGGAGCAGTTCGGTAAAACTACCCATTGGGGTTTACTTTTGCAGCTCTATTTCGTTCGGTTACTTGAGCCATATACACACGACAGTAGTCAATTCTGCTGCACTTTTGATCTATATCAACGCCATGCCAAGTGAAATATGAAATTTTTATTTTGTATTCAGATGCAATTTGGCCTTTCCTTTTCACAATGGTATCTGAAATCGAGAAACCCCGGCAGATGAGGCCGGGGTTTTTTGCCGAATGAATTCACTTTACAAGGATCGCAGAGATGCGCGGTCACAAAGGGGGGCTAAATGAAATATCCGTTTACTCTGTTCGCGGTCGGAGCGTTTGCAACAATATGTGCAGCAGCCTACGCGCAGAGCACCGACACAAGCGTCATCAAACTTCCACAGGACATCGAGTTTAAAGGTCCTCTGACGGGCGCGCCGCAAACCGCCGTGCTGTACGGCGACCCGACAAAGCCCGGGATATTCGTCACGCGCGTTAAGTTTTCGTCAGGCTGGAAGGACATGCCGCACTGGCATCCCGATGAAGTCCGCACAGTTGCCGTCCTATCCGGCACTTTCTATTTCGCATCCGGCGATAAATGGGATGAAAGCAAGTTAAAGGCGTACCCCGCCGGCACGTTCTATTCCGAACCCTCGAAGGCTTCGCACTACACATGGGCGAAGGATGGCGAGGTAATTATACAGGTCACTGGGATTGGACCATCTGGAAAAACATTTATTCCCCAATAACAACCAAGCGCGCGACAACATCGAAACCTCAGCATTACGCCGGGGGTTTTCTTTGGACAAATGCTTCGCGCCTGCAAACGTAAGCTTCTTACGAAATACTTCCAGTCAATGCTAACTTGTTCGAAACTACGAAACAAAAGCCCAAAACGCGACAGTGATCATCGCGAGCAGCACTATTCCCAGTATGACTACCTGATTTATTGCATCGAAAGCTCTGTTTTGAGTTTGATAATCTCTGTCCATCGTCATGGGACACCTCGAACTCCTGCGGAGCGTTAAGGCAGTCGCTTCGACTTTTCGGATCACTACCTAAGTTTTTTTATGATATACTTTAGTTGTTGCCGCGCGTTGATCCAAATCAATGACCGCTTAAAATCTCGATAGAATTACTTGGGATACTCGTCGCCCACTTTTCATTGAAAACGTCTCGCTCGTATTTGTGCGTAAGCCAATCCCAGAAAAACCCACTGATCAAGCGGCTCCTCGAAGACGCTGGTTGGTCCGTCGCTAGTTTTTCTTTTTCTGAGCCGCTTTGAACTTGCTGAGTTCGCGCTGGAGTAAGTTGTTTCCGCGTTCCGCTATGGCAGGTTCTAGAGCTTCTGTTGCTACCGATATAGCAGCAATATAGCGTTCCGCATCATCTTTGATTAAATGATACGGAATATCGAGTTTTCGAAGCTCGAATTCAGATGCAAAATCTTTTACGATACTAAGCGGTTTAACGTCCAAAGGGTTATTTGCCATGTTCTTGTATGCGGCAATCCATTGGCCGGTGAGTTCCTCGACGGAAAGAGATTTGTAGAGCTGCCCGCGTTTAATATAGTTGGCGGCATCCTCGATCCATGTGCTTTGCATCCACTCAAGCAGGTCCTTTTCATCGTGTTGGTTTGTCATGGACTCTGAATCATCGCGATTGAGCATTATTCTGACCGAATGCCTTTCATAACATTTCCGATTTAGCCGCTCCAGCTCGGCAGGATCCTACAATAGCAAGACCGTCACTTAAATCGAACTTCTTTGTTATCTTCTAAGTGCGTAGCGATGCGAAACAGCGATGCGCTAATTTCTCTTACGCTCAAGGTAAGAACCCACGACCGGTGCAGCAAAAGCAAGTGGCCACAGAAATTTCGTAAGTTGCGGGCTAAAAAGTGCGACGATAGAAGCGACGAGAAAGATTATGGTTGAGAAAGCCGACCCGGCGACCATCCACCAGTCACGGTGGGGCGCGACTGCGATCAACCACAAAAAAACATTGAGCACGGAAATCAGCGTCAAGTGGAGGCCGTATAGAGCGATGATATCGCTAGCGTCCGGGTAACTGCCATAGAGACCAGTGGTCACAGGCAAAAGTATGATAGAGAGCAGAAACAGAAGGTTGAGCATTACCGCGAGCCGGCTAGCCTTAGGTGCGTAGGCCAGCCGACGGTGATGGCTAAACCAGAATATTCCTGCGACGCTGAAGCTGAGCAGCAGGGTCAATAAATGCGGCGCATAAGAATGCCAAATCGCTCCCCACGTCGGATCAGCGGTAAGCAGCCGCCCCTTCGGAATGTCATAGGCGAGTAACGTCATTGCGACGCCAAAGATGGTATTGCTCAGCGCTTCGAAGCGCCGCATCTCAAAAAGGCTCTTTTTATTCGCCATTTGTGGACCCAGACCCAGACGAAGCAAAATTAGCACGTCATTCCTTCAATGACAGGCGACTAATGGATCGCCATTCCCAATGTCCCGCCCGACAAATGTCCGCTATTGGGGGGAAAGCAAACATCAACGTTAGAGATTTTCACATCCGCTTTTGAGCCGGAACAGACATTCGTTCTGCTTAGGCCTGAAGCAGAGACCGGGGGCGTAAGTACGACGGGACGCAGCTAGTTGTAGCCCAGACAACGGCTCGCTAATGTTGTCGTCGGGGCTGGCGGAAATGAGGGTGACGCTACAAAATCCGTCAGACCCATCAATCAAGCTGAAACCGTGGTAAGCGCCGCATGGATTCAAAATCTTCGTTGCTCGCAAGTCAACGCGTGGTTCAGATTTGCCTGTTCCTGGTGGCGGCAATCGCCTTCGTCGGTGGCCCGCTGCAGATGTATCTGGGGCAGCCGCAGACGGGGGCGCGGCTCGACAACGTCCACCGGTTCATGGCGGGCATCTATTTCGGCTCCGGACTGATCGCCCTTTGGGCCGGCGCGACCATTCGTCAGCAACAAACGCTGGTGTACCTTATAGCGCTCAGCGTTCTTCTTGCCGGAGTTGGCCGGCTCGTCTCGATTAGCCAGGTCGGAGTGCCTGAGCCTACGGCGTTATGGCTCGCCTATCTCGTCCCCGAATTGCTGGTGCCGTTCGTGATGTCGGCAGCTCACGTTATTTCAAGGAGAGTAAATCTTTGATAGACAAAGGAGTCAGGTATGTGGGTCACGGGCAGGGTGTCCGCCCAAGGTCTAGAATAATTGAATCATTTCATTGGTTTAGAGTTTTGGCTTCAGCCCGATAACGAACTTAAGGCGGAGTGCGGACAAATAGATGCGGTTTTTGTCTATTGCCATTCAGACAAATAGGGCAGCAAGTGAACGGTACCTAATACAGACAATCGGAATCTCCTCCTGCTAGCTGCCTCGCTTGAGGGTTGACATGATCGATAATTGGACTGCGCCATATGCCGCACTAGCTCTTCGACTTTTGCTCGCGTTTCTATTCTTCGCTCACATGTATAAAAAATATGCGGTGACGGGTTTGATAGCTGGTGGACTAGTTTAGTCAATCAGGGATACGCCGACTGGATGCTCTACTACACGTCGGCGGCAGAGATTGCGGCCGCTATCCTGCTCTTCCTGGGTATCTACACAAGATACGTCAGTCTTTTGATGATTCCGTTGATTGCTGCGATTGCTTATCACTGGGCTATTCGTAAAGGTTTCTGGTTTGCCGATGCAGGTGCGGAAATGCCGCTCACATGGACGTTGATGCTGGTCGTCCAAGTTCTATTGGGTGACGGCGCATATGCGGTGCAAGTGCCAGCATTGCCATGGGAGCAACGGGGCATACAACGAACCGCTGCCTAGGATCATCATTAGTTGTTCTCCAACATAAAACTGACACGGCCATTTTATCCGGCCGTTCCGGGTTGTAGCGATCGAGAACGAATATCGGCGAACGAAATTGTTGCCGGGCAGGGAAGTCAAACACTAGTGTCGACGTTTGCCAATGTTCGCTTTACCCCCGAAAGCGGACTCTCTACCGCAGTCGAGCCAACAAGCTGGGACTACGCCAAGATAATTACCAATAGTGTGAATGTCATTGCTGCTGTGGCGCCAAAAATGGCAAGTACAACACGATTAGAAACTTCGCGTTGATTTACAAATACGGTTTCAAAGGGAGTGATCTCTATTGACATGAAGAATCCTCCGAGGAGTAATTCTTTATCAATGCAATGCACCCCTCGTCGGTTCCATCGTTGATGGATATCGCTGGTTATCGGTCTTTGGCACGATCCGGCAGCCAGTTTGAAATAAAAAATAACATTTCAAATCAAGAAGTTCCAAAAACTCATTCACAATTTCGTATTGTTGCTCGGCGACCGACCCACGCCACTTTTCTTGCTCTGCTGGGGTTGGAAAATGTAGTTCCGCGCCACATCGCCATTACATCTTCACCGAGGCGGCAAACAAAAAACCAAGTTTCGTATGACGCTTGGCGTTCTCAAAGAACATACAAGGAGTCAAACATGGCAGCAAAACCCATTCCCGACGGTTATCACTCCGTCACGCCTTATCTCACCGTGCGCGGCGCGGCGAAAATCATCGAGTTCCTCAGACAGGCTTTCGGCGCCGAAATATCGCACGAGCCGCTTAAGCGACCTGACGGGACGATTATGCATGCGCAGGTCAAAATTGGCGACTCCCGCGTAATGATAGCCGAGGAAAGCGAGATCGCAAAGGCGACATATTCCTCGCTTTACCTTTATGTTCCGAATGTCGACAGCGTTTACCAGCAGGCTGTCAAGGCCGGCGGCAAGCGGATCATGGAACCGATGGACATGTTCTACGGCGACCGCTGCGGCGGCGTGAAGGATCCGTCCGGCAATAGCTGGATGATCGCTACACACAAGGAAGATGTCGCGCCGCAGGAACTGACAAAGCGCGCCGAGACCTTTCTAAAGCAGCAAAAGAGCAAGGCAGCTTGAGCGACATCGTTCATTTTCACGCTACCGACTAGCTGTCGCAACTGCGCGTGAGGTATCAAAGCGGGCGGCCCGGAAGGGTCGCCTGCCAAAATGCAGTGAGCAATGAATCCCGCGACGCGGGTTTGTTGTAATTGCCCGAGAAGCTGGCAAGACCGATCATGATGAGACGACCCCGCCTTGCCGACGCCCACACTCTCACGCATGTTGCGATGACGATATCACAGCGATGTGATAAATGTCGGTCATGGCTCACGTTGATTGATTTGTATAACTACCATAGTGAAGCGCGATGGCCATAAACCGTTCCATCGGGCTTGAGTTTAAATCAGCTCGCAGATCCCAGCAGAGACAACGTACGCCATTTGAGCGCATTGCCCTGCTGCTACAGGGTGGTGGAGCACTCGGCTCTTACCAGGGTGGCGTCTATCAGGCGCTGGCGGAGGCTGACCTTCATCCAGATTGGGTTGCAGGTATTTCCATTGGCGCCGTGAATTCGGCGTTGATTTCAGGAAATCCGCCCGAAAAGCGGGTGGAGAAATTGCGGGAGTTTTGGGAAGCCGTCAGCGTGCCGCCACTTGGTCTCTTTGGGGACCAGTATAGTTCGCCGATAAGAACCGCGGATGTGATCACTCACAGTTTTATCAATCAGACGCGTGCACTTGGCATCATGCTTTTCGGAGCACCCGGTTTCTTCAAACCCCAAATCCCGCCCTCTTACCTTTGGCCTTCCAATCATCCGGATGAACTCAGTTACTATGACGTGACCCCATTAAAGGCCACCCTTGAACGTTTAGTAGACTTCGATCGCATCAACAATGACGACATGCGTTTCAGTGTCGGCGCCGTGAATGTGCGCACCGGAAATTTTGTCTACTTCGACACAACGACCCACGAGATCGGCCCACAGCACATTATTGCCAGTAGCTCGCTGCCACCGGGATTTCCTGCCACCGAGATTGATGGCGATTTTTATTGGGATGGTGGCATCGTATCCAACACGCCGCTGCAGTGGGTTCTCGACTCCTGGCCACGGCTTGACACGCTAGCGTTCCAAATTGACCTCTGGAATGCGCGCGGTGAGCTTCCGCGCAACCTTATTGAGGCCGAGGTACGCCAGAAGGAAATTCAATTCTCCAGCCGCACCCGTGCAGGGACTGATCATTACAAACGAGCACAGACGCTCTGCATTGCTTTTGCGAAACTTCTCAAGGAGCTTCCCGATGAATTGCGGAATCATCCAGAAGTAAAGGTGCTCGCGGCGGCAGCGGATGAAAAGGTCTGCAACATCGTTCATCTGATTTATAAGTCTAAGAGTTACGAAGGTATCGCCAAGGATTACGAGTTTTCCCGCCAGACAATGGAAGAGCACTGGCAAGCGGGCTTTGACGATACCGTTCGCAGTCTGAGCCATCCAGAGGTTCTGCAACGTCCAGATCGACAGGGAGGTGTTCGCACGTTCGACTTTTCCAATATCGAAAGAAAATAGATTCTGCTGCGAGATCGACGACAGAAAAAATAGGATGTCGTGATGAAAGAAAATGAGGTGCGAGCTAGGGCATTTGCGATGCCATTGACGAGCCCAGCGTATCCGGTAGGGCCGTATCGCTTCTATCAACGTGAATATCTCATTATCACCTATCGCACCGATCCCGCGAAGCTGCACGAACTCGTGCCGGAACCGCTAAAAGTCGAAGAGCCATTGGTAAAATATGAATTCATTCGCATGCCGGATTCCACTGGCTTCGGCAATTACACCGAGAGTGGGCAGGTCATTCCCGTATCGTTCCAGGGCCGCAAGGGCGGTTATACCCACTGCATGTTTCTTGACGATCATCCGCCAATTGCTGGCGGCCGTGAGCTTTGGGGATTTCCGAAAAAACTCGGCAAGCCCACCCTGCGGGCCGAGATCGATACGCTGGTCGGTGAGCTTTACTACGGCTCACTGCGCATTGCAGTCGGAACTATGGGTTACAAACATAAAGCAGCCGATCTTGCTGCAGTGAAGGCGTCGATGATGGGGCCCAACTTCCTTCTCAAGATCATACCGCATGTCGATGGAACGCCGCGCATCTGCGAACTCGTCGAATTTCATTTGACGGATATCGATCTGAAAGGTGCTTGGAGCGGACCAGCTCAACTCTCGTTATGCTCGCACGCATTGGCCCCGATTGCTGAACTACCCGTACTGGAGATCGTGTCCGGAGTTCACATCATGGCTGACCTTACGCTCGGCCTCGGCAAAGTCGTTCACGATTATTTGGCGTGAGCCTTGGCCGCAATTTTTGAAGGGAGACTGCTAAGCGTCTGAAAGATAAGGTCGCCGTTATCACCGGTGCGGCGAGCGGAATTGGTAAGGAAATTGCCATCATTTTCGCTCGCGAAGGCGCGAAGATTGTGATCGCGGATCTCGATCAGAAGGCTGCTGATACCACTGCGCTGGAGCTTGACTCTACGGGCAAACGTGCGATCGGCGTAGCGATGGATGTTGCCAATGAAGAGCAGGTGAATGCTGGCATCGCTAAAACGATCAATACTTTTGGTGCGCTTGATATTTTGGTCAGCAATGCGGGCATCCAGATCGTCGCTACTCTCGTCGACTTCGAATTTGGCGATTGGAAGAAGCTGCTGGCGATTCATCTGGACGGCGCCTTTCTCACTACTCGTGCCGCGCTACGCCAGATGTATAAGCAGAATAGCGGTTGCGTCATTTATATGGGCTCGGTGCACTCGCACGAAGCTTCGTTGCTCAAGGCACCCTATGTCACGGCCAAACATGGCCTACTCGGCCTGGCAAAAGTCGTCGCCAAGGAGGGTGCCGAGCACGGCGTCCGTGCCAACGTGATCTGCCCCGGCTTTGTTCGTACTCCGCTCGTTGAAAAGCAGATTCCTGAGCAGGCGAAGGCGCTCGGCATTTCGGAGCAGGATGTCATCGACAAGATCATGCTGAAGGAGACCGTCGATCACAAATTCACAACGGTGGAGGATGTGGCTGAGACCGCATTGTTTCTAGCGGCCTTCAATTCGAATGCGCTGACTGGTCAATCAATCATGGTCAGCCATGGATGGTTCATGGAGTAGTCATGCGTTGGAATACGCAAGTCTAAGGGGCAGGTAGTTGACGGTTTATCGGACGTTCTTCCGCTTTTATATACCGGCGTCAGCGTCTCCTCGACGCTGGTATCGATCGCGTGAAACAAAACCAGCGAAGATCGATCAGATAGATCGAGAGATGTGATGCACATCACACCGAGTGTGATGCACATCACATCGAGTGTGATGCACATCACAGGGTTCAAATTAAATTGATTCGGCTGGATGCGGTGTCAAGCAATCCGGACGCCTGGTCATTCCAATTGCTGCCACAAACCTTATGTAACCGCCAAACGAGGAGCAATCAAATGAAAACTCTTATTGATCGTGAGTTATCTGCTGCGGAAGCGTCACTGATTATCATAATTTCTGTGTCGCTATTAGCGTTTGCATTAGTTTCATGGAACGTCGCGCCGCCGTGCTGCTAGCCGCAATAGTTTTCGTCGCTTTGCCTGTGCACCGCGCTGGGTATTGGACTGTTTTGCGTAGGAGGGGTCACACAACTACACCACCACAGAACAAAACCACCCCTGCCTGTATTAAAAAAAGGCGATATTATCCTTGTTTGAAGGCAAGCTAAGAAAAATCGCAAAGCCGCGATCTAAACAAGGCTCTGAGCGTTGCGCAATTTATCTCCGAAAGATGCGTCGTTTGCGGCCCGTATCCAGTCGAGCTTTGGCAAGCAAGGGCTGATGACCTCCCTAGGCGCGTCCCTCGTGCACGTCGCTCCAGGACTGGTTGAAATCGCGCTTCCAGCAAGTTTGTCCATCTCGCAACAACATGGGTTTGTCCATGCTGGCGCACTCGCGGCGATTGCGGACACAGCCGCTGGCTATGCCGCACTCAGTCTTATGCCCGCCGGAATGGGCGTCCTAACGACCGAGTTCAAAATCAACTTCGTGGCTCCGGCGAAAGGCGACCGCATGAGAGCCAGAGGGCGCGTGGTGAAAGCTGGCCGAACGCTGACATTGGCGCAAAGCGAGGTCTTCGCTGACACCAGCGATGGCGAAAAGCTAGTGGCGCTCCTCACGGCCACCCTTATGGCCATTGTGGATCGCGAAGGGATTGCGGACTAGTTCCCCTCACTAAGGTACTCGGTTTTTGAAGTACAATATCGCCTAAAAAATATCTGAAATTTACAAACTCAGTCACCTCACACACGGCTCTGCGACCCCGGTAAATTCGACGGATCAAGCCCAAGTTCTTCACACGCCTGATCCACTATGCGCTGGTCAAGAGTTTGACGTGAACCTCCGAGAGGGACCTCTGCTTTTCGGCCCTCACGGTGCACCGTCACCATCATTTGACCTTCGCCACGTTGGTGATGTTCATGATGATCGAAGCGGCACCCATGTTCTGCCAGCCATTTACGAAATGTCGCGCTTTCCATTAATATTCTCCCATCATTCGCCTCATCTCATCGAGGTCCCAACATATCTTACTTCTTTGAGTGCATCTGCAACGAGTTTTGCTGCCTTGGTGGCTTCGGCACTGTTGTCATAAACTAAAGTAACCAGCGGTCCACGACCTTCTTCGATAATATTAAAACCAGGGCCGCTATGATATTCAAAACTTGTGTCTTGATGAATTGGTCCGACGGTCCAGGTCATAGCCAAATCTCCACTACATTTTTTTTCACGCGAGGATAAGCAAAGCCAACACCTTAATTCAGCTTCATAGATTGGTACTGCGTAATCAAGTTATATGGTTGCACACTAATCAAGCCTCCACGTGGACTATCAATGTCCGCTATCAGGAAAAACGAAATGGATACGATAGGCGGCAAAACTAGCAAAAGTGTACTTGTACGATACTCGCCATATCCCAGCAGCACGTTGCACGAAACTGCGATCAATATCATCAATACCCAAGCCGCAACTGGAATGCGATTCCACCATGCTGCCTGAGTGTACCCTTGCGAGTTTAGTACATCATTCATGCCCCAAACGACCAGGGACATCATGGTCGTCGGTTGCGCTGTCCCTGCGCGTGCGACTGTAGACCAAAGTTCCGCCTGAAGCTTTTCTGCATTGGCATCAATCTGTCCGACCTCACGCTCTTCGCTGCCCAGATAGAACGCGATGCGGTGTTCCATGTACTTCCTGAGCAACTCGCGCAGGCGCAATGCATCGTCCGCAGGTAACAAATCAGCGCGTAAATACTCGGTGCCAATCGCATTGGCCTCCGCTTCCTCCAAATTCTTGCGTTGATCGTACCGGTTAACGGCCATAGCAAAGCTGAATCCAATGATGAGGCCTAGCAACGTCAGGGAGGCTGTTCGTACAACATCAAAATCTTTTCGTTCTTTTTCCCCGCCGAGGGGTCGCACCTTTCGGCGCAATATGTCTCCTCCATATGCCGCCATCCACTGCACGATGAGAGTGGCTGCAAACACAGTGAACGGGTTGTCTAAATGAGCACTCATACAATCAGTTTATCTTTTCAATCATACTTAAGCTCGCCCGTTCGATAGCCGCTCGCGCTGCCACCTTAGCCTCGTCTGGCGTTTGTACACACTAGCGTTCATCCCAGTCCGGCCTTACTTCGGCTCCCACGTGATTGCATTTCGTGCAGAGCATAATTGTTCCGATAAGGCGCACGGATGAATCACCGGTCCATCTATCAGCGTTGATGATTGCACCGTGATGGCAATTCTTGCAGCGGACAACGAGCGACCGAATACCAAGAGAGCGCATTTGGCCAAGCGTACCTGTGGTACTGAACCAGCCGTGCGGAGCTATGTCCGCTGCTTGCAATGCCTTTCTGCGACCGTAGGAGGGAGGTCCACCCATGATGCTGACTATCCCGCCGATTTCTTTGGCGCGAAACATGGCACCGGTTCACACCACAATTATTTCTCAACCATGACTATTCGCGCGACCAAGTCCAGTTTTGCGGAAAGTGAGGGTGGTTTGCCTATCCAGAATTCCTCGATGCCAGGCAAGCCATTTGTGTTGTACTCAAATGGCTTGATTCTGTGCCATTTGTGTTGTACTCAAATGGACGCACGGGAGAATCGATTGTGGGTACACCAGGTGAATTGGTGCGCTGTATCGCCGCCAGCCTGCGAATTTCGCAGCCGACGGTTGTACAATACGATCGAAATCTTGCCGCAGCTGGGCTCCGTTCAAAAGGGGGCCGAGGACTAAGCGCGGCAAGGGTTACTTCCAAAGATGCCGCAAATCTTCTGATAGCGATAGCTGGTGCGCCCATTTCGGGTGCATCCGTCAAAGAGACCCGGAAAACTTGGGAACGATACGCATTATTGCCGGCGCAGTCCGGATTCGGACCCCGATCTCTCGAGCCCGGACCAGGTCGAGTCCTCGGCGCACAAAAAGGTTTTCCTACCTTAACCCACTTGAAGCAGGGACATAAATTCGTTGATGCGCTAACAACTTTGATCGATAGCGTTCGGAGCGGCGACTTTGATGAAATCACCAATAAAAAGGCTGAGGGACGAAAAAGCAGCGCGCAAGTAAGTTTTGATGCGCCGTTCATCCAAGCAACGATATTAATTTTGCCCGGAAGCGATTCCGCCATTTCGGTCAATTACCGTTTCGGTGGAATCGGGGAATTCAGCAGCGGTGGCGATCTCTTTCAGAGGAGATCGTTTGGTATGCAGACTCTCAGAGCAGTTGCTCAAATTACTGACTATTCTAAACAGCGCAGAAAAATGAGCTGAGTTTTTTTATGATGAGCAAAACTCAACAAAAATTCAAGCAACGCGACGCGGCGCGTTTCGGCATTTCCGTGCGCACGCTGAATTTGCGTTTCGAGACGCTTGGGCAGAGCTTTGGCCGCTGGCTTCTCGAGAATAGGCTAGATGCCTGTGGCAAGGCGCTGCGCGATCTTCGCCAACAGAGCAGCAGTATTTCCGAAATCGCTTATCGCTGGGGGTTCAACGACTTGTCACATTTCAACAAGGCGTTTCGCGCGAGCTTCGGCATGAACCCCCTCGGAAATGCGAGCCGAGTTCAACAAGTAGCAAGTATCGACCGCACTCTAATAAATTTATCGAGCGAAGGATCGACTAGCTTGCCAAGCTTTGCGTCATCCGGGACAGTTGAGTTGGACCAACAGGCTGAATTCACTTCTGGGGCAAAGCGGACGTGCCGCGTTCCGCGAAGAATGTCCGCTTACGCCTCCAAAGCCCCGGCCGCACCCACGACCTTACCCACTAGTGAGCGCTGGATTGTAGCGATCGAGAGTGAACGTCTGCGAACGAGTTCGCTGCCGGGGAGGGACGTCGAACCCTAGCATTCATTCTGCTAGTCTTGATTCCTATCGCTCAAAAGCTTGGCCATGGTCATGAACGAACTATCGAAACCAACTCGCCGCCGATTTCTGCTCAACACCGGCATCCTTGCCGCCGGATGGGAACTTTCCTGTGCGGGTGCTGTCCTGGCGCAAGAACTTGCGCCGACGCCTGCCTGTCGCGATGGCGATGAACCGACCGTCCATCAGACTGAGGGGCCGTTTTTCAAGCCAAGATCGCCGGAGCGCAGTGACCTTCGCGAGCCCGGCGCTGGGGGCCGTCTTCTCGAACTTTCTGGCTTTGTGTTGACAAGACGCTGTCGCCCGCTTCGCGGCGCGGTAGTCGATCTCTGGCATGCTGATAACAAGGGCGAATATGACAATATCGGTTTCCGATATCGTGGCCATGTCACCACCGGGCTCGACGGCGCTTTTCGTTTCCGCACCATCGTCCCGGAGCTCTATTCCGGCCGCACAAGGCACTATCACGTCAAGGTTCAGGCGCCGGGCAGCCGCCTGCTCACCACGCAACTCTATTTCCCCAACGAGCCAGCCAACTTGCGTGATGGCCTGTTTCAGCGCGAATTGCTGATACGGGTAGCGGACACCAGCGACAGTCTCACTGGCCAGTTCGATTTCGTGCTCAATATCCGTTAGGACGTTTGCACTCGTGTCTTCGTTGGCGATGTCCGCTTTACCCCCAATAGCGGACATTTGTCGCATCTGCCGGAATGTCCGTTAAGTGCCAGAAGCGACACTGCCGCAACTCATATCGTTGTCGAAGGCAGCAAGTGTCTTATAGTAGTTCGCTCGCACTCACTTGATATTGAATGTCGTTCTCAGAAAGCTCTTCACGCTCGCGAGCGTCGCCTCGTACGCAACGGCGTTGTAGCCAAATTGCCACCCTCGCTCTAAACACGGATCGCTGAAGTCGTATGGCTTGCCGGTCTTGCTATTCAAGATTTGACCGTTTGCGCCTTCTTCCAACCAACAATTGCGTGCCGAAAGGGCCTGGGGCAGTTTGACCGGATTTGGGAATTCAACCTTGTCATACCAGTGAAGCGCATCAGGAAATTCCGTAAGGGTCACGTCCACACCCGCCTTCTTCATGCGTTCGACAAAGAAACGGCACTGTTCGATTGAGACGGCCTCGTCGGGAATACCCTGAAATAGCCGAATTGGTTTGCCGGTGCTCACTGTATCCTCGCGAAACGTCCTGCACAGAGAATAGAGGCCGATATGCGCCGCGAATTGAGTGGTGCTCGGGCCATACATTTTGCGGAAGCGTTCACTGCTCGAATAGACGGCAGCGACGGTGCCATATGAGAACCCCATGATCGCAATTCGCGCGGGATCAATGAGCGGATTTTCCGCCAACAAGCCAAGCGCGCGATAGGCATCGAACATGATCGCAAGGGGCGACAATTGCGTCTGATCGTTCATATTCAGTAGGCCACGGCCGGCAAAACTGTCGAGGATGAATGTTGCGACTCCGATGCTGCCAAGCTCGCGCGCCCAGCGTTCATGACTGGAGTCGGCGCTGCCAAGACCTGGAACCAATATGACTGCCGGAAGTTTTCCAGTTTGTTGGGCGGCCGGTCCGGGCAGGTGTAATTCTCCCGCCAAGGTGGCCGGTTTGCCGTTCGCATCGCCGGTCAAAAATTGCTGCGTTGTCAGTGTGACCGTTGGAACGGAAATAATTTGCACCCGATAAAATTGTTCTGGCTTCTGCTGGCCGTATGCCGCTGTTCCGAAGATTAGCATTGCTATTAGGCCAGAAACGTAGATCGCGCTTTTCATGGCACAGTCCTCAATAGATAACTTCTAATTTTAAAGGGCAATCCGATCAAGCTGTCGGGTTATGAGGACGCCACAACGCGGCCGCCGGCACCGGCGCTCGACGGCGACCGGCAGGCCATCCTCGACTGGCTCGGTCTCAACTAGCGGTCTGCCGCCAGGCCGTCAGGCGCGGCAGCCAGCGCGGAACGTTCTCGCGATAGGTTTTGTATTCGTCACCGAAGCTGCGGCCCAGCGTCGGTTCTTCATAGCCCAGCACGAACAGATGGAAGGCGAGCCACACGACCGCCGCGTACCACAGCAGCGCCACAGCGCCGAGCAGCAGCGCTTCGCCGAGGACGATGGCGACAACGCCGACATACATCGGGTTGCGCACGCGGCGATAGAACCCCGTGACCACAAGGTGCTGCGGCGGCGCGATCGGGGCGGGCGTGCCGAGCCCTTCGAGCGCGAAGCGCAAAAACGAATTGAGCAGCGGCACAAGTCCGAGGAACACGAGCACCCCGCCGACGATGCGGAGCCAGTCCTGCCCGAACAACGCCGGCTGCATCTCGCCGCGCGAAATCGCCCAGGGCAGAAATCCCGCCACGGTACCCGGCGCGATCACGAAGAAGACGGCAGAGCCCAATGCGGCCCAGAATTTGCGCATCGCCCGTCTCCTTTTAACCGACATTCCCCGGATGACCCCGAGTTGAGGCGGAAAATACCGCATTTCCGAGGTGCCTTCAGGATTGTGGGTCACTTTGTGGGCGAGAACAAAAGGTACCGTAACAAATCAACAAAATCATAGGCTTACGAAGTATTTTGGCGGACAGGGTGGGATTCGAACCCACGGAAGACTTGCGCCTTCGGCGGTTTTCAAGACCGCTGCCTTAAACCACTCGGCCACCTGTCCGATTTGGACCTTTGCGAGATTGAGCCCAGTTTTGCAAGCATCTGAGACGTTTTCCGCGAACCATTCCAATCGTTAACCACAAATCGTGACAGGTCGCATTTTCGCCCTAGTCAGGCGACGTTCTATGAAGCGGAATGCGGAAGTTCCGGGATTCTCTCGGAAAGACGGCCATAATCCCGAATCATTTAATTTCAGCCAAGTGCGCTCTCCTTCATGCTATCGTACTTTGGCTAACGGAGCGGCAGCTTGCGTATGGGGCGTCGGGAAAATCCATATAATTTGTTTGCCGCGTGTGCGAGTTTGCCTCGCATTTGGACTGTATTTCTTGTCTGCCCCTTGCTCGCCAATTGCGCTTCATCCGACAAATTCGCTCGGCAAGTCGATCCGCAATATGGCGTAGCCTCCAGTCCCCGTGTTGTCGAAGAGGGGAAGCCCATTCCAAAGGGAGGCGGTACTTATCGTATAGGCAAGCCTTATCAACTGGCGGGCCGAACTTTCATTCCCGAACATGATCCCAGTTACACCGAAGAAGGCATGGCTTCGTGGTACGGGGTGGATTTTCATGGCCGATTGACCGCGAATGGCGAGGTCTACGACAAGGATGCAATTTCGGCTGCACATAAAACATTGCCTATTCCATGCTATGCGCGCGTTACAAATCTATCGAACGGGCGTTCGATTATTGTGCGTGTAAATGATCGTGGCCCTTATGCAAGGGACCGTGTGATTGATCTTTCTTCCAAGGCGGCCGAATTGCTCCACTATAAGAGCATTGGTGTTGCACGCGTTCGCGTTGACTACGTAGGTCCAGCTTCACTCGAGGGTTCTAACGATCAGAAATTAGTAGCGACTTTGCGCCAAGGCGAGCCGGCACCGGCACCTTCGCCCGTACTGCTCGCGTCTAATAATTCTTTTATCCCTCAATATGCTCGCACTGCTTCTTTCATGCGAGATGGTGACGTTCCGAGCCCATCACAGCGTCCATTTGAACTTGGTAGATACTCGTCACCGCGAAGCGATCAACAGAATATGGACATTGCGTCCCCGATGAGATCCTCTCGTATTTCACCTACAAGCACGTCGCCGGGATTAGTAGAAGCTCCTTATTCGGCAGCGTCATCGAACGTTTCGAGCTTCGTTTCCGGCCGCGGGCTGTACTGAATTTTCATTTGATGAACCGTTGAACGGAACACCGCGCGCTTGTAGATACATGCCCGTATCCGACATAGGGAGCATCAGGTGCTTGGATCAAGTCGCATCAAGTACCGAGCTGGCTGGCGTCAACTTTGTTTCTTTTTTGTCTTCTCATCCGGATTGATACCAGCAATAGCGATCGCGCAATTTGCATCCTCCGGACCGAATAACCCACCGCAAGTTACCGCGACCCAAGCCATACTGATCGATTATGAAAACGGCAGCATCCTTTATGAAAAGGCTGCCGATACTCCAATTCCACCGGCAAGCTTAACCAAACTCATGACCATGGAACTGGTCTTTCAAGCGCTCCAAGAACGGAGGCTCACGCTTGATCAAGAGATCCTGATTAGCCCTTACGCATGGAGAACCGGGGGTGCTGTATCTCACGGCTCGACAATGTTTGCTTCCGTCAATAGCCGGATAAAGGTCGAAGATCTCATCCAGGGCGTCGTCGTAGTGTCCGGAAACGATGCGGCCATTGCATTTGCCGAGGAGCTGGAAGGAAACGAAAATTTATTTGCAAAGCGGATGACAGAACGCGCAGCAGAACTCGGATTGAAGAGTGCTGTATTTCGAAACGCGACAGGCATTTATGCGCCCGATCACAAAATTTCCGTGCGAGACCTTGCCAAGCTCAGTCGGCATATCATCAGCGAATATCCCGAATTTTTTCCCTATTACAGCCAGCGTGAATTTACTTGGAATAAAATTAAGCAGCAAAATCGCAATCCGCTGTTTGACATGGGAATTGGCGCCGACGGAATGAAAACTGGCTATGTCAAAGAATCTGGATATAGTTTAGTGGGCACCGCAGTACAAAATGAGAATCGCTTAATACTTGTCATCTCGGGTTCGCCTTCTATTAAAGAGCGCGGCGAAGATGCCAAAAAACTTCTTGAGTGGGCATTTAAGAATTTCGATCCACGGCCACTTGTCAAGGAAGGGGCGATCGTCGCCGAAGCGCAGGTGTTCGGGGGTGACCGCGGCCGCGTTCCGTTAGTAAGCGAAAAGCAGGTGAAGGTTTTTCTTCCCAAAGGTTCGAATGACCGCCTGCTCATACGCGCAACTTTTGTGGGTCCTTTAAAGGCACCGATTGTAAAAGGTAAAGAAGTGGCGCGGCTAAAGGCTTGGCGGGGGGAGCGCCTTGTACTCGATGCCCCCCTAATCGCCGGTGAGAATGTAGGCGAGGGTGGCATTGTGCGGCGTGCTATGGACGGAATTTACGAATTTGGTGTCAATCTTGTACGTAGCGCGCTCTCGAACTTCAAGAAAACATAGTCTATATGCGCGCCATGACAATGACAGGTCGGTTCATAACCTTCGAAGGCGGGGAGGGCGCCGGAAAGACAACGCAGGTAAAGCGCCTTGCCCATCGTCTGCGATTGCTCGGCCATGAAGTCGTAGAAACGCGTGAACCGGGCGGTTCGCCGGGTGCCGAAGCGATCCGGCATTTAATCTTGAACGGCATTGCCAAACCGTTGGGTACCGAGGCGGAGGCGTTGCTGTTTGCCGCCGCGCGCGATGACCATATGGTCACTACAATCCGCCCGGCACTTCAGCGTGGTGCGTGGGTTCTCTGCGATCGTTTCATTGATTCGACACGCGTTTATCAAGGTGCACTTGGCAACGTTGATCCACGTCTCATTCGGTCGTTGGAAAAAGTGGTAGTCGGCAACGATATGCCAGATCTGACAATTATTCTCGACGTTAACCCGGAGATCGGTCTTGCTCGCGTCCAGCAGCGTGGCGAAGGGACTAATCGCTTTGAGGCCGAGAGCCTCGACTTCCACCGCCAATTACGGGCTGCGTATCGCGATATAACTGAGCAAGAACCGGAACGTTGCGCGCTCATCGATGCAAACAACACCGAAGATGTCATTGCAGTTAGAATTTGGAAGATCGTTTCGGACCGTTTGTTACGCCCCTTGCGGGCTGAAAATCAGCCGCGGGCTGTCGGTTGAAAAACGAAATCGAGCGTAGGGAGGGAGATCGGCTCTCCGGTGCCCCTCGCCCTCGGGAAAATACAGTACTAATCGGCCACAAAGAGGCTGAGTCCGAAATATTGGCTGCCTGGAATGCACAGCGATTACCTCACGCCATTCTTATTGGAGGGCCAGAAGGAATTGGAAAGGCAACCTTGGCATATCGGATCGCACGTTTTGTGCTTTCGAATCCCGGTCGGAACGCTAAGAGTCTTGAATTATCCAGTGATGATCCGATAGTGCGACAAATCGCATCACTCTCGCATCCCGACTTCCTCGTCTTGCATCGCATCTCTCCCGAGGAAGATAAAAATCCGCCGACCGAAATTTCGGCTGTCGAAGTTCGCCGCGTATCGAAGTTTTTTGGATCGACGGCCGCCTATGGCGGCTATCGCGTCTGCGTCGTGGATTCGCTAGATGAACTAAATAGATACGGGGCAAACTCTTTACTGAAAACTTTGGAAGAACCGCCTGCACGCTCGCTCTTTCTGCTCATATCTCATTCACCAGGACGCCTGCTGGCGACCATACGGTCACGTTGTCAAAAGATGCAGTTGCGCCCCCTTTCTACCGACGAAGTCTCTCGGGCTTTAACTAAAATATCTATCCAAATAGAGGAATTCCCGCACGAGAGAATAAAAGAGGCCGCACAAGCCAGTGGTGGCAGCGTGCGAAAAGCCTTGGCGCTAATTCTAGGTGAGGGGCTAGACGTTCGAAATCTTACGGAGAAGCTGCTCTCGCGTCTGCCCGAAACCGACGGCGAGGAAATGCAAAAACTCGGCGATTCGCTTCGTACGGACGAGGGATTTTTCACTTTCGCTGAGACGGTCGAAGATTGGCTTGCTATTGCGGCGACCAATACAACGGAGTCTTCGGCTCGTCTTGCACGATTTGCCGAGACATGGGAAAATGTTCATCGCGCGGCGATCGAAACGGATGCTTATGGACTTGATCGTAAGCCGCTGGTTTTTCAGGTATTCTCAATGCTTGCCGAGGCTACGCAGCACGCTTAACGCGAGGCGGGCGTGTTCAAAGGTTTAACATGACCAAAAAGCCTCGCTACTACGTCACGACTGCAATTTCATATCCCAATGCCGCGCCGCACATTGGGCACGCTTATGAAGCCATCGCGACCGACGCAATTGCGCGCTTTAAAAGGCTCGACGGCTATGATGTCTTCTTCATGACTGGTGTTGATGAGCACGGTCTGAAAATGACTCAAACTGCCACAAAAGAAGGCATTACGCCGCGTGAGCTTTCCAATCGTAATACTCCACGTTTCCAGGCTATGTGCGATCGTCTCAATGTTTCTTATGATCAATTCATTCGCACTACTGAACCAGCACATTACGAATCGTCGCAAGCAATATGGCGACGCATGGAAAATGCTGGTGACATTTATCTCGGCAATTACGAAGGCTGGTATTCGGTTCGAGATGAGGCATTTTACGCAGAGGCAGAAACGTCAATTGGATCAGGAGGCATTCGCTTTGGTCCACAAGGAACGCCGGTAGAATGGACCAAAGAGCAGACTTATTTTTTCAAGCTCTCGGCATATCAAGAAAAATTGCTCTCCTACTATGAAATCAATCCGAATTTTATATTGCCCGAAACACGACGCAACGAAATTGTTAATTTTGTTAAATCTGGCCTGCAAGACCTGTCTGTGTCGCGTACGTCCCTCAATTGGGGTGTTCCTGTTCCCAATGCCACCGGGCACGTAATGTATGTATGGGTCGATGCATTGACGAACTATATTACTGGCGTCGGTTATCCGGACGAGAAATCAAAGACCTTTCAACGCTATTGGCCAGCCGATCTACACGTAATTGGCAAAGATATTGTTCGCTTCCATGCTGTTTATTGGCCGGCCTTCTTGATGTCGGCCGGTCTCCAACCACCAAAACGTGTCCATGGTCATGGCTTTCTCTTCAATCGAGGGGAAAAAATGTCGAAGTCAGTGGGCAATGTGGTTGACCCCTTCGCACTGGCAGATGCGTACGGCGTCGATGCGATACGCTACTTTTTTTTAAGAGAGGTGCCGTTCGGACAGGATGGTAATTACAGTCACGAGGCAATTATAAATCGTACCAACGCAGATCTAGCCAATGACTTTGGTAACCTCGCCCAACGATCGCTTTCCATGATTGCGAAGAACTGCAACGCAAAGGTTCCGGAGCCCGGTTCGCTTTCGCCAAACGATCAGCAAATCATCGCTGCGGCCGATGCTATGCTCGAAAAGACACGCCAAGCGATGGAAACTCAACAAATCCATCAGGCGTTGAATATAATTTGGGCAGTAGTCGCGGAAACGAACCGCTACTTTGCAGGGGAGGCGCCCTGGGCACTACGCAAGAAGGATCCGGTTCGCTTTGCGACAGTCCTGTGGACAACAGCGGAAGTCACGCGTCAGCTTGCCATTCTCACGCAGCCATTTGTGCCAGGGGGAGCGGCCAAACTGCTCGACATTCTTGGCATCGATGCGACGGAACGCGATTTCTCTTTCCTTGGAACGTCAGGACGGCTAAAGGCCGGTTCGATACTTCCTCCTCCGATCCCCGTATTTCCCCGTTATGTCGGTTCCGACGAGAGAGCGAATTGAAGAGTGCTTGTCGACAGTCATTGCCACCTTGATTTTCCCGATTTCAGCGCTGAGCTCGACGCTGTGGTTAGCAGAGCGCGTGCGGCGGGCCTTGTCCGGATGGTCACCATCTCGACACGTGTTGAAAACTTTGCAGTTGTCCGCGGCATTGCCGAGCGTTTTGAAGACGTATTTTGCTCGGTCGGAACACATCCACACCACGCGGCAAAAGAGCCAAATGTAACTGTTTCTGAGTTCGTTGCCGCGACAAAACATCCGAAGGTCGTCGCGATAGGAGAAGCCGGACTTGATTACCACTACAACAATAGTCCGCGCCATGAACAGGAGCGGGGATTTCGCCGGCAGATCGCTGCGGCTCGCGAAACAAACTTACCGCTCGTAATCCATGCGCGCGATGCAGATGATGATATTGCTCGTATTCTAGAGGAGGAATACAAAGGAGGTGCTTTTGCGTTCGTACTCCATTGTTTTACCGGCGGGGAGAACCTCGCGAAACGAGCAGTTGCACTCGGCGGTTATATTTCTTTTTCTGGAATTCTAACCTTCAAGAATAGCGATAGTCTGCGAAAGATTGCCGCAGACCTACCTGAAGACAGGATTTTAGTTGAAACTGACGCACCTTATCTCGCACCCAGTCCTTGGCGTGGAAAGCGTAATGAACCTGCGCATATTGTAGAGACAGCACGCGTTCTGGGCGATACCCGCGGGGTAAAAATTGAAAAAATCGAGAAAACAACTTCCGCCAATTTTTTTCGATTGTTTTCTAAAGTATCTTCGGTGTGATGAGTACAATCTTTACGATTCTCGGGTGCGGTTCGTCAGGCGGAGTGCCTCGAGTTGGGCAAGGGTGGGGCGACTGCGATCCGAATAATCCAAAAAATCGCCGCCGTCGCTGTTCTCTTTTGGTTGAACGCGACATCAAACAAGGAAGAACTACTGTCCTCGTCGATACATCGCCTGACCTACGCGATCAGCTACTAGATGCCAAAGTATCAAAGCTCGACGGAGTATTGTTTAGCCACGAGCACGCGGATCATACTCATGGGATTGATGACTTACGGCCGCTTGTGCTCGCGCAGCGAAAACGGATCGATGTCTATCTAGACGCCAATACTTCTCGAGTTATGCATATGCGATTTGGCTATTGCTTTAAAACACCGGACGGAAGCGAATATCCCCCAATCGTCACTGAGCATCGTATCGAGGCTGGGCAAGCCATTACGATTGCAGGCGACGGCGGAGAAATTACCGCCATTCCTTTTTTGCAGGACCATGGCAATGGGACAGCGCTCGGTTTTCGTTTCGGCAATCTTGCTTATTCTTGTGACGTGAACGGATTTCCCCCGCAAAGCACCTCGATGCTGCATGGTCTTGATGTTTGGATTCTAGATGCTTTACGCTTTCGTCCGCATCCCAGCCACTTTTGCGTCGGCGATGCAATGCGATTGATCGAACTTTATCGTCCTAAACGTGCGATCTTAACGAACTTAAATACTGATCTCGATTACGACATTCTTTATACTTCACTGCCACGAAATGTTGAACCTGCTTATGACGGCATGCAGATAGATCTCTCACAATAAATAACTCAATCTAGGACGTGGACTCATAAACGCCTAATGAGATAGCTAAGAAATCTGATTGGCGCGAGACTTCGCTGAAGCAGCCTATTGGCTCGCGCATCCGTTCGGCTGAGAAGAACATTGATGATCTTTGGCTTTTCCCTTCGTCCGGTTCTGGTCCTTTTGCCGGCTTTAGGGCTTGCACTGGGTCTTGCCCTTCAGTTTTCCGGGCGGGGAGTCTTGGCCGGATGGATCTGGGCCGCATCCACTATACCGGTGCTGTTGGCGCTTCTGATCGAGATCGCCGCAAGCCTTCGCCGCAGCGAGGTGGGACTCGATATTGTTGCAGCGCTGTCGATGACAGCGGCGCTAATATTCGGCGAAGAATTGGCCGCTGCCGTCGTTGCGCTCATGTATGCGGGAGGCCAATACCTCGAGAGCTTCGCTGCGCGGCATGCGCGACGCGAGATGACGGCGCTCTTGTCCCGAGTGCCTCGGACTGCCGTTCGACATCGCGACGATCAACTGGAGGACGTCGGGATTGATGTCATTGATCCTGGTGATCGTATTCTCATTCGACGAGGTGATGTTATTCCCGTTGACGGAACGGTGGCCAACGGCCTTGCCGTCCTCGATCAATCTGCTTTGACCGGTGAATCAATCCCCGTTCAACAGAAGGTTGGTGCAGCCGGTCATGAGCGGCTCGACCAACGTCGGCGAAGCATTCGATCTAGTTGCGTCGCGCCGCGCGGCCGAAAGCACTTATGCTGGCATTGTCCGTCTGGTTGAAGCAGCCCAGCGTTCGAAGGCTCCGATGTCGAGACTGGCCGACCGCTTTGCAATGGTCTTTCTCGGGGTCACCATCATTATTGCCGGTGGCGCTTGGTACTGGGCAGCAGACCCTATTCGGGCCGTCGCCGTGCTTGTTATAGCAACTCCATGCCCTCTCATTCTCGCCGTGCCGGTTGCGATCGTGTCCGGACTATCGAGAGCAGCAAAACATGGCATTCTAATTAAAGGCGGCAAGGCGCTTGAAATGATGGCACGCGTGCGTTCGCTTGTCATCGACAAGACCGGCACTCTTACCCATGGCAACGCGCGGGTTGTTTCAGTTTACGCTGCCTCGGGCTTTTCTGAGGATGAAATCATATATATCGCCGCTTCGCTTGATCAGGCATCAAAGCACGTCATCGCCCAAACGATTGTTTTAGAAGCGCGCACTCGAAATTTTCGTCTCGCTGTGCCGACCGACGTTGTTGAAACGCCGGGCGAGGGCGTTGAGGGGTCCGTCGATGGCCGACGTACAGTTGTGGGTGGAGTGCATTTCGTCCGGTCGAGACTCAAGGATTTGAGCTCACTATCTCTGCATACCCCCCAAGCGTCCGGGGCCATCGTAGTCGCCGTTGCCATCGACAACAAACTGGCCGGCGAACTCGTGCTCGCGGATGAACTCCGGGTTGGGACAGAGGTGCTGCTCCAGAATCTCCGTAACCTGGGTATCGAACGTATCGTACTTGCAACCGGGGATCGGCGAGACGTAGCCGATACAATATCGGCCGGGCTTTCAATTGACGCTGTGCGATCTGAGCTCACGCCGGACCAGAAGGTTTTGGTCGTACTGTCAGAGCGAAAAAGTGGGCCGGTGATGATGGTGGGTGACGGAGTTAATGACGCCCCAGCTCTCGCCGCCGCAGATATTGGATTGGCAATGGGGGCTCGAGGTGCAGCCGCCTCGGCAGAAGCTGCCGATGTAGTCCTATTGATTGATCAGCTTGACCGCGTTGTGCCGGCAATTCAGATTGCGCGCCGGTCGAGATTCATTGCCCTGGAAAGCGTCTATGCTGGCATCGGTCTATCGGTCATTGGCATGATCGCGGCAGCGTTAGGTTACATCACTCCGGTCCAAGGGGCTCTTCTTCAGGAGTTGATCGACATCGCAGTTATTCTCAATGCACTACGGGCGCTTAAAGATCGAACCATTCTGGAACCATAGACGTAGTCGCATTTGGGGGACGAGATAGCCGGGCATATAGGCTTCTGGGGCACCAATGTACGAACGGCGCAGCTAAATGTTCCATAATATGTCTTCTGCGAATCAAGCCATAAAGTACAGACACGTTCAGCCTTATGCGAATTCCCTTTGCCCCTTTCCACGATTTCTCACTAACCGACTACCCTGATCATCGGTGCTAATTTGCAGCCTTCTCGCGATATCAAAGTATTGGTTGATTTGATGGCCGCGCTCCGTACTCCCGTTAGCGGCTGCCCATGGGACCTAGAGCAGAATTTCGAAACAATCGCCCCCTACGCGATCGAAGAAGCTTACGAGGTCGCGGATGCAGTCGCACGAAAGGATCTTCCGGCGCTTGCTGACGAACTTGGCGACTTACTTTTACAAGTAGTATTCCACGCTCGAATGGCGGAGGAAATCGGGGCTTTCAATTTTGGTGACGTCGTTTACGCAATCACCGATAAGCTTATTCGCCGCCACCCGCATGTATTCGGGGATAAGAAAAATATGAACCCTGAAGAAGTCAAAGCAATATGGAGCAGAATCAAGAGTGAGGAACGGGTAGTCCGCAAAGGCAGAAAGATAGGAGGAGATGGTATTTTGAGCGGAGTTGCCCTCGCTCTTCCCGCGCTAAGTCGGGCTGAAAAATTACAAGAGAAAGCTGCTGATGTCGGTTTCGACTGGCCCAGCATCGAACAGGTCAAAGCTAAAATTGGCGAGGAATTACAAGAATTGAATGAGGCGGAAGAAGAAAGGACGGCCGCCGCCGAAGAACTTGGCGATGTCCTTTTCGCCATAGTGAATTACGCGCGTCATTTGAATGTCGATCCTGAAGCCGCGCTACGCGGCGCAAATCAGAAGTTCGAACGGCGCTTTGACGCGATTGAAACGGCTCTTAAGGCTCAAGGCAAATCGCCGGAGCAATCAAGTCTGCAGGAAATGGATTTTCTCTGGAACGAGGCAAAATCAGCAGAACATAATCAAAGTTGAACTTTACGTTATTCTATTCAGTGCGTTCGGAAATCGATCTTTGACCATATCTATCTTAGCCGGATTCACGCGAACTCTAACTTTAAGCTGGCCGTCTTTCGTAAGTTCACGGCTCAGCACTTCACATTGACGATGTAACCAGCCGAGTCCCGCTCCGTCAGCCGGGTCAATTTCCAACGATATAGTCTTGCGGTGTGCGGTCACCTTGTTCTCGATGATTCTTAGCAAGGATAAGATTCCCTCGCCCGTCTGCGCTGATATTAAAACAGGCCGATTTTCCACAGGTCTTCGCGCTGCGGTGTTTTCAAGCCGTGCGCGGTCCTGCGCGCTTAAAAGATCAATCTTATTCCAAATCTCAAGAATGCGGCCATGATCTTCCGTATCAATACCGAGCTCCCGCAAAATATTGGCTACATCAGCTGACTGTGAATCTGCGGCTAAGTGCGAGACGTCGCGTACATGCACGATAATGTCCGCCTCGATGACTTCTTCCAGTGTCGCACGAAAAGCCGCTATCAACATTGTTGGCAATTCGGAAATGAAGCCAACCGTGTCCGATACGATTATGCGAGAACCGTGTGGCAAATCGACAGCACGCAGTGTCGGATCAAGAGTTGCAAACAAAAGATTCTGAGCGCGAACGGAGGCTTTGGTTAAAGTGTTAAATAGGGTCGATTTGCCCGCATTGGTGTAGCCTACCAATGCCACGATGGGATAAGGCACGCGTTTACGATTTATGCGATGGAGGGAACGTGTTCGTTTTACTTTATCTAACTCGCGTTCAATTTTCTCGATGCGCGATGCGATTTGCCGACGGTCTGCCTCGATTTGTGTCTCTCCAGGACCTCCGAGAAATCCAAACCCGCCGCGCTGGCGTTCCAGATGGGTCCAAGATCGCACGAGCCGGCTCTTCTGATAGTTGAGATGTGCTAGCTCGACCTGTAGCGCTCCTTCACGAGTTCGCGCCCTCTTTCCAAAGATTTCTAGAATAAGTCCAGTGCGATCTATAACTTTGGCGTTCCAGGTCTTTTCAAGATTGCGTTGCTGGACAGGAGAAAGTGCTGCATCCACAAAAACAACTCCGGCCTGTTCGGCCCTGACAATGCCACCGATTTCCTCTACCTTCCCCGAACCCAGGTAAGTTGCAGGCTTAATCGTCGACAGCGGAACAATTCCAGCACTCGCAACCTTCAGTTCGATTGCAGCAGCCAATCCTACAGCTTCTTCCAGTTTTTCCTCAATTCGATGCGATGAAGCGCCCTTACTCGCTTTCAGCATTCTTCCAACGTATTCGGGAACAATAACAATCGCCGTCGTAGGCGATTGAGGAGGAATGAATTCAGCATCACTCGATTTTTTCGAGCGGCCGAGGCGTTGCGGCTTCAATCAAGCCTTATCCATAGCTGGGGTCGCTTCTTCTGGCTCGAACAGTTGGATCGGGTGTCCCGGCATAATTGTCGATATCGCATGCTTGTAAACAAGTTGCGAATGTCCGTCCCGCCGCAACAATACACAAAAATTATCAAACCAGGTCACGACACCTTGCAGTTTGACACCGTTGATTAGAAAGATTGTGAGTGGAATTTTGCTCTTACGCACATAATTAAGAAATGTGTCTTGGAGGTTTTGTGCTCTTTCCCCCGCCATTGCCGTTATCCTTCTTGTTAATTGGGCGAGCGATTGTTTCGAGGCTTTGTTGAACACCAGTCGACTAAACACCGATGCCAAAACCGCATCGGCTGGGAAACTGTTGCATTAAAAAGCGGAACTCCCCGCGGCGCAAGACAAAATTGTGACGCTCAGACGCCCAAGGAATGCGCCCTTTAGCCTTCGACCTCGGCAACTTCGTGAAATTTGGCGCGTAAGTCTCTTGCGACCGGTCCCGGTTTCCCATCGCCAATGCTTTTGCCGTCAATTTTCACGACGGGCATCACTATTTGCGTTGCCGCGGTCAGAAAGGCCTCTTTAGCGTTCAATGCTTCGATCACCGTGAACGGTCGCTCCTCGATTTTAAGACCCAGTTTGTTAACGACGTCGAATATAACCGTTCGGGTTATTCCTCGTAAAATTCCGTGCTCGGCCGGCCTTGTAACAAGAGTTTTATCGGTTGTGACGATCCAAGCATTCGAAGATGAACCCTCGGTGATATACCCCTTGTCATCAACAAACCAAGCTTCACTTGCATTTTGTTCTCGCGCCGCCTGCCGGGCAAGCACATTAGGCAATAGCCCGATCGTTTTGATATCGACGCGGTCCCACCTATTGTCTCTGAGGGTAATTACAGAAATTCCTAGGGCGGCAGAAGCTTCCGCTTTTTGAGGATCCTTTGAACGCGCAATTACGACAATGCTGGGTCGCGTATCCTGCGGAGGAAATGCATGCTCGCGGCGAGCCATTCCTCTTGTTACTTGCAAATACAGCAAGCCGTCTCGCACTCGATTTTTTTGAATCGTTTCCCGCAAAACAATACCAAGCGACCTGAAAGACATCGGCAAGGGAATGCCAATTTCGCCAAGCGAGCGCGTCAATCGCTCCATGTGGCGGCGTTCATCAATAAGGCGCCCTCCCCGAATTTCGCACACCTCATAAACGCCATCAGCGAACTGATAGCCACGGTCTTCAACATGAACCACAGCTTGCGCATATTGAAGGTAACGGCCGTTGACAAATATGACGCGTGACAATTTTTTTTGACTCTAATCGACGCCGAGCGCCTTGAGTTTACGGTGTAGCGCCGAACGCTCCATGCCGACAAATTCGGCAGTGCGCGAAATATTTCCACCGAAACGGCTAATTTGTGCAATCAAATATTCGCGTTCAAAGGCTTCCCGCGCTTCTCGAAGCGGAAGGCTCATTAAGTGTTCGCCTCCGCCAAGACCATTCGGCATGTTGGGTACTAGGGCGCCTACATCCTGCGGCAGCATGCTCGCGGTAACCGTCGCCTCAGGAGTGCCGCCCGCAAGAATCAGAAGTCGCTCTACGTTATTTCGTAGCTGCCTTACATTTCCTGGCCAATCATGTGACTCCAAGACGGCAAGTGCGTCTGCGCCTATTTGACGTCTCGGTAACCCGGTAGCGGCCGAAATTTGATCTAGAAAATGGTCTACAAGCTCCGCAATATCTTCTCGGCGCTCAGAAAGCGGTGGCACTCTGATTGGGACCACGCTTAAACGGTGATACAGATCTTCACGGAAATTTCCATCAGCAACTTCAGATTCAAGATTGCGACCAGTGCAGGAAATAATCCTGACATCTACATAAATGCGCGCTGTGCCGTTGACACGTTGAAAATTCTGCTCGACTAAAACACGCAAGATACGATTTTGTGTCTCACGAGGCATATCGGCTATTTCATCTATAAAAAGTGTACCGCCATCAGCTTCTTCGAGCGCTCCAATCTTGCGAGAACCGCCGTTGTTATCTCCTTCAACGCCGAATAGCTCAGCCTCCATGCGCTCGGGAGTAATTGTTGCCGCGTTTATCACCACAAAGGGCCCACTGGCACGCGCAGAAAGATTATGGATCATGCGTGCTGTTATTTCTTTGCCTGAACCCGATGGGCCTACAATAAGAACCCGGCTATTAGTGGGAGCTACGCGTTCGATAGTAAGGCGCAGTTGATGCATTGCTGGCGAAGAACCTACAAGCTTATCGGAATGAGGCGCTAGTTGTTTTAACGACTTTACTTCACGCTTGAGACGCAATGTCTCGATCGCGCGACCTGTAACCAATACGAGCCGATCGGCATTGAAAGGCTTTTCAATAAAATCGTAAGCGCCACGCCGGATCGCAGCGACTGCAGTTTCAATCGTACCGTGACCTGAAATCATAACGACCGGTATATCCGGATATTCGCTCTTGATTACATCCAAGAGAGCCAAACCATCAAGGCGACTTCCTTCAAGCCAAATATCGAGAAGAACAAGATGAGGCCGGCGTGCCTGGATAGCGCCAATCGCATCGTCTGCGTTTTTGGCAGTGCGAACTGAATAGCCCTCGTCTTGCAAAATTCCCGCAACGAGGTCCCGGATGTCAGCTTCGTCGTCCACAACGAGGATATCTGTTGCCATGTCTTAAACTCTCGAAACTGCTTTGTCGGTGAAATTCTTTTGAAATTGATCAAAGTCCTGATCGCGAGACGGGGATTCGGCAACAAATGATAGCCGGACCCACGCTCCTCGACGTTCACCATTTTTGGCAACGGAAGCATCGCGTAGCTCAATTCTACCACCATGCTCCTCCAGAATTTTACCAACGATCGCCAATCCCAGGCCCGTACCCTTCTCACGAGTTGTCACATAGGGCTCTAGCAAACGATCTCGGTTTTCCGTCGGCAGACCAATGCCATTATCAATAATATCAAGCACAGCAAGCGCTCCCTCGCGTGCCGCATGAATAATAATTCTTCCCTTTCCTCGCACTTCGGCAGGAACTGCTTCGATCGCCTCTATCGCGTTCTTAATGATGTTGGTCAGTGCTTGCGAAATCAATCGTCGATCAAAGCGTGCTTGCATAGGTTCGATGGGAAGCTCCGCCTCGAAAATAATATCCGGATGCCCCACACGCATCAAAAATACAACCTGTCTCACTGTTTCAGACAGATCTTGTAATTCCACGACTGGTTTCGGTGTTCGGGCAAAGGCCGAGAATTCGTCGACCATACGTCCTATATCGCCAACTTGGCGAATGATTGTGTCCGTGCATTGTTCGAAAACCTCGCGATCGCCAGCCAACGTTTTTCCATATTTGCGCCGTAAGCGTTCCGCCGACAATTGAATAGGTGTCAAAGGATTTTTGATTTCGTGTGCAATACGCCTCGCAATGTCAGCCCAGGCGGATGTACGCTGAGCAGAAACCAGTTCGGTTATGTCATCGAGCGTAATCACATAGCCATGTTCGGATTCCGAAGAGGACTCCGTGGTAACACGTACATTGATCGTCCGCTCTCGCCCTCCACGCGTGATTACCATAGTCCGTTGGGCTCGATCAGTTCCCGCCTGTGCTTCTTGAACTAACGAAGCAATTTCGGGAAATGCCTCATCAACTGTCGCGCCAATAATTTCACTTTCGTTTCGCCCTAATAGGCGTTCTGCAGATCTGTTAAGAATCGTAATTCGTGTGTTGGTATCAAGACCAATAACGCCCGCACCTACTCCCGCCAGAACGGCTTCCGTAAAACGTCTCCGTTGATCTATCTGGTCACGCGCACCTACAATATCGTCGTGCTGGGCGCGCAGTTCCTGCGTCATCTTGTTGAAACTCTCGCTTAAATTCGCAAGATCGCCTTCCGAGCGACGCACAGGTACTTGTGCGTGCAAATCGCCTGAGGCCACTAGATCTGAGGCTGTTATCAAACGTCTGATTGGTGCTGCTAACCGATTGGCAAAATTTAAACCGATCCAAACGGCCGATAATAGTACAGTCAGAGCAATCACCGCGTACATAAGTGCAAAGGCAATCTGTACCCCAAACCGCCGGTCCTCCATACCTGCATATTCGATTGCTCCCGCCTCTGTGGAGCGCAAATATTGTAGGACCTGAGCATCGATAGCTCGCGCGACGTACAGATACGTATTGTCGAATCCTTTAATTGGCATAACCGCAGCAACAAAATCGGCGGCGTCAGGAAAATAAATTAGCGGACGCTCCTCTGTCGCTTGATGGATCGACAAGGTATCTGGAACTTTCGCATTCTGGGAAAACTCGATACTCGCTCGTTCGACCACCGTAAGATCGCCATGAACGAGCAAGGCAACCGGTAATCCGCGAACCGAAGCTTGTGCCGTCAATATTTCTCTGAATCGTGGTCGATTCTCGTCGTAAAGACCACGTAGGTGAGACAGATCGTCGGCCATAGCCGCAAGATCCGCGCGTATGCCGACTGCATGCTCGCGTACATAGCTTTGGGCAATCGTGACGGCATTTCCGACAATTGCGCGAGTTCGAGTTGAAAACCAGCGATCGAGTCCGCGCTCCAAAGTAATGGAAGCAATAATCGCGACGAGAATGGCGGGCACTGCCGCGACCAAGCCAAACATAAAGGCGATGCGGATGTGCAGTCTGGCGGCAGCCTTTCCCTTTCTTCGAGCCTGGAAGAGACTAACGAAACTCCATGCGATGATGGCGGTCAGTATTCCGACCATCGCCAAATTACCGAGCAGCACCGAAACGACCACGTAATGGGTCGGCACGATTGGAGTAAGACCGGTCAGAACAACAAAGGTGAAGAGCGCAGAGAGCAGCGCTAAGGCGACAGCTGCGGGAGGCAAAAGCGCCGCCAATTTACGAGCAGGCCGGGGAAATGGCGCCGATCCAGTAAGCACAGAGGTTTCGGTTGCAATATTAGACATGTGTGAATCGGCTACTATTACCACTAGTGATGCATTCCTACCACAGTGGTGCAAAAATGTGACAGATTCAAATGGTCTTTTTACAAGGATTAACGGCTTTCAACGGCCGATTCTCATGATCTGGACATCCAAATCTCTGATTTTCTTGCGAAGCGTATTGCGATTAACGCCCAAGAGCTCTGCAGCTTTTATCTGGTTGCCTCGCGTTGCGGCGAGAGCAGCAGTGATCAGTGGTCCCTCTACTTGCTTGAGAATGCGGTGATACAGTCCCGGCGGAGGAAGTGTTTCACCCGTAAAACTGCCAAAATATTTTGTAAGATGACGCTCAACAGAGGCAGATAAAGTTTCATCGGTATTCTCAGATGCGGGCGCAAACGTTGACGGCTGCGAGAGCTCAGCTTCTATAATCGCAGACGCAATAATTTCTTGCGGATAAAGCGCCCCAAGACGCCTCACTAGATTCTCCAGTTCCCGAACATTTCCTGGCCAACGATAACGCTTGAGTCGGTCAAGCCCCGCCGGTTCGATTTGCTTACGGGGCAGTCCTTCCCGTTCCGCAAGTGCAAAGAAATGGCGGACAAGGTCCGGAATGTCTTCGGTACGTTCGCGCAGGGGCGGAAGACGCAAAGGCACAACATTTAGTCGAAAAAACAGATCCTCTCGGAAGAGACCCTGTTGGATCAAAATGCGTAAATCTTTGTTCGTGGCCGCAATAATACGGACGTCAGCCCTAATTGGCGTACGCCCGCCGACGGTAGTGTACTCACCCTGTTGTAGTACACGAAGAAGTCTTGTTTGCGCTTCCATCGGCATGTCGCCGATTTCATCGAGGAACAGTGTTCCACCTTCCGCTTGTTCAAAACGTCCAGAACTCCGCATCTGCGCTCCGGTGAAAGCACCTTTCTCGTGACCGAACAGCTCGGATTCGATTAAATCGCGGGGAATCGCCGCCATGTTGATTGCTACAAACGGCCCACCGCGACGCTTACCGTAATCATGGAGCGCTCGAGCGACTAATTCTTTACCTGTACCCGACTCCCCGGAGATCATCACGGTGAGGTCAGTTTGCATCAGACGAGCAAGCAACCGATAAATTTCCTGCATTGCTGGCGAGCGTCCAACAAGCGGAATGCTTTCCGTATCTTCCACTTTTGATACGGTCAAATTTGAATGCTTCGGCTGTGAGATCGCCCGCCCAACAATGGAAATTAGCTCCTTTAGATCGAACGGTTTCGGCAAATACTCATATGCGCCTCGTTCGGAGGCACGGATGGCGGTCATGAAACTGTTCTGAGCGCTCATTACGATGATCGGTAGATTGGGACGTGCCTTCTTGATGCGCGGCAAAAGATCGAAGGCATTTTCGTCAGGCATCACAACATCTGTGATCACGAGATCACCGTCGCCTTGCGAAACCCAGCGCCATAATGTCGAGGCGTTACCACAAGAGCGGACTTCGTAGCCTGCCCGCGAAAGTGCTTGATTTAGGACAGTGCGTATTGCGGCATCATCATCAGCCACAAGAATACTCCCAGCAGGCATGAGCTCAACCTTCCTTAACTGGCTCTGTTGCACCGACATCGATGTACATCGGCATAAGCACACGGAATGTGGTGCGGTTGGATTGACTATCGCATTCAACGATGCCGCCATGGTCACCAATAATTTTTGCAACAAGCGCTAGGCCCAATCCGCTCCCCGTGGGCTTTGTGGTTACGAACGGATCAAATAAATGAGGCATGAGATCCTCTGGCACCCCCGGACCATTATCGATCACACAAAATTCCATCGGCAAGCCAACACGCATGGATGAACCAGGTACGGTTAGGCGAACACCCGGACGAAAAGCCGTAGTGAGACGGATTTCCCCATCTCCCACGTCTCCTATCGCCTCAGCGGCGTTTTTTACGAGATTCAGAAAAACCTGGATAAGCTGATCGCTACTAGCGAACACAGGAGGTAGCGAAGGATCATATTCCTCAACAATCTTGATATGGCGGCCAAAACCTGACTGAGCGAGCTGTTTAACATGTTCAAGCACGGAGTGAATGTTTACTGGCCTCCGTTCGACCGGGCGTTCATCGGCAAAAACATCCATGCGATCGACAAGCTTTACGATGCGATCAGTTTCTTCACAGATGAGCTTTGTCAGTACCCGATCCTGATCTTCCGCAGATTGTTCCAATAATTGTGCAGCTCCGCGGATTCCTGACAAAGGATTTTTGATTTCATGGGCCAACATCGACGCCAAAGCCGTAACGGAACGCGCTGCTCCACGATGAGTGAGTTGTCGATCGATTTTGTCCGCGATGCTTCTTTCTTGAATGACGACGACAACGTGACCCGTCTGTTCAGGCAAGGGAGCGACATGAATATCCACGATCCTTTCGCCGCCATTTCTTGGTGTACCTAAATCGACACGATATTCGTTGACCGCCGAGCAACGCACACGGACTTGCTCAATGAGCGATATCACCGGACTTCCAAATGGCACAAACTCGCTGACGGGATGGCGACGAAGAACTGACAAACCGGATTCAAAAAAAGTCTCTGCTGCTACATTTGCTTCGACGACATGCCCATCAGGGGCAATGACAATGACAGGATGGGGCAACGTATTAAGCACCGCTTCTGCCAAGCCGATCGTTTTGAAAGTCGGCTGTTTAGCTCGCGCTATACTCATGCCGCAGCCTTCCATTCCGGATTCTCAAACGCTTGTTGGAGTCCACTTATGACGCGAGCTGGCTCAACCTCCGCCAGTAGCCTTGAGCGCCAATGCTTGGTCCAATTCGGGGATAGCGAAGCAGACAATGCTGCAGCTTCAAGCGCCCAACCGATATGTTTTCTCGCTTCGCGCATTCCGCGCGCTGTTCCATACAGCTCAAGCCAAGACTCATACAGTTCAAGCCAGATATCACGTTGGGTCGATAACGGAGGTTCCAAGGGTTTATTACCTGTGGCGATAAATTCTCCCACCTGGCCAACAAACCAAGGTCTGCCTCGTGCCCCACGGCCGACCATTAATGCATCCGCCTTTGAGGTCGCCCGCATCGTAAGAGCATCGTCGTAAGTTGCTAGATCACCATTTGCGACCAGCGGAATCTTAATCTCTGATTTTACAGCGGCAATTGCAGCCCAGTTGGCTTCTCCGTTGTAAAATTGTGCACGTGTGCGCCCATGAATAGTCACGAGTGCGACGCCGGCGTTCTCTGCGCGGCGGGCAAGTTTAGGCGCTACAATTGAATTTTCATCCCAGCCAAGTCGCATCTTGAGTGTAACGGGCACACTCGCCGCAGAAACGACCGAAACGATTAGCCGCTCTGCTTGATCGATATCCCTTAACAATGCCGCACCAGCCTGACCGGTGGTCACGCTTTTCGCGGGGCAGCCCATATTAATATCAATGATGTGAGCCCCAGCATCTTCCGCAATACGAGCACCTTCTGCGAGCCAATGTGCTTCACAGCCAGCGAGCTGGACAACGTGCAGCCCCGTACCTTCGCCCTCTCCGCGCAAAACCGCTTGTGGATCGCCACTGGCGAGCCAATCACTTGCAATCATCTCTGAAACGACTAGGCCTGCACCAAATCGCAAGGCTATTTTGCGAAATGGCAGATTCGTAATGCCAGCCATCGGCGCTAAGAATGCGCGCGAAGACAACTTGTATGGGCCAATATTTAACGAAGAATCTGCCAAAGATATCATCGGATCAAGATATTTTGCCTAACAATTAGGCTTCATGATAGGTGCCCATATCTTAGTCAAATAGCTCTATGAAGCAAGGATTTTATTGCACTGCAACGCTGGAAATCACAGCTTGGTTGAGGAAGCGGCCGGCGGCATAAACTCTTAAAATTGCGAGGATTTGATGCAGATAGTGGCCATCCTTGTCGCCGCCGGGCGGGGTCATCGAGCCGGCGCGGGTAAGCGAAAGCAATACCGCTCTTTTTTGGGAGAACCGGTGTTGCGAAAGACGCTGCGCGCCTTTAGCGCCGAGCCTTCCATCGGCGGGATTGTATCAATCATCCACACCGATGATGTCGAAGACTATCGATCATGCGCGGAGGGTATTGAGAAATGCTTGCCGCCCGTATTCGGTGGTGCAACCCGACAGCAATCGGTATTCGCGGGCCTTCAGTCACTTGAAATGTCAGCGCCAAAAACCGTGCTCGTGCATGACGCCGTGCGCCCTTTCCCATCGGCCGCGTTGCTCCGCCGCGCACTCAATGCGGCAAAACACAGCGACGCTGCAGTCCCCGTTTTACCAATCAGCGATACCGTAAAGCGCACCGACGCTTCGGGCCGCATCATTTCGACACTCGAGCGCTCGGAGTTGTGTTTCGTGCAAACGCCACAGGTTTTCTCCTTCAAAAAAATTATCGACGCGCATCGACGTGCAGCAAAGGTCGGGCTTACCGAATTTCCCGATGATGCTGCAGTCGCCGAATGGGCGGGAATACCGGTTATGACCTTTCCAGGCGAGGCCAGAAACATCAAGCTTACGACGCCGGACGATTTTTTGATTGCTGAATTGGTTGCGGATGGCCTGGCGGAGGTTCGCACTGGAACCGGATTCGATGTTCATGCCTTCGGTCCCGGCGACCGTGTCATCCTCGGTGGCATTGTAATCCCGCACACCAAATCCTTGATCGGCCACTCCGACGCAGACGTTCTTCTTCATGCCATGACCGATGCCATACTGGGCGCGCTCGGCGAAGCGGATATCGGTCATCACTTTCCGCCTTCCAACACCGAATGGCGTGGCGCCTCTTCCGACGGATTTCTTGTTCACGCCATCGGTCTGGTAAAAGCCCGCGGAGGCCGCCTAGCCCATCTCGATTCCACGATCCTTTGCGAGATGCCAAAAATTGGTCCTCATCGGGACGCCATTCGTACGAACATTGCCACCATCGCCGGATTAGACATCAACTGCGTCAGCGTGAAAGCCACGACGACGGAGGGCCTTGGATTCCTTGGTCGTGGCGAGGGCATCGCCGCCATGGCGACCGCAACCGTTCGTTTGCCGGCAAACACTCCATGATTGCTCGCGAATTATTGGAAGCCGCCGCTGACATCCTCGCTCTCTGCAGTGCGCGCGGTCTGAAGCTCGCTACAGCAGAGTCCTGCACAGGCGGGCTAATCTCCGCCGCGCTTACACATATTGCCGGCGCATCCAACGTTTTCGATCGTGGCTATGTCAGCTATTCGAACGCCGCCAAGATGACCGAACTTCATGTTTCTGCGGACATCATTCGTGATAAGGGCGCCGTGAGCGAGGAAGTCGCGCTGGCCATGGCGACAGGCGCTATCAGGGCTAGCAAAGTCGATATCGCACTCAGCGTTACGGGCATCGCCGGTCCGGACGGCGGAACGCCCGAAAAGCCGGTTGGACTTGTCCATATCGCGGCCGCGCATCGTAGCGGCAAAACGTTTCACCACGAATATCGCTTTGGAGATCTTGAGCGTAGTGAAATACGAAGGCTATCGGCAGTTGCGGCGCTTAATTTGACGAAACAATTGATTGCACAACTCTAAACTTGCCCTGATGTCGTTCCATAAATTTTATCGGCGCGCTTTTCGAATGCTTCTGCAAAGCGCCGGAACGCCGCGTCGAAGACGGCGCCCATCAGCAGACCCAGTGTGCGTGAGCGGAATTCATAGGTGATGAAGAACTCGACTACACATGCTTTCTCGCCTTCAGGCTTGAAGCGCCAGCGGTTTTCGAGCTGCCGGAAAGGTCCGTCGAGATATTTGACTAGAATCACAAAATGCTGGCGATCGAGGGTCACCTGGGTCTTGAAGGTTTCGCGGATTGGCCCGTAGGCCACGGTCATATTAGCTATGAGTATGTTTGCGCCCTCGCCGCCGGTCACATGCATGTTCTCGCATAAAGGTACGAATTCAGGATAGTGCCTCATATCGGCGACTAGGTCGAACATCTTCGCCGCCGAGTGTCTGACACGGCGTGTCGTTTGGAATGAGGGCATCAAACGCGCTTAACGCTCATCGATCTTGGCGGTCCGGGCGATACGGAGTTGCTCAAAATCCTCGCCCGCATGATGCGAAGAACGTGTTAGTGGCGACGCAGAAACCATCAGGAACCCCTTGGCATATGCCACCATTTTCATCGCCTCGAATTCGTCGGGTTCGACATAGCGTTCGATCGGATGATGCTTCTTCGAGGGCTGCAAGTATTGGCCGATCGTCAGAAAATCAACGTCTGCACTCCGTAAATCATCCATCACCTGATGCACTTCATTCCGCGCTTCGCCGAGACCAACCATGATACCGGATTTAGTAAAGATCGAAGGATCGAGCTGCTTCACACGTTCCAGCAAGCGCACCGAATGGAAATAGCGTGCGCCGGGACGTACGGTAAGGTATAGAGATGGTACCGTTTCGAGATTGTGGTTGAAGACATCTGGTTTTGCTTCGATCACCAATTCGAGCGCGCCCTCCTTACGCAAAAAATCTGGCGTCAAAACTTCAACCGTGGTTTTCGGACTCAGCTTGCGGATCGCACGAATGGTCCGTGTAAATTGTTCGGCGCCGCCGTCAGCGAGATCGTCGCGATCGACGGATGTGATGACGACATGTTTCAATCCCAATTTTGCCGTTGCATCCGCGACGCGTTCTGGCTCGGCAAGATCGAGCGGTCCCGGCAAGCCGGTTTTTACGTTACAGAAGGCACAGGCGCGCGTACACGTATCGCCCAAGATCATGAAGGTTGCGTGCCGCACCGCCCAGCACTCACCAATATTGGGGCATGAAGCCTCGACGCAAACCGTGTTTAAACCGCGCTCGCGTACGATTCTACTGGTCTCGGCAAAGGCGCCCGGCCCCGGTGCGCGTACACGGATCCAGTCAGGCTTCGCCACAAAAGGTGCATCTGGACGATGCGCCTTTTCGGGATGGCGCGGGCGTCCGTTTTTCACGGTATTGAACACAACAACCATAGGACCTAGGTACGACCCAGCCGCCTGCCCCGCAAGCACCTAGATAGGGCCGCCCTGCCAATTATCGCCGGGCGCTTTTGCCAATGAAAGGGCCCGCAATATACGCCATCAGTACTACGGCAAGCCGCCGCCAACGCAAAAACCATGACCGGAGACACGCTGCTCCGTAGCTGTCAGAAAGAATCGTCAGTTCACGTCGTGCGGTTTGCGTGAATCATCCGCCAGACCCAAAGCAAAATCACCGCACCGGCGGATGCTGCAATTAATGTGCGAACAAAGCCGAATACCGGAATTTGCAAAACTTCGGCGAGTTTTCCACCAACGAAAGCACCGGCGATCCCGATCAGCATGTTGGTCAAAATGCCGTGATCGGACTCAGTTATCTTTTCCGCGATCCATCCGGCGATGAGGCCGATAATGAGCATCTCGAATAGGCCGACACTTGGATTGCCGAGAAACGTTTGCATCTCCATTAGAGCCTCCTGTTGTTCGCGGCGATTATATTTGTTCAGCTAACATATCCAAGCGCTGCGCGTGGTCACACGTGTAAGACACGCTTATATGCGTCAAGCACGCTCTCATGCATCATCTCCGATAACGTAGGATGCGGGAAAATAGAATGCATCAGCTCTTCCTCAGTCGTTTCGCAATTCATTGCAATCACGAAGCCCTGTATTAGCTCTGTGACTTCCGCACCGATCAGATGCGCACCTATAAGCTCGCCGGTTTTGTTGTCAAAGATCGTCTTGACGAGCCCCTGATCCTCTCCGAGCGCGATGGCCTTGCCATTTCCGAGAAATGGAAAGCGACCGACACGAATCTCACGGCCACCTTCTTTGGCACGCTTCTCGGTCAGGCCGACGGAGGCGATCTGCGGATCGCAATAGGTGCAGCCGGGAATCTTGTTTTTGTCGAGCGGGTGTGGTTTGAGCCCCTTAATGGCTTCCACACACACCACTCCTTCGTGCTCCGCCTTGTGCGCCAACATCGGGGGACCGGCGACATCTCCGATGGCGTAGATGCCGGTAACATTGGTGCGGCCATAGCCGTCGATCTGAATCATACCGCGTTCAATTTTGACACCAAGCGATTCGAGCCCAAGATTTTCAACATTCCCGACCACGCCAACGGCCGAGATAACCCGTTCGGCAACAACGGTTTGCTTTCCACCCCTGGTATCTTCAAGCGTCGCTGAAACCTGATCTTGCTTCTTCTCGACGGCTGTGACTTTGGCCCCGGTGACAATTTTTATTCCTTGTTTTTCGAAGCGTTTACGGGCGCTTAGCGATATTTCTTCATCTTCAACCGGCAGAATTTGCGGCAAAACCTCAACTACCGTCACCTCGGCGCCCAACGTTCGATAAAAGCTTGCAAACTCGATCCCGATCGCACCCGAACCGATGACGAGCAGTGATTTCGGCATCTGTTTTGGCACCATGGCCTCGAAATAGGTCCAGATCAGCTCCTTGTCGGGCTCGATTCCAGACAGCACGCGCGGACGGGCCCCCGTAGCCACGATTACGTGCTTGGCCCGATAGATCCCTTCACTTTTCCCCTGGACTCTGACCTCTCCGGGTTTTGCTAGTTTCGCGTTGCCGTTGATGACGGTGATTTTGTTCTTTTTCATCAAGAATCCGACGCCGTCGGAAAGCCTTTTTGCGATGGCCCGCGAACGCGCGACGATTGCAGCCGCATCGAAGCCGATTTTCTCTACCGAGAGCCCGTAGTCCTTCGCGTGCTGCATGTAGCGATAGATTTCCGCCGAGCGCAGCAGCGCCTTGGTCGGAATGCAGCCCCAGTTAAGGCAAACGCCGCCAAGATGCTCGCGCTCCACGACCGCAGTTTTGAATCCGAGTTGCGCCGCCCTGATCGCAGCGACGTAACCGCCAGGTCCGGCGCCGATGATGAGAATGTCGAAACTGTCGTTATCCACGGGAGTTACCTAGATCTTTGAATTTGCCATCCGCACGCAATCGTCGTTCATACCCGCGAAAAGAGTGTCGGATGCACCGAAAGATTTTTCGATCGCATTCGAGGGCGTGTTCTTCGCTTTGGTAGCGACCTTTGTTAGTTCCTGTGACAAGCGCGAATAGCGCTCACGTGCGCCATTGTCCTGAAGGTTGGCAAGATAGGTGCCGAGAGCAGCGAAGTGACTAACGGCGTTAGCGGCTTCCGTTTCACGGTTTTCATTCGGGCTCGCCGCAAGCAAGGACACTTTCAGCTTGATCTGAAAATAAGAGTCGATGATATCCTTACAGGTACGCATATATTCGCCGCGTGACACGTTTTTCTGAATGATGTCCAGATATTTTGTGTTCAAATAACCCTGATAAAACGAGGCGATCAGCGAAAGACCGGCGACAAAAAAAGAGATGTATCCAACGAATTGTGCCCCTTTGCCAATGACAGGGGCTTTGCTCACGCGGGAATCGTTCTCGCTCATGGACGCTCCGTTTAAGCCAGAAGGCCAAAAGGTTTCTCGATATAACCCTTGAATGCCACGAGCAATTCGGCGCCAACCGCGCCGTCCACGGCGCGGTGGTCGCACGATAGCGTTGCCGTCATCACGGTCGCGACCGCGGGTTTTCCATTACGCACGATTACGCGTGGTTCACCCGCGCCTACGGCAAGAATGGTCGCATGTGGTGGATTGATGACCGCCGTAAAAGTCTTTACGCCGTACATGCCTAGATTGGAAACAGCGGACGAACCTCCTTCATATTCGTTCGGTTTGAGCTTGCGGTTACGCGCGCGCAGACTGAGGTCACGCATTTCGTTGGAAATGACCCCAAGCGTCTTCTCCTCGGCATGGCGGATGATCGGAGTAATCAAGCCGCCCGGAAGCGCAACCGCGACGCCGACATCAGCATGCTTGTGCTTCAGCATGCCGCTTTCCAGCCAACTAACATTCGCCTCCGGCACCTTGATAAGCGCGAGCGCGAACGCCTTGATGACGAAATCGTTCACAGAAACCTTGAAGCGCGGCTTCCCATCGGCGCCTTTGGGCGTCGATGCGTTAATTTCCTCGCGCGCTTTCAGCAATTCGTCGATCTCACAATCGACGGTGACGTAGTAATGCGGAATCGTGAGCTTCGATTCGATCAATCGTCTCGCGATCGTCTTCCGCATCGAATCGTGCGGAACAAAGTCGTAACTGCTTTCTGCAAACAGCGCGCGGATCTTGTCGTCGGGCATGCCTGCCGGCAATTCCATCGGCCTCGGCCCGGCTCCTGGTGCGGTGGGTGAACGCAGAACTGCACCGCTTTCCACGCTACCGATATCGCGCGCGATGATGCGGCCATGCGGGCCTGACCCCCGAATATGGGAGAGATCGATGCCGGATTGATTTGCTAGTCTGCGCGCGAGCGGCGATGCAAATACACCACCCGGACCCTTTCCATTCGCCGGGCTCGCGGGCATTGGTTTCACAACCCTCAAGGGGCCTGAAGACATGGAATCATTGGGTGCGAGTTTTGCTTCGGGCTTTGTTTCTGGCGAGGACGGCAGTTTCGATGGATTTATTGGGCTATCAACCGCCGACTTTTCCTCGCCTTCTTCGAGCAAAACCGCAATCACCTGATTGACCGGCACATCCGTGGTACCCGCGGCCACCACGATTTTATTAAGTGTGCCCTCGTCAACTGCCTCGACCTCCATTGTCGCTTTGTCGGTCTCAATTTCCGCGATGACGTCGCCCGATTTGATCTTGTCACCCTCTTTCTTGAGCCACTTAGCCAGAGTGCCCTTTTCCATTGTGGGGGAAAGGGCGGGCATCAGGATGTTGACGGGCATCGGTGCGCCTCAGCGGTTTCCGTTCAACGATAGCTCACGGCGCGCGCGGCAGCGATCACGTCGGCAACGCTAGGCAAGGCAAGTTTTTCCAGGCTCGCTGCATAGGGCATCGGAACGTCCTTTCCGGTCACACGTTTCACTGGTGCATCAAGATAATCGAAAGCGCGATCTATAATTTGGGCAGCAATCTCGGCGCCGATCCCCGATTGTGGCCAGCCTTCCTCGACGGTCACGCAACGGCCCGTCTTTTGCACCGATGCAATCACAGTTTCGATGTCCATCGGCCGCAGCGTGCGCAGATCAATCACCTCAGCGAAAATATGCTTTTTCGCGAGTTCTTCCGCCGCATCCAACGCGTAGCGCATGCCGATCGACCACGATACGATTGTGACGTCTTTCCCGGGCCTCACGATTTTCGCTTTGCCGATCGGCAACACGTAGTCGTCGAGCTTTGGGACCGGAAAAGATTTCCCGTAAAGGATTTCGTTTTCGAGAAACACGACCGGATTCGGGTAACGGATCGCGGCTTTGAGGAGGCCCTTGGCGTCAGCAGCCGTATAAGGTGCAATCACCGTCAGACCCGGAACATGCGAATACCACGCCGAGTAATCTTGGCTGTGTTGCGCAGCGACGCGAGCGGCAGGTCCATTGGGCCCGCGAAAAACGATCGAACACGTCACCTGCCCGCCAGACATATAGAGCGTTTTTGCCGCCGAGTTCACCAGCTGGTCGATTGCTTGCATCGCGAAATTGAAAGTCATGAACTCGATAATGGGCTTCAGCCCCGCGAACGCGGCGCCCACTCCAAGTCCCGCAAATCCGTGCTCAGTAATCGGCGTATCAACCACACGCCGGGCGCCGAATTCTTGCAGCAGACTTTGCGTAACCTTGTAGGCGCCCTGATATTCCGCAACTTCCTCACCAATCACGAAGACATCTTCATCGCGGCGCATTTCTTCGGCCATGGCATCGCGAAGCGCTTCGCGCACGGTGAGATTGACCATTTCCGTACCCGGGGGAACATCAGGTTCCGATGTTACCGGAATGACCGGTTCGTGCGCCTCAGATTTCGGCTCGGGTATGTCCACGGTCTTGCCCAACGTCTCGTCTCCAACCGGGGGGGCTGACTCCGCCGCCTTCTGTTGGCGAGAAGCTTGCGAGACGCTGTTTATGGCATTCCTGCCCTCGCCCTCGGCCAAGATCAGAGCGATCGGCGTATTCACAGCCACGTCGGGCGTGCCGGCCGGCACCAGAATTTTCCCGAGTGTACCCTCGTCGACTGCCTCGACCTCCATCGTCGCCTTGTCGGTTTCGATTTCGGCGATGACGTCACCAGCCTTAACCGCATCGCCTTCGTTCTTGAGCCATTTTGCAAGATTGCCCTTTTCCATCGTGGGCGAAAGCGCGGGCATGAGGACCTCGATTGGCACGCTACACTCCGCTTAACGCAAAATATTGGTCATCAATTCGGTTGCATCGGGCTCGGGATCATGGGTTGCAAATTCCGCAGCTTCATTGACGATATTGCGAATTTCCGCGTCGGTTTTCTTGAGTTCATCCTCATTCGAAATTTTCTGATCCATGATACGCGCACGCACCTGCTCGATCGGATCATTTTCCGTGCGTACCTTCTGAACTTCGTCCTTGGAACGATATTTTGCTGGGTCCGACATCGAGTGACCACGATAACGATATGTCATCATCTCGAGAATATACGGACCTTTCCCGGACCGTGCGAACTCAACCGCACGTGCACCGGCCGTCTTCACTGCCCGCACATCCATACCATCGACCTGCTCGCCAGGAATATTGAAGGAAATACCACGTTTGGAAAAATTTGGCTGTGCGCTGGAGCGTTCGACCGATGTGCCCATCGCATATCTGTTGTTTTCGATAACGTAGACCACGGGAAGCTTCCACAGCTCCGCCATATTGAAGCTTTCATACACTTGACCCTGGTTCGCTGCGCCGTCGCCAAAATATGTCAGACACACCCGGCCATTCTCGCGATAACGATTGGCGAAGGCGAGGCCAGTGCCGAGCGATACCTGCGCACCAACAATACCGTGCCCGCCGTAAAAATTCTTTTCGATGGAGAACATGTGCATCGAGCCGCCCTTGCCTTTCGAATAGCCTCCGCGGCGCCCGGTCAGCTCGGCCATCACACCTTTGGGGGCCATACCGCAAGCCAGCATGTGGCCATGATCGCGATAACCCGTGATGACTTGATCACCCTCATTGATCGCCATTTGCATACCGATGACAACAGCTTCTTGGCCGATGTACAGGTGGCAAAATCCGCCGATCAAGCCCATGCCGTAAAGCTGACCCGCCTTTTCCTCAAAACGCCGGATCAACAGCATTTCGCGGTAAGCATACATTTCTTGCGCACGCGTCCATGTTGCGCCCTTGCCAGCGCCTTCGAATTCGGCTGCCTTTGCGGTAACGGCCATGGCGTTCCCATTTAGTTTTCGCCAGAACTTGCTTAGCGCAAATCCCAATCCTGTGCCACCGCGTGCGACGCGGCACCGTGATGCAACAAGGCGCTACGGGATGGGGAGTCCGCCACGCGTAATTTACAGGCTAGACCATTTCAGAAGTGGGGCTTCAGCATCACGAGATCGTTCGGATGCGCGAACCCCAAGTCGCGTCCGGCAAGTTCTTCGACCATATCGGGATCGATACTGTCGGGACGCAACAGAGCCACATGCCGCTCCAATTCCATGCGTTCAGTGTGTAGATCATCACGTATGCGTGTTAGCCGCGCAATGTCCTCTTCGTAGCCCTTCCTTGCATCCAAACCGTAATTGCCGTGATATGCGTGAAAAGCGAAATATCCGATTAGCGCGAACGCGCAAACGTGTAACAGCAAACCTTGAAAGAATCGGCCAAGCCGTGTGCGCACGATCATGGGTTGCTTATGCATAGGCAGGAGTTGCCCTGAGGTTAACGACTGCGTTCAAGCCAACGCCCTCAGAGCTGCCCTCCCCGCATAGCGCGCTTCCTTGCCGAGTTCCTGTTCGATCCGCAGCAGCTGGTTGTACTTCGCTGTACGGTCGGACCGCGCCAGAGAACCAGTTTTTATCTGTCCGCATTGGGTTCCGACGGCAAGATCCGCGATCGTTGCATCTTCAGTTTCGCCCGAACGATGCGACATCACCGCACGATAAGCGGCACGATGCGCGGTTTCTACAGCAGCGAGCGTTTCAGTCAGTGTACCGATCTGATTGACTTTGATAAGGATCGCATTGCCTATGTTCCTGGCAATTCCGTCCTTCAGTCGCTTTTCGTTGGTGACGAACAGATCATCGCCGACAAGCTGCACTTTCGCACCGATTTTTTCAGTGAGCAGTTGCCAGCCGTCCCAATCGTCTTCCGCCATGCCATCTTCGATTGACGCAATCGGATAGCGCGCGCACAAATCAGCGAGGTATTTCACCTGCGCAGCAGCGTCACGTGTTTTGCCCTCGCCTTTATATAAATATTTTCCGTCCTTGAAGAATTCGGTCGCAGCGCAATCGAGCGCGAGCACAACGTCGTTGCCCACCTTGTACCCTGTCTGCTCGATCGACTTCACGACGAAGTTCAGTGCAGCATCGGCATCTTTTAGGTTTGGTGCAAATCCGCCTTCGTCGCCTACGTTAGTATTATGGCCGGCGTCTTTGAGCCCCTTTTTCAGACTGTGAAAAATTTCCACGCCCATGCGCAGACCTTCGGCGAAACTCGGCGCACCGATCGGCATAATCATGAATTCCTGAAAATCAATCGGATTGTCGGCATGCACGCCGCCATTCACAATGTTCATCATCGGTACAGGAAGTAGCCGCGTACTGGCCCCGCCCACGTAACGGTAGAGGGGCGTCCTACTGGAGGCTGCGGCCGCTTTCGCTACCGCAAGTGATACCCCGACGATTGCATTTGCGCCGAGCCGCGCCTTGTTTGGTGTGCCGTCGAGCGAAATCATCGCCTCGTCAATCTTAGTTTGCTCTTCCGCATTCATGCCGCTGAGCGCATCGAAGATCTCGCCTTCGACAGCCTGTACCGCCTTGCGCACGCCCTTTCCAAGATATCGCCGCTTATCCCCGTCACGCAGTTCCACTGCTTCATGTGCGCCGGTCGAGGCGCCCGAGGGCACGGCAGCGCGGCCCTTCGAGCCGTCCTCCAGAAGAACGTCCACTTCGATGGTCGGATTGCCCCGGCTGTCAAGAATTTCGCGCGCGATGATGTCGGTAATGGCGGTCATAATGCGCGCTTCTACACAATAGAAATGGTGGCGGAAAGGGTAGCGATGCATTGAATGGTGGAATGGTTTAAGTTCTCTTCGGGAGAATAGGAATGGCCAGAAGCAAACTTCAACTCGGCAACCCAACCCGACCGCCCGCCTCGCCCGATCTGGCGATACTTGACCGCGTGCCGAACCCGCACACTGACAGCAACTACATCGCGCGTTTTAACTGCCCGGAATTCACCTGTCTTTGCCCAATCACCGGCCAGCCCGATTTCGCGCATTTCGTCATCGATTACGCTCCGAGAAAATGGCTGCTTGAATCGAAGTCCCTCAAGCTCTACCTGACGAGCTTCCGTAATATCGGCGCTTTTCACGAAGACTGTACCGTGCGTGTCGGCAAGCGGATTGCAAAAACTATTGCACCAAAATGGTTGCGCATTGGGGGTTATTGGTATCCGCGCGGTGGAATACCGATCGACGTATTCTGGCAAATCGGCAAGTTACCGAACGGGATGTGGGTGCCGAAACAGAGTGTCCCGCCTTATTATCGCGTGCGCGGCTGACGCGCGCGGACTTTTGCAAGCTTGTCGAAGGCGATCAGGTCCGAAAGCAACGGTTCCATTTCATCTAGCGGCAACATGTTAGGGCCATCTGATGGCGCGCGATCGGGATCGGGGTGTGTTTCGATGAACACGGCGGCGACACCAACTGCGACGGCCGCTCGCGCGAGCACCGGCACGAATTCACGCTCGCCACCCGAGGAAGAACCCTTCCCTCCCGGTTGCTGTACCGAATGCGTTGCGTCAAAAATCACAGGCGCGCCGGTTGTCCGCGCGAGTATAGGGAGTGAGCGCATGTCTGAAACGAGCGTGTTGTAGCCAAACGACGCACCGCGTTCGGTTACTAGCACGTTGCGGTTGCCCGCGCCCGTTATCTTGTCGACCACATTCTTCATGTCCCAAGGTGCAAGAAACTGGCCTTTCTTCACGTTAACAACACAACCGGACTTCGCCGCCGCGAACAGCAAATCCGTTTGCCGGCAGAGAAACGCAGGGATTTGAAGGACGTCCACAACATCTGCGAGACGCCCGCAATGCTCGATCTCATGCACATCGGTAAGCACCGGCAAGCCGGTGCGATCCGTTATTTCCTTGAAGATGGGGATCGCCTTGTCGATGCCGATGCCGCGCGCAGCCTTGGCACTCGTGCGATTCGCCTTGTCAAAACTTGTCTTATAAACGAGACCAATTTTCAATTTTTTTGCGAGTTTTGCCAGGATAGAAGAAACTTCGAGCGCATGCTCGCGGCTCTCAAGCTGGCAGGGGCCAGCGATAATCGAAAGCGGCAGCTCATTCCCGAATTTCATCGCACCAATCGCAACAGTGGAACGCGCAGACGGCGCGGTTTCCTCCGGCATAAACTGCTCCACAGCAATTGCCCCGCCAGTGATCGTTTTGAGTCTTGCAATCAATTTCAATGATGGATTGGTCTTACCGCTTTCGATCTGCGACAAGTGCGAAATGGCACAATTGGCGGCTTCTGCGACATCGGCCAAGGTCTTCTTGTGGTCCTTGCGCCAACGTGTCAACGGATGAAGGGTTTCCATGTCGCCCTAACTAGCTGATCCCACTAATTCATTCAAAATGAAATTTCATTTTTAATGAATTAAATATGGAAACCCGCCAAAATCAAGCGTTTTCAAATCCGATCACGGTCCCGCCAACGCCCTCGGGCCCCAGAATCACCCGATTATGCAGCTCACGGGGTTGGAAGCCGCCGGTCTCCAGGAGCGCCCTGGTCGCCGCACGATCACGCACTTTGAAGATCACTGCCGCGAACCGCATCCCCACGTCATTTGGCGGTTCGACGCCGAAAGCATCCTTGAAAGCGCGCGGATCGTACACGAGGATTTCGCCCTGCGGCGTCTCGATGCGAAGTCCGAGCGAGGTCGCGCGCACGTCGCGGGCGCCACTGAAACATTCCAGAAAAATATGATGATCGGTGGGATTTTCGGCCGTGAAAACCACTGCGGAAATTGCGTCTGCGCCATTCTTGTGGCACTGCAATTCGGCTGACCAGATGTTTTCCGGGGTCTTGTGCAAACAGGTGAAAAATCCGGCATGCGGTGACACCGGATCGCGCGCAAAGGCAAGCGAAAAGGCGACCTCGACTTTGCTGCCATCTGCGCGCCTTCCCATACGTACGAAATCGAACAAATCAAATCCGCCAAAACCGGCTTTGTCGAAAACCGCTTTATCGGCCCTTGGATCGGTGGATTGCAGCACGAGCTGGGCCAATCCCTCTCCACATTGCTGAAGGAACTCGTGGTTGAAAGCGCCGAAGGAACGTGCGCGCTCCGTGTGCGGTGGAATTTTTTCCGGTTCCGAGATCGACAACAGCTCGACATAAAAGCGCGGAAGCTGCACGAGCCGGTTGCGGGTACCCCACGGATGGGCGTTCTCGGCCCCCACTTGAAACCCGAGATGCTCATAGATTGCGGCCGTGCCGGCCAGATCGCGTACAACATGGACGATATGGTCGATTCCGCGTGTCATTCGATTTTCGTCCCTTTTATTTCAAACGGCGTTTCACACGCGCGATGTTTTCGCTAAATGATGACTTGCCTTTTCCCCCTCGCGCTTTGTCCGGCTGCTAGAATGAGTGGCACCAAGAATCGGGGGCTCTAATGAACTTTCGCATCTCGATCAGCGTACTTATCATTATCGCCGTTTTGATTTTCTTTTTCAGCTATACGGAAACGGGCGCGCTGTTGCTGAAAGCAATGGGGTTCCAAAAGATGCCGCTCTAGCCATTTACTCGCACTCCATGTCCTCCATGTCTCACGCCAACGCAGATCAGACAGCAACAAAAACCAAAAGATTAGAGAGTTGAATGGAGTTGGGGCCGGACGTCCTCGGGAATCAAACTAGGCGGCTCTGTTCGACGGCGGCGCCCACGAAAGACGCGAACAGCGGATGCGGCTCGAACGGCCGCGATTTGAGCTCGGGGTGAAACTGCACGCCAATGAACCAGGGATGGTCGGAATATTCGATAATTTCCGGCAGCAATCCATCCGGCGACATACCTGAGAAGCGCATGCCTTGATCTTCGAGTTGCTTGCGATAGCCAGTGTTCACTTCGTAGCGGTGACGATGGCGCTCTGAAATATCGGTGCTGCCGTAGATTTCGGACACGTGGCTGCCCTTCCCCAGTTTTGCCGAATAGGCGCCGAGCCGCATCGTACCACCTAGATTTCCGCCGACCTGACGGCGCTGTAGTTCGCTCCCTTGCATCCATTCGGTGAGCAATCCGACAAGAGGTTCCTTCGTTGGACCAAATTCAGTCGAATTGGCTTCGCCGATACCGGCGAGATTGCGCGCGGCCTCGATCACCGCCATTTGCATGCCGAAACAGATTCCAAAATATGGTACCTGCCGTTCGCGTGCGAAACGTGCGGCGCGGATTTTTCCCTCTGCGCCGCGTTGACCAAAACCGCCAGGCACCAAAATTCCGTTGACGTGTTCAAGGAACGGCGTCGGATCTTCCCGCTCGAATATCTCCGATTCGATCCAGTCGAGTTTGACTTTTACCTTGTTCGCAATACCGCCGTGCGCCAGCGCCTCGATCAGGGACTTATAGGCATCTTTGAGGCCGGTGTATTTGCCCACAATCGCGATAGTCACGTCACCTTCGGGGTTGTGCACGCGCTCCTCAATCTTGGTCCAGCGCGACAGATCTGGCTCACGCACACTTTCGATGTCAAACGCCGCAAGCACTTCGCGGTCGAGTCCTGCCGCATGATAGGCCGACGGCACCGAATAGATGTTGTCCACATCACGCGCTTCGATTACGGCACTTTCGCGCACGTTGCAGAACAGGCCAAGTTTGCGCCGTTCCTCGCGCGGAATTTCACGGTCAGTGCGGCAAAGGAGAACGTCGGGCTGAATGCCGATCGAGCGCAGTTCTTTAACTGAATGCTGTGTCGGTTTAGTTTTTAGTTCGCCAGCGCTCGGGATGAAAGGCAATAGAGTCAAGTGAACATAGATCGTGCTGTTGCGCGGCAGATCATTGCGTAATTGGCGAATGGCTTCGAAGAACGGCAAACCCTCAATGTCACCTACCGTCCCCCCAATTTCGACGAGCACGAAATCGAAACTGTCGTTACCTTCCAGCACGAATTCCTTGATGGCATTGGTAACATGCGGGATCACCTGGATCGTCGCGCCGAGATAATCGCCGCGTCGTTCCTTGGCAAGAATTTCCTGATAGATGCGACCGGTGGTGATATTGTCCTGTTTGGTCGCCGGCCGGCCGGTGAAACGCTCGTAATGGCCGAGGTCTAGATCAGTCTCGGCGCCGTCGTCGGTGACAAATACCTCGCCGTGTTGATAAGGCGACATCGTGCCCGGGTCGACATTTAGATACGGATCGAGTTTGCGCAGCCTTACCGAAAATCCGCGCGCTTGCAAAAGCGCGCCGAGCGCCGCCGATGCGAGACCCTTGCCAAGGGAGGAAACCACGCCGCCGGTGATGAAAATGTACCGCGTCATGGGAACTAATCCTTAGCCCCTTGCATCAACTTTGGCGAGAAAATTTTTGTGATTGGCTGCTCTGCTTTCAGCGCACGGGCTACAGATATAATCGCTCAGCCCGCGAAGCGCCGTCGCTAGAAATAATCTGCGCCATTGGGTTGAATCTTTAGACCTCAGCGAGCGATTCGACGAGGGGAAAGAGAGCTTCAGCCAAAAACCGAAGGACCGGTTTCCCGGCCCCAATTGACTCATTTCGACTGCGGAACCTGCGGCCCGCTAGGTGCCGGAGGCGTAGTGGATTGCATTTGATCCAGGAGGCTACGTCCCGGTGCAGGCGGGCCCGGCTGCCCGGGCGGCGCTGAAGTCGTAGAGCCCGGCGTTCCACCACTGAAAATCGAGCCCTGACGTCCCCAGCCAGCTAGAATCGACAGCGAGAGGCTTGTCAGAAAAAAGACACCGGCAAGAATGGCCGTTGTGCGCGTCAACACGTTCGAGGAGCCGCGGCTGGTGAGGAACCCGCTTCCTCCGCCCATGCCGAGGGCGCCGCCCTCCGATTTCTGCAAAAGGACGACACCAATCAGGGAAAGGACGACTAGGAGATGGACGACGATAACGACGGTTTGCATGGGCTATCTCGCGCTGGCGGTCCCTTACACGATCGCCTGTCGCCTTGCCAGTCGACTTGCGGATGTGCGGGTGCGCCATACCCAACACAACAACTCTCGCAATGTTTTGCTTAGAAGCAATAATTTCAGCAGCTTCTGAGGAATATATAAATCATCACACTGAAAAACATAAATAATAAATTGATAAATATAAATAAAATGAGCTACTGGAAACGGCTTTGTACCCCTCACGCCATGGCGGTACCCATCAGGCGTAAGCTCTCGCAATCGCAAGGAAGTCGGAGGCCTTTAAGCTCGCGCCACCGACCAAGGCACCGTCAACATTTTCGGCCTTGAGCAAAACATTGGCATTATCGGGCTTTACGGACCCACCATACAGAATCCGCACTGCCTGCCCCAGGCTTGAACCATAACGCGTTGACAATTCGCTACGAATGAAACTGTGGACTTCCGCCACATCAGTTGGCGTCGGCGTCAATCCGCTGCCGATTGCCCAGACCGGCTCATAAGCCACGACAAGCCAATCCGCTTTTGCGGCCACCGGGATCGAAGCTTTTAGCTGACTGGAGACCACGCTTAGGGTTTGTTTCGTTTCGCGTTGCGACCTCGTCTCCCCAACGCAAATGATGGCAATCAATCCTGCACGAAATGTAGCTTCGGCTTTCGCTCGCACAAGGGAATCGCTCTCGCCGTGGTCCGCGCGCCGTTCCGAATGACCTACAATGACCGCCCTTGCTCCCGCATCGGCCAGCATTTCGGCCGATATATCACCGGTATGCGCACCGGCCGGTTCGGGATGGCAGTCCTGCGCCCCAATCATCACCATCGAACCTTTGGCGGCCGCTGCAAATTCTTCAATCAGCGTGAAGGGCGGGCAGACCAGCAACTCGATCTTGCCGGCGAGAGACGGGTCAAAGCCCTGGATCATCAAATCGAGCTCCGCAATAGAAGCGGACCGTCCGTTCATCTTCCAGTTGCCTGCTACCAGTGGCCGGCGTGTCAAAGCAATTCTTGCCTCTTTTTAGTCTCTAGTCGCGGGTAGCAGACCGATTGCATCGGCGCAAACGTCATTTCCTGCCGTTGCGGGGCTATGTTGCGGTCCCTATGATCCGCGGCCTTCCATTATCCCTACCTATACGAGACGCGATTCATGCTGCAAGTATTTCGCCAAGGCATCGGAAGCTGGTTCGTCAAGCTATTTATGGGCGTACTGATCCTCGCCTTTGTGGTGTGGGGGATCGCGGACGTCTTTCGCAATTTCGGAGCATCTTCGGCGGCTCGTGTCGGTAGTACGGTTATTTCGCAAGACGATTTCCGCCGCATCTATACGGAACGTCTGCAACAGTTGAACCGTCAATTGGGACGCGGTCTCACGCCCGAACAGGCGCGTACAATTGGCCTAGATAGGCAGATTCTCGACGAACTATTCGGCGAGGCCGCGCTCGACCAAAAAGCACGTGGTCTCGGTCTCGGTATATCCAGCAAAGCTCTCGTCCAGAAAATTACGGAAAACCCTCAGTTCCGCGGACCCGGAGGCTTCAGCCACAACTACTTCCTGCAGGTGATCCGTCAGAACGGCTACAACGAAGCACAATATGTCGAATTGGAACGCAAATTGATTTTGCGACAACAAATCGGCCGCTCATTTGGTGGGCAAATATTTCCGCCGAAAGTATTGCGTGATGCCGTCCATCGTTATCAGCGCGAAGAACGAACGATCGAATTCGTCACCCTCGGCAAGAACGAGGCAGGTGCAATTCCCGCCCCTACGCCAGAACAGGTGAAAGTTTATTATGAGGAACACAAAGCGTCTTTTCGGGCACCAGAATATCGCAAGCTTATTCTTATTAGTTTGACGCCAGCGATTCTCGCTTCTTCCGTCGAAGTTAGCGAAGCCGATATCAAGAAACTCTACGATAATCAGCCCAATCGCTTCGCGACGCCAGAAAGACGCGAACTCGAACAGATTGCGTTCCCGAATCTCGATGCGGCAGAAGCCGCTTCCAAGCGAATTGCCGCCGGCCTTTCGTTCGATGCGTTGGCAGCTGAAATGAAGATGAATAACAAGGACACTGCGCTCGGAACAGTATCGAAAAGCGAGCTTCTTGATCCCGCGATTGCCGACGCCGCATTTGCGCTCCCAGTGGGAAAAGTCAGTACACCCGTCGCAGGCCGCTTCAGCGTTGTGCTGCTGCGGGTAAAAAGGGTCGAGCCGGCGAGTCAGAAGTCGCTCGCCGAGCTATCAGACACGTTGCGAAAAGAAATCGCGGCCCAGCGGGTGCGGCGCGATATGCTTGATCTTCATGACAAAATCGAGGACGAACGTGCGAGTGGTTCAACCCTCGCGGAAGTCGCAAACAAGTTAAAACTGCAAACCAGCACCGTCGAAGCGGTTGATAGAAGCGGTCGCAAACCAGACGGCTCGTCAGTTGAAGACATTCTTGAGCGCGACGCTGTCCTTGCCGGCGCGTTCCGCGCGCCGCCCGGCACCGAAACGGACACGATCGAGCTACGCGGCCAAGGGGGCTATGTCTGGTATGAAGTCGCAAACGTTACACCGCCGCGCGATCGTACCTTCGATGAAGTGCGCTCCTTGGCCGAACAGCGCTGGCGCAATGAAGAGACAACAAAAAAGCTGGCAGCGGTTGCCGATACGATCCGTGCCAAGATCGAAGCGGGAGAGCCTCTCTCTAGGGCTGCCGTTGGCAATACGCTCGAAAGCCGAGACAAACTCACTCGTGAGCGCACGGCGGACGGCTTCGATACGGCAGCCATACGCCGCATCTTCGCGACCGGCGAGGGCAAAAGCGGGATCCTGGAAACTCAGGACGGCTTGGGGCGGATCGTCTATCGTGTCTCCGCCGTCAACCTTCCCAGCACCTCGCTTGGTGGCAGCGCGATCGAAAGCACGCTCTCCCGTGGCCTGCAAGATGATATTCTTGGGCAATATATCCTTGGCGTCGAGAAAGACCTTGGCATCTCCGTGAACGAGGCCGCCATTCGTTCCCTCACCGGCGCCGACAGGAACTGAATTCCAATGGAAATTCTGCCCGAAGCCTCCGCTGTGGCGGCGCGCTATGCGACGGGCGAAGCACAGCTCGTGTGGACGACGCTGGTCGGTGATCTTGAAACGCCGGTTTCCGCTTTCCTGAAACTTTCACAAGGCAAGACGCACTCCTTTTTGTTCGAGTCAGTAGAAGGCGGCGCGGTGCGCGGACGATATTCGATAATCGGTTTGGATCCAGATCTGATCTGGCGCACGAACGGAACAAGATCAGAGATCAAACGCGCCGCTCGTACGAAGGCGGGTGCATTCGAGCCTTCTGATGAAGCACCGCTTGAGGCGCTACGCAAGCTGCTCAGGGAGTCGGCGATCAAGGTGCCGGACGCTCTTCCGCCGATGGCGGCCGGCGTTTTTGGCTATCTTGGCTACGACATGGTCCGGCTCATGGAAAAATTGCCTACCGCAAATCCGGATCCGATTGACATTCCGGATGCGATCCTGATGCGACCTACCATCGTCGTCGTATTCGATGCCGTGAAGGACGCGATGACAGTCGTCACTCCCGTGCGGCCTGAAAATGGTGTTGGGTCGAAAGTCGCGTACGCCCGCGCGGTCGAACGTTTATCCGCGATCATAGACGCGCTGGAAAAGCCGCTCGCGAAACAAGATAGCGACGTGAGTTTCGATCCGCTTAAGATCGCGACGAAGTCGAACACGACCTCAGCCGAGTACGAAAAAATGGTGCTCGCGGCCAAGGAATACATCATGGCTGGCGATATTTTTCAGGTCGTACTGTCCCAACGCTTCGAGGCGCCCTTTCCGCTCCCGCCATTTTCGCTCTACCGCGCCCTTCGCCGGATAAATCCCGCGCCTTACCTATACTATCTCGATTTCGGAAACTTTGCCGTCGCGGGTTCGAGCCCGGAAATCCTTGTTACCGTTCGTGATAAGAAAGTCACTGTGCGCCCGATTGCGGGCACACGGCCGCGGGGCGCTACTCCACACGAAGATGAGGCGCTGGAAAAGGATTTGCTAGCCGATCCGAAAGAGCGTGCGGAGCATCTGATGCTGCTCGACCTAGGTCGCAACGACGTAGGCCGCGTTTCCGAGATTGGTAGTGTCAAGGTAACCGATCAATTCTTTATCGAACGCTATAGTCATGTCATGCACATCGTTTCCAACGTCGAAGGAAAACTCGACACAAAGCATGATGCACTAAGCGCTCTAATTGCCGGTTTTCCCGCTGGAACTGTTTCTGGCGCCCCGAAAGTGCGGGCCATGGAAATCATCGACGAACTGGAAAAGGAAAAACGTGGACTGTACGCCGGTTGCGTCGGTTATTTTTCGGCCGCCGGCGCGATGGATACCTGCATCGTACTTCGCACGGCACTGATCAAGGACGGCAAAATGTACGTTCAGGCAGGCGCAGGCATCGTCGCCGATTCCGATCCAAAATCAGAACAGGCGGAATGCGTGAACAAGGCCAAGGCGCTCTTCCATGCTGCCGAGGAAGCTCGCCGCTTCGCCAGCACCGCGCGGCGCGGGCAATAAATAAAGCCACATCGCTTGACGCCAACGCGGTGAAGGGCCACCTAGGCGGCCTAAAAGGCTGACCAAATGACAAAAGTCACACTCGTCGACAACTATGACAGCTTCACTTGGAACCTCGTGCATGCTCTCGGCATGCTCGGAGCCGAGGTTGAGGTTCATCGCAACGACAAGATCACTGTCGATGCACTGGAACAAGCGCGTCCCGATGCGATTGTGCTTTCACCCGGCCCCTGCACGCCGAACGAAGCCGGGATTTCGCTCGAACTGGTCCAACGTCTCGGTGAAAAAATTCCGATTTTTGGCGTTTGTCTCGGTCATCAGGCGATTGCTGTCGCTTATGGTGGCGATGTCGTGCGCGCGCCAAAGCCAGTTCACGGCAAGCTTTCAACGATCAGGCATAAAAACGAGGGTCTCATGCGTGGCATCAACGTGCCTTTCGAATCGACGCGCTATCATTCCCTTGTAGTAAAACGCGATACCATGCCGGCCGACCTTGCGGTCACTGCCGAGACCGACGACGGTCTCGTAATGGCTATGTCGCACAAAAAACATCCTGTGCACGGTGTACAATTTCATCCTGAAAGTATTGCGTCGGAACAAGGCCAGATAATTTTGAAGAATTTTCTCGATCTTGCTGCGAAATGGAACACGGCGAACCGCAAGTGATATGACATGGAACGTTTACGCTCGATCATCGGAAAAACCGCAACTGGCGCTGCGCTAACGCGCGACGAAGCGGCGCACGCTTTCGACAAGATGATGTCGGGCGAAGCGACTCCCGCCCAGATGGGCGGCCTCCTGATGGCGTTGCGCGTTCGCGGCGAAACGGTCGATGAAATTACCGGCGCCGTTGCGACCATGCGCGCCAAGATGCTCACGGTCGATGCTCCCATCGGTGCGATCGATGTCGTCGGCACCGGTGGCGATGCGGCGGGATCCTTCAACATTTCCACCTGTGCGGCCTTCATTGTTGCGGGTGCCGGCGTGCCCGTCGCCAAGCACGGCAATCGCGCCCTCTCTTCGCAGTCTGGCGCTGCTGATGTGCTCTCCGCTCTAGGTATCAGGATCGATCTCGAACCTGTCGCGATTTCTCGCTGCATCAAGGAAGCTGGGATCGGGTTCATGTTCGCGCCGATGCATCACCCCGCGATGAAGCATGTTGGGCCGACCCGCATCGAACTCGGCACGCGTACGATTTTCAATCTGCTCGGACCGCTGTCCAATCCTGCCAATGTGAAACGACAAATGGTCGGTGTGTTCGCGCGATCTTGGGTCGAACCGCTGGCGAAAGTCCTGGCGGCGCTTGGGTCCGAACGTGCCTGGGTCGTGCACGGATCCGATGGCCTCGACGAGATCACGACCACCGGACCTACCTTCGTTGCAGAACTGGACGGCGGAAAGATCAGAACATTCACAATTTCTCCCGAGGAGGTTGGATTGAAAAAAGCAGCACCGGCCGAATTGAAGGGTGGCGAAGCCGCTCACAATGCAGCTGCACTAATTGCCGTTCTGCAAGGAAAAAAGGGCCCTTATCGCGATGTGGCCATTTTCAACGCCGCCGCAGCATTGGTTGTTGCGGGCAAGTCCGACAAGATTGCCGATGCCATGAAACTAGCCGAGAAATCGATCGAAAGCGGAGGGGCTAAAACGCGGCTCGAAAAACTGATTGCGGTATCGAACGCTTGACCCATGCACGACATTCTCAAAAAAATCGAAGCTTATAAGCGCGAGGAGATCGCCAGGGCAAAAAAAGCACGGCCCCGCTCGAAGATCGACGCGGAGGCCGAATCTGCTTCTCCGCCACGCGGCTTTCTAGCGGCACTCGAAGCAAAAATTGGGCGCGGTGATTATGCATTGATTGCCGAAATCAAGAAAGCCAGTCCATCTCGTGGACTCATCCGCGCCGATTTCGACCCGCCGTCGCTCGCACGCCAATACGCCGCGGGTGGCGCGACTTGCCTCTCGGTGTTGACCGATACGCCCTCGTTTCAGGGTGCCAACGAGCATTTGGTCGCTGCGCGCTCGGCAACCCCATTGCCAGTGATCCGCAAGGATTTTCTCTATGACGCGTATCAGGTAGCGGAAAGCCGCGCGCTCAGTTCCGATTGCATTCTGATCATTATGGCATCCGTCGACGATAAAACTGCACGCGAACTTTATTCGGCAGCCGTCCACTGGAATATGGATGCGCTGATCGAAGTACACGATGAGAAAGAACTTGAACGTGCACTCAAGCTCGGGGCGAAATTAATAGGCATCAACAATCGCGATCTGCGCACTTTCAAAACTACACTTACGACAACGGAACGTCTTGCGCCCCGCGTTCCCAAAACTCACGTAGTAGTCGCTGAAAGTGGAATTTTTACATCTAGCGATTTGACGCGCCTAGCCGATGTCGGTGTTAAAGCCTTTCTGATCGGTGAAAGCCTAATGCGGCAACCCGACGTTACGCTTGCGACGCGCGCCCTACTCGCCCGCGATAAACCGAAGGCGAAAAGTGCCTAAGAGAATTCCTATGGTCGAAAAAACGCTCACCCATCTCGGCAACAACGGCGAAGCCCACATGGTGGATATTTCTGCCAAGCCCGTAACCGTGCGCGTCGCAGTCGCCGAAGGTTCGGTCGTTATGCAAATAGAGACACTCAATCTCATATTGTCAGGAGACGCGAAGAAAGGTGACGTCCTAAGCACTGCACGCATTGCCGGCATTCAGGCAGCGAAGCGTACGCACGAGTTGATCCCACTTTGTCACCCGCTGCCCGTTACCAAGATTGAAATTGGAATCGAGCCCGATCGGAAATTGCCGGGTTTCAAGATTCGCGCCACCGTCAAGGTCACGGGCCAGACCGGCGTCGAGATGGAAGCCCTGACCGCTGTGAGCGTAGCCTGTTTGACAATATATGACATGGTGAAGGCAGTCGAACGCGGCATTCGGATCGAAAACATTCGGCTGCTGGAAAAATCCGGAGGCGCCTCCGGCTCATGGCGCGCGGAGGCCTGAAGTGTCGCTCATCTCCGTCGGGGAGGCGCTTGCCCGCACGCTTGACGGTGTCGCGGTGCTGCCCTCCGAAGAAATCCCAATCGCTGAAGCATACGGTCGAATACTGGCGGTGACACTTGCGTCGCGGCGCACACAACCACCCGCCGATCTTTCCTCGATGGACGGCTATGCTGTTTTCGCAGGCGACACTCAAGAAACCCCTGTACCTCTACGCCTTGTCGGCGAGTCCGCCGCAGGCCGGCCGTTCACGGGCACCATGAAAGCGGGCGAGACCGTTCGGATTTTCACTGGCGCCATCGTGCCGCCGTTGGCAGATCAGGTTGTGCCACAGGAAAATGTCTCACGCGATGGCGAGCGGATCACCATCAAGTCCTTGCCAAAAGGAAAGTTTATACGCCGCCAGGGCTTCGATTTTAGGGCGGGACAAGTGATGCTGGAGGCTGGCCGCCGCCTGAATGCGCGCGATATCGGTCTTGCGGCGGCGATGGATCATCCGAAAATTGCCGTCACGCGCCGTCCGCGAGTTGCGATCATCGCGACCGGCGATGAACTAGTAGCACCGGGTGCCGGCGATGCACCAGATCGGATCGTTGCTTCCAACCCGCTCACGCTTTCGGCGCTCGTCCAGCAGGAGGGCGGAAAACCAATCGATCTTGGTATCGTACCTGATAGGATCGACGCCATCGCCGAAGCTCTTCGCCAGGCGCGCGCGCAAGACGTCGATGTGGTGGTGACGCTCGGCGGCGCGTCCGTCGGCGATCACGATCTCGTTGCGCCGGCGCTCGCCCAGGAAGGCATCGCGCTTTCGTTCCATCGGATTGCTATGCGGCCGGGACGTCCGCTGCTGCTCGGTGTAGCGGAGCCATTGCGCGTGCTCGGTCTGCCCGGCAACCCAGTTTCTTCTTTTGTTTGTTCGTTTCTGTTTTTGATGCCTCTGCTACGAAAACTGCAAGGCCGCTCTGATCTGGTTCCTGAAACGGAATCGGCCGTCCTTGGACGCGCGGTCGACGACAACGATCATCGGCAGGACTTTCTGCGCGCAAAACTCATGCACGGCCCAGACGGCCGCCTTACTGCTACACCCTTTAAATTGCAGGACAGCTCGATGCTGACTGTCTTGCATGCGGCTGATGGGCTGATCATCCGATTGCCCTATGCGCCTGCCGCCCGGGAGGGCAGTCCTTGCGAAGTCCTGCGTTTCTCTGACTAGGATGAAAAACCTCGAGATTTAACTCCTCGGTCACCAGAATCACTTAACCGCTAATAGTTGTTGCGGAACACAACTAGAACAGCTACTAATGTTCATGGTTTGTTTCGACCGATTCCTGGATAGCGAGCCCCGCGATGCTTACCCGCAAACAGTTTGAACTCCTGAAATTCATTCACGAGCGCGTTAAGGAATCGGGCGTGCCGCCTTCCTTCGAAGAGATGAAAGAAGCACTGGACCTGCGGTCGAAATCCGGCATTCATCGGCTGATTACCGCACTTGAAGAGCGGGGCTTCATTCGCCGTCTTCCGAATCGTGCCCGTGCGCTTGAAGTGGTGCGCTTGCCCGACACGGTCGCGCCGAATTTCGGCATAAAAAAAGGTTTCTCACCGAACGTCATCGAAGGAAGTCTGGGGCGCGTGCGCACGGCGTCGGAGGACGAAGGCGGACGGCCCGTCGCCGTTCCCGTCATGGGCCGCATCGCCGCCGGCACGCCAATCGCGGCAATTCAAAATCGAAGCCACACAATTCATGTGCCGCCGGAAATTCTTTCTTCGGGCGATCATTTTGCGCTCGAAGTGCGCGGCGACTCCATGATTGAAGCGGGCATTTTGGAGGGCGACCTTGCGCTGATCCGCAAGAGCAACACCGCCGACACTGGCGACATCGTTGTTGCACTTGTTGACGAAGAGGAAGCGACACTCAAGCGCTTACGGAAAAAAGGCGCCTCAATTGCCTTAGAAGCAGCAAACCCTGCTTATGAGACCCGCATCTTTGGCCCCGACCGCGTTCGTATTCAAGGAAAGCTCGTCGGACTTTTCCGCCGCTACTGAACGTTCTTGCTAGCGCCTTCCTCGTCGGGCGCATCCGCCATCGGAACATCGGTTAGCGCAGACAAACTATAATAGCACCGTTGTGCATCCACCTTTTCAGCAGCATTGCCACATTGCGGCAGCCATGCATCGCACTATGCGCAATCGTTTGTTTACATTCGCCATGAATGGGCCCCGCCCTACTCGCCGCGACATCCCTGTGCTACATGGGCCGCCAATTCGCGCCACGTACAAATGATTGACCCAACGACGCCCATCGTCACGCGCTTCGCCCCTTCGCCAACTGGATTCCTTCATATCGGTGGCGCGCGCACGGCGTTTTTCAACTGGCTCTATGCGCGGGGCCGAAGCGGCAAGATGCTGCTGAGGATCGAGGATACTGACCGTCAGCGCTCTACCAAGGAAGCGATCGATGCAATTTTCGATGGCCTGAAATGGCTCGGACTCGATTGGGATGGCGAACCAGTGTTTCAGTTTGAGCGTGCTGGCCGTCATCGCGAGATTGCTGAAGCTCTTCTTACCGTCGGGCGCGCCTATCGCTGCTACACTTCGGCCGAGGAATTGCAGCAGATGCGCGAAGAAGCCCGCAAGGCAGGAAAACCTCCGCGTTACGACGGCCGCTGGCGTGACCGTGATCCCTCGGAGGCGCCGCCGGGTATCGAGCCAGTGATCCGACTGAAAGCCCCAACAGAAGGCGAAACGGTGATCGACGACCTTGTGCAGGGCCGCGTCACTTGGCAGAACAAAGACCTCGACGACCTCGTGCTGCTACGCTCCGACGGTACGCCGACCTACATGCTCAGCGTCGTGGTGGACGATCACGACATGGCGGTTACGCACATAATTCGCGGCGACGATCATTTAACCAATGGCGCGCGGCAGGCACAGATCTACGAAGCCCTCGGTTGGGCGATTCCAAAAATGGCGCATATTCCACTGATTCACGGGCCGGATGGCGCAAAGCTTTCCAAGCGGCATGGCGCGCTCGGCGTCGAAGCATATCGAACCATGGGTTATTTGCCAGCCGCGATGCGCAATTATCTCGTACGCCTGGGCTGGAGCCATGGCGACCAGGAACTGTTCACGACGGAGGAGTTGATTTCGCTATTTGATTTGAACCGCGTCGGGCGATCAGCCGCACGATTCGATTTTGTCAAACTTGAAAATCTCAATGGCCAGTATATCCGGCAGGCCTCCGATGAAGAATTGATCGACGCGCTCGAAAAATTCATTCCCGAATTATCCGATGCCGCGACAGTCGCACCACAATTCCGGGCAATGCGCGAGCGTATTTGTGTCATTATGCCAGGTCTCAAAGAGCGCGCAAAGACACTTGTGGAATTGATGGAAAGTATACGCTTTCTTCTCGATCAACGGCCTTTAAAGGTCGACGATAAAGCCAAAGCGGTTCTGACGACCGAGGCGCGCGCAGTTCTTAAACGCGCGATGGAAGATCTCGAAAAAGCCGAATGGAAGGCCAATACACTCGATGCTACCGTTCGAGCTCTCGCCGAACGTGAGAAAGTGAAGCTCGCTGCTGTAGCGCAACCGCTTCGCGCAGCCCTGACGGGCAAAACGACCTCAACCGGTATTTTTGATGTGCTGATGGCGCTCGGCAAGGAGGAAAGCCTTGCCCGCCTTGCCGACCAGATTGGGCACGCTACCGTAGCTTAGAGCCGCTTCTTGATATTGGGCTGGTTTTTAAATTGCAGAATTTTCCTCTTACTCTTGCCGCGTGAAAGTTGCTGACAGAAAATCTGATGCATAGAGGGTCTGATCAATCCAGGCGCCTCCGAATTCCTCTCGCCCTTCCTTCCCCGCCCGCCACTTCAATCCTGCACTGTCAGGCACCTAAACCAGCCAGAATACCTTGGCCACGTAACCCTTGACGGCGCGGGTATGTGCTTTGATTTACCGCAAGGCGCAAGTGAATTGCAAAAGTCAGGCTTGCTAGAATCCGAGAAACGGCGTTAGTGGCAAATAGCAATGGAAGGCTGAAACCGAAGCGATCAAAATGAAGAAAAGTGGCGAGTAACGGGCGTAACTTTAATTTTAGCCCTCTGCGATGGAGTGTGAGCATGGACGCGAAAACGAGCGCCAACACCAAGACGGCCAAGCTATCCGTTGGTGACCGGACCTGGTCGCTACAGATACAGGAAGGAACGATCGGTCCGTCGGTGATGGATATTGCCAAATTCTACACCGAGTTGGGCATGTTCACCTTTGATCCGGGCTTCACGTCGACTGCAAGCTGCGAGTCCAAGATCACCTATATCGACGGCGACGAAGGCGTCCTATTGTATCGCGGTTATCCGATCGAGCAGCTTGCCGAAAACGGAGACTTCCTGGAAACCTGCTATCTGTTGCTTTACGGCGAGCTTCCCACCGCCGCGCAGAAAGCCGACTTTTTGAAACGTGTGACTAATCATACGATGGTCCATGAACAGATGAGCCGCTTTTTTCAGGGCTTTCGCCGCGATGCGCATCCAATGGCGGTAATGGTCGGATCGGTCGGTGCGCTCTCTGCATTTTATCATGACTCGACTGACATCGCCGATCCGCTGCAGCGAATGATCGCTTCGGTCCGTATGATCGCGAAGCTGCCGACGCTGGCTGCAATGGCCTACAAATATTCGATCGGCCAGCCGTTCGTTTATCCGAAAAACGAGCTCGATTATTCATCCAATTTCCTTCGTATGTGCTTTGCGGTACCCTGCGCAGAATATAAGCCAAACCCCGTACTTGCGCGCGCAATGGATCGAATTTTCATTCTCCATGCCGACCATGAGCAGAATGCTTCGACTTCGACGGTTCGTCTCGCAGGCTCATCCGGGGCAAATCCTTTCGCTTGCATTGCTGCCGGCTGTGCATGCCTTTGGGGACCAGCGCATGGCGGTGCGAACGAAGCAGCGCTCAAGATGTTGTCGGAGATCGGTCATGTCGACCGTATCCCGGAATTCATCAAGCGCTCGAAAGACAAGAACGACCCCTTCCGCCTGATGGGTTTCGGACATCGGGTCTACAAGAACTACGATCCGCGCGCGAAGATCATGCAGAAAACATGCCATGAGGTTCTGAATGAGCTCGGCGTGAAGGATGACCCCCTACTCGATGTGGCCATGGAACTTGAGCGCATTGCGCTGAAAGATGACTATTTCATCGAAAAGAAACTCTATCCGAACATCGACTTCTACTCGGGTATAACGCTCAAGGCGATGGGCTTCCCAACCAGTATGTTCACGGTGCTGTTCGCGGTTGCGCGCACTGTGGGCTGGATCGCCCAATGGAAGGAAATGATCGAGGATCCGCACCAGAAGATCGGTCGCCCACGCCAGCTCTACACCGGCGCGGCGAAGCGCGACTACCTTCCGATCTCGCGGCGGAAATAAAATCGTTATTCGGCAGGCGTCTGACTAAGCTTACGGGCTTTCTGCGCGCCCTTCGCGGCCGTGGCACCATCATAAGCCCAAATCAGATAGGCACTGCCCCAGGTGAACCCGCCGCCGAACGCGGCGAAAACGATTTTATCGCCCTGTTTTAGCCTTGGTTCGTAGTCCCACAGGCAAAGTGGAATGGTTGCTGCCGTCGTATTGCCGTACTTCTGCAAGGTGAACATGACCTTGTCGTGAGAAATTCCAAGACGGTTCGCAATCGCTTCGAGAATTCTTTTATTCGCCTGATGCGGCACGAACCAGTCGATCTCGTCGAGCGTCATGTTGTTGCGCGTAACAATTTCGCGCACGGAGCCTGACATTCTCTCCGCCGCCGCACGGAATACCGCTGGCCCGTTGAGATAGAGATAGTGCATGCGCGCTTCGATCGTCGCAGCCGAAGCCGGCATGCGGCTCCCGCCTGCCTTTTGATGGATATGCGGCATGCCGGAACCATCGGAATGAAGTTCGATGTCTATAAGACCGGCACCGGTTTCGTTCGGTTCTAGCAGGACGGCGGCTGCCCCGTCTCCGAACAGTACGCAGGTCGTGCGGTCCTGATAGTCAATCATATTCGACATCTTGTCGGCGCCAACAAGGATCGCTTTTTTTGCCCGCCCCGTTTCAATGAATTGCGAAGCGACATCAAGCCCATAAACGAAACCCGAGCACGCGGCCTGGATATCGAAACTGCCGATATGGCGCATGCCAACTGCGTTACAAATCAGATTAGCGGTAGAAGGCAGCACGAAATCGGGAGTGATCGTCGCGCAGACAAGAATATCGATCTCTTCCGGCTTGGTTTCAGTTTTGTCCAGAAGACCTTTCACCGCCTCGATCGCCATGTGCGAGGTGCCCAATCCCTCACCCTTGAGAATGCGTCTTTCCTTGATACCGGTGCGTTCGGTAATCCACTGGTCGCTGGTGTTGACCATTCTCGAAAGTTCGTCGTTGGTCAGAACGTAATCCGGCAGGTAACCGTGGACGCCCGTGATCGCGGCGCGGACCGGACCCTTTTTTTCTGGACGCAGCAACATCGGCTCGACACTCTCGCGGTTTTGAAATCTTCGACAGGTTTTAGTTTATCGCGTTCGCAAGTCCATGGCCCTGCCATGACTTTTAATGTCGATAGATTACCGTTTGTTATCAACTACTTCCAGCACAATCCTCGCGGCTTTCCCGCTCGGTTCTTCACCACCTGTGTCGAAAATTTCATCAAGGTGGATGAATGCGTCGAGTTGTCGCTGGCGCTCGAAAGTATCGCTCAGCAACGGTTGGAGCGCCGCCGCAAGCTTTTCCGCGGTACAGTTCCGTTGCAGTAGTTCCGGCACCACCATCTCACCGAGAATGAGATTGGGAAGGTTCGCCGTCGATACATGTGCAAGCGCGCGCACGACCATTTCTTCCACTAAAGGAACTTTATAAGCAGCGACCATTGGAACATGCGCGAGTGCCAACTCAAGCGTAACTGTACCGGAAGCGGCAAGCGCCGCACGCGCACGGCGAAAAGCCGAATATTTTTCGGCCTCCGTCGTAACGATACGCGGTCTCAAGGGCCAAGTTTCAACTGCCATTTTGATCTCATCTAGTCGCGCCGGAATTGTCGGCAAGACCAGATCGATCACGTGGAAATTGGCGATACGGCCAATCGTCTCGCCAAAAACCGATGCTAGGCGAGCAATCTCTAGATGGCGACTACCTGGCAATACAAGCACGGTCGGTGGCTCTCGATGACGTGCCTGTTCTTCTGCTGGAGACGGCCGTAAATCCTTTAGCCTTTCAAGCAACGGGTGTCCTACATAGCTTGTGGGCGGTCCACCAAGTTTTTTCTGAACATCGGGTTCAAAAGGAAACAATGCGAGAAGGTGATCGATCAACGGCCTCAACTTACGCGCGCGGCCTGGCCGCCATACCCAAACCGTGGGCGAGACATATTTTACAATCGGAAGTTGGGGCAATGAGCGGCGCACGCGTTTCGCCACACGATGATTGAAATCAGGGCTATCAATCAGTACCAGCACATCCGGCGGCGCCATGATGACCGCTGTTGCGGTTTCGCGGATACGTCTCAAGATAAGGGGAAGCTTGCGGATGACCGAGCCGAATCCAATTGCGGTCACGTCATCCATTGGAAATTGGCTTATCAGACCCTGCGCCAGCATCGAGGGACCGCCGACGCCGCGAAAATCTATCTCCCCGCCAGTTCGTTCACGGAGTTTTTTCATCAGACTTGCGCCCAGATGATCGCCTGAGGTCTCTCCAGCAACTAGAAAAACATCGAGCGCACCTGTTCTATTGCCCGCTGCGCTCACCTTTTCGGTTCTCCGATCGGAGCAACTCCCGCCAGGAACAGCCCTGCCGAGTCGGCTGCGCGCACCATTGCCGACGCATCTGGCACGATCGTCCCCCCGGCTTCGACCGCAATACCGCGCAAACCCGCTTCAGCGGCCTGCCTAACGGTTTCCACGCCAACTGCCGGCAGATCGATGCGTCTGCTCTGGCTCGGCTTCGGCGCCTTCACCAGAACGCCCGCTCGGTCGGAGAGCTTTAGGCGACCGCTTTTCTTGAGCTTGGCGAGACGCATCAGCATTCCCGTCGTGCCTTCCGCGGCTTCCACGGCGAGTACACGACGACCGGAAATTGCGACCGCCTGGCCCACATCGAACGGGCCCAGCGCGCGTAAGAGTTCAAACCCAAACGCAATATCGGTTTCGTCTTCTGCTGACGGCTTGTTGGCTCCCAAAATGCCCGCCGGTAACATCAACTCCGGCGCAACTTCGGCGATACTCAATAGTCGAAATCCATATTCTTCGAGCAATGCCGCAACGCCAGACAGCAAATGATCGTCACCGCCGCGATAAAGGCGTGCTAATCGCGGCAGGATTTTCAAGGTTGTCCAGTCGAGACGAAAATCCAAGAGTTTCGGTCGATAAACCGACCCGATGGTGACGATATCGCGTAAATTATGTTTACGGGCCAGGGCCACACTGGTGCCGAACGCGCCAAACGGCATCCACTCATGCGGAAAACGCTCGACCGCCTTATCAGCAAATCCTCGCAGCGCCAGCATCACAACAGGGCGGCCACGTTTTTGTACAGAATCCGCGAGCGCAATGGGAAAACTGCCTGCGCCGCAAACAATTCCGAGCGGCTCACGAGTTCCCGTGGATTGCGTACTCGCTGCCATTATCAATCTGCGTGTTCGCTAACACCGGCACGTGGGGTTGTCAGGCGGCGCTTTCCGGTCTGACGAATGAATTCAACAAGCCGTTGCACATTCTTGTCATCATGAAATTCCTTGGCGATTTTCTCGGCTCTATCAAAGATCGTACCCTCGCCCGAAAACAATAACCGATAAGCATGTCGTAAGGCGTGAATCTGCGGACGACTGAAACCGCCGCGCTTCAATCCGACGATGTTCAACCCGGCCAGTTCCGCGCGCTCCCCCACCGCAGCGGCAAACGGAACGACATCATGAGCAACTCCAGACAATCCACCGATGACACAACGTTCGCCAATCCGTACGAACTGGTGTACCGCCGCATAACCGCCCATGAATACAAAATCGCCGATCGTACAGTGCCCACCGAGAGTTCCGCCGTTTGCGAATGTTACATCGTTACCGATAATGCAATCGTGCCCGACATGAGCGTAGGCCATGAACATGCAGCGATCGCCGATCTTGGTTTCCATGTGGCCACCGGCGGTGCCGGTGTTCATCGTGACGGACTCGCGAATCATACAATCCGCGCCGACGATCAGCCGACTGGCCTCGCCCTTGTAGTGAACCGATTGTGGCGAGGTGCCAAGCGACGCGAAAGGATAAATCGTCGTGCGTGGACCAATCGTCGTCACGCCGGTGATATTGACGTGCGAAAGCAACTTACACCCATCGCCGATGGTGACTTCGCCGCCGATAATGCAATAAGGCCCGATCACGACGTCCGCGCCGAGACGCGCACCTTCGGCGATCCGCGCCGTTGGATCGATATCGGCCACAGGATCAGTCGTCCACAATCATGGCGCCAAGTTCGGCCTCGGCCACGAGTTCGCCCGCGACTTTTGCCTCGCCACGGAACCACCACATGCTCTTCTTCTTCGCCTTTTTGATCATATGATATTCGACAACATCACCGGGTACGACTGCCCGGCGGAATTTTGCTTTGTCGACGGTGAGAAACAGAACCGACTTGGGCGCCTTTTCGAACCCGCGCGACAGTATGCAGATCGCGCCTGCGGTTTGTGCCATACCCTCGATTAGAAGCACGCCCGGCATGACGGGGCGCGCCGGAAAATGCCCTGCAAAAAATGGCTCATTAATCGTGACATTTTTGATACCAATGCAAGAATTGTCACCATTCACCTCGATAACACGATCCACCATCAGAAATGGATAACGGTGCGGCAGCAGTTTCAATATGTCCTGCAGCTCCAGGGCCGTTTGCTTATCTTGCTTCTGATCCATTAGGTTATCTCAGCTTTTTTTGCTCACGCCCGGTTTGCGCATTTTCTTTTCCCGATGCAAGCCGTTTCACTGCTGTTATTTCGCGGAAATATTCTTTGATTGGCTTTGCCGGTGCGCCACCCCATCTTTCGCCAGGAGGCACGTCATGTATCACTCCGCTTTTCGCCGCGATCTGAGCACCATCGCCGACGCTGACATGATCGACAAATCCAACTTGGCCGCCAATCATGACACGATCTCCGAGCGTACAACTCCCGGAAATTCCAACTTGAGCGACGATAATGCAATGCCTTCCGATCGAGACGTTGTGCGCGATGTGCACGAGATTGTCGATCTTGGTGCCCTCTCCGATCATCGTATCGCGGTTCGCGCCACGGTCGATCGTCGTGCCGGCACCAATTTCAACATCATCCTGAATAATCACTCGGCCAACCTGGGGAATCTTCAGATGCCCACCTTTGCCGGGCAAATAGCCAAATCCGTCCTGGCCGATATGCACGCCCGGGTGAACGACAACTCTGTCACCGAACAGCGCGTGTTGAATGTTCGTACCCGCGCCGATGACACAATCACGGCCGATGCGCACATCGGCGCCGATTACTGCATTGGGACCAATGAGCGTGCCGCTGCCGATTTCCGTGCGCGGACCAATGACAGCGCCAGGATCGACCACGACTCCATCCTCGAGTTTTGCTTCTGAATGGACAGATGCGTTGGACGCAATTCCTCTCCCACCGAATAGTGCTACAGGTTTCAATTCCTTCGTAAACAATGCCCTCACGACGGTCACATAGGCACGAAACGGTTCACTCGAAATCAATATCACTACACCTGGAGGAGCTTTGCCCGCGTATTCACGACGTGTAAAGCAAACACCTGCACACGTTCCCAAATAGGATTCGAGAAATTTCGGATTGTCGAAAAAAGTAATGTCGGCAGGCCCAGCAAGATCAAGCGGTTTTACACCGTTTACTGTGCGCTTGAGATCGGCAGTTCCCGCAACTTCCGCACCCGTTAGCGCAACGATATCCGCAACAACAAGCGGTGTGCGAAGACGGAAAAACTGAGGTTCGGTCATGTACGATTTCGACACCGCATAAACGCGGCAATCCGCCTAGGTCTAGGCTTTAAAATGCACCACCGCCAGTAAATCGAAAGAACTGTGTTTTGTCGTAAGATTCTTTGGTCAAAGCCTTGGCGAAGTCAAAGCGGACCGGCCCGAATGGCGACTGCCAGATCAAACTGACGCCGGTCGACGAGCGAATTTTGTTGGAATCCGCCACGCAAACGTCAACCGGATTTGTTGGAGTACCTTTAGGGCCTGTTGTTCCGCTAGGACATGATTATCGCGTTCGGATTCCCATAAGGAGCGTTAATCCCTGTAATATTGGTCACGCCGTGATAGCCCCACAACGAACCAGCATCGGCGAACACACCAGCTTTGAGACCAAAGTCCTTCGGTAGGAATGACAGTGGAAACTGCAGTTCGGCGGTAGTACTCCAAAACTGCTGCCCGCCCATCGCATCCGTATATTGAGAGCCTAGATCGCGTGGACCAATGCCGTTTGGCTGGAAGCCGCGCACAAGCTCGGGTCCCTTGAAGAAGCCGTCGAGAATCCTGAGATTTTGACTGCCCCATGGCGCCACATAGCCCGCTGAACCCCTAAGCATTCCGACGAAGTCACCACCCAGAGGCCGATAATAGCGCGCCTCGACGGCACTTTTTAGATAGTTGGTGTCTCCCCCGAGACCAGCCAAATCTTGGCTAAACGTGATTAGCAACCCTGTAGTCGGGTTCTTGTTGTCGTCGAGCGTATTGTAAGCAAGCGTGTAGCCGCCTGCCGATGTGGTAGCTTTCCCAAGCGCCTGTTTTAGCGCCGCGGAAATTTCATTTGGATCGTAGGCAACGCCAGGTGCTAACCCACCGCCGCCCGGCCATACTCCACCGACTGTCGTCGTGCCATCATTGCTGTAACCACTACAATTGATGTCTGTTGGAGCGGTCCCTACCGTTGGCCAAATTGTACCATTGGCGAGAATTCTACATCCATCAGCCAATCCGCTCGGCGCAATCAGGTCCCGCTGGAACAGCGAATACCGCAAGCCCAAAGTAAGGTCGTCATTCAACGGCATGCCTGTACGCAGCGTGCCGCCAACCGTTTTGACCTGATAACTTTGGTAATTGTTCGGTAGTGACTGTGAATAGAAAATGTCGAACCCACCCCCGACGCGATATCCCAGCATGAACGGATCGGTGTACGAAAAGTTAGCTCCCCGCTGGTATTGCCCGTATGATACGGAGGCTCTTACGCTGTTTCCCGTGCCGAGAAAGTTCCGTTCGCCGACCGATACTTCAGCGAGCCATCCTGCGGCCGTCGAATAACCACCGGCAACGGAAAATTCGCCCGTTAACTGATCCTCGACGTCGACATTCAGGATAACTCGATCCGGCGCCGAACCTGGCTCCGTAGAAATCTTGACGTTTTTGAAATAGCCGAGATTTTTAAGCCGCCGCTCGGCACGATCCACCAGTGCACGATTGTAGGGATCGCCTTCATAAATATCGAATTCGCGGCGAACCACATAGTCGCGTGTTCGTGTATTCCCTCTGATATTGATCCGCTCGATGTAAGCGCGCGTGCCCTGTTCGATCACGTAGACAAGATTGATGGTTCGTGATGCAAAATCACGATCTCCACGCGGGCGAACGATTGAGAATGCATAGCCGCGCTTAGCCAGATCGAGAGTAACGTCTTCAATCGACTTTTCGACAAGTTCAGCACTGTAAACATCGCCCGTCTTCGTCCGGACAAGGCTTTTTATCAGTCCAGGATCGACATCCCGCAAATTCGAAATTACTTCGACACTACCAGTCCGGTACTGCTCTCCTTCCTCAAGCGTGAACGTAACGATAAACCCACCATTGGTACGATTCAGATCGACATTTGCGGACACAATACGAAAGTCGGCATAACCGTTCTTAAGATAAAACCGGCGAAGAGCTTCCTGATCTGCACTGACCCGATCGGGATCGTAGACATCTGTGTTTTTGATCCAACTCAGTAAATTTGTTTCCGTGGTGCTGAGAACATCGCGTAACTTCCAATCCGAAAATGCCTTGTTGCCAACAAAGACGATTTTCTTGATCGTTGTCTTATCACCTTCATTAATTTCGAATACGAGATCGACCCGTCCTGTTTGACGTTCAATGATCTTCGGCTCGACGCGCACGTCATATCTACCTGAGCGCCGATATACTTCGATTATCCGTTGCACGTCCGCTTGCACGGTATTGCGATTCAACGATCCGCGTGATTTCGATTGCACTTCTACGCTTAACGTGTCGTCTTTGACCTTCTTATTGCCCTCGAAAACAACGCGGTTGATCACAGCGTTCTCGATCACAGTGACAATCAGTTTGCCGCCGCTGACATTGATCTTTACATCTTCGAAAAGGCCGGTGTTGTAGAGAGTTTTCAGGGCGTCATCGATCTTGCTTGGGTCGGCGCGCTCTCCCGGCTTTATTTGGATATAGCCGCGAATGGCCTCGACATCGACGCGCCGGTTACCCTGCACAACGATGCCATTAATGACCTGGGCGCTGGCGGTGCTGGACATCGCAACCGAGACAGCCGTAAGGCTTGCGCCCCCAGCAAATACCAGAGCCACGAAGATCGCGAGTCTCCCCAAGACGCGGATCGAAAATGTCATGCGATACGCTACCTGCTTGCCCCTGTCGGCTCGGCGACCCATACAAAATCATCAGCATCCGAACGCAATAGCATACGGATTCTAAGTCTTTTCAAAACTTCTACAGTCTTTTCAGGCACTTGCAAACGCCCCGCCATCCTGTCCAAGCATTATATCTCTCAGCGGCATTCGCCGCTTCGAAATAGACCAAATTGCCCCAGCATTCCAAGCACAAGCTCCCTGCCCTCTTAGAGGAGCCACAGCTTGACTCGGATCAGTTTCGGAATGATTGCCGATAAGTCAGGGCGAAAATGGGTCGGAATCCAGGCCTTCCACCCTTAGGCGGCATTAGAGCGCAGCAAGATGAACGATATCGTTCCATGTGGCCACGATCATCAGCATGATCACTAGGGCTAAGCCAATTCGGAAACCTAATTCCTGTGCTCGTTCACTCAGTGGTCGCCCACGCAAAGCCTCAATACCATAGAACAAAAGGTGTCCGCCATCGAGCAGTGGTACGGGAAAAAAATTCAGCAACCCGATCGAGACAGACAATACAGCCGTAAGATGCATTAGGGCAGTAAATCCCACGGACGCCACCTGTCCCGAGACCTGCGCGATGCGTAACGGGCCCCCCAGTTGATCGGCGGATTCCCGACCGGTGATGATGCCGCCGATATACGACATCGTGCGGGCTACAACGTACCATGTCTCAGTTGCGCCCAAACCTACTGCCGCAACTGGCCCTACTGGCTGCGGCGCATCCATGACACCTGTGATGCCCAAACGCCCAAGTTTGAAAACATTGCCGAAGCGATCCTTGTGTTCCTCTAAAGAGGGCGTCGCTTTCAAGGTGATAAATTTGCCTTCTCGATCGACGACGAATTCGAGTAATTCGCCAGGGCTTACACTCACGATCCGCTGCATATCGGAAAAGGTTTCAACCTTTTGCCCGTCGATGGTGAGGACGAGATCGCCTGCTTTGAATCCTGCGGCTTCAGCGGCGCTCGCCGGAGCAATGCTGTTGACCCGGGCCGGACTTGCTTGCTTGCCGTAAAACATGAAAATGCCAGCGAAAATCGCAATCGAAAGGATAAAATTCGCAATCGGACCGGCCGCAACAACCGCCGCCCGTTGGCCAACCGGTTTATGGAAGAATGAAACTTTTCGTTCGCTTTCGCTCATCTTAGAGAGCGCTGCAGCGTCCGGCGTGCTCGCGACACTATCGTCGCCGTGAAAACGAACGTAGCCACCCAGCGGGATCGCCGCGACACGCCAACGTGTGCCATGACGATCGTTGAACCCAAAAAGTTCGGGACCAAATCCAACGGCAAACGCATCAATCTTTACGCCACATCGGCGCGCAATCCAAAAATGGCCGAGTTCATGAAAAAAAACGACAATGGTGAGGACAAACAGGAATGGGAGCAAATAGCTGAGAAACGAGCCGCCCCACGACCCCAAAAACGAGAAAAAATCCATCACCACATCCTTTCCGAATTGTTACCTACCTAGGATGCCTTTGCGGCGAATTGAGGCAAGAGGGCGCGGGCTATACTTCTGCCAATATGGTCAACAGCAAGAGCCTCATCTAGGGTTGCAGGCTCCTTGAGGCCTTCGGGAACAGACCGCTCCAAGGCCGCCCCGACAAGACCTGCGATGTCGGTAAACCCGATGCGGCGGGCCAGAAAGGCTTCCACGGCGATTTCATTGGCCGCATTAAGCACGGTGGGCGCGCCCTCACCAGCTTCAAGCGCGGACCGTGCGAGCCTTAACGCCGGAAACCGGACCAAATCCGGGGTTTCAAAGCTCAGTGTTCCTAGCTTGGCAAGGTTAAGTTTTGGCGCCCCCCAAGCGATACGTCTCGGCCAGCCGAGACAATAGGCAATGGGAACCCGCATATCCGGAACAGACATTCCCGCAACTACACTGCCATCGCTATATGAAACAAGCGCGTGTACAACCGATTGCGGATGAACAAGAACATCGATCCGCTCAGCCGCCAGCCCAAACAGGTGATGGGCTTCAATGAGCTCCAATCCCTTATTCATGAGCGTCGCGGAGTCGACGCTGATTTTTGCTCCCATGCTCCACGTCGGATGACGGAGCGCATCTTCCGGCACGACGCGTCCAAGTTTTTCTGTCGCAAGACTCCGAAACGGACCGCCTGACGCGGTCAATATAATTTGTTCAACTCCGTCCCCTGGACCTGATGTCAAAAGCTGAAAGAGCGCGTTGTGCTCGGAATCGACAGGCAGCACTATGGCCCCAGCCAATTTTGCGGTCGACATGAATAGATTTCCCGCCGAAACGAGGCATTCCTTATTGGCAAGCGCCACGCGCCGCTTCGCTTGAAGCGCAGCGATGGTTGGCTCGAGTCCTGCAGCGCCCGAAATTGCGGCCACGACAACATCTGCGCTAAGAGTTGCCGCTTCGATCAAGCCCTTACGGCCAGCGGCAACCTTGACACCCGTGCCCCCAAGGGCTTCCGATAAAAAGCCATACAATTCTTCATCGGCAATGACGGCAAGATCTGGTCGATATTCGCGCGCGAGCTCTGCAAGTCGCTTTACATTTTTGCCAGCAGCCAAGGCAACAATTTTATAGCGCTCGGGGTCGCGCCTGACGAGATCGAGACAGCTTGTTCCGACGGAGCCTGTCGCGCCTAGCACGGTCACAGAAATTTTTTTTCCGATGCCCAAGCTTACCATGCAAGTAATCCCTCAGCGGGCGCATTAGCTGCTCTCACCACACCGATCAGTAGCGCAATTGAAGACGCCGCAACCAGCGAGTCACAACGATCCATGGCTCCGCCATGACCAGGTATAAGCTGACTTAAATCTTTAACACCGAAATGCCGCTTTATCCCGGACTCCATTAGATCACCGAGCTGCGCAGCAATCACAATAATGAAAGCGATGATGAAGTGAAAAATATTTAACTCGAGACCGACAGACCAGATAACGGTTAATCCAGCGACAACGCCCGCAGCAGTTCCGGCGATTGCTCCCGACCAGGTTTTGTTAGGACTAACAGAACGCCAAAGCTTTGGCCCGCCGAAGGCGCGACCAGTAAAATAGGCCACGATATCAGCGCTCCATATGATAGCGAAGAGCCAAAAAATCGCGAAAAGACCGTATGAGGTAATTCGCAGCCAAGTCATCGCAAGCAGGAAGACTCCCGCGTAGAGCAATCCCAGCACGAGCCATGTCGGACGATAAGACGACATCCGGACCCATTCCCAGAAAATTACGGCGGAGGCCGCTCCCCAAAACAAGACAAAGATGCTGCCTCCGTACCAAGTCACGGCAATGGCAATGGCCGCGAGCACAACGGAAGAAATCACACGAAGACGAAGTTCACCGGAAGCGGTCCTCTTTATTGATCGTATCATCGCGGACCCGCCCAACCCATTCTATTCAGGAGGCTGTGCGGGCGGTCACCCCGCCAAATCGGCGTTCACGCCGACGATATTCAGCAATGGCTTCTTCTAGCGCAGCCCGATCAAAATCGGGCCAATAAATCGGCAAGAATATGAATTCTGCGTATGCGGTCTGCCAGAGGAGAAAATTCGAAATCCGCTGTTCGCCGCTTGTGCGAATGACCAGATCCGGGTCGGGAAGATCCACGGTATCGAGCTGTAACTCAATCGCCGCCATGTCAATCTTCTCCGGGACTATTTTTCCTGCCACCGCATCAGCGGCAAGCTTGCGCGCGGCCCGAGTAATCTCTTGCCGCCCACCATAATTGAAGGCGACGACCAACTGTGTGCCACTGTTCTTTTTGGTGAGTTCTTCCGCCTCCTTAATAAGCGAAAGAATTTCTGGGTCGAGGCCCGCGCGCTCGCCAATCACACGCACGCGCACGTTGCTCGCATGTAGTTCGGCGAGGTCTTTACGGATAAAGAGCTTGAGCAGGCCCATAAGATCGCTGATCTCATCCGCTGGACGGGACCAGTTTTCGGCGCTGAAACTGTAGATCGTAAGGACTTTAACCCCAATTTCTCCCGCAGCACGAACCGTGCGGCGAAGTGCTTCTACGCCGCGCCGATGACCTTCTCGACGAGGTAATCCGCGTGCCGACGCCCAACGCCCATTGCCGTCCATGATTATCGCGACGTGCACGGGCAGGTCGGGCAAAGGCGTGAGTTGGGAGGGAGTGAGCATACCGGGATCGTCAAACCGACATGATTTCTTTTTCTTTGTGAGCCAGAAGTTGATCGACTTCCCCAATTGATTGGTCCGTCGCCTTCTGAACTTCACCCTCGTGGCGCTTGATTTCGTCTTCGCTGACGTGACCATCTTTTTGTAGCTTCTTCAGTAGGTCAAGACCGTCCCGGCGAACATGACGGACGGCGACCCGCGCAGCCTCAGCGTATTTATGCGCTACTTTAACCAATTCTTGCCGGCGCTCCTGATTGAGTTCGGGAATTCGCACGCGTACGGTAGTGCCTTCTGTCGATGGATTCAGACCCAGATTGGAATCGCGGATCGCTTTTTCGACGGCCTTTACTACCGAATGATCCCACACTTGAATCGAAATCAGGCGCGGTTCTGGCACGCTCACTGTGGCGACCTGATTCATAGGCATATGCGAGCCGTAAGCCTCGACCTGGATCGGTTCAACCAAGCTCGGCGATGCACGACCAGTGCGCAAACCGCCTAGTTCGGTTTTCAAAACAGCCAGAGAACTATGCATACGGCGTTTGATATCAGCGAGATCGAACGGTCCCGGTTTCATGTTCCACCTCTAATTTCGGTCATTGGCGGCACGTTTCGACGACAGTACCTGTTCACGGCACAACCGTCGTAGATTTTCCCTCGCCCTTCACAGCCGAGGTAATGGACCCCTTTTCACGCATAGAAAATACGATGATGGGCAAGCGCGCATCGCGAGCAAGCGCGAATGCTGCCGCATCCATGACTTTTAAATCGCGCAAGAGTGCCTCATCGTGTGTAAGCTTGTCGAATCGCATAGCTTTGGGATTCCTCCTGGGATCATCGTCATAAATGCCATCGACATTCGTCGCTTTAAAAATCGCGTCGCATTTTAACTCTGCAGCACGCAGGGCCGCACCCGTATCGGTCGTGAAATAGGGATTGCCGGTTCCTCCACCGAGCACTACGACATGTCCGGCCCTCAAATGGCGGCGACCACGCTGACGCGAATAGGGTTCACAAATGGTCGACATTGGAACTCCGGAAAGCGTGCGGACTGTCGCCCCCGCCTTTTTGATTGCATCTTCAAGTGCAAGCGAATTGATCACGGTCCCGAGCATACCCATGGCGTCAGCGGTTACGCGCTCAATGCCAGTCTCGGCAAGCATCGCACCCCGCACAAAGTTCCCTGCGCCGACCATGACGGCAATTTCAACACCGAGTTTTTTGACACCGGCAAGATCGTCGGCAATTCGCTTGAGCGTGGGCGCATGCAAACCATGCGTTTCGGCGCCCATAAGCGCTTCACCGGAAACCTTAACGAGAACACGCTTGTAAAGGGGCTTTGTCATTCGATCCGCCCCCGCCTTGGATTAGCTCGGCCGTGCTGCGGCAGCCACCTCGGCGGCGAAATCCTGCTCTTGCTTATCTACACCTTCACCTAGCGCAAACCGAACGAATCCCTTGATCGTGATCGCGTGACCAAACTTTCCTTCGGCTTCTTTCACCGCCTGTGCAACCGATTTTGCCGGGTCATGCACATAAGCCTGTTCAAGCAGCGTCACTTCCTTAAAGAAAGTCTTCAAGCCGCTTTCGACGATCTTTTCGATCACATTCGCGGACTTGCCGGAGGCGCGTGCTTTCTCCGAAAGTACATCTCTCTCGCGCGCGAGAGTCTTCTCGTCAATGCCTTTGGCTTCTACGGCCGCTGGATTAGTTGCCGCAACATGCATCGCTACCATCCGCCCGAAAATCGAGAGCTCTTTCGGTTCCGCTTTGGACTCAAGCGCGACAAGAACGCCGATCTTGCCTAAACCGTCAATGACGGAGCTATGCGTATAAGTGCCGATGGCACCGTTCGCAACAGAAAGCTCCGCGGCACGGCGAAGCGTCATGTTCTCTCCAATTGTTGCAATCGCGCTCGCGATTGCTTCTTCGATCGTTGTTTTGCCGGCTTTCGCTTTTTTGATTTTTTCGATTTCGACACCGTTATGCAGCGCTGCTTCGGCAATTAGCTTTACCAATCCCTGAAACTGTTCATTCCGGGCGACGAAGTCAGTCTCAGAATTTACCTCAACGACGACACCCTTCGTGCCCTCAACAACAATACCCACGAGACCTTCGGCGGCGACTCGACCTGCTTTTTTTGCCGCCTTCGCAAGACCCTTTTTCCGAAGCCAGTCGACAGCAGCCTCAAGGTCACCCTTAGTTTCATTCAGGGCGACCTTGCAGTCCATCATGCCGACGCCGGTTTTTTCGCGTAATTCCTTCACCAGGCTCGCGGTGATTTCGGCCATGATTTACTCCATATCGGCCGAAAGCGTCTTGGCTTCCGCAATCCAAGTATCGACGCGACCCGGCAGACCTACTGTCTCACCAAGATGGTGGGCATCTTTTTTGTCGAGTCCCGCGATCTGCGAAAAATGAAAAAAGCCGAGATCGTTTAGTTGCTTCTCGATGACAGGGCTGACGTGGTGCAGCTTCTTGAGATCATCCGGCGCGCCGCGCGGTCCCGGTAGCGGTTCGAACGTCTCCCATTCGGTCTTTTCCGGCGGCAATTCTTCGACAATTGGCTCTTCGACAGCTCCGATATCGATACCCGCCTGACCTTGCGCGCGCGAGATGCCGTCAATTACCGCCTTGGCAATAAGATCGCAATAAAGCGTTATGGCACGGCCCGCATCATCATTGCCCGGTATCGGGTATACTATGCCGTCAGGATCGGAATTCGTATCGACGATCGCCGCGACTGGAATATCAAGGCGTTTTGCCTCCTTGATCGCGATGTCTTCCTTATTGGTATCGATAACGAACACAAGGTCTGGAAGGCCTCCCATATCACGAATGCCGCCGAGCGATCGCTCGAGCTTATCCTTCTCGCGGGCGAGCGTGAGACGTTCCTTTTTAGTATAAGCGGCGCCCGTTTCAGACGAGAGCATTTCCTCGATCTTTTTGAGCCGCGCAATGGAATTCGAAATCGTCTTCCAATTGGTCAACGTGCCACCGAGCCAGCGCGAATTCACAAAATATTGCGCGCTACGTTTCGCCGCGTCCGCGATGACTTCCGACGCTTGCCGCTTGGTGCCAACGAATAGAATGCGGCCACCCTTCGCGACTGTATCGCTAACGGCTTCGAGTGCCTTATGCAGCAACGGCACAGTCTGCGCGAGATCGATAATGTGTATATTGTTGCGGGTGCCGAAGATGTAGGGAGCCATCTTCGGATTCCAACGATGGGCCTGATGGCCGAAATGAACGCCAGCTTCAAGCAGCTGGCGCATAGAATATTCGGGTATCGCCATGACTTCCTCTACCGGTTAGCCTCCGCGGACCGAGCCGGGCGTTTGCCCAGCACCGGATGCCGTCCTGTTTCCAAGCAAGCTAGTCCGCGTGCGTGATGGCGCGGCTTATAAGCGGTGAAGCGCGGGGAAGCAAGATAAACAGGCTAATTTCTTGCTGAAAAAAGCTCTGAGAACAACGGCGTAAATACCTGATACATAGCGTTTTTCTTGTATTTCTAAGGAGACTACATCTCGTGCACGGCCATCACGCCCGGCACGGCTTTCATGGCACCAGCAATTTGCGGGGAAATCGGATAGCGACCAGGCAATCTTACCTCCACCTCAGAGCCATCCGTCAGTGCAAGTACAAAGCTGACCTCACCCTGCGCCGTACCTTTGGCGGCAGCCTGTAGACCAAGGCGCTTTGTAACGAGCTCGATCGGCTCCGAAGAATTAAGGAATACGCGCAAGCCGCGCTGACCTTTGGAGGCAGCGGCATCAAGCGACTCCACGCTGTGGATGCGCACTCGCACATCCTCTCCCTGCAATTCGGCACCGACCTGGATAATAACTGCGCTACCCGGCTCGAGCAGATCACGATATTGCGCGAGACCTTCGGCGAAAATCACCGCTTCATAATGCCCGGTTGGGTCCGAAAAACCGATGATGCCCATCTTGGCACCGGATTTGATCCTCTTTTCTTGCCGCGAAACGACGGTCGCCGCGAGCCTGCCAGCCGAACCGCCACCGCGCACCGCGCGCGCGAAGTCAGTCCATTGCTGTACGCGCAACCGCGACAGCGCCGCTTGATAGTCATCAAGCGGATGGCCGGACAGGAAAAATCCAATCGCATCATATTCACGCTTCAGGCGCTCAGCCGGTAGCCACGGGGACGCGTCGGGTAAATGGAACGCTACCCGCACGGGGCCGCCGCCAAAAAGTTGCTTTTGGCCAGAAGCCGCATCAGCGCCACTTCGTTGCGCATGCGAATGCAACGTATCGACTGATGCGAAAGCACGCGCGCGGTTTGGCTCAAGGCAGTCGAGTGCGCCCGCGGCTGCGAGACACTCGAGCGTACGCTTGTTCAACGCGCGCGCTTCGATACGACTGGCAAAATCAGATAGATCACTGAACGGTTTCGAGCCCCTTCCTCTAATGATCGCATCGACTGCCTGCGCGCCCACACCCTTGATCGCGGCGAGCGCGTAAATAATTTTTCCGTCCCTCGCCTCGAACTCACGGTCCGAATGATTGACCGAGGGCGCCACAACTTCGATCCCGAGCCGTATGGCCTCGCGGCGGAAATCCGCTAGTTTGTCGGTATTATCGATATCTAGCGTCATTGATGCTGCCAGGAACTCGACCGGATACTTCGCCTTCAAATACGCGGTTTGATAGGCGACAAGCGCATAGGCTGCAGCATGGCTCTTGTTGAACCCGTATTCGGCAAAGCGCTCCAGCAGGTCAAAAATCGCATCGGCTTGATCTCGCCTGACGCCCCGCTCCATTGCTCCGCTGACGAAACGCTGACGTTGGGCGCGCATCTCGCTGCGGATCTTTTTGCCCATCGCGCGCCGCAAAAGATCAGCTTCACCAAGCGAATAGCCTGCAAGTAGCTGCGCTGCCTGCATCACCTGTTCCTGATAGACGATGACGCCGAAAGTTTCGCGCAAAACAGTTTCCAGTTTGGGGTGGATATAGTCCGGCTTTTCCTGTCCATGTTTACGCGCGTTATATGTCGGGATGTTCGCCATTGGCCCTGGTCGGTAGAGCGCCACAAGCGCAATGATGTCCTCGAAACGGTCAGGCCGCATATCGACCAACGCCTTGCGCATGCCCGTGCTTTCAATCTGAAACACCCCAACTGTATCGCCTCTCGAAATCATCGCATATGGTTTCGGGTCATCGAGCGGAATAGATTGAATATCGATTTCGACGCCGCGCTTTTTGAGCAGCTTCACCGCCGTTTCGATGACTGTCAGCGTTTTGAGGCCGAGAAAGTCAAATTTCACAAGTCCAGCCAACTCGACCCACTTCATGTTGAATTGCGTTACCGGCATACTTGATTTCGGGTCACGATAGAGCGGTACCAATTCGACAAGCGGTCGGTCACCGATAACGATACCTGCGGCATGAGTCGAAGCGTGTCGATAGAGTCCCTCGAGTTTCAGCGCAATATCGAATGCACGTTTCACCCGCGCATCTTCTTTGCGGGCTTCCTGCAAACGGGGCTCGTCCTCAATCGCCCGCGAAAGCGTCACCGGATTTGTCGGATTGATCGGGATCAGCTTACACAATCGGTCAACCTGTCCATAAGGCATCTCAAGTACACGTCCTACGTCACGCATCACGCCGCGCGCCTGTAGCGAACCGAACGTAATGATTTGCGCAACCTGCTCACGCCCGTAACGTTCTTGCACGTAACGAATTACTTCGTCGCGTCGGTTTTGGCAGAAATCGATGTCAAAATCCGGCATCGAAACGCGCTCGGGATTGAGAAAGCGCTCGAACAACAGTCCGAACCTCATTGGATCGAGATCGGTAATCGTGAGCGCGTAAGAGACAAGCGAGCCTGCGCCAGAGCCGCGGCCCGGACCAACCGGAATACCCTTCGCTTTCGCCCACTGAATGAAATCGGCGACGATCAAAAAATAACCAGAATATTCCATTCGGGTAATAACGCTCAATTCAAACGTTAGACGCTCCTGATATTGCGCTTCCGTGAAGTCCGTGGCCAAACCATGCACGTCGATACGACGCCTGAGTCCTTTTTCGGCGCGGGTTTTCAACTCTGCAACTTCATCGATCACTTTTCCGCCGATCGAAAAGCGAGGAAGTATCGGCGGGCGGCTTTTTGGCCAAAAGGAGCAGCGTCTCGCGATTTCCACCGTCGAAGCAAGCGCATCCGGCAGGTCGGCGAAAAGTTTGACCATTTCCGCGCGCGTCTTAAATCGATGTTCGGGGGTTAACTGGCTGCGGTCGTTTTCGGAAACCAACCGCCCCTCTGCGATGCAAATCAGCGCATCGTGCGCTTCGTAATCCTCGCGCGTCGAGAAATGCGGCTCATTAGTGGCGACAAGTGGCAGTTGGGCTGCGAATGCAAGTTCAATGAGCGTGGGCTCGACGGCGCGTTCCAATTCCAGTCCGTGCCGCTGCAATTCGACGTAAAACCGATCATCAAAGATTTTCACAAATTGCTCAAGGCGCTTCCTCGCGAGATCAACATGTCCTGAAGCAATATCACGGTCGATCGGTCCGCCGGGTCCTCCCGTAAGCAAGATAATGCCAGCAGAATGAAGCTTCAACCATTCAATGGTTATATGTGGCTCAGAGTTTTCGGGCACGCTGAGATGGCTCTTCGAAACAAGTGCCATCAATTCACGATAACCTTGTTCATTAGCTGCCAACAGAACAATCTTAGGTAGTTTTCGGGGACTGGCCCCGTTTTTCGCGGGCGGCTCATCGCCGAAAACAATCGATAGCGAGCAACCAATGATCGGCTGAATGCCTGACCGGGACATCTTTTCGGCAAATTCAAGAGCGCCGAAAAGATTTCCTGTATCCGTCAGCGCCAATGCTGGCTGCTTGTCTGCCTTCGCAAGTTCGGCGAGTTGCGTGATTCTGAGCGCACCTTCTAGCAACGAAAAAGCCGAGTGCGTATGAAGGTGGATAAAGCCCACCTCGTTGGTAGGGTCGGTCAAAACGGCGCTCCGATTCTGTGTCAACTATCGTTGCGCGATCCGAGCAATGAGTCGAGCCACATTCCACGATACGGCCAGTACTTGTGGACTAATCAAGTTCAACCACCGCGCCATCCCTGATCGTCACACGCCTGTGCATGCGGGCGGCGAGGTCCATGTTATGTGTCGCGATAATCGCTGCAAAACCGGACGCATTCACAAGCTTACTCAGCGTCGCAAAAACATGATCGGCCGTCGTCGGATCGAGATTTCCCGTCGGTTCGTCGGCAAGCAGGATACGTGGAGCATTCGCGACCGCCCGCGCAATGGCCACACGTTGTTGCTCGCCCCCGGACAATTCGGCCGGCCGGTGTTCCAATCGCCTGCCAAGACCAAGAAACGTAAGCAGTTCCATGGAGCGTTTACGTGCTTCACGCTTATCGAGACCGCAAATCATCTGCGGCAGCATTACGTTTTCGAGCGCAGAAAATTCCGGCAGCAAATGATGAAACTGGTACACGAAACCAATCTCCGTCCGGCGAATACGGGTCCGATCGGCGTCAGGCAATCCCGTTGTACCTTGACTGCCGACAAAAACTTCTCCGCCGTCGGGATGTTCGAGCAGTCCGGCAATCTGCAGCAGTGTCGATTTCCCTGCCCCCGACGGAGCGACCAATGCCACAGACTCGCCGGGCCAAACAGACAAAGTAACATTCCGCAAAATTTCGAGGACGGCATCGCCTTGCCGGTAACGCCGTTGAACGGCTTCGAGATGCAAGGCGGGCTGCTCGGCCATCAATTTCACTCGTAACGAAGCGCCTCAACCGGATCGAGCCGCGCCGCGCGCCAGGCGGGATAGAGCGTTGCGACAAAAGACAGCAAGAGAGCCATCAGAAGCACTGCGATCGTTTCGGTCGAGTCGATATCCGCGGGTAGCTTGCTCAAATAATAAAGCTCAGGCGAAAACAATTCGGTGGATGAAAGCCATGACACGAAGCGGCGAATGTCTTCGATATATATGCAGATAATCATTCCCATTGTGAATCCGACGACCGTCCCTACCATCCCGATGCTCGAGCCAGTGATCAAAAAAATGCGCAGGATCGCTCCCTTTGTGGCCCCCATCGTGCGTAATATCGCAATGTCGTGACCTTTGTCTTTCACAAGCATGATAAGACCCGAAACGATATTCAGCGCCGCCACCAGCACAATGAGCGTCAGGATCAGGAACATCACATTGCGCTCAACCTGCAGCGCATTGAAAAACGTCGCGTTTCGTTGGCGCCAATCGACGAGAAATACCGAACGTCCAGCTTTCTCATTGATGAGTTTGCGGAAATTTTCGATCTGATCGGGGTTATTGGTGTAGACCTCGATCGCACTTACATCACCAGCACGGTTGAAATAGCTTTGCGCTTCGGAAAGCGGCATGAATACGAATACCTGATCGTATTCTGACATGCCGATTTCGAATAGACCGGCAATTTTGTAAGTCTTGATTCGAGGCGTTGTTCCCATAGGCGTTACAGCGCCGCGCGGTGCAACCAGCGTCACTTGATCGCCAGTTCGCACGGAAAGCTGGTCCGCGAGACGCTTGCCAATCAGCACACCCTGGCCAGCGTCGAATCCTTCGAGCGTTCCACCTTTCATATTTGGTACAATTGCTGGTAGACGTTTCAAATCCTCTTCACGGATACCGCGCACCAATACGCCACCGGCACTAAACGGCGAGGATGCGAGCGCCTGTCCCTCTACCAGAGGAACGGCAAGCGTTATGCCCTTGATGTCCTCGATACGCTTCGCGACCTCGGCAAAATCCGTTAGCGGGTTTTCCAATGGTTGCACCAGCACATGGCCGTTTAGGCCAAGAATTTTGGACAGCAATTCCTTTCGGAAACCGTTCATCACCGCCATTACGATGATGAGCGTTGCGACGCCAAGCATGATTCCGAGAAATGAAAAACCAGCAATAACTGAAATGAACCCTTCCTTTCGCCGCGCCCGCAAATAGCGAAGCGAAAGCATCCACTCGAAGGGAGCGAACGGTAACGTGCCAGTCGGTGCCGCCATATAATCCTCGGGCATTACTGCGTGAGCCGCGCAAGCACGTCCGCTGGCGAGACGAGTTCGCGCGATCCGTTCGAGCGACGTTTGAGTTCAATCTTGCCGTCCGCAAGCCCTTTTGGACCGACCAGTACCTGCCAAGGTAGCCCGATCAAGTCCATGCTCGCAAACTTGGCCCCCGCCCGTTCGTCTGTGTCATCATAGAGCACATCGACCCCGCGCGCATTCAATTCACTGTAGAGTTTTTCACAGGCCGCATCGGTCGCTGTATCCCCTTGTTTGAGATTGAGAATGCCCACTTTAAAGGGCGCAACTGATTCGGGCCATTTAATTCCGGCCTCGTCGTGGCTAGCCTCGATGATTGCAGCCACAAGGCGGGTCGGACCAATGCCATAAGAACCCATGTGAACCGGCAAGTTCGTGCCGTCAGGCGCAGCGACCGTCGCCTTCATCGGTTCAGAGTATTTCGTTCCGAAATAGAAAATATGGCCAACTTCGATTCCGCGCGCCGATAATCTTTTTGCCTCGGGAATATTTTCGAAAGCTGCCTTGTCATGTTTCTCGGAGGTTGCCGCATACAGCGATGTCCACTTATCGACAATCTTCTGCATCCCGCCGGCATTTTGAAAATCGACATCCGCACCCGGAATTCTGAAATCAAGATAGTCGCGGTGACAAAACACTTCGCTTTCGCCCGTCGAGGCAAGAATGATGAATTCATGCGATAAATCTCCGCCGATTGGGCCCGTATCGGCAACCATTGGAATCGCTTGCAAACCCATCCGCGAAAATGTGCGGAGATATGCTGTGAACATCTTGTTGTAAGAATGACGCGAGCCAGCCGCATCGGTGTCAAATGAATAGGCATCCTTCATCAGGAATTCGCGCGAACGATAGACGCCAAAACGGGGCCGCATTTCGTCACGGAATTTCCACTGCAAGTGATAAAGATTCAGTGGAAGTTGCTTGTACGACTTCACATAGGCCCGGAAGATTTCCGTAATCATCTCTTCGTTAGTCGGCCCATACAGCATCTCGCGTTGATGACGATCGGCAATACGCAACATCTCGTTACCGTAGTCGTCGTAACGGCCGCTTTCGCGCCAAAGCTCCGCCGACTGAATGGTCGGCATCAGCATTTCAATGGCCCCTGCGCGGTTCTGCTCCTCTCGCACGATCTGGCAGACCTTCTGCAGTACACGCATACCGAGAGGTAGGAATGCATAAATTCCAGCCGCTTCTTGCCGAATCATTCCCGCCCGCAACATCAAGCGATGCGAGACAATTTCGGCCTCCTTTGGCGTTTCGCGTAAAATCGGTAGGAAGTAACGTGACAATCGCATCGAGAGCCTTCGATTCGGGCTTAATCGCAAGCCCGGACGAGTGAATGCACAAGATTTCAGAATGACAAGAGCCGGTTACGCCGGCACCTTAAATTGAATGTTGCGACGCGGAGTCTTACATGCGGCGCAAGAATGACAGGCTGACGCTGTTCGGTCTAGTTTGCCCACCCGGGTTCTGAGATCCAGGTTTGGGGAGGAAACGTTTACTAAGACAGCGCGTCAAAATGCGACGCGGCAAAGAGCAAAAAAAAGCCTGCGGGCGAGCCAAAAGCTCGCCCGTTTCTTTTCTGGCAGTCAATTGGCGGGGGGAATCAAGCCAACTGGTATTAGATTAGCGTTGATAAACCCGGCAGCCCAGATCGCGTAGCCGGCAAACATTAACAACGCGGAAATGATGGTCGTCGCGATTGCCTTCTGCAACAACAATGGATGCGCAGGTGCTCCCGGATCGCTTCCGCGCGTAATTTCGCCCGCTTCTTGCTGGCTCTTCACGCCCCACGGCAGAACGGCAAATAGTACAGTCCACCAGACCACAAAATAGATCGCGGCACCAAGCACAATCGATTTCATCAGGCCTGCTCCAGTTCCACCAGCGTGCCCAAAAAATCCTTCGGGTGCAGAAAGAGAACTGGTTTGCCGTGCGCACCGATTTTGGGTTCTCCGTCACCGAGGAAGCGCGCGCCGTGCGCTTTCAACTGATCGCGCGCCTTCAGAATGTCGGCGACCTCATAGCAAATATGATGGATGCCACCGTCAGGATTGCGTTCGAGAAACTTGGCAATCGGCGAATTCGTGCCGAGCGGTTGGAGCAGCTCGATTTTCGTATTGGGAAGATTGATGAAAATCGTATTCACTCCGTGATCCGGCTGCGGCACCAGTTTTGACACTTCTGCCCCAAGCGTCTTGCGATAAACATCGGCCGCGGCCTGAATATCCTTCACGGCAATTGCAACGTGATTGAGACGACCGATCATAGGCTTCTCCTGCCTAATTTATACCTGCAACACCATGACGTGGCACACTGGCTTTTTGCCCCATGCGGCATTGACGCTGCCCCTTACGGAGCGAGAAACTGCCTCTTCGACGGCATCAGGATCTCGGCGTCGCGGCTTCGGCAGGGATTCAAGTGCATCGTATACTGCATCGATGACAACCGTCTCCATCGGTTGATCCGCCCGCGCAAATTCCGGAAGTCCGGTAAGTTCCACTATGGGATCGCCGATGATCTCACCACGCGAGCCAAGCGCAAGAGCAACCGAAACCACGCCCGCAAAACCGAGTTTCCTGCGCTCCGAAACCGTGCGGGCCTGTGCATCGACCAATAGATTCCCGTCGCGATAAATACGGCCAGCGGTTACTGCGTCTATAACGGTCGCCGGTCGGGGCACCAGCCGTAGAACATCACCATCGCCGCAAAGCGCGACTTCCTTTATACCCTCAGCGCGTGCAAGCGCCGCATGTTCCGACAGATGCAGAGCTTCGCCGTGAACGGGCACCGCGACTTCGGGCTTGAGCCATTGGTAGAGCGCCGTCAATTCGCCACGCCTTGGGTGGCCGGAAGCGTGCACAAGCTCGGTCCGATCGGTGATAACCTTCAAACCTCGCCGGATCATTTCATTCAAAATGCGATTTACGGCCTTTTCGTTGCCCGGAATAGTGCGCGACGAAAAAATCAGAATATCGCCCTGATCAAGTTCGATATCTGGATGGTCGTCGTCCGCTATCCGCGCAAGCGCCGCGCGCGGTTCACCCTGACTTCCAGTCAGCAGTACAACCACCTTGTCTCGCGGCAGCGTGGAATATGCGTCGACCCCACGAAATTGCGGCACGCCATCGAGCAATCTCAACTCGCGGGCAACATTGACAATCCGCTCCATCGCGCGACCGACAACGACAACCTCGCGGTCTGCTGCTGCAGCCGCGAGCGCGGCAGAGCGTAGCCGCGCGACATTAGAGGCAAAGGTCGTGACAGCCACGCGGCCCTTCGCCTGCTTGACGATTTCCAATAGGCTTTTGGCAACATCCGTTTCCGAAGGAGATTGACCTTCGCGTATCGCGTTCGTGGAATCGCAAACAACAGCACGGACACCCTCTTCTCCAAGCGAGCGAAACCTTTTCTCGTCGGTGATGCCCCCGACTACAGGAGTCAGATCGAGCTTCCAGTCGCCGGTGTGTACGACCAGCCCCAACCGAGTACGAATGGCCAGTGCATTACTTTCCGGGATCGAATGTGCAACCGGGATGAATTCGACATTGAACGAGCCTATATCAATCCTTGCATTCGGCTGAACAATGTTGATCGGAATTCTGGGGGCGTTTAGCTCCATAGTGCGCTTGGAATCGATCAGTGCAGCAGTGAAAGGTGTCGCATACACGGGCGCCTGCAGCCTGGGCCAAAGATCAAAGATGGCTCCGATATGGTCTTCATGGCCATGCGTGAACACGATTCCCTTAAGGTTTTGCCGTTCGCTTTCCAAAAATTGGATATCCGGCAAAATGATATCTATGCCTGGCAGCTCCGCATCGGCAAACGAAATGCCCATATCGACACATAACCATTCGCGCGAACGGCCAGAGCCGAGACCGTAAAGTGAGAGATTCATACCGATCTCGCCAACTCCGCCGAGAGGAACGAATACAAACTCGTCATGTTGCTTTGCCACTCAATCACCCCACCGATGCGGCAATCGGAAATATGTCGCCCGCCGAAATTGTCTCGTGTTCACCATCCATTTTGCAGAGGATCAATGCACCTCCCTCATCGATCGATTCGAAAGTTCCGATAAGACTGCGATCCAGCAGCCGCACCTCAATCGCAGCACCGATACCCGAGGCTCGCAAAAGCCAAGCCGAACGAATTGAAGCAAAACCTTGTCCCTGATTCCATTCTTTCTCGCGGGCAATCCATCTCTCCGCAAATCTCTCCAACAATGATAACGGCTCCAGTAAGAAACCGGCCTGCGCAAGGTCAGTTGCGGGAAATGGTGTGTCATTAGGATGGTGTTTGCAATTCACGCCGATACCGATGACAGTCGCAACCCGATGCGGCGTTAGTGCTATTCCTTCAACAAGAATGCCGGAAACTTTTGCTCCGTTGAGCAAAAGATCATTCGGCCACTTGAGCGTTAAGTCCTCTGGAGGCAAATCGGGACAACAGTCGAGCACTGCATCATGCAGCGCGAGCGCGGCGACAAAACAGATTTGCGGAGTGACGGCTGCAGGCGCGGGATCAACGACAAGAAGTGTGGCGTACAAATTGCCCGGATCCGACACCCATGGCCTGCCCCGGCGTCCACGGCCAGCCGTCTGCCGCCCAGCAACGATAAGAAGTGGCGGTGTTTGACCCGCTTTCGCGCGCGCAAGTGCCTCCGCGTTGGTCGAACCAATCTCATCGTAGAAAACGACAGGGATATCGGCTACGTGCGCCGGAAATTCACCCATTAGAACAATGATTTAGCGGCACTTTCCGCAGCTACAAGTAGGGGTGCGGGATACGCGAAGAAGAGGATCACGAACAACCCGGTAAGCCCGAGCACGATGCGCAATTCGTTCGCCATAGGCAGAAACGCACCCGCAGGTTCGTCCATGTACATAATCTTGACGATCCGGAGATAGTAGTAAGCGCCCACCACGCTCGATACGACGCCGATCACTGCTAGTGCATAAAGCTTAGCTTCTATCGCGGCGAGAAACACGTAAAATTTTGCGAAAAATCCGGCGAGCGGCGGAATACCCGCAAGCGAAAACAACAATGCTGCAAGGAAAAAAGCAACCATTGGCTGCGTTCGCGCGAGCCCCGACAGATCTTCAATCAATTCGACCGAACCACCTGCCCGTCGCATGGCCAGAATGCAAGCGAAGGTGCCGAGCGACATGGCAACGTAAATTGCCATATAAATTAGCACGCCCTGAACTCCTGCGGGTGTGCCCGCCGACAATCCGACCAGAGCAAACCCCACATGACCGATCGAACTGTAAGCCATTAGCCGTTTAATATTGCGCTGACCGATAGCTGCAAATGCACCTAGCATCATTGACGCGATCGAAATGAAGATAACGATCTGCTGCCATTGTGGCACGACGGTGGGAAATGCATCAAGGGCAGTGCGTACGAACAGCGCCATCCCCGCCACCTTCGGCGCCGCCGCGAAAAACGCGGTCACCGGTGTCGGCGCGCCTTCATACACATCGGGTGTCCACATATGAAAGGGAACCGCTGATACCTTAAATGCGAGCCCAGCAAACAGAAAAACGAGCCCAAAAATCAAACCTATCGAAGCAGAGTTCTGCGCCGACTTTGCAATCCCCGTGAAGGAAACGGTTCCGGTAAAGCCATAGATCAGCGACGCGCCGTAAAGCAACATACCAGACGAGAGTCCGCCCAGGACGAAATACTTCAGGCCTGCCTCCGTCGAACGCAGATTGTCGCGATCAATCGCCGCGATCACGTAAAGCGAAAGCGACATTAGTTCGACCCCTAAATAAAGCATCACAAGGTCGCGCGCCGATACCATGACCATCATGCCAGCAGCGGAAAGCAGCACTAGAATACCGAACTCAAAACGGCGAATATGGTTTTTTCGAAAAAAATCGATCGACATCAAGACAGACGCAGCCGAACCAATCAGCGCAAGCACCTTTAAAAAACGTGCGAAATTGTCGACCACAAAACTGCCGCCGAAAGCCTCGACACGTTCGCCTGGTTGCAACATGACCAAAAACGCGGCTACCAGCAAGACTGCAATAGAGAGGATTTCAATAATACCTGTTGTTTTCTCGCCGCGAAGTGCGCCGAACAACAATAAGATGAGCGCACTCACGAGCACGAGAAGCTCGGGAAAAATCGAACCCACGTTCAGCGCGGAAAAGCTCACTGCACACCTATCGTCAACATAGCCGCTTTTTTCATAGGGCTGATTGCAGCCTGCGCATGATCGACTAAGGTCGCCACCGAACTCGCACTCATATCAAGGATCGGGCCCGGCCACACACCGAAGAGGATTGTCAGGAAAACAAGCGGCGTAAAAATCATCAGTTCGCGCGGACTGAGATCCAGTATGCCTTGCATAGTTTTTTTCTCGAGCGTCCCAAAGATCACACGTCGATAGAGCCAGAGCGCGTACGCGGCCGATAGGATGACGCCAAATGTTGCAAGAAACGCAACCATCGGATTAGCCTTGAACGCTGCAAGCAGAGAGAGAAATTCTCCGACAAATCCGGACGTTCCGGGCAGCCCAACGTTCGCCAACGTGAACACCATGAAAGCAACCGCATAAAGCGGCATGCGGTTCACAAGCCCACCATAAGCATCGATGTCGCGCGTATGCATGCGGTCATATACGACCCCCACACAAAGGAAGAGCGCACCGGACACAATGCCGTGCGAGAACATCTGGAAAATACTCCCCTGCACTCCCTCGCGCGTGAAGGTGAATATTCCGAGTGTAACGAAGCCCATGTGAGCGACCGACGAATATGCGATCAGTTTCTTCATATCGTCCTGCATGAGCGCGACCAGCGACGTGTATACGATTGCCATAATCGACAATGCGAACATCATCGGCGCGAACGTCTCCGAGGCCAGCGGGAACATCGGCAAACTGAACCGAAGAAATCCATAGCCGCCCATTTTTAAAAGGATCGCGGCCAGGATTACCGAACCCGCCGTCGGTGCCTCGACATGTGCGTCCGGGAGCCAAGTGTGAACCGGCCACATGGGCAGTTTGACCGCAAACGATGCGAGAAACGCGAAAAAGAGCCATGGCTGCCAACTGCGCGGGAAATTATGCGTGAGTAGCGTCGCGATATCTGTGGTCCCAGCTTCGAGATACATTGCCATGATGGCAAGCAGCATGAGCACTGAACCGAGCAGCGTATATAAGAAGAATTTGAAGCTCGCATAAATGCGCCGCTTCCCGCCCCAAATACCGATGATGAGGAACATCGGGATCAAACCGCCTTCGAAGAAGACATAAAAGAGAATGAGATCAAGCGCCGCAAAGGTGCCGACCATAAGCGTTTCCAGCACAAGAAACGCAATCATGTATTCTTTAACGCGTGTCTCGATAGCCTGGAAACTCGCCAGGATCGCCAACGGCATGATGGCCGTTGTCAGCATCACAAACGGAAGCGAAATACCGTCAACGCCGAGGTTATAACGAATCGTACCCCCGAGCCACGGATGGTTTTCGACGAACTGAAAATCCGGAATGCCGCGATCAAATCCCGTGACGAGCGAAATCGATACCAAGAAAGTTGCAAGCGTCGTCCAAAGCGCAACCCAGCGTGCATTCCGGCGAACGGCCGCATCGTCGCCACGAAGAGCGAAAATAAACGCGGCGCCGACGAGCGGAAGAAAAGTCGTAAGCGACAGAATCGGCCAAGTCGTCATCCCGTGATACCCCTCACAAGAAACCAGGTGACGATTGCCGCGACGCCGATCAGCATGACGAAGGCGTAGTGGTACAAATAGCCGGTCTGCAATTTCACAACGCGGTTGGTGACGTCGATTACGCGCGCAGATACGCCGTCGGGTCCGAAACCGTCGATCAGCCAGCCATCTCCGCGTTTCCACAGGATGCGTCCGACCCATTTCGCTGGCCGCACGAAGAGGTAATCGTACATTTCGTCGAAATACCACTTGTTAAGCAAAAAGCGGTACAGGATCGAGTTCTGCTCGGCGACCGCTTTCGGCAGCGACGGGTCGGCGATGTAAAACCACCACGATATGGCGAAGCCCAATGCCATCATCACGGTTGGAAGAAGTGCCACCCACGACGGAAGGTGGTGCATTTCCTCAAGAACTTTGTTACCGTTTGCAGAGAATAAGGAATCGCGGAAAAACTGCTCGACCTCATGGACCTGTGTAAACACGCCCTTAAAAGCGAACCCGAGCAGCAGTGAGCCAACTGCAAGGAACCCGAGCGGTACCAGCATCGTGAGCGGCGACTCGTGCGCGTGATCATAAGTGTGGTGATCGGCGCGCGTCTCACCATGGAATGTCATAAAAATCAATCGCCAACTATAAAACGATGTAAGTCCCGCCGCGATGACCGTGAGCCAGAATGCATATTCCGCAACGAGACCATGCGCTGCACCCGCTGCTTCGATGATCGCATCCTTCGAAAAATATCCAGCCGTAAGGGGAAAGCCCGTGAGTGCGAGTGTGCCAATTACCATCATCCAATAGGTGAAAGGGATTTTGTTGCGCAGTCCGCCCATTTTTCGCATATCCTGTTCGTGATGCATCGCATGGATGACCGAACCTGACCCTAGGAAGAGCAGCGCCTTAAACGCTGCGTGCGTGAAAAGATGAAACATGCCGACCGAATAAGCGCCGACGCCCATCGCGACAAACATGTAGCCGAGCTGAGAACACGTCGAGTAAGCAATTACGCGCTTGATGTCGTTTTGCACGAGTCCAACAGTTGCCGCAAAAAATGCGGTAGTCGCGCCAATAAACGTCACGAAAGTGAGTGCGGTTGGAGAAAGCTCAAACAGCGGCGACAGACGCGCCACCATGAAAACTCCGGCGGTCACCATCGTCGCCGCGTGAATGAGCGCCGAAACCGGTGTCGGCCCCTCCATCGCATCGGGCAACCACGTATGCAGCAGAAACTGCGCCGATTTGCCCATTGCCCCCATGAAGAGCAGCAAACAAATAACGGTCATCGCATTGTAATCATAACCGAAAAGATGAATTGTTTTGCCGACCAGCGATTTGGCTGAAGCAAACACCGTTTCGAACCCGACTGCCCCGGTAAGCGCAAAAATTGCAAAAATTCCCAATGCAAATCCGAAATCGCCAACACGATTGACAATAAAGGCCTTGATCGCCGCCGCATTTGCCTCGGGTTTTTTGAACCAGAATCCGATCAGCAGGTAACTCGCGAGGCCAACCCCTTCCCAGCCGAAATATAGCTGAACCAGATTGTCAGCTGTTACCAACACAAGCATCGCGAAAGTAAAGAACGACAAATACGCGAAGAACCGAGGGCTATTCGGATCTTCGTTCATGTAACCAATTGAGTAGAGATGCACGAGCGCCGATACGCTGTTCACCACGACCAGCATTACAACCGTCATCGTATCTACGCGCAGCGACCAATCGACTTTCAGGTCACCAGCCGAAATCCAAGTAAAAAGCTGAACGCGCGTATCGTGGCCAAAATAGCCAACATCGACGAAAGCAACCCACGAAAGCGCCGCAGCGATACAGAGCAAACCCGTCGTAACGATTTCTGCCGGACGCGAAGCCCATGCCTTGGGCTCAGGGGAGTCATTGTGAGGCGATTTATGTGGCACACTGGTGCCGCTGCCAGCAGGAGCATGATGATACCCATCCTGGTCAGCGTGATGATCGTCGGAGACGTCAGGATATGCCCCCGGATGCCGGGCATGCGCGCCCAGTATCGCAATCGCGGCTGCGATCACGAAACCGAGGAGCGGCAGAAATACGATCGAAGGATACATGCCCGCTCAGCCTTTCATCGCGTTAATATCTTCAACCGCGATCGAACCACGATTGCGATAGAACACGACGAGAATCGCCAATCCGATCGCGGCTTCGGCGGCAGCAACCGTGAGTACCAAAAGCGCGAAAATCTGGCCAACGATGTCGTTCAGGAAAGCGGAAAACGAAACAAGATTGATATTCACCGCTAGCAAAATCAGTTCGATGGACATCAAGATGATGATTACATTCTTTCGGTTTAGAAAGATGCCGAGGATTCCAAAAGTGAAAAGAATCGCCCCAACGATGAGATAATGCGAAAGACCAATCGCCATCTCAGATCCCCTGCCCCGGCTGAACCTTGCGTACTTCCATGGCGCTCGTCTTTGAGCGGGCGTTCTGCGCGAAAATATTCTGGCGTTTGACGTTTACCTTGTGCTGCAATGTCAGCACGATCGCGCCGATCATCGCGACCAGAAGCACGATTCCTGCGAGCTCGAAGTAATGCACATAATCCGTGTAGAGCACGCGGCCGAGCGCCTGCGTGTTCGTGACTTGTGTCGCCGATGGGATTGGCGCGCGGATCGCGTTTGAAACTCCCGGTCCTATCACCCATGCGCCCACTACGAGCAGCAATTCAACCAGAAACACGAGCCCGACAAGGACACCGACCGGTAGATATTGCAAAAAGCCCTGGCGCAACTCAGTAAAATCGACGTCAAGCATCATAACCACAAACAAAAACAGGACAGCCACAGCACCGACATAAACGATGATCAAAATCATCGCGAGGAATTCGGCACCGATCAGCACGAATAGCCCGGCAGCGTTTACAAATGTCAGAATGAGAAATAGCACCGAGTGCACAGGGTTCTTCGACGCAATGACCATAAAGGCGGATGCAATCGCAGCCGCCGCGTAGATGTAAAAAAACAGTCCGGAAAGGTTCATATTTTCCTCACCGATACGGCGCATCAAGCGCAAGGCTTTTTGCGATCTGGCGCTCCCAGCGGTCACCATTTGCGAGCAACCGAGCCTTGTCATAGTAAAGTTCTTCGCGCGTCTCGGTCGCGAATTCGAAATTTGGCCCCTCGACGATCGCGTCAACAGGACAGGCTTCCTGACAGAAACCGCAATAGATACATTTCACCATGTCGATGTCGTAGCGTGTTGTACGTCGGGTGCCATCATTTCGGCGTGGACCGGCCTCAATCGTGATCGCCTGCGCCGGACAAATTGCCTCGCATAGCTTGCAAGCGATACAGCGCTCCTCGCCGTTCGGGTACCGGCGAAGTGCGTGCTCTCCCCGAAATCGCGGCGAAACCATCCCTTTTTCGAAAGGGTAATTCAGCGTCGATTTCGCGCTAAAGAAATACCGCATAGCGAGAAAAAATCCCGAAATGAATTCGAGAAGAAGAAGACTGCGCGCGCTGAAATCAAGTTTCATGACATCCTCATTTCGGCGCAAGATCAGCGAAATGGAGCACGCCCGCAACGACAACGACCATGATCAGTGAAATTGGCAGAAATACTTTCCAACCCAGTCGCATCAGCTGGTCATAGCGGTACCGCGGGACTATGGCCTTTGCCATGGCAAACAGAAAAAACATGAAGCAAAGCTTCAATACGAACCACACGACACCAGGAACCCATGTGAAGGGAGCGACTGGAAATGGCGGCAGCCAACCGCCAAGAAACAAAATCGTGCCCATCGCGCACATGGTCATTATCGCCACGTATTCGCCAAGCATGAACAAGAGATAGGGCGTTGATGAATATTCCACCATGAATCCGGCGACGAGTTCGGATTCTGCCTCGACAAGATCGAAGGGCGGACGATTGGTTTCCGCAAGCGCGGAGACAAAGAAAATCACGAACAACGGCAACAACGGCAGCCAATACCACTGGAACATGCCGAACGAGCCATTTTGGGCGTCCACGATTTTCGTCAGATTGAGCGAACCCGCGCAAAGTAGAACGCTGATGATCACGAAACCGATGGAAACCTCATATGACACCATCTGCGCCGCGGAACGAAGCGCAGCGAGAAATGGATATTTCGAATTCGATGCCCATCCCGCCATGATCACCCCGTAGACTGTCAAAGAGGAAATGGCGAGAATATAAAGAATGCCGACGTTGATGTCGGCTATCGACCAGCCTTGATTAAGCGGAATGACCGCCCAAGCGGCAAGCGCAAGCACGCAGCTCACCAGCGGCGCAAGCAGGAAAACGCCTTTGTTCGCGCCGGACGGAATAATCGGCTCCTTCAGCACGAATTTCGTGAGATCGGCAAAAGATTGCAGCAGCCCCCATGGCCCTACCACGTTCGGTCCTCGCCGCATCTGGACGGCAGCCCATATTTTTCGGTCGGCGAGCAGAATAAAGGCAATGAAGACTAGCAACGCGACGAGCATAAGCACGCTTTGCGTGACAATCACGCCAATCGGCCAGATATAACTAATCCAAATTTGTCCGAAGTTCATAAACTACTCCGCCGCTTGTCGCGGCCGACCTGCCGCAAACGCCGAGCATTCAGCCATGACGGCCGAAGCGCGGGCAATGGGATTGGTCAAATAAAAATCAGTCACCGGCGACGCGAACACTTTCTTGTCTGTTTTGCCACCGAGCTTCGCAACATTTTTGATCGCAGCCGGATCCGCGCGTTCGATCTGACCAAGTTTGCCAAGATGCGGGTGCACGGCGATCATCGCACGGCGCAATTCGGAGAGTGAATCGAAGGAAAGTTTCTGCCCGACATGATCGGATAGCGCGCGCAGAATCGCCCAATCCTCGCGCGCATCGCCCGGCGGAAACGCAGCGCGGCTCGCGAGTTGCGGACGCCCTTCAGTATTGACGTAGGTGCCAGACTTCTCGGTGTAAGTGGCACCCGGTAGGATAACATCGGCTCGCTGGGCTCCGCGATCACCATGCGTTCCGATATAAACAACAAAGGCACCCTTCTCGATTTCGATCTCATCGGCACCCAACAGAAACAGAATTCGGAGTGCATCTTTTTTTGCCATCTCCGCTGCTTCCAAGCCGCCCTCTCCGGGGATGGCACCCACATCGAGTGCGCCCACACGCGACGCCGCCGTGTGCAACACGGAGAAGCCGTTCCATCTGTCTGCAATGCCCCCGACCGCAAGCACCAACTCAGCGAACATCGAGTAGATGCCCTTGCCGTCCACACGCGCAAGCGCACCCTGCCCAATCAGCCAGATTTGCTTCTTCAGTTTGGCCCGTTCGTGTTTGACGAACGTCGCAAGCGTTTCGGGTCCGGCCCCCAGATACGTGTAATCATAGGTAAGATCGGCTTTTTCACCGATAACGCCGATCTTCAATTCGCCCGTACGCCAACGCTTACGAATACGCGCATTCAGGATCGGAGCCTCTTTGCGCGGATTGGAGCCGATGATCATTAGACCGTCGGCCTCGTCGATACCGGCAATAGTCGCATTGAAAAGATAACTCGCGCGCCCTAGCGAAGGATCAAACGGGGCACCGTCCTGCCGGCAATCGATATTCGGAGAGCCCAGTCGGGCGATTAAACTTTTCAACGCATAGACTTCTTCAACCGATGCAAGATCGCCGACGATCGCACCGATTTGTTTCGCTTCCGTCGTTAGCACTTGCTTGGCAATCACCGCAAAGGCCTCACTCCAGCTCGCAGAGCGAAGTCTTCCACGTTCCCGAATATAGGGCTGGTCAAGCCGTTGCGTTCGCAAGCCGTCGACAATGTGTCGGGTCTTGTCGGAAATCCATTCCTCATTGATGTCTTCGTTCAACCGCGGAAGAACGCGCAGCACTTCGCGTCCACGCGAGTCGACGCGAATATTGGAACCGACAGCATCCATGACGTCGATCAACTCGGTCTTGATCAATTCCCATGGCCGTGACTGAAATGCATAAGGTTTTGCCGTCAGTGCCCCCACAGGACAAAGGTCGACTATATTTCCCTGCAGCTCAGATTTCATCGCGTGTTCGAGATAAGTGGTAATTTCCATATCCTCGCCGCGTCCGATCGCACCGAGTTCAGGCACGCCCGCCACTTCCGTTGAGAACCGAATGCAACGCGTGCAGTGAATGCAACGCGTCATGATGGTCTTCACGAGTGGGCCTATAAATTTGTCTTCGACCGCGCGCTTGTTTTCCCGATAGCGCGAGCTGTCGACGCCGTAGGCCATCGCCTGATCCTGAAGATCGCACTCGCCGCCCTGATCGCAGATCGGGCAATCGAGCGGATGGTTGATGAGAAGGAATTCCATTACGCCTTCGCGCGCCTTTTTCACCATAGGCGTCTTGGTGTTCACGACCGGCGGTTCGCCATTCGGCCCAGGGCGGCAATCGCGCACGCCCCACGCACACGATGCGAGAGGCTTCGGCGAACCCTTCACCTCAACCAGACACATTCGGCAATTACCGGCGATTGACAGACGCTCGTGAAAACAAAAGCGCGGTATCTCGGCGCCCGCCACCTCGCAGGCCTGTAACAGTGTGTATTCGGCTGGGACGTCGACTTCTTTTCCATCGACGATGAGCTTCGTCATTTCGTTACGACTTTCTCGACTTGCATTTGGGGTTTGCGATCTTATTGCAATTCATAAGCGACCAAGGCACCTCCCCATATTTGCCACCAATGGACCTTTGTTCCGGCATTTGTCACTCCGCCGCCACCGCTATGCGGTCTTTATGAGCGTTTGCCGAATATTGATCGATCCGTTTTTCGATCTCGCCGCGGAAATGGCGGATCAATCCCTGCACCGGCCAAGCTGCTGCGTCACCGAGTGCGCAGATCGTGTGGCCCTCGACCAGGCCCGATACCTCCAGCAGCTGGTCGATCTCGCGCTTCTGAGCTCGGCCTTCAACCATACGGGTAAGGACGCGCCACATCCAACCGGTACCTTCGCGGCACGGCGTGCACTGGCCGCAGGATTCGTGCTTATAAAAATACGAGATCCGCGCGATCGCCTTGACGATATCGGTCGATTTGTCCATCACGATCACACCGGCAGTGCCGAGGCCAGATTTCAATTCCTTCAACGCGTCAAAATCCATCGGACAGTCGATGATCTGCGCCGCGGGAACAACCGGCACAGACGATCCTCCCGGGATCACTGCGAGCAGATTTTCCCAACCGCCCCGTATGCCGCCGCAATGTTCCTCAATCAACTGCCGGAATGGAATACTCATCGCCTCCTCAACATTGCATGGCTTATTCACATGACCTGAGATGCAAAAAAGTTTGGTACCGAGATTGTTCGGATGGCCAAAGCTCGCAAACCATTTCGCGCCGCGACGCAAGATATCGGGTACCACTGCGATCAACTCGACGTTGTTCACAGTCGTCGGGCAACCATAAAGACCCATGTTGGCTGGGAACGGTGGCTTCAGGCGCGGCATTCCTTTTTTGCCTTCAAGGCTTTCCAGCAGCGCTGTCTCTTCGCCGCAGATATAAGCGCCTGCGCCGTGATGAACGAAGATATCAAAATCCCAACCGTGAATGTTGTTTTTGCCAATCAGCTTTGCCTCGTAAGCCTGATCAATCGCCGCCTGTAACCTCTCACGTTCGCGGACAAATTCGCCGCGTATATAAATGTAACCAGCGTTCGCCCCCATGGCGAAACCGGCGATCAGGCTGCCTTCAATCAACAAATGTGGATCGTGCCGTATGATCTCGCGGTCCTTGCAAGTACCTGGCTCGGACTCATCGGCATTGACGACCAAATAACAGGGTCTGCCATCCGACTGTTTCGGCATGAACGACCACTTTAGGCCGGTCGGAAACCCAGCTCCGCCGCGACCACGCAAACCGGAATCCTTCATCTGCTGGACGATCCAATCGCGGCCTTTCTCGAGTAACCCTTTTGTGCCATCCCAAGCGCCACGTTCGCGTGCACCGTTGAGGCCCCAATCGTGCAACCCGTAAAGGTTCAGGAAAATGCGATCTTTGTCGGCGAGCATATTATTTTCCCACCGTCTTCAAGGTTGTCGGACCACCAACAGGCGCCGAGAACTGCCGATCAATTTGCGGGCCGGGTTTTGGATTGTTTCCGGCGGCCAATGCGTCTAATAGCTTTTCAAACTTCTCCGATGTCAAATCTTCGTAGTAGTCGTAATTGATCTGCACCATCGGTGCATTGACGCATGCGCCAAGACATTCAACCTCGCGCCAGGAAAATTTTCCATCGGCCGTGACGTGTTCTTGATCTCCCATGCGGCGCTGGCAGACATTCTTGATTTCCTCGGCACCACGCAACATGCAGGGAGTCGTTCCACAGAGCTGGACAAGGTATTTTCCAACTGGTTCGAGGTTGAACATCGTGTAAAAAGTTGCGACTTCAAGCACGCGAATGTAGGCCATGCCGAGAAAATCGGCGACGAAACGGATCGCCGGTTCAGTCAGCCATCCTTCCTGCTCCTGCGCCTTCCAAAGCAATGGGATCACTGCCGAAGCCTGTCGGCCTTCCGGATATTTCGCAATCTCACGCTTCGCCCAACCCAGGTTTTCTCTGGTGAAGGCGAAGTCCTTCGGTTGCCTTTCGGCGAGACGACGGACGGCCATTAGCGATCCACCTCCCCAAAAACGATATCAAGCGAGCCCATCACGGCAGAAACGTCCGCAAGCATGTGGCCGCGGCACAGAAAGTCCATAGCCTGCAAATGCGCGAAACCGGGTGCGCGGATCTTGCAGCGATACGGTTTGTTCGTGCCATCGGCCACAAGATAGACCCCGAATTCCCCTTTCGGAGCCTCAACCGCAGCGTACACCTCGCCGGCGGGAACATGATAACCCTCGGTGTAAAGCTTAAAGTGGTGGATCAGCGCTTCCATCGAACGTTTCATCTGCCCGCGCTTCGGCGGCACGATCTTGTTGTCTACATTCGAAACCGGTCCGATTTCTTTGGCGAGCCGCTCGACACATTGCTTCATGATCTTGGTCGACTGTCGCATCTCTTCCATACGGACGTGATAACGGTCATAGCAATCACCGTTCTTACCGATTGGAATATCGAAATCGAGCTCGCTATAGCATTCGTAGGGCTGCGCCTTGCGCAAATCCCACGCCGCACCCGCGCCACGCACCATGACGCCGGAGAAGCCGCGCACCCATGCATCCTCAAGTTTTACGACTCCGATATCCACATTCCGTTGCTTAAAAATTCGGTTGTCGCTGAGGAGGCCTTCAATATCGTCGCAGACTTTCAGAAAAGGATCGCAGAATGCGCCGATGTCGTCTACGAGTTTAGATGGTAGATCTTGATGAACGCCGCCAGGACGGAAATACGCTGCATGCATGCGCGAGCCCGATGCTCGCTCGTAAAATACCATCAGCTTTTCGCGCTCTTCGAAGCCCCATAGCGGCGGGGTCAGCGCACCAACGTCCATTGCTTGAGTGGTGACATTTAGGAGATGCGAGAGCAATCGGCCAATTTCCGAGTAAAGAACGCGGATCAATTGTCCGCGTTTGGGCACCTCGGCCTGAAGAAGTTTCTCAACCGCAAGACAGAAAGCATGTTCTTGGTTCATCGGCGAGGTGTAATCGAGCCGATCAAAATAAGGTATCGCCTGTAAATATGTTTTTGCCTCGATCAGTTTCTCTGTGCCGCGATGTAGTAAGCCGATATGCGGATCGACACGCTCCACGACTTCCCCATCTAGTTCAAGCACAAGACGCAATACACCGTGCGCCGAAGGATGTTGCGGTCCGAAATTGATCTGAAAATTACGGAGCGGTGCTTCAGCCATTACATCGCCCCGACGGAGTAGGTGCGTCGCGCGGAATGTCGATATTGGTTGCGAAACTGCCCTCGCCCGCAATCGTCTTGTTTACCGAAATCCCGAAAGCGTGTTTCCGCTTTAAGCTGGGTCGGGGTGTCGCTTTCATGACGCCTCCTTCCCGTTGCTCTTCTTTTCGTCACCCGGTAGGACGTAATCGACACCTTCCCAAGGTGAAAGGAAATCAAAATTTCGAAATTCCTGCGCGAGCTTTACCGGCTCGTAGACCACGCGCTTCTGCTGATCGTCATAACGGACCTCGACGAAACCTGTCAGCGGAAAATCCTTTCGTAACGGGTGGCCATCAAAACCATAATCCGTGAGCAGCCGCCGCAACTCCGGATGCCCCGTGAACAAGATCCCGTATAGATCATAGGCTTCACGCTCGAACCAATTGGCGCCCGGATAGACATTACAGATCGAAGGCACCGGACTCGCCTCGTCAGTTTCGATCTTCACACGCACACGAATGTTATGTTTGGGTGAGAGTAAATGATAAACGACGTCAAAACGCTTTTCGCGTGCTGGCCAATCTACTCCGCAAATATCAATCAAGCTCCAAAACCAGCAGCGCGGATCGTGACAGAGAAACCGCGCGACGTCTTCGATCGAAATCCTGTTGGCATTTATGGTGAGCTCGCCATTCGCGATCTCAAAGCCCCTAATCGCGCTCGGTAGCGCGCGAGTAATATGCTCGCCGATTTCGCGGAGCTGCTCTTCCATGGCAATCCGCCCTCAACGCTCAATCGTGCCGGTGCGGCGGATTTTTTTCTGCAGCAACAGCACGCCGTAAAGCAGGGCTTCCGCGGTCGGCGGACAACCCGGCACATAGATGTCGACCGGCACGATGCGATCGCAGCCGCGCACAACAGAATAGGAATAGTGATAATAACCGCCACCGTTGGCACAGGATCCCATCGAGATAACGTAGCGCGGTTCTGGCATCTGATCGTAAACCTTGCGCATGGCCGGCGCCATTTTGTTAGTAAGCGTGCCCGCCACGATCATCACGTCTGATTGGCGTGGCGACGCACGCGGAGCGAAGCCAAAACGCTCAACATCGTAACGGGGCATCGACATCTGCATCATCTCGATGGCGCAACATGCGAGCCCGAATGTCATCCACATCAGCGAGCCCGTGCGTGCCCAATTGATCAGGTCGTCGGTTGTCGTGACGAGGAACCCTTTATCGGCAAGCTCGTCGCTTAGCCCCGACAAAAAAACATCAGACGTCGCGACGGCACTTCCCCTACGCGGATCGATAATTTTAGCGCTCATGGGTGTATTTAATCCCACTCCAACGCTCCTTTACGCCACTCATAAATAAAACCGATTGTCAGCACGCCGAGGAAAACCATCATGGACCAAAAACCAAAGGCGCCCAACTCGCCAAATGTGATAGCCCACGGGAAAAGAAATGCGACTTCTAGATCAAAAATGATGAACAAAATTGCGACTAGATAAAACCGCACGTCGAACTTCATTCGTGCATCGTCGAATGCGTTGAACCCACATTCGTAAGCAGACAATTTTTCAGGGTCAGGCTTCGAAAACGCGACAAAAAAGGGCGAAATGAGGAGCGACAATCCAATTGCGGTCGCAATAACGATGAAAATCACAATCGGCAGATAAGCCTGAAGCAGGGCGTCCATTAAATGCCTCGCGGGTGCTGCCCCAATGGCGTAATCGTCATCTCCGGGCAATTCGATCCCGACGATGCGAACAATTCAAAAGTGTTTAGGGATTAACGCACGGTTGAACCCTAAGCAAGACCGACAAACTACGTAGCCTTTTCCAGCTTGAGACCAGCTAAGTTCCAGCTTGCAACCAGCTAAGTGCTGAATTTAACAGAGTATTTTTGCTATCATGAATTGCGACAAATCAGACAAAACAAGTTTGGCGCGCTAAGCGCCTTTCGAATCGCCTTATTGATTTTGCGCTCGAACGGGCGCCGATTGCGGCCGCCGAATTTGGCGTGACCGCTCTTGGACACATTGGTCAAAATTTGGCGATCGAGATAACAAAAAAAACGTGAGAGATGAGAGATGGAATTTGCGCAATGGACCTTGACCCATCAAGGCCCATCTACTTCGATTGTTCCTGTCCTTTGTGTGGCGAGGCCTCTCCCTTTTGCAGCGACGAGTTGTGCTGCTGGGTTTTTGGTGACTTATCTAGCTTGCGCGGATTGCGTTCCTGCTTTTGAGAACTTCCTGACTTGTGGCGATTTTTTTGCTCAACAGTTTTTTTCAGCGAACGGTTGTCCTGCGTATGACGTTTATTTCCCTGTTTTCGGGTCGAACCCTCGAAATTGCTCGCAGTGCCATGGGTATGAGATGGACCGTTCGCTCCGCCAAGCTTTTTTTGTAGTTGAGGATTAATCTCCACGCCACGCGCGGCATTGATCGGCATATCACCAAGGCGGCCACGCTCGCCGCGTGCCAGTGCTTTTGGCATCAATACATGGTCGTTCGGCTGAAATACACGATTGTTCTCGCGCATGTTGATCCGCGTGTGTTCACGATCCCGAAATCCCTCGCGCAAGACTAAGGACCCCGTTACACCGACGGTGCCCCCAACCACCAGAGGCGCGATCGAAACAGAATGGAAAGGGCGACCACTAGCGCGCGCGATGAACACAGGCGAAATACCAGGATTAATGCCGAGCCTGCGTCCACCGCCGAGCACGAAGCTGCGGTTCACGACTGCGCACCGACGAAAATATACGAACCGGTCCTGAGGCGGCAGGATCACCGAGTAGATTTGCGGCGCCAACAAATCGCCCACGCGAACGAAAATATAAGTGTCAGGATTTTCATCTTCGTCAATCAATCCGTCCGGAGGTAGCGGTGCCCAACCAACGACGTCGTCACCCTGTCGCCAACTCACCCATGCCGGCCCCCACTCTTCGCTTGGAATCCAGATCCAACCGAGTTCGCTATCAAACATCCAGCGGCCGTAGTGATAGGTCACCCAGCCGAACTCCTCGTCCGAATCCCAATACCAACCCCATTCGTCCGTGTAGACCCAGTGTCCTTGCCGGTAAGGCTGCCAACCCTGCGGGATTTGCTCGAGAATCCAGACCTGGCCCCAGCGCGGATGCTGAACCCATTGACCGTATCCTTCCAGGGCCGCGCGAAAATCGACTGGCAGCTTAGCTTGCGCGTACGCTGTATGCGAACAGAAAACTCCATTGGAGATTGACGTGAGCGCCACAAGCGCAGCAACCATTGCGCGGCGAATACGGGTCGAAATTGACTTGGAACTCGGCATCTGTCGCGCCTCGTCAACTTACGTACGTTGCCATGCTACAGACCGCAAACATGCGGACCAAATAAACAGCGGAACTTTCACCGCCAATCTACTGTCCGATCGACCATGTTTTGTTCAAGGATCTCGTTGGTGGAAACAAGATGCAAATGGTGGCAATCGCGAGAATCTCGCTTTTCACCTTGGACAGGCCGGCTGACCCGCTGCGCCGCAGCTCGGCACCTGCTTTATTGAAGGTTGAGGCTGGGGTTGCCTCTGTTGCTGAATCTGCTGCTGAATTTTCTGCTGCTGGATTTGCTGTTGATTTTGCTGTTAAATCCTCTGCTGCTGGATTTGCTGCTGCTGGATTTGCTGTTAAATCTTCTGCTGTTGGTTCTGCTGTTGAGTCCTCTGCTGCTGGATCTGCTGCTGGATTTGCTGTTGGTTTTGCTGCTGAATCTGCTGTTGACTTTTTTGTTCGAGAAGCTTCTGTCGTTGGCGATTCTCTTCAAAGCTCTTTTCCCGCAAAAGTTTTTGATCCTGCAATTTCTGCTCTTGGATGTTTTGCTGTTGACCCTTTTGTTGGATTATCTGCTGCTGAATCTTCTGCTGATCGACATTCGACGGTTGACCTTGCTGCTGAAGAATTCGCTGCTGGGTTTTCTGTTGTATCTGCTGCGGACCTTTTTGAGCGTCCGGAAGTTTTTGTTGTTGGAGCGGCTGCATGCCTGGCAATGGCTGACCAAGTTGAGGCTGGTTTGATAGGGACTGACCGAACGGCGGCTGACCGGGGATTGCAGATTTCTGCCCCGAACCTTGAGGACTTTGCTGTTGAATAAGCTTGGCTTTCTGTTCGACTGACGGGGGTAATGAAACATTCAGTTGCGCGGCAGCGTTAGCGCTGCCGTTCTGCAACGACTTTGCACCTAGTAATATTTGCTGAGCGGCGGGCGTTATAGTTTGTCCTTTTTGGTTTGTTATAATGACCGTGTTGTTCACATTGTTAATAACCACCTTGTTGTGGATGTTGTGAAAAATCACGTTATTGGGCGGTGGAGTAACGTGAGCTGGCCGTCTAATCCAAACCGGAACTGGCAGGAAGACCGGAATTGGCAGAACATAGATTCCAACCGGCGGTGGTGGCGGCTCGAGCTCCAAGAAATAAGCAGGCGGCGGTGGGAGATAGTACACAGACGCCGGCGGAGGCGATACGAATCCGAAATCCGGATCGTCGAACTCGAGCACTGGGCGCTCGAAGTAAACGACTTCTTCCTCGGGTGGTGGCGGGATATCGTAGGCAAAGATGGGAAACGATGGCGGCGGCTCCAGAGCCGCAGTGAGATACGCAAGACGACGACGTGCATCCGCAGCATGTGGGCCATTGGGATACCGGCGCAAGTACGACCAATAGGCGGGTGGAGTGTCCGCAGCCCGGGTGCGGCGCCACGTAATGGCTTCTCGGCGCGCGGCTAAAATAGCCTGTATTCGCTTCGCGAGCGGATCATTCGGATAGGCGACAAGAAAATCCTCGTAGCCTTGTAACGTGTCGCGGTCTAGGGCTGCAGTATAAGCGTCTTGCGCACTGAGGTCGCGAATAGGTTTGGAACGAAATGCTGAGGTCTGATCTTCCGATACCGGCGGTGGTGGCGCATCAGCAGCCCGCTCGAAAAAAAGAAACGACCCTTGCACGTTTGTTGAGTTCCAAGGAACTTCGGCGCCCTTCGTTATTTCATTAACGCGCAATCGTACCCTGTCGAACAAATTACTGAGCGGTAGGCCTCCTTCGCGCATCATCTCCGCAAGCGCTTGGGCGTATGGCCCGTAAGGACCCTGTCCTTCTGGTGCCACAGTGCCGGGGGCGGCGTTGAAAGCGATCAACCCTATTTCAGGCTCTACCAGCGCCAAACCGCCAGCGATCGGCGGCCCGGACCTTGCAAATGGATTGGCACGAGCGGCGTCGAGAACGACAATATTGGTCTTCAATTTAAGCGCCGCGAGAGGCCTCGTATAATCTGAAACGCGGACCGCTTCGACCGATATGTCGGTATCACGTGTGATTTTTGCGTCGATGGGAACGAGGTAATTCTCGCCTTCGAGTTGTAAACCGTAGCCCCCGAAATATATGAAGGCTACGGCATCGGGGCCTGCAGTAGAGGCTTTGTCTAGAAAGTCGCGAAAAGCACGGCGAAGCGAATCTTGATCGAGATCCCGCGCGCCAACAACATCAAAACCGGCAGCTTGTAGAGTTTGCGCGATAAGCCCCGCGTCGTTGGCGGGTGTCGTGAGTGGACCTACTTGATAAGCAGCATTCCCAATGACAAGCGCAATACGCTTCTCAGTCGGCTCCGCCTTAAGTGGAGCGACGATTGTGATCAACACAAGCGTGAGGAGCCCGAACAGGAATTTCAGAGCCGCCGGCATGATAGACCCGCTGTCGAACGAAAACGCTGACCCAAAAAACATATGACGTAAAGGCCTTGAACGACGCATGAATGGAAGACGGCCTAATACGGGCGGAAGCATGTTGAAAAATGCAAAAGTACAAGTTCAATTAATCGGATTAAACTGACGCATTATGGGTGGGAATGGACCGGTCCCAAAATGGCGGGAGCGACGGGACTCGAACCCGCGACCTCCGGCGTGACAGGCCGGCGCTCTAACCAACTGAGCTACGCCCCCATGAGGGAATGGACCCGATTAAGCCTCGCAATGTGCCTAAGTCAAGGAAACGCGCAAATCTCGAATATAGCTCCACCAATCCGATGCTAAAAAAATTACAAAAGAGCGAACGTTGTTCGGCTTGAAACCATTGGCGCCAGCCCGTCGCACATCCGTAACGTCCAAAGTTCAGGATAAGCCCGGCTCAGTCGCCGCACGCCATTTCGCGAGCAATCGGATGAGTGCCCCAAAAAAAACTGCCACATGCGCGTTCAAACGTTTCGCCGGCGCTGCCACCGAGAACGATCGTAATGATGGGCGCGTCCGCCGTTCGTCCGACGCGTATCTTCGTATATTCAAGTCGCAAAAGGTAAACACTGGCTGGGAACAAAGAGTGACGTTCCATGGCAAAAATGCTTCTTAAGCCATTGTTGCAATGCGAAATTTCATGCTGCAATGCCGGTTCGGAGCACCCAAGTACGAAAAAACCAGTAAAAATCGGTGTTTTTTGCGAATTTACCGCTTCTCTCTATGGCTAAAAAGCCCACGAATCGCATATGGCTTGCGTTGAAAGAGCCTTCTGCCAACGCAAAACGCTCAATCGCAACAAGGGGGTCGCCCAGCCATGACGACAACAGTAAAAGCTCCGACGGTCACGTTGAAGCATATCGCCGCCAAGATGGCGGAACGTCACGAAATGCCAAAGAAGCAAGCCGAAACATTGCTCAACGATCTCGTCGATACGATCGTCGGGCATCTAAAGAAGGGCGAACGGATCCGCATGGTCGGTCTCGGCATCCTTCAGGTTCGCAAACGCGCTGCTCGCATGGGGCGCAATCCCGCTACGGGAGAACCCATCCAAATCAAGGCAAGCAAGAAAGTCGCCTTTCGTGCCGCCAAGGAATTGAAAGAAGCGATCTAAAGTTTTTCTTTAGCGGCCCTAAAAATCAAGGCCGAGCCGGCAACGGCTTGGCCTTTATTTTTTTACAATTTCGGTTAGCCAATGGATCAGACCGATATTGTCGAACGCAATATTTCACGATCGGCTTGAGACCCCGGGTTTCCTGTCATCACAATCCGACCGCGTCGTTAACCGACTTATAATCGCAAAATACGCACATACCCAGCCCATGACATCTAAATACTTTGATTCAGTCGGAGGTGCTAAATGCAAACCGTCGCCCACCGTCTCAGTGACGAAGAGATCAAGCTTCTCAATACTGTGTCTCGGCGACGCAGAGAGCGTCGAGCCAAAGCGACGAGACCCGCCCTGTGGGTTGGCGAGCGCGTTTCGGATCGCGTCGCCGCAGTTGTTGGATCATGGCAATTTATCATTATCCAAAGCGCCGTCCTGGTTATATGGCTGGCGCTGAATATCGTTGCCTGGACCGAGCACTGGGACCCCTATCCATTTATTCTTTTAAACTTGGTCCTTTCGTTTCAGGCGGCATATGCGGCACCGATTATCATGATGAGCCAAAACCGACAGGCTGCGATCGACCGAGACGCGGCTGAACATGACTATGATGTAAACCTCAAGGCCGAACTGGAAATTGAGTTCTTGCACCAGAAGTTGGACCTATTGCGCGAGGAGGAAATCGCACGACTAATTCCAATCATCGAACGGCTGGAAGCCCGCTTGTCCAATCCATGAGTTCCGGCAGGCGAATGTCTGCTTTGGGTCAAAAGCAGACGTGACGCTCTTTCTTTGTGATGTCCACTCTGACCCTGAAAGCAGACGTCAGCGCGCGGTCGTCAGACCGCGATGGAACCTACACGCTGTCGCCCCGGCGTAGCCCCGAAACGGAAACCGACGGGCGCTTGGAACGATGTTCTGTTGTAAGTCTTTCAAAATTTGGTGGACGGTGAAGGACTCGAACCTCCGACCCTCTCGGTGTAAAGCCCCGCAACCGTAAGCATGTCGTGAATCACGATTTGGTGGAACAAATAATAAGCTTTCGTGATGCGCCAAAAGCGAATACCTCGAGGAAGAGGAAGAAGTAGCGGCATGTCCGCGCACTGTCCGCTTTGATCAAAAGCTGACACAACTCTCTCTCATTATAATGTCTGCTTTACCCCCGAAATCGGACATTGATCGGCATCTCATCTACGTCTGCTTTGTGCCAATAGCGGACATCACACGCTTTTTAGTGACCGAGCGGGGTAAGTGTGTTGCGAAGCGGTTCACTCAAAATCGACATGAATCCTGAGAACGGTGATCCGAGATGACCTAGACGGATCAGATCCTAATAAAGTATGCCCACTCATCTACAAATAGCGCATTGATGTCCGCAGTATACCCGCAATTGTTCTCAACTTCGTCGCCTGAGTTAGACCTGCGTTGCAACATCACGCGTTCTTGGGCTACGTAAAATATCCTCACGTCACACGCAGGGAGTACGTTTATGCTTGAACCGTTTCTGGCAAAACAACAAAAAATGTGCACGCCACTGCAAGATCGAAATGAGATAACAACCCGGAGGACAACAATGCGCGGCTACATTCGTACAATCAGACTCGCTGCGGCAGTTTTGATCGCTGCGGCAGCGTTGGCAGGAGCGTCGACGGAGTTTAGTGCTCAAACCACCGGTGCGGTCCGGTTACATATTGTGAAGGCTGGATTCATTGTTGGCGTTGGGGGTGGCAGCGGAACCTTGATCTACCACGGTCGGAGCTATCCTTTGAGCATCGGCGGTATCGGCGTTGGCTCGCTTGGGGTGGCGGCGGTAGACCTGGTGGGTACCGCTTCCAACTTGCGGCACCCTGCTGACATCGCAGGGACTTATGGGGCCGCTGGTGCGGGGGCCGCTTTTGTCGGTGGTGGACAGGTGGCACAGCTGCAGAATGAGAAGGGTGTCATCCTTCAAGTGCAGGGACCCCAGGTCGGTTTTCAACTATCGCTCGGTCTAGCGGGCATGACCATAGCCTTACATTAAACCGGCAGACCCCGCCGAACGCTATCAGCGTGGCGCAGTAGCAATCAGAACTTCTGACGAAATTCAAAGCCCCGGTATCGTGTCCGGGGCTTTTTCTTTTGTGACATTCACTCTGAACGTCCGCTTTGGGTCAGAAGCGGACATTCCGCAATCTCCGCATCATGTCCGTTTTACCCCCGAAAGCGGACATGGCCGTCGTTATTTCTTCTGCATCATCGACGAGTCGAATGGGCGACCTGATCAATCAATCACGCGGTCGACCAACTCGTTCGCAATGTCTGCTCCTACTCCAACAGTGGACATCGACTAGTGGGTTTCGCATGTCCGCGTTGTGCCAATAGCGGACATCTCACGCCCTTCCTACCGCTTCGTCAGAAATAATCTTTGGTGGCGGGATCGCCAAATGATCTAGCCGGCGATTTTGTTGATTGCTTTCGGCAGAGGGTCGGACTTGTGCGTCTTGCAGTACGCCGCAACCTTTGCAGAATTTCTTTGCAGGCGGTCATAGCTCATGACGTTGTTGTTAGCGGCAGCATTGTAATAACCGCTCATCCAAAAGCGGACGAAATCCTGATTCTCCCGACTGTATCCGAGCCAATCTCCGCAAGTCATCTGATTCATATCTACGCGGATTTGAGCCGCGCTTGGCAGCGAAGCGGCTACCAGCAACGTCGCTGCTACGTAAAGAACATTCCATCTCATGATTATTCCCCGTTGCTCCAACATTTCACTGCGGTCCAATCGCGTTCTCCAGTCCAGTCATCACGCTTGCTTGCGGACGAAATTGGCACCATGCAGTCAAGTTCGCGATGTTCTTCTGGTGCAAAAGAATGTCCACAAATGTCCGGCGGGTCTGATAGCTGAACCAGCCGCTCATCCACGCAGAGAAGTCACGAGACATTGACGGCGACATCGCTAGATATTGGCCGCATGTAATCGCGTTCATATCGATGGTAAGTTGTGCATTTGCAACCACCGGAAGAAGCGAGATCGCAAACGCTGTGCTAATCAATCGAAGTCTCATTCACGTCCCCCTTTAGCCGACGTTGGCCAACCTGTACCTATAGTTAAGGTTGTATCGAACGGGGCGGAAATGCAATGTGCGGGATCAAGTTCGATTGGGTGAGATGTCGAAGTTTGGCAGCGGGTTTTTATTTTCCACAATCCGCTCAATAGCTGCTCGCGCCGCTACCTTGGCGTTGTCTAGGGTTTGTCGGAGTCCGAGCATGGCCTGGGCGCGAGGCTTTCCTTGTTCGACATACGGGTGAAGAAGCCGCAGGACAGTTATGTAGTCGCTCGCCATTATCTAATGCATTCAACGCAGCCGCAGCATCATTGTCCTCATTCTCAAGAGGCCCCGCCGCCACTGACGCACTGAAGCTCAAAACCAGAACGATAGCAGCGATGATTGCCTTAAACATGCGTGTCACGATTCTCTGGTATTCTTACGGTGTTAGTCGGTTTGTGAGTGTCTGCTTTACCCCCAAAAGCGGACATTGATCGGCAGCTCAGGAATGTCCACTTTATGCCAAGAATGGACATTCTTGCATCTATTCGATCGCCTCGTGTGCGGCGTTGGCGAATTTCATCCTCCGAGGGCGATCGCAATTCCCACCAGCGCGGCGCCGACGACTACCATAATAAGACCCGTTGGCCAGGGCCGAAGGCCGGCATGACGCGCAAAAATGAACCCGCAAAAAAACAACAGTACGAGAGCTATAGCGTTGGAGATTCGCAGCGCCGATTGCGTGTTTTCAAAGACAAAAAAGGGAATTACGACCGGGAAAGTAGACAGGATAACAAGGATGCAAACGCCCAATGCACCCAGCCAGTCGCGCCCGGTTAGTCTGGGGCGCGTTTCGGAATCCGGCGAGCGGCGAAGTCCTTCTTGGATCAATTCCAGCTGCGTCCGTTGAAAAATCGACGCGAGCAGCGGCGGAAGAGCATCTGCAATGATGCGATTAGCGCTCTCACGATCGGTCGCCTCACGAACTTCCCGCAACAACAAGGCATCGCTACCTCGCTCCGCAAGACGAGCCATAAGATACATTCCGGCGTCGATGATTCCCCAAGCGACATTGCAGCCGAGTGCCGCAATTAACAAGGTCCGGATCTGAAATCGGTCATCTGTGATGACACTCGTTGTGCCCGTGACTGTGAGGGCCATAATCAGGCCGAACAGAATCTCCGAGATCCGGTCACCTGGCGCGAGTACCCGATCAGGTAATCTCATTGAATCCCCCATTTGGCGACCCGCCAAGCAACGCGGCTCCGGGTCCAGTGAATGGCCAAGACGATCCTGGCGGAATGCATCTATATCGCACTTGCGTTCCGGCTGAAGAAACATAAGCATCCTGCGTGACCCGGCGCCAATGGCGGCATTCGCGTGAGGCGTTGAGGGGGCTGAGCCGGAGCGACATATGCGATCGGTTGAATTGGGTCGTGCGCATGCGGGTGCGTTGGCCGTAGTCACCGCGATATGGCTCATTTCGGTCGCCGCTAATCCTGCGCAGGGACAAGTGCCTGCAGAAATCTCTGGCGGCATGATCAATCTCGGTGGCCGCGGTTGGTCCGCGGCCGAAGGCAAACTCGTTACGTCGGATCGTACAGTGAACCAAATTGAGTTTGAGGTCCGCGCGGGGTTTGCATCCGACTATATTTATCGGGGAACGACGCTATCCGATCACAAACCGGCGGTCGGCGCCGCCATCGAAGGGACGTTTGCCCAGCTTTACGCTGGCGTTTCGGTGGCCAGTGTCAAATTGCCGACACAACCGGCTGCCGAAATCACGATAAGCGGCGGAGTGCGCCCAAAGATCGGAGATATCGATTTCGATCTGGGCGTGACCTATTTCCTCTATCCCGGCGAAACATTAGTCGGCGACGACCAACGGCATTAATTATTGGGAGGCGGCCATCCGCGCGACAAAACGGATCACCGAATCGATCCGTGTCGCCGGGGGTTTCGCATATTCCCCAAACGTCTCCAATACCGGCGCTTGGAGTTGGTACGCGGCGGCCGGTTTGGGTTACGACGTGCCGAGCGGTCTGCTTCCGCCGGACATCAGCGTATCGTTCACCGGAGGCGCTGGCTATTCCTGGTTTGGCAACCAGTCTCAGCAGCTCGGCGGTTTTGCGCTGCCCGCCTATCTCAATTGGCAAGCTGGCGTGACGTTGACCCGCAAAGTCTTCAATTTCGATCTACGCTATTATAACACCAATCTTACAAGAGAAAACTGCTTCGTCTTGACTGGCGATCCCAACGCACGTCCGGGCGGCAGCATCGATCCCGTCACGAACCCCGAAGGTCTCGCCTCGCGCTGGTGCGGTGCCACGTTAGTTGCAAAGGTCTCGTTCACTTTGAATTAGCGACTCGGCGCCCGCATCACTGCTAATCCGTACACCGTTTTTGAGGCGGCGCCGCGTTGAGCATCAATCCCCAACAATGGCTTCGAGAACTTCGCGGTTCCGCTTTCGGTCAAAAGCGGACGTGACGCCCTCGCATTGCGATGTCCGCTTTACTCCCGAAAGCGGACATCAATCGGTGAGCCTCGCATATCCGCTTAGTGCCAATAGTGGACATTCCGTCATTTATTCGATCACCTCGTCGGCGCGCGAGAGCAGTCTGTACTGGAAGATCAAACCGAAACAACTCCGCGGCCTCAATCGTGAAAGAGGCGTTGAAAAAAGGTGCGCTAGCTGCACGGGGTTGCACGGGAACTGTACGGGCGCTTTTGCCGTCAACGACTTGCGCTGACAATCTCCGTGATTTTTTTCCCCGCAGTTTTCAGCCGAGTGCGCGTCTCGACAGATCGATTCTATGCCGGATGCGTAGCGCCGCAGTCATGCGTCGCAGTCTGCGCGGTTCAAACTAGCCGGCGTCCCCCTATCGCCCGGTAGACCCAAATCAGCAAGACCGCGCCGATGAACCCAGCAATCAGGTAGCCCAGCCATCCCCCAAGGTGGACCCCCAAGAAACTCAAAATGGCGCTGGCAACCGCCGCCCCGATAATACCGAGCACGATATTCATCACGAGCCCCATTTCACTCTTCATGAATTGTTCTGCGAGCCAGCCTGCAACCCCGCCAATGATGATGGCCGCGATCCAGCCTATTTGTATGTCGCCCATGGTCGTCTCCGCAAAAGGCATACCCTGCCTACCTTCGACGATGATGGATTGCCATTGACCCAGATCAAAAAGTTCCAAATGGACGCATGCGGCGGTGGCGCCTGTTACAGAAGGTCCAAGTCCGCTTCGGGTCATAAGCGGACATGGCAGTCAGTTCCATCAATGACTAGTTAGGATCATCTTCGGCGAAGAGATAAGTCTAAACCCGAACGACTGCTGGCCGTTGCGAGATTCGTTACTTGTCTTCAGCGGCTTACCCTGCCAATCGCGGCAATGACCTGTGGCAACAAGTGCGCCGCTAGTGCCCTCTAACCTGGCGGCGTCAAGTGCACGCCTTCTGACCGAAAGCGGACATGGAACGGCCTCTCAGCTACGTCTACTTTGTGCCAAAAGCGACCGCAAGCAAATGTAATGTCATGATGCTTGAACAAAAATGGTGGGTCGCCTCGCGCTGGAGCTCCACGTTGTCGAGGTTGTGCCATCGCGAGCGCGGAAGTGATGCGGAAAGCATTTTCCGAAACACGATGGTGAATGCAACACCATCAAGAGTGTAATATGATAGTTGCGAAAACGCTGATAGCTGTGCGAGAGACTTTCGGAGGGACCATAGCCATGCCGATTACGCGAAGAACGGTTGCATTCGGGCTCGCCGCGAGTTCGCTTCTGAATGCTGGGGGTCGTGTCTTTGCGGCCGGTGTTGCCACCATCAAGGCCCTGAAACCCGGAGAGTTCATCTGGCGACCGGAGGTCTCCCCGCGCGGTCCGCTGGTCATCGTCGTGTCGCTGCCAGAACAGCTCGTACATGTCTACCGCAATGGCGTGACCATCGCTGTCTCGACCTGTTCGACGGGAAAACCCGGAAACCGCACGCCGACCGGCGTATTCACGATCCTGCAGAAACGGGAAGAGCATTATTCGAGTACATACAACAACGCCCCGATGCCGAATATGCAACGGCTGACGTGGCAAGGCGTTGCGCTCCACGCCGGCAACCTGCCCGGCTATCCCGCTTCACACGGCTGCATCCGCTTGCCGATAAACTTTTCCAAGTTGCTGTTTTCGGTGACGCAACCTGGCACGCCAGTGATCATCGCCGATCAGGACACCACCCAAAGCTCGGTCGTGCGGCCCGACCTCATCCTGCCGAAGGATGTCGCCGAAACCGCACAACAAGCCCAAGCCAAGGCGGCAGAGTCCCGTAAGCCTTCCGTGGATGCGAAGACCGCCAAAATTTCGTCGATTCTCGTGTCTGGAGCTGACGGCAAGGCTTATCTAATGGTCGATGGTGAAGTGACATTCGAGACTCCGATTAAGGGTGGCATTTCCGATCGAGCCCTTGGGGACGCATCTGTTCTCCCTCATTGGGCCATCGCCCGATGGTCATTTCTATAAATGGGCAGCGTTTGGTCTCGGTGGCCATCCACAGGACGGGGTCACCGTCGACGTTTGGTCCAGCTCCGTATTGGCCCGAATCGAATATCTCGACGGACCGGGCGTCAGAGAAGTCGCACGTACACTGCACCCCGGCACGACGATGGTCATCACTGATCTCGCCGCGAGTCCCGAAACGCGCACCGCGCCTGATTTTACGGTCATCACGGAGGATGCGCAGACGCCGGGAAAGCGCCGGAAAAACTGATAATTTGCCATTGATGTTGACGCACAAATATCGAGCGGGATCCTGAGACGTTGTCAGCAGCCCTCTGACGGCGATCGAGCGCGCCAGATTATTGAGGATGCCAACCGGCGTTTTATTGCTGGTTTGAGTTAATGCCGTTCCGTTTCAGAACTCGAGGGTTTCTATTGAGGACAGGATGTCCGCTTTGGGTCAAAAGCAGACATCAAGTCCTCTAATCGTGATGTCCGCTCTTACCTTAAAAGCGGACATCAACGCACGATCGGCAGTCCACGATGGAACCCGAACGTCGTTGCCCCCGCGTTGCCCCGAAGCTGGAGCCAACAGAAGATTGGAACGATGTTCTGACGTAAGTCTTTGAAATATTTGGTGGGCGGTGAAGGACTCGAACCTCCGACCCTCTCGGTGTAAACGAGATGCTCTACCAGCTGAGCTAACCGCCCTCTCTATATGAGCTTTAGCCCCCATCGCCAGCGTTGGGCAACTTACGCACAAATGGCCTAAAATTTAATGCTCCCGCCAACAGCGGGAGCAGCAATTCGTTCGAGCGCTTTCAAGAACCCATAGAAAATCAGGGAAGATTGACTGCGTCCTTCAATCCTTTGCCGGCGCTGAATTTGGGCGCCTTGGAGGCCGCGATTTGGACCGGCTCACCAGTGCGCGGATTTCGGCCCTCGCGCGCCTTACGCTGAGAAACCGAAAAACTACCGAAACCGATAAGTTTGACTTCATCGCCCTGTTTTAGAGCGCCGGTGATTATGTCGAACGTAGCCTCGACCGCCTTCGTGGCGTCGTTCCGGTTTAGCTGTGTCTTATCCGAAACCAGGCCGATCAGTTCGTTCTTGGTCATCCGTGTGTATCCTTTAAAAGTGCTGGAAATTCTCGAATCAAGTGGCATCAACGCCCACTACGCTCCAGATTCCTGCGCTAGCGGGCAAAAACAAGGCTTTTCGAAGGAAAGTGCTACGTTTCATAAATTCTTGCTGATCGAGCCGTAAATGCGGAAAACGGCGAAGTTAATCCGCCGTCTTCACATTTCGCTTTAAGCTATTGAAATAGCCTAATGTGCTACAATTCCGGAGGAATCGTCCTCTTCAGCCACTGGTCGGGCCGAAACTGCCGCTTTCTCGGCTTCTTCGTCCCATTCGATCGGTTCTGGCTTCCGCGTTAGCGCATGGGCGAGGACCTCATCCATAAGCGTGACCGGAACGATCTCGAGGCCGCTCTTCACATTCTCAGCAATGTCCGCGAGGTCCTTCGCATTATCCTCAGGGATCAAGACCTTCTTGATTCCGCCACGGTGAGCCGCAAGCAGCTTTTCCTTTAGCCCGCCGATGGGCAGTACCCTGCCCCGAAGCGTGATCTCACCCGTCATGGCGATATCCTTCCGGATCGGAATGCCGGTCATAACCGAGACTATTGCCGTAACCATCGCAACGCCCGCCGATGGGCCATCCTTTGGGGTAGCGCCCTCGGGCACGTGTACGTGGATGTCCTTCTTCTCGAACAGCGTCGGCTTGATGCCAAGGCCGACCGCCCGCGAACGCACGTAGGACGCCGCTGCGGAGATCGACTCTTTCATGACATCGCGCAGATTGCCGGTTACCGTCATTTTGCCTTTGCCAGGCATCATGAGGCTTTCGATCGTAAGCAACTCGCCGCCTGCATCAGTCCAGGCCAAACCTGTCACGACGCCAACCTGATTCTCGTGCTCAGCCTCACCAAAACGGAACTTCGGCACACCGAGATATTTTTCGAGATTTGCTGCAGTAACCGTCACCGAAGTCTTGTTTTCGGCAACAATCTCCTTCACCGCCTTGCGGGTCAGATTAGCAAGTTCGCGCTCCAAATTTCGCACGCCCGCTTCACGCGTGTAGCGACGGATCAGCAGCATTAGCCCTTCGGCATCGAGCGACCATTCTTCCGACTTCAGGCCATGCTTAGTGAGCAAGGCCGGAATCAAATGCCTGCGCGCGATTTCGACTTTCTCATCCTCAGTGTATCCAGCAATACGAATTACCTCCATACGATCGAGTAATGCTGGCGGAATATTCAATGTATTTGCCGTCGTCACAAACATTACGTTCGAAAGATCGTAATCGACCTCTAGATAATGGTCGTTGAAGGTGTGGTTCTGCTCGGGATCCAGAACCTCAAGCAATGCCGATGAGGGATCACCGCGGAAATCGGCGCCCATCTTGTCGACCTCATCGAGTAAGAAAAGCGGGTTGGACTTTTTCGCCTTCCGCATCGACTGAATAATCTTGCCGGGCATCGAGCCGATGTAAGTCCGCCGATGGCCGCGGATCTCGGCTTCGTCACGCACTCCGCCGAGCGATACGCGCACGAATTCGCGGCCAGTCGCCTTCGCGATTGACTTACCAAGCGATGTTTTGCCAACGCCGGGGGCCCCAACCAAACACAAGATCGGCCCCGTTAGCTTGTTCGCGCGGCTTTGCACGGCAAGGTATTCGACAATGCGTTCCTTCACCTTCTCGAGACCATAGTGATCAGATTCGAGTGTCTTCTCGGCGAAAGAAAGGTCCTTTTTGATCTTGCTCTTATTATTCCAGGGAATCGAAAGCAACCAGTCCAGATAATTGCGCACGACCGTCGCTTCCGCCGACATCGGAGACATCTGGCGTAACTTCTTTAGCTCATGATTTGCTTTGTCGCGCGCTTCCTTGGAAAGTTTCGTGCGTTTGATCTTGTCTTCGATCTCAGCAAGCTCGTCCTTGCCATCTTCGTCACCGAGCTCTTTCTGAATGGCTTTCATCTGCTCATTCAAATAATACTCGCGCTGCGTCTTCTCCATCTGGCGCTTCACGCGCGTGCGGATACGTTTCTCGACCTGCAGGACCGAGATTTCGCTTTCCATCAGTTGCAGTACTTTCTCAAGCCGTGCGGCCACACTTGTAAGTTCGAGCACGGCCTGCTTGTCAGGAATTTTCACAGCAAGGTGCGATGCGACGGTGTCTGCCAATTTCGACTGGTCCTCAACTTGCGAGATTACGCCGATGACTTCGGGCGAAACCTTCTTATTGAGCTTCACATAGCCTTCGAACTCGTTGACGACCGAACGCGCGAGCGCCTCAACCTCGACCGGCGGTGAAACTTCACTCGGCAATACGCCCGCTTCGGCTTCGTAAAACTCGGCACGATCAGTATATTTCTTGATCTGTGCGCGCTCGACGCCTTCCACCAGCACCTTCACGGTGCCGTCGGGCAGTTTCAGAAGCTGCAAGACCTGCGCAAGAACGCCAACCTTGTAGATGGCGTCGGTCGCAGGATCATCGTCGGACGCATTGATCTGCGTCGCGAGTAAAATATAAGTATCATTCCGCATTACCTCTTCCAGCGCACGGATCGACTTTTCGCGGCCGACGAAGAGCGGCACGATCATATGCGGGAAGACCACTATGTCGCGGAGCGGCAAAACGGGAAAATTCTGGCTTTCGCCAACCGTAAGCGCAGGACGCGGTTTTTGGGCGGTCATTTAGGCCCCTGCTTTCTTTGTTGGGGAGAGTCTATGCGTCGACAGGAAATAGCCCGTTACGAAATCGATCGATATCAGACCCTCACAGGATTCGATTTGTTGACCCATTAAGTGGCGATGCACCATAGGGGTGTCAAGGAGCGGAAAAGCCGGAGTTCCCAGCTATTTCCAGGGGTTTTTCGCTCTGCGTATGGGGCTAATTTCATATGGCGCAAGCCCCTGCCTGGCCCGAATATGGCAACCTGTTAATACCAAGCCCATGACAGAGATCATCCTCCACCACTACCCGACCTCGCCTTACGCCGAAAAGGTTCGCCTCGCGTTTGGACTGAAGAATCTCTTCTGGCGCTCGGTGCATATACCGATCACGATGCCGAAGCCGGATTTAATGCCGCTGACAGGGGGTTATCGCCGTACGCCAGTTATGCAGATCGGCGCTGAGATTTTCTGCGATACGCTTTGCATCTTGCGCGAGGTTGAACGCCGCCATCCCCAGCCGAGCCTTTATCCGAATGGCGATTTCGGCAAGGTTCATGCCCTTACTTGGTGGGCGGAAAAATCCCTTTTCGATAACGCGGTTGGCGTTGCCTTTGGCGAAATGGAGGGCAAACTTCCCGACGGCTTCGAGAAAGATCGCAGCGAAATGTCCGGACGCGAAGTGAGCGCTACGCAACTCAAAGCAGCCCGGCCTATTCTCATTGACCAGCTACGCGCCCATTTCGGTTTGCTCGAAGATATGCTCAAGGCAAAGCCGTTTTTGCTCGGTAGCCAGCCAAGTCTTGCTGATCTTGCCGCCTATCACCCTGTCTGGTTTATCACCCGGAACTGCCGCAAGGAAACGTCACCACTGAATGAATATCCGCGCATTGTGGACTGGAGTGCACGGGTTGCCGCGATTGGTCATGGAAAGTCCCTTCCGATGCAAGCAGCGGAAGCGCTTGAAATTGCGAAGGCGGCACGGCCTTCGCTTGCAACCTCCGCCGATCGGCACGATCCGGCCGGCCGTAAACCCGGCCATCACGTAAAAGTAACGCCCAATGATTTTGGCCGCGTATCAGTTGCCGGTGAAATTGTGGCTTCGTCAATGGACGAAATCATAATCCGGCGCGACGATCAAAAAGTCGGCGAAGTGCTTATACATTTTCCGCGCGCGGGATTTATCGTTTCTTCGGTTTAAATCGACTGCACTCAAGCGCTTTGCGAGGTGCCCGCATCACTTGCACGGTCCGCATAGATATAGAGCGGACGCGCACCGCCCTCGACTACCTCACGGCCAATGACGATTTCCTCGACGCCTTCAAGGCTCGGGAGATCGAACATCGTGTCGAGGAGAATACCTTCCATGATCGAACGAAGGCCACGAGCGCCGGTCTTGCGCTCGATCGCCTTGCGTGCGATCGCGCCCAGCGCATCCTCATGGATGGTAAGATCCACGTTCTCCATGTCGAAAAGCCGCTGATACTGTTTTATCAGAGCGTTCTTCGGCTCAACTAGAATGCGCTTCAGAGCATTCTCATCGAGATCTTCGAGCGTCGCTATCACCGGCAAACGGCCGATGAATTCCGGGATTAAGCCATATTTGAGCAAATCCTCTGGCTCAACGTCGCGGAAAACTAGGCCAGGCTTGCGATCTTCCGGCGCGGCGACGCGGGCCGCGAATCCAATCGAGGTCCCGCGACCGCGTGCAGAAATGATCTTGTCTAGGCCGCCGAAAGCACCTCCGCAGATGAAAAGAATGTTTGTCGTATCGACCTGCAGAAATTCCTGCTGCGGGTGTTTCCGACCGCCCTGCGGAGGTACAGAAGCGACCGTACCCTCCATGATTTTGAGCAATGCCTGCTGCACGCCCTCGCCCGAAACGTCACGAGTAATCGAAGGATTGTCAGATTTGCGCGAGATTTTGTCGATCTCATCGATATAGACGATTCCGCGTTGCGCACGTTCGACATTGTAATCGGCGGATTGCAGTAGCTTCAGAATGATGTTTTCGACGTCCTCGCCGACATAACCAGCCTCGGTCAGCGTGGTCGCATCCGCCATCGTGAAGGGAACATCAAGAATGCGCGCAAGCGTCTGCGCAAGCAGCGTCTTGCCCGAACCCGTTGGGCCGATTAGTAGAATGTTTGACTTCGCAAGTTCGACGTCGTTGTGTTTAGTCGCGTGATTGAGGCGCTTGTAGTGGTTGTGAACCGCAACCGAAAGCACCTTCTTCGCGTGATCCTGATCGATCACATAGTCGTCAAGAACCTTGCGGATCTCCTTCGGTGTGGGAATGCCATCGCGCGACTTCACTAGTGATGATTTGTTCTCTTCACGGATGATATCCATGCAGAGCTCGACGCACTCGTCACAAATAAACACGGTCGGGCCAGCAATAAGTTTGCGGACCTCATGCTGGCTCTTTCCGCAGAAGGAGCAGTAAAGCGTGTTCTTGGATTCTCCACCGGCCTTACTCATTTTCCATCTCCGTCGCTTCGCGCATCGCCCGAGTTGCGGTGTCCGGACCGTGAAGCGTGCTTTACTTGAAGCACGTCTCTAGAGAAGCATGCTAGCCAAAGGTCAATCAAGAATTCATTAACGCTACCAATGGCCGGGAATCGCCCTAAATCTTTGCCATTCAATCATGCAAAGGCAATGCCGGATCGGAATGGAAGGAGCATTTTCCGACGAGAAATCGCCGAAAAGCGCGAATTTTGGGGCGCCCTCGGCCTCAACGCCACTTTTGTTCGACTAAGTTTCCTAAAGGATCATTCCTTACACTCACATTCGAGTGAGGATGGGTTGGTAATTATTAAGGGTGGGCAGAAAACATGGCAACATCCCAATCCTCCTGCAACCAGCGGACGACTTGATCAGCCTTTGCTCGCGCCTTCTTCGATCGGCCGTTTGTCGATCACTTTATCGACGATGCCGAAATCCTTCGCGCCTTCAGCCGTAAGGAACTTATCGCGTTCAAGTGCCTCCTCGATTATCGCCAGCGGCTGGCCTGTGTGCTTAACATAGATTTCATTGAGGCGTTTCTTGAGCGCAAGTATTTCCGCTGCATGCAGCATGATATCGGTGGCCTGACCCTGAAATCCGCCGGACGGCTGATGCAGCATGACACGCGCGTTCGGAAGCGCATAACGCATTCCTTTCGCACCTGCCGTTAGTAATAGCGATCCCATCGAAGCCGCCTGCCCCACGCAGAGCGTCGAGATTGCGGGACGAATGAACTGCATGGTGTCGTAAATGGCCATACCCGATGTCACGACGCCACCCGGTGAATTGATATACATCGATATTTCTTTTTTCGGATTTTCAGCCTCAAGAAACAGAAGTTGCGCCACGACCAGCGTCGACATTCCATCTTCAATAGAACCCGTGATGAAAATGATCCGTTCTTTTAAAAGCCGCGAATAGATGTCGTAGGAACGCTCGCCGCGATTCGTCTGTTCGACCACCATCGGCACAAGATAGTTCATGTAGGTGTCTATCGGATCACGCATCATTATTCCTCTGCGCCAATTCGCCGCGATTCTCTACAATCTAATATAACCGAACAGCGCCTATATGGGGCGCAAATGCCTCTGCCGAAAGGAGCTAGCCTTTCTTTTTACCGGGCTTGGTGGGTTTCTTGGTCGATTTGACCGACTTTTCGGACTTAGCCTTCTTTTCCGTCTCTTCTTCCTCGTTTTCCTTGAAGAGATCCTCTTTGGTGACTGGCACCTCGGTCACTTGCGCAAGCTCGAGCAGAAAATCGACGATTTTGTCCTCGAATATAGGTGAACGAAGCTGCGCCACGGCCAAGGGATTTTTGCGGTAATAGTCGACGATTTGTTGCTCTTGCCCCGGATATTGGCGCGCCTGATCGATCATTGCGCGATTTAGCTCCTCCTCGCTAACCTTGATTCCGTTTTTCTCACCGATTTCGGCAAGAACGAGACCCAATCGAACGCGCCGATCCGCAATTTCACGATATTCAACCCGCGCCTTATTTTCGTTTGTTCCCTCTTGCTCGAACGTCGTTTGGCGCGTTTCCAGATCCTTCCGGACTTGCTGCCAGATGCCTTCAAATTCCTGCTCGACAAGCGACGGTGGAATTTCAAATTGATGCAATTTATCAAGTTGATCGAGCAATCTCCGCTTCGCCTTTTGTCTTGAGGCAAAAAGATTCTCGTAAGAAAGACGCTCGCGCACGTTGTTCTTCAGTTTTTCTAGCGACTCCATGCCTAACTTCGTTGCAAACCCTTCATCGATCTTGATTTCGTCGGGCTCTTCGATCTTATTGACGGTTACATCGAAGCTCGCATCTTTCCCGGCGACGGCAGCGGCCGCGTAATCATCCGGAAACTTCACCTTCACAACCCTTTTCTCGCCAGCGGCCACACCGACAAGCTGATCTTCAAAACCAGGAATCATGCGACCGGTACCGATCACCACCGGTACATTGTCGGCCGTTCCGCCCTCGAATTTTTCTCCGTCGATTGTGCCGACGAAGGAAATAACAATCCTATCTCCGGTTTTCGCCTTGCCTTCCTTTGGCGAATAGGAGCGAGCGCTCTCCGCAATTTTTCTGACTGCTTCCTCGATGTCGGCATCGGTGATTACTGCAACCGGCCTTTCGATTTTCATCTTTGAGAAATCCGCCAGTTGGATTTTCGGCAAGATTTCCATTGCCACCGTATAAGCGAGGTCGGCCTTCCCTTCGATCACATCTTTGATTGATTTCTCGTCCTTGTTTGCGAGCTCTACCTTTGGTTCCATAGCGAGCCGGAAACCGCCGTCGGTAAGGATTTTCGCATTCGCGTCGGCAATCGCTTGCTCGATCACCTCGCTCATGACGGACTTGCCGTACACGCGCTTTAGATGCGGAAGCGGCACCTTGCCTGGACGGAAGCCTGCGAGATTAACGCGGCCCTTGATCGACTCGAGTTTTTCGTTCGCCTTCGTGTCCAATTCGCCTTTCGGCAGGACGACCGCGTATTCGCGTTTCAGACCCTCGGATAGGGTTTCTTTCACTTGCATCAATCTTCACTTTCCTAAGCTATCGACACTGGATGGTGCGGGCGGAGGGACTCGAACCCCCACGACTTGCGTCACGGGAACCTAAATCCCGCGCGTCTACCAATTCCGCCACGCCCGCGAGAGCACGGGCCGCGAAAGCCGGCGCCGGCGTGCGGGGATATAGCACGCTCATTCCAGCACGCAAAAAACTTATGCTTGTAGATAGCCCCCAAGAATCAGGTTTTTCGGGAATTTTGTGAGCTTTGGCTCCCGGCAATCCTCTGAAAAACGCTATCATCCAATCGGATCGGAGAAGGAGCGTTCCTTACATGCCGCATCACACGCCCTTGATCGGAACCGTCGTAGCGGGTCTGGTGCTTGCGTTTCTATTCGGGACGGCGGCAAACCGGCTGCGAATTTCTCCGCTCGTCGGGTATCTCATCGCGGGCGTCCTGGTCGGGCCTTACACGCCAGGCTTCGTTGCAGATCAGCCGATTGCTTCGGAACTCGCCGAGATCGGGGTCATTCTGCTGATGTTCGGCGTTGGTCTACATTTTTCTCTTAAGGATTTGCTTTCGGTCAAAGGCATCGCGATCCCGGGCGCGATCGTGCAAATAATGATTGCAACGACACTCGGCATGGTGCTCGCGAAATTTCTGGGCTGGACTTGGGGTGCTGGCTTTGTGTTCGGCCTTGCGCTCTCAGTCGCAAGTACGGTTGTGCTCACCCGCTCGCTGCAGGAACGCCGTTTGATGGAAACGGAGCGCGGGCGCATCGCGATCGGCTGGCTCGTGGTGCAAGACCTGACCATGGTACTCGTGCTGGTGCTCATTCCGGCGCTCGCCGGGGTATTGAGTGGCGACGCGAACGCAGCCGTCAACACAACCGAATTTGTGCGCGCACTCGGCATTACCTTCGCCAAAGTACTAGCGTTTATAGCCTTGATGCTCGTGGTCGGCCAGCGAGTTATTCCGGAAATCCTGCACTACGTAGTTCATATGGGATCGCGCGAGCTATTTCGTCTCGCCGTACTCGCCATTGCGCTCGGTGTTGCTTATGGCGCCGCCGAATTGTTTGGCATCTCGTTTGCTCTAGGAGCGTTTTTTGCTGGCATGATCCTGAGCGAATCGACGTTAAGCCAACGTGCCGCCGAAGAATCTTTGCCCCTACGCGACGCCTTCGCTGTCTTATTCTTTGTTTCGGTTGGGATGTTATTCAACCCAGCGATACTATTCCGCAATCCGCTCGCGCTGATCGGTATCCTGTTCATCATCCTTGTCTTCAATCCGATCGCGGCTTACCTGATCGTTCGCATCTTTCGCCATCCCATGGCGACAGCTCTCACGATTGGGGCAAGCCTTGCTCAGATTGGCGAGTTTTCCTTTATTCTTGCCGGCCTTGGTGTCTCGCTGAAAATCCTGCCACAGCAGGGGCAGGATTTGATCCTTGCCGGCGCGATTATTTCGATCTTGGTGAACCCGTTCTACTTTGCGGCGATCACTTACTTAAAAGCCCGTTTTAAGTTGATCGATACCACCGGCACAAAAAAGATAGTTGCCACTGAAGACGAGCCAGAGGAATTGCCGGTTAGTTCCTTAAGCGATCACGCCGTTATCGTTGGCCATGGCCGTGTCGGCAGCATTATCTGCGAGCGATTTCGGAAGGAAGGTCGGCCATATTTGGTGATCGAGGAACGAAAACAAGTTGCCGAACCGGCGCGAAAGCAAGGCGCCGAAGTAATATCCGGTAACGCTGCCGATCCACGCATCATCAAAGCGGCGAACCTTGCGGCGGCGCGATGGCTGTTCATCGCCATACCTGACGGTTTTGAAGCCGGTCAGGTAGCGGAGCAAGCAAATAAAGCCAATCCAAAACTCGACATTATCGCGCGCGCACACTCCGATGCCGAGGTTGAGCATCTGCATAAGCATCGTGCCAACTTGGTGATTATGGGTGAACGCGAAATCGCGCTGGGCATGCTCGAACATGCGCTCGACCCCAAAAAAGAAAGAATATCACCGTAGTGCTTGGCCGCGGATTTGAATCCGCACTTCAAAACTGATCCTCTATCCTCGAAAATTGCACGCATGGTTCTGAACTAAAATTTTACTACCCGTAGTAGTTGGAATTACCCGGCAATCAATTTCCGAAGCACGCGCGGCAGAATGTCCGGTAAGTCCTCGGCGATCAGTCCCAGCCCAGCTTGTCGCCCGCATTCGCCATGCAACCAGACCGCGGCACAAGCCGCCTCAAAGGCGGGCATGCCTTGCGCGAGCAAGCCCGTAACGAAACCTGCGAGTACATCTCCAGCACCGGCGGTCGCCAGCATTGCTGGCGCATTATTCGCGACGGCGGCACGACCATCGGGAGCAGCCACCACCGTATCCGCGCCTTTTAACACCACCACGCTGCCGAGCATTTTCGCGGACGATCGCACCTTTTCAACCTTCGATTCAGTTCCGAGGATTTGCGATTCCTGGTTGAACAGACGCCTGAATTCTCCGTCGTGCGGCGTAATGACTGCGGCAGGTAGTGAAGCCATCACCTTTGCGAGTGCACTTGCGTGGCCGGCAAAGCTCGTCAAGGCATCAGCATCAAGGACAAGAGCGCGCTTCGCCTTGGCGGCCGCGACAACCATTGCTTTGGTGCCCGACCCAACACCTAGTCCTGGGCCGAGCAGCACCGTATTCAACCTTCGGTCCGTGAGCAGCTTCGCAAGCCCGATTGCCCCGTTGATCTGCCGCACCATGATAGTGGTGAGTTGTGCAGCAAGTACCGGGATCGCCTCCTTCGGACCCGCCATCGTGACGACACCCGCGCCTGCCCGAAGCGCTGCTCTGGCCGCAAGACGCGCAGCACCTGTTGCATGCATAGGCCCGCTCGTGACGATGGCATGACCGCGATCGTATTTGTGCTGGTCGAGCCGCGGAACGGGAAAACTATTCCGCCACAACGAAGGATCGTTCACAAAGGCTTTCGATGCGACTGCCGAAACCGTGGCATCCAAAATTCCAATATCGGCCACATGAACATTTCCCGCATATATTCGTCCGGGCAGCAGCAAATGTCCGAGCTTGCGCCGGCAAAACGTGATCGTCTCGGTCGCCTTGACTGCGATAGCTCTTACCTGTCCGGTCGCTCCATCGATGCCGCTCGGCAAATCCACTGCCAAAATTGGAATGCCGACATCGCCGACAGCATTAATCGCTTTCACTGCATCCACGGCTTCTCCTTCTAGATCGCGCTTCAGACCCGCACCAAAGAGCGCATCGATCACGACCTGGGATCTGGCGAAAAATTTCGGGCTGATCGGTTCGATCTCGCCGCTCCAGCGGCGTGCCGCCATAGAGGCATCACCCGTAAGTCGGCTAATCGAACCGAGCAACCCCAATCGTACGGGACATCCGCGCTCGGCTAGCATTCGCGCGGCGACAAATCCGTCGCCTCCATTGTTGCCGGGACCGCAGGCAACCGTTACACGCGTGCCGACCGGATAGCGCGCAAGCACCGCCTCGGCGATCGCACGACCCGCCCGTTCCATCAAAACGCTGCCAGGCGTGCCAGCCGCGATGGTTTGCCGATCAGCTTCAGCCATTTCTATGGGGGTCAGCAGTTCATCCACGATAAAACCCTATCGATATTTCCGCCCAAAATCCGCGTTTAGTACTTGCCTTTTTCATGAGCAATTTGCCTAATTTGCGCGCATTGGTTCTGTTCCGAATTCCTGCATGCTAACTCTTTCATATATAAATGGATGAAATCCAATAACTTTTTGACACATACGGGGCTGGCATGGGACCTGCTAGAGCCCTCACGGCTCCATCCGCGCCGGCGGCTGGCTGAAGGCCGTCAGCGTGATCAGTTAAGCCGTACTTCGGCTTGGCCGGGACTATCGGGGCGGCCGAAAAAGGAAACGTCATGAAGAAGATCGAGGCGATTATCAAACCTTTCAAGCTCGACGAAGTGAAGGAGGCATTACAGGAAGCAGGATTGACAGGGATCACTGTGACCGAAGCCAAGGGATTTGGGCGTCAGAAGGGGCATACGGAACTCTATCGAGGCGCCGAATATGTTGTCGATTTTCTTCCCAAGGTGAAAATCGAAGTGGTCCTTGGCGATGACATGGTAGAGAAGGCGCTCGAGGCGATACGGCGTTCTGCGCAAACTGGCCGTATTGGCGACGGCAAGATTTTCGTTTCAAACATTGAACAAGCAATCCGCATTCGTACCGGCGAGTCCGGTGTCGATGCGGTTTGATCGAATTTTCATTCAATAACGAACCCTCGGGCCCGAGGGATTGAACCACACAGGGGAAGTACACAATGACGACCGCTAAAGACGTTCTCAAAATGATGAAAGATCAAGACGTAAAATACGTCGACTGCCGTTTCACCGATCCGCGCGGGAAATGGCAGCACGTTACGTTCGATATATCTATGTTCGAAGAAGACACTTTCGCTGAAGGCGTGATGTTCGACGGCTCTTCAATCGCCGGCTGGAAAGTGATCAATGAGTCCGATATGTGTCTGATGCCGGATCCAACCACTGCCTGCATCGATCCGTTTTTCGCCGAAACCACGCTCTCTATTATTTGCGACGTGCTCGAGCCCACCACGGGCGAGCCTTATCACCGCGATCCCCGTGGGATGGCGAAGAAGGCAGTCGTCTACATGAAATCCACAGGTGTCGGTGACAACATCTATTTCGGGCCCGAAGCGGAATTTTTTGTATTCGACGACGTGAAATTCAGGGCCGAACCGTATAACACAGCCTTCAAGATCGACTCGATCGAGCTGCCCATCAACATGGATACCGAATATGAGGGTGGCAACCTCGGTCACCGCATTCGGACCAAGGGCGGTTACTTCCCCGTTCCGCCGCAGGACTCGGCACAAGACATGCGCTCCGAAATGCTCGGCGCGATGGCCAAGATGGGCGTGAAGGTCGAGAAGCATCACCATGAAGTTGCCGCGGCCCAGCACGAGCTCGGCATGAAATTCGGTCCGCTCGTGATGATGGCCGATCATTTGCAGATTTATAAGTACTGCATCCATCAGGTCGCCAACGTCTACGGCAAGACCGCTACCTTCATGCCGAAGCCTGTCTACGGCGACAACGGCTCGGGCATGCACTGCCATCAGTCGATATGGAAAGGCTCGACGCCCGTATTCGCTGGCAACAAATATTCCGATCTATCGGAAACGTGCCTTTCTTACATTGCCGGTATCATAAAACACGCGAAGGCGATCAACGCCTTCACCAACCCGACCACCAATTCCTACAAGCGTCTGGTACCAGGCTTTGAAGCACCAGTTTTGCTCGCTTATTCGGCGCGTAACCGCTCCGCCGCGTGCCGTATTCCGTTCACCTCTAACCCGAAGGCCAAGCGCGTCGAAGTCCGATTCCCTGATCCGCTGGCAAATCCGTATTTGGCTTTTGCTGCAATGCTGATGGCAGGGCTCGATGGCATCCAGAACAAACTCGATCCTGGCGAAGCCGTCGACAAGGATTTGTACGACCTTCCACCAAAGGAACTGAAGAAAATCCCGACAGTCTGCGGCTCGTTACGCGAGGCGTTGACAAATCTCGACAAGGATCGCGAGTTCCTGAAGAAGGGCGACGTGTTCAACGACGATTTCATCGACTCCTACATGGACCTAAAGATGCAGGAGATTATTCGTTTTGAACACACGCCGCATCCTGTCGAGTTCGATATGTATTATTCATCCTGAGCTTCCTCCCAGTCGCGCTTCGGTGCGATCGACTTCAGGGGCGCCCAAAGCGGGCGCCCCTTTCTTTTTAAGTCCTATGTCTCGGCATGCGAATTGAACCGTAGAGGGCGCCTGTTCCGAAACGAGACGGAGGACGCCTTGTCACCGATACCCTCGAAACTGAAAGGCGCGCCGCGCGTGCCAGCATTGGATCTTTTGCGGCTTTTCGCAGCACTCGCGATTGTCACGTTCCATTATGCTTACCATGGGGCCGCTGCTGACGGATTTACCAAGGTATCCCTGCCAGCCATTGAGCCGATCGTTAAGTATGGTTGGTTCGCGGTTGAATTGTTTTTCGTTATTTCGGGCTTTGTAATCGCGCGGTCCGCGATCGGACGCAACGCGATCGACTTCGGAATCGCCCGTGTTGGACGGCTGTGGCCAGCTTTCGCGGCCTGCACCACCGTAACATTCATTATGACCTATTTTTTCGGCGCGCCCCGTTTCGAGACATCCATCGCCCAATGGTTCGCGAATTTAACCATGGTGTCCCCCGTTTTCGGCCAGCAGTTCATGGATGGTTCGTACTGGTCAATTTTGCTTCAGATCGTTTTCTACAGCTGGATGGCGTTGTTCATCGCGCTTGGTTTGTTTCCGCGCCGCGTCGATGAGATCGTTTTGGGCTGGCTTTCGATTGCGCTCGCGAACGAAGCTCTTATCCATTCGAAAATTCTCCACTATTTGTTTGTCACTGGCTATGCGGGATTTTTTTGCGCAGGAATTTTACTCGCTGATATCGCGCGCGGACGACGTGGCTGGCAAGCACCGTTTTTGATTTCGATCTCCACCGTAATTGCCTGCGGCGAAGCCCTATCGAGCGGCCGCTGGACCGCCGATCATTACTCGACCTTGATCGATCCTAAGCTGATGATCGCGCTGACCATCCTCGTGATTGCATCGGTCGCGGCTGCGAGCCACGTCAAGCATGTCTTGTTACCCGCGAAGTGGCTTCTCGCCTTAGGCGGGCTGACCTATCCGCTCTATCTGTTGCACCAGCATGTCGGTTTCATCCTATTCAACAAGTTCTATCCATCCCTCCCATCGGAGATTCTTATTCCAGTAATGATGATTGTGATGCTCGCCCTTGCCTATGCTGTGTGGCGCTTCATCGAACCGGGAGGGCGCAGATTCGTAATCGCCGTCTCTTATGCAGTGGTCGAATGGCTCGCTCCACATCTCGCGCGCTTTAAGCGCGCGGCCAATGCTTACGCTTCAGATTGGGTTTCGGGCGTGCCGCTCAGAAGCAAATAAACAAGGCAGCGAAAATTCCGAAGGCCAGCACGTAAAAGTCGATGCGCCTCGGCGAATGCGTATTCAGATAATCGCGAATAAGCGCGCGATGGAATTCATCGGCTGACTGATAGCTGCATGCAAGCGCACATCCAGCACCCGCCGCAGCGGCTTCCAGCCGCGCTAAATCGGCGTCGATCGCTCTAAACATTCCCATCGCCATCACAACATCCTAACAGCAGAATCGTTAATGGATTCCGACCTTCTGGCGCGGAATGAGCGCGGGTTCTATCGCAAAACCTGGACTTGCTATTAGATCGACTGGCTCCGCCGCGCGGTTCCACGCAAGTCCCACCGGTCGCCACGCAAATGCGCGATCAAGCTCGGCGATTTCGACACGATCCCTGCCACGCGCCTTGGCTACATAAAGCGCCTGATCGGCGCGTACGAGAAGGCTATCGATGACGGCTTCCGAGTTGTGACGAAGCGCAATACCTGCCGAAACCGTAACGTTCAGCAATTCCCTATCCATTGTGCGAACTGCAGACGCAAAAGCGATACGGATTTGTTCAGCGATGGCGAAAGCAGTCGAAAGTTCAATGCTGCTCAACACCGCCGCGAATTCCTCCCCGCCAAGACGGCTGATCAGATCATTTGGACGTAAATTTGCCTTGGCCTTTTCCGCAAAAATTCGCAACACTTTGTCGCCCATGTGGTGACCGAAACGATCGTTGATCTTCTTGAAGCGGTCGAGATCAAACAGGATCACGACGAGCGGCCGGGCGTCGCGAATTGCCGGATCGAGGCGTTTCTGCGTCTCGTCAAAAAACGCACGCCGATTTGCAATCCCAGTAAGCGGGTCGATCAAAGACACCGTCTTGTGCTTCAACTCACCACGCTCTTTGACCATCGCCATTACGATGACCGCAAATGCAATGGCGTAAAGGAGTGATTCAAGCGCAACAATTGCGAACCATCCACTTTGCCAGAACGAATTCGAACTACCCCACGTGGATGAGTTCAACGCCACTGGAATGCGAAGCAAAAACAGTGACGCATGAGTAATGAGAACCATAATCGCCGGCCAACGCGAACCGAGCGGCTCTGTACGCCCACGCCAAAACTCGAATGCGATCACCATCGTGTAGCCGGAGATGATGATCGAGGAGAGGATCACGCGGGCATCCATCGACGCCATGAAACCGGGAATCTGGCAAGCGCCGACCCACATGGCAGTACCGACTAGCATCGCGACCGGCTTCACACCGCGGCCGTCGAATAGGCGTGCACCGCTCCAGGTCAGCCCGCAGGCAACGAAAAGGAGCGCGTTTGCAAGGTCGATCGAAAAAAGATCCGACATCGAGCCGCGCACGCCAAGCAGCCAAACAGACATGCCGCCGATGAGATAGGCTGCGCCCCACCAGGCGAGCGCGTGCATTCGACGGTTTTGTAGCCAAGCAAGAATCAGGAGAACGCCAAGTAAGCCCATGACAAGAACAGTCACGGTGAACAGCGTAGTGACGTCGAGGATCATATCCGCGTTCGCAATCCGATAGTTTTCAGGGGTGAATGTAGCTTTTCGCGCTTACAAAACCGGCTCAGCAATGCCTAAAAATTGAAGCAATGAAATAGCCTAGGATTAGGGCTCAGGCGGCGACATTTTCCTTCCTGTCGCCACCGACAAGCGTTAGTCCGCGGCCCCGCACAGATCCCACGCCTTTTGGCTTGAGGTTTTCCGGAACAGATTTAGGCTCGGCACCCGCCACGATAATACGGTTTCGTCCCTGAGCTTTGGCAAAATAGAGCGCCTCGTCGGCCATGGCGAGGAGCGCATCAATCGACATGGTGGAGTCTGTTGTAACCGCAATTCCGCCCGAAAGCGATCCGCGCACCGGATGTCCGTCGATTTCGACGGCCGCTGCTTCAAATGCAAGACGCACGCGCTCGCCCGCTGCTTCTGCCGCCTCAGTGTCCATGTTGGGCAGAATCGCGCAAAATTCTTCACCGCCGAGCCTGCCGACAATATCGGTCGAACGCAGATTCGCAGTCGCAATAGCGGCGAAGACCTGCAGTACGCGGTCGCCGACGGCATGACCGAAGCGGTCATTGATTGCCTTGAAAAAATCGAGGTCGAACATCAGCGCCGCGATGGGTCGATCGGGGTTAGCTATGCTCCTAATCAACTTATTGCCGTTAGAAATTACCGCGCGGCGGTTCGCGATGCCGGTCAATGGATCGACGGTCGCCGCGATTTTGTGGATCCGTTCATTACGTTCTTTCGCCATCGCCAGCACGATGAATGCGGACGCAATCACATAGAGCAACGTTTCGAGCGCAAGAAGGGCCATCCAACCGTTCGAAATCCACGCGGTCACACGCTCCGACGGTTGCCACATAGTGAGCGGGATTTGTGCCGGGAAAACGATGCCGTGGAGCAACAGCACCACAATCGCCGGCCAGCGGGTAATCAACTTTTCCGAGCGGCCATTCCACAATTCGAAAGCGGTGACCAGCGTATAGTTCGAAACGATCAAAGAACTTACGACCATGCGGCCTGTGGGCGATGCCGCAAAATCTGGGATCAAACAGGCAAGCAGCCAGATTAGAGCGCCCGCGAACATTGAGAACGGCCGAACCGGCCTATCGTCGAATAGTCGCGCCCCATTCCACGAAAGCCCGCAAGCCGCGAACAAAAGCGCGCTTGCGATATCCACTGAAACTGCGTTGCTCAGTGGCATTTCGCCGCTGAGCAATGCGATCGAAAGTCCCGCTATTAGGTAAGCCGCACCCCACCAGGCGAGCGCTTGAATGCTGCGGTCTTGTACCCAAACGAACAAGAGCAGCAAGCCGAGGATCGTCGTGACGAAGATCGACACAATGATAAGGGTTGGTAAATCGAGAAGCATTAGATCCGCCGCATCTCCTTGCATTCGACGATGCACCTCCGTCCGTTGCAAAATTGCTTACTGGAAACTTGCAATGCAATCCTTTCTCTCCGCGAATATGCAAACTTTCGTGCAAGGTTTTTGGTGATTTTAGGAACTCGTTAGAATTTTCTTCGAATAACGGTCAATTTTGCGAGAGAAACCCAATGCACAGAGCCATTCTTGTCGCTGTACTCGTTTTGGCGGTTTCTCCACTCGAAGTGAGTGCGCAGCAATTGCGCGCAGCCGGAACGATATTTATCGATGCCTTGTCAATAGAAAAAAGGGCTGCGATTTTATCGCAACCCTTTGATTGACTGATTTATGGCTATGGAGTTAGCGTTTCGAGAATTGGAAGCTGCGACGAGCTTTCTTGCGGCCATATTTTTTACGTTCAACCACACGCGAGTCCCGGGTGAGGAAGCCACCCTTTTTGAGAACGCCACGCAGATCCGGCTCGAAATAAGTGAGCGCACGTGACACGCCGTGACGCAGCGCTCCCGCCTGACCCGACAAACCGCCGCCGGAGACCTGGCAGTTCACATCGTACTGACCATGACGGTTCGATGCGACAAATGGCTGCTGGATCATCATCCGCAACACGGGGCGCGCAAAATAAGCCTCGATTGATTTCGTGTTAATCGTAAACTTTCCGGCACCTGGCTTAATCCATACGCGGGCGACTGCACCCTTGCGCTTGCCGGTCGCATAGGCACGGCCCTGCTTGTCGAGCTTTTGAACATACTTTGGCGCTTCGGGAGCGGCCGGTTTCATAGCAGCAAGGCCACTCAGTGATTGGACCGTATCGACCATTAGGCGACCCTCTTGTTCTTGGGATTCAATTTGCCAACATCGAACACTTCCGGTTTTTGTGCCTCGTGCGGATGGTTCGGGCCTTTATAAACGCGCAAGTTGCCGAGTTGCTTCTTGGCAAGCGGACCTTCCGACAACATGCGCTCGACCGCCTTCTCGACCACACGCTCGGGAAATTTGCCTTCGAGAATGAAACGCGCGGTGCGCTCCTTCACTCCTCCCGGATAGCCGGTGTGGTGGTGATAAACTTTTTTCTGCAGCTTCTTGCCCGTGAACACGACCTTTTCCGCGTTGATGACAATGACATGGTCGCCGCAATCCATATGCGGGGTGTAGCTTGCTTTGTGCTTGCCCTTGAGGCGCATTGCGATGAGCGTGGCAAGGCGACCGACCACGAGCCCGGTTGCGTCGATCAGTACCCATTTCTTCACAATGTCGGCAGGCGTTGCCGAATAGGTCTTCATCGTTCTGTCCATTTGAAGGATCGCGGCAATGGCGCGCGAAAAATCCGTACGTTTATTAGAAGGATGATCGCGCTGGGTCAATGACCGTTCGGGAAGTTTTTTCCTTTAGAATCAATATCATATGAAAATGGTGCGCAGGTACCTTTCGCTAACCGCCGCGAGGAGGGATCGAATACGTCGCCACGCAATGCGCGACCAATTCTTCTTCACCCTTTGCACGGACAAAAACCTCGCCAACCGCCAGACGTTTGCCCAGCTTGATAAGTTTGCAATCCGCAATTAGATCGCCGGGCGGCGGCTTGCGTAGGAAATTCATGGTTAGACTTGTCGTTACCGCGAGCGGCACCCAGCCGATATTGGCGAGGATTGCGACATAGACTGCGCTGTCGGCCAGCCCCATAAGAACCGGGCCTGCAACAGTTCCGCCAGGGCGAAGGTTCTTCTCGCTCGCCGTATAGCGCACCTTCGCGTTCATTGGGCCGACTGCCTCGATGAAATTGCGCTTACCGTAGCCGCCTTGCGGAAATTCAGCAGCGAGCTTGGCCTCAAGCTCGGTCGCGGTCATTTTCGTAACCTTCATATGGGTTCCCAACCTAATTCAGAAGAGACGTCGCCTGCCCCTCCTATTTCGGATACTATGCAAAGCGCTTAACGGAAACCCTTTCATGTCAAAACCTGTTCGAGCAACTGCTGCCGATGTGACGAGTACGATCCTCTTGCGCGAGGATAATGATGGCATCGCAACGCTTACACTAAACCGACCGGAGGCGCGAAATGCGCTATCCGAAGAATTGATTTCGGCGATAAGCCGCGAACTCGACGCCATTGCCAAGGATCGTTGCGTTAGGGTTGTTATTCTGACGGCAAATGGCCCCGCTTTTTGCGCCGGTCACGATATGAAACAAATGACCGCGCATCGCGATGATCCTGATCGCGGCCGCAATTATTTTCTGAAGCTCTTTGAAAAATGCGCGAACATAATGCAGAAAATCATTCACCTACCGCAGCCGACAATCGCCTGCGTGCACGGCATTGCATCTGCCGCCGGTTGCCAGATGGTCGCGAGCTGTGATCTGGTCGTTGCCTCCGATGCCGCACGCTTCTCGACTCCCGGTGTGCAAATTGGATTGTTCTGCTCTTCACCGATGGTCGCGCTATCGCGCAAGGTCTCCAGCGGGCACGCAATGGAAATGCTCCTCACTGGCGAAATGATTCCGGCAAAGCGGGCTTATGAAATCGGGCTCATCAATCGAGTCGTTCCTCCGGGCCGCGAATACGACGAAGCTCTCAATCTGGCCCGCGCTATCGCGTCGAAGTCTTCCTATGTGCAGAAGATCGGCAAGGAAGCATTCTACCGTCAGTGCGAAATGAATCTCGCCGATGCTTACAAATACGCCGCGCACGTCATGTCCGAAAACATGATGGTCCGCGACGCAAAGGAAGGCATCGGTGCTTTTATCGAGAAACGCGACCCGAAATGGGAAGACCGCTGACACGAAAGCGCGGCCGCACCGCATGAACCACAACAAGTACGATGACAACTACATCCGCGGCATTCTAAATACCGTAAAAAACGTTGCCGTGGTGGGCGCAAGTCCCGGTGAAAACCGGCCGAGCATGTTCGTGGTGAAATATCTCGCCGAGCGCGGCTATAAGGTCTTTCCGATCAATCCTAGTCGCGCCGGTGAGGACATCGGCGGCCGGAAAACTTATGCGCGACTTGTCGATGTGCAGGAAAAAATTGACATGGTCGATGTATTCCGCAATTCCGAGAACGTGCCGCCGATCCTCGACGAGGCACTCGCGCTTCCCCAGCGTCCGATTGTCTTCTGGATGCAACAAGGTGTCCGCAATGATAAGGTCGCAGCGAAAGCAGAAGCGGCTGGAATGAAAGTCGTTATGGATCGCTGCCCAAAGATTGAATACGGCCGTCTCTCCGGGGAAATCAACTGGATTGGCGTTAATACACGTACCTTGTCGTCGAGGCGCGCACAGCGCTTGCCCGGAGGCGTACAGCGGCTCAAGCTTGGTCATGACGATAAAATTGGTTGACGATCCAATCACCCATCAAATAACATCAATATTCTGAAATTATAAATAAACACGGGAATGAGGTGTATAATGGATCAATCGGTCAAGGGGGGCTCACGTACGCCCGGTTTTTCAACACTCTCGATCCATGCCGGGGCCCAACCTGATCCGACTACTGGCGCGCGCGTCACGCCGATCTATCAGACCACCTCATTTGTATTCGACAATGTCGATCACGCCGCTTCCCTATTTGGCCTGCAGTCATTCGGCAACATTTATACCCGTATTACCAACCCGACGACGGCAGTTCTCGAAGAGCGTGTTGCTGCGCTCGAAGGCGGCACTGCAGCACTCGCTGTTGCTTCCGGTCACGCGGCTCAAGTGGTCGTCTTTCACACGCTCTTGAAACCAGGCGACGAATTCATTGCCTCGAAGAAGCTCTACGGCGGCTCGATCAATCAGTTCAACCACGCCTTCAAGAATTTCGGCTGGAACGTAGTCTGGGCCGACCCCGATGATATCAAGAGTTTCGAGAGCGCAGTCACGCCGAAGACAAAGGCGATCTTCGTGGAATCCATCGCCAATCCAGGCGGCGTCATTACCGATATCGAAGCGATCGGCAATATCGCGCGCCGCGCCGGCGTGCCGCTGATTGTCGACAACACGCTCGCGACGCCCTACCTCTGCCGACCGTTCGAACACGGTGCTGACATCATCGTTCATTCGGCAACAAAATTCCTCGGTGGCCATGGCAACTCTATAGGCGGCGTGATCGTTGACGGCGGAACGTTCAACTGGTCGCGTGAGGGTCGGTATCCGATGCTTTCGGAGCCGCGCCCAGAATATTCCGGCATCATTTTGCATGAGACGTTCGGTAATTTTGCCTTTGCCATTGCCTGCCGCGTGCTGGGCCTGCGGGACATCGGTCCTGCACTTTCGCCCTTCAATGCATTTCTCATTATCACTGGAATCGAGACGCTACCGTTACGCATGCAGCGTCATTGCGACAATGCACTCAAAGTCGCGCAGTTTCTGGCAAACCATAAGCAGGTCGCCTGGGTCAGTTATCCGGGTCTTCCAGGCGACCGCTATAATCAGCTCGCCAAGCGCTACGTGCCGAAGGGCTCAGGAGCGGTGTTCACCTTTGGTCTGAAGGGCGGGTACGAATCCGGGATCAAACTTGTTTCAGAAGTGCAGCTCTTTTCGCATCTTGCAAATATAGGCGATACGCGTTCACTCATTATTCACCCCGCTTCGACCACGCATCGGCAGCTCTCGGATTTGCAGAAAACCCAGGCCGGCGCGGGTCCTGATGTGGTACGCGTGTCGATCGGCCTCGAAGATCCTGAGGACATCATCGCCGATCTCGAACAGGGATTGGCCGCTTAATTCCTTGCGAGCAATACGAAGTGTCTGGTCGCAGCGACCAGCGCCGCAACAGCGCCGAACTGATGCAGGAGTGCAAGAAAGAAGGGGGCTGCCCACAACAACGTCAGCACGCCGAGCACGACCTGCAAAGTCACCACGGCAAAAAGAATTGCCGCGTGCAGTGCCACAGTAGTTCGCGTGAGCTTGATTGCATCGAATACATGCCAGCCCGCAACCCCGAACAGCACATAGGCGACCATGCGATGATCAAACTGTACGGTCATCACGTTCTCGAATAAATTTTTCCACCATGGCCGCATCGCGAACAGCGATGACAAAGGCGGAATGAAATTTCCGTCCATCAAAGGCCATGTGTTGAAAGTCAGTCCTGCATTGGTTTTTGCAACCAGCGCCCCGAGGAAAATCTGCAAAAAGATCAGCGCGAGAATAACGGCCGCGCCCATGCTAACTTGTTGAGGTAAAACTTTTTTCGACCGTGAAGGCTCAAGGCTCGTCGCCACCGCAACAATCGCCGCCAAGATCAAACAAGCGAGGGTGAGATGTACTGCAAGCCTGTACTGGCTCACATCGACCCGCTCGCTTAATCCCGATGCCACCATCCACCAACCGACTGCACCTTGCAGCCCACCGAGCGCGAGCAGCCCGCCAAGTTTCCAACCAAGCGCAAAGTCGATCAGCCTGCGGGACGAAAACAAAAAAAACGGAATCAGAAACACTATACCAAGCACGCGCCCGAGCGCACGGTGCGACCATTCCCACCAGTAAATGAACTGGAATTCACCGAGGCTCATGCCTTGGTTGATTTGCTGATATTGCGGGATCGCCTTGTATTTATCGAACTCTGCCAGCCAGTCGCTCTGCGTGAGCGGTGGCACGATGCCCGTCACCGGTTTCCACTCGGTAATCGAAAGGCCGGAACCCGTAAGCCGAGTGGCCCCCCCGATCACGACCATTAGCGCCACAATTGCGGCGATGACGTAAAGCCAAAGCCGCACTGGTCGCATTCGATCATTTCTCGTTTCGAGATTCTTTCGATGCATCATTTTCTTTTCCGCACACGACAGATATAGATCGGCGCGCTACCCGGCAAATCATTCTTAGCTTCGGATTGTCAATGCGTCAGCGAACACGTAAGTTGATCGGTAGCGTCGCCTTGTTCGCATTCGTAATTTTTTGGGCCCTGTTCGCGATCACTATCGCACACGTGCACGCCGCAACTCTTTCCGACTGGGCACAGGGAGCGGTTATTATTTTCTTGGGCCTAGTTTGGGTCATCCCCGCAGGTCTGCTTATCCGCTGGATGGCGCGCCGCGACATCGAAACGATGTGACTCCGTTCAGGCGGCATCGACCCTTTTGAAACCGTTCCAAAAAGCGAATGGCGAACCGGAGAGAAAAACATCGACGAAACGAAGCGCTTGAAAATGCCCGTCCAAGGAAACACGCGGCAGCGCCATCATATGCTCGCGATGTTCGGGAAATAGCACGCCAGGCCGGGTCGTCACCGCTGTCTTAAAACCCAGCTCATGGGCAGACCTAAATTCGCGCGTCGCGGCAGATGTCTTGTCGCCGACAGGATATGCAAAATGATCGCACCGCTTGCCGAGCGAGGCTTCGATCACCTCCCGACTACGCTTCATCTCCTCGATTACCTGTTCTTGCGGCCACTTTTTCAGCATCACGTGGTTAACTGTGTGCGCGCCAATGGTGACGAGTGACGATGATGCGATCTGCGCAAGTTCGGGCCAACCCATGCAGAGCTCGCGACAAGGCAAATCAACGTCTACCCCGTAGCGCTTGCCCAAATCACGTACGATGGTGCGCATACGCTTCTCGTCATTCAAACTACGCAGCCACCAGTAAATTTGTGCATAGACTTTGTTTTTATGCGAATTGTTATCGCAATAGAAAAATCTTTCTTGTCCATCGATCTCAATCACCATGCGATTGGTCTTTGCCACAACTTGTTCAAGCGCGACCCACCACAATTCACCCATCCTGTCGGGAAAACTCGTCGCGATATAAAGCGTGAAGGGAACTTTATACCGTTCCAGAATCGGCAGTGCGTGTTCAAGGTTATCGCGGTAGCCATCGTCGAAAGTAAAAGCTGCAAAGTGGCGGGAAAAATCCTGCTCATTCAAACGACGCGTGACTTCATCCATGCTGACCAGATCAACACTCTTCCGTTTCAGCCGCTGAATTGCTCCCTCGAGAAATTGTGGACTGATTTCGAGCGAGCGGTTCGGTTGGAAGCCACCTTTCCTTCGCGGCCGAACATGATGAAGCGTGAAAATCACGCCCACTCCACCGCAAATGGTTTTTAGAACCCGATGCGCTCCTGTGAAATAGAGCGCCTCAAGGCCAGCGCGAAATATTCCGTGCCGCAAATTCGGCATGAATCTCCCTCGGTCCAGTTCTTTTAAGTCCGCTTCCGCAGCCCCTATTCTGCCAACGCAATGTTGAGGATTCTTTGCTGCTTTTGGCCAGAACGTTTTTTTGCTATTTGCATAAGCGATCGGCAGCATGGATGGGGAAGCAAGGGTTTATTGCGCGGCTAATAGCGGCGGACACACCAATTCTGGCGGTTTCGGCGATGCCCCGCGTCCTTTCATCCAGTGGTATTACTCGGCTCGAATTGATCGTCGACACGCCCATGGCCGCATTGACGGTTCCCTCGGTTCGATTGCTGCGTATAAACAAGCAATGCTTAAGGCTCTACAAAGGCTTGGAATTAGGGGCTAATTCCGCGTTCCGCGCGCGTTGCCCTCGCAAGTACCCGCTCCTATAGTCGCGGCCGTCGGAGCGTGGCGCAGCCCGGTTAGCGCACTAGTCTGGGGGACTAGGGGTCGCGAGTTCAAATCTCGCCGCTCCGACCAATACTTAGTTTAATTTGAGATGGGTAACTTTGCAGGCCCTTTACAGTTTTTGTTCATTTCCTGTTCCGCCGCCGATGATTCTTGTCGCATAGTCTGCGCATGGGTGGACCACCGTCATACGGTCGCAGAAAGGCACTGCAAGCTGCGGGCTTAACTCCTCACGGCTGGTTCAGTGCGACAGGCACGCTCGGCCAAATGCGCTCTATGGGTATTCGCTCGCTCGTTGTCCGCTGCAAGAATTGCCATCACGGTGCAATCATCAACGCGGATCGCTGGACCGGTGATTCATCCGTGCGGCTTATTGGAACAATTATGCTTTGCACGAAATGCAATCACGTGGGAGCCGATGTCAGACCGGATTGGGACGAGCGGTAATGCCCACGCTCAGTCTGGCGAAATAAAAACGGTCCTAATGGCGGGCCGAGCCAAACTAACCCCGATCTATGAAACGTTGGCGCAATCTAGCTTTATCTTTAGCTTTGGCCTTCTCATCTTCCAGTATCCAGCAGACCGGATCTATGACGCCCTGCCCGCCTTGAATGATACGCTCGTTGACCACGATACACTCTGACGGGACGCTAAATCCTTTTCGGTTCAGGTGTTCATCATCGCGTGTTTCAAGCACAACTTCGGCTTTGCACTTCGGACATGTCACAACAATAGTTCTCTCAGTGCCTTCGCTCATCTGATCGACCCTCTCATGAGCTAATCATCGGAGGATAGCAGATATTTAGAGGGCATTATCCGTCGGATTTGCAGCTCTCGACTTTCCACTTAATCGAAGCAATGTCCGCTTTCGGGGGTAAAGCGGACATCAGAATGAGAGAGCGTCACGTCTGTTAATGACCCAAAGCGGACATAGCGCAATTGTCAGAACTTATGCAAAATTGAGCATCGTCGTGACTGCCCAGGCGACATGAAACGGGCACTTACGCGCACCTAGGCCTCCCCGGTACTCCCGATCTGGACGGACCCGCGTCGCGGGCGCACAATTCTCTCCCCATGAACAATCGCCGAAGGCCCAGGCATTCCGGTTACCACGGCGAGTCGGTGGGCTTCCGCTGCCATTGTAAATGCTATCGCACACGCCATGGCTAAGGCGATGTTAGGATGAGCGAGATGTACGAATTATCGGCTCGGCCACGGCCCGAACCCGGCGCTGGCGACGCAAGACAGGGCATGGTGATCAACTGTGCTGCCTACCAAGGCGGAGCCCGGGTCGCTGACATCGATCTCGATCAGGCGCGTAAGATTGATACCTGCGACGGCCGTTTCGTCTGGATCGGCCTGCACGAGCCAGATCAGCCGCTCCTCCGCGTGGTGCAGCAACGCTTCGGATTGCATGACCTCGCCATCGAGGACGCGCTGTCTGCCCATCAGCGACCGAAGCTCGAAATCTATGGGGACACACTGTTCATCGTGGTGCGCACAGCCTCGCTGCAGGATCGCAAGATTCGGTGCGGCGAGACTCTATATCTTCGCCGGCCGCGGCTACGTGGTGACCGTGCGGCACGGTTCGACCCCCTGACGTTACACACTGCGCTCGAACAGGCCTTATCTACCCCTTAGCACCACGCTAATTGCTCGCTAATTGGCCAAACTGCACCTGAATTGCACCTAAACTGTACCTTCTGCTTATTTAGATTTGGGGCCATGACCGCTGCCCGTGGGTAAGTCATCACAGGTCATGCCGAGGCTCTCATTGGGTTGTCCTGCTGAAGAAAGGTTGTTTCGGCGGTGTGACCGCCATCACAACGCAATGCGGGGTTCGGAGTTAGGTTCCAACAAAAGCCCTGGCTTGCCAGAGCTCGGGGCTTTTTTGCCCAAGCTCCGAAACCGCTGTGCGCAACGGTCTGTCGTAAAAGGTACATGCCAAGCGGTTAGCGTTTTCGATGTGGACGACCCTACCAAGCGCCCGTCCACACAGTAAATGAGTAATTGCCCTGGCCGTCCAATCCCCGGACCGCCGGGGCCTTTTTTTTGTGACCACGCCCCCAAAGAAACATTGTTCGCGATTATCTTTTTCTTCGCTGTGGCAATGTTGTGCGGCTTCTTAGTTGTAGCCACAGCCACTAAGCCCTGGCTGGTCCCCGCTGGGGCATTTTTTTGACCTATCGCTAAGGCTGAGTGAGCTGAGCCGCTGCAAAGAATGGTGGCGACAGTTCACGCCCAAAGTCGGTCCATCACTTTATTTTGAGCTGTGACAAAAGTCACATGCATCCGGGACAGCTCGACCTAAATTCAATTGGTACGGGGGCGCCGCGCGCACAGGAGGCGCAGATGCCAAGATTACCCACGTTCTTAGTCGTTCTTAACTTAGTTATTGCTCCCCTGCTGACGGGAGCACTGGCGCTTGTTCTATTCATTCCAACGATGAAAGCCGACGCGCAGCAAAGGCTCAGAAGAGATGAAACCTATTGCCTTCAATCTAGCGATGGCGGAGTTGGCGGCGGCGGCATGTCGTTGCACTGCTATTACGCAACCCTCGCACAATGCATGGCTTCGAGAACAGCGAACGGCGATTGGTGCATGGAAAATCCTGTGATCGGGTTCAGCAAAAGAGGCTATTGATTGGTGTTGATCTGAGCGTGACCAGATAACTTTGGCCTTCGGTACCTTGGCCCGCTCCCCAATTCGCCGGGGCTTTTCTTGATTAATCCGCTCCGCTAACATCCGACCACAAATTGGGGGGCATTATGAGAACATCTAAAATTATTGCCGTTGTATTAGCTACTGCACTCGCTCTACCGCCAGCAGTCTCTTACGGAGGCACCCCTGTTGTCAGATCACCTGGTGTGAAATTTGGCACGGGTGGTACTGGCTGGGTTTGGGGAATATTCGGCTGCGCTGGCGGCATTATTTTCACGGCGATGGTCGCAAACTGGACGCAGAGACGGCAGCTCACATTAAACGAGGCCGCTACGTGCGGGATACTGTTCTGGTTCAATCCGGCAAGCCGCTATATACCGGGGAACCCAGTAAGGTGATCTGTCTAAAGGAAGGTTTCTCGGCCTCGTTTTATTTTCTGGCCCGGTTAATTCTGTTTGCATCGCGAAGTTAGAGGCGTATCGCGGTTTCCAAACTAATCATAACTGTGGCCCCGGGAAGTGCCGCGGCGGCACTCGCGGCGAAGGCGGCAACCTCAACAATTCCGGTTGTCTTCGAAACCGGCCTAGACCCGGTCAAAGCGGGACTGGTCCAGAGCCTGAGCCGGCCAGAGGCTAACGTCACCGGAGTAACGTCTCTAACCGCAGACGTTACTCCAAAAGGACTGGAGCTGCTGCACGAACTGATCCCTCAGGCCAAGAACTTTTCTGTGCTCGTTAATCCTGCCAACGCGGTCGCCACCAACATGGTTATCAAAGACGTAGAAACAACATCCCGCGCTTTGGGCCTCGAACTCCAAATCTACAATGCCAGCAGCGAATTCGACTTCGATCCCGTCTTTGCGAAGCTGGTTCAGCCGCGAACGAGTGGGCTCCTCATCGCTCCCAACCCGGTATTCAATACTCGGGCACAACAGCTTGCCGCTCTTACACTGAAATATGCGGTGCCAGCGGTCCATGGCGTGCGCGAGTTTCCTATGGCCGGCGGATTGATGAGTTATGGCGGCGATATAAGGCAATCGCACAGACAAGCCGGGATTTACACTGGCCGCATCCTCAAGGGAGAGAAGCCAGCTGATCTGCCGGTCGAGCAGGAAACCAAGGTCGAGCTTTACGTCAACCTCAAGACTGCCAAGACGCTCGGGATCAACATTCCGAACACACTAATCGGGCGTGCGAACGAGGTGATCGAATAGGATGATGATGTCCGCTATTGGCACAAAGCGGACATACCGCCCTCCCCGTTCGATGTCCGCTTTCGGGTAAGAGCGGACATTATACTGAGAGAGCATCACGTCCGCTTTTGAGGTGGTACTAGCGATAACAATTAGGGGATTGAGCCATGCCGTTGGTGCGCATCGATCTGCGGAAAGGTAAGTCGGCGGCATACAAGAAAGCTATTGCCGATGGCGTCTACCGCGCACTGCGTGAGACATTCACCGTGCCGGACGAAGACCGTTTCATTGTTATCACCGAACACGACGACGAGGGATCTTTTACAGCCATAGCTATCTCAATATCGAGCGCACCGACGATTTGGCATTCATACAGATCACCGTCACGAATTCGCGCGGTGTTGATCAGAAGAAGGCGCTATTTGCGCGGATCGCTGCGCTGCTGTCTGAACAGCCGGGTCTGCGACCGCAGGACGTGTTTATCAATCTCCTTGAAGTCACCAAAGAGAATTGGTCGTTCGGTAACGGTATCGCGCAGTATTTGTGAGCGGTGGCAGCCTATCGTCGCACAAGAAAAGTTAGCGCTGCTGTCGGTTTATTAGCGGGCAGCCCATGACAACTTTCAAACGACTGACACCGCAAGAACACCGCGAGCTTGCCGATAGGCTGCGCAGAACTGCTGCGCCGCACTTGCGCAATAGAGCGGAGAAGCTGGCGAGGCTGCAAGAGGTTTTGGCGAGACGGAAAGAGGCGCGAGAAAAACTCCGCACCGTTACTCGTCCCGAATAGCCAGTCTCACTAATCGAGCTTGATCCAGCGCAATGTAATTCTCTCTCGTTTGTTGCAACCTCACGACGCTGGATTGGGAGAGTACGATGATCAGATCATTTGTATCGATATTTTTTATTCTCACATGTCTTGCGCTAGTAACAACGTTTGCCAAAGCAGAAGTGAACGCGAGACAGGCATGCTTCAATGCATGCAAAGAATCAAGAAGTGTATGCCTCGCCACACCTTCGGCTAATCGATGGAAAAACATGCTGTGGTGTAGAAGGCAGCTGAAAACTTGTCGCGCAAACTGCCGATAAGCGACCTTAATGGAGGTAGCTTATCGTCGGACGAAGAACATTCAGAGAAATTCCAAGCCCGCCGAAGTGAACGACCGCCATGCAAGTCGGCATCGGCGGACCGAATAACCGCCATCCAACGATAAGCAACAAAGCCAACACCAGCGAAGCTGATCAGCATAGTGGGCAGTTTGGGCACGGCGGTTATTTTCGGTTCAAATAAAATCAATAACTTAAAAAACTCTCACTCCAGTCACGTTTGCGACAAGATCGAGAGATTTATCAGCTATTTCCGTAATAACTGCGGAAAGCAAAAATGAGAAAACTTATAATAGCAATATCTCTAATATTACTGACAACAATCAACTCTCAGGCTGCCGGTTTTGATTGGTTTTTTAGTCATGTTAGACCGACTGGTAAGTGTTCAGGGCAAGAAATTGTCGCCACGTGGTATAATTTTTCAGGTCATACAACGGCTAATGGTGAACACTTCAATGCTAATGATTTAGCGGCAGCTCATAAAACTTTCCCATTTGGAACCAAACTAATAGTCACGAATCCACACAATGGCAGAAGCGTCGTTGTACGCATAAATGATAGAGGTCCGTTCGTTCGGGGCGTGTCATTAGACCTGACACCGGGTGCTGCAAAAGCGATTGGAATGAACTCTTCTCAATACGTTTGCATCTAATCGCGGTTTCCAAACTAATCATAAGTAATTGATATCTAATGTGGACTATTCAGAATAGTTTCCAAAAAAGATCAATTAAATCAACGGATGATACAAGTCTGGGGGACTAGGGGTCGCGAGTTCAAATCTCGCCGCTCCGACCACTACTTAGCTCGTTTTGCAGGGCGTCGGTTTGCAGCCGGTTTGCAGAATTTCGGGAACATCTGAAGAACGGGTAGTCCTCACCACCACTAATATCGTGCGCTGTTGGTTCGATTCCCAAAAAAAGTCGGCGCAACATTTCAAACGGACTCAAGAAATCCGGAGCGGATCCAATTACCTGAAGTTCGGCGTAGTCCTTGTCGATACCTATAGGGTATTGTCTTCTATTGCAGGGAGAACGATGGGGACGAGGCAAATGGGCACGAAGATCACGTTCAAGCGGCCTGACGGTAAGGACGCTTCCGGTTATCTCGCCAAAGCAACGCAGCCCAACCGGCCCGGTCTAGTTGTCATCCAGGAATGGTGGGGCCTGCAGGATCAAATCAAGGGGCTGTGCGAACGCTTTGCCAACGCCGGTTATGACGCGCTGGCACCCGACCTCTACGCAGGCACCGTCGTGCCTTATCACGACACAGAAGCCGCAAACCGCGAAATGAGCTCGCTCAATTTTCTCGAAGCGACTGATCAGGTCGTGCGCGGCGCCGCGCAATATCTCAAAGCTACGGCCCGCAAGGTCGGGCTCACGGGATTTTGCATGGGCGGAGCGATCACGATCATCGGCGCCGTGCGCATACCAGAATTCAGCGTGGCCGTTTGCTTCTATGGTCTTCCGCCGTCAACGGTCGTGAGACCTGAGGATATCCGCGTTCCGCTGCAAGCGCATTTCGCTAATCAGGACGATTGGTGTACGCCGAAGGCCGTGGATGACTTCGCGGCCGCGCTGAAATCCGCCGACAAGACCGCGGAGATTTTCCGCTACGACGCCAAGCATGCCTTCATGAACGAACAGCGGCCCGACGTTCATGACAGAAAGGCGGCCGACCTTGCCTGGCAGCGCACATTGGCGTTCTTGGGCAAGCATCTTTAAGTTTGGCACTTAGATGAAAGTGAAAAAACTCGCGTTGAGCCGGACTTTTTCTCTGAAGAAAAGCTGACCGATTTTTTCTACCATCAGTATTCAGTTCCCTGAACTGATAGAAATTTTTAGTTTTACACTCAGCCCGCGAAAAATTTGGCGAAATTTGACCAATCTCGGACACGCAGACCCGCTGATTAAGAGTTTGCAGCTCATTCAATGATTTCAAGGCCCAATCCGACAAGTTCTTCGTTTTCCCCCACATTGAACCGTCTTTTCTTTCCACTCTTGTCGGAATGACTTCAGCATTTATTGCCCGAAGTGGACGTGGCACTCCTGGCAATCAATGTCCGCTTTCGGGGTAAGAGCGGACATCGTGATCGGGGTGCGTCATGTCCGCATATGACCCATAGCGTACATGCGCTTCTGTTGAGGGATGAGCCAGATCCGACCAGCTTCTGAGGTTCGGACGAAGTGAGTTGTGATAAGCTGAGTAACTAGCCCATCCCAGGGTATCGCAGCATGTCACGACCCATCGATTTTTGGTTCTCTATCGGCAGCACCTATACCTATCTGTCGGTAATGCGGATCGGCGACGTAGCGCGGCAGAATGGAGTCACATTTCGATGGCGACCGTTCGATGTGCGGGTTGTTATGGTAGAAATGGACAATATTCCGTTCTCGACTAAGCCCATAAAGGCCCGATACATGTGGCGGGATGTCGAGCGGCGGGCAGCGGCGTATGGTATTCCTTGGTCGGGAATCCCTCCATATCCTTTAAAGCACCTATCGTTTCCCAATCGGATTGCAGTCCTCGGCACAAGAGAAGGCTGGTGTGCTGAGTATGTGACTGCCACTTACCGGCGATGGTTCGTCGACGGCCAAGATGCAAGCATCGAACCGAACATTTCGGACAGCTTGCGGGAGATTGATCAGGAACCGTCTCGGGTGCTCGCGATGCAGAGGCCGCGCTAGATGAGGCGCTGGAGGCTGTCGCCGCAACGCAAGAGCGTTACTACGCACCAGAGCTCGAACGACTGAGAGGCGAGCTATTAACGCGACAAGGTCAATTCGACGAAGCCGCCGTTTGCTTTCAGAAGGCGCTTGGTGCGGCGGCGGACATGGGGGCAAAGTCGCTTGAGCTGCGCGCTGCCATGAGCCTAGCCCGACTGTGGAGCGGACTGGACCGACGTACGGCAGCGTACAAGCTGCTTACTCCCACCTATAGTTGGTTCACCGAGGGACTCGAGACCCCTGATCTGAAAGACGCTAGGGCGCTGCTCGATCAACTTGGATAGGCACCTGCCTACATGGAGAGCAACCGATGGAATTGGCGCCTAGCGGACATTTCGACAACAGCCGCGAATGTCCGCTAATATGCAAGTATCGACCAAATCCCAAGGACAAATGGCGGAAACAAGCCATTCCCTGACGAGCCACTTACGATGCTGACCCCATACAACCGCACCTAAACGGGCTCTAACTACCCCTTAGCTACCCCTTATGAGGGCCTAAACGGGTGAAAACGGGACTGAAACGGGGTGAAATTGTCCCTTTAAGTACCCTTCCTAGAGAGGGTTTGGGCCATGATCGCTGCCCGTGGGTTAGTCACTACAGGTCATGCCAAAACTTGCATAGGTTGACCAGCCCAAAAGGAACATTCTTGGCGGTCGCGCGTTTTCCGATAAGATCATAGAGAAGGAGGACACCAACATGCGTACCGTCTTTCTCGTAATGCTTATCGCTGCTGGCTTCGCGTTCGTCGGCACCACCGAGGCCAGCGCCGCTGCCGCGAATGGCACGGTCATAAGTTGGGCCGCTCAGCAATCTGACGCCACGATCTTAGTTGCCGACGGCTGCGGTCGTGGTCGCCACTACTCGAAATATCGCGGCATGTGCGTGTGGGACTCGGGAAACGCCTACCCGGTCTACCGCAACCCGGGCTACGTCTATCCAGGCTATGGCTACCCGGCCTATGGCTACCCGGCCTATGGCTATCGGGGATACTACAACCGAGGCTGGTAATAAATTTCTCGCAAGTCAAAGCCCCGGCGCGTCCGGGGTTTTTTTCTGACCATAACCATAACCCCCCAAAGGAACATTCTTGGCGATTATCTTTTTCTTCGCTGTGGCAATGTTGTGCGGCTACTTTGTTGTAGCCACAGCCACTAAGCCCTGGCTGGTCCCCGCTCGGGCATTTTTTTTAACTCATCCGCCCCACCCGGATGGGCGTCTAAGCCAAGATCACAACTAACAAGGTGAAAATTATAGCGGCGAGTGCCCCGGCGATAGCCATAGTCGCGTGCCGGTAAGACTGTGATGCAATTTCAAACGGGATAATGTGAAGTACCATCGAGGTTTCTCCGCAGGGTACTCATTTAATGCAACACCTTTGGAAAGGTTCCTTCTAGAACCTTCTTGGCGGTTGTGGTTCCTCCTTTGCTTGTGGGCGGACCCGCCGCATCATTCACCCGCATCCACAGCGATTAAAGCCCCAGCGCGGTCCGCCGGGGCTTTTTTTGACTCATCCGCTCCGCTAACATCTGACCACAAATTGGGGGGCACAGAATGTCGAAAATTATTGCCGTTGTACTAGCTACTGCACTCGCTCTATCGCCAGCAGTTTCTTACGGAGGTCCTGCTGTCACTTCACCCGGTTTGAAATTTGGCACCGGTCCCACTGCCTGGGTCTGGGGTGTTTTCGGTTGTGCTGGCGGCATTATTTTCACGGCGATGGTAGCGAACTGGACACAGAGACGGCAACTCACACTTAACGAGGCCGCTACGTGCGGGATTCTGTATTGGTTCAATCCGGCGAATTTCAGAATTCCCGGAAATCCGCTACGGGTAAGGTGACCTGTCTAAAGTAAGCTTTTCGCGTAAAATCTGATCCGGGGCGGTACCGGAGAAATAACGATGATGATGCGACCGATATTCTTCACAGCTCTTACGCTTGCTCTGATCTTTCCAGCGATGAAAGCCGACGCGCAGCAAAAGCTGAGAAAAAATGAAACCTATTGCCTTCAATCTGGAGGAGGCGGTGGACGCGGCGGCGGCGACGCGCCGCTGCTATGCAGATTTGAAACCCTGGCACAGTGCAACGCGTCGAAAATTGCCAATGGCGATTGGTGCATGCTGAATCCTGCAATCGGATTCAGCAAAAGATAAAGAGGCTATTGACCACTGGTGATCCTGCCACTTTGATAGTTATTTCCGCCGCTCTGGCCAGCGTGCGGCGGGTGCGCTGTTACGCCCTATCAGCGTGTCGTTCGGTTTGGGCATTGCTGTAGGTTTCGTATCTTCAAAACGTTCGACTCGGCCTCGCATGTCCTGGCCCATCTCGTGTTCGCTCGGAAAAAGTTATTCCTCATACTTTTTTTGCGGCACTTCAGTCGCAGGCATCTCAGTGTACGCGATCGGTGTTTAAGTCGGCGCGGATAGCTGTGGGACGGGCACGCTTGGTCAAATGCGTTCTATGGGTATTCGCTCGCTCGTTGTCCGCTGCAAGAATTGCCATCACGGTGCAATCATCAACGCTGATCGTTGGACCGGCGACTCCTCCGTGCGGCTTATCGGAACAATCATGCTCTGCACGAAATGCAATCACATGGGAGCCGATGTCCGACCTGACCGGGATGAGCGTTAATGTGGCGATGTATGCTTTCGGGAGTAAAGCGGACATGCCACTATGCCATCAGCCAATGAAGAAATTTGATGAGGTTTTACTATGAACAATGTGTCTGTGACTGTACTACTAGGCTTGACAGCATGGACGCTGTTTCTCCTCATTCTGATGGAGGTGCTGCGGTCACGGCTCATTTTAATGAAGGCCATCGCGGCAAACGAGTTCAAGCCGGATAACTCCAACCTGTCGCCGTTCATGCAGCGGCTAGCCCGGGCGCACGCCAACTGCGTCGAGAGCTTACCTGTATTCGGCATACTCTTGATCGTAGCGCTGCTCAACAATCGAGCGGGCGTCACAAACCCTTTGGCTCCTTGGTTGTTCGCCGCTCGCGTGGTCCAGTCCTGCGTTCATCTTGCATCGCTTAGCGTGCCCGCCGTGTGGATTCGGTTTATCGCCTTCGCCGTCCAAATTGCGATCGCTGTTTACTGGTCATGGGCACTACTCCTGAGCTAGCGGCGATTTATTTCTTCATTTAAATTGTGTGTGACCTAGGAATTCCAGCCGACAACAATTGCTATGAATACTATAGCGGCGACTAAGACGGCGCTCACCACAATCACTCTTTCAATCGGCTCGCCCTTATGACGCGCTTGCGGCTTCTCGCCCTCTCTCGTGCGCCAAGCGCCAATTTCGATGCGATAGTGGTCGAGAATCGCAAATGGATAAGCGAGTAAAAGTAGTGATGATGCTGCGCAACTGGCAGCAGCAACCGAAAATATAAATCGACTCGGCTCGGGAATGGCGACCAAAGGTAACACTACAAGTGACAGCGACAAGACGATAGCTAAGAGAACGAGATAGTCTGCCCACGCGAGCCAGTTGGGCCAATTAGGATGACGGTCACGGACTCTGAGCTCGCGCTGAACCCTAAACATGAAAACCGAGATGCCGAAACCCGAAAGAATACTGGCAACCGTCAGATAGGGTTGGGGTGAGTTCATGTATTATCTCCAAAATCACACCGCCGGTCGTTGCACAACCCTACTCATGCGGGCGATGGGAAGGTATTCAATACTGAGTGTCGCTGGAAGTCGTAATGTCCGCTGTTGGCACAAAGCGGACATGCGAGGCTCACCAATCAATGTCCGCATTCGGGGGTAAAGCAGACATTCACAAACCGGCTCCGAACCATCCACTTGGGTAATGATGCTGATTGGCCTCGCTGGTGTCGGCTTTGTTGCTTATCGGCGAGCTAGAAAAGCATCACTCCTCACTAATCGAGCTTGATCCAGCGCAATGCCGCTCAACCTCGCTCGCTGGAGCTTTTAACTAAATGTGCGGCTTGGCGAATGTTGGCTGACCGGGGCTGGCGATGGACAATCCCTTTAAAGGTAATCCGTGTCTAACAATCCTGGCTCTTATCGCTTTTGTTTCTATGGTCGCAATTACGACTGACAAGAGTAGCCGAACCTATTCCGTTAAACGCTAACCCCGCACATTCTATTTCCTGACTGCTTAGATATGTCGGCAGCGCTCGCGGCCCAATACCGGCGTTAAGGTTATCGTTGCCCAAGCATCGACTTCCCATTTAATCGAGTGCCTATTTACGCGAGCGATTATCGAGGAGATGGCGCGATGTTCTTTAAAAAGGCTGAGAAAAAGCCCTTTAAATTTCCCCGGCTCATGGGCGAAGTGCCGTGGGATGACAAAACCACCCAATGGCTTGCGGATCAAGACAGATTTGACGTTAAGATTGTAAACTGCATTCGGACAAAGACGACCGGCCATTGGCGTCCTGATCAAGAAATGCGCAACTCATTATCATATGATGCAGAGGGTCATATGAGGGCGCCAAAATTTATTTTGGCCAGCATCGGATGGGAAGAGGACAGAGAACACTTCGGGGGTTTCAAATACAATTCGATGGAAGTGGACGTGCGTGGCAAAATTCTGAACGTCCCACTCCTCGAAATGTGGGTCACTCAAGAAGGCATGAAAGAAATACACGACGCCCATCGAGATGCTTTATTGTGTGGTCGCAGGCACTCAAATGTTCGCTTTTGGAAAAAGAAGAGTGATGGGTTGATGACCGCGCTCGATAAGGAGCACGGACACTCGTACGAAAGCAATTGGCCAGTTTTTGGGATCATTACGTGGTCTGAGCTAATGTCTACGAAGCTGCCAAAATGGGCTGTGCCGCTGGGGCACCACAATTTCTCACTCGACACTCTGCCCGAATACCTGAGCGATTTGGAGTTGTAGGAACTGTTAGTAGCTGCGTTTTTTTATCGGCAGTTTAATTTTTTTATTCCAAGATCAGCCAGAGACACTATGCCAATCTACCGACGACTGACACTTTCTTAATGTCCCATTGAAAATGGAGGTACTCATGATTGACCAATTTACGAAATCCGTCTTGACGGTAATCGCCGCCGCTCTCGTAGTACTGGTGGCACAAAATGCTATCGGGCCATCCAAGGCGCAAAATGCTGGTGTGCAAAAAATCGCAATCTGTACCGAGTCCGGTTCGTATTGTGCAGGTATACAATACGTGAATGATCGTGCTGGGGGGCTTTCGATTTCACGTGCACAATAACTTCATCTAGCCGCTGGTTAACTGAGGTGCTGCGCACCTTCGTGAATTTTTAATCGTTTATTTCTTTATTTCAGAGTAATTTCAATTTTTGCTGGTGGGGGAACCTCAAAAAACAAGAAGTCCCAGTGGGGGGTCCTGGGACTTGGGGGCCACGCTAGGCGTATCGCGGTTTCCAAAACAATCATAAGTAATTGATCTCTATTGTGGACTATTCAGAACGGTTTCCAAAAAAGCCCAACTAAATCAACGGATGCTACAAGTCTGGGGGACTACGGGTCGCGAGTTAAAATCTCGCCGCTCCGACCAATACTTAGCTCAGTTCGATGGTGGCCATTTTGCAGCCATTTTGCAGATTTGGTTCGCCACCTGTTCCGCCGTCGACGATTCCTGTCGCATAATCTGCGCATGGGTGGACCTCCATCATACGTCGCAGAAAGGCATTGCAAACTGGGGCCTCACGAGTTCGACTGTGTTGTGTCGAAGTTATCGTGCGCTGTGGGTCCTAAGCTCAGCGCTGCTCAGCTTCCAGTCTTGCCATAGTTCCAACATCGCTAGCAGAACGACAGCGGCGCCAAGGACGAAGTGCCAATATCGAAGCGTGCCGACATCGGCGTAGCCAAAAATGAATGGTGACGCGATCAGCCACAACCCGCACGCAGTTTCGAGACCCTCCTCCCAGCGACGCAAATCTATAAACTCGGACGCGCCGAGTGCCAGCACGAGAATGCCAACTATTACGGCGTTGGCCGCAACAGCTTGGCTACCCACGTCGCCGAAAATCCACGAGGTCAGCACAATCAGAATACCCAGGCCCATACTGAAAAGATCTTCCCAGAGATAGTGGACGTTGAAGAGACGAATGCCTGCCATGGTAACCTCCATAGAATGAAATTCCACGGCATACGTCAGCGGCAAGGATAAGCTCACGCCCTCAAACTATTGGACGACCTATCAGGCCGCATCAGGGCGTATGTCTAATACTAAAGATATCGCATTTCCTCGGTTGCACATTGATCTACATCAATGCCCGGTGCCATGAAATCAAAACGGCCGCATCTGGCAAGAATTGCCATCACGGTGCAATCATCAACGCTGATCGGTGGACCGGTGATTCATCCGTGCGGCTTATCGGAACAATTATGCGTTGTACCAAGTGCAACCATGTTGGGGCCGACGTAAGGCCGGACTGGGACGAGCGTTAATGTGCAACGAGCGGAGTTGCAGCACTCGATCCCTCTTCGTCCCGTTTAGCCCCCTCGGCTAACTCAAGCCAGAGTTTTCGTGTTTCTTCGTAATCGGCACCCATGTGCGGATCGGTGGCGTCTTTCGCCAGCCGAGCGAACTGATCGGCCTTGTGCTGATACCATTCGGCCAACGACATCAGGGAATTTTGGGTCTTTCAACCTACTGTCGTCTGTTCAATATTGATCATTTCCAGCAACGCCTAAGGGTGGCAGCGCGAGCGACTATCGAGCGGGTTTGGGGTACTGCCTCAATCATTCGAGCATTTATACGTTGGACTACATATTAGCTCTGCTGATTGCTTACATCCATTTAATTGCTCGTCTGACAAACGTGGGTCCACTTTGTCTTTCTTACGGTTTGCGGCTTCAAGAAAACATTTAGTTCGTTTTTCCAAACACAAACTCGCATCCGCATAACCGACACTAATCAATTCTGACACCGTAATTGCATCAATTTTCCCCTGTTTCGTGGCACTTTCAACTAAAGTCTGCTTCCAAGATTTTTTCTGTTCGTCAGCACGAACGTCTACTCCCTTCAAATATTCAATACTTCGGGAAATAACACCAACGCAATATGCCGCGTCTGCCGCGTCCTTAGAGTCATCTGCGCGAGTTGACGTAACCTGAGAAAAGAAAAGAACTCCCAGTGTGATTATGCCAAGGGCTTTATTGAAGTGCATCAGCGCCAAACCATCCAAGCCCTTAAATTAAAAACATCCCTGCGTAAAACACACCCAGAAACATGAGCTTTATCATTTGGTTTTACCTTTGTCCGCCTCGACTAACAAGCGTGGCTTCAGTACTTCGGCCGCAACAATAAAAAGGTTCCAAAGAGACACATGGCTCCGACCGTTCCCGGTATCAAAAGGTCTTGATAGTGATAATGTTTTTGGAACGCGACGACTGCCCCAATACTAAACAACACAGCAGTCCAAAAAAGAATAACAGCAAAAAAAATTTTCATTGGCTCTCCGCCTCAAGTCGCTATTCGAACGCAACTCCTTGGCGGCCAAAGCCCTGCCTCTCGCGCCCACTTATATATCGTTGCGGGTATGAAGGATTGTCCGGCCACCCTGACGTTTGCACATTCTTGCCATTCTAATGGCATCACAGAAAAGATTTCCAAGAATGATTGCAAAGTCGGAAACGACTTAACTTTATTGTCCCAGGGAATTGTCGCTTCGAACTGTTCGCGTGTCGTTGGCATCAAGATTAACTCACATGGCTCTTGGCGCAACACATCAAATGTTGTCGGCATGCGTCGAATCCCTTCACGCCGAAGCTCGGAGAGAATTTAAGCGAAACTTGGAGGAAATTTAAGCGAAAGGAGGGCGTCGCCAATCTCAAAAAATCAAAACGACACAATACTAAAATCAAACGTGAAGCTCGAACATTGTGCTAAAGGCTGATTGGGCGCGTCGTGGTGCGACGCTGAAAAATTGATCTATGCTCGGCTTTTTTGGTATCGGCTTTGTTGCATATCGTCGCGCGAGAAAGGTTAGCGCTGCTGTCGCATGACAATTTTCAAACGACTGACACCGCAAGAACACCGAGAGTATGCGGAGCGGTTGCGCCGAGAGGCTAAGCCGCATCTAAAGCAGCGTGCGTACACGCTTGCTCGGCTTCATCAGGTATTGGCAAAGCGGAAAGAGGCACGCCAACAGAAACCGGGAACGTTACTCCTTCACATTGCACGCCCTTTCCTAGTAGCTGGAACTACAGTGCTAGGACTCGAATTATAGATATGGAGATTCGGCTATGACCTGGACTGTCGGATCTATTCATCAAGACACAAGTTTTGAATATCACAGTGGCCCTGGTTTTAATATCATCGAAGAAGATCGCGGACCGCTGGTTACTTTAGTTTATGACAATAGTACCGAAGCCACCAAGGCAGCAAAACTCTTTGCAGAAGCACTCAAAGAAGTAAGATATGTTGGTACCTCGCTAAGATGAATTCTCGCGAGCATTTAGTGGAAGATTTGCCACAAAAGCCACTGGTACAGAAACCAAAACAGCACCACTGCCCACACCGGGGTAGCCGCCATGCCCATTACTACTATGGCCGTTGGCCATGGGGCAGCTTTGAATGTTTCTCGCATCGGTGCCTCCGTCGCGGTTTTTATAGTCGCGGTTTAATTTTTTTCAGTTTCTCGACTTCAAAAATCTTTCTAGGCGTTCCACTAAATCATGGGGCAGTAAATCGCTCTCGTTTTCCTCTTTCGTAAGGATGTTAGCCTCTATTAAATTCTTGCCGGACCATTTCGCGAGCCGTTCCATTGTCGTTAACACTTTCGCCCAACGCGCTTCTCGTTCGGCTTGGCTCAACCCTGCGTATTCGGCCAAGATATAGACGGGTCGGTTCATTAGGCCGCTCCGGTTTACAGTTGCGCTTTAATTTTTTCATACAGAAACAGAGAGTCGGCTTCTGTGCAGAATTGATCACACTGCAAGACCCCTCCCACGCAAAAGATCCGAAGCCAGAATTGGGTGCATAGGGATCGCGGAAACGGCTCCCCTCACGGAAAAGCTCAAGAAGGAAGTGGGGGCTATCCAAGGAAGAGCAGCGGTCGTGCCAGCCCCAAACCCCCGGCCATTTGATGCCCCACAGAATGCCCAAGCAATAAGAAGCCCATTAGTCATAAGGCCTTAGCGAGAGAGCTAATCTGTGACTTTGAGCCGGAGCAACATACGGGCAACACAACGACCATTTCGCAGCCAATAACAGTGTCTTCTTCCCGAATCATAATCGTTTAACTCGGCTGAAAGTGCGTTTTAATAGCCAGAAAGTGTCCGGCCGTACGAGCTATATGCAATCCTAAGCCCTCGAACGACCACCCCACGACTAGAAACCCAACAAATACGCCATTCCCTGAACAGCCACCCTAGGCCTAGTCCTTATCTACTACCCCTTGGATGCCCCTAACTGACGCTAAACAAGCTCAAACGGGAGAGAAACGGGATGGAAACAGAACAAATCTGTCCCTTGGGTGTCCTCTTCCTAGTGAGTATTTGGGGCCATGACCGGCAAACCTGGGTGAATCATCACAGGTCATGCCGAGGCTGAATCAGCCGAGCCGCAGTTAAAGGGAACCTTGTTTTCGGTTGTGCGTTTCTTGTTTGTTGTGGACGCCCCCCTAGCTCACCCACTCAACCCCACGTCCACAGCCATTAAGGAAAGCCCTGGCCGTCCCGCCCCGGACGCGTCGGGGCTTTTTTTCCTGACCATAACCGCCCCCAAAGGAACATTCTTGGCGGTTATCTTTTTCTTTGCTGTGGAATTGTAGTGCGACTCCCTGTGGTCCCACAGCGACTATAAGCCCCTGGCCCGTTCCCCAATGCGCCGGGGCTTTTTTTGACTCATCCGCTGAGACAAGTGTGGCTCTGGGATCACATCCTCCAATAATCGTCTGCGCTCAATGGTCAGTCGCGTGACTCTTGAAATCAGTCATTCTTAGATAGCAGCGACATTACTCGACTTTCGATCGAGGGTGTGGGGGCTTCAAATGAAAAAACTTCTCGTCGCGGGCATCGCTGCCGCTGCCTTTTGTGGCGCACCTGCTCTTGCCGCTCCTGCGGCACCGTTGGATTGGACAGGACCTCATCTCGGGGTCGCCGGAGGATGGGGTTGGGGCCACTCAAATCAAACCGATCCCGGACTTCAACTCACTCAGCCTGATCAACTCGTCGGAACCGGCGGTCTCGCTGATGGTCATTTTGGTTTGAGCGGCGGATTGCTCGGCGGCACGCTCGGATACAACTGGCAAAATGGCCAATGGGTGTTTGGCCTTGAAGGTGATTATTCTTGGGCTGATATCAGCGGTCAATCCAACGGCTGCGGTCCGACGCCACCCCTGATTCCCCATCCTTGTGGCACGAAAATAAATCATTCGGCACCGTACGGGCGCGCCTTGGCCCCGTCATGGGAAATGCGCTTCCCTACATCACGGGGGGTTGGGCCTTCGGCGACGTCCACGGCTGGGATTCACTTTTCTCTACGTCGGGCACCAAAATGTATTCCGGCTGGACCATCGGTGCTGGCGTGGAATGGCGGCTCAACTCGAGGTGGTCGGCTAAAATTGAATATCTCTATGCTGATCTCGGGAGCCACCAACTCTTTAACATCGTGCCCATTCTACCAGAAACTGTCAGTGCAACCGCCAACATCGTGCGTGTTGGCCTAAATTATAGGTTCGGTGACATGGGCAAAGCTCCGGTTGTCGCGAAGTACTGATCCGATCTAAATGAATGAAATTCAAAGCCCCGGCATCCTCCGGGGCTTTTTTTGAGCTATCTGCCCCGGTCAGGCGAGGTTAAGCTCCGTTCCGAAGCCGAGATAATTGAATAAGAGAGGAAGAATACAATGGCCAAGCGCCCCGCAAAACCAAAACGGAAAAAACCGCAACCGAAGAAACCGCAGCGGAAGAAATCTCAGAAAAAGAAAACAAAAAAGCGTGCAGCTAAATCCAAAACCAAGATGCCGGGAACCACTCCTTGGATGCAGTGGAAGTAGTGACTCACCATTGGTGACGTTTATTTCCTTTTTCGGTCGGGCCAGTTCTCGGCTGGTGCGCTGCGATTTATTAAATTGTCTTGTTTTGGCTTTGCTGGCTTCACATCTTCAAAACGCTCAACCTTACCGCGCATATCAGTTCCCATTTCATGCTCTGAAGATGTATGCCAGTGTTCATATTGTTCTTGCGGTACTTCAGTCTCTGGCGTGTCTGAGTATGCAATGGGTTTTTCAGTCGGTGCAGCTAGTTGCGGGGCTGACGGATACTCAACCACGCGATACGTACCATCCTCAATCACGCGCTGCGGTTCATCTTCCATCAGGCGCCCGGTTCGCATCACTTCTTCGACGGTAGTTCCTAATTGGCGAAGTGCCGCGTCTATGCGAGCTGCTTCATTTATGTCGATCGTCTCGACCACACCCGAATGTATATGTTCCCTGCGCTGCGCCGCGCTCTGATCGCCATATATTTGAGGAAAGTGTTTTGCTGCCCTACGCTGACGAACTTCAATACGCATTTTTGTACGTCTTGGGTCTTCTTTATTTTGCTAACTCTCCGCTAAGTGCCAATAACAGACATCTGTGGTCTGCGCGTCGTGAGTTCGCGCAAACAATTACCCAAGCAGGCAAGCCGGAATCTTCACTCAGCCCGGTAGCCACGCCGCCGGAAGAATTCGGACCATTAACTGCGGCAACAACATCCATAGCGCAAGGCCCGCAAGTGCGGCCGCCGTGAGCGGGCCGCGGCGCAACAGGCTCATGAAAAACGCCGCGAGCGCGGGCAGCATGATCACGAACATGACAGAAAGCGCGTTCGCGAGCGGCTGCGGCTCCTCGATCTCATTCAGCACGCCAATGACGAGCCAGAACAGGATCTGGATCCCGCTGACAACGAGCGTCCCCTTGCGCAGCCGTTCCATCGCCGGCGAATATGGCAGCCGCGGCGCTTCCGATTCCGGCTCCTTGCCGGAGCGCATGATTTTGAGCCGCCGTACCAACCATAAAACGACGAAGAAGCCGAGCGGCACAAAGATCGCCGCGCGCGCGAACGGCCCGAGCGTTTCCTTCCAGCGCTTCCAGCGCTGATCCCAGAACGCTTGCTTGACATATTCGCGGTCGACGTCGGCCAGCTCCGCTGGCAGGTCGAGCGTTTCGCCGCCCGGGAAGGTGAAGCGTGGCAGATCGCGCGCGTGGATGTGTTGATTCCAGGGCCCGTTCGAATAGCCGCGCCACTTAAACGTAAGCGGCAGTTTCTCGGCCGCGGGCGAGCGAATGATCTCATAGAGCGGATGCCTGAGCGGATCGTTCACCGACCATTCGCTATTCCAACGCTCCAAATCTGCCCGGAGCGGAAAATCGGTCTGAAAACCGGCGGGGAAGATTCCGCCGGCATTGATCGTAATGCCGACCGCAATGATCCAGACGATGCTCGTCGTGAGCCAGATTTTGAACGCCGTGCGACCAATGCCCACCATATGCCCTGCCTTTTTGCCGTTGCTACAGCTTGCCGTAAAGAAAATCAGCGAGCCAGCCGTGAAGAAGCCGCCGATCAATGTCCGCTTTCGGGGGTAAAGCGGACATTGATCCGCATGTCATCCACGTCTGTTTTGTGCCAGGGCTTCCACTTGTCACTATTCATGGCTGCACCATTGGCGAATTTGGCCGCTGGCGGAAAACTATGCGGGAGCGTGCATTTCTAGGTGCTACGCCTTATGTAGGTATAAGATTGTTCTTGCCCGTTACCTTATATTGGCATAAGATTTATATTTATAGCGATAGCAGGAAATCACATGACCCCGATCAGCCGAGACGTGTTCCTGAAATGCGCCCAACTTACTGGCAATCGCTTCGATGTGATGGCGCACAGCAACCAAGTGGCCCTTGCTTTCGGCGTTCCGATTCCAGCGATTGGCGGTCGGTATTTTGACGTGGATGCGGTCGCAATGCGCATTGCTGCAGAGCTAACGAAGCTCTTTGGACGCGACGAAGCGACGGCAATCACACTCGCCTTCTGGGACAAATGGCTCGACGCCACAGCGCGTGCGGAGGTCGACCCGCATCGCATGTTGTTTGCCGTTGGCATCATCGATGCAAAGCCGAAGCATGAGCGCGAGTTTCTAGTCACGAGTGGAACGGCCAAGGAAATCATCGCCGACTTTGCCGACTTCGACCAAGACCGCGCCATCACCATAAACATTACAAGGATCATCGAGGATATTCGCAGACTGGCGCGTGAAATCGGCACCGACCTTTCGGCCCCCTTTTTTCTGACACCGGATCATCCTCACTACGGAAAAATATTTGGCGAGGCCGAGCAAGTGCGCGCTACCGCGCTATTACGGTTGCGACGTGATCGGAAAAAGTTTGCGTTGAACCAGCGTCGTGCCACGAAGATCGGAGTATCCAAACATCGCCGTGAACACGATCTCTCGAAGTCCATTCCGCCAGTTTGCAAAATACCCCTAAGTATTTGATCTCAAATACCTCGAACACCCCTCGGTTTGCAGAAAGATTCAATGAATTCAACAAACCGCATGAGCCTGGGGGACTAGGGGTCGCGAGTTCAAATCTCGCCGCTCCGACCAATACTTAGCTCGAATTCTGAAAACGATTTGCAACTCTGTATTAGCACCGATGCGTTAGGTGTGACGCTGATCGATATAATTGAAGATTGGCTTAAGCCCCACAAGATTTGGTATTCCGTTGATTACTTCTGCTGCCGAGCACCATGGATAGGGTAGCTTGGACAACCAATCCATGACCGGATGTAGAGTGTCTGGAGACAACGTCTCCATAATATCAATAGTAATTTTCAGTCTTTCGACGAGAAATGGCTCACGGACTTCAAAGAACCAATCATAGCGTCCACATCCAACCCGGACCGCACCAGTCGCCTTCTCTGACAATCCAACCAACCAGTTACATGAGAACCGTGTATCATTCCCCTCTGGAGCATGCGCCAAACAAAAAGTGCAGACGTTCTCGAAAGCTTTTCCGAAATCCCGCACCAGAACTTGCGTAATTGCGTCAACTCCATTTGAAAACGACGGAAACGAGATCGTTCCCGAATTGACGACCATCTCAAGAGTTGCGGCCTCGGAGAAAGCACGTTTCATCAAATACGGACGGTTCTCATCCTTCGCACGAAGATAGGTTTGGATTGCTTCCGACTGAGTTGGCATGACCGTCCGTCAGCAGTTAGATTTGATGGAGAATTAGATTATGCGAGCGTCATTTCGGTGGATTTGCCAATGGAAGAACGTCGAACAGAAATCCGACGACGCGCATTGAAGGCGGGCAAAATCATAATAGATAATCAGTCGATCATCGATTGTATGGTCCGAACTCTAACATACAAGGGCGCGAGTTTAGAGATAGTCAGTCCAATCGGTATTCCCGATATCTTCGAGCTTTCTATTCCAGTCGATAATTTTGCGCGTAAATGCCGAGTGAGTTGGAAGCAGCCACACAGGATCGGCGTCACTTTTCTCTGAGACTCGCGTTTCGTAACGAAGCGGCACGAAGAAATGAAACTCTCAAAGAAACGACACTCGCCGAGTTTCCATCTTAATCGGATTTATTAGAGGGCAATCAACCAAAATACGACAACCGCCGTCACGACGAGGACTGCTACTGCCGCCATCAGCACTGTCTGTCCGGTCTGACTGCTTAGGTTATAAATTGGATGATAATTGCGTGGCGTCATTGAAGATCCTCCATGAGCGACCCGGAAGGTCAATTCCAATGTCAAAGCAGGATTGTTTCTGTCGCCTTCTCTTCAATAAGATAGTCGAAATTTTCGACTCGCACATCGCGACCAATCAACTCAGGGAACTACCAGAGTACCGCGATTGAATATGGGAAATGCAATCATCAACCCCATGACAACTTTCAAACGACTGACACCGCAAAAACATCGAGCGCGAGCGGTTATCAGGCGGATCACGGAAAAGAAAAACCCGGCGGGGGGCCGCCGGGTTGAGAGAAGCTTGTTTTGTTAGCAATTAGGGAAGAATCGTATTGTTACTAAATGAAATCCCGTTGGCTAGTCGCAAATTGTCGCAGCAGGCCTCGACTTCCCACTTAATCGAGCGCCTAATTATGTAATCGTGCTAATAATTGCCATTGGATACGGAGGATGCCGAACTTTCCGTTGCAGCGGCAGTCATCGAAATTCCTGATCCCAGTGCCGTCCTTTTCAAGCACTATCAATACATGATCGGAGGATCTCACATGCACCGAATAGCACTTATTTTTTCTACCTTTATTTTGGTCAACCTGATTAGTTATGCGACGCTCCCGGCACAAGCGGCGGGAAGCGGCAACATCATTCAACCGGACGCGCTCACCTGGGCACCGGCGCAAGGTCTGCCGCCCGGCGCTCAAGTCGCGGTGCTCTACGGCAATCCCTCGAAAAAGGGACCGTTTGCGATACGTTTCAAGTTCCCTTCCGGCTACGAGGTGGGAACACATTCGCATCCGACTGACGAGTTCCTTACAGTAATTTCGGGCAAGGCCCGGATGGCGTTCGGCGAGAAAGCCGACGAGGCACACGCTCAGCCTCTACCTGCCGGCGCCTTCATGATTTTGCCGGCTGGTGCTTGGCATCACCTTTGGACCGATTCGGAAACTATCGTCGAGCTACATTCGACCGGACCATTCAGCGTCAAGCTCGCTAAGTGAGTACCGCTACTCCCCCGAATAGCCCGGAACAACAATAAGGGAAAAACATCTGAGTGACGAGCGCAGCGCGGCTTAAAAGCGCCACGGGCACGCTCGGCCAAATGCGTTCTCTTGGTATTCGTTCGCTCGTTGTCCGCTGCGGAAATTGCCATCACGGTGCAATCATCAATGCGGATCGTTGGACCGGTGATTTATCTGTGCGGCTTATTGGAACAATTATGCTCTGCACGAAATGCAATCGCGTGGGAGCCGATGTCAGACCGGATTGGGACGAGCGTTAACGCGCGCTTCGGCGCGGAAGGGTTTTTTCCATTACAAGCACGCCGCTGGATCGGCGGCATAAACTACTCCGGCAGGGTTCGAGAAGTAACATCCACCATTGGCTGCAACAAAATAGGCTGATCCATCAGGATAAGCATAATGGATCGTCGCGCCGACTAGCAGTCCAGTGGCAATAGATAAGGCAATGAGTTCGCCGTAGCCCCAACCACCGTACCATCCGCTCCAATTACCATATACTCCCCTGTGCGGTCCCCAAGTATTCCAATGGTGGTTATTCGCCCAGCGATTATTATTAAAGTGAGTGTTATGCCAGTTGTAGTCAGCGGTGACATTCTTGTTAATGGTCTTACTTACATTTTTATTGGTAGTAATGTTCTTATTTTGAGACGTTATATTCCCTTTATACTGAGAGGGTATGTTCCCTCTATTCCGAGAGGTTATATTCCCCCTATTCTGAGAGGTTATGTTCCCTCTGTTCTGTGATGCTTTGTGTGTATCACTACCACGATGCTTGCCACTTTCTTCGGCAAAGGAAGATGTAGTACTGATAGTCACCTGCGCCGTCACCAAACTACTAGCAGCCAGTAAAGCTATTAACTGCTTTTTCATTTTCTTCCCTCCGGTTGTAGAAATCGACAGCGTGGAAGTTTCATTTATGAGAGTACCTCGTTGGCCGTGCTAGCGGAAGAGGAAGCCCGAGCAGATATTGCGCAGATTTTCCGCACTCGACCTCAACCACATTCAAGCGCATAGTATTAACGAATCGAGGCGCCACCTCAAAGCGTTCGAAAATTCCTTACAACTTGGCAGCCGGAATCCATTCTGGTTTCCGCAATCGCGCTCCGAAGCGTTTTGGCGCGTTCAATCATATTTCGTTCAATGAACAAAAGAGGACTTCTGTGAAGAATAACAACCGCAAATTTGTCATCGAACTTGGCATTGCCGTCGTAACCGTTATGTTTCTTACAATCACTGTCGTAGCCGCCGCAAGTTATGTGTGGTCACCTGTTTGCAAGTACTGAAATTTTAATGCAGGCAGGTTACGGCTTTGTTGTGTGGTGGTGTTGCGGTGTGACCCCTTGCAGGCAAAAGAACCTTAGCCTGTCGCGGGTGCATAGCGGTCAACGGATAAGGCTTTCCTCGTGAAGAGTTATACGGATTAAAAAAACCCGCAACAGGAAAGGGCAGGATTTATGCCAAGCCAATAGCCGTTAGTGCTGGCCAAAGAGAGCATCTATGCGGTCGCGCGATTTCCGATAAGATCAAAGAGAAGGAGGACACTAACATGCGTACCGTTTTTCTCGTAATGATTATCGCTGCTGGCTTCGCGTTAGTCGGGACCACCGAGGCCAGCGCCGCTGCCGCGAATGGCACGGTCATAAGTTGGGCCGCTCAGCAATCTGAGACCACGATCTTAGTGGTCGACGGCTGCGGTCGTGGCCGCCACTTCTCGAAATATCGTGGTTATTGCGTATGGAACTCGGCCCCTAGCTACGGCTACCAGCCTACTATTGTCTACGGCTACCCAGCCTACTATTCGGCCCCTGGCTACGGCTATCGGGGCTATATCTACGGCTATCCGGCCTATAGCTACCCGTATTGGGGATACTACTGGGGCTGGTAATAAATTTCTCGCAAGTCAAAGCCCCGGCGCGTCCGAGGTTTTTTTCTGACCATAACCATAACCGCCCCCAAAGGAACATTCTTGGCGGTTATCTTTTTTTTGCTGTGGAATTGTAGTGCGACTTCCCTGTGGTTCCATAGCCACTAAGCCCCTGGCCCGTTCCCCAATGCGCCGGGGCTTTTTTTGACCTTCATCCGTTCCGCTAACATCTGACCACAAATTGGGGGGCATTATGAGAAAATCTAAAATTATTGCCGTTGTATTAGCTACTGCACTCGCTCTACCGCCAGCAGTCTCTTACGGAGGCCTTGCACCTGCTGCCCCCGCACCCTCATCCGGTGTGAAATTTGGCACCGGTGGTACTGGCTGGGTTTGGGGAATATTCGGCTGCGCTGGCGGCATTATTTTCACGGCGATGGTCGCAAACTGGACGCAGAGACGGCAGCTCACTTTGCCCGAAGCCGCGACGTGCGGGATTCTGTTCTGGTTCAATCCGGCACTTCGCTACTACCCCTGGAACCCGGTAATTCCCGGAAACCCGATAAGAGTAAGGTGATCTCCTGATTTAGTTATTCGCAATACGACAAAGCCCCGGCATTGTCCGGGGCTTTTTTTTGACTCATCCGCCCCACCCGGATCGGCGTCTAAGCCAAGATCACAACTAACAAGGTGAAAATCATAGCCCAGAGTGCCCCGGCGATAGCTAGAGTCGCGTGCCGGTAAGACTGTGATGCAATTTCAAACGGGATGATGTGAAGTGCCATCGAGGTTTCTCCGCAGGGTACTCATTTAATGCAACACCTTTGGAAAGGTTCCTTCTGGAACCTTCTTGGCGGTTGTGCGTTCCTCGTTTGCTTGTGGGCGGACCCGCCGCATCATTGACCCGCATCCACAGCGATTAAAGCCCCAGCGCGGTTCGCCGGGGCTTTTTTTTGACCTATCGCTAAGGCTGAGTGGGCTGAACCGCTGCAAAGAATGGTGGCGACAGTCCACGCCCAATGTCGGTCCATCAACTTATTTTGAGCTGTGACAAAAGTCACATCCGTCTGGGACAGCTCGACCTAAATTCAATTGGTACGGGGGCGCCGCGCGTACAGGAGGCGCAGATGCCGAAATTACCCACGTTCGTAGTCTTTCTTAACGTAGTTATTGCTCCCCTGCTGACGGGAGCACTGATGCTTATTCTATTCTTTCCAACGATGAAAGCCGAGGCGCAGCAAAGGCTCAGAAGAGATGAAACCTATTGCCTTCAATCTAGTGATGGCGGAGTTGGCGGCGGCGGCATGTCGTTGCACTGCTATTACGCAACCCTCGCACAATGCATGGCTTCGAGAACAGCCAACGGCGATTGGTGCATGGAAAATCCGGTGATCGGCTTCAGCAAAAGACAAAGAAACTATGACCGCTGGTGATAGTCTACTGCAAGAATTGCCATCACGGTGCAATCATCAACGCTGATAGATGGACCGGCGAGTCTATCCATGCGGCTTATCTTAACAATTATGCTCTGCACGAAATGCAATCATGTGGGAGCCGAAGTCAGACCTGATTAGGACGAGCGTTAAGGTGCACGCTCTATTTCCTGATTGCTTAGGTTTGTCGGCAGCGCTCGAAAAGAAAGAGGCCAAGTAAGGCAGCCCGCCAATTTTTCACCACGGCACACAACCCCGTCCACTCTGGAAGCGTTGTCCTTTTGGGCAACTATATTTCCCCGCGTTCTGCGCTTTTTCGAAATTCGATCCGACAGGTGAATCGTAATGAAATACGCCGATCAGGAGAACTAGCGTAGAAGCATAGACGAGAGTTGCAGCAAGATGTTTTAGCATTGCGTTTCCCCCTCTTTGAATATGACTGGGCAAAGAAAGGTTCTGCTTATCTTTCTAACAATTCGATGCGGCGAAATGTCACTAGGCGCTGACCCACGACCAAAAATTGCTATCGAGCGGATTTGCACCAAAAAAGAGCCCACTGTCCATGCCTCAACTTCCCGCCTAATCGAGCTCGATCCAGCGCAATGCCCGTCAACCTCGCTCGTTGCAGCCTTCGTGCCGCTTGGGGAATGATGCTAATCGGCTTCGCCGGCGTTGGCTTTGTTGCTTATCGTCGCGCGAAAAAATCTGTGGTGGAGATTCGGCAATTAGGTGGAATAGATTGTTGCAATACTACTGATCGGAATTGCGATTACGTTTTCTCTAGAATATTGGCGGGCGTCCGCTCGTATATCGCGTTCACAATGCGAATTATTGGTCACTACATAGCAATCTATAATGGACGGGCGATTATTAAGCGTCACGGCTTAACCGAATAAGTGTTATCAGGAACAACCATTAGCCCACGGAATGTCACGTCATAAGGACCTGCTACCGGATAAAGATCAGCGCACACACGATGACTGTCACATAATTGTACTTTGAGAGGTTCGGCATTTCCCTCGCTGGTTTTGCCGTGCACGAACACGCTCCCTTCAACTTTCACCTCTGGCTGGCCGATCAAGAACCATGCGATCATGCAAGTCACTGCAACGTTGGCGCCAGTTGAAATCATGATGCACCAAGAGAGTAGACTCAAACGTTGGGGCTTCTGTGAAGGTGAAGGTTCCATCGAACGTCTCCTTTGGCATTAGACCATGCGTGGCCGGTGCTGTTATTAGGCCGCTTTCGCTAGTTCGGCCCCAATATCGGCATTAACGTGACGGCTGCCCCAAGGGCCGACTTCTCACCTAATCGAGCTTAATCGAGCGCAATGTCCTTCTACCTCGCTCGTTGCAGCCTTGACACGCTATGCGGGAACAGAAACGCGGCGCGGCAGAATCCCGGAAGCCAAAAGCCGTTCAATCGCATTTTTAGAATCTTGTTTTGCTTGCTCTAGCGAAAGCGCATTGCCCCGCATTGAATCATATTGCGGGCCAAAGCCTGTAAGCGACCAAATCCAAAGGCTGCGATTGAGACTATCAGTCTCTTCATACATACGGCCAACCTTTGTCCCGTCCGCAAGGATTACGTAATCATTTTCGCCGTCGGGCCAGGATTTGCGAAGGGACAATCTCATGCGAAAAACGCCGCTGCTACGCTCTGAAAAAACGCTTCAACGAAACCGACACATCATAAGTCTATGGGAAAAAAGATCCAGGCCCCAAAAAGAAAAACCCGGCGTGGCGAACACCGGGTTAAAAGAAGTTTGAGAAGTTACTCTGATACAATATTGAATAATTACACAATTCAGCCCCGACGGCTACTTAGAATTCGCGTCGATCTAATGAATTTCTAGTGAGCTACTGTGATATGCATTCGACGACAAAAATTCGTAATTTCGCGTATTTATCGCCGATCTTCCGAGCTTCGATATAGGCTAGAGAACTATACGCTGCTTGCGCCTTATCCATGTTCTCAAAAACGGACAGAACGATACGCGATTTTGGCGGCTCGCCAGAGATCGCCGCGGTCTCACCACCGGATGCAAGTGTTTTTTGGCCGCTCTCTCGGAGCGCTTTTTGAGCGAGCGGAACGTATTCCTTTACATAAGCATCTTGGTTCGTGAAATCGATCTCTGAAATAACGTAAGCGGGCGGCTTGGCCTGAGCGTGAAGCCCCTGCACGGCCAGAGCGCCAACAGCCACACCTGCGAGTGACGCAATAATAAGTTTGTGAATTCCTTGCATTGGTCCCGTTCCCGATTGATGTCCTGCCTAACCTAACAGTATTCAGATTTCTCGAACAAAATGATTCTTGCTCTTCGCAAAACCGGCCTTGGCCGTGAGAACGACTTTGTGATCCGCGTGGACGGGAAAACCGTTGGCAGGATTTGAGCTAAAGCAGACATCGTGGTTAGAGGCCTTCATATCCGCGATTTTTTACCCAAAGTGGACATTGAGTTGACCAGCGTCAGTGGCCGGTTGTGCACCATTTCTCAGACATCGCCCAATCGTAACATGTTATTATTTAGCATTGCAGAGGGCGTGGTCCCCCACGAGGCACATGCAACGGCGCGAGTTCATTACTCTTCTCGGCGGTGCGGCGGCGGCGTGGCCGGTGTTAGCGAAAGCACAGCCGCCGGCCATGCCGGTGATTGGGTTCCTCGGCAGCGAATCGCTTGACCTGTGGGCGAGTTGTATGCGTGCGTTCCAGCAAGGCCTGAGCGAAACTGGATACATCGACGGCCGGAGTGTGGCGATCGAATACCGCTGGGCTGAAGGCCACAATGATCGATTGCCGGCACTGGCTGCCGATCTGGTTCGTCGTCGGGTGACCGTGATTGCCGCGCTCGGCAGCACTCCTGCGGCACTTGCAGCAAAAGCGGCGACCTCGACGATTCCGGTCATCTTTTGGATAGGGGGCGACCCAATCGAGCTTGGACTTGTCGCCAGCCTGAACCGGCCGGAAGGCAATCTCACGGGTTTGACCACGTGGAATCAGAAATTAACGGCCAAGCGCGTGGAACTATTGCACGAAGTCATACCAGGGACGAGCTCCATGGCCTTACTAATTAACCCGACCAGTCCAAATCTCACCAAGACCGAGATTGAAGATGCGCAAGCGGCGGCTCGTAGCCTGGGGATGGAGCTCCATGTACTGAATGCCAGCACCGAACGTGACTTCGACGTAGTCTTCGCAAACTTGATCCAATTGCGAGCAGGCGGGCTCGTGATTGGCACCGATGCATTTTTCAGTAGCCGGCTTGAACAACTCTCCGCAATGGCGATCCGTCACGCGATACCCACGGTCTACCAATTTCGCGAGTTCGCCGCGGCTGGCGGCCTGATGGGCTACGGAGGCGGCATTATGGATGCGTTCCGTGGGGCTGGTGTCTACACCGGCCATATTCTCAAGGGCAAGAAACCCGCCGACCTGCCAGTCCAGCTGGTAACTAAAGTCGAGCTGTACATCAACCTGACGACCGCAAAGGCGCTCGGCATCAACGTCCCCAACACGCTAATCGGGCGCGCGGACGAGGTGATCGAGTAAATGGCAGGCCACTAAGCCCCGGCCCGCTATGCCGGGGCTTTTTTGACTTATCCGCCGCGACGATAGCCATTCGATCATAATGATCGTGGGGCGAAGGAAGGAACAGATGATGCGACCGATATTCTTCGCCGTGCTTGCGCTTGCTCTGCTCGTTTCAATGATGAAAGCCGACGCGCAGCAAAAGCTCAGAAGAAATGAAACCTATTGCCTTCAATCTAGTGAAGGCGCCGGAGTTGGCGGCGGCGGCATGTCGTTGCGATGCCAATATGAAACCCTCGCACAATGCAACGCGTCGAAAACTGCCAATGGCGATTGGTGCATGGAAAATCCTGTCATCGGGTTTAGCAAAAAACAAAGGTACTATGACCGCTGGTGATCATTCATCAGTAGAATTGAACATCCGGTTGGCACAAAGCAGGCGTACAGGGTTTTTGGTTATCCGGCAGGTGACGGTTGCGTCAAAAAAAAGCTCCACTCGATTAAGTGGAGCCGCATTTGCATTGACGAAGTTGATCGCTTTTCTAGAGAGCGTTCGACACCGACGTAAAGGTATTGTTGAGGCTAGTGCCGATCGCCTGTACCGCCGCAATAATTGCGACCGAAATGCAGGCTGCGATCAGGCCATATTCGATAGCAGTGGCGCCGCTTTCGTCGCGAAGAAAGATACGTAAGATGGTCATTTGGAGCTCCATAATTACAGCCGCTTCTGCGGACCGCGCATTCATAACTAATACGAATTGAAATCATCTTGACGCGCTGAAGAAAGTTCTAGGCAGTTCAGACCTAGTGCCTCGAAACGGCATTAAGGTTGCTGAGAAGTTAAAGACTCATCTATCCGAATGCCGAACCTCACAGCGCTGGAGACTAATCGAACTTCTAACGTGTCGGCTCAACCGGTTCATTGAATTGATAGGCGCTGACCCCACAGACCTGATCGCCAATCCGCGTCACGAATGAGCGCTTTCGCGCTTTTTCCGTCAAGCCAGGTACCGGGGACATGAACGTGATCTCGACGATCTGACCTTCCTTCGCTCTTTTGTACATTTCCTCGCCGTACCATTTCCCGGCTTCGTCTTGGAATGCTCTCACATCCCGCGTCACCATTGCCTCGTGCGCGGTGAACTTCCCATCTTGTCCATTGAAACAGAAAACGAATAGATCGTGGTAGCGAAACTGCCGGTCATTGTGGTTGAACTTGGCAATCGCTCTGGCTTTGTCAGCCTTAACTTCGACAATAGCGCGGTTGAGCATCGCCTTGGCTTCCTCGGCAGTGCCATATTCAGCCCCCGAATTGTCGACAGAGCCGGCGAAAGCCGAGGTGATGAACGCCGCGCAAAATAGCATTAGTTTGAAAATCGCTTCCTCCCTTGGTAGAGGTGCGTTTCATCGCGCGACTACGTCAGACAATTCGACCAATAGCAACGCGAATTTTCGTGGAGGCAATTCGGCGGTCGCGCCTATTGCTTCCGAGTACCCCAGAGGAATGCTAGCGTTGACGCTGATCCTTTTGTTATCTGGGAGATTTCGAAAAATGAAATCCATTCGCTCCCAGACGACCGACTGCCTGTCGGGAGAAAACCATGAAATTCGACCAATCCGGTTTAGCCGCTCTAACATGCATCTCCGCAGCACTCATTGCTGTCGCCGTCCGTGCAGGCGGCGACAAGGTCGCATTTCCAGAAAATTTTTCGCAGGGCGTGAAGTTCACAACTATCGATCGCGCCTATACTAAACAGTTCCACGAGTTGTTTACTTCATCCGACGTGCCGCTAATTTTGAGTCTGACCCGATCCGGAGATTCGTGTTCTTAGAGGTGCGTCTGATTACATGAGGAGTGATTTATGAAGGGTCATCCCAAAGTTATCGACTATCTAAACAAAGCGCTGCGCCATGAGCTCACCGCAGTGAACCAATACTGGTTACACTACCGCCTGCTGGACAATTGGGGCTACACGGTACTCGCAAAGCAATGGCGTAAGGAATTGATCGAGGAAATGCAGCACGCTGACAAGCTTATTGAACGCGTCATCTTTCTCGATGGCATTCCGAACATGCAGACCCTCGAATCCCTTCAAATCGGTCAAACTGTGAAGGAGGTGCTCGAGCGCGATTTGCAAGCAGAGATGGGGGCGCGCTCCCTCTATGAAGAAGCTGCCACGTATTGTCACTCTGTTAAAGATTACGTGACGCGCGATCTGTTCGAAAAGCTGATGGCGGACGAGGAACACCACATTGATTACCTCGAAACCCAGCTTGATCTCGTAGCCAAGATCGGCCTCGAACTCTACGCGCAGCATCATATCGGCGAGACGGGCGAGGACAGCGGAGGCTGATCGCGCTGGGCCGTTTGCACGCCTGCGCGCAGGATGTTCGACCCTGGAAATGCACGACTGTCGGGCCGGGCACTTGTCTGGGGTCTGAACTATGCACACCTTTACCAGCACTATTCCAAAAACTCAGGAGAACAATGTCCGCTTCTGGCACAAAGCGGACATGCCACCCTGCCCAATTGCTGTCCGCTTTCGGCTCTAAAGCGGACTCTGATAAGCAGGTTCCGCGCTTTATACCGGTGGCTTGATTTTTCTGTTGGAAGATCGAGCGTCGGCGTAATAGAAAACGGCAATTTATTTTTATAACTCTCTGTGATCGGCTAAGTTAGAGGCGTATTGCGGTTTCCAAACTAATCATAAGTAATTGATATCTATTGCGGACTATTCAGAACAGTTTCCAAAAAAGCCCAATGAAATCAACGAACGCTACTATTCTGGGGGACTCGGGGTCGCGAGTTCAAATCCCGGCGCTCGGACCAATCCTTCGTTGAATCCCTTGAAGGTACTTTGCAAAAAACCATGAGCTGCTAGCGGCGCGCCAGACCCGGGCTTTTTTTCTGACCATAACCGCCCCCAAAGGATCCTTCTTGGCGGCTATCTTTTTCGCCTTTGAATCGATTCTCGAAAAAGTCGGTGCAATAATCCAAACAGTCTCAATAATTTTGGAGCGGATCCCATTACCGAACAAATTTACAATTAATACACAGAGCGAGATGAAGCAGGATCGCGTTTTGGCGTCTTTGAACGAGCGCCTTAGTCGTGCGCCAGCGAACTTTTGCATTGCCTTCGATCTTCAGTTCAGCGTCACAGTCGTCTTTCGCAATCTTAATGCTAACGGGTAAGGATAATTTCAATTCGCGATTGTATCCATGGACTCTTACTAGTCATAAAAGCGTGGCCCGCATGAGCGGTTATATGCATGGAGCGTTAAATGGCCAACTTGCGTAACTTTCTTCGCGACAACAGCGGCGCCACCGCTATCGAATATGGCCTGATCGCAGCTGGCATTTCGCTTGCAATTATTACGGTGTTGCAGACTATCGGTACGAACCTCAACAATACCTTCACATCGGTTTCGAACGCTCTCTAAAAAACACGATCGCGGAAGTAGATGCGGAGGTTCGGTGCTCAACAAACTGGGCGACTGAGGGGCATGAAATGCGTCTTAGGCTCAACAGATGGCAGCGGATCGGCATCGTTTTGTCGGTGATGTGGTTCATTGGATTTGAAGGATATATTTGGCACATCGGTAATCGAAACGTTTTCGATTTTTATAGTTCGAGTTTGCATATGTGCTCCACAATATTGGATACGGACAACGAGGCATTGCAATATATCGAAAAAACAGAGGATCGAAATAAGAGACAAACTGATAATTGGACAAAATATGGGAATTGCCAGACTAGAGCGGACGCGCTTATGCATACGATGGTCGATGGGAATAATAGCGGCATACCAATATTGTTTGTAGTAGCTTTCCTCACGGTCCTATTCGGTTGGTTGGTTGTGTCGTTCGTAATTGGAATTACGCAGTTGATAAAGGTGGGGTTCGCGCATAGCCACTTCAGACATCCGGGTTCGCCTTCTGGCGTCGGCGGCGGACCAAATGTAAAAACGGTTAGTGCGATTGCGGTTGGCAAATTCAAAGCGGCTAAGTAAAAGAAAAACTAGCGCGCTTGCGGCTCCGAAGGTCGTGAGTTTACCCAACAAAAAACCCTGCCGAAAAAAATAAAAATTAAAGAACCGGCCTTAATTTTTATCAGCAAAGCTTGCCCAATACGCCAATTCTTTGCTGACGCCGGCCTGGGCCTCTCCAATAGGTATGGCTTTGAGTGTCATCGCGGGTTGTCCTTTTAGCCAAGTCATCGCGGCGATGAGGGTGAAGTCGCTGCTCACCCAATAAACGGTCATCACTGGCTGGTAAAGCTCAGTAATTAAATACCCCTTACCCTCAAGCAGTGATTTACCTTGAAGCAATAATTGAATTTGATGGGGGATTCCCTCGTCATCCGTGGCCACTACGGCACGCGAGTGAACCGTCTCATCATTTTTCGTTATGCCGAGAAAATCCGTAACTAGCTTATTGGTTGTAAATAGATTTCCTTTCTCTGCGATGATCTCATTTATTCTTTTGTGTTGAGTGTCAGTTATTCGTTGCATCTGCGCCACGGCGGTAGCGTAAAAGACGAAAATAAGCATGGCCGAAACCGCGAACACGTTTCGAGTCCATCCGAGAACATGTCCTAACCTCACGAGCATAATTTCTCCCATGCAGTCGCTAGTTTTTCTTTTACTTAGCCGCTTTGAATTTGCCGATATCCCGTTTTCTACGTCGCGGTTAACGTCGCTCCTCTCGTCAGATTCTAGATTTTTTAGCCTCGCAATTACGGCCTGATGGTTGATCTAATAGTTGATTAGGTCGCTTTTGAGCAGAAGCTTTGCCAAAGGCGACGCGGCAAAACAAGTGCGATGATCGAGCCAAGCAGCATATTAAGAATGGATTCTCTCGAACAAGTACGAGTTGGTGATCAACCTCAAGACTGCGAAGCTGCTTGGCCTCAATGTGCCTTACAACTGCAGCAGCGCGCCGACAAGGTCATCGAATGAACAAATGTTCGCTGTTGGCACAAAGCGGACATCGATGAGATGCCGATCAATGCCTGCTTTCGCGGTAAGAACAGACATCAAGATCAGTGGGCGTCATGTTCGCTTATGACCCAACAGCGACAATCGTCACCGTAGACACCGGGCGAAAATCAGCGCAGCGTCCTCGCGCGGACAAGCAGATGAGTTGACCGAGAGCGGCGTCGCCTGGGGGTTGCCATGATCGATAATCGGACAGCGCCATATGCCGCACTAGCTCTTCGACTTTTGCTCGCGTTTCTATTCTTCGCTCGCATATATAAAAAATATGCGGTGACGGGTTTTGATAACGCATAATCCTAGGGAACCCGGCCTAGTTTTATTTTCTGAGATTGCGGTCAGGCCACGACGCTGACAGGTAACTACGAGTAGTCTCTATCGTCTTCGTCGGCTTCATGTCCGCAAAGCGCTCAATTTTGCCCTTCATCGAAGCTCCCATTTCATACTCTGAAGGTTGGTGCCAGTACTCGTACTTATCGGGTTCAGGTTCTTCCGTCGCTGGCGTCTCGTAGTATGCGACAGGACTATCAACCGGCGCGGCGGATACCAGTCGTAATGAAGAACGCTCCAATCATCGGTCCCGAGCGCCACACCACCTTACATTCTTTTGGGAATCGGGAACGCGGAGAAATCACGAACTGAAATTCCGACGGGACGCTGTCTGGGGATCCGACTTGAAGTCGGAATCCTGAATTTGAGATATCTGTGACAGTGCAGGGATGCAGCGAGCCATCGCGACGGCGCACGAAGGCAGGATGTTTTACCTTCATACGTGTGTGCTCGCGACGCTCTGATGCAAGGACGATCATGGTTGCATAGCAAACCAAAAAATTTGACTGTTTGCTAAAAATTGCGCGAATAATCAGCTATCCAATTAATCATGTCGTAACCGCCGCGTTTTCTACCCGGCTTCGCGCCGGGGCTTTTTGTTGGGCAAACCACTACGCCGATGTCTGCTTATGGCACAAAACGGACATGCCACCTTCCCCCCATTTGATATCCGCTTTCGGCTCTAAAGCGGACTCTGATAAGCAGGTTCCGCGCTTTATATCGGCGGCTTGATTTTTCTATTGGAAGATCGAGCGTCGGCTTAATAGAAAACGGCGATTTATTTTTTTAATTCTCTGTGACGCTAAGTTAGAAGCGTATCGCGGTTTCCAAAATAATCATAAGTAATTGATATCTATTGTGGACTATTCAGAACAGTTTCCAAAAAAAGCCCAACTAAATCAACGGATGCTCCTAATCTGGAGGATAGGGGTCGCGAGTTCAAATCTCGCCGCTCCGACCACTTTCTCCAATCAAGTCAATGTGGAATTGTGGCCGCGGTGGATTGGCTCGCGGAACAAATGCGGCGTGTGTCCACAGTGGGTCCAATTCTTTAACGCTGAAAAGATTCTAGAAATCTCGGTCGCGGTCACCCAAGTCTGCCCATTGAAGTGAGACGATTTAAGGGGAACTTGCCACTAGTTCTGGATCTGGCGCCAAGGAGATGTGCAAATGCTACTAATCAATGTCCGCTTTCGGCGGGTAAAGCGGACACTATAATGAGCAAGCATCACGTCCGCTTTTGACCCAAAGCGGACATTGTTGCCTCAATAGACACTCTCGGCTTCCGACCATAAGTTTCACCAGACAAGCGGTAGATTGGGCGTCGATATGGCCGAACAGCGCATCAACCGCAAGCTGGCAGCAATCCTCGCGGCCGACGTGGTCGGTTATTCGCGCCTAATGGAGACCGACGAGGCGGGCACGCTGGCTGCTCTGAAGCGGCATCGGGAAACCATCTTCGACCCCGCCGTCGCCGCCCATAACGGCCGCATTGTGAAGCTAATCGGCGACGGCACCATCGTCGAGTTCGGCAGCGTGGTCGATGCCGTGAACTGCGCGCTTTCGGTGCAACGCTCGGGCGCTTCGATGCCAGATGAAAGTGTGCCCCGTCCGATCATTGTACTCCGAATCGGCATTAATCTCGGTGATGTCATCGTCGAAGGCGAGGACATTTACGGCGACGGCGTCAACATCGCCGCGCGTTTGGAACCGCTCGCGGAGCCCGGCGGGATCTGCGTCTCCTCGATCGTCAACGAAAGCGTCGGCAATCGGATTGACGTTCGTTTTCAGGATGGCGGCGATATACAAGTTAAGAATATCGACCGACCGATCCGTGTCTGGAAATGGCAACACGGCGCGATAACTACCACCGCCGCCCAATCCAATGCCGCCAAGCCTGGGCCGAATGGTGCGACAGCGTCGATCGCCGTTTTGCCCTTCACCAACTTGTCAGGCGATCCAGAGCAGGAATATTTCTCCGACGGCATCACTGAAGACATCATCACCGACTTGTCGAAGATCGCCGGCCTGATGGTGATCGCGCGCAACTCGAGCTTCGCTTATAAGGGGCGCTCGGTCGACATTCGCACCATCGGCCGTGAGCTTGGCGTGCGATCGGTGCTCGAAGGCTCGATCCGCCGCGCCAGCAATCGCGTGCGGATCACGGCGCAACTCATCGACGCGACAAGCGGCACGCACCTGTGGGCTGACCGCTACGATCGCGATTTAACGGATATTTTCGAGGTTCAAGATGACGTGACGCACCGAATCGTGGACGCGCTCAAGGTTACTCTCACCCCGACGGAAAAGGCGCGGCTTGCCGACAATGAGACATCCAACATCGCCGCCTACGACTGCGTTCTTCGCGGCCGCGAGTTCTTGCTTGGTAAGGAAAAGAACCGCGAGACGTTTGATCAGGCGATAAAGTACTTTAAGCAAGCGGCGGAACTCGATCCCAACTATTCGGTAGCCTATGCATGTCTCGGCTTTGGGTACCTGTTCGACTACCAGAATCGTTGGTCTGATGATCCCGATAGTTCGCTGCCGATTGCCAAACAATACGCGCGCCAAGCGATCGAGAAAGATCCAAACGAACCGCTGGCGCGATGCGTCGGGGCGTCAGCGGCATCGTACGAAAAGGATCTCGAACGGGCGAATTCCGAAATCGACATCGCGCTATCGCTGAACCCGAGTATGGCTTTGGCCCATAGTCTCCGTGGCACCTTTCGCACCTACTCGGGTCAGCCGTTGGAAGCAATCCCCGAGATCGAGCAAGCAATACGCCTTGACCCCGCTTTGAGTCCGCAATTTCTTCATAATCTCGGCATGGCATATCTGCTGGCCGGCAAGTACGAGACAGCGGCCGCTCTGCTTAGGCAACGGGTTCTCTTGGAGCCCGGGACGGATTTTTCTCGCGCCATACTCGCTTCGGCTCTTGGTCATCTCGGCGAGACCGATGAGGCCCGTCGCATATGGCGCGAGCTCAAAGAGATCAACCCGAATTACTCATTCAGCGAACACACCGGCCGGCAACCTTTGAGGCAAGAGGACATCCAACGGATTGCCGAGGGTCTCGCGAAAGCTGGATTGTCGACCTAGCAGGCCGTCGATCAATATCTGCTTTTTGGGAGTAAAGCGGACATACCGCCCCGTCGTAATTGATGTCCGCTTTCGGCTCTAAAGCGGACTGACGAATGAACTCTCGCGGGGGGATTTGGGGGGTTACAGTCTCTAGCGTCGCTCCTAGTTCAACCGAGTTCGCCGTAGCGCATGGCCGTTCAGTATCGGGAAACGTATAGAGCCGCGCAACGACGGGCACTATCGCATAGTCTTGCGCACAGACGCGCACCCGCGAACAGCTACTATTGAGTTAGCATATCCTGAAGTTTGACCACAATAACGCAACGGTCAGTAGCGTTACCATGAGCGTAATAAGCAGTGGCGATTTCGTAGCAGCAGTAACGAATAGCTCACGATCAACTGGACTTTTCATCGATACCTCCTGTGAATGGAGTTGGCGACATCAAGGCGCTTCGGCAGTGCTCAATGGCCGATAAGACGCTTGACAACAGCGCCCGTAGTCGACGCGGATATCGTGCTCACTAATGCCGTCTTTCACTTAAGTGAGCTCCATTTCGACATCAGGTGGCGCATTATCTCGCGCTCGAGATCATCGGTGATTCGCCCACCCCCACCCCGTTGGGCGATGAAGCTTGCGATTTCTCGATCGGTTTGCTTCTGACGCGACTCAAAAACGGCGTCGAAGATGCGCCGCAGAACACCGGCTTTGTTCGCAATGGCTTGGTTCTTGGTAGAAGCCTTGCCGCTAAAGGCGAAATCCCTGTGATTTGCAACGTATGTCATGTGACCATCTCCATCTGATTGGGGCGTTGAGAATTGAACATTTCTCAACTATCGTATTTGCTGTCTGTCATATAATACCTTGGAGTGAAGCACCACGAACGATTTTTTCTCAGCTAGTAGTTGAGGTTATCTCATGCATAATCCGATGCCGCCGCTTAATGCCCTTCGCGCGTTCGAGGCCGCCGCACGCCATCTCAGCCTGACCAAGGCGGCGCAAGAGCTGCATGTCACGGCGGGAGCCCTGAGCCACCAGATCCGCGGACTTGAAGAGCTGCTCGGTCTCAAGTTGTTCGAACGGCGCGTGCGATCAATCACGCTGACCTCCGCGGGCAAGCAGCTCTATCCTGGCCTGCAAACGGGCTTCGTCCATCTCCGAGATGCGTTGGCCGGCCTGACCGATGCTGGCGACGAGCGCATCCTGGTGATCAGCACACCACCAGGTTTCACTGCAAAGTGGCTGGCACCGCGGTTGTACCGCTTCTCTAGCGCTTACCCCGAGATCGATGCTCGCATTTCCTCAACGCTCACCAATGCCAATTTCACGACGGACGGGGTCGACGTTGCGGTGCGCAACCTATCTGTCGATGCGACGGCCGACGTGGAGCTTGTAATCGAGAAATTGATGGACGTGTCTCTCGTGCCGGTTTGTAGTCCCAAACTGATCGAGGCACACGGGCCTTTCGCGTCACCGAAAGCGCTCAAAGGTGTGCCACTAATTCATGACGACTCGTTCAACAACCGCGCCGAGATACCTGCCTGGGATGAATGGTTTAAGGCAGCCGGCGTAGATGGCGTCGATGTCAGTCGCGGGCTCCGTTTTAACAACGCTGATCATGCGCTCGACGCCACGGTCGAGGGCGCTGGAGTGCTGCTTGCGACCGACGTGCTGGCCTACGATGAGCTACACACGGGGCGGCTTGTAAAACCCTTTGAGCTCACTTTGCATTCGGGTCGCGCCTATTACTTTGTCTGCACAAAGAAACGCCAGGACCGCCCTAAAGTGCAGGCTTTCCGTACTTGGATCAAACAGGAGGTGGCTGCTCTCGACTGGGGCAAGAGTATGAACCGGCGACCGCTTTGAATGATGACCTGCTAATCTAACTCGGAGAAAATGACCCGAAGTAGATAAGCGGATCATGCGAGCCCAATAACTTCTCATCCTTGGATCTTTGGCTTCATCCGTGCGGGCAGCGCTGGCCCCGGCCATAACACCCGCCGCTCCTTAGTTTCATTGAAAAACCAGTCGTGAAAGCCGCGCGCCAGCATCCATTCGATTCGATCACCCCGCCAAAAAATTCGCTGCCTCTCGAAATCTCTCTCCTTGAGATTGACGACAAAATCGCGGGCACGCCGCAAATCGGCGGCGCAAAATGGCAGCGAGCGCATCTGCCTGAACCAACGTGCAAGGCTTGGGTGCCGCTGAGCCGAGAATTCCACCTCCATGGCTTTCACACTCGCCACGTGCGGAAAGAGGGCGATGTCAGCGATGGATAACGGTCCGCTGATAAATTCTCGGTCGGTGAGTTCGTTTTCGAGCGCGTTGTAGACCAGCCCAAGATCGGCACGTGCCGCCTGAAGCATTCCTTCAGGCATGCTGTCCTGGCGATCAGCCCATTTCCAGTACGAGATGTTGATAAGGATGGGGTCTATGAAGGTGTCCGCTGCTCGCTCCCAGGCGCGGGCGTGGACGTGAGCGGCAGGCACTTCGGGATACACAGGTTTGGTTGGATAGCAAAACTCCAAGTAACTAACGATATCCGCCGAATTCACCACGATGATTTCGCCGTCGACTAGGACGGGCACTTCAACCCGCCCGTTCACGGCCTTGAGTAGTTCGTGGTTTGACTTGAGCAGACCGTCTACCGATTCGAAATTCAGACCCTTGTATTCCAGTACCATTCGTACTTTGCGAGCGAAAGGGCTGAACGCACTGTCGTATAGCCTGATCATCACTTCATATCCTGCTTTGAGGTGATCTCATCCAGGTGGGTTCATCTTGGACGAACACACGACCGAAAGGTCGCACCCGTCGTTAGGGCTGTTACGCATATTGACGCTCCAACAGGGTTTTCCCTTTGCTCGTCACAACCATCCCTGATTGCCGCATCGGCCCACGTTCCGCTTCGATCTGAACGAGTCCGTCTTCAAGAGCGTCTTCCCAAATGGACAAGCGAGGGCATGACGTGCGCCATGCGTCTAATGCTTGGCCATAAGTGCGGGAAGCTTCTGAAAGCCATGTTAGAAATTGGATTGTTAGATAGCCGTTGGGGCCATCCGGGATATTCCGCATAGCCAATTGTAACAAGAAAATATCGGTCGACCTATCGGATTGTTTTGCTGGACAACTCACGACGCAGATGTCCGCGTTTGACAGAAAGCAGACATGGATAAAAAGAGAACGTCACGTCCGGTTTTAACCCAAAGCAAACATCCGCCACAGGGGTCAACCGGTTAAAGCATCCCGTCGCCAGCGCCCGTCTTCTCGTAAACGCGCCTGATCTCAAGCGAGGCTAAGGTACTGACGCAGGACGGCAAGGTGCTAGCGCACGGCAAATTGGCAAAGTTACTGTCGCCCGGCTTGGCGCGCCGATTGGCCGACGAAGCTGAAGCTCTAGTACCACAAAAAGAGGTCTGAGCGCGGAAGGAATCCCTTTTACTTTGGACCGCGTCAGTCAGTATTTTCTTTCTCACTCGAACTATAGGAATGATGTCCGCTAATGACACTAAGCGGACTACCCAAGCCTCGATTTCCATCCAAATGGTGCTTGATCCAGCGCAAGGTCTTTCAACCTCGCTCGTTGCAGCATAAATCTCAATGGGCATGCGCAAGCGGATTGGACAAGTTCTCGGATGGGCGGGAAATATCGTCGCGGCGATTTGGCTTTCCGTGACTTTCCCACAGTGGAGTGATGGCACCGACTTCACCGGTCCGGTTGTTGCGGGTGCAATTTTTCTTATTGGGCAGGCGCTCCGTTACATTTTCGCGGGCAGTGATGACTCGGTGGTGTCTTAAAATCGCATCGACGCGTCGACTTCCCGCCTAATCGAGTTTGGTCCAGCGCAATGCCCTTCAGCCGGGATCGTTGCAGCGTTACTCATTCACATCGCACGACCTTTCCTAATGGCTGGAACTACAGTGCTAGGACTCGACTTATATGCCGTCGATTTCCTAATTATTCGGGAATCGGGCGCTAACCCCAAATGACATCGTAAAGCGTATACAAGCCAACTATCACTAGGACTGCGCCAGTGATGAACGATTGACGCTGGGGCGTCATCCACTCGGTAAACTTCTTCCACATTTGTTTCATCTCATAAAAAATCCCGTAAGACTATTCTTTCAACAATCCGAATAGCCAAACGGTATGCGATACAAAGAGGGAAGCGTTTTTATGGCAGCCGTTTAATTTCTTTAATCCAGATAGGTGGCGGTTTTGTTGTGTGGTGGTGTTGCTAAGTGATCCCTTGGACGCAAAAGACCCGAACCCAGAATTGCGCGCATAGGGGATCCGAAAAGCTGCAAAGGAAAAAGAAATTCGGATAACGCTTTCACCAGCCGAGAATTATGAAGAAAGAGGCTATCCAAGGAAGAGCAGGGTTCGTGCCAGCCCCAAAACCACAGCCATTTGATACACCACAGAATGCCCAAGCAACAAGAAACCCGTTAGTCATAAGGGCTTAGCGAGAAAGCTAGCATGCAGCTTTAAACAGGGGCAACAGACGGGCAACACAAACAACCGTTTCGCAACCAATAACAAAGCCTTCTTCCCGTATCATAATTCTTTAACTTGGCTGAAACTGCGTTTTAATAGCCAAAAAGTGTCCGGCCCCAAGAGCTGTCCGCAGTTCTCGACCAAACCCCAACGGCAAAAACCCAACAAACAAGCCATTCCCTGACGAGCAAACGCTAGCGCTCGCTCTTATCGACTACACCATGACCGCCCCTAAAGACCGAAAACCGGACTGAAACGGGATAGAAACGGGATAAAGCTGCCCCATGAGATACCCTTATTAGAGAGGGTTTGGGGCCATGATCGCTGCCCGCGGGTGAGTCACCACAGGTCATGCTGAGACTTGCGCAGGTTGATCGGCCCAAAAGAAACCTTCTTGGCGGTTATCTTTTTCGTCGCTGTGGGAGACCCCATCCGCACTTGGTTATTTAGTCCCCTGGCGGATCCACAGCTCTCTTGGGCCCTGGCTTGCTTGCCAGCCGGGCTCTTTTTTTACCCGCCTGCTCACTCAGCCAGAGGAATAACGATGATGATGCGACCGATATTCTTCACAGCTCTTACGCTTGCTCTGGTCTTTCCAGCGATGAAAGCCGACGCACAGCAAAAAGTGAAAAAAGCAATCTACGGCACTTATTGCCTTCAATCTAGCAATGGTTATGGAGGCGGCATGTCATTGTACTGCTATTATGCAACCCTGGAACAATGCATAGCATCGAAGGTCGACCATGGCGATTGGTGCATGTTAAATCCTGCAATCGGCATCAACAAAAGACAAAGTGGCTACGACCGCTGGTGATTGGTTTGGCGAGGCTTTTCTTGATTAATCCGCTCCGCTAACATCCGATCACAAATTAGGGGGCATTCTGAGAACATCTAAAATTATTGCCGTTGTATTAGCTACTGCACTCGCTCTATCGCCAGCAGTCTCTTACGGAGGCTTTGCTGTCACTGCACCCTCACCCGGTGTGAAATTTAGCACCGGCTCCACTGGCTGGGTCTGGGGTGTTTTCGGTTGTGCTGGCGGCATCATTTTCACGGCGATCGTTGCAAATTGGACGCAGAGACGGCAGCTCACATTTAACGACGCCGCTCTACGTGCGGGATTCTGTTCTGGTTCAATCCGGCAAGCCGCAACATCCCTGGGAACCCGGTAATTCCCGGTAACCCGGTAAGGTAATCAGAGCCGAGGTTTTTTTATAAGTCGAAATTCGCGAAATTTAACTTGCTAGACCCAGTCCCGCCGCTTCGCTCTGCGCACACGGTGAAATCGATGCATGGCGATTTTTTCGCTCAACCCGATACGCCGCCATTCTGATGAAGAAATTTTGTCAAACTCATTTTCGAGCGCCAACTTTCGCGCTGCTCAACGCACAGCGGACGAGTTCCAGAAACGCGAAAGGCTCCGGACTTGCCGGGGCCTTTCTGACTTCGGTTGAACGTTTATTAAAGGGCGTTTGAGACAGAAGTGAAAGTCGAGTTTAACTTTGTGCCAACACCTTGCACGACCACGATGATCGCAACAGCAATACAAGAGGCAATCAGGCCATACTCGATGGCAGTTGCGCCGGACTCGTCGTTCACAAAACGGGCGAAGATATTCATGGTAGGGGCTCCTTGAACCACTATGGCTCTCTGCGTTTTGGTCCGACGGACGTTCATGCGGCCGTCGATGCCAATGGCAACCTTATAAGCGGCCATTTGCAGTATTCTTAAAAAGTGCAATGAAATCCGCGTTATTCGGGCTGAAATGCTGGTAGTTAAGAATCGAGTAAATCCAAAGTAAAATTTTACCATGTCAGCTCTCCCCAATCTTTCACGCGGTCGGCGAATCCGTTTGGCGTTAATTCTGATAGCGGGGGCAATTCAATTATAGCAGAACTTTTTCCGCTGCGGCCGAGCCACCGAGTAATGTCCGCTTCCGGGGTAAAGCAGACATCAAAATGCAAGAGCGTCACGTCCGCTGGAACATCGCCCGACGATCGCATTCCCGTTTCAAGGCTTGCAAAGCCCTTTTCAACGCACCAGAAAGCATTCGTCTCGTCCAAGTCGCGAAGAGCCAGGTCAATCACGTCATTCAACAACTGCCGGGAAGGACCAAACTAATTTTTTAGATTTTATTGCCAGGAGAGAAATTTGAGGAGTCAATGCAAAACTATACTGGTACCACCGGATCTTTCGGCAGCTACCCAGTGTGATTTCCTAAATATCCTACTTGCGATGAGACAAGACGCGCTCCCAGAGCTTTTGCCGGTCGTCGTCGAAAACCATCGTCGGCTCTTCCGGCGTAGTAAACCAGACGCCGCGCCCGAGTTCATCCTCAAGCTGACCGGGCCCCCAGCCCGCATAGCCAAACGCAACAAGGCTTTTCTTCGGTCCTTTGCTGTAGCCAATGTCACGCAGGACTTCTCGATTTGAGGTGACTGCCACACGCCCATCAATGTCGAGGGTATCTTGACGGCGATAGTCAGTGCTGTGGACGACAAACCCGATTTCAGTTTGCAGGGGACCGCCCGCAAAGATCCGAACCGAGCCGGTGACCGCATTCTCCTGTTCACCCGACACCTCTAGAAAACTTGCGAGCGAACGGTCACCCATCGGTCGATTGATGACAAGCCCGAACGCACCACCCTCGCTGTGCCGCACCACTAAAATAACCGTTCGATCGAACCGCGGATCGCTCATTGCAGGCGAAGCAATCAGGAGCTGACCAACGAGCGAGCCGCGCTGCGGCGTTTCATCAGGTGTCGGCAATGCCGCGTAAAGGAAATTCGCCGACACCAGGATCGTGGCAAGAGCTAATATCGCACGCCCTGACCACGTCAAAAACATAAGTCACCACAAATTGAAAAGTCGGCCATCAGCCACAATATCCGATATCTTCGACATATATGCCGCGTGTCCGCCGAAATCACGACCTCGCCCCACAACCATGCCTGAGCCGTAACTATCGTGACTTATTGAAACTGAGGCTTTCTCACTCAGTTCTCTGAACTAATGGGCCAACGAATGTCTGCTTTTGGCACGAGACGGGGGTTCTCTAGCGGAACACTTGCCGCAGAATAGTTTATTTCGAACTGTGTGAAGCACCTCACATTCAATTCGCAGCGTTCGATCTAGCTTCATTGTTGCAACCCCGTCACAGGAGGCACCAATGCTAGTTACCTATCCCAAATTCAATGAAACCCAACTCCCCGAATTCAAATACTGGCCGATCTGTGTCGCTGCGCTCTATGCAGGCGGTATCATTGCAGTTTTAGCCCTCACCATCGCCAAGGCGCACTGTTAGTGACTGGAAAACAAGTGCGTCTCAAGCAGAATTTACGTTGCAGATGCGGCACAGGGAGGGCTTGCCCATGATCCAGCAATTCGTCCTGCAAAAGTTACATGAACTTTACATCGTGCTTGATGGACTTCCTGATCCCATGAAAGTTGAGATAGCGCCAGACGTTAACTTGTCAGCCAAAACGATAGGTGAACTCCGTAAACTTGAGAATCTTTCAGGCGCGCTGCGTATAACTATTCCATCAAATTCATACAGTGGAAGCGTCAAGATCGAGCCATTCGGAAAGTACCCGTAGAAATCAACCGCATTCTGAACGAACGACAAAAACCCGGACGCGCGCAGGAATGCGGCATATTGGAACAATCATGCTGTGCACGAAATGCAATCATGTTGGGGCCGATGTCCGACCTGGTTGGAACGAGCGGTAATGTGCACGCTTCCCGCTTAATCGAGCAATGTCTGCTTACGAGGGTAAAGCAGATATTGGCAAACCATTGAACAGCGCGTTTGTGTCTTTACGCACCTAAGCAACTTTGGCTACTTTACCGCGCAACTCAGTGAGGCTTGATCTCGCGCATTGCGTTTCCGCCCCGTTCGTTGCAAACTTAAATATAGGTGCAGATTGGCTAGGACGGGCAAAATGAAACTTCAATTGATTAGTGCAGCGTTTGCAATCTCGCTTCTTCCGGCGGTTGCAAATGCACAGCTTACCGTTGATATGAACGCGATTAACTGCGGCCAATATCTAGCAATGTCGCCGGAAAATTCTCGTCACTTCTCTTCGTGGATGAGCGGCTGGTTTAGCTATCAGACGCGCCGGACATTTGTGGATATCCTTTTGCACCAGAAAAATATCGCGAACCTGCAAGCGTGGTGCCAATGGCATCCGCAAGAAAGCGTAATGAATGGGCTGCAGAACGCGATTGGCCCGCAGTGAAATGTTGGAACAACGGGGAATAACCATGAGATGGAATGTTGTTTTCGTAGCAGCGACTTTGCTGGTAGCCGGTTCGCTGCCAAGTGCAGCTCAGATCAGTGTAGATATGAATCAGATCACTTGCGGAAATTGGCTCGGATACAGTCCGGACGTCCAAAATTTCGTCCGTTTTTGGATGAGCGGTTATTACAATGCTGCCGCCAACAACAACGTCTTGGACTACGACCGCCTGCAAAGAAATTCAGCAAAGATTGCGGCATACTGCAAAACGCACAAGTCCGACAGCCTGCCAACTGCGATCAGTAAAAATGCCTGGTGAGACGGAAAGAGAGGCAGGAAAAAAATTCCGCACCATTACTCTTTCAAACCGCGCCATCTTTCCTAATAGGCGGCACTACAGTGCTAGGACTCGGTTTATAAATTTTAGATATTTTTTTTAATACAGAACTCGGGAAGTGGCTTCGTAGGGCAAAAAAACATAGGTGGGCTGTGAGAACATCGAAAATTATTGCCGTTATATTAGCTACTGCACTCGCTCTACCGCCAGCAATCTCTTAGGGAGGGCTTGCTGTCACTGCACCCGCACCCGGTGTGAAATTTGGCACTGGCCCCACGGGTTGGGTTTGGGGAATATTCGGCTGTGCTGGCGGCATCATTTTCACGGCGATGGTCGCAAACTGGACGCAGAGACGGCAGCTCACATTTAACGAGGCCGCTACGTGCGGGATTTTGTTCTGGTTCAATCCGGCAAGCCGCAACATCCCTGGGAACCCGGTAAGGTGATCTGTCTAAAGGAAGGTTTCTCGGCCTAATTTTATATTCTCCGGTGGGTTAATTTTTTTATTGGGCGTGCGATTGTGAATGCGGACCGCAGGCCGTGCGAAACTTCGCTCCGCGCTCATAGCACCACAATGCCTTGTACGGTCTGTAGTCATGTCGCTGCCGACCAGACTGGGAAGAACGCGGTTAGCGCCTCAGCAACCACGAAGTGCTCGCAAGCTCCAGGAACGCCACGGAGTTGGGGCAATAGGATTCCCATACGGGGTTGTTGGGGTCGCGTTTCAAATCCACCGCGCAGGCATCACGATAGTCGCAACTCGCGCAACGCCGCATGATCTCTTCTAACAAGTCGTTCTTGTCCCTTTCGATAGCGAATAGATCGATACCCAGCATGCTCATCCGACAGGCCAAAAGCCCGTCAATGTCTTTAGGTTTCATGCGGTCCCCACGTGAGCCAGCATTGCGGACTTGCATTAAATCCTCCTATATTTTGGACAATCACACCGAAAAGCCTTTATTCCTGCATTGACCTGTATCAAGCGCTCTGTTGCTGACGTGCGGCCCGACTGGCAAGAGCGCAGCTAACCGATCGTAGCTATCGACGTCCGTTATCGGGGGTAAAGCAGACATCATGCGGACATTGGCCCTGATCAAAATCTGAACCGTTTGAGTACCATTCCTCCCTAGTACAAAACTGACAGATTAACACCCGCGTTGACGATTAACTGCAGTAAATCAATCATAGGCCGGCATCGTTTCCTGAGGAGGTACTCATGTCCGTTGGCGCCGTTGTCCACCGTCCGAAATCCCAGACCAAGCTCATTTTCTTTGTCGTGTTCGGACTAGTGACCGTGTTTGTAACTTACATGAAAAACCGGGGATTTTTCGATCCAAACTCGCCCACCGCGCAGCATTATGAACCTGCTCTGCAATTTCTTTTCATCCATGGCTTTTTCGGCGCGCTGGCACTGCTGCTCGGCGTTTTCCAACTCTCAAATCGCTTGCGCGCGCAATATTTAGGAGTCCATCGGGCGCTCGGATATGTCTATGTCGTAAGCGTTTTCATCGCGGCGCCATTTGCCATCCCCTTGGCGATGAAAATTGATTCGCCTTCTCTCGTGGCCGCCTCGGCCGTGCAGTCGTTTGGATGGATCGTAACTACCACCATCGCGCTGTATTGCGTGCGCAATGGCAATATCGTCCAGCACCGCCGCTGGATGATCCGAAGCTATTTTTTCGCCATGGTATTCACAGTGGCGCGGATCATCATCCCGATCCCGCCGGTCTTCGCCCTCGGTGACACGGGCATCGAGATAGTCGTGTGGTCGACCATCGCGCTCGCAGCTTTCCTGCCAACGATACTGCTGGATTGGCGCGCCATCGTCACCTGTCCTAAGACAAAGCAGACCATGGCCACCGCGCTCGACGGCGCGTGAGACTGCTTGCGCGACGTCTGCTTCTGGCACAAAGCGGACATGCGCCCCTACCCGTTTGATGTCTGCTTTCGGGGTAAGAGCAGATATTACAAGGAGAGAGCATAATGTCCGCCTTTGACCCATCAGCGACGAAGTGCACTTACACAACATGCTGCACAGTTCAGCCACATGCGCTACTAATGGCCCGCATTAGAAAAAAAACGGAGCGCCAAGCACTGGCGCCCCGTTGAATCAATGATCCTATGTTAGTCTAGTCCGCCGACGCCACAACCCAAATCACCGACCCTGGTGATGAAACTCACCTTCTGGGTTGGTTGCAAGAGCGTCACGTCCATTTTTGACTCAAAGCAGACATCGCCCGACGATCGCATTCCTGTTTCAAGGCTTGCAAAGCCCTTTTCAACGCACCAGCAAGCATTCGTCTCGTCCAAGTCGCGAAGAGCCAGGGCAATAATCCTTCAAAAGATTCCTCAGTATGGACAAGAACCCCATTGGATTGAGCTTGAAATGACCAAGTATGGATTGCTCGGATGCCCATCGTGCGTCCGGTCCATGCGATCCAATTCGATGGGATGACATCCTGAAGCTCGGAAACGATCGTCATTCCGCCTGCTTTCCAGCAAAATTCCGTGCCTGGGACGAGCGGGCCTTTTCAGCGCCATTTCCGATACATCAGGATTCCATTCGGTCCACTTCGTTAGTCCAGTTTGGACCGAGCAGACCAGATCGAGGGGGGCTGCTATGAATACTTTATCGGATGCCCAAACCGGCGCATCGCGATTGTTATCGATTTTGCTCATTTTCGTTCCAGCATTGGCCAATACTGTTTTCATACGGGAAATTGCGATGTCTGCTAATGATTAAAATTTGTCCCGACTAGCGTCGGTTGCTCAGAGAAACTATTACACTGCGACGATCGATCGACTAACGACCAGCGTTTTGCATGGCTTCCCATTGTTTGAATGCGGTTTCAACCGCCAAAATATATTCATGCTCGCTATAGTCGGAATGCTTCTTGAGGGCAGCGTGAGCCCTTGCAAGTCGTCCACGGCGTGCCATGCCAAGGGAATTTTCCGCTAGAACTTCCGTCAACGCGTCCGCAAACTCACGATAAAGTGTCGAATTGTCAGTGGCGCTAATCATGCCCTATCCCCAATGCCGGTAACATCGTCAATAAGAACTTGGACATTATTCCTCTGCCGAGGCACTATCTAGCCCAGACAATACCCGCCCCCTCGTGAAACGGTGCTTCCGCGGGGCAGGAGGCGATCACCTAACTTTTCTAAGACTAGCGGCTGCAATTCAAAAACACGTCCAGGCTATCGACTAAATCCCACCTGCCGTAAACTCTCTCAGCGTTTGCCGAACGCAAAATAAGTAAACCCGAGCGCCAGCAAGCCGTTGATTGCGACTTGAACCCAGCCGTACGAATTCAAAAGGCCCATCCAAGTCGCGTGCAGCAGGATTAAACAATCGAGGCTGTTGGTGACGAAACCGGCCACTACCACTGCCTCCAACGCTTCTGTCCGCTTACCGTTACGGGCACCCCAATAAACGATGGCAAACGCGAGGATCGTCGAACCGGCGATCCGACCGAGCACCTCGGTGACGGGCGTCAATGTTACTCCGTAAAAAGCTACGAACTGCGAGGGTGCGATCAGGAACGCGAGACCGAACGCCGCCGCCACAGTGGCGGCGAACACCAAATAGTTGTTGAGTTTCATGATTTCTCTCCCTGTTCCCGTTTGGGCACGGAGTAATTTAGCACGTTGGAGGCGACGATAGTGACGCGCCAGGCCAGCTCTGGCCTGAGACGAAGTTGGCAGCGCGAGCGGCTATTGACCGAATTGTGGAAAATAAAAATCCGCGACACGATTAACGCAGCGGGTTCTTTATCCTGAGAACAAGATCAGGTCGCTGCGTCGCACCACGACGCGCCCAATCAGCCTTCAGCATAATGTTCGAGCTTCACGTTTGATTTTAATATTGCGTCTTTTTGATTTTTTTTGAGATCGGCGACGCCCTCGTTTCGCTTAGATTCCCTCCAAGTTTCGCTTAAATTCCCTCCGAGCTTCGGCGTAAGAGGATTCGACTCATGCGGGCTCACAAGCACAAACTGGCCTACCCTTCCATACTGGATGCGATGTTGTGCGCGTTGGGAATCACTGCGCTGTTGATGATCTTCGCATTTTCGATCCTCATCCGATGACGACGGGTAAAATTATATTCATGCGGGGGACGTTTTCCGTTGATTGCACGGTTCGAAACTTATGGGACAAAGGTATTCTTTTGGGGGTGGCGAGTTCAGCAGAGAATCCAGATCGATTTGAGCTTTCGATACCAGTTGATAGCTTGAGGTATCCCTGCCGAGTTATCTGGATTGCAACGAACAGATTGGGAGTCATGTTCGAATCGCGACTGAAGGCGGAGAGCCAATGAAAACTTTTTTTGCCGTTATTCTTTTTTGGACTGCTGTGTTGTTTAGTATCGGGGCAGTCGTCGCATTCCAAAAATATTATCACTATCAAGATCTTTTGATACCCGGAACGGTCGGAGCCATGTGTCTGCTTGGAACCTTTTTATTGTTGCGGCCGAAGTACTGAAGCCAACCTTGTTAGTCGAGTCGAGCAAATGAAAAACCAAATGAAAAAGCTTGTGTTTCTGGGTGTGCTTTACGCAGGGATGTTTTTAATTTGAGAGCTTGGATTTTAATTAGAGTTTAGCTCTCTGACGCACTGCCTAAAATATCTTCGGCCAACCCCAAGGGGTTTCCATGAAATCGAAGAGTTAAATTGGTTTTTCAAATAATCCATTTAGAACGTACCCATAACTCACAGACACACTCATGGAGCGATCTTGGCCAATCAAGCCGATAATCTGTCGGAAAACTTGATTTAATAGCGTTTGAGCGTCCGGGCGTATGAGCTATCCGCAGTCCTAAACCCTCGAACGACAACAAACCCAATAAACAAGCCCTTCCCTGACGAGCCAACTCTAACGCTAGCTCTTGACGATTACCCCGTGAAAGCCGCTAACGACCGAAAACTGGACGAAAACGGGAAGGAAACGGGATGAAATTGCCGCTTTAGGTTCAGAGGAGTTTTTTGGGGCCATAACCGCTGCTGCCCGTAGGTGAGTCACCACAGGTCATGCCGAGGCTGTCATGGGCTGTCTGTTGAAGGGCAGGTTGTTTCGGCGGTGTGACTGCCGTCACAGCGCAATACGGGGTTTCGGAGTTAAGTTCCAACAAAAGCCCTGGCTTGCCAGACTCGGGGATTTTTTAGGACCATAACTGCCCCCAAAGGAACATTCTTGGCGGTTATCTTTTTCTTCGCTGTGGCAATTTAGTGTGAGTCTCGTAGCTGTTCCACAGCCACGTAAGCCCTGGCCCGCTAAGCCGGGGGTTTTTATCCGCCTCCACGCTAGCCATTCGAGACTGCTATCCGCCCATCACCTCGCTCATTCGCCGGAGGATTTCGAGCATCAAGCCTAAAACAAGCAAACCCGCAGCGATGATTAGTGAGAGACGGGCGAGCACGACTTTCTCTCCATGGCCAGAGATGCCTCCGGCAAGCGCGAAAAACCCGAGCGGTAGCAGCGTGAGCGTAGCATAGAAGACCGGGATCATCTGAAACCCATCGGCGCGGGGGTCATTCCAGCTCTTAACGACCGGGATCAGGGTGAAGCCCCAAATCGAGAGCATGATCACGGCGGCGAGGATGAACACGGCGCGCAACTTCGGTGTAGCTGGCTTGCCTATCGCCGATTTGACGGCATCGACAATGAGCGAAGCAAAATCTTTCCGCATAAGAAACGCAACTCCCTATAAACCGACTTTGCGTCGACAACGAGAAATCAAAGTGAACGCAAGCATTCTGCTCATTCGGCCCTCGCGCGTTGCTCGTTTCATGTCGGCTTTATCCTCAATAACAAACATTCTTCCGATGGTTCAGCAACGAAATGCCATAAGAAAACAGCCCCGAAACTCGCCGAGGCTCCATCTTGATAGGTTTGATTATTGGCCTATCAACCACCATGCGAGAACAGCGATCACAACTAGGACTGCTCCCATCAGCACTGCTTGATCGAGCTATGTCCGCTTTCGGGGTAAGAGCAGACATCACAAAGAGAGAGCATCACGTCCGCTTTTGACCCGAAGCTGACATCAGCGCGTCTTGACCGTGATCTCCACCCGGCGGTTCTTTTGTCGCCCCTCGGGGTCATCCGAACCGTCCGGCTTCGTGTTGGGCGCGACCGGCTTGGTCTTGCCCCAGCCGTGCGAGGTCATTTTCGTGGCGACACCATTGGCGGCTAACCAACGACGGACGGTCTCGGCACGGCGCTCCGAAAGGCGTTGATTGTACAGGTCGCTGCCCTTGCCGTCGGTATGTCCGTCGATCGTGGCGGTAGCGTGGGAATAGGACCTGAGTACCACCGCGACCTTCCCCAGCGCGGGCCCGGCTTCGCGCCGCAGATCGGCCTTGTCGAAATCGAACAGCACGTCAGCGGCAAGATCGATTTTGATTTCACGCTCCGTAACCCTGGCACCGAGCTCCTTGAGCGCATTCTGCATGGGATCGACGCGCGCGGCGAGCCCAGTGGCAAATCCTCTGATCTCCAGCACCTCCGCCTTTAGCGGCAGTACTTCGCCATTGAGCGGCAGTACCTCGCCCTTGGCGCCCGGCGCGATTGTCGCGTCTTCCTCATATTGTTGACTCGCCGCTGGTTGAGACCACAGCGCCGTTCCCAGGATCGCCGCGCAGGCGAGCGCTGCACTTAATCGCGCCATTGCGGACCTCCCCTATTCGCTTACGGGAACGTCGTCGAACGGCGGGAATTGAGGAATGTAAATGCTAATCTTCGTCGAGGAGGCCGGGGGTGCTGGGAACTTGGCCCAGTTCGTCCGCTGTTGTCCGGCGGCATATTGCCCCTCAAATACCTGCAGGATCATTTTGCCCGCGGAATCGGTCAGAAAGCCGTATTTCTTGTTTTCCGCCGGATCGATGAAATAAAGCTGGTTCCAACCGAAGCTATAGGTGATCGGCTTCTCTGCTGTCCCCGTGAGACCGCTGGCCCCGCCCGTGATGTTGACGACCCGCCATCTTATATTCAACGCGCCGCCGCTCACCCGCTTCACTTCGAGAAGATCGCAACGCAGGTTCGGATCGTTCGTATATTCCGCGCTGGCGAGAATCTTCTCGGGCGCCGCCTGCGCCGCAGCCTCCTGGTTCACGTTCGTGAGCCCAGCCAGTCCGGTAACCAAAAATGTTCCAATCGAGAAAATCCACGTCCTCATCATCGTCGTGAGTTCCCAATCTAACGGGGAGAACGCCAGGCACTTCCATCCCGTCCGGCTAACTCGTCTTGAAACGATACGTCCTGGCAGGCACGTTCGTCTAGTCGGCCGATTTATTCAAGCTTGATAATGCCAATCGATGCAAGGCGTTTATGAACAAGAGCGACTTTTCGCAACTTGGTAAGATTGCTGCCCTTACAGTGATGGCGTGGTCGACACCGCCCCGTCTGTGGCGAAAAGTTGCTACGGCCCTACCTAACTTGGGATTTACATATCCCGGTCCTGATCTGTCGGTTTATCAGCGCATTCTCGGACCAGCATTTAATGCTATTGCGCTTGCAAGGCTCAATGAAAAACGTCGCATCTGCAACCGCGAGGCAATGCTGCAAATCCTCGGCTTAAATGGACCTTGGCGCTCGTGGTACCCGGAGATTCGCCTGCGTGGCGAGGCTCAACTGCAGAAGGCTCTGGACAATGGCAAAGGTGCAATTCTTTGGCAAACCGAGTCTACTTATAGTGCGCTGATATGGAAAATGGCCCTACATGGTGCTGGCTATCGGGTTGCAAATCTCACCCGTCCAAGCCATGGGAGCACCATGTTCGGTGCGTCGTCTGACATCCGCTTTCTCAATCTGCTCTGGACTCGAGTGGAGGACCGCTTCCTTGCCGAAAACGTTGTGATTCAAAATGATAGTAGCGCACCCGCGTTGGCGACCCTACACGCGCGACTGGCCGCCAATGGTGTTGTGCTTATCACTGTTGGCGCGGTGGCTCATCGACTCGTCGAGGTGCCATTTTTTAGACACTCGATCCGACTGGCGACGGGACCGATCCGGCTCATGCGGGATACAGGCGCTGCACTGCTGCCGCTGTTTGTGTTTGCAGATGATCTTGGGCGCTTCGACGTGACGATCGAAAGTGCTCTCCCCAGATGCGATCAGCAAGGTGCCTTCGATCGTACGGCAGCCGCGTATGCAAAACGCCTTGAGCCGTATGTCAGTAAATATCCGGAGCAGTGGACAGGATGGGGCTTCATGTTACCAAAAGAGAATTCTACCGCCACAGGTTGACGAATTCAGTTTACCAGTTCGCGAGACTAATATTGCCCCTAGCATATGATGTCCGCTTTCGACTCTAAAGCGGACGCTGACAAATGGGTGCCGCCCGGATGCACTAAAGCTTCAACGTCCTTTGCAGAACAAATTACTAAAGATTGTTGAGATGGGTAAGCGGAAAGACACGGCCTGATATTGTCGGTAGCGGGAGCAACTATCGAGCAAATTCGCAGCAAAAAAACCCGAACGGCCTAATGCCAATTTAAGGATCTATTTTTCAGCGCTTAGGTACACAGGTCTAAAACTTTGCTGCCACTCGTAACCCTTATTACACTTTACGGTGCGTTGAACTTTTTGAAAGCCAGGCACGTCGAATGGTTTGGTGTCGACAATGGCAACTGCCAGCGAAATGCCTGAGAGATAGACTAGAGTTAAGGTGAGCTTTTTCATCATGGACATTTCACCCAAAGTTAGATGTGCCATAAATTTCTGATATAGCTCCACTAATTTGGCAGCGCGAGCAGCTATCGAGGAGAGCGTGGCAAAGAGAAACCCGGCAGTGGACCGCCGGGTTGAGAGAAACTTCTTTTGTTACCAACTCGGGAAGAATACAGTCGTATTGTTACTAAATGAAATTCCGTTGGCTAGTTGCAAATTGTCGCAGCTGGTTTACGAGTATCGGTACACGGCTTCTGCTACCCACACCTCGACTTCCCATCTAGTCGAGCTTGACCCAGCGCAATGCCCTTCAACCTCGCTCGTCGGAGCGTGAATTTAACGCGACTTAGCGAAATTCGGCCAATGGAGGCTTGGCGATGAAAATGAAATTTTTTAGGGTGGCCGCCATCGCTTTGCTTGCGTCCCTGAGCATACGCATAGAACCGTCGAATGCGCAGTCGCCCCATACCCATGAACATAGCTTTAGTAATGCGCAGCAATGGGCCAAATACTTCGATGATCCAAAGCGCGATGAATGGCAAAAGCCCCATGATATAATTCAAGCACTGGGGTTGTCACCCAATTCCGTCGTTGCAGACATTGGCTCGGGTACTGGGTATTTCACCGTCCGCCTCGCGCATTTTGTGCCGAAGGGACACGTATATGGCGTGGATACCGAGGCGGACATGGTCAAATATTTGGCGGACAGAATCAAACGTGATGGACTATCAAACGTAACGTCATTGACTGGTAAACCGGACGACCCGCAGCTTCCGGCCAAAGTGGACTTGGTCCTCATGGTGGATGTTTTTCATCACATCTCCAATCGGGACCAATATTTCAAAAAGCTCAAGGACTACATCAAGCCCGGAGGCCGCCTAGCTCTGATCGACTTCACTGAGACTTCACCGATGGGTCCGCCGCCCGCTGAACGTGTTTTAGCAACGCGCGTGACATCTGAACTGATGCAAGCCGGTTATGAGTTTGTCGTGGAACATACGTTTCTACCCAACCAGTTCTTCCTGGTCTTTAAGGCCGCCACATGACAACATGCAAACGACTGACACCCGAGGAACAGCGAGCCGAAGAGCTACGCATGGCGATGGAACCTCGCCCACACCTGAGGCACATGACGAACGGGATAGCGCGGATGTATGAGATGCTAGCGAGGCGGAAAGAGGCGCGAGAAAAATTCGACACCGTTACTCCTCCCGAATAGCCTGGAACAACAACAAGGGAAATGACATATGAACGACGATAAAAAGAGATCTAAAAATCTACGGGCGAATGAGGTACCGCGTGAGGGTTTTGTCTTGTCAGTCGATGGCGTGTTGAAAACGAAATACGAAACCTTAGCGGAAGCAACTACCGCGGGCTTAAATCTTAAGAAGAAATTCCCCGTGATTCATGTTGAGGTATTTGACGCGGTAGCGCAAAAGTATTCACCTTTAGCGCCCTCATGAATTTCCAATGACGCAGCTTCAATCCACAATTACCTGTCCTAAATGCGATCACCAAGCGACTGAAACAATGCCGACGGATGCATGCGCGTTTTTCTATGTCTGCAAGCATTGCGGGAAGACACTAAAGCCATTTCCCGGAGATTGCTGCGTGTTCTGCTCTTACGGATCAGTCCCATGTCCTCCCGTTCAAGAAACTGGCGATAACTGCAAGAGCTGCAATTGACACTAATAAAATGCGAATGTCCGGTTTCCGGGTAAGAGCAGAAATCACAATGAGAAAGCGTCACGTCCGCTTTTGACCCAAAGCGGACATCGGCCATTCACTCAGCGCGAGTTTAGTTCAGACGGATTCCATCGACGAATTGCCTCAAGCCCCGGTCACTTTGTTCGCTACATCACGGCAATGCCTAATATCTATACGGCAGGAACAATGCCCATCGAGCAAGATGTAATCGCGAAGTTAGAGGCGCCGAATGAAAGATACTTTGATTTTCACTGTGGCAATTTGCAAAAGACCCCTAACCGCCCTGGCCTCATAGCTGGGGTTTTTTGTTGAACAAATACACGAACAATCTAATCAAGGTCGCTGTGATCGCAAACTCGCAAGAACGGAGAAACGATTTTTTCTAGCCCTATGCAATGGCGGACACTGAGTTCCGCAGGAAGCACTACTGGCGAACCAAATTAGAAATTCATCATAAGGTGCTGCCGAAAATGATCGCCGGCAGAGCAATCATGGGTTTCAGATGGCTAAGGAGTAAGCCTAACCATTATGATTAACGCCACTTTTTCCAACACTTGAAATAATTTTCGAATAATTTTCTCCGACTCGTTGAGTTGGAGTTGACGATGTTGCGTACAGAAGAATTCGCGGCGAACAGTTTTATGCTGCGCCTTCCTTCGACGCACTGCCGCTTTAACCGGTCATTCGCGCAGGCACGCGCGACCGTTGATCCTTCTCTTTCCTCATCGAGCTGAATTGAAATCAACCAGAGACCGTCGCCGATCGAACGACGCGGACTTATTGAGATGAGGAAGATCCAAATGAAAACGAACAATTTGATCGCGACAGCGCTCGCCGCTTCGCTCACTTTCGCCGCCACTCCGTCGATGGCGACCACATGGTATAAGCCGGTGCCAGTTTCGGGTAAGCAGTTCAGTGTGGGTGCTGGCCAGTGGGCAGTGTGGGCTGTCTTTGGATGTGCCACCGGAATCATTACGGCTGCGATCATCAAGAATGCTCAGGGACAGGGTGAACTGACAGCACCGCAGGCTTGGGGCTGTGGCTTGCCGTATTTCATCAACTTCTCCGGTTACCCAATGGCTTACCCAATGACCCGAGAAGCGCCGGTTCGGGCGAAAGGCTAATCGTTACGATTTGATTCAAAAACACTAAACCCCGGCCTCGCGCCGGGGTTTTTTATTGTATATCTGCTCGCATTCACTTGATGCTCGCCAAACGGGAAAAAACTCGCGTCCAAAAACCGGGAACGTTACTCATTCACACCGCATGACCCTTCACCAATTTAGAAGGTGCCTCTAACTCATAGAACTTCGTGGAGCGGCTTTTTAACCGGGCTCTTAGTTGAGTGTTTTGAGACGATTATCGCGCCCATTTGGAGCAGCTCATCACAAGTAAAACAGCTCTGAGTGAGCCGAGCTGCAACGTAGAATGATCCGGGAACTGGAGGAATAACGCGATGATGCGACCGATATTTTTCGCCGTGCTTGCGCTTCCTTTGCTCATTCCAGCGACGAAAGCCGATGCACAGCAAAAGCTGAGAAAAAATGAAACCTATTGCCTTCAATCTAGTGAAGGCGGTGGGCATGGCGGCGGCGGCATGTCATTGCAATGCCGATATGAAACCCTGGCACAATGCAACGCGTCGAAAAGCAGCCCACGCGACTGATGTATGCTGAATCCCGTGATCGGGTTCAGCGAAAGAGGCTATGACCGCAGGGAAAAAAACTATGACCGCAAACAAAAAGGCTATGACCGCAGAAAAGATGACTATGAAGATGATGATGATTGATTGAGTGAGGCCAGGGTTTTTATGTTGGACGAACTCAACACACGCAAATCACCGCGCAGCAGGAACAGCGATCGGACGATTTTCTAATAAACTGGAATCGACTATCGCTTCAACTGGGGCAAGGCTCCGGTCAGCGCGAGATACTAATCGGTTCTTCGTCTCTTAAGTACAAAGCCCGACCGTATCACGGCCGGGCTTTTTCTTTGCTATGCTTTGCTCTTACCAACCTCTGTAAGGTCTGCCACGATAACTGTAGCACACCTCACTTTCGTGGAAACCACCGTAGCGATCAAAAATACCACACACTAAACGCCCGCTACTTTTGCGGATACATGTGCATCTATCATAAATAGGATTTAACTGAACCGGCACGATATCGGTCCCGGCATTTACAGCAAACGCGCCACCAACCAGCGCGGCATTGCTTGGATTCTGAGCCAGCACCGTAAAGGCCAGGCTAACCGCTCCAGCAAAAGCTAACTTTCTCAGCATTGGGCACTCCATTGGTTATCTCGAAACGTAACGTCTTCGTAACGTAATAGTTCCTAGGTCGCCAACAGTTTACGCCGGCTAGATGAACCAACCGTGAGGCAAACATTTAGTTGCCATTCATGTCAGTGAGCGGAGGAGCGTGATTAGTGTGGCTTTTGGTTGCCTCATTCGCGAGGAAACAGGCTGCGACCGCTTTGGGTCAAAAGCGGAAATCACCTAGCTCGATTGAAAGGCTGAACTCGTAGCCGCAAGGGGCAATTCCTCGATGGTTCGCATCGCGCCAAGAAGGAACGCCGGGTCCACGCGGGTCCATTCCGTTCTTGAACCTAGGGACCTTTCTGCGAGCAGAACAGAAATGGTCAAAGCACAAATGCAGCGACTGCGACGGCCTAAATCTCACAATATTTTTTCGGCAGATGATCCCAGGACGCAATGTCCGGCTCATTAGAGCCGGACATTGTGATCAGCCAAAAACCTCACACCAATTAGTACGGGCAGACAAATTTCGGACGACTCCAGCCAACCTGATTGCCCCACTGATCAAAGATTGGACGCCGCGCCCAATAACCACCCGGGCAACCAATCGGCTGCGGACCGTAATAGTCTGAATAGGCGACATAGCCGGGTGCAGGTGCATAACCATAATAGGCGTAGCCCGGAGGTGGCCCTGCGATGGCGCGGCCAATAACGGCAGCACCGACAACGGCACCGGCACCTATTGCGGCTCCACATCCCCAGCCGCAGCCCGCATCCGCTGGGCTCGAATTACTGGTGGTACCGACGGCCAATACCGAAGCTGCCGCAAGCGCGAAAAGAGTCTTTTTCATTGAAATTTCTCCTAGAAGGGTTCCTCGATGCGGTTCAAGCGGCCGCCGAGAGTTCGATTCTTGCAGAGGAAAACAGAAGTTCTACACTCCGACCGAAATTAAGCGACTCCCGATACCGCTGCTTTGTCGTCTCATTAGAAAATGCCGCGGTTACTACATCGTTAATTGGATTTTTAATCCGAATACGGGGACTATAGGCGCGGCCCGGGCAAATCCCCCGTTCCCCCATAGCTCAGCGATAGAGCAGTCGACTGTTAATCGAATGGTCGCCACTTCAAACCTTGCGCGGGGAGCTAAGCCTGAACAAGGACTTAAGGGAAATTCCGCAATCGACGAAAACCTCTAAAAAATCAGATTTGGCAACGCCCCTGCCAACAATCTACAAGTTTCGTACTCTCTATATAACAAGGCTTTTGGAGGCCTCACTGCCACCTACGTGCGTTATTCCCAATCGCGATCGAGTCAGCATCAACATTACTATTCGCGTCGCGGCAAAGGCTGAAAAGTCGCAAGCTTGTTTGTCACGTCATCAAAGTGGGCGAGGTTGGGATTGCGAGCGAACTTTTATTATAGCTGTCGTTCTTTTGTCGTCATTGCAGTACGCCTCATCAATCATTTCCCCAAATCTACACCCAGCCAAGAACGACTGTTTGCTTTTTTTGCTTTCAGGTGCGGTCTCTACGCCGGTTAGAATGGGGTCAACTTGATCTAAGTACGCAAGAATAGTGGTTACGATGGAAATCGTTGAGGTTGATCGGCTTAGCTGATCCGAAATTTTCTTTTTGGTTTCATCAATAGCATCCATTCTTTTTTTAATATCGACTATATCCAAATTCCCATAAATAATTTGATCGTACATTAGACCTAGGACTTCAGATTGATTGTTGAGTATTGGGTTCACTTGGTCATCTATGATGTCAGCTATATATTCGGCTTTGTCATCTTCGTGCTCAATAATAGCCTTAAACTTCATCTCTTGAAACCGTATATGAAGCATCATTGTCTCTTTAACGTATTCATAAAACATATTGATCTCGTTCTCTTTGAGCCTGTCAAATTTAAAAAGTTTAAAACCTATTTCTGACAAACAAGCCGCTGAAATGGCTGCCAGCCAAAAACGTAGATGCAAGAGTAGCTGCCAATGATGTTTTTCAATTCTCGAAAAAGAGATGTTGGCTTTGACTATATGCGACCAACTTTCAATAAGCCTTGCTTCCTTGGCAGCGTGGGATAGTGCTATCCATTCTTGTTCCTGAAGAATAATTTCGATTGTGTGTGCCCTTTGTTCGTCCCATGTTTTTGATGACGCAATTCTATCTAGTTGCTGGCAAAAAACTTTGCGCCACCGATCCAAAAAAGAAGATCCTGTCTTGCTAATCCATGTAACAAGAACCTCGTTATAGCCATCGGGCAACAGCGGTTTCCGAATGCTCTTCGCGGCCTTAGCGTGCAATTCTTCGGCGGTGAATGGCTTGCGGCTTTTGAACCACATGGCAGAGCAAACTCCTCAGTCGAAATCGCGCGGAGTGCATCCCAATTTGGCAGTGAAAATAATGGTGCGATCGTGACCAGGCAGGCCCAAAAAGCCGCCTAAGCTGTGGCGCTAACGTGGCTGCCCTCGGTGGCGCCAGCAAATCTTAGTTAGGCGGTTCTGCATGAATCTCGCGCTCTGAAAACCTGGCCCGATAAAGACAACGACTATGGTGTGATACTCGACGGCAAAGACATTGCGCGAGCCTACGTCCTCAAGGACGGTGCTCAGACCGATTAATGGTCATGGTCGGTTTATGACTTCGGGCCGCAGCAGGACGGAAACATGTGTGGAACAGTCGAGACGTTAGACGACGGAAAGCGCGATTTACGTTCTTCGACTGAGCGATTGATTGCGGAAAGAGGAAAGCCCGATCTTCGGCCTGCGTGGAAGCAATTAGATCACGTAAAGTGACACATCAGCAACGATTAGCTTTCCGCCAAATTTCTCCTGAAATGACTTAGCCAATCCGGGGTCAGCGAAGCACCACCTAAAATCGTCGTTTTCCCTTTTAATGCGATAGTCCACCGTTGAGCAAAACTTATCTGCGTCGGAAATTTTCTCGGCCAACGCTTTTGGCAGCAACGCTACGTGAAACGGAAAATCGTGGTCCATATTCGTTCACCCTTGCAGGATGTAGAACAAATACGAGGATCGAATCGCTACATCGAAATTAGATTTCAATTCTTAAAAAATCATGACCAGATAAATTGGCATGCTGGTACTCAATACGCCCGCTCCAATTTGGTGCGAACGCGTAATCCCTATCCAGCTTCGAGAGTCCAATTCGTACGGTGATCCGAGCGGCTATTTGTTGCAGCTACAGCAACATAGCGCTCGTTGATGTCGGCGAAAGCACCGCTCCCGGTAACATACAGAAGCGACCGATCCCAAGCATAACCAATACGGCCACAAACTGACGCTTCCCACGGCGTACGCGACCGAAGGTGGTCTGCAATGCCCAAGTAGTTCCGCCTTTCCTTGATGCTTGTACCCTCGAAGTCGTCCTCAGTACCAAACAGTCCGGGCCGCACTTGGCCTTACGTTCGGTTTTTAGATTTCTCTCTATGATCATTCGATACTCGGCCTCGCGGATTGGCTAATTCGTGAACCGACACGCGCTGCCTTTTGGACTATTATTGGGGCATGGATCGTGGGCGAGGCCGCTTACGCTTGGCGGACACTCTCGCGCTAACAAAATGGTAGGCGACAATGGCACAACTAGAAAACACCCTTAAAAAAACTAGTCGCACGCTTGTCAGTAGCTCAACCGACGTGAGCATGGGCTTGGGGTTGTGGACGAAATTTCTAATAGCTGTTGTTGTTTTTTCATCGCTGCAATGTGTCACTTCGGCGAACGCAGCAGACGAGTCTATTGTCGCGCTGGATAGCCGATTGACCCGCGATTATGCGAAAGGGGTTTGCTCGCACGCGGCGGAGTTTTTCAGAATTCAACATAGTCAAATAGCCCAAGTTGGCTGTGCCGCTGTTCCTGCGTGTCCAGAAACAAAACTTATTTTCGATGCTTGCACTATCGATCCAGTTGTCGGCGAAACGAACTTCGAGGACAGTTTAACAACTCGATTTTCTAGTGATCCAAAGTGCAGGGGTATTCAGTTTCTTAAATTCGAGAGCCCGAATAGCGTTCACGATATTGCGGTAAGCAATGCGCCCTTTAAGTTGATTATTGAATATACACCCGGCGCTCAAAAGCAGTCATGGTCGCTACAAACAAAAGAGAAGCAAACTTTCTTAAAGGGTGACGGTAACCCTCAGGTCATCGCAACATCCGTATGTTCCATTCTGAATGCAAACAAAAGAAATTAATTTGAACACAGCATGAAACTCGATTGATTCAACAAGCGCGCCACCAAATAATCATGTCACTTTCCGGAAAGCACATAACGAATTGCGCGACCTGTTAGCCAGATTAAAATGGCTCCGCCGATAAAGACTGGAATATCGTTCCACGGCTCCAGCCTCTCACGCGTAAAAACCCCGAACAAACCTAAAATCAGCCAAAAGATAGCGATGGCGCACGCCGCCCAATATAGAACCTGTCCCAACCGTGCAAACATTACCTAGCTCTTTGTAGCCTGCTGCTGCGCAAATATGATTGCCAAATATTCGTGATGGACTGCCAAGTTATTCGCCAGCGCTATTTGCTGCGGCGTTAATCATGGAACTCGATGCCATGTGATCTCAGGTAATCAAATTTTTTGCTGCGTAGTCTGTAGTAGTCGATAATGGGATCCGGTGTTCCGAGATAAAGCGTTTCTGCTCTGTCAAAGTGTTTCATCGTAGCATCTGCGCCAGTCGCGATAGCTTCTTTCACTAGCGCCTCCTGTATCGTCGAATGCAGCGCCTTAAAAATTCGGCCGCGAGCCTTAAAGGCAGTTGTCAACTCTCGTTGCGCTTTTTTCGTTTCTATAAATCTCTTTATAAATTCGAACATATTCATGCCCACGTCTAGCAATTATGGATGTCCAGCGGATCACGTGATTTGGTTACGTCTTCAGGCGCTGGCGCACGATATCAATATGATTTCGTAATATGTATAGCATGCTCGCGTAGACAACCGATATCCTCAGATGGTTTGCCTGCCCCTCGAGATCATCAAGCTGCGCGACCATCGCACTCATGTCACGCCCGGTTCGGCGGGCGTCTATTATCTCATCCTCCAGAAATCTCAGTTCTCCGTATATGCGCGCTAACTTCGATCGCATCAGCCAGTCGTACAGGGGTGGCACTCAGGAAATTGCGGCTGACGACGGTATACGGCAAGCCTATCTCGGGATGTAATCAACCGATTCGGCAACGTTGAAACAGTTTTCGAGAGCATGCGATGGGTTTTTCATTGTTGAACATAATTTCCTCTCATGCAGTCGCGGCGCGACAGGCTCATAAAAAAATAAAAAATGAGCGATATCGACACTGCCGACTGAATAAAAAGCCCCGGCAACCATCATAAGGCGGCCGGGGCAGAATTGAGCCAGTGAAGGAGGAATAACTGGCTCTGAGACTCATTATTCTATGAGGATCGAGAGGGCGATGAGGACCAACATCGCTGTCACTATCAACGCGAACAGCATCGCGTCTAATATGGAAGGATTCGTCAGTTTATATTTGTGAGGATTGGCGCGCGCTACCATTGGGCACCTCCTAAGCCACCCCAATTTTCAACTTTAGTCTAATTTTGAGTGGTGGGAATGAGACAAAACGGCTCACCCCAAATCACGTTTGCCACAATTGAACTGATGCGCTACCGGCTCCGAAATTAAAAAAATCAAACGTCAAATTCGCACTCCGCAATATTTGGCCCAATAAAGACAATGACTGTGTTGTCATCCTCGACGGGAAAGACGTTGCCCAAACTTACGTCCGCAGAACGGCGCTAATGGTCAGTCTATAGCTTCGACGCGCAGGACCGAAAGATGCATGCAACAATCGAGACACTCAACGACGTAGCTTCGCGCTTCGATCGAGTGGCTGATTGACGAAGGAAGAAAGCCGGACCCTCGCCTCGATTGGATAAACGCGCTTGCGGCTAAAAAATATAATACCCACCGCACGAGTTCGCCGTTTCCTAGCCTTCATCCAGCAGCGAGTTTCTTCACGGTCGCCAGCGTATTTTCAGACACAGTGACCTTATCGCCGCTGCCTAAATGAATTTCGGTCACATTCTCATTGTCCGGATCGCTGCGCATATAAGCGACTTCATCAGGATTGATCCAGACTGTACCGCCCCTAAGTTCTTTAAATTCAAAAAAATTCTTCATGTTTCCCTCCTAGCTCCTTGGTCGAAACTTGCCTTTTTCAGAGCTGAGTCAATAAGCGGCTAGCGTAAGCTCATTTTAGACGGTTGCCGCGCATTGCTTGCATTAAGTAGCCGCAAACCGTTCAGTACGACGAACAACGGCCTCATGAAGGCTCGATAAGTGAATTTATGTTAAACGCCCTGACCGGTCCGTGGAAACCCTTGAGTGTCACCTCGCCCATTGGCTCCGTTCTCGCGATCGATTCAATTGCGACCTGCACTTTGCCATCAACGAGAATCTGGCCGTTGCGCGCCTCACCGCACAGGCGTGCGGCAAGATTTGTGACAGAGCCAATCGCTGAATAATCGAACCGTCCCTCGAATCCGATCCGGCCAAGCGTGGCATAACCTTGCGCGATCCCTACACCGAAGCCAAGCTCGTGACCGTATTTGCGCCATTGGGCGGAAAGTTCACCAATGTCATTTCGCATTTCCACCGCCATCCGAACCGCGCGAACCGATGGATCCGGACAAGGAACTGGGTCATTGAAAATGACCATCACGCCATCGCCGGCAAAGTGCTGGACGGTACCCTCGAATTTATGAATCTGCTTGCCGAGAGCACTGTGATATTCTCGCAATATAGTCATGACTTCTTCCGGCTCAGCAGTCTCCCCAAAAGCAGTAAATCCTCGTAAGTCGCAAAACACTACCGTGATGTCCCGCCGGTGGCTTTCGAGCAGCCGTTCGTCACCCTTTGCCATCACGATTTCTGCGATCTGAGGTGAGAGAAAACGCTTCAAGCGAGTGACACGCTCAATTTCCGATATCTGATCCGTAACACGTTGCTCGAGGGTTCGGTTCCACGCCGAAAGATCAGAGGCCTGCGCCTGTACCTGGTCGTGTAATATCTTTAGCTGGCGGCTCTGTTCTTCGATCTCGTGAAATAGACGCGCATTTTGAATGGCAAGCACTGATTGCGTTGCAAATGTCCTGATAAGGTCAATGGTACCTTTTGAAAATTCGCCCGGTTCCCGGCGACGGACCACAAGCAACCCGACGGTATGATCGGACCGCACCAATGGAGCAATCAGCACGGACCGATAACCGGCGCGCAGGATAATCTGATTCACTGCCGAGGGTGGTCGTTCGGCCAAATCAGCAATTTGGATTGGCTCACGATGTTCGATTGCGGGGCTGATATCCGGATCTTTGAGGTGAATACTTTGCTGAATTATCGCACTAATATGTTCCTCGCTCATGCCATAGGTCGCACGCAAGCGAAATTCCTGTAATATTTCTTCAAAGACATAGATCGCACCGGCCTCTGTACCAGACAATTGGACCGCCTTAGCGACGATGGTAGACAAAACAGTTTCGAGATTTAGAGTCGAATTAACCGCTTGGCTAACCTCGCCGAGCGCGCGAAGTTCCTCGACGGACTGCGCAAGCGCGCGAGTACGAATTTTAACTTTATTTTCCAGATCGGCATAAGATTCCTGCAGCCGACCTGCCATGTCATTGAATTGATCGGCTAGGCTCTCAAGCTCGTCGCCGGTTTTAATCGCGATGCGTTGGGAAAGATCGCCGCTGCCGATGCGCGCTGCGCCCGTGCGTAACGCCTGAATCGGCACAACCATCCTGCGAGCAAGAAACAGTCCAGCAAGGGTCGCGATGCAAAGGCCGGCTAGCAATAACAACGCTGAGCGTTGGATCACCGCGCGAATTGGCGCGTATGCCTCATCCAATGGCAATTCAACAAAGAGCAGCCAGCCGAGCGGTGCAACCGGCGCATAGGCGATCAATTCGGTGCGTCCCTCGAAATCTTTTGCCTCAGGTGTCTTTTCACCTTGCGCGCCCAAAGTATTAACTCGCGCTGCCTGCACATGCGCGAGGTGGGAGAGTTCCGTTTTACGCAACACCAGACTGATGTCCGGATCTGCGATCAGCCGGTCCCGTTCATCAATGACATAGGCCTTGCCATGCTCACCAACCTTGATCCGCGAGACTGTATCCCAGATGAACTTGAGGTTAACTTCCGCGATGCTGACACCGGCATCGCGCCGAGCACCTGCAAGCGCAAGTGTCATATACGGCTCTGATTCGCGGCGAAAATAAACCGGACCATAGTAAACCTTGTGCGCGACAGCTTCGATAAACTTGGCTTCGTGGGAAAAGTCGATTTGGCTGCCGATCACATCCATCGCAAGCCGAGACACGCGTAATTGTTCGCGGCCATTTGCGTCGACTTGAGAAATTTCGGTGATCGCTGGAACCTGCCGAAGTAATCGCAGAGCATCAAAACGCCGCTGTTCGGCTGCGCTTATCGTCCATGTTAATTGCGTTGTCCAACCAAGTTGACTCTCGATCTCCCTGACGAATTGTCCGATCTTGGCGGCTGCGGCTTCGGCCTGTTCGTGCTGAATATGGATCAGCGATGCCTTGTACTCCCGATAGGAAAACCAGATTTCAAGCAGACCGTTAGCTAACAATGCAGTGCATACAATAGTGACAAATAGCGCAACATATTTGCGAAACAGCCGTCCGCGAACCCTTTTCTCCATGATCCTGGATTCCTCGGTCCCGTCGTCGCCGCGATTATTCATTCAATCACTTTGTCGGCGCGCACGAGTATTGCGGATCCGATCGATTGCGATTGCCCCCTTGCTATTTTGCGCCGTAAGATCGAAAACACAATAGTCCTTGGTAAACGTCGCCCAATCGTCAGAATTGGGCTCATTGATTGAAATCGAAATTCGGGTCACTGGATGGGGAACGGGTCAAAATGTTTCAAATCCGCATCCACGGCCGCGGTGGTCAAGGCGTAGTCACCGCGGCGGAGCTTTTGTCGGTTGCCGCCTTTCTTGAAGGTAGGCACGCCCAGGCCTTTCCAAGTTTCGGCTCGGAGCGTACCGGGGCTCCGGTGGTTTCGTTTTGCCGGATCGACGACAAGGAAATCCGGTTGCGGGAGCCGATCCTCGAACCTGATGCGTTGATCGTACAGGACCCGACGCTGTTCAAGGCGATCGACGTCTGCCAGGGTCTCAAATCCAGAGGTTATCTTCTCATCAATAGCAGCCGTCGCCTGGCAGAACTTCATATCGACGCGGTTGCCGCAAAGCTTCCGTCAGAACACGTGCTGACCGTTCCGGCGTCCGAGCTTGCGCTCAAGTATGTTGGCCGGCCTCTTCCCAATGCGGCATTACTCGGCGCCTTCGCTCGCTTGACAGGTATTGTAAGTCTGAAGTCGGTTATTGCCGCAATCCGCAATGCATTTCCTGAAAAGATTGCGGAAGCAAATATCGCTGCCGCCACTGCCGCGCACAACGCCATTGCCAGCGCAACCGCGGCTGCCTAAAGGAGCTTGTCATGCTCAAACAAATGGAAGGCTCGCGAGCAATGGCCGAGGCAATTGGGCTTTGCCGGCCAGAGGTCATTTGTGCCTACCCGATTACGCCGCAAACCCACATCGTCGAGGGTCTCGGCGAAATGGTGCGTACTGGCGAGCTCATCAAATGCGAGTTCATCAATGTCGAATCCGAATTTTCCGCGCTATCGGTAGCGATCGGCGCGTCCGCTGCGGGGGCGCGCGCTTATACCGCAACCGCCAGCCAGGGCCTGCTTTATATGGCCGAGGCCGTCTACAATGTCTCCGGTCTCGGCCTGCCGATCGTAATGACGCTGGGTAACCGGGCGATCGGCGCACCGATCAACATCTGGAACGACCACTCTGACGCCATGTCCATGTGCGACTCGGGATGGATGCAACTATTCGCGGAAACAAACCAGGAAGCAGTCGATCTACATATCCAGGCGTTTCGGCTTGCCGAGGAGCTGTCAATGCCGGTGATGGTCTGCGTCGATGGTTTCATTCTCACCCATGCGGTCGAGCGCGTCGATATTCCGGATCAAACCGATGTCGACGCATACCTGCCGCCATACGAACCGGTGCAGGTGCTTGACCCGACCGATCCGATCTCGATTGGGGCAATGGTCGGACCGGAGGCATTTACAGAGGTGCGCTATCTGCAGCACTACAAACAGACCTTGGCATTGCGCCTGATCCCCGAGTTCGCGGCCGAGTTTAAATCTCGCTTCGGACGCGACAGCGGCGGGCTGCTGCGCACATATCGTACCGATAATGCCGAACTGCTTGTCGTCGCCATGGGGTCAGTAAACGGCACCATCAAGGACACCATTGATGAGATGCGCGCGGACGGCTTGCCGATTGGCCTAGTCACGCTAGTGTCATTCCGCCCATTCCCAACGTCGGCGCTCCGCGAAAAACTCGTGCGCGCACGCAATGTCGTCGTTATTGAAAAAAGCCTGGCTGTCGGCATGGGCGGACCGCTTGCTAACAATGTCGATTCTGCTTTGCGCAATGTCGCAGGCGCTCCCCAAGTGCATTCAGTGATCGCCGGTCTCGGCGGCCGCTCGATCACACGGCAGGCGCTGCATCGCGTGTTCCGCCGCGCGCTTGTGCAACCTTGGGAGGGCACACATTTCCTCGATCTCAATGAGGAGATCGTTGCTAAGGAGCTGCACTATGTCCGCAAAGTTCGCCGTTCAGGTCCCACGGCCGAAAACCTGCTGCGCCGCCTAGCCCAAGGCGTTGAATGAAGGAGAAACCGGTGAGCAAGATCACGACAATCCCGGATGCCACACAGAAGCTGCACTTTTATCAGAAGGGCACTTTCACCGTTGGCAATCGCCTGATTTCCGAGCAGGAGCGTTCGGTGCAGGCCTCGAGCGACCGTTCCAATGCACTCACCTGCGGCCACCGGGCATGCCAAGGTTGCGGTGAGGCGCTCGGAGCGCGTTATGCCATGGATGCGGCGATGCGCGCGACCGGCGGCAATGTAATTGCGGTCAATGCGACTGGCTGCCTAGAAGTGTTCACCACGCCTTACCCGGAGACGTCGTGGCAGACGCCGTGGCTGCATTCGCTGTTCGGCAATGCTGCCGCAGTCGCCACCGGCGTAGCGGCAGCGATGCGGGTCAAGGGGCACACCGACGTTCGTGCGATCGCTCAAGGCGGCGACGGCGGCACGACCGACATCGGTTTCGGCTGCCTATCCGGAATGTTCGAGCGCAACGATGACGTACTCTATATCTGCTATGACAACGAAGCCTACATGAATACGGGCGTCCAGCGCTCGTCGGCGACACCACCCGGGGCGCGCACCGCCACCACTCCCGCGGTCGGTTCCCATCCCGGCAACGTGTTCGGCACCGGCAAGAATGTGCCGAAAATCGCCATCGCTCACGGTATTCCTTATGTTGCAACCGCTACCGTTGCCGATCTGCACGATCTCGAACGCAAAGTTACCAAGGCTATGGCTATTCGCGGTGCGCGATACATCCATATTCACGTGCCTTGTCCGCTGGGCTGGGGCTCAGCGTCGCACGACACCATTCGACTGGCCCGACTCGCAATCGAAAGCGGACTTTTTCCGGTGTTCGAAGCCGAACATGGCGTCGTCACCAACAGCCGCAAAATTCGGCATCGCGTTTCGGTCATTGAATATTTGAAACTGCAAAAGCGTTTCGCCCATCTGTTCGCCGACAGTACGGGCACGCAGAGTATCGCGCGGCTGCAAGCAATCGCGGACCGCAACATTGCCGAATATCATCTACTTGATCAGGGAGATGCTTGATGGCGTCGCATCCTTTTGCGATCACTCTGGACGTCGGCACCAGTCTCGCTAACCTGACTGGTTCATGGCGCACCATGCGGCCGGTCTATGTGGATCGGTTACCGCCATGCAACGACGCCTGCCCGGCCGGTGAAAATATTCAGGGCTGGCTTTTCCATGCCGAATCCGGCGATTACGAAAACGCATGGCGCGCGTTGACGCTGGACAATCCATTGCCGGCGATCATGGGAAGGGTGTGCTATCATCCGTGCGAAACGGCTTGCAATCGCGCCAAACTCGATACAGCGGTTGGTATCAATTCAGTCGAACGCTTCCTCGGCGACGAGGCGATTAAGCTCGGCTGGCGATTTACTCCGCCGCAAGCCGAGAGCGGAAAGCGGGTGCTCGTTGTCGGCGCCGGCCCCTCCGGACTGGCGGCCGCCTATCACCTTCGCCGGTTTGGTCATGCAGTCGAAATCCACGATGCCGGGCCATTTGCGGGCGGCATGATGCGCTTCGGCATTCCGCAATACCGGCTGCCGCGCGATGTGCTCAATGCTGAAGTCCAGCGCATCCTCGATCTTGGCGTCGTGTTGAAGGTCAATTCCAAGGTCGATCAAATCTTGGAAACGATGAAGGCCGGCCGCTTCGACGCCGCTTTTCTTGCTGTCGGCGCACACATCGCCAAGCGGGCCTATATTCCGGCAGGCGAAGCGGAAAAAATACTCGATGCCGTGGCCGTTCTGCGCTCGATGGAGGGCGAGGACAAGCCATTGCTCGGCCGCCGCGTCGTCGTCTACGGCGGTGGCAATACCGCACTCGATGTTGCGCGTACGGCCAAGCGGCTCGGCGCGACTGACGCGATTATCGTCTATCGCCGCACGCGCGACCGCATGCCAGCTCGCGATTTTGAAGTCGAGGAAGCGATCGAGGAAGGCGTGATGATGAAATGGCTCTCAACTATCAAACGGATGGACGAGGGCGTGCTAACCGTCGAGAAAATGCAACTCGACGAAAAGGGATTTCCGCAACCGACTGGAGAATTCGAGACATTGGAAGCCGACTCGCTCGTGCTCGCGCTTGGCCAGGATGTCGATCTATCCCTACTCGATGGCGTGCCGGGTCTGACCGTCAAGGATGGCGTGGTACAGGTTGGTTCAAACATGATGACCGGACATGCTGGCATCTTTGCCGGCGGCGACATGGTGCCCTCCGAACGCACCGTCACTGTCGCTGTGGGGCATGGCAAGAAGGCAGCCCGCCATATCGCTGCCTGGCTGCGCGGCGAACCCTTTGTGACAGCCGAAAAACATGAATTGGCGAGCTTCGATAAGCTCAATTCCTGGTACTATACTGATGCGCCGCAAATGGTGCGACCTACGCTCGAGCTTGCCCGCCGCACTTCGACATTCGAGGAGGTGCAGCAAGGTCTCAATCAGACCAATGCGCTCTATGAAGCGCGGCGTTGCCTCTCCTGCGGCAATTGCTTTGAATGCGACAATTGCTACGGTGTCTGTCCTGATAATGCCGTCATCAAGCTCGGCCCCGGCAAGCGGTTCCAGTTCAATTACGATTATTGCAAGGGTTGCGGGATGTGCGCCCAGGAGTGTCCATGCGGCGCTATTACAATGGTCGCCGAGGACATCTAGGGCGGCCTCAAAGCCGGCGGTATTTGATTTGCGAACTCCCGATACCTCAGGTTCGAGACCTAACTATTTCCCCTGTTGTCGATTTGAAATTCTCTATGAGTCATAAGAAATACGCCGTCTCTAGGCGCGTTTTATCTAACGATTAATTTTTAAGAATGAATTTGGCCCTCAAGATGTATTCACGTGCCAACGCTTCGTAGGTTTCTTTGAGCCGTTGATCGACTTCCACCGCCTTCGCGGAATATTCTCTTGCCTTCACTCCTTGTCCACGATCACTATTTTTTTCGGTTATAGATCGGGCCAATTGATCTTGGATGAGCCGTTCTGTCTCGTCTCACGCACCCAGACACCAGATTAAAATATAAAAAGGTCGGGCCGTTCCCCCTATGGTCCCAACCCTTGGGCGGCAGCTATTTATTTAGCCGCCAACGTCAGCTCGACTTAAGATTTTATTGAACCAATTGGTATATATTCAAGTCAAAGGCGTTTGCGCGGAAACTGAGTGGAGTCCCATATGATCAAATTGCGTAATTTCCTTCACAATGAGAGCGGCCTCAATTCCGTTTATTACGGCCTGATTGCATCTAGCTTTTCCATCCTGATTATTCTGATCATGAAGAGCTACTCGTTATCTTGAGTATTCATATCACACAGCACAAGTCCCAATTAAATTCAGCCGTGATCTGCGTATTAGATCTACATCGTTGCCTGAGTGCCTAGGAGGTATGGTCTAATAATGCGTTCAATGCTCAAAAACTCAAACTGACCAATCCTTTCACTTTGGACGGGACGATGCTCAGGTTGACAACGTTAGGACTGATGGTCATCGCCCTCTGGATTCTCGTCCATAACGAGTCTACCCACGCACTGCCACAATTGAGCTTGACCGCTTGTGATTCGGTATAAACAATAACGAAGTCGAGCTGGGGGGTTCGATGCGGGAGGCTGTAATGAGTTTATGGTTGCTCGCTTTGTTAGCTTTAATTCCTTCGTTAGTGGGCGTACTTTGGCTAATCTGGCAATCTGATGCTCTCAACATCTCTGATTTCGAAATGACTTCCGAGGAAGAGGATTATTACGAAGATCTGAGGGTTCGTTAGACATCATTTTATTTTTTGTTCGGATGAGTTACGCCAAAGCTCTCCGTTCGAAAATGCACCTCGGTGACCGCTGCGTTATTCTTTGCAGTGCATGTTTGCCACAAAGAAGCGAAAACTTCTGGTCGATCGTGGCGTTGATGCAAGATATTTTTATACGGTCGCAACCCGCCATTAATTCCAGTAGCAAAAAGCGCCTTAATCGAAGCTATCCGTGATTTACGGCAGTAGAGCGCCAATCCAAATCTTTGAAACAATCTAGGTAATACCGCGGTCATGATCGCTGTCCGAGAGGATCATATCGATGTCGTAAAGGCGTTACGTGCAGCAGGTGCCGACCAAAATCTCCAAAATAAGAAGCGCGAAACCGCAAGAGACATAGTTACGGCCTCCGGCCACATCATATCTGCAGAATAACCAAAAAATAATATGACCGAAAAACCGAAACTCTGGCGACACCCAACGTTTAAATTCAACGTCATCTTGGTGCACTCGGCTCCGGCGCAACCACCACGAACTGTCTGGCCTGAAGCACTGCAATGCCAATAGTTGTCGGGATTGAGATACGGAATGGCACGAGCACACGTGCACCGGCCATTGGCGTGAGCCAGATCTCCATGTCGCGGCTGTTCATGAGATATTTAATTGCGAAGCGATTCGGATTATGGCCTGCAACGGGCTGATAATTTACGCTGCATACTAGCGCCGGCCCTCGATAGCCTTTATCCGCCTGAACCTCTTCCATTCGCTTAAACGACAGCGCCAGGTTAAATCGCTGGGTGCCATCGAAAACTGATAGTATTTGCTCACATGCGCTAGGTTTTAACACCTCGCCCGCACCAGCAACTGGTATCAGGGCTGCAGTCATCGGGTCGATAATTTTTCGTCGGTCCGCTTCAGTAATGGGAACACTTTTCTTGTTGGGCGGATCTGGGGGTTCAATCACAACATTTTGCACCGCTCCGGACTTTAGCTCCATTCTTAACGTTTGATATTTTTTTTTCGATTTCACATTCGCCAAATAATTTGTCGCCGACAGATGGCCATTGCTCACCGTGCCTCGTACAACAGCTGACCCTTCGCCTGTTGTTATCCATCTCAACAGGCCAATTACGCGACCAGTCGCTTCCGCCGTGTACTCGTTGTCATTGATAGTAACGACCCAAGCTCCCTCTCCGACTGGAATGTTGGCGACTGACGCAATATATTCGGCTTCGAGCCTGCTTTGCGCATGAGCAAAATTACAAAATATGCTACAAGTCACGGCAACCAGAATGGCAGTTCCCCTACATTCGACGGTGGGGTGGCGCGGCAACATCATCAGCGATCCCTCTATTTTACCAGTCTCGAGTCCACTTTTGACCCGGAGTATGCGCCGCTTTACATCACTGACAAACATCTTCAGTAAGAACCTTGAAAATTTGCAGGCAGCAGTCGCACTACACTTCACGCACTATAACTTGTGCGGCTGCAAACGAGCTTGCGCGTTATGCTAGTCGTGTTTGCGAACATCACAAACCGGCTATGCTATGGTCATTGGAGGATTTGGTAGTACGGACTTCGAGTTAAACGTAGGAGATACCCATGAAAGCAAAAACATTTTCTGGAAATACTTTAGAGGAAGCCAAAAAGGCAAAAGCGCACTGGCTATTGATCAATAGACACGTAAAGATCAAAAGAGAATATGATCCTGTCCTAATAAGAGAATCTGCGGGCGGGTTTACCACTAAAGCTAATGGTAACGTTTTGTCTGCCTCAATCCGCGTTGATTACGACGTTTCAAACTAGGACATGACCGCGCCGTCCGATTAGGACAACGTGGATTGGTAATCATGATGAGAACCCAGAAATTTCCGATTGCAAATATCTATGTGCCAGTGAAGCTTCGAAAAACACTCAATTCCAAAACGGCACATGAAATCGCCGAAAGCATTTTGGAAGTCGGCCAGCAAACACCGGTCTTGGTTCGACAGGACGGCGAGCGCTTCGTGCTTGTGGAAGGGCTCCATCGATTAGAAGCGTGCAAAAAGTTGGGCGAGGAATCAATTGTCGGATATTTGGTTCAAGCTCGGAAACATTAATGCCCAGCCCATGTGCTGATTTAGGAAAATACCCCTTATCAATTCGCTGAAGGAGTTAAGGAATGTGTATTTTTGTTATCCTTCTGCGTCGGCCGTGGACCAACAGAAGACATCTGCTAGAGGACTGGGACGCAGACGCTATTTGACCAAATTATCGACGATCGCTTGCCCGAAGTGTAGCATCATACAATTGAGCATATGCCATTTGATGCTTGTTTGTTTTTCTATGAATGCAAGGGTTGTAACGAAGGACTAAAGCTGTGTGTTCTGTTCTTACGGCTCAGCACCGTGTCTGCTGAGGATTACGAGCGCCATGACCCTGACTGCGATGCACGATCAAAATGCGGATCAGATCGCTTACTGGAATGGTCCAGGTGGTACGCACTGGACTGATCGCCAACTGATGCAGGATGTCGTGCTTGCACCGGTGTCTGAAATTCTGATGCGCGAAGCTAAAGCCGCAGCAGGCGAACGAGTTATCGACATTGGCTGCGGCTGCGGTGCAACGACCATCGACCTCGCCAGGCACGTCGGGCCGACAGGTCATGTGCTCGGCATCGATGTTTCGGCACCGATGCTAACCCGGGCACGAGAGCTCGCACCCCCACTCGCGCCTGTAAAATTTGTTCATGGCGATGCGACGGTTTATTCGTTTAAATCGGCGCAGACTGATCTTTTGTTCTCGCGCTTCGGCGTAATGTTTTTCGCTAAGCCAGCGTCCTCATTCGCCAATATGCGACAAGCCCTGCATTCAGGTGGCCGTCTGGTATTCGCCTGTTGGCGCGAGCCGCGCGACAATGGATGGCTAATAGTGCCATTGCAAGCGGCCTATAATCACGTTCCAAAATTGCCGCCGCTTGGGCCGGAAGACCCTGGACCGTTCTCATTTGCAAGCGAGCAAAGAGTGCACCGGATTTTGATTGAGGCTGGATTTTCCTCGGTCACCGTGAAACGCTTTGATCTTTTCCTGGATCTTGCAGTCGGCCGCGGCTTGGATGTTGCGGTGAATATGGCACTCGAAATAGGCCCTGCCAGTCGTGCGCTCGAGGGACATTCTGACAATACTCGGGCCGCAGCGGCGAAATCCATCCGCGCCGCACTTGCCAAGTTCCAGAAAGGTGAAAGTGTTCCCCTGCCCGGCTCAATATGGATGGTCACCGCGGCCAACTCCTGAAATAAAAGTCGCGCCAATCATTCTTGCCCGCGTTGTGTTTTTCATCCGAGTTTCGCGATCTGAGTGTGTAATGTAGTTTTTCTCATCAATCCGCTGTTTCACTAAAAGCAGACATTCTTCATCAACCATCAGTATGGTCAGCCACGATCTTGAAGCTCGAGTGTAACCAGCCTTGCGAGCAGAGTGGCTGGATAAAGCTGGCCAATAATTGTCTCCAAATTGCACAGGCTGCGGGCCACAGGATGCACGGGCACAATATCACCGTAACCAATAGACGAGAGAGTCACGAAGCTGAAATAGATCAAGTTACTGGCGAGCGCCGGACTATCTTCCAAAGTGAGGCCCGTAAAAGCCTTCGGAATGATAATACCAACGAAAACGAACAGCGCCACAAATGTCACCGAGATCAATAAATAAAGAAGGATCGCACCGACGATCCGGTGATAAGTGACGCGTCCCGGTCCAAACACAGCGCGAGCAACAACCCAACCAAGCGTAATCGAAAATATCAGCCACGCGGCCGAGACAAGGTAGAGATCAAAAATTGACTTCTGCTGCAAGCGGTGGATAACGGCCACGGCGTTCATACAAAATGCGACCAGCAAGACTACAAAGACGGTTGGGCTGCCAGAGATCAATAGCGCGCCACCTAGAATGCCCAATAAAGCAACGGATCCTAAAATCTCAAAATCGATTAATCCAACGGCTTGGAGAGGGGCAACGACGAACAACAAAAGCAGGAGCAGAATGGTGAGCACAGTAAGCAGTCGATCTCGGTATCGTTCCTGCAAATAATGCAACTTCTGTTCGAAACCGAAGCTCATCTCAGGTGCACCAATCCTGCATTGTAAAATTCGTCACGACGCTAACAATTATTAATTGATCATTCTCAAGTTTTCGGCTCGAGATGGAAATTCGGTGTCGATCGCGAGATCTCTCTTTCTTCATCGGTCATGTCGACGGAAATATCCGCGAAGAGCGGCGTACTGAGATAACGTTCACCTGTGTCTGGTAGCATGCAAAGTACGATCGCACCCTTAGCTGCGTCTTTGCAAACCTAAATCGCCCCAGCAAATTTCGCGCCAGCCGCAATTCCAACGAATATTCCCTCCTTCTGGGTAAGCTGCTTACTCCAGTACAATGCATCGGCGCCCGAAATCGTCAATATTTGATCAATAAAGCCTATAATGACGGCGTCACTGGTCAGTTGGCTCACTTAAAAATCGATCAATCGCTGATTGTAATTATGATCATGTTACTCGTTGTGTTCACGCCAGTGGTCATCACGCACATGATCGCCATGGGCTGGCGTTAGCCAAACAAAAACCCCGGTGCAAAGCCGGGGTTTGAAATGTGCAGGCGGCTGTGCGTCAGCGCGCCGCGCTCCCGACATCCGCGATCGCGCCGCGCTGTCGGTTTTTATTCATCTCGGCGAGCTTTTCGATCAAATCCTTGGGCAGGCTCGCATTAGGATTGGGCGTATCGAGGCCGACGAACTTTGCGACATCCATGCCGAACGAATTACAATTGTATGTTGTACCGTGCCATGTTTTGTGTTCGCCCTGCAGATGTTTGATGTAGGCGACGACTTTGTTGTACTCGGCCTCGGTAAGCGTCACGCAGTAGCGCGCCGTCATGAACTGTTCGTCGACGTCGCCATCACTAGGGCCTGTCTCAGCCGGCACGGGCATCCAAAGTCCCATTGTATAGGTAGACGAGCTGTTCCCCGCCGGATGAAGGCCCGCAATCTTGTAGCTGGCGAACCGGTTGCCTTCACCGAGCTTCCCAAAAAGTACAAAGGTATGGCCGAAACTTTGCGCTGAACGCGAACGGAATTCGACGAAATAGGGTTTACCTGGAGCGCGCGCGCTCTTGCAGCCATTCGAATTGACAGGGATGCTGATGTATTTGGTCTCGGGATCCTGGGAATATGGATTGAGTGCCCTTCCGCTGTGACTGGCGACGACATTGGTTGTCGGCAATGTGTTCGAGCTCGGCGCGCCAGCCGTCGATGAAGTCTGTTTTGTCGAGGACGTATTCAGCTTCGCCGCGGGCGACGAGGTGTTCGAGCCCGATGTTGCAGCGGCCGCCGATGTTGTTTGTGGTTTGGGCGGCGTTGTCACGCCGTTCGCTGAAGAATTTTGCGCCGTTGCGCTACTGCTTCCAATGACCGCGCTAAACACGACCACGGCCAAACCCAAACATCCGAAGTAACTGCTCTTTTGGATAGTTTGCACGGTTAGAGCTCCTAACCATGTTTCAATGGTAAAATGGAGGCGATAAAAGGACATGGTGCCTCGTCGAACTTATTCGTCGAGGCACCGGATCCTTCCATCTGCAGCAGACAAAAAAGCCAGCTTCCGCCGGCCCTTCTGTAGTTTTGTCTTAGCCCTTGGCTACGACTGGGACTGGCGCTTTGCCGTAGGGCGCCTTACCGGCGCAGCCGGCTGCGCTCAGCAGAGCAAGAATTGCAGTCGTTGCGATGAGAAACTTCTTCATGAAACAGCCCCCTATATGTGTGGTGCACGATGAAACGGTTACGCAAACCCTCACCGCAAATTTACATACTGGGTTGTCCTTAACCATTAAAATAACTGTATTCCAATTCGATTTCTGCAAACTGTGGCATCAAAGTCACACTTTCGGTGATTAAGTTTTAAATGCAGAAATCACGCCAATCAATTGTAATTATTGAATTAAAGATCCCATCCCATGAAACAGAAATTCTAGCGTAACTCTTGATACTCGAACGTTCCAGGCGATGATGACTTTGCAGCTCGCGACGCTGAGGAAACTGCCCCTGCAGCAGCTGGGCGCTGAGGAACACGGGCGGTAGAAGCAGCCGAGCCTGATTCCTTTGCCATGCTTGGCGGGTGGTTCAAGGGGGCGCTTACAGAAGAGCCCGCCCCGCTGGGAGAGGGAATCCCGGCCACCGATGGCTCACTGACGAAGGAAGGCGTGTGAGAAGCAGGTTGCACGGGGTTCGAAAGGCCAATCTCCACCGTTGTAGACGTCCCGCTAATGGCTTGTGACTTGCGCGCGGCTGGCTCCTGCTGTTTCGGCTCATTCTTGGCAGCGCTTGAACCCGCGGGCATTTCGCCCGCCGGTGCAGCCGTACGTATTTCACCAGCCCCCGATCTTGCGACCGACAAGACTTTGCTAACAACCATCGAATGCAGGCGTGCGGCTTTATCAATCGTGATGTGCCCAACACCCTCATATCGGCTCACATCGACATTATGGAGTTCACCGTGGAAGCCCGGCCCGCGTGACATGTAGGCGTAATCGCGTTGCGTAATGTTCATGACTCGCTGAACATTGGAAGTCGCCGCAAATGACCGAGTCGCGTCGAACGGAACGATGAGCGTGACCGGCACACCCAGCGTGCCGAGATATTCGCCCATCATCATGACCACATCCGCGCCGAGGGAATGGCCAATCAGGATGATGGCACCACGATCGCCCGCCTTGTATTTGGCCGCGATTTGATTCGATACCTCTTTCCAGGAACCATACTCGTGAACAGTTGAATAAACTCCTGTATTTTGTATCTTTTGTGCGAGATCATCCATCCCTAGCGAAAAGATGTTCATCAGACCCCGAAAAAGATAGACGTGCGCGGCGCTGGTCTTCTTGGTTTTTTCGCCTGCCACGTGTAGCGAAGCAGAGGTGACCGCCGGCTTCTCCCCTGACGCGGTCTGGCTCGCAGCCGCAAAGCAGCCACCGAAAAAAACCGCGATCGCGACGCTCACAGCGATATTGAGACGCGATATGTTCAACGACAGTCCGCTAACCATTGTCATCCGTGGAGTACCCACCGTCCCGTTTCTTACTGATCAATCCTTGTATCTGATATTGCAGCGCTCGATAGGGGGTAATGGTTTTTCCGTCAAATGTGTGGCTTTGTTACAACATAGGCTCGAATTATTCGTCTAAGGCATTTTGTCTAACTCCTTGAATATATATGGAAATTATTAAGAAATCATCACTTCGGTTGACTGAGTCATCATTCAGGAGGCAAGGGGAATTCCTCGAGATAAGGAACGCAGTCCTTCTCGACGTCGATTTGCAGAGAGGCGAGCATGCGAACGACCCCGTTATAGAAAGAAATCGCGAGAACCAGTTCGACCATACATTCGGGGTCGAGATATTGACCCAAGATTGCAAAGGTTTCGTCTGAAATTGTGAGATTAAGCGTCATCTCTCGCGCGGCCTTTAAGACCTTTTTGGCGAGCACATCGAGATCCGTCGAACGGCCCGCGGTTTCCGCCCCGATCGCACGAATATCGGCATCGGAAACGCCGAACGTTCTTCCAATTTCGATATGATGCGCCCATTCGTAGCGCGAACGCGTAAGATAGCCAACTTGCAAAATCGCCAATTCGCGAAGTCGAGGATCCAGCCGGCCCTGTTCGCGGATAAATCGTCCGAGCCCGCGAAAGGCGCGAAGTCCATTTGGGCTATGAATGACCACCCGATATAGATTGAGATCGCGTTGAAGTAGATCGCGATTTTCGGGTGCGACAGAATCTTGATCGAGATAGGGTAAGCGCGTCATCGACCGCTCCGGTAATTTCCGAGCGGCTTAAGACCGCAGCCACCCTCTGTCTGTATTCAGTATTTACGAATTCATATGAATGTTTTCATTCGCACTGATTTCATCATCAGAATTCAATCGGAACATATCTTCAACAAAGGAATCGCAATACGCGGATGCGCGTCGAATAAACTGACGTTAGATCAGAGACGAATGTGGAGTGCGTGCGCGAGTTCGCCTATAATGCCGCGACGGAAAAGCAGGACGACAATGACGAAAATGGCGCCCTGGATAACCGTCACCCACTGGCCGAAGCCCGCGAGATAATTTTGCATTGAAATAATCACAAAAGCGCCAACAACAGGTCCGAATACGGTGCCCAGTCCTCCTACCAGCGTCATCAACACAACTTCACCTGACATCGTCCAATGAACGTCGGTGAGCGAAGCGAGCTGGAATACTAGAGCTTTCGTGCCGCCCGCCAATCCTGCAAGGGTCGCCGACAGCACGAAGGCGACGAGCTTGTAGCGCACCGTCTTATAGCCAAGCGAGATCGCCCTGCTCTCGTTTTCGCGGATCGCTTTGAGCACTTCGCCGAAGGGTGAATAGATGATTCGATAGATCAGCATGAATGACAACAAGAAAATCACGAGCACTGTATAATACATTGTCATCGTATTATTCAGATCAAACACACCGAACAGAACGCCGCGCGGTACGCCCTGTATACCGTCTTCGCCGCCCGTGAATTTTGCCTGCAACGCGAAGAAAAACATCATCTGTGCGAGCGCAAGTGTAATCATTGCAAAATAGATTCCTTGCCGACGGATGGCGAGTGCACCCGCCACCAGGCCGAGAAGCGTGCCGGTTATCGTACCTGCAAGGATGGCTAGTTCGGGCGGGAATCCCCAAACCTTCGCTGCATGAGCGCTTACATAGCCGGCCCAGCCGAAGAACAATGCGTGCCCGAAAGAAAGCAGTCCGACATAGCCGATGAGAAGATTGAACGCACAGGCGAACAATGCAAAGCAAAGCGCCTTCATCAAATCCACCGGATAAATGAAAGTCGGCGCGACAAAAAGAAATACGGTCAAAATGACAAAAGTGACCATCTCGCTCCGTGAGGAAGCCGTTTTGATGGGCGCACCAATCGTTTCCACTTGAGCGATGTCCGCCATGGCTACACTGTCCTTCCGAACAGACCTGCAGGCCGGATCAACAACACGATCGCCATGATCACGAAGATCACGGTGTTCGAAGCCTCTGGGAAAAAGACCTTCGTTAATCCTTCCACCACACCGAGTGCAAAGCCCGTCAGAATTGCGCCCATGATCGAGCCCATGCCGCCGATTACGACCACAGCGAACACAACGATAATCAGGTCCGCCCCCATTTGCGGACTGACGTTATAGATTGGAGCCGCCATCACGCCCGCCAAAGCTGCGAGCGCAACGCCAAATCCGTAAGTGAGCGTAATCATGCGTGGCACGTTGATGCCGAAAGCGCGTACCAATGTCGGATTTTCGGTGGCCGCGCGTAGATACGAGCCGAGCCGCGTCTTCTCGATCAGAAACCAGGTGGCGAAGCAAACGCCCAACGAACATACGACCACCCAGGCGCGATAATTTGGCAGGAACATGAACCCAAGATTTTGCCCACCCTGCAGCGACGACGGAACTTGATAGGGTTGTCCCGATGACCCGTAATAATTGCGAAACACGCCTTCGATGATGAGAGCGAGACCGAAAGTGAGCAACAGACCGTATAGATGATCGAGTTTGTAAAGCCACTGCAGCATCGTTCGCTCGATGATGATACCGCTGATGCCGACGATAATCGGCGCGATAATCAATGCCGTCCAATATCCGATGCCAGTCATTTGCAGAAGAAGATAGGCTGCGAAAGCGCCCAGCATGTATTGAGCGCCGTGCGCAAAATTGATGATGTTGAGCATGCCGAAAATCACGGCCAGACCCAGACTCAACAGCGCATAAAACGATCCGTTGATCAGCCCGATCAGGAGCTGACCGAATAAAGCCTGGGACGGGATACCTAAAATTTCGAACACCCGGGATTACTCCCCATTTCGAAGGGCGGGCTTAGCGCCCGCCCCCATCTCGCGACGTATATTCAGATCAGCCAGTCACCAGCGGACAACTACCGTCCTTAAGCGGACGGAAAGCCTCCGCTGCCGGAATAGTCGCACGCAACTTATAGAGGTCGCCGGGGTATTTTGACTCTTCTGGCTTCTTCACCTCGAAGAGATAGGCATCATGGATCTTGCGCCCGTCAGCGCGAATCGTGCCCTTGCCGAACAATGGGTCGTCAGTGGGCAGTTCCTTCATCTTCGCAACCACTGCCTTGCCGTCAGCCGAGCTCTTCAGCGCACTGACCGCCTTCAGGTAGTGGGTGACGCCTGAATAGACGCCGGCATGAATCATGGTCGGGATTTTGCCCGGTATCTCGGCCTGCCAGCGCTTCGTGAACGCGCGGTTCGCGTCATTGGCATCCCAATACCAAGTTTCAGTTAGCGCAAGGCCTTGTGCGACCGGAAGGCCCATCGCTGCAACGTCCGCTGAGAAGACGAGGAGGCCAGCAAGATTCTGGCCGCCCTTTACGATGCCGAATTCAGCCGCTTGCTTGATCGAGTTGATGGTATCGCCGCCGGCGTTCGCAAGTCCGATCACCTTAGCCTTTGAAGCCTGCGCCTGAAGTAGGAACGACGAAAAATCGTTCGTATTTAGCGGATGACGAACCTTGCCTAGCACTTTGCCACCATTCGCTTCGACCACTGCCGCAGTATCAGTCTCAAGCGCATGACCGAACGCATAATCCGCGGTGAGGAAGAACCAGGTATCACCTCCGGTTTTCACCATCGATTTGCCGGTGCCGTTTGCCAGCATCCAGGTGTCATAGGTCCAATGAACGGTATTGAGATTGCATTCCTTGCCTGTAAGGGCTGACGATGCGGCGCCCGAGACAACGAACACCTTGTTCTTTGTATTCGCGACTTTGCTGACCGCAAGGGCGACGCCCGAATTCGGCACGTCGATGATCATGTCAACCTTGTCAGCATCGTACCACTGCGTCGCCAGCGCCGAACCTATATCGGGCTTGTTCTGATGATCGCCGCTGACGATTTCAACCTTTAGGTTCGGGTTGACCTTCGCAAAGTCGGCGATCGCGAGCTTGGCGGCAGCCGTCGAACCCGGCCCACCAAGGTCAGCATACAGGCTCGACATATCGCTAAGAACGGCAATCTTGACCGTTTGAGTACTCGATTGGGCAAACGCCGCCGCAACGCACAATAGCGCAGCGGCGGCAACAGCTACAGCACCAATAGGCTTCTTCATTGTCTCGCTCCCTAATATCGGGGGCCGGGGGGCCCACAGGTCAAACTCCAAGGTATTCGTGAAGCTTTTCGCGCTTCACGTCCAGTTCCGAATTCGCAAACCGTTCCACAACCTTGCCATGCTCAATGATGTAGTAGCGATCAGCAACGGTCGCAGCGAAACGGAAATTCTGCTCGACCAGCAGAATGGTGAAGCCCCGTTCCTTGAGTAATCTAATCGTTTTGCCGATTTGCTGGATGATGACGGGGGCCAGACCCTCGGTTGGCTCATCCAATAGAAGTAGACGCGCGCCGGTACGCAGAATGCGGCCGATTGCCAGCATCTGTTGCTCGCCGCCCGAAAGCTTGGTGCCCTGACTGTGCAGACGTTCTTTCAGGTTCGGAAAAAGGTCAAACACCTGGCTTGCGGTAAGCCCGCCTGCCTTGATCTGCGGCGGCAGCAACAGATTTTCTTCGACATCCAGTGTCGAAAAAATGCCACGCTCCTCCGGACAAAACGCTAGTCCCACCCTGGCAATTTTGTCGGATGTCAGATTGATCAGTTCACGGCCTTCAAAGCGCACGGAGCCTTTGCGCTGCCCGACAATTCCCATGATTGATTTCAGCGTGGTAGTTTTTCCGGCGCCATTGCGGCCGAGCAAAGTCACCACCTCGCCCGCAAGAACTTCAAAAGTTACGCCGTGCAAAATGTGAGAACTCGCCGTACCAGGCTTCGAGATTTTCGACGGCGAGAATGGGAGCGCGATCAAGCATCCCCGGTCCCCATATATGCTTCGCGCACCTCCGGATTTTTCGAGACGGTTTCGTAATTGCCTTCGGCCAGAATCCGTCCCCGAGTCAACACGGTAATCTTGTCGGAGAGGTTTGCGACAACGCTGAGATTGTGTTCGACCATTAAGACCGTGCGGTCGGCGGCGACACGCCTGATCAACGCCGCGATCCGATCAATATCTTCGTGACCCATTCCGGCCGTCGGCTCATCGAGGAGAAGCATTTCCGGATCAACCGCGAGGGTAGTGGCAATTTCTAACGCGCGCTTTCGACCATAGGGCAATTCCACGGCTGTCCAGTCAGCGAATGAGGAAAGTCCCACGTCATTCAGGAGAGCCTTGGCGCGGTCATTGAAGCCATCGAGCACGCGGCGTGAACGCCAAAAATCAAAGGAACCTCCACGCCGGCGCTGCAACGCAATTCGGACATTTTCCAAAACCGTGAGATGAGGAAACACAGCTGAAATTTGGAACGAGCGTACAAGGCCAAGCCGCGCAACATCGGCGGGCGCCATCGAGGTAATGTCTTTGCCTTTGTAAACAATCTTGCCGCGCGTCGGACTAAGAAACTTGGTAAGCAAATTGAAACACGTCGTCTTACCGGCCCCGTTCGGGCCGATCAATGCATGGATGGTGCCGCGCTCCACACGGAGATTGACCCCGCTGACCGCCACAAACCCTGCAAATTCTCTGGTGAGATTCTCTGTTTCGAGAATCGTTTCGGCACTCATCGACGCTACACCCCTATCCCGTTCTATTGTCTCTGGGAATGGGATAACCGTCCAGGGCCTTTTATTCCAGTTTTTCCATGTTGATTAGAGATTCGCCGTTTGCCGCGGTCGAGCGCGCCTTACCACTCCCGTTCGCGCGCTGCATCCAGCATTCGCCGGCATTCGCCCAATTCGTTGAGGGTTGCCTTCAGGATTCGCACTGCATCCGGCGAAAACCCCACCGCCTTTGTAACATCCTCCGGCTGAAGCAGAGGCTCTATTTTAGCGTCTTCTTTTATCAGTTCATACGCTGACGGCGCGCCGCCGGCAGCCTTGCGCAAAAACTGGGGTAACTGATCTTCCCCCACTTCAGAAGACGACACGGGTGCACTGCGCGGCGGCACGGGGACTTCCACAACACGCGGCAATTCGGGTGGGACCTTGGGCGAGCCACGCAACGATGGCAGCAAATTCATCAAACTGCCGATGCCGCCTTCGCTGGATCGAGCACTCGCGCGCGAAATTCCGGACTCCGCCATAGCAGATTCAGATCTCGCCACTTCTTCTTCCACCGACTGTCCGATACTCTGAACATGACGGACACCCTGCTCGCGGAGAATCTGCTGCACGCCGCGGATGGTATATCCCTCGCCGTACAGCAAATGCCGGATACCACGAAGCAGATCGATATCGTCTCGCCGGTAATAGCGCCTGCCTCCGCCGCGTTTCAGCGGTTTGATCTGGCCAAAGCGCGTTTCCCAGAAGCGAAGCACATGCTGCGGCAAGTCGAGGTCATCTGCGACCTCGCTAATCGTACGGAAGGCGTCAGGCCCTTTTTCCACGTCCCCTCGCCTGCATTATCGATCAACGCTTTTTGCCTTCGTTGATCCTGCCCTTCATGATGTTCGAAGGCTTGAACACCATCACTCGTCGCGGTTCGATCGGCACTTCCTCACCGGTTTTCGGATTGCGTCCGATCCTACGTCCTTTGCTGCGAACGATGAACGAGCCGAATGAAGATAACTTTACGTTCTCTCCACGTGCAAGCAATTCCGAAATCTCCTTCAACACTAATTCTACCAGTGCAGCTGATTCGGTGCGTGAAAGGCCGACCTTTTGATAGACGACCTCGCTCAAATCTGCACGCGTTATGGTTCTGCCGCTCATGAACGCCCCCCGCGATTTCTGGCGGTTCAACTATCCTTCTGAATTTCAAACGATATTCGCCGTTTACGGCCGGGTCAACGCCTTACCAACGCACCAGCGCGGAAGCCCAGGTAAAGCCGCCCCCCATAGCTTCTAGCAAAACAAGATTGCCCGGCCTGATCCGCCCATCGCTTGTTGCCTCGTTCAGCGCAAGAGGAATCGACGCCGCAGAAGTATTGGCATGGCGGTCAACGGTGGTCACTACTTTTGCGGGCGCAATGCCAAGCTTCTTGGCGCTTCCGTCGATGATACGGCGATTGGCCTGATGTGGAACAAACCAGTCGATGTCGTTCGACCCATAGCCTGTTGCCTTGTAGGCGGCTTCAATCACGTCCGTGATCATGCCCACGGCGTAGCGAAAAACTTCTCGGCCCTCCATGCGAAGATGCCCTGTGGTTCCGGTCGTGGACGGCCCGCCGTCAACATAGAGCTTGTCGCGATAACGTCCGTCTGAACGAAGCTGTGTGGTGAGAACACCCCTGTCTTGGGCCGTTCCAGGTTGCATGCACGCTTCAAGTACAATAGCCCCCGCCCCGTCGCCGAAAAGAACACAGGTTCCACGATCGCTCCAATCAAGTAAGCGGGAAAAAGTCTCCGCCCCGATTACCAGCGCGCGATTGAAGGAGCCGCTGCGCAAATATTGATCAGCAGTCGCAAGCGCGTAAATGAAGCCAGAGCATACTGCCTGCAAATCGAATGCCGCGCCTTTCTGGATGCCTAGTTCCGCCTGAATGGTAACCGCACTCGCAGGAAACGTGCGGTCGGGCGTAGAGGTCGCGAGCACGATAAGATCGATGTCGCTCGCTGGCATTTTCGCATTCGCGAGCGCGGATTTTGCAGCCTCCAATGCAAGATGCGAGGTGAACTCACCCGCCGCCGCAATGTGGCGTTCCTTGATGCCGGTGCGCTGCTGAATCCATTCGTCGGTGGTGTCGATCGTCTTCGACAACTCATCATTGGTGACAATACGCTTCGGCAGATAAGCACCCACGCCACGGACAATCGACCTGCGAATGCTCACGATACCGCCACCTTTACGGTTTTAGCCATGGAAGGTATTTCAGTTGCGGATTTTTCGGCCAGCATCTTCGCGATATGGTCGTTCATTCCATTACGAACGACGTCATAACCTGTATCGATAGCGGCTGCGAAGCTCTCTGCGTCAGCACCACCGTGGCTTTTCACAACCACACCATTCAACCCGAGAAAAACGCCTCCATTTACCTTTCTCGGGTCCACCTTTTCGCGTAATATCTGAAACGCCTGTCTCGCGAACAGATAGCCGATTTTCCCGCGAAGGGTTCGGCTCATGGCGGCGCGCATATATTCGGCGATTTGCCGCGCTGTGCCCTCGGCGGTCTTCAAAGCGATATTACCGGCAAACCCTTCTGTGACGACAACATCCGTTGTGCCCTTGCTAATATCATCGCCTTCGACAAAACCGCGATAATCAAGTTCAGCGAGATTTGCCGCCCGCAGTATCTTTCCGGCATCGCGTACGGACTCAACACCCTTGATTTCTTCAACACCAACATTCAGCAAACCGACCGTAGGCCGTTCGAGATCGAAGACGATGCGCGCCATCGCCGCACCCATCACCGCCATATCGACGAGCTGCTTCGCATCTGCGCCTATCGAGGCGCCAAGATCGAGCACAACGCTTTCCGCGCGCAGATTGGGCCAAATCGCTGCGATAGCGGGCCGGTCGATCCCAGGCAAGGTTTTCAGACAAAACTTCGCCATGGCCATTAGCGCGCCGGTATTCCCCGCGGACACCGCGACGTCAGCCCGGCCACGGCGAACAGCATCCAGCGATAGCCACATCGAGGAAGTGCGTCGCCCGTGACGTAGCGCTTGGCTCGGCTTATCGTCCATCCGGACAGCAACGTCGGTATGAATAATTCTAGCGACGTTCTTGAGGCGCTTATGTTGAGCCACCAGCGGCGCAATCTTGGCCTCGTCGCCGAACAATAGAATTTCACTATTGGGATGCCGATCACGCGAGATCGAAGCTCCGGGCACCACCACGGATGGGCCGTGGTCGCCTCCCATTGCGTCGAGCGCGATGCGAACCGGATTGGCCATTGCTTTTTCAGTACGCCGCTTCAGACTGGCGGTCGGGTTGATGAATTGTAGCAAGACGCGACAAGGCGGCGCGACAATAACCATTCGCCGCCCGGACTCAACACCCGCAATTTCGTGGGTGATCAATCCCCTTGACCGCCCTTTTCCTTAAGTTTTGCAAGGGCCGCAAAGGCAGACGACCCTTGGCCACTTTTTCCCTCTACAGGCGGCGTGAAAACCACTCCCGGTTTACGCGGATAAGGGTTAATTCCGAGAGACAGAAATTCAGCGACAAGTGCGCCAAGATCCAGCCTGCCGCCCTTGATGACATCCTGTGGATCTTCCTCGCCGCTTTCGAATGCCTTGTCGGTCACACTAACTCGACTTCCTTCAGGTAAAAAGCGCAACAGAATTTCCTCATGCAGCGGGTTGTTAAATGGCTCAAGCGAAATCACGCAACTCTGCCGCACAGTGGCATTGAGACTACCGGTAATACTAGCGCCGCCAATTCCGTCCGGCGCTATTTTGAGCTTCGCCACAAGCGACGGCACCGCCAAAACCCCGGCAAATTTTGCGAGCCTTTCGCGAGTGTCCTCATCGGGAAGCAGTTCGACTTCCATTCCTTCGGGAGGAAGGTCGCGAACGGCGACCAGATAACTCCAGATGGGCACAGATTTCATTTGAAAAACCCCATGGGAGCAGGAAACATTGGCTCGCCACGGACGATAAAATCTGCCTCCTGCACTGCGAGAAAAGACTCAACTGAACGGGTATATTCGGCGAGCTTTTCTGCCGAAAGTGCTGTGCCTTTGCTTCCTGCAAAGACATTGCGATGAAGCGCTTGGCTTAGTCTTGCACTCACTTGAGTTCTGAGCGCCTCGTCGTAAGCCCTGGCACGCCCGTAGAAAGCCTCGCCCATGGCACAAATTTTTCTCGGCACCGCAAAATCGCCAATTCCTAGTTCCCGCATGCTTTCATCCATATCCTGAAAGAAGAGATCGAAAACATCTTGGGCGGCCTTACGCGCGGCTTCGTTCGCTCGCATGAGCCTTCGTGAAACAAGGTAAATATGAAGAACGATGAGATCGAAACGTCCCTCGATTGTGTCCGGAACCCCGTAATCCTTATAAAATAAAGGTTTTCGGGCCTGCGCCACGATCGCGCCATAGAGGCGACGGATGTTCGATCGAGGACTTTTTCTGAATCGCAGCCGCTGAAACATGTTGTCTTGTCCGCCCTCGGCGGACGACAGTATGCAGGATTCCGGAAGCAAGTGAGTGGCCTTCATTGCAATTCAGCCCTGCGCGGAGTAGTTGAGCGCCGCCATTGGGACGAGCTCGTCGCGGGATATAAATAGATGCGTCGATCAACTTTTGCTTCTGCTTCAGCCTGTCCGGCCTCTCGCCTTTTCCTTTGCGCTGGGGCTGTAGTTCTCGCTCTGTCGCTCGCAGGCTGTGGCGGATTCACGTCGACCTATCAACGCGGTTATGTTTTCGACGAAGCCTCGTTAGAACAGGTTCCGGTCGGGGCAAGCCAGGAGCAGGTTCTTCTTGTTCTAGGCACGCCCTCCACTGTAGCCACTGTATCCGGCGAAGTTTTTTATTACATCTCACAAAAAACTGAACGTACAGCCTTCATGAACCCCGAGGTCACCGATCAGCGCGTCGTTGCGGTTTATTTCAGCCAGAATCGACGAGTCGAGCGTATTGCAAATTACGGCCTGAAGGACGGCAAAATATTCGACTTCATCAGCCGCACGACCGCGGCCGGTGGCCAAGACCAGAATTTCCTGCGTCAGATTTTTTCGGGCCTGAACTTCCAACCGAAAATGTAACCAACGGCTGCAGGAAAATCCTCGCGCTTAGTGCGCGAGGACCGCCAACAACAGCAGCGCCACGATATTCGTGATCTTGATCATTGGATTTATGGCCGGACCGGCGGTGTCCTTGTAGGGATCGCCGACAGTGTCGCCCGTGACCGCCGCCTTGTGGGTTTCGGAGCCCTTCCCGCCGTAGTGACCATCTTCGATGTATTTCTTGGCGTTGTCCCACGCGCCACCGCCCGAAGTCATCGAGATCGCGACGAATAGGCCCGTAACGATCACACCGAGCAGCATAGCACCGACGGCAGAGAATGCTTGGCTCTTACCCGCGATCCAATAGACGATGAAGTAGACCACGACTGGTGACAGCACCGGAAGCAATGATGGAACGATCATTTCCTTGATCGCGGCGCGCGTGAGCAAGTCAACCGCGCGCGAGTAATCCGGCCGTTCGGTCCCTTTCATAATTCCAGGCTTTTCGCGGAACTGACGGCGGACTTCTTCCACGATCGCGCCGCCCGCACGACCAACGGCCATCATACCCATTGAGCCAAAGAGATAAGGTAATAGCCCGCCGAACAGGAGCCCGACGACGACGTAGGGATTGGAGAGCGAAAAGTCGAGCTTCACACCCTGGAAGTACGGAAATTTTGCCGCGTTCGCGATGAAATAATTAAGGTCCGACGTATAGGCAGCGAACAGCACGAGCGCACCGAGGCCCGCCGAACCGATCGCATAGCCCTTGGTGATCGCCTTCGTCGTGTTGCCAACGGCATCAAGGGCATCGGTCGACTTACGAACATCCTTGGGCAGTCCTGCCATTTCGGCAATCCCGCCCGCGTTATCCGTAACCGGACCGAATGCATCGAGCGCGACCACCATGCCGGCCAGCGCAAGCATGGTTGTGACCGCAATCGCGATACCGAACAGGCCCGCGAGCTTGTGAGTCACGATGATGCCAGCAATGATGACAATCGCCGGTAAAGCCGTGGCTTCCATCGATACGGCCAAGCCCTGGATGATGTTGGTGCCGTGGCCAGTAATCGAGGCGGATGCGATCGATTTCACCGGGCGATAGTTGGTGCCGGTGTAATATTCAGTGATCCAGACAATGAGACCCGTAACGACAAGACCCGTCACACCGCAATAAAATAGCGCTAGTCCGCTGAACGTGACGCCATCGGCCGTACGTAGAATCGTGTTGAACCCGATCAGCCAGTGAGTTGCAGCGGCAAGACCGCCGAGCGAAAGCACCGCCGATGCTAAAAAGCCCTTGTAAAGCGCGCCCATGATCGACTGGCTCTTGCCGAGGCGAACGAAAAACGTGCCGATGATCGAGGTGATGATGCAAGCACCACAGATTGCGAGCGGAAAAAGCATCATAGAGGTGAGAACGCCCGCCTGACCCGCGAAGAAAATCGCGGCTAAAACCATCGTAGCGACCACGGTCACCGCATAAGTCTCGAACAGATCGGCAGCCATACCTGCACAGTCGCCGACATTGTCGCCGACGTTATCGGCAATCGTCGCCGGATTGCGCGGATCGTCTTCTGGAATTCCTGCTTCCACTTTGCCGACGAGATCGCCGCCGACATCCGCACCCTTGGTGAAGATGCCGCCACCGAGTCGCGCGAAGATCGAAATCAACGAGGCGCCGAAACCGAGCGCGACCAGCGCGTCGATCACAATTCGGTCGGACACCGCGAAACCCAGTGGCCCGGTGAGAACGAGAAAATATCCGGCAACGCCCAAAAGTGCCAAGCCTGCCACCAGCATACCGGTAATGGCGCCCGACTTGAACGCGAGTTCGAGCCCGCCCGCGAGCGATTTGGTAGCTGCCTGCGCGGTGCGCACGTTGGCGCGTACCGATACATTCATGCCGATGAACCCTGTTGCGCCCGAGAGGATCGCGCCGATCGCATAACCAACGGCCACAGGCCAACCCAGAAAATAGCCGACGATGATAAACACGACGATGCCGACCATGCCGATCGTAGTGTATTGACGCCGTAGATAGGCCTGCGCGCCTTCGCGGATCGCGGCTGCGATCTCTTGCATGCGCGCAGTGCCAGCATCTGCCGACAGTACCGAGCGGATCGCCCAGACGCCGTAAACAAGCGCCAGCGCGGCGCACGCAATGATCACCCACAATGTAGTTGTCGTCGCGGTCATGGACCTACCTCGGTTCTTTTTCGTTATCGGAAATCTGGGGGCGTTCCCTGCGCCCAAAGCCGGGCATACATGCCAAAAACAACCCCCGGAAGCAACGCGTTCGGACGGGATGATGGTCGATGTCGATTATCCAGGCGCCGAAGCGGCTAGAAATGGCTGTATGATAGGCGCTCGAACCGGAGCGGCTCGCCCTTGGAGCCCAAAATATTGCTGCCCTCGCCTTCCCCCGTAATCCCAATTTCGGTCAAAGCAATTCCTGCCCGTTCCGCAGCGGCCTGCAGCGGTGGGAGCGAAGGTTTCGGTACCATGGCAAGGACTTCGTAATCGTCACCACCCGTGCACAGCAATTCGATCAGCTTGGGCTCAACCGCGATCAACCGCCGCGCACCCTTGGAGAGTGGTAAACGAAGAGCCCCGACAGTGGCGGAAACCCCTGAAGCAGCCGCGAGTTTCGCGAGATCGCCTGCAAGCCCGTCCGAAATATCTATGGCGGCACTTGCATTTTCGCGTAACGCGCTTGCCAAAGCATTGCGCGGCTCCGGCACAAGATAGCGACCGACAAGGTGAGCACGTTCGCTTACGCTCAGACCCAGTTTTTCTGCTCGATCAGGTTCTCGGCGAAACCACAGCCCGAGCGCAGAGTCGCCCACCGTCCCGGTAACGACGATCGCTTGATTTGGCTTCGCCCCAGAACGACGAACCATTTTTCCCTTTGGCAGATGTCCGAAAGCTGTGATCGAAATGCTCAGCAGTCCGGGCGTACGATCCGTGTCACCACCCAGTAGCGGGCAATCAAAGGCCTTACTATCGACAGACAACCCGTCGGCGAAGGATTGAAGCCAGTTATCCTCGATATTGCTCGTCAGTGCGAGATTGATCACAAAACCGAGCGGGTCTGCACCTTTTGCCGCCAGATCTGACAAGTTTACCCGCAGCGCCTTACGCGCAATCCCTTCCGCTGGGTCGTCAGCAAAGAAATGCACGCCTTCGATAATTCCGTCGGTTGTAACGACAAGCTCACTTCCTGCCGGAGGCGATATTAACGCTGCATCGTCCTGCAATCGCAGCGCTCCCGGATGGGTCGCCAGGGGCCGAAAAAAGCGCTCGATCAGGCGATCCTCGCCGCTCGGCATCTTTTCACCCTGTGACAGAGCCGGGAAACTCGGCATGGCGCGCGACGCGCGCCAGCTGATCGAGCACGGCGTTCACCATGCCTGTTTCTTCACGGTCGAGAAAGGCCGCAGCGACATCGACGTATTCGCTGACGATGACCCGCGCCGGTACGTCGGAACGGTGTTTCAGCTCATAGCCTCCTGCCCGCAAAACCGCGCGCAAAATTGCGTCGACTCGTTTCAGCGGCCAGCCTTCGCTCAATGCATCGTCCACCAGTGGATCGAGTATTCGCTGTTCGCGTACGACACCTTGCACAATATCACGAAAAAAAGCGGATTCCGCTTTGGTGTATTTGTCTCCCTCGATCTCAGCGCCCAGGCGATGCGCTTCGAATTCGGCAAGGATGTCGGGAAGAGAAGTCGCGGCGATATCCATTTGATAGAGCGCTTGCACCGCGGCGAGGCGCGCGGCGCTGCGCTCACGAAGTTTCGATGCTGCCATGACTTTCAGCGTCCCGTTCGGGCGCGGACAATCCGCACGAGCGCAAGTGTCGCGGACGCGGCAACGCCGCCGGCATCGCCGTCCGTTCGGCGCGCGCGCACCCAAGCCTGCTCCTCCGTGTTTACGGCAAGGATGCCATTTCCGAGCGCGACACGACGCGAAATCGCGAGATCCATGAGTGCGCGGGCGGAATTGTGAGCGACAATATTAAAGTGCTCGGTTTCGCCACGGATCACGCAACCGAGCGCGACGATGCCGTCATAAGGCAGTCCCGCTGCTGAGGCCATATCGAGCGAAATTGCAGCCGCAACAGGAATTTCGAGCACGCCCGGCACTGCAATAGGTTCAAACTTGACGTGGGCCTTCTCAAGGCGCGCCAGTGCACCTGCCACCAGCTCGTCGGCAATTTCTTCATGATAACGCGACTCGATCACGAGTATCCGTGCGCCAAGGATAGGCGCTTCGTCGATTTTTCTTGGCCTCATCAGCGGCATTAAATCGATCCGATATTCGCCGTGGGGTACAGGGCTTAGCGTGCTTCCGCAAGCCGCGCGATATAGCGCGCAAGCAAATCCACTTCGAGATTAACCTCGTCGCCGACTTTCGCCTCATGCCAATGGGTGGCCTTGAGCGAATGGGGGATCAGGAAAACCATAAAATCGTCGCCGGCAACCTCATTAACCGTTAGCGAAATACCGTCGAGCGTGACCGAACCTTTCTCTGCAATAAAACGAGACAACCCTTTCGGTGCACGCAGACGAAAGCGCGCCGTGTCACCTACCTCCTCACGCATGACGATTTTTGCCACGCCATCTATATGGCCGGTAACAAGATGACCGCCGAGCTCTTCGCCCATTTTGAGCGAACGCTCCAAATTCAACTTCCTGCCTGCCTGCCAATGTCCTGCAGTTGTGCGCCCGAGCGTTTCAGCGCTGATATCGACCTCAAACCAACTTCCTTTGACCTTACGGCCGCGCGCCACGACCGTCATGCAGGCCCCGTCGATCATCATCGACGCCCCAATGGCAATTGACTTTGCGGCGTAACGGCACGAGATGCGAAGGCGCTTGAAGTCGCGTCCCGGCTTTACCGACATGAGCGCTCCAATATCGCTGACAATTCCAGTAAACACGGCCTAATTCCGGAACAAATGCACGAGCGTATCTTCGCCCGCTCTGCGTCGCTCAATTATTTCGAGGCGCGGGTTCTCTAAAAGCGCCGAAAGTTGCATATCTTCAAGCGCGGAGATTGCGTCCTGACCGATGAACTTCGGCGACTGCACAACAATCGCCTCATCAACAAGATTGGCCTTCAGGAGAGCCGTCGACAAAATTGGTCCTCCTTCAACAAGCAAGCGGGTAATTTCGCGCGTCGCGAGCAACCACAATCCTTCGTTCAGATCGACTTTTCCGCCGGATGCATCGACCCGCAGAACTTCCGCGCCTGCTCTTTCAAGATCGCGCTGCGCATCGGTGGGTGCATCAGCACGAGTCACGATCCAGAGCGGAATCTCTTTCGCGGTTTTAACCAAGCGCGAAGAGAGCGGCGTCCTCAATCCGCCGTCGAGTACGATGCGGATGGGTGAGCGATCTGCCATGCCTGGCAAGCGGCAATTCAGCAGCGGATCATCCGCCAATACCGTCCCGACTCCGACGAGAATGGCATCCGAGGTCGCACGCAACATGTGGGCCTCGGCGCGCGAAACGTTTCCGGAAATATCGACAGGGTGCCGTCCCGCAAGACCTGTTTTGCCATCGGCCGAAACCGCAATTTTCAAAATCACATGCGGCCGCCCGTCTTTCATCCTGCGAATGTGACCAGCATGTGTACGACTTGCTTCCACCGCACCGGGGCCAACCATTACGGTAACACCTGCTTCACGTAAGCGCGCGACCCCTCGCCCCATTGTTGCAGGATTCGGATCCTGCAGCGCGATTACAGCGCGTTTTATGCCGGACTTCACAATCAGGTCCGTGCACGGCTCACCACGACCATGCGGAACGCATGGTTCGAGCGTGACATAAATCGTTGCGCCCATTGCCGCCCGTCCGGCGGCTCGCAAAGCTTCCGCCTCCGCATGCGGTCGTCCACCTCGTGCCGTGACACCCCGACCACAGATGACGGGCTGATCATGATCGCTAGAGCGTACGACGAGTGCGCCGACCGTTGGATTTGGGAATGTCGTGCCAAGATTTCTACGCCCAAACGATAACGCCGCCCCCATTAAACGCTCGTCTTTTGCTTTCGTAGAAAGTGCCGCATCAGCGGCACGTTGCAGCGCGATCATCAACTCGAACTCTTCGCTCGTTCGTTGGCACGCTCGGCCGCTTTTTCAGTCTCGGGCCCGAGTTCGTCGAGCACTTTCTCAAAATCCTTCGGGTCGCGGAAATTTCGATAAACCGAAGCGAAGCGCACATACGCCACGTCATCCAACTGTTTTAGTCCCTCCATTACCAGTTCGCCAATGCTGGAAGACTGAATTTCATTTTCGCCCATACTCTCGAGCCTCCGCACGATGCTGGAAACCATACGTTCGACCCGTTCGGGATCGACGGGACGCTTGCGCAGAGCGATTTCGACCGAGCGCAGTAATTTATCCCGATCGAATGGAATACGGCGTCCACTTCGTTTCAACACCACCAGTTCGCGCAACTGTACACGTTCAAACGTTGTGAAACGCCCATTGCAGGACGGGCATACGCGGCGCCGACGAATGGATGAAGAATCTTCAGTGGGCCGCGAATCCTTCACCTGCGTGTCGAGAGTGCCGCAGTAAGGACAACGCATGACTAGCCTCGATTAGGTTCAACGATAGATCGGAAAACGCGAAACAAGTTTTTCAACTTTATCGCGCACAGCGCCTTCCACCAGCGCATCTTCTTCGACACCTTTTTGGGAAAGCACGTTCAACACTTCGGCAATATAATTTCCAACTTCCTGGAATTCCTTTACGCCGAAACCACGTGTTGTGCAGGCGGGCGTACCGAGCCGGACGCCAGATGTAATCGTCGGCTTTTCGGGATCAAACGGGATGCCGTTTTTGTTGCAAGTAATGTAGGCACGGCCGAGTGCTTCTTCAGATACCTTTCCATTGAGACGCTTGGGGCGAAGATCCACTAGCATCACATGTGTGTCAGTGCCACCGGAAACAATCGCAAAGCCGTGCCCACGAAGATTTTCAGCAAGAGCTTTCGCGTTTTCTACCACGTTCTTGACGTAAAGTCGGTAATCGCTCGTCAATGCTTCGCCGAAAGCAACCGCTTTCGCCGCGATCACATGCATCAGCGGTCCGCCTTGCAATCCCGGAAATACGGCGGAGTTAATTTTCTTTGCCAATTCTTCGTCGTTGGTAAGCACCAGACCACCACGCGGCCCGCGCAAGGTTTTATGCGTCGTCGCCGTCGCAACATGCGCGTGCGGGAATGGGCTGGGATGCGCGCCACCAGCGACTAACCCAGCAAAATGCGCCATATCGACCATGAAAATTGCGCCGACACTGTCAGCAATTTTGCGGAAACGTGCAAAGTTGATTACACGCGGATAAGCCGAACCACCCGCGATGATCACTTTCGGCTTATGTTGAAGCGCTAGTTGCTCAGCTTCATCGTAATCGATCCGTTGATCGTCTCGTTTCACGTTATAGGGTATCGTTTTGAACCATTTGCCGGACATATTCACCGGCGCGCCGTGCGTTAGGTGGCCTCCGGCAGCTAAATTTAATCCCATGAATGTGTCGCCGGGCTTCATGACGGCGATGAATACGGCCTGATTCGCTTGGCTGCCAGAATGAGGTTGCACATTCGCGAAGCGACAGTCGAACAATTTCGTCGCACGCTCGATCGCGAGCGTTTCCACCAAATCGACCCACTGGCAGCCGCCGTAATAGCGTTTGCCCGGATAGCCCTCGGCATATTTGTTGGTGAGTACGGATCCCTGGGCGTCGAGTACCGCGCGAGAAACGATATTTTCCGAGGCGATCAACTCGATTTCGTGCTGCTGGCGACCGAGTTCGCCGCGGATCGCAGCAAAGACTTCCGGGTCCGCATCCTCGACGACCGCCGAGAAAAAACGTTCAGAGGCGTCACGATCCCTCGCGACGTTCGACATGGCCATGATGGGCTCCCACCGCTTAAAGGCGAAATAGCACACCCTAACCCCAAAATGAAGCGTAGAGGTCCCCTGGCAACCCCTATCTGTGGCCTCAGACAGGAGACCATCGGTTTCGGTTTGGCCATGGCTGCGCGATGCGAACCACAGAGCCCACCGGCCGCATTTCTATCATAACTCGCCCCCCGGCATGATCGATGTCAATAAAGTCAGCAAAGAATTGATGCCGCCCGAGCCACAACGTCGTGGTTGGACAAGGCTACAAAATCAACTGCGTGAAGACTGAACGGAACCTTCCCCATCATAACCGTAAACATCATCGCGGAATTGAACTATGCCATCGGGGTTGGCCCAGGCGGTGATGTAAACCCAGTATACGGGTATGGGTTTCGCAACTCTTGCATCAACGCGTTGGCCGGTTTTAATCACGGCCTCGACCTGTTGCCGCGACCAGCCCGGCGTATCACGTAAAAGCCAACCGACCAACTCGCGTACATTCTGTACGCGTACACACCCAGAAGAATGGAAACGCATGTCCTCGCCGAAAAGATTTTTGCTCGGTGTGTCATGCATATAAACCGCCTGTGGATTCGGCATGTTAATGCGGATCGAGCCCATGGAATTCTGCTGGCCGGGATCCTGGCGAAATAGATAGTTCGTTGCCTCGTTGCTTTGCCAATTCACGTTATCCGCTAGCAGTTCGTGGCCATGCTGGTCGTAAATATGGATCTTGTTGCGAGAGAGATATTCGGGCTCTCCCTGCATCCGCGGAATCAGATCTTTCTTCACGATACTCGCTGGCACGGTCCAGGTAGGATTGAAATTCACTTCCTGAATTTTTGCCTGCAGGACCGGCGATGGACGATCAGGCTTGCCGACGATCGCGGTGTGGCGCGAGGCGACCGTTCCGTTCTCAATCGCCTCCAATTGCGCGGCAGGAATGTTCACGACGACGTAGCGCTCGCCAAGATGACCAGACATGGCGCGAATACGGACAAGATTGTTTTGCAGCTGTCGAAGTCTCGATTCGGCCGGAACATTTAGCGCGCTGACGGTCGCCTCACGTACAACGCCACTGGCGGAGATGCCGTGGCGCGCCTGGAATCGTCGCACGCCGGCCTCAACATACGAATCGAAAATATCGGAAACTCCTGCCGCCGGATCAAGATCGGCCGATGCAATCAGCCGCTGGCGCAAAGCTACGACTGCACGGTCGCGCATGCCGAGCCGTAATCGCTCGCGTCCAAAGGGGACCGAACGCCAGCCACCGCGCGATACAATTCCCTGATAGTTTTGCACCGCTTGCTCGATCGATTGCACCGTCAAGGATGACAGCGTGGCAAATCGAGAACGCGGCATCGTGATGGTGCGTGAAGCGGAATCGAAACCGGGATTCCATTCGGCCGCTGTGCCCCGATAGCCGTGCTGTTGGGCAAAGGACGGAAATGGAAGCGCCGACGCAGCAACCGCCGCCGCCAGTCCGCGAAGGAAGTCTCTGCGGATCATCCAATAACGTAAGGTAGGTGGCACGATTTAGTCCTGAAGCCGAATAATAAGCTGGAATATCAACCCCTACCACGCCGAACAACAACGGCGGGACTATGGCCGCAAAAAGCAAGAGGCCCGGATCATTCCGGGCCTCAAACTCTACTTTGGATGTGTTTTCTCAGAGACGATATAGGATCTGGTCGGTCCAAAAACGCTCGAGCCGCTGCAACGCCTTATTGAGCACTTGCAATTCGGTCGAGGCAATCCCGCCCACTTGCTCGATGGTACGAACGTGCTTCTGGTATAGTTCCGCGATGATTTTGTGCACTTCTTTGCCCTTGTCGGTTAGGCTGATGCGCACCGAACGGCGATCGACGCGCGATCGCGCATGATGCAGATATCCCATCTCGACAAGCTTCTTGAGGTTATACGAAACGTTCGAGCCAAGATAATAACCGCGCGAACGAAGTTCGCCGGCGGTGAGCTCTGAGTCGCCAATATTGAAAAGCAACAACGCCTGCACGCTGTTGATGTCCGAGCGACCGCGGCGGTCGAACTCGTCCTTGATGACATCGAGAAGTCTGCGATGCAGACGCTCGACAAGAGTCAAAGCCTCCAAATAGGGGGTTTTGAGTTCTTCATAACGCTCCAATGGAGCGGCGGCTTCGACCGCACGCACAACGTTTTTCATTTTGACGCCTTTCACAATTTCCCTGTGTCGGCGAGTGATTTTTATCCCCGCTCTTGGCGTCATTTGTATCCAACACGCGCAAAGGAAGCTTTAAATTGAAAGCTAAATTCTTCCTCACAAAACAGCCTTGATGAACCATTGACGAAGCACGTTTTACGGAGTTTTTGCTGCCTTATTCCCGAAATGAGAAAAGCCATGCTTCAAACCGGAACAAAACGGTTACTTCCGGGTTTCTTTTTTCTGCAGCCGACGGCTGCTATCGCAAAAAAATCAGCCCCGTAGATAGCGGATTATCCCTGAGAAATCCCGCCCCGCTTCACCAGAGGCCACGTACTTGTCGTAAATGTTCGCCGCTTCAGCCCCGAGTGGCGTCTTCGCGGCCACCGACTTCGCGGCATCTTGCGCAAGTTTTAAATCCTTCAGCATCATCGTCGCCGTGAACCCAGCGGCGTAGTCGCGGTTCGCGGGTGAAGTAGGCACCAGCCCCGGCACCGGACAATACGTTGTCATCGACCAGCACTGCCCCGAAGACTTCGAGGAAATATCGAAGAGCTTTTGCTTGTCGAGACCCAACTTCTCAGCAAGAACGAATGCTTCCGATACCGCAATCATCGAAATACCGAGGATCATGTTATTGCAAATTTTCGCGGCCTGGCCTGCCCCCGCGCCCCCGGCATGCACGACCGTCTTGCCCATCTGATCGAGAATAGGTTTTGCTTTCGCAAACGCCGCGTCCGAGCCTCCAACCATAAAGGTAAGCGTTCCGGCTTGCGCCCCACCAACACCGCCGGAGACAGGCGCGTCGAGCATGAGGAGGCCTTTTTTTTCGGCTTCCGTCGCAACTATGCGGGCAGTTTCGACATCGATGGTGGATGAGTCGATTAATAACGTTCCGTTCTTCGCTTTTGCAATCAACCCGTTCACACCAAGATAAACGTCGCGCACCTGCTTGCCTGCCGGCAGCATGGTAACGATCGCCTCACATTGCGCGATTTCCGCAAGATTCTTGGCGGCCTTGCCGCCTCCGGCGGCGAGCGCAACCATACCTTTTGGGCTCACGTCGTTGCCCGCAACTACGTGCCCGGCCTTCACAAGATTGAGCGCCATCGGCAAACCCATATTGCCGAGCCCAATGAAACCGATATTTGCCATGTCGAATTCCTTCCCTGGATTTTTTAGCGTTGTTCTTCGCGATACGCCTTGTAACGAAAGAAAGCATAAATGCCGACCAGCGCCAGCTCAGTTGAAGTTAGCGTGAGCATCAATATGGATAATTGCAAAAAGATCAGGCCAGCGACGATTTGTGAGACTACTGCAAACAACCACAGGGCGGCGCCCCATCCGGACCCAAGCCAGAGGGCCACGCCGGCGATCAAATCGATCACTGCGAAGAAAACCGTGGCCGCCCTTGCCTCGATCGGTAGCGCCAAAAAAGAACCACCTGCGAAAAGTAAGGACCAGTGGATCAAGCCTTTCACCAGCATAAAGCTTCCAACGATGCGCTGAAACAGGATAAGGCGAGACTGCCACGGACCAAATTCGATCGAATCGGGGCCAATAGCCGTATCGATTGGATTGTCCAGATCGTTTGGATCCTTCGTTTCCCCTTTTTTGATTGGCTGGAACGAAATCATTCCGTCAACTCCACTTCCAGCGGCGCAAAATATTTTTCGACGATTTCAATGCCAACTTCGGCAAGCGTTGCCGGGTTCCAGCTTGGCCTGTTGTCCTTATCAACAATCGCTGCCCGCACGCCTTCGTAAAAATCGGGCTCGTAAAGGATACGCGAGACGATACGGAATTCGGCTTTCATGCATTCCTCAAAAGACCAGTTCTTTCCGCGCCGCATTTGCTCGAGCGCGATCCGAAGGCTGGTGGGCGATTTCGTCCTTATTGTTGCGGCCGTCTTCCTCGCCCATTCGGCATCAACGCTTACTGAAGTTGCTTCTTGCTCCAGTAACGCGAGAATATCTTCGATGCGCGAACCCGCGAAAAGCCGATCAATCGTCGCGCGCCGCATCATGATTTCTCCACTGAAAGCGGGCTCAGCGAAGGCCGCCAGTATCGCATCGACCGACACATTCCCACAAAGCGCTTCCAGAAGTTCGAGAAAACGCGCCGAAGAAACCCGGTGTGTCGCAATACCAGCTGAAACTGCATCGTCGACCCTCAATCGGTCACCTGTGAGCGCACAGAACGTGCCTATGTTGCCCTTTAGGCGCGGCAACATCCAGGTTCCGCCGACATCTGGAAAAAAACCAATACCGACCTCGGGCATCGCGAATGAAAATTTGTCGCCCGCGACCCGATGTGAACCGTGCACCGAAATACCAACACCGCCGCCCATCACAATACCGTCAATCAGGGAGACGTAAGGTTTCGGAAAGTGTTTGATTGCGGTATTGAGCTGATATTCGTTTCGGAAGAAAACTAGCGCCTCTTGCTCTTGGCCTTTTATCGTTACCTCGCGCAAATCTCCACCGGCGCAAAAGGCACGCTCACCTTTCGCACAAACAATAACTTGTTGAACAGCGTTATCGCTTTTCCAGTCGTTGAGTTTCAAAGTAAGTTGACGCACCATATTGTGCGTCAATGCGTTCATTGCTTTTGGACGGTTGAGCGTAACAATACCGGCAGCGCCACGGCGTTCAAACAGAATTTCAGGCTCGCATGTCATCTCTGGAAATTAATTTCCGAGCAGATCGCGGCTAATAATCAAACGCATCACTTCGTTAGTACCTTCGAGAATTTGATGTACGCGAAGATCGCGCAACACGCGCTCAATCGGAAAATCGCGCAGGAAACCATATCCGCCGTGCATCTGCAAACAACCGTTCGCGACTTCGAAGCCAACATCGGTAGCTCGGCGTTTCGCCATCGATGCGTAGCAGCGCGCATCCTGGCTTTTTTCCTGAACTTTCATTGCCGCCTTCCATAACAGCAATCGCGCGGCCTCGAGTTCAGTCGCATAATCGGCGATCCGAAAACGCAATGCCTGAAAGTCCGCAAGCCGCTTGCCAAACTGTTTCCGCTCACGGATGTATTCGATTGTGCGATCGAAACAGAATTGTGCGCCGCCGAGCGAGCAAGCACCGATGTTGAGCCGTCCACCGTCTAGTCCAGCCATAGCGATCTTGAAACCTTCGTCTTCTGATCCGACGCGGTTTGTAACCGGCACACGGCAGTTTTCGAAAATCACCATCGCGGTCGGCTGCGAATGCCAGCCCAACTTTACTTCCTGCGCGCCAAACGAAAGTCCCGGCGTTCCTTTCTCGACTACGATACACGAGATTCCGAATGGGCCTGGCCCGCCCGTGCGTACTAAGCAAACATACACGTCAGTTTTGTTCGCACCTGAAATGAAAGCTTTCGTGCCATTCAGCACATAGTGATCGCCATCGCGCTTGGCGGTCATCTTTAGGCTAGCTGCATCCGAACCGGCGTCAGGTTCGGTGAGACAGTAGCTCGCACAATGCTCCATCGTGCAGAGCTTCGGCAAAAAGCGTCTACGCAACTCGTCGGTACCGAATGCGTCGATCATCCAGGCCGCCATATTGTGAATCGAGAGATAGGCTGCGGTGGAAGTGCAACCCTTGGCCAATTCCTCGAAGATGATCGCCCCATCAAGTCGAGAAAGGCCAGAGCCACCGACGTCCTCGCGGATGGCAATACCACCGAAACCGAGAGCCGCGGCCTTCCGCAGGCTTCCGACAGGAAAAATGTATTTTTCGTCCCATTCCTTGGCGTTAGGGGCGAATTCGGTACGCGCAAACTGTCGCGCAACATCCTGAAAAGCACGCTGTTCTTCTGATAGTTCAAAATCCATCCAGCGACCCCTCTCCGAGACCTCAAGGCCGTAGTGCTAACGCAAAGTCACTCTTAGCCGCCGTTTTGCGAATCTGACGCTCGCCTCAAGCCTTTTGAGATAGTAGATTGCAGTCTTTCGGAGACAAAGGCCAAGTCCATGGCATCATTTTTGAGCCGAAACCGACCGGTCGACCGCTTCACACCTCTCGATGAACGGACCGCGAGCGAGGCAAAGCATCGCCTTCCGATCAAGGTTCGGATGCGCCGCAACCGGAAGGCCGAATGGTCCCGCCGTCTGGTACGGGAGAACGCCCTTACAACCGATGATTTGATTTGGCCGCTCTTCATTTGCGAGGGTCAAAAACATCGCGAGCCGGTCAGTTCCATGCCGGGTGTTGAACGGATTTCGGTCGACGAAGCCGTACGCGAAGCGGAACGCGCGATGAAACTGAAAATCCCTGCGCTCGCCCTGTTTCCGAATACCGATCCTAAAAAACGTGACGAACGCGGCCGCGAAGCGCTGAACGAAGACAATCTCGTCTGCCGGGCGCTAACCGCAATCAAAAAAGAATTTCCCGATCTGGGGCTTGCTGCCGACGTCGCCCTTGATCCCTATACTAGTCACGGGCACGACGGCATTCTGATCGACGGCGAGATCGTGAATGACGAAAGCGTTCACATACTTGCGCACCAGGCCATCGTCCTCGCGCAGGCCGGCGCTGATGTCGTTGCCCCTTCGGACATGATGGACGGTCGGGTCGGCGTGATCCGCCGTGCGCTCGACAATAAGGGTATGTCTGATATTCAAATTCTCTCTTACGCTGCGAAATACGCGTCTGCTTTCTACGGTCCGTTCCGCGATGCCGTCGGCTCCAATGTAACGCTAAAAGGCGACAAGCGAACCTATCAGATGGATTATGCGAATGGCGACGAGGCGCTACGGGAAGTGGCGCTTGATATCGAGGAAGGCGCCGACATGGTGATGGTGAAACCCGGTTTACCCTATCTCGACATCGTCTGGCGCGTGCGCGAAAAATTCGGCATGCCGACCTTCGTCTACCAAGTCTCCGGCGAATACGCTATGATTGAAGGTGCCGCGCGCAACGGCTGGATCGATGGCGACAAAGCGATAATGGAAACCCTCTTCGCCTTCAAACGCGCTGGCGCGGATGCTATCCTTACTTACTTCGCGCCACGCGCCGCTGAAAAAATCGCTCGCGAAAGCTGACAACGCCAAAATCATACGAGCGAGACATTAAGCGAGCGCCTTGTTATCTATTCGTATTGATTCATTTTTATAATATAGGCCAAACGCGAATTTTCGCCGAGCCACAAGTAAAAGAGGAGTTCGCAAAAGTTTCATGTTCGAGCTTCCACGAGCCGGCTCCAGTGATGTTAGGCCGGCTTTCTACGATCCGCAAAAAAACCCTGAATTTTTTGAGGGCGTTTTGTCGCGCCGCATTGTCGCCTTTTTCATTGACGCGATCCTGATCTTCGGGCCGATTATCTTGCTCTCGTTGCTCATTTTTATATTCGGCCTTGTCACGTTCGGCTTTGGATGGCTGTTGTTTGGATTGCTGTCGCCGATATTTGTTATCTGGGCGATCCTTTATATTGGTTTTACGCTCGGTTCACCGCACTCTGCCACCATCGGCATGCGCATGGTCGATCTCGAACTTCGTACTTGGTACGGAGGTAAGATGTATTTCCTGCTCGGTGCAGTGCACGCGATTTTCTTCTGGGTTTCTGTGACGGTCCTTACCCCGCTGATTCTGCTGGTCGCGCTTATAAACCCACAGCGTAAATTGTTGCACGACTTTCTGACGGGAACCGTAATGGTCAATAATGCAGCACGCGCTGCAACATTGAAGCGCACATAAATCCGCCTAATAAAAATCGATAATCCTTTGACGAAACGCACTTCTCGCGCGATGCTGTATCGAAACAGATTCCGGCATAGCCGGGCGGAGCGGAATCGGCCGTGACCCAACAACCTCGCGACACCCCCCAATTTTTCCTGACAAGCCCTTCGCCGTGCCCTTACATTGCAGGCAAACAGGAACGGAAAGTTTTCACGCACCTCGTCGGCGAGCGGGCGCCCGAGATCAACGATATTCTTACGCAAGGTGGTTTCCGTCGTTCACAATCAATCGCCTATCGGCCAGCCTGCGAGGCCTGCCGTGCATGCATTTCAGTGCGAGTACTGGCACACGAATTTGAACCGAACCGTGCCTTCCGCCGCGTGATGAACGCGAATGAAGATCTGATCGGCCACGCCCGCACAGCGGCACCTACTGCCGAACAGTATTCTCTCTTCCGCTCATACCTCGACACCCGCCATGCCGATGGCGGCATGGTCGATATGACCGTGCTCGACTACTCGATGATGGTCGAGGACAGTCACGTGCCAACGAAATTAATTGAGTACCGCCGCCGTGGACCGGATACTGCCTTCACGGGACGCGGCGAAGGTCCATTGCTCGCGGTCGCACTGACTGATTTGCTGCCCGACGGCCTTTCGATGGTCTATTCATTTTATAATCCAGAAATACCGGGCCGTTCACTTGGTACCTACCTAATCCTTGATCATATTGTCCGCGCGCGACGGATGGGCTTGCCGCATGTCTATCTGGGTTATTGGGTCAAAGGTTCGCCTAAGATGGACTACAAGTGCCGTTTTCTGCCGCAGGAGCGGCTTTCACCCGATGGTTGGGAAAGGGTCGACGACTAGCGCACTCAACCGAGCGCGAGATCGGCGAGAAGCTTTACGTTCAGCGCAATTACTATTGCCGCGGTGAGAATGGCAAGCGCTGTCATCCAGAACGGCGCCCGCAGAGCCCCCATCTTCCGTTGGTTGGATGTGAACATAATGAGCGGCACGATGGCGAATGGCAATTGCAGGCTTAAGACCACCTGCGAAAAAATCAACAGTTTTGCGGTACCGCCTTCCCCATAGAGAATTGTAACAATGGCGGCAGGAACGATCGCAATACCACGCGTGATCAGACGCCGCACCCAGCCCGGTAGGCGAATGTCGAGAAAGCCTTCCATCACGACCTGTCCCGCAAGGGTGGCCGTAACGGTTGAATTAAGTCCACAGCATAATAGCGCGATTCCGAATAACGTCGGTCCCCATGCTGAACCTAGTAGAGGCTTGATCAGCGAATGGACTTGGTCCAGCTCGGACACATTCGTCTGCCCCGCCCTGTTGAAGGTCGCAGCCGCCAAAATTAGAATCGCTGCATTAATGCAGAGCGCAAAAGTCAGCGCGATCGTCGAGTTGATCGATGCAAGTTTGATGGCCTCGCGTTTCGCTGAAATCGCGGAACCGATACGACGCGTTTGCACGACTGCGGAATGTAGGTAAAGATTGTGGGGCATAACGGTTGCACCCAAGAATTCCGAGCGCGAGATAAAGCATGTCTGGATCCCGGACGATTTCGTATTGTCGGCGCGAAGCCGCGGATGACGGCACCCCAATCGGGATTGGCCAGCGCAATCTGAATGGCAAAACAGAGCGCTATCACGCCCAGCAGAGTAACAATGAACGCCTCGATCCAGCGGAATCCGAGATTTTGTAGCCAAAGGATGAGAAAAACGTCGCAAGCCGTGATTAAGACTCCGATTTCCAGCGGGATTCCGAATAGCAGATTGAGTCCGATCGCGGTGCCAATCACTTCGGCAAGATCCGTAGCGCAAATCGCAAGTTCCGCCAGTGCCCAAAGCGGCCACGATACCGTGCGTGGAAAGGCATCCCGGCAAGCTTGTGCAAGATCTCGCCCCGCAGCCACCCCAAGTCGTGCACACAGCGCCTGCAACAGGTTCGCCATCAAATTTGATAGCAACGCGACTGTGAGAAGCGCGTAACCGAACTTCGATCCACCGGCGAGCGAAGTCGCCCAATTGCCCGGATCCATGTATCCGACGGCAACGAGATAACCGGGCCCAAGGAACGCTACGAGTTTTCGCCACAGTGAACCTGTCGGGACGGTTGCGATGGTGCCGAAGACCTCCGAGAGCGATGGACGTCCGTGCTTGTGCCGCCAGCCGGAAGGTGGTGACACCGGGGGCTTCAGGCCCGAACGCTCGTCCATTCGATTCCTCGCCAATCAACAATGGCTTCATGGTACATAGTTGCGAATGACTTGCAAGAGCAATTTTGACTGAAAGCCTAATATTTTCGGTAGCTTGCGAGGAAAACTAACCTTGAAAAGCCTCGAACCCGTAAAGAGACAATTCGGCCAAGGCCGTGAAATGATTCCCAATTTCTCACGTTCCGCCAAGGTTGGTCGTATATTGGCGTCGCCAACGGACCTGCGCTAAAGGTAGCCATCCATCGCAGAGCTGTTGCGCGAGCCACTCGTTATGCTGTTTCACGAGCCGTTGTTCGCGCTTTTTTTGTTTCCGGTTTTCTACGCGCTCTATGTTCTCGTCAATCAACGCGATGCGTTAAAAAAATGGACGTTGATCCTCGGTAGCGTCGCTTTCTATACTTGGGGCGAACCCCTATTCGTTCCCGTCGTATTGATATCGGCCGCGCTCGATTACACAATTTCACTCCGGCTGATTTCCGTGCAACGAGAGCCGGTAAAGCGTTCCCTCCTCACGTTCGGCATTCTTGTCAATCTGAGCATTCTAGTCTTCTACAAATACGCGGATTTTCTGCTTGCCAGCCTGAATATCGTACTTCCATCGTTTCGTGCACAGCCTTTTTCACTATTGCATATTGCGCTGCCAATCGGCGTTTCCTTCGTAGTGTTCGAGAAGATCAGCTATCTCGTCGATTGCTATCGCGGTTCCACCATGCCCGCGCGGAATTTTTCCAATTATTGTCTGTTTGTGTTCTTATTCCCGAAACTGCTCGCGGGCCCAATCCTCAAATATCATGAAATGGAAACGCAAATTGCCGATCCGGCCACGGCAAGCGCAACCGATTTCAAAGAAGGCTTTCTGCGTTTCGCCCGCGGCATGGCGAAGAAGTTGCTAATTGCTGATATTGTTGGCGCTTACGCCAATCTTACCTTCGGCGCCGATGCAAACACATTAAGCGCGGGACAAGCCTGGCTCGGACTCATTTGCTTCACACTACAAATCTATTTCGATTTTTCGGCCTATTCCGATATGGCGATCGGACTAGCGCGCATGCTTGGCTTTCAACTCAAGGAAAATTTTGTCATGCCCTATGTGTCATGCTCGCTCACCGAATTCTGGCGGCGCTGGCACGTTTCACTGACGAGCTGGATCCGCGAATATCTTTATTTTCCACTCGGCGGTAATCACGAAGGAACCGGACGAACGTATCTCAATTTATGGATTTGCTTTCTTGCTTCTGGCATTTGGCATGGCGCAAGTTGGAATTTCGTGTTGTGGGGCGCCTACAATGGATTATTTCTTACGCTTGACCGTATCTTTTTGATCAAAGCGCTTGATCGTAGCGGGAAATTAATTTCTATCACGGCAACACTGTTGATCGTCATGGGCGGATGGGTAATTTTCCGCACGACATCAATAGAACATCTAGACTTCTATTTGAACGCCCTAATTCCGCATGGCCGTGTCCCGGTTTCGCTCGACATGGCCCCCGAGGTTCCGCTGACCATGCTGGTCGGCATAGCCTTGAGCCTGCTGCCAGCGACGCCCTTGTTTCCGCCGGTGCTGCGCGCTTATGAGACGAATAAAACCGTACGCGCACTGGCCGAATGGGGTCTTGTTGCGCTTTTTGTGATCGCAAGCGCCCGCGCGCTCGCGGTACCCTTCAAGCCTTTCATCTACTTCCGGTTCTGACATGAAGACTTGGCAATTTGACGGGAAACGCCTCGGTTACGTTTTCGTGGCACTTTTACTTGTGCTGCCCACGATCACGATATGGAATCTTGTCGCACGTTCCTTTGTTCCAAAACTTCAGTTGCAGATTGGCTCGCCTCTTCGAGGCGTGACCGTCTCGCTACCATCCGTAAAATTCAGTCTGCAAACCTTCGACGATGGCAGCTGGCAAAAGTCTGCAGCGACTTCCGTGAGCGAGGCCTATCCGCTGCGACCACTGTTGATCCGCCTCAACAATCAAATCCGCTACAAATTATTCGGCGCGTACGCTGCGCCCGGCGTAATAAACGGTGAAAACGGTCAGCTGGTCGAACAAGGCTATCTGACGGAATATTGTGGACGAAATCTTGCGACTTTTGAACAGAACGCACGCGAATGGATTCCAAAGCTCAAGGAAATTCAAAATTTCTACGAGGCACGCGGCCATATCTTCATTTATCTAACGACGCCATCGAAGGTCGCGCATCTGCCGGAATATTTTGTTCATCGCGTCTCTTGTGCGAGCACGGAACGCGACCGCAATGAGATGCTACCTACATACGACAGGCTGCTCACCGAGGCTGGTATTCATTTCGTCGATGCGGCTCGCCTCACACACCAACTAAAGGGCAAATACGAAATCGAACTGTTTCCTGTTGGCGGGGTGCATTGGAATGCAATCGCTATTGCCAATGCCGCCAATATTTTATTGGAGGAGATCAATCGTGAAGAGAAGAAAACAGTCGCACCGAAACTTTCATGGACCTACGAAATTAAAAGCGAGGCAAAAGGCCCCGACCGTGATCTTGCGGATTTGATCAATGTGTTGCGGCCGAACGTCCGATATTCGACGGCGAAAGTAAATTTCGAACAGTCTCGTGTTTGTGGTGACTATCTTGTCTCATCCATGCGTATTGCCCTGATCGGTGGTAGCTTCATCCACGAACTCGCGCGCACGCTCATCAATGCCGGCTGTCTATCGCGGCTGGAAACCTACGACTATCTCTATAAGTCCCTGAGCGCAGGTAATGACTACAAAGCGATGAAATACAATCTTAGTCCGGGCGATATTCTTCCATTGCGCAACGCAGACATCGTGATCCTCGAAGAAAACGAGGCCGCCCTGCCAGCAGCGAGCCACGCCAACGAATTTATTCGCGTGATCCTCGGGCGCTAATTTTGCTACTGGATTTTTGGCATTCGGCTGGTGCGACTATCGTGTCTTTTAGACTTGCATAATTATTGAGCGCTCAGCCAAATTTATTATCTTTGGGAAAACCTTTAGGCGCGAGCCTGCCCGCATCGGCCCGATTGCCGCGCCAGTCGCCAAGTTCCGCTTTCGAAATTTTGTGCATTCTTCCTGCCGGATCGAGCCAGGTAAGACCATCATCAAGCTTAAAGGTTTTCACATCGGAAAGACCGCCGTCCTTGAATCGTTGTAGGCGTACGCCCTTGCCACGCCCCATTTCCGGCAAATCGGACAGAGGAAAGATTACCATTTTGCGATTCTCGCCTATCGTGGCGACGTGATCGCCTTCGACCATCGCGACGGCCCGCGCCTGATCCGGCGTTTTTAGATTCAGAACTTGCTTGCCCTTGCGCGTATTGGCAACGCAATCGTCTTCCTTCACGATAAAACCATTTCCGTTCTTGGAGGCAACAAGCAATTTTCGTCCACCAATGAATGTGGAAGCCTTCACAATTTCCGCCCCTTCCATATCGAACATCAGACTGAACGGTTCACCGAAACCACGGCCACCAGGAAGTTTGGAGGCATCGACCATATAGAAGCGGCCATTCGTTGCGAAAACGAGCAGCTTCGACGTTGTTTCCGCATTGAAACTTAAGGCCAGCTGATCGTCGCCCTTGAAGGTCAAACCCTTCAAATCGGCATTGTGACCCCTGAGTGCACGCACCCAGCCCTTTTCGGAAATAACAACCGTAATCGGCTCGCGCTCAATCATTGCCTCAGTCGCGGCCTTCAGGTCGATTTCTTTCGCCTCCTCGAAGCCGGTGCGGCGGCGGCCCAGTGCCGTCGTCGGCCCGTAGGTCTCGCGCACCTTCTTAATTTCGGTCGCAATCAACTTCCATTGCCGTACAGCCGAGCCCAGCAATTTTTCAAGTTCTAACTTTTCCTTCTTCAATTCGTCATTTTCCTTGCGGATCTCGAATTCCTCGAGCTTACGCAAATTGCGGAGTCGCATGTCGAGGATCGCGGCCGCCTGCAAGTCAGTCAACTTGAATCGCTTCATCAGAACAGGCTTCGGCTCGTCCTCCTTTCGAATGATCTTGATGACAAGATCGATGTTGAGATAAGCGATCAGTAGGCCGCCGAGAATTTCTAGACGATGTTTGATCTCGGCGAGCCGGTGCTTCGATCGGCGCTGCAAAACGTCACGGCGATGATCGATCCATTCGCGCAGGCATTCGGCGAGCCCCACGACCCGCGGCACCTGCCCGCCCATCAGTACGTTAAGATTCAGCGGAAAACGATTTTCAAATTCGGTGAGCTTGAAAAGGGATTCCATTAGGACTTTCGGATCAACACCGCGCGAGCGCGGTTCCAACACGATCCGAACTTCCTCGGTTGACTCGTCGCGAATGTCGGCAAGCAACGCCAGTTTTTTCTGGGTGATGAGATCCGCAATCCTCTCGATCAGCCGCGACTTTGGCACGAGATAGGGAATCTGCGTAACTACAGCGACCCATGTACCACGGCCAGTATCTTCCTTGTGCCAACGCGCCCGCACGCGGAATGAACCGCGCCCAGTGATATAGGCTTCACGGATCGTCGCTTTACCATCGACGATCACGCCGCCGGTGGGAAAATCCGGACCCTTTACGAATTTTAGCAACTCGCCGGACTTGGCAGAGCGCTTGTCGATCAGATAGAGCGCCGCGTCCAGAAGCTCGGCGACATTGTGCGGCGGTATTGAGGTCGCCATGCCGACCGCGATTCCGGTCGCACCGTTGGCGAGCAAATTTGGAAATGCCGCTGGCAACACAACAGGCTCTTGCGACTGCCCATCGTAATTCGGGCGAAAATTGACCGCGTCCTCGTCGATGCCATCAAGCAGCAGACGCGCGACATCCGTCATTCGCGCTTCAGTGTAACGGTATGCGGCAGCATTATCGCCGTCGATATTGCCGAAATTGCCCTGCCCCTCGACTAGCGGATAGCGTGAGGAAAAATCCTGCGCGAGGCGCACAAGCGCGTCGTAAATCGCTTGATCGCCGTGCGGGTGATAGTTACCCATCACGTCGCCGACGATCTTGGCCGACTTTTTGGGCGCAGCACCCGGCTCAAGGCGCAATTGCCGCATGCCGAAGAGGATTCGGCGATGGACCGGCTTCAGTCCATCGCGCGCATCGGGCAGCGCGCGGTGCATAATTGTCGATAACGCATAGGATAAGTAGCGCTCTTCTAGCGCATCTTTGAGTTCGACGACCTCAACGCCCCGGCCCTTGTCGCCGGGTGGAATCACTCGTTTGCCCATGGAAAAGCGCTATCAGCCGAACGAGTTGGGAACAAGCCTTCAGGCCGCCTGCGCTTCGCGGGCAAGTGTCGCGATCAGGGATGTACGCGCCTCGGGAAACGTCAGTCCGCGCGGCTCCAACACATGGCGGGAGAGAAAGAATCCAGTGAGTCGGAAACCTGCCGCGATTTCAGCAGCGGTATGGTTTGCTTCGCCGATCAGGAAGGCCGGAAGCGAAAGCAACTGCTCCTTCCACGGCTCGCCGGCGGAGCGGCTGACGGCCCTTCCCGATTTCGGCGATACGTAAATAAGGTCAGCTTCCTCGCCGGTCGCGGCACATTCCGATAGATCGAGGCCAAAGCCGAGTTCGGCGAGCAGACCCAGTTCGAAACGGACAATAAGCACAGATGCGATGTCCGGCTCGTCAAGATGATCGGAGACGGTGACGAGCGCTCGATAAATACCTTCATGCGGGTCACGTTCCGGCAGAAGCCGCAGCAGCGCGGCCAATGTTTGGATACCGTAGCTTGCTGCCGCCGAAATCATCAGCCGTTCGGCGCGAAACTGCGCACTTTCGATCATGTAGGAGCCGAGATGTTCGTCAAGCCGTGCGCGCCAAGTCGCACGCACACCATTTCCCGGCTGCAACAGCGGCCGCATCTTATGGGAAGATCCGCCGCGGACGAGACCTAGATGACGGCCATGCATGGCTGTCATCAACTCGACGAGCGCATGTGCCTCTCCATGACGGCGGACGCCCAGGACGATGCCTTCGTCAGTCCACTCCATCTCAGTCCTTCGGAAATTCTAGACCCGCCGCACGATAACGCTCTGGCTCGTCGCTCCAGCCTTCGCGCACTTTCACGTGCAGGAACAGATGTACTTTCTGCTCGATCGCGGCCGCAATTTCCTTGCGCGCATCCATCGAGATCGACTTAATCATACGCCCGCCCTCGCCCAGCACAATTTTTTTCTGACCGTCGCGTTCGACATAAACCGTCTGTTCGATCCGCACGGAGCCATCTTTCAGCACCTTCCACGAATCAGTTTCGACCGTTGATTGATAGGGTAATTCCTCATGGAGTTTAAGGTAAAGCTTTTCGCGTGTAATTTCGGAGGCCATCATCCGCATCGGTAGATCGGTGATTTCGTCCTCAGGGTAATGCCAGGCGCCGCGCGGCATGCTTCCAGCGAAATAATCAAGCACGTCGTCGACCCCATCACCATTTTTCGCCGCGATCATGAAAGTGCGTTCGAACGATAGCATATTATTGGCTTGCGCCGTCTGCGCAAGCAATACATCTCGTTGTACCAAATCAATTTTATTGAAAATCAAAATTTTCTTATGCGGAACTACTTTCAGTTTCTCGACGATTGCGCGAGTTTCTTCGTCGAAACCCTTTTTTGCATCGACCAGCAACGCGATGACATCCGCGTCGACAGCGCCCATCAGCGCGGCCGCAACCATTGCACGGTCGAGTCGACGCTTCGGGGCGAAAATTCCAGGTGTATCGATGAAGACCATCTGCGATTTTCCACGGATCGCGATCCCGCGCACAAGCGCGCGTGTCGTCTGAACCTTCGGGGTAACAATGGAAACTTTCGAACCGACGAGTGCGTTGAGAAGTGTCGATTTTCCTGTATTCGGGGCGCCAATAAGCGCGATAAAGCCGCAGCGCGCGCCATCATTACTGTCCGACGATTCAGGCATCCGTTTTCACACCGTGACGCTCCAGCATTGCAAGTGCCGCCGTTTGCTGCGCGTCACGCTTGGTCGGTCCTTCGCCTTCGGCAGCATCCATGCCAGGCAAATCGACAGCGATCTTGAAGACCGGTTGATGGTCCGGTCCCTTGCGTTCGATTTGGCGATAGGCGGGCGGCGGGAGGCCACGTGATTGCGCCCATTCCTGTAGACGTGTCTTTGCGTCCCGCAATTGACGAAGCGGCGATAGCGCTAGGTTGAGCCAATACTTCTCTACAAATTTTGCGGCGCTTTCATAGCCGGCGTCGAGATAGATTGCCCCGATCAAAGCTTCACAAACGTCTGCGATGATACTGTTCCTGTTCCGGCCACCAGATTTTATCTCATGCGAACCGAAATAAATATAAGAGCCAAGGTCGAGATCAAGGCCAACCTCGACGCAGGTTTCCGCCCGCACCAGATCCGAGAGCCGCTGCGAAAGTTCGCCCTCTTTCGCGCTGGGATATTCACGCAGCAACATATGGGAAATCGCGAGTCCCAGAACATGATCGCCGAGAAACTCAAGCCGCTGATAGCTGATCTTAGCCTTACTGTGACCGATGGCGCTGACATGGGTTAACGCCTGCACGAGCAAACTTCTGTCCTTAAAACGGTGCCCGATTTTCAATTCGAGCGAAGCCGGCGCCTTCTTCCGTCGGGTCATCGCACGAATGAAAAAATGCGGTTCCACCGCACGGACCAGGCCCAGGTCCAGATTTCCCAAGCATGCGTTCCCTCTTCGACCGAAAAGAAAATCATCTGCGCACGCCCAACCAGATTATCGTAAGGCACATAACCGACTGCACTCAGCACACGGCTGTCGGTCGAATTGTCACGATTGTCGCCCATCATAAAATAATGCCCCGGTGGCACCTGATAGACGGGCGTATTGTCGTAGAAACCGTTATCGACAAGATCGAGGGACTCGTAAACGACGCCGTTCGGTAACGTTTCGCGCCAGCGTTTGACGTGTTGTCCACGACCATCGGGATCTTCTGAGATCCAATCTGCGATCCGTTCGCGTTTCACCGGTGTGCCATTGATGTGAAGCAAGCCGTCGATCATCTGAATACGGTCGCCCGGCAGCCCGATCACGCGCTTGATATAGTCCACCGAGTCGTCCTTCGGCAGCTTGAACACCACAATATCGCCGCGCTGCGGTTCGCTGCCGAAAATACGACCGGAGAATGGGATGATAGCAAACGGGAGGGAATAGCGGCTATAGCCATAAGAGTATTTCGAAACGAATAGGTAATCACCGACTAGCAAGGTGGCCTTCATCGAACCCGAAGGGATATTGAAAGGCTGAAATAGAAACGTACGAATGACGAGCGCGATTAAAAGCGCGTGAAAGCCGACGCGAAGAAATTCTGCGAGGCCACCTTCCTGTTTTTCTTGTCCAATCAATGCCATGAAAAATTCCGTTTCGCGTCGATCTTTTTGTCCGGGCCCGTATAGCCCGGTCATTAAGGCCGGGCAATGACGCTCAAGTCACTGTCTTCGGCACCGCCGAAATGATCACCAAGGCGTGAGCCATCGGGCCCTCGTCGGTGATGGTAAGGTCGATGCGCACTTCGAAACCTTGCGGTGTCATCACTTCAAGTCGCTTCAACGCACCGCCCGTAAGCTGCATGGTCGGGCGGCCCGAAGGTAAATTCACGACGCCCATATCCCGCCACCACACGCCACCGCGGATGCCGGTGCCAAGCGCCTTCGAGCACGCTTCCTTGGCGGCAAAGCGTTTGGCATAGGTTTGCATACGGTTTTTCTTGCGCTCAGCTCGTGACCGCTCGTTATCCGTGAAGATACGGCCAAGAAAACGCTCACCATGCCGCTCGATCACTTTTTCGATGCGGCGAATATCAGTGATGTCGGAGCCAACACCGAGGATCATGCCGCGCGCTGTCGCGCCCGCGCGCGACCCTTATCGATCGCCGCACGCATCGTGCGGATCGTCGATTCGAGGCCAAAGAAAATCGCTTCACCAACAAGATAGTGTCCAATGTTCAGCTCTACGATCTCCGGCAGCGCCGCTATGGTTTCGGCCGTAGCGAAATTAAGGCCATGTCCGGCGTGCACTTCGAGGCCCAATTGCGCCGCCTGTGTCGCGGCAAGACGAATGCGTTCGAACTCGTGTTCAGCATCGCGCTCTTTATTTTGCGCAATCGCCTCGCACCACGCGCCGGTATGTAGTTCGACGACCGCGGCCTTAATCGTGGCCGCGGCCTCTAGCTGGCGCGGATCGGGCTCGACGAACAGCGAAACGCGCATGCCTGCTTGCGCAAGAAATGAGACCATTGGTGCAAGCTTTTCTTTTGCGCGCGCGACTTCAAGTCCTCCTTCAGTCGTCCGTTCGGTGCGGTTTTCTGGTACGATACAGACCGCGTGCGGGCACACATCAACAGCAATATCCAGCATCTCACGAGTTGCCGCTATTTCGAGATTGAGCGGCGCGGAAATTTCGCTGCGCAGCCTGCGCACATCTTCGTCAGTGATATGGCGACGATCCTCACGCAAGTGCGCGGTAATGCCGAAGGCACCTGTCACAATCGCTAGCTTTGCCGCGCGCACCGGATCGGGATGATGGCCACCACGCGCGTTTCGTACGGTTGCGACGTGATCAACATTTACCCCGAGACGGATCGGCTTGACGGACGCCATGCGGATTACCCGTTGAATCGTTCGGCTGAAGAAACGACAGGCTTGGTGCGCAATTGTGCGACGATCGCATTCAAATGCTTCAGGTCATAAACCCCGAGATCGATAGTGATCTCGGTAAAATCCTGCGATCGCCGCCCCATGTGAATATTGTCAATGTTGCCACCATGCTCGCCAATGACTTGGGCGACTTGCGCCAGGGTGCCGGGTGCATTTTTGGCTTGGATTACAAGACGAGCCGGGTAGCGTGTAGAGGCAACCTCGTCGACATCCCAGCGAACGTCGAGCCAACGCTCGGGCTCGTCATCGAAATCTTTTAGCGCGGGGGATTGGATCGGATAGATCGTAATGCCTTCACCCGGTGTGAGAATGCCAACAATGCGGTCACCGGGAACGGCACCCCCTTCTGGGGCAAAACGTACCGGTAGCTCGCCGTTAATGCCGCGGATCGGAATCGCGGAAGGTTTCTGTTCGCTCTTGTGTGTTGTCGCTGTCGCCTCTGAGACCCGGAATACGAAATTTCAAATTCGTGACTCGCGAGAGCCCGAACCAGCCATCACCGCGCGGCGCTTTTACCGGCGCCTGCCGTTCGCCGCGCCAATCGGGATGAACGGCCTTTACGACGTCATCTGCCTTCAATTCCCCTCTTCCGACCGCTGCCAATACGTCCTCGACGGATGCCCGTGCAAGACGCGAAAGGGATTTGGTAAGACGTTCGTCGGACCAAGGCTTGGCGGCGCGCGCAAAGGCACGCTCAACCATCTTGCGGCCGAGCCCGAGATATTGCGCGCGTACGGCGACACGCGTCGCGCGCCGGATGGCAGCACGGGCCTTGCCAGTGACAACCAGCGACTCCCAGGCTGCGGGTGGATGTTGCCCCTCGCCACGAATGATCTCGACCTCATCGCCAGTTTGCAGCTCAGAGACGAGCGGTGCGGTCTTGCCGTTGATTTTGCAGCCGACCGCATTATTGCCGATGTCGGTATGAACCGCATAGGCGAAATCAATCGGCGTCGCCTTGCGCGGGAGCGCGATCAAGCGGCCCTTTGGCGTGAAACAGAAAACCTGATCATGGAAAAGTTCGAGTTTGGTATGTTCGAGAAACTCTTCTGGGCTTGAGCCCTCGGCGAGAAGCTCGATGGTTCGCCGCAGCCAGCCATAGGCGCCGGAGTCACGCTCGAGCATTTCAAGTGGCGTTCCGCTACTATCTTTGTAGAGCGCATGCCCCGCAATGCCATATTCGGCAATCTCATTCATCGCGGGCGTACGGATTTGCAATTCTACGCGCTGACTGCCGGGACCAATAACGGTCGTATGGATCGAGCGGTAATCGTTCTGCTTAGGTGTCGACACGTAATCTTTGAAGCGGCCCGGCACGAATGCCCATTTTGTATGAACAATACCAACCGCGCGATAGCAATCATCAATTGTCGGTACGATTACGCGAAAACCGTAGATATCGGAAAGTTGCTCGAAGCCAATTGCTTTTCTTTCCATTTTTTTCCAGATCGAATAGGCTCGCTTTTCGCGCCCCTTCACCTTCGCCTTAATCTTTTTCTTTGCTAGCTCTTCAGTGAGCTCCGTTTCAATTTCTTTGATTAATTCCTTGTTTTGTCCGCGGACACTGGCAAGCCGACCTTCAATCGAACGGTAAGCGTCGGGCGAGAGCTGGCGAAATGCCAGATCCTCTAATTCTTCGCGCATGTCGTGCATACCGATGCGGCCGGCAAGTGGCGCATAGATGTCAATTGTTTCCTCGGCGCTCCGGTTGCGTTTTTCCTCAGGTACCCATTTGAGGGTCCGCATATTGTGAAGGCGATCAGCGAGCTTAACGAGCAAGACCCGGACGTCGTTCGCGATGGCAAGCAGGAGCTTGCGCAAATTCTCCGCATGCTCCGTATGCTGCGAAACGAGGTCGAGTTTCTTAAGCTTGGTCAGGCCTTCGACCAGCGCACCGATATCTTTGCCGAACTGCTTGTCGATCTGGCTCCGAGTAGCGCTAGTGTCTTCGATGGTGTCGTGCAGGAGCGCTGCCGCAATCGTCGCGTCATCAAGCTTGAGGTCGGTCAGTATCGCCGCGACCTCGAGGGGATGCGAAAAATACGGATCGCCCGACGCACGGATCTGTTTGCCGTGTGCCTTCATCGCGTAAACGAAGGCCCGGTTGAGCAACGCTTCGTCGGTCTGCGGGTTGTAACGGCGAACCCGCTCGACGAGCTCGTATTGTCTCATCATGGGCCCTTGCCAGGTTTGCTCAGCCATTCCAGGAGCTTACCACGCTTTCTCGAAGCTTGGCCGAATCTGCATTGAAGATTGCATTTTACCTAGAGCAGCATATCGCGCCGGATTATAGAACGCGCAAGGCTGATTTGGCGTTCCCATTAAGGCTCGATGCCCGCAAAATGAAACGGCCCAGTTTGCACCGGGCCGTCAAATTCTAGAGATCGTGGCGGAGGGTCAGCCCTCTTCCTCGACATCCGGCTCGGCCGGCTGCTCCGGAGGAGGCACCAGGCCCTGCAGGCCGGCAAGCAATTCTTCTTCTGTCATGCGGTCTTGAGCGACTTCCTTGTCGTCGCTGTCTGCACCCACGGCGATACCCGCAGCAGTCCCAGCCAGCAATGGAACCGCTTCCAACTCCGGTTCGTCGACTTCGGTGTATTTCTGCAATGAATGGATTAGCTCTTCCTTGAGATCGGCCGCCTCTACGGTCTTATCAGCGATTTCACGCAGCGCCACTACAGGGTTCTTATCGTTGTCACGATCGACCGTGATCTGCTGACCGGCCGAAATCGTGCGCGCACGATGGCTTGCGAGCAGCACAAGATCAAAACGGTTTTCTACCTTATCAATGCAATCCTCAACGGTGACGCGCGCCATGAGCGAGGCTCCGGAAACAGGCTATGGGGAATTCTCAGAGCCTATAGCTTGTGTTGCGCCGCAATGCAAGCGCTATTGTCTCAATATGCCCCAGTCAGCGCACTGCCCGATCCAATATTCACTGTCGAAATGATCGACATTCGAACGAATCTCATGACAGCAAATTATCGCACAGAACTGAAGCGTCCCGGTAAGTTTTATCGTGAAACTGATATTTGCGAAGTTATAATCAAGGTTTGGAAACTACCAGCATGACCGGGGACGCCCTAAGAGCAAAAAAAGGCTACCAAAACTGAACTCTATAAGATCAACCGCACTTCTGGATGGCGGCATAGCAAAAAATTGAAATTTCTCCAGACTCTTCGACAAGTGGCCGCAATCAATTTCAATACGTATCAACTGAAAAAGATATCGGTGGCTCTCCTCTTTGAGATCGCTCCCACATAGTTGTGTACGCAGACTCAATATGACGTGTGAAGCGTTTGGTATCAAACAGCGGATATGTATCGCGGTTGCGTGTGAGCTTTTCCTTTATTGATGTGAGTAGAGCTGGATTCCGAGCGAGCTTTAATGCCAAAGCCTCATATTCATCGAGCGATTTGGTTATAAGTTCAGGTAACCCAACAGCATTTAGAAGGCTTCCGGCCATCCGTGCCGTAAACGGTTGCCCTGAACAGGTCACCACTGGCAGTCCAGCCCAAAGGGCGTCGCTGGCTGTTGCGCCACCGTTGAAGGGTAACGTGTCCAAAAATAAATCAGCAACCCGATACTTAGCCAAATAATCAGAATAATTAGTTGGCGGCGCAAACACTAAGCGCTCTGGCGCAATATGCCGATGTCTTGCCTCTACGCGCAGATTTTTGGATACAACTGGATTGTTTTCCGTCAGCCACAATACACTATTTTCGACCCCATTCAGCAACCGCATCCATACGTCGAACACTTCCGGTGTAATTTTAAAACTATTGCAGAAACAGCAGAAGATGAAACCTGTATCTGGCAGCTTAACTTCCGCACGAGTTGGCGTGCGCTCAGCGATGGGGCGCTTGCTATCATTGACCTGATAAGTGTCCGGTAAATAAACGACGTTCTCTGCATAGAACGTTTTATGCTCTGGTGGTATTACAAATCTGTCTGCAATAATATAGTCGATATAATCTACTCCCATCGTCGCAGTGAAACCTAGATAGTTAACCTGAATCGGTGAGGGTTTATAGCTGAAAACACCAGTTCGTTGGTCTCCAAAATATCCATTTAGATTGACTAATATATCTATCTGCTCATTCTTGATTGTTGCGGCTGCTTGAAAATCATCTAAATGGCTAATATCGACAACACTATTAAATGCCTGATTTATTCGTCCTCGAATATCACTCCCGTCGTCTTGTCCGTTATCAAAAGCAAAGATCTCAAAACAATTTTTGTCATGAAGTTCAAATAGTCCCGCCATCAGATAACATACGACGTGATTTCTAAACTCACTCGATAAATATCCGACGCAAATCTTCGAGTTGTCATATTGCTCTCCACGCCACAGTGGAGTTTGCGGACGTGGAAATCTGTCAGCACCATATATTTCCGCGCAAAGCTTAAAATTGCGCGCTGAGTGTGCAATTGCTTGATAGCCAAATGGTTCAGCCGACCGTTTACCAGAAGCTAAATCGCTATCAATTTCGTTGATTAGATTATTTAGGTCTTTCCATTCGCATAAGAGCATTTTTTGATGGAGCAAAAATCCTTTTATGAACGGATGCTGCGGATCTATCTCAAGCACCTTAGCGTAGGCACTTGCTGCCTCTACAGGACGCTTCAGTTTATTGAAAACATTCCCGCGACCAAGCCATGCCTCAGCAAGATCAGATTTTAAGGTCAGCGCTCTGTCATAAGCAGCGAACGCATTTTCAGTACTGTTTAAGTCCCAAAAAAATATTCCCGCGGCCAAGCCATGCCTCAGCAAGATCAGATTTTAAGGTCAGCGCTCTGTCATAAGCAGCCAATGCATTGTGGTATTGTTTGAGTTTTGCATAGATATTGCCGCGACCAAGCCATGCCTCAGCAAGATCAGGCTTTAAGGTCAGCGCTCTTTCATAAGCAGCGAGCGCATTCTCATACTGTTTGAATTCCACAAAGATATTACCGCGACCAAGCCATGCCTCAGCAAGAGCAGGTTTTAAGGTCAGCGCTCGGTCATAAGCAGCGAGCGCATTATTATATTGTGTCAGTTCCGCAAAGACATTGCCGCGACCAAGCCAAGCTTCAGAAAAATCAGGTTTTAGGGCTAATGCCTTGTCATAAGCTGAAAAAACTTTGTCATAGCATTTCAGTTTTAAGAAAACTTTGCCAAGACCGATATATGCCTCAAGCAGTTCTGGATTTAGCAAAATCGCTTTTTCGAAACTCTCTAAAGATTTTTCATAGTCGCCAACTTCAACAAGAACTGACGCCCGGTTCAAAAGATAATCTGACGAAGCGGGATTTAAGGAAATTGCTAGATCTATACAAGGCAGAGCGAGTTCAAAACGTTTTGTCTCCCGATAAATCGTCCCCAAATTGTTATGAGCAGCATGATAATTTGGGTATACTTCCGTAGCCTTTTTGACGAAAACAATTCCTTCATCAGATAATCCCCGCTCATGTAAGGACATACCCAAAAGATTTAAGGCTCTGGAATTGCGAGGATCAATTTGAAGAATTTCATTCGACATACGTTCAGATTCAATGTAATTCCCGTTCTGGAAATTGTGAATTGCAGCCAGGAGTTTGTCGTTAAGTTGCATGTTGCGTAGTGATTATTATGATCTGCCCGCGCTAATATTAGCGGTGGGATTTCTAAGTGGAACGCTGTCTGCCTCTACTGGAACATCAACGAATACAATAGATGCCTTTATTTTTGCTATGTCATTGACTTATTCAAGAATGCGCCAATAGGCTGTGTGCCTCGAAGATCAAAAAACCTACCCCACGTCGTGCCTTTGTTAAGCTGAAAAGCCTTGCTAGTAAGCTCAAACTTGATTATTTCCGGCTATTTCGACCGCCGACGTTTCATAGTGAGATTTTAAAAATGCAGAATAGTCAGCACGCAGAGAAGATGGTGCTTTTTATTGATGGCGCTAACCTATATGCCACCACCAAAGGCCTTGGTTTCGATATCGACTACCGTAGGTTATTAAAAGAATTTCAGTCGCGCGGAAACTTACTGCGCGCTTTCTATTATACGGCCTTGATCGAAGATCAGGAATATTCCTCGATCCGCCCGCTGCTCGATTGGCTTGACTACAACGGCTATACGGTCGTGACAAAGCCCGCCAAGGAGTTCACCGACGCCACTGGCCGCCGCAAAGTCAAAGGCAACATGGATATCGAACTTGCCGTCGACGCCATGGAACTTGCCGACCGTATCGATCATATGGTGCTGTTTTCAGGTGACGGTGACTTTCGTCCCCTGGTGGAAGCCGTTCAACGCAAGGGCGTCCGTGTCACCGTGGTTTCGACCGTCTCCACGCAGCCACCAATGATCGCCGACGAATTGCGTCGTCAAGCAGATGAGTTCATCGATCTCGCCCGATTGCAAGATAAGGTTGGGCGGGATCCGGCCGATCGAGCGGCCCGCGATGCCTCGCGCGAAGCACGCGAGGCGCGACATGGACCGAGCCAACCGCAAAATCCGAACCAAATGCCAGGGTTTATTTCGCGCGCACCGACGCCACCTGCCCGCGCCTATGAGCCTGATCCCGAAGAGGCTTGAGCGATCAATCGAGTGTATCCCTATGACCGCCGCCGAACCCGGCCGCGATTGTGCACTCTGTCCTCGCCTCGTCGCGTTTCGTGAGACCAATCGCAACGCTGAACCGGGTTGGTTCAACGCACCCGTTCCTTCGTTTGGTCCAATTGATGCGCGTCTCCTAATTATTGGTCTTGCCCCCGGCCTCCGTGGCGCAAATCGCACGGGACGACCGTTTACTGGTGACTATGCCGGGGATCTCTTGTACTCAACATTGCTCGAATTTGGCTTCGCCCGCGGCGTGTATGCTGCCCGCATTGATGATGGCTTCGAACTTGTCGATACTCGCATCGTTAATTCCGTGCGCTGCGTGCCGCCGGAAAATAAACCGACGACAGACGAAATCAAAACCTGTCGCAAATTCCTGATTGCCGATATGGAACCGAGGCACGATGTGAAAATTATAGTGACACTTGGAAAAATCGCGCACGATTCAGCAGTATCAGCACTTGGAGAAAAAATTTCGCGTTTTAAATTCCGGCATGGCGAGACACACAACATCGCGGGCCGAACGATGATCGATAGTTATCATTGCTCGCGTTACAACACGAGCACAGGTGTGCTCACTCCTGTTATGTTCCGGCAGATATTCGCGAAAGCACGCGCCTATTTAGAACGCCCGGACTGAAGCCAACCGAGAACTTCGGCGGCGCTCTCGTTGGGCGGAAATACCGGATAGAAGACGTGCGTGATCGTTCCGTTATCGATTACAAGCGTCAGCCGTTTCAATAATTCCATACCATCGACCGCAAAGGTCGGCAGCTTCAACGCGCGCGCGAATTTCAGTTCGTAATCCGCGAGAATTTGGAATGGCAGATGCAGCCGCTCCACCGCCTCCCGTTGATAATCCGTATTCTGGGTCGAGAGCCCGTAGAGATGATCGACACCCGTTTTCTGCAACTCGGAAAAATGATCCCGGAAAGAACAGGATTGCGGCGTGCAACCCCGTGCACCGGGGATTTCGTCCCAGCCTGTGGGCAGGGCTTTGCCCGGCTGGCCCGTGCGCGGATAACAATAAACTACACTACGTCCCCCGAGTTTCGACAAATCAACGCGTGAGCCGTCCGTTGACAGAAGCGCAATCGCAGGAAGTTTTGTTCCCGGCAGATGTTTCGCGCCGCCGTCATCTTTTGGCGCGGGCAAATTATCGGGTAATTCAAGGGGGTTACGTAGGACCTGCATGGTGGTACTCGATTCCGGTGGAAGATTTGATTCCAATTTCAAACACTTACTTTTTATGATTCGCGTAAGAGATGAATTCAAGCAACGATCCATCGGGATCGCGAAAATAGACGCTGATCCCTGCCCCTTTCGCGCCGAAACGCTCCATCGGCCCGCGTTCGATCGCAACCGCGCACCGCTCGAGATGCCTCACTGCGTCAACAATCGGCCCTTTCCATTCGAAACACAGATCGCTGTTTCCAGGCTGGACCGGCAGCCGGGCGACCTCCGCCGGCTTGACACCTGGGCCATGCAAATTGAGCTGCGTGTCGCCGAATCGATAGGCATAGCCACTCGGGCGCGTGATCAACTCAGCCCCGACAATCTTTACATAGAACGCGTTCGAGCGTTCCCAATCGGAAACATGGATGACGCAATGATCGAGCTTCACCGGGAGCACCATAGCTAACCCTTCTGCCGCATCAGTCGGCCTTTTTCGCGTGCCCAGTCTTTTTTCTTCTCGGTCTGCCGCTTGTCGTGCAGCTTTTTACCACGCGCCAGGGCAATTTCCATTTTCGCCCGCCCCTTTCGATTAAAATAGAGCTTAAGTGGAATAAGCGTCATTCCCTCACGCTCCACTGCGCCGATCAATTTGTTAATTTGTCGACGATGCAGAAGAAGTTTCCGCGGCCGGCGCGGTTCGTGGTTGTTACGGTTGGCTTGAAGGTATTCGGGGATGTTGGCATTCACTAGCCAGATTTCATTACCACGAGCGTCGGCATAGGATTCCGCGATCGTCGCCTTGCCGACGCGGAGCGACTTTACTTCCGTGCCAGTGAGCGCGATGCCGGCCTCGAACGTCTCGCCGATTTCATAATTGAAACGCGCCTTGCGGTTGACCGCGACGTCGCGCTTTGGATCACGCTCTTTTTTTGTCGCCATGATCGCGCAAGAATCCGTTCCTCACGCGTTGATCAGGCCGGCATGCACCATTGCCTGACGCACGGAAGCCTTACTCGCTTCCGTGAGTGGGCCAAGGGGAAGCCGAACGTGCTCGGAACATTTGCCGAGTAGCGAAAGTGCATATTTGGTCGGCGCCGGACTGTTCTCAATGAAGAGCGCCGAATGCAGCGGCATCAACCGATCCTGAATCTTAAGCGCGCCCTTGTAGTCGCCCGCGAGCGTCGCGTCCTGAAACTCGCCGACAAGCCGAGGGGCGACATTCGCAGTGACCGAAATGCAGCCTTGGCCACCCTGCGCGTTGTAGCCCAGGGCGGTAGCATCCTCGCCCGAGAGCTGGATGAAATCATGCCCGCAAGCTTCGCGCTGCAAACTCACGCGCTCGATCTTTGCGGTCGCGTCCTTGCACCCCTTGATGTTCTTTAGCGCCGACAGGCGCTTCATGGTCTCGACCGAAATGTCGATTACCGAGCGCGGTGGAATGTTGTAGACGAAAATGGGAATCCCGATCGCATCGTTGATCGCCTTGAAATGGCGATAAATGCCTTCTTGACTCGGCTTGTTGTAATAAGGCGCCACCACGAGAACGGCATCAGCGCCCGCCTTCTCGGCGTGCCGTGCCAGATCGATCGCTTCAGCGGTCGAATTGGAACCCGCGCCCGCCATGACCGGTACCCGGCCCTTGGCCTGTTCGATGCACCATGCGACGACCTTATGGTGCTCATCATGCGAAAGTGTCGGGCTCTCGCCCGTGGTTCCGACCGGCACGAGACCGTCGGTTCCCTCGGCGATCTGCCAATCGACGAGGTCGCGAAACGCGCGCTCATCAAGCCCGCCATTCTTGAACGGCGTGACCAAGGCGGTAAATGACCCCTTAAACATGGCAGCTATTCTTCCTAATTTAATGACAGGGGCAGAGGGATACTCCCAAACCGGATAACGTGAAAGCCCCTGAAATCGGCAAGCGATTGCAGGATTGTAATCTTAGGGCCATCAATTGTCCTAATTCCCTGATTCCTGTGGCGGCGAAATGATGCGGTTGCCAAAAGTTCTCATTTTATCCCTGGCTGCGATGCTTGTGGCATTCGCAGCCCCCGCGCGCGCACAGGGTCAGGGCGATCTCGCTACCATCAAACAGGCGATTACGCTCTTACGCCAGAGCGACGGCGTGAACGCACTGGCGCTGGCCGAGCGTTTTCAAGACCCCTCGTCGAAGGCGCTAATCACCTGGCTCGGCATGCGTCTCACCGCCAAGGACGTAGGTTTCGATCGCGCGGCGCGTTTTCTGCGGGAGCGGCCACAATGGCCGAATGCGGTCTTGATCCGCCGCCGTGCCGAAAAACTTTTGTATGACGAAGAGCGTGATGCCGCGACGGTACGCGCTTTCTTTGGACAGAGCCGTCCCGGCACTGGTGAAGGCAAGCTTGCGCTCGCCAAGGTCCTCGCCGCAAGCGCAGGAGACAAGAACAACGCAGTCGCCCTCGTGCGGGCCGCATGGCGCGAAGACGAGTTGACGCCGGATAGTGAAAAAGACCTTCTCGTATCCTTCCCTGGCGTGCTGTCGCGCGCAGATCACAAATTTCGTGCGGATCGCCTGTTCGGCAACGAAAAAATCGACGCCGCCCTCCGCGCCTCGCAGCTCGCGGGCGGCGACATCGCGGCCCTCGGTCAGGCACGCGCCGCCGTTATCCGAAAATCCTCTAACGCCGGCAAACTGCTCGAGGCCATCCCGTCCGCACTACGCAATGATCAGGGTTATGTATTCGCGAAGGCGCAATATCTGCGCCGCAAGGACGATGTGGCGGGAGCCGCGCGCGCCTTTTCCGATGCACCCCACGATTCGAAACTGATCGTGGCGCCCGATCAATGGTGGCTCGAGCGCCGGCTGGTCGTACGAAAACTGCTCGATCAGGGTGATGCGCGTGGCGCATACCGGGTGGCGGTCGAAGCCGCGCCACCGGATGCGGAAAATTACAAGGCCGACCAGCTCTTCACAGCGGGGTGGATCGCATTGAGATTCCTCAATGATTCCGCCTCGGCCATCCGCCTGTTTGAGCAGATTTCTAAAATTTCGGCGCATCCGGTGACACTCGCGCGCGGATATTATTGGCTGGGCCGCGCCCACGAGGCTCATGGCGACAAAATTGCGGCGCGCATGAATTACGAAAATGCCGGACGACACACCGTCGCCTATTACGGGCAACTCGCGCGCGCGCGTCTCGGCTTGAAGGATTTGCCGTTACCCCACACTTCGCCGCCGCCTGCCGCCGAACTTGCGGCGTTCGAACGGCAAGAGCCGGTTCGAGCTTTGCGTATGCTCTACTCAATTGGCGAGCAGGAATTCACGATCCCGATCTACACCGATCTTGCCGAGCGAGCTGGCAACGATGCCGTCGGCTATCTTCTGCTCGCGCACGTCGCGACGGAAATGCACGATGCACGCGCGCTTGTCCTGATCGGCAAGGCCGCAATGTCGAAAGGCGTGCCGGTTGAGATGATCGGATTCCCGGCATTTGGTATCCCGAACTACAATCACGTCGGCCCGAAGGCCGACCCAGCAGTGATCTACGCCATCGCGCGTCAGGAGAGCCAGTTTGATCAGGCTGTGGTTTCGATCGCCAATGCCAAGGGCCTGATGCAGGTCATCCCCTCCACGGCGCGTGCAATCGCAAAAAAGTTTGGTCTTGCTTGGGCCGACAATAAACTCGGCGGTGATCCGGTCTTCAATGTCCAACTCGGTGCCGCCGAACTCGGCGATCTTCTTGAATTCTATCGCGGCAATTACGTGCTCGCCTTCATCGGCTACAATGCCGGCCGCGGACGTGCGAACGAATGGATCAAAAAATATGGCGACCCGCGTGATCCGAAAGTCGATATTGTCGACTGGATCGAGCGCATTCCAATCTCCGAAACGCGCTTCTATGTGCAGCGGGTGATGGAGAATTTGCAGGTCTATCAGGCGCTTTCCGGCACAAATCGGGGCCTCACCATCGAGGCGGATCTGGTGCGCGGAAGGCTCAATTGAGCCCTCGAACCCTAGCCAGCAGGCGCGCGGACTTCGTATAACAGCGCCATGCGTGGGATCGAGGATCGCTATTTTACAGCCGAGGATGGCCTAAAACTGCATGCGCTGGCCGCAGGCCCGCGCAATGCCGCCCTTCCTGCGATTTGTCTTCCCGGTATTTCGCGAACCGCGGAGGACTTTCGTGAACTGCTGGAAGCCTTCGCTGGCGATGCCAAATATCCCCGTCGCGCCATCGCGCTTGACTCGCGCGGCCGCGGATTATCGGAACGTGACAAGAACCCGGCCAACTATTCGGTGCCGGTGGAGATCAAGGATCTGCTGAGCGTACTGGATGCAGAAAAAATCGCACGCGCGGTTTTCATCGGCACTTCGCGCGGCGGCATTCTGACCATGGTACTTGCGGCAGTCCGCCCGCAGATGATTGCCGGCGCGGTGCTGAACGACATCGGCCCGGTGCTCGATATGGAGGGGCTGCTTCGCATCAAGGGCTATGTCGGTAAACTGCCGGTGCCGAAAAGCTGGGACGAGGCGGTCACCATTCTCAAAAGCGTGATCGGCAATCAGTTTCCAGCATTTACTGAAAAGTATTGGCAGTCCTACGTCCGCCGCACCTGGCGGGAGGGCAAGAACGGTTTTGAGCCCTGTTCCGATCCGGCAATCTCGAATGCGCTCGCGGATATCGACCCGTCGAAACCGCCCCCGCCGCTTTGGCTGCAATTCGATGCGCTTGCACAGGCGGCGCCCGTGCTGATTCTGCGCGGCGAAAATTCCGATCTGCTGTCGCGCGAATCAGTAACGGAAATGAAGAAGCGCGGCAAAGCAGTCAGTTCGATCGAGATCCCCGGCCAGGGGCATGCGCCAGCGCTCGATCGCAGCGAGACAATTATGCCAATCCTCGATTTTACGGCAAAGTGCAAATAGGTCGTCCGCGAGCGGACTGGGCCGTCACCGGCCTTCTTAAAGGCTGTTCGTAAGCCCATGGCTGGGGCCTGGCGCCATCATGAAGACGTGAGTGTTCAGCCGCGACCGGCCCGTCTCTAGAGCAATGCGCCAAAAGCAAAACCCCGGCGGTTGCCCGCCGGGGTTTCTATTTTTAGCGCGTGACTGGATTAGAAGTCGCGGCGAGCGCGGAACAGACCGCCAAAGACGTCTACCGACTTGCCACGGGTCGCTTCGCGAATATCACCGCAATTCGCACCAGAGAGACCGGCGCAGTCAGTCTTCATATTCACCCAGTAGCCTTCAAGACCAAGGTCGACGTTTTTCACTGGCGACCAGATCACGTTGGCAGTAAACTGCTGGGACTTCTCGCTCGGGAAGTTGGCAATGAACCCATTCGGTGCGTTCGAAGCGACAGGACCCTGCACGTTTACCCCATTCTGAGCAGCTCCCGGCGCGTTGTACCTCTGGTAGCCGTAGGCGAACGACGACCGCAAATACGGCGTCCAGAAGTGGCGGTACTGCGCATTGAGCGACCAGGCCGTCGACAGGTTCAGGCCGTTCGCATTGAGATAGGCATCCATGAAGCTGACGACTGGCCCATAAAAGCCTTTACGATAGCCGAGTGCGAGGTTGCTGGAGTACGGATTGCCCGAAACACCAGTGTAGTCGACCGCACCCTTCGCCCAAGCAGCTTCGATCTGGAAGCTGTCGCCCGGAGCGATCACGGCAGTTTGAAGTTGACGCCACCGAGGGCGGCATAGCCGTACTTGGTGCCAGCAACACGGTGCCAGCCGGAGCGGTAGCCGCCGCCGACTGCATCAAAAAATGCCACGTTGTGTACTGACACACTGGTTCTCAACTGGTGAACGGCACCACTAATCTGCGCGTCACCCCAAGCCTGGTCGACACGAAGGTTGGCAACGAAATCTGGCATGGCTTGGCCGCCGTAAAGATTGGCACCCCATCCAGACTGATTGATACCAATCGGAACGGCAAAGATGCCGCAATAGACCGCGGAATTCGCAGCCGAACAGCCACCCCCAACTGCGGCGAATGGCGCATAATAGCCAAAGCCACCGGCATATACGGTTCCGGCCAGGACAGAACCCGTAGCCGTGTTAATGCCCAGACGGCGGGTCGTCGAATCTTCCATCGAGATCGACGCCGAGATGCCGCTGCCGAACTGGAAAGTGTAGGCAATTGCGGGCGTGAACTTGAAGGATTTCGAGGCCTGCTGGTTGAGGATCAGGGACGGATCGTAATCGAACATTGATCCGATATAACCAAACGTCAGGCCCGCGAACTGGATGAATGCACGGTCATAATACCAAGCGTAATTGCCCGCGCTTGCCGGCAACTGTATCTGCTGGAAGCCGTCAAGATTTGTGGTCCACTGCCAGCCCACGGAAGCGTAGGAACGCAATGTGCCGTATTCGGTATTGGTGCGCGCATCGAAAATCGTGTCAAAGCGCACGCGGAACGAAGTATTGTTGTCGTTACGGTTGCGAACAAAATCGCCGCCGATGGAGCCCGAGCCGAACGGTGGGGCTGCACCGAAATCGTTGGCTTCAAATTCCGACCAAACGTAACCGCCGATACGCAAGCAGATGTCGGTACCGGGGATGTAATAGAATCCCGCACCATATGCAGAGCAGATCTTCACGTATTCGACCGGCTTGGCCTTTACGGGAAGATCAGCGGCCTGCGCTCCGGACACTGCGACGATACCTGCCGCTGCGCCGAGAAGAAGGCTTTTCATTTTCATCGTGACCTCCAAGTTCTCTCTCTCATTTCGAGGGAGCGGGTTCCGATTTTCTTGAGATGCGGATCGCACCCCTCGAAGGTCCCCTAATTCCCCGTTTGACCACCCGTTCTCTTTCGATCGCGGACGGGACGACCCAGGTCCCCCACCCACGGAGTGCCCCCTTCGTCGCATTTGGCAGATTACCGGAAGGCGACCGTGGTTCAATTAATAAACAGCCCTTCGGCTGCTATTCTGTTGCTTTTTTGGGATGTGTTGCACAAAGATCACGCATAGCCTTCCGAAATCGAAAATTGTTGTTATTTTACAATATCTTATATAAGATTTCACATCTCGGTTTTCAGCTGTTATTTCGCCAAAAATGGCCTCTAATCAAAGCTTGCTCGACATCACTGCTTCTGGCCCCAGCTCGTCTCAACCGATGATTCCTTCGTCGCGGCTCCAGAAACAACTTCCCGCCAGTAGTGATTCCCTCTGAGTCAGGCTTTCGAATGGTTTTTCGAGTTGTATTCATGCGAGAGAGCTTCAGTGTCCAATAAATCCTGGGCGGTATCAACCGTGCGCCCGAATGGTTCGTCGTCATGCCATCACTTTCAACCGCCGCCGAATATTTTGCCGTCGGGACGCAGCAGCATCTGGCTGGGCAACTTCGCGAAGCCGAGCAAAGCTACAAACAAGCACTCACATTAGATCCCACTCACATCGAAAGTCTGCACAGTCTGGGTGTGCTCGCACTCCAAGCCGGCCGTCCCGATCTCTCCATCGATCTCATCGGCCGCGCAATTTCGCTAAATCCGCAAAACCCCGAGTTTCATTTCAATCAGGGTCTTGCTCTGGGCGCGATGGGACGATTTCGAGGAGGCCGCCGAACAAAATCGCCGCGCTGTCGACACTCAAACCCGACTATGCGGAAGCATATATGAATTTAGGGAACGCTCTTAAGGCTCAAGGAAAGAACGAAGAAGCGATTTCAAACTACAAAAAAGCACTCACGCTTCATCCTCGTCTCGCTCTTGCCCACTTCAACTTGGCCAATGCACTTTCTGATCTTAGCCGATTGGATGAGGCAGAGAAACATTATCGCGAATCGCTTGCGATCAAGTCTGACTACGCCGAGGCGATGACAAATCTCGGCAGCGTCCTCGAACTACAGGGAAAGATTGAAGAGGCGGAAGCGCAACACAAGGCTGCCATCGCCACGAAATCGAACCTCTTCCAGGCTCACGCCAGTCTTGGCAATCTAATGCTCGTTCGCCGGGAATACGATCAGGCGATCGGTTTTTTCGAAAAAGCGCTTTCAATCAATCCGGCCTTCGCCGAAGCCTACGTCAACCTTGCTTCTGCATTGTGGGCAGTAAACAAAAAACAGGAAGCGCTGGAGAATGTGCAAAAGGCGTTTACGTTAAAGCCAACCCTGACAGTGGCATTTTACAATTTCATCGATTTGCTGTTAGCGAGCGATCGATACGGTGACGCACTCCAGGTATTTCGCTTCCGTCATTCACTTGATAGACACAGGCGAGACACGCGCGCTGTTTGCGCAATACTTCGGCGACCTGCGCGCCATCCCTTATGCCGATGAATATAAAGACATTTTGCTGCGTGCGATTGTGGAGCATTGGGGTAACTCGCGCGGCCTCGTTGATGTAAGTCTTCATCTTCTTGCAAGAACTCCATCCCTGGCACCGATCATCGCGCGCGCGGCAGACGAATGGCCTTCGCGACCATCGGCTGCCGCTCTGCTTGGCGAAGGCGGCCTTGAAGCGCTGGCCAACGACGATCTTCTGCGCATCGTCCTCACCTGCGAAAGAATCAACAGCCCTGAATACGAGAAATTTCTTTCCGCTCTTCGATCAACCCTGCTTGAGATGGTATCGAAACCAAACGGTCTCGATCCAAACTCAAAGAATGTTTCCCTCATCAGCGCTTTGGCGCAGCAGTGTTTTCTGAACGAATATGTGTATTTCACGTCCGAGCAAGAAGCGAAACTTGCAGATCGGTTACGCGATGGTTTACGCAACGATCTTCGGCACAATAAAAATATATCTCCCGCAGCGCTTGCCGTTACGGCCTGCTATTTTCCGTTAAATTCGATCGAGGAGCTGGAAGTTGCCGAATCGTCAAACTCACTGGCAGACATTCAGAAACTTGTTCGACAGCAAGTACTCGAACCTCGGCAGGAGCGGGAATATCGTGCCACCATTCCGCAACTTACTGCCATCATCGACGAGGTGTCGAAAAAAGTCCAGCGACAGTACGAAGAAAACCCCTATCCGCGCTGGATCCGAGTAGCCAGCATTGCGCGAAGAGTAAAACTGAATGACTATCTGCAACAACTTCTGCCCAATCTAGCATTTCCACGCGCGATCGAGCACTAAAAATTATCTGATTGCCGGCTGCGGAACGGGCCAAACGGTCGCGGCGTTGCTCTCACATGTCGAGGTCGAAAATATCCTCGCCATCGATCTTAGCCTGTCGAGTCTTGCTTACGCCAAACGAATGCTCGATCAGCTGGGCATCACTCATGTCGAATATGGTCAAGCCGATATCTTGCGATTGCCCGAACTCGGCCGAATGTTCGATATAATCGAAGCAACGAGGGAGTATTGCATCACCTCGCACGCTCCCGAGAACGACTGGAAGGCACTTCTTTCCACCCTCAGACCAGGAGGTCTGATGCGAGTTTCTCTTTATAGCGAGCTCGCTCGCCAGGACATTGCCGCCGCCCAACACGAGATTGCCGAAAGTGGATATGGTGATAGTGCGGACGAAATTCGGGCCTTTCGTCAAAAAGTAATGAGCATGGATCCGACCACTTCAATTTTTAAGTTAACGCGGTCTCCCGATTTTTTCAGTTTGAGCGAATGCCGCGATCTTCTTTTCCATGTTCAGCAGCAGACATTCACGCTGCCGCAAATCGCACGATTTATTGCCGAAAATGGCCTTGTATTTCTTGGCTTCGAGTTGCCTATATTCATCAAAGAAAAATACACCCAACAATTTCCACGTGATAAAATTGGCAACGATTTGAAATCGTGGGAAGAATTTGAAATGCTGAATCCCGATACATTTCTCAGCATGTATACTTTTTGGGTCCAGAAGAAGCCCGCTCACTGAAGGTGATAGTTCCGCCTTGAAGCCATGTCAGATCGAACTGCAGGACAACGCCTCCCAGATTTGCTTGCGAAAGCAATCGCGAAACATCAATCCGGTCAGCTCGGCGAAGCCGAGGCTGCCTATCAACAGATCATCTCGATTGATCCGAGGCATTCACTGGCCCTGCATAATCTTGGTGTCATTGCACATCACCAGCGCCGCCACCAAAAGGCCATTGAGCTAATCAGCAGTGCGATCAAGATCGACGCCAGCAATCCCGGTTATTATTATAATTTGGCAAACGCTTATCACGCCCTGCAGCGTTATGAAGAGGCCATCCTGCAATATAAAAAAGCGCTCGCGCTGAAAGGCGATTACGTTGCCGCACACTTCAACCATGCCAATGCGCTTGCAGCGTTAAAAAGATTCGATGAAGCCGAGTTTGCATATCGCTCGGCCATAAGGTTCGCGCCAAATATCGCCGAAGTGCATCACAATCTGGCCGACGCGCTGAATCATCAAGGCAAAACTCGCGAAGCCGAGGAATCATACCGTCGTGCGCTCGCAATCAACTCACAGTTCGTACCTTCATTGCATGATCTTTCGCGTTTGCTTTTCGAGAAGGGGCAAGCCGCCGAAGCGCTTGCGCTCAGTGTGCGTCTTCTTGCCGTCGATAAAAATACGCAGGAATTATTCGTCGACTACGCGCGGCACTGTTCAAGAATGTCAATTTTGCCACATCCAATCAATGGGTTACAAGAGGCGTTGACGAAAGCAATTGAACAAAATTGGGTGCGCGCTAATGAGGTCATGGGGCTCGCTGTTCGCGCCCTCGAATTCGATCCGCAAATAGCACAAGCGCTGGAAAGCGCCGATAGAATTTTGAAAAATCGCGAGGTCGCACTCGATAGATTGCAAGACTCCGAACCGTTTGCATTTCCAGCAAACCGGCTGCTGCGCATAATTATGAAGACGGCGCCGATCAGTAATATGCGGTTCGAGAATTTTTTGACACTGGCGCGCCGAGTCCTACTCGCAAGGACAAAGGCCAAGCGTGAAATTACGGCCAATGACGCCACTCATCTACAGTTCTTCTGTGATCTCGCAACACAATGTTTTGTTACCGAGTACGTTTTCTCGACATTGCCACAAGAGACAACGCTCGCTGAAGAAATTCGCGATGCGCTCGTCCGAGAACTGAGCACGGCAGCTACAATTACACCGCTCCAGATCGCCTGCACCGCCGCCTATTTTCCACTTGATCGCATAGCGGGAATCGAAAGGCTTTTGCAGCAGAACTGGCCAAAACCCCTCGCGGATCTTTTGAACCAACAAGCGCGGGAACCGCTTGAGGAAAATCGTCTGCGCGCTTCTATTCCAAAGCTGACACCGGTGCGCGACAGCATTTCGCTAAAGGTCGAGAGTCAATACGAAGAAAATCCCTATCCGCGATGGGTCGAAGCGGCTCGGACCGCAAATCAGCCGTCCCGTATCGACGATTATCTGCGGCTTTATTTTCCTTCCGCACCCATTGCTTCTATTGAACAACGACAACTCAATATTCTGATTGCCGGTTGCGGGACCGGCCGTCAGTCAGTCGAGATCGCGCTTCAGTTTCCCGAGGCCCACATTCTCGCCATTGATTTAAGCTTAGCGGCGCTTGCTTTCGCCAAAAGAAAAACCGACCACTATCACATCAAGAACATCGAATACGGCCAAGCCGACATCGTCGAGATCGGATCGATTGGCCGAAATTTTGATGTTATCTTCGCCTCCGGCGTGTTGCATCATCTTGCTAACCCGCTTGACGGTTGGCGCAAGCTTGTTGCTCTTCTCCCCGCCAATGGATTTATGAACGTCGCCCTCTATAGCGAGAGAGCCCGCGAAGATATTGTCGCGGCTCAACGTTTCGTGGCCGAGCATGGCTACAAGCCTACGCAAGAAGGGATACGAGCGTGCCGCGAAGAATTCCGTCAATTGCCGGACGATTTACCGCTGAAAAAGGTGACATATCTGGCGGATTTCTATTCAATTAGCGAACTGCGCGATTTGCTGTTTCACGTCCAAGAACACCGTATAAGTCTACCGCAAATCGCGAATTTTCTCGCCGATAACCATCTACGGTTTATCGGGTTCGACGTCGCTCCCTATACACTTCGGCAGTATCTGCAGAAATATCCTGACGATCCGGCGGGAACAAACCTTGCCCACTGGAACAGTTTCGAACAGGAACATCCCCGCGCCTTCATCGGCATGTATCAGTTTTGGCTACAGAAAAATCCCGCTCTCTAGGCGTCCTCCGCGAAACCGATGGTGCACAGTTCCGCCGAATTGTTAAGCAACACGCACTTGTGACAAGAAACGTTGAACCTCGCGTTTCAACATATCCGAGCGTGTCGAAAGCTCGCCAGCCGCGTTAAGAACAGTACCTGCCACTTGATCAGTCTCGATTGCAGACTGTGAAACCTCGCTGACATTTGCTGTAACTTCTCGCGTTCCCTGCGCGACTGCGGTAGCGCTCTTAGCTATATCCTGCGTCACCGTACCCTGTTCATCGACTGCTGCTGCAACGACATTTGCGATTTCGTCTAACCGCTGAATCGTTTTTGCGATTGTCCCCATAACATCTACGGCGTGACCCGTAGATTTTTCAATGGATGAAATCTGTTCAGTAATAGATTCGGTAGCCTTTTGCGTCTGAGCAGCGAGGTTCTTCACCTCTTGCGCTACGACCGCGAATCCTCGTCCAGCCTCGCCAGCACGCGCAGCTTCGATTGTCGCGTTTAGTGCAAGAAGATTTGTCTGGGCTGCGATATTGCGGATAAGATTGCTGACGTCACCAATCCGACCAACCGAATCCGAAAGTCCCTCAACGACTGAGGTAACAACCTGCGCCTCAGCTGCGGCCTGTCGAGCGACGGCTGCGGAATCGCGAACCTGGGCCGAGATGTGGTCGACTGATTGCGCAATTTCCTCTGCGGCCGCTGCAAGGTTTTCTACATTCGTCGTTGCTTCCTCAGATGCTGCAACGGCTGCCACTGCCTGCTTCTGGTTGTTATTAGCGCTCTTGGTCATGGTCGACGCAGACGCATTCATAGCTTTCGAAGCGTGGTCCAAGGCCTCGACAATTTCGGACACGGCGTGCTCAAGGTTCTGGGTGGCCTTTTCCACTTGCTGGCGGCGGGCTTCGGAATGCTGAGCGCGCTGAGCCTCGTTTCCACGCGCAGCGGCAACTTCCTCAGTTGCAGTACGAAATACCAGCAATGCGCGCGCCATGTCAGCGATTTCGTCATTGCCACCCTCGGGAATATTGACACTCATATCGCCGCTGGCAATCCGACGCATAGCATCACTAATAATGCCGAGCCGACGGGTAATGTTGCGTCCTACATAAAGCCAGGCAATCAAGCTTGCTGCTACAAGTGCCGCTATTGCGAGTGCGATGAGAAGCGCGCGACCTAAGCGAATCTCTTCCGTGGCGCGTAACGCACTCATTCGGGCACCCTCGCCGCGTTGTTCCACGAGATTTTCTACTTCTGCCTTGAGTTTTATGGCCTCGGATTGTGTTGCGGCAAATTGAATTTCAGCCTCTCGCAGTGCGTTTAGTTCACTTTGACGCAGAACAATAATTCCCTCGTTTCCTGCAATGACAGCAAGACGATCATATATTTCTGTTAGTTTTTTTCGTTCGTTTGTATTTGTGAGCGCTTTAAGGTTGGCGTCGATCTTGCGTTGGGCTGCGTCAACAAGATCACGCAAGGGAGCTAGACGCGCCCCTTCGGTCACCATCGATGCTTCCGTCAATAGTCCAGCAAGAAGATTAACCTCAGCTTGCACTTCGAGCGCACGACGCAAAAATTCGAGCGACTCAACCGACGCCAATTTTCCACCCGCTGCCTTGCTGGCTATCATCAGGTCAAAATTAGCGTCGTCGATTACTGGTGCGATAACGTCGAGGAACTCTTCGTGTGCTTTGCGCACAGAAAGTGCCATCGTCAGCCTTTTTTGGGAGAGTGCAATTCGTTCAGCTATTGCGCGATTGAGTGCGTGGATCCGTTCGCTCATTGTGGCTTGCGCCACATCAATATCTGTACGTTGGCCTCCTTCCGCAATTCGCAATGCCTCAGTTAAACCAGCGAGGCTGCGTTCTTTTGCACCAAGCTCACGAGCAACCTCTGCCAGCTGGCGTTCATCAGCGACCGCCATCAACCTCGGCGCAGCAGCAAGAAGGCCGCTCGTTTCCTCTGCCAGTCGAAGCGACTGGACCATTGCAGGCATGCTACGCGAAACAATCTCCGTGATTGTCCACCCAATAGTAGTGAAGGCGTAGAGCGCAATCAGCGAGCCGACCACAGTCATCGCCGCGGCAAGCCCGAAGGCTATATAAAGACGGGCACGGATCGTCGTCAGCCACGACGGCGAACCTACTCTCGCTTGGCTGTAATCCGCCGTTGGGCTTTTACGTGCTTGCAACTTGGAAATCAGCGGTTCCATTAACGCATCTCCGGCTGGGCGTTCATTGCCACGATACTTTGACCAGGCGAGTCACGGGCTTGAACGAACCATCAGCTTGCAGGATTGTAAAAAAGACCTCGTCCATCCCTTGATTTTTATCGGCACGATAATTCAATTTTACGCCGCCAAGATCGAAACCACTCTTGTTGATGGCATCGAGGAATGCCTCGCGCGAAGGCTCGTTCGGAATCCGCTTCAGTGTTTCAACAACCAAACGACCTACTAAGTAACCTTCAAGAGAAACGAATCCCGGTTTGCTGCCGGTCGCTACAGCCGACAATGCCGTTTGATAGGAGGCAACCAACGGAAGCGAAATATCCCAAGGAAATGGCACAACCTGACTAATGATTACTCCAGCGCCATAGCTGCCGAGTTCTTTTGCGAGAGCATCCGAACCAACAAAAGAAATAGCGACGAAGATCGCGTCCATTTTTTGTTGGCGCGCAACTTTAATAAATTCTGCGATCGGTCGATATGGTCCGACCGTCACAACGGCTTGCGGCTCTGCCTTCATGATATCAAGAAGCGCCGATTTCACAGCGGTAGTATTGCGCTTGAATGCCCCTGAAGCCACAAGTGACATGCCACGTTTGGCCAGAGCGATCTTAACCCCCGCCAGTCCCGCCAAACCAAATGCGTCATCCTGATAGAGAATGGCAATCTTTGAAATACCAAGATCTTTTGTGAGATGATCGATCCACGCTTCGGTTTCCTGAAAATAGGAACCACGAATATTCACCACATAACGATTATAAGGAGAGCGCAAAAATTCCGCCCCCGTGAAAGGACCGATGAACGGAACTTTAGCATCGCTTGCGAGCGGCTGACCGGCCTTCGATGTGGGAGTTCCAACGGGACCAATGAGTGCAAAAACTTTTTCTTCATTAAGGAATTTTTTGGTCGCCTCAATTGTCTTTTCGGGTTCATAGCTATCATCAAGCGATCTTAGCTCGAGCTTTCGTCCGCTAATTCCACCGGCGCGATTGACCTCTTCAAACGCCGCAAGAATACCCTGTTGCATCCCTTGACCGAGAGCTTGCGCTGGACCTTCAAGCGCTGCAACTTGGCCGAATACAATCCTATCCTTGAAAACACCGTCTTCGGCCAGCGCTTGGGCGCTAAATTGTCCGAAACTGAAAGCCAGCGTTAAAGATAAAAGACAGCTTCGCGGAATCATGGGCACCAGTCCAAAACTTGACAGCCGGGCGTACCCATTTGGGCATAGCGTTTTGAAACCGGGCTGCCGGCGCAATCATGAGGGGGTTATGGTTAACGGAATCTAAGCCGCTCGAATTGGGCGGAAAGCCAAGGAATAGGATCCCAAAAATCAGCCGTCAGATCCGACTTGTGGCGGAGACGGATGTCTGCCTCGCTCGGCACTTAAGCCTCTGATTTTGCTTGTTTCTTTTAATTCACCAATCGCGCCTCATGGATTTAGCTCACCAATCAACAGAATTTCGGCGGACCGAATCGATCAAGGATGCTCGCAGGGACAGTTTGGGCGACTCACGTTTCATGAGTTCACGTCCAAGCCAGGAACAGGTTCCGACTCAGGTGAAACTCCCAAAGACACAAGTCTCTCAATCGAGGCTTTAGCCTCGCGCTTTGCCTCTTCAAGGCTTGGCACTATTCCCCGCATTTTATCGTCCTGCGGACCGAATGCATGTAGAGACCACATCCAAACTTTTCGGTTTTGTCCGTTCATCATTTCGTACATACGGCCCACCCGCTGGTCATTCAACCAGATGGCGTAGTCATTTTCACGGTCTGGCCAAGTTTTGCGAAGTGCAAGTTTCATCCGAGAAAGACAACCAAAAAAACATCCTGGAATTGAGGCCGGGCCGCAATATTTCATGTTCGATTTCTTATTCAACCAGACCCCGACTAAAGTTCATTCACCCACAAGGACAGTACACCACTGTGACTGTCGCCTTTATTGATCGAGATCAAAGACATCATGGGATGGATCGCTAGAGTTTTATTTATGGAACCACAAAAATTACGCGATCCAAATTATTGTTTAATGAAGGCAAAAGAGTATTCGACGAAGGCTATGGCAGCGAGCGATCAACGGCTTAAAGAAGGTTACGAAGCACTCGCACGCGAATATGTTCTATGGGCCAGTGTCATCGTCAAAAATGAACCTCTAAGGAAAACAATATAGAGCGTAACGAACCAATGATAGCGCCAATCTGGCCTGCTCCATGGTCCGGACGATACGGTGGACCTAAGGCTGGAGGGATCAGGCACTTTTCCCGCAACGCGCGTAAATCATGATGCCGTACCGACCGGCGATTTCCGGGTCCATCCAGCGCAAAGAGAACATGTTGGCGCTGATGGAAACGACTTCTCGGTCGCTAGCGCTGAGTTCTCCGGCGGGACCAATAAAATTTTTGCCTCCGGGACCACCCTTAAGAAAGAGCTCCGCCGGAGTGGGATTATCTGCGAGATGCATGATGACGCCGCCCGCCGGACCCTTCTTGATTACATAAGGCAGCTTACACTCGCTGCGCGCAATAGTTTCCGTTCGTTTTTTGGCGGCTTCCTGGTGATAAGCAGCGACACCCCATTGACCTACGATTTGGTCCGCCACGATCGTGGCAGGTATCATCGAAAAATTCTGGCTTGTTCCTATTTCGCCGGTTCCCTGTGATGCGCATCCAGAAAGCGCAAGCGCAATTACCATCGCAGAGAGGACTGCTGGAGCAGGACGATCGTCACTCACTGGCTCCACTCCGTTGACTTGGCGCCTACTAGCGAATTGGTGGCGCGTATTGAATTCCGCCGTTGTTCCAAAGATTGTTCAGTCCGCGCGGTATCCCGAGCTTGGAACCCGTCCCAACGTTTCGCTCAAAAACTTCGCCATAGTTGCCCACGAGACGAACTACCCACACCACCCAATCATTGGTCAAACCGATTTGTTGTCCATAATTTCCGTCAGTTCCCACAAGGCGCTTTACATCGGGCTTTTCTGATTTCAATGCCTGATCAATTGTGCGCGAGCTAACGCCCAATTCTTCGGCATCGAGCATCGCGAAGTGAGTCCATTTCACAATATTCAACCATTGATCGTCGCCTTGGCGAACGACGGGCCCTAACGGCTCCTTCGAAATGATTTCGGGAAGAATGATGTGATCGTCAGGCTTTGCGAGCTTTAGCCTCTCCGCATAAAGCTGTGAAACGTCAGACGTAAGCACGACGCATCGCCCAGATTCATATGCCTTTAGCATTTCACTCGGACTTGGCGCGACGATCATCTCGTATTTCATCTTGTTGTTGCGAAAATAATCTGCGAGGTTGAGTTCAGTCGTCGTTCCGGCCTGCGTACAAATCGATTTTCCGTCCAGTTCGAGCGCCGATTCTATCTTAAGATTTCTTGGAACGAGAAATCCTTGACCGTCGTAGTAGCTGACGGCCGCAAAATTCAGACCGAGGGGAGTTTCGCGTGAAATCGTCCATGTCGAGTTGCGCGAAAGAACGTCGACAGAACCCGATTGAAGTGCGCTAAATCTGTTTTCGGTGGTTAGAGGCGTGTATTTAACCTTGGTGGCGTCATTAAAAATAGCCGCAGCGATTGCCTTGCACAGGTCCACGTCGAATCCGACCCAATTGCCTTTGTCATCTGGAGCAGAAAATCCGAAAAGGCCCGTATTGACGCCACAATTGAGCGTTCCACGCTCCTTCACAGTTTTTAGGGTCTGCGCCGACGCACCAAATGTAGCTAGCGCGAGGACCGCGATTAAACACGCGACAGCATTAATAAATTTCATGTGCTGAGCCTTATTGCTCCTACAGGAATTTGGCTGCTAAAGCTCTGGTGCTTGTTTCACGATAACTTTGGTTCCCACAGGAACGCGGTCGTACAGATCAGTGATGTCGTTATTCACGAGACGGAAACATCCGGAAGAAACCGCGTGCCCAATCGTCTGGGGTTGATTGGTGCCGTGAAGTCTATAAATCGTAGCACCGAGATAGAGTGCGCGAGCTCCCATAGGGTTGCCCGGTCCTCCAGCCATGAATCGCGGAAGATATGGTTGACGTTCGATCATCTCGGTCGGGGGAATCCAATCGGGCCATTCCGCCTTTTTCGAAATTCGAACAATTCCAGCCCATTGGAAACCCTCTCGGCCAACGCCGATGCCGTAACGCAGGGCGCGCCCGTTTCCCTGAATTAAATAAAGAAAACGTTCCGACGTTACAATGATGATGGTGCCGGGGGCTTCGTTCGTGCGGAACGAAACAGGCTGTATCTGATAGGCAGCAGGCAGGTGTTCATCATCGGCGCTTGGTACGACGCCAGGCTGATCACCGATCGGTATTTCGTCACGAGACCAGCCGAATGATTGTGCGTGCGCCAATGGCAGCAGCGCCACGGAACTAAGCGCCACGACGAGAGGCGCAACTATAATAAACGATTGTTGTTTCGCTCGGTACCACATGAGTCAATTCGCCTTCGCAGTTGCAGTTTCAGCTTTCCTCCAAAGGCGATCTGGCTGAAATTCAGTCATCCGCGACACAATCAGCGCGGTCTTTCGGCCGAGATCCCTTTGAAAAACTTCTCCGGCATGATTCACGATAAACGTCATCACCCCTGAATTACCATACTCGGCAGGATAAGCAACGAGTCCAAAACCGCCGATCATTTTTCCACGAACCACGTAGTCAATCTCGCCGCCGGGAGCCGACGCTCCTTGCGCCGTGAGAATCTTATAATAGTAACCATGATAGGGCGCCCGTTTCTGACCCACCGTATATCCTGCTGCTGAAGCGTCCGCCACAAGCGGTCCAAGCGGACTCGGCGGTGCGCCTGGTTCTGTCGGCCAGTATAAGCCATCCTTCTTGCCCGGACGGCTAACGATCCGCTGCGCATAGGTTCCTTCATTCATCGAAGCATATTCGTTCTGGGCGTCGACATAAGCGAGGCAAGCCTCGATTGTATTCAGTTCATTTCGTCCGATCCGCCGATAAAGGATTTCCTCGCGGCCCTTAGCCGTGTCAAACTTCCATTGGTCGCCATCGCGAACTAGTGGAATCGGAAATGGCCAATCCTGCTGCCCGATCATTAATATTGCGGTCTTGTCACCTTCGAGAACGATTTTATGTTTATCGTTGTAAGACGATAAAAACGATGCCTTGGCTGAGCGGTCAGCAACCGCATCACCCGACACAATAATGTCGCGGCCATTTCGGCCGAGGACTGTGATCACGCCATTCATATCGTCAGCGTTGGCCGCCGCCGCCAAGACTTCGACAGCCTGTTCGGGTGTCTTGAAGGATTGTTGGGCGACCGCCGCAGATGCCGCCACCCAAACAACCATCGCCGCAATCGATGAAACCAATCTTCCGAGCGACAGGGCGCGGTAAGAATTATGGAAGGAAAGAAACGTGATCATGACATCCTCGGTTGTGTCTCAAATTGGCGTTCAGTCATTATTCGCTCTTTCTGGTAGTCAGTATAGAGTCCGTGCGGTAGCGGGAAGCCGCGAGCCCGATGCCAACCACTGGCTGTAAGTCTGGAACTTCACGCCGAGCTTGCCGTAGTAGACCCTCAAGTAGCCGTCCCGACCGCGCACGACCGCCTCAGGCATCACCGTTTGCACTTCCTGTGCGATCACGCCGACATAGGCATTATCGCTGCCGTTATAAGCGAAGCGATAGAAGCCGAGGCCGTTGTCGAGACGACCGAGAAGGGCAACGTCGTGCTTAAGCATCATATCGGATCGCCGGCCGCCTCCGCCGCCGCCACCTCCGCGTCCGCCGCCCCCGCCTCCATGTCCACCGCCTCCGCCACCACGCGCAGCAGCATGTCCACCACCGCCGCCAGCCTGTGGGCGTTGTCCGCCGCCGCCACCCGCACTTGCGCGGCCACGGTCGGCCTGTGTCCGCGTTTGTGCGCCATTACTGATATTCTTGAATGCGGTATCTCCCGCCGCACCTTTATTGCCGACACCTGGAGCGCGGTCGGCAACTTTGGGCGCGCCAGTTTTATCAATTCCTTTGCCGCCTGCACGATCGGCGCCGGCGCGATCGCCTGCTCCTCCGGGACGATTGTCCGCATTCCCGGGGCGGTCACCGCCTGGTTTCAATACTTGACTGCCATCGCGGCCACGAAAGTCATTATGTTGATTGGCCGAGCCGATATTCGTTTTCGAATATTTCTGTTGGACCGAGCTGTTATTATATCTCACGCCTTGGCGATGATCAGAGTTATGCTGAAAGTTAGAAATATTCGCATTATTGATGTTGATCGGACGATTGACCGTGATGTTGTTGCCTCCCCAATTACAGCCGCCGCCCCAGTAATTTCCACCGGAAGCCCAACGTCCGACCGCATAGCCGGCACCAAACGCAAGACCGGTCGCGATCGCAGCGCCGGCAACGTAACCGGGTGCTCCCCAATAATATGGAGGATATGCCGGATACGGCCAGGCCCCATAGACAACCGCGGGATTGTAGTAAGGAACATAAACCACATTGGGATCTGTCGGCTCAATAACGATGACATCCCGATTATTTTGTTTCGTAGTGGATACCTTCTGTTCGTTTGTGGTCTTCAGTTTGTCTTGCGCCTGCGCACGGGTACGCAGCCGTTGTATTGCGTCCATGACATCGGCTTGCTGGGCGAGAACGGCATCACCGAGCTTGGTCGTCCAGTCAAGCTTCGTGCTCATCGTGTCGAGCACCTCAGGTGTCGCGACGAGCGCTTTAACGGTTTCATCCCAGCTTTGCTTATCGACGGCAGCCTTCAACTGATCGCCTTTGAGATTTTTGTTCTCTTTCGCCCATCGATCCGCCTGCACGACCTCGAGCGGATAAGTCGACGCCATTAAAACTTGCGCCAGAAGCGTATCCGGATAAAGCGCAATGGGCGCAACAAGCTGGTCAAGTTCCTCCGCCTTCAAAAGTTTATCAGCGGGGGCGCCTTGGGTCGGCTGCGGGCTCGGCGCTTGCGCCGACAGGTCGCCGGGCACGATCAATGAAGCGGTGAAGACCGCAGCAATCAAGCAGACTAAGAAATTCGTTCGCATCTCAAGTCTCCAAATAAATCCGAAACCACTTACGCGAATGCGATTTCATTTGCATTCAGTATCAGCAAACCCGACAGGAATTAAACCGCCCGGGATCTTTAAGTAACGCGGCTCGCAACAAACCGATGCCAAATAAACAACACGATTAGCGCACCAACGGTAGCGCCAATCAGGCCCGCTCCTTGGTCTGGACGATACCAGCCAATCGCCTGGCCTATGAATGTTGAGGCAAAAGCTCCGGCAATACCGAGGGCCGCAGTGAGAATAAATCCTGAGGGATTATTTGGGCCGGGAGAGAGCAAACGCGCGATTACACCCGCAATTAAGCCGATTAGAATGATCCACAGAATGCCCATTTTTAGGTCCTCGTTATGACTAAGTATGCACCACTAAGCGCATCAAACCATGCGCGACGCTTCCTGCTCAGTCGGAAGACGTCCGCTCGGTGTCAAATGGTTCACCACCTCAGGCAGCAGCTGACTGAGACCGGCGATCAATTCTTCGCGCGGCAACCCCGTTTTTTCGGTGAGCATTTTGATCTGATCATCGCTCAGCACCTTTGACAAGTCAGTCGGAGAAATCTGTTTGTTCGCGCCAGTCCCTACCCACGAATTAACAACGTCACTTTGTCCCTTCTGCTGAAATTGCTTCAGCAAATCATTCAGGCCGCCGCTCAAGACGCTGCCGGCGGCGCCGCCCGCGAGCAATCCACCCAGCCCGCCCTTAAGCAAATCTCCAAGTCCGCCACCTGAAGCATCGGCCGTTGTCGTAACGCCACTGGGTTGGGATTTGCTTCCCCCCAGTTGCTTGGCGGCCTTGTAGGCAATTAAACCTAAAACGGCCATTGCGATCGGCGATATTCCACCGCTGCTGCTAGTGGTCGCCGGTCCGCGTTGCCCACGCGGACCATTTTGCATTCCCCTGAGAATATCAGCCAAACCCATGTTGGACTCCCATCAATGTTTGAGAAGATCAGCCGGTACCTTGCCGCCGTTCGCGGCGAACTTCTGCATCACCTGCTTATGCAGCCAGATGTTCATCGACGCAGAATTGTTGGTGTCGCCAGTATAATTCAGATCCTTCGCGAGCTGTTTGCGCGCACTTAAACTGCTGTCCAAGCCGAGAAGCTTCATCAAGTCGACGATCGACACTTTCCAATCAAGCTTCTCTTTGCTCTCCGAGGCGAGTTTATTCATTACCGCCTCGACATCTATAGCCGGCATACTGCCGGCTGGCGTGCTTCCAGCTGATGTGCTGCCGACAGGCGGGGCATCCGCTGCTACGGCCTTCGTGCCGAAAATCGCACTCATAATACTTCCAAGAACGCTCATAGTGTTGTGCTCCCTCAAGCCATTTTATTCTTGATCGCTCCAACGACTGCCGCCACAACTGCACCAGCGACGCCACCGCCCACCGCCTGGCTGGCGATCGTGCTGATGTCGACAGTGCTAGCCGTACTGGCCATCATCGGAATTAGTGCACTGAGAATCTGGCCGCCGACACCGCCGCCGACTGCGCCTGCAATCGTGTTTCCAAGTGTGCCGAGGCTGATGTCCTTCGACGCCGCGCCAGCCACGTTACCACCGATCGCACCAGAGATAATTTGAATAATCAAATTGATGAGCGTACCCGACATAAAATCCTCCCTAAATCCCAATCATTGTGAAGTAATTGTTAGAAACTAAGTAGCACAGGCATTTCAAGCAGAGTGACCATCCATGGTCAATCTCCTTACTTTCCGACATGCGCGGCATGGGTCGGCATGACCGCTTTGGGCCATAAGCGGACATTCATCGGCTTCTCATGCATTTCTGCTTTGTGCCAATAAAAGACATCGCAACACGTTCGCGAGCTCCACGATTTCAATTGCTATCACGGCCACTGAGGTCCGCGCCCTTTTCCCTCAACACTGTCCTTGAGGCGGAACATCAAGTTTCCCCACATCGAGTTGCAGCTGATGCAAAAATCAGTGGTCTCGCGCCAACCGCTGTGCACGAATTTTAAAGTCGTCGCACCACCGGCATTATCGCTCTTTATGATGTCCCATCGCAGCGTCGTCCCGTTCCATTCTGCTTGATCGCCGTGACAGCGCATGATCACGCAGCGGGCGGGATCAAGTTTGTCGATCGTCATGCGAAAAACCATCTGACGCTTGTCAAAGCCGAACTCGGCCTTGCCGTCGACCTTTTCGTCCATTTGCGTGTCGGCAGTCCACCAGCTCCGCATGCCGGCCTGAGTGCTGATCGTCGCGTAGACTTTTTCGGGCGTCGCGTTAATGGGAACGATATGTTTGAGATCAGCCATGAGTTCCTCCGCGATGGGCCCACCGTTGGCCGCGTGCCGATAGGTTAGTGCTGCTCACGCTTGTCCGGCTAGTGCAGATTGTCCACTTTGGGTCAAAGGCAGAAATGACGCTCTCTCTGTGTGATGTCTGTTCTTACCCAGAAAACAGACATTCATTAACGCCCCGGGGCAATGTCCGGTGGTTTTGATGACGAACAATCAGACAAAAAAACAGTTTGTTTGACAAAATTTATGTTCTTCAGAGATATCGCCTTACCTTGACGAGATAGGCTTTGTAGTTTTCTCCAAACTTCTTGATGAGGTATCTTTCCTCCGGCAAGACCGCAATGAAATGCACAATTAAAAGCGCGGGAAACGCGAACAAAGAAATCCAGAAATTGTTGATTGCTAGACCAAAACCGACTTGGAAAAGGGTTACTCCGAGATACATAGGATTCCGTGTAAAACGGTAGGGTCCTTCCAATAGGAGTTCGGGAGAGGGCGTCCAAGGTACTGGGTTCTGGCCGGTACGCTTGAAAAGCCTGTGTGCCATGACGACAAAGCTCAGGCCGGTCAGTGATATGAGGATGCCTGAAATGAGCGTGATCCATCGATCAACCGGAAACGGAACCGGCGCTACTGAATATTGAAGGGCGAAGCCGAAAAGGACGAAGCCGACAAAGACGAGCGGAGGGGGAAAGCGGACTTCGGCGCCGCATTCGGCGGGGGCGGCTTGGGTCATTGTTCTCCTCTTAGGCGACAAGGATCCGTGCGGTGTAGTTAATTGGAAAATTGACTGAGTTGGCAATAAAACATTTTTCATGGGCGTTTACGTGCAATCCCTCAGCCAAGACAGCGTCGGCGCCAACTGCGATTGTGATGGTCGGATGGAGGACTACCTCCGTGAATCGCCCAGACCCATTGGCACTTTCTTCCATGCGGCCCTCGGCGGAATCCTCGTAAGCGATAACTGTGACGCCGGCTTTGGCGCAGAGATGCAGATACCAAAGCATATGGCAGGAGGAGATAGAGGCAACCAGTAGCTCTTCAGGATTGTAGCGGTTCGGATCGCCACGGAATGCCGGGTCGGAGGACATGGCGATCACCGGCTTGCCAGGACAGTGAATTTCATGATCGCGGCTATAGGCACTGTAATGGTTAGTACCAGTGCCCCGATTACCGGTCCACGCGATTGTCGCGTGGTAGCGATGGATCTTGCTCATCTTCTGATAGTGTCATCGTATCTACCCAATCGTGAAGGGCCTACTCGGCACCTTAAAATCTGCAGTTGGGGCAAGTCAGCCTATCCGCTGGATGTCCACTTTGAGTCAAAAGTGGACGTATTGGCATGTCCGCATCGAGTTTGCGTAATCTCCATGAACGGACAGTAGTGGACATGGTCGTCCAATCGATGCGGCACGCTAATCAATTTGCGCGCACGGCATCGTGCCGATCAAATTGGGTAGGCTCCTACAATGGAAAAAATCTCTTTAAATATAAGGTTGACTGGCGGAGACGGAGGGATTCGAACCCTCGATACGGGTTTAAGCCCGTATAACGGTTTAGCAAACCGCCGCCTTCAGCCTCTCGGCCACGTCTCCGTTGCTAGAAATCCCTATATACCATGGATATTTCTTACAAGTGTTGAAACGCCACGTCCACGCAAACAAAACAGGAAGACGCGCAGAGGGTAACGACAAAAGTTGACTACAATATGTTCCCTGCCCGTTCATGCGCCGCGCAATATTTATCCTACGGCATAGTCCGCGCACGAGCAGGCCACACCTTCGATTACTTCGTCGGCGGTAGTGCCGTGGCTTCGCCCGCAAACAATGTCAGTGCGGCTTTAAATTTCTCCGCGGCTTCCTCATTCGTAATGAGGTGGACGCCGTTAGCGTCGGAAATGGCTGCAGCGCGAAGCCTGCCGATTTTATCAGTTAAATAAGCATAAGCGATTTTAGGCTGGTTCACCATAATTAAGATGTCTTTGGAATTCGGATCGAGAGGCAATCCGAAAAGGTACCTTCCGTCGGCGTTCTTATCGCTCTCCGCTATCTTCAAAGGCAGTCCTTTGGTCCCGTCGCACAGGTCAAAAACTGTACAAAGCTTAGGAATCATTTCGCCCTCTTCTGGAAGAGCTCGTGTGTATTTAATGAGCCGCGTCATCAACTCCTCGTTCATCACGGGAGCTGTAGGTGATTGAGCGAACGCAGTGTTGGCGGTCAAAGTGATAGTCGCGACAACGACCATCGGCAGCATGCGGAAGGTGCGGTCCATCATATTTATCCCCAAGCCTATCTTGTACCCAAAACGAACAGCCGCATAGTCGATGTATGGGTGAACCTCCGTCATACGGTCGTAGAAAGGCATTGCAAGCTGGGGGCTTAACTCCGCACGGCTGGTTCAGTGCCACGGGCACGCTCGGCCAAATGCGTTCTCTAGGTATTCGCTCGCTCGTTGTCCGCTGCAAAAATTGCCATCACGGTGCAATCATCAGCGCGGATCGTTGGACCGGCGACTCCTCTGTGCAGCTTATCGGAACAATTATGCTCTGCACGAAATGCAATCATGTGGGAGCCGATGTCAGACCGGATTGGGATGAGCGTTAATGTGGCGATGTATGCTTACGGGGGTAAAGCGAACATCAAAATAAGAGAGTGTCATGTCTGCTTTTGGCCCATAGCGGACATGCACAATACGGCTACTAATCTAAACACAGAACGCACGAGTTGGCGGGGCAAGCTGATCAGCGAATGGCGGTGATCACATGGGCCCGGATGCGCCCTTTAACGGGACCATTTCCGAATCGCAGCGCCACCGCTTGCGTGCATGCTTGCGTGGCGGCTTCGAGGCCCGATGGATCGAGCGCCTCGATTTCGTTTTTTAGGGGCGTCCCTTGGCAGTAGGCAACGGCGGGGTCGCGCGGCGAAGGAGCCGGACTCGTGTCTTCCCGCGTCTCGATCGAGATCGACGCGAAGCCCGCCATCGTCAATTCGTCGCGAATTTTTCCCACGTCGTAATAGCCATGCGGGGTGCGGGCTAGGAAGCGAGGCGGATTTTGCGGATAGCGTTTGCCTAGCGTTTCGGTCACGACATCGGCGAACTCGTTTTCGGAGATCTGGTCCCACACGTTGAAAAAGAAGCGGCCACCGGGCTTCAGAACGCGGCGCGCCTCCTTATAACCCTGGACCTTGTCGGGAAAGAACATCACGCCGAACTGGCACGCCACGGCGTCAAAACTTTGATCCTCGAACGGCAGAGCGAGCGCATCGGCCTTCCGCCACGTGATTCGGCTCTCGCCAGCCTGTCTCGCCGCGGCATGATCGACCATCGGCTGGTTGAGATCGGTCGCCACGATACGCGCGTCCGCAGAAAGCCGCGACACCATCGCTCGCGTTAGGACGCCAGTTCCCGCAGCCGTCTCCAGCACGTCTCGCGGATTGACTTTGGCCAGCCGCTCGGCGAGGTCGCGCGCATAGGGTTCAAAGATGAGGGGAACCAGGAATCGATCGTAAATCTCGGGGATCGATCCCGCGAATAGCTTGTCGGTCGCCGCCATGGTGCTGCTCCATTTAACCGTCACGGAGTGCTTGATGGTTGATGCTACACCTGAAGGTCGCGATCGTCAGCTTTCGGGGGTAAAGCGGACATCAAAATGAGAGAGCGTCATGTCTGCTTTTGACCCGAAGCGGACTGCGAAGCTGTGCATGGCCAGCGCGAAACGAGCGCTTTCTCCAGTGGAGAACAGCGATGGGGCTACCTATCTTGAAAGGAGTAGATGGCAATTAAGGCGTGCTTCAAAGCGAAAGGACATGCAATGGTAAAGAACACGATTTGCCTCTGGTTCGATAAGGATGCCGAGGCCGCTGCTCGCTTTTATGCCGAGACTTTTCCCGACAGCACGGTGGGTGCTATCCACCGTGCACCCGGTGACTACCCATCCGGTAAGAAGGGAGATGTGCTGACAGTCGAATTCAAAGTTGCCGGCGTCTCTTGTATAGGCCTCAACGGCGGTCCTACGTTCAAACACAACGAGGCCTTCTCGTTCCAGATCGCCACTGATGATCAATCCGAGACCGACCGCTATTGGAACGCCATCGTCAGCAATGGCGGTCAGGAGAGCGCGTGCGGCTGGTGCAAAGACAAGTGGGGCGTGTCGTGGCAAATCACGCCACGTGTGCTGACCGAGGCTCTGGCGGCCGGCGGCGATGAAGCAAAGCGCGCGTTTGATGCGATGATGGGCATGAAGAAGATCGACGTCGCCGCAATCAAGGCGGCGCGGCGCGGCTGAGTTTCGCGGCAGGAGGTCCATGATGGCCCCTATCAGCACTTAGCGGACATGGGAGAGCCGCCCATCAATGTCCGCTTTCGGGGGTAAAGCGGACATCATAGTAAGTAAGTGTCACGTCCGCTTTTGACCCAAAGCTGACAATCCAAGTCGATTGTACCTTAAAAAACGTATCGGAGTATGTTTGCGTCAAGCGAGGGAGCAGGAACATGGATGAACTTATCCAGGTTGGCGCCATGCAATTACGCTTTCTGCGTTCAAAACATGACACTGGCGGGGCGCTTGACATGTTTGAGGTGATAATCCCACCAAACTCCCGCATGCCGGTGCCGCACCATCATCGCGACTGGGAAGAGACGATCTACGGCCTCGAGGGCGTTACCACTTGGACGGTGTCCGGCGACCCTGTCGACGTCGGTCCAGGAGACGATCTCTTCATCCCCCGAGGAATAGTTCACGGTTTCGCCAATGAGACGCAGGCGGTTACGAAAATGCTTTGCATCCTCACTCCCGGGGTTCTCGGGCCCGAATTCTTCCGTGAAATGAGTGCGCTCATGGGCGGTCCTACCCCTCCTGATCCGGTCAAGATGAGCGAGACGATGACGCGCTACGGCCTGATACCCGCGCCGCCCGCTTAAACGATCTGCGTCGATTGCCCACCAATGTCAGCTACTGGCACAAAGCAGACGTGGATGAGATGCCGATCAATGTCCGCTTTCGGGGGTAAAGCAGACATTCACATACTGGCTCCGAACCATCAACTTGGGCAATGATGCTGATTGGCTTTGCTGGTGTCGGCTTCGTTGCTTATCGGCGAGCAAGAAAAGTTAGCGCTGTGCTCGCATGACAACATTCAACCCGAGGAAAATGCCCCTGAATTTGCCAAGACAATTTGAGTACGATTGAGGTTGCGTGAAACAGAAACCCAAGCCGATGAAATCAAGCCTCCAGGCCTCTCCCATGCGAAGTTCAATGTGAGCCTTATTCATTGCATTGAGTAAGTCTCGGCAGATACCGCCGGTCATTGAACCCTTTTTCAAGAGGTCCTCGTTAAGACCGATGCATTCGTCGGGGTGTGTCACGCTATCGAGCGGGGTCATGAGTTACTTGCCCCGCGTTTTGAATGTCCTGTGGCCATTGCGCTTCTCGCACGTCACAACAAGTGTTTTCTCTGTGTCCTCGCTCATGGCGCACTCCGTTGGCAGCCCAGCTTAGGATATTATCTGCGTCCATGGCGACCCCCCTTTCGCAGATTGACACCGCATGAACACCGAGAGCTTGCGGAGCGGTTGCGCTGAGAGACTAAGCCGCATCTAAAGCAGCACGCGTATATGCTTGCTCGGCTTCATCAGGTATTGGCAAAGCGGAAAGAGGCACGCGCCTAAAAACCGGGGACGTCATTCCCTCACACCGCCCGACCATTCCTAGTAGCTGGAACTACAGTGCTAGGATTCGATTTATAGATATGAAGATTCGGCTATGCACTGGACTGTTGGACCTATTCATCAAGACACAAGTTTCGAATATCATAGAGGCCCTGGTTTTAATATTATCGAAGAAGGTCGCGGTCCGCTGGTTACTTTAGTTTATGACAACAGTGCTGAAGCCACCAAGGCAGCAAAACTCGTTGCAGATGCACTCAAAGAAGTAAGTTATGTTGGTACCTCGCTGAAATGACTCGATGCGCGATTTTGATTTTTGAAATTTTGTAGAGGGATTGATTTTTTTATTATTGGGAGTCCGAGGAAGCAGCTTCATATTGATATTTGATATTCTGCAAGACCCAATTTGATTGAGATCGCTCAAATACGGTTGATTTATTAGGCAGCCTTGATCTCGATCTTCGTCTCGGGCTTCTGCGCTTCCAGTGCCTTCGGAAAGGTTACCTTAAGCACGCCGTTCTTCAAGGTCGCTTCGATCTTACTCGGTCGCAACGCTTCCACAGTGGCCGCAACGTTGGCAGCTATTTTATTCTGAATTCTTAAAGGGAGTTTGTTTGCAGTTTCAACCATGGCAAAATCCTCCATTTAGTTGAAATTTATAAATTGAAGATGACGCACTTGCATTGATATCTATCAAATTCGAATGACACCACATCAGTCAAAACTACTGAACTCTACTTGAGTTACCTGACGCCAGCGGAGCAACAGATTGCAAAGCAGGGTGCGAGTGACGACAAAATTGACTACAGGTACCGATAATGAATTCACAAAAGACGCGAGTTGAGCTTGGTGCTATTGCGTATCTTTCATTACGTCTAAAATCGCACGGCTTTTTAGCAAACCGCCGCCTTCAGCCTCTCGGCCACGTCTCCGTTCCACTACTCATGCCGAAGCGCGCCGCCCTTTTCAAGGCACGATGGATCGCGTTCATATAGAAGAGAAAGGACTTCCCCATGAAAGTAATGGAACTCCGCGGCGGCTGGTTGCTTGAACACCTCCAGCCGGGAACGCGCCCCGATCCAAAACCCGGCCCCGGCCAGGTGCTCGTGAAGATGGAAGCCGCTTCGATCAACTACCGCGACTTTCTCATGGTGCAGCGCGGCTACGGCAAGCATTCGGGAGAGCTCCCGTTGATTCCAGTGTCGGACGGCGCTGGGCGTATAGTTGATCTCGGTGTAAGAGTGACGCGCGTGCAGAAAGGCGATCTCGTCTGCCCCCTTTTTGTGCAGACCTGGTTTGGGGGCGAACTTCATGACGAACATCGCGCGCACATCCTCGGCGGCCCCCTCGATGGCGTGATGCAGGAGTATATGTGCCTGCCGGAAGATGGCGTCGCAAAAGCGCCCGCGCATTTTTCCGCAGCCGAAGCGGCGACCCTACCTTGCGCCGCACTAACCGCATGGAATGCTGCAATCGAAAGCGGCACCAAGGCGGGCGATCTCGTCGTAACGCAGGGCACCGGCGGCGTTTCGCTTTTTGCGCTGCAATTCGCAAAGCTCGCCGGGGCAACCGTCGTCGTCACTTCATCGAGCGACGAAAAATTGTCGCGCGCAAAAAAACTCGGCGCCGATATCGGCATCAACTACAGCAGCGACCCCGAATGGTCGCGAACTGTTCGCAAACTTAGCCCGCGCGGGGCTGATCTTATCGTCGAGCTCGGAGGTGCAAAGTCACTGGAGCAGTCGCTTCGGTCCATTCGTCCGAGCGGAATGGTCGCCCTCATCGGCGTGCTTTCCGGCGCCACTGCTTCCCTCCCGCTTGGTCGCGTCGTGACACAAAGCGTGCGGATGCACGGCGTGACAACCGGCAACCGCAATATGTTCGAGAACATGGTCCGCGCAATCGAGAAACATCGACTGAAACCGGTGATCGACGAGCGCCGCTTCGCCTTTGCCGATTGCCGTAACGCCATCGCAGCCATTGCGGAGGGCAAGCATTTCGGCAAGATCGTTATCGATTTCTAGGAGGTGGTCATGGAAGCCGATGTCATCGTCGTGGGCACAGGTCTTGCCGGTCTTGTCGCCGCCACCGAACTGGCGGATGCCAAACGCAAGGTGATCCTGCTCGAACAGGAGCCCGAAGCATCGCTCGGCGGCCAGGCGTTTTGGTCATTTGGCGGACTAATGCTGGTCAATTCGCCGGAGCAACGCCGTCTCGGTATACGCGACTCGCGCGAACTCGCGTTGCAGGATTGGCTCGGTTCGGCCGACTTCGATCGCAATGAAGATAAATGGCCACGCAGATGGGCCGAGGCCTATGTCGATTTCGCCGCAGGCGAAAAACGCGCGTGGCTACATGCGCAAGGCGTGCGCTGGTTTCCCGTCGTCGGCTGGGCCGAGCGCGGCGGTTATCTCGCCACTGGCCACGGCAATTCGGTACCGCGTTTTCACATTACCTGGGGAACGGGTCCGGGAATTCTCGAGCCATTCGTGCGGCGCGCCCGCGAGGCCGAAAAGCAAGGGCTGATTACCTTCAAATTTCGCCATCGCGTGACCGGATTATCGGCGAGCGGAGGCAAGATCGACGGCGTACAAGGCGAGATACTGGAGCCGAGCAATGTCGCTCGCGCGGTCGCGAGCTCACGTAAGATCGTCGGCAATTTCGCGCTAAGAGCGCAGATAATAATCGTCACTTCCGGTGGTATCGGCGGCAATCATGGTCTTGTCCGCAAACACTGGCCGAAGCATATGGGTGAGGCGCCGAAGAATATGTTATCGGGCGTGCCAGCATATGTCGACGGACTGATGCAGGAAGCGGTCGCGAGAAGTGGCGGAAATCTTATCAACTCGGATCGCATGTGGCACTACCCGGAAGGCATCGATAATTACGCTCCGATTTGGCCGCATCACGGCATTCGCGTCATCAGCGGCCCCTCGCCGCTCTGGCTCGACGCGACGGGCCGTCGCTTCCCGATCCCGTTGTATCCGGGTTTCGACGGCTTGGGTGCACTCGAGCACATCACCAAAAATGGCAACGATCATTCGTGGTTCTTGCTAAATCAGCGCATCATTGGCCGTGAACTTGCGCTCTCTGGTTCCGAGCAAAACCCTGATTTCACGAGCAAAAGCTTTCTCAGCGTGCTGAAGCGTGGCCGTGGCACGGTTACGCCGGTACAGAAATTCGTTAATGCCGGAAAAGATTTTGTCGTCGCGAACAATTTGCCTGAACTCGTGCAGAAGATGAACCAGCTGACGCAACGCAATCTGATCGACGAAGCGGTGCTCACACGTGAAGTCGTTGCACGCGACCGCGAGATCGACAACAAATTCGGCAAGGATGCACAGATCGCCGCTATTCGCGCAGCGCGCAAATACATCGGCGATCGTATGTTTCGTGTATCAAAACCGCACAAAATACTCGATCCCGCCGCCGGACCGCTGATTGCCGTCCGCCTTTGGGTCCTGACACGCAAGTCGCTCGGCGGCTTGGAAACCGATCTCTCCGGCCGTGTACTCAAGGCCGGCGGCGAGCCGCTCGGTAACGTTTATGCAGCTGGGGAAGTTGCTGGCTTCGGCGGCGGTGGCGTACATGGCTACCGCGCCCTTGAAGGCACTTTTCTCGGCGGCTGCTTGTTTTCGGGCCGCGTTGCAGGCCGCGCTGCTGCAAAGTCTATCGGCTGAAAGAAGATAAACCGAAGGGACCGGGGCTGTGCTGCCCCGGTTCCTTCCGCCGCCTCCAGGCTTCTTTTTGTTGTTCCCGAATTAATGAGTGGTTAGCCATTCGCGGGCGGCGCGCTGCGCAGCCGCGATCTCGTTCTCCGACATTTCAGCGGCGATCTCGCGGCGGCGTTCGGCAGCTGCTGCATTGCCGCGTGCGGCAGCGAGGTTGAACCACTTATGCGCGGCGATCCGGTCCATTGCTTCGATGGTGCCAGCCGAAAATATGATTCCGAGTTGGAAAAAGATGTCCCCCGCCGAATTGCCCTGCCCTACGGCAGCGGTCTCAAGCATGGCCATTTCATAACGTCCCATTTGACTTCCCCTGTAACTCCGGACAGCTTTTTCCCGCCGCCCTTCGTTATGAGGTTGAACCTTGTGATTTGAATCTCATCTTAAATTACGCGCTGAATCCTTTCTGAACAGTCGGGAAAGTGCACCACTGCTTTACGTTCGATTCAGTACGAAATGGCCTGCAAATCGCGGATTCCCGAGGAAAAATAAAGGATACAGAAAGGATCCTCACTCATCGATCGCTCACCATTTTTAAAAATGGGGGAGCTCCCGTTGCAGAAACTGAAGCCACTTCCCCAAGCGTGCGGCGGGCCATATGATTTCGTCCAATCAAGCGCAGAGAAAATCATCAAAATTCAACAAAACCCTAAAGTTGGAGAGAAAAACTCATGTCTTCCAATTCCCAGCTATGCGCGATTTTTCTCACGGCCGCACTTTTTACGGCCAGTTTCAGCACCGCCGCATCAGCGCAGGATCGGATTGCGCGCGGCAAATATCTGGTGACGCTCGGGGGCTGCAATGATTGCCATACTCCCGGGGTTTTTCTCGGCAAGCCAGACCTCAAACGATTTCTTGCGGGCTCCGACGTAGGCTTCGAACTTCCCTTGGGAACTTTCTATGGTCGTAATCTTACGCCCGACAAGGAAACCGGCTTAGGGAACTGGACAACAGAAGAAATCATAATCGCGATAACAAAAGGCGTGCGACCTGATGGCCGTGAATTAGCGTCGATCATGCCGTGGAGTTCTTTTGCGGCGTTAACCAAGGAAGATGCGGACGCGATCGTGGCTTACCTAAAAAGTCTTCCACCCATACAAAACAAAGTTCCTGGACCCTTCGGACCGAACGAAAAGGCGACATCGTTTGTGATGAAAGTTGTACCGCCTGGAATGAAATAGGTAAAAAAACAAAAAAAGCGGCCGGCGTAAGCCGGCCGCTTGCTGTTAAAAAGTCACACTAATTAAGCGCCGCCATTCTCGCCAGCAAACTTATTTGCTTGCGAGGCGTCATTCTGCCAAGCCCCGGAAGATGGCGTGTCATAATAATGCGGGACCGTTTGCGCCGCTGCGGCAGAGACGGAGCCAATGACGAGAGCGGTAATGAGAGCGATCTTTTTCATAACAACTTCCTTTCTTTCTTCGTTGGAAACTTCCTGCAAGATGTCAGGCATCTCGTATGAGGAAGTAACGTTCAGGCCTCCACTTAGTTCTATTGCGGTGCAACATTCCAATCACGATCGCTTGCTTTTCGAGTGAAGAAGTCGTGATCAAAAGCCTGGCGATCAGGTGTTCCAGTTATGCTTATCGTCACCCCAAAATAATATTTTACGTATTAATACCAATGCTTTATGGTAGATACACAACCCGCATTTGATCTCTCAAGTTCGCGTGGCAGCAAAATCTGACCGCGATTTTTGGTGCCTCACAATCGCGTGATGCAGTGCAGCAATTGAAACAAAATGGGGCAAAAAAGATCATCCTCTCCGCACAATGAAATCAAAACGACCCGAAAATCGAGTGAAATGGTCTCGATTTCGCCACGCACGAATCAGAAGTGCGATACCGCCGACCTCATCATGCGCCTTGTCCAAATAAGATCCTGCGCGCTTCCTCATCTTTGGAGAGATCGATCTTGCCCGCTTCCTCGACACGCACATGCATCCCGCGCTCGACCGCTGGCCGTGCTTTCATACGGTCAAGCCAGCGCTTGAAATGCGGCATGTCGCTCAAGTCTTGGCCTTGCCGATCCCATCCGATCGCCCATGGATAGACTGCCATATCGGCGATTGAATAAGCGCCGGCAAGATAATCCTGCTTGTCGACACGCTTATTAATGATGCGATAAAGACGCCGCATCTCGTTCGTGTACCGGTCAATCGCGTACGGGATCTTTTCTCGCGCATAGAGGCGAAAATGATGTGCTTGTCCTGCCATCGGTCCAACCCCGGCCATCTGCCAGAATAACCATTCGTCCACCTCGACACGTTTGCGCTCGTCCTTCGGATAAAATTTGCCGGTCTTACGCCCAAGATATTGCAGTATCGCACCTGACTCAAATACAGAGATCGGTTTTCCTCCTGGCCCTTCTGGATCGATGATCGCGGGAATGCGGTTGTTGGGAGAAATTTTCAGGAATTCTGGTTTGAATTGCTCGCCACGAGCGATATTTACCGGCCTTATCACATAGCGAAGACCGCATTCCTCTAGCATGATTGTGATTTTCCGACCGTTCGGTGTCGGCCAATAATAAAGTTCGATCGGCCTCGCCTGTTTACCGCCTGTCCGCGCAACCGCCCGTTGCGCCGCCTTTGCTGTGGCACGCCTCTTCACCTTTGCACGCTTGGCCATAAAATTCTCCGTGGTGAAACTCTGTTGAAACAACGCTAGAACGCACCCCAGCCTACGACAAACTTCGCCCAGGACATCGCGGTCATGTCGCCGCCCCCCCTTTTTTGCTGCCTTTCTTGTGGGTCCGCACCGCAATTTCAAAGTGGTAGCGGAAATAGCGCGCGACCAAAATTAGCGTCAACAATCCGGCCGCGAATGCCGCAGCCAAAAACGCATGATGCGTAAGTGCTCGGACCAAAACGAAAAACTCATCGAGCGCAACCCCCGACAAGACATGGAGCAGCGCCCAGAGCACGCCAGCCATCCAGTTTGCCACGAAGAAATTTCGCGGAGTGATGCCGAGAACACCGGCCATCAACGGCAGCAAGGCTCGCACGGGCGGTACAAAACGCGCAAAAAAAACGCTCATCCTACCGTATTTCCTGAAAAACTTCTTGCAAATCGTCACCGCCTCGGGATGATCTATGAAAGGCCAGAGTTTCCGGATCGCGTTGCCGTGAAAACGGCCAACCAAAAACGAGAGCCCGTCGCCAATCATCGCGCCGCTCGCAGCTGCTACGACCACCACCCACACATTCATGGCGCCGGTTGCGGCAATTGTGCCGACGCCAACAATCGCCGTCGAACCCGGCACGAAGCCGCCGACGATCGGCACCGACTCTCCTAGTGCGAGCAGAAAAACAGCGACATAAGCGAGATCCGGATGATTCTTGATCCATCCGAGAATGGCAGGAACGATTTCCATAACTGCTCATTGAACCCGCTTCGGCCCATAGCTCAAGCGCTAACCTTGCGCTTTCGTCCATAAAAATTCCGCGCGAAGGGCGCGGTTTTATCTCAATCGTCCCTGTTGACGCTAGATCAAGCCGCTTTCGGCGCAACTGGCAAGACCTGGTCGGGCGCACGGGCTACTCAATCTCGAAGCTTCTTTTTCAGCAACTCATTCACTACCTGAGGATTAGCCTTGCCACCCGACTGCTTGATAACTTGGCCTACAAACCAGCCGAGCAAATTCGGTTTCGTTCTTGCTTCCGCGAATTTTTCGGGATTTTTAGCGATCACTTCGTCGATGGTTTTTTCGATGGCGCCCGTATCGGTAACTTGTTTCATGCCGCGTGCTTCGACAATCGCGCGCGGGTCCCCGCCTTCGCTCCACACGAGCTCGAACAGTTCCTTCGCGATTTTGCCTGAAATTGTACCGTCGCCAATTAAATCGACAATACAGGCAAGCTGCTTTGCGGATACTGGGGAGGTCGATATTTCCTTCCCTTCCTTGTTGAGCCGTCCGAAAAACTCATTGATGATGAAATTCGCTGCTGCCTTCGCATCGCGCCCATTGGCGACTTCTTCGAAAAAATCCGCCGTTTCGCGCTCGCTAATTAGAACGCCCGCATCGTAAGGTGAAAGCCCATAGCTTTTCACAAAGCGTGCTTTCTTTTCATCTGGCAGCTCCGGAAGATTGGCTTCAAGTTTCGCGACATAAGACTCGTCAAGTTCGAGCGGCAACAGATCCGGATCGGGGAAATAGCGGTAGTCATGCGCCTCTTCCTTGCTCCGCATTGAGCGCGTCTCTCCCTTGCCGGGATCAAATAGGCGCGTCTCCTGCTCGATCTTGCCGCCCTCTTCGATGATTTCGATCTGTCGGCGCGCCTCGGTCTCGATCGCCTGCCCAACGAAACGGATCGAGTTTACGTTCTTGATTTCGCAGCGCGTGCTGAGCGGCTCACCGGGTTTGCGCACGGAAACGTTGACGTCGGCGCGCAGGCTCCCTTTCTCCATGTCGCCGTCACAGGTCCCCAGATAGCGCAAAATCGTGCGCAACTTTGTCAAATACGCGCGCGCTTCGTCGGAGGAGCGCATGTCCGGCTTCGAGACAATTTCCATCAACGCTACGCCCGAGCGATTGAGATCGACCAACGACATCGTCGCGTGCTGATCGTGGATCGATTTTCCGGCATCTTGTTCAAGATGTAACCGCTCAATGCCGACCTCAATTGACTCACCGTCCTGCATGTCGACGATAACCTTACCCTCACCCACCACCGGAAATTTGTACTGGCTGATCTGATAGCCCTGCGGTAGATCAGGATAGAAATAATTCTTGCGGTCAAAGACCGATTTCAAATTAATCCGCGCCTTAAGGCCAAGCCCGGTTCTTACCGCCTGCTCGATGCACATCTTGTTGATGACCGGCAACATGCCGGGCATCGCGGCATCCACCAGTGACACGTGAGAGTTTGGCTCGCCGCCGAACTCAGTCGAGGCGCCAGAGAAAAGCTTCGCGTTCGATGTAACTTGGGCATGGACTTCCATGCCGATTACAACTTCCCACTCACCAGTATCGCCCTTAAGCAGTTTCGATTTTTTCTTTGCAGCCATACCGTTCTCTTATCACCGCAACAGCCATGGCAACAACAGCGGTACAAGGATTGCCGTCAGCAACCCATTAAGTCCGAGCGCGATGCCCGCGAAAGTTCCGGCTAACGGATTGACATGAAACGCCCGCGCAGTGCCGATACCGTGCGATACAAGTCCCGCTGCAAAACCGCGTGCGGCGTAATTCTTCAGGCGCAGGATATTCATGAGCGGCGTCACCACAATCGCGCCGGTAATCCCCGTCATGATGACCAGCACCGCGACGAGCGCTGGATTGGCGCCGATTTTTTCACCGATGCCCATGGCGATGGCGGCAGTCGCCGATTTCGGTGCTAGTGCGAGTGTTGCCGGTAGGCCAATGCCGAAAAGTTTCGCGAGCAACACCGCCGAGGAAATCGCAACGATCGAACCCATGATTAGTGCTGCGAGCATCGGAATGAACGCGCGCTTCACTTCGGGAAGATAGCGGAAAAGCGGTACTGCAAGCGCGACGGTGGCGGGGCCCAAGAGAAAATGAACGAACTGAGCCCCCGCGAAATATCCCGGGAAAGTTGTGCCTGAAATCAAAAGCAATGATGAAACGAGCGCGATGGCGAGAAGCACCGGGTTTGCGAGTGGATGGCGTTTGCAGGCAGCCGAAACGGCATCGGCCAAAATATAGGCGATCAGCGTCACAGTGAACCAAAGCAGCGGAGTGCCGGAGAGGTAAACCCATAGATCAACAAAACGGATCATTCGCTCGCCTCTTTAAGTTCAGGCTCTTCGTCACCGCCGATCAGTCTTGCCACACCCGCAAACGTCACTGCTGTGACGGTAAGTGCTAAAATCGTCGATAGTACGATGACAATTAGTAGGCGCCCCCCTTCCGCGCCGAGAATATCCAGTTGCTGCACGACGCCGACCCCCGCCGGTACGAACAACATGGAAAGATGTTTCAGAATTCCGTCGGCAGTTTCGCCGGTTGCTTCCGGCAACGGAAACCGGATCAGAAGCCCGATTAGCAGCAACACCATCCCGATCACCGGCCCCGGCAGTGGCAGCATGAGAACGCGGGCGAGCGTTTCTCCGGCAAGCTGGCAGATCAGCAATAATGTAATCGCATTCAGCATCAGATGCCCCGATCTTGGGAATCACATTCTGTAATTTTGTCCGACCCCGCACACTTACAAATTCGGCGATAATGTCCGGTCACACGGTCCACCACTGTTTCTCTGGAGCGAAGTGACCCGCTTCTTTTTCGATCACGCCTCCGAGCGAAAACAGCGTTTCCTCGTCAAAGGGCCGCCCAATTAGTTGCAGACCCAGCGGAAGACCGAACGAGTCCAGACCGGCAGGCACGGAAATTCCCGGCAGCCCCGCCATGTTCACCGTGACAGTGAACACGTCGTTCAAATACATCTCCACCGGATCCGCACCGGATTTTTCGCCAATTGCAAATGCCGAGGAGGGCGTCGCTGGGGTAAGCACCGCATTCACGCCCTGTTCGAACGCATTCTCGAAGTCGCGCTTGATGAGAGTACGGACTTTCTGCGCGCGCAAATAATAGGCATCGTAGTATCCGGCGGATAGAACGTAAGTCCCGATCAGAATGCGCCGTCGCACTTCCTTACCGAAACCCGCCGCGCGGGTTTTCTCGTAAAGCTCAATGATGTCGCGGCCCGGCACACGCAGCCCATAACGCACACCGTCATAGCGCGCCAGATTGGATGAGGCCTCGGCAGGCGCCACAATATAATAAGCGGGTAGTGCGTACTTGGTGTGAGGCAACGAAATCTCGACGATCTCGGCGCCCGCTTTTTTCAGCCACGCAGCGCCCTGTTCCCAGAGTTTCTCGATTTCCGTTGACATCCCTTCGACGCGGTATTCTTTTGGAATACCGATCTTCATACCTTTCACGGATTTGCCGACCGCCTTTTCGTAATCGGGAACTTCCTTGTCGGAGCAGGTGGAATCTTTCGGATCAGGCCCGGCCATCGAGCGAAGCAGAATTGCCGTGTCCTTCACGGTGCGAGCGAATGGTCCGGCCTGATCGAGCGAAGATGCGAACGCAACGATCCCCCAGCGCGAGCAGCGACCGTAGGTTGGCTTGATGCCTACAATGCCGGTAAAGGCGGCGGGCTGGCGGATCGAACCGCCCGTATCGGTACCGAGTGCACCAAGGCAAAGCTCAGCTGCCACCGCCGCCGCCGAACCGCCCGACGACCCGCCGGGCACGAGCGGCGCGTTCGATCCCATGCGGCGCCACGGCGACGTCACCGGTCCGAAAGCGGAGGTTTCATTCGATGAACCCATGGCGAATTCATCGTTGTTGGTCTTGCCGAGCAACACCGCGCCGTCCCGCCAAAGTCGCAATGTCACGGTCGACTCATAGGTGGGCGTAAAATTGTCGAGAATTTTCGAGCAGGCGGTCGTACGAATACCCTCAGTCGCGAACATGTCCTTAATGCCGAGCGCAAGACCTTCGAGCGGACCGGCGTCGCCTTTCGCAAGGCGCTTATCGGATTCGGCCGCCATCGTGCGTGCTTTGTCCGGCGTTTCCAGAATATAGGCATTGAGGTTTTTGGCTCTTTCGATCGCTTTGAGATGCGCCTCAGTGATCTCAGTCGCAGAAAATTTTTTCATGCGCAATCCGTCGCGCGCATCCGCCAAAGTCAAAGAAGTGAGTTCCGCCACGCCCTACTCCACCACTTTCGGCACGAGGAAAAATCCATCCTGGGTCTGTGGCGCGTTGGCAAGCACGTGCACCGTGTCGTTGCCGTCGGTCACTTTGTCCTCGCGCATCGGCAGTTTCATCGGTGTCACCGAGGTCATCGGCTCGACGCCCTCGACATTTACCTCTTTCAGCTGTTCGACAAAGCCGAGGATAGAATTGATCTCGCCCCGCAAATGCTCAACCTCACTATCGTCGACGGCAATGCGCGCAAGATGTGCGATGCGGCGGACGGTAGCGGCGTCAACGGACATGAAGATTCCCCTGTATCAACTGCGCGGCTATAGCAGACGGTGCTTTGGCGCCGCAACCTTCAACACAGTGCCACTTGCTAGGCTTCGGAGAATCGAGCGGATGAATCGGCGTGATCAGGTTGATCGTAACCTTGTCGCGAATTCAATGGAGACCTTAACTGCTTCCATCAGCAGGCTAACGATTGCAAGGCCCGAGACCGATAGCCGCGCCCTGTGAAAGAAGGTCCGCGACCAACATTAACGTGTCGCCGACCCGTAGCCGTAAGCTCATAAGAAATGTTCGATAAGAAAAAAACTCGCGACCTATAGCTCAGTAATTCCAACCATAATCAACATGCAAGTTGAAGAGCACGCGAACGCGCTGCGATTCATCCCATTCTTCCCATCCGCTGCATCCGTTCTAATACTTCCGAGCCAAGTAACCTGATCAAATTCGCCGCCGGCAATTCGCGGCCCAACGCCGCCGCTTCGCCCGACCACATCGGCGAAAAATCGCCCTTGCCTTCAGCCTCCGCTTTTGCTCGCAACGGGCCGAGCGCTACGGCCGCTAACGGAAATTCAGGCGCGGTATCCGAAATTGGACCCTGCTCTCGCATAAGACGCGTGACAATGCCGCGCGCGGGCCGACCGGTTAGGACATTTGTGAGTGCTGTGCCGTTGTCGCGCGCTGATTTCAAAGCCGCACGATGCAGCACTGAGATTTTCGCCTCGGGACACTGCAGAAAAGCGGTACCGAGTTGCACGCCGGCAGCGCCAAGCGCGAAAGCGGCAACAACACCACGCGCATCCGTAATGCCGCCCGCTGCAATCACAGGCAATTTCACGGCATCCACCACCTGAGGGACGAGCGCCATCGTGCCGACTTGGGTCGAAATATCGTCGCCCAAAAAAATCCCGCGATGCCCGCCAGCCTCAACGCCTTGCGCAATGATAGCATCGGCACCGCGCTCCTCCAGCCAGCGCGCTTCGGTCACTGTAGTAGCGGAGCTGATGATTTTGCAGCTTGTATTCTGCACGCGCTTCAAGAGCGATGCTTCTGGCAAACCGAAATGAAAACTCACGACTTCGGGCTTGAGTGCAATGACCGCGTCGCACATCTCGACATCAAACGGCGTACGTAGCGTTGCCTGCCACGGACCGTTCGGATCCAGCCCCAATTCTTTATAATAAGGTAGCAGCCGATCGCGCCATACCGCCTCGCGCACATTATCAGCACGTGGCGGTACGTGACAAAAGAAGTTGAGGTTAATCGGCTTTTTTGTGCGCGCGCGGATTTTTGCAAACTCTTCGCGCACTTTTTCAACGGAGAGCATCGCACATGGGAGCGATCCCAGGATGCCCGCCTCCGCAGCTACCGCCGCAAGCTCCCAATCTTGCGCGCCGGCCATTGGCGCTTGGACAATGGGAAGTTCAATCTTCAGAAGATCAATTAGCCTACGATCAGGCCACACGTCTCAGACCTCCACGGCCTTACCTTTTTCCGGCACGATCACTTTCGTTGCCGAGCCCTTCATCTCGGCAACGAATTTGTCGGCAGTCTTTTCGATGATCGGAAATGAGCCATAATGGCACGGGATAACGCTTTTCAACTTGAAGAATTTCTTCACCGCCATCGCTGCCGTCTTCGAGCTCATGGTGAAGCGGTCGCCCACGGGCACCATCGCAACGTCCGGCGTATGAATCTCATTGATCAGTCCCATGTCGGAAAAAATATCGGTATCGCCCATGTGGTAGACCGTGGGCTCGCCGTTAGCTTTCACGATGATCCCGCACGGATTTCCAAGATAAATCGGCATGCCGTCCTTGATATCGCCGGAAGAGTGGTCGGCACGCACCATCGTGACGGTGAAACCGCCCTGATCGGTCGTGCCCCCGGTATTCATCGGATCAAATTTCTCGACTCCCTTCGATGCAAGCCACATGCAAAGATCATAATTTGTGACGATGACGGCGCCGGTTTTCTTCGATAGATCGATCGCGTCACCGATGTGATCCGAATGTCCGTGTGTCAATAGGATGTGGCTGATATCCTTCGCGGCCGCGTCCTTGTCTCCGCCAAAACCCGGATTGCTGGTAAAAAACGGATCGATCAGGATGGCCTTGCCACCAAAGTCGAGACGAAAAGCTGAATGGCCGTACCAAGTAATTCGCATGGGATTTCCTCGGAGGTTTAAAGGCTGATGGATTGTAGGCGATCCCTTTGCAGATTCATATTCTAGCTAGAGTAATGAGCCTTTGCGGACAGTGCATGGCAGGCCTTGGCGCGTCATGCTACCCGCATTGTTCATGGCCGCACGCCTTATCGAGATTTCCGAGCTTCCCGCGATATTACCTCCGAACAGCCGGCTAATTGGCATCGATCTCGGGGAGAAAACAATCGGCCTCGCGCTCTCCGACGTGCGGCGAACCATTGCATCGCCCTTGGAAACGTTGAAACGAACGAAATTTCGCACTGATGCGGCGCGACTGCTCGCGATCGCGCGAATGCATGACGTCGGCGGCTTCGTGATCGGTCTTCCCCGCAACATGGACGGTTCCGAGGGCCCGCGCGCGCAGTCGACCCGCGCGTTCGTAAAAAATCTTACGCCGATGACGGATCTTGCCGTCAGTTTTTGGGATGAACGGCTTTCGACCGCCGCCGTGACGCGCACGCTGCTCGAAGCCGATGCGTCCCGTAAGCGTCGGACTGCGCTCGTCGACAAACTAGCGGCTGCTTACATTCTTCAGGGCGCCCTCGACCGTCTCGGTTACGGATGAGCAATGGCGACCGTCGCTGCTGCACTCATCCCGGTATTTCTCATCATCGCGCTTGGTGCTGCACTACGCCGTACGCTGCTGCCGGTTGAAGAAGCATGGGCCGCGCTTGAGCGCCTTACCTATTTCGTTCTCTTCCCCGCGCTCCTGATCGTCACCACTGGAACCGCCGATCTGAAAGGCATTCCATCCATCACCGTTGGGGTCGTGCTGCTTGCATCGGTACTTATCATGGCCACGACGCTCTTGCTGCTGCGACCATTCCTCATGCGCGTCTTCTCTGTTTCCGGCCCAGCGTACAGTTCGATTTTTCAAGCCTCAACACGCTGGAACACCTATGTCGCGCTCGCGATTTCTGGAGCGCTTTATGGCGCAAAGGGCCTTGCCCTCGTTTCCGTGGCGATCGTCGCGATTGTTCCGGTCTTGAACGTCATCAATGTCTGGGTACTCGCACATTTTGCTTCCACCGAAAAACTCGACGTCCGGACAACGATCGGTCACATGTTGCGCAATCCGCTGATCTGGTCCTGCCTGATCGGGCTCGCGCTCAATCTTTCAGATCTGCCGCTTCCCAAAATCGCGGTCTCGTTTGGGGAAATTCTTGGCCGCGCATCACTCGCTTTGGGATTGCTGGTGGTCGGCGGCGGCCTCGCGCTTGCAGATGCGCTTAAATTCGATAGCAGTGTGGCGATCGCGACCACTTTAAAACTGATCATGATGCCGCTGGCGGCCATTGGGCTTGGAATCGAGCTTGGGTTGTCCGGCCCGCCACTGGTCGTCGTTGCAATCGCATCAAGCGTTCCGGCGGCACCTACAAGCTATGTTCTTGCCCGTCAGATGGGCGGCGATGCACAGCTGCTCGCGCGCATTCTCACCGTTCAAACCGTTCTGGCGCTCGTCACGATCACGACCACGCTGGCGCTGACCGAATCCATTCGCCCTTAACAAAACGGTGAGCTGAATGCCACTGCGTAATAAATTTACTGACAGACGAATTTGGTCTGCTCTCCGGAATAATTATCGCGGTCCTACTGCGCGAGCGCACGGTCCATCAAGGCACGGGCAAGATTTCCGTCGATAGGTTCGCCATAATTCCGTCCGGAAATTCCCATGAGGCGGTGTTTGGCGAAGGCCTCCGTGATTTCGGCAGGAGCGCTTTTCGCCAGCGCCGCCGCCGATGCCAGCAGCGAAAGCGTTTCGCCCGTGCGGCGTGCAAGCACTTCGCGATTCGGGTCAGTAAAGCCTCGCCTGATGCGATCAACCGCTTCGCGCGCGCCCGGAAGCCCAGCGGTATCTTTCGCAAGTTTTATCAGTACGCGCTCTGCCCCTTCCTGTTCGCGCCCGACACCGCGAAGCAGATCGAGTCCCATAATGTTGCCGGAACCTTCCCATATCGCGTTCAGCGGCGCTTCACGATAGAGCCGCGCGAGCGGGCCTTCCTCGACGTAACCATTACCTCCGAGGCATTCGAGCGTTTCATAGACGAAGCTCGGCGCCAACTTGCAGATGAATAGCTTAGCAGCCGGCGTGATCAATCGCGCGAAGGCAGCTTCCTCCGGATCGCTCGCGGCATGGTCGAACGCGCCCGCCAGACGAAAGCCGAGTGCCAGCGCGCCTTCACGCTCCAGAGCAAGATCGCCGAGCACTGCGCGCATCAATGGCTGATCGACTAGTTTTTTCTGAAACACCGTGCGATACCGCGCGTGATGGATCGCCTGCAGCAACGCTGCCCGAAGAATACCGAGTGAACCTATGACACAATCGAGCCTCGTGAGTTGCACCATCCCGATGATCGTTTTTACCCCCTCACCCTCGGTCCCGCAGCGGCGCGCATAGGCGGATTCGAATTCCATTTCGCTTGAAGCATTGGAATGATTGCCGAGCTTCTCCTTGAGACGCCGCAGCCGCAGCGCATTGACGCTCCCATCTGGCAGAAATCGCGGTACCATAAAGCAAGTCAGCCCGGCCTTTGCCTGCGCGAGCACCAGAAAAGCATCGCACATCGGCGCCGACAAAAACCATTTGTGTCCGGTGATCCGATAGCCATCGCCGTCAGGCACGGCTTGGGTCGTATTCGCACGCACATCGCTCCCACCCTGTTTCTCAGTCATGCCCATACCGAGATTGACACTCTTTTTTTCGGAAGCGGACTTGAATGCTGGATCGTATTCACGCGAACGGATTTTTGGCAGCCATTCCTTGAGGAGCGAGGGCTCGGCCAGCAGCGCGCCGGTCGCCGCATGAGTCATCACGATTGGGCATTGGTGTCCCTGTTCTATCTCCGCCGACATCATCAGCTGCGCCGCGCGCGTGACGAAGGCGCCGGGCTCCGAAAGTGTGCCGTCCGACCCCCAGACCGAACAGTGAATACCGGCCAGCATGCTTTCGCGCATCAGCCCGTGATAAGCCGGATGAAACTTGACCACGTCGGCGCGAAAGCCTCTGGCATCATAGGTTTTCAGTTTCGGTGGATACTCGTTCGCCAAACGTGCGAATTCAGCCATTTCCGTCGAACCCCAGCGCTTTCCGAAGGCTGCAAGCAGGACCTCGACTTCCTTACTTGCCTCACCAAAGGCACCAACTGCGCCTCGCAGCGCTTTGTCGTCCGCCCATAGGTCCATATCTCCGACGGGCGGTGTCTGGTTGAACACTTCGTGAGTGGCGAAAGGGGTAAGGCTCATGGGCGGTATCTTTCCCGGATTTATTATGAATAGTTTACCACGGCTTGTGCTTCCACGCTTGCGAAGACCGCCCTTGGGGTCTAAGCAACGGCCTTCAGAATGAGAGCGCGTCCAAAAACGGCCCATCTGCGCCGCCGGCATCAAGCTGGCACCCGGAGAGAGTCGTGAGTACTACGGCCATATTGCGCCCCGCCCTTCGTCACATCGTTTCGATTAACGATCTCACCAACCGCGAGATTGAGAACATTTTCGAGGTGGCTCAGGCCTATCTCGATGAACTGCCCGATCCGAATTTTTCCTATCGTATCGGCCGCAGCACCGACATCGCCTCCAAATTTATTCTCGCGAGCCTATTTTACGAGCCGAGCACCCGCACGCGTCTCTCCTTCGAGAGCGCAATGCTGCGTCTGGGCGGTGACATCATAACCAGTGCCGACCCAGCTACTAGCTCGGCGGCAAAGGGTGAGAGCCTCGCTGACTCTGTCCGCGTAGTCTCGAACTACGCCGACGTCATTGTGATCCGCCATCCGCGTGACGGCGCCGCTCGCCTCGCCGCCGAATACGCGGCAATTCCAGTGATCAACGGCGGCGACGGCGCGCACGAGCATCCGACGCAGACGCTGTGCGACCTCTTCACACTCAAAAAGAAAAACAAACAACTGAGAAATTTGAAAATCGCGATCTCAGGCGACCTACGCGGCAGCCGCACGATCCATTCTTTCGTCTACGCGCTCGCGCGTTTCGGTGCGATCATCGATCCGATGGCAGCGCCGGGCATGGAACTCCCCGCGCATGTACATCGTCGCTTGAAGGAAGAATACCGCTGCGAACTGGTGTCGCAGACCGATGAGACTGGCGCCATCGATGCGCTCTATGTGACACCAGACGAGCCACATCAACAATCGCTGTTTTCCGGCCCAGAAGTCGATTACGGCGTCATCATGCGGAAGAAAATCGATGCGGTCTATGTGACCCGCTTCCAGAAAGAACGTTGGGCGGACAAAAACCAGGAATACCCACGCATCGACGCAAAATTTCTAAAAAACTCCAAATACTCCCATGCCAGCGTCATGCATCCCTTGCCCCGCGTTGGCGAACTCGATGCCGCCTTCGATACCGACAGTCGCGCGATGTACTTCCAGCAGGCGGCCTACGGCGTTCCGATCCGCATGTCGCTAATTTCGCTTCTCCTCAACATTCGGCGTGACAAGTCACTGCAGAAATTCGAAGGCGGTTTCGATACCCCGAAGCTGTCGGTCTATGACCAGCCGCTGGCAACCGGCATTCGCTGCGCCAACAAGAATTGCATCGTGCATGAACCGATGGAGGCACAGTATATCCGCAACAAATTTTATATCGTGAAAAACGAAGCCTCTTCCGAATGCCGATTGCGTTGCTTTTACTGCGAGAATGACATCGAGCATTTCGTTGTCGGCAGTAAGAAAAGCCAATGGTTCATTGACGATCCTCTCACGCTCCTACGGCCAGCCGATCAGGGCTTGAAGGATATGGTCGTGTTCGCGTCCGCCGAAGATGCGACCGTCGCCGGCTACCATCCAAAACATTCGCCGGCGCCTAAATCGCGCGCGAGCTCCTGATTACAGTGTATTTGCGGCCATTGCTGCGCCCATGCTCTATGCTTAGGATTTCACAAAATTTTTCGCTGTGATGGGAGCGCGTACGACAATGGATGTCGCATTCACAGTCGGGATATCTGCTTTCGTCCTTGGGTATGCTCTCGGTTCGATCCCATTTGGTCTGCTGCTGACACGGCTCGCGGGCCTCGGCGACGTGCGCGCAATCGGTTCCGGTAATATCGGTGCGACCAACGTGTTGCGCACCGGCAACAAATGGCTCGCCATAGCAACGCTGCTTGGCGATCTACTGAAAGGAACGGCAGCTGTTTTGCTCGCGAAATATTTTCTCGGTTCGGATGCTTCACTGATTGCGGGAGTTGGCGCGATTCTAGGTCACCTTTTCCCAATTTGGCTTGGATTCAATGGCGGTAAAGGCATCTCAACCTACATCGGTATACTGCTCGCCATCGCATGGATTGCGGCGCTTATTTTTGGCGCTATTTGGCTACTGGTGGCTGCGCTATTTCGCTTCTCCTCGCTCGCGGGCCTCGTCGCCTCGCTCGCGACGCCGATCATTCTCCTCGCGCTCGGAAACTCTAAAGCGGCGATCCTTTTTGCGATTCTCACGGTAATGGTTTGGATCAAGCATCGCGCCAACATCGTCCGCCTGCTCGCAGGCACGGAACCTAAAATTGGCACGAAGTCCTGATTGAACATCGGCCCGCGCGCGGTCAAATTCATTTCTCTTGGAATATGAACTCGCAGCAAGAGTGAACCGTACGTTGGCGGGACGGTCTGGGCTCTCAGGCGAATCAGTTAGGTCAATATTTTCGATCTGGGCCGCGCGTGATCCTCGGCTTCGACCCCAAAAAGCTCGGACAGAGACCCCAGATCATTTATCGTAAAAGTCGAAAAGCGCTTTCACTCATCACGTGTCAGCGAGGTGAGATAAATCGCGCCTTCCTCCAGTTGTGCGAAGCACGGGGACCCCTGTCCCCATTGCGTTCTTGCATGGTTTACCTCGCCTCCGACCGATCCCGATACGACACCGCGAGCCACCGAAAAACGCCCTAGATTCCCGATAGCAATAACAGAAAATGATCGTTCTGGTTGTATTCAGAAAGGCTTATTTCACAGGGCTTTCCTGCCCTGGATTTGACTTCACAGCTCGTTCTCACCATCTTCCAGCCCATGTCGCGCGGTACCCCCGCGCGATTTTGCCATTCGGACCATAATGAAACTCGTCATTGTCGAGTCGCCCGCCAAGGCGAAAACAATCAACAAATACCTCGGCCCCGGTTACGAGGTGCTCGCCTCCTATGGGCACGTTCGCGACCTTCCGCCCAAGAACGGCTCGGTAGCTCCCGACGACGACTTCAAGATGATTTGGCAGGTCGATTCCCGCGCCCAGCCCCGCATCAACGAAATCGCCCGCGCCCTGAAAAACGCCGACATACTGATCCTCGCCACCGACCCGGACCGTGAGGGCGAGGCGATTTCCTGGCACGTGCTCGAAATCCTAAAGGAAAAAGGCGCCATCAACGGTAAAAAGATTGAGCGCGTCGTTTTCAACGCGATCACCAAACAGGCCGTCGCTGAGGCAATGGCCAATCCGCGTGAGATCGATGAGGCACTGGTGGACGCCTATCGCGCGCGCCGCGCCCTCGATTATCTGGTTGGCTTTACGCTTTCTCCCGTGCTGTGGCGGAAACTTCCGGGCTCTCGCTCTGCGGGCCGCGTGCAGTCGGTGGCGCTCCGCCTCGTTTGCGACCGCGAACGCGAAATCGAAGTTTTTGTTTCAAAGGAATACTGGTCGATCGCAGCGACTCTCGCGACTCCGCGTGGCGAAGTCTTTGAAGCGCGCCTCATCGGGGCCGACGGCAAAAAAATCCAGCGCCTCGATGTCAGCTCAGGACAGGAGGCAACAGAATTCAAAAATGCGCTCGAAGAAGCACAATTCACCGTCGCTTCCGTCGAAGCAAAGCCGACGAAGCGCAATCCCTATGCGCCCTTCTCAACATCGACGCTGCAGCAGGAAGCGAGCCGCAAGCTCGGCTTCGCTCCCGCGATTACCATGCGGCTCGCTCAGCGCCTGTATGAAGGCGTCGACATCGGCGGCGATACAGTCGGGCTAATCACCTACATGCGAACCGATGGCATCGAGCTCGATCCGAGCGCAATCGCGGGCGCGCGCAGCGTGATCGAAGCCGAGTATGGAAAGAAATACGTCCCTGATACACCGCGCGTATACAAGAACAAATCGAAGCATGCGCAGGAAGCCCACGAAGCCGTGCGCCCGGCCGATTTATCACGCAAACCTGCTGAAGTCGCGAAATTTCTCGAGCCCGATCAGGCGAAGCTCTATGAGCTGATCTGGATCCGCACTGTCGCCAGCCAAATGGAATCTGCGGAACTCGAACGCACCACCGTTGACATAAAAGCGAAAGCGGGCAGCCGAGAATTTGATCTCCGCACTACCGGTACCGTTGTGAAATTCGACGGTTTCCTTGCGGTCTATCAGGAAGGCCAGGACGACGTTTCTGAGGATGAGGACGCAAATCGCCTTCCAGCCATGGAAGCAAATGAGAAACTGGATAAGCGCGAAATTCAGACAACACAGCATTTCACCGAACCACCGCCGCGCTTCTCCGAAGCCTCACTCGTGAAGCGCATGGAAGAGCTCGGCATCGGTCGCCCTTCGACGTATGCCTCGACGCTGCAGGTTTTGCGCGATCGCGGCTATGTACGGATCGACAAAAAACGTCTGATCCCTGAGGACAAAGGCCGCGTTGTGATTGCATTTCTAGAAGCGTTTTTCGCGCGCTACGTTGAATACGATTTCACCGCTGATCTGGAAGAAAAGCTCGACGAGATCGCCAATCACGAGATTGATTGGAAACAGGTGCTTAGAGATTTCTGGCGCGACTTCATCGGTGCAGTGAACCAAATCAAGGACGTGCGCATCTCGCAGGTGCTCGACGCACTCGATGAAATCCTCGCTCCACACATCTTCCCTCCGCGCGTGGACGGCAGCGATCCTCGCCAGTGCCCACAATGCGGCACCGGTCGTCTCAACCTGAAAACCGGAAAATTCGGCGGCTTCGTCGGCTGCTCGAACTATCCCGACTGCCGGTACACCCGCCCGCTCGCCGCTGATGGCGCGGGCATGAGTGGCACAAAGGTGCTCGGCATAGACCCTGTGACTGGGCTGGAAATTACGCTGCGCGGCGGCCGCTTCGGGCCCTATGTGCAACTCGGCGAGCAAAAAGATAAAGAAGAAAAGCCGAAGCGTGCGGGCCTACCCAAAAGTGCCGATCTCGATGCGATTGATCTCAATTACGCACTCGCACTGCTCTCATTGCCTCGCGAAGTCGACAATCATCCGGAAACCGGCGAGCCGATCCTCGCGGGCATTGGCCGCTACGGCGCCTACATTAAGCACCAGAACAGCTATGCCAACCTCGAAGAAGGGGACGAGGTGCTAACCATCGGCCTCAACCGTGCAGTTACCCTGCTTGCGGAGAAAGCCGCGCGCGGCGGCAAAGGCCGGCGTGGCGCGCCGAAAGGAAAAATTCTGGGCGAACATCCGGAGTTAGGCGGTCCGGTTACGCAACATGACGGCCGTTTCGGCCCATATGTCTCGCACAATAAGATCAACGCGACACTCCCGCCCACATCCGATCCCGCGAATGTATCGCTCGACGAAGCGGTGGCACTAATCGCCGAACGCGTCGTCAAGGCAGGAACAGGAAAAGCGCCGACGAAAAAAGCAGCGGCCAAGAAAAAAACTGCCAAGGATAAAACGCCGGAACCCGCCAGCAATGGCGACATGCCGTCAAGGCCGAAAAAAACAAAAAAGAAAAAGACCGAGGTTGCGCCCAAACTCGCGCCTACGGACGACGCGCCCTCCGCACCTAAGATTGAGCCTGTCCAAGATTAAATCACGACGAAAATTCAGTCGCCGCAGCGGTTTAAAAATTATGCGGCTCGCTTATCGTCATCCTCCAACTCGCGTAGACTATGGGCTGTCTCGATCTACGAGGGGCGTTTCTATGTGCGTCTTCGAATGCAGATCGGCGGCAATGGCCTCAATTTCTAGTGTCTCTTTTCAATCGACTGCAGACCAGAATGCTAGACAGCCCCGCCGAGAGGCGAACGCAGGAACGATGTATTTGAAAATGATAATGCGGACTCCTATTCATATATAAATGGATATTACGTGCCAAAAAGCCCAAAAAAAACGAAAACTTCCGAGCCTCCGAGCCGTGAAGAGCTGATTGCCTTCATCCGCGACCGCGGAGGCCGCGTCTCGAAGCGCGATATTGTGCGCGCTTTTCGCCTCGATGCTGTCGGCAAGGCCGAACTAAAATTAGCCCTGCGCAGATTGCGCGACGAAGGCCGGCTCGACCACCGCCGCCGCCGTTTCAATGTTGCCGGGCATTTGCCAACGGTTACGGTCGCCGAAATCACCGCGCGAGACGATGATGGCGAACTGATCGCCGAACCCGCCGACTGGGACGAGGCCGAGCATGGTACGGCACCCAAAATCCGTCTCGTATTCAATCGCAGGGCACACGCAGGCCCGGCTCCCGGCATCGGCGACCACGTGTTGCTGCGTACGCAAGAGCTGAAGGATTTCGAAGGCGACGTGCGTTTCGAGGGGCGCGTTGTAAAGCTTCTCGAAAAAGCACGAGCCCAGGTGCTTGGGATCTATCGCACTTCGCCCGACGGTGGCGGAAGGATCGTTCCTGTCGACAAGAAAAGGCTCGGCCGCGAGTTGATGATCACCTCTGGCGCAGAAAATGGCGCGAAGGATGGCGATCTCGTGACCGTCGATCTGCTGAAACAGCGCGCGTATGGCATGCCGCAGGCGCGTGTGCGCGAGAAGCTCGGTTCGTTGAAAACCGAACGCGCCGTGAGTCTCATCGCCATTCACGCACACGAAATTCCGAACGTTTTTTCACCGCAGGCGCTCGCTGAAGCTGAAGCTGCCCATCCCGCGCCTTTAGCAGCCCGTAAGGATTGGCGTGATTTACCGCTCATCACTATCGATCCGCCCGATGCGAAAGATCATGACGACGCCGTCTTTGCAGAGCTCGATACGGATCCCGCAAATCCGGGCGGATATATCGTCACAGTCGCCATTGCCGATGTCGCGCATTACGTAAAATCAGGCTCGGCGCTCGACCGCACCGCGCTCGAACGGGGGAACTCGGTCTATTTTCCTGATCGCGTCGTGCCGATGCTACCCGAACGCATATCTAACAATTTGTGTTCGCTTCGGCCGAACGAGGATCGTCCCGCACTCGCGGTTCGTATGGTGATCGGCGCGGATGGGTACAAGCGCCACCACGCGTTTGATCGCGTGATGATCCGTTCGGCGGCAAAGCTCCACTATGAGCAGGCGCAGGCCGCGCTCGACGGCCGAACCGATGAAATAACGATGCCGCTCATGGAGCGCGTGCTGTTACCTCTTAACGCAGCCTACCGAACCGCCGCCAAGGCGCGCGACGCGCGTGATCCGCTTGCCCTCGACATTCCTGAACGCAAGCTGATCCTGAAGTCGGACGGTACACTCGATCGAGTGATCGTGCCGGAACGGATAGAGACGCAGAAATTAATCGAAGAATTCATGATCCTCGCCAACGTTGCCGCGGCCGAGACGTGCGAGGGGCATCGTGTTCCTTTGCTTTATCGCGTTCATGATGGGCCTTCCCTCGAAAAAATTACGGCGCTGCGCGAGTTTCTCGAAACCATTGGCATCAGTCTCGCGAAGACGAGCTCGCTGCGCCCGGCCGACTTCAATCGCATTCTCAAACTGGTGAACGGCAAGGATATCGAACGCCTCGTGCACGAAGTCATTCTGCGAAGCCAAGCACAGGCCGAGTATTCCTCGGCCAATTACGGCCACTTTGGACTAACCCTACGCCGCTATGCGCACTTCACATCGCCGATCCGTCGCTATGCGGACCTGATCGTGCATCGCGCGCTGATCCGCGCACTAAAATTGGGACAGGACGGCCTGCCCGACACCACGCCCGAAGTGCTCGCGGAAACGGCGGCGCGCGTATCTGCAGCCGAGCGCCGCGCCATGGCGGCCGAACGCGAGACCGTGGACCGGTTGATTGCGCATTTCATGGCCGATCGCGTTGGCGCAAACTTCCGGGGACGCGTCGCCGGTGTCACGCGCGCCGGCCTATTCGTCAAACTCAATGATACCGGTGCGGATGGTTTTGTGCCCGCCCGCACAATCGGTGCTGACTTCTTTCGATATGACGAGCGTCATCAGGCCCTGATTGGCGACCGAACTAAAGAAGTATATCGCCTGGGTGACCCCGTTGAAGTCAAACTCGTTGAGGCAATTCCCCTTGCCGGCGCATTACGCTTCGAGCTGTTATCCGAAGGCCGCTACGACATAGCGCAGCGCCGTGATAAATTCACGAAACCACCTAATGGTATGAGACACCATCGTTCGCCGCACAAAAAACATCGCGGCAAGCAGAGGCGCAGATGACCAATCAGCACGCGTACATTCAGCCCATCCCACGGTCCCTCTGGCCCGCGTTCGTGCTCGGTCTGCGCGGACGCTGCCCGAATTGCGGGCAGGGAAAAATGTTTCGCGCGTTCTTGAAAGTGATCAACAAATGCTCGGTTTGCGGTGAGGCGCTCCATCACCACCGCGCTGACGACGCTCCGGCTTATTTTGTGATTCTAATTGTCGGTCACATTGTGGTCGCGTCGGCACTTGCGATTGAGACGGTTTTCCGGCCGGCTTATTGGATCCAGTTTGTGATCTGGTTTCCGGCAACGCTCACGCTATCGTTGACACTACTGCAGCCAGTAAAAGGGGCGATCGTCGCGGTTCAGTGGGCCTACCGCATGCACGGTTTCGAACTGCAATCACTTGTTGACGATTGAATGCAATCGGTTGAAAGAAATATCTATGAGTGAATTCAACAGACTTGCCGATTACCTCACGCGGAAAGGGTCACCCAAAAAAGTCGAATATCGCCGTCCACGCGACGCCGCGACCTTAATTTTACTCGACCGCTCGGTTTCCGATGTACGCCTCCTGTTCGGCAAGCGACATGAAGGGCACGCCTTCATGCCCGGCATGTTCGTCTTTCCTGGTGGCCGTCTCGACGACGATGACCGCCTTATGAAAGCAGTTGGCGCGCTCGATGAGGTGAGCGAGCGCCGACTGCTCGCCGGAAAACCGCGTCCAACGCCCACGCGCGTACGCGCCCTAGCCCTCGCAGCGATCCGCGAGACCTGCGAGGAAACCGGAATTATTCTCGGCCGTCGCGGTACCGCACCACCAGTTGCGGTCTCTTCTGCCTGGTCACCTTTTGTCGACGCGGGCGTGCATCCCAATCTCGATGCGCTTACATTCATCGCGCGCGCCATCACTCCACCGGGGCGTCCGCGCCGTTTCGACACCCGTTTTTTTGTCGCGGATCGGCGCGAGGCCGCCACAGAACTTCCCAATGTCGCGGGCCCCGATGCGGAATTTGTCGAACTGAAATGGTTGACGATAGCGGATGCACGCCGAGAAAAGCTGCCTGCGATCACCAAAGTAATCTTGGAAGAAATCGAGACGCGATTGAAGGCGGGATTCCACAAGGAAATGCCGGTTCCGTTTTTTTACACGAAACACGGCAAATTTCAGCGCGACGAGCTGATCTGATACGTTCCTTGACTTTCGGGCTTCGATGACTAGTTTGCGTTCGAAATCGCGAGGAGTCCGCATATGGCCAAAGCAGTAACCTTGAAAGTGAAGCTCGTTTCGTCTGCGGACACGGGTTTTTATTACGTGACTAAGAAAAATTCGCGCACGATGACTGGGAAACTCACCAAGAAGAAATACGATCCGATCGCGCGGAAACACGTGGAATTCCGCGAAAGCAAGATCAAATAAGGAAACAAGCTTCAGAAAGTAAAACGGGCGCCTTTGGGCGCCCTTCATTTTTATGGAATGAGGTGGCCGGCGGTGAGCGGCTAAAGAGGCCATTCTCGCCACTCGCCCGCCGGCCGAACCCCACGGACCCAGGAGATGCGGCGGACCTGAGCACTCCGTAGGGTTAGCTCCAGGACCAAAAATCTGTGTGAAAAATGAAAAATGGCCCCAGAGCTACGACGCTAACCGAAGGAATACTGGAATCAAATGATTCTAGGTCTTTATGCAAGCAATCTTGCAAGTTTCGTTAGTGCGTAACCTTACCCGCCCCCGCATCAAGGTTAAGCGGCGTCGGAAACGACCCGATTTCGGCCCGAACCCTTTGCCCGATAGAGCGCCTGATCCGCACGCTGCAGAATAGTGGCAGCAGTATCGTTCTGATTATGGCGGCTTGCGAGGCCCACCGAAATTGTAACGTCAATCGTCCGCGTTCCGCGGTCGACCGCGAATGGCTCTCCCGCAATCCGGCGACGAATACGCTCTGCAACCTTGCTCGCAATGCCACTATCAGTATCAGGCATAACAACCACGAATTCCTCGCCCCCAAACCGGCAGGCGAGATCAATGCCCCGGACGCAGCTTCGAAGGCGATCGGCAAATTCCCGCAACACGTCATCGCCAGCACAATGGCCATAGCTATCGTTGATCGATTTGAAGTGATCAATATCGACGATTAGTATCGATACCGGCTTGCCGCGTTCCGCAGCCCTCTCAACGAGCGAGATGGAGTGGCTTTCCATATAGCGGCGATTGTAAAGACTTGTGAGCGGATCGAAGATCGCAAGTTCCATCGAATGCTGCACGTTTTCGCGAAGCCGCTCGATGAAGCGGCGGCGGCGTATCTGTGTCTTCACCCGCGCAATGATCTCGTTTCTATCGGCGGTACGCAGCAAATAATCGTTCGCACCAAGATCAAGCCCACGCAGCAGGCGCGCTTTTTGTTCCACATTGGTGACTAGCAGGATTGGGAGATAACGTGTGCGCTCAAGCGAACGGATCTGTCCGACAAGCCGGAGCGCATCGAAATTCTGCAGATCGAGGCTCACTATCATCAAGTCGAATTTACCTTCAGCAGCACGAAAGAGGGCATCCTGAGGATCGGCCGCGACGCTTACAGTATGCTGAAGCGAAAGCGTCGCTGTGATGCGATCTGCCGTAGGTGCATCGTCCTCGACCACCAGCACGCGACCATTTAGGCCTTCATCGTTGATGGCATCTTCCGCCGGATCGCGCACGCCAATCTGGCGAGATGTCGCAACACGCATGCGCATCTCATCGGTCGCCATTTTTAGGCGTGCAAGCGAACGGACGCGTGTGATCAACGCTACATCATCGACTGGCTTGGTTAGAAAATCGTCGGCCCCAACCTCCAGTCCCCTTACACGATCAGCGGGCTGATCGAGCGCTGTTACCATGATGATAGGAATATGATGGCTGATCGGATTGGACTTGATACGGCGTGCGACTTCGAACCCATCCATGCCAGGCATCATGATGTCCAGCAGCACGATATCGCACTGGCCACGCTCGCAAATATTGAGCGCTTCCTGTCCGCTAGAGGCGAGTACGACTTCAAAATATTCCGCGCTCAGGCGAACTTGAAGAAGTTTAAGATTGGTATGATTGTCGTCGACAACGAGGACACGCGCACTCACGACATGCCTCAATTGTCTTTGATAAAATGACGCACGGTCTCGAGAAATTTTGCGACGGAAATTGGTTTCGAAAGATAGGCCTCACACCCCCCTGCACGGATGCGTTCTTCATCGCCCTTCATGGCGAAAGCCGTTACCGCTACGACGGGGATCGATTTCAATTCATCGTCTTCCTTGATCCATTTCGTAACCTCGAGGCCTGAAACCTCGGGCAGCTGAATATCCATCAGAATCAAATCGGGCTTATGTTTGCGCGCAAGATCGAGCGCCTCAATGCCATTTCGGGTTTCTATAGTGGCAAATCCATTGGCTTGAAGCAGGTCGTGGAAGAGCTTCATATTGAGCTCATTGTCCTCCACGATCAGAACGGTTTTTGCCATTGACTTCGTCCCCTGGCCGTAGCCGGTCTTCGTATAACTCGGCGCAATCTGTGAAATCTGCATCGCTTTTCGATGAGTTCTCGGATTAAAATTCGACAATCAAGATGTAACGCCATGGGTTTAATTATTCCCTGTCGCAATCCGAGAAAGGCGATGTCTCCTGCAATTGGCTAAGCTGCGATATCGGCGTTACCCTGTAACATAGTACCGGCCATTCGTTACGGAATTGGAAATGCAACCTAAAATAGGAATTAGCAAGAGGCTCTCTGCCGAGATGGCCGAGAAACTGGCAATTCAAGCCATCGCCTTTGTCGCGGGCGATCCTACGAGACTTGGGCGTTTCCTCGCAGAAAGTGGCTTAGGGCCAGAAAACGTACGGCGAGCTGCGCGAGATCCTTCTTTTTTACCAGCTGTTCTCGATTTCATTCTCGCGCATGAAACTGACCTCCTCGATCTCGCGGCAGAGATCGGCATTGATCCAAAATACATCGGCGCAGCGCGGCGAGCTTTGTCTGGCGAAAAATTTGAACGTTCGACGTAAATCCGCTCCCAGCCCTAACAACATGAACGCTACCGAATTCATAAGCGCGGCCATGCCACCGTGCCTTAACTGTTCTCCAGAACGACAAAAATCTACTTTATGCAGCTTGTAGGTTTGAGAAACTCGATGTTTTTCATCTCTCCCCGAAGCGCAAACGTTCCATAGTCGAGCTTCAACGCTCGGCTTACACCATTTTCGTAAAGCTCGAAGCTAAGCGTGTAGGAAGGCGTTCGCTCGCCGGTGCCTTCCATTTCAAAATAACTCACCGTTACTGGAAAACGTTTGATTGAAGAGAGCGTTGCGACACGAGCAGCCTCTTCTACTTCCGAGTCTCTTCCCGTTATTCCCTCGCCGATCAAAGAAAGCGTGTCATATGATTTTTTTCCGTCGGGAGAACCATCAAAGATTTTTGCTTCGAGCAGGCGTTCACCCTTCTCGCCCGTGTCAAGTATTCTCACAAGTTGTTCTGTCGGAAGTAAAATGGGTCCTCCGAATTTGAGAGGGCCAAATTTTGGTCTCACTAATCGAACCGATAAACCGCCATCTTGCGCACGCTCCGCGGTACCGTCCACGTCGTCGCGCAATTCCTGATTAACGTAATTTTGATTCTTGAACCTGAAGCTTCTGGCTGCGCCGTCTTCCCAAGTACTACTACGAAGATCGCTCGTTGTTTTCTTTCCCTCACCCGTATCGAGTTCGGTCACCTGCCGCAGGGTTACCGAGTAACCTTCACACGGATTGCCGGTCATCTCATAGGCGATACGGCCACGTGCCGTATCGACTCGGGTTCCGACCTTGCCCGGGTCGAGCGTCAGCTCATATACGGCGCGATGTGCGGCCAATGGTATTCGTTCTGCCCATACGGGTGAGGCTCCAGCTGTTGCCAACAGAAAGGCAGCCGGGAAAGCGATCAATTTCCCAAAAAACATTGAAATCCTCAATACATGAACTTGAACAACCATCACAAGATAAGTTCTAGAGTCCGCAATCACAACACTCTGCCTGTCTTGCGTAGTGCGCCATGATCGGTCAAGAGTCATCAGTCGCCATTTTGGCAAAAGCATGGGAGTAAATAGCTTGGTGGGAAACATTGAAAAGAAACTCTCGGAACTTGGGATCACTCTACCCCCCGCGGCAGCACCCGTTGCCAATTATGTGCCTACGGTGCGTACCGGTGATCTACTAATTTGCTCAGGACAAGTATCGGCAATTGCGAATGGAGGCGAAGCGATTCGTGGAAAAATTGGCGCTGAAACTTCACTCGAAAAAGGACATGAAGCGGCACGGATTTGCGCTATAAATTTATTGGCGCAGGCGAAAGCAGCGCTGGGCGGCAATCTCGACCGAATTCGCCGATGCGTGCGGCTTGGTGGGTTCATTAACGCGACGCCAACTTTCGGAGAACTCCCAAAAATCATGAACGGCGCTTCCGATCTAATGGTCGCGGTTTTAGGCGATGCTGGACGGCACGCGCGCACGACAGTAGGTGTCGCTGAATTGCCCTTTGATGCCTCGGTTGAAGTTGAAGCAATATTCGAGGTCGAGTGAGGGTGGTTTCTTCGCCCGACTGGCTTACGAGCCGCCCAATCGCGCATCGAGGTCTACACGACGGAAGCGTGCTTGAGAACACGCTTGAAGCGGCTGAAGCGGCCGCGCAATCCAATTATGCGATTGAGTGCGACTTGCAATTGACAGCCGATGGTGAGGTCGTTGTGTTTCACGACGACACTCTTGACCGCCTCACATTGGCAAGTGGACCACTGTACGCTAAGAGTGCAGCTGAACTACGAAAAATTCCGTTTCGCAAGGCGACCACCCACATTCCAAGCCTTGATGAATTTCTTGCCTGTATTGCGGGTCGCACACCAATTTTTCTCGAGCTAAAAAGCCGGTGGAACGGAGAAATCGAATTGGTTGAACGCGCGGTTTCAATATTGGCGCACTATAGTGGCCCTTCTGCTTTGATGAGTTTTGATCCATGGCTCGTGCGAACATTAAGACTAATCGCACCTGATCTGCCGCGTGGCATCATCGCGGAAAAGTCGTACAGCGATCCTGAATGGTCGCAAGCAACTCCAGCACAGAAATTTGGATTGCGAAATCTTACCCACATCACCCAGACGAAGCCCCATTTCGTTGCTTATGCAATAAAAGACTTACCCGCATTTGCTCCCTTATTCGTGCGTTTTGTTCTTGGGAAACCGCTTCTTACCTGGACAGCCCGTACACAAGCTGATTGTGAGCAGGCTCGTCGGTGGGCAAACCAGATGATTTTTGAAGGCTTTCGGCCTTAAACTCAGTAGAATGAACGGCCCCTCTCTTCGTGTCCGCGTTGAATCTTCGATCCAGTCAATCCCAGCTAACGTCTGGGACACATGCGCTCTTGGAATTCCTACCGGAATCGAAACTTCAACCCCAGAACAGAGCGAGCTGAAAAGATTTAGAAACTTGCAAGAGGAAAGAATTACCGCTGGCCATGAAGGCAAAAGCTCATTAGCTCGCCAAGAAATGGAATCAGTTTCTGAAACGGATACCTATAACCCTTTCATAATGCATGATTATTTGGCCTCATTGGAGGAATCAGGTGCCGCCACCGCACGTACCGGATGGCTTGGCCGCCACTTGGTGGTCGAAAACGAAAATGGCACCGTACTCGCTGCTCAACCCTCCTATTTGAAAAATCATTCACTGGGTGAATATGTCTTCGACCACGGCTGGGCGGAAGCTTTCGAGCGCGCGGGCGGCCAATATTACCCCAAACTTCAGATCGCGGTCCCTTTCACGCCGGTAACAGGCCCTCGTCTGTTGGTTCGCCCAGGTCCGTCCGCTGAAATGGCCCGTCAAGCACTAGTGGCGGCAGACTTGGAGCTGGTGAAGCGAGAAAAAGCTTCATCTTTGCATGTTACTTTTCCACTCGAATTCGAATGGCAATATCTCACCGAACTTGGCTTTCTCGCGCGCACAGACCGCCAATTCCATTGGATCAATGAAGGCTACAAAACGTTTAGCGATTTTCTTTCGGCACTTTCTTCTCGCAAGCGAAAAATGGTCAATCGCGAGCGAAGGGAGGCGCTTCAAGGGGGCGTTGAAATTATTCGTTTGTCGGATGCCGAACTGACGGAAACCGCTTGGGACGCATTTTTTGCCTTCTATATAGATACCGGCTCCCGCAAATGGGGGGCGCCCTATCTAAACCGGAAATTCTTTTCGATCGTTGGCGAACGCATGCGAAACCGCATCGTACTCATTATGGCCAAACGTGGGGGGCGTTTCATCGCTGGCGCGCTGAATTTTCTCGGCAACCATACGCTTTATGGCCGCTATTGGGGCTCCACAGAACCTCGCCCCTTTTTACATTTCGAAGTTTGCTATTATCAGGCGATAGAGTATGCGATCGAACACGGCTTTAAAGTTGTGGAAGCGGGAGCGCAGGGCGCTCACAAGCTCGCGCGCGGCTATCGACCGGTGACAACGTATTCCTCTCACTACATTACAAATCCATCGCTTCGTCGTGCAGTAGCGGATTATCTCAAGAGCGAGCGTGCCTATGTCACCGTCGAAACAGAGGAACTGTCCGCATTGGGCCCATTCAAGCGTGAAGAGCACGATTTCTGAATAAGAGCGGACGATCTATACTGGTAAAAAACGATCGAGGAAGCAAACCATGAGCGCCTACGACCCGAACAATATCTTTGCCAAAATCCTGCGTGGCGAGTTTCCTGCCTACAAGATTTACGAGGACGGCCGCGCGCTTGCGTTTCTTGATATTATGCCTCGCGCTCCGGGCCATGCGCTCGTGATTCCAAAACATCAGGCGCGCAATATTCTGGATGTGCCGCCCGATGAACTCGGTTACCTCTTCAAAGTGGTGCAGAAGGTTGCACAGGCCGGAATGAAAGTCTTCAACGCAGATGGCATAACCGTGCAACAGTTCAACGAACCTGCGGGCGGACAAGTTGTATTTCACCTGCATGTGCATGTGATCCCCCGCCATACCGGCATCGCGCTGAAACCACCGGCGAGCATAAGAGAAAGCTCAGAAGCACTAGACGAACATGCGAAAAAAATAAGGGCTGTTCTCGACCACCAATAATCGCGCCAGCGCCTTCAAGTCAGACGCCATCGAACATCCAACAACACATTAAAATTCTGCAATACTGAAAATACATGAGAGCACATAGCGAGCAATTTTCTCGCTGGAAAATGATCAATGCGTCGTAGCGAAATAGTGCCCCAGCAATTATGATCGCCTCACCCGCCATAACGCCGACAGATACCGAACGCCGTGCGATAAAGTAAACGAGAAAACCACCCACCACCGCCCCAGTCCGAATCGCAAGAGGAATTGACACGAGATCTCCGGTCGGAAATAGCACAAGCCGCGTAATCACGCCGGCGACCATCGCGGTTGCAACGCCCCGTACGAAAATCATCAGCTCGCTATTTTCGTCGAGCCGTCGAGCGAAAATCACCGCGAGCCAACGCCAAATATCGGTCGGCAGAAAGCCCGCGAAAATTACAAGCAAATAGGGCCACAAATCATTATTGACCATGGCATTCATGCCACTCTCCTCTGGTTTCGGAAACGTTGAAAGATCCAGGCACAAGTCCCTCCCACGAGTCCGGTCCACAGAAGATCGAGGCGACCGCCAAATTCAACAAAGATCGGCGCCAATATCAAACCAAAGGTAAGCGAGAGATAGTCCACGAGATCGCGCGAATTACGCATGAGCGCCAGCAAAAACGAAATCGGCGTTAGAAACGTTAGGCCAATCGCGAGCGAATAAGGCAGCTGACCGGTCAGAATAAATCCAAGAATAGTCGCGGAAACGCAACTGACATTGAGTAACGACACAAGTCCGAAATAAAATGGTAAGCGCGCTTCCGGTGCGAGCGGCGGCAGAAGCCGCCGACTCTCGACCCATACTGTCACTGCAACAAAGTGCGCCGCAAAAAGCTGTATCCAGAACCGACCGCGGCCACGCAAGTACGGAAGCAGAGTTACCACCAACGGTAACAAACGCGCAGCAGATAATAGTACAGCTAGCGCTATAACCAGGGCAGCGCTTCCCGAAGCGTAGCCGGCCACAATTAAAAGCTGCGAAGGCAATGCAGCAATCAAGAACGTGGAGAATGCTGCCACACCAAGCGGTACCCCGATATCGGCGCACAAACCACCAAAACCGATGTAGGAAAAGAACAGAACGATTCCCTGCACCGACGTGATCCCAGCCCACAGACCGCGCACATACCATTGCCACGCATTTAGGCCGGTGGTGGGAGACGATTCCTTGGAACTTGATGAGGAAGAAGGCACGGTCACAAAGACTTCATAGCAAGCCCTGAATGTTTTTGCGCGGCAGGCATGACGCGCACCAGAGCCAAGCCAAAACAAAACCCCGCCCTAAACCGAGACTTTGTAGTTTTCAAACACGTAACCGATTAACGCAAATCAGATCTGCCCAATCGAACCGGTTCAGGTCCGCTCGCAGCTCCCATCAGAACTTTTTGGTCGCCCGGCGATCTCTGTATCGTGAGTTTTTCCAAACAAAAAACCTCCGCTTCGAAGGATCGGAGCCTTGTACTTAGTCGTTACGCCTTCACCAGCGGGACCTTCGGCACTGGGCTGCGCGGCGGCTTGGGCGTGGTAGGACCATCCGAGCCGGACGAAGAATTGCTACTGCTACCACCTCCCGGCTTCTTCGCCTTTGGCGTGCGTTTGCCTTCAGCCTCTTCCTCCTCAACTTCCGGCTTGGGTTTCACTGGCCCTTCCGGATACTCGAAGCCCAGTACATCGATGTCATTTTCATCCTTCTTCAGGATCACGCGAACATGACCACCGTTCTTGAGCCGACCGAATAGCACCTCGTCGGCAAGCGGCTGCTTCACTTTCTCTTGGATCACACGCGCCATGGGTCGCGCACCCATCTGCTCGTCATAGCCATGGTTCACCAGCCATGCGCGAGCTTCGTCGGAAAGTTCGATGGTTACGTCACGGTCCGCAAGTTGTGCCTCAAGCTGCATCACGAATTTCTCAACGACCTTCGCGATGACTTCCGGTGGCAAGTGGCTAAACGTGATGATCGCATCGAGACGATTTCTGAATTCCGGTGTGAATAACCGCATGATCGCCTCGAGATCGTCCCCTTCTCGTTTCGTGCGTGTGAAACCGTAAGCGGATTTCGCCATGTCGGAAGCGCCCGCGTTCGTGGTCATGATCAGTACCACGTTGCGGAAATCGATCTGCTTGCCGTTATGGTCCGTGAGCTTGCCGTGGTCCATCACCTGCAAAAGAATATTAAACAGATCCGGATGCGCTTTCTCGATTTCGTCGAGCAGTAATACGCAATGCGGTGTCTGATCAACATTATCGGTGAGCAAGCCGCCCTGATCGAATCCTACATATCCCGGCGGCGCACCGATCAGGCGGGAAACCGTGTGACGCTCCATGTATTCGGACATATCGAAGCGGTGAATCGGTACACCGAGCGAAGCCGCAAGCTGCTTCGCGACTTCGGTCTTGCCGACACCGGTGGGGCCGGAAAACAGATAGCAACCGATTGGTTTTTCCGGTTCGCGCAACCCGGCGCGGGCAAGCTTTATCGCAGCTGTAAGGGAAGTGATTGCTTTGTCCTGCCCGTAGACAACCTGTTTTAGGGTCGTCTCAAGATTCGCAAGCACCTCGGCATCGTCTTTCGAAACCGTCTTCGGCGGAATGCGCGCCATCGTCGCAACGGTCGCCTCAATTTCCTTTATTCCGATTGTTTTTTTGCGTTTGGCCTCTGGCAACAGCATTTGTGCCGCGCCCGATTCGTCGATCACGTCGATCGCTTTGTCTGGAAGTTTTCGGTCATGAATGTAGCGTACCGAAAGATCGACCGCACCCTTGATCGCCTCATTGGTATATTTTAGACGATGAAAATCTTCGAAATAGGGTTTCAGGCCTCTGAGAATCTCGATCGCATCTTCGGTCGACGGCTCATTTACGTCGATCTTCTGGAAGCGACGAACCAGCGCCCGGTCTTTCTCGAAATACTGACGATATTCCTTATAGGTTGTCGACCCAATACAGCGCAGCAGCCCACCCGCGAGTGCAGGTTTCAACAAATTGGAGGCGTCCATTGCCCCACCCGAAGTCGCTCCGGCACCAATGACTGTATGGATCTCGTCAATGAAAACGATCGAATTCGGAAATGCCTCAAGTTCCTTGATGACTTGCTTCAACCGCTCTTCAAAATCGCCGCGATAGCGTGTACCCGCAAGCAGCGAGCCCATATCGAGCGAGAAAACCGTCGAGGTTTTCAGCACATCCGGAACTTCACCATTGACGATTCTACGCGCGAGACCTTCCGCGATCGCTGTCTTGCCGACGCCTGGCTCTCCGACAAACAACGGATTGTTCTTTTGCCGCCTGCACAAAACCTGAATTGTCCGCGAAAGCTCCGCCTCGCGGCCGATTAACGGGTCGATCTTTCCGTCGCGCGCTTTCTTATTGAGATTGATGCAATAGGCTTCGAGCGCGTCGGTTTTCTTTTTTCCTTCGTCGCCCGGCTTTGTATCGGTGTCGTCCTCGGCGCCGCGCACCGGTTTCGGTTCCGACATGCCCGGTCGCTTTGCAATGCCATGGCTGATGTAATTGACAGCGTCGTAGCGTGTCATATCTTGCTCTTGCAGAAAGTAAGCCGCATGACTTTCGCGCTCTGCAAAAATCGCCACCAACACATTCGCGCCGGTCACTTCCTCTCGGCCCGACGATTGCACGTGGATCACCGCCCGCTGAATCACGCGCTGAAACCCAGCGGTTGGTTTGGAGTCGTCGTCGCCATCCATAATGAGATTTTCGAGCTCACCATCAACGTAATCGATCAAATTGCGTTTCAGTTTTTCGAGGTCGACGTTGCATGCCCGCATGACCGCCGCAGCGTCCTGATCCTCGATCAGGGCCAGCAATAAGTGCTCGAGTGTTGCATATTCGTGATGACGCTCATTTGCGAGTGCCAAAGCGCGATGCAGGGATTTTTCCAGACTACGCGAAAAGGTCGGCATTCAATTTCTCTTCGATTGCTTGCGACTCACTTTTTCTCCATCACGCATTGCAAAGGATGCTGGTGCTTACGGGAGAAGTCCATCACCTGCGTGACCTTTGTTTCTGCAACTTCGTACGTATAGACGCCACATTCGCCCACCCCATGCTGGTGTACATGAAGCATGATCCTTGTGGCATCTTCGCGCTCCTTATTGAAGAACCGTTCGAGCACCTGCACCACAAACTCCATCGGCGTGTAATCATCGTTCAATAAAAGCACACGATACAGATTCGGTCTTTTAGTCTGTGGCTTTGTTCGGGCGATTACAGCCGTGCCGGTACCGTCGTCGTCTGGGCGCTTTCGGTTAGCGCCACCCCCGCCCAGCCGCGGCAGCGTCAAACTCTGCAACGCAAGAAACGTCCCGTTGTTTAATCGCATTAGGCCCAATACCCTGCTCCGCGGACCCAAAAGCCCTTACGCTGCGATGCAGCGATAGCCTCACAATATAGGCCAGAGATGGAATTTGGGCCAGTCAGCGAGCAAAATATGGTGATTTCGAGTGATTCAACAAGGCCATTTTTAACTCTGCCCCAGCTTGCCTGCCGATGCCCTTAAATCTCACCTCTGGACGCAAGGTTTAGGCAAGAAGGTTCCGCGCACCCTTCTCCAATTAAAAAAATGGAGACGACCATGCGCGGCTTGTCGATCCTCCGCCGCTTTACTTCTGATCGCAAAGGAAACATCGCGATCCTGTTCGGTCTCGCGGTGATTCCCATCGTAGGAGCGATGGGCGTTGCCGTTGATTATAGCCTCGCCAATGCCGGCCGAACAGCGATGCAGGCTGCGCTCGATAATACCGCGCTCTCGCTCTCAAAAATGATGCCGCTCACGCAGGGACAGCTTGATGATTACGGCTGGAAAATTTTCCAAGGAAATTTGGGCCCTCACACTCCACTCGTTATCAAACAGTCCGATCTCGTTATCACACCGACCACGGGCAAGTTATCACTACAGCTCAATAGTCAATATCCGATCCGAATGGCAGGAGTTCTCAGCAAATATATGCCTTTAACCATTCCGATCGGATCGCAAACGGAGGTGGTGTGGGGAGATACTAGGCTGCGTGTTGCGCTCGTGCTCGATAATACCGGGTCGATGTCGCAGGCTGGCAAAATTAGTGCGCTGCAGACCGCCACCACGAACCTGCTGACCACGCTTCAGAATGTCGCAACACACAACGGCGACATTTATGTCTCGATCATTCCATTCGTCAATGATGTCAATGTGGGCGCCAGCAACTATTCGCAAAACTGGATTGATTGGACGAGTTGGAATGCAAATAACGGTACATGCAGCAATCATAATTATACGACGCAGAGTAGCTGCACGTCGCACAACAAGGTCTGGACTCATTCCAATCATAATACCTGGAACGGTTGTGTAACCGACCGCGGTAATTCATCTGGCCCGAGCGCCCAAAACTATGATCAGAATGTGACCACGCCGGTCGCCGGCGTTACAGCGAGCTTGTTCCCCGCTGAGCAGAATTCTACTTGCCCGCAGCAAATGATGGAACTCAGCTACGATTGGTCGACGTTAAAAAACCTAGTCAACCAGATGTCTCCTGGCGGTAGTACGAACCAACCAATCGGTCTTGTCTGGGGATGGCAATCGCTGGTAGGCGGCGGACCGCTTACAGCGCCGCCCATGGACCCGAATTTCCAGTACACTCAGGTGATCATTTTGCTGAGCGATGGCTTGAATACCCAGGACCGCTGGTACGGCAACGGTTCCAACGTTTCCACGCAAGTAGACAGCCGGATGTATGACCCGAACAACAACGGGGCCGGCACTTGCAAGAACATCAAGGATGCCGGCATTAAGATCTACACCGTCCAAGTCAATACTGGCGGCGACCCAACGTCCACACTACTACAGAATTGTGCTACCGACCTGACCATGTTCTTCATGCTCACGTCAGCAGACCAAATCGTGACAACCTTCAATCAAATTGCAGTTGCCTTGGCCAATCTGCATATTTCGAAATGAATTTGCTCTGAAATGCGATTTACGGTTCTTAAAAAAAACGGGTAATTATTGAACTGAACTCTTTTTTCCATTCAGAAAACAAAGGCCCGGCGAAAGCCGGGCCAACGTTCTTACTAAACTGAACTTGTTTCGAGTTACTTCGTCTTCGAAATCGCAACTTCAATCGGCTTGTAGGTTTCTTTGGCGAGATCAGCATAAAGTTCGCCGATTTTCTTCGATTCAGCCACAAAACCTTCGTAAGCAGTCTTGAAGAATTCGGTCTGGGTCTCGATCGCCTTATCGAGAGTCTTCGCGCCGAAGAGCTTCTCGAGTGCAGCCGTGCCCTGTTCAAACGATTTCTTCTGATAGTCAGCGAACTCAACCGCGATCGCCTGTACGCCTTTCGAGACTGTGTTGAAGCCTTTCAATGCAATGTCGGTATTTTCTTTGCTGATTTTCTGTAAGTCCTCGAAGTTTTGAAACATGATAGTCTCCATTTACGCCACTTTCGGACCTCTGGCGGCGTCTGTAAGGGGTTGCCTGAATGAACGGCATGTCCATACCGTCCTTTAACTATATAGTGCACTGCAACATTAAAGTCAACAAAAATTTTGCAGCGCACCATTATTTTTCGCATCTTTCGGCTAAGTTCTTGCCCTCTTAACGCTTTTCTAATGGCAAACTCCGTATTTTGGACCCTTGGATGCCTACTTTGGCAGCCATCGTGAGCTTCTTTCTGGCACGGAAGATCTCGCGCAATACGAGATATTGGGCCGTATTGGCCGCTTTAGGGAATACGGGTTTGCGTATGTTGCAAATGCGGAGGGGAGCGCTGGGTTATCCGCGGCATGTGGCGGCGATTGCTTCAATCGCCCTAATTGCATTTCTCCACAGCACATTTGATGCCGACGCGCGCTCGCGCAGAGCTCGCAACCATGGTCGCGCTACAAATGCCAATATTCAATCCGAAAGCGGTTGGCGTGAAGGTTTTGCTTCGCTCGTCGTCGACGCCAAGACCGGAAAAGTGCTCGAGGAAACCAACGCGGATAAGCCTCGTCACCCCGCATCCCTCACCAAAATTATGACACTCTACATGCTCTTTGAGCAAATCGACGCGGGTCGCATCAATCTCGATTCAAAAATCACTATTTCCAAAAAAGCCGCGGAACAGGCGCCTTCCAAGCTCGACCTCCAAGCCGGTGAAAAAATTGAAGTTGAAGAGGCAATCAAGGCGATCGTTACGCGATCTGCGAACGACGTTGCCTGCGCGATCGGCGAAGCTATTTCGGGAAGCGAGGAGGTTTTCGCCGCCAACATGACGCGCAAAGCTCGCGCCCTCGGGATGAACAATACGACGTTTCGCAATGCTTCCGGCCTTCCTGACAAGGAGCAGATCACTACCGCACGTGACCTCGCAACCCTTGGCCGCGCGATTCAGGATCGCTTTCCGCGGCTCTACCGTTTCTTCTCACTTAAAACTTTCATCTGGCGCGGTACTCAAATCGCTAATCACAACCGTCTGATCAATCATGAAGGTGTTGACGGCATCAAGACTGGTTATACGCGCGCTTCCGGCTTTAACCTTGTCACGAGCATCAAGAAAAATAATCGTTCTATTGTGGCCGTGGTGCTAGGCGGCCGCAGTGCGAGCGCCCGCGATGAACACATGCGGGACCTGCTCAATCAATATTTGCCAAAGGCATATGCAGGCGAACGCAACGCACCGGCGATCGTGGAAGCTCCAGCGACACCCATTCGCGTTGCGGCCACTCCTATGCCACGTCCCATACCCGGTTCGCGCGAGCCCATCAAACCAAATCCAGTACGCACGGTCGCTCTCAAGAAAGAGGGGCAGGCTCAGATAATTACAATAGAACCGAACAGCGGCGTTCTTGGCACGCTAACAATGGGCCCATTTGGCGATGTGAGCGCCGGTCCACCTCAGCCACTACAGATAACAGCTTATGCCGCAAACAGTATGGCTCCCTCTTCGTCCACTTCGCATCTTGGTGCGCTACCGAATCAGCCAACGAAAACTGCGCCGATTGATGCGCCTGTGGTAGAAGCTAAACCTGCCGTAGCGTCTTCGTCTTTCGCCCAGCAAACGCTTGTGGTCGCATCCGTAGGGCCGATTGCGCCTTTGCCACTTCAACCGCCTTCAACGCCAAAGCCAGCAGTCGCACAGCCTTCCGACACTACGCCGGCTGTGCAAGCAACCCCCGCACTAATGACGGCCGCCCGAGCCGGCTGGCATATCCAGATCGGCGCCTATACGGGCGAACAGGAAGCGCAAAACAAATTGCAGGCTGCCCGAGCAAAGCTCGGCGGCATGTTGTCTAACGTTCAGTCCTACACTGAGAAAACTCTTAAAGGCTCGGCTGAATATTTCCGCGCACGTTTTGCCGGCTTCCATGACGAGGCGGAGGCGCGAAAAGCCTGCGATGCGCTGAAACGAAACGACTTTTCGTGCATACCGGTAAAAAACTGAAGAAACAGGGAAGTGTCGTAACCGCGTTTTTGTTGTGTTGGAGTTAGTTATGGCTACGAAGAAGGACTTCCTTCGCCTCGTTGACACGGGCCGCGAGATACGTCGACCCACCCTGGTCGGGGTGGAGTTTTTTCATGAGCGTGCGGTGCGCCCGGCTTATCTCGACCGCGCTCGCACCTGGTTCAACCCCGAGGATTTGACACGCCTCTTTCTCGGACATCGGGCCCTTGCTCGGCGCCTCGCGCGCCCCAGAACCCACGTCTTCTTGGACGTGTTCACGCCAACCGGCGTCCCGGCGGTCCAGATAAGCTTCGAGTAACGCCTGGCTCTCATCATCAAGCTCAGGCCGTACCGATAGGAGCGCGTTGAGATCCAACGCCTCCAAGGTTACACCGGAATATTTCCCCGCGATAAACCTGCCGCGCATCTCGCCGCTGTCGTGATCGAGCTCCATCTCAATTGCATCGGATCGTACTTGCGATGTCTGGCCGCTCGAACGTTGCGTGCGGGCACCGAAGCTCGCGGGACCTGGGAGCAGATTGAGTAAGCCCAGCCCTAAAAATCCGAGCGGAATTGCCATTGCGAAACGGCCAGTCGCAGTGAGAACAGCCGCCCCTGCCAGTGCGGCAACACCACCACCGCGTCGAAAGTGTTTTACCAATAAGTGCGGATCAGAATTCGCAAGCACGCGCGCCGCGAAAAGCATAAAAATCAGCAAAGCTATTCCAAGAAGAAGCGCTGCCATGTCACTTCCTTATTTGGTCGAGAAGGCGCACTGCACCCCCGCCGCCCTTGCGCTTTGAAAGATCGGCAAGCGCCATTCGTCCACCCGCAGCAAATGCTGCCGCAGCACGCAGCAACTCTCGTAATTGATGAGCCGCTCCGGCATCGAATGGGCACCACGCACCATTGGTCAGCCGCGCCACTTCTCGGTACGCCCGTTCCGCGACTGGATCACTGCCCTCTTGAAACATAAAGGCAGGCACGCCAAGCAAACCGAGTTCGCCAGCGGCGGCGCAAATTTCGTCGATCGCTTCCTCCATGCAATCGCCAACGAAAACGAGCGCATTCACTTTCCGCATCTTGGTTTCTTTGCGCACATGTTCCAATACGCGGCCAATCTGCGTATGACCGCCGCGACAATCAATCTTCTCCATCAAACCAGCCAGATGTTTTGGATCGGCAACCCAATTCGAGGCTGCACATTCAGAGACACCGCGATAGTAAATGAGCTGCACATCGAGACCACCAATCGCAGCGGCCTCGTCAAACATTTCGGATTGCAGTCCGCAAGCCAAATCCCACGTTGGCTGACGGCTCATGGTTGCGTCGAGCGCAAACACAAGCCGCCCTCGTTTTCCGTCCAGACGCGGACCTAACGTCTTGGCACGCGCCAAGAAAGCATCGATTTCGGTACGATCCGAAACCTTCTTCGCGACCCGTTGTTCCGCGCTAGTCGCCGGGGAACGCGAACTATCGCCGTTCTTCGCCATCCAAAAAACCCTAATGCGGCAGGATAGGCTGCCGACCTAATGCTATCAGATTGGGGCTTTTGCGGCTTTGTGCAAGCTGCCTCGCACAAGCCCTATTCAGCGATGAGCTCGCTGCCGTCGAGTGGACGGCGACAGGATCGAAACCATTCCGCACGGGCGGCCGCACGCCGCTTGCCGCGCTCGTCGATCGGAAGGCGCAGCGTATTAAAGAAGCGGGTTACTTCTTCACTCGCAATTTGATGGGACTGCGTTGGCTTAACCCCAAGCGTGCGCTCCGACAACGTATCCAGCACGGTCAATCCGCGCGGAAACATTTCACGATAAACGACACGCTCGGTAAAACCATCAGCTTGCCGAAACAACATTCGGCGTGAGAGATCCTGCAGACCTTCGGCAATGTTTCGCCCATTGCGGGTTTCAAGCTGGCCCATACGGTTTCGCATTACGATCCAATCAGTATCGTTATCCTCAACAAGCCGCCGCTGACGCCGCGCATCACGCACCATCTCGGAATAATGACTTGTGCCCGTTACTTCAAAGCTTTCGGGATCGACACTCGCAAACACATCGAAATCGACATAGCTGTCGTTCAGCGGTGTAATCAAAGTATCAGCCATCGCGTGAGCGAGGCGCATGAGGAAATTGTCGGAAGCTGGTGTATCGATTACGACAAAATCATGGGTATTTTCGACCGCCGTAATAGCCGTAGCAAAACCCGCAAATTCAGCAGCTTCGTTTTCATCGACATTGCGCGTATTTGCGCGGTCAATAACGTAATGATCGGGCAATTCGAGGCGGATACCGGTTTTCTTCACCCAGGCTTTCCGATTTGAGATATAGCGCGCAAGGCTTTTTTGACGACTATCGATGTCGATCGCGGCTACGCGTTGGCCGGCCTTCAAAAGCGCGACGATAACGTGCATTGCCGTTGTCGTTTTTCCCGAGCCACCCTTCTCGTTGGCAATCACAATAACATGCGAAGACCGTAAGACCCTCGCTTTACCAACGGCACTCAGAAACGCCTGACTCTCGATACGCATCGTACAAACCTCGAACCTCGAAAGGTCCTTCGCGATCATTGTGCAAATCGAAAGTCCACAGCGTCAAGCATGAATCGCATCATTGACCTCTCCTGCGACGTTTTTTTTCTTTGGTTATATCTGTCACCGATTGGCCACACTCGCGAGCATCTGTTAGGCTCCCGCTTTTCCCGGATCACAAGAAATTGGAGGCGGGAATGGCCTCCGGGCCGCGCATCGTTCGCACGGTAAAGGCACTGCGAACGGCAGTTGCCGCATTGCGGAGCCGCCGCCGTATCCTGGCCCTGGTGCCCACCATGGGCGCCCTCCATGAGGGTCATATTTCATTGATCCGTATTGCCCACAGAAAAGCCGATCTGGTGGCGGCCTCCATTTTTGTCAATCCGACCCAGTTTGCGCCCAACGAGGATTTCAGGCGTTATCCACGCACCTGGAAAGCCGATATTGCTGCATTGCGCCGCGAAACAATCGACCTCGTCTTCGCGCCCGATATTAAGGAAATTTATCCGGAAGGATTTTCGACACGTATTTCCCCGAAGGGACCCGCACTTGCCGACTTAGAAGACAAGTTCCGCCCGCATTTCTTCGAAGGCGTCGCGACGGTCGTGGCAAAACTTCTGATTGAAGCCATGCCCGATATCGCGATTTTCGGAGAGAAAGACTACCAGCAACTTCTTGTAATCCGGAGAATAACTCGTGATCTCGACTTGCCGGTGAAAATCGTCGGCGCCCCGATTGTGCGAGAACATGATGGTCTCGCCCTTTCCTCTCGCAATATCTATTTATCGCCTGCCGAGCGCACGAATGCCCCAATTCTCTACCAAACGCTGAAAGATAGCGCTTCTGCAATCAGCAAGGGAGAACGCATTGGCAAAGCGATCGCAGAAGCCAAAGCAAAAATCGAAAACACGGGCTTTGCTGTCGATTATCTGGAAGCACGAAACGCGGAAACGCTTGCGCCTATTAATTATGCAACCGAAGGCCCAATTCGCCTGCTCGTCGCCGCGAAGATTGGAAGCACACGATTAATTGACAATATTGGCGTGCCAATTAAACGGATCGGTAAATAAATAAAAAAGATTATGCCAAATAACAATACCGTCACTGATCCCACGGTCAGCATATAGAGCGTGTTCTCGTCCATCAAATCGACGCAAGCTTTTGAAGGTGGCAGCACTTTTTTGCGGGTGACTTTTTCCGATGGCACCGATTAAAATAGACTGCCGCACATCCTTCTTGAAATGTTGCCACGGATAACCGTTACCTGCGCCATAAGTTCCTATGCGTCGACTAAAGTAGTCCGAGTTCCCTCAACTCTCGTCTAAGGTTTTCAGGTAGTTCCGTGAGCCCTTTGCCGGCTTTGTGGAGATCAGGCGGCGCTTCGCCAGCCGGCAAATAACGCCAGCCCTGGAATGCAGCCCGCGGTTTTGGCACCACCGGAACCACTTTCCCATCCATCACGATCCGGCAGCGTTTAATTCCTTCCTTGTCCACAAAGGGGCGCAAATCGATCAACTTTTCACGACATGCAATCTCGCCACGAATCACCCAATAGAGTGAGCCGCCATCGAGGATCTCGTCTTTTCGGGTAGGCATCATTCGTGTTGTATGGATGTGCTCAGGCGGCTGCTTTTTAAAACGCTTTTCACGTAGCCTTTGCGCGATCCATTCTTTCAAGTCGCTGATCGAGTCAACTCCGACGCAGAGCTTGATAAGATGAAGCGTCATGGTTCGGTTACTTCTGTTTCACCGATCACAATAATTTTGGTCCGCTCTGCAACTTGGTCACCAACCGCGACCGCAACTTCAACAACCGTTCCGTCGCTCGGAGAGTTCAGCGTGTGTTCCATTTTCATCGCTTCGATAACGGCAAGTCGCTGACCTTTATCGACACGATCACCTTTTTGCACATCAATAGAAAGAACCTTGCCATGCATGGGTGCAGTGATCACTCCGTCGGCATCAATATGGTCGACATCGATAACGGTCGCATCCTCGGGAACGACAACGGTTTGCTTACCGTTGCGCCATGCAATAGCGTTGCTGCCTGCCTCGATCACAATGCAATCCGCGGCTGGTTGTCCGCCGATGCTTGCATGGGCACCTTTGGCATCAAATTGTACACAGGCCATTGCCCGCTGGCCCTCGATCTCGACCGCGAAATAAGTTTCTCGTCCCCGGTTAAAGTCGAAGGCGTCATACGCATCCCACGGCGAACGCCTTTCGTCAGATCGCTTGTGGGCTCTGATTGATAACCGCTTTTGATCGCGAACAACTAATGACTCCACGGCTTTTGCCGCTGCCGCGAAATCAGTCGAACGTTGAGAGGTTCCAAGCACACTGGCCTCACGTTCGATCAGCCCCGTATCAATTTTTCCATCCCGAAAAGACTTCAAGTTTGCCAGCGCACGCAAAAATGCAACATTGCTTCGTGGACCGGCAATTACGGTATGATCCAAGGCTCGCGTCAAACGATCGAGCGCCTCATTGCGGTTAGGTGCATGGGCAATCAATTTCGCAATCATAGGATCGTAATAAGGCGTAACCTCCCCACCCTCTTCAATTCCGCTGTCGACCCGGATGCCGTCCTCTTTTGGGAACTGCAATCTATAAACTTTTCCAGTCGAAGGCAGAAAATTCCTTTCCGGATCCTCGGCGTATAGCCGCACTTCGACAGCATGACCATTCAATTTGATATCCGATTGTGATAAAGGCAACTTCTCACCGGATGCAACACGAAACTGCCATTCGACGAGATCGAGGCCGGTGACCATTTCGGTTACAGGATGCTCCACCTGCAACCGCGTATTCATTTCAAGAAAATAATATCCATCCGTGCGCAAACCCGCCGAGTCATCAGCAATAAACTCTACGGTACCGGCACCTTGATAGCCAACGGCCTTTGCCGCTGTTACGGCTGCCTGGGTCATTACCGCACGTAATTCATCAGTCATGCCCGGCGCCGGCGCTTCCTCAATTACTTTTTGATGACGCCGCTGTGCCGAACAATCGCGTTCGAAAAGATGTACCGTATTGCCATGACTGTCGGCAAAGATCTGAATTTCGATGTGGCGCGGATTCTCGATTGCTTTTTCGATCAATACGCGTTTGTCGCCAAAAGAAGATTCCGCTTCTCGCATACACGAAGCAAGCGCCTGATCGAATTCAATTTGCTTCGAAACCTTGCGCATTCCTTTGCCGCCACCCCCGGCAACCGCTTTGATCAAAACGGGATAGCCAGTCTCATAGGCCTTCTGGCGTAAGAATGAGACGTCCTGTTTCTCGCCGTGATAGCCCGGCACGACAGGCACACCGACTTTCTCCATCAAGACTTTTGCTTCGCTCTTCGAGCCCATGGCGCGCATCGCCGCAGATGGTGGGCCGACAAAGATAATTCCCGCAGCGGTACAGCCTTCGACAAGCTCAGGCCTTTCTGAAAGAAATCCATAACCCGGATGAATGGATTCAGCCTTTGCTTTCCGTGCGGCTTCAATTATGCGAGTGACATCGAGATAGCTTTCGCGCGCTGGGGAAAGCCCGATGAAATACGATTCGTCCGCAGATTTCACATGCAGAGCATCGCGATCAGCCTCAGAATATACAGCGATTGTGCGCATACCCATTCGGCGCGCGGTACGAATAACCCGCACGGCAATCTCACCGCGATTGGCAATAAGGACAGAGCGAAACATGGCGAAGGGATAGTAGCGAGCCCTTTGATATCCGCTAGGGGCTACCGGATGACTTGGGAAGAATTCGCAGGTGCAACAGGGACTGGTGGCGGGAGTGTAGGCGCAGATTGCGGCGCCGCGGAATTTCGCGTCGGCGAAGCGAACGTCGCCGAGGCATTCGCATTTTTTTGTTTAGACTTGGACGTACCCGCCGCAGGAGCAACAGTTGTCTCTTTTGGCGGGGTTTCACTAGCAGCCGGCTGATTAGCCAAATTTTGAATTAACGAATGCTCAGCGGTTGGGATTACAAGGCTGATCACCCCTGATGGTTCGTTCGACATGCTACGCCTATCGTCGGTTTTGGAAGCATCGACAGTGCCAGCCAGATACTTTGCTAGCAGCACTTCAAATTTCTTCTCTTTTAGATTTTCGCTCACATGCGAAGGATCGCGCAAAAGGTTAAGACGCGGGCAATATTCTGGAGTACATCCATCTTTCTCGGCCATTGTCTGAGCGACAAAACCGAATGGATCTTCTTCAACCGCTGTGCGAAGATTCTCAATCTGCTCGCGCATGGGCAGATCGCGTGTCGCTGGATAAGCGATAATATCAGAAATAAATCCGAGACGCTGGCGTGTCAGTGCCAGTGCCGCAGTCGCTCGCTGAGGTTCTGAAAATAGAATTTTCTCGCAAGCTTCGTGCAGCGAACGATTTCTGGAACCATCAATACAAGAAGCAATGCCATTCTGACTTGTCTGGGCCAAAAGAGCGCTCGCGCGCAGTGCGGTCGCGTTTCGCTCATTATTTCGAGCCTCGTCCTCCAAATGTTCGAGACTGAAGTAGCCGAGCCCACCAATGAGCAAGAGAAGTGCAAAATGTGTGAAGGAGGTAAATAAATCACCTCCCTCGACGCGTGGTCGCAGCCACAGCATCAAGAGTATAGTCAAAACGATGGTACCGACAATGATGGCCCATGTCGGCACCGATACGCTGGCAAGCCAGGCCTCCATAATTCATAATACCGCATTTCGCGTTGGCATCGAAGAGGCTGGAAACGCCACAGATATTGGCTTTCTGATAATTCATACCGCGACCTGAGTGCCGATCTCGACGACTCGCTCGGACGGAATCTGGAAATAAGCGGTCGCATCGTTTGCCGTGCGCGCCAGCGCGATAAAAAGGCGATCTTGCCAGCGGGGCATGCCGGAGTGGGCTGCAGGTTTCAGCGCTCTCCGCGAGAGAAAGAATGAGGTTTTCATGATATCGAATTCCCAGCCGAGTTTTCGCGCCATGGCGAGCGCCTTGGGCACATTGGGGCTCTCCATAAAACCGTAGCGGAGTGTAACACGCGAAAAAGTTTTGCTGATGCCTTCGACAGTCACGCGCTCATGCGCGGCAACCCTTGGCATCTCCTCGGTCTTCACAGTGAGAATGACATTTTGCTCGTGTAAAACCTTGTAATGCTTAAGGCTGTGCAGAAGCGCTGTAGGTGTGCTTTCCGGATCTCCGGTAAAAAAAATCGCCGTACCGGGAACGCGGTGTATCGGTTTCTTTTCGAGATTTTTGATAAGGTCAACGAGCGGCACTTCAAGTCTGCGCGTCTTTTCGAATAGCGCGCCTGCACCGCGCCGCCACGTGATCATTAGCGTCATGATGGCACTTCCAACCAACAACGATACCCATCCTCCCTCCGCGACTTTCAGCAAATTCGCCGAGAGAAACGTCATGTCGAGCATGATAAATGGCAAAACCAGCAGCGCTGCTGCCCACAGTTTCCAATTCCACATCCGCCAGACCACGATAAAGGCCATCATCGTGGTCACGACCATCGTACCGGTAACCGAAATTCCATACGCTGATGCCAGTGCACTCGATGATCGGAAAAGACCAACCAATAGCAAAACACCAGCAAGCAGGAGCCAATTAACGCGTGGAATATAAATTTGCCCGGCCAACGACGCCGATGTGTGACGAATATCAAGACGGGGAAGCAAACCGAGTTGCACCGCCTGCTGTGTTAGCGAGTAAGCGCCGGTAATCACTGCTTGGCTTGCGATCACTGTTGCCGCGGTAGCAAGCCCCACCATGGGTATCAACGCCCAATCCGGATAAAGCAAAAAGAATGGGTTTTCGAGTGCACTCGGATTTGAAAGAAGCAATGCCCCCTGCCCAAAATAATTCAGAACAAGCGCCGGAAACACGAACCCCAGCCACGCCGCCTGAATGGGTTTTCTGCCAAAATGACCAAGATCCGCATATAAGGCTTCCGCACCGGTAACTGCGAGGAAAACAGCACCCAATGTTACGAAGCCGATCATGCCGTGATGGAGCATGAAAGTGACCGCATACTGCGGATCTAACGCAAACAGCACGCTCGGATCGTCCGCGATATGGAAAAGGCCAGCAACCGCAATAGCCAAAAACCAGATCGCAGTTACCGGCCCGAAAAATGCCGAAACCGCTGCCGTACCGCGAACTTGCACGGCAAACAATCCGGCCAGAACAACGCATGTAATGGGAATGACATAAGTGTCGAAAGCAGGTGTCGCGACCTTGAGACCTTCGATCGCGGAAAGCACCGAAATTGCTGGCGTGATAACCGCATCGCCATAGAACAAAGCCGCGCCAATAATACCGAGCATCAATATTGTAGAACTTGGCCGCCCAAGCGATCGCTGTGCGAGCGCCATCAGCGACAGCGTTCCGCCCTCGCCCTTGTTATCCGCTCGCAGGAGGACAAAAACATATTTGGCCGTAACGACAACTACCAAAGACCAGACGATCAGTGATAAAACTCCGAGTACGGCGTTGCGCGTTACCAGTCCATTTGTACCAATTGCGGCGCTAATGGATTCCCTTACGGCATAGAGCGGGCTAGTGCCGATGTCGCCATAAACGACCCCGATGCAACCCAATGTAAGAGCCCAGAACCCTGTCCTCGAGTGCGCCTCACCAGTTTCCACGGCGGGCTCTATGCTTACACCAGACGCTGCCATCGCAATGACTCCGCCGTTCACACCGTGACTTGGGTTCCTATTTCTACCACGCGCTCGGAAGGTATTTGGAAAAAGGTCGTGGCATCGTTCGCCGCCTGTGCAAGGCTGATAAAAAGTCGGTCCTGCCAGCGGGGCATACCCGAATGCGTTGCTGGTTTCAGCGCACGCCGCGAGAGGAAGAAAGAAGTCGACATAATATCGAATTGCCAGCCCAGCTTACGGGCGACCGCAAGAGCTTTGGGTACGTTAGGACTTTCCATGAATCCAAACTTAAGTTTCACGACGCTGAATTGAGGCGAAACACCCTCTATCACGACCCGATCGTCATTCGCGACGCGGGGCGTGTCCGCAATATTGATCGTAAGGATCATGTTGTGGTCGTGCAGAACATCGTTGTGCTTGAGATTATGCAGAAGAGCGCTCGGTGCATAATCCGGGTTGCCGGTGAGAAAAATTGCAGTCCCTTTGACAATATGCGGTGATTTTTTTCTAGACTTTTGACGAGATCTTTCAATGGTGCCTCGATGCGGCGCGTTTTTTCGAAGAGCATCCTTGTTCCACGTCGCCAGGTAATAATCACCACCACAAGGCTAATGCCGAACAAGAGCGGAACCCAAGCACCCTCAAAAAGTTTCAAGAGATTAGCTGCAAGAAACGAACTGTCGATCAGGATGAAAGGTGCCCTAAGCAGAAGAGCAGCCCACCAACGCCACGCCCACAATTTCCAAATCACGTAGCATGGGCGCAAAGCCCCTGTCATGTACGTGAATTAGGGCTGCTTGACGCAGTTCCGTGACGCGCATTGCCTAGTCGAGTTTAATCCCTGCCTTTTGCACGATTGGCCCCCATTTCGCGAGGTCGGAAGCCGTCAATTCACGCAGATCCTCCGGCCCCTTAGCCCAAATATCGACTCCCAACCCCTCCATGCGTTCCCTGATTGCCGGAATCGCCAGTGCAGCAATTATCTCGGTATTGAGCTTAGCAACAATCTCTTTCGACGTGCGCGCCGGTGCGTAGACGGCAAACCACGTTCCGGCATCGAAACCCGATACGCCCGACTCGATCACAGTAGGGACATCGGGCATCACGGGTGTGCGTTTCAACCCGGTCGTTGCAAGCGCTCTTACTTTGCCTTCACGTACATGTGGCAAAGCTGTTAGAACAAAATCAAAAAATAGCGGCACGCGGCCACCAATCACATCAACCACGGCAAGAGGATTTCCGCGATAAGGCACATGCAAAAGATTGATGCCCGTCATCTGCTTGAACTGCTCGACGGCAAGGTGATTTGTAGTGCCGTTACCGGCTGACGCGTACGCGATATCTCCTGGTTTCGCCCTTGCCATTGCGATCAGCTCGGCGATGGACTTCGCTCGAAATTGCGGATTAACAACCACCGCCATAGGAATATTACCGATCAGAGTTACAGGCTCGAAGTCCTTGATCGGGTCGTAGGCTAAATGGCTATAAAGATGCGGCGTGATCGCAATTGAGCTCGGAGTTAATAACAATGTATAGCCATCGGGGGCTGCTTTCGCGACCGCATCCGTACCGAGGTTACCGCCTGTACCGGGCTTGTTGTCGACAACAATCGGTTTCTTGAGTTTCTCAGTCAATTGCGCGCCGATCAAACGTGCGAGCGTGTCTGCGGAGCCGCCCGCCGGAAAGGGCACGATAATGGTAATAGGTCGTGTGGGATAAGCTTGCGACCAGGACGGTGATACTGGCAGAAGCAGAACGAAGCCAAACGCGAGCATGGCATGAATTCGCTTAAGATATATCACGACACTTCCTTAGTCTTGCTTATTCTTTGTCTCAACTGATAAATCAACACACGAGCTTTTACAACGAATAGGCTAATCGATGGCGATCGAAATCGATCCACAATCTATCGAGGACTTGGTTGCAGCCAATCGAATTCTCGTGAATGAAAACGTGCTTGACGCATATGGCCACATTAGCGTCCGCCATCCCGCTAACCCGCAACGTTATCTTCTGAGCCGCAATATCGCACCCGCGCTCGTGAAGGCTGAAGATATCGTCGAATACGACTTTGACAGTAATCCGATCGGCGCTGCCGCAAATCACGCGCATTTTCTGGAACGTTTTATTCACGGCGAAATCTATCGGGCGCGTTCAGATGTGAATTCTGTAGTCCACTCACATTCGCCGAACGTCATTCCGTTTGGCGTCACCAATCATCCACTGCGCGCACTGTACCACATGTCTTCATTTCTCACGCCCGGCGCACCAGTATTTGAGATTCGAAAATTCGCGGGGATGAGCAATATGCTGATCTCCAACGGCACACTTGGAAAATCGCTTGCGGACACCTTGGGTAAAAACAATGTCGCGCTAATGCGTGGGCACGGCAATGTCATCGTCGCGACAACGATCCAAATGGCGGTTTTTCGCGCCATCTATACCGAAGTAAATGCGCGCCTGCAGTTACAGACAACGGCGCTTGGCGCGCCCATCAACTTTCTCGAGTCCCGAAGAGGGCGAGAAGGCAATGCAGGTACTCGACAATATTCATTTGCGTGCCTGGGATATCTGGAAGCGCGTTGCAATAGAGCAAGTAAAAAATTCCTAATGAGCGACGTTAATTCGGTTGGCAAAAACCCCGAAGGTGCGAAACGACTGGACTGGAACCGATCATCATGTGGCGCGAATGGACGGCTGGATACCACACCGCCATGCCTTTCTGCCTTCCTTCGCGCTGATAACTGAAAAAAACCGTCGTGAACGCCTGATTGCCGTCAGGCATGATTTCAAGAAAATTGAGCGAGTTGTTTCCACGAAATAGCAGCACATTCGTCATGCCGAAGGGACCAACGACCCGCGCTTTCGCTTGAGCCAAATTGATATTCTCAAAGGAAATATTGAGTTTATCTGCCGCGGCTTTTGCGTCCCATTCTTTGTCGAACTTGGCGGTAGTTCCACCCGGAAATTGGCAGTTGAGTGTACGGAAATCAGTCTGCGCATTGGCGGAAATAATCTCGAACAAGGTGGCCATGAGGAATTGACCAATACCCATGGCGCGTATCAAATTCATGACTCAGTCCTGTGCTCCGGTTTGTCTTTGAAACCTACACATCCACCCCGGCGAGGCTTTGCCCAGCCTGCATGAGCTTGTCAAATATCGAACCGGGCGATTGATCGCGGTCTTGCCGCAATCGGGCACCAGGGTTCGTACCACATTCGTGGGAGGAGATTGAGCCATGCGTTTGTTGTTCGGAATGATCCTAGGCGCCGCTGCGATGATCGGAATTGCCTACATCCACGACTCTATGTACGCACCCCCCTCTACGCTGCCTGCCAGCAGCGAGCCTCGCCCCATGGTGAACTGGGATGTCGTCAATACATTTACTCGCCGCGCTTCGGTTGCCGCCCGTGAGCAATGGGACAAAATCTCGGGTAAATGAAAAAGTTTACTGTTATTTAATTTTCGCTGGGAGTCTCGGCCGCCTTTTGATTCGAAGGCGATGCTGAATGCCGTTCCTCCTCCATTGTAGTATGAAACTCGCCAGTGATTCGTACGATCGGAGAGCTCCCCATGCGGAAGCATACGAGGCCATTGGTGCGCGCGAAGTCCGAACGGCGGAAGTCGAAATCAAGACGCAAAACCAATGCGGTTATCCATGCAACATCGGTAGTAACAGTCGCAATTCTGTGTATGGGGCTGGCGGCAATGATATTCATGGCCAATTACAAAAATGAAAAAAATCCCGATGTTACGGCGCACGTCGATCCACCAATCATTTCAAAGCCCGAGTTCGCCGCAGCCCCGCCGATGGAATCGCTGCCTCCTGACGGAGACTTCATCACCGGATCGATACCGCCTTACCAGGCAGTTCCGGTTCCACTGCCAATTCCGAGACCAAAAATTGCCGCGAGAAAAAACCAAACCAAACAAGAGAAATCGCTTTTCAGCTTCCTCACGCTGCCACAAAACAACGCCGCTCAAAAACACTGAGACGCATGGCGCGTACAGTTGGTCCGGCGCTGTCGAGGATTACGGAATTGTCTTCGGGTCGAATAGTCAGCTACGCGACCGGATCGATGACGCGCTTCTCACGCTCGGCAAGAATGGTGCCTACCAGCAGATATGCGACAAGTGATCCGGAGGAGCATAAAAGCCAGCCCTCGAAACCGTTTTCCGGAAGGATCGATGCGCATCACTCTTCACACCCTCACTCGTCTCATCGCGCTGTCGCTCATTGTCTTATCGCACGCCCGCGCGGAAGAATTCGGCCCTGTCTATGTCGTGACCTATATGGAAGTGGCATCCGCCGCGACGGGAACTATGTCCGCGGCCTTGAAGAAATACGCGGGGACCAGCCGTAAAGCTATTGGCAACCTCGCTTTTACCGCGCTCCAGCGCATCGAACGCCCAAATCAGTTCGCAATTGTCGCTGCGTGGCGGGATCAAAGAGCGATAGAAACCCACACTGGCTCCGAGACGTCCTTGCACTTCCGCAACACGCTGAAGCCGCTTTCCATCGCCGGCTACGACGAGCGGCTACACGGCGCCCTTTCGGTCGGCGACAGTCGGTTGAAAACCGAAGGCATTTGGGCAATCACGCATATCGATTTCATTCCGCCCAGAAAAGACGACGGCATCGACGCAGCGAAACAGTTGGCCGATGCCAGCCGTCGGCAGATTGGCAATTATCAATTCGATATCTTGCTACAGGCCAATCGTTCCAATCACATTACATTTGTCGAGATCTGGAAAAATCTTGTCGCGGTTGAAACACACGAGATGGCGGTATCGACTAAATCATTTCGCGAACAGATCTTGCCGATGAGCGGAGCGCTTTATGACCAGCGGTTATATCGCGAGCTGAATTAAGGCTCGATGCCTCCGGCCGTCCACTGCAATAGACAAAAACTGCGTCATGTTCTTTTTTTCGTCGCGTCTGGCACCTTGTACCAGCGCCACGATGACGCACGGAAAGCAAACCAAAACGCAACTGCTTGAAGGCCGAAGTACGCTACTGTCACGACCTGCACCCAACGTGGGACGTAGAGAAACGAAGGAAGGAAAAACAGGAGCCGCGCCGAACAGACTATTAGCAGAACCCATAGCGCCCATTGTTTTCGGCGAAAAGCGGCAAGCCAAATGAACACACCGAAAAACGCGATGGTCATTACTTCTGGCAGCACGATCTCTGGCAGCGAGAGAAGTTGCGCCTGCGCGCTATAGGTCGCCGCGACCGTGAGCAGGCCGAGTGCGAGCGACGCCGCAAGTAAATACACGAAAATCAGCATACTGCGCGGAGGAGCACCCGCAGCTGCCTGCCCGACCGTATCATCTGGAAACTTGTCGAGCCAATTATTCAACGCGAAGGTTCTCCTAGATCCCTCATGCAACAAAAACTGTTCCCAGAAAATTATTGTTTCGGAGCGGTTTTGACATCGACTTTCCCATTTTTACTAGGTTGAACATTTAGGGACATATTATGAGATGCCGCAGCAGCCTTATTGTCGGCGATCGATGAGCCTCCGAGCGCCCCGACGACTTGCGAATAGAGCTTCTTCGCAATCATCCTGTGCGCCGTCGTATTAAAATGAATTCCATCGAAAGAATTTCCCGTGAGCAAGCCTTGCAAATTATCGGCGACAATAACACGAACGCCGCGTTTTCGCAGCCGCGCCACCATTTCGCGGATATTTTTCGCCCGTATTTCGGGAGGCACGCCGAAGCGGGCATCATTGCCGCCCGGCTGAATGATTACAATTTTGGTTCCAGCAGGCACCAACCCGTCGATGCGCGCCAGCATGCCGCTCGTCGTTTGACCCGGAATACCAGCATTAATGATTTGCACATTATAGCCGCGTGCTTTCAGCATCGCCTCCAGTTGAGCGGGAAAGGCATTTGCGCTGCCAACACCAAAACCCGAGGTATTGCTCGCACCAACCGTGACAATCTTGGTTTGTGCATATGCCGCCGCCGCAGACGTCGAACAAGCAGCCGCGCCTAAAATCGCGACGACAATATAATTTCTAAAGAATTTCGTCATTCTTTCCCCGAATTCATCCATCACGGCGCCCTACGACAGGAAATACAAGCGTCCTTCTTCGCTTGGTTGGCACTCTTGGTTGCATCGAGCCCCAGCCTTGAGACGGCGTCGTCACGTCAATTTGCGCGTCACTAAATTTCTAGATGCTGCTGTCGCTCGACACAATTAATTATTTCGCACGCACTGGGGCCGTTCGCCTGCGCCACTGCGCAAATTGCAATTAAGATCAATGCCGCCCCCCAAAAAACATTACCCTTTTCCTCACATCCTAAATACGCCGAACCTGGTGCGCGGTATCGGCGCATTGAGAGCAGCCGAAAATCCGAGGCCCAACACGCGCCGTGTCTCTGTAGGCGTAATAATGCCGTCGTCCCATAGTCGCGCGGTCGCATAATACGGATCGCCCTCGCGCTCGAATTGTTCGCGGATCGGCCGCTTAAATTCTTCTTCATCCTCCTTTGCCCAGGTGTCACCAGCGGCCTCGATGTTGTCGCGTTTCACGGTCGCAAGCACGTTTGCCGCCTGATCGGACCCCATCAGCTGCACACGGCCGTTCGGCCAAGTAAACATGAAACGCGGAGAATAGGCGCGACCACACATCCCGTAATTGCCTGCGCCATAGGAACCGCCGATGACGAGCGTAAGTTTCGGCACATTCGCACAAGCGACCGCCATTACCATCTTCGCGCCATTCTTGGCGATGCCGCCAGCCTCATAGACAGAGCCAACCATAAAACCGGAAATATTTTGCAAAAAGAGCAATGGTACGCGCCGTTGGCAACACAGCTCAATGAAATGCGCTGCCTTCAATGCGGATTCGGAGTAGAGAATGCCGTTGTTGCCGACAATGCCAAGCGGCATACCGTACAGCCGTGCGAAACCTGTAACGACCGTCGTGCCATAGAGCCGCTTAAACTCATCAAACTCCGAGCCGTCAACAACCCGAGCGATCACTTCGCGCACGTCATATTGTTTTTTCAGATCAACCGGCACAATGCCGTCGAGCTCTTCGATCGAATATTTCGGCTCGCGCGGTTCGTCATATTCCAGATCGATACGCTTTGGCGTGTTCAAATTCGCGACGATGCGCCGGGCGATAGAAAGTGCGTGATTGTCGTCGGCTGCATAATGGTCGGCAACGCCAGATATCCGCGCATGCACGTCAGCACCGCCGAGATCTTCTGCGCTCACAATTTCGCCGGTCGCCGCTTTCACTAGCGGCGGGCCGCCGAGAAAAATCGTCCCCTGCCCTTTGACGATAACAGTTTCGTCCGACATTGCCGGAACGTAGGCACCGCCTGCAGTGCACGAACCCATTACCACCGCAATCTGGGCGATACCCACAGCCGATAACCGGGCCTGATTGTAGAAAATCCGACCAAAATGGTCACGATCGGGAAAAACTTCGGGCCATTGCGGCAGGTTCGCGCCGCCCGAGTCGACGAGGTAAACACATGGAAGGTGGTTTTCACCCGCGATTTCCTGTGCCCGCAGATGCTTCTTCACGGTCATCGGGTAATAAGTGCCACCCTTGATCGTCGAGTCGTTGCAGACGATCATACATTCGCGCCCCTCCACGCGCCCGACGCCAGTAATGATGCCGGCACCATGGATTAAGTCTTCGTACATCCCGTTTGCAGCGAGCTGTGACAGCTCCAAAAACGGCGAGCCCGGATCGATCAATCGCATTACTCGTTCGCGCGGGAGTAGCTTGCCGCGCTTTACATGGCGCTCGCGCGCCTTCTCATTGCCGCCCACTGCGGCTTCGGCGCGGCAGCGCTGCAATTTCTCGACGAGCGCACGCATTTGTGCGGCGTTCGCCTTGAATTCATTCGATTTCGGATCGATGGAAGTTTCCAGCGCGGCCAAGACATTCCCCTTGACCAAAAGTGCCGTGCTTGGGGCGCGAACGCAACTGCGTTATGAAAAGGTGCCGGGTGAGGAGCAGAGATGGGCCGTCTCTACTCCTCCCCCGTCTCAGAGAGGCTTACCCGACCGACCGGATCGGGGCGCAAGTACGTCCTCGATTTGCGGCCGAGGACGAAGCTTTTAACCGTCGCAAAAGACCCCTTGTGGCTTTTTTGACGGACAAAAAATGGTCTGAGTCGCGAACAGAGTCGAGACAACTCGGCAAATCGGAAACCCTCCCGAGACGGCTGTAGCGAACCCTATCAATCACGAATCTTGTTGCGAACGACACGGACAATTCGCAGAACGATTCGGCAATTCACAGATGATCGTAATGTGACGTCCACGTTTCCTTCAGCGCCGCATGACGCCAAGCTACAAACGCAGGTAGCGTATGAATTGCATCCACATAAGCGCTTGAGACGAGATCAACGGGGATCGCATAGGTACGGATACAAGTCGCGATTGGCGCGTACATACAATCTGCTGCGGAAAATTCACCAAACAGGAAGTTTCCACCCTTGCCAAAGCGGGCCCGCGTCTCGTTCCACATTGTGACGATGCGCTCGATATCGACCTTTGCGGCATCACTCATCTGGATCGGGCGTGGCACACGCTTGAGCGTCATAGGACAATCTCGACGCAGATTCTGAAAGCCCGCGTGCATTTCTGCCGAGATCGCACGCGCGTGGCCTCGCGCGACGGGATCCGCGGGCCACAGGCCAAGCTTCGGATATTTTTCGGCAATGTAATCGATGATCGCGAGTGACTCCCATACCGTCACCTTACCATCATGCAGTACAGGTACTTTACCTGTCGGAGAATGTTTCAGAGTTTCCTCTTTGGTGGCGTCATCGTAGATATTGATCACAATTTCCTCGTACGGAATCTTGTGATGGGCGAACGCGAGCCATGGGCGCAACGACCACGAGGAATAGTTCTTGTTTCCGAGAATGAGTGTATGCGACACGGGAGCCCCCCGACCAAGATGGCCGAAAGACGCTGTCCCGCGCAAGCACTCAATCCTCAGAATTAGTTTTTCGTTCTGCGGTCTGCAAAACCACTGCTCCGTCGAGCCGAGCGCATACATACCGACCCACGGTTGGTACGCATCCGGATGCGCTAAACGACACGGGAGCGTGCCCCGCCAAATTGGCTGAGAAACGCTCTACCCTTCAATCACTCAAAACCTCAGAATTAGTCTTTCGCTTCACGAAACTAGCGGTCGATGCTCCATTCGCCGCCGCAGCGCGTCGTAACCGTGCTATTTTTTCTTCTCTTCCATCTCAACGGGTCCGCCTGCCTTCTTCCATGCACCGAAGCCACCTGCCATGTGCGCGACGGGCTTCAGGCCCATGTCTTGAGCGGTTTTTGTGGCAAGCGCAGAGCGCATCGCGCCCGCGCAGAAGAAAACGAATTTCTTGTCCTCGGCAAAGATCGGCTTGTGATAGGGCGAAGTCGGGTCGATCCAGAATTCGAGCATGCCCCGTGGCGCGTGAAAGGCATTCAGGAATCCTGCCCTCGCGTTGCAGTTCACGGATATCGCGGATATCCACGAAAACGACATCCTGGTTTCCGTGCAATTTAAGGGCGTCGGCGATCGGAATCGTTTCAATTTCCCGGTGGGCCGCTTCGACCAAGGCCTTATGACCGAGTGTTACTTTCTGTGTCATGGGGCGCACTCGTCGCATCTTCGCCCTGCCCCGGTCAAGATTGGGCCACGGTCAAATTTAATGCTGAAGTCAATTTGATGCGGAGCATCTCGATGCGTATTGCTCTCTGGGCCATGGTGATTTTCGTGCTCGCGCATGCTTTCACCGCGCCCTCGGCAGCTGATTCCCTGTCGCAAGAGCGCTTACTAGGTGCCCAGTCGCGGCTATCCGAGCATCTCCTCTCCGAACTCGCGCACGACCCAAAGCGAAAAGGCACGGACAACATAATTATCTCGCCCGCCAGTCTCGCCGGCATCATGGCAATCCTGGACATTGGCGCCGATAGCAAGATGCGCGGCGCAATTTTCGAGACTCTCGGTTTCAATCACACCATAGGGCACGAGCCTGGTGCCGATCTCGCCGCTTTGCGCGAGATCGTCGGCAAGACGGCCTCCGATAAACGTGAGGATGTCGCAAAATTCACCATCGCAAATTCCGTCGTGTTCGATCCGAAATCCCAGCCTTATGAAAAGGCGATCGCGCAAATTCGTAGTGCAGGCGCCAATGTAGAAATCGCACCGCTTAGCGATCCTGCGACCATCAAACGCATCAATGATTGGGTATCAGCGCAAACAAAAGGCCTGATCCCCTCGATCCTCGATGGTCCACTGCCGCCCGGTATCGTTGGTCTCAATGCGATTTATTTTAATGGACAGTGGACCACCGCATTCGACAAGCGCAGGACCGAACCGCAAACGTTCTTCTCCCTGAACAGCGATGTTCAGGTTCCCATGATGTTTACCGAGCGTACGCTCGGTTTCCGCAAGGATGGGCGCTTTGTGGCGATCGACATCCCTTACAAAGGCGAGCGCTTCGCGTTCACCGTTATTACGACTACCGACGACAAAGCCAAACCCGAGGAATTCACCGAGGTCACCGGCTGGCTCACCGCCGACGGGTTCGAGAAGAAAACGGTTCAACTTTCTCTTCCGCGTTTCAAGCTCGAAGGCAGCGAAACAATTCTCGACGCGGCGAAAGCAATGGGCTTAAGTAAGGGCATGGACTCGGCGACCGCCTTCGAAGGCCTGTCTCCACTGCCACAGAATATCACCGACATCCTCCAGCGAGCATATCTTGATGTAAACGAGGAAAGCACAGAGGCGGCAGCAGTTACTTCGGTCATTATCAAAACGCTGGCCATCCGTCCCAGTACACTGGAACCTGAGAAAGTCGTTGTCGATCATCCATTTCTGTTCGCACTGCGCGACAACGAAACGGGTTTGATCTTGATCTCCGGCTATATCTCCAAGCCTGATACCGGGCCGATCGCCGAACTTGCCAATTCGAAAAAATAACACGCGCAAAGGAGTAGCATCATGGTGCAAGCTGAAGACCGCAAATCCGATATCGCCAATGATATCCCGCTTGAACTCGTGGGCCCCCCGACTGCTCCCACCCTACCGATGGTCGACGATCACACGCTCGACCAATTTCTGAAGCAGCCTGAAAAAGTCCAACGGCTGCCAGTGAAACCGCAAGAATATAGGCGCGAATTTCAGCGCCTAATCGTAAGCGCTTTTCTTCACACCGGATCAGGCGCGGCAGCATAAACCCGGCTATCTCAAGAGAACGCGTTGCTGTCGCCGCCTTGCGGTGGCACTATCACGATCGCCAACAATTCCAGCGGTCCGCTCATGCTCGGCTTCAGCAATCTCGATCTCATTTCCTTCGCCTGGTTTGTTCTCGCCTGGGCTGGTTATGGTGCCGTGATCGAGTTCACAACCTTAGGACAGCGCGGTCTCAATAACCGGATGCATCGCTATCGCGAAGACTGGATGCAGCAGATGCTTGAGCGCGAAATGCGCATGGTCGATGGGCAGATCATCGGCTCGCTGCAGAACGGCACCGCCTTCTTCGCCTCGACTTCGCTACTCGCGATTGGCGGCACGCTCGCGCTGATGCGGTCCGCCTCGGACATTATGGAAATTTTCGCGTCTCTTCCCTTCGGCATCAAGCCGACGCCGGGCATGCTTGAAATTAAGATTATTGGCCTCCTCGTCATCTTCATTTATGCATTTTTCAAATTCGCTTGGTCGTACCGCCTTTTCAATTACGCCGCTATTTTGCTCGGCGCCACACCATCATCGCGTGAGGCAAAAAAACCGGTGGCGAAACAGGCCGCCGCGCGGGTCGCGCGAGTCGTGACTCTCGCTGGCCGTCACTTCAATCGTGGTCAGCGTGCGTACTTTTTTGCGCTTGGTTATCTTGGCTGGTTTGCGAACGCTTGGGTATTCACGGTGGCGACGCTGTTCGTGCTGCTAGTAACAGTGCAGCGCCAGTTCGGGCCGGCCGCACGCTGGGTCATCGAAAATGAAAAGATCTAGCCTCGCTCATGCCGCGGCTTTCGCGACCTTCGTCCGTTCCGGCAGAAATTCGGCAATTTCATTGAGCGTATGATTTTCTGGGAGCGTTTTCAGTTACACGAAGGAACGAATTGCATCCATTTCCTTGTCATTTAACTCGAAATCGAAAATTGCCGCGTTCTCGACCAGCCGATCCATCTTGCTAGTCCGCGGGATCACTATGACGCCCTGCTGCACGAAGTAGCGCAGACAAACTTGGCCCGCGCTCTTCTTATGCGGGACACCAATGGCGGCTAGCTTTCTGTCCTTGGTCGCCCTCCCTTTTGCGATAGGGCTATAGGCCGTGACCAAAATGCCCCGTCGCTGACAGGCAGCGATCGTGTCCGACTGATCGATATAAGGATGCAACTCAATCTGATTGTTCACAATCAATGCTTTCGAAAGTTTTACCGCATCCTCGACAAGCTCGGGTTTGAAATTGGAGACCCCAATATGTTTTGTGTAACCACTTTCTTTCACTTCGTTCAACGCGCCGATGGTTTCAGAGAGCGGTACCAACGAACTCGGCCAATGCAGCAACAGCAAATCCACATGATCGACAGCGAGTTTCTTCAAACTAACCTGTACTGAGCGCAACAGGTCGGGCGCAGCAAAATGCGTCGGCCAGATTTTGGTTGTGATGAATACTGCGCTGCGCGCGACGCCGGACTTGCGAAGCCCCTCACCGATCTCAGTTTCGTTGTTGTACATTTCCGCCGTATCCAGGTGGCGATAGCCGAGACGGAGCGCTTGCTCAACGATATGCACGCAACCCGAACCGCGTAATTCCCAAGTGCCAAGCCCAAGCAGGGGGATCCGCGCACCATTCAATTCAGCAAATGGCATTTCGTTTTCCCGATATTTGTTTGGCAATCAATTCGGCAGAAATCCGATTGAAAGCCAAGGAATAAGCGCTACAACAATGAGTGCGGCCTGGATATTCATCGAGTGTCCGCGAATTGCAGCGGTTGTTTTCAGAAATTTGCGGCGCGAAAAAAGTCTTCATGCAGCCTTCTCCCCGGGAGTTTCGTTATTGTTATTCCGAGACTTACGCATAAACAGCAACTCGTCACCATCACCACTTCTGGACGTCGCTAGCCTTTCTTACATGTCGCTTCGTAACGTTTTCTGGTTTCCTCGTTTGGCGGATAGAGACCAGGCAAAGCCACACCCTTTGCCACTTCCTCAACAGCCCAATTCTCGAATGCTTCTTGCTGGACGGCTTCCTTTGCAACTTCGGCCACAAGTGCCTTCGGAATGCATACGGCACCATCACTATCTGCAACAATCGTGTCGCCCGGAAAAATCGCGATGCCACCGCAACCGATCGGCTCTTGCCAACCCACAAACGTTAGCCCGGCAACCGACGGTGGAGCCGCTGCGCCTGCGCACCATACCGGAAGCTTGGTGGCGCGCACGCCCTCTGCATCGCGCACAACACCGTCGGTAACAAGTGCAGTAACGGCACGCTTCTGCATTCTGAGCGCAAGAATATCGCCAAAAATTCCGGCCGCCGTGATACCCATCGCGTCAGCAACCGCAATGCACCCGGGTGGCATCGCCTCGATCGCGCCACGGGTCGAGTGTGGGGAGGCCCAACTTGCGGGTGTCGCGAGGTCTTCGCGAGCAGGCACGAAGCGGAGCGTAAAGGCTTCGCCGACCACGCGTTTTAGCCCATCGACCAGCGGCTTCGGCCCGTGCATCCAGGTACGTCGCAGACCTTGCTTCAACAATACGGTTGTCAACGTCGCAGTAGAAATTGCGGCAAGCGCTGTCTTGAGTTCCGGCGTAAGGCTCATGGGATGTTCCATCGATTTATTGGTACACTGCCTCTCCTTAGGTAATTTCGGACTTTCGTGCCAATGATTACCTTTTTCAACTCACGTGCTTGATCACGAGCCGACCGCAAAGGCAGCTACTATCGTGCGGGAGCTTTCAGCAATACTTTTTCAGCACTTCTTCGTCGCAATCCATTTTCGCCAACCTTCCGCGCGCAGGTCGCAGGCCGGACATTTGCCGCAGCCATAGCCCCATTTCTGCCTATGTGTGCGGTCGCCTAGATAGCAGCTATGCGTCTCCTCAACCACGAGTTCGACGAGCGCATCACCACCGAGTTCATGAGCAAGCGCAAAAGTCGCCGCCTTATCGATCCACATCAAAGGTGTATGCACAACAAAGCGCCGATCCATCCCGAGGCCCAGCGCGAGCTGCATCGCCTTGATCGTGTCGTCGCGGCAATCGGGATAGCCGGAATAATCCGTTTCGCACATTCCGGCAACGAGATGCTTCGCGCCGCGCCGGTAGGCAAGCGCGCCTGCAAACGATAAAAAAATCAGATTTCGGCCTGGCACGAAGGTTGTCGGCAAACCGTCCTCGCCGAACTCGATTTCGAGTTCGCGTGTGAGCGCCGTGTCGGAGATGGCGGCAAGCGAATCGAGTTTTATGACACGATCCTCACCGAGCCGCTTTTTCCAGTCCGGTTTCAGCGCCGCAAGTTTTTCGCGAATTTTTGGCCGCACGTCGAGTTCAATATAATGCCTCTGTCCGTAATCGAAGCCGATCGTTTCCACACAAAAAAAACGTTCAAGCGCCCAAGCGAGACAAACCGTCGAATCTTGTCCGCCAGAAAAAAGCACAAGAGCCTTTTCCTGCTCAATCATGCGTGAACCGAAAATCCGCGCGGTTCATTTCCTAGCTCCATAGTCAAGAATTTTTTTGGCCGTCGAGAACCCTTCATAAGTATCTGGTAGGTCCGATTCAGTCGCGCTTCCCACACGTTTTATCCGCGCATGCTGCAATTAGTCATGTCGTAGTTCGAGAGATCATCGCCCTTTTCAAGGCGTGAATTGGCGATAATGCCGATGCATTTATCGAGATCCTTACGTACCTTCGTGTTATCGACGATACATTCTTCGGTCATTGCCTGATTTTTCGGTTCAGATGAATAGCTGGCAGCGCCTGCCAACCCGCTAGCGGAGACAAGGGACCAACTGGCAAATGCCAACAAAAACGTTCGCATGCAGATCATACACGCTGCAAAAAGGCGAGCAGGAACGCGCGGCGTGCTGTCTCGCGTAGCTGGCAAGCCGCCGTCATCGGCACTGACATCGAGCCGTGAATTTTATACCAGTAAAAATCGCAGGTCGTGTCGCGGAAGGCAATCCACGCTCGTTGCATCTCCTTAAGCTTGCCCCGGTCTTTTTTGTCGTCGATCGCGTCCATTAGATCCTTGTAATTTTCATTCAAGATCGTGTCCCAAATAATCGTCTCGATCCGATAGCAATCGGCCGTGCCAAGATTGGAATTATTTTTCTCGATACAGGGCTCAGCTACGAGCTTGAAGGAGCATTCCTCTTCGCCTTTTCCGTCATCGGGATGCTTCTGTGAGCAGTCGCGGACGAGTTTGATTTCCTGCGCGGTAGGTTTTCGGGTCTGGGCATGGCATTCAATAGCGGCGGCTAAAGAGAAAATTAGTGCGATGTTGAAGATCGAAAGAATTCGATCAAACATTAGTTGCTCCCTACTTCGTCTTCTCGAAAATCTCGCGTCCGATCAAGAGTCGCCGGATCTCGCTGGTTCCCGCTCCGATTTCATAAAGTTTCGCATCACGCAGCAGTCGTCCGGTCGGAAATTCGTTGATATAACCGTTACCGCCAAGCAGCTGCACGGCATCGAGTGCAATCTGTGTCGCCTTTTCCGCCGCGAATAGGATTGCGCCCGCGGCATCTTCGCGTGTCGTCGCCCCGCGGTCGCACGCGCGCGCGACCGTATAGACATAAGCCCGCGCCGCATTCATCAGCACATACATATCAGCGACTTTCGCCTGCACAAGCTGGAACGTGCCGATCGGCTGGCCGAATTGTTTGCGCTCGTGAACATATGGCAGCACCGCGTCCATACACGCCTGCATGATGCCGAGCGGTCCAGCGGCGAGCACTGCGCGCTCGTAATCAAGGCCGGACATCAGCACCTTTACGCCCTCGCCAATCTCACCGACGACATTCTCCGCCGGCACTTCGCAATCCTGAAACACAAGCTCGCAGGTATCGGAACCACGCATACCGAGTTTGTCGAGCTTCTGGGCGGCGGAAAATCCTTTCATATCCTTTTCTATGATGAACGCGGTAATTCCTCGTGGCCCAGCTGCCGGATCGGTTTTAGCGTATACGATTAGCGTGTCGGCGATCGGACCGTTGGTGATCCACATTTTGTTTCCGTTCAGCACAAAGCGATCGCCCTTCTTGTCGGCGCGTGTTGTCATACCGACAACATCGGAACCCGCGCCTGTTTCGGACATCGCAAGTGCGCCGACATGCTCGCCGGAAATCAGCTTCGGAAGATATTTTCTTTTTTGGGCATCGTTGCCATTACGGCGAAGCTGGTTTACCGCCAAATTTGAATGCGCGCCGTAGGAAAGCCCGACCGCCGCCGAGCCCCGACTGATCTCCTCCATCGCGACGCAATGCTCGAGATAGCCGAGACCAGCACCGCCATATTCTTCTTCGACCGTAATGCCGAGCACGCCAAGTTCGCCGAGTTTCGGCCACAGGTCCCGTGGAAACTGATTGGTCCGGTCAATTTCGTTAGCTCGCGGTGCAATGTGATCATCGGAAAACGAGCGCGCAGATTCGCGCAACATATTAGCGGTTTCGCCGAGATCAAAATCGAGCCCCTGCCAGCTGTTGCGCATCGTCCTCGCCTATTGGCTGTTTCTGATTTCGTCCGGCACGCCATCAAGGCACATCATCGTCGTCAGCATCTTCGCGATCAAGTTTCGCTTGCCGCCAATTTCCGCCTCGATATCGCACTCCACGATATGAAGGGTTTTTCCCGGTTTCAAAACCTTGCCGGTCGCGATGAATAGCTCTCCGATTGCCGGATCCAGAATATTAATCTTATATTCGACTCCAAGCACCGAGGAATTCGGCGGCATCAACGAAAACGCCGCATACCCGGCGGCATTGGCGGCAATGGTAGTAACAAGGCCACCGTGCAAAAAGCCGTTTTGCTGAAGTAAATCGCCGCGAAACGGCAAGACGATGACGCAATGACCGGGCGAAAGCGCCATGATCCGCGCGTCAATCGTCTTCATGAACGTTTGGCGCGCGAAGCTCGCGCGCACTTTCCCGTCCCAATCCGGATCGCGCGGCTCCAGCTTTCTTACGGCCATAAACGCCTCACTTTGGACCACTCAAAAGCCAGCCTAGATCGGCGCGGTCAATCGTCAACTAAAACAGATCATATTATCGAGCAAAGTTGTGAGTTTGGCGTGTCAGGCCGACGTTAGCCATGCGGCATCTTCATCATCGCGTTGGTCTGTTTTAGGCAAGGCCAAACCAAACCGTCGCAATCGCAAGAAACGAAAAGAAACCCACCACATCGGTGACGGTCGTAATGAGTGCGCTCGATGCAATCGCCGGGTCAAAGCGCAGGCGGTAAAGAGCGAGCGGGACCAATACACCGCCAAGCGCTGCCGCCAACAAATTGCAGATCATCGCAAGCCCAATCACGACTCCAAGCCCCGGCGTCTTGAACCAGGCGAACGCTGCGACACCAGTTATCACCGCGAAAGCCAGCCCATTGACTAATCCGACAAGTAGTTCGCGGACAATGACCCGCACGGCATTAGCGGAACTCAGCTCGCGCGTGGCAAGTGCGCGTACCACTACAGTCATCGTCTGAGTCGTTGCATTACCGCCCTGGCTCGCAACGATCGGAGCCAGCACAGCAAGCGCGACCATCTTTTGCAGTTCGCCCTCAAACATGCCGAGTACGGACGAAGCAAGAAACGCGGTGGCCAGATTCACCAGCAGCCAATTGAAGCGTCCGCGCGTAATCCGCCAGAACGGATCAAACAATTGTTCGTCCGGCTTCACTCCGCCGAGCGCCTTGATGTCTTCGCCCGCTTCTTCCTCAATGACGTCCACGACGTCATCGACCGTCAGTACACCCACGAGGCGGATTTGCTCGTCCACTACCGGCGCCGATACCATGTTATAACGTTCAAATAGCCGCGCGGCGTCTTCCTTATCATCGGTTGCACGAACCGTTTCGCGGTCCAGGCCCATAATGTCGGAGACTGGTATTGGTCTTTGCGTTCGCAACAGCTTGTCGAGTGGTACTGCACCGACATAGTGTTGCGATGAATCGATGACATAAATTTCGTAGAAATCATCGGGCAGATTTCTATTTTCGCGGAGATAATCGATGGTGTGACCCACAGTCCAGTCGGGTCCTACGGAAACGAATTCGGTCTGCATCAAGCGACCGACGCTGTCCTCCGGATAATCCAGACTTTTCTTCAGCGCGGATCGTTCAGAAGGCGGCAGCGCTTCGAGAATTTCGGTCTGTTCTTGCTTCGTCAGATCTTCGAGAATTTTTACTGCGTCGTCGGATTCCAGAACCCGAACGCCTTCCGCCACCGTCTCGGGCGGAAGTTCCTCCAGAATTTCCTCGCGTACTGTGTCGTCAACTTCGGTCAGCGCGGTAAAGTCAAAATCTTCACCGAGTAACTCAACGAGGCCAGGGCGGTCTTCTGCCTCAAGCGCCGCAATAAGATCGCCGAGATCAAACTCATGCAGGTCGGAGGCGAGCTTCCGCAATTGTTCGCGGTCGTGGGCTCGGATCGCGGTTGTTGCCGCCTTGACGAAAGCGGGCGCCACGGCACCGTCAGCCCTACGGAATTCCGGCGGCTTTTTTCGCCTGCGACGCTTCGGTTTCGACTCTTCGACTTTGATCGGCTCGCTCATCGCTCCCCGTTCTTGCCGCATTGATCAAACAATGTGCTGGTTCTAGGCAGACAATGCTACACAGGCAAACTGATTTAAACTACGATACCGACGCACCATGACGCTTTTTTGCCGCATCATTACAGTTTTGCTTGCGCTTCTATGCGCGTCAGGTGCCGTCAACGCACAAACAGCGCCCTGCCGGGGAAATCCAAACGCCCTTGGCACTTCCCGTACGATCGCTCTTGCGCCCGATGGCGTTCGGGTCGGAACCAAGCAGTTCCCAAATACGCTTGCATTAAAGCCGCGCGAGGTCGTGCTCACATTTGATGACGGCCCTCACCCCGCGACGACCGCAATCGTGCTGGCAGCTTTAGCTCATGAATGTGTAAAGGCGACTTTTTTCTTGATCGGACGGGAGGCAACTGCCCGCCCCGATATCGTCCGTCGCATTGCAGCCGAAGGACACACGGTCGCCTATCACAGCATGACCCACCCGATGACGCTTGCGGCGATCCCGTATCCAGCTGCCGTCGAGAATATCGAACGGGGAATTACCGCAGTGGATCGCGCACTTGGCCACTCGGCCGCACCGTTTTTCCGCTTTCCCGGCTTTGGATCGTCGCCCGCTCTCCTCTCTTATCTCGAGCGCAAAGGATTTGCCGTTTTCGGTGCGGATCTGTGGGCAAGCGACTGGAATGTAATGACCCCCAATTTCGAGCTGGCCCTCGTGATGAAGCGCCTGGAGCAGACAGGGGGCGGCATATTCTTATTCCATGACACCCAAATTCAGACAGCCCGCATGCTCCCGGCCTTTCTTGCGGCCCTGAAAGCGGGCGGCTGGAAGGTGGCGCACGTGGTTCCCGCACAACCGGCGCGTAGCGAGAAATAAACCACTTTAGTGTTACGATGATATTTCCGGGCCCCCTTTCTTCCGTCGTATTTCCGGCTAGGTTAGCCGCAACAGGGGGGTAAATTCGTGCGCTTCAATTTGATTTGTGGCCTGTTCGCCGCGTGTTTTATCGCATGTCCGGCGTCGGCTGAGGATTGCCCAGGCAATCCGGACGCTATGGGTACATCGCGCACGATCAAGATTGACCCGAAAGAGTTTCCCTTGATCGGCGTCCATCAATACAAGCAGGTCAAGCTGCCGCTAAACGAAAAGGAATTTGTCCTCACACTGGACGATGGACCCATCTCGCCGCAGACGAAAGATGCGCTCGACTTTTTGAAGAAAGAATGCGCCAAGGCAACATTCTTTCTGATCGGCCGCAACGTGAGGGAAAATCCGGATATCGCACGTCGTATCGCCACCGAAGGACATACGGTAGGCACCCACACACAAACGCATGCCTATTTGAACCGTATTTCTTACGAGCGAGCGGTGAAAGACATCGACGATGGTTTCCGCGTGGCACAGGAAGCGCTCGATCCGATCAACATGAAAGTCGCGCCCTTCTTTCGCTTTCCAGGTTTGATCAGCACGCCAAGCCTTGAGGCTTATTTGCAATCGCACGGTATCTCGAGTGTCAGCACGGACGTTCTGGCGAGCGACTGGTTTCATCGCCTGCAATCTAATCCGCAGGGGATTTTGCAACGCGCAGTCGCCAGGCTAGAGGAAAAAGGTTCAGGCATACTTCTCCTGCATGACGTGAAAAAAGTCACGATCGCTGCGCTTCCTGAACTCTTCAAGCGCCTGAAAGAACGCGGCTTCAAACTCGTTCACATGGTGCCAGTAGACGGCGCCTTGCCCGTCATCCCACCTGCAACAAATCCGACCGGTACTCAGCCGCAGGTCGCCTCCAAAACGGAAAAGACCGATAAGACCGACAGATCCGACAAGGGGAAAATAACCGAAAAAACCGCGACGGTTGGGAGAGCTGAAAGACCTCGCTTCCAACACGTCGGCTATCGCCATGCGCGGCAAACAAATCTTGCGTCGCATATGCAGCACGGAAATACCGGAACAAGAACCTTCCCCGAGGAATTCAGATAATTTTCCATGCGCTTAATTTCGATCAGCGCGGCCATTGCTGCAGAGTCTGATGGCTAGCTCTGCCATAGGGGAGGATTGTCCGGGAAATCCCGACGCAATCGGCACCTCGCGCACGATCGCAGTCAATCCGAACGAGCTCCCCCGCGTGGGTACGATGAGCTATCCGGCAGCGCTTAAGCTCGAACCGAAAGAGGTTGTGTTGACCTTCGACGACGGGCCGATGCAACCAATGTCAGCCAAAATTCTCGAAATTCTTCGTACGGAGTGCGTGAAAGCAACTTATTTTCTCATCGGGCGGAACGCCCAGCGGTTTCCGCAATTTGTTCGTGAAATCGCAAAAGATGGTCATACTATCGGAACGCATAGCCAAAATCATCCGCTGAATTTCAACGTCATTTCGTTCGATCGCGGCGTGCGCGAGATCGAAGATGGGATCGTTTCTGTCGCGCAAACAATGGAGCCCGCTGGCGTCAAGCCGATGCCGTGGTTTCGTTTCCCAGGATTCAAGAATACTGCGGCGCTTGATAATTACCTCAAATCTCGTCACATCGTAGTCGTGGGCGCAGACTTTCCAGCCGATGACTGGTTTCCGGCGCTGCGGGATCGTCCGGATGTGGTGCTTGCCCGCGCTATGTCCCGCCTACAAGCCAAAGGCCGAGGAATTCTTCTGCTGCATGACGTACAGCCTGTCACGGTGTTGATACTACCAAAACTGTTGAGAGAATTGAAAGCAAAAGGCTATCGCATCGTGCAAATGGTGCCCGCCGATGCGACGCCCGCGCAACCTTCTCCCGTTTTTGTCTCCCAGTCGACGACGGAATCGAAACCTGCTCCGATGCGCCACGCGCTTGCTCGCCGGGACCGCCGCGTCCCAACACAAGTTGCCGCGAAATCTTCATGGATCTCATGGCCGAAGTTTTTCGAACGGCACGAGGTCCGATAAATCAAAAACGGCGGCCTGTGGCCGCCGTTTCTATTTTCAGATTGTCCTTGGTGCGGCCGAGAAGACTCGAACTTCCATGGGTTGCCCCGCTAGCACCTCAAGCTAGTGCGTCTACCAATTCCGCCACGGCCGCTAAGGAAATGTTTCGAGAAAGGCATGCCTATCCGAGGCGGCATGTAACAAATCGCAAGCGTGGCCTCAAGGGCCGAGGGCCTAAAACCACGCCGCTGCCTCTTGGCGGGGATATAGCTAGGCACCGCTACACCAATGCGGTTGCCATTGATCGAAACACGCCTTTGGCGACCCACGTGTTGTTCGCGAGCATTGTAATCTCATCGTCATCGTTCGCCTCAAATTCAATGATCACGCCGCTGCCTAAACCGCAACATTTGATGGATAGGCATTGTGGTGGCGCCGAGAACGATCGAAATATCGCAGTTGACTTGGTCGATCGCCGACAAGACGACCCCGCGCAAAAGCCTTATAAAGTAGCCATACCTATGGTCAGAAAAATGTTAAATGATCAACTCGTCCTAAAACCGCTCTCTGCGGCGCAAGCGGGTGCCGGGCCAATCGAATGGCGCATAACAAGCGCGCCAGTCGGCTATGAGGAAGCGATCAGCGTTATGGAAGCGCGTGCGGCTGCCATCGCAAACGGACAAGCATCCGAGTTAGTTTGGCTGCTCGAGCATCCCGCCCTGTTCACTGCAGGAACCGGGGCGCGCGGTGAAGATTTAGCCGGCACTGATCGCTTCCCGGTTCATATGGCGGGACGCGGCGGCAAGCTCACCTATCATGGCCCCGGCCAGCGAGTGGCCTATACCATGCTTGATCTGAGACGCCGTGGCGCGGACGTGCGGCGTTATATGATTAGTCTCGAGGAATGGATCATCCGAACGCTCGCGCGTTTCGACGTGCAGGGCGAACGTCGCGCGGATCGTGTCGGCGTATGGGTCCGAAGGTTGGATAAGGGCGAAGGTTTTGAAGATAAGATCGCCGCGCTCGGAATTCGCGTGAAGCGTTGGATCACGATGCACGGTATCTCGATAAATGTTGACCCCGATCTTTCGCACTACAATGGCGTGCTTGCCTGTGGCATCGCAGAGCAAAAACTGGGCGTGACCAGTCTTGCCGATCTTAGCGTACGCGCTACGATGAAGGAACTCGATGTAGCGCTGAAAGATAACTTTCGAGAATTATTTGGGCACATTGATGAGATTTCTGAAACCCTTCCTGATGTTCCTTCACGAGAAATTATTCCACAGCGCACCGTTTCATAGTCGCGCTGGTTCCGTAATGGACTAGTTGGTAATCGCGGCGCGTGCTCTACACTGGGACTGACCCCATACAAGTCAAAATCAAAAGGAGAGAACTCGTGAAAGATGATCGTGGGACGATACTTAGCCGCCGCAATTTGCTCCTGCTCGGTGCCAGCGCCGCGCTGATCGCGCCATTTCCGTCCGCCCTTGCGCAGACCACTGGGAATAGTCCGATGAAAATCGGCGTCATCGGTTCGGGTCGGCTGGGTGGCACCGTCGGCGGATTGTGGACGAAGGCTGGGCATCAAGTGATGTTTTCCTCGCGCCACCCAGACGAACTGAAGCCGCTTCGCGAAAGTCTCGGTCCCAATGCCAAGACCGGCACCGTCGCTGAAGCCGTCGCCTTCGGTGAGGTTATCTTTATCGCTGTTCCCTACGCGGCCCTACCGCAGGTAGGTAACGAGAATGCGGCAGGCCTGAAGGGCAAGGTCGTACTCGATGCTTGCAATCCGATCGCATCGCGCGATGGTGATATCGTGAAGGAAGCCAACGAAAACGGAGTCGGGGCAACCTCCACAAAATATCTGCCCGGCACACGTCTCGTCCGTGCATTCAACTCGTTCGGCTCTGGCACTTTTGCACGTGAGTCCAACCGCGCCGGCGAAAAGTACGGCGTTCCCATCGCAAGTGATGATGCCAGCGCACTCATCGTCGCCGCAAAACTCGTGCGCGACGCCGGCTTTGAACCGGTCGCTGTGCCACTCGCTCGTGCTAAAGAATTTGCACCGCCCGCTCCACTCTTTACCAAAGCGATGCCCGTTAGCGAATTGAAGAAGGCGCTTGGAATCATGCAATGAAGAAAAACGGGGCTAGAGCTACTGGCGACACGCGTGCCAGTGATTTTCTCTATTCCTTATTGAAGCGCGTCATTGATGTACGGCCCGAGGAAGCATCGGCGCTTATCTGGTCCTGGTTTTATATTTTCGCATTGCTTTCCTCATATTACGTAATGCGTCCGATCCGCGACCAGATGGGCGTTGCGGGCGGCGTGAATAATTTACAATGGCTGTTCACTGGCACACTCGCAGGAATGTTGCTGCTGAACATTCCTTTCGCTTATCTCGTAAAAAAACTTCCGCGCACGCGCTTCATTCCGATCAGTTATCACTTTTTTGCGGCAAACATCCTTTTGTTTGCACTAGTGCTTGGTCTTACAGATGCTGAGCAGACGATCTGGGTCGGTCGTGTTTTTTTTATCTGGATATCGGTCTTCAATCTTTTCGTCGTTTCTATTTTTTGGGCGCTAATCGTCGACATCTTCAATTCCGAGCAAGGCAAGCGCCTGTTCGGCTTCATAGCCGCAGGCGCCACTATTGGTGCGATTGTTGGCTCTGGCGTCACGGCTTCTCTCGCGCGATACGTACCGACACCCGCGTTGCTGATCGGATCCGCCCTGATGCTTGAAGTCGCCGTCTACAGCGTTGGACGGCTGTCGAAACTTGCCTCGTCTCTCAGCACGCGACCTTCAATTGGCGAAAACCCTGTCGGTGGCAGTATCTGGGCCGGCTTCACACACACATTCAAGTCGCCCTACCTCGGCAACGTTGCAATTTTCATTCTTCTGTATGGCACTACAGCTACGTTTCTTTATTTCGAGCAAGCTAGCATCGTTAGTGGCGCCTTTAAGGACCGTGGCGAACAGACCTCGTTTTTCGCGACGGTAGATTTGCTCGTAAATGCACTCACGCTGTTCGTGCAATTGTTTCTCACTGGAAAAATCCTGCACTGGTTCGGTGTGAGCCTGACGCTCGCGCTTTTGCCTGCGCTCACGTTAGTCGGATTTACCGCGATTACACTTTTGCCGACGATCGTGGCGCTGGTCGCGTTCCAGGTGCTACGCCGTTCCAGCGATTATGCGATTACCAGGCCCACGCGCGAGGTTCTCTACACAGTCGTGCCGCGCGAAGACCGTTACAAGGCGAAGAATTTCATCGACACGGCCGTCTATCGCGGCGGCGACCAAGTTGGGGCCTGGGCGTATGCGGGATTGGGTGCGCTGGGTTTGGGTGCCGCAGGGATTGCTCTTGTTGCCATTCCGCTCTCTTTAATCTGGCTCATCAACGGCTTGTGGCTCGGAGGTAAACAGGAATCGATGGCGGCGAAAAGAACTGTAAAACTTTAGTCCGTCATCAGCATCGAAAACATTTCACCGGAATTTCGCTTCAGCAATTCCTGCGCATCGGCGTCCTCGATATCGAGCCGATCGACCCGCGCTAGGGCCGGTCCCTGGCCGCACACGTCGATCATTTCATCGAGATCAAATTCATTGCCCGCGATTACCGCTTCGACCGAACCGTCGCGGCAGTTGCGCACCCAACCTTTGAGTCCTCGCTCTTTCGCCTCGCGCTCAACAAACGCACGGAAACCCACACCATGAACGCGGCCATGGATGATGAGGCGCGCACACCGCATATTCTGTCCTCAATTTGTGTGCATGACCGGCAAGAATTTTTCCAGTTCGCGCACGTAGTCCTCCGGAAACTCCCATGAACGAGCTGCGGCAATCACCATTTCCTGATAGCCCGGTTTCGCCCGCCCGGGACGCGCATCGACCGCATAATAGATCATCGCCCGTAGCAGCTTACCACCATGATGTATCGGAATGGTTGCGGGTCGGTACAGACCTGACTGTACTGACTCATATACATCGAGCTTCGAAAGATGCTCCGCAGTGATTCGCCATAGAACTCCGTACACTTTCGCGCTGCGGCGGGGAGCGATCGACGCATAACCAGAAGCCGCGATGTAGAAGATTTGATTTTTCGCATCGGCGATGCCCACCGGCTCGGCTCGCCGGCAAAGGCGCGTCATATGCACGCGATCCATATTCATGCCGAAGGAAAAATAGAGGCGCATTCCTGCCTCACGCGAATTCTAGGATCACCGCATCGACCGCTAGGCTGTCGCCGGGCTTTACGCAAATCTTTTTCACGGTAGCGTCACGCTCGGCGCGCAGCACGTTTTCCATTTTCATCGCCTCGACGATCGCAAGCTGCTCACCCGTCTTGACCTCCTGCCCTTCGACAACCGCAATCGAGATCACGAGACCGGGCATCGGGCAAAGTACCTGCTTTCCGCTGCTCGCCAACTCCTTCACCGGCATCAACCGCGCAAGCGCCGCTTCCGATCCAGTATAGACATGCGCCTTCGTCTCAATGCCGCGCCACGCAAGCGCGAAACCATTCGGGATCGCGCGAACTTGCACTGTTATTTCTTTACCATCGATAGTGCCGGCCCAGATCAACTCGCTGGGTCGCCAAAACGAATGAAGAAAGTGGACTTGCGTATCAACTTTATTGCCGCTGAGAAAGCGAATGCCGATCGCATCCTCCTGCCGCATGATTTCGAGCCCGACCTCAAGTTCTCCCAACCGAACTAGACGCCGTTTTTCCCGCATCACCAGACGGCCGATCAGTTGACCGGAAATCTTGCGTTTACGCTCGCCGAGCACATGATCCATGGCGGCCGCCACGGCGGCGAGTGTCTTCGCCGTTTCGCCCTCCGGTTTACTCACGTGAAAACCATCGGGATATTCTTCCGCGATAAAGGCGGTTGAAAGTTTCCCCTCCTTCCATCGCGGATGCTGCATCAGCGATGCCAAGAATGGAATGTTATAACGTACGCCTTCAATGGTGAAGGCATCGAGCGCCTCGCTCATCGCCTCGATTGCGGCAAGGCGCGTCGGAGCATGAGTAATGAGTTTTGCGATCATTGGATCGTAGAACAATGAAATTTCACCGCCTTCATAGACGCCGGTATCATTGCGGACGATTGCTTCACCATGCTTGCCTTCCTTCGGCGGCTGATAGCGAACAAGACGGCCGGTGGATGGCAAAAATCCACGAAAGGGATCTTCGGCATAGATGCGGCTTTCCACCGCCCAACCGGAAAGTTTCACGTCGCGCTGCGCAATCGAAAGTTTCTCGCCCGCCGCAACCCGGATCATCTGTTCAACGAGGTCAATTCCCGTGACAACTTCGGTTACCGGGTGTTCGACTTGGAGCCGCGTGTTCATTTCGAGAAAATAAAAACTCTTGTCCTGCCCCACTACGAACTCGACAGTGCCCGCAGAGTCATAACCGACCGCCTTGGCGAGGGCGACCGCCTGTTCACCCATGGCCTTGCGAGTTTTTTCATCAAGCAAGGGCGACGGTGCTTCTTCAACGATTTTCTGGTTGCGCCGTTGAATCGAACATTCGCGTTCGCCAAGATAAATGCAATTCCCGTGCTTGTCGCCAAGCACCTGAATCTCGATATGGCGCGGATTAACAATGAATTTCTCGACCAACATGCGATCGTCACCGAAAGAGGATTTTGCTTCCGATTTCGCGCGATCGAACCCCTCGGCGACCTCCGCTTTTGAATTTGCGATCCGCATGCCCTTGCCACCGCCACCGGCAGACGCTTTGATCATCACCGGATAGCCGATCTCGTCGGCAATCTTCGCCGCATGCGTCGCATCCTCAATTACGCCAAGGAAACCGGGCACGGTTGAGACCTTCGCTTGCGCAGCGAATTTTTTTGATTCAATTTTGTCACCCATCGCCTCGATCGCACGCACATTTGGGCCAATAAAAACGACGCCCGCCACATTCAAGGCCTCCGCGAAAGCCGCGCGTTCGGACAAAAATCCGTACCCGGGATGAACAGCTTCCGCGCTTGTCTGCTTGCACGCCGCAAGAATTTTTTCGATAACAAGATAAGATTGCACCGCAGGCGGTGGCCCGATGTGGACGGCCTCATCCGCCATCTCGACATGCAACGCGTCGGCATCGGCATCTGAATAGACTGCAACGGTCGAGATACCCATCCGCTGCGCGGTTCTGATGACCCGGCACGCGATCTCACCTCGATTGGCAATCAGAATTTTGCCGAACATGCCCCGTACTCAACGATCCCGTAGCCTTGTGTTGCTGCGCGGCACGGAATAAGTCAATTGGCCCACGCACTTGAAGCGTAACACAACCGCAAGCAATTCGGATATTGGCAAGACGCTCGCAAGATTGATGGGACTGGAAATTCCGAACAAGGAAGCATCAACCAGCCGTGTGCTTGCAGAAGCGTTGAAAGGCAGTGAAACGACCGCGGATCGGCTCGGCGTCATGAAATCGGAACCCGGACCGGCCGGTCTCGTCACGGCGCTAAACTTTCAGACGGTCGAAACGGTAATCAATCTCAACGCTGCCGGTTTTCCGGGGCGCACGGTCGGCCTCGACTTTTGTCGCCGCAGTAATTGCGCCGAGAAACCGCGCAGACACCCCCCAACGAAGTGTCAAACTTGATAGCTTCGGCGCCCTTTAAGTGCAGCAATTCCAATTCGATAAATAACACTTTTAGAATAAGTGAATTATTTTTTTATCTAGTAATCTGTGTGGAAATAAGTATATTTGGCTGCAGAAGGAAATATATAGTGGGGACGAACGAGCAACCTCAAACGCTCGGCGAACCCATCCCCTGCAAAGGAGGCTCTCATGACGCTCTCGATTGGCGACACTGCCCCAAATTTCGAAGCTCAAACCACCGAGGGAAAAATTAAATTTCATGATTGGATCGGTGACAGCTGGGCGGTCCTTTTTTCGCATCCAAAGGATTTCACACCAGTGTGCACTACCGAACTCGGTTATATGGCCAAGATCAAGCCGGAGTTTGACAAGCGCGGAGTGAAAATCATTGGTCTGTCCGTCGACCCGATCGACAAACACGCGACCTGGGCACAGGACATAAAGGAAACACAGGGTTTTGCGCCGAACTACCCCATGATTGGAGATACGGATTACAACGTATCAAAACTTTACGGCATGCTTCCCGCCGCCGTGAGCGGAGATCCCGCAAAGCGTACGCCTGCTGATAATCAAACCGTCCGCAACGTTTTCGTCATTGGCCCAGACAAGAAAGTCAAACTGATCCTCGTCTATCCTATGACCACCGGCCGCAACTTTGACGAAGTGCTTCGCGTGATCGACAGTCTGCAGCTAACGGCAAAACACAAGGTCGCGACACCAGCGCAATGGAAGCGAGGCGAGGATGTCATCATCGCGGGATCCGTCTCCGATGAAGACGCGAAGAAGATCTATCCGCAAGGCTGGAAATCGCCGAAACCCTATATTCGTATTGTGCCACACCCAAAGGTATAAGCAGAAAAAATATACTGAGGCCTCCCCCTATGGACTGGCGGGTCGGGAATAATGCCGACTCCGCCCTTTTCTTTCTTGCGCTCCAAGCGTTGCTCGCACTGATATACTCGGGCAAAAAGAAGAGAAACCAGGGAGAAAATAAATGGAAACCCGCGCTGCGGTGGCCTTTGAGGCCGGCAAGCCGCTTGTGATCACCAAGGTAAAACTAGATGGTCCGAAGGCAGGCGAAGCCCTGGTTGAACTGAAGGCGACAGGGATTTGTCACACCGACGAATTCACGCTTTCGGGCAAAGACCCTGAAGGACTCTTCCCTGCAATCCTTGGCCATGAGGGCGCGGGAATTGTCGTCGATGTAGGCCCCAACGTGACGTCGGTCAAAAAGGGCGATCACGTCATTCCACTTTACACGCCGGAGTGCCGTGAGTGCGAATACTGCCTATCGCGCAAGACCAATCTTTGCCAAAAGATCCGCGCCACCCAGGGCGCCGGACTTATGCCTGACGGCTCCTCCCGCTTCTCAGTCGACGGCAAGAAAATCCACCATTACATGGGAACATCTACGTTCTCGAACTTCACTGTGCTTCCGGAAATTTCGCTTGCGAAAATTCGCGAAGACGCGCCCTTCGATAAGGTTTGCTATATCGGATGTGGCGTTACCACCGGCATCGGCGCAGTCATCAACACCGCGAAGGTCGAGGCAGGTTCGCGTGCGATCGTCTTTGGTCTCGGCGGGATCGGCCTCAACGTGATACAGGGTCTGAGGTTGGTTGGCGCCGAAATGATTGTTGGCGTCGACTTGAATCCAGATAGGAAGAAATGGGGTGAACGCTTTGGAATGACTCACTTTGTCAACCCAAGGGAAGCCGGAAGCGACCTTGTGAAGTATCTTGTGGATCTCACCAAAGGCGGTGCGGATTATACGTTCGAGTGTGTCGGGAATGTCGATCTGATGCGCACCGCACTGGAGTGCTGCCATAAAGGCTGGGGCGAGAGCGTCATCATCGGCGTGGCTCCCGCGGGCGCGGAAATCAGCACCCGCCCCTTCCAGCTCGTGACCGGGCGCGTATGGCGCGGAACAGCCTTCGGCGGCGCGAGGGGTCGTACAGACGTGCCGAAGATTGTCGATTGGTACATGGAGAAGAAGATCGAGATCGATCCGATGATTACCCACACAATGCCGCTGTCGGACATCAACAAGGGCTTCAATCTCATGCACGAAGGCAAGTCGATCCGGAGCGTTGTGCACTTCTAGAAAAAAACGCTCCGCCGGACAATGAAGCGTATCGTTTCGGCTGATTAATGCTGCCAATAACAGGGGGAGGAATTCAGGTGGCCGTTAATGAAGTGAAGGAATTTTTGGAAGGCAATCGTTCGCATTTCTCAAAATTTATTGGCTTGAAAATCGTCAGCTATTCGCGGGACAAGATCGAAGCAATCTTGGAAGCGCGCGAGGAGCTTTCGAATCGCGCCGGCGTATTGCATGGCGGCGCCATCATGACGCTTGCCGATACCATCGGCGGCGTCGGCACCACGGCAAACCTGCCGAAAGGCTACGGCACCGTAACTATCGAAAGCAAAACCAATTTTATCTCCGGCATTCCCATCGGCGATACAGCCCATGCCGAATGCGTACCACTTCATCGCGGTCGCACGACACAGGTTTGGCAGACAAAGATCACGCGGAAGGACGGCCGCCTGGCTGCAATTGTAACGCAAACCCAACTCGTTATTTCGCGAAAGACGGATGGCTGAATCAATTTTTTCTGCTGACTGATGAAATCCTGCCGTTTCTTGAATAGCCCTTCATCGACTTTTTCCTGCTGAGCCAAAGGATTCAAGCGTTCGTCGTGCTTGCTAGTTGGGCGGCTGGACGCGCGCGCGAGACGTGCAAACGAAGAAAAAATGCCGCGTTCCGCAATCCGTTTCTTCTGTATTCCGCATCGAATGCGTTGCCACAAGGTTTTGTGCTATCCCATTGCTGAGAATCGTAAATTCTACATGACAAGGAACCGCCAAGTGATCGATTTATATACCTGGAGCACACCTAACGGCCGCAAAATTTCCATTGCTCTCGAAGAACTTGGTCTTCCTTACACCGTGCATCCCATCAACATTGGTAAGGAAGAGCAATTTGCAACAGCTTTCCGTAAAATTAGTCCCAGCAGCCGCATCCCCGCTATCGTTGATCGCAGCAACGATTTCAGCATATTTGAATCGGGCGCGATTTTGCTTTATCTCGCGGAAAAGACCAGCAAGCTCATGCCCAAAGGAACTTAGGGCACGTTACCGCGTGATTGAATGGCTGATGTGGCAAATGGGGGGTATCGGCCCAATGCTCGGCCAGGTCCATCATTTTGTAAAATACAATCCCGGTAAAGCACCCTACGCCGAAGAGCGCTATACAAAGGAGGCGCATCGGCTTTACCGCACGCTCGACGAGCGCTTGGCCGATCACGAGTACATGGCGGGTGACTATTCGATCGCCGATATCGCCACTTGGCCATGGATCGCGCGTTTCGAGTGGCAACAGATAGATCTTTCCAAATATCCAAATGTGAAGCGCTGGTATGTCGCGATCGCCAAGCGCCCCGCGGTCCAAAAAGGCTATCAAGTGCCAAAGCACGTGGGTGATATCCCGATGCCAGCTTAACGCGACCCACGCTTCTTGCGGCAAATCCGTGTTTGCGCAGCGGCAGGAACCCGGCCAGTCCCTCTCGAGCGCGGGTTTCCAAGCCGTTAACCAAAATATGGCAAGGCTTTAGCGGCCACGAAAAAGTCCTGCCGAATTGGTCCATTGGCCGTCGGCGGGGGGCTTGCGTGTGTATTGCGTAACGCGCGCTGGTCGCGTGCCGGGAGGGGAAATGCGCCGCATCGCCGTGGCTTTAGCCGCCGCCATCGCCATTCAATCGCCCGTGGTGCATGCCGCCCCGGTACAGCCAAAGCAGACGTCCGGCGTTTCCACTGAAGCCGTTTTGAAGTGGATCGGCGATTATCGATTCAAACCCGAACCCACGCGCGTGCCGCTCGTGATGCGTGCCCTCAGTCAAGGCGGCATACTGAAAGAGCCCGAAGCGGCGGCCGTTTATCTCGGATTCTTCGCAGGTGTTATCAGCGGCATGCCTGATCTCGCTGAAGAGGTAATTTCGAAAACCTTGCCCCTTCCGTTCGAGGATCAGTGGATCGTAATTCGCGGCATCGCCTACTCCGGACATTCCGACTGGAAAGGGTTGCTGCGGAAATTTGCAATGCACATGCCTGGCCGCCAGGCGATGATCCATAAATTTCTTGAAGACAAGCTACCGACGCTCGATCAGCTTGCTCTCGGCCGCGATTTGAATTGGCAGGAGAAAGTAAAATTCTATTTCACCGGCAAGGACCCGGATGAAGGCAAGATCAAACTTGATCCGACTCCGGAACTCATCGACACACTTTGGGGTTTCTATTTCGCGACCGGTTCCTACCGTCCTGTGGTGCAGATCGTCGCGATGCTGCCCTGGACCAAGGAAGAAAACAGCGTAGATAAGCTCACGGTCGGTAGCATGGCGAAATATACGCTCGCAACGAACGCCGCGCGCGACGCCGAATTATTACAGATGCTACGCTGGCAACTGAAACAGATGAAGGAAGAAGACAGGCCCATACTTGCGGAGGTCATCGACGCCGCCGAAACCGTCGATACCGTGAAACTCCGCAAGATGGCGCTTGCTTCAATTGAGGACCTCAAGACGAAAGGCCCCGGTTACAAGCGCAATGTGTCGACCTGGGGCCAGGTTGGCCAGGCCGCGATTGGCTTGGGCTGCATCGCGGCAGCGGCCGTCGGAACAATCGCGCTCGGCCTCCCCTGCGTGATTGGTGGCGCGGTTTCGACAGCGGCGATCAACGCCTGGGCACGGCAGTAATCAATCGCGCTGCGAAAACGATCAAAGATTGATCGGTGTTCAGTATTCCAAGGGAAAACATAAAGAGTGAGCTGCCATTTTGCTTTAGTCGATTCCCTCAAGCTATCCGCCGGCACGGCCCTACTTAAATGTCGTAAGAATTTAGAGTGGCAAATTATCGTGCTTCTTGCTCGGCCGCTCGACATGCTTTGTCCTTAGCATCGCAAGTGCGCGGGCGATACGGACGCGCGTCTCATGCGGCTCGATCACATCGTCGATATAGCCGCGCTCGGCGGCGATAAATGGCGAGAGAAATCTCTCCTCATATTCCTTTGTGCGCGCGGCGATTTTGTCTTTGTCGCCAAGATCGGAACGAAAAATGATCTCCACCGCACCCTTTGCGCCCATTACGGCGATCTGAGCCGAGGGCCAAGCATAATTCACGTCACCGCCAATATGTTTCGACGCCATCACATCGTAAGCGCCGCCATAGGCCTTGCGCGTAATCACCGTCACAAGCGGAACGGTTGCCTGCGAATAGGCGAATAAAAGCTTTGCGCCGTGCTTGATCAGGCCACCATATTCCTGCGCAGTTCCCGGCAAAAAGCCAGGCACATCCACAAAGGTAATGATTGGAATGTCGAACGCATCGCAGAAGCGCACGAAGCGTGCAGCCTTTCGCGAGGCATCGCTATCCAGCACACCCGCGAGCACCATCGGTTGGTTCGCAACAAAACCGACCGTACGACCCCCGATGCGGCCCAAGCCAGTTACGATGTTTTTCGCATAGGTTTCGGAGATTTCGAAAAAATCTCCTTCGTCTGCAACCTTCACAATCAGCTCTTTAATGTCGTAAGGCTTGTTGGGATTGTCAGGCACCAGCGTATCAAGTGACGGTTCAATCCGCTCGATATCGTCGGTTGAAGGCCATTCTGGCAACGGCCCTTCTGAGGATGCCGGCAGAAAATCGATCAGGCGCCTCATCTGTAACAGGCACTCAACGTCGTTCTCGAACGCACCGTCAGCCACGGAAGAGCGCGTCGTGTGAACGCGCGCGCCACCCAATTCCTCCGCCGTGACGTTTTCATTAGTGACAGTCTTCACGACATCCGGGCCGGTGACAAACATATAGCTCGTATCCTTCACCATGAAGATAAAGTCGGTCATCGCCGGAGAATAAACATCGCCGCCCGCGCATGGACCCATGATGACGGAAATCTGCGGAATCACGCCAGACGCGATCACGTTCCGCTTGAACACTTCCCCGTAACCGCCGAGAGCCGCGACGCCCTCCTGGATCCGTGCCCCGCCCGCATCGAACAGCCCGATGATCGGCGCGCGTGTCTTGAGCGCCATGTCCTGAATCTTGGTGATCTTTTGCGCATGCGTTTCCGATAGCGAACCACCGAACACCGTAAAATCCTTCGCGAATACGAAGACTTGCCGCCCATTCACCGTGCCCCAGCCGGTGACGACGCCATCGCCGGGGATTTTTGTCTTGTCCATGCCGAAGTCGGTGGCGCGGTGCTCGACGAATGTATCGAACTCTTCGAACGAGCCCTTGTCCATGAGCAAGTCGATGCGCTCGCGCGCCGTGAGTTTACCGCGCTTGTGTTGCGCCTCGATACGGGCGTCGCCCCCACCTTTTTCCGCCTGCGCGCGGCGGTCTTCGAGCTTATCTAAAATATGCTTCATGCCCTGCCCCGTCTCGCGTAGCGGTATCCCGCCAGCATGGTACGATTCCGTCGCATTATATATACACATCGGAAGGCTGTATTCGAAAACAGGCTCCGGGGAAACGCATGAAAATCTGCATTTACGGTGCCGGCGCGATCGGCGGTTACGTCGGCGTACTGCTAAAGCTCGCGGGCGCTGATGTATCCTTAATCGCGCGCGGACAGCATCTCGATGCAATCAAGAAGAACGGGGTCCGGCTGCACATCGGCGGCATAGAAAAATCGGCCAGGATGACCGCCACTTCAGACCCGGCCGAGCTTGGACATCAGGACTACGTCATCGTTGCGATGAAGGCACATCAAGCCTGGGAAGTGGCTGAGCAGATGAAGCCGCTCCTCGGTCCAAACACCGCTGTTGTCACGGCCCAGAACGGATTGCCGTGGTGGTATTTCTATGGTTTCGAAGGCCAGTACGCGGATCGGCGGATCGAAAGCGTCGATCCCGGCGACCGGCAATGGAGCGTGATCAGGCCAGAGCGGGTTATCGGCTGCACTGTCTATCCGGCGGCTGAAGTTTCTTCACCCGGCGTCATCAAGCATGTATCGGGCGATAAATTCGGCCTCGGCGAACCAATGCGAAAAGTCACTGAGCGCGTGCAGAAACTTTCCCAGTTATTCGAAAAATCCGGCCTGAAAGCGCCGATCCTGCCGGAAATCCGCAACGATATCTGGCTCAAGCTCTGGGGTAATCTCTGTTTCAATCCGATTTCGGCGTTGACGGGTGCAACTCTCGACGTTGTCGCGACCAATCCCGGCACGCGGGCGTTGTCGCGCAACATGATGCTGGAGGCGGAGAAGATCGCGCGCCGTATCGGAGTGCATTTCCGTGTCGACGTGGACCGGCGCATCGACGGCGCCGCGCGCGTCGGAGCGCACCGCACCTCGATGCTGCAGGACGTGGACAAGGGGCGTTCTATCGAACTCGATGCGATGCTAACCTCGGTACAGGAACTCGGCCGTCTCACCGAGGTCACGACCCCACACATTGATGCAGTACTCGCGCTCACGCAACAGATGGGCCGAGTCAAGGGGCTTTATCCAACATTTCCCGAAGACATACAAAATGAAGCGGAAAGCGCTGTCGACTGACGCGCTTTCACGAATTCGCGGACAGCGCCAGCAGACGCGCCGCTGCATCAAATTCTGCATATCGCACGCGCCGCCGCGCAGATGCTTCGAAATCTTCGCCCCATTGTTGAATATTCCAGTTCTCGTCCACATGGGCAGCGCGCCATGCATCGTCCGTATTTAGCTTTCCATGCGCGAGCATGAGCGCGATCAGCGCCGAGCCAGCAAGCTGCGTCGCACTTGCGAGGGCCGCAAGCGCGAAGGGCGGTGAATATCGCTCGACATGTTTCCGGATCGCGATCAACGTGGATTCCGGCTGTGTCACGAAATTTATGCCCTCGGCGAGCCTAAACCGTGCGCCGAGTTCTTGATCGACCCATTGCACGATGGGATCCCAGTGTTTCGATTGCGCCAGGACTAAGCCCTCTGGTTCGACGGCTCGATAAAGCACATGATCTGAAGAAGCATAGCGAACGATTTCTTCGGCAATTTCACTTGCCTCTTCCGCCACGCGATCGATCGCGAGATTTACCAGCCGCGTCAGGGGCATTTTCGAAGGATCGATATTGCGCGTCTGTGCTTCCCATTCCACCGCAACATTTTTCGCAATTTCAAGAGGCAAAACAAGCGGTCTTTGTGCCGGCGTTTTCGCAATCTTGCCATCCAACAAAACCGCAAATTGATCTTCGGCTTCTCCGAGTCTTACTTCCTTGTAGAAACGCTTCGGCAAAGGCGGTCGCATCGCCCGCCTTGCGGCCTCCAATGGACTTGTCTTGTCGCTTCCCAGATCGCGGGTCACGCTACTCCTCCGGAGCATTCACAATCGGATCGTATTGTTTTGCATCGAACCCAAGCAAATTCCATGATTGTTGCATATGCGGCGGCAATGGCGCAGTCACATCGATAGTACCCTTGCCGCTCGGGTGTGGAATTACCAGCCGCCGCGCGAGAAGATGCAACTTCTTCTGGATTCCGCCGGGCAACGCCCAGTTTTCTTTATCAAAGTATTTCGGGTCGCCAATGATCGGATGGCCAATGTGGTCACAATGCGCGCGGAGCTGATGCGTGCGACCGGTCACCGGCTTCAGCGACAGCCAGGAAAGCATCTGTGCCGCCTGCTCGACGACCGCATAATAGGTCACAGCATGAACGGCGTGCTTCTCTCCATGGTCGGCGATGCGCATGAGCTCGCCTTCCGGCCCACCACCTTTGGCGAGATAGGTCGAAATCCGACCCTGCTTCACTTTCGGCACACCTGCGACCAGCGCCCAGTATATTTTCCGAGCGGAGCGAGAACGAAATGTCTTGGCTAAAGCGGAAGCTGCAAGACGCGTCTTTGCGATCAGGAGCACGCCTGATGTATCCTTGTCGAGTTCGATGGACAAGCCGGGGCCGCTGACCGTCCTTGTCGCGCAATGCATCAAGCATACCGTCCACATGGCGGACCATGCGCGAACCACCCTGCACCGCAAGGCCCATTGGCTTATTTAACACGAGCACATCTCGATCCTCGTAAAGCGTGATGGATTTTAAAAACACGGCATCGTCGCCTTTATAGCCACCGCTCTTTTTCAGCGAAATCAATTCAGCCGATAAACTGATTAACGACGATTTTGAGCCGACCTTTTTATCAATTGGCGGCACGCGCACGCGCTGCCCCGGCTCAAGGCGTGTATTCGCCTTGGCACGCGCCCCGTCGACCCGCACCTGCCCTGTCCGCAAGAGTTTCTGCAAATGCCCGAAAGGCAACGCCGGATAATGCGTCTTGAACCAGCGGTCGAGACGCATATCCGCTTCATCGTCCTTGATCGTGCGCGTCTCAACAGCCATCTTGTTTTCTTACTGTATTGTTCGGAAAGTCTCAAAGAAAGTGTTTACCTAAGTCGCACGCGTACTTCTTTCCAGCCCTTTCACGAAAGAAGTCTCTCGAGGCGAAATTTCTGCAGCGAGTTTTTGTCCATGACCGATCCACTGAATGCGAGGGCGGTAAGAGTCTCCTCGACCGTGCGTCATTTCAGATCACCGAAGTCGACTATATTGATGGCTTATCGCGACGCGCCGAGGCGTGTTCACTTCATTGGTTGATTTAATAATTCGATCGCTTGAGAAGCTGGATCGAGATTTTCAATATGAGACGCTGCGCGCGTCGAACTCGAAGTTCTTAATGCAAATAGCGGGCGCACTTCATTGGGGGATTACTTCAGTCAATCTGATCGTAGCGGCGGGCGCAGGTTGAGGATCGCTCCGCGTTATGTGGCAATTCACCACAATCGCTTAGTTCACCGCACTACAAGATCATTCTGGGCGCGCCCAACGGCGAGGCCCCGACGAAACACGCCCACAATAGCGGCGAAGGTGATCTAGCGCCGCGGAAGGTGCCCATATACCGCTGCTGCACTGAATTGAATCAGATAGTTGTCCACAGCAAAGGGTCTTGTGGACCGCGTTCAATTCGATTCGGGTTACTTCAAAGAGCGGTTCGAATCAAAGAATTTTGTATGTGTCACTTGTATATACGTCATTCCGGGGTGGGTGGGTCAGATGCCAGGGGACCAAAGGATGATTTTACGGAGGCGAGAGCCTCCGTACAGTTCCTGTTGCGCCTCATTACCTGCCGCATGTTGTTTTGTGTTTACAAATGCCGCGCGGCGTTTCCTGCTTGGGACAATTACTATCGCGTTGGGGTTAGCGGGGGTCGTCAGCAGCAATGCGGCCTCCTTGCAATGGGACGCCAATGGTGCTGCTGCGGGCACCGGTGGTACGGGCACGTGGAACACTACCACGGCGCTGTGGTTCAATGGCATTAGCTTCCAGATCTGGAACAATGCCACCCTTGATGATGCCGTCTTCGGGGGAACCGCCGGCACGGTGACCCTCGGCGTTCCGATTACCGCACATAATTTAGACTTCAATACTAGCGGCTATATCGTGACCGGCAGTACGCTGACCCTGGGCGGTGTCAGCCCCACCATCGGCGTGGTTTCCGCCGGCACGGCGACTCTTGGTTCCATCATCGCTGGGGCGGCCGGTCTCACCCAGGCCGGTCCCGGTACGCTCATTCTTACCGGCGCCAATACCTACACCGGCGGCACAACGATCAGCGCCGGAACGCTGCAGATCGGCAATGGCGGTGCCACCGGTAGCGTCGTCGGCAACATCGTCGACAACGCGGCGCTGGTATTCAACCGCAATAATGCGCTGACTTATGGCGGTGTGATCAGCGGCACCGGCTCGCTCACTCAGGCCGGTACCGGAACTACGACTCTCACCGGCGCCAATACCTACACCGGCGGCACAACAATCAGCGCCGGAACGTTGCAGATCGGCAATGGCGGCGCCACCGGTAGCATTGTCGGCAACATCGTCGACAACGCGACGTTGGCATTTAATCTCAGCAGTGCGCTGACCTATGGCGGTGTGATCAGCGGCACCGGCGCACTCACCAAGGCCGGTACCGGAACTACGATTCTCACCGGCGACAATACCTACACCGGTAACACGACGATCAGTGCCGGAACGTTGCAGATCGGCAATGGCGGCGTCACCGGTAGCGTCGCCGGCAACATCATCGACAACGCGGCGCTGGTGTTCAACCGCAGCGACACCCTGACCTATGGCGGCGTCGTCAGCGGCACCGGCGCACTCACCCAGGCCGGTACCGGAACTACGATTCTCACCGGCGCCAATACCTACACCGGCGGCACAACAATCAGCGCCGGAACGCTGCAGATCGGCAATGGCGGTGCCACCGGTAGCGTCGCCGGCAACATCGTCGACAACGCGGCGCTGGTATTCAACCGCAATAATGCGCTGACTTATGCCGGTGTGATCAGCGGCACCGGCTCGCTCACTCAGGCCGGTACCGGAACTACGACTCTCACCGGCGCCAATACCTACACCGGCGGCACAACAATCAGCGCCGGGACGTTGCAGATCGGCAATGGCGGTGCCACCGGTAGCGTCGCCGGCGACATCGTCGACAACGCGGCGCTGGTATTCAACCGCAATAATGCGCTGACTTATGGCGGTGTGATCAGCGGCACCGGCGCACTCACCAAGGCCGGTACCGGAACTACGATTCTCACCGGCGCCAATACCTACACCGGCGGCACAACAATCAGCGCCGGAACGCTGCAGATCGGCAATGGCGGTGCCACCGGTAGCATTGTCGGCAACATCGTCGACAACGCGACGTTGGCATTTAATCTCAGCAGTGCGCTGACCTATGGCGGTGTGATCAGCGGCACCGGCGCACTCACCAAGGCCGGTACCGGAACTACGATTCTCACCGGCGACAATACCTACACCGGTAACACGACGATCAGCGCCGGAACGCTGCAGATCGGCAATGGCGGCGCCACCGGTAGCGTCGCCGGCAACATCATCGACAACGCGGCGCTGGTGTTCAACCGCAGCGACACCCTGACCTATGGCGGCGTCGTCAGCGGCACCGGCGCACTCACCCAGGCCGGTACCGGAACTACGATTCTCACCGGCGCCAATACCTACACCGGCGGCACAACAATCAGCGCCGGAACGCTGCAGATCGGCAATGGCGGTGCCACCGGTAGCGTCGCCGGCAACATCGTCGACAACGCGGCGCTGGTATTCAACCGCAATAATGCGCTGACTTATGCCGGTGTGATCAGCGGCACCGGCTCGCTCACCCAGGCCGGTACCGGAACTACGATTCTCACCGGCGCCAATACCTACACCGGCGGCACAACAATCAGCGCCGGAACGCTGCAGATCGGCAATGGCGGTGCCACTGGTAGTATTGTCGGCAACATTGTCGACAACGCGACGCTGGCATTTAACCTCAGCAGTGCGCTGACCTATGGCGGTGTGATCAGCGGCACCGGCGCACTCACCAAGGCCGGTACCGGAACTACGATTCTCACCGGCGCCAATACCTACACCGGCGGCACGACGATCAGCGCCGGGACGTTGCAGATCGGCAATGGCGGCGCCACCGGTAGCATTGTCGGCAACATCATCGACAACGCGACGTTGGCATTTAACCTCAGCAGTGCGCTGACCTATGGCGGTGTGATCAGCGGCACCGGCGCACTCACTCAGGCCGGTACTGCTACGCTGACGCTGACGGGTAACAACACTTACACCGGTAACACAACAATCAGCGCCGGAACGCTGCAGATCGGCAATGGCGGCGTCACCGGTAGTGTCGCCGGCAACATCATCGACAACGCGGCGCTGGTGTTCAACCGCAGCGACACCCTGACCTATGGCGGCGTCGTCAGCGGCACCGGCTCGCTCACCCAGGCCGGTACCGGAACTACGATTCTCACCGGCGCCAATACCTACACCGGCGGCACAACAATCAGCGCCGGAACGCTGCAGATCGGCAATGGCGGTGCCACCGGTAGTGTCGCCGGCAACATCGTCGACAACGCGGCGCTGGTATTCAACCGCAATAATGCGCTGACTTATGCCGGTGTGATCAGCGGCACCGGCTCGCTCACCCAGGCCGGTACCGGAACTACGACTCTCACCGGCGCCAATACCTACACCGGCGGCACGACGATCAGTGCCGGGACGTTGCAGATCGGCAATGGCGGTGCCACCGGTAGTGTCGCCGGCAACATCGTCGACAACGCGGCGCTGGTATTCAACCGCAATAATGCGCTGACTTATGCCGGTGTGATCAGCGGCACCGGCGCACTCACCAAGGCCGGTACCGGAACTACGATTCTCACCGGCGCCAATACCTACACCGGCGGCACGACGATCAGTGCCGGGACGCTCGCAGGCGGTGCCACAAACGCCTTCAGCCCAAATAGCGCGTTCACTGTCGCGTCCGGAGCGTTTCTCGACCTCGGCGGCTTCAATCAGACAATCGGTTCACTTGCAGGAGCCGGCGCCGTCACCAACAGCGGCATTGTAAGTCCAGCGATGCTGACCGCAGGACGCAACGGAACCAGTACCGTATTCAGCGGCGTCATACAGAACGGGGCCAGCACAGCTGCATTGACGAAGGAAGGCACAGGCACACTGACGCTGTCAGGCGCCAATACCTACACCGGCGGCACGACGATCAGCGCCGGAACGCTGCAGATCGGCAATGGCGGTGCCACCGGTAGCGTCGCCGGCAACATCGTCGACAACGCGGCGCTGGTATTCAACCGCAATAATGCGCTGACTTATGCTGGTGTGATCAGCGGCACCGGCGCACTCACCAAGGCCGGTACCGGAACTACGACTCTCACCGGCGCCAATACCTACACCGGCGGCACAACAATCAGCGCCGGAACGCTGCAGATCGGCAATGGCGGTGCCACCGGTAGCATTGTCGGCAACATCGTCGACAACGCGACGTTGGCATTTAATCTCAGCAGTGCGCTGACCTATGGCGGTGTGATCAGCGGCACCGGCGCACTCACCAAGGCCGGTACCGGAACTACGATTCTCACCGGCGACAATACCTACACCGGTAACACGACGATCAGTGCCGGAACGTTGCAGATCGGCAATGGCGGCGTCACCGGTAGCGTCGCCGGCAACATCATCGACAACGCGGCGCTGGTGTTCAACCGCAGCGACACCCTGACCTATGGCGGCGTCGTCAGCGGCACCGGCGCACTCACCCAGGCCGGTACCGGAACTACGATTCTCACCGGCGCCAATACCTACACCGGCGGCACAACAATCAGCGCCGGAACGCTGCAGATCGGCAATGGCGGTGCCACCGGTAGTGTCGCTGGCAACATCGTCGACAACGCGGCGCTGGTATTCAACCGCAATAATGCGCTGACTTATGGCGGTGTGATCAGCGGCACCGGCTCGCTCACCCAGGCCGGTACCGGAACTACGACTCTCACCGGCGCCAATACCTACACCGGCGGCACGACGATCGGCGCCGGGAAGCTTTTGGTAACTGGCGATATTTCGTCGTCGAGCGGCGTAGCAGTGAACCCAGGAGCAACACTTAGTGGTACCGGTACGGTATCTGCCACCACCATAAATGGCGGAGGCACTTTTGCGCCCGGTTCAGGTACGCCCGGCAGCGGAATGACTGTCTCGGGCGGCTTAATGCTCCAGCCCGGTGCGATCTATTCGGTACAGTTCGACACAGCAACAAGCTCGATCGCCAACGTGAGTGGAGCAGCAACGCTCACGGGAGCGACCGTGCAAGCGGCAGGAGCTGCAGGCAGCTACACTGCGGGAACGGCATATTCGATCCTCCATGCCGTGGGCGGACTTGGGGGCACGACATTTTCAAGCCTATCGACGACCGGGAGTTTCGGTCCGCTTCAAACGACTCTCACCTATGGTCTCAATGACGTTTTTCTCTTGTTGTGGCAAAACTTAGTCTCGCAACTCCCATCCGGCGCGACCATCAATCAAGTCAATGTTGCTGCCGGTATCGATAACGCAATCAATTCTGGTTCAAATCCGAACGCACAGTTCTTGACGTTGCTCGGCCTCACCGGCAATGCGCTGACCAATGCACTAGATCAAGTTTCGGGCCAGCCGGCGACGGGGGCGGCACAGGCGGGAACGCAGGCGATGAATGCGTTCCTTGGTCTCACACTCAATCCGTTCGCCGACAATCGCGGCAATTGCAGTGGCAGCAGTTTCGGTCCGGCCAAAGGGTCTATGTCAAACTATACGCCCATTGCTCAATCTCACCTACCGGAAGGCGCAACGGCAGCGATTGCTTCACTCGATCCGAATCGTGCGTGTGGAAGCAACTATTCCATTTGGGGCTCGGCCTACGGTGGTGCCACCACCATCAACGGCAATGCCACCATCGGATCGCAATGGGCTAATTCGCACACATACGGCTTCGCGACTGGCATGGATTATCGCGTAGCAAACGAGGTGATGATCGGTGTTGCACTTGCGGGCGGCGGCACATCGTGGGGATTGGGCGGCGGTCTAGGCAGCGGAAGCGCCGATATGTTTCAGGCCGGTTTTTACGGTTCGAAGAACTGGGGCTCGGCTTATCTTTCCGCTGCGCTCGCCTACGCCGCAAATTGGGCATCAACCAACCGTACCATCACCATTGCCGGCACCGATATTTTGACCGCTAATTTTAACGCCCATTCCTTTGGCGGGCGGATCGAGAGCGGCAATCGCATTGCGCTGATGGACTACGGCCTGACACCGTATGCGGCGCTGCAAGTGCAGAGCTTCTTGACGCCCGCCTATGGCGAACAAGCGAAAGCCGGCAGCAATGCTTTCGCCCTTTCCTACGCTTCGCAATCGACGACTACGACGCGCACCGAACTTGGTGCATGGGTGGACAAAAGCTTTATCGCCAGCCGTGACGCGATCTTGCTTCTACGTGGCCGTCTTGCTTGGACGCATGATTTCAACAACGACCGCAACATCAGTGCTGCGTTCCAGTCGCTGCCGGGATCGAACTTCACCGTCGGAGGCGCAAAACCCGCGCCCGATAGCGCACTTGTCTCCGCGGCTGCTGAGTGGCGCTTGAGAAATGGCTGGTCGTTCCTCGGCAAATTTGATGGCGAATTTTCTAGCACGACGCGGCTTTTTGCTGGGACCGGCACGTTGCGTTACCCATGGTGATTGCTTGTCGTCCGCTTTGGGTTTGAATCAGAAATTGCTCCACTTTGCAGACGACTGCCATAGAGTATTCAAGCGCGCGTTGAAGGGCGTCTATATTTTCCGCAACGAGAAACACCTGCAAAAAGATACTTCAACAAATCTTCATTCCGCTACACATACTGCCACGTTCGCGATGGGTAACGGACGGCTCTTACTGTCGTGGACATTGCTGGCAAACGCCAATCTCGCGTAGACCCAAGATCATCCTGCAAACACGCACTATTTGGTTAAAATGGGAGGTTTGCTAGTCTCAACTGCGGCCGCGACCCGTTCGAAAATGTCGCGATTTGACCAACGATAATAAGGGTTGTGATGCTGGGGGGATATTCGCGTCTCGGGCCATTTTTCGGCCCAGCTATTATTTTAGCGTTCACGCTCTGCGGTCCCGGGCGCACGCAAACGAGCGACAATCCCTCCGAGGTGGAGCAGAAAATCCAGGAGCTCGGGCGTTCGCTAAGTCCCGCAATTCTTGCGGCAACTGGCACCCTCTATGCTCAGCTCCAGGAACGATCGCCTCATTCAGACGTGCATGTTCATCGCGATCTGAAATATGGACCTGATGAGCGTAACCGGTTGGATGTATTCGCACCCGAACCTCTGCCCATAGAGGCGCGTCCAGTACTGATTTTTGTACATGGCGGAGCGCTTGTCGGAGGCGATAAAATTAAACCCGGAAGCCCATTCTACGATAATATCGGTATATGGGCTGCGCGGCATAATCTGATCGGTATCAACATCACCTATCGACTCGCGCCGCAAAATTCATGGCCGGCCGCGATCGAGGATATTGCCGCCGCCATTCGATGGGCCCTACAAAACGCTGCCCCCTATGGCGGAGATCCGGACAAAATTTTCCTGATGGGCCACTCTGCGGGCGCATCGCATGTTGCCGGTTATATATCCCATTCCAACCTACAATTGCCGGGAGGTGCCGCAATTGCAGGTGCAATTCTTCTTTCTGGCTTGTACGATCTCACCACAGCGCAAATTGGCCCCGATGAAAAGGCTTACTTTGGCGAAGAGTCCTCGCTTTATGCCGATCGCTCTTCGATTGACGGCCTTGTCGAAACGAGCGTGCCCCTGCTCGTCGTTATCAGCAGTCTTGATTTGATTGATATGGAAAGACAAGGCAACGAGCTTTACAAAAAAGCATGCGCAGCTAAACATTGCCCACGCTTCATCGTATTGCCAAAACACAATCACTTATCGGAAGTCTATTCGATCAACACCAAGGATGAGCATCTGACGAATGCTATCGTCAGCTTCATCAAAGGAAACTGAACTAGACTGTATTTATATAAGGCCTGCGACGCCCATTAGGACCGCCACTGCAAAAGCCCATAAAGGATTTACCCGCGTGAAGTAGGCTATCGCCGCCGTCGCTCCGGTAATGACGTAAGCAAGAATGTCGTGGTCCGAAGCGCGAACGAGCAAATACGCGCTCGCGGCAATTAACCCCATCGTTATCGGCACAAGACCGGCTTGAATGGCAATCTGCCATGGCGCGTTCTTGAATTTCTCCCAGGTTAACGCGACACCATAAGTCAGAACGCAAGTCGGCATACAAAGCGCGAGCGTCGCGAGAAGTGCTCCGAAAAATCCGCCGAGGTGCCAGCCGATCAGCGTGATCACCAGCATGTTCGGCCCGGGAGCCGCACTCGCGATTGCGAACAGATCCGCGAATTGCTTGTCGGTTAGCCAATGATGATTGTCGACAACCTGCCGATACAGTTCCGGCAAGACGGCGTTAACGCCACCGACGGCGATTAAGGAGACAATTAATGCCTGCAGTGCGAAAGCAGTGATCGGACTGTCGTCCTTCAACTGCGCCTCCACCAGAAAACCGCAATACTCAGCGGACCCAAAATGACTAACACGGCCCACAGAGGGAAGCGCAAGAATCCAACGGAAATGAACGCGACAAAAGCAAAAGCAAGCGCGGGTACATGCCTTACGCGAAACATCGGGGTAGCGAGTTTTGCGACCGTAGCAATGATCAGACCGGACGCCGCCGCCGCAAGACCAGACAGCGGCCCGCGCAACCAAGAGGCATCGCCATAACGGGAATAGAGCGCCCCGCAAATCATCATGAGAATAACGGGCGCCCCCACCAATCCGATGCAAGCGACGATCGCGCCCAATGGTCCCCGAAAGCGCGCGCCGACAACGATGGAAAGATTGATAATGTTCGGTCCCGGCAGAAATTGCGAAAGAGCAAGATCTTCCGCAAATTTTTCCTCTGAAAGCCAGGCGCGCTTTTCGACCAACATGCGGCGCGCCCAAGGTAACACGCCACCGAAACCTGTCATCGCTATCCCAAGAAAGGCAAAAAACAATTCCGATAATCCGGGCTTGTGTACTTCAGAGTGATTAAGTGTCGTCGATTCGGCCATGCGACACGATCATAGTGGGAGCATCGCAAGGTTCCAAACGGACAAGTCGGCGCAGATTTCTCCATCCTTTCTTACGCACACAGCGTTAGAGCTAGTCCGCCTGCTGCACGTTTTTAATTAATGGAAGTGCGTTTACGGGGCAGCCAAGTCTAGGAGGATCAAAATGAAACGAGAATCATTGGCAATCACCGCTGCCTTGGCACTGTACACCGGCACGAACGCTAATCCGTGCAGCATTCTGTAAGCAGCAAAATGCACGGTTGGCGCTCAACAGCTTCCGGAATATCGCGACTATAATCATATTCTTGTCGGCGATGAGATCGTTGTCATCGATCCGCGCGTGCCGGAGATTAAGGCTATTCTGCCCGCCTAATCACCAGATTGATCGAGATAAAGGGCGCCTTGCCAACGAACCTTTATTTTAACTCGCTATTTGCGCTCTGCGCGCAACTTCGCCCAATATTCGAGCCGCTTCTTGATCTCCCGTTCGAACCCGCGCTCTACGGGTTCATAGAAGGTCTGACGGCCTAACGCTTCAGGGAAGTAATCCTGTCCAGAAAACGCATCCGGCGCATCGTGATCGTAATCGTAACCGGAGCCGTAGCCTTCCCCCTGCATAAGTTTGGTGGGCGCATTGAGAATATGCTTCGGTGGAACGAGAGAGCCCGCCTCTTTCGCAACACGTTTAGCCTTGCCATAGGCAACATATGACGCGTTCGACTTTGGCGCGGTCGCAACATAGATAACCGCCTGCGCGAGCGCGAGCTCACCCTCGGGGCTGCCGAGAAAGTCGTACGCATCTTTCGCGGCGTTTGCCACGACAAGCGCTTGCGGATCGGCGAGTCCAATATCTTCGATCGCCATTCGCACCACACGACGCGCAATGTAAAGCGGGTTCTCGCCTGCATCCAGCATGCGCGCGAGATAATAGAGCGATGCATCGGGATCCGAGCCGCGCACCGATTTATGCAGAGCGGAAATGAGATTGTAATGACCGTCCTGGGATTTGTCGTAAATTGGTGCACGGCGCTGCACAATCTCAACGAGCGCCGCCGGATCCAACACCTCTCCAACTCTTGTCGCCCGCCAAACTTCCTCCGCCAACGTTAGTGCCGCACGTCCATCACCATCGGCCATGCGGATCAGCGTAGCGCGGGCATCCGAATCGAGCGGAAGCTTTTTGCTTTCCATGGCCTCCGCACGGGTAAGAATTTGCCCAAGAGCTTCTTCATCCAGTGGCTTAAAAACAAGCACACGCGCACGTGAGAGCAATGCCGCATTAAGCTCAAAGGAAGGATTTTGAGTGGTCGCGCCCACGAGCGTGACCGTGCCGTCTTCCATGACGGGTAAAAAGCTGTCCTGTTGCGCACGATTAAAGCGATGAATTTCATCGACGAACAGAAGCGTGCCCTGCCCCGTCTCGCGCCTGACGCGCGCTTCGTCGAAAACTTTCTTCAGATCCGCCACACCAGAAAAGACGGCAGAGATTTGCTGAAAATCCAGTGACGTTTCGTCGGCAAGCAATCGTGCGAGTGTTGTTTTGCCAGTCCCAGGCGGTCCCCAAAAAATCAGCGAACCGAGTGAGCCCGATCGTAGCATGCGTGTAAGCGCACCGTCGGGGCCAATAAGGGCATCCTGTCCCACGATCTCGGCGATTTTGCGCGGCCGAAGCTTATCGGCGAGCGGGCGAGGTGCTGCGCGATCTAGACCCGCGGCCGAAAACAGGCTCGCACCCGACTTCGACTTTGTGCGCGGGCTCATCCGTTCAATACCACTGAAAGCTGCTGCCCGTTCCGCTGCAGCATAATGCGCCAAGTGCGAGTTTGGGCTTTCACGACGCGCTCGAGATCGCGGCTTTTTGTGATCATTTCCCCGTTCACGGAGAGAATAATGTCGCCACGTTGAAAGCCGACGTTCTGCGCGAGAGAGCCCTTAGCAAAATCGATGATCACGACACCTGTGGAAGTAGCGTCGAGTCGTAACTCTTCTGCAAGCGCGGGTGAAAGATTCGCGACCTTGGCGCCCGCAAATGGGGAGCGCGTCTCGATGGTTACTTCTTCGCGCGGTGTTTCGGGCGCACTGACCAATTTTACCTGCGCCGAGATGGATTGTCCTTGGCGTTCAACAGAAAGGTTTGTTGTGCCGCCCAGCAATTTTGTGGCAAAGCGATAATCGAACGCGTTCTGATCTTCCACGGGTTGGCCGTCGATCGAGACGATAACGTCGCCGGTTTTGATCCCTGCCTGCGCTGCAGGGCTATTCAAAATCACGCTCGCAACAAGCGCCCCGGCCGGCCGCTTCAAGCCCATGCTTTCGGCTATTTCCGGCGTAACCGATTGCAGTTTCGCGCCGAACCACGGGCGCTTCACTGCCTTGCCGCCGCTGCGTGCGGAGTTGAGCACGACGCGAACCATATTCACCGGAATCGCAAAACCGATTCCGATAGAGCCACCGCTTCCAGAATAAATCGCGGTATTTATACCGATCAGTCGGCCAGCCATGTCGATCAGCGCGCCGCCAGAGTTTCCCATGTTGATCGCGGCGTCAGTTTGAATAAAAAACGAATAATCTGAGATACCGGTTTGCGTCCGCGCGAGCGCGGAAACGATGCCCTGTGTCACGGTTTGGCCGACGCCAAACGGATCGCCGATTGCAAGCACAAGATCACCGACCTCGATCGCATCGGAATCGCCGAATTCAATCGCGGAAAAACGTTCGCGTCCATCCTTGACCTGCAACACCGCAAGATCGCTGCGCTGATCGCGCAACAGAACCTCAGCCTCGAACTCGCGCCTGTCGCCAAGCGCGACCTTGATCTGGTCAGCACCCTCGATCACGTGATGGTTGGTGACGATGACGCCGGAAGGATCAACGATCACACCCGAACCGAGCGAACGTTGGATCCGCTCACCGGGCTGGCCCATGCCCGGGAACCCACCGAAAAACTGACGAAAAAAAGGATCGTCGAATAGCGGATTCCTGGCACCCTGTACCTTGCGCTGGGCATAGACGTTCACGACCGCCGGCGCAGCTCGCTTCACAACAGGTGCAAAGGAAAGCGAGATTTCCGGTCGCGATTGCGGTGCACGTGGCATCGGTGGTGCGACCGGTTGCGGCATCGACTGCGCCAGCACCGGCGAGGCGGAAAGGACCGTAGTGAGTGCAAACAGGGCAAGACGGACGAAAAAGGTCATGGCGGAGATATAAATACGCCTATCCGGCAACGAAAGGGTGCAGAAAATTCCTATGAAAGCAAAAACCCCGAGTTTGAGGCCGGGGTTTTGTATCTGAGAGTATGCAAGCAATCAGTATTTCGCGCTGACAGGACGCCTGCCCGGGGTTTGAATTTCAACATTTGAAGATTGCGGATTATGCTGCCGCTTCTTGCTTCGGCCGTGCGGCGACCTCGACGGCGTGGCGAGCACGGTCTTCCTTGCCCTTCGCCTCCGAATCGCGATCAACGAACTCGATCACCGCAATTGGCGCCGAATCGCCGTAACGAAAACCGGCCTTTACGATACGCAGATAACCTCCGTTGCGGCTCTTGTAGCGCGGACCCAGCACCTCGAAGAGCTTCTTCACGGCACCCAGATCGCGGATCTCGGCAACCGCACGGCGGCGGGCATGCAGGTCGCCCTTCTTGGCGAGGGTCACGAGCTTTTCCACGACCGGGCGTAGATCCTTCGCTTTCGGAAGTGTGGTCGTCACCTGCTCATGCGTGATTAGCGCCGCCGACATGTTGGCGAACATCGCCTTGCGATGCTCGGCGGTACGATTGAATTTCCGGTGGGCCTTGCCATGACGCATGGCGAACTCCTAAAGCGGCGCGCCGCTCAGTAATGATCCTCGAAGCGCTTCGCCAGCTCTTCGATGTTTTCGGGCGGCCAACCGGTGATCTCCATGCCGAGATGTAAACCCATGGTGGCGAGCACTTCTTTAATTTCGTTCAGCGACTTCCGGCCGAAGTTCGGCGTGCGAAGCATTTCCGCTTCCGATTTCTGAATGAGATCACCAATGTAGACGATATTGTCGTTCTTCAGACAGTTGGCTGAACGAACCGAAAGTTCGAGTTCGTCCACCTTCTTGAGCAAGGCCGGATTGAATGGTAGTTCCTGCATCGCAGGCGCTTCGATCTCGCGGCGCGGCTCTTCGAAATTGACAAAGATGTTGAGCTGGTCCTGCAAGATACGCGCTGCGAAAGCGAGCGAGTCCTCGGGCGTGATCGAACCGTTGGTCTCAATCTGCATGATGAGCTTGTCGTAATCGAGAATCTGGCCTTCGCGAGTGTTCTCGACGCGATAGCTGACCTTGCGCACTGGTGAATAAAGACTGTCGACCGGAATGAGCCCGATCGGACTGTCCTCCGAGCGGTTGCGGTCGGACGGAACATAGCCCTTGCCGGTCGCCACCGTGAATTCCATCCGGATTTCGGCGCCGTCGTCGAGCGTACAAAGCACGAGATCGGGGTTGAGGATTTGCACATCGCCGACAGTTTGAATGTCGCTGGCGGTGACCTGCCCCGGCCCCTGCTTTTTCAGCACCATGCGCTTCGGACCCTCGCCCTGCATCTTGAGTGCGATGTCCTTGATGTTGAGCACGATATCGGTGACGTCCTCGCGCACACCGGCAATCGAGGAGAATTCATGCAACACTCCATCGATATGCACCGATGTCACAGCGGCGCCCTGCAATGACGAGAGCAGAATACGGCGCAGTGCATTGCCCAGCGTGAGCCCGAAGCCGCGCTCGAGCGGTTCCGCGACAACAGTGGCAGCACGCTTCGGATCGCCGCCTGCGGCGACCGCGAGTTTTTCGGGGCGGATCAGCTCCTGCCAATTTTTCGGATTTACCAGACTGTTCACGTCAATCATCCTTCGCTCTTTCGCGGGCCTGCTCCCGCGTCCCGCACCTCGGCGGAAGAAATTAAATTCAAACTCCGAACGAGTTTCACTTAAACTCAGACGCGCCTACGTTTGCGCGGCCTACAACCGTTATGTGGGATCGGCGTCACGTCACGGATGGACGTGACCTGGAAGCCCGCTGCCTGCAACGCGCGAAGAGCCGATTCACGGCCCGAACCCGGACCGGAAACTTCAACTTCAAGCGTGCGCATGCCGTGCTCAGCTGCTTTCTTTGCCGCATCCTCGGCGGCAACCTGCGCCGCATATGGCGTCGATTTGCGCGAGCCCTTGAACCCCATCGTGCCGGATGACGACCAGGCGATGGTATTGCCCTGCGCGTCGGTGATGGTGATCATCGTGTTGTTGAAGCTGGCATTTACATGCGCGACACCCGATACAATATTCTTGCGCTCGCGGCGGCGAATGCGGCCCGGCGCCTGACCTTCTTTGCCTGCCGCAGCAGGTGCTTCCTTGCTCATCGTCTAGTCCTCTTTTCCCTTAGCCTTTCGGCGGGGCTTTCTTGCCCGCGATCGCGCGTCCCTTGCCTTTACGCGTGCGTGCGTTGGTATGTGTGCGCTGACCGCGAACCGGAAGGTTTTTCCGGTGGCGCAGCCCACGATAGCAACCGAGATCCGACAGTCGCTTAATGTTCATTGCGACTTCGCGGCGCAGATCGCCCTCGACCTGATATTCGCGATCGATAAACTCGCGGATCTGCAGCACTTCGTTATCGGTGAGCTGGTTCACGCGACGCTCGGGAGGGATTTTGAGCGCAGCCATAATGTTCTTGGCACGCTTGCCACCAATGCCGTGGATATATTGCAAACCAACTTCGACTCGCTTGCCAGTCGGTAGGTTCACGCCTGCGATACGGGCCACTTGTTCATCTCCGCTTCGGGCTCGAAGCCCTTGAATTCAAACTAATTTTTGGCATTGCATCGCCTGAGCCGATGCGCAAAAACGACGCTCGTCCCTCTCTTATAGAGGTCCGGCATCGTTGAAATTACCGACTGATTACAGTTATTTAGGCCTTGCAGCATCGTCCGTCAACCTCACGCATTGACTCGTTTTTTGAGTGCTTTTTCGATCTCTGCCGCAACCGCAACAACGGGTTGCATGCCATCAACCGTCAAAAGGGCTCCTGTTCCCGCGTAATAATTCGAGAGCGGCGCGGTTTGCTTCCGGTAGTTTTCGAGCCTCTGCTTTAAAACCCTCGGATCGTCGTCGGCCCGAACTCCGTGGCCCTTCGCCTTTGTCTGCTCGATCCTCTTCTCGATGCGCTGGATCAAGGCCGTCTCGTCCACCTTCAATTCGATCACGGCATCCAGTTTCAATTTGCGGTCTTTCAAGAGCTTATCGAGCGCTTCTGCCTGCTTCACTGTGCGCGGAAATCCGTCGAGGATGAAACCGTTAGCGGCTTCCTTCGAGTTCGATCCGTTCCGCGATCAGCGCGACCACCAATTCGTCTGGCACCAGATCGCCACGCGCCATAATATCTTTCACCTTCGCTCCGATCGGCGTGCCAGTTGCAACTGCTACGCGCAATATGTCGCCCGTCGATAGCGGTACGATGTTGTAATAAGCAACAAGGCGCTCGGCCTGTGTGCCCTTGCCCGCACCAGGAGGTCCGAGCAAAACGAGCCTCATCGTCGTGCCCCCCTGAGTTTCGCCTTTCTGATTAAACCTTCATATTGATGCGCGAGCAGATAGCCCTGTACCTGCGCGACGGTGTCCATCGTCACACTCACGACGATCAGCAGCGACGTGCCGCCGAAGTAAAACGGGACCGCGGCGTAGGAAACGAGAAGCTCCGGTAACAAGCAGACGATTGCAAGGTAAGCAGCGCCAATAACGGTAATGCGCGTCAACACATAGTCGATATATTCCGCCGTGCGCTCGCCGGGGCGAATTCCCGGAATGAACCCACCGTGTTTCTTCAGATTGTCAGCGGTCTCGACTGGATTAAATACGATCGCGGTATAGAAAAACGCGAAGAAAACGATCAGGCCGACATACATGGCCATGAACAGTGGACGCCCGTGACCGACCAAGGTCGTGATATAGGTCAGCCATTCTGGCCCGCCCTGGCTGAAATTTGCAACTGTAGTCGGCACGAGCAGCAACGAAGATGCAAAGATCGGCGGAATCACCCCCGAGGTGTTGAGCTTGAGCGGCAGATGCGAACTCTGCCCTTCGAACATCTGATTGCCGACTTGCCGTTTTGGATATTGGATCAGAAGCCGGCGCTGCGCGCGCTCCATGAATACGATGAACATGATGACGGCGACGGCAACAACGAGCACAACAAGAATCAACCCCGTCGAGAGCGCGCCCTGGCGGCCGAGTTCCAGTGTACCAACAATCGCCTGCGGAATACCGGCGACGATGCCGGCCATGATGATAAGCGAAATACCATTTCCAATGCCACGCGCGGTAATCTGCTCGCCGAGCCACATCAGAAACATTGTTCCGCCCGTGAGCGTAATAACGGTCGAGATGCGGAAGAACCAGCCTGGATCGTTGACAATCGTTCCTGCCCCCTCAAGTCCGATCGCAATACCGTAGGCTTGAAACGCTGCAAGCACCGCGGTGAGATAGCGCGTGTACTGGTTGATAATCTTGCGGCCCGATTCGCCTTCCTTTTTCAATTGCTCGAGCGTCGGCGACACTGTCGTAAGCAATTGCAGAATGATCGAGGCCGAGATGTACGGCATGATGTTGAGCGCGAAGATAGCCATGCGCTCCACAGCTCCGCCGGAAAACATATTGAACAGGCCGAGAATTCCTTGGCTCGCATTTTTGAACGCGTCGGCGAATGCATCCGGATTGATGCCCGGCATCGGAATAAAGGTGCCGAGACGGTAGACAATCAACGCGCCGAGCGTGAACCAGATACGCTTCTTCAGATCCTCAGCTTTCGCTAAGGCGCCAAAATTGAGGTTCGCTGCCAGTTGTTCTGCTGCCGAGACCATGTTCGCTCCGGTACTGTCCCTATGTAGGTAGGGATCAGTTCTTCGCTTTGCCGCCCGCTTCCGCGGCCGGCGCTTCCTTCGGCTTGTTGGCCTTTTTCTCTTCCTTGTTCGACGTCCGGTCTTTCTTTGGTGGTGCAAGTTTCTTCAACGAACCGCCAACCTTTTCGATCGCCGCCTGTGCGGATTTCGACGCGCCATGAATCTCGAAGGCAACCTTTGTCTTTAATTCGCCGCCACCCAGCAGACGAACGCCATCCATCGCGCGGTTCAAGACGCCTGCTGCAAGCAGCGTTTCAACCGTCACCGGTTTCGAGACGTCGAGTTTTCCCTTGTCGATCGCGATCTGCACGCGGCCCAGGCTAACCTCGTTCAAGTGCAGCGCGAAGATATTCGCGAAGCCACGCTTCGGCAGTCGCCGGTAGATCGGCATCTGACCGCCTTCGAAGCCCTTGATTCGAACGCCGGTACGCGACTTCTGGCCTTTCACGCCGCGCCCACCGGTCTTGCCCTTGCCCGAGCCAATGCCACGGCCGACGCGCTTGGAATTGTGGCGCGCACCCGGACGATCGGCGATCTGGTTGAGCTTCACTACGTTATCCGTTGCCATCACTTCTTATCCTCGACCACGCGCACCATATGCGCGACTTTCGCGATCATGCCGCGCACCTGCGGCGTATCCAGAAGCGTCTTACGACGCCAGAGTTTGTTCAAACCGAGACCGATCAAAGTCGCTTCCTGAATCGGCTGGCGGCGAATTTTACTGCCTACCTGTTCGACCGTGATAGTTTTTCCACTCTTGCTCATAAATTGATCCTCAGTCGGCCACTTCTGCATCGACTTTTCCGCGCCGCGATTGCAACGCCGAAACCTTTAAGCCACGGCGCGCCGCGACCGAACGCGGGCTGTCCTGTTGCTTCAATGCGTCAAACGTCGCACGCACCATATTGTAGGGATTCGACGAACCCATCGATTTCGCGACGACATCCGCTATGCCAAGCGTTTCGAATACCGCGCGCATGGGACCGCCTGCAATGATGCCGGTTCCCGGAGGGGCGGCGCGCAGCACTACACGTCCCGAGCCGTGATGGCCTTCGATATCGTGGTGCAGCGTGCGACCTTCGCGCAGCGCGACGCGAACCATCGAGCGCTTTGCAGAGTCGGTCGCCTTGCGAATCGCTTCAGGCACTTCACGCGCCTTACCATGACCGAAGCCGACGCGACCCTTTTGGTCGCCGACAACGACGAGTGCGGCGAACGCGAAACGCCGCCCGCCCTTCACGACCTTGGCGACACGATTAATATGGACGAGCTTGTCAACAATACCGCCGGTATCGCGCTCGTCGCGGTGACGCTCGCGATCACGCCCGCCGCGTCCACGGCCGCGCTGGCCACCCTCGCGTTGTCCCCGATCTTGTCCCGGTGCCTGTGCCATTCTTGAACCTTCCTCAGAATTTCAGTCCGCCCTCGCGGGCGGCGTCGGCGAGCGCTTTGATGCGCCCATGAAAGAGATAGCCCCCACGATCGAATTGAACCTCTTTCAGGCCCTTGGCGGAGGCGCGCTCGGCAATTCGCTTGCCGACCGCTTTTGCAGCTTCGATGTTGGCGCCAGTTTTTTTGCCCGCACGGATTTCCTCTTCCCGTGTCGATGCGGAGACGAGCGTTTCGCCCTTCGTGTCGTCGATTATCTGTGCATAGATGTGCTTCGAGGAACGGAAAACTGAAAGCCGCGGACGGCCATAAGCTCTCCGCTTCAGCGTTTGACGTACCCGCGCGGTGCGCCGCGTGCTGCGGCTAGCAACAGTGCTCATCTCGCAATCCTCATCACTTTTTCTTTCCTTCCTTGCGGAAGATGTATTCGCCCTCGTATTTCACACCCTTGCCCTTGTAGGGTTCCGGCGGACGGTAGCCGCGGATCTCAGCCGCAACCTGCCCAACCTTCTGCTTGTCCGTTCCGGTGACCAGGATTTCGGTCGGCTTTGGCGTCGTGATCGTGATGCCAGCCGGGATCAGATAGAGCACGTCATGCGAATAGCCGAGTGCGAGCTGCAAATTTTTGCCTGCAATCGCCGCACGATAACCGACGCCTGTGATTTCGAGTTTCTTTTCGTAGCCCTTGGTGACGCCAGTTACGAGATTTGCGATCATGGCGCGCGACGTGCCCCAGATCGCAGAGTGACGTTTGCTATCGCCGCGCTTCTCGACCGTAATCGCACCCTTGTCGAGCTTCGCCGCCACTTCTTCCGTGAGCAGGATCGAAAGCTCGCCCTTCGGACCTTTCATTTTGACGCGTTGACCTTCAACCGCGGCAGTGACGCCGGTAGGGATCGCGACGGGTCGTTTTCCAATTTTGGACATCGCGCGCTCCTCAGAACACCGTACAGAGAATTTCGCCGCCAACATTCTGTTCACGCGCGACATGATCGGCCATGACGCCCTTTGGTGTCGAAAGAATCGCAACACCGAGGCCGTTATTGATGCGCGGCAGATTTTTTACCGACGCATAGACACGGCGGCCGGGTTTCGACACGCGCGCAATTTCGCGGATTACAGGCGCGCCATCGAAATATTTGAGTTCGATGTCAAACTCGGTGCGCCCACTCTTGTGTTCAGTCGCCGAGAAGCCACGGATATACCCCTCGCTCTTTAGCACTTCCAAGACGCTCGCGCGAAAGGTTGAACCCGGCGTGGAGACGCGGTCCTTGTTCCGCATCTGCGCGTTGCGAATGCGGGTGATCATATCGCCGATCGGATCGTTCAATGACATGCGCGATCCTCCTTACCAGCTCGACTTCACAAGACCGGGAATCATCCCGGACGAACCGAGCTCGCGCATGGCAATACGCGATAACTTTAGCTTGCCGTAATAGCCGCGTGGACGTCCCGTGAGCTCGCAACGGTTTCTGACGCGCTCGCGCGCGGAATTGCGCGGAAGCTGCTGTAGTTTCAGCACCGCCGCAAAACGGTCCTCCATCGATAGCTTCTTGTTCTTCACGATCGCACGAAGACGCGCCCGTTTCCCCGCATATTTTTTCGCAAGTTTCCGGCGCATCTCGTTCTTCTCGATCATGCTCGTTTTAGCCATTTCGTTCTCCTAGTGTCCGCGTCTAAAGCTTATGCTTCACTGCCGGAAGGGAAAATTGAACGCGATGAGAAGCGCACGCGCCTCGTCATCGGTTTTCGCAGTAGTGCAGAACGTGATGTCCATGCCCCACACGTCCGAGACTTTATCGAAGTCGATCTCGGGGAAAATGATGTGTTCTTTGATACCGACCGAGTAGTTTCCCCGCCCATCGAAGCTCTTTGGATTAAGACCGCGAAAGTCGCGGACGCGAGGCAACGCGATGTTCACGAAACGGTCGACAAAGTCGTACATGCGCGAACCGCGCAGCGTCACCTTGGCGCCGATCGCGAGGTTTTCTCGTAGCTTGAAATTCGCGATCGCTTTGCGCGATTTGGTCATTACGGCCTTCTGGCCCGCGATCTGGGTGAGATCGTTAACGGCAGCGACGACCTTCTTTTGGTCGGAGACGCCCTCGCCAAGGCCCATATTGAGCACGACCTTGGTCATCGAAGGAACTGCGAAAGGATTCGAGTAACCAAATGTTTCTACGAGTTTCGGTTTGATGACTTTCTCGAATTCGGTCTTGAGGCGCGGCGTGTATGTATCAGCCATCGATTTGCTCCCCGGAACGGCGCGCGATCCGCACCTTGGTACCGTCGCCAAGAATCTTGAAGCCAACGCGCGTGGGTTTGCCGCCTTTCGGATCGGCAAGCGCGACGTTGGAAATATGAATGCTCGATTCCTTCGAGATGATGCCGCCTTCCTGTTTCGCGGTCTGGCGTTGGTGACGGCGCACCATTTGCACGCCACGGACTACGATACGGTTCTCAGCAATTTTCATCTCTATCACTTCGCCGCTCTTGCCTTTGTCGCGGCCAGCGATGACGACGACCTTGTCGCCTTTTTTGATCTTCGCGGCCATTACAGTACCTCCGGCGCGAGCGATATGATCTTCATGTGGTTCTTGGCGCGCAACTCACGCGGAACCGGACCAAAAATTCGGGTGCCGACCGGCTCGTTTTGCGCGGTCATCAGCACAGCGGCATTGCGGTCGAAACGGATCACAGATCCATCTGGACGGCGAATATCCTTGCGTATACGCACGACTACCGCCTTCATCACTTCGCCCTTCTTCACGCGCCCGCGCGGAATCGCTTCTTTCACGGACACGACAATGGTATCGCCGATGGTCGCGTATTTGCGTTTGGACCCGCCGAGCACCTTAATGCACATGACGCGGCGCGCGCCGGAATTATCCGCGACGTCCAAGTTGGTTTGCATCTAAATCATGGCGCAGCGCCTTCTTATCCTTGGCCAGACCGGCGCACCGGTCTGGTTTTAATTCCAGTTTCTCGTTCAGCTCGCTTTTTTCTTTTTCGGTGCGGCCTTGTCTACCTTCTTCGGTTCAGCCGCATTTTCAGTATTGCTATGGAGCACGATCCAGCTCTTGGTCTTCGAAATCGGTTTGTGTTCCTCGATCCGCACGATGTCACCGACCTTACAGGCGTTATTCTCGTCGTGAGCGTGATATTTCTTCGAGCGGCGCACCGTTTTCTTAAACAATGGGTGCGTGAAGCGGCGTTCCACCCGCACCGTCACGGTCTTGTTCTGCTTGTCGCTGACAACGACGCCTTCAAGCACGCGCTTCGGCATGATTTGTCCTCACTTACCCTTCTTCGCTTTGGCCGTGGGCTTCGATTTCTTTTCGGCGGTAGGCTTCGACGCGACCGTCTTGCCCGCTCGTTGTTGCGTTGCGACAGTCATCAGCCGCGCGATATCGCGGCGTACAACGCGTACACGCGACGTACTCTCCAGCTGACCCGTCGCCCGTTGAAAGCGCAGATTGAACTGCTCTTTCTTGAGTTCGAGAATCTTGTCCTCGAGCTCGTCGGGGGTCATCGCTCGCACGTCTTCGATTTTCATCATTTTCATGGCCCGACCTCACGCGAGACGCGCGACGAAGCGCGTCCTGATCGGTAGCTTGGCGGCAGCGAGGCGCATCGCCTCGCGCGCGGTCGCCTCATCGACACCGTCGACCTCGAACATGATGCGGCCGGGCTTCACTCTGCAGGCCCACCATTCCGGCTGACCTTTCCCCTTGCCCATGCGAACTTCGGTCGGCTTCTTTGAAATCGGTACATCGGGAAACACGAGAATCCAGACGCGGCCCGACCGCTTCATATGATGGGTAATCGCGCGGCGCGCAGCCTCGATCTGGCGCGCGGTAACGCGCTCCGGCTCCAGCGCCTTCAGGCCGTACCGGCCGAAAGCAAGTTCGATCCCGCCCTTCGCGGTGCCGTGAATGCGGCCCTTGAATTGCTTGCGAAACTTGGTACGTGCGGGTTGCAGCATGACTTAAGCCTTTTTCTTCCTTACGCAGCATCGCGCGGGCGGTGACGTCCGCCGCCGCTTTCGGCCTCGGCAAGGCGCTTGTCCTGTGCCATCGGATCGTGTTCGAGCACTTCGCCCTTAAAAATCCAGACCTTCACGCCGCAGGTGCCGTAGGTCGTGAATGCGGTGGCCGTGCCGTAATCGACATCGGCGCGAAGCGTATGCAGGGGCACCCGGCCTTCGCGGTACCACTCGACACGCGCGATTTCGTTGCCGCCCAGACGGCCGCCGCAATTGATGCGAATGCCTTCAGCGCCGAGACGCATCGCGGACTGCACCGCGCGTTTCATCGCACGGCGAAATGCCACGCGACGTTCGAGCTGCTGCGCGATCGACTCGGCTACGAGCTTCGCGTCGATTTCTGGCTTACGAATCTCCACGATGTTAATAATCACTTCCGATTCCGTCATCTTCGAAACTTCCTTGCGAAGCTTGTCGATGTCTGCGCCCTTCTTGCCAATGACGACGCCCGGACGTGCCGAGTGGATCGTGACACGGCATTTCTTGTGCGGGCGCTCGATGATGATTTTGGCGACCGCAGCCTGCTTCAACTGCTTCATTAGGAATTCGCGGATCTTGATATCCTCATGCAAGAGCTTGCCGTACTCGCCTTTGGCGGCGAACCAGCGCGAATCCCAAGTCCGGTTGATGCCGAGCCGAAGCCCGATCGGATTGACCTTTTGACCCATCAGGCTGCTCCCTTTACCGGCTGTTCGGCGGCTTTTTTCTGTTCGACCTCACGAACGATAATCGTGAGATTGGAGAAAGTGCTAAAAACCTTGCCAGACTTGCCGCGACCGCGCGGCATCCAGCGTTTGATCACGAATGCCTTGCCGACATACGCCTCAGCAACAACGAGATTATCGACATCGAGATCGTGATTGTTCTCGGCATTGGCAATCGCGGAATCGAGGCACTTCTTCACGTCGCGAGCAATGCGTTTCTTCGAGAACTGCAAATCGGCGAGCGCGCCCGCGGCCTTCTTGCCGCGGATGAGACCGGCGACGAGACCAAGCTTCTGTGGCGACACGCGCAGCATGCGCGCGACCGCTTTCGCTTCATTGTCCTTCAGCACGCGTGCTCTTGAGGCCTTACCCATTATCTTTCCTCAGCTTGCCTTGACCGGCGCGGCGACACTGGGCGCGGCGACACCGGGCGCTGCTCTCGGCGCCGGACCTTCCTTCTTTGCCGTGCGATCGCCCGCAGCCGAATGGCTCTGGAAAATGCGCGTCGGCGCGAACTCGCCAAACTTGTGACCAACCATGTCCTCGGTCACATAAACCGGAATATGTTTGTTGCCGTTGTGAACGCCGAAGGTGAGGCCGACGAACTGCGGCAAGATCGTCGAGCGGCGGCTCCAGATCTTGATCACTTCCGAGCGTCCGGACGAGCGCGCGGTATCTGCTTTCTTCAGCAGATAACCGTCGACGAACGGACCTTTCCAAACGGAACGAGTCATATCGAAATCAATCCTTCTGCTTCTTTGCGTGCCGGCTCGATACGATGAACTTGGCCGTACGCTTGTTCTTGCGGGTTTTCTTGCCCTTGGTCGGAAAGCCCCAGGGCGAAACCGGGTGACGTCCACCCGAAGTGCGGCCTTCGCCGCCACCGTGCGGATGGTCGACCGGATTCATGCTAACGCCTCGGTTATGCGGTTTCTTGCCCAGCCAGCGGTTGCGGCCAGCCTTACCGATCGAAATGTTCATATGATCCGGGTTCGAGACGGCGCCGACAGTCGCAAAGCAGCGGCCGTGCACGAAACGCTGCTCGCCGGACTTGAGACGGATGATGCAATAGCCCTGATCTCGGCCCACGACTTGCGCGTAAGTACCGGCGGATCGCGCAAGCTGACCGCCCTTACCGATCTTAAGTTCGATATTATGAACAACGGTACCGACCGGAATATTTTCGAGCGGCATTGCGTTGCCTGGTTTAACGTCTACGTTTTCGCCGGAGACAACCGTATCGCCCGCTGAGATCCGTTGCGGAGCAAGAATATAGCTGAGTTCCCCGTCCGAATATTTCACAAGTGCGAGGAACGCCGTGCGGTTCGGATCGTATTCCAACCGCTCAACCTTGGCCGGCATATCGTGTTTCAGGCGCTTGAAATCGACGTCACGCAGCGCACGTTTGTGCCCACCGCCGCGGAAACGCACTGTGATGCGGCCATTTACGTTGCGGCCACCAGTCGAAATTTTGCCTTCGGTAAGCGCCTTGATTGGCTTGCCCTTCCATAGGCCTTCCCGATCGACAAGAACGAGCTGACGGAGACTCGGCGTTTTCGGTTTGAATGTTTTGAGTGCCATGATCTGTCTCCGCCTCAGAGCCCTGTCGTGATGTCGATCGAGTGGCCCTCTTCGAGGGTCACGATCGCTTTTTTCACATCGCTACGAGGCGCGCGCAGGCCGCGGAAAACCTTCGTCTTGCCCTTGCGCACGAGCGTATTCACGCTCTTGACCTTTACGTCGAAGAGCTTCTCAACGGCTTCCTTAATCATCGGCTTGGTCGCGTTCAGCGCGACCTTAAAGACGACCTGATTGTGCTCGGACGCAGTAGTCGCCTTTTCCGTGATCGCAGGCGCAATGATCACGTCGTAGTAGCGCGGATCTTGTACAGCTTTGCTCATTTGAATCGTGCCTCCAGCGCATCCACGGCGGCTTTCGTCAGCACGAGCTTGTTAGCGCGCACGACATCATAAACATTCAGCCCCACAACCGGCAGGACATCTAAATGAGGGATGTTGCGGGCCGCGAGACGAAAATTCTTTTCGACCTCGGCACCGTCAATCACGAGCGCGCTCTTGAAGCCAAGCTTCTCGAATTGATCCGCTAATTTGCTCGTTTTCATACCGTCGATTTTGAGATCGTCAACGACGATGAGATCAGAACTCTTGGCCTTGGCCGAAAGCGCATGCTTCAGCGCAAGCGCGCGAACTTTTTTCGGCAAGCCGATTTCATGGCTGCGCACATGCGGACCGAATGCTCGGCCGCCGCCGCGGAACTGCGGCACACGGGCCGACCCGTGACGGGCCTGACCGGTGCCCTTCTGTGCATACATCTTTTTGCCGGTGCGCCAGATTTCGGCGCGGTTCTTAACTTTGTGAGTACCGGCTCGGCGCTTAGCGAGCTGCCACACGATGCAACGGTGAATGAGATCGGGGCGCGGCTCGAGTCCGAAGATCGCGTCCGACAGTTTAACCGAACCGGACATCTTGCCGTCGAAGCTGGTGATCTGGAGTTCCATTACTTCTTCCCTCCAGCCGGTGCCGGCTTCGCAGGCGCCTTTGGAGCGGCACCTTTCGCCGATTTTGGCGCGGTCGCGCCCTTGGACAGGATCGCGGGCGGCGGCAGCGCTTCTGCGGGCGCGGGACGCGCATCGCCCGGATTCAGAAACTTTCCGGGTTTTGGCGCTTCTTTCGGCAGTGGATGCTTCACCGCGTCGCGCACCATGATCCAACCGCCATCAGCACCCGGCACCGCGCCCTGCACGAGGATCAGTCCCCGCGCGGGATCCGTACGAACAACCTTGAGATTGAGCGTTGTGATCGTCGTGTTGCCCATGTGACCGGGCATCTTTTTGTTCTTGAAGGTCTTACCGGGATCCTGGCGGCCGCCGGTCGAACCGATTGAGCGGTGCGAGATCGAGACACCATGAGAGGCACGTAAGCCGCCGAAATTCCAGCGCTTCATACCACCCGCGAAACCCTTACCGATCGAAGTACCGGTAACGTCGACGTACTGACCGACTACGAAATGATCCGCCAACAATTCCGAACCGACTGGGATCAGCGCATCTGTCGGAACGCGGAATTCGGCGAGCTTCATCTTTGGCTCGACTTTGGCCACGGCGAAATGCCCACGCATGGCCTTCGATACGTTCTTTACCTTACGTTTGCCAGCTCCGAGCTGAAGCGCGACATAGCCGTTCTTATCCGCCGTGCGGTGAGCGACAACCTGGCAGTTGTCGAGCTGCAGCACAGTGACAGGCACGTGCTCGCCCGTGTCCGAGAAGACACGGGTCATGCCGACCTTTTGAGCGATAACGCCCGCACGCATAGTCTTTCTCTCTTCTTCCTTACAGCTTGATCTCAACATCGACGCCCGCGGCGAGATCGAGCTTCATCAGCGCGTCTACCGTCTGCGGCGTCGGGTCCACGATGTCCAAAAGGCGCTTATGGGTACGGATTTCGAACTGCTCGCGGCTCTTCTTGTCGATATGCGGCGAGCGGTTCACCGTGAATTTCTCGATCCGTGTTGGCAGCGGAATGGGTCCACGCACCTGCGCGCCTGTGCGTTTCGCGGTTGCAACGATTTCCTTCGTCGACGCATCGAGAATACGATGGTCAAACGCCTTGAGACGGATTCGAATATTCTGGCCGTTCATTGTTTTCTCCAGCGGCGCGCTTGCCCGCGTACTCCAGAATTACTCGATGACTTTTGCGACGACGCCGGCACCGACGGTGCGGCCGCCTTCGCGGATCGCGAAGCGGAGCTTCTCCTCCATCGCGATCGGAACGATCAGCTGCACTTCCATCGACACGTTATCCCCCGGCATCACCATTTCCGTGCCCGCCGGCAGCGTGCAGACGCCGGTAACGTCAGTGGTGCGGAAGTAAAACTGCGGACGATAGTTCGTGAAAAAAGGCGTATGACGACCGCCCTCTTCCTTCGTCAGGATGTAAGCCTCCGCCGTGAACTTCGTGTGCGGCTTCACCGAGCCCGGCTTACACAGAACCTGGCCGCGCTCGATCTCTTCCCGCTTCGTGCCGCGAAGCAGAATACCGACATTGTCCCCCGCCTGCCCTTGATCCAACAGTTTGCGGAACATCTCCACGCCCGTCACCGTTGTCTTCGTCGTGTCCTTGATGCCGACGATCTCCACTTCGTCGCCGACCTTCACCACCCCACGCTCCACGCGTCCCGTCGCCACCGTGCCGCGACCGGAGATCGAGAACACGTCCTCGATCGGCATCAGGAACGGCTTGTCGATCGGACGCTCCGGCTGCGGGATGCTGGCATCGACCGCATCCATCAGCTTGATCACGGAATCATGTCCAAGCTCCGGATTCTTGTCCTCCAGCGCCATCAGCGCCGAACCCCGCACGATCGGGATCTTGTCGCCCGGGAAGTTATATTTCGACAGCAGTTCGCGAACTTCCAGTTCGACCAGGTCCAGGAGTTCCGGATCGTCCACCATGTCGCACTTGTTCAAATACACCACGATCGCCGGAACACCGACCTGGCGCGCCAACAGAATATGCTCGCGTGTCTGCGGCATCGGGCCATCGGCTGCGCTCACAACGAGGATCGCGCCGTCCATCTGCGCCGCGCCCGTGATCATGTTCTTCACATAGTCCGCATGGCCCGGACAATCGACGTGCGCATAATGACGCTTGGCGGTCTCGTACTCCACATGCGCCGTCGAAATTGTGATCCCACGCGCCTTCTCTTCTGGCGCCTTGTCGATCTGGTCGTACGCCGTAAAGGTCGCACCGCCCTTCTCCGCCAGCACCTTCGTAATTGCTGCCGTCAACGACGTCTTGCCATGATCGACATGCCCAATCGTCCCAACATTGCAATGTGGCTTCTTACGTTCGAATTTTTCCTTCGCCATTTGACTCTCCGTCTCGAATTCTGCCGATTGTTAAATGAGAAAAGGCTCAGGCGTATTTCGCCTGAACCTCTTGAGCGATATTGCTCGGCACCTGATCGTAGTGGTCGAACTGCATTGTGAACGTCGCGCGGCCCTGGCTCATCGAGCGCAGATTGTTAACGTAACCAAACATGTTGGCGAGCGGCACCATCGCAGTGATGACATTCGCATTGCCGCGCATGTCTTGTCCCTGAATGTGGCCACGGCGCGAATTGAGATCACCAATGACGCCACCAGTATAGTCCTCAGGGGTCACAACCTCGACCTTCATGATCGGCTCGAGCAGAACGGATCTGCCTTTCTGCAGCGCTTCGCGAAGGCACTGCCGTGCACAGATCTCGAAAGCGAGAGCCGACAAATCCACGTCGTGGTACTTGCCATCAACGAGCGTCACCTTGAGGTCGACGACCGGAAAGCCCGCAAGCACGCCGGTGCCCAGAACACCTTCGAGGCCTTTTTCAACGCCAGGGATGTATTCCTTCGGCACCGCGCCACCAACGATGTCATTCTCGAACTCAAAGCCGCCTCCAGCCGGAAGCGGCTCGGCAACAATGGCGATTTGGGCGAACTGACCAGAACCACCGCTTTGTTTCTTGTGCGTATATTCGTGCTCGACGCGCTGCGTGATCTTCTCGCGATAGGCGACCTGCGGAGCACCAATGTTCGCTTCGACCTTGTAGGTACGTTTCAAAATGTCGACCTTAATGTCGAGATGGAGCTCGCCCATTCCCTTGAGAATGGTCTGGCCAAATTCCTGATCGGTTGAAACGCGGAATGACGGATCTTCGGCCGCGAGTTTCGCGAGCGCAACACCGAGCTTCTCCTGATCGGCCTTTGACTTCGGTTCGATTGCGATCTCGATGACGGGATCGGGGAATTCCATTTTCTCAAGCAGCACCTGCTTCGCAGGATCGGAAAGCGTGTCACCTGTTCGCACTTCCTTCAGGCCCGCGAGCGCGACGATATCGCCGGCAAAGGCTTCCTTAATGTCCTCGCGGTTGTTCGCATGCATCAACAACATTCGACCAATACGCTCTTTCTTCTCGCGCGTCGTGTTGACCACAGCCATGCCAGAGGTAAGCACGCCGGAATAAATACGGCAGAAAGTAATCGTGCCGACGAACGGATCGTCCATGATTTTGAAAGCGAGCAACGACATCGGCTCTTTGTCGTCGGCCTGGCGGACGACTTCATTGCCCTTGTCATCGAGACCCTTGATCGGAGGCACATCGACCGGCGACGGTAGATAATCAATGACCGCATCGAGCAGCGGCTGTACGCCCTTGTTCTTGAAAGCGGATCCGCAGAGAACGGGATAAAACGCGCCGGTGAGAACGGCCTTACGAATGAGTCTCTTCAGCGTCGCTTCGTCCGGCTCCTTCCCTTCGAGATAAGCCGTCATGGTCGCATCGTCGAGATCGACGGCGGCTTCGATCATTTTCTCACGGTAATCTTTCGCCTGATCGGCGAGTTCGGCCGGGATGTCGATGTCGTGATATTTCGCCCCGAGCGTCTCATCTTCCCATACGACGCCCTTCATGCGGACGAGATCTATGATGCCCTTGAAATTGTTTTCCGCTCCGATCGGAAGCTGAATGGCGACCGGCTTAGCACCAAGACGATCCACGATGTCGGCGAGGCAGCGGAAAAAGTCCGCGCCGACCTTGTCCATTTTGTTTGCAAAAACGATGCGCGGAACTTTATATTTGTCACCCTGCCGCCATACGGTCTCTGTCTGTGGTTCAACCCCTTGGTTCGAAGTCGAGAACGCAGACAGCGCCGTCGAGCACGCGCAGCGAGCGCTCGACTTCGATCGTAAAGTCTACATGGCCCGGCGTATCGATGATATTCAGCCGCTTTTCTTTCCAGAAGGCTGTCGTCGCGGCCGACGTGATCGTGATGCCACGTTCCTGCTCCTGCTCCATCCAGTCCATGGTGGCCGCACCTTCATGGACTTCGCCCATCTTATGACTTTTGCCGGTGTAATAGAGGATCCGCTCGGTCGTCGTCGTCTTGCCCGCATCAATGTGGGCCATGATGCCAAAGTTGCGGTAATCCTCAATTTTGTGAGCGCGGGGCATAACTATTCTCCAGACCGTCTTATCACCAGCGATAGTGCGAGAAGGCGCGGTTCGCCTCCGCCATGCGGTGAGTGTCTTCGCGCTTTTTGACGGCGTTCCCCCGATTATTCGATGCGTCGAGCAATTCGCCAGAAAGTTTATCGATCATCGTTTTTTCGTTGCGCTCACGCGCGGCAATGATGATCCAACGGATCGCGAGTGTCTGGCGGCGCTCCGGCCGGACTTCGACAGGTACTTGATAGGTCGCTCCACCAACGCGACGCGAGCGAACCTCGACTGACGGCGAAACGTTATCGAGCGCCTGCTCGAAAACCGAAAGCGGGTTTTGTTTCACCTTGGCTTCGATCTGATCAAGAGCTCCATAGACGATCAACTCGGCGACCGATTTCTTGCCCTGTCGCATGATGGAATTCATAAAACGACTGATCTTGATATTCCCGAACTTCGGATCGGGAAGTGTTTCGCGGCGTTCTGCACGGTGACGGCGGGACATTTGGTTTGCTCCTCGTCACTTCGGCCGTTTCGCGCCGTAGAGCGAGCGGCGCTGCTTGCGGTTCTTGACGCCTTGGGTATCGAGCACGCCGCGGAGGATGTGGTAACGGACGCCCGGAAGATCTTTCACGCGTCCCCCTCGAATCATTACGACGGAATGTTCTTGCAGGTTGTGACCTTCGCCCGGGATGTAGCCGATCACTTCGAAACCGTTGGTAAGACGTACTTTCGCAACCTTGCGGAGTGCGGAGTTCGGCTTCTTCGGCGTCGTCGTGTAGACGCGCGTGCACACGCCGCGTTTTTGCGGCGATGCTTTCAGCGCCGGCACCTTGTTCCGGTAGCGCGGCGCGACGCGCGGCTTGCGGATCAGTTGGTTAATCGTCGGCATTGGCCTCGTCTCTTCCTCAACATTTCAGCGCAACCACATGCAGATGCGGAAACGCAAACGACAGAGCGCCGTTCGCTCGCAAGCGAAAGGACGCTCGTCCCGTGACAAACGACCACGACACCGAAAAGTGGCGTGGTCGATACCCACTCCTGACACTGGCTGTCAGAGACAGCGTTTCGGCGCCCTTGGTCGATCGCTTGGCGCAATCGAACGGCGGCACCGACCGCCTGTCTAATAAGTGCGCGTTTTTAGACTCGACCTTCCGGGTCCGTCAACCCCGGAAAGGCCGAAAAACGCGGCTTTGTTGACATTTCGGGGTCGATTCCAACCCACCCGCACAACATAACGGCAAGGCGGAAACAAATCCCGAAAAACGAAGAGCCACCATGTGGCGGCTCTTCGATCTCAAAGGGTATCGGATGCTTATTCCGCCGCTGCCGGGCCCTCGATCAATGCCTTGTCAGCGTCGGCGGCGGCGGCCGCGGCCTCCGCTTCCTCCTTCTTGCGCTCGGTCAGGATCAGCTCATCACGATGAGTTGCAACCGACCTCAGCTTAGACATCATGGCGCCCGTGCCTGCCGGGATCAGGCGGCCCACAATGACGTTCTCCTTAAGGCCGTCGAGCGTATCAATCTTGCCGTTGACGGCAGCCTCGGTAAGCACACGTGTGGTCTCCTGGAACGACGCCGCAGAGATGAACGAACGCGTCTGCAATGACGCCTTGGTGATGCCGAGCAGGATCGAATGCGCCGTTGCCTGTTTCCTACCGGCTTGCTTCACGCGCACGTTGATCTCGTCGAACTCGATTTTATCGAGTTGCTCGCCTTTGATCAGCTCGGTCTCGCCCGGCTCATCGATCTCAACCTTCTGCAGCATCTGGCGAACGATCACCTCGATGTGCTTGTCGTTGATCGCAACGCCCTGCAGCCGGTAGACTTCCTGGATTTCGTTCACAAGATAGCCGGCAAGCTCTTCTATGCCTTTAATCGCCAGGATGTCGTGCGGCGCTGGATTGCCGTCGACGATGAAATCACCCTTTTCAATGATGTCACCGTCTTGCACGTAAACGTGTCGACTTTTGGGGATCAAATACTCGACCGGCTCCTGCTTAGAATCGGGCGGAACGACCGAGATGCGGTATTTATTCTTATAGTCCTTGCCGAACTGAATTGTGCCGCCGATTTCGGCGATAACTGCCGATTCCTTCGGACGACGTGCTTCGAACAATTCTGCTACGCGCGGTAGACCGCCGGTAATGTCACGGGTCTTGGCGCTGTCGGTTGGAAGGCGTGCGAGCACATCGCCTGCTTTTACCTTGGCGCCCGGCTCTACCGAAAGAATGCCATCAACGGGAAGCGTATATCTCACTTCCTGCTGTGCCTTGCGCAATTTCGCAAGCTTGGCGAGCGTACCTTCGGCACCACGAATGACGATCGCTGGACGCAGATCCTGCGCTACCTTTCCTGCGCTCCGCCAATCGCTGACAGTGCGTTTGGTGATGCCGGTCGATTCGTCGACCGTTTCACTCATGGACTGACCTTCGATCAAATCCTCGAAAGCAACAGTACCGTTGGCTTCGCTGAGGATCGGGCGGGAATACGGATCCCACTCGGCCATGCGCTGGCCACGCTTGATCTTGTCGCCGTCGTCCACCTTAAGACGGGCGCCAAACGGAATGCGGTGCGAAGCCCGTTCGCTACCGTCCTGGTCAAGCACGAGGATCGCTTGCGTACGAGTCATTACGATATTTTCGCCGTCCGAGTTCTTCACGACTTCGCGGTTCTTGATCTTAATCGTGCCGTCGAAGTTCGACTCGATATAGGACTGCTCGGCCAGTTGCGCGGCGCCGCCGATGTGGAAGGTCCGCATCGTGAGCTGCGTGCCTGGTTCGCCGATCGACTGCGCGGCGATTACACCGACCGCCTCGCCCATATTGACGGGTGTGCCGCGGGCAAGATCGCGCCCATAGCACTTTTGGCAGATGCCGTTGATGGTCTCGCAGGTAAGCGCCGAACGAATACGTACTTCCTGCACACCCGCTTTGGTAATCGTTTCAACCTGCGGTTCTTCCATCAGCGTACCGCGCTTAATGATTGTCTTCCCGCTGGTCGGGTCGCTGATGTCCTCGGCCGCGGTACGGCCCAGAATTCGTGACGCAAGAGAAGCCACAACGTGACCTGCGTCCACGATCGCACGCATGCGGATGCCTGTTTTTGTGCCGCAGTCTTCCTCGGTGACAATGCAGTCTTGCGCGACGTCTACGAGGCGGCGGGTCAGATAGCCCGAGTTCGCCGTCTTGAGCGCAGTATCGGCAAGGCCTTTACGGGCACCGTGAGTCGAATTGAAGTACTCGAGCACAGTGAGGCCTTCCTTGAAGTTCGAGATAATCGGGCTCTCAATAATTTCGCCGGATGGTTTTGCCATCGGCCCGCGCATGCCGGCGAGTTGCTTCATCTGCGCCGGAGAACCGCGCGCACCGGAGTGCGACATCATATAGATCGAATTCATCGCAGCTTCCTTACCAGTGGCAGGATCTTTCCGCGTCGACGAGATTTCCTTCATCATTTCTTCGGCGATCTTGTCGGTGCACTTGGCCCAGGCATCGACGACCTTGTTATATTTTTCGCCTTGGGTGATGAGGCCATCGTTATATTGCTGCTCGTATTCTTTCGCGAATGTGCGGGTCTCCTCGACCAGCACCCACTTTTTTGTCGGCACGACCATGTCGTCCTTGCCAAACGAGATTCCGGCTTTGAAGGCGTGGTGAAAGCCGAGCGCCATGATGCGATCGCAGAAAATGACAGTCTCTTTCTGACCGCAGTGGCGGTAGACCGTATCGATCATGTGCGAGATGTCCTTCTTCGTCATCGCGCGATTGACAAGGTCGAAGGAAATACGGTGGTCCTTCGGCAGCACTTCGCCTAGCAGGAGACGTCCTGGAGTTGTGTCGTAAATCTTCGACACCTTTTTGCCCTTCTCATCGACCGTGACGAAACGGCCCTTGATCTTGGCATGCAGCGACACCGCGCCCGATGCGAGCGCATGTTCGAGTTCGCCAATATTGCCGAATAACATACCCTGCCCCTCTTCCGCTTCGCGCATCAGCGAGACGTAATAAAGTCCGAGCACGATATCTTGAGATGGAACGATAATTGGCGAGCCGTTCGCCGGATGCAGGATATTGTTCGTCGACATCATCAGCACGCGCGCTTCGAGCTGTGCTTCGAGTGACAGCGGAACGTGCACGGCCATTTGGTCGCCGTCGAAGTCCGCGTTGAACGCAGCGCAGACGAGCGGATGCAACTGGATCGCCTTGCCTTCGATCAGCACGGGCTCGAATGCTTGGATCCCGAGGCGATGTAACGTTGGCGCACGGTTGAGCAACACCGGATGCTCGCGAATGACTTCGTCGAGAATATCCCAAACTTCGGGTTTTTCTTTTTCGACAAGTTTCTTCGCCTGTTTCACCGTAGTTGACAGACCCTTGGCGTCAAGGCGCGAATAGATGAACGGCTTGAAGAGCTCAAGCGCCATTTTCTTCGGCAAACCGCACTGGTGCAGCTTAAGTTCGGGCCCTACGACGATCACCGAGCGGCCAGAATAGTCGACGCGCTTGCCCAACAGGTTCTGGCGGAACCGGCCTTGCTTGCCCTTCAGCATATCAGCGAGCGACTTTAATGGTCGCTTGTTCGCGCCCGTAATCACACGGCCACGACGGCCATTGTCGAATAATGCGTCGACGGCCTCCTGCAACATGCGCTTTTCGTTGCGGATGATAATGTCCGGCGCCTTCAATTCGATCAGCCGTTTCAGACGATTGTTGCGGTTGATGACGCGGCGATATAGATCGTTGAGGTCAGACGTAGCGAAACGCCCACCGTCGAGCGGCACGAGCGGACGCAGATCCGGCGGAATCACCGGAACGACGGTCAGAATCATCCAGTCCGGCTTGTTGCCTGAGGCAATGAATGCCTCGATCAATTTTAGGCGTTTGGCGAGTTTTTTCGGTTTCAGTTCCGTAGTCGCTTCCGCAATTTCCTTGCGCAGTTGAACTGCGAGTTTCGGAAGGTCTATGCCCTTCATGAGTTCGCGGATCGCTTCCGCGCCGATCTTCGCCGTGAAAGAATCCTCGCCGAGTTCTTCCTGCACCTTGAGGTATTCTTCCTCGGACAAGAGTTGACGGTCCTTTAGTGGCGTAAGACCCGGCTCAGTCACGACATAGTATTCGAAATAGAGAATGCGCTCGAGATCTTTCAGCGTCATGTCGAGCAGCAAACCGATGCGCGAAGGTAAGGACTTCATGAACCAGATATGCGCGACGGGCGCCGCGAGCTCGATATGTCCCATGCGCTCGCGCCGCACGCGCGAGAGCGTGACTTCCACGCCACACTTTTCGCAAATGATGCCTTTGTATTTCATCCGCTTGTATTTGCCGCACAAACACTCGTAATCCTTGATCGGACCGAAGATCCGGGCGCAGAAAAGACCGTCGCGCTCCGGCTTGAAGGTGCGGTAGTTGATCGTCTCCGGCTTTTTAATCTCGCCGTAGGACCACGAAAGAATTTTTTCGGGCGACGCGATCGAAATCCGAATGTGATCAAAGACCTGTGCCGGAGTTTGAGGCCCAAAAATATTCGTGAGTTCCTGGTTCATTCTGCTCTCCTGCTTTCCGGGTGAAGGGCGCGCTCCGCGGGTCGCGCCTTTGCCGGAAGAATTTCAATCAAACGATCTTGCGCGCGGAGACGGCGGATGCCCCCGCGCGGAACTTTCATTCGGCTGCTACGCTTGTGCCGCTCGTATCCTCGGCACCGGGCAGCGCCTTCTTTGTATTCACAAGTTCTACATTGAGACCCAGCGAACGCATTTCCTTAACCAATACGTTGAACGATTCCGGAATACCGGCTTCGAATGTATCGTCGCCTCGCACGATGGCTTCGTAGACCTTGGTGCGGCCCGCCACGTCGTCAGATTTCACAGTTAACATTTCCTGCAGCGTATAGGCGGCGCCATAGGCTTCGAGCGCCCAGACTTCCATTTCGCCGAAACGCTGACCGCCGAACTGCGCCTTGCCACCCAATGGTTGCTGGGTAACGAGCGAGTACGGACCGATCGAACGCGCGTGGATCTTGTCGTCCACGAGATGGTGCAGCTTCATAATGTAGATGTAACCGACCGTAACCTGGCGATCGAAAGTATCGCCGGTTCGTCCGTCATATAATGTCACCTGTCCAGTCTTATTAAGGCCCGCCATCTCAAGCATTTCTTCGATATCGCTCTCCTTGGCGCCGTCAAATACGGGCGTTGCCATCGGCACGCCGCGCTTGAGGTTATGGCCAAGCTCGAGCAACGCCTCGTCATCGAGAGAGGCAATGGTTTCGTCCTTGCCGTAGACTTTCTTTAACGTCTCCTTCAGCGGACGTGTGTCTCTCTTGCTGTAATAAGCATCGACCGCACGGGCGACAGCCTGACCGAGTCCGTGACAGGCCCAACCGAGATGAGTTTCAAGAATCTGGCCAACGTTCATTCGGCTCGGCACACCGAGCGGATTGAGCACAACGTCGACCGGCGTTCCGTCCTCGAGGAATGGCATGTCCTCGGCCGGCACGATTTTTGATACGACCCCCTTATTGCCGTGACGTCCGGCCATCTTGTCGCCTGGTTGAATCTTGCGCTTCACTGCGACAAAGACCTTGACCATCTTCATCACGCCGGGTGGCAATTCATCGCCGCGCTGCAGTTTCTCGACTTTGTCGAGAAAACGCTGTTCTAGTCGCTTTTTCGATTCGTCATACTGTTTCCGCAAGGCTTCGATTTCGCCCATAAGCTTCTCATTCGGCGAAACGAACTGCCACCATTGCGATCGCGGATACTCGTCCAGTACCGCGCGGGTGATTTTGTGGTCCTTCTTAAATCCCTTCGGACCGGCAATACCCTGCCGTCCTTCGAGCATCTCGGCGAGGCGCCCGAACACGTTGCGATCAAGGATCGCCTGCTCATCGTCGCGGTCCTTGGCAAGTCGTTCGATCTCTTCCCGTTCAATCGCGAGCGCACGCTCGTCCTTGTCGACGCCGTGACGATTAAAAACGCGCACTTCAACGACCGTGCCCTGCACGCCCGGCGGTACGCGAAGCGAGGTGTCGCGCACATCCGCGGCCTTTTCGCCGAAAATCGCGCGAAGCAGCTTCTCTTCCGGCGTCATCGGGCTCTCGCCCTTCGGCGTAATCTTGCCGCACAGAATGTCGCCGGCGCGCACTTCAGCACCGATATAGACGATACCCGCTTCGTCGAGATTCTTGAGCGCCTCTTCCGAAACGTTCGGAATGTCGCGCGTGATTTCTTCCGGTCCGAGTTTAGTGTCGCGCGCCATCACTTCGAATTCTTCGATATGGATCGAAGTGAAGACGTCGTCCTTCACGATCCGCTCGGAAAGCAGAATCGAGTCCTCGAAGTTGTAGCCGTGCCACGGCATGAACGCGACGAGCACATTGCGGCCAAGCGCGAGTTCGCCGAGTTCGGTCGAAGGCCCGTCGGCAATGATATCGCCCTTTTTGACTTGATCGCCAACTCGCACCAGCGGACGTTGGTTGATACAGGTGTTCTGATTCGAGCGTTGAAATTTCATCAGGCGATAGATGTCGACACCCGACTTCGAAGGATCGTTTTCTTCGGTCGCGCGGATCACGATACGCGTGCCGTCGATTTGATCAACAGTGCCCGTGCGACGCGCGGCGATTATCGCGCCCGAATCGCGAGCCACTACATCTTCCATGCCAGTACCGACGAGCGGCGCTTCCGCCTGTACGAGAGGCACAGCCTGACGCTGCATGTTCGAGCCCATGAGCGCACGGTTGGCGTCATCGTTCTCAAGGAATGGAATCAACGCCGCTGCTACCGACACGAGCTGCTTCGGCGAGACGTCCATGTAATCGACCTTGTCGGGCGTGATCATGAGAACATCGCCCGCATGGCGGCAGACGATCAGGTCCTCGGTGAACTTGCCCTTAGCGTCGACCCCAGCGTTTGCCTGCGCAACGTAATATTTCCCTTCCTCCATCGCCGAAAGGTAGTTTACCTCTTCGGTGACGCGGCCATCCTTCACCTTGCGATAGGGCGTCTCGATGAACCCGTACTTATTGATGCGGGCGAAGGTCGCGAGTGAATTGATCAGACCGATATTCGGACCTTCTGGCGTCTCGATCGGGCAGATGCGGCCGTAATGCGTCGGATGCACATCGCGCACCTCGAAACCAGCGCGCTCGCGCGTAAGACCGCCCGGTCCGAGCGCCGAGAGACGCCGCTTGTGCGTGATTTCGGACAGCGGATTGGTCTGGTCCATGAACTGCGAAAGCTGCGAGGAGCCGAAAAACTCGCGCACAGCGGCTGCCGCCGGTTTCGCGTTGATCAGATCCTGCGGCATGACGGTGTCGATATCGACTGACGACATTCGCTCTTTGATCGCGCGCTCCATGCGCAAGAGACCAATGCGATACTGATTTTCCATCAGCTCGCCGACCGAGCGGACTCGGCGATTGCCGAGATGATCGATATCGTCGATCTCGCCTCTGCCGTCGCGGAGTCCGAGCAACGTCTTGATGACGGCAAGGATGTCATCCTTGCGCAACACGCGCACGGTGTCATCGACCTTAAGATCAAGGCGCATGTTCATCTTCACGCGACCGACCGCGGAGAGGTCGTAGCGTTCCGAATCAAAGAACAGCGAATTGAACATTGCTTCCGCCGTGTCGACCGTCGGCGGCTCACCCGGACGCATCACCCGATAAACGTCGAACAACGCGTCCTCGCGCGTTACGTTCTTGTCGACCGCAAGCGTGTTGCGGATATAGGCGCCTACATTCACGTAATCTATATCCAGCACTGGAATTTCGTTGTAGCCGGCCTCCGTAAGCGTCTCGATGAGTTTGGCTTCGATTTCCTGACCCGCCTCGGCGAAGATTTCGCCGCTCTCCGGATTGACAAGATCGTCGGCAATGAACTGACCGTGCAAATCCTCATCCGAAACCTTGAGCGCCTTGAGTCCCTTATCGGCGAGCATCCGCGCCTGGCGCACGGTAAGCTTCTTGCCCGCCTCGATGATGACCTCGCCCGTTTCCGCGTTGAGCAGATCGCTTTTTGCGGTGAAGCCGCGAATGCGCTTGGCGTCAAACGGCAGGCGCCAACCACCGGCCTTGATGCGCTTGTAGACGATGCGCTGATAGAAAGTATTGAGGATTTCTTCGCCATTCATGCCGAGCGCCTGCAATAGCGACGTCACCGGAATTTTTCGGCGGCGGTCGATGCGCGCGTGCACGATATCCTTCGCATCGAACTCGATATCGAGCCACGAGCCGCGATACGGAATAATACGAGCCGCGAACAGAAGTTTCCCGGATGAATGCGTCTTGCCCTTATCGTGATCAAAGAACACGCCGGGCGAACGGTGCATTTGGGAAACGATCACGCGCTCGGTGCCATTGACAATAAAGGTGCCGTTCATCGTCATGAGCGGAATATCGCCCATGTAGACGTCCTGTTCCTTGATATCCTTTACCGACTTCGCCTGCGTCTCCGGATCGACATCGAATACGATCAGACGAAGTGTAACCTTGAGCGGCGCGGCGTATGTCATGCCGCGCTGACGGCACTCGTCGACGTCGTACTTCGGCGCTTCAAATTCGTATCGCACGAATTCAAGCATCGAATTGCCCGCAAAATCGGAAATCGGAAACACCGACTTGAAGACGGTCTGCAAGCCATCGTCACGCCGTCCGCCTGCCGGTTCGGCAATCTGCAAGAACTGGTCGTAAGAAGCCTTCTGAACCTCGATGAGGTTCGGCATCTCTGCGACTTCTGCAATCTTGCCGAAGAACTTGCGAACACGCTTGCGGCCGGTGAATGTTTGCGCCATTTCGTCTCTCGCTCCTGTCGGACGCGCGCGCCAATCGCGATCAGCGTCCTTTCAAAAATCCGGTCCCGCCTTACGGCGGATTTCCGGGTGGCGCCGAAGCGCCACCCGATCATTTTACGCGTTACTTCAACTCAACCTTGGCGCCGACTTTTTCGAGGGTCGCCTTGATCTTGGCAGCCTCGTCCTTCGAGACGCCGTCCTTAACGGTCTTCGGCGCACCCTCAACGAGGTCTTTCGCCTCCTTGAGGCCGAGGCCGGTAATCGCACGCACTTCCTTGATGACTTCGATCTTTTTGTCACCGACACCGGCGAGGACGACCGTAAACTCGGTCTTTTCCTCGGCCGCCGCCGCGCCACCACCGGCAGGGCCCGCAGCCACTGCGACCGCAGCAGCCGCCGAAACGCCCCACTTCTCTTCGAGTAGCTTCGAAAGCTCGGCCGCTTCGATCACGGTCAGTTTCGAAAGTTCGTCTACAATCTTCGCTAGGTCAGCCATTTTCCATTTTCCTTTTCGGTTCGAACCTTCAATTGATTGTGGAACCGCCTCAGGCGGCTTCGCTCTTTCGGCTGTATGCCCCAACTACCCGCGCGAGCTGCGAAGCCGGCGCGTTCACGATCTGCGCGATTTTGGTTGCCGGTGCCTGCAAGAGACCCAGCAATTTCGCGCGCAGTTCATCGAGCGACGGGAGGGCGGCAAGCGCCTTCACGCCGTTCAAGTCGAGAGCGGTCTTGCCCATCGCACCGCCGAGAATGATGAACTTCTCATTCACTTTGGCGAAATCGACCGCAACCTTCGGCGCCGTCACCGCATCTTTTGAATACGCGATGACTGTCGGTCCCTTGAGAAGGGATGCGATGTGAGCGACGTCTGTGCCTTCGAGAGCTTTTTTCGCGAGGCGGTTCTTTGCGACTTTTACCGCAGCGCCACCCTTCTTCATTTGCCGGCGCAAGACCGACATTTGAGCGACGGTGAGACCGGAGTAATGAGCGACCACGACGGCTTCAGCGCTTTTGAAGGCGCTGTTAAGCGACGTGACCATCTCCTGTTTTTGCGCTCGTTCCACACTCTCTCTCCAATTGGCGGTTCAGGACAGGGCCTGAATCGCCGGGTGCACCTTGCCGGCCGGTCTTCTGCCTTGGGGGCAGAAGCGCCGGTCGGCGCTCATGCCCTGTCCCCTTGGGGCAAGCCCAAGGTGCTTGGTTCGAACCGATCCTGGGCTTGCGCCCGAAACCGGTTGTCTCCGTCTATGCCGGCCCCTTGCGGGATTAAGTCCACCGGAATGGACACCTGCAGTCTCGGACAGGACGCCGGAAAAACTTTCCGATTTACCGGCTACCGTTTGGAAGCGAACCCCCAAACGGAATTCTTCAATTTCCCGATCAACCCTTTGCGAACAGGCTGCCTGGCTCTATGCGCACGCCCGGGCCCATTGTGGAGGACACGGCGACACGCTTAATAAATGTTCCTTTCACGCCCGAAGGCTTCGACTTTGCGACGGCGTCGGCGAGCGCACGGATATTCTGCGCAAGCGCATCGGTACTAAACGAAGCCTTGCCGATACCGGCCTGCACGATGCCGGCTTTCTCGACGCGAAACTCGACGGCTCCGCCCTTCTGCGCCTTGATCGCAGCGGGAAGATCGTTCGTAACCGTTCCGACCTTCGGATTTGGCATCAGACCGCGCGGACCCAAGACCTTACCGAGACGGCCGACGAGCGGCATCATGTCGGGTGTGGCGATGCAGCGATCGAAATTGATCTGACCCTTGTTCACCTGCTCGACCAAATCCTCAGCGCCGACTACGTCGGCACCCGCCTTCTTTGCTTCGTCAGCCTTTGCGCCCTTGGCAAAAACCGCAACGCGTGAACTACGGCCCGAACCATTCGGCAGGTTTACGATGCCGCGTACCTGCTGATCAGACTGCTTGGGGTCTACGCCCAAATTCATCGCGACTTCGATCGTCTCGTCGAACTTAGCCTTGGCGCGCTCTTTCACGAGCTTGACGGCCTCATCGATCGGATAAAGCTTCATCCGGTCGATTTCCTTGCGGGCGGTTCTGATGCGCTTTCCTGACTTTGTCTGCATCACTCTTACTCCGAAACCTGGATGCCCATGGAACGGGCGGAGCCTTCGACCATCTTCATGGCCGCTTCGATTGTGTCGCAGTTCAAATCTTTCATCTTCTGCTGCGCGATTTCCTTGACTTGACCTTTATTGATCGTCCCTACGGTTTCGCGTCCCGGGGTTTTTGCGGCTGTGGTTACCTTTGCGGCCTTCTTCAAGAAATAGGAGACCGGAGGCGTGCGGAGCTCGAACGTGAATGATTTGTCCTGGTATATAGTAACGGTGACGGGAATTGGCATTCCCTTCTCCATCTTTTGCGTCTGCGCGTTGAAGTCCTTGCAGAACTGCATGATGTTCAAACCACGCTGACCCAAGGCAGGACCGATCGGCGGCGCCGGATTGGCGGCCCCTGCCGGTACCTGAAGCTTCAAAAAACCCGTTACTTTCTTCGCCATCTTTCACTCTCAAATGAACCAGCCGAGACCGGTTCGGGGTTCGTGGTCCGCTTGGGATGCCGGCTAGGCACCTTCGCCGCCCACAACAATTGTTCAGCCTTTTTCGACCTGCCCGAACTCGAGCTCGACCGGCGTGGCCCGGCCGAAAATGCTCACAGCCACCTTGAGCCGGGAGCGGTCTTCGTCGACTTCCTCGACCGTGCCGTTGAAGGATGCGAACGGTCCGTCCGAAACCCTTACCTGTTCGCCGACCTCGAACATGATCGATGGCTTCGGCCGTTCGATACCTTCTTGCACCTGATGCAGGATCCGCTCGGCTTCCACGTCCGAGATCGGGATCGGCTTCTTGTCGGCACCGAGGAAGCCCGTCACCTTCGGGGTATTCTTGATTAGGTGATAAGCCTCATCAGTCAGATCGCATTTCACCAATACATAGCCGGGGAAGAATTTGCGCTCGGCGTCGATCTTTCGTCCCCGGCGCACTTCCACGACCTTTTCGGTCGGCACCAAAATCGCTTCGAACAAATCCGCGTAGCCGCGCGCCTGCGCCTGCTCCCGGATCGATTCCGCCACCTTCTTCTCGAAATTCGAGTAGGCGTGGACGATGTACCAGCGCTTAGCCAAGATGATCTTCCCTCAATGCAAGAACCCCAGAACTGCACTCATGAGGTGGCGCAAGATCTGATCGGTCAGAAAAAAGAACATCGAAGTGATGATGACGAATACGAACACCATCGCGGTCGTGATCAGCGTTTCGCGGCGCGTTGGCCATGTGACCTTCGAGCCTTCGGCCCGCACTTCCTGGATGAACTCAAACGGATTTTGCATCGTGTTTTTCTTTTCGGATCGATCTCTCGCGAGACTGATCCGCGCCTCTCTGTATATTTATTGTCTACGTTTGCAGCTTCACTTCACGCCACGGCCGGGGTTTCCAGTTTCAGTTTTGCCTCCGCAGCCTGCCTTCTGGCAGGAGTGGAGGGACTTCGAACCCCCAACCCCCGGTTTTGGAGACCGGTGCTCTACCAATTGAGCTACACTCCTCCGGGAAAACGGAAAGAGCGGCCAAAGGTCCGGGGACCCGCCGCGAGCCCTATAAATGCAAGATTGTGCGAACGATTGCAAGCCCAAATGGGCCATTTCGCGACCTTTTTACTAGGCCGCCTCCACCATCACCGCGGTCCTGAAGGCCAGAAATTCGGGGATTCCGGCGGAAGTCGTTGGCGTTATAGGGCCTGGCCAGGACGGGCATTCGCTCAAATCAGCTCGGAGCCACGAGCCCGTTCGGCCCAACCAAGTACATCACGTATATTATAAAGAGATGTTTCCGCCCAATAGCACCCGACTGCCCCGCCGATCGTACCAAATACACCACCGGAGCGCGCGCTGATGCCGCCAACGCCTCCTGCTACCGGACAACCCGGTATCCTGCGAGATCGTTGGTGATAGTGACCATCATCGCGATTTGAATCCCTTACTTTTAGCTAACGCGCCGCCAGCAGACGAAGTTTATTGAGGCAGGATTCGGCAAGCTCAATAGCGTGGCCTAGGCCGTGAATAGCAACTCCTGCGTCAAGCGATCGAGCTGTTCCACCGCGTGCAGCGCCTTCCGCAAGCGACTTTGATCTTGCGGCGATAAGACTTTGATTTCGACCCTGTTCGATGGGGTTATTCCCTGCGCAATATCTCTAATTTGCTGAGCAACCAGCAAATCTAGAAAAACTCCCTGGGCTTCGAAGAGTGCATCGAGATCATTTTCGGCGCCGATGCCTAAGGTCTTGATACCGGCGATCCTTCCCGGGGTCGATCTTTCAACGATATGGTGACAGATCGCCAGGGCGCGCGCTGTAGTAACGATTCCAAATAGCCCGGCTTTTTTCAGATCAATGCGACCCCTATCGGTCTTGAAGCCTCCAAACAATCCAAAACCCGGTTCGACGCTACCCGCAGATTCCGCGAGAAGTTTTGCAAAGGCCACTTCACCGCGTGCTATATCGAAGGCACCCCGCCACACCGCGCTGACAAGCCCTCCATCGCCATGCACGCTGCGCATGTCGAAAAAAATGTCGACAGAAAGCAGATCCTTCGGGTTCGAATGCCGTATCCAACTACTAATCCTTTGATGCCAGGTCGCAGCTGAACCGCGCCAATCCGGCATTTTTGCCATAACGCCACCCTTACAGTATGGTACGCCGACTTCGTGCAGAATATCGTTAATGTAGACCGCCAGCTTCTCAAACCAGCGATCAGCAACTCCTCCCGGCTCTCCTTCAGCAAAAACGAGCGCATTGTCCTGATCCATGGCGAGCAGGCTCTCACCGCGGCCGGCTGAGCCCAGCACTGTCATTGCATAAGGACAAGGCGGGCGGCCCTCATTGTCGTCGATCATCCTAATTTCAGCGATGACCGCAGCCTGCCGCGTCAAGGCGCCAAGCTCACGCGAGATTACCTCGGCAATATCTCGACCTCCGATGCCCTCCGCCAACAGGGATTCTGCGACATGATGCAGTTTAGCCCAGACTAGCGCGAGATCATGTACATCGCGCGCCTGATCAATCTCGTCACCCAGCAAGATTGCGTCCCCCGCGCGGGAACGTAAAAGTTCACGCGCAGTAAGTGCGCCAACGACTCGTCCGCTTTCGTCGGTGACGCCGAGATGGCGGATTTTCAACCGGTTCATTCTGCCGATCGCACGGTAGATGAACGCGTCGACAGGGATTGCAGAAAGCGGCTTGCTCATGAATCGGTCGACGCGCTGATCGAGAGCCTTCGCGCCCAGCTCAGTCAACGCGCGCAGCGCGTCCCGCTCAGTAATGATGCCTGTATCAACCGAACGCGGATGGGGTTCTGAGCCACCTACGGACTGTACAAAAAGCGACGAAACTCGTTCCCCAGTCATCCGCGTGATTGCGGCACCAAGCAACGTATCTGGAGGCGTGAATTTAGGTGGTGAACGCATCACTACACCGATGCGGTGCCGATAGGGATAACTGTCGATCCGACTCAGCGTGCGTTCGACATCGACCCGGCTCGATTCCATTATGGGTTCGATCCAACCGGCACGATGTTGCCGGTCGAGCACATTGACCAGCGTAGTACACGCAGTCATCGCCTCTGCAAGAGTACGAATGCCGCCCTCACGCAGTCTGGGGACCAGAGCGCGAAAAATGTGGGCGGTCGTGAGCGCATCACCCAGCGCGGAATGGCGACCCACAATCTCGACATCAAGCCAAGCCGCAAGGCTTTCGAGGGAATAGCCGGCCAGATCGGGCTCCACTACCTGCGCAAGAAGCCTCGTATCGAGGCTGCGAAGTGGATGCCAAATAATACCGGAGCGGACACATTCACGTTTGAGCACCGCCAAATCGAAACTCAAAGTGTGACCAATGACGACGGCGTTAGCGACATGAGTGGAAAACTTTGGCCAATTTTCTGCGAACGATCCGGCGTCTGCGACCTTTGAGTCATCGATGCCGTGGATCGCAGTTGCAGAGGCGGGAATTGGCTCGCCCGGATTCACGAAACAGCGGAGGCCCGACTTTTCGTCAAGACGTCCTGCAATGAGACAAACTGCTGCAATCTCGACAACCCGGGCTTTGGCTGGATCTAGTCCGGTGGTCTCGGTGTCAATTACGATTGCGTCGAGCGCAATGAGCGGAGTGGCGTTCCTCATATCGGCCATCAACATTCTCCGCAGCGCCAACCACTGATTATAGGGACCACGCTATAGACGGAGTTTCCCCATAATGGCCGGGACATCCAAGCGATTGATGAATTCATCATGGATGTTGGTCAGATTGATCCGGAGGTAATTGCGCGCTGTCGGCATGTCACGCGTCAACAATTCCTTATGAAATGGCATCAGATCGAAATAGGGTCGCGCATATGGTTCAGGAATGTCGAACACCCGTTTGGGCGGATGCAAGCCAATCTGGTCGAGTTTGCGGGCGAGTTCGCCGCGGATCCTCTGCCATCGTTGGTGTCCGAGCGACAGCGGCACGGGATAACGGTCGAAAATAGAGAGAACCATAGCAGCAAGCGGTTCGAGAACCGCGCGTCTGTCGCCCATGGTATGAGGACGTAAAACGCCTTCAACCATTTCGCTGACCATCGCAAGGCCGAGCGGATAAGCTTGCCAACGTGACCTTTCGACGGCTTCTAAGAATTCCGATTCTTTGAATAATACTTTTGTATAATGACCGGCGCGGGCCTGCGCATAGTCGTAAATACCCTTCTGCACGATAAACGCCGATTGTTCGTCGATAAAATCCGCGAGCTCTTTGCGCTCGCGAATTGGCGGCTGACGACGGAAGAAGCCAAAGAAGTTCATTGTTCCTCCGTCTGCTTCTTAGCGGTGAACGACAATGGTCCACCGATGTTCGCAGGTGCGAAGCAGATTTTTCCAGAAAAGCTAAGCAGTTTTAATGGGCAGTAGGCAATACGGCACCTTGATTCCTAATGGCCCAATGCTAGCCTTCCTTGGTCGCTTTGTATTCGGCAACAAGATCGAAACGGAGCAGCGGCAATAATCCGGGGGGGGTGCCGCACCAGCTTATTGTGGACACTCCTCTCATATTCGTGCCGGCTCCGCTTCCGCGGGCGTCGGTTCATTTTAGGGAAGGTAATGCCCATGGCTCCAGCTGATTCACCGGCCAACCAAAAAGCGCACTGGCAAAAGACGACCAACCTGATGTTCATGCATCTCGGGGTGTGGGTCTTCTTTGGCTACATCATTCATATGTTCGTCAAGCAACTGAACACGATTACAATTCCGATTCTCGGCTTTCCGCTCGGCTTCTACATGGCTGCGCAGGGCTCGCTGATCGTGTTCGTCGTCATGCTGTTCATGTTCGCGAGACAGCAGAATAAAATCGACCGCGAGTACGGCTACGCCGAAGACCAGTGAGGGGGAAATAGATCATGGCTACTCAAACCACTACCGGCGCAGATGCCTTTTATAAACAGCTCGGCCGGATGTACGGCATGTATACGGGCGGCTTCGTCGCGTTCGTTCTCTTCCTTGCGCTCCTTGAGAAGGTGGGCGTGCCGAACAGATATCTCGGTTATCTGTTCGTGTTTTTCACCCTCGCGGTCTACGCCATCATCGGCGTGGCGACGCGGACGGCGCAACTTTCAGAATATTACGTCGCAGGCCGGCGCGTGCCTGCATTCTACAACGGAATGGCGACCGGCGCCGATTGGATGTCGGCGGCCTCCTTTGTCGGTATGGCCGGCTCCTTGTTCCTGCTCGGCTATGACGGCCTCGCCTGGGTGCTCGGCTGGACCGGCGGCTTCGTGCTGGTATCGATCCTGGTCGGACCGTACCTGCGCAAGTTCGGCGCCTATACCGTGCCTGACTTCCTGTCGTTCCGGTATGGCGGCAACTTTGCCCGCTTTCTCGGGGTCATCGTGCTGGTGTGCTGCTCCTTCACCTACGTGACGGCACAGATTTACGGCACCGGCCTCATCGCCTCACGCTTTCTCGGCATGAAATTCGAGATCGCGGTGTTCGCCGGCCTCGTTGGTATTTTGCTCTGTGCGATGCTCGGCGGCATGCGAGCGGTGACCTGGACGCAGATCGCGCAATACATCGTGTTGATCGTCGCATATCTGACGCCGATCGTAATCCTGTCGACTCAACATTACGGCATTCCGATCCCGGAACTGACCTACGGAAGGGCAATCGCGGAAATCACGGCCCGCGAGCACCAGATGGTGCAATCAGGTTTGGCGACCCTTTGTACCGCCGCCAACTGCGGGGCGGGGACGCTCAAGCCGCATATTCAGCCGTTCTTGAACTATTCCCCGTTGAACTATTTCGGGATCATCTTCTGCATGATGGTCGGCACCGCCTCGTTGCCGCACATCCTGATGCGTTACTTCACCACGCCGTCCGTGAAGGAAGCGCGGGATTCAGTCGCATGGTCGCTGCTGTTCATCTTCCTACTGTACTTCTCGGCGCCGGCCTACGCGGCGTTCTCAAAGCTCGAGGTCTATACCAACATCATCGGTAGGGATTTGGCGAATATCAGACCTTGGATGTTCCAATGGGGCGAGCTTGGACTGATCCAAATCTGCGGCAAGAACGCAGCTAGCGTGCAAGCCGTAATTGACGCTTGCAAGGCGATCGCGGGTCACCCTGGTATTATTCGCTTCCAGGACTTTGTGATCAATACGGACGTGATCGTGCTCTCCACCCCGGAGATCGCGGGCCTTCCGTACGTGATCTCGGGTCTAGTAGCGGCGGGCGGCCTCGCGGCAGCGCTCTCCACTGCCGATGGCCTGTTGCTGGCCATCGCCAACGCCCTCTCGCACGACATCTACTACAAGATGCTCGATCCGAAGGCGCCGACGATACGCCGGCTTACGGTGGCGCGGGTGCTGTTGTTCTTCGTGGCCGTGGCCTCGGCGGCTCTCGCTGCAACGAGACCGTCGGACATCCTGGCCATGGTCGGCTGGGCGTTCTCACTCGCTATGGCTGGCAACTTCCCGGCGATTGTGCTCGGCATCTGGTGGAAACGCGCCACTACGACCGGTGCGATTTGCGGCATCCTTGCCGGGTGGGGCATCTGCCTGTTCTATCTCGTATGCTCGAGATATTTCCCGCAGGCAGGCGTGGCCTATTTCGGCATGACGTCGCTCCTGAATCCGGAGACGGGGCAGGCGTTGATCAATGTTGGACAGATCATGGCCGATCCGAAGTGGCTTGCCGACGTGCCGGCGAGCGCAGCGAACCCGCTGGCCAATAAGGTCGGCTGGTTCGATCTCAACAACATCAACTGCGGATTGCTCGGGATGCCGCTCGGCTTCCTGGTGATCTACTTCGTCAGTCTGCTCGGCAAGGAGCCGTCGAAGGAGATGCAAGGCCTTATCGACGAGATTCGCAAGCCGCGTGGCCGGACGATACTCGAGGAAAAGACTTGACCGGCATTCCGGTCCGATCGGAAACGGGGTCCTTCGGGACCCCGTTTCTCTTTTGGCTTGCGGGAAGGGCCAGCCCGCATCATGGTCATCTACCAAAAGGATCGCATAGCGTGAACATAGGCAGCTCCCTGATTACCTATTGGTATTTTCACCTGCCAAACTTTGTTCTAGCTGTGCTGATGTATACATTGCTGGGCCGCGTCTTGCTTGGATTTATCGTAGATCCGAATTCGCCGAACTATATCTGGCGTTTTTTCTGTCGCGTTACTGATCCAATCGTCGCAGTTGTCGCCCGGATAACACCAAAGGCGACCGCCCCAGTCATAATCTGGTTGTTCGGATTCGTATGGCTGTTTTGGCTGCGCGTATTGCTGCTCAATCTATTCTTGTTACTAGGCGCGCTCCCAAGCACGAGCTGAGTAGAGCCATGAATCGCAATCTCTACTACGTTGGCATCGCCTTCTTCGGGATGATCAACGGATTGTTCAATCAACTCTGGCTTCTTTTCGCGCTCATTCACGTCCAGATCCTGGCGCCGGCGCTCTTATTCGGCAGCCTACCGCTAACACTCACGTTCTCGTCGCTCATGGTCGCCACTGCCACGATCATTCTTGGCGGCATTCCGGCCGCCGTCTACGAGCGGTTCATTGGCGCGGGCAACGACTCAACTGAGGTGTCGCTCTGGATCTGGTTGGCGGCAACTGCATTACTGACGCTTCCGGCAATGGGAAATTTTTTCCAAATCGGTTTGTAAGTAATTGTAGACGTGGTCTTTTGCCGCGGCTCCGCTAAAGTCCCCAGCACTTGATCGTGGTCATTATGCACGGCAATCTGTGGTAGTTTTCATGGTCAACGGTTGCGGATTTGCAGCCGGCCGAATATGCGAGATGGCCGCATGGAAAATATACGTCGCGTCGCGTTCGAATCGGTCATGCGAGCCTGCGGTTTTGGCTCGCTTGCCATTTTTTGCATCATGATCGGGCTCTCATTCAACCCAAAAGTGGCGTTCCAGTCCGGTGCGTTTCTCACCACGATGATGGCGATAATTCTAATCTTGAAGGCGCGATGGGCGCTGACCAAGGATTATCGTCGCACCGAGATGTGGCTTTACTTGCCCGAAGAATCTCGGCCGCCGAAAGCTTACGCGCAATGGGTTACGGGATCCATATTGCGCGAGACTTTTCTCATCTTCGCGCTTTGGACGGCAGGAGTCGCTATTGTGCTATGGGTGCTGGCGCTATTCTTCTCGCTTGTCGGAATGTGACCCCCTAATCGAACGGAAGCTGTCCTCCGCAACCGGAATTAAAGCGGAGATTGTGGTTCGTCAGGAAGATTATTCAATGACCTTTGCGACGACGCCGGCACCGACGGTGCGGCCGCCCTCGCGGATCGCGAAGCGGAGCTTCTCCTCCATCGCGATCGGAACGATCAGCTGCACTTCCATCGATACGTTATCCCCCGGCATTACCATTTCCGTGCCCGCCGGCAGCGTGCAGACGCCGGTAACGTCAGTGGTGCGGAAATAAAACTGCGGACGATAGTTCGTGAAAAAAGGCGTATGACGACCGCCCTCTTCCTTCGTCAGGATGTAAGCCTCCGCCGTGAACTTCGTATGCGGCTTCACCGAGCCCGGCTTACACAGAACCTGGCCGCGCTCGATCTCTTCCCGCTTCGTGCCGCGAAGCAGAATACCGACATTGTCCCCCGCCTGCCCTTGATCCAACAGTTTGCGGAACATCTCCACGCCCGTCACCGTTGTCTTCGCCGTGTCCTTGATGCCGACGATCTCCACTTCGTCGCCGACCTTCACCACCCCACGCTCCACGCGTCCCGTCGCCACCGTGCCGCGACCGGAGATCGAAAACACGTCCTCGATCGGCATTAGGAACGGCTTGTCGATCGGACGCTCCGGCTGCGGGATGCTGGCATCGACCGCATCCATCAGTTTGATCACGGAATCATGTCCGAGCTCCGGATTCTTGTCCTCCAGCGCCATCAGCGCCGAACCCCGCACGATCGGGATCTTGTCGCCCGGGAAGTTATATTTCGACAGCAGTTCGCGGACTTCCAGTTCGACCAGGTCCAAGAGTTCCGGATCGTCCACCATGTCGCACTTGTTCAAATACACCACGATCGCCGGAACACCGACCTGGCGCGCCAACAGAATATGCTCGCGTGTCTGCGGCATCGGGCCATCGGCTGCGCTCACAACGAGGATCGCGCCGTCCATCTGCGCCGCGCCCGTGATCATGTTCTTCACATAGTCCGCATGGCCCGGACAATCGACGTGCGCATAATGACGCTTGGCGGTCTCGTACTCCACATGCGCCGTCGAAATTGTGATCCCACGCGCCTTCTCTTCCGGCGCCTTGTCGATCTGGTCGTACGCCGTAAAGGTCGCGCCGCCCTTCTCCGCCAGTACCTTCGTAATCGCTGCCGTCAACGACGTCTTGCCATGGTCAACATGTCCAATCGTCCCAACGTTGCAATGTGGCTTCTTACGTTCGAATTTTTCCTTCGCCATGGTTTTGTCTCTCTCTGTGCGACAGTGGTCACTTAATGTCGGAAATCGAAGTCATGCGTATAACATTGGAGCGGGCGCGGCCGAACCACAACATAGTCAACGCGATCGCGAGAAAAATTATTCTCCAAGAGATTGCTATTCATTTTCTCCCGTCTATTCCCGCATAATCAGCCAAAGCATGGCACCAAAGGCACACATTCCTAACGGAGCCGAAATGAGAAAGAGTTGCATTTGAGTAGGCTGCAAAAACCAAATCCAAAAGTTGACTGCCACTTATGCAAGACATCCGACGAGAAGCACCCAATCGCGTAACTTAAAATATTTCAACCTATTTCCTGACGGTCCAGATCTGCTTTCGAAATTTCACCGATCTCCTAACGAGTCGTTGGAAACCCTAAAGTCCGACAAAACTGCGTAGGTTTTTCACCGTTGCCGCGGCGTCTTTGGCTTCCTCGGTGGTTAGGACCGTGATCTCGCCGGTACGCCTGTGAAGGACGCTGTGATGGATCGTTGCGCCGGAAAGGCCGTCCGTATCCGACTTTACTGCGATGTCATCGATGTCGGAGAGCGCGAACTCGACCGGCTTTTTATTCCATAACAAGACTTTCTGCTGCAGCGTACCTTTGCCGGTATCCTTGTCGAGCGTTAGTGTTACCGAGCCTTCCTTCAACACAAGCTTGCGCGGTGTTTTTTCGATATTGGCCATGGCAAGACCCCCAACAAGACCCCCAACTGGTTTCCTACTCTATATACCGTAGCAAAATCCGATCTGATTATTAAGCCTGACTAATGCCTTAAGCTAATCACGTAATACTAAAGAAGAAAATGGGTTAGCGGGCGACTCTTATAGCTATCTTTTCGCTGCAAGCACTGATTTGGTCGCCAAATCTCAATATGAAACGCTAAAGGTAGTTGATTTTCCGCAACAGCGGATGTCCGGTTCTCTAATCGGCCATTCAGGGTCAATCGCTTTCAGACTATCCATCTGTACAGTGTTGATGTCGCTCGCGGACTCGCGACGAAAAATGAATGCCGTTGTTCGATGAGATAGGCGTACCGCTCTACCCGGAGCTTCTGGCCGAACTTGATATCTTGAAGCGTATCCGCATCGGCGGCCTGATGCTGCGCCGAGATTGGGGTGATCAACCACCTTGGCCGACTGACTAGGGCGATTTGGCGCAAATGAGTTGCACGGTCAAAAAGATCATCCGCGCCGCAGGGCTACGCGACGAGCTTTCATTCACCTCATTCAGACACGGCAGCTTTCCGGAGGTCGCTGACGCGGATTTGAGCGACGCCGAGATCGGCGCACAGGGGCGGCACAGATCGGCGGAGGCGTTACCGCGCCACGCCAAGCGGACCCTGCGACAAATCGCCGCCAGGGCAAAGCAGCGATGAGCGATACGAACAAATGACGGATATTTGTCAGAATGGCCGGGCCGATACGGTGCAAGCACTTGAAAAAATTGGAGCGGGTGAAGGGAATCGAACCCTCGTCTTCAGCTTGGAAGGCTGTTGCTCTACCATTGAGCTACACCCGCACTTCTTCAATACATTCAATATATAACCGTGGGGTCAGGACTCGAAGCTGCGAACGCCTAGTCAGCGAATTTATAGTATCTCCTCACCCCGTTGTTTCAATTCAGTAATTTCCTCTAATGTTGCGTCTATATCGCGTAGCAAGTCTATCTTTTGCTTCGATGCTTTAGGGTACGACTAGCGGACTGCAATCCCGCGTTCAAGCCAGCAGCACTTGTTCAGCGTCCGCTCGAAATGGGTGCGGTCCAGGGTGCGCCGCAAAAAAACTTCTTGTCTAGTACTAAAGAGGCGCTGGCATGAAATGCTAAGCGAGTGATAATCAGAAAAATTTCCGACGCGCGGTCTACTGCGGTCAGTGATGTCCGTCTCGTCTAAAAAGTGGGAGGATTACTATGGTTGCTGCTGCTGCCGTTCCGAAGAACTTCCGAACCGTGATCACTGCCGCGGCCGGCGGAAACGTCATCGAGTGGTATGACTTCTATATTTTCGGGAGCTTGGCCACAATCTTGTCGGTCAAATTCTTTGAAAAGACCCACCCCGTTGCGGCTCTGCTTAGCACCGTCGCGCTGTTTACCGCCGGGTTTCTTGTCCGTCCGTTAGGGGCGTTCGTGTTCGGCTGGATGGGAGACCGCGTCGGCCGCAAATATACGTTCCTTCTGACGCTCGTCGGCATGGCTCTGGGCACGGGGGCGATCGGGTTGATCCCGACCTTCGAGCAGATCGGTTTGAGCGCCGCAATCATCCTGTTCTGTTTGCGAATGATCCAGGGCCTTTGCCTTGGCGGCTCATACGGCGGTGCCATCACCTATGTTGCCGAGCACGTGCCGGAGGAACGTCGCGGTTACTATACCGGCTGGCTGCAGACCTCACCAACCCTTGGAATCGTGCTGTCGCTTGCCGTGATTATTGTGACACGCACCTACTTTGGCGAAGCCGTGTTCAACGACTGGGCGTGGCGTATCCCGTTCTTGTGCTCCTTCCTGCTGGTGTTCGTCACCATCTACATCCGGGTAAACTTCGAGGAGTCTCCGGTCTACCAGGAGATCAAGGCCAAGGGGGCGACGAGCAAGAATCCATGGGCCGAAGCCTTCCTCAACCCCGCCAATTTGAAGTACGTGGTGATCGCGACCATTGTCGTATTGGGCGAGGGCGTGGTTTGGTACAGCAGTCAGTTCTGGGCGCTGTACTTCCTGCAGACGGTTTCCAAGGTGGACACATTGACTACCGCCTATATTGTGGGAGCCGGGCTGATCATTGGGACCCCGACACTCATCTTCTACGGCTGGCTGTCCGACATCATCGGCCGAAAACCGGTGATATTGGGGGGCTTCTTGCTTGCGGCGGTCACTTACTATCCGCTGTATACGTGGCTCGGATCGGTCACGCAGCCGGGCAATATCAACATGCCGGTTGCGATCCTTATCATCGCCATTCTCGTGTCCTATGTTGGGATGGTCTACGGGCCGATCGGCGCGTTCCTCGCTGAATTTTTCCCCGGCAGGATCCGCTACACGGCAGTATCCATGCCGTATATGATCGGCAACGGTTGGGGTGGCGGGTTGGTGCCATTCATCACCACGGCGGCGTGGGCGGCAACGGGTAGTCTCTTTTGGGCACTGCTCTACCCGATCGCTGTTCCAGTGATATGCTTGGTGCTCAGCCTGTTCTTGATGCCCGAGACTCGCAAGATGAAAATCTGGGGGCCACAGGCGGCATAGACGTAATCGAATTTGGTAAAACAAACTGGGTGCGGGAGCCGCTTGGCTCCCGCACTTTTTTCATTGCATCGTTACCGCGCAATTTATGAGCGCAAAAGGCCTTCAAAGATTTCAGCGTGTTTGACGAAGCCAACAATCGATGACGAGGACTTTAGTAGATTTTCCGCTCGAACCTGCCTTGCACCTATGGCGCGTGGCGCGCTTCAACAACGACTAGCGGACCATTGATTCAGCATTCACGCCAGCAATCGTTGCTCGGCGGCCGCGAGTTCGGCGCCGTCATCGCGACGCGCCAATAAGTGGTTATTTGTATCCATCGTTATCACGATTGAAGGGTGCCCAAGACACTCTGGGACAAGCTTCGCGGGCAGTTCAAGCCCGCCGTCCACGCGCCTGTTCTTGTTTGTTTTCGAGTTGGTGGGGGAGGCAGGACTCGAACCTGCGAAGGCATAGCCAGCGGATTTACAGTCCGCCCCCTTTGCCGCTCGGGACACTCCCCCGGAAAATCCTCCGGCCATGGGCAGATTTCTGAAATCAGCAAATCCCGCTGGAATTGGCAGGGAATTGTGCGCCGGGTTATGCGGAGCGACCTCTGCCCTGTCAACCCCGCGCACCGGACAAAGCCTTTAATGCTAAGTATTTCGGGCGGTTTTCCGATTCAAGGCCTGAAAATTGCCAACCATGACAACGGATGACTAGAACCCTTTATGCGCGATCATAAAAAACACCGCAGCGATAACCGAAACCGGCCTTGGGAGAGGCGTGAGCGGAGGCGTGAACGCGACCGCGACGGTCCCTCGCTGATCTACGGCTGGCACGCGGTGCAAGCCGCTCTTGAAAATCCGAAACGTCGCATTCGCCGTATCCTGGTTACTCCAAATGGCGAGCGCCGGCTGCACGAGTTGGGGCTAAAACCCAAGGTGAAACCCGAAATCGTGCGTCCGGAAGTGATCGACCGGCAGCTTTCGCCCGATGCCGTGCATCAGGGCGTGCTGCTCGAGGCCGATCCACTACCCTCGCCCGAACTGGATGATATTTCACTCGATGGCCTGGTGCTCGTACTGGATCAGATCACCGACCCGCATAATTTTGGCGCCATCACGAGGAGTGCTGCCGCATTTTCAGTTTCTGCCATCGTCACCACCGCACGCCACAGCCCCGAAGCTACCGGCGTATTGGCGAAGAGCGCATCGGGCGGACTCGAATATGTGCCGCTTGTGCTCGTACAAAACCTCGCCCGTGCCCTCGCCGATCTAAAGTCACGCGGCTTCTTGCTTGTCGGCCTCGATGAGGAAGGCAAAACCGATCTTGCTGACGCGCCGCTGAAAGCCCCGCTCGCCCTCATCATGGGCGCCGAAGGCAAAGGGCTGCGCCAACTCACGCGTGAAACTTGCGATTTGTTGGTTCGACTCGACATGCCGGGCACCATCAAAAGCCTGAACGTCTCGAACGCTGCCGCACTCGCGCTGTACGTCGCGCACCGAAAACTTTCAACCTCTCGCTGACCATCCGCCTCGATCGCGCAGACCGGAAAAATTTTTTCCCTGCAGTTCGACCAACGAAAGGCGCCCCGTTTTTTATTCGCGAGTTTGCGTTTAAGCCGCGGCCTTCGAAATTGGTTGGCCGGTCGATTTGTATTCGCTGCCGATCTCCTGCTGCGGCACCAGGTGCGCATGCTCGCCGCGGCTGCGGATCATCTCCATTAAAAAGCCTGTGGTCACAGTCTGAACGCCGAGCGCCATCGCCGCCGTCGACACGGCAGCAAAACGCACAATAAGCGATGGATCAAGATTGCCGAATTCGGCATTCATCCAGCGCAGTACCGCTGCACCGGCGATGACCAGGCCAGTGACAAACAACATTCCGCCCATCAGGGAAAAGCGGTCCACAGTCAGCGCACTTTGCATGCGTGCAAAACGCGCACTCGCGGGCAACAAACGTTCGGACACCGAATGAAGCTTAGCGACCAAGTAGAACATCATCATCTGCACGCCGACCAGGGCGGCAGCCAGCGCAAACAAAATTGTCGCGCCATCGAGTTTCAGATCGCCAATTGCCAACGGCCCCGGCAATAGTATTGCCGTCAGTAGAGCACCAAATCCGGCAAGCGCTGCGCCCGGATACAGAAACAACCAATGCGGCGCGAAAAGGAGCAGCAACTTAAGATGACGCCAGCCGTCACGCCAGCTGCGCAAATGCGGCGGGCGCGAACGCCCGTCGGGTGAAAGAGTGGTCGGCACCTCGGTGACCCGAAGTCCTGCCACCGTCGATTTGATTACCATTTCGGAAGCGAATTCCATGCCCGGTGCGATCAAGCCGATTTTGCGAATAGCCCCACGCGAAAAGCCGCGCAAGCCGCAGTGAAAATCGCCGATCGGGCTGCGGAAAAAAAGCCGCCCGATGAAAGAGAGCACAGGATTTCCGAGATAGCGATGTAAGGGTGGCATCGCTTTCTTTGCGATGCCGCCCTTGAAGCGGTTGCCCATCACAAGCTCATAACCATCGCGCAGTCTCGCGATGAAGGATTCCAAATTCGAGAAGTCATAGGAGTCATCGCTGTCGCCCATAATAATGTAACGGCCACGCGCAGCGTCAATCCCACCGATGAGCGCCGCGCCATAGCCGCGCGTCGCGATCGGCACGATGCGCGCACCCTTCGACTGCGCGATTTCGCGGCTACCGTCGGTCGAACCGTTGTCGGCGATCACGACCTCGCCTACAACTCCGGAACGAGCAAGAAATCCCATCGCCTTATCGATGCAAATGCCGAGGGTCTCAGCCTCGTTCAGGCAAGGCATCAGAATCGTGAGTTCGACTTCGCGCCGTTCCGCAAGGATCTTTTCAACCTCTTGAAAGGCTGCGTGAACCGGATTCTCACCGGCAAACCCTTCTGACATGGCTTTCTCCCGCTAACGGCGGGGTAAGCATTCCATGGGAGCCTTGACGGCCAGTAAACGAATTCTCCGGAAATTACAGTAATGACAACACCATTTTCAGCCCCTTTTTGGGACACTCGCATATCGCGTCGTTCTGTCACGCCCACACTATTCGACCGCCCGGGGGCAATCTGCGCGCTCATTCTGTTCAGCGTCGGCATTTTCCTTTGGTCCCAACTTCCTTTGATGCAGTCGGCGCTGAAATTGACCTTGCCCGACAACGACGACGCAATGCGTCTCCTGAGCGTGCGCGATTTTCTCGCCGGCCAAAGCTGGTTCGACATGCATCAGTATCGCTATCTGCCGCCGGCTGGAGCCTCGATACATTGGTCTCGCTTGGTGGATCTCCCCATCGCCGCGGAAGTAAAGCTGATTGGCATATTCATGAGCGAAGAAACGGCATTCGGCGTTGCCGCCGCGACATGGCCGTTCGTTGTCTTCGGTCTCTATCTTGCCGTCGTCGGTGTAATCATGTCGCGCACCATCGGAGTCGCGGCAATTGGCTTTGCGATTCTGGTTGCAAGCCAAATGACTGTCTTCGCGGATATTTTCGGATCCGGGCGCGTCGACCACCATAACGTTGTAGCGTTATTGATTACGCTTGCGGCCGCCGGATTTATTTTTTCCAACTGCAATCCCCGTGCAGCGTATCTCTCGGGTGCTGCGAGTGCGCTAGTCTTGGCTGTCAGTCTCGAGTCTTTGCCCTTCGTCGCCGGTATCGGCGCGCTTTATGGTTGCTTCTGGGTTTTCGGCCGTGCGGACGACCAATACTCGTTTTCACGATATGGCGTGGCGCTCGCACTTACTTCACTTATTGCGTTTGCCGCACAAAATAATCCCTCCAACTGGACTGTTTCTCATTGCGACGCGCTTTCGGCGCCGTGGCTCCTTCTGACTGTTGGCGGCGGTTTCATCGCATTAACTCTTGCTGCACTGTCTTCGCGTGTTCAGCTTTGGTTAGGCCGCGCATCAATTGCGGGGATTGCTTTCATTTTGCTTCTACTGCTTTTCGCGCACGCATTTCCGGTTTGCCTGGGCGGTCCGTATCACATGGTACCGGAGCCATACCGGACCGAGTGGATTCGCAGTATTCCTGAGGCCTTTCCGCTCTGGCGGATCTGGGAAGTCAATCCATCGACAACGCTGCGATGTTACGGCCCGCTAATAGTCGCATCGATCGTCACAAGCTTCGCAATCTTCCGCACTCATGACAACACGCGCCGCATGATGATCGCACTTGCATCGCTGTTGTGGATGGGAGTGTTTCTCTGTCTGATTCAGATCCGCAGCATCTATGTGGTCTCCGCCTTCATCCCGCTCGCGGCGGGCTGGGCGTTCGATCGTCTGGCGCAGGCCTTCAGTCCGCCGACGGTGCGGCCCGCCGAGACTGTCGCATTGGTTGTTGCTTGTTCGCTTCTTGTTGGCGCGTTCTGGCAAATCGGCTTCAGCGTTACGCAGGTTTCGGCGAAATATGAAGCAGTTGGATCGACCCACGGTGCGGATTGTATATTGGACAAAAATGTTCGCGCCCTGGATCGTTTGCCAAAAGGGCTCGTTCTTGCCCCAATCAATCTCGGAGCTCATTTACTCGTCCATACGCATCATTCCATCATCGCCGCCGGTTATCACCGCGCGGTCGAAGGGATCGTGGCCGGAATCGAGGCTTTCGGGGGGCCAGAAGACGACATGCGCCGTCACGCACAAAATTATCATGCCGATTATCTCGTGATTTGCCCGGAATGGACGGCACGCGAACCCAAACAGTCGAACGCCTTCGCACGCACACTGGCGCAGGGAAAATCGGTAAGCTGGCTTGAGCCCATTGCGATCGATGCGGGTCCGCTAAAGGCATGGCGTATCGCCCAACCGTAAGACCTTGCGCGGAACGACCTAATCCCGGCCCCAAAGGCATAAAGTCGCGATTTTGTGAATCGATTTTGCCAGTCTTCGGGATTAGATTCTAGAAAGCTGGTGGCTTTGCAGTGGGGAGTTCGCTGTATGGAACGCGTGGAAATCGAAAAACAACGTTCTGACCTAATCGAGCGGCTGCGCAAGGCGCCTGCCAATAGTCGGCGCGCGAACCCTCTCTATCGCAAAGCGCACCTCTTGCTGACGAGCAGATGGTTGCGCACGCCAGTCCTCGCACGCGTCGGCTTATTGAAAACTGCGCTGTGGCTGATCTCCGTCGCCGACAATTACCCGATGATGTGAACGGGAAACGTCGTCCGAAAAATTATTGGTAATTTTGTCCAGGTTGGGCCGCTATCCCCGCTCTGCTGCCGCGAGTTCGACTATTGCCCGATTTGGACCGCGGTCCCGACTTGGACGCATAGATTGCGGTCAGCGGATCAAATGGCGCATTTTTCGCCACAGGCATCGAATCGGATTTTGCTCCCAGGAGCGTTTTTGTAACCGGTTTGTCAGAACTGAGATTTAATTTTTTCCTCAAGTTTCCGGCCGTCATGATCTTGGTGCAGCTAACTCAGCGAAGGCTCATCAAACTGGTGGAGAACGTCGCTTAGTTTGTCTTGGTCCCGACATCCAGGAGCAAAACCGGAGCCATACATTTTTCGCAGCGTTCCCACGAGTGTGTTGCCATGCTTGCGGCTGATTTCGCCGTTCTTGTCTCGGTGTCGATTATCAAGCCCAGGCTCTTTCATGGTGTCCTCCTAAGAGGGTTTGTCGAATCCGGAAAATTTCATTGAGCTGACAAGAGTTACATTGAGATAGATCAATCACGCAGGAACGCCTCGGACATTCGACGATCACAATAACGCTCAACCGTGCGCCTAATGTCACACAGACGATGTATGAGCACACTACAGCCAAACTCGACTTGGCGCTTTATGCTGCTATAAAAGCGGATAAATTCCGGGAACGAGCAGTTTGGATAGCATGTTGGGTAGCCATCAATCGTGCGCTCAAAAACGGGATATAGTAATTTCATTGGCTTAGCCGGCTTAGCTCAGCGGTAGAGCAGCGGTTTTGTAAACCGAAGGTCGGGAGTTCAATCCTCTCAGCCGGCACCACCCTCTTCACCTATCGGGAATTGTAGCGGAGCGCACCCCAGCGTACTCCGCTGCAATTCGGGAGACGCAGAAAAGGCAATCCACTGCAGTGCGACAGGCGTCACAAACGCCGCGGGTTACACGCGGGTTACATGTTCAAGCGCCGCTCGGAGTTCAAAGCGGTGGACCAGACCGCTCAATCGGTTCCCGAACAGGTCGACGGTCAGCGATCGATGTCTGTTTTTGGCGGTAAAGCGGACATTATAGTGAGAGAGCGTCACGCCCGCTTTTGACCCAAAGCGGATACCGCTGACACGATCACTAAACAAAAAGCCCCGGACGATGCTGGGGCTTTGAATTTCATTCGGTCAAGAAAAAGCGGCCCCGGAAACATTCCCGGGGCCGCGATTTACTCGTTCACTTTCCGTTTGGTCTCAGCAGGCAAGCTTTGCGCCGGTTAATTTGACCGGCCGCCACGATGCTGCATTGCCGCCTCGATTTGCGCTTTTACCGCTTCAAGGTTGAAGCTCGCGCCTTTTTGTGCCGGCGGGAAGTCGATGAAGGTCTGGCCAAGCTTCGCTGTTTCCTGTTGGACGAAAACACCGCGCCAAAATTCATACATGTACCAGTTGATATACGACACTGAACCAGTTTGCGCATTTACACTCAGGCCGGTGCGCTCGTACGGGTCGAGCCTGAGATTGGTGACGATCGGCCAATCGACCTTTACCGTGTTGCCGAACCACCCGGTTGGCTGATCGGTGAACCGATACTTGAAGTCGCCGACGCGCGCAGCAGCGAGCGTAGTTTCAGTAAAATACCAGATTTCGTTGCGCTTCGACAGCCCCTTGCCGGTGATCAGGTCCATCTGGTTGTAACCGTCGAGGTGCTGCTTGTACGTGCGATCGCCAATCTGCTTGCCCTTTATAAGCTCGTCGACGATGTTGGGATTGCCGGCCGCCGCAACGAAAGTCGGGAACCAATCAAGTCCGGAGATAATCGCGTTCTCCACTTTGCCTGCCGGGATTTTGCCGGGCCAACGGATAATCATCGGAGAGCGGAAGCCGCCTTCGAGCCCGGTACCCTTGCCTCCGGCGAACGGGGTCTGACCGCCATCGGGCCAGGTGAAGTTCTCAGCGCCGTTATCGGTCGAAAAGGCGATGATGGTATTGTTGTCGAGGCCATTGTCTTTCAAGTACTTCAAGACCGAGCCGACAATATCGTCGAGCTGCGACATACCGGCTTCCGATATGCTCCAACCGTTCTCCGATGTTCGCCGCTTCTCGTACTTCTCCGACAGATGCGTGACAACATGCATCCGGGTCGGGTTGAGCCAGAGGAAGAACGGCTTACCATCCTGCCTTGACTTGTCGAGGAATTTAAGCGCGTTAGCCAATATCTCGTCGTCGACCGTCTCCATGCGTTTCGGACAGAGTTCGCCCGCATCTTCGATTTTCTGTTTTCCGACCTTGCCCCAGCGGGTTGCACTGTGGCATCGTCCACGTTCGTCGCCCAACTATGGACCATGTTGCGCGGACCGACGGTGGCCTTGAGAGCCGCCGGGTAATTGGGATGGCAGGGGTCCTCCATTGCGTCCAGGTGATAGAGATAACCATAGAATTCATCGAAGCCGTGCAACGTGGGTAGGAACTTGTTCAGGTCGCCCAGATGGTTCTTGCCAAATTGGCCGGTAGCGTAGCCCATGGACTTGAGCACGGCGGCCGTCGTCGGCGCCTCGTCGGGCATGCCAAGCGGGGAGCCGGCCTGACCGACGGTGGTCAATCCGGTGCGAATGGGCAACTGACCCGTAATAAAGTTCGCACGACCGGCCGTGCAGCTCGCCTCAGCATAATAGTCGGTGAACCGCATACCTTCGGCCGCCATTTGGTCAAGGTTTGGCGTGCGAACAGCCATCATCCCCTGAGTGTAAACACCGACATTAGCCCAGCCGATATCATCACCCATGATGAATACGATATTGGGCTTTTGTTGTTGCGCGCCTGCCGGCGTACTCGCGATCACCATCACGGCGACTAACGGTGCCAACAAACCAAACCACATTTTTCTATTAATTTTCATAACTCAAACCTCTCGAAAGATCGTCTCTTAGGATCCTCAGTTTTCTTACGAAAAAATTCTTTACCCACGAACGGACGCAAGGTTCTTTGAACAATATAATCTTTTTGTGTGACATACAAATCTAAATACTTATGCGGCGCTCAAAAAATGAGTGATTTGGCACTGCGGTCTCACGAAAGAAATCAATTGCGAGTATTTGGTGGATATGAATATGCTAATTGTGGAATGCTCAGCTTTTGAGCATCTGATCCGTCTATGTCATTTGGCGCTTGATGACGGCCGCATCACACTAGAGATTGATCGAGACGTGATGTCCGCTTTGTACCATATCAGCAATCTACAACCGGTGCGGCTATTGTTACCTAGTGATCGTAATGCTCTGTCGATGACCAAGGAGTTTTCCATGCAGGCAAGGCAATCTTTTTTTCGATGGGGCCGCGGTGTTACTTTTATACTCTGCGCCTCATTGATTGTATGCACTCAGGCGTTTTCCCAATCCGATCCCTTACCATCTTGGAACGACACAGCACCGAAGAAGGCCATTGTCACCTTCGTCGAACAAGTGACGAGGGAAGGCTCGCCGAACTTCATATCTGTTGCCCAACGCATCGCTACATTCGATAACGACGGCACGCTATGGGCGGAACAGCCGATGTATTTCCAAATATTGTTCGCACTCGACCGCGTGAAGGCACTCGCCCCGCAACATCCCGAGTGGAAACCCAGGAGCCATTCGCCTCGTTGCTAAAGGGCGACGTGAAGGGTGCGCTGGCGGGTGGCGAGCCGGCGATAGTGCAGATTCGTCATGGCCACGCATTCCGGCATGACCACGAGGAATTGACCAGATCGTTAGGGATTGGATTGCACTGCCAAGCATCCGATCACCGGGCGGCGCTATACGGAAATGGTCTATCAGCCGATGCTGGAATTGTCGCCTACCTGCGCGCGAACGGCTTCAAGACGTTCATCGTCTCCGGCGGCGGCATCGATTTCATGCGCCCGTGGACCGAGAAGGTCTACGGCATTCCGCCCGAGCAGGTCGTCGGCAGCAGCAGCAAGACAAATTTGAAATGCGCGACGGAAAGCCGTCTCGTGCGCTTGCCGGAAATCAACTTCATCGACGACAGAGCGGTAAGCCGGTTGGCATCAATGAACATATCGGCCGCCGCCCGATTGCGGCATTCGGCAACTCCGACGGCGACCTGGAAATGCTGCAGTGGACGACGTCGGCAATGGGTGCGCGACTTGGCTCTGATCGTCCACCACACCGACGCCGAGCGCGAGTGGGCCTACGATCGCAAGCATCCATCGGTCGCCTCGACAAGGCTTACGATGCTGCGACGCTGAACGGCTGGACCGTGGTCGACATGAAGAAGGACTGGAAGATCATTTTCCCATTCGAGAAAAAGTAAGAAAATAGAAAGTGTCGAAATGTCTGCTTTCGGGGGTAGAGCA
>CAVVVG010000007.1:0-589719 GCA_963751615.1 uncultured Alphaproteobacteria bacterium
ACTTGCAACAAGATTAGGGGATTGATCAAGCACTAACTCTCCAAGACATCACGGGCAATTGGCGAGACTTTTCACGTCACGCTAACAATGCGCAGGTCCACGGTTAAGCTCGTTAAAACATTTCTGATAAAGCTTCCGCACGAAGTGATTGCGAATGAATCGGCGAAGCGTTTGGGCATTGCTCTAGAAACGCTTTTAGCTTCAATGAAGCTGCTCAGAATTGTTTGACCGCCTATGTGCTTGTAATTGCTGAGCTGTGATAGCCCCGTAGGGCGCGCCAGCAACTGCATTGGCTAAGTCATCATGCGCGCCGGGGCCACAATGGTCGATGCTGTCATTTCCGGAACGTACTATGCGCCGCTCCAAGCCGCAGTGATCCCTCAGGCAACAGTCAGCTTAATTCCAAACATAGCTCAGTTGATTGACGGTCACGCTTCCAGCGTAGGGTTCAACCGCTTGACTGTCGATCCCGCTTCTTGGTTCAGCACCGAATTGCAGGCCTTGTAGCCAAAGAGAGGGGCTTACCCATCCAAGTGATTCTATGACAGCAAGGCAGGCTTTGAGGTCTATTGTTCCAGAAGTGATGTTCGTCGTTGGGCAAAAGACAATAATAGTTGGGTTGCCCGGCTCCTTCGCTACAACACCACTATAGCCGGGGGTCGAAAATTTAGTTGCACTTGACTGCGCCTCTGCGTAGCCGCGCGTGGCTGCATCGGGTGCTAGTAAGAATTGAATTTCAAACTGTTCATGGCCGGGTCCAGTCGGAGCTTGCATGTCGAACGGATAAAATTCCATCATGACATTGCTTTCGTTAGCTGCGCCGTTTTTTGTAAAGTCAAATGTCATGGAAAGGTTGTTGAACGAGCCCAATTGCTTGGCCGGAACAGAGTTGGATATCACCGAACTGCTACCGAAGCCGCCGGGCTGACCGGGTATGGTGCCGTAGATAATGGACGGATAGCCAAGCACACCGCTCCATATATCCGCGGCCGGTACTTTCGAATAATCCCAAGAAAGTGTCGTGCCATTCGGGAAGCTGACAGGATCTACCGTAATTGACTGAGTAAAATCCTTGCTGATAGTTGTATTGTTCGGCTGACCCCAAGTGTTATTGAAGACCCAATATTGAGATTGAGTAGGCGTAGCGCCAGATCCAGTTGGATGATAGGTTTCCCAATTATTGCTAAAAGTTAGGGTATTAGAACCGAAGTGTCCGGTGCCTCCAATTGTCCAAGCCGTATTCACTGAACCATCAACGTAGACATTCGATGTGAAACTGTTGCCGGTGGACTGCCATTCCGTGAACATGCCAGTGGTGGAATTGCGCCACAAAAGGTCGCTCTTTCCATCGCTGTTGAAATCGCCTGTGCCGGCAGAGTTCAGCCAGTGCCTGCGCCATTAACATAGACATTCGATGTGAAGCCGCTGCCAGTCGACTGCCATTCTGAGAATGTGCCATTGGTGGCATTGCGCCAAAGAAGATCGGCCTTACCATCGCCGTTGAAATCGCCTGTGCCGGCAAGAGACCAAACCGAACCCACTGAACCATTAACATAGACATTCGATGTGAAGCCGCTGCCGGTCGACTGCCATTCTGAGAATGCGCCAGTGGTGGTATTACGCCACAAAAGGTCGGTCTTACCATCGCCGTTGAAATCGGCCGTAGCTGCAAGCGTCAAACCAGTGCCGACTGAAGCATCCACATAGACATTCGGCGTGAAACCGTTGCCGGTGGACTGCCATTCTGAGAATGTGCCAGTGGTGGTATTGCGCCACAGAAGGTCGGTCTTACCATCGCCGTTGAAATCACCTGTGCCGGCAAGAGTCCAACCGGTGCCAACCGAGCCACTAACATAAACGTTCGACGTGTAACCCTTGCCGGTGGACTGCCATTCTGTGAACACGCCAGTGGTGGTATTGCGCCAAAGAAGATCGCTCTTGCCATCGCCGTTGAAATCGGCCGTAGCTGCAAGTGTAAAGCCAGCGCCGACCGAAGCGTTGACGTAGACATTCGGCGTAAAGCCGTTGCCGGTGGACTGCCACTGCGAGAACGTACCAGTGCTTGGGTCGAGAAATAAGACATCAGTCAGCGGCATCGTCATTGTTTTTCCCTCAGCACTATTTTTATTTTAAGTCAGCACCACTTAAAAAAAAGAAAACTTCCCGATCAATTGTATGATCGAGGAGCGTTTCTCTCCGATTAGATATTTAGTTAGGAGTCGATTTAATTCGAAAAACAATTCGGAATATTGCAGTTCATATTTCTCGCAGTCTGTTACGGTGAAGCACCAGTTTTGAGCAGAAATTAGATACGATGAGTGACGTTTTGGATGATATTCGCGTGCGCGGCCGCAAGACGCGATGCTGCGTAGAGCCAGAGCTGAATGCCACGTGCCAACGAGCTTATTGCTTGATATTGAATTACGTTGCCTCATGGTTACTAAGCCTTTTTCAAATTGTTACCAAGCCGTTCTCAACTTGCTTCAAATGCCCTCTGAAGCGCGTGCCAAAAGACGGTGGAGGCTAAAGGAATGGCGTCGTTATTTCTCCTCGTAGACGCCTGGGTACAGTTTAGTGGTCGATGTTAAACGGCCGCGTCATCGACTCGGATTTCAAGTAAATAAACACATTGCGACAGAAATAGTTCGAGATAGAAGCTTGCTAGCGAATTTTAGTCGTGTTTTTTGTGTCCGTGATAAAGTTTGTTGAAATTGCGACAAAACTCACATGAGAATTGGAGGCCGCGACCAAACTTTTGTCCTATTTGTTTTTTCTGCGATCACTTTCTGTCGAATATGTTGGTATTTGACTTGTTCGGATAATATTCGTCTCAGACATTGTGGAGAGTTCCTAAACGTTACGGGGAGAAATTGGAGAAACAAAACTTGCCCGTTGAGAACTTTTCTCGATTGATTTCATAGTGCGTCACTCCCGACAAACAGAGTTATCGACAGCGATCTTTTTGATAGATTTTGAGTTAGCCTAGCCCGAGGATGGGACTTTTGCCGACGCCCACGCTACAGCGATAAAAATATCACCCCAATTGACGCGTGATTGAGTTTTGATTCGTGAACGCCGGGATCCTCCTCACCAAGTTCGGCCAGCGCTAGGAATGCGCGTTCGCGACCGGAGATATTTTCGATGATCAAGGGACCGTCGCCCATTTGACGAAGACCAGCCGGAACGACTTGCGTTACGGATACAGCCGGTTTCTTGGAATCCTCGCATTGGAGCGTCCCGACCTGTTAGCCGGTGAGTCCATACGAGTCGATCTGGAAATCATCGTGGAATTTGTCAGCCATCTGCAACGATCCTGCTTCGAGGACTCGGTCGCGATGGCACATGACCATCTCCGGCTCGCGCTGAAGGTCCTTTTTCCCGCACAAAGCCATTACTGCCAGTTTGAGAGTTCCTAACCTTAATTTGACATAGGTCAACAACCATTGGCTAAATATGGGTACCTTAACACCATTGATCGTCGGTTGACCGGATATTCATTACATGTCCAAGTTGATCATAAAAACCATTCGCATAGTTCTCGCATTCGTCGTCACATTTTCGGTGGCCACGCTTCCGACTGTGGCCAACACTAACCATCGCATAACGCCCACCGAAATTTCCGCTTCGCATGAGATGCCGGATTGCGACGTTCCGATGCCGCATCGTCACAAAGCAATAGATGACTACGGATGTCTGGGGACGTGTGCCGTCAAATGTTTCAGTTTTTCTCCAATATCTTTTTTGATTCTTCCAAATTCTTTGATCCTTGGGGCAAATTATTTTTCTTTTGTAACTGGAATGGTGCGTTTAGAGACCGCAAGCCCGCCTTTTCATCCTCCTCAAATCTGACATCGCTACCAAGATTGTGCCGACGCGCGTGAGCAACAAGCTCGCGTTAAAATGCGTTCGGCTATTTGAGCCCGAACATCCCCGGGAACATGTCGATCATCAATCGCTGAGGAGACTAAATTCATGATTCGGAAATTCATGATTATCGGAACCGTTCTTACCGCCGCCACAGGCGTAGTGAACCCCGCTTTCGCAGGCGCAAACGACTACGTTTTTGAACCGGTCAATATAGAAATCAAAAAAGGTGACGATGCTACGGTGTTAGTACGACTTATACATAAACCGACCGGTAAACCCGTTACTGATGCGGTCATAGTAAAGACGAGAATTGACATGGGGCCGGAGGGTATGGCCGACATGGACTCTCCCCTCACCGCTTTGCCGAGTCCGGAACCTGGTGTCTATGCATTCAAGACTGATCTCGGCATGGCAGGCCGTTGGTTGTTCAGCATCGCCGCGAAAATACAGGGCGAACCTGAAACAGTAGTCAGTAAGATCACTTTTAAAGTAACGAAATGACGCGCCGTTCACCAATGTCGGCACTGTTTCACTCTGCAGTGACGTCAAAAGTAAGGAAGGCGATGGCTGCGATAGCAGCTGTCGCTATTTCCGTCATCTCGCTACACGGCAAGGAAATTGAAAACTCATAGTACAAGCCGCGTCGAAATGTCACTTCTTCTTTCACTCTTCCTAATTGCGGTGGCGGCCGTTTATTGGTTTGCGCGTTCGTCGCCGTCCAATCCCCCAGACTTGTCTACGTCGCAAGTCGTCACTTCGACCGCAGAGCGCAAGATTCTCTATTACCGCGATCCAAGTGGTGCACCTTATTGGTCTGCCGTTCCGAAAAAAGATTCTGCCAACCGTGAGTACACCCCCGTCTACGATGACACAGAGCCATCATTCGACTTGAAAAAAGAAAGACCTCAAACAGCCACGAACGAATCGCGACGAATTCTCTATTACCGCAATCCAATGGGCCTGCCTGACACTTCTCCGGTTCCGAAGAAGGACTCGATGGGCATGGACTATATCGCCGTTTACGAGGGTGAGGACCAAGATGACAGAGCTACCGTCAAGATAAGCATCGATAAAATTCAGCGTAGTGGTGTGCGAACCGAAATCGTCGAGAAACGCGTTATCATGCAACCAATCCGAGCCGTTGGTACCGTCAAGATTGACGAACGCCGGGTCACAGTCGTTGCGATGCGGTCTGAGGGCTACATCGAAGAATTATTCGTCAATACAACGGGCCAATCGGTTCGTCTCGGCGAACCGCTATTCCGGGTCTACAGTTCGCAAATCCAGCAAGCCCAAATCGACCTCATGACAGCGATGAAGGGACCGCGGCTGCCAGGCATGTCGCTCGATGGACCCATGCAACGACTACGCAATCTCGGGATTCCAGAAAGCCGCATCCAGGAGGTGCAAAATACAAACACGAACCCCCGCACTCTTGATTGGCCGTCACCGGCAACCGGGACCGTGATTGAAAAGCGAGTAGTAAACGGCCAGCGCGTTCAGCCTGGAGACGAACTTTTTCGGATCGCCGATCTTTCGAACGTTTGGGTTATCGCCGACGTCGCAGAAAGCGACCTCGGTTCAATTGGTCTTGGCATGCAGGCATCTGGTAACAGTCCGGGCTTATCCGCAACAACCAATCGAAGGAAAAGTTACATTCATTTATCCCGAACTAAGGCCGGAAACGCGTACTGCCCGTGTCCGCATCGAAACCCCTAATCCCGATGGCCTGCTGAGAGCGGACATGTATGCCGACGTGATTATTCGTACCGGGATGGACGAGAGGACCGTTGTCGCCATTCCCGATAGTGCACTTATCGATAGTGGAACTCGTCAGGTGGTACTTATTTCCAAAGGGGACGGCCGATTCGAGCCACGGCCAGTTAAACTAGGTCGACGGGGCAGCGGCTATATCGAAGTTCTCGAAGGCGTCGCGGAAGGTGAAAAAGTCGTCACGTCTGCGACATTCCTAATCGATTCGGAAAGCAATCTAAAGGCGGCGCTGAAAGCTTTTACTCAACCGGAGCCAGCGAAATGATTGCAGCAGTCATTCGTTGGTCAGCACGGAATGTCTTTTTGGTCTCGATTGCGACTTTATTTGTGACCCTTGCCGGGATTTACTGCGGTTTCGCGTGTGCCGCTCGACGCGATTCCAGATCTCTCCGACGTTCAAGTCATCGTTTACACGGAGTTTTCCGGCCAAGCACCACAAGTGGTCGAAGATCAAGTTACATATCCACTAACGACTGCGATGCTCAGTGTGCCGAAGTCGCGAGTAGTTCGAGGGTTCTCTTTTTTCGGTGTTTCGTTCGTCTATGTAATCTTTGAAGATGGGACTGATCTTTATTGGGCACGTTCCCGCGTTTTGGAATACCTCAACTCTGCAGCGCAAAGATTACCTGCAGGCGTCACGCCCACGCTCGGACCCGACGCGACTGGGGTCGGTTGGGTCTATCAATATGTCGTCCTCGGTGCTCAAAAGAGTCTTGCTGAATTGCGAACCGTCCAGGACTGGCAGATCCGCTACGGTATTGTGAAAGCCGAGGGCGTGGCGGAGGTTGCGAGTGTCGGCGGATTTGTAAAACAGTACAGCATCGTGATTGATCCGCGCCGCTTGCAAGCCTTGGGAATTTCCGTTTCCAAGATTCGCGATGCCGTTAAGACTAGCAATATGGATGTAGGCGGCCGCACCATTGAATTGACAGAGACTGAGTTTGCTATACGCGGACGCGGCTATGTAAAAAGCATTTCCGACCTTGAACAAATCGTCGTCAAGAACGAACGTGGCGTTCCAGTTTTGCTTAGGGATGTCGCGCGTGTCGAACTCACGCCCGACGAGCGTCGCGGCATCACCGAGCTGAACGGCGATGGTGAGGTCGTATCAGGAATAGTAATTCAGCGCTTTGGTGAGAATGCTCTCACCGTGATCAAGAATGTGAAGAATCGCCTTGCTGAAATCGCGCCGAGCCTGCCCCAAGGTGTGACGGTAGAGACCGTCTATGACCGCTCTGATCTCATTTACCGCGCGATTGCAACGTTAAAACGAACGCTGATTGAGGAAAGCATTATTGTTGCGGCCGTCTGCGTAGTCTTTCTCCTACATGTCCGCAGCGCTTTCGTCGCGATCATTACCCTGCCGCTCGGAGTTCTGATTGCTTATACCTGCATGAATCTCTTAGGTTTGAGCTCAAATATTATGAGCCTTGGAGGTATTGCGATTGCAATTGGTGCAATGGTTGATGCTGCGATCGTCATGATCGAGAACGCTCATAAACACCTCGAACGTGCCCCACCCAACAAACCGCGAGCACAAATATTGATCGAGGCTGCAGTGGAAGTGGGCCCCGCGCTTTTCTTTAGCCTTCTCGTTATCACCGTCTCATTTCTACCGATCTTTACACTCGAGGCGCAGGAAGGGCGACTTTTTAAGCCCCTGGCCTACACAAAGACCTTTGCGATGGCAGCGGGGGCCCTACTTTCGGTGACATTGGTTCCGGCACTAATGATGCTTTTCGTACGTGGGAAAATTATTCCGGAGCACAAAAATCCAGTAAACCGATTTCTAATAGGAATTTATCGACCGGTGATCAAACTCGCACTTGAGTTTCGTATAGCGACAATCAGTATCGCGCTTGCGGTGCTTATCATTAGCATCTGGCCCGCCATGAAACTTGGCACGGAATTTATGCCCACCCTTAACGAGGGCACTATTTTCTTCATGCCGACCACCTTACCGGGTCTCTCCATTACCAAGGCCGCGGAGCTAGTTCAGACACAAGACAAGATCATTAAGTCGTTCCCGGAAGTTGCATCGGTGTGGGGCAAAGCAGGGCGAGCCTCGACCGCGACCGACCCGGCGCCGACCGAGATGTTCGAAACCGTCATCAACCTCAAACCAGAGAGTGAATGGCGTCCTGGAATGACTGTTGAAAAGCTGATCGCCCAATTAGACAAGTCGCTGCAGTTCCCGGGTGTCTCCAATGCCTGGACCATGCCGATCAAGGCTCGGACTGATATGCTGGCGACCGGAATTAGAACACCGGTCGGTGTGAAGGTTTTCGGCCAGGATCTCGGCGAGATGGAAAAACTCGCGCGGCAAATCGAGGCGGTAATCCGTACGGTGCCGGGAACGACAAGCGCTTTCGCAGAGCGCGTGATTGGAGGATATTACCTCAACATCGATCCGGATCGAGCCCAACTCGCTCGTTATGGACTCATGGTTGGTGACCTGCAAAACGTGATCGCGATGGCGCTTGGCGCCGAGACCGTAACAACTACGGTAGAAGGCCGCGAGCGGTATACAGTCAGTATCCGCTATCCGCGCGACCTTCGCAGCGATCCAGAAGCGATCGCGACCCAAGTGCTTATTCCGACGCCTGATGGTGCTGCGGTGCCGCTTGGACAAGTCGCAAGAGTGAACCTGTCCCAGGGTCCATCCACGATCCGCACCGAGAACGCACAGCTTGCTGCTTACATCTATGTCGATCTTCGCGATCGCGATTTAGGGAGCTATGTGGCCGACGCGCAAAAAGCCGTAGCGAACAATGTTAAATTTCCGCCGGGTTATTATGTCACCTGGAGTGGGCAGTTCGAATATCTACAGCGCGCAGAGGCGAAGCTTAAAATCGTAGTGCCTATCACGCTGCTGATAATCTTTCTTCTACTTTATCTCAATTTCAGGCGAGTAATTGAGACTTTGATTGTAATGCTGTCCGTACCCTTCGCGCTCGTAGGTGGTGTTTGGCTGATGTGGCTTCTCGGATTTAACTTGTCAGTTGCCGTGGTTGTCGGGTTTATTGCACTTACCGGCGTAGCCGCTGAGACCGGTGTCGTGATGCTGATTTATCTCGACAACGCGCTCACCGAGCTAACAGAAAAGCGCAGTACTGAAGGCCGTCAATTCACACTCGCAGATCTCAACACTGCGATTATGTCGGGCGCCGTCGAACGCGTACGTCCGAAAATGATGACAGTCGTTGCCATCATGGCCGGTCTACTTCCAATCATGTGGAACAATGGTACCGGCGCCGAAGTTATGCAGCGGATTGCGGTCCCGATGATCGGCGGCATGGTCTCTTCAACATTGCTCACTCTGGTGGTTATTCCTGCGATCTATGCAGTGGTCAAGGGAGCGACCATTCGATCAACGCGGTTAGTGTCTTATCCCCACCGAAGTTAGGTCTTTAAATCTGAAAGGTTGCGGCTTATTGAATCTATTAGCCAGTCGGGTAGACTGTTAGTCGGCTATTAAACCTGGGAATTGCTATTTGTGAGGTGAGAGTCGGGAAATGTTCGGTCGTATATTCACAACCCTCTTCCTGATGTCGACGTTAATCAGTGTGAATGCTGCCTTCGCACAGGGTTATGTACCGAACCCACCGGACTATGTGCCGAGCGCGCGGAACTTTGTACCGTACCCATATAATGAGCGGCCGCGGCCGACACCATTTCAACAGGCGAAAGAAAAATGGGAGAAACTGTCTGAAAGTGAGACTTCTTGCATCAACGATGCTCTTCGGTGGGAAAACACTAGCATCAAGAATTTGATGCAAAAAGGTATTGCGCCTACCGATCCTAAGCTCACTAAAATTCGTTCTAATTGTCAGACTCAAATGGACGCTACCGCATCTGCAGCAGCCTCCGATGCAGAAACAAAGAAACAAATTGCCGAGCTAAACGACCAATTAAGAATGGCTCAAACTGAAATCCAAAGATTACGTGCGGAGACGGAGCGATTAAAGTCAGAAGCAATAGAGCGGATGCGGCCGCAATCTCAAAAAGGGAAACTCGACACCGCCAAATTAGTTGCTCAGAATAACTCGAGTAACAGCTTTATCTACACGTTAATTGGGGTTGTTACTTTAATTCTCGGCATATTATTTCTGATCGGTCTGTTTGCACCGAAAGCGGAGACCAAGGAGATTAGTCAATAGATGTTCAGCGTTTCATACAACTGAGTACGATGATATGAAAAATGCCAGTGAACGTTCTCTAGGGTTGGACATCTCAAGCATGAAGCCAATAGTTGTCTCCGCGTTATTCGTCGCGGCGCTATCTGGCCTCACCGCCGTGTCGGCTATTGGGATGCTGCTCGTTTTTGCAGGAGCCGCCCGAGCGGACGCCATTGATGGCGACTGGTGCCAGACCAACGGGCGGCGAATGTCGATTCATGGGTCCGATATTGTCACGCCCGGTGGAAAGCACACCCGCGGCGAATACAGTCGCCATTCGTTCTCCTACGTCGTTCCCGCCGGGGAAGCAGGCGCTGGCGAAGCGGTGTCGATTATCCTGCTCTCCGAATACCTCGCGCATGCGCAACATGGGCTCGGCCACCGCGCCCGTGCAGGTATGGAACCGCTGCCAGCCGGGTGTCAGTTAACGCTGACGTGAACCACTTTTCGCTCGCTGCCGCGCCACTACCAGTGTTGGTTTCGGATCAGATCCCCGCGCGGGAGTGATGTAACGCAGGTTCAACTAAGTGCTCCAGTGATTGTCGCTCACCATTTCTACTGACAATCGACGGGGCCATTACAAAACCAACAGCTTTGGGATATGGCGCAAATATTACCTGTGATGCGATTGCGGTGAATGACACCTCCCGGCAATGTTTCATAGCTAAACATCCAAATTGCAAAAAGCACCATAACTCCAATAATTATTGCCGGTAGCGGGTTGCGTAGCATGGGCACCGCAATTTCTATGCTCGTGATTTTGAACTGTTAGGGCCATAAGGGCTCTGCTTAGGGCGCCTATATTCCTTGATACTGAAGGGGCCGCAAATTTAAGTGGTCGTTCACGCTACGTACACCGGGCATCGCTTCGGCCGCGACGCGGATTGCTTTTCGTTCTGTTTCGGAGTTGGTGGCGCCCCAAAGATTTACCACCCCATCATTGACAGTGATATTCAGTGAATCCGTATGCGACCATGGCTGCGCCTTCAGGTGCGCGAGCAATTTGTCGCGAATCGCCAAATCGGAGAGCGGAACTTCCAGTCCTTTTGGTGCGCTTGCGACGGCCTGAATCAAATTCGCCCGGCTCACGATTCCAACGAGTTGACCGTTCTTCACGATTGGAATGCGTTTGATCGCGTATTTTTCAAGTAAATTTGCGATCTCATGGAGTGGCGTCTCCGGCATTGCGGTAATGACATCCTTCGTCATCACATCGGCCACCTTGCGCCCATGGGTTTTAACATAGTCGGCAGCGAGTACCTCGTCTCCGGCTAACAGGCGGAGCCACCAAGACGTCCGCTTACGTTCCGTGCCGGCTTCGGAACGATGAATGAGATCACCTTCGCTGACGATGCCGACGAGTTTGCCTTGATCGTCCACCACCGGAACAGCACTTATCCGTCGCTCCAGCAAAGTCTTGGCGACCTCTTTTACCGAAGTATACGGCTTTACCGTAATGACGGGCGAAATCATCACATCGTGGGCATTCATCGGTAATCTCCTTCCTTGAACGAAGCACCAGTGTCAGTCCAATGCTCAGGATCGGCAGTGCATCTCGCGCTCAAAACCGCAGGACCCGCGCTACCCGTCCCCTTCTACCCTGGAGTCTCCTCTGGGGCGCTAGGACATGATAGCCACGGGTCCCTCTCCGCCATGTGGATCTTGGCTAATCGCGTAGGACAGATCGCGTAAAACACGCTTTTCTGCCGTACATTTCCAACCTTGCCTCGACACGACGGTAAAAATATCCAAACGTATCAATCGAATTTGCGCTTTGATCTCGATCAATAATCCTTGCAAGGCAAGCGTTCGTCGCGTTGATCGGTTTCAAAGGGTTGGAAATTCGAGACTTTCTAACTTCTGCCGTCAATGGCGACTTATAATTCCTTGGGTCAAGCAAAGAAACTCGGATGCTATTCGGATCGATCGATCTGTACTACACGATCGCCGGTTTCTTGGTCGGCGCACTCATCGGTTTGACCGGCGTGGGTGGTGGATCGCTGCTGACGCCAATCCTAATTGTGTTGTTTGGTGTTTCTCCGGCCACGGCCGTTGGAACGGACCTCCTGTTTGCGTCGGCTACCAAGACCGTCGGCAGTCTTACGCATGGTTTCAATCGCACCATTGAGTGGCGCGTCGTGCGGAGGCTTGCGATTGGCAGTATACCGGCGACGGCACTCACACTCATTGTGCTGTCCTCATTAAATATGGCTACCGGTGGTGCACGCCAGTTGATCATGGTAGTTCTCACAGCTGCTCTTTTTTTGGCAGCGGGCTTTCTGATCGCTCGCAACAAGATATTTGCCCTTTATGCAGCGCACATCGGCAATATGGACGAACGCTCGATTGCAAGCCTGACCATCACCATGGGCGCAGCGTTGGGAATTCTCGTGACTTTGTCATCTGTCGGGGCGGGTGCAATCGGCGCGACGGCGTTGGTGCTCCTCTATCCTCGATTATCAATGCCACGGATCGTTGGCTCTGATATCGCACATGCGGTCCCGCTGACGCTGATCGCCGGACTTGGCTACGGAGCGATGGGCTCGCTCGATCTGCACATTCTCATGTCGCTGCTCGCGGGTTCATTGCCGGGCGTCTTTGTTGGGAGCTTGATTTCGGTACGCGTTCCCGACACGGCTCTCCGCTATGTTCTCGCAGCAGTGCTGCTCATCGTAGGAAGCAAACTGGCGCTCGATATTCCTGCATATGCGCGATCGAGCGTCGAGGTAGTTAGGATCAAGCACATTCCTTGATTGAGCCGCACGGATTTTCATCATCATTTGGCACCTCTCGCTTAGTCTCGCGCGATTCATATCAGTGTTCGCTTGAGTCAAAAAGAAAACCTCCAGAGATAATTCGAATTACTTCCGACAACAGACTTCTTCTTGGAAGAGATATTCGATTAGCCAGCCTACAAAAAAGACTTTAAGGTTCCGCGCGCGGCCATACCGTGGTTGGCTAAGTGGCAATCGTGTAACGCGCAAGACGGAACTGAAACTATGCGGATATCAAGAAATATTCGCGCCCGCAGACTTTCTGTCGGGCGGCTCGCATCCAAAGCCCACGCGATTGTCAAAGACGGTGTCTTCCAAAGAATTCTTCAAGGCAACTATCGCACTCGTCACGGTCCAAAACTCGAAGTTATTAGCGCTGGTCCGCGTTGGAGCTACAAAGGCGCGCCGATTGTTTTCGTCCATGGCGCGTTCGGCGCCGCATGGATGTGGGACGAACATTTTCTCGGCTATTTTGCCAAATTCCGTCGTCGTGTTTACGCAGTAAGCCTCAGGGGACATGGAAAGAGCGCGGGACACCGGGATTTAGAAACAACAAGTTTTTCAGATTACATCGATGACATAATCGGCTTTATTGCTCGACTCGGTTCACCGCCCGTCGTTGTTGGGCACTCCCTTGGCGGACTTATTGTTCAACGCTTAATCGGTCGTGTGCCTTTGCGCGGTATCGTTTTGATGGCCTCAGCGCCGCCTGAAGGTATCTTGATGGTTGGACATAGTCTCATGCTGCCAGGTCCGGCCGCACTCATGGATAGTTTCCGAAGGACAATGCCGGGGAAAGCTCGTTCGCAAACTGATATGTGGCGTCGCGTACTCTTCTCAGACGAGCTTGCCGCAAAGCGTGTCACGGATTTCGCAACTCGTATGGGGCGAGAAAGTCCTCGCGCATTGTCGGAGGCTCGTATTCCAAGTCCAATTGAGTTTGCTCGAAGCGCAAAAATTCCAGCTCTCGTTTTATCGGCTGAGCGCGACGTAATTATCGAGCACGCGATGGCACGTCGTACGACCTACTATCACGGCGCAACCTTTCGCAAAGTTAGCTGGAAGTGGTCACGCAATGATGCTGGACGTGAAATGGAAACAAACAGCAGAAATAATAAGAGATTGGCTAGCGGAGCATAAAATATGACGCAAAATCCAATCTTCGCTCGGGATCAATTGAAATCAAACAAACCGAGACGATTGTTTTGCTGAAAATTCTTTGATACTCACCATTTTCCGGATTCAGCTCCATTCATACCGGTACTCCGTTCACTTTTTTCTGCTTTCGCGGTTCCGCTTTGCTTTCAAGCTAAGTTGCTGTAACTCAACCTCCGCAGCCGCAAGAAGCCTCTTAATTTCTCGACGCTGTATTTCCCCCGTCGTTACTTCAAGGAGCTTGCGATAATGGTCAATATTTTGTTGACAAACGAAGCTTTTCATCTCGTTCTCCATCTGCAACCGCTAAATAATCGCGCGCCATAATTTTACTCCGGCGCTCACCCCGCAAGCCAACTAAAAACAGATCAAGAACTGAGCGCGGCATACACAATACCCATTATCACGCTATAGGTCAGCAACATTGCAAGCGAGAATAGTGCAGGCGCGATGCCGAGCCCAATCTGGGAGGCAAACAAACCGAGACCTAGCAACGGAAAAAATAGCAGTCCCATCATTGCCCAACCGAGAATGCCAAAGGTCAATCCTTTGGTCGCGCCGTTGTTGCCCGGAAGCTGCGGATACATGCGCCCAAAAATGAAACCAATGATGGTGGCGCCGTTTAGGAATGAAAGCGCCCAAGGCACGAAAGGATGGACCTCCCTGCCGATCAAATGGCTAAGCGCGGTCTGGAGGCTTTCATACGGCTGGAACGAAGGAAGCAACCCCATCCAAGATTTCAAAAACATAAGTAGCGAGTGAGCGGCTGCGCCACAAAGTCCTGCAGCAATCGACTTCCAAACCCAATGTCTGACCATTTTTATTGTAGCGACCGCTCTTTTTCTGGCATTCGTGTAGGCCGTGTCATCCGAGATAACAGAACCACAACTATTTCTTCTTTCTTTCCGCTTTCTTCAGCTCATCTTCGTCATCGGCGCCGTCGATCTTTTCCACGTTCTGGATGTTCATCACGACACCCGCTTCAAACACGATCAACTTTCCTTGATCAAAAATTTCCATTCGGTTTGCTTTTAGTGTGCCATCGGTGAAAACAATTACAACGGGGTTTTCCGAAATCATATGTCCTTTTTTTGGTTCACTAATCGCGTCGATCAGCTTTCCGCTATAGCCGCGCGTGGAATTGATATTGATGCCGTTGAACATCCGAAGCTGTTCAGTTTTCGAATCGTAAACACCAGACTTCGCATTGAGCTTCGTATTTTCACTATCTCCAAGATCGAATATACCAGCCACATTGTTGAATTCGATCACTCTGGTGTTGGTTAGATCCTGCGACGCGGTTTCCGCGGTGATGCTGTAAGGATGGCCGTCCTTGCTGAATCCGTTCAATTTCGGCGCCTCCATCGTGAGCTTGGTGCCTGAAATTTTCAGCGCCCCTATCTCCACCGGAATGCCATTTGCGTATTGCAGGGGATCGATCCAAATCCAAAGTATTGCGAGCAGCAGAATGCCGCCCGCAATGATCGGCAGGACGCGCCGTAAAAAATACACGCGACGGCTATGCCGCTTCGCTGCATGAAATGCATGGCTACGGCGCACGTAAAGCTCGTCGTATACAAGCGGCCCCGATCTCTCCGTATCCCGATGGGAAGATGACTGCTTCATGTGCAAGACAGCACCGGGTGAATCATGGCCCCGATTCCAGCCAACAGGGTGAGTGTAACCCCATTTTTTCGGCTTTTCGCAAGCGGCCGGAGATACCGGCAATAGAGGGCATTTTATCCGTCAGCAAATACAAGCCTAAGCTTGGCTCCTGCGGGCCCCGGCGGCATTCTCGCTTACATAAAAACGGAAGAGAAAAAACATCGCGAGCGCAAGAAGCAAATGCCAAGCGGCATGACCTTGTATCAACGAATTCGGATCGCAAAGCGGATTCCCATTCTTTCCGATATTCCAGACAGCAAATGCTGCAATACAAGAAGTTAAAGCGTAAATGCCCCATTTTTTTTCGCAGTGGATTTTCCAGACGAGAACAATTGAGCGTTTCAAAACCACTGCAATTGAAATGAAAACTCCAAATGCAATGTTGCCCGGCATATTCGATCACGGGGATATTGTTGATCGTATAAGCCCGTCAGTTCACACGCCGCGATAGAAACAACAAAGACCAATAGTGAATTGCCACGGCTGCCATTCAAAATATCGTTGCATTGCATAAGCGGTCATAAACGAAGCAAACCAAATACATGGAAAGCATATCGAGCTCGCCCCCAATACCGTCTCGGTCGCGTGCATTGCCATCGAGCCAATTCCCAAGCAGAACGGCAAGCGAAGAAAAACAAATGGCAGTAAAATTACTCCGGGTTAGGGCATTGTTGTTCTGCTGAAATTTCCCTTTCGTCAACAACCACGCATTGACAAGTCCCACTGCGATAAGACCAACATTGCTCCACGTATTTGCAGGTTGTTTGATTAAACCATCGCGCGCGGCTTCACAGCAAAAGTTTCCCTCCCCAGTTGCCGGTCCAAACCAACCGTTTAAGAGAGCAACAAAAAAGAGGGCGAGCGACACAATTGCTACCAACAATGTAACATTAAAAATGATGCTTCGACTTTTCATTTCTTTGATCTTCAAAACTGGAGTATTGCTGAGTTCGCTCGTGCGAATCATGGATGAACGTTCCCGCTTGTTTCCGTTAAAACTCGGGATATGACTTGTGGTCACGCTCATAGCGCCGATAATCAGACTTTCGCCACACGATAGCCGCTGGTGTATTCTAGGTCTACGTCGCTACGTTTAACTACGGAAGTCTGTATAGGGCATGCATGGACGTCAAATTCTGATCAATACCATGACATCAATTATTCAGCGATATCTGACGAAGCGGCTTTTGTTCGCATCATGTATTGCGATGATCGCCATTTACGTTCCGGTGCTTCTTATTCAACTAATCGGTCAATTGCCGAGGGCGGCATTGATGTCCGAGTTATTGTGGCCTGCTTTACTCGGACTTTCTCCAACCATTTTTTATGTCACGTTGCCGGTTGTTGTCGCTCTCGCCAATACTTGGACTTATAGTGAACTGTCCAGCGAAGGAACATTGACGATTCTTTATACAGCGGGACTTTCCGTTCTTAATGTTAGAGTTCCGGCATTTTTCATCGCGGTGATCTCTGTTCTGCTGGGCTTAGCGACATCCTGCATTCTGGCACCGCAAGGTTCAACAAAATTCGAAGATATTTTGTATGTAATTGAAAATGATCTGAGCCCATCGTTGATTGCGCCCGAACAATTCCATTCGCTCAACGGTGGCCGCCGAGTGATTCAATATCAGGAGCGGTTGGGCAGGAATTGGATCTCAGGAGTGTTCATCAAGGAATTCAGCGACGATGAAGAACTGATAATCTTCGCCCGCGATGCCATTTTTGATAGAAGAGAACAAGAAAGCTGGATCATATTGAGAGACGGTTACATGCAAACTCGTAAGCCTGGAGATACCGAGTTTGATGTTGTTGCTTTCACACAAATTACACGGCCTACTGGTCTCGCAGGCTTAAAGCTCCCGAAACGTGGGTGGACAGGTTATTTCGAACTCGGTCCGATTAACTTCTTGAGCGAATATTCAAATGCCCAAAAGGATCCGCGTAAAGCTTCACAGTGGGCAAGCGAGGCGCTCGAGCGTTTTGGCGTTCCCGCTCTTGCACTTGCGCATACATTGCTCGGTCTAGCGCTAGTCGCAATCTGGGGTGGCACGACTGGCCGCAGTAGCAAGATAACTACGGCGCTTATTGCAGGCTTGGTTCTCCTCGTTCATTTTCTGATCGTACTTGCCTGCGAATTCGCAAGTAGTCAGGGTGTTGTTTTCGCTTTCGCCGTCGCTCTCGCTATGGTGGTGGAAATCGCAATCGCCGCCCTTTTATTTGTGCACGCGATCGGCCGACGACGAATGAGAACTTTTGTCGGAGCCACATCTGCGCCGCTGGCGAGCGGTGCATAAAGGGCGCGTTACTTCAGGCGAACGGGCAAACTTTAAGTTATCCAAAAAGCGATTTTGTCGTTTGATTAACATTCCGAGATAGATGCCGCTAATTACCGACGTGAAAACGATTTACGTCATCTTTCTCATTGGCAAGTGCATTGTGATAATTTTCAGTTACAATTTTTGCTTCACCAATTTCTCGGACTCGCCCGCGATCAATCCAAACTGCTCGATTACATATGGTTCGAAACCACTGCAAGGGCGTGAGATACGAATAGAATCGTTCCGTGCTGGCGAAAGTCTTCCAAGAATTTCATACATTTCGCTTGAAATGCCTCATCGCCAACTGAAAGTGCCTCGTCGATAATTAGAATATCAGCATCTACATGTGCGCAGATCGAGAATGCCAATCTTGCGAACATACCACTCGAGTAGAATTTTACAGGTCGATCGAAGAATTCGCCAATTCCGGCAAACTCTGCAATCAATTCCATCTGTCTGGTGATTTTGGCACGCGGCAGTCCCAAAACTGCACCTCCGATCAAGACATTCTCACGTCCCGTTAGATCCTGATCGAACCCGGAACCAAGTGCGAGAACGGGAGCAATTCTTCCCCTAGTTGTTATTTCGCCGAGCGTCGGGATTGTGATTCCGCAAATCATCTGCAAAAGCGTTGTCTTGCCGGCACCATTACGCCCAATGATTCCGATGCACTCCCCTTTGTTGACTTCGAAACTGACGTCGCGCAGAACCCAAAAATCCTTGTAGAATTTCTTGAAGCGGCCAAACAACATTTGCCACAACCGATGATTATAAACGGTGTAAATTTGATAGGCCTTGCCAACTTTGACACACCGGATCATGCAATCAGATGACATCGACGACGACACTCCGATAGCGCATGAAAAAACTATAACCTCCGTAAAAAATGCAAAGAGATAACACCCAAGCGATCAAATAAGCCAACGCATCAGGGGCACGCCCGAGTAAGAGGATTTCGCGCGCCATTTCTATATATGGCGTGAGAGGATTGATATAACTGATGAGCCGTGCAGAAAACGAATAATCGAGAGTGGTATAAAACACCGGCGTCGCGAAGATCAGCACGGAAACAATCGTGGTCATCATAAAAGATATATCACGGGTAAAAGCGCCTATTGCCGCGAGAGTCCAAACTGATCCGAGCAGTAAAAGGCAGAATGGCAAGAGGATAAGTGGGAACAAAAAAGAAGTCAGTGGAATGGTTCCCGTCAAAATAATCTCAAAAATAAGAAAGACAACAAAACCGATCCCCGCATATACGAGTGTCCGGAACATTGAAGTCCATGCCAACACCTCGCTCGGAAAGATCGATTTCTTGATGAAATGCGCATTTTCCGGAAGTAACATCGGCGCTCGAGAGATGAGCTCAGCAAACGCATTGAACAAAAGTAAGGCGACGAACATTGAAAGCGCGAAATTCGTTGTCGTGCCAGTCGCAATCCTGAGCGTGCTCGAAAACAACGTGACAAAAACTGCCAACATCGCGAGCGGAGCAATCACCGCCCAAATCCAGCCGAAATATGAATCTCGAAATCGCTGGCGCAGCTCGCGCCCGACGATGACGCGAATTAATTCGCGGTACTGCCATGCATTGTAAAACGGCGTAGTCAAAAAGCGCACGAATCCTACTTTGCCTTTTCCGTAGTGTGCAACCTTCTTGCCGGATAAGTCAGCGCTCATGGGATAATTCTGTTCATGAAGCGGCGGCGCTGAAAATATTGTCCGGTGCGGCGCCAGCCACGGAGGACCATTGTTTTGATCATATTGTTATTGCGATTCGGCTGTAGCTTGGACAATAGGGTGGCATGGCGTAGCAAGCAGCATACATTCCGTCCACTCTTGCCTTTTTTCGTCTAGTCGCCTGCATGTGTGGATCAAACCTTGCCATTATTGTAACTACAGTTACTCATGACCGTCACGATCGAACGCGTTCGTAATCGGATCCAACTCGCCGAGTTCATTGGCCTGCCTCAGCGCCTATACCTTGGCATGCGGGGATACGTGCCGCCGCTCGATATCGAGAGGCGAGAGCTACTTGATCCCAAAAAAAGTCCGTTCTTCAGCCATGGTTCCGCGGCCTATTGGATTGCGCGCCGTGAGGGCCGAGCGGTGGGACGTGTTTCGGCACAAATCGACCAATTGGCTGGACCTTCAGCGCCGCCCGACCTAGGTCTTTTTGGTTGCCTTGACGCGATCGATGACCGCGAGGTCGTCGCAGACCTCCTGCGTACTGCTGAAGACTGGCTGCGACAACACAATCGCCGCCATATTCGTGGGCCATTTCTGCTTTCGATCAACGGCGAGACGGGCCTTCTTATCGAGGGTCAATTGGAACCGCCGGTTACCCTTCTCCCTTGGCATCCAACCTATCTCAATCAATATTTGCGCGAAGCCGGGTATGTTTGCGCCATGCGAATGTTCTCTTACGTACTCGATTTGAAAAAACTTCCCAGCCGAACGATTGCATGAGCTTGAGATCGCCAGACAGGGCAATAAGTTTTCCATAAAGAGCATGAATCTCGACAATTTCGAACCGGAAATGGAAATCGGCCGGAAGTTATTCAATGACGGCTGGCAGAATAATTGGGGGTTCACTCCAGGTTCGGTAACCGATACCCGCGGCCTCGCTCGTGCATTCAAGCCGTTCCTGCTTCGTGATGGCGGATTCTTTATTAACGTCGGAGACGAGCCAGCGGGCTTCGCGCTGTCAATTCCAAACATTTTCGACATTACTTCTGATATTGGCCCGGCACCGAGCCTGCTCGGTTGGTTACGATTAGCGATCAGAATCTGGAGAAAACGGTATCGGAGTTTCCGCTTAGTGTTCATCGGTGCCGCCTTGAAGCATCACGGCACCGGCATCGGAAAAATCATGTTATCAGAGACTATTCGGCGTCTTCATCGATATAAAGCAGAGAAAGTTGCCTGCGCGTGGGTATTGGAGAGCAATGCAGCGTTAATCCGAATTTTGACTATGTGCGGATTTCAGCGGGGTGCAATGTATGGTGTGTTCGAAAAGCATTGTTGATGCATGTCAATGAGCTCAACAGTGCATCGATTCGATAATGCAAATATGCAATATTAAGTTCTTAGGCTATTCTCATTCCAGACGCTCTTGTCAATAATCTTAGGTGGCGACGTGGGCGATAAGAACGCTGATCGCAACGAAATCGAGAAACAAATCATCGATGTTTTTGTGACCGATGGGATGGTTGATCGATCCTTGATCACGCCAGATGCGACACTTGAGAGTCTTGGCGTGCAATCCGTCGATGTGATGATGATCCTGATGTCGATTGAGGAAAAATTCGGCGTCTATATTCCGATCGACGGCAAGATTGCTGAATCCAAGAACTTGAACGAATTAATCACGAATCTCATTGATCGTATCATTGAAGAACAAAAATCCCGTGCGAAATAATCGGGTCGTCGTGACTGGTATGGGCGCAGTTAGTGGCGCAGGCATTGGCGCGGATACTTTGTGGGCAGCAGCGCGTTCGGGTAAATCCGCCGTAGGCGAGGTATTGTTGGAGCGGCCCGGCGATCACCATGTTAACTTCGCGGCGCAATTAAAAAACTTCGATGCAAAGCAACATCTCGAAGCCTCGCTCATTCCCTTCTGTGATCGCTTCAGTCAGTTCGCGATCGTTGCTGCCGACGAAGCCTTGTCCCAAGCAAAGCTGTCTCGCGAACAAGCGCTGGGTGAAAGAAGCGCCGTAATTGTTGGAACTGGAATAGGGGGTCTAATCACGATTGATGACATGTTATTCGCTTATTACGTTTCCAAGGCTCGTTTGAATCCGATGACAATTCCCCGTGTGATGAGCAATGCCGCTTCTTCCCTTATCAGCATGCGATATGGCTGCACTGGACCAACATTTGCGTTGTCAAGCGCATGTTCCTCTTCGGCTCAGGCGATCGGAATGGGTGCCACTTTAATCCACTCCGGTGCGATTGATCGGGCCATTGTGGGCGGCAGCGAGGCCTGCATCACGGCGGCATATATTCGTTCATGGGAAGTCTTGCACGTACTCTCTCCGGATTTTTGTCGGCCGTTTTCCGAGGGGCGCAATGGAATGGTCCTTGGTGAAGGTGCAGGTGTGATTGTTTTAGAAAGTGCGGAGATGGCCTCCGCCCGCGGGGTTGCGGCCCTTGCCGAATTGGTGGGCTACGGCACTTCCAGCGATGCCAAGGATTTGGTCAGACCAGACGTGCAGGGTGCAACAGCCGCCATGCGCCGTGCACTTGAGGATGCCGAACTTGCGCCTGAGGCAATCGACTACATCAACGCGCACGGGACCGGAACCGTCCTCAATGACATCGTCGAAGCGGAAGCGCTACGAAACATATTTGGGTCGCGTCTTTCCGAGCTTCCGGTTTCTTCAACAAAACCGATACATGGCCATGCGATTGGTGCTTCGAGTGCGTTAGAATTCATTATTACAATCATGGCTTTGCGCGAAAACGTCGCGCCTCCTACGATCAACTGGCTCAAATCAGATCCAAAATGCGATCTCGACCCCGTTCCCAATCACGCGCGCGAAATACCGATCCGCACCGCGATGTCGAATTCCTTTGCCTTCGGCGGCATCAACGCTTCTCTTATCGTCGCACGGGCCAGCTGATTATGGAGCGTAGAACTGTGTATTCCTACTGCACCGCGTAGTGTTCCAGATCGAAATGACCCCTCGCCCAAATTCGATCCTGATTACCGGCGCCACCAGCGGAATAGGTCGGGCACTTGCTTTAATTTACGCCGAGCCGGGTATCCGTCTTGCTCTCACCGGCCGCAATCAAGAACGTCTCGATCAGATCAGCGCAGAATGTCGTGCTCGCGGTGCGGACGTAACGGCGGCAATCGTGGATGTTCGTAATCGTCCTGAAATGGCCGCATGGATACGCTCCGTCGATGACAAGAGACCCATCGATCTGGCGATTGCAAACGCCGGAATCACCAGTGGTCTCGGCATGGGGCGACTTCGCGAGGATCCGGATGCAGTTCGCTCCATATTTGCGACTAATCTGATGGGCGTCCTTAATACGATTGACCCTCTTGTCGAGCGCATGTGCGCGCGAGCGTCGGGTCAAATCGCAGTTGTTGGATCGATTGCTGCCATGCGTGGTCTACCCTATTCACCCGCCTATTGTGCCGCCAAGGCAGCAGTGCACGCCTACACGGAATCATTGCGAGGCACCCTCACTCCGCAAGGCGTATTGGTCAGCCTGATTATTCCGGGTTTTGTCGAGACGTCACTAAACAAGGACATCGTCTCGCCCAAGCCATTGCAGATGTCTACCGAATACGCGGCTCGCATAATTCGCCGCGGGCTCGACCGCGGATCAACTACAATCCCGTTTCCGCGTTTGCTATATTACGGCACGTTATTGCTGCGTTTGTTTCCTGCCCGCTGGGTAGATTTTATTTTTAATTTTGCTTACGTCGACATTCCAGAAACCCGTGATCGCATATCTGAGTGATGGCTGATGGATTGGGTTGCTCTCTTGGTTGTTTCGTGTGCAGCGTGGTGGCTGCTATCGCTATCTTTTCATCTTGGATCAACGGTTGCCGCTTGCATCCAACCCACCGTCAGGCGAAAATCCGCGACCAGGCATGACCAACCCCCTGTCTCGGTTATCGTCCCGGTAAAGGAAATGGCGCCGGAACTTGAGGCGGCTTTCCTTTCCATATTTTCTCAGTCCTATCCACAATTCGAGGTGCTCGTTTCTGCTGTCGAAAAGTCTTCGCCTGCGCTCGATCTCGCCCGGAAGGTCGCCGCACGATTTCCAAAGGTCAAAGCCCGCTTTATTTGTAATGACCCCCGTGTCGCGTTCAATCCGAAGATTAATAATCTGGCATCACCGCTCGCCGCCGCCGATCACGATCTGATCTTTATAAAGGACTCGAATATTCAACTCGATCCTGACCAGCTTTCTAGGTTCGTAAGTTACTTTACCAAAAATGTCGGCTTGGTCGTCGCGGCTCCCATCGGTGTCCAGCCGGAAACTTTTCCAGCCCACATCGAATGCGCGATCATGAACGGCTATGTGGCGCGATTCTTGCTCGCTGCATCCGCAATCGGTTGGGGGTTCGGCATCGGCGCGGTCATGCTTTTCGATCGCAGGGAATTCAATAAAGTTGGCGGAATTGCCGGCATTGCGGAAACAATCGGCGAGGATCACGCATTGTCGAAAGCGCTCGGCCGCATCGGGTTAAAGACAGTCATTGCTGCGAGCACCGTCAGACAAGTGGTTGGGCAACGCAATTTTTCGGATATCTGGGCGCGGCATCTTCGCTGGCTAGTTTGCCGTCGTATTGAGGAGCCCATAGCCTATTATGCTGAGCCATTCATCGGCGGATTGTTCACAACTGGCGTGGGCGCGATCGGCGCGTCATTCTTTGGCCTACACGCTTGGCTGTCGGCAACTATTACGATTTTGCTGTGGGTTGCAGCCGAAATCTTTCTCATCGCTTTCAAGGGTTGGGGTTTGTCCTGGCAGTCCCCCTTTGCCATCATTTGCTCTGAACTGATGCTGCCCATTCTGTGGCTTCAAGCAAGGATCACTCGCAAAATATCCTGGAGCGGTGAACTGCGGGAAATTCGTCGCTCTGCATAACCGTGTAAACGAAAACACCATTCTATGGAGCGATACACACATCATGGGTGAATGGTTAGGAACAATATTTGCTGTGATCGCCCTCACGGGTTGCTTGCTGGTTGCAGTTCTTATGACGGGGAAGCTTTATTTCATCGGATTGCATCTCGTTCTTCGTCGTCGTGGACTTGCCGATGAGGCGGAGAGATTATCGCATCCCCTGCCCCCTGACGCTGAGCTTCCGCACATCATTGTGCAAATTCCAGTTTTCAATGAAGGTGCGATTGTCGAGCGCGCTATGAAAACTGTGGCCAAATTCGATTGGCCCAAGGACAAGCTGCATATTCAAATTTGCGACGATAGCAATGACAAGACGACCGAGCTTGCAAAAGCGGTTGTATTGGAGGTTTCAGCGACCGGTGTGGATATCGTGCTGCTTCACCGATCTAATCGGGCCGATTTCAAAGCCGGTAGTCTGCGCGAAGGGATGAGGCAAACAAGCTACAACTATTTCGCAATCTTCGACGTGGATTATGTGCCACCTGCAAATTTTTTGCGGCGCTGTATGGCCGTACTACTTTCCGATCCGAAGTTTGCATTTGTGCAAGGGAGACCAGACTTTCTTAATGCGAATGAAACTGTTCTGACACGAGCGCAATCCATGATACTCGATGCGCATCATGCTATCGAACAGGCAACACGTAGCTGGGCCAATCGACCGCTGCCATTCAATGGAACTTGTGGAATTTGGCGACGCGATGCCATTGAGGCCGGTGGGGGCTGGGAGGGTTCGACTCTAGTAGAGGATATGGATCTTAGTTATCGGATCTGGCTAAAGGGCTGGCGTGGAATTTTCCTTACTACTGTTTCCGCGCCCGGCGAACTACCGACAAGCGTTGGGACGTGGATATCGCAGCAGAAAAGATGGGTAACCGGCTCGGGACAAGTGGCACGCGCGACAATGCCGGCGATTTGGCGTGATCCTCAGCTAACTGGACGAGCGCGTTACGCGGCACTTTTTGATCTCGCGCTGACATGGGTCGATCCACTGCTGAATTTGACCTACATTGCAGCAGTACTTGGGTCGCTCATGAACCCATCGCTGATAGTGGTTATTGTTCCCACAATCATGGCGCTAATTCTATATGTGCTCGTCATTATGTTCTTGGAGTTGCGCATCAGCAATCGTTTTTTGCGTGGTGCAGACATGCCCATGCCGAAATTTATATTGAACTTCTGCTTCGTCGTACTTTTCGAGACTTATAAGATTCCGTTCAATATGAGTTCTTTTTTCAGCGCACTCTCCAAACGTCGGTTGATATTTGAGCGAACGCCGAAGAAAGGTTCTATAATTTAAAATCAGTTCTTTAATTTTGGCGCATACTAGGAGATAATATTTTCTATGGTCACGACCTCATGGACTGTTTGCAAACGCAGTTAAACGCGGGAATTATTTTTGGCCACTCGGTAAGAGATCTTGAACGCTACGGAGGTATCGGATTTGTGCCAAATCGAACTACCATGAAACTCTCAATCGAATTGTCATTAATTTTTTAGCTAGAGTTACTTAAGCAATTAAACTTTTTGGAATAACGAAATGCTGACCTGGATTCGCAACGCGATAGCAAGTTCCGAAATACAATTCCACCGTTCGAAACGGATCTTTCATCGCGCTTTGTCTGACCAATTTAAGAGCTTTTTGCAAGAAAAGCGAGAGCTAGTTCTAAGAACAAATTCTCACCCTGATCTCGCGATAATCTTAGTTACATTTAATCAATCAGAATTTACGTATGGTTGCTTGTCATCGATCGCTGCGTCGCTCGCTGACTCGTCTTTGAAATACGAAGTTATAATTCTCGACAATGGGTCTAGGGATCAAACCTTTAATCTGTTCAATCGAATATCTGGAGCGAATATTATTCGTAGCGACGAAAATCTCCACTATTTGCGGGGGGTGAATCATGCATCCGAGAAGGCAATTGCAAAGCACTTGCTGTTTCTCAATAACGACACCCAGATTTTTCCAGGTACACTAGAGTCCGCATTAAGCACCATAGATTCTGCGTCAAATATCGGGGCCGTTGGGGCGCGCACATTGTGGCCAAATGGCCGCTTGCAAGAAGGGGGCGGTATAGTCTGGAATGACGGGTCCTCCGATCACTATGGTCGTGGCGATATTCCGACTGCGCCACAGTATATGTTTTTGCGCCCCGTTGATTATTGTTCAGGCTCCTTTCTTCTCACTCCTCGTGAACTTTTTTTTCAAATGGAGCGCTTCGATGAAATCTACTCGCCCGCAGTGTATGAAGATACGGATTACTGTTTCCGCCTACGCAAAAGTGGATATCTAACGCTATATGATCCTGACGCACTCGTCTTACATTTCGAGCATGCGAGCATTAACGAGACTGAGGCATTTGGAATAAAACAGAAAAATCGAAAAACCTTTGTCAGTCGTCATAGCGATATCCTAGCGAAGCAATTTTCTCCCTCAAAAAATAATGAATTGATGGCAAGGACCGCGCCTGTGCCGAAGCGACTCCTCTTCATTTGCAACCATAGCCCAAGAGCAATTTCGAGTTCTACCTTCGCTCACACACGACAGATATTATGCCATCTCGCAGAAAGGGCGGTAGAAGTTACGATACTTCCCACTATCGCCATTCCAGGGGATTGGATTGCCATACGTCAACTTTGGCCGAAACGTATCGAAGTCATTACCGATGCAATTAACCTTGAAAGTTTCTTGAACTCGCGGAAGGTTTTTTACGACGCAATTTGGAGCACTGAAGCGTGCAATGCAGACTATATTTTCGATTGGATCAACAAGAATGTTAAGCGCGGCAACAGAACTAAGCTTATTTCTTATGATGCTACCCAAACTACGGCGGCGCAAGTTCTCGCAATTCTCTAGTTGGGAACCCAACTAAGAAGCCGTCGGAATCTGGCAACCCAAAGTTTTCCAAATGTTGCATAGTTGGTAATCATTCTATCCGCTTGGTCTGCGCCAAAAATCTTCAGACCGGCCGCTTTAGCGCTATAGGTGAATGCGCGCTCAACCGCATGGGCCATAGTGCCATCCTGTTGCCCCTGTTCCGTCTCGAAGTCATTTAGCGTGAGGCCAAGATTTACCAAAGGTTCCAGCGCCGCTGTACGGGCAAGAAACATGGTCCCGGCAATGAAAGCATCTTTATTCACATAGATGGTTTTTACACCCATTCGAGTTGCCAGCTGCCTCACCCGGGTCCCGTTAATATTCCAGAAGGTATGCATCGGAATTACATAGTTCGGCGGACCCATTAGCCCAATATCCGGATGATCGCACAGGTAATTAACACGCTGTTGCAATTGCTCTGGGTCGACAAGATAGTCGTAGGTATCCTGGCGCCATTTTTCACCGTAGTGCACGTGGTCCGATTTTTTTGTATGTAGCTTTAAAACGAACGGAAATTGCTCGTTAATCACTTGGGGCATAATTTTCAAAAACGGTGCAATGTCGCGCCCGCGGTTTTCAACTTCAATAATTTCATAGTGATAAGATTTGAGTTTCAGAATTTCTTTAATTTCTTCGATCTTCGCTGTCGGTGCTGAGACAAAGACCTTGAAGTCCATTTGAAATGCATCAAAGGAATCGGCCAATTCCTGAAACAAATCCGGATAGAATGCGTGAATGACGATTGCCAAACGAGGCATAGTTGAATTTTTGAAATATCGAGATGTTGTCCGATGCATCAGATAATGGATCCTGCGGAAATTTGGTTCGTGGAAACAGAGTCGCAAATTCTGGCCGCCACATTTTCCACAAACATTCCGATCCGAGGACTTGGGCTGAAATTCGTCGATTGAACCGAATTGTTCCGCCTTCGATTATATCAACTGCCTAAACTTAGCGTTCACTCCCGAACCTCGATGTCGCAGCGCTAAGCGGGGAAAGAACATAATCGATGACACGGCGTTCACCCGTCCGAATCTCAGCTGTAACAGCCATTCCGGGGGATAGGGGGATTTGCTTGCCTTCAATCGAAATAGCCCGCTGCTTGAGGGCAACGGTCGTCGGGAACACAAGGTTTTGGGCCCGCGATGACGAGCCGGTTGTTCTGCCACCCGGCGACTTTGCGATCGCTGATTGAGCATCACCGAGATTTCCTACCTGGTTTTCATCGACAGCATCGCGGGAAACTCTCACGACTTTGCCTTCGATGGTTCCGTAGCGCGTGAAAGGAAACGCTTCAACCTTGACGACGGCATCTTGGCCGACTTCCACAAAGCCAATATCCTGATTCAAAATCATCGCCTCGACTTCAATAGGGGCATCTAAGGGCACAATTGTCATCAGCACTTGTCCGCCGGACACCACTTGTCCGACCGTCGTTACGCCGAGCTGCTGAACGAAACCGCTGATGGGCGCCCTTAAACGCGTTCTGTCGCTCTTTGATTTGGCCTTAATCAACTCCTGCGTCAAACGATCCTCCTTGCGTTCAGCGTCGGCAAGTTTCTGAGTCTGGTCCGCAAGAAATTGGTTGGTTGCTTCAGTGGCCTTTTGCTCAAGGGTGACCAGAGACGCTTCCGTCTCATGAAGTTGCCCGCTTTCACCCACCTGAGTTGTCACTGTTGTTTCGTATTGCTGCAGAGCTTCAATCACAAGAGCTCGTGATCCGGAGCCCTTGTCATTCAGCGCTTGCCGCATTTCAACCCGTTCCTTTGCCAAACTAATCTGTTTTTCGCGGGCAGCTAGACTTGCCATCAATCGTTGCTTGGTGGCCTGACGCTCAGCGAGCTGAGCTTTAAGGCTCTCAAGAGTTGATGCTAGCTGGGCAAGATCGGCAGCTAGCACATTTTGTTCGCGACGGCGTGTTTCCTCAGCGATGTCAGGCATAAACGTATCAGACCGCACCGTTAAATTTCCTGACCGAGCGGCATTAATAGCGATCCGTCTGCGCGCGACCTCGGCAGTCGCTGCTCCCAAATCTTTTGCCTGTGCATTGCGGTCAGCCGACGTTTCCGTAGGATCGAGTTCGAGCAGCACATCGCCTTCGTTGATTCTGCTGCCATTCTCGACCAACACCGCCACGACTTTTCCTGGCTCAAGCGGCTGCACCACCTTAGAGCGCCCCATTGGCTGGATCTTACCTTGCGCCACCGCGTGGATATCGAATTTACCAAAATAGGACCAAGTCAGCGTCGCTACACTTACAACGCAAATGAACCACAGAAATGCGATACGAATGGGAGATGGCGGGGTCTCGATGATCTCTACTGCCGCAGGCAAGAATTCACGGTCCGATGAAGCTATCGACGCTGAGAGCGCTTTCGACACAGGAGGCAGCAGAGCCTGGATCGGTGGAGAGCCAATGCGACGACGTAAAGTCTGCGACATTGGATCAAAGGCGGCCCACCAGGCACGTCCCGTAGATAACATGAAGTCGGCAAGCGCCAGGCCACGGCGGCGTAAATTCGCCAAGGCCTCATGGAAGGCTTGATTTAGATTGATACGTCTGGAGCTGACAGCGCGTCTCGTTTCGGTGCTCGCAGAGGTGACTTCTTCACCCGCCGAATTAGACAAGCGAGCCTTCGAAATGGATTCATTATCCGCTTCGCTCACGCTGCTTGTCGATACGCCATTTGACTCACCAGGCGTACTACCACTGGGGTAATTATGATGCTGGCCACGATTTGCCCGAACCAATAATTGCAGCGATATAAATTCCTTTTGCGCGGCCGCGATATCGTCCAAATTCAATGCGTGGCCAATCTGTTCCAAAGCGCGCGAGAATGGATTGTCGGAAGACCGACTGCTCTGCTTTTGGAGCGCGGCAAAAGCCTGTTGGGCGCCAGAGAGATCGCCGGAACTCAGCGTATTCACAAGCTGCGTGAATTGCTGCCTAAAGAGCTGCCGATTTGACGGTTGGGGGCTATTGATATTGTTGGCGTTCGCCGCCACCCGTTTGGAACCTAACAACTCAAATAACATGTTGGTCCTCCGACCAATTCACTTTTAACTTAAACTAGGTCGCTTACTTTGGCCTCAGAATTTTCGGTCTGCAGTCGCCACAGCTTGGCGTAAAATCCATCCGCGATCTGGACGAGTTCACGATGCGTCCCAGCCTCTTTGATCCGACCATCTTCAATTGCGATGATCCGACCGCAATTGCGGACTGCTGCCAGCCGATGCGCTATGATTATAACTGTCCGGCCCTGCACAATCTGACTCATATTGTTCTGAATGATGCGCTCGCTTTCATAGTCGAGCGCACTCGTGGCTTCATCCAGAATCAAAATCCGGGGCCGCGTTGCCAGCGCTCGCGCAATAGCAATTCGCTGGCGTTGGCCACCTGAAAGGTTCGCTCCCCGCTCTTCAATCTTGGTATCGTAGCCGAGCGGAAGCATTGAGATGAATTCATCAGCGCCGGCCAGCTTGGCAACTTGGATCACCTGTGTACGCGGCATGCTCGGAAAGGCGAGCGCAATGTTCTCGTGGATCGTCCGGTTGAACAGTACATTTTCCTGCAGCACCACTCCGATTTGTCTGCGCAGCCATGCGGTGTCGGCCTGACTGATATCGATCCCGTCGATCAGGATCTGGCCGCGCTCAGGCCGATAGAGACGCTGCAGGAGCTTGGCGAGTGTCGACTTGCCGGAGCCCGAAGGTCCGACGATTCCCAGTACCTGACCTTCTGGAATGTCGAGATCGATGCCCCTTAGTACTTCCTGGCCGTCGGGCCGATAACGGAACACTACGCCTGCGATTTTAATCGCGCCTTTGGCGGGCGGTAGATTAGCGGTCCCGAGCGTCCTGCTTTCAGGAGGAAAGTTTAAAATGTCGCCGAGACGCTCGACAGAAATCTGCACTTGCTGGAAATCTTGCGAGAGCTGCGACAGCCTCAAGATCGGTAGGGTGACCTGATTCATAATCATAGTGAAGGCGACCAGCGCGCCAACGCTGAGCTCACCACCGATCACCGCTTGCGCTCCAAAGAACAGCACCAATGCTGTCGTCACCTTGCCGATGTACTGGATTGCATTCTGCCCAATGGTTGCGAGGTTCCCGGCATCGAATGAGGTGCGCACATAAGCGGCAAGTTTCTCCTCCCATTGAGCTCTGAGGATCGGCTCGACGGCGGCGGCTTTCAGCGTTTGTACACCAACGATCAATTCAACCAGAAACTGTTGGCTGTCCGCCCCTCGATTAAACCGTTCATTGATCTTGTCCCTGAGAATGGGCCGGATCAACACGGCGATAATCACGTAGAATGGGATCGAGCCCAAAACGATAAGGGTTAGAATCGGTGAATAGAAGAACAGCACGCCAACAAGAATCACCGCAAAAAACAGGTCGATGACGGACGATAAGCCCTGCCCGGTGAGGAACGAACGGATGGTCTCGAGTTCATGCATTCGAGCGACCGTCTGACCCGTTGCGCGCGTTTCGAAGTAATTGAGCGGCAATCGTAACAGCTGATCGAATAGGCGTGCGCCGAGTTCGACATCAATGCGGCTTGTGGTGTGGCTCAGCGCATAGGATCGCAAGTACTGCAGAATGACGTCGAACAAGCCGATCGCCACAAGTCCAATAACAATCACCACCAGTGTCGATAAAGCTTTGTGCAACAGCACCTTGTCAATCACGATCTGAAAGAAAAGAGGCGTTGCGAGCGCGAAGATCTGGATGAAAAGCGAAGCAGCAAGAACGTGAATAAAAGACTTGCGGTAGCGCCAAAGCGAGGGCACAAACCACTGAAATCCGAAAGTCTTCGGATCAATGCCCGGACCTCCGGCGCGGCGTGTTAGCAGCACAATTTCGCCGGCCCAGATCTGTTCGAAAGCCGCAGTGGTAATTTCTCGGACGATCTGGCTGACCGGTTCGACCAGCCGGAGACGCCCGTCTGGATGGCGAGCCACAAGGATTGCGAAGGTGCCATCCTTGAGTGGAAAGATCGCAGGCGTAGGCACAGTTGCTAGTCGTGCCACATTCTGATTGTGGGCGAGCTTTGACTTCAAACCAATCTGAAGCGCAGCACGGACTAATTCTCCCGGCGTCGCTACCCGCGCGCCGAGCCCGAGCTCGTGGGCGAGCTGATAAGGATCTGTGGCGATCCGAAAATGCGATGCAACGAGAGTCAGGGCAGCTAAGCCCGGGTCGACCCGAACGACCCGGTTCGGTCCCCCGCCCGGCTGTTTAACTCCTTCAACACAATTCATCGGACCCCAAGATCTTTCCCCGGCCGAGACATTTGTTTTGCTCCAAATAGCCTGAAGCGTACATTTCTCACGACGTTAAGGATTCGGTAAGTAGTTGATCCTTCGCACCGATTCGAGTTCTATAATATTGATATGACTGAAGTCTGAAGCCCCCGTAACGCTGTCACATTCTGCAAGCCCATCCCGCAGACGTGGCCAATCGCCGCCAACTTGGCGGCGTCCGCTTCTTAAGACGCTTATTTGTTTTCAATAATTCCGCCTCGACTGTCGCACCGAAATTGGCGTGAGACAGGACGCACAAACAATTAGGCAAAAAGCGGAACTAATAATGACTGTTTTGCGGTAAACTGCGGGTTAGAGGGATAGTTGGGGATTAAATCAAAAAAAACCTGGCTCCAGCATAATCTCGGGGTTGTTCGCTAACACATACATATCGGAGCAACGTAACTACGCACTTATGCCTGGAGCCGACACTGCATTCCCGATGACTTGCAAGTTGGGTCACGGCGATTCGATCGAATTGATTTCAGGCATGATGGTGACTGGTACCGGCGATTTGTAGGCGAGCGCGAAGGGCCGGCCAGTGTTTTGCTGCATTCGTTCGACCTCGATTACGACCTGTGCCTCTTTGAGGCCACAGAATATTTTCTAATTCAGATATTCGTCGCGCATGTTGCTTCGAAATCTCAGTTTCCTAGCTTCCTGAGTGAGCAAAACGTCGATTTTATTTTGAACTGGACCTTTTCGGCATCCGCCGCTTCTTTTGTGCAGGCCTTATTCTCTATCAGCTTTGTCCAAAAAGATCGCGGCATGGTCCAAAAAAACCCGTAGCTTAGTCCCAAAAAAAACCCCCCGGTTAAATCAAATTGCATTGTTTTATTAACGCTTCTTTTCTTGAAGAACGCGTACGCATGACACGTCAGAATCATTCAGTGACTCCGATACGAAGGATACAGAAATGGCATCGACGATCGGTATCAATATAAGCGGAGCAGAATACAGTTGGGAAACTTTTCCGACTACAACGGACCTGACTTTTTTGCAGAGCAAGGGCATTACTCTTATCCGCTTGCCGATCAGCTGGGAGAGAATGCAGCCGACACTCAACGGTCCACTCAATTCGACTTACCTCGCGGGGCTCAAAACCTTCCTGAACCTGGCGGCGCAGGACGGTATGCAGGTCATTGTCGATTTGCATAATTATGGTCGGTACAACGCGAATTGGGCAAAGGATGCTGCAGCCAATTACGGAATTGTAGGTCCCGACCCATATGGTTCGGGTGTGATCGGATCGGCAGCGGTTCCCATTTCCGCCTTTGCTGATCTCTGGCACAAGGTTGCATCCGCCCTCGCCGGAACACCGGGGCTTGCATATTACGACATCATGAATGAACCCCATGACATGGGGGCTGCAAATATATGGCCGACTGCCGCACAGGCTGCGGTAAACGCCATACGTTCGGTTGATATGAACACGAATATCCTGGTGGAAGGAACGCAATGGGCGTCTGCGCAGTACTGGCAGTATGACAACGGAAGTCTCACATCACGGACCCTGCCAATAAACTCCTCTACGAGGCTGATCTGTATTTGGATAACGGTGCAGTCAACTACTACAATTCCACCTATCAGCAGATAACCGGTGGCGATGCCAATATCGGTGTCGAAAAACTTCAGCTATTTATGGATTGGCTGAAAGCTAATAATGCGAAGGGTTTCATTGGTGAACTCGGAGTTCCCAACAGCGACCCGGTGTGGATTCCCGCCCTCAACAATCTGCTTAATGCAATGCAAGCCAATGGAATATCGGGCACCTATTGGGACTATGTCCGCGATTATTCAGGCACGCAGTCTTCCTGGTGGCCGAACAACGACATTTTTACCCTCTACAATAACAATAAATTCCAGGGACCATTGGAGGCAATTTTTGCTCATACGATGCCGACCATTGGGTCATTCTCGGCCGATACGAATGTTGTTGGCGACGGTATCACCAATGCGAAGATCCAGACGCTGACCGGCACAGGCGCTGCCAACAGCACGGTGAAGGTCTACGACGGTGCAACGCAGATCGGCACATGACTGCAAATAGCAGCGGAGCCTGGAGCTACACCACCGGCACGCTGGCGGACGCTATACACAAATTCACGGCAATGGACGTAGATGCGTTTGGTACCACCAGCCTCGCTTCTTCTGCCTTGAGCGTCACGGTAGATACGGTGGCGCCGGCTGCACCTGTCATCGTTGGAGATACAGTCAACAGCACTCATCAGGTGATATTGACTGGCACGGCGGAAGCAAACAGCAAAGTAACCGTGTTCAATGGAACAACCCAGCTCGGCACAGCAACGACGAACGGTAGCGGAGCTTGGAGCTACACGACCGGTGCACTGGCGGACGGTGCCCATGCCTTCACCGCAACCGCGACAGACGCTGCCGGCAATTTCAGCGCTAGCTTCGGAAGTTCTAGATCCTATTGTTGGTCCGGTCATTGGCGACTTCAATGGCGACGCATGTCCGACGTGCCTTTGCAGAATGGGCAGCAGCTCGCGATATGGGAAATGAACGGCACGACGGTCCTGGCCGGCAGCGGCAACGCTGGTGCATTGGGAACAGGCTGGGCGATTGCGGGACCGGCGACTTCAACGGCGATGGCAAGAGCGACGTCTTGCTGAAAAATGGCCAGCAGCTGCGCGATATGGGAAATGAACGGCACGACAATTCTGGCCGGCAGCGGCAACACTTGTGCATTGGCGAGCAGACTGGTCGATCGCAGGAACCGGCGACTTCAACGGCGATGGCAACAGTGACATCCTTCTTGCAGAACGGCCGCACAGCTCGCGATATGGGAAATGAACGGCACGACGGTCTTGGCCGGCAGCGGCAACGCTCGTGCAGTATGAGCCAGGCTGGTCGGTTGCGGGAACCGGCGACTTCAACGGCGATGGCAAGAGTGACGTCTTGCTGGAAAAATGGCCAGCAGCTCGCGATATGGGAAATGAACGGCACGACAATTCTGGCCTGCAGCGGCAACACTTGGGCATTGGGAGCAGGCTGGGCTGTCGCAGGAACCGGCGACTTCAACGGCGATGGCAACAGTGACGTATTCTGCGGAACGGCCCAGCGGCTCGCGATATGGGAAATGAACGGCACGACGGTCCTGGCTGGCAGCGGCAACACTCGTGTCATTGGGAGCAGGCTGGGCAGTTGCAGGAACCGGCGACTACAACAGCGATGGCAAGAGTGACATCTTGCTTAAAAATGGGCAGCAGCTCGCGATATGGGAAATGAACGGCACGACAATTCTGGCCGAGCAGCGGCAACAGCGGTACATTGGGAACAGGGTGGCATACCATATAATCGCATCTCGTCCTCTAACTCGACGATCATATCGCAGCCCGGCCGATCGAGCTCACTTTAGGCTTCAGATAGATTAAGCGTGACGCCAGGAAGTCGCGGCCAGTGGACGACGACAAACGGCGCAGAAACAAGATCCCTGGGGACGGCAGGTTCCTGCCGAGATATTTGCAGGCGGTGGAACATAATTTCTGTACTAGCGTTTGGTTAAATTATATTTATTGAGTGCGCTTCCCTTGTAGAAACGGTGGATCATATGCACCGCCAAGCTATTTCATTTCTAAATTTGCGCACTTTTCTTTCCGTAAGTTTAAATATTCTGGCCTTATTGTTCAGCTCCTATCGTAGAGACAGGTCATGCCAATAAATTTTAACGTCACCCTTGATCCGAGCGTCAACAATGCGCCCGCAGGTTTCATGACCGCGGTCAACTCTGCGCTCGCGTTTTACCAGCATGCGTTTACAAATTCAGTCACTGTAAATATCACATTCGCCTGGTCAGCACTCGCGGCTGGTACCGCTGCTCAAAACAATTTTTTTGTTAATTCATTCTCCTATACGCAAATACGAAATGCCTTAATTGCAAACCAAAAATCACCCGACGATCTAATCGCCTACGCCTCCCTGCCCGTTAACAATCCAACCGGCCATAGCAATAGCATTGCGGAATATGAATTGTCGTTGCCACAAGAGCGCGCTTTGGGGCTTGGAACGAGTACGGGCAACCCAGACATCACTGTCACATTAAATAGCAATCTTTCATGGACTTTCGACCCCAACAATCGGGCGGTGGCAGGGAAAAATGATGCCATTGGCGCACTTGAGCATGAGATCTCGGAGGCATGTTTGGTCGGTTCGGGGATCTCGGCAGCGGTGGCAAATATTCTTTACTCGATCTCTTTCGTTACACTTCACCGGGCATTCGTGATCTGACACCGGGATCGGGTTATTTCTCAATCGATGGGACCCACCTGCTTACACAGTTCAATAATCCTATTAATGGCGGAGATACTGGCGATTGGCTCCCCAGTATTCAAGGCAACTTTATGGCAGTAGCTACACAGGCATGACTAGCGTAGTCACGCCAGTAGATCTAAAGGTGGTCGATATCATTGGCTGGAATAGAGCGCCCGCAACAGCGAACGACTTTAATGGCGACGCGATCTCGGGAGTGCCATTGCAGAATGGGCAGCAGCTCGCGATATGGGAGATGAATGGCACGACGATTCAAGCCGGCAGCGGCAACATTGGTGCATCGGGAGCGGCTGGTCGGTAGCGGGAACCGGCGATTTCAATGGCGACTGATATGTCCGATATCCTGCTGCAAAACGGCCAGCAGCTCGCGAATGGGAGATGAACGGCACGACAATTCAGGCCGGCAGCGGCAACATGGGTACATTAGGAGCGGGTTGGGCAGTCGCAGGAACCGGCGACTTCAACGGCGATGGCAAGAGTGACATTCTTCTTCAGAACGGCCGCAACTTGCGATATGGGAGATGAACGGCACGACGGTTCTGGCCGGCAGCGGCAACATTGGTACATTGGGAGCAGGCTGGGCAGTTGCAGGAACCGGCGACTTCAATGGCGATGGCAAGAGTGACGTCCTTCTTGCAGAACGGCCAGCAGCTCGCGATATGGGAGATGAACGGCACGACGATTCTGGCCGGCAGCGGCAACATTGGGCATTGGGAGCAGGCTGGGCTGTCGCAGGAACCGGCGACTTCAATGGCGATGGCAAGAGTGACATTTGCTGAAAAATGGTCAGCAGCTCGCGATATGGGAAATGAACGGCACGACGGTCCTGGCCGGCAGCGGCAACATTGGTGCATTGGGAGCAGGCTGGGCAGTTTCAGGAACCGGCGACTACAACAGCGATGGCAAGAGTGACATCTTGCTGAAAAATGGCCAGCAGCTCGCGATATGGGAAATGAACGGCACGACAATTCTGGCCGGCAGCGGCAACACTGGTGCATTGGGAGCCGGGTGGCATACAGTATAATCGCATCCTCGCCCTTAACGCGACGATCATATCGCAGCCCGGCCGATAAAGCTCACTTTAGGCTTCAGATAGACTTAAGCGTGACGCCAGGAAGTCGCGGCCGGTGGACGAAGACAAACGGTCAGAAACATCGACGGGGGGAACCTAGAAGACGCGGTACGCTATTCATTTTTCACGATATAGTGTCGCTTAATCAGGCATTGCACGCGTGCGGTGTATTTTCATATACCCACCTCGTCAATCGGCAAAAAGTCCGATTTTATATTTGCGCTCTATGTCAATAATGTTTTTCACCCATTGCCGTGTTGGCAAACCGAACGCCGCTGAAATCTGTTCGTCCGATAGGGAATCAAATTGATTGGCATTTATCGCCGCCTCGACGCGCTCCTGTACTGTCTTTCGAATGGCCTGACCCTCCATGGTTCGAATCCCGAGTAAATGAGATCCATAGATCGACAAGACAATTATAGGGGCGATGGCCAATGGCTCAATGCTCTGCCGGAACATTAGAAGCGCAAGCGGTATCAATCCAATCCAAAACATTGCGGTAGAAATATAGTAACGCTCGGCGACGAAATAAGCGGGCGTATATGAGGTGACGCCACGAAGCTCCGCATAATGGACATTGACGATGACGCTTGATAATGCCGACAATCCTCCGAAAGCCATTGTCGACAAGAGGAAAAGCTCAAACGGCGATTGCTTCGATGAGCGCCAGCAATATACGATAGTGGTCGCGAGTGCTGTTGCAATTCCGATTGCGCCTGCAAACTTGTCACCTTGTTCGCCCAGCAAACCCCAAGCAAAGGCGTGACCGAGCAGGAAGGCAGTATATTCGATGATAATCCAAAGGTTGCCGAGAATATCGTTGGGAAAGCTTCCGTTCTCCAATGTTCCAACGCTCGGATAAGCGCGAGTGTAAATAGCATACAGAGCGCCGAGAAAAATAGGAACGGTCAGGGCAATCCATCGTCGAGAAATCAGCACCATTGCTAGTGTGACGAGTATCAAGAATTGTCCCGATCCGTGACTAATGACTGCTATCGACATAAGCACGGTGCCGGCAACAGCTAATGTACTCGACGAATTCGACCTTGCCAGTGAAAGCGCCAAGAGCAGCAAGCCCGCAACCGCAAAAGCACGACTGCCCGTGAGAGTAACTTGGAATGGAAGCAACCACGTCTCGCTACCGACAAGCGAGAACACCTGATTGATGGCTAAGAGACTAACAACCGCTTTTGAGATGTTCGTTAATTCGGTTTTCCAAATTATGTAGAGAAAGATCACACTTACGATGATGTTGAAAACCACCGTGGCAACCAGATGAGGAATGAGCGATCCATCAAACACCCAAAGATCTACAAGGCTTAGAGCAAAAACAAGTGCGTGCGGATGATCGGCTTGCCTTTTGAAAATGAATTCAGTGGTCGATAATTCGCCAAGCTTTAGGCGATCAAAGCGCCAAACGACCTGTTCGTAATCGCCAAAGGGAACAATAGAATAGTGATCGATTATCGCTGAAATGTCCGTAGCAATCGCATAGGTGATGTAAAGGCCAAGGAGGAATAAAAACGCAAAATCTTTTCTGCTGAGCATTGTTCCGCGATTTTGGGCTGAGTCATTCATTCGGTTTGTAAGTGAGATTAACCCTACAGTCACCTAAAAATTGCCATGGCACCGTATGTGAACTCGAATTTGATTCCTTATCTCTAAGACAGTCATTCCAGTGAAGAGTGTGTGCAATACAAAAAGGTTGCTGGCATCGTGGCTGAGTAAATTAGGAGCCTAATGTTATTTTTCGGCAACGGCGATTGATATTATTCGATTACTCGGGGTGATAGTGACCAATCGAAACCAACAAAAGCTCTTCGAACATGTCCAGGTGGCCACGGATACCGCTTATCTTTGTAGGAACTCGGTCCGACCGTGGATAACATCGTTCTACAGGGATTTCGGTTGTACGGAATCCAAGTTGTGACGCCCGAACAGTCAAATAGAATAAAAGATTATAACGATCAAACACTGCGCGGAATGGTTGGACCCGAGTATCGAGGAGATAACGCGCGGAATAGGCGCGGAACCCGTTCGTCGTGTCGGTATACCAATGGCGGGCGGCGAGGCTGAGGAGTGGTGCGTGAATCAGGCGCCCGGCGAGGCGCCTGATAAAGGGTGTGTTGACGCCGCGACCACCGGGCAGATATCGGGAGCCCTGGACGTAATCATAACCTTGATCCAGGGCAGCCAAAAAACGGGGTATGGCATCGACACCATCCTTGCCATTGCCGTCGATCGTGACAATGCCTTCATATCGTTCTTCCAACGCCCAAGAATAAGCCATCCGCAACTGCGCGCTAAGCTTACCTGGTCCCGTCTTAACAAGAAGCGCCCTCACTCCGACCTGCTGCAGAAATTCGAGCGCAAGTGAGCCGTCAGTCGATCCGTCGTCGGCGATTATGACATCGAGCTCGAGGTGAAGGGCAGCGACCTGCTCAAGCTCAAGCGAATTGCTCGCCCTCGTTAATTACTGGAATGACGAGGACATAACGGGACCTGCGCGGAAGTAGAATATGACTTTCATGAGCTGGGATCTCGCGCGCGATCATCGCGCATGATCCGAGAGCGGCCGATATACAGTCTTCATCAACTGCGCAGCCCGATCAATATTCTGGCGCCATTCGTCAGTTTCCTTCATTTCAACTGATATCCACCCGTGATAATTTGCCGCAACAAGCGCCACTGACACAGCCTCATGATCAGAGTTAGCGCTTCCGAGCGGCCGCAGCTTTGGCTCGCTAGCGTGAACGTGTCCGACAAATTTAACTGCATTCCCGACGACTGCTGTGTCTTCATTGCCGAGAAAGATAGTTCCAGTGTCGATTTGCACACGAATGCCTGGGCGAGCAACACGTCGAACAAGATCGATTGCCTCAGCCGTCCGCGTAATAAAGCGGCAGCCGTAGGAGGCGTCGTTCGCCTCGAAGGTGAGGCAAGTGCCTTCCGCCTCGAAGATCGGCGCAACTGAAGAGAAGAAATTGACTGCGATCTCGCGGGCGGCCTCGAAGGAGAGAGCGCCCGGATCACGGTTACGCGGCGCTCCGAATACGCAAACTTGCGCCCCAAGAGCGCTAGCAAGGCGCGCCACTTTGCTTAGATGACCCCTTAGCCTCGCGCGTGTCTCATCCGAGACGAAAAGTTCGACACCCTCCATTCCGAACAGGATTGCTTGCAAAGCAACGACAACGAGGCCGTGCTCAGCGAGAACAGCCTTCAATGCATGGATATCGGGAGCGGTCCGTGGCCAGTCGGCGAAGGCCCTGCCAGGAGCAATCTCGAGGCCGGTGAAGCCGAGGCGCGCACACAAGGCGAGCGCTTCGTGGTTTTGTTTCTGTGGCCACGCGATGTTGCTAATCGCCACCTTCTCCATCAATGGGTGACTCTCTCCGCCGAGATAAAGGCAGCGATCTCCGCTAGGCAAGCATCGGCCGACAATATGAAACCGTCAGCACCTCCGAATAACTCAGCGTAGGCGGTGGCGACGCGGTAAACAGGTGCCGGCCGGCGCAGTGGTCCCACTGCAGCTTTCGAAAAAAAAGTTTCGATAATGCGGCCCATCGGCAGCGGCTCAGTAAATAAATTGACCAGACGAAGGTTGGCTCGTCTCGTAATCTCAATGTCCGACCATAATCGTCGAACAGGATACCATTGGAAAAGCCCAGCTGGGTTGATTGCGGCGACTTGGTTATCATGCAGGAGATCAAACAGCGCGTTCTTCTTAAGGCCGGGTCCGAACAGCGCCGGTAGCCGGACTATTCGACAAATTGGGAAAATCTGTCTCGCCCATTGTTCGAGCTCGTAACGGTTACGCGAATAGGGTTGGCCCGCTTTGCCGTCAATAATGGTGGCTTCGTCCCCACCAACCTCCGGATTCGGATAAACGTCGATAGTCGAGATCAACAGAAATTCATGAGCCTTAACCTTCGCGAGCACGGTAGTCAGTTCCTGGATACGTCGCCGGTCCTCTTCACGTGCGCGATTGGCGATCCACTTCTCCGCCGATACCCCTGCACACACTAAAAGGCCGAATGTTTTTCCATATATCTCGTGAATGTTTTTGGAATTGTAGCTTCGATCGAACGTAGTCTGACGGCATAGGTTGGAGCCGACGAAACCACTAAAACCGATCAAGCCGCTTTCCATCGATTGCTTACCTTCCGGAACACAGTAATCAGCTAACAGTTACGACGGTCCCTTGACACTTTCAGGCAATCAGGGCGCCGAATGATAGCTGCCGGAACCGTAGACGATATTGGACGATCAACCCGCGCAGTCTTTTCACTGCGCAGCTCCCGCGCCATCTGCCGCCGCCGACGCACTGCAGTGGCCGCATAGATTTGGATGATGTACTCTGAAAGAAGCGCGAGCATCAAGGAAAGGAGAAACATCATACCCGAGATCTGCAACGAGAGAGTCGTCCATCCCGTCGCCACGTCTGACTTGAACAAATAAATGACGACCACATAAGCCGCATAAACTATTGAAAGGACACCCGATAAAAGGCTGATGATGCTCACGATGCGAACAGGGACCGCACCTACACTGACGAGAAGACTAATGGCCTTGGCTGCACGCTGAGCGAATGTGCGCCTGTCCGAAGTAGGAGTGGGCCGCTGATATGCGTCATCGATCTTGTGGACCGGGAAGCCGCGGCCGGCAGTCCCAGCCTTCAGCAGCAACTCGGCATTTGGTTTAGAAAGAATATGAAGCACAGCCTCGCGACTGAGGATGAGGAGATCGGAAGGAGTTCTGTTGATCGGAAATCCAGCTAAGATCGATAACAGACCGTAGATGAGTTGTTCAAATATGCCGATAGAAATTCTGTGGCGCTTGGTCCCTTTCGGTAATGCGATAACAAGATCAAAGCCGTCCCGCAGGGATTGTATCGCCGCGGGTAGCGTTGGAACTAATGCAGTAAGCGCCTCAGCGTTTGCGAGAAGCACGTAATCCCCAACGGCCGCCTCCATGCCAAAAATGCGGGCGGAGTTTGAATCGATCGTGTCGGCGATGACATAACAGGAGCAATCTGGGACGTCGGCGACCAATCGCTTCAACGTAAGAAAGCCTTGATCATCGACCCCGTTCGCGACAATCACGGTCTCGGCGTCGACGCAATAGTCTGAGAACGCCGCAATAAAATAATGCAACTGATTCGCGTCGAGTTTTCCAGCATCAGCCAGAATGACGGCGGAGATGGAGGTTAGCCTTTCAGTCAACTTCAGCCATCCCATCGATGTAATCGGATTGCATCGAGTGCATCATATATATTGTCAATTTTAGCACCCATGATCGAAATAATTCGAGGAAAATCCGGGCAGACTTCGAAGAGAATCGGGCGTCCGTCGTCCTTTTCGCTGCCCTGGAGAACCGTTTTGACCTCGAAGAGGGACGAAATGACCTCGGCCGAGCCCAGACAAGGCAAGTAACGGGCGGCGTCGCGAAGCATGCTCTTGGAGTTGGAGCGTCGCGGTGCCGACGGCATGCCTGTGGTCCATGCTTCATGCGGTGTATAGCGAACGTGAGAGACAGAATGGAGCTTAGCCGGTGGGAACGGCATTGTTGAAAAGAACGGACCATCCACGACCGTAATTCCGAGGTCAACAATCTCCTTTGGCGGCCGGATAAGGACAAGCTCAGCAGCCTCGCGTTTTAAAGTGGACAAGAACCGAATGCCAACTGCGTCCAGATCAGCATAGGCCGTATTGATGAGAAAGTGCGAGCGGAGCCGACCCTGATCAGTTTCAATTATGATCGAATCGTTGGCGATCGAGGCAAGATGAGCGGGACTGCCGAGCTTGAGATCGACCCGACTCGCAGCAAGCCGCTCGATCATCCTTTCTGCGATTTTGTTCGCGTCGAAGGAAAATTCGCGCACGAGAAACATCGCGTCAATAAGATCCGTGTCGAAAAGGCGTTCAACACGAACCGGCGCAGGCGCGCAGGGTGCTCCGATCGTGGTGCAGAACCTTTCGAACTGCGTCGGATTAACCTTGGAGCCATGCGCAATCGCATAGACCATCTCCATATTCCAATGGATTGCATATGAATAGTCAGCCAATCGTTCAAAGTTACTGTGCGACCGTAGCGCGGTCGAAAGAGATCGCGGATAGTGATAACCATTGTGAACACGAGCCTGGTTCACGTAACTCGCACGGCGGAGGATACTCTGTTCGCGTTCAAGCAGAACAACGCGATTAAAGCCTAACTCACGCAGGGAAAGGGCGATTTCACAACCAAAAAACCCGGCCCCGATGACAACTACATCCGCCTCTCTAGCTGCCGTAGCTGAGCCTGAGCTGGCTTCTCCAATTTTACGTCGAACAGACATGGCCAACCTAGTTCCACGCGCGCGCAGTAATAACTAGTTGATCGCCATGGATACCGTCCGCGTTGAAAATACAAGTAATAGAAGTATTATACCATAAGAAAAAGAGACAATCGCAAACAAAGTTGGGCTCGACAACTTACTAAGCACGGCATGGAATATAGTTTTGCTCCAGATTTTTATCGTTTAACTTTACCGAAGCCAAAACACTGAAAAAGCTAAACAGCACCACTTATGAAACCTAAAACGCAGACTTCAGTTATAAGCGGGACGGGACGCGCAGCTGTGTCAGAACTTCCAAGCTCAAATATAGCGTCGTTGTCACTACTAGAACGTAATATGGCCAGTTTTATTTTTAAGCCGATTGTATTTGAAAATCCGAATCGGTTGATCTCTCCTTCGTCTTGGGTTGGACATATTCCTTTTGCTTTTTGGATTGTCGAGGTCCTTCGTCCCAGAATTTTGTAGAACTCGGAACTCATTCTGGAAATTCTTATTCTGCTTTCGCCCAGGCAATCCAGCAATTGAAAAATGGTGGCAAGTGCTTTGCCATAGATACATGGAAAGGCGATGAACAAGCCGGTTTCTATGATGAAGAAGTCTTCAGAGACTTTTCACGATATCACGATGCCCATTTTACAAGCTTTTCGCGACTTATCCGGTCAACATTCGATCAAGCACTTGAGCATTTTAGTGATCGTAGCATTGATCTGCTACACATAGATGGTCTTCACACTTATGAGGCGGTGAAGCACGACTTCGAAAGCTGGCTGCCTAAAATGAGCCCGCGAGGTATCGTTCTTTTTCATGACATCAATGTCAGAGAAAAACGATTCGGAGTTTGGAAATTCTGGAGCGAGCTGGTCAACCAGTATCCCCACTTCGGCTTTGATCACAGTCATGGGCTGGGGGTGCTTGGCGTAGGAACAGAATTCGGTTCCGAAATTAAGTGGCTATTTAATCTCGGCGAGAGTGTTGATCATAAAGATACCGCTGCCTTCGTTCGAACCTACTTTGACCGGCTCGGTTCTAGCCTGATAGGGCGATTGGAGCTTGAGGAAAGTGCCGGTCGAATAAGTGCACTTCAATATGAAGGTGAAAAATACTTACAAGAAATTGCGTCTCACCGTGACCGCGAAAACGCACTACGTCACGAAGTTTCTGAAAAAGAAGGTACGATAGCTTCTCATGGACAAACCGAAAAAGTTCTTCGTCAAGAAATTGCCGCTTACCATGATAGCGAAGACGCTCTGCGCAGACAAATTTGCGAAAAAGAAAACGAAATTACCTCTCGTCATAAAATGGAAAATGATCTGCGTTGGATAATAGCTGAGAAGGACAGTATTCTTCATCAAAAAACCGCCTCTCACGAGGATAGCGAAAACGCTTTACGCCGACAAATCGTTGAAAAGGATAACGAGATCGCCTGTCGTTCTAAAATTGAAACCGCACTGCGCCAGGAAATCGCTGAAAATGAACGCAATATAGCATCTCACACACAAACGGAAACTGTTCTTCGTCAAGAAATTGAGTTCTCACCAGGATAGCGAAAACGTTTTACGCCGAACAATTGCTGAAATGGAGAACGAGGTCGCCTTTCGTTCGAAAATGGAGACCACACTGCGTCAGGAAATTGCTCAAAAGGAACGCAATATCGCGTCCCGTGCGCAAACGGAATCAATTCTTCGACAAGAACTTGCCAATAGAGATCACGAGGTTACCTCTCATTTAAAAACAGAAGATATTCTTCAAAGAAAGCTAGCGGATCATCAAGCGGAGCTTAGATCAATCTGCAGGTCCGTTTCATGGCGTGTGACTGCGCCTTTTCGATTTATAGGTAAGGTTGTCCTGCAATTGTTCTGGTACGCGACCGACACGTCTCCGGGGCACGCTCTCGTGCTCGGCTGGCAAATCTTGCGAAGTCTCTCACTTGATCCTTTGAAGGGTCCGACAACGCAAGAGCAGGATGATTGTCGTATCCTGAATGAGTCAGGTCTTTTCGACGTTGATTGGTATCTCAAACAGTATTTGGGCTTGCGACCGTCTCGTAGAGATCCGGTACTTCATTATCTTCGGTATGGGGCGGCGCAAGGTTTAAATCCAAGTCCGTTATTCGACGCGCGGGATTATCTTTTTTCCAATCCTGATGTTGCGGCTGCAAATATAAATCCGCTGCTTCATTACGCCCTACATGGTCGATTAGAGGGGCGGAAAGGTGGCGTTCTTTCTGAGAGGCGGCAGGTAACTCCCATAAAAGAAGTTGCTCGGTCGATTGAGACGATTTCAGCATCGCAGTTCCGCTCGATTTCACTCCAACCGCACTTACGCAAACCCCAAGTTTGGCAATCGTATGCCATATATTCCACGAGGAACTAACTCCCGAGTTCCAACGCTACTTTAAAAATATTTCATTTCCCTTTGATGTGTTTATTTCAACTAATACCTCTGCGAAAAAAATAATCATAGAACGTTCTTCACCGGCTGGAAACGAGGCAAAGTCGAAGTAAGAGTGACAAAAAATCGGGGACGCGATATTGCGCCGAAGCTTCTCGGATTCTCCGATGTCTACCAACAATACGAATTTATTTTACATCTCCACTCAAAAACATCAAATCACACATCAACCCTCGCAGTTTGGCGTGGGTTCATTCTTGAAAACCTGCTCGGATCTTCAGAAATCGTGAACAGCGTTTTTGAGTTGTTCAAGCATCGACCGGATCTTGGTATCATTGCATCTCAGCATTTTGAACCGATGCGACACTGGGTAAATTGGGGTGGAAACTTCAAAATCGCCAGTGCTCTAGCAAATCAAATGGGCATCGCCCTTTCAGAGGATGCGATTCTCGATTTTCCATCCGGTTCAATGTTTTGGGCACGTTCGTCAGCTCTGAGACCGCTACTCGATGTCGGGTTGACGTTTGAGGATTTCTCCGAGGAGCCCTGTGAGATCGACGGAACCTTAGCACATGCGATCGAACGAATTTATTACTTTGTATGCGAGCGTGCCGCCTTCAAGTGGATTAAGATTTCTCAACCCACGCTTTTTGAACAAACGCCGGCCATCGTACATATTGATTGCCCAGAGGCGATCGACTTTTTCCTTTCCACTCACGCTTTGACGTTAACCGCTCCAAGTCGATTAATGCCACGCACAATCGCTCCTTTGCCAATCACCAGCGCCGCGCCGAATCTCGTTTTGCGTCTGCAGGATAGCGCTCTTGGATACGGCCAGCAGCTTGGCATTCTATCCGCGTTGTGGTGGGTATCGTCTCATACAACAATACTGAAACTCAAATGAGGCGCATCGTAATGAGCGCACGCAATGCGCTTGAACACGCGGGTTTTGCGACCAACGGTCGTGTGCTGATAATCGACAATGGTCGATCCACCGAGTCCATAGTCGACGCAGATGACGCCGTCGTTCGGTCACCAAAATCGGCAGTAGAGGCTTTGGTGCTGGACACAATCGGATTATGCGGAAAGCTTTTCCAGAAGGGGCTGATATCTACATTGCGGTAAATCCGGACGGAGCGTCCATCCCAACGCTATCGCAGCACTTGTCGAGATGATGCAAGCCAACAGCGGTCGTGCTCTAGTTGAGGCAATTCAATTTCCGATGGAACATCCTAAAATATACGACCCCCTCACCTTCGAGACCCCATGGGCTTCGGGTCATGCCTTGCTATTCCACGGCAACTTTTCGAAGAGATCGGGGGATTCGATGAACACTTTTTCATGTATTGCGAAGATGTGGACCTGTCCTGGCGTGCCCGTGCACGTGGATTTGTGATACGCACCTGCCCTCGAGCTATTTTTCTTCACGCTGTCACCAACCGCTCCCCGAAGCCCAATACGCTGCGCATGATTTACAACTCCGGTATTATTCTCGCACGAAAGTGGGGCAGTCGTGATTTCGAAGATTTTATAAGTCAAAAACTACAAGCGATGGGACACATATTACCGGTCGTGCAGCCTGATCTGGTGCCGGACGATTGGCGGGAAGTTGCTGACTTCTCCCATGAATTTAACTTTGCCGAAACACGCTGGTGAAGTCAACGTCAACGACAAGCAGTTGGACACGATTGTCCGATTTCATGATATTCGGCGATTGTCAGAGTTGGAACGTTGTGTTTTCACTTGTCGGCAAAACTTTAAATCACTTCGTATTATCTTGGCGTTGCAGCGGTTCAGTGCTCAAGAAATTGCTAAAGTGCGTGCCACACTGGCACCAATATTGGAATTCGAAAATTCGCCCAACTGTCGATCGTGAACTGGGAGGATGCAGAGCCTGCTGATGCTCGTTCCGCCTTGCTTAACCTGGGCCTGTGCGCTGCACAGGGCCGCTACAGTGCATTTCTCGATTACGACGACGTTCTCTATCCCGAAGCGTATGAAGTCCTGGTACGGCTAGAAGAAAGTGGGGCCGCTATCGCTTTTGCGACAGTTCGCGTTGTAAGAATCGAACGTCTATCATCGTTTCTTTTATGCTGCACGAAAAATTATACCATCATACAGTGGGTCAAACCGGCTCACTTGTTTCGAAATAATTTCTGCCCCGTACACAGTTATGTTATCGATCGTATGCGAGTTCCCAAGGATATTCTCTCGTTCGATACGTCACTTGCCATGGAAGATTATTACGATCTCCTACTTCGAATATGCGCCGTTCTCCAATCCGACTTCTCCCTAGTGAGAACCGAAATTGGAGATTATTTCTACAAGACCGACTGCAGTAATACCGTGCCGACTTTTGGTAATTTGGCCAATTCGCTGGAATACATTCATCGAGACCGTCAAGTCCGCAATAGAACGTCAGGCGACAATCCACTTCCGTCTCTCTAAATGTACAGACTCATTGGGACTCCCAAATCCAAGAGATAATGTAACCATTCGCGAGGTGCTTAGTCTCGTTGGAACTCCATAGCACCTATGTCCATACTTGGTTACGGAGAGTAGCGGTGAGATAGCTAAAGATGCCAGATCCTCGCCCTCAATTTCCCGATTGAAAATTGGAGAGAGTGCTAGCATTGGGACATTGAAAGGATCCATCCAATGGAACAAGCGCACTTCGTTCGGGATTATCAGAACCTTGTACGCAATCTCGTCGCTGCGCATCCCCTCGATGAGGCGATGTCGCTCGCAGTCTGCGGCGATTTACGATAGAATTGGCACCATAGAAGCAGATATTCTGACTGCTGCAGGTCTAACCGATAAACATTCAATCATTGACATCGGATGTCAAGCGAGCCTTTGCCAAGCAACTCGGATTACGATTCCGAAGACTGGCATATCTCGGAACGGATGTCGTTCCCGGGGACTTTCTCGATTATGCAGCAAAGCAGGCACCCAACAATTTCCGATTTTTTCACCATCAAGAACTTAGTATTCCGGCGGTAGATCAATCCGTCAGATTTGTCTGCTTCAGTGTTTTTACTCACCTCTTCCATGAGGAGAGCTACACGTATTTGTGCGATGCCAAGCGGGCGCTGAAACCTGGAGGAGCAGTGATCTTTTCATTCTTTGAGTTTGGTAAGCACTGGTCCGTCTTCGAGACCATGCTGCATCCCGATTATAAGATCCACAAACCGCACCTGAATATGTTTATCGAACGGTCAGCTATCACAGAGTGGGCTATTCACCTTCGTCTTCTCTAGAGCGCTTCGACTTCGGACCGTCGCTGGGCAATCGGTCGTACTACTGCGCAAGCCGATGTAAGTGCTGAGTTACGGCAATTCAACGCGACCAATTTCGTGACATCGAACCGCTTCACACTGGTCTTTCTACCGATCTTGAGATGGTAGTTCGATCCTATCGCCGCCACCTAAGAGTTATCGAGTTCCCCGTGGCTGAGCGATCCCGCCTAAGTGGTCAAACTCACTTTCCCAGCATTTCCAACCGGTAAACGGATCTTGAGAAATCTCCTGGCTGAATTGTGGAGGCCTATCGATTGATTTATGGCAAATGGCATCGGTGGCATGGTCGACGTTCGTGTGTGGAAACTAACAATTTCAAATGGAGATCCTCCGTGCCCGAGACGCCCAAGTTGTCGCCATTAAGTGAATAAAGGCTGCAACACAGCTGGCCTCTAATGCCACAGCCAAAACGGACAAAAATTTCGATCAATCGTTTATCCAATCGGCCAACTAATAAACTCAACCGCTACGAGAACGGCGGGTTTGCGCGGAGCAATCATGCCGTTCGGGCTTTCGACGCGGCGTGGCGAAGGATAAAACTTTCTAGAAATTCCGCGATCATCACTCTTCGCGTCTTAACGTCTGCTCGTGAAAGCAGCTTGATCGCGTCACGGCTTTTTCATGGGATGCTTTCGGTCGTAGATGTAGGCGCCCGTGAACAGCACCGCCATGAAGACCGCGAAAAAATAAAAACCGAAGGCATCCAGTCCCGCACGAACAATCTTCGAGAAGACCCACATGACGCCAAAGAACGTCGCCAACATCAGGAGCCTGATGGTTAGCCGTAGCATTGCGCCCTCTCTCTACGCAATTCCGGCTTAGCGAGTTCCGTTTTGACGCGTCTCTGCCCATAGCGTCTTCGCAATTTCCAGTGGCTCGATTCGCATATCGTGCCACCAGGCGGATTCATTGCCGGACTGATGAAGTTGCCGATGATGCGTGCGGCAGAGTGGCACGGTAAATTCATCGCCGACTTTCATGCCGAGCCCTTGCGGCTGGGCAAAGCGCAGGTGATGCGGATCGGATGGCTCGCGGTTACACAATAGACAAGGCTGCGAGGCGACAAAGCGCAGATGCGCCTTGTCCCGATGACGCTTCGCGGCGCCAATCGTCAAAACTGATTTGTCAATTTCCGCGCTATTGATCGGTGGCACTTTTCGCTCAAGGGCAGGCACAGGCTCTGGCGCTGCCTTTTATTGCCGGGACTTCCACAGCAGCGTCGGTGCCGTCCTGCCGCTGAGATAGAGCGCGAGACCAAAGGGTTTTCCGAAGGTCACGAGGGCGCGCTTGGTGGCGTCCGTTTCCGAGGTCTTGAGGGCGAGATCATGCGCCTCACCGGGCGAGACGCCCCTCGCCTCACCGCAGCCGTGTCCTTCGCGAATGATCTTTTCACCGTCGGCGCGTACGGTAATGCGCACTTTCGACGAGTAGACGACAATAAACGTGCCGCGGTTCTCGCGACTGAGGACGCAGCGCGATTCGATGGTTTCTCGATCCCAGTTCTCGAAGCCAAAAATGCGATTGGCTTCGGTGATGACATAGCCGCCCTCGAGGTAGGACAGTTCACGGCCATTAATGAGGCGGCTGCGGATGTGTTCGCGTTTCACATCGCGGCGCAGGGCATGCAATTGCTTGGCGGAGAAGCCCATCACTTGCTCCTCACACTCAAGACCGGTTCCGGATTGGATAGTTCGGCTCCTGGAACGGCTCCGCCCTGTTTCAGCTCGACGACCAGGTCCTGCCGGTTCAATCGCGGTGGCTGCGGCAGCCAATAGGCCGCCGGGATCAGAGCCTCATCCACCACCACTAAGGACGGTGTGCCGGGACGCAATGACACCGTAAAATCCGGGGCGGTGATCTTTTTTATCTCGGCCTCCAACATGACATCGCGGGCAATATGACGGCGGTTGGCGGCGCGCTCCTCAAAGCGGACGAGGCGATCCTGCATTTCCTTGACGCGCTGCTTAAGGCCTGCTGCGAGCGCCTCATCCAGGATGGCGGAGCGAATAATGGCCGCCACGATGTCGTGGAGGTCGGTCAGGCCTTCGACGGTGTCGGCAAGCGTTATTTCGTCGATATCTTTCTCTTCGGACCGGATGCGATCTCTGATCGTCTGATAGTAAGTCACGGCAAAGGCTAGATGGTTCATGGTTCACCTACTCGATACTATAACATGCTTTAGTTGATGCTGATATAGATCAACTACAGTCGCTTGTCAACAATGCGGAATCGGGAGCTTTTTCTGCGTCAATGCTTCAGGCGGCGCAGATACGAGCAGCGAGGGCGCTATTGGGTTGGCGTCAGGATGATCTTGCGCGGGCCGCTGGAAATCGGGAGTCGCGACTATTCGGCGGATAGAAGTCTTACATGGGCCTGTCACCGGTAATGTCTCCACTCAGACTTCGGATTCAGCAAGCTTTCGAACGCAAAGGAATCCGTTTCATTAGACGATGCGGAAGGAGTTGGCGTCAGACTCGATTTCGGTCAGTCGAAAAAGCGTGGCAAAACAAAGGGCTGAAGACGACGATTTGGCAAAACGAAGCCAATTTCTTCAACAGCTTCAGTGGATGCCACAAATCGAACAAGAGCAATTCTTGACCGATTTAAGCGTGAAATAAATTCTTCTCGTGATTGGATATTTAGTAGCTCAAACCATAGACTTCAAAATAGATTATCCGCGCATGCCGCGGCGGCTTTGATCAAAGGGCTAAATTGACGACAGTCAATACTAAGCTGCGATAGTCTGCTTCACATTGCGAAAGGCCGCAATCGCTTTCTGAATATCTTCGGGCGAATGGGCAGCAGAGACACTGAAGCGCAATACCACTTCTCCATTCGGAGTTGCAGGCGGCATCATTAGGTTTAGGTAGATCCCTTGGCTCAATAATTCCTTCCAAAAATAGTATCCGGCACGCAAGCCCTGCATCCGAATGCTACCAACTGGTGCAGGCGCGGCACAAATATTGAAACCAATTGCTTTCAAGCCGGCGTGAAACGTCTCCGCGTTATGCCAAAGCTTCTGGCGTAAGCGTGGTCCGGCGGAAATCACGCGCAACGCCTCTCGCGCCGAAGCGACGATCGATAGCGGTAACGATGCTGTGTATAGATACGTGCGCGCCAGCAGCCGAAGCGAACGCAGTTCGTCCCGGTTGGTCACCGAAAATCCGCCAATTACGCCAACGCTCTTGCTAAACGTGCCGACAATGACGTCGACCTCATCTTCAAGGCCCAAATGTTCAATCACGCCGCGACCGTGCTTGCCGTAGACACCCATGCCGTGTGCTTCATCGACAACCACCATCGCTCCATGGCGTTTGGCAACGGCGATAATTGATTTCAGATCGCCGACATCGCCCCAAATGCTGTAGATGCCCTCAAGCACCACCATTGTGTGCGATCCGGAAATCTTACTTTCGCGGAAAAGCCGCTCAAGATCTCGACTATCATTGTGCGCAAACTTCTCGATCTTGGCGCCACTCAATTTGCACGCATCGAAAATGCTCGCATGACTGTGGGCATCGACAAAAATCGCATCCCCTTCACGCGCGAGCCCGGCAATAACGCCGAGATTTGCCATGAACCCGGTACTGAAGACGACCGCATGTTTCGCGCCATAAAATTTCGCGACGTCCTCTTCGAGGTCGACATGAAGCTGATGATTGCCAGCAGCCACGCGTGAGGCTGTTGAACCGGTACCATATTTTGTGAGCGCTTCAGTCGCAGCCCGAATGCAATCGGGATGAAAATTCAAGCCGAGATAACTATTGGTGCCGAACATGATGGTCGGACGACCAGAAATAATTGCGCGTACGGGTCCGAGCGATTCATCAATCACGATGTTGAGAGGGTTTTGCTCACCCGTCGTCAGGCGCTCTAAGGAATTGCTGAACGCCGCGGCGCGGCCAAGAATATCAATACCCGGCACACGCGACTGATCAGCGCCAGGTTGCTGCCGTTTCGCCCAATCGCTAGCGCGCGCCAGAATTACGTTTGACACTCGAACCCCCACATCCCAACAATCGGAATTAATTGAATCCCGTTTGTGTGGACTTTATGACTTGATAGCTGATTCATGCGCTTTTGTCGCGCACTATAGAGCATCGCGGCAGGCGTTTTTTTGCGCTGGATCAAGGGGATATCGAAAGGCCTCGTTTCAAGCCAGAGATTATCGAATTCCGCCAAGGGGATCGCCGGTTGCAACCATTGGCAAAGATTGTTGATCCATTGCGCCTTATCGACGCATGTCGATGACCTCGCCGCGCCATTCAATTTCCCGGCTGAATAGGGCGCCCACCATGAATACCGGCTGCAGAAGATCCCGCGCCAGCCACGCCAGCGGCGTGGTGAGGGTCATGGTCCAACCGCAGACGGCATGGAGAATTCCTTCTCCTCCATACCGCAGCGCCATCGCAAGAATTAGTCCGTACCAACCAGAGACTCCCAAGAGAGTGGACAGGGCGTAGGCGCCAAGCAAATTGAAAAACAGTCCGCCGACAAGCGGCTCCAATATGAAAATCACTGGATCATGAATCTTGGTACAGTTCGCCCAGCGGACGTGACGCGAGTACAGATCGTTCCAGCTGCGCGTGCCGATCCTACGTCAAATCCCGCTTCGCATTAGTCGGATCCGTCCGCTCGGCCGTAGTGAATGCCTCCGACAAGGCATTGTCTTCACATGGCCCCTCCTTCAGCCGGTCGAATCCGCCGACAGCCTCAAGATCATGCTTGCGAAACGCAAGCGCATTGCCGAAAGCGGCAGCGATCCCAAAAACTTCGAGCAACATCTCAATCCGAAATAAATACCCGTTGCAGGTTGCGGCCTCAATCTCAGCAAAGAAATTTTCCGCATCATCACCGCGGGGCGCCGCGGTGACCGCGACGACACCAGGCTTTAACGAGCGGAGTAGTTCGGCAAATAGAGCGGAATCCAATTCAACGCTATCGTCAAGAAATAGTATAATGTCGTGCACGCTCGCCCGATATGCCTTCGCCACGTTACGCAACTTCGGATTGGCATAGCCCGCAGTCTCCCCTACCATCAGTCTTCATTTTTTTTGGATATTTTGATACGACCGATGCAACAATTTGAGCCGCAGAATCCTTTCGGCTGGGAATCGCTACTAGAATTTCGCCTTTAAAACGTTTGAGCCTTCCCAGGGCAAGCAGATTGCTTTCTAAGAATTGCGAAGCACCTTTAATCGGCAAGATTATGGAGCAAGCGGGAAGACTGCCGACGGGCGCATTGATGGGTCGCTGGTAGCGCAGCAAAGTTATGAGGACCGACGTCAGAAAAAAAACCGCCACTCCAATCCACAAGCCGATCAGCAAATAATCCATCGCCCGCTTTCACTCCGTGCTCGGATAATTGTACTAGAAATCTCGAATTCGCGCCGATCACAGATAGGTACACTTTAATATGGACCTTGGCAGGCTGCGCATGCCATTGGATTATCTCTCGTTTGAGATCGAAAAATTCATGGGTCATCCCTCTTCCCACAGTCGCGCACCTACAGGTCTCTTGGCCGCTTCAGGACTGATAAAGAGTTTTAAAGGCCGGCAGGTGGTGAACAATGTGAGCCTGAATGTTGCACGAGGTGAAGCGGTGGCGCTCCTTGGCCCAAATGGGGCAGGCAAAACCACGATTTTCTATATGATTGCAGGCATTATTCCGGTCGATGCGGGTAAAGTGCAAATCAATGGTCGGAATGTCACCGAATTCCCGATGTATAAGCGCGCTCGTCTGGGATTGGGCTATTTACCGCAAGAAGCGTCGATCTTCCCGGGATTAAGCGTGGAGAAAAATATCCTGGCGGTCCTTGAGGCGGTCGAATCCAATCGGGATCGCCGTCACAAGCGATTGAATGCGCTGCTCGACGAATTTGATCTCCATGCGGTGCGGAATAGCCAGGGCGTATCGCTGTCCGGCGGCGAGCGCCGGCGGGTAGAAATTGCCCGCGCACTTGCAACTCGTCCGTCTTTTATGTTGTTGGACGAGCCGTTCGCTGGTGTTGATCCACTTGCGTCTAAATCAGATCCGAGAACTCGTTCGGCATCTTAAAGAGCGCGACATCGGCGTGCTGATTACCGATCACAATGTGCGAGAAACGCTTGGTCTCGTCGATCGAGCCTATATTATTCATGCCGGTCGCACGCTGATGGAAGGCTATCCGGAAGAAGTCTTATCAAGCCAAAAAGTTCGTCAGCTTTATTTAGGGTAAAGATTTTCGCATGTAAACTTGACCAATCCCGAGAGCATCGGCAATAATGTCTGTCACGGCTGGCCAAGCACTGAGATTGTTTCATCGCACTAAGAAAACCTCATCCTCGTACTATCCGTTTGAAATTACCTCAAATTCTGAACTGTGTTTGATTTCAGGATTATTATTTTCGCAGCGTTTCCGCATATCGGTAACACTGACTCTCGTCACCGAGGAAAACGAGCTTGCTGATCACATCGCCGTTCATAAAAGCTCGGATAATGCATTTCTGCTCATGACCCTCATCATCGACAATGATTTCGCGATCCCAGACGTAAACTTTTTGTCCTCCAAGCGTACGCTCATCAGGCGCCCCGAGCTTAGCAATCGCGGCACTCAGAGGCTGTCCTTTTAACGATATTAGTTCTTCGTTGATTTGCTGATACGCGCACGAGCCGACGGCCATGCATACAGCGACGATGGCAATAATACGATGCGTGTCGCCCAATGTTATGCGCTCTTATGTGTATCCAAAATCCGAGGGGAAAGAACTTAATTGCATCCCGGCGGTTATCAATCCCTGGAGCGGAACGGATATTTCGGATTCGGCGTCAAAAGCGCCCGAACAACGCTCAGCGCGGAAAACATCGCGGCAGCTCCGCGTGATTGTGGCCGCTGATCGTCGGGAACCATGCGCGTCGGCATCCGTCGGTGATAGCCGCGATAGCCGAGGAACTTGCGCTCGCGTGCGGGCCGCATGCGGGGTTCGATCACGTCGAATTGCGCCTGCAGCCGGGCCTCGATTTCTGGCATTGCACGCGCGCAGGCCTGTTTATCGGCCGTGCCGGGATTGAAAAAAGCTGCGAGCCAGTTTCGTCCGCGAATAGGCTTGCGGAGCATATAGACGCCAACCCAGCGCACATCCTCGCAACCCGGCACGCGACGTAATTCCGCGAGCAGCATCGCGTTCAATTCTTGTGGAGTGCGGACCGATTTGCGCATCGCTGATTCGCCGATACGGAATCAGAGCGCACTTCGCCTGGAGCTGTCCACAACTCGTAGAAGTTGAAAAGAGTGGCCTACTGCCGCGTACAGCGAGGCTTTTGCAGCAGGCAGGCGATCCCGGGGTTGGAACAGGACGCCGAGCCATCGGCGGCACGCAGGCAGACCCTACAGCCATCGGTCCATTCGAGGCAGCCTGCCGGCAAGCCGTTGCTCTGCCGCACGGGAACTTGCGGCCTCGGAGATATCGAAAGATCGGCGGCCCGCGCTGAAGCCACACCTGCACAAATTACGGCAAGTGGAATCAACACAAGGATTTTTACCGAGTGCATTTTGCCATCCTCAAAACCAGAACTTCCGCGCATCCCAATCGTTTTTCCAGCCAGTCAGCCGCCCACCGCGAAACTTCAAATAGAGCCGCTCCGTGACCCACGGCGGATAAATACCGGGAATGGCCGCGGTCTGCTGCACCACATAGATTTCGGAGTCGCGGCGGTTCGCAACAAAGCTCATGTTTGAGCCGAATACACCTACGACCTCCTCAGTCGTCATGCCAAAGCGCAACAAATCGCTTGGCGTGCGTGCGCAGCCAAGGGCGAGCCACCAGATACAAAAAAGCGCGAGATAACGTCGCATGCGGCGCATTATAGGGCCAAACATTCGCCCGCGAAAACTTCCCTATTGCCCCTCGACAGACGCGGCAATCGACCGCTGGCGAGCGTCCGTCCGCGGTCGTTATAATCAACAAATGGCGAAGATCCCCCCCGGCCCTAACCGCCCTGAAACCGAGGCCGAGATTGTTCCGTTTCGCACGCTGCAAAAGCGCGTACCGGGACAGGCGAACAAGCCATCTGCTTCCTCTGAAAACGAAGAACCGCTCAGCGGCAAGGCCCTGATCGGGATCGGCTTGCTGATCGTTTTTCTGATCGCATCCGGGGTATGGCTTTTTGACACGCTCCGCGACGTCAGCAAAATGCAGGATTGCGCCATGCAAGGACGAAGGAATTGCGCGCAAATCGCGGTACCGGAACGGGGTCGATAGGCATTCGCACAAGCGCGAATCCGGTATAATCCGTTTGCAGTTCGAACGTCGAGAAATGCTAGGCGGCGCGAGCCCGAGGATTACGTGCGCGAGAAAGAACTCCGCATCGCGTTGGTTTGCTTTGGCGGCGTTTCGCTTGCCGTCTATATGCACGGCATCTCGAAGGAAATTCTGAAATTACTGCGGGCTTCCGCAAGGCTTCATCGCACGACTGACCGTTCACAACGTGCGAAGGCAACTTTTTTTGAAGAAGCGGAAAAGCGCGATTCCGAATTCGACACTGAAGCTGACTATTTCGACTTGCTGCGGGAAATTGGCCGCAAGATAGAAATTCGCGTTATCGTCGATATTATCGCCGGGGCTTCCGCAGGCGGCATCAATGCCACGATGCTTGCGCGCGCCGTTGCGCATGATCTGCCCATGCGGCAGCTCAGAAACCTGTGGTTGAAGAATGCCGATGTCGATGTTCTGCTCTCGTCCGAGGCAAAAGCAAAGGCCTGGAGCAAGTTTTTTCTGAAGCCCGCACTCTGGGCGGCGTCGCGCCTCGGGTTGATTGAGGACATCCAGGATTCTGAGGTTCGGGCTAAACTATCCCTCTTCGTACGCTCACGTTGGTTCAAGCCTCCTCTCGACGGCAGAGGAATGAGCGGATTGATGTACGATGCGGTCGCCAGTATGGGCGAGTCGAAAACGCCGACGGCCTCGCTGCTTCCTTCCGGGCAAGATCTCGATCTGTTCGTCATGCTGACTGACTATTACGGCTATCTCCAGCGTATTCAGATACATGATCCCCCTCTCATCCACGAACTGGAACATCGGCACGTTTTGCGTTTCAAATATCGGCGGCGGCCGGGAGGCGAAGTTGAGAGCGACTTTGTCTTGGACAATGCCCCTGCGCTCGCCTTCGCGGCGCGCGCAACCTCTTCGTTTCCAGGAGCTTTTCCACCTGCGCAAATCCAGGAGATGGACGAGTTAATCGCCAAGCGCGGGAAGAAATGGCATTCGCGCGACGAATTTATCGTCAAGAACTTTGAGCAATATATCCGTGCCGACCTCGATCCGGCGGCGGCCTGTTTCTTGGACGGCGCGATTCTAAATAACCACCCGTTTCACGAAGCGATATCGGCGATCCATGGCCGTCCAGCTTACCGCGAAGTCGATCGCAGGCTCGTTTACATCGATCCAGACCCCGCCGCACCCTTCGCCGCCGGCGCTCCAGCAATTCCCGGATTTTTCTCCACGCTTAAGGGCGCTCTCGCCGGAATCCCAGCCACTCAGCCCGTTTCCGACGAGCTGGGCTGGGTGTTCGATTTCAACGCACAGGTGCGCAGCTTCAAACAAATTATCGATGGGGCCCGGCCCCGCATCAGCGAACTCGTGTCCGGTACGATCTCTGTTCAACCCGAGGAAAAAACTGCCGCCAAGCAAATCAAACATTGGCGCGAACAGATAAATTCCCGAATTGCCCGCGACGCCGGATTCGCTTACGAAGGCTATGTCCGCCTCAAGCTTGCATCCGTGCGCGACTTCGTGGTGCGGACAATCATTATGCTGAGCGGCGTGCCTACTCGTTCGCCGCGCGCGCGGGCAATCGGCGAGATCGTGGATAGCTGGGCGGTTCGACGCGCGATCGTCTATGATCGCGCCGATCACGACGCGATCCTGCGCGAAACCGCGGCGTCGGCAAAACTTCCGCGCTGGGTCGAATTCTTTCTTGCCTTCGATGTTGATTATCGGAAACGGCGCTTGAATTTCCTTATCGAAGGCCAAAATCGTCTTTATCGCTTTCTTGACGAAGGTCGCTTCGTGGGGCTGGAACCTTCGATCGTCGACGGCCTGAAGCGCGAATTTTATCGGCGACTGGACGTTCTTCAACGTGGCGAAGAAGCAAAATTCTACAGCGTCGAGACGCACGGCCTCGTGCGCGAGCTATTCGAATTAGAGCCTTCGCCACAGGAGGCCCAAGAATTACCGGCTTTCGCGCGCCGTTTCGTAGAAGCGAACGAAAAAAAAATAGATCGTCTTATCGAGCTGCTTGCGAACGAAATTAATCTTGCCGCTACCACTCGTGATCTCGACGAATTACTTGCTTCGCTCGATCCGAAGGATTGGCCCCCAGAGGCGCGCCACGAGGTGCTGGTCAACTATCTCGGCTTCCCGTTCTGGGATGTATTGACCTTTTCCGTGGCCACGGCGCGCGAAACCGGCGAGATGAATGAAATTCTAGTTGATCGCATCAGTCCGCAGGATGTGAAAACACTGACAGGGTTCGATGGTGCGAAAAGTCTCAAGGGTGTCAGATTCGGGCATTTTGCCGCTTTCCTGTCACGCGGTTATCGGGAAAACGATTATCTTCTTGGCCGGCTGCATGCGATCGATCGCCTGATCGACATCGTTTGCGACGCGGCGGACGTGCAGCCGTCAGACAAGATTGACGTGATTGGCATCAAAAAGCGTGCGTTCACCCGCGTGCTGGATGCGGAAGCCCGTTATCTTACAAAAAGCCGGAAATTGATCGCTTCGCTCCGGCGCTGCATCGACGAAATCAAAACCACGGAACGCTAAGCTTCCACCTTTGGGCGCCGCATCTTCTCCGCGTAACACGATCAGCGGGCGGCAAGCCGCGATTATTTGCCATAGTATTCTTTGTACCACTCGACAAAGGCGTCGACGCCCGTTTCGATTGGGGTCGCAGGCCTAAATCCTGTAAGGCTTTCCAGAAGATCGGCGCTCGCGAAAGTATCAGCGACGTCGCCCGGCTGCATCGGGAGTAAGTTCCGCTTAGCCTGTTTGCCAAGCTTCTTCTCGATGGCCGTAATGAATTCAAGCAGATCTGTCGGCTTGCCTCTCCCCACGTTGACGACACGGAATGGCGCCGCGGGACTGATCGAGTCCAGCGCCTCCGTCGTCTTCGCGGTTTCGCGCGAAGGCGCTACATTCACGATGCGCACCATCGCTTCAACGAGATCGTCGACATAGGTGAAATCACGTGACATTTTTCCTTTACCGTAGATGTCGATTGGACGGCCGTTCAAAATCGCGTCAACGAATTTGAAATAAGCCATGTCGGGTCGCCCCCATGGACCGTAGACGGTGAAAAAACAAATCGCGGTGATCGGAATCTCAAAGAGATGGGAATAACTGTGCGCCATCAGCTCGCAGGATTTTTTAGTGGCAGCATAAAGTGTCATTGGATGATCGGTGCGATCGGTCTCGCGGAACGGCATCTGGCGGTTCGCGCCGTACACTGAACTAGTCGAGGCCAGCAAGAAATGTCGCGGCTTATGCTTGCGCGCGAGTTCCAGCATATTGAACGTCCCGATCAGATTCGAATCCACATATGCACGCGGATTTTCAAGGCTGTAGCGAACGCCCGCCTGCGCAGCGAGGTGAACGATCACGTCGGCTTTCGCTTCGGCAACGATGGCAGCGAGCTGCGCCTCATTCTCTAACATCAGTATGTGCGCGGTAAAGCGGTTCGACTGCACGAGCAAGGCATGGCGCCTTTTCTTAAGCTCGATGTCATAATAGGAAGTGAGACCGTCAATGCCCTGCACGATGTGACCGTCCGCAAGCAGACGCTTGGCGAGATGAAAGCCGATAAAGCCAGCGGTACCCGTAAGGAGAAAACGCATTTGCTATTCGCTGCACAGGAATTTGAACAACTTGAAAATTCGCTTTCCCCTGGCGGTCGCAAAGATGTCGAATAAACGGCAATCGCGATTGTGGAAGGACGCAGGGTAATAAACGTCCCACTCGGTGCCAGCATTACCATCCGAGATCATTCGCAGCAGCAACCGCACCGAATCCTCCGCTCGTTTGCTGGACACATTATAGCGTCTTGAGGGGAAATCCGCCCTACCGAGCCGACAACGGATCGGCGGGCGCCGCATCCAGAATCCGCAATTGCACTCGCTCCTGCCCCTGCCAGCGATCGATCGCCAGCGAACCAGCGATATGCATGGTTTGTCCTCGCGAGGCTAGAAGTGCCTGCCCCAAAGGCCGGTCGAGCGCACGAAACGCAATCGCATCGAGCGCGCCACCATCCGCCGCGCGCAGCCGGACCCGTACATGGGCCTGACCTACCGGATCCGCATAGGCGACGGTGTGCGAAGGAAAAGCGAATACTGGTTCCGGATTGCCCGAACCAAACGGGCTGGCGCGTTCGATGATAGCGATCATTTCTGCTGAGGCCGCACGCGCGGTGACCGCTGCATCGATAATAAGGCTATCGGACGCACGCGCATTCTCGACCAGATCGCCGAGGTCCTTTTCCAGAAACGCCCGGAAGGCGCCAAGGTTCTCGCGCGCGATGGTAAGCCCCGCGGCCATTGCATGACCGCCCCCTTTGATAAGGAGTCCTTCCACCAGGGCGCTACGAACCGTGCGTCCGAGATCTACGCCGGGTATCGAACGGGCGGAGCCCGTTCCAGTATCGCCGAGCATGGCGACAGCAAAAGCAGGGCGCCCGAAGCGCTCCTTCAGGCGCGCAGCAACAAGACCGACAACGCCCGGATGCCAGCCGTCGCCGGAAGCAAGCACCACTGCGCCGTGTTCTTCGACGCCGAGTGCCGCAAGCGCCTCGGCTTCGGCCTGTTCCAGTGTCGCTTTTTCCACCGCCTGGCGCTCGCGATTCAGGTGGTCCAATTCGATCGCGATTTTCGTGGCCTCCGCCGGATCGTCCGTCACAAGCAAACGCGTTCCAAGCGTTGCATCACCGATTCGCCCACCCGCATTGATGCGTGGTCCCAGCACGAAGCCGAGATGGAACGGAGTCGGTGGCCCGTCCAGCCGCGCGACGTCCATTAGCGCCCGCAAGCCAATTGACTCGCGATTGTGTAACGCGATCAAGCCCTTTTTCACAAAAGCACGGTTGAGACCCTTCAAAGGTACGACGTCGGCGACGGTCCCGAGCGCCACGAGATCAAGCCATGAAAGTAGATCAGGCTCCGGCATCACACCGCCCCAAAATTTGCGTCGACGAAGTTCGCGGTTCAGCGCAGCCAGCATCATGAAAACGAGACCGCAGGCGGCGAGCTGATCCAAGCCCGAAAGATCATCCGCGCGATGCGGGTTAACGATCGCGTAGGCGAATGGAAGATCGTCCGGGGCCTGATGATGATCGATGACGACTGCATCGAGGCCGAGCTTGTACGCCTCCGCCAGGGCTTCGTGACTGGTCGAACCACAATCAACCGTCACCAGCAACGTCGCGCCACGTTCCGCGAGCTTGCGTACCGCTTCGATGTTCGGGCCGTAACCCTCGAACAAACGATCAGGGATGTGAAACAGTGGATCGAGATCGGCCATGCGCAGCATGCGGACCATGAGTGCGGTTGAAGTCGCACCGTCGACGTCATAGTCACCGAAGATCGCAATCTTCTCCTTGCGCTCAATTGCGTCGGCAAGACGTCCTACGGCCTTGTCCATATCGGTGAGCGACGACGGATCGGGCATCAAGCGCCGAATACTCGGATCAAGAAAATCCTCTACCTCGTGGAGTCCGACGCCGCGCGATGCGACGATGCGCGAAAGAATTTCAGGCAGCCCGTAGCGTTGGTGCATGGCGATCGCGATCTGGCTCTCGCGCGGACCGCAACGGTCTCGCCAGAGGCGTCCCGTCACGGAATTCGTGACGCCCAGGAAGGCACGTTCGGGCTCATGTAAGGCTGGCAACACACTCATAAAAGGTTCAGGTCGGCGGAAAGACTCAAAAGATTTTCCGATATTGGATAAAACCAGAGCGTTCCGCCAGCTTGTCGTAAAGCGCACGCGCCTGGGTATTTGACTCCTGCGTCAACCAATAGACGCAACTCGCGCCGAGATTTCGCGCCGCTTCATAGACCGCCTCGATCAGGGCACGGCCGAGACCAAATCCGCGTGCCTCCTCTGTGACGAAAAGATCCTGCAGATAGCAGTAGTTACCAACCGTCCACATCGAGCGATGGAAGATATAATGGACGATGCCCGTAAGCTTGCCATCAATATATGCACCGAGAATAAACATCGGCTCCGCCGCGTCATGCAGACGCTCCCAGGCCCTATCAGTTGTCTCTTCCGGAATTTCGACCCGATAGAAATTCTGGTAGCTCTTCCACAGCGGTTCCCAACGCGCGCGCTCACCCTTTTCGACCGGCCGGATAATGAAACGCGCACCCATATGGCCCGCTCAATCCAGAAAGAATTTCTTTAACTGTCGGTGTTCCGCGTTGATCCAGCGCACGGTACCGGTCACAGAGCGCATTACGACCGTACTCGTGTAAATGCGATCCGCATCGAATCGAACACCGCGCAGCAAAGCACCATTGGTGACACCGGTGGCGGCAACAAGGCAATCGCCGCGCACCATATCCTTCATGTCGTATTTTTTCTTCGGGTCTTTCACGCCCATTGCGGCGGCGCGTTCGCGCTTTTCCTTGGTATCGAGAATGAGACGTCCCTGCATCTGACCGCCGATGCAACGCAGCGCCGCCGCCGCGAGCACACCTTCGGGTGCGCCGCCGATCCCCATATAAATATCGACACCGGTATTTTTCGGATCGGCGGTGTGAATTACTCCGGCAACGTCGCCGTCGGTGATGAGGTGAACAGCAGCGCCTGTCTTGCGCACCGCCGCGATCATGTCGGCGTGGCGCGGACGGTCGAGAATAAGGGCCGCGATTTCCTCGGGTTTCACGCCCTTAGCTTTCGCAAGCGAACGTATGTTGTCGTCCGGCTTGGCGTCGAGATCAACGACTCCGGCCCTGTAGCCGGGCCCGATGGCGATTTTTTCCATATAGACGTCGGGTGCATTGAGCAACGTGCCGCCCTCGGCCATCGCCATGACAGCGATCGCGCCTTCCATGTTTTTCGCGCAGAGCGTAGTGCCTTCCAGCGGATCGACGGCGATATCGACTTTCGGGCCTCTCTTGTTACCGACATTCTCGCCAATGAAGAGCATTGGCGCCTCATCGCGCTCGCCTTCACCAATCACGACGGTTCCGTCGATCGGTAAGTTATTCAATTCGCGGCGCATCGCGTCGACCGCGGCTTGGTCCGCGGCCTTCTCATTGCCGCGACCACGCAGCCGTGCCGCTGATACCGCCGCGCGTTCTGTTACGCGCACGATTTCGATTGAAAGCACGCGCTCGATTAGAAGGCTCGATTGCACGGTTACCGAATCCGACATTTCCGTTCCCTCGTTTTTGGTTTCAGCTTTTTTCGATGCGGATGACTTGCGGCTGCTCCGCAAGCACTCCCTCTTTTTCGATGGCGGCCAGCGCGCGGCGGACCGCGTCCTCGCTGGTCGCGTAGGTAATAAGCACAACAGATGCCGGCGCCGCAGCCGTCCTGGGATCGTCGCCGCCATGCGGACGCTTGGCTCGGCGCCGTTGCATGATGGATTCGAGCGAAATGTTTTCGTCCGCCATGCGACGCGCGATGGTCGCAGCAGTGCCTGGCTTGTCGAGCGCCGAAAGCCGGATGTAATAGCCGCCTTCATGACGCTGCATCGGCGCCCGCGAAGGCTTTACGAGGTTCGCCGTCGGCCGACCAAACGGAAGAACTTTGCGGCCCGCGGCAAGGTCGACAATGTCGGCGACGACGGCGGAAGACGTCGCGTCGCCCCCCGCGCCGGGACCGACGAGCGTCAGCTCCATCATGTCGGAATCCACTGCGACTGCGTTCAGTATGCCATCGATTTCGCCGATGACCGAGCCCTTCGGTACCATGGTCGGATGTACACGCTGTTCGATCCCGGTTTCGGTGCGCACAGCAACGCCAAGTAATTTCACGCGATAGCCAAGTTCGTCAGCGGCCTCCAAATCGGCAAGCGAAATCGACTGGATCCCTTCAATGTAAATCGCGTCGGCATCGATCTCGGTACCAAAGGCAAGACTCGTCAGGATCGCAATTTTGTGTGCGGTATCGAAGCCACCGATGTCGAAGGTCGGATCGGCTTCGGCATAGCCGAGTTTCTGCGCCTCCTTCAGGCAGTCGGCGAAGGAGCGGCCTTCTTTCTGCATCTGCGTCAGGATGAAATTGCAGGTACCATTCAGGATTCCATAGATGCGCGAGATGCGACTGCCGCCGAGACCCTCGCGCAGAGTCTTCACGATCGGAATGCCACCCGCGACCGCAGCCTCGAATGAAAACGACGCGTTTTTCTGTTCCGCGAGTTTCGCGAGCGCGACGCCATGTTTTGCGATCAACGCCTTGTTCGCGGTCACGACCGCACGGCCCGCTCCCAATGCCGCTTCAACTGAGCTTTTCGCCGGATCGCCCTCACCGCCCATCAATTCCACAAACACGTCGATCCCGGGATCGCGCGCTAGCGCGACCGGATCGTTCACCTTGCGGATTTTGGAAAGATCGATCGTGTTGTCCTTGGGCGGATCCTTGGAGGCATACGCCACAAGATCGATCGGACGCCCAGCCCGCGCACTCAATTCATCGCGCGAACGCAGCAACATGCGTACAGTCGCTGAGCCGACCGTTCCGAGGCCGGCGAGACCCAGCTTGAGCGGCTCGACCATGGTTCTGACCGGAATACGGCGCGGCTAACCGCGCGCCTTGAGGGGAATAACGTTGTGAAGAATCTTATCGGCGTTGTCGAGGAACTGGCGGAGCTTGCGGGCAGCCTGACGGATACGCTGCTCGTTTTCAACGAGCGCGAGCCGTACGAAGCCTTCGCCATGCTCCCCGAACCCGACCCCGGGTGCGACTGCAAGGCCCGCCTTCTCCACCAGCAATTTAGAGAACTCGACGCTACCGAGCGGCTTGAACCGCTCGGGCATGGGCGCCCACGCGAACATCGACGCCCTGGGCGCCGGAATTTCCCATCCTGCACGCGCAAAACTTTCAACGAGCGTATCTCGGCGGCGTTTATAGACCGCACGCATCTGATCAATGCATTCCTGCGGGCCGTTGAGCGCGGCGGCGGCAGCAACCTGTACCGGTGTAAACACGCCGTAATCGAGATAGGATTTCACGCGGGTAAGCGCTGCGATCAGCCGTTCGTTGCCGACAGCAAAACCTACCCGCCAACCGGGCATCGAGAACGTCTTCGACATGGATGTGAATTCGACCGCGACATCCATTGCGCCCGGCACCTGCAGGATCGAAGGCGGCGGATCGTTATCGAAATAAACTTCGGCATACGCCAGATCGGACAGCAAGATGAGGTCGTGCTGTCTCGCGAACTTCACCACATCGCGATAAAATTCGAGATCGGCGACATGCGCAGTCGGGTTCGACGGGAAACAGGTGATTAAGGCGATTGGCTTCGGAGTCGAGTGCATTACCGCGCGCTCAAGCGCATGAAAGAACTCTGGCCCCGGTTCGCACGGCACCGAACGGATCACGCCCTCAGCCATGAGAAACCCGAACGCATGGATCGGATAGCTGGGATTCGGCACCAGCACCATGTCCCCCGGCGCAGTGATCGCCTGCGCCATATTGGCAAAGCCTTCCTTTGAGCCCAGCGTAACGATGACTTGCGTTTCGGGGTTAAGCTGCACACCGAAGCGGCGCTGGTAATAGGCTGCCTGTGCCTTGCGCAGACCGGGAATTCCCTTCGAGGCCGAGTAGCGGTCGGTGTGCGGTTTGCCGATCGTCTCCTTCAGTTTCTCGACGACGTGCGGTGGAGCCGGCAAATCCGGATTGCCCATGCCGAGATCGACGATATCAGCACCCTCATTACGCGCGGTCGCTTTCACGCGGTTCACGCTCTCAAAAACATAGGGCGGAAGACGCTTGATGCGGTGAAAGTCAGTCGACATCGATTTAAGATCCTCGTACAGGCGGTAGCTGGGTCTGGGTCGCAGCGCAGTGTTTTAGCATCGAACAACGCCGCGAGAAGGCATTTCCGCGCGCATATTTACTCAATTACTCTTATCGATCCGTTTCTTAACATTTTTCTCCCGATCCTGAACGAGCTGCTTTAGCTGGTCTTCGACGACCTGACGTTCGGACTCCGTCATTACCGGCACTTGGTTCTCCTCGATCGCCCGGGCGGCAATGCTCGGATAGGGTGGAGGATTCTCCGGCGCCGGGGGCAGCGCGACGTTGTTCATAAATGGAATCGGCACATCACCCGCGCATGCCGTCAGTAAAACGCCAAAGAGCAACGCTATCGAGGCCATTCGACGATGCCGGAGGGCATTACGGGTGTTGCAGGGCAGCAATTTTAGCACCCGAAACTCCCTTTTAAGTAACGGTCGGATCATCGTTTTTCGGCATTGGCCTCGCACTATTTCGACGCCTATTATGGCGGAAGCGCGGTCGGCCGGCGATAGTCAAAGCGGCCATATTGAAGGCCGGTGCACGGAGGAGCAATGGACGGCAAGGGTAATGATGACCCTTCAGCACCCCTCACGGGCGCGCTCGATCCTGACGCGTTCGCACGCAATCTCGCCCAACTGATTGAGCGGGGCGGCCAGGCAATGGCCGCTTACCTCAAGCCACGCGAGGCCGGCGAGAATCGCGAAGAAATGAGCGAGCAAATAGTCGATGTCCTCAAGACGATCGGGCGGGTCGCCGAATACTGGATGTCCGATCCAGCGCGCACGGTTGAGGCGCAGTCGAGCCTGGTCAACGGCTATATGGAGTTATGGGCGCAAACCATGCGTCGACTAGCGGGCGAAAAAGCCGAGCCAGTCGCCACGCCCGACGAAAAGGATCGCCGCTTCGTCCATCCGGAATGGTCGAGTAATCCGTTCTTCGACACGATGAAACAGGCCTACCTGATCACGACCAATTGGGCCCAACGGATGGTGCGCGACGCTCAATCCCTCGATGACGATACGCGCCAAAAGGCGGATTTTTATGTGCGCCAGCTTGCGGGCGCGATTTCGCCGTCGAATTTTGTGCTGACGAATCCAGAACTGTTCCACGAAACGCTTGGTTCTAACGCCGAAAATCTCGTGCGCGGCATGACGATGCTAAGGGAAGACATCGAGGCCGGAAAAGGCGATCTGAAAATCCGCCAGTCGGATTCCTCAAAATTCGAAGTGGGGAAAAATCTCGCGCTGACGCCCGGAAAAGTGATTTTCGAGAACGAGCTATTCCAATTGATTCAGTATACGCCGACAACGGAAACTGTGATGTCAATTCCGATTCTCGTTGTGCCGCCATGGATCAACAAATTCTATGTCTTGGATCTGACGCCGGAGAAATCCTACATCAAATGGATGGTCGATCAGGGCCTCACGGTATTCGTGATCTCTTGGGTCAATCCGGACGCAACCCTCGCCGGAAAAGGGTTCGAGGATTATATGCGCGACGGCATCATGGCCGCACTCGAACGGGTGGAGATCGTTACCGGCGAGAAGCGCGTCCATGCGGTCGGCTATTGCGTGGGTGGCACGCTGCTCGCCGTGACGCTCGGATACATGGCGGCGAAATCGGACGAACGAATCACCAGCGCTACGCTGCTCGCGACGCAGGTCGATTTTACTTACGCTGGCGACCTCAAAGTCTTTATCGGTGAGGACCAGATCGCCGGTCTTGAGCGCCGCATGAAGGAAACTGGCTATCTCGACGCCAGCAAGATGGCGACGGCGTTCAACATGTTGCGCGCGAACGACCTGATCTGGCCCTATGTCGTGAACAACTATATGCGTGGCAAGACGCCCTTCCCGTTCGATCTCCTGTATTGGAATTCGGATTCAACTCGCCTGCCGGCCGCCAACCACGCTTTTTATTTGCGTAACTGCTATCTTGAAAACAAATTATCGAAAGGCCTGATGACGATCGGCAAGATCCGCATTGATTTGAAGAAGGTGAACATTCCGATCTACAATCTCGCAACGCGCGAGGATCACATTGCGCCGGCGAAGTCGGCTTTCTTGGGAAGCAAATGCTTCGGTGCACCGGTAAAATTCGTGCTCGCGGGTTCCGGCCATATCGCGGGTGTCGTCAACTCGCCGCTCAAGCCGAAATACCAATACTGGACGGGTGGCGAGGCACAAGGTGACTACGAATCTTGGCTTGCCAACGCTGATGAGCACAAAGGTTCGTGGTGGCCGGACTGGCTGGAATGGATCCGTACGATGAGCGACGAGCGCGTGCCCGCACGTCAACCGGGCGGCGGCAAGCTTAACCCAATCGAGGACGCGCCCGGAAGATACGTCCAAGTAAGAGCATAAACTTAATTCACCTTGAGGGTGGAACGATCATCAACAGCGACACGAGACAATCCGTCACCTCTTACGATGGCTGCAGCGAACACGGCATCACCGTCGCCTATAATGCCGAGGCGACCAATGCTGGCCGCAAGGATGTCATCGGATTTCTCACCAAAGCTTTCACCAAGTGACCGGAGCCTCCATGAACGCGCCCACCACGCAGCCGCTCTCCATCGAAGCCCTGAAAAAGAAACTCGGCACCGTCATCGGCATCTCGAACTGGCACGTCGTATCGCAGGACATGATTGATCGTTTCGCAGATGTCACCAGTGATCATCAATTTATCCACGTCGATCCGGAGCGCTCGAAGAAGGAAACGCCGTTTGGCGGCACAATCGCGCATGGCTATCTCACGCTCTCGCTGCTCGCGCCGATGAGCTACGAGGCGCTGCCGCAGATTGAGGGTCGCGCTATGGGCATCAATTACGGCCTCGACAAGGTGCGTTTCCTTGCGCCCGTGCCCGCGGGTTCGCGTGTACGCGCCCATTTCAAGCTCAAGGAAGCCACTAACCGCTCGGAAAAGGAAGTGCTACTCAAGAACGAAGTGACGGTCGAGATCGACGGCTGCGACAAGCCCGCTATTTATGCCGAGTCGCTGTCGATCATCGTGTTGAAATGAGCGCGGCCCAAGAAGCGCTCGCGCTCGAGGAAACGGCGGAACATCATTACGTCGATAACAACGGTGTGAAAATTCACTATGCCGTTCTCGGCAAGGGACCGTTAATCGTTTTTATTCACGGTTTCCCAGATTATTGGATGAGCTGGCGTCATCAGATGTTGGCGCTTTCGAAGTCGTTTCGTTGCGCCGCGCTTGATATGCGCGGCTATAATCTTAGCGACAAACCGAAGGGCATCGAGAATTACAAGATCGATCTTCTCGTTTCCGACGTTGCCGCCGTGATCGGGGATCAGGGCGAAAAAAGCGCGATCATCGTCGGGCACGACTGGGGCGGCGCAACCGCGTGGAACCTCGCGATGAAACGCCCCGAGCTGTGCCAGAAGCTTGTAGTTCTCAACATGCCGCACCCGTACGCTCTAGCGCGCGAACTCGCGAATAATCCGGAGCAGGTTAAATATAGTCAGTATGCGCGCAATTTCATGGACCCGGAGTTTTATAAGCAGATTTCGCTCGAGCGCCTTGGCAATTGGGTGACGGAGCCTGCGATGAAGTCGAAGCATTTGGAGGCCATGAAGCGCTCCGATCCACAGGCCATGCTGCACTACTATCAAGCGAATTATCCGCGTGAGCCCTATCGTGAATGGAAGAGCGAGCCGACCAAGGTCAAAATGCCGGTGCTGCTGATCCACGGACTGAAGGATAAGGCGCTCGCTTCGACCGGCCTGAACGGTTTGTGGAATTGGGTTGAGCAGGATCTCACCATTACAACGATCCCCGGCGCCGACCATTTCGTGCAACAAGACGCCGCGGATCTTGTGAGCCGCACAATCTTTGCGTGGCTGAAACGATAGGAACGCGTCCCCCAAAAGATATGCCGCGGCGCGCCAAGGACGAATTGATGGCGGGATATTGGAAACAAACTAGCGAATTCCCAGCATCTTGTGCGTCTGCAAACTGAGGTTCCATTGCGGATGCGCGAGACAATAAGCAATCGCGCGCTTGGTATTCTCCGCAACGTTTGGCCCATCCATCGGTTGTAACGAAAAATGCTCGAACAAAAGCCCCGCGAAGTCCTCGGGCAAAGCGCCTTCCTGCGGATAGACAAGTTTCAGCTCGTTGCCTGACTTGATGCACAGTTTGGTCCCGGCTTTCGGGCTCACGCAGACCCAGTCGAGACCGCGCGGCGGCTCCAGCGTCCCGTTGGTTTCAACCGCAACCTCAAAGCCACGCGCATGTAACGCGTCAAGCAGTGCAGTATCGATTTGCAACAAAGGCTCGCCGCCAGTGAGCACGGTAAAGCGCTTTTCCTGTCCCGCGCCCCATTCTTCGGCAATGGTGTCGGCGAGCTCTATCGCCGATTTATAATTTCCACCCTTCGAACCGTCGGTACCGACAAATTCGGTATCGCAGAAATTGCAGATCGCCTCGGGACGGTCCTGTTCGCGACCGGACCACAGATTGCATCCCGCAAACCGGCAAAATACGGCCGGACGGCCAGTTTGGGCGCCCTCGCCTTGCAAGGTCAGGAAAATTTCTTTGACCGCGTACATTTGTTCGTGAATAGAGAAGCCGAATTTGGGCGAAAACTATGTCGAAGCCGGGTAGCAACGCAATTGTCATCGTGCAGCGGATCGAGTGGGATGCAATGCATCGCATCCCAGGCCACGAGGGTGCCTGCAAGGCCTATCACGGCCACCGTTACGCCGCCGAGATTTCGGTTACCGCCGACAAGCTCGACGCACTGGGTCGCGTGGTGGACTTCTCGGTGATTGAGGACGTAATCGGCGGCTGGATAAGGCAGAACCTCGATCACACCGCGATTCTCTACATCAGGGACGACGAACCGTCGGCAAAATCCGTGATCGAGGCCAATAAGCGGCTCGGCAAACCGGCCTACCTGCTCGAAGGTTATCCCACGGTCGAAGTGATCGTCGCCGAACTTGGCCGTGTCACAACCGAATTGTTGAAACCGCATGGCGTTCGCGTCATTTCGATCCGACTATGGGAAACGCCGGAATGTTCGGCGCTGTGGTTCGCGAAGTAAAAGCGATCGCCTACGGAAAAATTGGAAGCTGCATCAGCCCTTCAGTCTCCGGGAAGCCGAGCATAAGATTCATGTTCTGCACAGCCTGGCCCGAGGCGCCTTTCACGAGATTGTCGAGCGTCGCTATTACGATGGCCTTGCCCGCAACCCGGTCGGCGACGACGCCGATGTGCACGAAATTCGAGCCACGGACATGCCGCGACTGCGGCACCGCGCCAAAGTCGAGTACCTGCACGAACGGCTCGTTGCTGTAGAAATCGGTAAGCACGTTGTGAAGCTGCTCCGCCGTCGTCTTACCGAGCATCTTCACGTAGTGGGTGGCGTAAATGCCACGATTCATCGGCGCGAGATGCGGCGTGAAGGTTGCGACCACCGGGCGCTTGGCGGCGAGCGAAAATTCCTGGTCGAGTTCCGACATGTGCCGATGCTTGCCTACACCGTAGGCGTGCATGCCCTCGGAGACTTCACTAAACAGCATTTCTTCTTTTGCCGCCCTGCCTGCGCCGGTCATGCCGCTCTTGGAATCGATCACGATGGAGTCCGGGTCGATGGCGCCAGCTTCGAGCAGCGGCACGATCGCCAGTATCGACGTCGTGCTGTAGCAGCCAGGGTTCGCCACCAGTCGCGCCGTCTTGATTTTGTCGCGATAGATTTCGGTGAGGCCGTAGACCGCCTCTTTCTGTAGCTCGACCGCCTGATGGGCGTGGCCGTACCATTGCTCGTAAACGACTGGATCGCTCATCCGAAAGTCGGCGGAGATGTCAACGATCTTGAGCTTTGGCGCATCGGCGGCGAGCTTTTTGATCACGGTCTGCGTCGTGCCATGCGGCAGGGCGCACAATACAAAATCGAGAGCGCTCACGTCGATCTCACCGATCTTCACCAGCTTCGGTAGGCCTAGCCCGACGAATTGCGGAAAAACTCTTTCCATTGGCTGGCCAACATGGCGGTCGGCCGTTAGCGTTTTGATCTCGACCCGCGGATGCCGCAGCAGCAAGCGCACGGCTTCGCCACCCGCGTAACCGGATGCGCCGAGAATGCCGATGCGAGCCTTCAAATCCGCCATGATTGCCTCCCGAATGGGCGCGAGGCTTAGCGCAATCCGCCCCCGGGCGGAAGCCAAGGTCTGTTCCTCCAGCCACACGCTACGGCTTCCGTAGCGGTACGATTGCCGCGTTTAGCAAGCCGGGATAGTCTTCATGCGACTACCCCACAAGATGAAACAGGGATGGATAACATGGCTGTGGACGGAAATTGGAATATCTCGATCGAAACGCCGATCGGCACGCGCCAGGCAACGCTGAATATCGCGGCAGACGGCAGTTCGCTCACTGGCACGCAGGCGGCGGACGGAAACTCGACCGCGATCACCGACGGTACAGGTCGACGGCAACAAGGTTTCATGGAAGGTCGCGATTGTGAATCCGATGCCAATGACGCTCGAATTCTCGGGCACCGTGGACGGCGATAAGATTTCTGGCAACGCTAACGCCGGCGCTTTTGGTGCGCTTCCCTTCAGCGGAACCCGCGCCTAACACACTCGGATAAGATGCAGCGAGCCGCCCTTCGATTGGGCGGCTCGAATGCTTTTTATGGCATGATCTCGCCCAGTTGATTCGCGAACGATCCTCCCCATGGCCAAATCGGCAAAGAAATCCGTCAAAAAATCCGCTCCTCCCGCCAAGCGCGGCGGCGCGAAGCAGGACGACCTGTTTGCGCGCGCCTCCGAAGCCGCGACACAAAAAGCGCGCGGTGGAAAATCAACTGCGAAACGCGCGCGCGGAGAATACGGTGCCGCGCAGATCGAGGTACTTGAGGGTCTCGAGCCCGTCCGCCGCCGCCCCGGCATGTATGTCGGTGGCACCGACGAACGGGCGCTGCATCACTTGTTCTCGGAAGTCATTGACAACGCTATGGACGAGGCCGTCGCGGGTCAGGCGACGACAATCGAAGTCGAAATGGACGCTGACGGATTTCTCACAGTATCCGACAACGGCCGCGGTATCCCGGTCGAGGAACATCCAAAATTCAAGAAAAAATCTGCCCTTGAAGTTATCATGACGACGCTGCACTCGGGGGGAAAATTCAGCAACGAAGTCTATGAAACGTCGGGCGGCCTACACGGTGTCGGCGTGTCGGTCGCGAACGCGCTATCCGAAGAGCTGCAAGTGGAAGTCGCGCGCGGTGGTAATTTATACCGGCAGACTTACAAACGCGGCGCGCCGCAAGGCCCGGTAAAGCTTGTGCAGAAGGGCGTGAAAAAGCGCGGCACTCGCGTGCGGCTCAAGCCCGATCCGGAAATCTTTGGCAAGGGCGCAGCGTTCAAACCGAAACGGGTCTTTGCCGCGACCAAGGCCAAAGCGTATCTGTTCGGCGGCGTCGAAATTCGCTGGCATTGCGCCAAGGCGCTGCTCAAGGGAATCGACGATGTTCCGGAGAAGGACACGTTTCATTTTGAAAACGGACTGCTCGATTACCTTTCGAGCGAACTTGAAGGCCATACCCTCGTTCACTCCGAAATCTTCGCGGGCAAGACCGAGAAAAAAGGCGGCCATGGTGGCGCCGAATGGGCAATCGCCTGGATCGGCGATGACGACGGATTTGTGCGCTCCTACTGCAACACAATCCCGACGCCCGAGGGCGGTACACATGAGGTGGGCCTCCGTACCGCAATCCTGCGCGGTCTTAAGGATTACGCTGAACGCGTTGGCAATAAGCGCGCGGGTCCGATCACGGCGGAAGACGCGATGACCGGCGCGACTGCCATGCTTTCGGTCTTCATCCGTGACCCAGAATTCGTCGGTCAGACCAAGGACCGCCTCGCCACCGCCGAGGCGCAACGGCTCACGGAAGCTGCCGTGCGCGATGCGTTTGAGCACTGGCTCACGCAAAATCCGCTGCAATCGAACAAACTACTTGACTGGGCCGTCGACCGCGCTGAGGAACGGCTGCGCCGCCGCCAAGAAAAGGAAATCTCGCGCAAGACCGCTGTGCGTAAACTGCGCCTTCCGGGTAAGCTCGCCGATTGTTCGAGCGGTGCGTCGGCGGGTTCGGAAATTTTCATCGTCGAGGGCGACTCCGCCGGCGGCTCAGCGAAACAGGCACGCGATCGCGCAATGCAGGCAGTGCTGCCGCTGCGTGGAAAGATCCTGAATGTGGCGAGCGCGGGGCGCGACAAGCTCGCGCAGAACCAGCAGCTTGCGGACCTCGCACAGGCGCTAGGCTCCGGTCTCGGTTCGCATTATCGCGACGAACAGTTGCGTTACGAGAAGGTTATCATCATGTGCGACGCTGACGTCGACGGCGCGCATATTGCCTCGCTGCTGATCACCTTCTTCTATCGCGAAATGCCGAAACTGATCGAAAACGGCCACCTGTATTTGGCCGTGCCGCCGCTTTACCGGCTCACGTACGGGGCTACCACCATTTATGCACACGACGATAAGCACAAGGATCAACTTTTAAAAACTGTATTCAAGGGCAAGACAAAAATCGACATCGGCCGTTTCAAAGGCCTCGGCGAAATGCTGCCGTCGCAGCTGAAAGATACGATGAACCCGAAAACGCGTTCATTATTACGTGTGTCGGTAAAGGACGCATTGAGGGCGGCGACCACGAAGACGGTCGAACGGCTGATGGGCAACAAACCGGAGGCGCGCTTTCAGTTCATTTCCGAGAACGCGCAATTCGCGAAAGAACTGGATATTTGAGCTTCATAATCGTGATAGCCGGCACATGCCCGGTCATGAGGATGTGATTTTCTGCTACACTTTCCACTATGACCGACCTCTCCCAAATCAAGCTCGGCCTTACCGGCAACGCCGAACTCGTTGTCGGCGAAGAACACACCGCGCCGCGCATCGGTTCCGGCCGCGTGCGCGTGCTCGCTACCCCGGTTATGATCAATTTGATTGAGGCGGCAGCGCTCAAAGCCGCCGAGCATCTGCTGCCTGTCGGCCACCAGAGCCTTGGCACGCATCTGGACGTGAGGCATTACGCTGCGACGCCAGTCGGCATGAAAATTCGCGCGACTGCTGAAATTACCAAAATCGACGGTCGAACGATTACTTTTCGCGTTTTTGCGGAAGACGAAAAGGAACCGATCGGCGATGGCAGCCACGACCGCGTCGTGGTCAATGTCGAGCGGTTCGACAAACGGGTGCAGCAGAAACTTGGAGCGGCATAGTGCTTTCTCAGGTTCCATTCGCGCAGTCTGCGCGAGTGTAACAAATGTAAAGGCTTCAAAAAATCAAAAACCCCCTCCCGCTTTGCGAGAGAGGGTTTCCCCTCCGGCCCTTCGCGCGCCCGCCAGTACATCCGTGGTCGGTCGCGTATCTCGAGACAAAGGCTAGCGGGTGATCCCGCTATTCGTGGTTAGGCCGCCTGCAGGTTTTCCGCGGAGTCCTTGCCGTTCTTTGGGTTGCGCTTCACCTCGTAGGAGATCTTCTGACCTTCCGCGAGGTTGTGCATGCCCGCGCGTTCGACCGCGCTGATATGGACAAAAACGTCATTGCCACCATCGTCCGGCTGAATGAAGCCGAAGCCCTTCTGCGCGTTAAACCACTTTACAGTTCCAGTGCTCATCTCGAGCCCTTTCTTGGATCAATATAACATCGGCGCTGCGCGACCGCGCAACTCCGTCTTCCATCGATGTTTTGGAGAGGTCGTTAGCAGGTCCACTATTCGTAGGCCCAGGCCAAGTCTTCGGCCGAAACTCGATGCCGTTCATATAGAGACCAAAAACGGCATAGTCAAGGCAGCTTATCACGCCCTTATTTCGTCGATTGAGAATTAATCCCTTGTCAATTCGCTAATTTAAAACGGAACGCGTCACCGTCCTTCGTCACGCGGCCAGCGTCGTAGTGCCCGCCGATTACAAGTGTCGGATTGTTCACGAAATAGGAAAACAGTTCCCGCCGTGTGTTGGTGGATTGGGCGGGGTCGGTGTCAAAGGTCGAAGCCCAATCGACATGCGCCATCTGACAGGGATGATGGGCAACGTCGCCCGTCAGCACTCCCACTTCCGCGTCCGAGTGGATCCTGACACTCATATGACCGGGGCTATGTCCAGGCGTTGAGAATACGCTCAATTCCTTGCACAGCGGATCGCCGTTCTCGACAAAATCAACGAGGCCCGCATCGACTATCGGCATTACCGAATCCGCCATGATGGCCGCCGTCATCGGATCACTCTGATGCGCGCTCCAGTAGTCGTATTCGTAACGACCAAAAAAATAGCGCGCTTTTGGAAACGTCGGTACCCATCGCCCGTTCAAGAGCTTCGTGTTCCAGCCGACATGATCTACATGGAGATGCGTGCAGAAAACCTTGTCAATGGTTTCTGGCGGATGGCCAGCGTCGGCGAGCCGTTGTAAGAACGAAGTATTGAGACGGTTCCACGGCGGGATCGTACGGTTCTCCTTGTCGTTCCCGATACAAGTGTCGACGAGGATTTTTTGTTTACCTGTATTCACCACAAGCGAATGTATACTCATCTTGAGCCGCCCGTCCTCGGCGAAGTCGGGGGCCAGCCAGTCGATTTTCTTGATTTCCTCTTGCGTCGCCTGCGGCAGAATAAATCGGGTGTGTCCCACCATTTCCATTTCGACTATTTTTGTAACTGTGACCGTACCAATCTTCCATCGCTTGAAATGCATTGCTTCGTTACACCCCCCTTACCCCTGCAAGAATGCGCAATCTGTTAAGAGCGCGCAACCATCCATTGTGCGACACGCGATCGAGCAAATAAGTTACTCTTTCCCGTTTCGGTACTTTCTCGCGTAGCATGCTTTAGTTAGATTCTGAAAATCAAAGCAACGAGCCAGGGAAATTTCATGCGAACACAGGTGGGAATCGTCGGCGCGGGACCCGCGGGCTTGATGCTATCGCATCTGCTCGCGCGGGAGGGGCTCGATTCGATCATCGTGGAGAATCGAAGCCGCCCCTATGTCGAAGCACGCATCCGCGCCGGCGTCATCGAACATTGGGCAATGGACCTGCTGATCCAAACCGGGATTGGCGCACGTATGCAACGCGAGGGGCTCGTGCACGAAGGCATCGAAATCGGCCTACGCGGTGAACGACGCCGCATTGATTTCAAACGTCTCACCGGCCGCGGGATCATGGTCTACGGGCAGCATGAAGTTGTGAAAGATTTAATCGCAGCGCGGCTTGCCGCTGGCGGTCAGATCGAATTTGAGGTTGCTGATACCACTGTGCACGATATTGATAGCGAGCAACCGAAAATCGGTTTTAAAAAACACGGCAAGTCGCATGAAATCATGTGCGATTTCATCGCAGGCTGCGACGGTTTTCATGGGATCTGCCGCCCCGCAATCCCTGCAGGTGCGCTGATGGAATATGAACGCGTCTATCCGTTCGGCTGGCTTGGAATTCTTTCGGAATCACCGCCGCCTTCGCATGAATTGATTTATTCCTATACGGATCGGGGCTTCGGACTCTATTCGATGCGGTCGCAGACGGTTTCTCGTCTCTATCTTCAGTGTGCACCCGACGAGGATCTCTCAAGGTGGCCCGATGAAACAATCTGGGAAGAGTTGAAGCGCAGGCTGGGGCCCGGCGGCGAAGCAATTCTCAAAACGGGCAAGATTCTGGAAAAAGGTGTCACCTCGATGCGTAGTTTCGTGGTCGAACCGATGCAATACGGCCGGCTGTTTCTCGCCGGCGACGCGGCGCACATCGTCCCGCCGACCGGCGCCAAGGGTATGAATCTAGCAATCGCCGACGTGCTGTTTTTCTCCGGTGCACTTTCAGAATTCTATCGCACGGGAAAGGCTTCCCGGCTCGATGGTTACACCAAAAAATGTCTATCGAGGATCTGGAAGGCGCAACGTTTCTCTTGGTGGATGACTTCGATGCTGCATCTTAATCCGGCCGACAGTGCTTTCGACCGACGGCGGCAGTTCGCCGAGCTTGATTACGTGACGAGCTCTGAAGCGGCCTCAAAATCGCTTGCGGAAAACTACGTTGGCCTTCCGATTGATTGAGAGTTAGCGCACGCCGAACCGAATGAGTCCAGCCGACGGCGAATCTTGTTGCAACTTGAAGTCGCCTTTCACGACACGATTACGTCCCGCCTGTTTAGCGCGATAAAGCGCGACATCCGCGCGCTTCAATAGCGTGTCGATTGAGTCACCGTTTTTCCATTCACTCACGCCGAAACTGCAGGTGAAATGCACCAATTTCCCCGCCGCATCGGCATGCAGGCCCGACAAAATTTTGCCGAAGCCGTTCGGCAAACGCCGCGGCGTCCTTTAACGAACGGCCTCTCAATAGGATCGCAAATTCCTCCCCACCAAGTCGGCCAAGCTGTTCTCCGTGCGCAAGTGCTTCGCGTGACATCAGGCGGATCACTTCGTCGCCAATATCGTGGCCGAACAAATCGTTCACTCGCTTGAAATGATCGATGTCAAAAATAACCGCTGAAAGCGCCTCACCCATTGCAGCATGGGTCGCCATTTCTTGCGCACGCTCGAAGAAGGCGCGACGATTCAATGCGCCGCTGAGATGGTCGATTGTTGCCATCCGCACGAGCTCGCGCTGCATTGAAGCAAGACGCGCCGCGGCGCGGAGACGTGCATATAACTCCTCGATCGCAGGCGGCTTGCTGATGAAATCGTCGGCACCACTGTCGAGAGCTTCGATCAGTTTCTTTCGATCGAAATTCGACGACATTAGCACAATGTAAATAGGCCGGCGGCTAACGGGCAGCTTGCGTGTCTCATGGCAGAGATCCATGCCGCTCATTGAGGGAAGCTCGACGCTCGTAATCAAGGCGTCGACATCAAGATCGGTCTTGATATACGCTAAGCGCATCAGGCCCGTCGCTGAACGGGTGCACTTCGTGATTGCCGGCCTCGAGCAAACGCGTGACGATTTTTAGGACCGTCCGACTCGGATCGACCACTACAATACGCATGAATACAAGCTCCGGATTCTCGGAATACGCGATCGCGTATTACCGGTCTTCCGGCCGCATAATGCTGAAGTTCATAGAGCCAACGGTTTATTTGCAATACGAAATGAAAAAACTTTCCCACGCAACCTTAAGCAGCAATGAAACAATTCGCAAAATTTATCGCTGCTTAAGCATATGGATAGCCGGATACCGCCGTTCGCGCGAGGAGCAACTCAGTGAGCAAAGAAATCGACGAGCAATTTTGTGATCTGTTGTGATTGTTCCATCGTGGACATATGGCCGCAGCTTGAGATCACCTCCAAGCACGCGCCTGGAATACCCTCCACAATTTCCTTGGCATGCGCGGGCGGAGTGAGCTGATCGCTATCACCGACGATCATTATCGTGGGACATTTGATCGTTCCAAGCAATGGACGCAAATCTGCACGACCGATGATCGCTTTCTGCTGGCGAATGAACGCCTCAGCTCCCGTTTCGAGCGCCATTCGATCGATGATTGCGCGTAAAGCTTCGTTATCGAGCTTCGACCGATGAACGAGGACGGGCCAAAGGACATCGTTGATTTCAATCAATCGATTTTGCTCCGCAAGTTCAATTAATTTTTTTCGGCGCTCTGTTTGCTCCGGCGCCTCAGGACGTGCCGAGGTATCCAGTAATGCAAGTTTCATCACGCGCTCGGGCGCCTGACGCACAATTTCAAACGAAATGTAGCCGCCCATCGAAAGGCCCGCGAGCGAGAAATGCTTAGGTGCACAATCAAGGATCCGCCGTGCGATCGCTGACAAAGTTTCGTCGCGACGGTGATCGGCGATGGTTACCGGGCCCAATTGCCATAACGCCGATAGCTGGCCCTCATATAGCCGTGGCGAGCAGTTTAAACCTGGAACGAGCACAATTGGTTGGCAATCAGCAGCGATTGTCATTGTTCACCTTGCTTTGTTGTGAAATTGAATAGTCCCGATTGGTCATTGACTTGCCGCGTTTTGTTCCTATGTTGCAGTGCATTGATATACGAGAACTGAATCGCGCTCCCAATCGGCTTCATCGCCCGCCTTCGCCCGAACGAACGGTCGGCTGTCCGGAGCGCCAATCGCACGGAATTTCAATCTAGATGCCATTTTCACAACTCGGTCTGAGCGACAAGGTTCAAGTCGCCGTCGCCGCCGCAGGTTACACCAGTCCTACCCCGATCCAGGAACAGGCGATCCCGCACATCCTCGCAAAACGAGACGTGCTCGGCATCGCACGGACTGGAACCGGTAAGACCGCCGCTTTCACACTTCCAATGTTAACGCTCCTGGAAAAGGGTCGCGCACGGGCGCGCATGCCGCGCACGTTAATTTTGGAGCCGACGCGGGAACTTGCCGCACAAGTCGAAGAAAGCTTCGCCAAATATGGCGCCAAACATAAACTAACCGTCGCGCTTTTAATTGGCGGCGTGTCATTCGATGATCAGGACACAAAGCTGACACGCGGCGTCGATGTATTAATCGCTACACCCGGTCGCTTATTGGATCATTTCGAGCGCGGGGGATTGTTGCTGTCGGGCATTGAAATTCTCGTCATTGACGAATCCGATCGTATGCTCGATATGGGTTTTATCCCTGATATCGAACGCATCTGTAAATTGACACCATTCACCCGGCAAACGCTGTTTTTTTCAGCAACCATGCCACCGGAAATCGCTCGCCTCACGAATACCTTTCTAAGCAATCCGGTCCGCGTGGAAGTTTCCAAACCTGCTACAACCGCGATTAATGTCACGCAACTGCTCGTTGCCTCAGCACCTGAGCCCGAAAAGAAACGTCAAATATTGCGCGGTCTGATCCGCAGTGCCGAAGGTCTGAAAAATGGAATTATTTTCTGCAATCGTAAGACCGAGGTCGCAAAACTACATCGCTCGCTTATAAAACACGGATTTTCTGCGATCGCTTTGCACGGTGACATGGATCAACGTTCACGCATGAACGCACTTGAATCCTTCCGCAATGGCGAAATCACCCTGCTGGTTGCCAGCGATGTAGCGGCGCGGGGTTTGGATATTCCCGAAGTGAGCCACATCTTTAATTTCGATGTGCCACATCATGCCGAGGATTACGTTCACCGCATCGGCCGTACGGGCCGCGCTGGCAGAAGTGGCGCTACTTTCACTTTGGCTGCACCAAATGACAAGAAGTCGATCGCCGCAATCGAAAAACTGATCGGCCAGCCAATACCCTGGGCTAGCAAGCTCGCAGAACAAGTTACCGAAGGATTTCCAGAACAAACTTCCGGGCGCGCGAAGCATGGTGGCGATACTCGCCATCACAGACAGCGCTCTAGCCGCTCTCATTCCCGGCAAGAAAGCTCAAGACCGGTTCCTGCTGAACGGACTAAATCTTCAAACCATGAGCAAAGGCAAGAAACTCGAAAGCACGACGAAACAAGCCATTTGCCAGCATTTTTGTTACGGTCAGTGCCCCAAAAAGCCTCGTAGCCGAGACCGAAGACAAAAACTCGTGAAGCTCTTGTGAGCTAAAAACTACAGATCAAGTGGAATGCTCGGCCGCATTTAGCTTCGCAGGAGCAAGCGAAACGGATTCGCCGCAGCCGCAAGAGGATACCTCATTCGGATTGCGAAACACGAAGCGTGCCGACAGCTTGTCAACAACAAAATCCATCTCAGAGCCGAGCAGATACAGCATCGCCTTTGGATCGATCAATACTTTCACGCCATTCGCATCGACCACTTCATCGCCGCGCGCAATTTCATGGGCAAGATCCATTTGATACGACATGCCGGCACAGCCGCCTTTGGTGATGCCGACGCGCACTCCGAGCGCCGGCTTTTCCGCGTGCGCGACAATATCGCGAATGCGCGCCGCAGCGGCTTCAGTCAGTTTCAGAACAGCGGGTCTCATCGCAGCCATGTTTACTTCCAAATCCAATCTATTCTACTTGCCCTTACGTAGGGTTACCAGAGATTGAGCGCAAGACGCGCTTCTTCTGACATGCGGCTTTGGTCCCAGGGCGGATCGAACGTCACGGCGACCTTTACCGGTCCAACACCCTGTACGGAGGCCACCGCGTTCTCCACCATGCCGGGCAGTTCACCGGCAGCGGGACAATTTGGCGAGGTAAGCGTCATATCAACCGAGACAGAGCGATCGTCGGCAATGTCGACTTTATAGATTAGACCGAGTTCATAAATGTCAGCGGGGATTTCCGGGTCGTAGACAGTTTTCAGCGCCGAAACGATGTCGTCCGTCAGCCGCGCGAGCTCGTCTGCAGGGATCGCTGCGTTGAATGCCGGTGTATGCGGTCCCTCGACCGAAGACATATTTTCCAGTTTGGTCTTGTCATCCATCATGCGAATAAATCCTGCGCTTTGAGCAGCGCCTCCGCAAGCACGTCGACTTCCTCAACTGTATTATACAACGCAAACGAGGCACGGCACGAGGCCGTTGCGCCATAACGGTTAAGCAGCGGAAGGGCGCAGTGGGTTCCGGCACGCACGGCAACACCATGACGGTCGATCACTGTTGCAATATCATGAGGGTGCGCGTTTTTCATCTCAAATGAAATGATCGCACCCTTTTCCCGCGGGCGACCCAAAATCTTCAAGCTATTAATGCGGGACAAACGCTCGGTAGCATGTTTCAAGAGCGACTGTTCGTGGTCCGCAATACGCTGCTTCCCGATCGAGCCAACATAATCGATCGCAGCGGCTAGGCCGATAGCGGGCACGATAGGAGGCGTGCCCGCTTCGAACTTGTAAGGTGGATCGGCATAGGTGACCGCATCTTCCGAAACTTCGCGGATCATTTCGCCTCCGCCCATGTAAGGCGGAAGCTCCTCAAGCCAAGGGCGCTTGGCGTAAAGAACGCCGATACCCGATGGCCCATATAATTTGTGGCCGGTAAAGACATAAAAATCGCAGTCGAGATCCTGCACGTCGACGGTCAAATGAACTGCCGCCTGACTGCCGTCGACCAAAACCGGAATCTTACGCGCATGAGCAAGTTTCGCAACGTCCTTAATGGGAACGACTGTGCCCAGAACGTTCGACATTTGGGTGATCGCAACGATTTTGGTGCGCGGGGTCAAAAGCTTTTCAAATTCATCCAGGTGAAAATTTCCCTCTTCATCAATCGGCGCCCATTTTATTATTGCCCCCTTGCGCTCACGATGAAAGTGCCACGGAACGATATTGGAATGATGCTCCATGATCGAGAGTACGATCTCGTCACCTTGATTGATCTGCGCAAGACCGAAAGAAGAAGCGACAAGATTAATAGCCTCCGTCGCATTGCGGGTAAAGACGATTTCGTTGGTGGATTTCGCATTGAGAAATTTCCGTACGCTCTCGCGCGCGCCTTCGTAGGCTTCGGTCGCGACATTGGCGAGAAAATGCAATCCACGATGGACGTTAGAATATTCTTGTTCGTAAGTTTGACGCATGCGGTTAAGAACAGCGAATGGCTTTTGCGCCGAGGCCGCATTATCAAGATAAACTAGGGGTTTTCCGTAAACTTCGCGTGAAAGTATGGGGAAGTCGGCCCGGACACGGGCGACATCGTAAATGCCATTTTTGACTGCGGGATGCTTCACCCTCGCCTCCTTACGCCCGTTTGGCGAGCCAATCGCCTGCGCGATTAAGCAAAGCTTCGCGCAACCCTTCATGCGCGACGGTTTCAATCGACTCCGCAACGAAAGACTGGATCAGTAAGGCTTCGGCTTCCTTGCGTGGAATGCCGCGTGCGAGAAAGTAAAACAAAAGATTTTCGTCAAGCGCTCCGGATGTCGCGCCATGGCCGCACTGCACATCATCGGCAAAAATTTCGAGTTCGGGTTTGTTATAGGATTCGGCGGTATCAGAGAGCATCAATGCATGTGTCGCCATACGGGCGTCGGTCTTTTGCGCATTGGATTTCACTACAATGCGACCTTGAAAAATACCCCGACTATCGTTATCGAGAACGGACTTCACAAGTTCGCGGCTAGAGCAACCTGGCTTTGCATGTTCGAGCACCAGAGTCGTGTCGGCATGCTGTTTTGCGCGCAAAAGATTGGCTGCAGCAAAACGGCCTTCGATATTTTCCCCACTGAAGCATAGAGAAACGCTGAATCGCGAGACAGCTGCACCAAAAGTTACCGAGCCAAGGAAAAACTTAGTTTCTTTGTCGATGTCGGCAAGCAAGGTTGAGAGATGAATTGCAGTTTTGCCTTCGGACTGCAAACGAATTAGATCAAACTGCGCTTTAGCACCGACATGCAATTCGGTAACACTATTCGTCTGATACCCAACGCTGTCTGATCCTGTGAAAGACTCGACAACCATCGCTTTCGCATTTGCGCCTACGATAATGAGCGAACGAGCGTATGTCGCAGCAGCAATCTTACCGGTAAAACAATGCGATATGTGTATCGGCCGATTAATTTCAGCATCTTGAGCGATTTCGATCAGGACACCGTCGTTCAAAAATGCCGTATTCAATGCGAGGGCCGCGTCGTATGTTTCGGGCTTTAATTTGCCGATATGCCCAACCAATGCGTGGCCTTCGGTCGTCGCCTGCGCGAGAGAGAAAATCGACAGACCCTTTTCTAAATTGTCGACATCCGAAAGTTCACGAACAAAAGCGCCATTCACTAACACCAAACGACGCAATTCTACTCCGGGAAATAGATCGATCTTTTTTGCTTGTTGGACCGCTTCCGCTTCGGGAGGCGGCGCCAAAGGCGCGGTTTCGCGCAAAAGTGTACGGAGATCCGTATATTTCCAGTCCTCGATACGACGATGCGGCAAGCCACTTTCAGCAAAAGCTCTTGCCGCGGATTCGCGTAATTTCTTAATTGCCCCGTCACCTGGCAATGTCGTACGCACAGCCTCCATTGCGGCGACAAGCGTTTGTTCGGTAGATGTTCGAACGGGGCGAAGTTCAGCGTTCATGATCAAGCAGCATGCTCGAAGGCGGCATAACCCTTGGCTTCTAATTCGCGCGCGAGTTCCGCGCCGCCCGATTTTACAATCCTGCCTTTTGCCATTACGTGCACAAAATCGGGCACAATGTGATTGAGCAAACGCTGGTAATGGGTGATGACGACGAAAGACCGATTTGGGGAGCGCAGTTTGTTTACACCTTCGGCAACGATTTTTAGCGCATCGATATCGAGACCAGAATCGGTTTCATCCAGCACGCAAAGCTTGGGTTCAAGGAGCGCCATCTGAAGGATTTCATTGCGCTTTTTTTCACCACCGGAAAATCCGACATTGACCGCGCGTCTCAGCATTTCCTGGTCAATTTTAAGTGCTGCGGCCTTCTCGCGCACTAAGCGGAGGAAATCTGGCGTTGACAGTTCAGCGACTCCCCGCTTTTTGCGGACGGAATTCACCGCCGTACGCAGAAAGGTCATTGTAGTGACGCCCGGAATCTCGACAGGGTACTGGAAAGCAAGGAAGACACCGAGCGCTGCTCGCTCATCAGGCGGGAGAGCCAATAGATTTTTGCCCTCAAACGAGACTGATCCCTCCGTAACTTCATAATCCTTCTTTCCTGCAAGAACATAAGATAGCGTGGACTTGCCGGAACCGTTCGGGCCCATAATTGCGTGCACCTTGCCCAGCTCCACACTTAACGTAAGGCCGTTCAGGATTTTCGTACCGCCGATTTCAACATGCAAATTCTTGACTTCAAGCAATGACATAGCAACCTTTCCGATTGTTATTTTCCGGCTCCGCGCCAGGGGCAACTTCATTCATTGTCCGCTTTCAATAGATTCAGCCACGCAGTTCCGATGCTCGCGACGGCTTGAACCAGAACTTGTTGCTCATGCACTGTCCCGCTTACCCAACCGAACCTTCGAGCGAAATCGCAATCAATTTCTGCGCTTCGACTGCAAATTCCATCGGTAAGTGCTGCAAAACGTCTTTAACGAACCCATTAACGACTAGAGCTACCGCGTCTTCTGGCGATAGTCCGCGCTGTGTACAGTAGAACAGCATCTCTTCGGAAATTTTTGAAGTTGTCGCTTCGTGCTCGAATAGCGCCGAGGAATTTTTGGCCTCAATGTATGGCACTGTATGCGCTCCGCACTTGTCGCCAATCAAGAGTGAGTCGCAATTCGTAAAATTGCGCGCCCCCGTTGCTTTGCGATGCGCGGAAACCAATCCACGATAGGTATTGTTGGAAACACCGGCCGCGATGCCTTTTGAAATTATCCGGCTGGTCGAATTCTTCCCTAAGTGGATCATTTTGGTGCCGCTATCAACCTGTTGGTGGCCATTCGAGATCGCGATCGAATAGAATTCGCCGCGGGTATTGTCACCACGCAAGATGCAGCTCGGATATTTCCAGGTAATTGCGGAACCGGTCTCGACCTGTGTCCAAGAGATCTTCGAATTGTTGCCACGGCAGTCGCCGCGCTTGGTCACGAAATTGTAGATGCCACCTTTTCCGGCTGCATCACCCGGATACCAGTTTTGAATCGTAGAATATTTTATCTCCGCTTTCTCCAACGTAATCAGCTCGACGACCGCGGCATGGAGTTGGTTTTCGTCACGCATCGGCGCTGTGCATCCTTCGAGATAACTCACATACGAGCCCTCGTCAGCGATGATCAGCGTGCGCTCAAATTGACCTGTGTTCCGCTCATTGATACGGAAATAGGTGGAAAGCTCCATTGGGCAACGAACGCCCTTCGGGATGTAAACGAAGGAACCATCCGAAAAGACAGCCGAGTTCAGTGTGGCGAAGAAATTGTCGGTGATCGGTACGACCGAACCAAGATATTTTCGTACGAGTTCGGGATGCTCCCGGATCGCCTCGGAAATTGAGCCAAAGATGACGCCCGCTTTCTTCAGCTCTTCCTTGAAGGTCGTTACAACCGAAACCGAATCGAATACCGCATCGACGGCAACGTTCGAGCGCTGCACGCCTGCGAGCAATTCTTGCTCGCGTAAAGGAATGCCCAGTTTTTCATAGGTTTTCAGAATCTCCGGGTCGACCTCTTCGAGCGAGGACGGTCCAGCCTGTTTTTTCGGCGCAGAATAATAATAGAGCTCCTGATAATCGATCGGCGGATAATGAACGCGTGCCCAGGTAGGCTCCTGCATCGTTTTCCAGCGGCGAAATGCCTCAAGCCGCCATTCAAGCATCCACTGGGGCTCAAATTTTTTCGCGGAGATAAAGCGAACAGTATTCTCGTCGAGACCTTTTGGCGCCTTGTCGGATTCGATATCAGTGACAAAACCGTACTTATATTGGTCGACTTCTATCGAGCGAACGCGTTCGACAGTTTCCTGAACAGCAGGCATATTATTCTCCTCAAGCAGCTTTTGTCCGCTGGTTCGAAGTCAAGCGCTCATGAACCTGTGCAAAAACTTCGAGAAAACGGACTACGTCGGTTACCGTACTATTCCATCCGAGACTTATACGGACAGCAGCGTGCGAAATTTCTGGTTCAATTCTCATCGCCGCGAGCGTCTGTGAAGGGCCGACCTTTCCCGATGAACAGGCTGCGCCAGCACTCACCGCAATGCCTTCAAGATCGAAGGCGATCACTGCCGTTTCTGCATTTATACCGGGAACCGCAAAACAGGTGGTATTCGGCACACGCAAGGCTGCACTCGATAGAATGGTTGCGTTGGGAGCGATCGAACGAATACCGGTTTCAAGATTGTCGCGGAGATCAGACAATCGACCTACTTCTTCGCAAACCTTTAGTGCCGCATCTTCTGCGGCAGCGCCAAAGCCCACGATTGCGGCGACATTTTCTGTCCCCGCCCGCGCGCCACGTTCCTGACCACCACCGCGCAACAATGGTGGCATCCGGGTCTTGGTGTCGCGCGTAACGAGTGCACCAGCGCCCTGCGGGCCACCTAGTTTATGGGAAGAAATTGATATGAGATCTGCGCCACTGGTGGCAAAATCGAACGGATAACGGCCAGCGATCTGCACAGCATCAACGTGAAAGATTCCCCCGATTGCATGCACTTTTGCAGCAATTTCATACAAAGGCTGAATGACTCCAGTTTCGTTGTTTGCCGCCATCACGGAAACAAGCACTCGCCGTTCAGCATTGCGATGACGGGCAAGCATCGCTTCGAGCGCGGACGAATCGACAACACCTGCGCAATCGACTGGAATGATCTCGATCTTATCGGCTGGAAACCGTCCGCCTGCACGCACGGCGGGATGTTCAACTCCCGAGATAAGCAGCAGATCGCAGCAGAGTGAACGGCCTGACAATTCGATTTCGGGAGAAAGCGCCAAGGCGATCGCTTCAGTCGCACCACTCGTGAAGATCACAGCAGCTGCGTCCGCGCCGACAAGCTTCGCTATCTGCTCACGCGCATGATCGACCTTGGCCCGGGCGGATCGCCCCTCACGGTGCACTGAAGATGCATTACCGGTTTCGGCCAATACAGCAGTCATTGCTTCGCGTGCCATAGGTCGCAGTGGCGAAGTGGCATTGTGGTCGAGGTAAGCGCGGTGCATTACGTTTAGCCTTCAGCCTAATTGAAACGTCGAAACAACGTCTCTATGGTCAGAAGAGGAACAGTATGTAGTTCTAGGCTGCTCTTTTTCAAAGCGCCACAGGCTCCTAGACAGTTTTAGAATTATTCTAAAATATAGGTCTCGGCAGCGAGTCAAGCAATACAGCTGCCCCTTACGAGATTATACGCTGGGCGAAGCGACTCCATGCTACAGGACCCCCCGCGCGTGAGGAGATTCCATGCCTGAAGTGATTTTTACCGGTGAGGCTGGGCGGCTCGAAGGCCGTTTTCATCCCGGCCGCACCCGCAATGCCCCGATCGCCATTATTCTGCATCCGCACCCGCAGTTCGGTGGCACAATGAACAATCCTGTCGTGTATAATTTGTACTACGCGTTCGCCAATCGTGGCTTCTCTGTGCTTCGATTCAATTTCCGTGGCGTGGGGCGCAGCCAGGGTTCGTTCAATCACGGCCAGGGTGAACTTTCCGACGCTGCTGCCGCGCTTGACTGGGCCCAGGCGGCGCACCCCGAAGCCCGCGCGTGCTGGATTGCTGGATTCTCATTTGGCGCGTGGATCGGGATGCAACTTCTGATGCGACGCCCGGAAGTCGAAGGATTTCTTTCAATCGCGGCACCTGCGAGTTTATATGATTTCACTTTTCTCGCGCCCTGTCCTTCGTCGGGATTGTTCGTACATGGTGAGAAGGATGCCGTCGTACCAGTTTCCTCCGTCCATACGCTGGTCGAAAAACTGAAGACGCAGAAAGGAATCGTCATCGATCAGCAGCTCGTCAAAGGAGCAAACCATTTCTTCGACGGCAAGATCGATGAACTCATGGAAGTTGTGAACGATTATCTTGATAAGCGTCTTCCTAAAACGAAAAAAGCGAACGACGCTGCCTGATTAAGGATTGATGATCAAGCCGCCACGCATTGGTTTTCCGACCCCTGTTGTAGTTGGAAAAGTGAGCGGCAAGCCTTTCAGGGTGCGCACTGCGAGATAAGCGAAAGCTTGCGCTTCGATCGCGTCGGCTTGCCATCCAAATTCATTCGCGGATTTTACCGGCAAACCTGTATATTCTTGCAGCATTCTCATGAGCGTCAAATTATGTGCGCCGCCCCCAACAACAATTACGCTGGCTGGTTTTTTCGGCAGATGCTCGAAGGCTACCGCAATCGAATTGGCTACGATCGCAGTGACTGTTGCAGCCGCATTTTCGGTCGACAAAGTCTCGACCGGAAACCTGGCGAAGGTTGCACGATCAAGCGATTTGGGCGGTTTACGGGAAAAATACGGATCGATCAAAGCTTTTGCGACGATTGCTTGATTGGCTTTTCCGCGCGCCGCGAGCTTCCCGTCGAAATCTTGTTTCTCGCCCGTTCTTGCTCGCACGAGATCGTCGATCGGCGCGTTACCGGGTCCGGTATCGAATGCGATCGGATCCGCATCGCCATCGAGGAATGTGATATTGGCAACCCCCCCTATATTTACGAAGATAAGTGGTTGCGTGACATTCAGTGTTCTCGCGAGCGCCCTGTGGTACACCGGCACCAATGGAGCGCCCTCACCGCCTCCGGCCACGTCCGCGACACGGAAATCATAGGCAACAGACATTGCAAGCTTGGCCGCAAGCATGGCTCCATTGCCTAATTGCACGGTTAAGCGCTCGCGCGGGCGATGCAAAACGGTCTGTCCATGAAAGCCAACAATCGAAACTCCACTTCTGGCGATACTGTTCTCAGACATAAAATTTTCGACCGCTTCAGCATGCGCCTGTGTAACCAATGACTCTGCTTGCACCAGCACACCCGGCCGCGCGTTTCGATCTTTCAACGCCATGGCATCGATCGATGCGCGGCGCAGTAAGTCACGCTCCGCTGGTAGGTACGGCCGATACCCTGTGGGTCCAAATTGTTCAATCCGTTCGCCATCGGTTTCGAGTAGTGCAATATCCACGCCATCGAGCGAGGTTCCACTCATCAGGCCAATCGCTCTAAGAATGCTCATTCCGGCATCCGTTTGAATCCATGAAAAGACCTGTTACACCAACGCGCTTGTTCCGGCGAGCACCTACATGAGCGAATCCGATGAGCGCCTATAAATCCGATTTCTTGCGCGAACTCGCTGCTCGCGGATATATCCATCAGGTATCCGAGCCAGAGGCTCTGGACGCGCTCGCGAGACAGGGCTGTATCACGGCTTATATCGGTTTCGATTGCACGGCGCCTTCGCTGCATATTGGCTCGCTGCTGCCGATCATGATGCTGCGTATTCTTCAGAAGACCGGTCACAAGCCAATTTCACTCATGGGTGGAGGCACGACTCGTGTCGGCGATCCTTCCGGCAAAGACGAAAGCCGAAAGTTGCTGACTGATCAGCTTATCGACGATAATTTGAAAAACATCCGTGCTGTTTTTTCAAAATTCCTCAAATTTGGCAACGCGGCATCCGATGCCCTGATGGCGAATAACGCCGACTGGCTGAATAAACTCAATTATATCGATTTTCTCCGCGATTTCGGAAAACACTTCTCGGTCAATCGCATGCTTGCTTTCGATTCGGTAAAACTCCGCCTTGAGCGTCAGCAGGAGCTTTCTTTCCTCGAATTTAATTACATGGTTCTGCAAGCCTACGATTTTGTCGAACTCTTCAAGCGGCACAATTGCGTGCTACAAATGGGCGGATCAGATCAGTGGGGAAATATTGTCAACGGCATTGACCTCGGCCGTCGTGTCGCAAATGCACATCTTTTTGCACTTACCTCACCACTGATCACAACCGCCTCGGGGGCGAAGATGGGCAAGACCGCTGCTGGAGCGGTGTGGCTCGATGCGAATTTGGCGAGCCCGTATGACTACTGGCAGTATTGGCGCAACATCGAAGACGGCGATGTTGAACGCTTTCTAAAGCTCTTCACGGAATTGCCGCTCGATGAAATTAGTCGACTTGCCGCTCTTAAGGGCCAAGAAATCAACGAAGCGAAAAAAGTGCTCGCGAATGAAGCGACCACCCTTCTGCATGGCAAAAAATCCGCAGAAGAAGCCGCGAATACAGCGCGCGCGACATTCGAGGAAGGCGGTCTCGCGGAAACCTTGCCGACAGTAGAGATCAAGCGCTCCGACTTCGACAAAGCAATTGGTGTATTGACTGCTTTTGTGCAGTCTGGATTAGTTTCATCGACTGGCGAGGCCCGTCGTCAGATCAAGGGCGGCGGCTTGAAAGTAAATGACGTTACGGTTTCTGACGAGAAAATGACATTGTCACCGAAAGAACTTACGCCGGAAGGCGTCATTAAGCTATCGCTCGGCAAAAAAAAACACGTACTGCTGAAACCAGTTTAAAATTCAGCGCTCGTTCGATGGCGACATCACGGAAGGCCCTTCGTTCGCACGACGAAAATCGAGTAGCTTGCGAAATATCCCAGGCAACATACCGGTAATTGGATTCACGATGAGCGTCGGTCCACTTGCTGGCCCCGCGATCTGAAACGTGTAAGCAAATAAGCCCTCGTTGGTTGGCGTACCAAGGAAAAACAGAGCGCGCGCGGCCGCGTTGTTGAGGCCGTAGGCCGGAATATAATTCCCCGTAAGCAGTACACGATCACGTGCGTAGTCCAACTCACCGTCGACCGTTGCGCCGATCGTAGCGCCGTAAATCAGCGCTTCTTTGATTTTGAATTTTCCCGGAGTACGGCTGAAATCAATCTGGAGCTTGGAAAAAGGCAGCCCAGTGCTTGCGCTCACGCGCGTATCTTGCCCCACCAGTTTGTCTAAACCTTGCTCGCCCTTAATCGCGAAATTCCGGACGCTTACCTGGCCTTCTTGCGCTCTGTTATCTGGATGGGGCGGATCAAATAATACCCAGCAGTCGCCGCCTTCAATACGACCATAATAGTCAGCAAAACGAAAAAGCGCCCCGGCATCACCGGAACTAATATAGATCACCGGTTTTCCACCATCTCGCGCACGCAACTCGCCCACCAGCGATCCATCACGGCCGATTTTGCCAAGCAACGCAAAACTACGGATTTCGCTGTTGCGGCGCAGAATCCGCAGGTCAAGCTGACGAATGACTTCGCCGTTATTTCCGCTGGCAGCGCCCACTCGCATATCGAGATCTAAATCGCGTGGTTTGTAAGCCTTTCCCTCAATGGGACCGGTTTGCACAGAGCCCTCGCTGAGACGTTTCAACATTCCGCGAGCGTTAATGACATCGCCACGCACGGTCGCCCGCAGCGTGCCATCCGGACCCCTATCTGCCTTCAGACTTGCCCTGTCACCATCCGATAATTGAAAAGTAGGAAAATTTGCGGAAATGATATTTCCGTCCGATTTAAGCTCAACAGAACCTCGCAACAGTGCGCCCGACCCGCTTACGGTTAGGTCATCGATTTTCACGCCACTATCACGTTCGGTGAACTTGTAAGTTGCCTTCGCTTGGCTGCCAGCAGCCTTTGACCAGCCGGGCACCAAATCCGCGATCTGGGCAGTGGTCAGGTCGGCTTCAACATCCATCCGGTTATCGCCCTGCTCACCCGTTTTACCTTGTACCTTGACGCCCACCGGACCCGTGAGCCACGGCGCGAGATCAAGTCCCGCACGCGCTCTGGCGTTATCGTCGAGGACTGCAACAAGACGGAAATTTGTTTCGTTGGATTTTCTTGACTTACGAAATTCAAAATTCGTAGGGGAACCGCCAAGCTTACCATCTCCCTTCACCCGAATTTGCGCGGGCGTAATTGTCACTTTCGAATTGACGCCATCGACTCGCTGCCCACGCAATACGTGATCGCTTGCAAAATTCGTTACGTCCGCATCGACGGTATAATTGATTTCGTCGTCGACAAGCGCCTTCCGGAAAATCAATTCAAAATTTCCGGATGCCGAAACATTGCCTTTGGTAGAACTAGGATCAAATGTAATTCCAAGTGTTCCCTTCAACGGTTCGAAATTTACTGTCTCAGCAATCGCATCGGCTGGACCGTGGAAATGAAATTGAATGGTGCCCTTCGGGTTAGGTGGAGCATGGTCAAGAACTTCGACTAGTCCGTCATTAACGGTGAAACGGCGATTGTTGGGAGTTTCCACGATTCCGCTAATGATTTTTACCCGCGCAACGCGTCCGGTAACAATACCAACTGCCTGCACGTCACGAACGGGCGGCAAATCGCCGAGTGCTCGAAATGACCCTCCGACAATAGTGGCATCAATGCGCACAGCCCCATCCGGCAATTCGACATCGGGTATTCCCACTTTGTCGAGAGGCATGTTCACAGCTATCAAAAGTTTTTCGATCAATCCCTGGTCTACATGATCCATGATCCAGCCGCGCGAGCCGCCTGCGATAGGGGCTGGCCAGAGCCGTTTGGCGGCAGAAATCGGCAATTGATTTGCTGCGATTCCGAGTGAAATCATTGGTGTTCCGCCGCCGAAGGAAAGTGCTCCCGATACGGCAAGACTCGCGGTCGCGCCCGAAATGTCGCCCTGATCAATGACTAATTGCAGCGCCCTGGGATTCCAGCTGCCCTTCAGGACAACTCGGTCGAGAACAAGCGCAGGCTCACTGGGTCGCTCGCTTCCGAGCACAGCATTGCCCTGAAAAATAGAGACGGGCCAGACTTGACCTCGTTCATCTGGTGCTTCGGCTACGGCTTGCAAAGTGATCTGGTTGGCCCCGGCGCGGACGGCCAGGGAATTGATAATTATGGCGTGGCGATCAGGATTAAAGTCGACTTGCAGCTGTGCGCCATCAATTATCATTCGCGAATTGGCATCCGCCGTGGAGTTTCCAATCGCACCGTGTCCCGCCGATGCGCGCAATGCTGCTGCCATCAAGTGGCCATCCTGGCCTATCTGTGCACGCAAGACCCCGGAAATGCGCGGCTCGACGAATAATTGGTTACTGGTAAGCCCAGCAGCGAGCATGATGTCCTCAGGCGCTACGTCGCGCGCGACGACATCGACAGCCCGCGATCCATTCTGCACCGCGCTGATAGTCGCGTTAAAACTCCATGCTTCATCCGCCCTACCTGTACTTAGCGAAAACGTAATGCCGCCTTCAGCCGGTCTTGCGATTAGGAAGTTCGTATTTGCGAAAATCCATCGCTTATTCGATTTTGCATTTTCAACAACTAGCGTTCCTTGCTTCAGACCAACTTCAGCAAGTGCAATCCCATCAAGCCCACTCTTTTCGAGCCGATCCAGCCAAGCAGCGAGTTCCGGGTAAACAAATGGAATGGAAGGAGTGGCGCTCGTTGGAGAGAGCTGCGTTGACTCCGTTAGTCCACCTTTCGGTACTATATCCGGTTCGGCTTGCTCGCGTAGTTCGCGGGATTTTTTCGGTTTCCTTCCAGCCGAAAGATCGATGCGGCCGCTTTCATCGACTCGCAATGTCATAACAGCATCGATAAGAGCGATTCGTTTCGCTCTAAAATTTCCTATCAGTACCCCGCTATCGAGAAGAATTTCCGCGCGCGGGGCGGTGGCAATTGTATCGCCGTTGGGACTTTTAATGGTAATGTGCTGTACGCTAAGGATTGGCTGGCCGGAGCTATCTTGCGTAAGGCGAGTTTCGCCGATCTCGACCTGATGTCCACGTCCAAGTTTGGCTTCAAGCGCGCGCCTTACCATCGGCCCCGCGACATCGACCGGTAGGAAACCGCTGACAACCATCACATAAAAAGATGCAAGGGACACGAATGCCAGTGCGCTCAGCTTTACAAAGGAAATGCGGCCGTTGCGTTTGAAAAATAAAAAGCGACCAATCTTACCTATGAGACCCATGCGGCGCCCACGCGAGGCTGATTTATGCTCCTCACGGCGACGATCGTGAACGTGATCGCGAATACGCTGAGCCGCATTTGGCTCGCGCTCGCCCCGCCGGTGGCCATGGTCATGGCTCGAATTCATCTGCGTGCACGTCTCAAATTGGCCCTCTTGCCCCTGGCTTTCGCCATCCGCTCGAATGGGTCAATTTTCAAGGATTGAGCGATCCGATCCCCACAATGCATTGTATATTAAGATCAATCATCGTGCGAAAGGCGACGAAAGGAAGGCATCATGGCCGGTTTGCTGAGCATCGGTAACAGGGCCCCCGATTTTACTCTGGTTAGAGATGGTGGCGGAGAGATCACTTTGAAGTCCTTTCAAGGAAAGAAAATCGCCCTCTATTTCTACCCAAAGGCGGATACTCCGGGGTGTACTAAGGAAGCGATTGCCTTCAACGGAATGAAACGTGCCTTTGAAAGGGTCGGTACGTCGGTTCTGGGCGTGTCCGCCGACCCCGTGAAAGCTCAGAACAAATTCAGAGACAAATATTCTCTCAGCTTCCCGCTTCTGTCTGATGAGGACCATACGATGCTCAAGGCGTATGGCGTGTGGGTTGAGAAGAGTATGTACGGCAAGAAATACATGGGGATCGAAAGGGTCACCTATCTGATTGATGCCAGAGGCAAGATTGCCCAGGTGTGGCCGAAAGTGAAAGTTGATGGTCATGCCGAAGAGGTCTTGGAAGCGGCCAAAGCACTCTAGAATTTGCTCGTTGATATTGCGTTAACCAAACCAGGTGTTTGATTGCGGGATTTGCCGGCCTTTCCGGCTCGAGACTGCTCCATGGCGTATTCTGAGTTCGGCGGCCGACGCTATCCGTACTATCCGCATCACGCCCCTAATTTCTCCGTGCAGCGACCTTGCCCCACACGGGCGGTAAAACTCGCCAGCACGATTACAATTGTGGTCCTCGCGTTATGGTCGAGCATGACGACAGCGTATCTGTTGCTGCGAGACGATGCACTCAAGTTTCTGGCTACGCGCCAGACAGAAATGGTGCGAAGCTATGATCAGCAATTGACTGTGCTCGAAGGTGAAATCGAGCGCTTGAAATCCTTAAAGCTGATTGACCAGGAGCGCGTCGACCGCGCCGTCAGCGACCTCACACGCAGACAAACAGAAGTCGAGAAGCGACAGAGTCTTCTTGCAACGATAAACTTGCCGAAAGAAATGAACCGTATCGAACCAACCAATCAAGTAACCAGTTCGATACCGTCCATTATTCCGTCAATTCCTGAAACTCTACCCAAACCGTCACCGATTTCCGATACAATCTATTTTAGGCCTCCCTCTGATCGATCGGCCGAATTGCAATCCCGCCCAATTACTTCAAGTTCAATTCGTTACTCTGGCTCTCTTCCTGCCAATCAGACGGAGGCACGCATTATCAAGCTTGGTCGGGGCCTCGAACAGATTGAGGCACGCCAAGGTCAATCTCTTAATCGTCTAGAAGAGGGTTACGAAGGGCGCGAAGAACGGCTTCGCAGGGTGCTCACAGATCTCGGCGTGCCAGCACCCACTTCTTCAACCACTCACAGTAACTTTGGCATCGGAGGGCCGCTCCTATCTCTCGGAAAGAGCGGGGATCCATTCGAACAGCAAATCGCTCGAATCCGTTCAGCAGCAGAAACAACTGCAAAATTGGATGATTTTCTGGAAGCCGTACCCGTAAGACGTCCCGTGCCTTTGGGAGCGGAAATGACCAGCGGCTTCGGCGTTCGTCTTGATCCGTTTATCCGTCAATACGCCATGCATTCGGGCGTTGATTTCAAGGGTTTCCCGGGTGACAGCGTGCGCGCAACAGCTGCGGGCCGGGTTACGACGGCAGATTATCAAGGCGGCTATGGATTGATGGTAGAACTCGACCATGGGAATGGCCTGGTGACCCGTTATGGACACTTGTCCGCAATTAATGTTGCTGAAGGCCAGTGGGTCCAAACAGGCGAGACAATCGGTCGGATTGGCACCACCGGTCGCTCGACCGGACCCCATCTGCATTATGAAGTTCGCGTTGCGGGCGAAGCCGTCGATCCCCAGCTTTATCTACGAGCCGGAGTTCAACTCAACACATCAATGTAATCTAATTTTTTGGACGATTTAAGTCATCCAAGTACTTTTCCAATTGAATTCGGATCCGGCCTCAGGAAACGCAGTCCTGCCGACAAGAGCCTTTATGAGCCCGAAAAAGATGCGGCCCGCCATCGCTGACGGGCCGCCCAAACGTGGTAACCAAACTAGTAGCGCCAATAATAACTGCAGGTCTTCTTATTGTAATTGCGGATGTAGCAGAAATTATTCTGCGTTTGGCACGTCGTCCGCGCCGCTTCTGCAGTCGCGCCTTTGGCGGCGCAAGTACGAACGGTCCATGGCATAAACGAAAGGACCGGACACTGGATACAGAATTGGTAAGTCTTCGGACCAGCAGCGCGCTTCTTGGCGTCAGCCGGAGCAGCAAATGCAACGAGCATCGCGGCCGCTGCAATTGCCGTCATAGAAGTAACTAAACGCATGTATTCCTCCCCCTCTTTTCTAGCCAGGTACTTACTGGGTTACGATTCCAGACTATTCCTGCATCCGTCAATTGCCTTCTGCCCTGAAGTGGCGGTTTCTTCGCGAAAATTCACTTGCGCGACGTAAGCGCTGCGAAAACCCACACCTAAAATGAACAGCCGTTCATATGGATGTCATTCAACGGTAGCGCCGGATGAGATCACAACCTTCGACCACTTTTCGGTTTCCCCTGCGATGGTATTGCCGAAGTCCACTGGAGTACCGGGAATTGGTTTACCGCCAAGTGCGGTGAGCTTTTCCCGCATCGCTGCATCGGCAAGCATCCGATTCACTTCAGCATTGACCCGATCGATAATCTCCTTTGGGGTTCTCTTTGGCATGCCGATCCCGAACCAAGCAGTCGCTTCGTATCCAGGAACCGTGTCGGCGATCACCGGCAGGTTAGGGAATGCCGGATCTTGAACCGTGGAGGTCAACGCGAGCGCACGAATTGCATCTCCCTTGATGAAGCCAGCCGAGGACGGAAGATTGTCGAAAATTACCTGAACTTGTCCGCCCATAATATCGGTAAGCGCTGGTCCCGCACCTTTATATGGCACATGAACCATCTGACAGCCGGTCATTGATTTGAATAGTTCGCCCGAAAGATGCACGGAAGTGCCGCTACCTGATGAGGCCATATTGATCTTGTTTGGATTCTTTTTGCAGTAATCGAGAAACTCAGCGACCGTTTTTGCAGGGAAGTCTTTATTCACGACCATCACGTTCGGCGTTCGCACCAGGCCCGCTACCGGCGCGATGTCGCGCACGAAATTGAAGTTCAGGTTTTTATAGAGCGTGGCGTTTATACCGTTGGCTGGATTGACTAGCAGCATCGTGTAGCCGTCAGGGTCAGCCCTAACGACATATTCCGTGCCGATATTGTTACCACCACCCGGTTTGTTCTCGATGACAAACTGCTGGCCCATTTTTTCCGAAAGCCACTGCGCGACGATGCGTGCCAATACATCCGTCGTGCCGCCGGGCGGATATGGAACAACCCACTTTACGGGACGCGTCGGATAATCGAGTGCCGCTAACGGAGAAGCATCGGCTAGCGTGCAGACGGTAATAAAAAAGGCCATAAGTCGCACGATACGATTCACGGTAATTCCTCCCGTGTTCGGATGACGAAGAGAAGCATTCTTACGGCCCTTTAGACACATGGTAACCAAAAGACGTAAGCGAACAATATATTACGATGTCTTGCACCGTACTTTGCCGCACCGTCCCGGAGAAGCCATTGTTACTGCATAGGTGACTGGTCACCAAAAAACCGCTGACGGTTTCGTGCGAACAAGTGTTAGCCTTTAAAATTGAGATTCTATATCCTATTTCCGCCACACACTCGCGAACCACGGCTGCTGTTCGAGCGGAAGTCCCGCCGGGCGGAAATAATTACCGATTTCGTAAAATCCTACGTCCCGCATGAAATCGCACCACGTTTCCGGATCGTGAAACGCGCAATAGCGCCCATCACTCCAACCTTCTATGTCCTTGCCACGTGGGTTTGAGCTAAACAACACGCCGCGTGGCCTTAGCGTTGCGTGCAATTCCCGCAGCACGCGCGGCAGCGCCTGACTGGGAATATGAAACAGCGATGCGTTCGCGAACACGCCATCGAAGCGTTCGTGCGGCAGGTTAAGCTTGAGAAAATCCTGCTCCCACACTTCAGCGCCGCTGTTCGCGCGCGCCATAGCGGCGAAACGCACCGAACCTTCGAGACCCACCGGAATGTGGCCGAGATCAAGAAAAGCCTTGAGGTCGCGTCCCGGCCCGCAGCCGAAATCGAGGATCGCAAACGGCGGAGCCCCTTCGATCGCCTGCAACATCGATGCAATGTTCTCGCTCACGTCATGGTCGCGCGTGCCCTGCCAGAACTCCTCGGCGCAGCGGTTATAGTGATCGAGCGTCGTGGCAGTAATGTCTTGCAGCGTAGGGTGCGCGGGTTTCATCTCATGCTGGAAAGCGGCTGCGACGGCCTCAATCCACCGTCGCTCCTGATTGGATTACCACGGGCCTCCACTTCGCCGTTTCGGTTTCGATGAATTTTCGGAAGTCGGCGGCACTACCGGGGAACGGAATGCCGCCCAGCTCCTCGATGCGTATCTTGATCTTCGAATCGGTGATTGCCACGTTGATCTCCCTGTTCAGCTTCTCAACGATCACAGCGGGTATGCCCTTCGGCGCGCTGAATCCGAACCACGAGCTTGCCTCGAAGCCCTTCACCGTGTCGGCCACCGGCAACACGCCTGGCAGCGCGGGCACGGCGGTCGAGGTCGTGACACCGAGCGGACGCAGATTACCCGCCTTGATAAAGCCGATTGACGAAGGAAGATTGTCGAACATCACGTCCACCTGCCCGCCGACTAAGTCAGTAAGCGCGGGCGCCGAGCCCTTGTAGGGCACGTGCAACATGTCGATGCCGGTCATCGCCTTGAACAGTTCGCCTGACAGATGAATCGATGAACCATTGCCGGATGATGCCATATTGAGCTTGCCAGGGTTTTTCTTGGCATACTCGATGAACTCCTGCACCGTGTTCACCGGCAGCTTTGGGTTCACTTCCATCACGTTCGGCACGCGGGAAATCGCGCCGACGGCGACGGAAGACGCAAGAAAATCAAACGGCAAATTCTTGTAGAGCGTGGCATTGATCGCATTCGCGGGGCTTGAGATCATCAGCGTGTAGCCGTCGGGCGTGGCGTTCAGCGCCTCCTGCGTGCCGATGTTGGTGGCGCCGCCCGGCTTGTTTTCCACCACGAAGGGCTGTCCGAGCTTCTCGGAAAGATAGTTCGAGACGAGTCGCGCCATGATGTCGGTCGTTCCACCCGCCGGATAGGGCACAATCACGCGCACCGGACGCGTGGGGTATTCCTGCGCTGAGGCTTCCGCTGCGAAGATGAGCGGGCTTAGTGCGAGGGCGAAAGCCGCGATTTTACCAACACGGTTCACGAGTCTACTCCTTGATATTATTATCTTGGTTGTAGCGGTAGCATTGTCCGAAGTGAAATTATTGAATCTTTTCCGGTCTTTCGAAGGCGCAGCTTGAATCTGGAATCAACCGTCTAGGACGACCGTTTGGCACGGTCCTTCTCGTTTTGCGCGTAGATCGCGTCCCGCGCGGCCTTCCATTCAGCGTCTCCCCAGCTTCTAAGTTCGTAGAAGTTGCCGCCCGTGGCCAGCGCCTGTGCCCCGTCCATGGCAATCGTTTCGCCAGTCAGCCAATCGCAGCCGCCCGACATCAGAAAAGTCGCAAGGTTCTGCAATTCCTCAATCGTTCCGGCTCGTCCCATCGGATTTCTTCGTGCTGTCCTTGCGCCCGGTTCCTCGCCGGGGTTAAGCCGCTTGCTCATCCCCTCGGTCGGAATTTCTCCCGGTGCGATCGCATTGAGGCGAATCCCATACCGGCCCCATTCCGCCGCGAGCGACATGGTCATTGCCTGAATGGCGGCCTTGCTCATCGCCGAGGGAATAACAAAGGGACCGCCATTTCTAACCCATGTGACGACGATCGACACGACATTGCCGCGCAAATTGCCCGCGATCCAGCGTTTTCCAACCGCATGGGTCACGTAAAACGTGCCGTGCATGACAATATTCGCAACGGCGTCAAATCCCTTGGGCGTCAGGTCCTGGGTCCGCGAGATAAAATTGCCGGCCGCGTTGTTGACCAGGCCCGTCAGCGGGCCGCTCTTGAAGATGTTCTCGACCATCGAATCAACAGCCGCCGCGTCGCGAATATCGACACCGTAAGTATCGATGCGGCCGCCATGTTTGCCGACAAGGTCCCGGGCCGTCTCCTCGCAGACCGACTTGCGGCGTCCGCAGATGAAGATCTCCGCGCCCAATGAAAGGAAGCGCTCACTCATCGCCTTTCCGAGTCCGGTGCCGCCGCCGGTTACCAAAATGCGGGCTCCTTTGAGCAAGTCGGATTGGAACATTCTGCTTCTTCTGCGGATGAATTAATGAGTCTTTTCGAATTCTTAGCTCGCGACGTTGAGAATTGGATTCGGGTTAAGTTCTCAGGGATGCCAAACTTTGCGCCGCCATCCATGGCTTATTTTTGAAAGACATGGATGGCCCGGGACAAAACCGATCGTGACCCTAGTTGATCGTACTGCCTACGCCGCCTTGCTGGTCGCATCCTTTCCCGCCGCCTCGTCGCGCAGGACGCGGCGAAGAATCTTGCCAACATTCGTCTTAGGTAGATCGGTACGGAACTCAATGTATTTTGGCCGCTTGTAGTTGGTGAGTTGGTCGGCGCAGAACGCACGGATTGCCTCTTCGGTGAGATTCGGGTCCTTTTTTACAACAAAAAGCTTTACCGCCTCGCCACTGTACGAGTCCGGTACGCCGACGGCGGCGCATTCGAGGACACCGGGATGGGTCGAAACTACGTCCTCGAGTTCAGTCGGATAGACGTTAAATCCCGAAACGACCACCATATCCTTCTTGCGGTCCACGATCTTCACCTGACCCTTCTCATCCATGACGCCAATGTCGCCGGTGCGGAAGAAGCCATCCTTGGTCATCACCTTTGCTGTCTCGTCTGGGCGGTTCCAATAACCGGCCATCACCTGCGGACCACGCGCGCAAATTTCGCCGGGCTCGCCCAGTGGAACGTCCTTACCTTCGTCGTCTCGAATCGTGATCTCGGTCGAGGGCACTGGAAGGCCAATGGTGCCGGTAAATTCCGATGCGTCCGCCCGATTGCAAGTCAATGTCGGAGACGTTTCCGAGAGTCCGTACCCTTCGATGATCGGCGTGCCGGTCTTTTTGAACCAGGCGTCGGCGACGGCGCGTGTTACTGCCATGCCGCCGCCGTTCGCCGCGCGAAGATGGCTGAAATCGATCTTGCCGAAATCGGGGTGATGCAGAAGTCCATTATAGAGCGTGTTCACTGCCGGGAAGGACGTGATCTTGTATTTCGAAATGTCCTTGATGAGCGACGGCAGATCGCGCGGATTTGGAATCAGGATGCACATGCCGCCCGTACGCAGGACAAGAAAAAAGCACGCCGTGAGTGCGAAGATATGATAAAGGGGCAGCGCCGTAACGCAAATGAACTGCTCATCCTTCGGCGCATTCGCGATCGCGGGCTGCAGCCAGGCGTCGTTCTGCAGCACATTTGCGACAATGTTGCGGTGAATGAGCATCGCACCCTTTGAGATGCCCGTGGTTCCACCAGTGTATTGCAGAAACGCCACGTTCTTCGGCCCGATGTCGACTGGGTTAAGAGAAAGTTTTTTACCGGCCGAGATCGCGCGGTTAAATTGCACAGGATCCGGCAGCGAAGAGTAAGGCGGCACAAGCTTCTTCACCTTGCGGACGACGAAATTCACGATCGTGCCCTTGAGACCAAGCATGTCGCCAAGACTCGCGACGATTACGTGTTTTACCAATGTCTTGGAGACGACCTGTTGCAGGACGTGGGCAAAATTCTCGAGAATGATAACTGCTTCGGAGCCAGAATCCTTTAGCTGATGTTCGAGCTCGCGCGCCGTATACAGCGGATTAACGTTCACAACCGCATAGCCTGCGCGCAGGATCGCGGCGATAGCCACCGGATATTGCGGCACGTTCGGCATCATAATGGCGACACGTGCACCATGTGGCAGATTTTTTGACTGCAGATAAGCGCCGAGCGCCTTCGACATGTCGTCAACCTCGCCGTAAGTAAATTCTTTGCCCATGAAGGAATAGCCCTTCGCCTTACGGAATTTTGCGAAACTTTCTTCCATTAATTGCACAATCGACTTGTACTGGGACGGATCGATATCGGTAGGTATCCCGGGCGGATAATGCTTGAGCCAGATGCGTTCCATTGAACTTTCCCCCTGAAGCGTCTTTGTTGAGTATGATGTTTTGACTCTTATGCCGCGTCTCGCGCCCGAGGAAAAGGCTTTGTCGCCATTCTTTTTGGCTCTGGAATATCAGCGGCGGAGAGATCAGCCGACTTGGCGGAATGGAGCAACGAAGAGCAATATTGGGGCTTTCCAACGTAAGGAATCGCAATGAGTGCTTCGCCGGCGGTAAGATCCATGCAAGTTGACCGATGATCTCGACACGGAAATCGTCGCCAGGGCCACTAGCGGCGCCAGTATCAATTCCGCCCTTCGCTCTGGAGCAGCGGGACGCGAACCGGCACGATGTTCCGCGACCGACATTTTTTGCCGCTTCTTTCTAGCAATCCGTCGCAATGTCCCTACATAAAGATTTGAGAATATTACAAGCTTGAGGTTCACATGAAAGAGACGATTTCGGTTTCAATTCCCCACCGTCTCGGCAAGGAGGAAGCGCTGCGGCGGATCAAAAAGGGAATTACCTCCGCGCGCACGACGTTCGCCAGCCTACTTACGGTGCAGGAAGAAACATGGACTGGCGATATGCTGGCTTTTCGGGTGAGCGCGCTCGCACAGCAAACGGCGGGAACAGTCAAGGTTGCCGAAGATCATGTGAAGCTCGATGTCGAGCTACCGTGGCTTCTCGCCAAGCTCGCGAAAATCATTACGCCCGCGATTCAAAAAGAAGGAACGCTAATGCTGGAGAAGAAGTAAGCAAGGCTTTATTCAGTCTCGCCAAATCCTTTTCCCAGCACGAGCGGCTTGAGGCGGATCAGCCGCGAGGTTAGTACTGCGGCCTGGCGATGTTTCACAGCCTCACGATAGACCGGATCGCGGATCATCTCGACGAACGCCTCGACCGAAGGATATTCGGCAATAAAAACGCGGTCCCAGTTTTCGCCCTCCTGAGGGCCGATTAGCATGTATTCAAATTTCCCTTGCCACACCATGCGGCCGCCAAGCCGCGAAAACACTCTGAGGCTTTCGCGGCTGTAGGTGGCGTAAGCCTGAGCCCCGCTCGCCGTTCGACCATCGGGGTAATTCGCGCGTTCGCGCAGCCGTACCAGATTGAGCATATGAATCGGGCCCACGCGCGTGCGCGCGCTAAATTCCCGAAACTGCTCCTTCGTGGGATCGATATAATCGACCATCCCTGCTTCTTCGTCCTCGATCCGCTGCTTTTGGCAAAACCCTATTTAGAATCGTAGGGTGAAACGATGGAAAATCCAATGAAGGAATCTGGGTTCTTCGATTGATTTTCCACGAAATCGTTGTGCGGTCCGATCTTGTTCGGATCCAATCGGCGGTCCGTCTCAAGACCCATAGAGCCGCCATTATTCTGGATACGGCCGATAGAATCCGTCTGTGTCGCTTTTTTCGCGGAAGATTCCCCGCCCCAGGATTCGACACCGTTTAAATCGAGCTTGCGTACGGGCAAATCGTAGCTCGGAGGTTTGGGCGGCGAATAGTCGACGGCCGCGGCAGCAGGCTCCATCATATCGAAAAATGAGCCCGGCAGTATGATTTTCGCGTCCCCATCGGCAATCGAATTCGGATCTTGCGACACGTTTTGCGCGCGAAGATCGACGCTTGCGAATAGCACGCCCAGAATCGATAAAATCAGCACCAAGTGAGCACGATTTATAAATTTAAGTGCGCCCTCTCTCTGCGCGGTAAGGAATTTTCACTTCGAACGCTTTTCCGTTGCAATCTCAACGTATGGACGCTCGGTTTCCAATGTTGAAGTTAAGACTATCGACGCTTAGACGCGGCCACAAGCGCCTCGTTGCGGTCAGTTTGTACGTTTCCAAATCTCCGATTTGCAGATGAGACCGGCGAGAACGCATCCTTGCAATTTCATCGCCAGCGCTCCCTGAACGGTCAGAATGCCTTTATAGGTATTGCCCTCTTCGGGATCGTACAGGCTGCCTTCCCATCGATCGGGCGTGCCGGCGGGCTTCAGGCCCGAGATAATTTTAAGGCCCACAATCGGCAGCGCGCGTTTGCTGAGGTCCCTATTGAATTTGTCGACTTTCGGCTGGCCAGTTTCGGGGTAATTTGGCTCTTTCAAGGAAATGATTTTTCCGCAAAGCGCCTGCCCGCAATTAAAAATCTGGACGCGCGCTTCGCCGTCTTCCGTGAGCCAGACACCTACAGGATCGGCTGCCTGAGCTGGCCTAGCGAAGGCAGCGCAGATTATCACGCTCAAAACCGCCGCCTGCTTATTCCACATCTTCCACCTTGTCTGGCCCACTACCGAAGACGCGGCGGGCAAGCTCCGCTTCCATGAAGTCGTCGAGTTCTCCATCCAACACCTTGGAGGGACTAGTGTTGGTGACACCGGTGCGCAAATCCTTCACCAACTGATACGGCTGCAGCACGTAAGAACGGATCTGGTGGCCCCAGCCAATGTCACTTTTTGCCGCTTGATCGGCGGCCGCTTTTTTCTCACGACGTTTCAGTTCCGCTTCGTAGAGTTTCGCCCGCAGCATGCGCCAGGCCTCAGCGCGGTTCTTGTGCTGTGAGCGGTCGCCCTGCGAGACTACCGCGATGCCGGTCGGAATATGCGTGAGACGGACGGCAGATTCGGTTTTGTTGACGTGCTGACCGCCGGCGCCCCCAGATCGCATCGTGTCCACACGCACATCGGACTCGGCAATGTCTATTTTGATGTCGTCATCAATCGCGGGATAGACCGTGACGCTCGAAAATGAAGTATGGCGTCGAGCGTTCGAGTCATAGGGCGAAATGCGCACAAGACGATGGACGCCCGATTCGGTCTTCAGCCAGCCGTAAGCGTTCTTTCCTTTTATCTCGATCGTTGCCGACTTGATGCCTGCACCGTCACCCGCCGTCTCGTCGATGATCGCGACCTTGAAGCCATGCGACTGCGCCCAGCGCGTGTACATGCGGAGCAACATATCCGCCCAGTCCTGGCTCTCGGTGCCGCCAGCCCCTGCATGAACTTCGAGATAGGTATCATTCACATCGGCCTCGCCGGAGAGGAGCGCCTCGATCTGGCGGTGCGTGGTCTCGTCGCGGAGTTTTACGAGTGTGGCTTCGGCTTCTTCAACGATCCTGGCATCCTTCTCGGTCTCGCCGAGTACGATCAGTTCCTGATTGTCCTTCAATTCCTGCTCGATGCGTTTCAGGGATTCGAGCTGATCGCCGAGCAAGGTGCGCTCCTGCATCAGCCTGGAAGCCTTCTGAGGATCACCCCAGATTTTTGGGTCTTCGGCGAGTTGGTTTAGTTCGGCGAGGCGTTGCTCGGATTTTTCGATGTCAAAGCGACCTCCTCAGCAGCCCGACTGACTGCTCGATCTCTTCGACAATTTTTTGCGTTTCAGCGCGCATGATTCCTCGCTAACTTTTCTTAGCAATCTATGCGACAAATGCAAATTTGCCTAAAATCTTAGCAATCTCGCACCCCCGGATTCACCCGGCCGAAACTTATCGCGGCTACCGTTCGGAACTTTTTCCAACCGAGTTTAGACAGAATGAAACCCGTAACCCTGCCTACCCTTGCCCTGGAAATTTGTGGGCTCACGAAGCACTTCGACCGGCCCGCAGTCGATGCGCTAAATCTAAGGGTAAAGATCGGTGAATTCTATGCCCTGGTCGGCCCAAACGGCGCCGGGAAAACGACCACGCTCCGCATGGTCGCTGGACTACTGCGGCCCGATTGTGGCGCAATTTCCGTCATGGGGGTCGACGCGCTCGCTGATCCCATCGCGGCGAAATCGGTGACGGCCTGGGTTTCCGACGAGCCGATGATCTATGACAAACTGACGCCGTTTGAATATCTCGAATTCGTCGCGGGGCTGTGGCGCGTCGAGTCTCGATTTGCCGAGGCGCGTGCGCGCGATCTCCTCGACTGGCTCGGCCTCACGCCCCATGCCCACGAACGTTGCGAGGGATTTTCCAAGGGCATGCGGCAAAAGGTGGCGCTCGCAGGCGCGTTAGTTCACGATCCTAAACTTATCATTCTCGACGAACCACTAACAGGTCTCGATGCCGGATCCGCACGGCAGGTGAAGAAAGTGCTGCGCGAGCGCGTACACGCGGGTGGTACCGTCATCATGACCACGCACATTCTCGAAGTCGCCGAGCGTATGGCCGATCGCATTGGCATCATCACGCACGGCAGGCTGATCGCCGAAGGTACGCTACGAGAATTGCAGATACAGGCCGGCAAAACTGAGATCACACTTGAAGATACCTTTCTTGCCCTCGTTGCCAAGGAGGCCGTCGCGGCGTGAGCGCGCCCGCTACCATTGGTTGGATCGCGCAGCACGAATTGCGGCTGGCTTGGCGCGACTGGTTCGCCATGATGGCGGCGGGGAGACGCCGACGCACTTATGTCGCAGCATTCGCTTTGATCGGCTTTGTAGCCTTCATGCACGGCATTGCGCTTCTCTCGCTTCGCAACGTCATCGATCCCGGGACCGATCCGGACAAGGCAGCGCTCGTCATCATCACTGGCTGCGCAATGCTTGCATGGGCATTGATGATCTCGCAGGCAATGGAATCAGTGACGCGCGCGTTCTACACACGCTCAGATCTGGACCTCATTCTTTCTTCACCTATCGCCGCGCGGAAACTTTTTCTAGTGCGCATTCTAACCATGGCGATCGGAACGATACTCATGGCCCTGCTGCTCGCAGGTCCGTTTATTAACGTGATGGTTTTCTGGCATGGAGCAAGGTGGCTGTCTGCCTACGGCGTCGTAATTTCGATGGGTGCGACGGCAACCGCATTCGCCGTGGCACTGACCATCGCACTGTTTCGCGCTATCGGTCCGAGGCGCACGCGAGTGATCGCGCAGATTGTTGCCGCGGTGATCGGTGCCGCATTTGTAATTGGATTGCAGACTGCAGCCATTCTTTCTGATGGCACGCTTTCACGGCTGGCATTTCTTCAATCCGATGTGTTGATTTCTGTTTGCCCGGATGCCAGCAGCAGCGTCTGGCTTTTGGCGCGCGCGATGCTCGGCGATCCAACTGCCCTCGCCGCGCTCGATATTTCGAGCTTTCTGCTTCTCGCTACCGCTATCGCAATTTTCTCACCAAGGTTCGGTGAACACGCCGTCGCCGCAGCAAGCGTATCGCAAGCAAAACACCGTCAATCGCGCTCGAGCGGCTTCTGCGAACTCCTCGCCCCAGGGTGCGCTCCGTCAAAAGGAATGGACGCTGCTGCGCCGCGATCCGTGGCTCGTCTCGCAAACGCTGATGCAGATTTTGTATCTACTGCCGCCGGCGCTGATGCTCTGGCGCGGGTACGGCGGCGAAATCGGAATTGCGGTCGTTTTGGTTCCAGTTCTCGTGATGGCAGCCGGCCAGCTCGCGGGCGGTCTTGCATGGCTTGCAATTTCCGGCGAGGACGCGCCGGAACTCGTCGCCACTGCACCGATTCCAGCACGCTGGATCGTACGGGCGAAAATCGAAGGCGTGCTTGGGGCAGTAGCGATCATATTTGCGCCATTCGCACTGGCGCTCACGATCATCTCGCCGTTTCAGGCACTGGTAACCGCCACCGGCGTGGCCGTTGCGGTCATTGCCGCAACGATGATCCAGCTCTGGTTCCGCAGTCAGGCAAAGCGCGCCTACTTCCGCCGCCGTCATACTTCATCGCGTGTCGCGACGTTCGCGGAGGCTTTCTCTTCGATCTCATGGGCGGCGACCGCTGCGCTAGTGGCCGCCGGAAGTTTCATTGCTTTGTTGCCAGCAACAGTTGGCATTTTCGTTTTAATCGGAGCGCGGACGATTAGTGTGCGAAGCGGCTGACTCACCACAGCCCATGTGGGCCGCGGCCAATCTGGCGCTGCGCGTCGGGTGAAACGCTACCGCCATACGGGTTGACCGTTTCGTCCTCCAAACCAATTACCGAATAGGAGTCCGGTGGCGCGGTGCCAGGTTTGAACGCCTCGAGAATGACCTTCGCGTCGCTGGGGCCAGCACGCAGGCCGGTTTTCGAGTTGATGCGGATCAACTTGATGCCGGGTGGCACACGGAACGGCTGCGCCGGCGTATCGGCAAGCGCAACGCGCATAAAATCCTTTACGATTGGCGCAGCAGTGTGACCGCCGGTCTGGCCGCGACCGAGATGGCGTGGTTTATCGTATCCCATATAGGCGCCGACCACGATTTCGGGCGTATATCCGATGAACCAGACATCCTTCTCGTCATTAGTCGTACCAGTCTTGCCCGCTAAGGGCCGATTTAAATCGCGCATCACAGTCGCCGTGCCGCGCTGAACGACGCCTTCCATAATATTAGTGATCTGGTAGGCGGTCATTGGGTCGACCACAATCGGTCGCTTGTCAGTGAGCGACGGCTCGGGCTGATTATCCCATTGGGTAGCGTCGCAGCCTACGCACTCGCGTTCATCATGCCGAAAAATGGTGCGGCCGTAACGATCCTGAATACGATCAATCAATGTTGGTTTGATACGGCGTCCACCGTTGTCGAACATCGAATAGCCGGTAACCATTCGAAGCAGTGTCGTCTCGCCAGCACCGAGCGCCATGGACAAGATCGGAAGCAGATCGTCATACACGCCGAAACGCCTCACATATTCGGCGATGAGCGGCATTCCAACGTCCTGCGCGAGGCGCACAGTCATCACGTTACGCGACTGCTCAACGCCGAAACGTAACGTCTGTGGACCATAAAACTGTTTCGAATAGTTTTCCGGTTTCCACAACGGCATGCCGGGGCCCTGGCTGATTTCGATAGGACCGTCGAGCACGACTGATGATGGCGTATAGCCGTTGTCGAGCGCAGTCGCATAAACGAATGGCTTGAATGAGGAGCCTGGCTGCCGAAGCGCCTGACTCGCGCGATTGAACTGACTTTCGTCGTAGGAGAAGCCGCCAACCATTGCGAGCACTCGGCCGGTCCAGGGGTCCATTGCAATGATCGCGCCTTCAACCTCGGGCACCTGGCGTAACCGCCATTGTCCTTGGATGGGCGAGCCTTCTTTCGCGAGCAGCGGATCGACATAAATAACATCGCCGGCCTTTAACACCTGGCCCACGCGAGCGATCGCCTTGTCTTTCTCCGGACCGTCGGTCCACTTCGCCCATTTAACGCCCTCAAGTGGAATCGTTCCCAACTCGCGTCCCTTCGAAACCTGGCCGGAACGTTCGCGCGGCGGTTGCAAGCCTATCTTCGCGCCATTGCTATCGACCTCGAGAACGACCGCAAGCCGCCACGGAATGTCGTTGAGTGCGCGCTGATCGGCGAGTTTCGCGCCCCAGTCGCCGGACGGATCGATGGTGCCCGGCGGGCCGCGCCAGCCCTTGTTTTCGTCGAATTTCACCAGACCGTCTGAGAGCGCCTTCTTCGCAATCACCTGCAGCTTTGGATTAAGCGTGGTGCGGACCGAAAGACCACCTTCGTAAAGTTTTTTTTCGCCGTAACGCTCATAAACGTCGCGACGCACTTCCTCGGCGAAATATTCGGCGGCAAAGATGCGGGCGCCAGTCGGGCGCGGGGTGACGTTCAGGTCTGCTTTTTTGGCGCGCTGGCTGTCCGCGGCGGACGCGTAACCGTTTTCGACCATGCGGTCGATGACGTAATTGCGGCGCTCGATCGCGCGCTCGCGCTGGCGGAAGGGGTGAAGCGTCGTCGGCGCTTTCGGCAGCGCGGCCAGATAAGCAGCCTCCTCCAGCGTCAGCTCGTGCACCGATTTGTCGAAATAAATGAGCGAGGCGGCGGCAATGCCGTAAGCACCTAGGCCGAGATAAATTTCGTTCAGATACAATTCGAGAATCTTATCCTTCGAATAGGTGCGCTCAATGCGGACTGCTAGTAGCGCTTCCTTAATTTTGCGCTGAATCGAACGTTCGTCGCCAATAAGAAAGTTCTTGGCAACCTGCTGCGTGATGGTCGATGCGCCCTGCGCACGTCGCTTGCCGTAATTCTCGATGTTACTGACGACGGCGCGCGCAATACCTATCGGGTCGATGCCGCCGTGATCGTAGAAATTTTTGTCCTCGGCGGAGATGAAGGCGTCCTTGACGAGCTTCGGTACCGCTTGGATCGGGATATAGAGACGACGTTCTTTCGCGTATTCAGCGACAAGCGAACCGTCGGCTGCGTGCACGCGCGTCATTACCGGCGGCTCGTAATTCTGCAGCGCCGAATAATCCGGCAAATCCTTGTTGAAGTAGAAAATCCCGTAGGTCGCACCGACAGCACCCACGACGAATACAATCGCTCCAAACGCGAACAGAAACCCCAGGAATCGCAACATCAATCGCATGGGTCGCCTTTAACAGGGTGCGCCGCCCAAATGTCCAGTCTGCATCGCAACTCGAACGAATACATAATAACCGCTGTTTCGTGTCTCATAACCCCCTGCTTCGTCCCTAGCTATGGCAAAACAAGGGCTTGGGACGACGAATCAAGCCCTGAGCCAACCTGACCCGGGCCCTCATTTAAAGGGAGGCGACGGATCTGCAACAATAAGCCAGTCAGATTAGCTTGAAGATCGACAGCGCCAGTACCACTTGGGCAAGAAAGCCCACGGTAAATGCGAGCGTTCGAATACCGGGCAGACCCAGCGCATAGATTACCGCATAGGCGAGCCGCGCCCAGAAATAAACGGCGCAAGCGAGTACAGTATACGGCGTCGAAATCACCAAAGCGTCCAGGATCAGGACCAGAACCGCGAACACGACGAGATTTTCGACCGTGTTCATATGCGCGAACAGCAACCGCGTCGCCCAAGGCGAGTGCGGCTTATCCTTGGGGCTTGGATTGGCCAGTGTTGCAGCCAATCCCCGCACGCCTATGCGGTCGAGAATATACGGCACCCACATCAAGCCCGTCATAATGGTGGTCAGCGCCAGCCAAAAAAGCTCCACTTTCATTGTCAGCCTCCCGATTGAATCTTGTTGAAGCCGGCAAGTTCGTGCCGGGGCTCCGATTTCACAATGTTATTCAGTTGTTGGTCCGGACGCGAGTGGTTCTATGCGCCCCAATGAAAAACACGCAATGTATCTTGTGTCCCTACCTTTGATAAAAACCCGAAATCGCGTCGTGCCCAAGATAGTGCCCGTCCTTCTCCTGTCACTTGCCGTTCTTGCAAGGGATACCGCCGCGCATCCCAGCTGCGTCGAGCCGACCTTGGCAATAGAGCTTGCCGCCGGTACCAGAGCTCTGTCGCTGTGAAGTGCCTCCCGCCCGTTTTTGAATCGTGAATTGTCATACATTCTTGCCTAGCTTGAAAGGAAACACTGCCTTGGCATATCAAAAGCGCGGTGGAAAGCTTTGCGGTCTCACGAAAAGCCGCTCCATTGTGCGTGTGAGACAGCCGGGGAGCATGCGATGACGGATACAATCAGCGTTGAGAAGCGCAGGCGGATCACTGTTGTCACGATTTTGCGCCCCGAGCGGCGAAATGCCGTCGATGCGGCTACCGCCAGAGCGCTCTACGAGGCGTTCAAGGCGTTCGATGCCGATAACAAGTGTGATATCGCAATCCTCACCGGCACGGGCGGAAATTTTTGCGCCGGTGCGGACCTGCATGAATTCGCTGGCGGTCAACGCAAGTTGGAACGCAGTAGCGATCTTGCTCCAATGGGCTGCACGCGACTGCGGCTTTCCAAACCCGTAATTGCTGCGATCGAAGGATATGCGGTCGCAGGCGGAATTGAACTCGCACTTTGGTGTGACCTGCGCGTCGCTTCGCAATCAGCAACCCTCGGCGTGTTTTGCCGCCGCTTTGGCGTTCCGTTGGTCGATCTCGGGACCATCCGCCTGCCTCGCCTGATTGGCCAGAGCCGTGCCATGGATTTGATTTTGACTGGGCGAGCGGTTGGAGCCGACGAAGCGTTGCAGATCGGGCTCGTAAATCGCGTCGTGGAAACAGGAAGAGCCCTGCATGAAGCGATCGAGCTTGCCGAACAACTTTGTGCGTTTCCGCAAGTCTGCATGCGGAGCGACCGGCTCTCGTCTCTCGAACAATGGGAATTATCTGACGCCGACGCGATCAAGAATGAATTCGCGCGCGGCTCGGCGGTTATTCAATCTGGTGAGACTTTTGCGGGCGCTGCACGCTTTTCCGGCGGCGAAGGACGGCATGGGGTGACTGACAAAAAGTGAAACGCTTCTATTTCATTATTGCAATGGTTCGCGCGCTTCGTTCAACTAGAAAAATGCCGACATGATTTCACGGGAATAATTATAGGTTGTTTTTTAGCGCGCCGCGGCAACCGACGAACGCGTAGCGAAAAACGTATTCACCGCCGCAACAAGTGTATCCGAGACGTTGTTCTGCCATTCCGCCGACGTGAGGTTTTTTAAGTCCTCGGTATTTGAGACATAGCCGAGCTCGATCAGCACGCTAGGAATGTCCGGCGCCTTCAGCACAACGAAACCGGCAGAGCGGATCGAGTCGTGATGTAGGAGCACGCCGCCGTTTTTCATTTGGCCTACCAACGTGCGCTGGAACAGCGACGAAAAATTTTTCGTCTCGCGATGAGTCAGATCATAGAGAATGTTGACGATATCGTTGCTCTGCTTCGAAAGATCGATGCCACCCATGAGATCGGCCCTGTTTTCCTTTTCCGCAAGTCGCGCAGCTTCGGCGTCCGATGCGCGGTCAGAAACCGTGTAGACGGTGGCACCGCGCGCATCGCCTTCGCGCTTCGGAATGTAATCCGCATGTAATGAAATGAATAACGCCGCCCGATTGGCGCGAGCAATTTTCACTCGCTCATTCAGCGGCACAAAGGTATCCTCGGAACGGGTCATCACGACCTTGTAGCGCCCTGTCCTCTCGAGCTTATCGCGTAATTTTTGCGCAGTCGTGAGCACGATGGCTTTTTCGTCCTCGCCGTTCACGCCCATGGCGCCGGAATCGTTACCACCATGTCCTGGATCGAGGACGATCACGAGCTTGCTCATTGGAGACGGTGTGGGCGGTGCCTCGCGTTCGGGCTTGTGCATGACCACCGTCGCAACGGTCTCGGGCGGACTTCTCAGCTAAAGACGATTTAAAACCGCCTGCGTCGCTACGCACGATTTCGACCACAAGGCGCGCGGGCTGATCGTCGAATTCCTCCTGCACAAAGGATTTTTCGATTTTCACAGGTCCTGATACGTCGAGCACAATTCGCGCCTTGCCGGGTCCCAACAAACCATAGCGATAGGTGGTGACGAGTCCTCGTCCCGCGCGTCCGGCATTGACGGGAAAATCGAAGCTAACATCGGGTAGATCGATAACAACACGCGCAGGACCGGCGAGCGTATAAACTGAAATATCGACTTTTTTGGAAAGGTCGACAATTAGGCGTGTGCGTTTTTCATCGCCGGCGAGACGCGCGTCAAGCGCTACAATGCCTTTGCCGGGGATGCGGATGGGAGCGGTCGGCTGGACAGCGGGTTGTGCGACCGTTTTGGCCTCGGAGGATGACGGGCGCACATGCACAAGCATCGCCATTGCAAAGGCGATCCCGAACGTCACGACACGCAACGCCATCCTACCCATACGCCGGTACCCACACACGCACTGCCCCCCGATGAAGTACAGGGCCATGGTTAAGAGGCCGTTGCCGGTGTTTAATCCCTTTGCAATGGGCTAACTTGACACGAGGATTGCCGCGCTGCTTTCAATTTCATTCGCCAAAAGATACTTTTTGAATTTCGAGAAAATCCGGCTTACCGGCGATGCGAGTACGAACGCGTCGAGGACAAGCTCGACATTCGTGCTACAAAATAGCGGTCGCACGCCTTCGATAACTTCCTCAAGCAAATTCAGGCAGACAAAGACTGAAGAGCGGTCTCGCTTCATAGCAGCCACGAAGTCATGGTCGATTAGCCGGGAAACCCGCCGAAGTGCTTGAACAAGGGGCTTGAATGCTCAATTTCAAGGGGTAGTTAAGCCTTTTTCGCCATTCCTGCCTTGCCAACCCCGATTCCGAGCCCTAATAAAGTAACGTTCATGGTTCGCGCCGGATTCGATCCGGCAATCCGTGAGGGCGCACGCAGCGCCGGTGTTTGAGACCAACACCGGAACGCGCGGCCCCGGATCAGCGCCATGAACCGGACGGCGATTTTTCCGTCTGCAACAGGTCGAGGACATGGGCGCGATGACGCTGCCGGTCGAGATGCATCTCAACCAAAGTTCAATCGGCAATTTCGCTCGTTCCGGCGGTGGCGCATTGGCCGCCGCACCTCGTCTTTTCATCAAACCTGACCAGCGCAGTTGCTACGAACGCGCGGTATTTCACAGCGCCGCTTTCGCGGGCCGCCAAGAGAGAAAAAAATGGCCAACAAAATGCTTATCGACGCCTCCCACCCGGAGGAAACCCGGGTCGTGGTTGTACGCGGCAACCGGGTCGAAGAATTCGACTTTGAATCTGCTTCACGCCGTCAGCTACGGGGGAACATCTATCTAGCCAAGGTCACCCGTGTCGAACCATCGCTGCAAGCCTGCTTCGTCGATTACGGCGGCAATCGTCATGGCTTCCTGGCATTCAGCGAAATTCATCCCGACTATTATCAAATCCCGGTTGCCGACCGGCAGGCGTTGATCGAGGAAGAGGAACGTGCGGCGCGCGAAGCCGATGAACGCCGCGCACAGCGCCAGCAGGCACGGAATACGCGGCACGACGAGGTGATTTCCGAGGCCGCATTCACCAGCGAACTCGATACGCAATTCGAACCACCCGCCACTTCCGAAAGCGAGGCGCACGCTGTCGAGGAAGTGCCGCATGACGATGAAGCGCCGGAGGAAGTGGGCGCGGCGAACCAAGACGAAAACCACCCTCTCGAGCATGGGGGTCACGAAATTCACGTTTCGCCAAGCGAGGAAACGAGCAGCCTGTCCGGCAGCACGGTCGAAGCTTCGGAGATTGCTCCCCAAAACGTGGACGCCGCCACAGGCGACGATCATCCTGAAGAGCCGCAAGAGGACGAAACCGTCGAGCAACTTGGCGGAGGCGCGATGGAAGAAGTGCCGGAGCGCCAGGTGCGCCGCCATCGCCGCTACAAAATCCAAGAAGTGATCAAGCGGCGACAGGTACTACTGGTGCAAGTCGTCAAAGAAGAGCGCGGCACAAAGGGAGCGGCCCTCACCACCTACCTCTCGCTCGCCGGACGCTATTCGGTGCTGATGCCGAACACTTCGCGGGGCGGTGGCATTTCTCGAAAGATCACGAGCGCGCAGGATCGCCAACGGCTGAAAGAACTTGTCGAGGATCTGCAAGTGCCGGATGGAATGGGCGTGATCTTGCGTACGGCAGGCGCTTCGCGCACCAAGCCGGAAATTGCACGAGATTTTGAATATCTACTGCGGCTCTGGGAAACCGTGCGTGAGTTGACCCTGAAATCGCAGGCGCCAGCTCTCGTCTATGAGGAAGGCTCGCTCACCAAGCGTGCGATCCGCGATCTCTACAATAAAGACATCGACGAGGTGATCGTCGCGGGTGATGATGGTTACAACGAAGCGAAAGAGTTCATGCGCATGCTTATGCCAAGCCATGCGAAAAACGTGATCCTCTACCGGGATCCGCAACCGCTGTTCGTGCGCTACGACGTCGAGCATCAGCTCGATGCGATGTTCTCGCCGACAGTTCAGCTGAAATCCGGCGGTTATATCGTGATGAACCCGACCGAGGCGCTGGTTTCAATCGACGTAAATTCCGGCCGCGCAACACGCGAGCACCATATCGAGGACACCGCGCTTAAGACCAATCTCGAAGCGGCCGAAGAAATCGCTCGCCAGCTGCGGCTTCGCGATCTCGCGGGCCTGATCGTGATCGACTTCATCGACATGGAGGAAAAGCGCAACAACCGTCATGTAGAACGCAAACTAAAAGACGCACTGAAATATGACCGGGCGCGCATCCAAGTCGGACGCATCTCGCATTTCGGGCTGCTGGAAATGTCGCGCCAGCGCATTCGCACGGGTGTACTTGAATCCTCGACCGAAATTTGTCCGACTTGCGGCGGCACCGGCCATATACGCTCCGTCTCATCCGTGGCGCTGCAATTGTTGCGCTCGATTGAGGAACAGTTGATGAAAAGCGCCTCACACGACTTGATTGTCCGCACCAAGCCGGATGTCGCACTCTATGTTTTGAACAACAAGCGTGCGCATTTGCGCGTGCTTGAAGAGCAGTTCGGCGCCGCGATCCTAATTCAAGCGGATTCGAACCTCATCGGCCAACAATATTTCGCGATCGACCGCGGCGGCCACGCCCGTCCGCGTCCGGTTTCGTCCCCAGCGCGCATCGCGCCAGATTCGATCGCTCCCGAAATTGCTGAGGACGGGGAATTTATTGAGGAGAGCAAAAGCGAACCCGCCGACGGCTCGCATGCGCACGTGCTTCAGGAAACTGTTGAGCAGAATGGCGAACGCGGTGGCGAAGGTCCTGGCGGCCGTAGACGGCGACGGCGCGGAAGACGAGGCCGTAGTGCTGGTGGCATTGGCCATCCACGCGAACCGCATACGCCTGCGCAGCAACATTTCGAAGTCGAAAGCACCGGCGAAGCCTTCGCCGAGAGCGAAGGTTTCATTCATCCACAGGACAACGGCGGGCAGCCGCATCTGCCGGGCGGCGAAAACGGGGAGCCGCGCAAGCGCCGCCGTCGCGGACGCCGTGGTGGCCGACGCAACCGCAGAGACCGCTTCGAGACGTCTGCGGGAGATAACAGCGCAATAGAAACGCGCTCTTCCGCTGATGAGTTCGACCATGACACCGCACCTCAGCATGTTGTTCCGTCGACCTTCGAGGTACCACCCATCGAACGCGCGCATGCCCCCACCGAACCGGCACCTTCCCCATCCCCGATACCTTTGGCAGAAGCCGCGCCTAAACGCCGCTCGACTGTGCGCGAGCCGGCACCAACTGCGAGTTTGGATGAAATTGGCAGATCCGCGATTCCGGCGCCGGTCTCGCAACCGGAACCGGTTCACGAACCGCGGGCAGAGAGCGATTCCGATTCGGACCGTCCACGCCGCTCGGGCTGGTGGTCGAAGCGCTGATTGGTGGCCCCGTATGGCATGAGTGCAATTTCCGCCGCACGTCGTTTCGTGCTTTCTGGTGTCTTCACTTGAGCCAATTTCCGATACGCTCCACCGCCTCACGCATTTCGTCCTGGGAACCTGCGTAACAGAAGCGGATAAAATATTTCCCGCGCACAGGATCAAAATCAACTCCAGGCGTCGCGGCAACGTGCGTCTCCTCCAGCATTTTTTTGGCGAAGAAAAAACTGTCGTCGGTGAAACGCGAAACGTCGGCATAGAGATAAAACGCGCCATCGGCAGGAAGGAATTTGTCAAGGCCGACCTTCGGAAAACCTTCAATGAGAATTTTGCGATTCTTCTCATAACCTTGCTTCACGCTCTCCATCTCCGTGCGACCGTCGAAGGCGGCTTCCGCGGCAAACTGTGACAGCGTCGGCACGGAAATCGCGAAGTTCTGCTGCAGCCGCTCGATCGGCCGTACAAGGACTTCGGGTACCACCATCCAACCGACGCGCCAGCCAGTCATACAAAAATACTTTGAGAAGGAATTGATGACTAGCGCATCAGACGAAAGCTTGGTCGCGGTCTCGGCCGGAAATGCGTAGTCTAGCCCGTGATAAATCTCATCGGAGATAAATTTGATGCCCGCCGTGCGGCACGCCTGCACTAGTTCGTTGAGCGCTTTCGCATCCAGCATCGTTCCGGTCGGGTTCGCAGGGCTCGCAACCAGAACGCCATCCAGTTTTTTCTTTTTGTGCGCTTCCATCAAGACATCAACCGTTAGCGCCCAACGCGTCTCCGCCGAAATTCTCACGGGCACCGGTTCGCAGCCGAGCGCCGTCAGAATATGGCGGTACGGCGGATAACCTGGCTCGGCCACTGCAATGCGATCGCCTGGCTCGAACAGGGCGAGGAATGCGAAAATGAAACCGGCCGACGAGCCGGTTGTTACCACGATGCGTCCGGGGTCGACCTTGGCTCCGTAGCTGTCCGCGTAATGACGAGAAATGCGCGCGCGTAGAGAGGGAATTCCGAGCGCCTCCGTGTAGCCGACAACACCGTGGTCGAGCGCACTTTTCGCCGCTGCAATGGCGGTAGAGGGCGCGGGCGCGGCCGGCTGGCCGACCTCCATGTGCACGACTCGACCGCCCGCCTCTACGATGCGGGCTGCCGCCGCCATGACATCCATCACCATGAAAGGCGGCACATCGCTGCGCCGGGAGGCCACCAACAGATCCTTAGCTGTCTTCATTTTAACCAACTTTATGGGTATTTCTTCCGTCCGACGCGTGCCCCGTTGCCGCCGCATTCGCGCGTTCTTTCGCCTGGTCCTATCGGTCATCGTGTCTTGATCCGAGCGGTGTTAACCCTTAGTTCAATTTGACCGAAAAAACGTGTCCCGACAGTTCCATGATCCACACTTCGACAGCTAGCAGGATGCACCGGACGAGAAAAGCGGGCGCAGTCCATTGTCGGCCCGCGCTCTGGTGCCATTCGCTGGCCATTGCCGCGATGGTAGCCGCGCCGTGGACTGCAACATGCCCGGTAGCGCACGCACAAGAACAAGCCGCACCCAAGCTCAATATTATCCGCGACGCCGAGACTGAGGAACTGCTTCGGGATTATACCAGGCCCATTTTGAAAGCCGCCGGGCTCACGAGCCAGAACATCGAGGTCGTGATTATTGGCGACCGCGCCTTCAACGCTTTCGTGGCGGACGGACGCCGCATCTTTGTGAATCTTGGCACGCTCACCGATTCTGTGACTCCGAACCAGATCATCGGGGTGCTCGCGCACGAAAGCGGCCACATCGCGGGCGGACATCTTGCGCGGATGCGCGAGCAGTTGGCGAACGCACAGACCGCTGCCCTTGTTGCCATGCTGATGGGCGCTGGCGCCATCGTGGCAGGCTCTCGCAGCAGCAGCAGCAATATTGGTCAGGCGGCGCCGGGGATCCTGATGGGACCGCAGGACATGATCCGCCGTTCGCTTCTCTCTTATGCACGAAGCCAGGAGGAGTCCGCAGACCGCGCCGGCGTAAAATTTCTGACGGATACCGGCCAATCGCCCAAAGGCATGCTGGAGACCTTCCAACGTTTTGCAAGCAACTCTCTCTTCGTCTCGCGATCGATCGACCCTTACCTGCAGTCGCATCCGATGCCACGCGAGCGCATCGCGAACCTCGAAGAGCTTGCCCGCAAGAGTCCGTATTTCGATAAGCTCGATCCGCCGCAGCTGCAGGCGCGTCATGATATGATGCGCGCAAAACTTTTTGCCTTCACGGATAGCTACGAAACCACGATGCGGCGCTATGCCATCTCGAATACGTCACTTCCCGCGCGTTATGCGCGCGCGATCGCGACTTATCGTTTCGGTGGTATTCAAAATGCGCAGGCGCAAATCGATGCGTTAATAGCGGTCGAACCGAACAATCCATATTTTCATGAATTGAAAGGCCAGGCGCTGTTAGAAGCCGGCAGGCCACGCGAAGCTATCGCGCCGTTGCGCCGCGCGGTTCAACTTTCCAGTGGCGCGGCGCTCATTCGTATCCTACTCGGCCAGGCGTTGGTAGAATCGAACGATCCCGCCTACTCGGAAGAAGCGCTGCGCGAACTGCGCATTGCACTTCAGAAAGAGCCGAACGCCTCTGTCGGCTACCGCGAACTCGCGATCGCATTCGCACGAAAAGGTGATCAGGCGAACGCCGATCTCTCTTCTGCCCAATCTGCCTTTAACGATGGCGATTTTCGCACTGCGCGCCAACTCGCCACACGGGCGCAAAAAGGCTTCCCGGCCGGTTCGCCCGGTTGGATCAAGTCCGACGATATTGTAAACTTTAAACCGCCGAAGATCGGACAAAACTGAATCTTGGCTCGAGGAGAATTTGATGAAGAACTTCCGCTGCAACCTCACGATTGGTGCCTGCATTGCTGCGATCGGCCTTGCCTTGACGATCACGCCGGCAGGTGCGCTCTCGGACAATGACAAGACGGCAGTCGAAGCGATCATCAAGGATTATCTCCTGAAAAATCCGGAAGTATTGCGCGATGCACTCGATGTTCTGGAAAAACGCCAAGCCGAGGAAGAAATCACTAAGCAGCAGGCCGTCATCGCGAGCCATGCGAAGCTGATCTTCAATTCGCCACGCGCTCCCTTGTTCGGAAATCCGAAGGGTGACGTCACGCTTGTGGAATTTTTTGATTATAATTGCGGCTACTGCAAACAGGCCATGAGCGACGTGATGCAGCTTGCGAAGGATGACCCGAAGCTCAAGATCGTGTTCAAGGAACTACCCGTTCTCGGACCGGGCTCGCTCGAAGCTGCTAAGGTCGCGATCGCCGTGCGCATGCAAGACAAGAACAACAAATACGTCGAATTCCATCGCCGCCTACTCGGCGGGCGCGGCGAAGCTAATAAGGAACGCGCCCTTGCCGCGGCGAAGGATGCGGGCTTCGATCTCGCACAAATCGAAAAAGACATGAAGAGCAGTGAGGTGGGAGAAACCTTGAAAGAGAGCGCAAATCTTGCGCGAGCGCTTGGCGTCAACGGTACGCCGACCTTCGTCATCGCCGACGAACTCATTATTGGCGCACAGGGTTATGACGCGATGAAGGGCAAGATCGAGTCCACACGCAAGTGCGGAAAGGCGACCTGTTAAAGCCCAATTTTAACGATTATCTGATTTCGCGTTAACATGCGCAGCGAGAGGCTTTCCCTCGGCCCCATGTCTTCCTATAAGGGTCGGCCCGCCGCCCATGCCGGACGGCGAAAATTCCGAAACTTCTCATGGCCATCATTTATGTCATTAACGGACCGAATTTGAACCTGCTCGGCACCCGTGAACCCGAGAAATATGGGCGCGCGACACTGAAGGATGTTCAAAGGCTTTGCGAGGAAACCGCAAAACGTCACGGCATGACGATCGAATTCCGTCAGTCGAACCGCGAAGGCGAATTGATCGAATATATTCAGGAAGCGGGACAGAAAAAAGCAGCCGGCATCGTCATCAACGCAGCGGGCTACACAACGACTTCGATCGCTATGATGGATGCGCTGCTCGCAGTCAATCTGCCCACAATCGAGGTTCATATCACCAACATTCATGCGCGCGAGGGTTTTCGTCAACATTCCTACATATCGAAAGCCGCACGCGGAATGATTTGCGGTCTTGGCGCAGAAGGCTATGCGCTCGCCATCACCGCACTTGCCGGAAATAAATAAAAAAAGTCGGGCCTCTTATGTTTAGGCGCAAGATTGAAGTCGATGAGGAACTGGTTCGGGAGCTCTCTCGACTGCTTGAGGAAAATCATCTGACCGAAATCGAGGTTCAACGTGGCGCGCAGCGGGTTCGCGTGTCACGCGGTGGCGGCGCCTATCATGAACCCACTGCCCTCACCGCGCCAACGTCTGCGACAAAAGGAGCGACAACTGCTACGGTCGATGTCGCAATACATCCCGGTGCGGTCACCTCGCCCATGGTCGGAACTGCATATCGTTCACCGGAACCGGGCGCAAAGCCTTTCATCGAAGAAGGAATGCTGGTGAGCGTGGGACAGACGCTGGTCATCATCGAGGCGATGAAGACGATGAACGCGATCCCAGCGCCGCGCGCGGGCACAGTCACGAAAATCATTGTTGATGACGGACAGCCCGTCGAATTCGGCGAGCCCCTGGTCATAATCGAGTAGCGGCCGCTATGTTCGACAAGATCCTGATCGCGAATCGAGGCGAGATCGCGCTTCGCATTTTGCGCGCCTGCAAGGAGCTCGGCATCCAGACCGTTGCAGTGCATTCAACTGCGGATGCCGATGCGATGCATGTACGTCTTGCGGACGAAAGTGTTTGCATCGGCCCGCCGCCCGCGCGCGAAAGTTATCTTAATGTTCCGAACCTGCTGGCGGCTTGTGAAATCACCGGCGCCGACGCTGTGCACCCCGGCTATGGATTTCTTTCTGAGAATGCGCGCTTCGCCGAGATTCTTACGGATCACAAGATCCGTTTCATCGGGCCGACCGCCGCCCACATACGGATGATGGGCGATAAAATTGAAGCAAAGCGCACGGCGAAGCGGCTCGGCATTCCCGTCGTACCCGGCTCCGAAAGCGGCATTTCGTCCGACGAGCAGGCGACGAAGATTGCTCGCGAAATAGGATTCCCGGTGCTGATCAAGGCAGCGGCTGGCGGTGGCGGACGCGGCATGAAAGTCGCGCGTACCGAAGCAGATCTATCTACCGCCCTTTCCACTGCACGCTCCGAGGCAAAGGCCGCGTTCGGCGACGACGCAGTGTATCTGGAAAAATATCTCTCTCATCCGCGACATATCGAAATTCAAGTGCTGGGGGACGGCAAGGGCGGCGCCGTACATCTCGGCGAACGCGATTGCTCGTTGCAGCGCCGCCACCAGAAAGTTCTGGAAGAAAGCCCCTCGCCCGCCCTCAACGCAGAACAGCGAAAGAACATTGGCGAGATCGTCGCCAAGGCGATGCGTGTGCTAAAATATCTCGGCGCTGGCACCGTCGAATTTCTATACGAAAACGGTGAGTTTTATTTCATCGAGATGAATACACGCCTTCAGGTCGAGCATCCGGTGACCGAAATGATCACGGGCATCGATCTCGTGAACGAGCAGATCCGCATTGCCGCTGGCGGCTCAATTGGGTTCAAGCAAGAAGACATTTTGTTTGAGGGTCACGCGATCGAGTGCCGCGTCAATGCGGAAAATCCCACGACCTTTCACCCCTCGCCAGGTCAAATCACTTACTATCATCCCCCGGGTGGCCTTGGCGTCCGCGTCGACTCGGCAGTCTATCAAGGTTACAGCATCCCGCCATATTACGATTCGCTCGTCGGCAAGCTCGTTGTCCACGGGAAGACGCGAAATGAGTGCCTAATGCGTCTTCGCCGCGCCCTCGACGAATTCGTTGTGGACGGAATCGAAACAACGATACCCCTCTTCCGTGCCTTAGTCAGGAACCCGGAAATCGCCAATGGCAATTACGATATTCACTGGCTGGAGCGATATCTGTCCGGTAGTGCATAAGCGGATCAGAAAAGCCGCATCAAACGCCTCAGAAAATCTTCGCGGTTTTGTGTAAACTAGCGTGCATGACCCGCCCTTCGGACAGTCACGTCGAGATTACACCGGAAGTGCTTCTAAAGGCATATTCGGTCGGGATTTTTCCAATGGCCGAGAGCGCTAACGACCCCAGCCTGTTCTGGGTCGAGCCGGAGCGGCGCGGAATTATTCCATTCGATAAATTTCATGTACCGCGGAGGCTCGCGCGCACGGTACGCTCCAACCGTTTCGAAGTTCACATCGACCGCGATTTCGACGCCGTGATCGAGTCTTGCGCCGCTCCCACACCAGGGCGCGGCAAGACATGGATCAACGAGCGCATCCGTAAACTTTACCGTGAACTATTTGACCGCGGCTACTGCCACACTGTCGAGACTTGGCGCGAAGGTCGGCTGGTCGGTGGTCTATATGGCTTGTCGCTGGGCCGCGCATTTTTTGGCGAGAGTATGTTTCATATCGAGCGCGACGCTTCGAAGGTTGCGCTCGTGCATCTCGTCGCACGACTTAAGTTTGGCGGCTACCGGCTACTCGACTCGCAATTTCTAACGAATCATCTTGCATCATTTGGTGCGATCGAGGTCGACCGGCATAAATACGGCCGTATACTCGCGAACGCACTCGCAAATGGTGAAGGTGATTTTTATTTTTTTCCGCCGGATGCTGTCATTGCTGGCGGCGTTGTTTTGCAATCAGTAACCCAGACGTCATAGATCGCGTGTTCGACGCCGTGCAGGCCGGGAGAACTAGCGAACATCCAACCCGTGAAAATCCGTTTGATATCGCCCTGCAAAGTGATCTCATCCACCTCGACAAAACTCGTTGTGTTCTGAATTTCGGTGGCAGGCCGCGTGTAGCATGCGCGCGGCGTCACTTGCAGTGCGCCGAACTGAACCGTTTCATCGATCGCGGCCTCGAAATTGATGATGCGGCCGGTGATCTTGTCGAGGCCAGAGAAAACTGCGGTCGGGTTCGATATCTTCGGGATCGGCGCCTGCTGCACTGGCACTTCGGCGGCTTCCGGTTGATCTGGAGTTGACAACTGCTGTGGCTGTTTCGTATTCGCTTTCGATTTCTGTTGCGGCACTTGCGGTACCGGCGGAAAATTTGAATTGTAAGGTATGTTCGCGTTTCCATCCGGTTGCTGCGGCGAGCGCTGCTGCGGACTGACGGTCGTGCCGCCGGGAATCGGCGCCCCTGGCGGCGGCAAAGGTTGCGATTGCACTCCGCCGCGTTGCTGCGACGGATACGACGGTGCCGGGTACTGATCCGGAGAGATCTCCTGGCGCGGATAGGGCGGCGGATACTGGTTCGGCGGATAATCTACATCGGCTGGCGGACGCGGCGGACCATACTGTGCCACCGCAGGCCCAACGGTGATCAACAATGTGAAAGCAAGGAGCGTGGAAACGGTATGAGAGCGCATGGCCTAACGATTACGTTTGAAGCTGGACAGTACGCCCGCCCGCCAGCGGTGGTTATCACGGCAAATGCGGCCCTGAAAGGGCACGCTGTGACCGGGTTGGCGCCTTACCCTTGGCAAAAGAGCTAAACTTGCCCACATTTGTGGAAAGCAAGCCTATTCGCGCTCCATTGCAAGGCATTCCATGGCCAGATCGCTTTTTACACGCCGGCGTTTTCTTGCGGCGGCTACCGCGACCCTCGCTACACCCTATACCGCGTTCGCCCAGGAAGGCACGTTCGGGATGCGAATTGAACCTTATGTCGGCTATGGGCAGGAGAACGATGAAGGAATCGACGTCGAGGAATGGTACATCGGCTGGGTGCCAGATGGCAGGCACCAGTTGCGTCGCGTCAATCAGAACAAACTCGATCCCGAATTCCGCCGGCGGCTTGTGAACTATTCGCACGCCGAACAGCCCGGCACAATCGTCATCGATCCGAACGATCATTTCCTTTATCTGCTGCGCGAAGGGAATACGGCGATACGTTACGGCGTTGGCACCGGCCGCCAGGGTTTCGGCTGGAGCGGTGCTGCCTCGATCGGGCGCAAGGCGGAATGGCCGGATTGGCATCCGCCAAAGGAAATGCTGTTACGTCAGCCGGAACTGCCGGAGATGATGCCCGGCGGTCCCGATAACCCACTTGGCGCGCGAGCGATGTATCTCTACCAAGGAAGTCGTGACACGCTCTATCGCATTCATGGTACCAAGGAACCTTGGACCATCGGTACCAACGTTTCGTCGGGCTGCATCCGGCTGTTAAACGAGGAAATCGCGGACCTATATTTGCGCACGCCGATCGGAACTCGCGTTGTCGTACTCTGAAGCAGCAGAAACTGAAATAACTACCCTCGCGTCGAGGTTTATACACCGTCGTTGAAGCAAATTGCAGGAGATAACAATGATAAGCGGGTCGATGCTCGTTCCGCACGAGTGAAATTGGAGTAATCGTTCGATGAAACGCTTGAAGTTGGGTCTTGCCATTTTCATTTTCCTTGGGGCCATCCTTACGGAGGCAAATGCTCAAGAACGCTTGCGCAAAAATGAACGATGGTGCCTGGAAGTGAGAGAAAGAGGCGGAGGCGGCGCGCCTCTTCTATGCCGTTTTGAGACCTTCGAGCAGTGCATGGCCTCGAAGACGACGATTGGTGATACCTGCATGCAGAACCCCGCTTGGCGAGGCCGATAATCACCGAAGGACGAGTTCTAACGACGGCCCACATTCGACCGGAAAATTTACCGAGTTCGTAATGATGCGACTCATGATGAGGCGCCTCAGCTATTATCTTGTCGCCCCCCGCGAGCTTGACGCGCGGAAAGAGCGCAACGCCCGCGAATCTTCCATCGAACGCGTCTTTAGTGATCGTAATTTTCGTTTCATCGGTGTAAGCGATGACGACAATTCCGTTCATCGAACATAGATGCAGACACCAGAGCATATGACAGGATGAGATCGTGGCGATCAGCAGCCACAGCGCCGTAATTTGCTGCGCTATGGTGTCCCGAGGTCACGACAATAGCCGGCCGGTTCGCACCTATCATTTGTTCGCGCCTAAACGATTGAAGAATCGGGTACCTTCTCTATTGCCGATCTCGCAGTTCATGGCGCTTGCTCATGGGCATTCCCGCTGGATTTTGTTCAAGAAATCGAGAATTTAGAAGCCAGTTACACATTATGAGTCGGCCCGCCCTAGAAAAATCGCCATCGGACTCCCAAATCCAAATGAAAGAAAGATAGCGAACGTATTATGCCAATCGACCCGTTTTCGCGCCGGCGATTTCTGTTAGGAGCCGCCTCACTCATGGCTGCCCCAGCAATCGCACGCGCGCAACAAGGCTATCCGCAATACCCACCGCAGGCCCCCTATCCCGGAGCGCCACGCGATCCTTACGATATGCGGCCACCCGCTAATGTGCAGCCCTACCCGCAACCTTATCCGGGTCAGCCACAACCCTCCCCGCAACAAGGCCAGCAGCCGTATTCGCAACAGCCATCCAATCCACCGCCCGACGACCCGCACGCACAGCCGAGCTACGGCCATACGCCAGAAGCGCCCGACGGACGGAATTGGTACATCGGCGAAGTGCAAGACGGCCCATTCATGCTGCGCAAGGTCAACCAGGACCTGCTCAATCCCGAATTCCGTCGGCAGCTTGTAAATTATTCACATTCGGAACAGCCGGGCTCGCTCATCGTCGATCCGCGCCAGCACTTCCTATATTTGCTGCGCGAAGGAAACACCGCCGTGCGCTATGGCGTCGGCGTCGGCCGCGAAGGCTTCGGTTGGAACGGCGTTGCTATGGTTGGCCGCACGGCTGTATGGCCCGATTGGATACCGCCGAAGGAAATGCGGCTGCGCCAGCCCGAATTGCCCGAGCGGATGCCCGGTGGACCGAACAATCCGCTCGGCGCCCGTGCGCTTTATCTCTATCAAGGCAATCGTGACACGCTTTATCGCATCCACGGTACTGCTGAACCGTGGACAATCGGGACGAACGTTTCGTCTGGTTGCATCCGGCTATTAAACGAGGAAATCGCGGATCTTTATCTGCGCACGCCCATTAGCACGCGCGTCATCGTGCTCTGACTAATCACTCGGCTTCCAGGCCTTGTAATCACCCGTCGCGCGCGGCCGGCGGCCGGTACTGAGCGTCGAGCCTGACGGCCGATACGCATTTGGCGTTCCGGTGAGATTGGGCAGATGCGGCTTTTCCCATTCGCGCGGTTTGTAATTTTCTTCAGTCGGCAGTGTATCGACAGTATGATGCAACCAGCCGAACCATGATGGCGGCACACGCGAGGCTTCGGCTACGCCGTTGTAAATGACCCAGCGTCGTTCAAAGCCGAAACCTGGATCGATTTTTCCGCCTTTTGTGCGGTAATAGCGATTGCCGAATTCGTCCTGCCCAACATATTCGCCATACAGCCACGTCCAGAGCTGTGTGCCAAAGGTCTGGCCATTCCACCAAGTGAAGAATTTCAAGAAAAAGTTTTTCATGAGTCCGCTCGATTAGGGCCGACCATAAGCAAGCGCTTGCCTGCTGTCCAGATAACAAAAGACGGAATCCCTCGCGGCGCCCGTCTCTTATTAAGTTCCAACGCTCAAACCATCGGCAGCACCATAGAGGTTTTTGTTCCGCCACTTGTTGTAGAGCGACATTTTCCGCACAAAGTTTTGTTAAATCACGACTGAAATTCCCGGTCGAATTGTATCGTACTCCGGTGGCGCCGCAATTATCCGGGTCGCAGGGGCTTCATACCACGGTGACACCAGCTTCACATTGCCTTAAGAGTCCTAGCTGGGATTTTGCGGGGACGAATTGAACTGGCTCCTCGATAGACTTGACCAATTCGTGTGCGTTATCATTCGCGCGGGACGATGGCTTGCCATTCCGGTCCTGCTCCTGCTGTTTGCACAGTGGCCGCTGCGCGATTTATTTCGGATGTATTCGCGCGAAGCAAACGACCTTGGTCAGATTTTCTTCGCTCTCTACGTCGCGATTGCCTTTACCGCTGCAACTCGCGCGGGAACGCATCTCTCCGCCGATGCGCTGGCGCGCCACTATCCACTCGGCATTCGCTTGTTCATCGTTCGGCTTGGTGCGTTGTTCGGTCTTCTGCCTTGGGCGCTTTTTCTCGTCTTCGCGAGCCGGAAAATCGTGTTTTCGTCGGTCGCGCAGCTCGAATTATTTCCCGACACTTATAATCCGGGCTATTTCATCGTGAAGTGCGCCATGGTCCTCCTCATCATTCTCCTCCTTGCGCAAACCATTCTCGATATCGCTCGTCCTAAAGTTTCGGACAACCAGCCGTGAGCGGGTTCGGTCTGGTTCTGCTGCTGATGGTAATTGCGGGCCTCGTGCTCACCGGCCTACCTGCCGTGATTGTGTTGATCGCAGTGGCCGCCTTCGGAGGCGCCGTCGGCGTTGCACGCGGTGCCTTTCCTTACGAATTGCTGACGGCTCTTCCCGGTCGGCTGATCAATCTGCTTGAAAACGATCTTCTGCAAGCGCTTCCACTCTACGTTCTGATGGGGCTGATGCTTAATCGTTTGCCGATTGCCGAAACACTTTTTCGCGGCGGTGTAGCACTATTGCGGCGCGGACCGTCGGCTCCGCTCATTTCGGGCATCGCACTCGGTGCCTTACTCGGGCCGATGAACGGCTCCGTCGGCGCGAGTGTTATGTCGCTCGCACGCGCCGTCGCTCCTAAACTCGAAGGTTTGCCGAAGGCCGAACGTTTCGCCGCCGTATCGGTCGCAAGCACGCTCGGAGTCGTTGTACCGCCGTCGTTGGTTTTGATCCTGTTGGGTGATGCGATGCTGAACGCACACACGCTTGCGATCAACGCGACCGGTCGGGCCGACCGTGTCATTAACACTCAGGATGTTTTCCGTGGCGCGTTGATTCCTGCAGGGATTTTTCTTGCTCTTTGTCTTGCGGTTGCCTGGTGGAAAGGACGGAGGATCAAATCCAATGCGGTGGATGAGAGGCACCTCCTGCTTTCGCACAGAGAATCGTTGCTTGCAGTCGTCTCGCTGCTTTTTCTAATTGTAGTACTTGGCGGAGTCGCGGCCGGCTATTTCTATGCGGTTGAAGCTGCCGCTATGGGCGCTTTCGTTCTGTTCGCGGCGGGCATCCTCACCGGGAGGTTGCGTGGTGCAGCTCTTCGCGAACTGTTGAGCGAGGCAATAGCGATCACGGGCGCTCTCTTTGGGCTACTGGCCGCGGCGACGACACTAACTCTCGTTTTCCGCTTGCTCGGCACCGATGCATTGCTAGATCGATGGATTACCGCATTGCCAGGCGGCGAAATCGCGGTCACGCTCGTTGTGCTCGGCGCAATTGGTCTTTCCGCATTCGTGCTCGATGCATTCGAAATCATTTTCGTACTGGTGCCGATAATGATCCCGCCCCTGCTTGTGCGCGTGCCAGATGCCGTGTGGGTTTCGACGCTTTTACTGCTGACGTTGCAAGCGAGCTTTCTGCTGCCGCCGTTCGGCTACGCGTTGATGATGACGCGGACAGTGATGCGCGAATCTCTTCCAATCAAACTCATCGCGCAGGCGCTCGCGCCTTTTCTGCTCGCACAACTCACCGTTCTTGTTCTCGTGCTCTGCTTCCCAGCGCTCGTTCACTTGCGAGACCAGCCGGGGGCCAACACACGCATGTTGGAAAAACCGGTTTCAGAACAAGAAATTCAACGACGGTTCGAGGAAATGATGAAGCCGAGGAAGTAATGCGCGCTTCACGCGCAGCCTCGAGGGCTTTAGGCTTTCACTGGAAGGCAACGGCCGCGCTGCAACTTTGTCCGAACCGCTGATATTGCGACCGCGAACTGCCTCCAGAAGCGTGCGACGCGATGATCTGCTCATTCGAATGCAGCTGCTGCAAAAATTGCGCAACAATTGTATTGAAAAGCCGCCGGCCGAACTGCGGCAGCAGAGATCGTACACCGTCCGATCCTTGCTGCTGCCAAGCGCGCGAAGGTTCTGCCTCGATCCAAGGCGTTTTCAAGCGGAGGGTTGCTAGCCGAACGTCGCTTGATCCATCGCCGCAGTTGTTTTGGTGAATCGGCTGCAACACCGCGGCAAAAAAATCGAGCGGCAAAAACATTTTCACCGTAAGCCACAGCCCGAACATGAAACCGCTTTACGCGCTGTGCGAATCCCCTTCTGATGGTTCTGCGTTTCGCGAGGCGAAGGCAGATATGGAGCCCCTTTAAATACCGTCAGAACTACTAGATTTAGATGTTTTTTAACTGTCTTATACTAGTACTTGACGAGTGAAATCGAGTCAGCCTAGAGTTTGTATTGGTTCGATACCGCGTAATTCGTACGGTTTCGGACATTCCCGTGAGCACGATTGACCCCTGCCGGGGTCTCTCAACCACCCCCGGCAACGGCCTTCGTTTCTCCTCTTGGGCGAGTCAAACTATCGGGGTCCAACCCGTTCACCTGTAAAGCGGGACCAGCCCCAGGGACGCGAAAAACGAGTTCTGCCAAATCGGCCACGCGGGCGGCAGGCCTGCGGCCCGAACCAAGGGGACGAAAATAATGCGCATCGAACGCCGCTACACCTTAGAAGGCCAATCACCTTATGCGGACATTCCATTCCGCACGGCGACGAGCGAAATCCGCAATCCGGACGGTTCGATCGTTTTTCGACTCGAGAAAATGGAAGTACCGGAGCATTGGTCGCAGGTGGCGACTGATGTGCTAGCGCAAAAATATTTTCGCAAGGCGGGTGTGCCCGCACATCGGCGCCGCGTGGAGGAAGAAAGCGTCCCCTCATGGCTGTGGCGCTCAGTCGGCGACGAAGCCAAGCTTGCGGGCCTCTCGAAGAAAGACCGATATGTCGGCGAAACATCCGCAAAACAGGTTTTTGACCGTCTCGCCGGCACGTGGACCTATTGGGGCTGGAAAGGCGGCTATTTCGAAACCGAAGCCGACGCCCGCACTTTTTTTGACGAGCATTGCTACATGCTCGCCATGCAGATGGCGGCGCCAAATTCACCTCAGTGGTTCAATACCGGCCTGCATTGGGCTTACGGTATCGACGGTCCAAGCCAAGGCCACTTCTACGTCGATCCATTCAAGGGCAAACTCGTCACGTCGCAGAGCGCCTACGAGCATCCGCAGCCGCATGCCTGTTTCATCCAGTCGGTCGAGGATGATCTCGTCAACGAGAGTGGCATCATGGATTTGTGGGTGCGCGAAGCGCGCCTATTCAAATATGGCTCCGGCACTGGCTCGAATTTCTCAAAGCTGCGCGGCGAAAATGAAAAACTCTCAGGCGGCGGACGCTCGTCCGGCCTGATGAGCTTCCTCAAGATCGGCGACCGCGCGGCTGGCGCGATCAAATCAGGCGGCACCACACGCCGCGCAGCTAAGATGGTCGTGGTTGACGCCGACCACCCCGATATCGAGCAATATATCGACTGGAAGGTGATTGAGGAGCAAAAGGTCGCAAACCTCGTCACTGGCTCCAAAATCAACCAGAAGCATCTCAAGGCCGTAATGAAGGCCTGCATAAATTGCGAAGGCGAAGGCGACGACTGCTTCACGCCCGACAAGAATCCCGCCCTCAAGCGCGAGGTGAAGGCGGCGCGTAAGATGGGCGTGCCCGACAACTACATCCAGCGCGTGATCCAGTTCGCCAAGCAGGGCTACAAGGACATTTACTTCCCGACTTATGACACGGACTGGGATTCGGAGGCATATCTCACGGTCTCCGGCCAGAACTCGAACAATTCGGTGCGTGTGACCGACGAGTTCCTGCGCGCGGTCGAGGCCGACGGCAATTGGGATTTGCGCGCGCGCAAGGACGGCAAGGTCACGAAGACGCTAAAAGCGCGTGAGCTGTGGGATAAGATCGGCTACGCCGCTTGGGCCTGCGCCGACCCCGGCATCCAGTTCCACACTACCGTGAACGATTGGCACACCTGCCCGATGTCGGGCGAAATCCGCGCGTCGAATCCGTGCTCGGAATACATGTTCCTCGACGACACGGCATGCAATCTCGCTTCACTCAATCTCCTAACCTTCCGCAACAAGGAAACGCGCAAGTTTGACATCGAATCCTACGAGCATGCGGTTCGTCTGTGGACCATCGTACTCGAAATCTCGGTCATGATGGCGCAGTTTCCGTCGAAGAACATCGCGGAGCTTTCTTACCGCTACCGTACGCTCGGCCTTGGCTACGCCAATATTGGTGGCCTCCTGATGACATCAGGAATCCCCTATGACTCCGCCGAGGCCCGCGCGCTGTGTGGGGCGCTGACCGCGCTGATGACCGGAGTCTGCTATGCGACCTCCGCCGAAATGGCGCGCGAACTCGGCGCCTTTCCAGGCTATGCCGATAATCGCGAGCACATGCTGCGCGTGATCCGCAATCACCGCCGTGCCGCTCATGGCGAGACGAAGGATTACGAACACCTTTCCACTCCGCCAGTGCCACTCGATCACGCAAGCTGTCCCGACATGAAACTCGTCGCACATGCCTGCGCCACGTGGAACAAGGCGCTGGAGCTGGGCCACCAGTACGGTTATCGCAATGCGCAGACTACCGTTATCGCACCCACGGGCACGATCGGCCTCGTGATGGATTGCGACACTACCGGCATCGAGCCCGACTTTGCGCTAGTGAAGTTTAAGAAGCTCGCAGGCGGCGGCTATTTCAAGATCATTAACCGCGCTGCGTCGGAGGCGCTGCGCACACTCGGCTACAGCGAAAGCCAGATCGCCGAGATCGAGGCTTACGCGGTCGGCCATGGCACGCTCTCGAACGCTCCCAGCATCAACCATTCGACCTTAATGGCAAAAGGCTTCGACGATGACACCATCAAAAGCATCGAATCGAAACTCGCGACTGCCTTTGACATTAAATTCGTGTTTAACCGCTGGACGCTCGGCGATGTCGTGATGAAGAAGCTCGGACTCTCCGATGAGCAGCTCGCAAATCCGGCACTCGATCTGCTCGCCCATCTCGGATTCAGCAAACGCGAGATCGAGGCCGCAAACCTGCATGTCTGCGGCGCGATGACGCTGGAAAGTGCGCCGCACCTCAAGGAAGAGCATTATCCGGTGTTCGACTGTGCAAACCCCTGCGGTCGGCTCGGCAAGCGCTTCCTCTCGGTCGAGAGCCACATCCGCATGATGGCGGCAGCACAGCCCTTCATCTCTGGCGCGATCTCGAAAACGATCAACATGCCAAACGAGGCGACGGTCGAGCAATGCAAGGAAAGTTACATGCTTTCCTGGCGGCTTGCGCTCAAAGCCAACGCACTCTACCGCGACGGTTCAAAGCTCTCGCAACCTCTGAGCTCCGCGCTAATTGCGGACGACGAAGAGGACGATGAGGCGATCGAGGCGTTCTTGGAAAAACCCCAAACGGCTCGCGCGCAGGCGCTCGCTGAGCGTGTCGTCGAGAAAATCATCGAACGCGTTTCGATCTCGCGTGAGCGCGAACGCCTTCCCTCACGTCGGAAGGGCTATACGCAGAAGGCTGTGGTCGGCGGGCACAAGGTGTATCTCCGCACCGGCGAATATGACGACGGGCGCATCGGCGAAATCTTTGTCGACATGCACAAGGAAGGCGCGACCTTGCGATCGCTCCTTAACAATTTTGCGATCGCGATCTCGCTCGGTCTGCAATATGGGGTGCCGCTTGAGGAATATGTCGACGCCTTTACCTTCACCCGCTTCGAGCCCGCGGGCACGGTGCAGGGCAACGACACGATCAAGATGGCTACCTCAATTCTTGACTATGTGTTCCGCGAGCTCGCGATTTCGTACCTCGGTCGCTACGACCTCGGCCACGTGGATCCTTCCGACGCGAATTTCGACGCTCTCGGCAAGGGCGTGGACGAAGGCAAGCCCGGGTCGGCGCGCGTTGTCTCGAAAGGCCTTGTGCGCGGCAAGACACTCGCAGTCGCTGGCGGCACCAGCGTCGGCGGTTCATCTGGCGAAGCCATCAAGGGTGAAGGCGCTTCCGGCGCTCATGCTCACGTGGCGAATGTCACGGCACTGCGCACACAGGGTGTGGGCAACACACTCACGCAGGGTGCCACGGCGCTAAAAGTCGAAGCCGCGGCAGAGGTGGCGGCAGCGGTTGCCCCTACCGCGCGCGACCAAATCGCAAACGAGCGCGCGGCCGCGAAGGCGAAAGGCTACGATGGTTCTCCCTGTCCCGAGTGTCACAATTTCACGATGGTGCGAAACGGCACGTGCCTGAAGTGCGATACGTGTGGAAGCACGACAGGGTGCTCGTGAGCAATCTTTAATGCGTTAAAATGAAAAGGGGCGCCCAACCGGACGCCCTTTTTCAATTCAAACCTTTCCAAGTCATCAGATAGATGGTCCTGGGCCATCAATGTCTTAGCATTACAGAAAGGCATGGACCACTGCGACAATCACGGGAATGGAAAAAAACAAGGCTTCCCGCTTCTTCCTTACCCCGGTCGAAGCCGCACTATGTCCACACCTTGCCGACCCAAAACAAGAAAGATAACGCGAGCGGTGTGATCAGCGCCTGCGGCGCCCACAGCCGGAGGAGCGCGTACCAACGAGACCAGCGCTGCGCCCAAAATCGATCCGTAATTTAGCTCTTATCGTCCTCGGTGAGCGCGGGCTGCAGCCACAGCATTCGAGCCGTCGGGAAATTCGCGTGGCATCCACTGGTCGGCATTTAGCAGGCCGTTCGACCAACTTTGAAATGCAACCACGCAGCGCCCTGCGTATTTTCCGTATATTGTTACGCACGCCGCCTTTTTTTCATTCTGCTTAGGCGCGGTACGAATGATCGTAGGCACGCTGATGCGACATGTTCTTAGCGCTACTTCTTTGGTGTCATTTCGCTGAACAGCACTCCGCCTTTGGCCTTATTCATTCTCGGCGTTTCCATGATCGACACCGTAACGACCCCTGGCTCGACATTGCAATTTTTTACTACTGCATCGGTAATGCCCTTCACGAGACCGCGCTTCTGATCTATCGTCCGACCTTCGGCGAGATAAACGACTACTTCCGGCATAGTTTCCTCCTTATTTTTCCAATGAAATTATTGCCCACGCCCGCGGGGAGCAATCGCAACAAAGATTTTCTAATACTTCCCCTGTTCCTTCACGTGAATGACATGGCGCGGATCGGGCTGTTCGTCTCTTGGTGCGGTGCTGTAATCGCCAAATGGTTGGTCACGCGCAGTGATGGCGGGTTTCACACCCTCTTTCTCTGCGATCTCGATGAAGCGGCGGGCGTCCGGGGTGTTACGCATCAGCCCGTCGAGGATCGGCCCGAGGGTCTGCGTCGCCGCCAAGCCCATATTATCGTAGGCCTGATTCACTACCAACTTCATCGCCGAGAGCTGCGAGAGGGGAATCGAGCAAAGCTGCTCCGCCGTTTTCTTCACGGTTGATTCCAAGTCGTTAAAGGGAACTGCTTGGTTGATCAGACCGATTTCAGCCGCCTGTTTACCGGAAAGCGCCTTGCCAGTAAGCGCGTATTCTTTTGCGCGCGTGAGTCCGAGCCGGTAGATCCACATGCCGCTTAGATACGCGCCCCACATGCGCGAATAGGGCGTGCCGATGCGCGCGTCGTTGCTCGCAATCACAAGGTCGCAGCAGAGCGCATAATCGCTGCCGCCGCCAACGCACCAACCATGCACCTGCGCAATTACCGGCTTCGATGCACGCCATAGGCTCATGAATTTCTGGTGCGGCGAGAGCGCAGGCGTGGTGGCAAAAGCAAAATCCTTGCCGGCATCCCATTCGCCCCCAGTATTGATAAAGTCATCCCAGTGATGAAAGCCCTTTCCGAAATTGTAGCCGGCACAGAAAGCTCGGCCCGCGCCACGCAAGACGATCACTTTAACCCGCTCGTCGCGCACTGCGGCGTTAACCGCCGCCTCCACCTCATCCGGCATCGGCGGAACAATGGTATTTAGTTGTTCCGGCCGGTTCAGGGTGACGGTCGCGATCGCATCTTCGACTTCATAAAGGATCGTTTCAAATTGCATGGCTTACGGTCTTCAGCGCGGGCGCAGCGCGAATCCGAACATCAACCAGGCGAAGCCCTGAAACAAGACGTCGATCGCCAGGCAAAGGCCGAGCACCCATAGACCGCTCGTGGGCAAGCCCGCGAACACGACAATCCCTGCGAGGATCGCGATGATGCCCGAAAGCGTCAGCAATCCGCCCATCGCGTGCCAGTGATGATAGGCAAGCCACAGCCGCACAAGGCCGGATACAATCAGCATCGCTGCCACCAGGACCGTCAGCGAGACCGCGCCCGCGATCGGGTTCGCCCACAGTACCATGCCGCCTAGCGCATACAGCACACCAAGCGCGATACTCAACAATGTACCACTCCAATTGCTGGTGTTAAACGCCTTCACGATTTGGAAGGCGCCGAGCACAAGAAACGCGGCACCAATAAAGATCGTGCTCACCACGGTTGCAGCCACGAGATGGCCGAGCATGAACATTCCGCCTGCAATCAGCACGATTCCGAGAAGTGCGAACCACCACCAATGATGCGCCTGATCCTTGCCACCGATTTTCAATTTTGCGCGCGCCGCTACTCTTGCCATAGGAGCCTCCCGTTTCCGCAAAACTATACTGGAAATGTGCGATTCGTCACGATGCGATTTTTTGCGCGCTGGATGGCCGTGTCACCCACAGCACCAAGAGTGCAATTCCGGTGAAGGCCACCGCCGCCCAGCCCATCGCCGTCAGCATGTCGCGCACGATCAAAAAACCGCCAAAGTAAGAGCCGACGGCCTGGCCGACATAGATTCCCGAAGTGTTGAGCGCAATGGAAGCCGAAGCAAGTTTGGGTGCGGCGGCGGCCAGTCGCGCCTGCTGCATCGAATTCGCGGCGGCAAATCCGAGCCCCCACAACAAGACGCCCGCGCCCATGGCCGCTAATGTGCCCTCTCCCAACACCCAGACCAACAGACCGACAAAGATCAAGCCTATTGAAAGCGCCGATGTGCGGAACGCGCCGATCGAGCCCACGACGCGAGTCGCGATTACATTGCCGACGAAACCCGAAATGCCGAAGATGGCGAAGAACAGGCTGGTCGTCTCCGGACCGGCGCCCGTGAGCTGCAGCAAGAGTGGGCTCAGGTAAGTGATGATGGAAAACTGGCCGGACGTCTGAATTGCGGTAATGAGCAGCAGCAGAACGATCAGACGGCTTCGCGCGACCGTACCCCAGGTCGCGAGAGATACCGGCGATCCTTTAAGCCCGCTCGGCAGATAGGCGAGCTGCAGGACGAATACAATGAGCGCAATCAGAGTCAGCAACGCATAGGTCTCCCGCCAGCCGACTTTCGCAGAAAGAAGATTGATGAGCGGCACGCCAATTGCCGTAGCAAGCGACCAACCCAAAAAAACATAGGTGATGGATGCCGCGCGCTTTTCATCTGTTACGATGAGCGCCGCAGTTCCCGCCGCCTGCGGCGTATAGAGCGCGCCCACGGCGAGAAAAAGCACGCGCGCCACAAGCAGAGCATAATAGTTGGGCGCAAAAACCGACGCGAAATGTCCGGCCGCCACAATCAGGAGCGTCAACGCGAGCAGCTTTCTGCGATCGAAGCGGCTCGTCAGCCAGGCTGTGATCGGTGAGAAAAAGCAAAGTACAATAGCCCCGGCGGTGATGAGAAAGCCAGCGTCGCGGATTGTGACATCGAGGCCCTTTGAAAGCTCAATCACCATGCCTGCCGGCGCAAGCACCGCAAGGCCGATGATGAAATTTCCTAGCATCAGGGCGGTGAGCGCGAAACGCGGTATCATATTGTTTTGAGGGAATGGCGGAAAGAATGGCGGAGCGCGACTTGATGTGGAGTGAGCCTCCCAGTCAACCCCCGAACGTGACGTCAATACAGATGACTGCTATTCAAATCGGCATGGGCACGATCATCGCCAGATCGGATGCGATCAAGACGAGATTGGGGAAAAACAATGCATGATTTCGAGGGAAAAGTTGTACTGGTCACCGGCTCGGCGACCGGTCTGGGCGCCGCCATCGCCCTCGGGGCTGCGAAGCGTGGCGCCAAGGCCGTGATTTTGAATTGCACAAAGAGTCTGGACGAAGCGGAAGCAACGGCGGCAGATATCCGTGCGGCTGGAGCCGAGGTTTCCATTGCACAAGGCGATGTCGGCGAGGACGCGGATTGCAAGAAGATCGCGGCTGTTTGCCAGATTTACGGCAAGATTGACGCACTCGTGAATAATGCAGGAATCACGAAGCATGTCCCCAATCATGCGGATATGGACGGTCTCACTAAAGAAGATTTTCTCCGGCTCTACGCGATCAATACGGTTGGACCGTTTCAGATGATCCGTGCCTGCCGCGCGCTGCTCGAAGCATCGGGCAAAGCCAGCGTGCTGATGACCTCCTCGATTGCAGGCGTAACCGGCATTGGTTCATCGGTCGCCTATGCTGCGTCGAAGGGCGCGCTCAATACGATGACCCTTTCGCTCGCGCGCGCACTCGCGCCGAAAATTCGCGTGAACGCAATCTGCCCCGGCTTCATCGACACGCGCTGGTTTTCCGACGCCTTCGGCGACAAAGTGACTGCGAACATTCGCGAGCGGATTTTAAACACGACGCCGCTCAAGGTAGCCTCGAAAGCGGAGGACATCGCAGACCCGGCGCTGTTCTTGATCTCGGACGCGGCACGCCATATCACCGGCGAAACGCTGATAGCCGATGCAGGCATGCATCTCGGCTATGCGCCACTCGTAGCTCGCTGAGCTTTTTTACATACAAACAAAGAACTCAGAAAATTCCGGGACTTTTTCTGTCATAGGAAATTAAGTTTGGATGTAACCGGCCAGCCTTACAGTTAACCCTGCAACAGCCCCGTTGCGGTCGGGCAATCCGCGTTGGAGGCTCCCCGCAGATGGCTCCTAACCCGTAACCCAGTCCGCGCACTTCTGGATCTGGTCGCTCGCGCCCCAAGGCATAATCGGCACGGACGAAGTCGAGTTCTGCGGCGAGCCTTCGATCAAGCGGTCAGAATAGACCATGTAGACGAGGACGTTCCGTTTCTTGTCGCAACCTCGCACGATCTGCATTTTCTTAAAGAACAGCGAGCGGCGTTGCACGAAAATATCCTCGCCCTGCTCGAATTTGGCTTTGATGCGGATCGGGCCGGTCTGACGGCATGCGAGCGAAATGTCGGAGACCTGTTCCGCAAGGCCGAGCCAGCCCTTCCAGCCGCCCTTCTCCGGCACGGTGAAATGGCATGCGACACCTTCGACGCCTGGATCGTCGAGGCCATAGGTACCGAGCTTGTCGTTCGGTGACATCCATTTGAACACGGTCGAACGGCGGAAGATAAGATCAGGCTCATCAGCCGCGCGAACGGGCGCGGTTACCGACAGCACGAAAATCAGTGCGATTGCGCAGCGGAAAAGAAATCGGATCGATTGCAAAAATGGAACCGGCATGGTTCGCCTCTTCGGCCAGTTATATCCTCGGAATCGCTGCTTTTCTGAAGATACAACAATTTCCGAATGTTGATCACAACGAGAACATTATTTTGGACGGGTTCGAGAAAAAAGAACGGCCTACAAACACGAAAACGGTCGGAACCGGTTTGTTCGTCGTTCCCGGTGCCTGATCATTTTTAAAGTGGCGGCAGTGGTTCTTCTCGCAAAACCTCGCGGCGGGAATAAACGTCATCGACGCCCGTTGAGGCTAACGGACGCCAACGGCCCAGTACAAAGAAAACGAGCAGACCCGCGAAAATTGAAAGATTTTTTTCGGCGTGGATGATATTGCCCACTCGCTCCGGATCAGCTTGGTTCCAAAAATCGTGAAAATAGAATGTCGAGACGGCGACAAACAACGCCAAAACAAGCGCCGCAAAACGCGTCGCAAAACCCGATGCGAGCAAAAGTCCGAAGCCAAACTCGATGCCACCGGCGGCAATGGCGAGTAATTGCGGGGTCTGCATGCCGGTCGCCGTCTCCGCCTGCGTGGTCAACCCGACAAGCGCAGCTGGAATAGTTACCTTGGCCGCGATTATTGCTGCAGTGCCGGAGATGTCCAGAAGCTTTAAAACGCCGCTAATAACAAAAATGATGCTGAACAGTACTCGAGCAATAGCAAAGAGAACCGTCATATCCCTCTCCTTAACCGCGCGCTCTTCGAGCGCCGCCAATGCCAAAAAAAACGCCTTTACAATAACAAACCACTGCACCCGGTTCCGGGCGGAAAAGCGGCAGGTCGAGGTTCACGAAATTGTGGATGGCGGCGGCTGCTTGAATTGGGCCAAATTGTAACGGGGTAAAGCATGACTTATTCGCGCAGGAATATGCTCATTTTGCTCGGGGGGGCTTTGGTTTCACCTATGCGTGCACGTGCGCAGGAGATGAGTCGGCCAACGGCCTATGCGTTCATCTTCAGGGGTCTCGAAGGCGGCGACATTCGCCTCGCGGATTACACAGGTAGGCCAATATTGGTGGTGAATACCGCTTCGCTCTGTGGCTACACGCCGCAATACACCGGGTTACAGGAACTTTGGACACGCTATCACGACCGCGGACTGATGATCGTCGGTGTCCCGAGTAATGATTTTTTTCAGGAACCGGGTGATTCGTCTTCTATAATTAAGACCGTGCATTCCTATAACGTGGGTTTCCCTATTTCCGATAAGGTTTCTATCAAGGGCGTAAGTGCCCATCCCTTCTATAAGTGGGCGGCGCTCGAAAAACCGCTCGATCCTCCGCGCTGGAATTTCCACAAATATCTTGTCGGACGCAACGGACACATTGTGGCGGCGTTCGCGACTTCGGTTGAGCCTATTGATCCGAGAGTTATCGCCGCGATCGAGAAGGAGCTTTCCAAATCTCGCTAGGCGGTTGGATTATCCAGCATCCTTGCGATGCATAGTGTGTTCATTCAAGCTCCTGTCTGGTTAACCGCCATTAGTAGAATTAACCATACTCAATTCACGGCGACGTAAGACTTGACCGCTAAAGTGACTTCCACCTCGGGTTGATCTCTGCGGCCCGAAAACTGATCAAATACCCCGGGAACCTTGCCAGCCTCGGGGTTTTTCTTTTTCCAAGGTGTGTTCATGACGATACCGGCGCATTCAATTCTGTCCGGTTTCAAGCTAATAATAACACACGAGCGATTCGTTGCCGACGATTGATGGAATTGTAGCAACCGTACAATTAGAGCCTCTTCTTAAGTCTCCTCCCGGCGTTGTGTATCCACTGGGGCGGCCGCAAGGTCGCCCCTCCTTTTGAAAAAGCTATCCGCTCGCAAAACAAAAAAACCGCCGCCGCGGTCATAGGCGGCGGCGGCTTTTGAATCAGCTTTTTTAACGGCAGTTATCGCGCGGAATGCGACGAACGGATCCATTCGGGTACTGATAGTAGCAGCGGCCATCGTTGCCCCAGAACACAGTACCGGGACCGCCCTCGTAATAAACGGGAGCCGGCGCACCGTAATACGCGGGCGGAGGAGCCGCCTGAGAACCGGCAATGGCACCTACGCCTGCACCTACGCCTGCGCCAATTGCAGCACCAGGACCACGGCCAATTGCCGCACCAACACCCGCGCCGAGGAGACCGCCGACAATTGCGCCGCCAATCGGATCTTGCGCCTTCGCCGGCGCGGCGGGCATCGCCGCTACGAAAGTGAGGCCAGCGAGAAGAATAATTCCCACTTTGCGAACCATGGATTCCTCCAATCTGTTAGCCATATATACGAAACCCGAATGAACGGGGGATGAACTCGCCTTTATCTAACTAGCACTTTAACGTGAATTCTATACCTTAAGTTCCCGAATCGTGAAGAATTTCAGGTGTGGGTTTAATTGCCGTCGAAGCCCGCTCAAGGAGCGAAATTCACGAGTCCCTAGAAGTGCTTAACCGGTTTTGTTTGGGCGCCTTCGCGGTAACGGGACCACTTTCGGGTGGGGTTTTTCCATCGCTTCGAGAAGGGCCACATAGGAGCTTCCTAGTAGCGGCGGCGCGAACACATAGCCTTGTGCGATGGTGATCCCCTTAGCCCGCAAATATTCTACCTGTTCAATCGTTTCGACGCCCTCGGCAATCACTTCCATTTTCATATTGTGCGCGAGTTCAACTAGCGTTTCGATGATCGTCTGCGAATAACGTTCCGTACCCAGCGCATCGACAAACATCTTGTCGATTTTGATCAGATCGACGCCAAGCTTCAGCAGATAAGAAAGTCCACCGTGACCCGTACCGACATCGTCGATACCAACGTGTGCGCCGAGTTCCTGCAGTTGTGAAATGATGCGACGTGCCTCGCCGAGATCGGGCAAAGTCGAGCGCTCTGTCACCTCGAGAACGATCTGGTTGAACGCGATCGCCGAATCCTCGAAAATCTTCCTTACATCATCGACGACCTTGGCGTCACTGAAATGCCCAGCAAATAAGTTAAAGCCGAGCTTGATGTTCGGGCGGCAGCTGTAGACCTCGTTCATCTCGTCGCGAGCGCACCGCATCAAAGCGCGCGTCATGTCGTAAATCAGCCCGCTCTGTTCCGCGAGCGGGATAAAGCGGACCGGCGGCACGATCGTCCCGTCGGGTTTTCGCCAACGGGCCAGCACCTCGCAGCCGTGCATTTTACCGGTCTTGATATCCACCAGCGGCTGGTAGAACGGAATAATCTCGCCATTGGCGATCGCCCGCTTCAATTCGGCGACGAGGTCGTTCCGATTCCGGCGGATCGTAAGGCCGACAAAGGCGAGCCCAAGAGCTGTCACCAGGATCGCGCCGAGACGTCCGATCATCAGGATATCCCAATATTCGTCTCCAATCGTACTAAGGCTGCGCTCGGCATCGACCATAATGGGAAAGCGCTCCGAGTACCGCCGAACCTTCAAATAGCCCTCATCAAAGCCACCATCCTCTTCCCCACCTGGACGGGATGCAATGGTGTCGCCGCCGTCTAGCATTAAGCGCAGACGGCGGCTGCTGTTCGCTTCCTCGGTACTCGCTTCCGGAAGCAAATTTTCCGCTGGGATGAGTGCGGCGAGCGAAACGTTGCCCACGCGATCGAGCCGTAACTGAACTGCCTTTTCGTTACGATCGCGAAAACGCGCCATGGCAATTGTTAGCTGGTGGTTCGATAGCGTTATCTCGCGTGAGAGCGCGCGCTCTTCGGGCGCGACACCAATATGTGTGCAAAGCGTACGACCCTGTTTGTCGATGATCGACAATTCTTTCAACGAAATGCTGGTGAAAACTGCGCGCCGCATGGCGGAAAACGCGATGAAATTGCACGAATTGATATTCGCCGCGGCGAGATCGACCAATGTGGTAATCACTTGATCCAACCGCGTTTCAACAAGTCCAAGGGTGCTCGCAGCTAGTGCTTCAAGCCGTGCACGCGCTTGGTTTTCGACATGTGCCTGTAACACTTGATCGACGATGACAAATGGCGTCACCGCGAGAATGAGCAAACCCGTGACAACGAGAAACCACCATGCCTTTGAGTGACGCACGTACATGTCCTAATAACAAAATCGTTCTGATTCAGAACAGGATCGCATTAAGGAGCTGTAAATATTATTGATCGTTAAGCGGAGTTAAGTTCCGTAAACAGCTATGAAAAATTTATTGTAGATGAAATAGTTGAGAAGCTATTCGAACCAAGCGCTGTTGCTCGGGGGTCAGCCGTAACCTCACAGTAATTGCTCATGATATGGCTAACGTCCGTCGGGGCGATGAACCGCTCGTCGGCGCGGCGCGGCGCGCCACGCGTTTGGGATCTCGACGTCAACTTCCAGAATCGATACCACGTCGCGGCGATCAACCCGCACCTGAACTCTGTCGCGGTCAACCCTGACGTGACGCTCGACGACGGCGAGGATCTCTTCGCGCAAAACCATGATCAGGTCGGACTGGCTGGTCAGGCCGCGTTCGTATTCAAGCAGAATCTGAAGCCGTTCGCGCGCCACCGGTGCCGAGCCCCGGCGTTTGACGAAGCCAAAAAGATTCATGCGGCTCTCCGCCCGAACAACTTGACCAGCAACCCCTTCTTGTCGCTCGGAAAGAGCATCTCAAGATCTTCGCCGTTGAGCCGCCGCGCCGCGTCGCTATAGGCGCGCGCGGTAAGGCTCGTCGCGTTACTCAGCGTGACGGGGGACCCGATATTCGACGCCCGCAACACGTCGTCGCTCTCTGGGATGATCCCGAGAAGCGGGATCGAGAGAATTTCAAGGATATCTTCAACGTTGAGCATCTCGCCCCGCGCGGCGCGAGCAACATCGTAGCGCGCGATGAGAAGATGCTTTTCCATGCGCTCGCCGTTTTCGGCTTTCACCGTCTTAGCGTCAAGTAAGCCGATGATACGATCCGAATCCCGGACCGAGGAAACCTCGGGATTAGTTACGATGATTGCGGCATCGGCATGTCGCATCGCGAGAATCGCGCCGCGCTCAATGCCCGCCGGACTATCGCAGATCACCCAGTCGAACATCTTGCGCAAATCCGCTATGACATGCGCGACTCCTTGCTCGGTGAGCGCATCCTTGTCGCGCGTCTGCGAAGCCGGCAGTAGCGCAAGCGTATCGATCCGCTTATCGCGGATCAGAGCCTGGGAAAGTTTCGCGACGCCCTGAATGACGTTGATGAAGTCGAAGACCACCCGGCGTTCGGCGCCGAGCACCAGATCGAGATTGCGCAGTCCGACGTCGAAATCGACGACGACCACGCGCTGTCCGCCTTGCGCGAGGGCTGCGCCCAGCGCCGCGGTCGTCGTCGTCTTGCCGACGCCGCCCTTCCCCGAGGTCACAACCAACACTTTCCCCATTTTGCCACCCTCCAAGTTTATCTCTAATCTAAAGCTGTAATCTTCATCACGTTGCCTTCGAGCCAGGCCTGAATCGGCCGGCCACGCAGTGAACCGTCGATATCGTCGAAAGTCCGGTAATAGCCATCGATGGCCAACAGCTCGGGCTCGGCTCTGCGGCAGAAGATGCGCGCTCGCGTAGCACCATTCGAGCCCGCCATCGCACGGCCACGGATCGTGCCATAGACGTGGATGGATCCGCCCGCAATTACCTCGGCACCGGAAGCGATGGATCCCATCACGGTCACATCGCCGCCGAGAAAGACCACCGATTGTCCCGATCGCACTGGAACCTCAAGCAGCAGCGACGTCGGTTCCTGCCGCGGGACCTCGGTAAACGCGGCCCTGCGTTGGGATGCCGCATCAGATTCATCAACATTCACCGGGCGGCCGCCTTTCAACAGTGGCGGCAACCCTGGGCCAAGCTGGGATGGATCGACGCCCTCGATTCCCAAAACTCCAATTTTGCGCGACACCAGTTCCTGCACCAAATGCGCGATTGCGTGGTTGCTCAGCGTCACGGCAGTAAGATCGAGGACCACGGGGCGGCCGACGAAAAAGCCTGGGGAACCGCGGCTACCTTTGTCCAGTTCCACAAGCCAATCGGCAATCGGCGGTTCAGGCGTCAGCGCGAACGCCATGAATGAGCGGCCAAGAAAACGTATGGGTTGGCGGGCATGGGCTATACTGCTCACGGTGACGTCTCTGCCTCCCAGTTTTCCTGCACACCGGCGCGGCTGATAGAGAGGGAATGAACCATTCATTGTTCGTCCCGGCTCGGGAGATCGGCACCCGCCAGCGCCTCCGAAGATTAAGTGATTCGCACGCACCCACATCAAGCCACGTCACAACAGCGGCCGCAACGTGGCGGCGGCTATGGACTTCGGTCCGGATTTCGGACTTACATAATCCGTTTATGAGTTCATGCCCTAGATTGTCAGACCGACCTGATCATTCGGTTATTGATCTGAAATCCGACTAGTTGTGTATCGACACGAAAAACGAAGATTATTGGCTGTTCAACGGAATCCCTTTGACAGATGCCTGTCGCATGAGAATCCGTCGTTATAGGGCTTAGCTCAGCGCTAGCCAAAAATGGATCATGTGAAACTACGTTAAGCAACATCATACGTTAACTGGAATCTTGGATTATGGAGCTGTTAATCCGAAAAAGAGCGACTGTTCGCTTAGTGAACGTGTTTGGCGAGCCGTAACCATTTTTCATGGGTGTAGCGGCGATTGTAATCGGAAACCATCCACCCGGTACGTCCGTCGAGGAAACCGAGGCGCCATATATAGGTGCGGAGGAAGGCACCAATGCCGCGCAGCCATGCCTTTGCAGGGCTCGATCGCCTGCCTTTCGCGGCCAACGCCATTGCGGCCGCTTCCGCATAGCGGTCGATCTTAGCGGTGGCGTCGGCAAGGTCAGTGATCGAGTCGTGCTCGATGGGATTTTTAAGTCGCACAACTTTTCCTTCAATCTCGACATGCTCGTGTACCGTATCGTCGGAAAAGCGACCGCGCCCGCGGCGGAAGAGTCTTAGCACATGATCCGGCGACCATCCGCAATGGCGAACGATCGTTCCGCAGAAGCGCGAGCGGCGGGGAATTTCGTACCCGTCCGCCGAGTCCGTTTGTGCGATCGTCGCGCGAATCTCGTCCGCCAGCGGCGGCTCGATCCACTCGTCGGCATCAAGCGAAAAGATCCACTCACCCGTTGCCGCGTCCAGCGCACGGTTTTTTTGCGGGCCGAAACCTGGCCAATCGCTCGTTTCTACCACCTTGGCGCCGAGCGACCGGGCAATATCGGCCGTCTTGTCCGTACTGCCGTTGTCGACTACGACGATCTCGTCGGCGAAGCTTACGGTACGCAAACAGCGGCCGAGCGCCTGTTCTTCGTTTTTGGTAATCACAATCAGGGAAAGGCGCGGCGGCACGGCTCTTCCAAAATGACCGGCGACGTGATGTGAACGCACCTGACCATGCCGTACCCGAGCCCTTCCGTCCAGCCGAAGAATGCGCCGAAGATCGTTTTCGTGCGCCAGCAGTTCTCGCCATTCGGTGGCGCGGAGTTGATCCTCGACCGCACCCTCGCCGCACTCGTCACACGATCTTATAAAGTGGCGCTGCTTGGGCGTTCCTGGCACAAAGATCGCAAAGGCGTCGAATTCATACGCTGCGATCCACCCAAGCTGCTCCGCTCGATGCGCGAGATGATTTTTGCGCGGGCGGCGTGCCGGACAATCGACAAAATGCCCAATGTGCTTGTTCAAGCGCACGAGCGAATCCCTTGCTGCGATATTTTCCGTGCGGGCGATGGTGTGCATGCCGCCTATCTTGAGCAGAGACAAAGGATCGAATCCGCACTGGGGAAAACCGCGACCCAACTTAACCTGTTTCACCGCAATACGCTGAAACTTGAGCGCAAAATGTTTGCGAGCCCGCGCCTGAAGATGGTGATCGTCAATGCCGAGATGGTTGCTGACGATCTTGCCCATCAATACGGCTATCCACGCGAGCGAATTCATCTCGTTCCCAATGGGATCGATTTGCAGCGGTTCTCACCCGCTGCACGGGCACGTTTCCGGGACGAGACAAGAAAAAGGCTAGGAATCGCTCCGGCCAAGGCCGTTGTTCTGTTCGTTGGCTCAGGTTTCGAACGCAAGGGATTGTCGGTCGCGATCGAGGCAGTAGCAAAATCGGGATCTGACGCAGCACTGATTGTGCTCGGCCACGATCGCAGACCAAGAAAATTTGTAACACTCGCGCGGCGCGCCGGCCTTGCACAACGATTTCTTTTGGTCGGACCCGTCAATGATCCGCTTCCCTATTATGCCGCCGCGGATGCGTTGATCCTGCCGTCGATATACGACCCATTTCCTTCGACCGTGATTGAAGCATTCGCTTGCGGCCTTCCGGTCGTCACTACGATGGGATGCGGAGCGCGTGACGTTGTTCGAAGGCTCGACCTTGCGCTCGTGCGCGACGTGCTTGACCGTGAAGGATTGGGCGAAGCGCTTGCGCGTGCCTTGGCGCTGGCGGCAAAACCGCAAACTATGACTGCTACCCGAAAGATCGCGGAGGAATTCGGAATTGATCCGATGATCGAGCGCATGCTTACGCTTTACGAAAAATTATTCGCCGCACGCGCTGATAATCGCCCATGAAGATCCTTCACACTGAAGCATCCTGCGGCTGGGGCGGTCAGGAAATCCGCATTCTTGAAGAGGCAGCAGGCTTCATTGCACGTGGGCACGAAGTGCATGTCGCCGCTCCTCGGGAGGCGCCGATCATTGCCGCCGCGGAACAACGCAAGATTCCAGCGCACCGCCTGCCGCTTCATCTCCGCCACCTGAAATCATGGCGCACGCTTCGCACACTGATTGATGAATTGAGCCCGGACGTCATCGTAACGCACAGCTCAAGCGATAGCTGGCTTGTGGCGGCTGCGGCCTATTTTGTACAACGGCGGCCCGTAATCATCCGGCTTCGTCATATCTCGGCGTTGGTGCGAAGTGGTCCGCTCAATCGCTGGCTATATGGGCGCGTGCCTGTTCGCGTCGTGACCACCGGCGAAGCGATCCGCAGTATGCTGATTAAGCGGCTCGCTCTCGACCCCGAACAGGTCATTTCGATTCCGACCGGTACCGATCTCTCGCGCTTTTGCGCCAACAATCGTGCGGCGGCACGTAAAAAACTTGGCCTGCCCGAAAGGCTAGACATTATCGGCATCGTTGCGACGCTCAGAAGTTGGAAAGGTCACCGTTTTCTCATTTCGGCGATGACGGACCCGCGGCTTTCCTCCGCACATCTCATTATTGTCGGCGATGGTCCGCAGGAGCCGATGCTGCGGCAACAAATCGAAGAACTTGGTCTTCGCAACCGCGTCAAGCTTGTGGGCAAGCACGACGACGTCGTGCCATGGCTACAGGCTTTTGATATCTTTGCTCTGCCTTCGACCGGCAATGAAGGCGTTCCACAAGCTCTGATGCAGGCGATGGCATGTGAACTGCCCGTCGTGACCACAAGCGCTGGAGCGATTCTAGAACTTGCGCGCGACGGCGAGAATGCGATTGTCGTTCCATCCGAAGACCCGGCTGCGCTCGCCACCGCGATTGAAAAATTGTTGAAAGACCCCGTGCTTCGCCGGCGCCTTGGCAGCGCAGGCCGTCGGCTGGTGGAAGCAAAGCACAGCACAGCCGTGATGTTGGACGCGATGGAAGCCGTATTTCACAACGCCATCAAACGCTTGCGCCGATAGGCAATTTTTTGTGGCTTGCAATGAAATCCTTTAGCCTAAGCAAGGTGCGCCAAGACCAAGGCAAGACGAGAACAACGGCTATAAGCGACCGCTGGCGCCAGCGCGACGGCGCGTTATTTCTTGTCTGGCAACGCGAGGCGAATGTGCAGCTCGCGTAATTGTTTTGGCGAGACCTCGGACGGCGCGCCCATAAGCAAGTCTTCCGCCTGCTGGTTCATCGGGAACGCAACCACCTCGCGCAAGTTTTCCTCGCCGCAAAGCAACATTACGATGCGATCAACGCCGGGCGCGATGCCGCCATGTGGCGGCGCGCCATAAGATAGTGCGCGCAACATGCCACCAAATTTTTGCTCGAGCACGTCCTCGGCGTAACCAGCAATGAAAAATGCCTTCTTCATTACTTCCGGTCGATGATTGCGGATCGCGCCGGACGAAAGCTCAATGCCATTGCAGACAATGTCGTACTGGATCGCCTTTAGCGAAAGAAGCTTTTCCTCGTCCTTGACGTCGAGCTTAAGAAATTCTTCGGCCGCAATATTCGGCATCGAGAATGGATTATGGGAAAAGTCGATTTTTTTCTCCTCCTCATTCCATTCAAACATTGGGAAATCGATGATCCAGCAGAACTCGAAGCTGTCCTTGGCGACCAGGTTCAGTTCCTCACCGATTTTGGTGCGCACAGGACCTGCGAATTTCACAAAGTCCTTCGGCTTCCCCGCGAGGAAAAAGGCTGCATCGCCGACGGAGAGCTGTAACTGATTGCGGATCACGCTGGTGCGTTCAGGGCCAAGGTTTTTTGCTAACGGACCAGCACCGCCTTCCTCGCCCTCGCGCCAGAAGATATAACCGAGGCCGGGTTGGCCTTCGCCCTTCGCCCAATCGTTCATGCGATCGCAAAATGCACGGTTGCCGCCCTTCGGCGCGGGGATTGTCCATATCTCAACCTTGGGATCAGCGGCGATCATGTTCGCAAAAACCTTGAAACCGGAGTCGCGAAACGATTCCGTCACGTTCTGCATCTGGATGGGATTGCGCAGGTCGGGCTTGTCCGTACCGTACTTCCGTAGTGCGTCAGCGTAGGGAATAAGCGGGAAATTCTTCGTAACCTTTTTGCCATCTGCGAATTCCTCGAATACGCCGCGCAACACCGGCTCGACCGCGTCGAACACGTCTTGCTGTGTGACAAAACTCATCTCGATATCGAGCTGATAAAATTCGCCGGGTGAACGGTCGGCACGCGCATCCTCGTCGCGAAAGCAGGGCGCAATTTGGAAATAGCGATCGAAGCTGGAAATCATCATCAACTGCTTGAACTGCTGCGGCGCCTGCGGCAGCGCATAGAATTTTCCAGGATGCAAGCGCGACGGTACAAGGAAATCGCGCGCGCCTTCGGGCGACGACGCAGTCAGGATCGGCGTCTGGAATTCGAAAAAGCCCTGCTCCTTCATGCGGCGGCGTAGGCTGTCGATGATCTGGCCGCGCCTGATTATGTTGTTGTGAATGCGGTCGCGGCGGAGATCCAGAAAGCGGTATTTAAGCCGGATCTCCTCAGGATATTCCTGATCGCCAAACACCGGCATCGGCAGTTCGCCCGCTTGACCCAGCACCTCGATCACGGTCGCGAATAGTTCCACCGCGCCCGTAGGCAGCTCCAAATTTTCCGTTCCAGCCGGACGCTTTCTAACTTTCCCATCGATCCGCACCACCCACTCGGAACGCAACTTCTCAGCGGTCTTAAATGCAGGCGAATCCGGGTCGGCGACAACCTGCGTAATGCCATAGTGGTCCCGGAGATCGATGAACAAAACGCCGCCGTGGTCCCGGATGCGATGACACCACCCGGAGAGGCGCACCGTCTCACCGATGTGCGACTCGCGAAGCGCGCCGCAAGTATGAGTGCGATAGCGGTGCATGGTTTTCCTGGAACATCGTCAGCCGAACACGGCCAAGTGCATATCGCAATTGACCCTCGTGGCAAAGTGCACGCGAGGGCTAACGGTTTCGCCCGCCGGCAAGCTAGCGGCGCCGGAAGTTCGGGCGGCGTTCGGCAGGCGGTAAGGCGGGGCCGGTCTTATGTCGGAAACTAATGCGGCCGCGGTCCAGATCGTAGGGCGACATCTCGACGATCACCCGGTCGCCCTCGATAGTGCGAATGCGGTTCTTTTTCATTTTGCCCGCAGCATAAGCGAGAATTGTGTGATCGTTGTCGAGTTTCACACGGTAATTGCCGTCCGGCAGCACCTCGGTGACGGTGCCGTCGAATTCAAGCAGTTCTTCCTTCGCCATCTAGCAATCTCTCCGTTCTTTTGGCGTCAGTACGAGGACCGGCCGTGGCCATGGCGCTGGCCCCTGTGCTGGCCATGACCATGGTCCCCATGACCGCTGCGGTGATCGCGCTTTTTGTTCAAGAACGCAATACCATTGAGATTATCGCCAGTCCCGGCGTTTGGACCTGGGGCGTGATCCGTCCGCACCGGTCGATTTTCATGTTTCGAGCGATCGCCCTGGCTGTGAGCAGTATGGGCATGTCCGTTCCGGGCACTTTGAGCACCTCGGCCATTGCTGCGATGATGATCGTGATTACGGTGCCGCTGCGGATGTTTGTTGCCCCTGCCTTGCGGGCGAGCATTCGGATCCTTGCGTCGATCGGTTGCTTCGATCTTGAACTGGATCAGTTTTTCGATATCGCGGAGATAAACCGTCTCCTCGTGATCGCAGAACGAGATCGCAACGCCCTCCGCGCCCGCGCGCGCAGTGCGCCCAATGCGATGGACATAACTCTCCGGGATGTTCGGCAGATCAAAATTAAAGATATGTGTGATGCCGTCGACATCAATACCGCGGGCGGCAATGTCGGTCGCAATCAGGATGCGAGTACGGCCCTCGCGGAAACCGCCAAGCACGCGCTCGCGCTGGCTCTGTGACTTGTTGCCGTGAATGGCAGCCGCGGCTATGCCAGCCTGCTCGAGGCTTCGCACGACACGATCGGCGCCGTGCTTCGTGCGCGTGAACACAATTGCGCGAACGACATTTTCGCTCTTGATCATTTCGCTAAGCAGCGCGTTCTTGCCCGATTTTTCGATCATCACGACGCGCTGGTTGATACGGTCAGCTGTCTTCGCGAGCGGCGTCACGGAAACGCGGACGGGCTGGTGCAGCAATTGCGCGACCAGATTCTCAATTTCCTCGGGCATGGTGGCCGAGAAAAACAGCGTTTGTTTTCGCACCGGAAGCTTAGCGATGATTTTACGAATGTCGCGAATAAAGCCCATATCGAGCATGCGGTCAGCTTCGTCGAGCACAACGATCTCGACCTTGGCGAGCGTGACCGCGTTTGTACTCATCAGATCGAGCAGGCGGCCTGGCGTCGCTACTAGGATATCGACACCGTTCGTAAGCGCCCTCACCTGGCGGTTGATGGGCACGCCTCCAATTACAAGCGCCGTCGACGGACGGATATGACGCCCGTAGGTGCGGAAGCTTTCGAGGATTTGTCCTGAAAGTTCGCGCGTTGGGCTGAGCACCAGCACTCGACAATGACGTCGTTCTGGCCGAAAGCGATTTTTCGCAAGATGATTCAGGATTGGTAGCGCAAAGGCCGCTGTCTTTCCGGTTCCCGTCTGCGCAATGCCAACGAGATCGCGGCCGGACAATACGTGCGGTATGGCCTGGGACTGGATTGGGGTAGGAATTTCGTAGCGTTCTTCAGCGAGGGCCTGTGCGATAGGCGCGGCAAGGCCGAGTTCTTGAAAGGTAGACAATGGAATCATCTTTCGTTCAGGCGAAACAGGCGTACGAATCCAATCGGATCACGTGCCGCGAATCGCGGGGGGGTTCAAAAGACTCCCCGCGTGGCCTGGGTTGTCGATGTAAAAAGAGATGAAAACGGGCGAAAATGAAGTGAATTCGATTTCAGACACGCGACCCGTAAGCGCACGAAGCATTCGTTCGCGTCAGCCTTAGAGCAGATGCGTGTGGCTTAATCAAGACATCATTTCGTGGACGGTGCTCTAACGCCCTTGCGCGATTGAGGATAAGATTCATTTACCCTTTTGTATGGCTTGGGGTAACAAGTCGACTGGGCTCGCGGAACGAGCCAATGGACGGCGGATCGCATGGAACTCATCACTACTAGTGCGGATCTCGCCGCCGTTTGTGACAGGCTCTCGCGCCACCCCTATGTAACGGTCGATACGGAATTTTTGCGTGAGACGACATTCTGGCCGAAATTCTGTGTCGTGCAGATGGCCGGACCGGACGAAGCTACGATCATTGACGCACTGTCCCCCGGCATCGATCTCATGCCCCTCTTCAAGCTGATGGCGAACGAGAAGATCATGAAGGTCTTTCACGCCGCGCGGCAAGACGTGGAAATCTTCTGGAATCTTGCCAGAACCATTCCATCACCGATGTTCGACACACAGGTCACTGCCATGGTGCTCGGTTACGGCGAGTCGATTTCCTATGACCAGCTCGTACAGCGAATCACCGGTGATATGATCGACAAATCTTCCCGTTTCACCGACTGGGCGCGCCGACCGCTCACGGCCGCCCAGCTTAACTACGCCATATCCGACGTGACGCATTTGCGCGACGTATACCTCAAGCTTAAGGAGGACCTCGAAACGAAGGGCCGCGCGGATTGGGTTAATGAAGAGATGAGAGTCCTCACGTCACCCGATACCTACGAGCAGAAACCGGAAAACGCGTGGCAGAGATTGAAGGCACGCGTCAAGAAGCCGCGTGAACTTGCAGTGTTGATGGAAGTTGCGGCCTGGCGGGAACGCGAAGCACAATCGCGTGACGTTCCACGCTCACGAGTGATCAAGGATGATGCCATTACCGAAATCGCACACCAACAGCCAACAATGGCCGAGGAACTTGCAAATTTGCGTTCGCTGCCGAAGGGATTCGAACGCTCCAAAGCGGGCGAAGCGATCCTTGCTGCGGTGCAGGCGGGCCTCGCGCGCGATCTCAACACATTGCCCCGCCTCGCGCGCGACAAGCCGCTGTCAAATGGGGCATCGGCGACGGTAGAACTGCTCAAGGTGCTCCTGCGGATGGTGTCCGAGCAAAATGGCGTCGCGGTAAAAGTGGTCGCGACGGTAAACGATCTCCAGAAAATTGCGCTCGAGGACCATGCCGAAGTTCCGGCGCTGCATGGCTGGCGGCGAGCGATGTTTGGCGAACTGGCGCTTAAATTGAAGCGCGGCGAGATTGCGCTCACGTTCGAACAGAGCCGAGTCATTGTTCTCGATCGGACGACGGCCACGAGAAACTAGTATGTTGCGATTTCGTGCTTACGGCCTATCAGTTTGGCGAGCTGTTTCATACGGTTTTTTACACGATCGCCGGCCAGCGCCGAAATATCGCCCGTGAGCTTCAACACGAGTTGGTTTTTTTCGACCTGTAAGGGTGCGCGCGACAATACACCCGGCATCGATGCCGAAACAAGATACGCGATCCGCATCGCGCCGCCCAGAATGCGTGCGCGATCGAGCAACCGCGTCGTTGCAAGCTCACGCAGGCGATCCGGCGGCTCCTGCTTCAGCCCGACGTGACGATAAAACACGGCAAGTGCCAGAAACGCGCGGCCGGGATGATCAATGCCCGCGAAGGCCGCATTTGCAATAATGTTCAGCGACTGATCCCCGCGATAGTCCGGATGCGCGCGCCAGTTGATGTCGGCGAGCAGACAGGCCGCGTGATGAAGACGCATTTCTTCCTCAGTCTCGTCGATACCGGTCGATCCCATGAATATATTAGTCCAAGCGATCAGCTCTTCACCGTGCGCGGGCGAACGCGAGTGCAGTAAATTGAGCAATCCGGTCGCTGCAAGCAGCGGATCGCGTGCGCGTTCCTCCAGCGGAAGCTGCTCGTACAAGAGACCTTCGCGCACACCGAAAGCGGAAAACATTATGTTGGCCGGGCGACCGATCTTGAGCACCTCGCGGAGCACCAGTGCACCATAAGCAAGCAGCGGACGGCGGCCCGACGAAACTTCCTCGATGTCGGAAAGCGTATCCGGTTCGACGCGTTGGACGAGATCGGCGAACTCGAGCATTGCATCGGTCTTTATCGAATAGCCGTGCGTCACATGCAGCGGATAACCCATCTGATGCATGTGTAGCCGCGCGAGGGCACGCCATGTTCCGCCGACCGCGTAAAATGTGCGGTCGCGAAGATGGGCAAGCGCAGGGCTTTCGGAAAGAGCGTTGCGGACAATTTTTTTTGCCTTGTCGAGCGATTGATCGGCGGCATCGGACAAAGCAAGGCCGCCGAGTGGAAGGGTCTGCCCGTTCTTACTGCGGTCACCCGCAACTTCGATCAGCTCAAGCGAACCACCGCCGAGATCGCCGACCACACCGTCCGGTTTGTGAAAACCGGCGATAACGCCGGCTGCAGCAAGTTGCGCCTCACGCGGACCCGACAGAATCTCGATGGAGATGCCGCAGGCAGCAGCAGCGTCCTTGATGAAATTCGGGCCGTTTTTAGCCTCGCGCACAGCAGCGGTCGCAATCGCATGGACCTGGTCAACCTGCATGATACCGCACAACGCACCAAACCTTCGTAGCGCGGCGACTGCTTCCTCGATTGCGTCTTTTGCAAGCACCCCCTTGCTCGCGACCTCACGACCGAGACCGCACAACACTTTCTCGTTAAAAATCGGCGTCGGGCTCCGGACGAGCCCTTCGTAAACAACGAGACGGACGGAGTTTGAACCAATATCGATAACCGCGACCGGCCGTACGCGCGGAATGCGGCCCGGCGCATCGTTTGAAACGGCACGATCAGCCGCGGGTGCTTCGGCGGGTAAGACTCTTCGGCGAAGAAACTTGGAGAGATTTTCCACGGCCGGAAAGACTCGGATTGGTCATAAAATATTGATGGGCGTTGAAGGATTCATCGCCCGGCGCGGGAACAATGCGCTCCGCGGCTCCATCCGACAAGACCCTCCAGCTCTGCTGGTTGTCTTTCAGGTTGGCCACCATGATCTGATCGAGTACCTGTTCATGAACCGTGGGGGTGACAATTGGGCAAAGCACTTCGACGCGGCGATCAAGATTGCGCGGCATCAGATCGGCGGACGAAATGTAAACAGCGGCGTCCTTGTGCGGCAGGCCGTGACCACCGCCAAAACAATAAATGCGTCCATGCTCGAGAAAACGTCCGACAATCGACTTTACGCGGATGTGCTCGGACAATCCCGGCACGCCGGGCCGCAGACAACAGACGCCGCGTACGACAAGGTCGATTTCGACCCCTGCATGGCTCGCTCTGTAAAAAGCATCAATGATCTGCGGATCCACCAGGGAATTCATCTTGGCCCAGATCGCGCCCCGGCGACCTGCTTTAGCGTGCTCGATTTCTTTTTCAATATGCGCCAGCATCCTCGCCCGCAGAGTGGCCGGCGAGACGGCAATACGTTCCAATTCCAGCGGTTCGGCATAACCAGTTACAAAATTGAAGATGCGCGCAACATCACGCGCAAGCACGGCGTCCGTGGTGAAGAACGAGAGATCGGTATAGGTGCGCGCAGTGATCGAATGATAATTTCCCGTGCCAACATGCACATAGTTGACAAGTGATCCGCTTTCACGGCGCACAACAAGCGAGAGCTTCGCGTGCGTTTTCAATTCGAGAAATCCAAATACTACCTGCACGCCCGCGCGTTCAAGATCCCGGGCCCAACGGATATTTGCCTCCTCATCGAAACGCGCCTTCAATTCGACGAGTGCGGTGACGGACTTTCCGGCTTCGGCCGCTTCGGCCAGCGCATGCACGATCGGACTTTCTGACGAGGTGCGATAAAGCGTTTGCTTGATTGCGATAACGTCTGGGTCGCGCGCAGCTTGGGTGAGAAACTGCACCACAACGTCGAAGGACTCGTAGGGATGGTGGATCACCATATCCTTCTGGCGGATCGCGGCAAAACAATCGCCGTTCTGCTCGCGCACGCGTTCCGGAAAGCGCGGTTCATAAGGCGTGAACTTCAAATCGGGACGTTCGACTCCAACCAGCTGAGAAAGTTCGCTCAGCGCAAGCATCCCGTCGACTAGGGAAATCTCGTTGCCGGAGACGCCTAGTGCGTTCGCTACGAATAAGCGAAGGCTTTCAGGTGTGTCGGCGCTGATCTCGAGCCGGATCACGGAACCACGCCGGCGGCGTTTCAATGCAGTCTCGAATACGCGTACGAGATCTTCGGCTTCTTCCTCGATCATGATATCGCTGTCACGGATAACGCGAAAAGCGCCCTGCCCGCGCAGCTCATAGCCAGGAAACAGTTTGCCAAGGAACAGACTGATCGCGGTCTCAAGTGCGACCAATCGCATTACACCAAACTCAGCACCCGGAAGGCGGATGAAACGCTCGATCTGGGAGGGAATTCTGATCAGCGCGTTCATGCCACGACCGTCGCGCTTGCGCGACAGCTGCAACGCAAGCGAAAAGCTGCGGTTCGGGATGAAAGGGAACGGGTGCGAAGGATCGATGGAAAGCGGCGTGACCACCGGAAAAATATTATGCAGGAAAAAGGTTTCTAGCCATGCAACGTCCGACTTCGACAATTCGGTGCCGTCCAGCAAAATAACGCCCGCGGCCGAAAGCTCCCGCCGCAGCCCGCGCCATCGCGCCTGCTGATCGTAGGCGAGAATTGCAGCTTCGGCCGTGATACACGATAACTGCTCGGAAGGGGTTAGACCGTCCGGGCTCGGGTCCGTAACGTTCGCACGTACCTGCCCACGGATGCCCGCTACACGAACCATAAAAAACTCGTCCAGATTTGCGGCCGAAATGGAAAGAAAGCGCAATTGCTCAAGAAGCGGATGCTTGGCGTTTCCCGCTTCTTCCAAAACACGGCGATTGAATCCAAGCCACGACAGCTCTCGGTTCATGAAGCGTTTTGGACTACCGGTGAGTTCGCTGACCGGCTGATGTGGCTCGACGAGCGCCCGCTTCACGCCGGGCGTGCTATGCATAATTTTCAATTCGCCAGACATGAATGATTTCCCTCGATTTCCATTATCGCGAAACCGCATTACTTTTTCATGACAATTCAATTATAGTCTAACCGTCTGAATTCGAAAGCCTTTCAATCGTTTCGCAGGACATCGGCGGCAAGTTGCCGGTTTACGGCACGGCCACGCGAGAGCGCAGCGGTGTCGAGTTTCGCGACGATCTCCCGGGCACTTGCGAGCGAACGTTCCATGCGCGACAAAAGATAAGCGATCACCCCCTCGCCGACCGCCAGCTGACGATCGGCAAATAGCTTGACGAGAACCGCTGACAGCAGCGCGTCGTCAGGCGCGGCCAGCGTAACCGATGGTACCGCGCGCAAACGCGATACGAGATCGGCCAACCCAAAACCGGTGCCATCAATGCGCTGGGACGATGTCAGCAAAAGATAGGCTTCATCCTCGCGCGCAAGATTGAAGAGGTGAAATAGCGCCGCCTCGTCGACACGGCCAGGCGCGACATCTTCGACGACCAAAGCTCCAGTTGCGAGTTGCGCAGGCACGTCCGCGTGGTTCAGTGCATGTCCCACAACGATGCGTGCCCCCGCGCGCTCGGACCAGATCGCGGCAAGATGGCTTTTGCCGGATCCCGCCGGGCCAACGATAGCGGCGATACGGCTCGGCCATTCCGGCCAACGGTCGACCAATGCGAGCGCCGCGCAGTTCGAGGGACTTTCAAGAAAATCATCGCGTCGAAAACTCTCGACATGCGGAAGATCGAGCGCGAGCTGGTGAACTACGACGTCCGGTCGCTGCATGTTCAGCGGCTGCCGTGTTGCTTATCAGTATAAAACGGACTTGCGAAATATTGCGACAGAGCAAAACGCAGCAGCACGCCGACAGCGGCAGCAAGTGGAATCGCAATCAACAAACCGACGAACCCCATCAGATAGCCGAAGGCGAATAAGGAAAAGATAAGCCACACTGGATGCAGACCGACGCTTTCGCCGACAAGTTTGGGCGACAACACGTAGCCTTCAAGAAATTGTCCGACTAGGAAAATTACGAATGTGATGATAATCGGCGTCCAGTTTGGCCACTGGACGAGCGCAACAATCATGCCGATGACAAATCCGCTGAGCGAGCCGACGTAGGGAATAAATGTGAGAAGCCCCGAAGAAACGCCGATCAAAAGCCCGAAGTTTAGTCCCACTAGCAGAAGTGCAATCGCATAATAAAGACCGAGGATCACGCAGAGTAGCGACTGTCCGCGTAGAAAGCCTGCGATGGCGTGGTCGATTTCAACGGCGAGGCGGCGGATCGTGCCGCGATAGCGGCGCGGTAGCCACAAGTCGACCTTCGCTGTTACCGCGTGCCAGTCATAGAGCACATAGAACGCAACGACCGGTGTCACCACCAGCAGCGAGAAAATCGAAACTAGCGCCCGCCCGCCCGACCACAACGAGGTCACAAAGGTTCCAATCCACTTCGACGCTTCGCCCATCAGATCGCCGATGCTCTTTTGCATGTCGGGCAGTTTGTCGCCGACAATGCTGTGGAGCCAGACCTTGTTTTCCTCTGTGATGAGTTCTTGCAGGCGCATCACGTAAGTGGGCAGGTGCTGCAGAAAATTGAAAAGCTCATTACCAAGGATCGGAAACAATAGAAATCCGACGAGCACCAATAGGAAAATGAAAAAGCTGACCGTAAGCAGCGTCGCGATGATACGGTTCATGCCCGCGCGTTCGAGCCGATCGGTCAACGGATTCAAAAGATAGGCGATCACTGTCCCAGCCACAAACGGCAACAGAATCGCGTGCAGAAGCCAGATCAGAAAAATGAATACGATTAGTGCGCCGAGCCAAAAAAGAAGCTGCCGTTGCAGATTCATAACGACGCTCATGTCGACATGTGGCGGGTCCAGGCGAGGAGATAGGCAGCCGCTGAAAGCACAGTCAAGATACCCACCGCGATGAGCCCAAGCGTTAATGCATGGCCTAGATTGATACCGAACGCGCTCGCTGCCAATACCATGGCCGCCAGGATGAACTGCACCATCGTGTTGACCTTTGAGACCATGAGTGGCTTAATTTCAAGCGGCTGCTCAACCAACCAAGACACTACGATCGCACCAAGTATCATGATGTCACGTGATACTACCGCGATGACGAGCCAAAGGGGCAGCAGCCCCGCCACCGCCAGCGAAACGTAGATCGACATCAGCAAGGCTTTATCGGCGAGCGGATCGAGATAGGCGCCGAATTCACTCGTCATGCCCAGACGTTTGGCGAGAAAGCCATCCAGCATGTCAGAAGCGGCCGCTACAACGAATAGCCAGAATGCGATCTGCATTTGCAGCGAGGCGATCGCCCAGACGACGACCGGCACCATAAGAAACCGCGCAATGGTAATGGCGTTGGGAAGGTTCACGCTTTGGTCGCCCCGCTTGTTTTATTCGTTTAGCCTCGCCTTTAGTACTCTGCCAAGCCTGTAAAGGCCCGCCCCTTTTCCTTGCGAAACAAGCTCATTCAGGCTAGCCCGTGCGCGGAGTTCGGTATGCAAAACGCCAAGGGGCACAGCTATCGGGACGCGGGTGTCGATATCGACGCCGGCAATCGCCTCGTCGATTTGATCAAACCGCTGTTGAAGGCAACGGCAAGGCCCGGCGCCGATGCGGAAATCGGCGGTTTCGGCGGTGTGTTCGACCTCAAGCGTGCGGAATTCAAGGACCCGCTCCTAGTTGCGGCGACCGACGGCGTCGGTACCAAACTGAAACTCGCGATCCAAACTGGGAAACATGACACGATCGGAATCGATCTCGTCGCCATGAATGTAAACGATTTGATCGTGCAGGGCGCTGAGCCGCTCCTGTTTTTGGATTATTTTGCCTGCGGCAAACTCAATCCAGAAATTGCGGCCCAGGTGGTGAGCGGCATCGCGGCCGGCTGCATGGAAGCGGGCTGTGCACTCATCGGCGGCGAGACCGCGGAAATGCCGGGCATTTACATCGACGGCGACTACGATCTCGCGGGCTTCACGGTCGGCGCAGTCGAACGTGAGAACTTGCTGCCGAAAAAAGATATGAAGGCGGGCGACGTTTTGCTTGCGATCCCCTCCTCTGGTATCCATTCGAATGGGTTTTCGCTGGTGAGAAAAGTTATCACCGATTTCGACACGAAAGCGGAACTGGACGCCGAGGCCCCATTCGATAAGACCAAAACATTCGGCGAAGCATTGCTCGTCTCGACGCGAATTTACGTGAAGCAGACATTATCGGTGCTGAAATCGACGAACGGTGTGAAGGCGCTCTGCCACATCACTGGCGGCGGCTTTGTCGATAACATTCCACGCATATTGCCCAAAAGTATGGCGGCAAAAATTGATTTAACCTCAGTGCCGGTATTGCCGGTGTTTAAATGGCTCGCGAGCGTAGGACATATCGAAGAACACGAGATGCTCCGCACTTTCAATTGCGGCATCGGGCTGATCGCCGTCGTCGCGAAAGAAAAGGCGAATCAAGTCGCTACCGCTTTCAAGAAAACCGGCGAGACAGTCTTCCCCATTGGCGAAATCACCGCTGGCGAAGGCGTTTTATTCTCCGGCAAGCTCGACCTCAGGGCGTGACCATGGCGCGCAAGCGCGTCGGCATCCTAATTTCGGGCCGCGGCTCCAACATGTCGGCGCTAATCGAAGCCGCGGCTGCGAAAGACTATCCCGCCGAGATCGTTCTCGTTGTTTCAAATCGCCCCGATGCCAAGGGTCTCCAAGTCGCGAAATCAAAAAACGTCGCGACTGCGATCGTCGATCACAAAAAGTTCGCGAGTCGCGACGCTTTCGAAACGGAGCTTGAGAAAGAACTCGCCGCTGCGAAGGTTGAAATTCTTTGTCTCGCGGGTTTCATGCGAGTCCTGACGGACGGATTCGTGAAACGCTGGCACGGACGAATTCTCAACATTCACCCCTCACTGCTGCCAGCATTCAAGGGTATTGATACGCACAAGCGCGCACTCGAAGCCGGCGTAAAAAATCACGGCGCGACTGTTCATTTCGTCGTTTCCGAGCTCGATTCTGGTCCGATCGTGATGCAGGCGGAAGTACCGGTATTGGCAGCTGACGATCCTGAGACACTCGCAGCACGCGTGATCAACATCGAGCACCGGATTTATCCCGAGGCGCTCAGACTGCTCGCAAAAGGAAAACTGAAAATTGTGGGCGAAAAAGTGATTGTTCACGAATAGATTGTCTTTTCTGTCACGGTTTAAGCACTCAGCGTGGCCGTGTTCTCATCGAGATAAACCTTCTGAATTTCCTATACTGTAACGGTCATGGATTTTAATCGCAGGTTTACAAATAATCGATCGCGTCGCCGTTTGGGATTTTCGAAATGCCGTTGGCGTACCAATCGCTCATCACATTGAAGGGCCCGACATCAAAATTATCGTTCCGGCCCGTACGTGCACTTCTCGGCAATTATCGCCCGCACCGAAGCAAGCACTACGTTAATTAGCGAGGGCTGGCTTGGGGCAATTCTCCGCGGTCGCCTCAAAGCGGCCCTACCACACCATCAACGCCGCGACCAGATTTACCATCAGCAAAACGGAGGGATGAAATGTGGGTTTTATTGTCTTCAATGTCTTTTTGCTTTCGCGGGTAATCTCTTTTTACGTCCAATACTTATGTGGCGCGTATTCGAGATCTGTTTCGGTTTCTCCACAGGCTTGTCCATGCGGCGGCGAATATAACCGACGATTAATACGATCGCGGCCGCCGCTCCGGCTGCGACATACTCCCAGCGCGCAACCACCGCATCCGTGATCCGATCGACAATCACGGGGTCGCTGATCATGAGTCCGCCGGCGAGCCAACCGAGCAACCCCGCGCCCGCCCATACCAAAATGGGAAATCGAACGAATAGTTCGGCAATCAGTGCAGCACCGACCACGATTAACGGAATTGAAATCATAAGACCGAGCGTAAGAAGTGCCCAACTTCCCTTCGCAATGGCAGCGATTGCGACCACGTTGTCGAGGCTCATCACGATATCGGCGACGGCCACCGTGCCGATCGCACGCCAAAGGCTATCGTGGGCTTTCACCTTCGCGCTGCCGCCCTCATCTTCCACTTTGATAAGATCGATCGCGATATAGAGAAGCGCGAGACCCCCGACGAATTTCAGCCACGGCAGAACGAGAATCGTAGCGACGATGCCGGTGAAAATGATGCGTAAAAACACGGCAACGCCGGCGCCGAGCGCGATACCCCAGTTGCGAACGCGGTCCGGCAAATTCCGGCACGCCAACGCGATAACGACCGCGTTGTCCCCTGACAACAGCACATTGACCCACATGATCTGCAGTACGGATAGCCAAAAGGCGGGCTGATCCAATCCCGTTGCCGCAATATCGATGTTCATTCTCTGCTCTAAATCGCCCGTGTCAGTCGACGATTTCGTTGTCCCTGAAGAAAAAAGCGATTTCGGTTTTTGCGTTATCGAGGCTATCGGAACCATGCACGGAATTGGCTTCAATCAACTCGGCAAAATCCTTGCGGATCGTGCCGGGAGCTGCCTTGGTGGGATCGGTCGCGCCCATCACTTCGCGGTATTTTTCGACCGCGTTCTCGCCTTCTAGCACCTGCACAATGACCGCGCCCGAAGTCATGAATTGCACGAGGCCAGCGAAGAAAGGTCGTTCTTTATGAACGGCATAAAATCTTTCGGCCTGCTGTTTCGTCATGCGCAGGCGCTTTTGTGCCACAATGCGCAGGCCCGATTTTTCCAACCGGTCGTTGATCGCACCGGTCAAGTTGCGCCGCGTAGCATCGGGCTTGATAATCGAAAAAGTACGCTCGCGCGCCATAGTCGCCTTCCAATATGCCAGGGTACTCTACGTGGGCCGCCGCGTTTTATAGGCACTCATGAAGAGGAGCAAGGGTGCTTCGGCGGGGGCGCGGTGGATGGATGCAGACGGTTGGTTCGATATCATCACTTTGTTTACACTTACTGTGGCGCAATTCTTAATCGGTTTCACGCGCGGCCCTTCAATGGCGAAAAATTCGGCCCGTTCGCACATAAACACTCGATTTCTCATATGATCATTTGGATGCGACGAACTTAGGAAACCGAAAGGTTGAACCGGATCATGAAGCGTTAAAAAGTGACTGACACCATGCCACCGTCAAGCAATAGATTCTGCCCAACGATAAAACCCGCCTGTGCCGAGCATAGAAATGCACAAGCAGCGCCGAATTCGTCCGAAGTTCCGAAGCGTTTAGCTGGAACAGTGTTCAGCCGCGCTTCACGCGCCTGTTGAACGCTTATGTTCTGCTTTTTCGCACCGGCCTCGATCCCGGCACGCAGACGGTCCGTGTCGAACGGTCCGGGCAAGAGAAAATTGATGGTCACGTTCGAGCCCGCAACTGTACGCGCCACTCCAGCGAGAAAGGCGGTGAGTCCGGCGCGCGCGCCGGAGGATAGATCGAGACCGACAATCGGGCTCTTCACGGAACTCGAAGTAATGTTGACGATGCGACCAAATTTCTTGGCCACCATCGGGTCGATCGCCCTCTGAATCAGCTCAATCGCCGCGATCATATTGGCAGTGACGCCATCGAGCATTTTTTGCCGGTCCAGCTCGCGGAAATCGCGAAAGGGCGGACCGGCATTATTGTTGACCAGGATGTCCGGCTCCGGACAGGCCGCGAATAGCGCCTTCTGTCCTTCGGGCGTTGCAACATCGGCCGCGATTGGAGTGATTTTGGCGCCGGTCGCTTTGCCGATTTCTGCCGCTGCTGCCGTCAACCGCTTCTCGTCACGGCCATTAATGACGATCTCGCAGCCCTCACGCGCCAGCACCAAAGCGCAGCCATAACCGAGCCCCCGGCTCGACGCGCAGACGATCGCCTTGCGGCCCGCAATCCCAAGATCCATGACATTCTCCGTTCATTCATGCCAATCAGTTCACCATAAAGACGTCGAAGCCACCGGCAAGCTGCATCGGCGCAAACTCCCCTGTCCTCATCATTCCGGACGATGACGGAAACGGCAAGACACGCTAGGAACGCAGGCGAGAACATGAAAAAATGATGGACGCTTCGCTTTCGTTTCATCGCCGTTTGCTGCTCGTCGCATCTATTTGCGCTGCACTGAATTTTATCGCCTTCTATCCTGGCATCCTGCATCACGATGCATGGGCATACTTCAAGGCGGCGCGCGACAATGATTTCACGAACTGGCAGCCGCCGCTGCTCGGCTTTCTCTGGATTCCGCTGCAAAGGATTTGGTATGGCCCGCAACCAATGCTCGTTCTCTTTATGGTGGGCTACTGGGGCGGATTCGCCCTAATCGGGCGCGCATTTGATGCCGAGGGGCACGCGCTTGCATGGTGGACGTTCGCCGCTGGTCTTTTTCCGATGGCGATCAACTTCAACGGTCAGCTGGTGAAAGACATCAGCATGGCAGTGTGCTTCCTTATCACGACCGGACTCGCGGCTTGCATACTACGTGGCAGCATCAAACGGGGTTCCGCCACACTCGCTCTATTGTGGATCTTTCTCATCGCCGGGACATTCATGCGCGCAAACGCATTGTTTGGTCTTCCGCCGCTGCTCGATCTGGCCGGTGCCGTTACGAGCAAGCGCTGGGTGGAAATTCACTGGTTCAAACGTGCAGTCACGGTCTGTTTGCTCGCGCTGTTCTTCGCGCCCGCGCACATCGTTGCTGATCGTTACATCTATCGCGTGACGGATATTCAGCCGATATCGCAGTTACAGATTTTCGACATCGGCGGCGTCACCTTTTTTTCTGAACGCGATGGCTTCAGGGGATTTTTCGGACCTGATTTCGTGACAAAGAATCGAGACTGTTATACGTCGAAACACTGGGACGTTTATGGTTGGGGCAATTGCGAGCAAGTCTACGAGAATCTGAAACCACAATTCGGCCGCGCACTCTCAAAACTGTGGGTCGACGCCATCTTGGCCGAGCCTCTGGCCTATCTTGAGCATCGCATCGCGCACATGAACCGGTTCCTTCAATTTTTCTGCAGCGGCTGCCGCGAAATGGTCTACACTGGCATGCAGTCAACAAACCAAAAAGAATTCACGTTCAAGCCTACATTTTTATACAAGTCGATCGACTGGGCGGCGCAGGCGATCAATAATTCGATTATCGGGCCACCTTACCTCTGGCTTTTGATTTGTCTTGCCTGGTCGCTCGCCGCGTTCGCCATCCCGAATACTGTCACGCGGTGGATCACAGTGACGATCGCGTTGTCGGGAGCGATGTACGCACTCGCTTTCACTGCGATCGGTATCGCAAGCGACTATCGCTATATCTTCTGGACGATGTTGTGCGGCATGATTACTACGCCAGTTATTTTTGCGCGGGTGATCATGCGGTCTGGCGCGCCGGCGTTTTTCCGATTCGGCGTACCCGCGGTAATTCTTGCCATCATCGCGCTGCGCGAGATTGCGATCCGCACTCTCTTGTAAGAAGCTGAAATAATTACGCTTTTTTCTGCCAACGACCTTCGGCATCTTGTTGCCAGTAGATCACCGCAAAACCTTCACCTTGCGCTTCTTTCCATTGATCGCGTGCAGTTTCGACGGCATCAGGATCGTTTCCATCGAACAAATAAATTGTGCGGGCATAAGTCGAAATATCGTCTCCAGTCGCACCGTCGATAAAAAATCGAACCTGTGAGCCGTTAGGGTTGTCGCTTTTTGTTGTCAACAAAATTGGATTTTCTGCCGCATCCGGTTCGCGATCATGGCTGTGCGCGAGAAAACTGTCTTCGCGATAGGTCCATAACAACGAATCGAGTGCATCCACGCGCTCTTCGGATGCAGCTTGCACGATGCAACGCCAACCGCGCTCAAGACATTTTTCAATAAGCTGTGGTAGCGCCTGCTCAAGCGGCTGCCGCTGCAGATGATAAAAGTGGACTTCGGTCATCTCAATCCTCGTGGTTGTCGCTCACCCAGCGATCAAGCAGCCGCACGCCCCAGCCCGGTCCCCAACTCGCATTAATATCGGAAACGGGCGCCGCCATGCCGGTGCCCGCAATATCGAGATGCGCCCACGGAGTTTTACCAACGAAACGCTGCAGGAACTGCGCAGCGGTAATCGATCCGCCATGTCGGCCGCCGGTGTTTTTCATGTCGGCAAATTTGGAGTCAATCAGTTTGTCGTACTCCGGACCAAGCGGAAGCCGCCAGACGCGCTCACCAGTTTCGTTTCCCGCTTCGATTAGATGTTTCGAGAGTTTGTCGTCGTTCGAAAACATTCCGGCATATTCATTACCGAGCGCGACCAGGATCGCCCCTGTCAAGGTAGCAAGGTCAACCATGTATTTGGGTTTGAAGCGATCCTTAGTGTACCAGAGTGCGTCAGCCAGAACGAGCCGGCCCTCCGCATCGGTGTTTATGATCTCGATTGTCTGGCCCGACATGGATTTTACAATGTCACCTGGTCGCTGCGCGGCGCCGTCCGGCATGTTTTCGACAAGACCGATTACGCCGACGACATTCGCGCGGGCCTTACGTGCGGCAAGCGTATGCATGAGTCCGACGACACAGGCCGCACCGGCCATGTCACCTTTCATATCCTCCATACTGCCCGCGGGCTTGATCGAAATGCCGCCGGTGTCGAAGCAAACACCCTTGCCAACAATCGCGATTGGTGGTGTTTTTTTCTTACCACCACTCCACCGCATCACGACGAGCCGCGAATCGTGTACGGAGCCCTGGCCAACCCCGAGAAGCGCGCCCATGCCGAGTTTTTTCATCGCCTTGACGTCGAGAATATCGATCACGACACCGAGTTTTTTTAATGCCGAGGCGCGGCGAGAAAACTCAATCGGGAACAAGATATTCGGCGGCTCGTTTACAAGATCGCGGGCGATATTCACTCCGCTCGCGACCGCTTCACGCAAGATCCATTTTTTGCGGGCCGCCGCGGGATCTACGACCGCGATCGAAACATTGATACCCCCTCTCGATTTTTTTTCTTCGTCATCGGCTTTTTTCGTTTTGTACCGGTCGAAACGATAGGCACGGAGAGACATACCGAGCGCGAAATCGGCAGCATTCTCCGGCAGCACCGAGCCCTCAGGCGAATCGAGCAAAACCGTGACGGTTTTTGCCCCGACTGGAAGGCGTCCCATCAGTTTACCGCCAAGCCGGAGCCATACTGAAGCTTGCATGTCCTTCGATTTGCCGAGCCCAAGAACTAAGAGACGTTCGGCTTTGAACCCCGAAGGGGCGATTAACTCAAGGAATTTGCCCTCCTTACCCTTGAACCGCTCACTTTTGCTGGCCCGTGAGATGAGGTCACCAGCGGGCTCCAAAACGCGTTTTGCGACTCGGCCGAGCTTCAAATCCTCATCCATAAGAACGACAACCGTGCCACCCAAGGACGGTTTTGGCTCGATAAAAGATATTTTGGGCATTTCGACCATATTTTTTCCTGAGGAATCAGAGGCTTTTGGAAGTATTAACCGATCCAGGAATGACCGGCGAGATGCCCTTTATAGGCCGTAATATCGCCTAAACTTCCAAGTCTTTAGATACTGGGGACTAGGGACGGAGCCACTCGCAGAACGCGAGGTGGCGAGGGGATGCAATTTAATGGGGCGTCTCGATCGCTATATCCTGATGACGTGCGGCTTGGCGTTTTTTGCCGCGCTGTCAACGCTCACGGGCATGGTCTGGCTCACACAGATTTTGCGCCGCTTTGATTTGGTGACGAGCCAAGGCCAAACCATCTGGGTTTTTTTCACCATCACCAGTCTTGCCTTGCCCACGTTGATACTGCTGACCACGCCCATCGCGCTGTTTCTTGCTGTAACGTATACACTTAACAAACTCAACGGCGATTCAGAACTGATCGTCATGAGTGCGGCGGGTTTGAGCCCTTGGCAAACATTCAAACCGCTACTGATATTTTCGCTTGCAGTCGCCGCGCTGTCGGCCTTGATCAGCATTGACATCGGACCAAGAAGCCTGCGCGTTTTGCGTGAACAGATTTCTGCCGTGACCGCAGATATCGTCAGCAATGTCGCGCAGCCTGGCCGCTTCGTCTCGATCGATAAGGGCCTGACATTTCATGTCCGTGAACGCGGAGTGGGCGGATTGCTGCGCGGAATTTTTGTTAACGACTCTCGCGACGCGAACGCCATAACGACTTACGTTGCCGACCGCGGGCGCATTGTCTCATCTGATACCGGCGTTTTTCTTGTCCTCGAACAGGGCACCATGCATCGTTCGGCATCGGAGGTTCGCAACTCTTCGATGGTTGAGTTCGAACGTTATGCCTTCGACTTATCACAGCTGACGGGCAACAAGTCGACGGATCAATCCCGCGCAAGCGATAAGACGTTTTCCGAATTGCTCGCGGGACCATCCGAGGGCCCGAATTCACAAATCGAATCGGCGCGAATCCGCGTTGAGATTCATAAACGGCTCTCGACTCCGATCTATCCGATCGCCGCTTTTGTGATTCCGTTTGCGTTTTTGGGGCTGCCCCGCACGACGCGGCAAAGCCGTAGCGCTGCGGTCGCGGGAGCGGGCATCGCCTTCATGACGATCGAGATCGCCGGGTTCGGTACGTGGGGTTTCGTTCAGCGAAATGAATTTGCCTCGCCACTTCCCTATCTTGTTCCCTTTTCCGGCATCGTCCCCGGTCTACTCGCGATTGCGGGCCTTATTGAGTTGAGCGTTCCAGCGTCTTTTCAAAAACTCGTCGATGCTGTGATTGCGCGGATTCAACGCCTCGAGACCGCGTAAGGATCAGTCATGGTTTTGTTCGGTAAGCTTGGACGTTATTTTGGTCGCCGTTTTCTCGGTGCGGTCGTCCTTGTCTTCATCACCTGCGCCGGACTGATAGGTATCGTCGATTTTTTTGAATTCAGCCGCCGGCTCGGCGATCGCGCCAATGTCTCAATCGGGGACATTGGCTATCTCGTGCTACTCCGGCTTCCTGCCTTCAGCGAACAGATGTTTCCGTTTGCCGTCCTAATCGGCGCGATGGCAAGCTTTCTTACGCTTTCCCGCCGGCTTGAGCTCGTGATCGCGCGCACAGTTGGCGTCTCGGTCTGGCAGTTTACTTTCTCAACTCTCTCGCTCGCGGTACTGCTCGGGGTGTTTCTCGTTACGGTCTACAATCCTCTTTCCGCAACGCTCAAAGAACGCGCAGATCGTCTTGAGGCCTCACTCTTCTCGGAACGCGTCGGATTATTTCAGCAGAGCACGGACGGGATTTGGGTGCGGCAGCAAAGCGTCGACGGCCAATCTGTTCTCCAGGCAACTGCCACGTCGGATAAAGGCCGTACGTTGACCGGTGTTCGTGTTTATTCATTCGATAAAAATGGTCAGTTCGTGGAGCGCATCGAAGCTCGTTCGGCGCGTCTCGATATCGGCGTCTGGGTTTTGCAAAAGGCTAGAGTTTTTCCGGCTGGTGCCGAACCGCAGGAATACGAAAATTATTTGGTCAGCACGAATCTCACGCCCGCCCAAGTACAGGGTAGTCTCGGCAGCCCGGATTCTATGTCGTTCTGGGATCTGCCTACCGCGATCCGCGATTCCGAGAGAGCCGGGATCAAGGCTGAACGCTACCAACTCCAATATCAGACTCTGCTGGCTCGGCCAGCGCTGCTGGCTACAATGGTGTTAATCGCGGCGGCTGTCAGCCTACGTGTGTTTCGACTCGGCGGTGTCGGAAAAATGATTCTGGGCGGCGTTGTCGCGGGCTTCATGTTGTATGTGGCGTCAAAACTAGCCGGCGAGCTCGGCGAGAACGGAATCTTGCCTCCCGTAATCGCCGGTTGGTTGCCTGTTGTGTTTGGTGCAGTGATGGGTTGCACCGTATTGTTACAACAAGAGGACGGTTGATGTTTCTGCATACCGTCATCGCGCCAGAAACCTATCTACCGTGCTCGATCGCGCGTTTTTTTGCGCATGGCGCGCTGCTTCTCTTGGCTGCATTCCTGTTAGCGGCAGCGGCCCTTGCACAGTCGGATCAGACACAGACGGCCCAGTCCGATCCATCGCAAAATCAGCAAGCGGAGGCCCAACGGCCGCCGGCACAGCGTCAGCGGCCGACTCTCATGCAGATGGCGCAGGATCGGCGCGAGCACGGAAAAGGCTCCGACCGCATGCTTATACAAGCGGACGAGCTTGTGAGCGACTATCAAAACGACAAGGTTTCAGCCGTTGGCCATGTGCAAATTTATAACGATGGGGCGGTGCTCGAAGCCGATCAGGTGATCTACGATCGCAAAACCAACCGAGTGCATGCGCAGGGGAATGTTCGTTACAAAGCGAAGGATGGTTCCGTTTTGTACGGCGATGACATGGAAATGAGTAAGGATTTCCGTGACGGTTTCGCGAATTCGCTCCTGCTCGAGACACCGCAGAAAACCCGTTTTGCTGCTGCGCGCGTCGATCGCACAGAGGGTGACACTACGGTTTTCCAGAGCGGAGTTTATACGTCCTGTGAGCCGTGCAAGGATGATCCGTCGAAGCCTCCTGTCTGGCAAGTGAAGGCGCAGCGGATCATTCACAAGGAAGGCGAACGCACAATCTATTACGAAAACGCCTCATTCGAGCTTTTCGGAAAACCGATCGCGTATTTTCCTTTTTTCTCACATCCCGATCCGACCGTAAAACGGCAATCAGGCTTTCTCATTCCGAGCTTTTTTTCCAGTAAGAACCTCGGTGTCGGCGGCGAAGTTTCTTATTTTTGGGCACTTACACCGGACAAGGATTTCACGCTTTCCGTCGCAGCGATGTCGACCCAAGGCGCACTCCTAAGAGGCGAGTGGCGGCAGCGCTTTGCGACGGGCGCGTTCACGCTAAAGGCAACGGGCATTTATCAATTGGACCCATCAAAATTTGATACGGCGCCCGGAGTGGAGGGTCCTGGAACTCGGTATTTCCGCGGCGCCATCGAATCGCAGGGCCAGTTCAACATAAATAAGCATTGGGTATGGGGTTGGAACGGATTGCTCGCAACCGATCGAACGTTCCTGAACGATTACAGGCCGATTACGGATTCGCGCATTACGGAATTTGTAGACCAACTGTATCTCGTGGGTCAGGGCGACCGCAGTTATTTCGATATTCGCGCCATCGGTTTCCTAGGCATGTCGCTTAGCGACGTCAACAAACAACTTCCCATTATCCACCCAGTGATCGATTATTCGTACATTTATGGACAGCCCGTGCTCGGAGGCCAACTGGGATTTAACGTAAACGTGACAAGTCTTTCTCGACGGGAAGCTGAATTTGCTCCGATCAGCCAGACGGCGGAGGGAAACGATCTTAATAATTTCAACAATTCAAACAATGTCTGCAATCAAACAAACACGGCGGTGTTTGCTCCCACGCGGGCGAACTGCCTTCTGCGCGGCGCACCCGGCGAATATTCGCGAGCCTCTTACCAACTCGATTGGAAAAGAATGATCACGAATAGCCTGGGACAGGTGTTCACGCCATTCGTAAGGCTTCGCGCCGACGTCGCCTACACGAATATCGATAATCAGACTGGCGTTTCCAATTTTATGAACACGGGTAGCAACTCGATGACCCGCGCGATGCCGGCCATCGGTTTTGAAGCCCGCTGGCCGTTCATCGCGGTCCAAGAATGGGGAACACAAATTCTGGAGCCGATCGCCCAGCTGATTGTTCGGCCTAATGAGACTCAAATCGGAAACTTCCCCAACGAAGATTCGCAAAGTCTCGTCTTCAGCGATGCGAATTTGTTTGCGATCGATAAATATTCCGGATTGGACAGGGTCGAGGGCGGCACGCGCCTGAATGCTGGCGTGCAGTATTCGATAAATCTCAACCGCTACGGCACCATCAATGCGCTGTTCGGCCAGTCTTATAATCTGTTCGGGCAGAACTCTTTTGCTATTCCGGACGCAACGAATACAGGGTTACAATCAGGTCTTCAAAATAGCACTTCCGACTATGTCGCGCGTCTTTATTATCAACCAACCTCGAATTTGGCGTTCATTACGCGCTATCTGTTCGACAAAAGTAACTTTGCATTAAATCGTTTCGAGGCGGAGATCAAAACGAATTTCGACCGCCTGCAACTTTCTACGGTTTTTGGACGCTACGAAGCGCAGCCCTTGATCGGATTCCTGAGCCGTCGTGAACAAATTTATGAACAAGCTTCATATAAGTTTCAGAAGAACTGGAGCGTGACGGGAGGAATCCGCTACGATATTTTCAATGGCCAGGTTGACCGCTATATGGTTGGTCTGAGCTATCTCGACGAATGTATCGGATTCACGGGCAGCTATTCAGTCGACAACACGAACTTCACCAGCACGTCGCCCAACCGCACTTTCATGTTCCGTATGACGTTGCGCGCCTTGAGCAGCCCCGACATACCAAGCGGCATAACGACACCGGGGCCCGTCAGCGGCGCCAGCGTTTCCACGACCAATTGATGACGGCGCGTGCTAGATTGATCCGTCATCGAGCGAGCAACCTATGCGAAAAGGTCAGACCATAAATCCCGAGATGCGACCCTCGCCTCCCGTGTGGTTTGGTTGGATCGGTCTTACAATAATATTTCTGCTTGCGACTCCGGCAAAAGCACAGATCGCCGCCTTGGTGAACGGCGAACCGATTACGGCAAGCGACATCGCGCACCGGATCAAATTGATCCAAATCAGCGCTCACAAGGTAATGAGTAAACAAGAAGCCTTGGAAGAATTAATCGACGAGAAGATCAAGCTACAAACAGCTAAACGCCAAAACATTTTGGTTACCGATGATCAATTGAACAAGACTTTTGCGGACATGGCCCAGCGTGCAGGTCGTACCGCCCCCGATTTTTTGGAAAATATTGGGAAAGCAGGCGTCGATATTCCGAGCTACAAGACTAGAATTCGTTCGGAAATGGCTTGGCGACAGGTACTGCAGCAGCACTCACCTGGAGTGTTTCAAGTCCGCGATGCGGATCTTGTGGCAATTCTTTCGGCCCGAGGAGAATCTCCGCAGACCAAGGCAACGCAATATTCGCTGCAACAAATTGTTCTGGTGGTGGCTCGTGGTTCTCCGGAATCAGCTCGCGCGGCTAGAGTGAAAGAAGCCGAAACCTTACGTTCGCGTTCCACAAGTTGTGAGGACGCTTTGCGATACGCACGAGAAATGAGAGACGTCGTCATCAAGGATCCAATGCAACGTCTTGCGACCGATTTAGGCACGCAGTATAAAAAACTTCTCGATAGCACTCCAGACGGCAAGATGACTCCGCCCGAAGTGACACCGGCGGGAATCGAGGTAGTGGCCGTATGCGACCGCAAGGAAGTTATCGCGGATATTTCCTCACGGCGGGAATTCCGTGATGAATTATTGACCCGGCGGATCGGAGATTTCGAGAAAAACTATCTCCAAGAACTCCGTAAACAATATATCATTACCTATCGCTGAGCGGATGAGACAATATCCGATGCGCCCGCTCGCACTCACTCTGGGCGAACCAGCGGGGATCGGTCCCGAACTTACACTGGCGTTATGGGCGCAACGCTCCAAGTTCGGCACTCCGGCTTTCATCGCGGTCGGCGACCCTGCCCTGCTGGAAGCGCGCGCTAAGCTTCTGAAACTCGACGTGCAAATTTCTGAAACTAATACCGAGGACGCATTGGAATTATTTTCGAAAGTATTACCGGTACTAAATATAGGAATTTCAGGGACCGCAAAACCCGGCAAGCCTGATGACACAAGCGCAAGAACGACGAAGGCCGCCATCGAATGCGCGGTTGAGCTGGCACAAACCGGTAAGGTAGGCGCGGTTGTTACAAACCCTATCGCAAAATCGGTAATGTCCGAAGGTGGATTCAAATTCCCAGGGCATACGGAGTATCTCGCGTATCTCGCGGCGAAAGTCGGATGCAAAAGCCCGCGAGCGGTCATGTTGATCTGGTCCGAGGAGTTGGCCGTTGTGCCGGTAACGATTCATGTACCACTTAAGGATGTCCCGGCATTGCTGACTGAAAATCTCATCGTGGAAACAGGCCGGATCGTTGCGCACGACCTTAAACATCGCTTCGGTATCGCCCGACCGCGTCTCGCGATTTGCGGATTAAATCCTCATGCCGGAGAGGGCGGTACTCTTGGACAGGAGGAAATTGAAATCATTCAGCCAGCCATTCGAACGCTTGACGCGGAAGGCATCAGCGTAACCGGTCCGCTTTCCGCCGATACCTTGTTTCGCCCCGCTGCACGCAGCAATTATGATGTGGTCCTTGGCATGTATCATGATCAGGTGCTGGCTCCGGTCAAGACGATAGCTTTCGACCGTGCCGTCAACGTCACGCTTGGTTTGCCTTTTATCCGGACCTCGCCTGACCACGGTACAGCTTTTGACATCGCCGGCACTGGATTTGCCAATCCCATTAGCCTGCTTGAAGCGCTGAAACTTGCACAGCGGCTCGCGGATGGGGAAGCCGCATCTCGATGAACAGAACGAGCTCACTACCGCCGCTACGAGAAGTAATCCAGCGCTACCAATTGCGGGCAAAAAAATCTCTTGGCCAGAATTTTCTACTCGATCTTAATCTTATCGATCGTATCGTCCGAGCGGCTGGACCGTTTCAAAATACGAGCGTGGTCGAAATCGGCCCTGGCCCCGGTGGCCTGACGCGCGCGCTGCTGAAACACGGCGCGAAACATGTGATCGCGATCGAGCGTGATCATCGTTGTGTCGAAGCGCTTTATGATCTCGTCCATTATTCTTCCGGTCGACTTACAGTGATTGAAGCTGACGCCCTCGAAATTGATCCGCGCCGTCATTTAAACAATAGTATTGCCCGGATTGTCGCTAATCTGCCATATAACATCGCAACTGCCCTGCTTGTGCGATGGCTTTCAATCGAACCGTGGGTCCCTTGGTATGACTCGGCCGTGTTGATGTTCCAGCGTGAAGTGGCGGAACGCATCGTTGCTAAGCCCGGTGATGACCATTACGGGCGCCTAGCAGTTCTAACAGGCTGGCGGGCAGATACCGAAATCCTATTCAACGTGCATCGTAGTGCTTTTGTACCCGCTCCAAAAGTTACCTCATCGGTAGTTCGGCTGGTACCGAAAATGGCTCCTCTAACCTGCAATCTTGGAACACTCGAACGCATAACAGCGGCTGCCTTTGGCCAACGCCGCAAGATGCTACGCGTTAGCCTGAAAACGCTTGGTATCGATCCGATACAAGTTCTTGAACAAACCAAGATCGAACCGACCCGACGGGCTGAAGAAATTCCGATTGCCGGATTCGTCGCACTTGCGAATGCAATTGATAACCTAAAGAATGCAGGATTCTCATCTCAGGAAAAATCATGGGCAAAATGAAGAAAAGAGTGTTCCCCAATTATGGTATTCCGCTTTGCGAAAGCATTGCTGAATTACCGGTTCCGAAGGGCAGCGAAGTTCTGGTTCGTGTCGGGCATTGCGGAGTTTGTCATTCCGACATTCATCTTCATGAGGGATATTTCGATCTCGGCAGCGGACGCAAACTTGAGCTCGCGGGAGGACGGCCACTTCCATTTACGCTAGGGCACGAGATTGAAGGAGAAATCGAAGCGACGGGACCCAGTGTTAATGATGTGAGAGTCGGCCGCCGTGTCGTGGTCTATCCATGGATCGGTTGTGGAGAGTGCGCGTTTTGTATACGTGGCGATGAACATTTATGTCTCAGACCGCGCCAAATCGGCATTCAGGTCGACGGCGGTTATGCGACGCATGTGCTAGTTCCGCATCCACGCTATTTGCTCGATTATGATCCGATACCTGCAGCACTTGCCGGCACATATATGTGTTCCGGTGTCACCGCCTATTCTTCCGTCGAAAAACTGGGAGCGATCGCCGAAAATTACCCAGTACTGATCATAGGTCTTGGCGGCGTCGGAATGATGGGATTTTCGTTCATTCGTGCACGCTCGAAACATGCGCCGATTGTTGTCGAGGTCGATGTGAAGAAGCGTGAATACGCATTAGCGAATGGAGCCGCCGCGGCTTTCGACCCAAAGGATTCCACCACCCGCAAGGCCATCATGGCTGCAAGCAATGGCGGTTTCGTGGGCGCCATTGACTTCGTGGGCTCGGACCAGACGGCAACTTTGGCTTATGGCTCTCTGACCAAGGGTGGAAGGCTGGTAGTGGCGGGACTGATCGGCGGGGAGATGAAGCTGTCGGTTCCGACCCTTCCGCTCAAGGGAGTCTCAATCGTTGGCAACTATGTCGGCTCGCTCGCCGAAGCAAAGGCCATGATGGATCACGTACGAAAAGGCGAAATTCCGCCCATTCCGATCACCACAAGACCGCTCGCGCAAGCGCAGGAATCGCTCGATGATCTTAAGGCGGGAAAGAACATCGGCAGGATTGTACTTGTTCCCTAAAGATTAAAGCTTCGCCTGCAAATTTCGGACAAATGCCGATAGGCCCGTTTGACGCTCGCGCTTCAAGCGCTCTGCGGCAAGAATGGCGCGTAGTTCTGCAAAGGCGACATTGAGATCCTCATTGACGATTACATAGTCGTATTCAGCCCAGTGACTCATCTCGTCGGAAGCTTTGGCCATCCGGCTTTTGATAACCGTCTTCGAATCCTGAGCTCGGGTTTGCAAGCGTCTGGCTAGTGCGGGCACTGTGGGCGGCAAAACAAAAATGCTGGCCAAATCACGCGGCAACTTCTCGCGCAATTGTTGGGTTCCCTGCCAATCGAGATCGAATAAAACATCGCGTCCTAGTGCCAGTGCGTGCTCGACTGGCGCGCGCGGTGTACCGTAACGATTACCGAACACATCGGCCCATTCCAGCAACTCACCTTGCTTCACCATCGCAGCAAATTTATCGCCCTTGATGAAATGATAATGCTTACCGTCCGTTTCAGCGGGTCTGCGGGGCCGCGTAGTGACCGAAATCGAAAGTTCAATGCATCTATCTTGGGCAAGTAGCATTCGTGAAAGCGTCGTTTTTCCCGCTCCCGATGGGGAGGACAGCACCAGCATCAAGCCACGTCTCGCAATCGAGGACATGCGCCCTTTATCGAGCGATTTTATCGACTTTTTATTTTTCATTCGAGATTTTGTACCTGTTCGCGAAACTGCTCAATGGCCGTTTTCAGATCCAATCCTATCGCAACGAGCGAAACGGAACACGCCTTCGCACATAAAGTATTCGATTCTCGGTGAAGTTCTTGTGCAAGAAAATCGAGCTTACGTCCGATTTGTCCACCGCCCGCTAGCAGCTTGCGCGTCGCATCGACATGAGCCACAAGTCGATCAAGCTCCTCACAAATATCTGCCTTTGTGGCGAGCAAAATCGCTTCTTGATGAAGCCTGTCCGGATCAAACTTTTCACCTGTTTCCGACAGTGCTTTCACTTGTTCCGCGAGTCGTATCCGAATGGCTTCAGGAGTGCGCGCGGGTGACGCTTCGGCCGCAGCAGTAAGTTTTGCGATTTGATCAATGCGTTCACTCAAAATCTTCACTAGGATGGCGCCTTCATTTCGTCGCATCTGGATAAGCTCCGCGAGCGCTTTTTCATATCCACTGATGATCGTAGATTCCGCCCTACGGCGATCTTCCTCATTCTCCTCGGGTTCGACTACTTCGATTACGCCCTTTACGCTTAGGATTCCGTCCAAGCTCGGCGGACTTGCGTGCACGCGTTTGGCGACCTTGCCGATTGTATCGATGAGAGATGCGAGCACGTCCTCGTTGACCTTTAAAGTCGGTACGGTGCCGCTGCGGTCGACTGTCAACGTCGCCGTAATCGTTCCTCTTGCGATGCTGCGGGAAAGGGCGGAGCGCACGGGCAATTCAATAGAGTCCCAGCCTTGCGGCAAGCGAAGCCGAAGATCCAACCCCTTGGCGTTGACCGATTTCAATTCCCAGGCCCAGTTATAGGAGCCACTCGATCCTTGGGCGCGGGCAAAGCCGGTCATGCTTGCGAGCGACATCGAAGCGGAGATCCCGGCTGAGACGATTCGTACGGAAGTACGGCGCGAACTTTAGCGGCGCAATTGGCATTCCTCAAGAGCAAGAAAACTATTGCGTACGGGGAGCTTGACCCGTCGCCTGCCCCGCGGCCTGACCTGTTGCCGGCGCCGCAGTCTTACTCTTAGCGTCAGTTTTTTTCTGAGCCTGCTTTTTCTTCTTTGGCACGACGGTTGTGCGCGGCGAAGTCAAAGGCGCCGGGGCTTTCTGCTGCGCTATCGCGGGCTGTGCCTGTGCAGGGGCTGCAGGCTGCTGCGGTTGCACCGTTGGTTGTACTGTTGCCGGTGCAGGCTCGGCTGCCTGTTGTTTTTCTACATTGCGCAGGTTCGCCACATTTTTCAAATGCTGATCGAGAGTTTCAGAGAAAACATGGCTCCCACTTCCGTCAGCAACGAAATAAAGCTCGCTCGTGTGCATCGGATGCGCCGTGGCGTCTAGCGATGCCCGGCCCGGATTGGCAATCGGGCCGGGCGGCAGTCCGTCGACTTGGTACGTATTATATGGATTGGGCTCGTCCATTTCCGTGCGTAGCAAAGGACGGCCAAGAGGCCCCTTTCCTCCCATCAGGCCATAGACAATCGTTGGATCGGACTGTAACCGCATTTTTTTATTCAAACGATTTATGAATACACCAGCAACGCGCGATCGCTCGTCGGTCTTACGGGTCTCTTTCTCGACGATGGATGCCAGGATTACCAATTCCTCCTGAGAGTTGAGCGGCAGGCCGGGAGCACGTCTCTCCCAAATGTCGTTGAGTAGCCGCTTTTGCAAAGCGGACATGCGCTGAATAATTTGCTCGCGCGTCGTGCCGCGAATAATCTTGTAGGTTTCTGGAAGTAAGGTGCCTTCTCGCGGCACGTCATTGAGTTCACCCGTCAAAAAGGGTGAGCTTTTTAGACGTTGAACGATCTGTTCGCTCGTGAGACCTTCCGGAATCGTCACGCTGTATTGGATGGAGCGCCCTTCGACAATTGTCTTCATCACTTCGAGCATACTTGCCTGACGCTCGAACATATACTCGCCAGCCTTCAGCTCTTCCTTGTAACCGAGCACGATTGCGCCAGCAATAAATGGAATCGTCTGATCAATCACTCCTTCCTGCCGCAGCAAATTGGCGATTTCATTCAAGCCTTTTTTGCTCGGGATCATGACATTGCGCTCGTGATCCAGCGGACCGGGCGCTTCTAGTTTCAGTTTGCCAAAATAAAGCGTGCCACCAGCCGCCAGAATGAGCAGCAGAAGTCCGGTGAAAATCGCGTTGCCTATAATGACGAGAGGATGTCGCGCGCGCGCCGAAGGCGGCGGTGGAAGCTTGTCTGGGATCAAAGCCTGACGAGGGCTGCGCGGCTGCAGGATCGGACGCTGCTCGGCACGAAGCGGCGGCGAGTTGCGAGGAACCGGCCCCGCCGTTTGATCGTGATTGTCCGACATTGACACCTGGCCTGGGAATTCCTCGGTCCGCTGCGAACCGGTTGATCGACCTTTGAGAGGCACCCTAAACGGGTACCATCAAACAACAAAGGGCGAATTGGTATTCTCGCATCTAGTCGTGTGAAGCCCGCAAGGTAAGAGAAAATATGGCGAAAGCAGGAAAAACTTTCAACGCAGCGTCAAGCCGCGCGGCGAAACACAAGCGAGGCATTGGTGCCGCCGAAGCCGAAGGAATTCGATAGCACCGTGTCGATCTGACGCTTGCGAGAAACGCGCGGAACGAGATCGATCGGCGTTTCGACCGAAGGATTGTCGAGATTAATGGTTGGCGGTGCAACTTGATCTCGAATGGCAAGAATCGAGAAAATTGCCTCAATCGCTCCCGCAGCACCCAAAAGGTGCCCCGTAGCTGATTTGGTCGAAGACATCGAAATACGCCCGCCTGCATTGCCGATAATCGAGGCCAAGGCATTCAATTCGATTTCGTCGCCCATGGGTGTCGAGGTGCCGTGGGCATTAATATAATCGATCTCAGCCGACGCAATTGCTGCGCGCTTAATAGCCATGGTCATGCAGCGCTTCGCACCATCACCATCCGGCGCCGGTGCGGTGATGTGAAAGGCGTCTCCAGATAGACCGTAGCCGATGAGCTCGGCATAAATTTTTGCGCCACGTGCTTTTGCATGTTCGTACTCTTCGAGCACGACCACACCCGCACCCTCTCCCATAACAAAACCATCACGATCCTTATCGTAAGGACGCGATGCCTTTTCCGGTGTGTCGTTGAAACTAGTAGAAAGCGCCTTGCAGGCACAAAAGCCGGCGATTGAGAGGCGATTAATTGGCGACTCGGTGCCACCGGCGAGCATCACATCGGCATCCCCAAGCGCGATTAACCGGCCGGCATCGCCAATCGCATGTGCACCTGTCGAACATGCCGTCACCACCGCATGGTTCGGCCCTTTTAATCCGTGCCCAATCGATATGTAACCGGAGGCAAGGTTGATAAGGCGGCCGGGAATAAAGAAAGGCGATATACGGCGCGGTCCCTTTTCCTTAAGAGTAAGCGCCGCTTGCGCGATTCCCTCGATCCCGCCGATGCCAGAACCGATGAGCACCCCCGTCGATATTTGCTCTTCGTAGCTTTTGGGCTGCCACCCGGAATCTTGCAAAGCCTGTGTCGCAGCTGACATCGCAAAGATAATAAAATCATCGACCTTGCGCTGTTCTTTAGGTTCCATCCATTGATCGGCATTGAACGAGCCATTGGTACCGTCACCGCGTTTCACCTGCGCCGCGATCTTGCAAGGTATATCCGATACGTCGAATTTTTCGATGCGATTGGCGCCGCTCTTACTTTCGAGGATATTTTTCCACGTAGTATCAACGCTGGACCCCAGCGGCGAAACCATCCCCAACCCTGTAACGACAACACGTCGCATGTGGGATCTCCGGACACGGAATTTAAAGGCGCCCTAAATTTGAATTTCGTCGTTCGAGCCAATGATGGCCCGTTCGAATACTGGTGCAAATACTAAGAGCGATGGAAACCCTGGTGCACCCGGACTTTTCGGAGACCTAGGCTGTGCTTTTTTCGAGAAACTTAATGGCGTCACCGACCGTCAAGATCGTCTCCGCGGCATCGTCGGGAATTTCGCAGCCGAATTCCTCTTCGAACGCCATGACCAGTTCGACTGTATCGAGACTGTCAGCGCCCAGATCGTCGATAAAGCTCGCCTTCTCCGTCACTTTTTCCGGGTCGACACCAAGGTGTTCGACGACGATCTTTTTGACGCGCTCAGGAATATCACTCATCGCTTCACCCTTGTCGGTCCAATTTTTTGTTACGCCCCAGTGAGGCTGTTCAGGTGGTTACCATAGTTGATTTACGTTGACTAGCGCATGGGAAAAACGCTTCCGGAGTAAAAAGCCCTTTCAGATCATTGCCATACCACCATTCACATGAATGGTGGAGCCCGTTACATAGCCAGCTTCATCGGAGGCCAAAAATACAACCGCAGCGGCAATATCTTCCGGCGTACCAAGCCGATTGGCAGGAACGCGCGCGAGAATCGCCTCGCGTTGCTTCTCGTTCAGTTTGTCAGTCATAGCTGTGCTGATGAAACCCGGTGCTACACAATTCGCTGTGACACCACGCTTTGCATATTCGGAGGCGATTGATTTCATCATGCCGATCATGCCGGCTTTAGCCGCGACATAATTCCCCTGACCTGGATTGCCCGTGACGCCGACCACCGAGCTAATGCCAATGATGCGACCAAATCGGCGGCGCATCATGCTCGTCGTCGCCCGGCGTGCAAGGCGAAACGTCGCCGTAAGATTGACTGCAATAACGCTGTCCCAGTCCTCATCCTTAAGCTGAACAAAGAGGTTGTCCTTCGTGATGCCCGCATTGCAGACAAGAATATCGAGTTTTTCCATCGCCTTTTCGGCGGCAGGAACGAGCGCTTCCACTTCAGCAGATTTCGAAAGATCGCACTGAAAAACATGCACGCGCGAACCGAGGTCGGTTGCAAGTTTATCGAGCGCTTCGCGCCGCGTACCGGAGATCGCAACCATTGCGCCTTGTTTGTGCAATGCGCGCGCAATAGCGCTGCCAATTCCGCCGGAGGCGCCGGTTACTAGGGCTGTCTTTCCTGTGAGTTCAAACATCACCTTTCCTAACCCGAATACTATGTTCTCATCTTATAGACCGCTACGTCTTCCGCCGTACCCACATTGATCGTCAGAATCCCTTTCGCAATTCTTCTAATCAAACCGCCGAGAACTTTGCCGGTGCCCGTTTCGACCATATTGTTGACCCCGCGCGAAGCTAGATAGGCAACCGACTCGCGCCAACGGACAGTCCCTGTAACCTGGGCAATTAAAAGCTTCACGATTTCCGTAGGATCTTTGACAGGCTGCGCGGTGATATTTGCTATGACCGACACATTCGGCGTTCGAACGGTCACTTTCGAAATGGCCTCGGCCATTGCGGCGGCCGCCGGTTTCATTAATACACAGTGGAAAGGTGCTGATACCGGCAGCAGCATAGCGCGTGAACCTTTTGCTTTCGCGATTTCAACGGCCCTTTCGATTGCCGCTTTATTGCCGGATACAACAATTTGACCGGGCGCATTGTCGTTGGCGACCTCACATACTTCACCCTGAGCGGCTTCACTTGCCAGTGCTTTCACTGTTTCAACATCGAGACCGAGAAGTGCTGCCATTGCGCCGACTCCGACTGGCACTGCTTGCTGCATCGCGCGGCCACGAATGCGAACCAACTTGACAGCGTCCGTGAGAGACAAGCTTCCGGCTGCAGCATGAGCTGAATACTCGCCCAACGAATGGCCCGCTACGAAAGCCACATCGCGCTTAAGATCGAGCCCGGCCTCGGCTTCAAGCACGCGAACGGCCGCAATGGAAACGGCAAGCAGAGCGGGCTGCGTGTTCTCGGTGAGCGTCAACGTTTCGGCTGGGCCTTCCCACATGATAGTAGTTAGCTTCTCGCCCAGTGCATCGTCGACTTCGGTAAAAACCGCGCGTGCAGGCGCAAAATTATCTGCCAGACTTTTGCCCATACCCACCGCTTGGCTGCCCTGGCCTGGAAATACGATCGCCGTCGTCACCGATGAAATCCTTAAGAAGCGGCTGAGAGGCCATGCTCGTGCAATATCTGTCAAGCCAGATGATCTCAAACCTCAGGAAATTACAGGGCTTTTTCCGTCTCGACACAGGTTGCGCACCGTCGAAAATACCTTATAAAGCTCGATCTTCGCCGGTTTCGGCCGGGGGCTGAACGGATGACCGCTCAAGCGGCAGGGCAATAGCCTGGCATCCCGTGTCCCCGCCTTCGGGAGTTTTCGAGCCTTTCCCGAGGCTCGGAGGGCTCGGCGCCGAAAGGGCGATAAAAAGGAAGGGCCATCAAATGCCGCTTTATGAGCATGTGTTTCTTGCGCGTCAGGATGTAACTGCGCAGCAAGTCGAAGAGTTGTCCGCCCAATACAAGGGCGTAATCGAACAGAATGGCGGTAAGGTTGTCGGCGACCCGGAGTACTGGGGCGTCAAGACATTGAACTTCCGTATCAAGAAAAATCGCAAGGCGCATTTTGCCATGCTCCGACTCGACTCTCCTCCCGCAGCTGTTGTCGAGATGGAACGGCTTGAGGGCATCAGTGAAGATGTCATTCGCTTTATGACAATCCGCGTAGATCAACACGAGGAAGGTCCATCGATCATGCTGCAGAAACGGGATCGCGACGAACGCCGTGATGGACGTCGCCGTGACCGCGAAGGTGGAGATGAATTCGGCGTTCCCGACGAAATTGTCCCCGAGGAGATTTCTATATGAGTTCTACTCCTGCCTCCGGTGGACGCCGGCCCTTCTTCCGTCGTCGCAAGACTTGTCCATTTTCAGGCGCAAACGCGCCGAAAATTGACTATAAGGATGTGAAACTTTTACAGCGCTACATTTCTGAACGTGGCAAGATCGTGCCGAGCCGTATCACCGCGGTATCGGCTTCAAAACAGCGTGAACTTTCCGCCGCGATTAAGCGCGCTCGATTTTTGGGCCTCCTGCCCTACGTCATTCGCTGAGGCGGTTGGCTGCCTCGGGTTAATTCGTAAGCCGCCGGGAAGGTCCGTCGGCGATGGTTGGGGCGGAAGCTGCCTCTAACCGCTCAACAGCGGGACAGCTGACGATGTTGCAAGTTCTGATTGGTCTCGGCGCAGGTGCGGCTTCAGCGCTTTTGTTTGCGTCGCTTGCCACCGGTTCTCCCTTAACGTTGGCGCTGTTTTATCTGGCGCCGCTTCCGATCATGCTCGCAGGCATCGGATGGAGCCATTTTGCGGCACTCATCGGCACAATAACCGCCGCATGCGGCCTCGGTTTCGGTGCAGGCTTTTGGTTTTTTCTCGCCCATCTCGTGAGCATTGGTCTCCCCGCCTATATTCTTTCCTATCTCGCAATGCTCGCACGGCATTCCGATAACGGCGCTGGTCTTGAATGGTATCCTGTCGGGCGGATCGTGCTTGCATCCGCCGTTATTGCAACGCTTACCACTTCACTCACCATACCTGCCTTTGGCTTCGATATTGAAACTTACCGCACATCGTTAAAAGAAGTTTTCGAACGTATTTTGCGCGCCCAGTTTTCGATTCCAGCCGACCAGCCGTTCACGCTTCCGAGTGGCATAGATGGGGGAAAGACACTCGACATGCTCGCAAGCATCGTTCCGCCGACTGCGGCAGCGCTTTCCATGGCAACAAGTTTGACCAATCTTTGGCTCGCGGCGCGCATTGCGCGCATTTCAGGGTTACTAAAACGTCCGTGGCCCGATCTTTCTGCGCTGAACTTTCCGGGTGCGACGCCGATAGCAGTCTTGATCGCGATCGCGATTTCTTTTCTTGGCACCATCATCGGTTTGGTTGCTAGTGTGCTGGCGGCCTGCCTTCTTATGGCCTATGCGATCCTGGGCTTTGCCGTACTACATGCAATCACTCGAGCGCTCGCGGCACGTGGCCTTATCCTCAGCGCCGCTTGGTTGATGGTCATCGTATTGGGATGGCCCATCGTCCTTCTCGCCCTTATCGGACTTGCTGATGGATTATTCAACTTGCGTGGCAAGGCGAGTCCTCCGAAATCCAATTTTCCGACCAATAAACCAAACGCTTAAAACTAGGAGAGTGTTATGGAAGTGATTTTGATTGAACGTGTCGCCAAGCTTGGCCAGATCGGAGATGTCGTTCGCGTACGTGACGGCTTTGCACGCAATTTTTTGCTACCACAGGGCAAAGCTCTGCGCGCTACAAAGCAGAACAAGGAAAAATTTGAAGGCATGAAAGTAGAACTTGAAACAAAGAATACCGCGAAAAAATCGGAGGCGAGCGAGTCGGGAAAGAAACTCGACGGACAGAGCTTCGTGCTCGTGCGCCAGGCTGGGGAAACCGGCCAACTTTACGGTTCAGTATCCGCTCGCGATATCGCTGAAGTTGTCGCAAAGCACGGTCATAAAGTCGAACGTCAACAGATCATTCTAAATATCCCGATCAAAATTATTGGCCTTCATACAGTCGCAATCGCTCTTCACCCAGAAGTTGAGGTGAAAATTACCGTAAATGTTGCGCGCAGTGAGGACGAAGCAAAACGTCAGGCCCGTGGCGAGGATCTTTCTGTCGCTCGCTCCGAGCAGGAAGAGGCAAAAGCCGAGGCCCGCCTTGCCGCCGACAAGATATTCGAGAAATCGCAAGAGGGTGCAGCCGCCGAGGGCGAAGAGATCACGGAAAAACCTAAAGCAAAAACCAAAAGGTCGAAGGCTAATGATTCCGTGGAACACGTCGATCCCAAACTCGCAACCGCTAAAGGCACCCGCAGTCAGAAGAAAACCGAGTTGGCAACAGAACAAGCCGACGCCAAACCCGCGAAGAAGACGAAGAAGGAAAAGTAAGCCAGGAATTGTTCGGCTTCATTGTTAATTAGCTGCTTCATGGCCGAGCCCGTCCCAACCTTCGATTGCACTTGATGACACGACGCCATATTCGATTGCTCCTCCGCTTTTAGCCCGCTTGATCAAGGGGTTTAACGTAATTTCAGGCCCCTAGAGGGGCACTAAGGAGTGCCAGTGAACCCACAATCCCAGCCATGAGGGTGCGCCCGGCGTCAAAGCCGGACCGCCTATGGCACTTTGGGGGTCATCAGATATGGCACAATTACCTATTCTTAGCCTCGCGGCTCAAGAGGTGGATGCCGTTTGTTAGGTTTCGTTATTGCAGCAAGGAGGTTCCTTTGATCTAATGAACTTAGCCTTCAGGCGACGAAGAGGTTCGGATCTTGTGGGCAAACCCGATGTTCAAGGCGCATAGCGTCATGGAGCGCTGGTTCAAACATATTTTTCGCAGAATAGTCCGCCGGGGCACTCTTTGTGTCTCTTTTGCCCCGGGATGTTCCTTTACGGTCGGCGATGGTAGTGGCAAGCCGATTTCGGTCTCCTTCGATAGCCCTCTAACCCTTTTGCGTATTCTCGCCGATCCGGATCTCAAGCTCGGCGAAGCTTTCATGGATGGAAGCTTTAGGGTCACAGAGGGCTCGCTCGCCGAGTTTTTTGATCTCGTCGAATCGCAGTGCAAGACGACACCGACTGTTGTTTCTATTACATTTGATACCGCTAGGTTTCTGGGCCGCCGGCTGGCCCAATTCAACCCGCGCAAGCGTTCGCGCAAGAATGTGCATCATCATTACGATCTTGATGGGCGGCTCTATTCGCTCTTTCTCGACGCCGATCGGCAATATTCATGCGCTTATTTTGAAGAGCGCGAAACAACCGTGGATGACGCTCAGATCGCAAAAAAACGACATCTCAGCGCGAAACTATTGATAGATAAACCTGGGTTACGCGTGCTCGATATCGGCTCAGGTTGGGGTGGCCTTGGAATTTATCTTTCGGAGATAGCCGGCGCGAAGCATGTGACCGGCGTAACGTTGTCTGACGAGCAAGTCGTAGTCGCTAGCAATCTCGTCAATGAGCGTGGACTTAAGGGAAAAATTGAGTTTCGGCTGCAAGACTATAGGGATATCGACGAAAGCTTCGATCGAGTCGTTTCGGTCGGGATGTTCGAACATGTCGGCGTCAATCATTACGGCAAATATTTTAAGACTATCCGCGATTTATTGAACAAAAACGGCGTAGCGGTTCTGCATTCGATCGGCCGCAGCGACGGTCCTGGCGTCACAAGCGCCTGGATTAAGAAGTACATCTTCCCTGGCGGCTATATCCCTGCGCTGTCTGAGGTACTGCCGGCGATTGAGCGGTCCGGTCTCATTGTTACCGATATCGAGATATTGCGTTTGCATTACGCCGAGACACTAAAAGCCTGGCGCGAACGCTTTCTTGCACGACGTGACGAAGTGGCAGCACTTTATGACGAGCGCTTCTGCCGCATGTGGGAGTTCTATCTCGTCGTTTCCGAGATGGCCTTCCGTCATCAAGGCATGATGGTATTCCAGATCCAGATGGCACGCAGGCAGGAGGCGGTGCCTTTGACGCGCGATTATATCGGTCAGGCCGAGGAACGGTTGCGCGCTGCCGAGCGGCGTGCCAAGCCGTTAATGCGACTAGCTGGCGAATAAACGCTTCGCTGCATAGCATTGTAACAAATCCGTCACAGTCAAGTTTGAATTGCCCTTAGCGCACAGCTGCCCAAATCTGTGAATAGTGTTTGTTGATTCGCACTTTGCGTTTGCGTGGGTCAACAACGTGCTAAGCAATTTGAGCGGTTCAAAAAAAGAAATCTGACTTGCCATGGCTCTCGAACTGACAGTGCGCAAAGCCGCGCCTGAACCGGATCTTAATTACCGGCAGGCGCCTCACAATATCGAGGCCGAACAGGCACTCCTTGGTGCGATCCTCGTGAATAACGATGCTTTCTATCGTGTCTCTGATTTTTTAGAACCGAAACATTTTTTCGAGCCAATTCATCAGAAAATTTTCGAGGTCAGCGCAAGCATCATTCGTGCCGGGAAGACCGCGACGCCCATCACGCTGAAAACGTTTCTGCCTCCCGACGCCGATATAGCCGGACTGACGCCGCCCATTTATCTGGCGCGTCTCGCAGCGGAGGCCACGACCGTCATCAATGCCGCGGATTACGGGCGAACGATTTATGATTTGGCGACACGCCGCGATCTAATCCGCATCGGCGAAGATATGGTCAATGTTGCCTATGACGCCCCGGTCGACTTCGCCCCGCAGACACAGATCGAAGATGCCGAACGGCGCTTATACGAGCTTGCGGAAATTGGGCGTTATGATGGCGGCTTTTTGCGTTTCTCCGAAGCACTGAAAGACGCTGTCGATCTCGCGAGCAGGGCATACCAGCGCGACGGACATTTGTCGGGCCTGGCGACGGGGTTGACCGATCTCGATCACTTGATGGGCGGCTTACAGCAATCGGATCTGGTGATTGTCGCGGGTCGCCCTGGCATGGGTAAAACAGCCCTTGCAACCAATATTGCCTACAACATTGCAGTTGATTACCGTGGCACACCGCGTGCGGATGGTTCGATTAAAAGCGTGTCGGGCGGCATTGTTGGATTCTTTTCCCTCGAAATGTCGGCAGAGCAGCTCGCAACGCGTATTCTTTCAGAACAGACGGAAATTCCCTCCTCGCGCATTCGACGTGGCGAAATTTCCGAGTCAGATTTCTCCAAACTCGCGGCGGCGGCGCAGACTATGCAATCGATCCCGCTTTTCATTGATGAAACCGGCGGTATTTCCATCGCACAACTTGCCGCGCGCGCGCGCCGCCTTAAACGTCAGCGCGGTCTCGACGTGATGGTAGTAGATTATTTGCAGTTACTATCGGGTTCGTCGCGGCGCGCGCAAGAGGGTCGCGTACAAGAAGTAACAGAAATCACTACAGGGTTGAAAGCGCTCGCGAAGGAATTGGGGGTGCCAATCTTGGCGCTCTCGCAGCTGTCCCGTCAGGTTGAAGCGCGCGATGATAAGCGTCCACAGCTTTCAGATCTCCGCGAGTCCGGCTCGATCGAACAGGATGCAGATGTCGTCATTTTCGTATATCGCGAAGAATATTATTTGAAAAACAAGGAACCCCGCGAAGGCTCGGAAGATTGGTTTAAATGGGAGGCGGAGCTGAAGGCAGCTGAAAATCGCGCTGAGTTAATCATCAGCAAACAGCGTCATGGCCCCACCGGGACGGTGAAGGTTTCATTCGAACCGCAAGTCACACGTTTTGGCAACCTCGCACGCGAAGACCGTCTGCCCGAACGCACACGTTGATCAGCCACCACGCTTAAAATATTGCACGGCGCGTTCGTGCTTTTCGGCCGCTTTACGGGTGGCAAAAGTGCCCAAGTTTCGCCGGCGACCTGTCTTAGGGTTTTTTTTGCGTGAGTATAGTCGATATTTTCCAGATTGTAATTTTCGGATCATAATCATTTCCCTGGCCCGAATTGCGCCATTTCCCTAGCGCACAAATAATCGCAAGGATACGGATAAGGTCCTTTTTTTCGGATTGAGAATGACAATTAAAGTTTTCAATGTTTCCGAAGTGTTGGAACAAACTGCCCTCACCTCGGACTCGAGCGCGGGTGGGATGCTCACAATCGACCTCAGCGCATTGTCCGCAAACTGGCGCTATTTGGCCGCGAAGGCCAAGCCCGCAGAATGTGCCGCCGTCATCAAAGCTGACGCTTATGGAATCGGACTCGAACCCGCCGGGGCCGCACTCGCAAAAGTCGGTTGCAGGACATTTTTCGTTGCGCTGCTCGACGAAGCGCTCAGGCTCCGCACGGTGGCGCCAGAAGCAACGATCTATGTTTTGAACGGATTTAATCCCGGCACCTCCTCTGCATTTCGTGACATTGATGCACGGCCTGTTCTTGGTTCGATTCCGGAAATCGAAGAATGGGATCGCGCCGCGAAAGACGCCAAGGAATCGCTAGCCGCGGCGATCCATATCGATACAGGCATGAACCGTCATGGAATCACAGGTGAAGAGGCGAATAAACTTGCCGAAAAATTGAAGAGTCTCACTTTCAAGCCTACGCTAATTATGAGTCATCTTGCTCGCGCCGATGAGTCTGGCGAGACGATGACGGCAAAACAAATTTCCCGATTTCAAAAGCTCGCCGCAAAATTTCCAGGTATTCCAGCTTCGCTGGCAAATTCCGCCGGACTTTTAGCGCATCCGGAGTCGCACTTCGATCTCGTTCGTCCCGGTATTTCTATTTACGGTGCCCGGGCATTGATTGTCGGCGAAAACCCGATGAAACCCGTCGTAAAGCTCGACGTAAAAATCATCCAGGTTCATAATGCCAAGAAAGATGAGACTGTGGGATATGGCGCCGAGCTTACGCTGGTGCGCGACTCTCGCCTTGCCGTAATTGCGGCTGGCTATGCCGATGGAATCCCGCGCGCGTCCGGTTCGACGAATGAAAAGCACGGTATGGAGGTCATTGTGGCGGGTAAACGCTGTAAAGTGCTTGGCCGCGTTTCGATGGATTTGATCGTGATTGACGTGACAGACTTTCCGGATGGCGCCGTGAAGCGCGGTGATATCGCTGGTGTGCTCGGGGAAGGAATTACGGTCGACGACCTCGCAGCAACTTCTGGCACAGTCGGATATGAGATTCTGACGAGGCTTGGTCAGCGCTACCGTCGCTCTTATATTGGTGGATGATGGCCGAGACTGAATGGATCGTGAAGCGCGAATTACAACCAAGTCCACAGGACTATGGTTTCAATCTCGACCGCACCCTCTCATCAGTTGTAACCCTACGCTCACTTATTCCGGCTGATGCCTCTACCGCCGAAGCACTAGGCACGGAGCGCGCCGGGAACGGTGTTATTGTTCGTGAAAATGGGTTGGTGCTGACCATCGGTTATCTTGTCACCGAGGCTGAGATGGTTTGGCTCAAACTTTCCGATGGTCGTTCGGTGTCCGGGCATGTGCTCGCCTTCGATCAAGAAACTGGCTTCGGTCTCGTGCAACCGCTGATGCGGCTCGACCTGCCAGCCATTATTTTTGGCGATTCATCTTCAACCAAAGTGGGCGATAAGGTGATCATCGCTGGAGGCGGCGGACGTGCGCATTCGATCGCTGGCAACATCGTTGCGAAACAGCAATTTGCCGGTTATTGGGAGTATTTTCTCGACGAGGCAATTTTCACTACTCCCCTTCATCCGAATTGGGGCGGTACTGCTTTGATCGGATCGCAAGGCGAACTGCTCGGCATCGGCTCACTGCAATTGGAACGAACGCGCGACGGCGGCCGCGCGGAGCCGATCAATATGATCGTGCCGATCGATATTCTGAAGCCTGTGTTTGAAGACCTTGTGAAGTTTGGCCGTACGAAACGGCCGGCGCGTCCGTGGCTTGGGATTTATTCCACGGAACTTGATAATCACATCGTCATTGCGGGCGTCGCCAAACGCGGACCCGCCAAACGGGCAGAATTGAAAATCGGGGACATTGTACTCGCGGTCGCGGGTAAAGATATCAAAGATCTAGCGAATTTCTATCATCAGATTTGGTCGCTTGGTTCTGCGGGGGTCAATGTGCCGCTCACGATACATCGGGAGGGCGATACATTTGAGGTTACGATAAAATCTGGAGAGCGCACGCAATATCTCAAGCAACCCAGCGTGCACTAGGTCGCCCATAGTCTTTTAAATTTGTTCGGCGTGTTAATCTTTTTCTCGAATCGCTAAGCAAACAGATGGCCAAAGACCGCCAAAATTTCGTCTGCCAAAGCTGTGGCGCGGTATATCCGCGCTGGTCAGGTAAGTGCGAAGCGTGCGGTGAATGGAATACGATTACCGAAGAAACTGGCGCGAAAAACTCTCTTCCAGTGGCTCAACGAACAAGCCGTAAAGGACGCGCCTTCAAATTTGAGCCGCTCGCCGGAGAAATAGATGAGGCGCCCCGGACCGCATCCGGTATCAAAGAATTGGATCGCGTCATCGGTGGCGGATTCGTACGCGGGTCGGTAATTTTGCTTGGCGGCGATCCAGGAATTGGGAAATCCACGCTATTGATCGAGGCCGCCGCGGCTCTTGCAAAACAAAACAGGCGCGTCGTCTATGTATCGGGGGAAGAAGCTATTGCTCAGGTGCGCATGCGCGCTTCGCGGCTGGGCCTTTCTCAAGCGCAGGTCGAACTCGCTGCCGAAACCAATGTAGAAGACATTCTAGCGACCTTGAAAGACTCAGCCGTCCCTTCACTCGTCGTAATCGATTCGATCCAGACGCTATGGACCGAAGCCGTCGAGTCTGCTCCGGGAACCGTGACGCAAGTGCGCGCGTCAACCCATGCACTCCTCCGTTATGCGAAACGCACTGGCGCCGCGATCGTGTTGATCGGTCATGTCACAAAGGACGGCCAAATCGCGGGCCCGCGCGTAGTCGAGCATATGGTGGATGCAGTCCTGCATTTTGAAGGTGATGGTGGACATCAGTTCAGGATTCTCCGCGCGCTGAAAAATCGCTTTGGACCGACCGACGAGATCGGTGTGTTCGAAATGACGGGCGAAGGATTGCGCGAAATTGAAAATCCATCGGCGCTGTTTCTTTCCGACCGCGACCTCGGCTCACCGGGCACCTCTGTATTCGCCGGAATCGAGGGCACACGTCCCTTGCTTGTCGAAATCCAGGCTTTGGTAGCTCCCACCGCACTCGGTACGCCACGTCGTGCCGCCGTCGGTATCGATGCGAACCGGCTCTCAATGATCCTTGCGGTATTGGAAGCGCGCTGTGGCGTGAGGCTGTCCGGCCACGATGTCTACATCAACGTGGCAGGCGGTCTTCGCATTATTGAACCAGCCTCCGACCTTGCCGTCGCCGCTGCTCTTGTTTCATCTCTTTCGAATGCGGCGCTTCCGGCCGATGCGGTCTATTTTGGTGAGGTCAGCCTCACAGGCGCCATACGCGCCGTTCCGCAAGCCTCAGCACGGCTAAAAGAGGCCGGTAAGCTTGGCTTTACCCGAGCCGTGGTACCTGAATTGAGCCGCGCCGAGGCCAATGAAGGCTTAAAAATCAGTGGTGTCTCGGCCCTTACGGCACTGGTTGCAGAAATCGCTGCCCGCAGCCCAAGGGGACCAAGACGGGCGGCTGGCGGAGGTGGAGAAGACGGGTGACGCCGTCGTTTCAGGCCGCTATACCCTCGTCGGCGGGCAACCGGCCCTTATGAGTCGACGTCCTTCGTTTGGGGATTTCAAGGCAGAATGCCGTTCTCGCTTCTCGATATCGGTCTTCTGGCTGTGATGCTGATTTCCGGCGTCCTAGCCATGGTGCGCGGCTTCATGCGCGAAGTGCTGTCGATCGCCTCATGGGTTATCGCTGCCGTTGTTACCCTTTATGGCTACGCCAAGGTCGTGCCGTTCGCAAAACAATATGTCTCGAATGATCTGATCGCGACTGGCGTTTCGGTTGCTGCGATTTTTCTCGGTACGTTACTTATTGTATCGCTTTTCACAGTGAAGATTTCTGACCTGATCTTGGATAGCCGCGTCGGAGCTCTGGATCGCTCGCTGGGATTCCTGTTTGGGCTCGCGCGCGGGCTTTTGATTATGGTTGTCGCATTCCTTTTCTTCGTTTGGCTGGTGCCCGCCAAAAGCCTGCCCGATGCTGTGAAAAACGCCCGTTCACGGCCTGTGCTGCAGGGTACCGGTGATTGGCTGCTTTCGGTCTTGCCGGACGACCCTGAGAGCGCCATCTTAAAAAGACTAAAGAAGCCACGCGAAGGCGACGATGCAGGACCAGCCGACACACCGCCACCGGCACCCGGTCAGCGCTCAGAGCGTAGCGAGCCCTCGCGTGTGGCAGGTGGCGAAGCGGCCGAATCCGGCTACAAGCGCAATGACCGTCAGGGCTTTGACCAGTTGCTCGAAAGCACCCGCGGCATTTCTCGCTAGGCGATAGCGGAGGGGATGATGAGCCAAGCCGAACCCAACCAAAGTTCCGGCTCGATCCTTGACTCTCGGCCCGATGATCGGCTGCGTGAGGAATGTGGAATATTTGGAATTTTTAATCACGAAGACGCGGCCGCGATTACTGCGCTCGGCCTGCACGCACTCCAGCATCGCGGCCAAGAAGCGGCCGGCATCGTCACCTATGATGGAAAAAGGTTTCATCTCGAGCGACGGCTCGGATTAGTCGGCGACAATTTTTCCAAACGCGAGGTAATCGATCGTCTTCCCGGTCGACAAGCTATAGGTCACACCCGTTATTCGACGACAGGCGCAACTCTACTTCGCAACGTCCAGCCTCTTTTCGTCGAACTCGATGGCGGCGGTTTTGCCATCGGTCATAATGGCAATCTTACCAATGGTCTGACCTTGCGCCGTTCACTCGTGCGCGAAGGCGCAATTATGCAGTCCACTACCGATACTGAGGTGATGTTGCATTTGCTCGCGCGCTCAAAAATGCCGCGTTTCGTCGAGCGTTTTATCGATGCTCTACGGTCGGTCGAAGGCGCATACGCTTTTGTCGGCATGACCAACAAAAAGCTCGTAGGCGCCCGTGATCCGCTTGGCATTCGCCCGCTGGTGCTCGGCGACTTGAATGGCTCACCGATCCTCGCCTCCGAAACCTGCGCTCTCGATATCATTGGCGCAAAATTTGTCCGCGATATCGAGAATGGCGAGGTCGTTATCATTTCCGAGGACGGAATCCAGTCAATCAAACCCTTTCCTGAAATGGCACCTCGGCCCTGCATATTTGAATACATTTATTTCGCACGCCCAGATTCAATTGTCGGCGGCCGCAGCGTTTACGAGATTCGGAAAAATCTCGGCACGCACCTCGGTTATGAGTCGCCGGTCGGGGCCGATGTAATCGTTCCAGTGCCGGACTCCGGCGTTCCGGCTGCTATCGGTTTTTCGCAGGTGACGGGCATTCCCTTTGAAATGGGTATTATCCGGAACCATTACGTCGGCCGCACTTTTATCGAACCTACACAGCATATTCGCGAACTTGGCGTGCGCATGAAGCATTCCGCAAACCGTGCTGCCGTGAAAGGCAAACGAATTGTGCTGATCGACGATTCTCTTGTGCGCGGCACCACGTCAGTGAAAATTGTGCGGATGATGCGCGAAGCGGGAGCAAAGGAAGTTCATATGCGTATCGCATCGCCTCCTATCAAATATTCCGACTATTACGGCATCGACACCCCAGAACGCGAGAAGCTTCTTGGCGCGACTCATGACTTGGAGGGTATGCGGAAATATATCGGCTCTGACTCGTTGGCATTTCTTTCGATTGAAGGTCTCTACAAAGCAATGGGGCACAACCGCCGCGATTCACAACGGCCACAATATACCGATCACTGTTTTACCGGTGAGTACCCGACTGCGCTTACTGACCAGACCGGTGGCAACGCGCCGAAACAGCTCTCGCTCCTTGCCGAAGCGAGCTGATGTTCTTTCTTTAGATGATTTCAATGGCGAAACCGCTCGCCGATAAAATTGCGCTTGTGACGGGCGCCTCGCGCGGGATTGGATACGCAACCGCCATTGTTCTTGCGCGGGCTGGCGCACACGTAGTTGCGCTAGCACGCAGTGTCGGCGGCCTTGAAGAGCTTGACGATGAAATCAAGAAAGAAGGTTCACACGCAACTCTCGTTCCGTTGGACATCAAGGATTTCGCTGCGCTCGACCGGCTTGGCGGTTCATTATATGAGCGCTTCAAAAAGATCGATATATTGATCGGAAACGCTGGCCTACTCGGTATACTTTCACCCCTCGCTCACATCGATCCGATAATCTGGGACGAGGCCATGGCGGTGAATGTCACTGCCAATTGGCGGCTTATCCGTTCCCTTGATCCTCTGTTGCGCGCTTCGGCTGCTGGTCGTTCGGTCTTTATCACCTCAACCGTTGCTAGTAGTGCAGATGCCTACTGGGGCCTTTACGCCGCATCGAAATCGGCGCTTGAAATAATTGCACGCGTTTATGCAAAAGAAGTCGCAAAAACAAATATCAAGGTAAACCTGTTCAATCCTGGGCCTATTCGCACGCGCATGCGCGCTAAAGCAATGCCCGGCGAAGACCCAATGACACTCGATACACCGGAGCAAGCTGCAGAAGCGATTTTGCCACTTTGTTTGCTTTCTTGCGCCGAGAGTGGGAAAATTTATGATTACCGGAAAAAGAAATTCCTTACGTTCAACGCACCCTCGTAGCTTGCCACGCAATGGCGGCGGAAAATACTAACGCCGCAGCTGCGATCAAAAACGGCGTACCCGGAATGTGAATTCCGTGCGCAGGGTCAATCGAATATGCGAAGCTCTGGGTAAAAATCACTGGCCCGATCAAGTTGGCAATTCCCTGCACACTTGCATTCGCGCCCTGAAGCTGTCCTTGCTGCGTTTCACCGACGCGTCTTGACATCAATCCTTGCGCGGAAGGGTTGGCAATTCCCCATATTGCCATCAAGGGCATGCCAGCGAGAAACAAAGTGCCGCTATCGGCAATGCCATAAATTGCAAAACCCACGGCGCCAAACATAAGACCGATCAGCAGCGCGTTGCGCTCACCGATTCTCGCGACAATTGGACCGACTAGGCCCGCCTGAACGATCATTGAGAAAAGGCCTACCATTGCAAGCACCAACCCAATTGTCCGTTCGCCCCAGCCGTAGCGATAACCCATGTAGAGAACAGTGACGCTAGGGAGCACGACATGAGCAAGGTTGCTTAGAAAATTTGCGCTGGCGATACCGAATAATCCTGCATGAGAACGTAAAAGCGCCAGTGAGCCGAGCGGATTTGCTCGTTTCCACGAAAATGACGTCCGTCGTTCTGGCGGTAGCGATTCGGGCAGAACAAAAAAACCATAGGCTGCATTCGTTAAACAAAACCCGGCTGCCGCCCAGAAGGGCAAGCGCACATCGACACTGCCGAGAATGCCGCCGATGGCCGGCCCAAGGATGAATCCAACGCCGAAGGCCGCACCCAACAAACCAAACCGCTTCGCGCGCTTTTCTGGCTCGGTGATATCGGTGATGTAGGCATATGCTGTGCTGATATTCGCGGTTGTGATTCCGGAAATCACTCGGCCGACGAAGAGCCAAATCAAGTTCGGCGCTAGCGCCATCAAAATATAGTCGAGACCGAGACCTAGATTGGAAGCCAAAATTACCGGCCGCCGCCCCAATCGATCCGAAACTGAACCCTGAATGGGCGAAAATATGAACTGCATCAGCGCCCATACCGTCCCGAATAACCCGTAGATTTCTGCTGCGCGAGCAGTGTTTCCCTGTAGGAAACTAACGATCAAGCCGGGGAGAACTGGAACAATGATCCCGATCGCGAACATGTTGAGCAGGATCGTAATGAAGATATAGATAAAGCCCGCATGGCGGACAGAAACTGGTGCAACTGATTTGAGCATTATTACTATCGGCCCGCGAATGGATTTTCTGCTTCGCGAAATGCAAGCCGGATCGGCACGCCCGGCATATCAAAAGTTTCGCGTAGGGAATTGATGAGATAGCGGGTGTAGGAATCGGGCAGAGCATTTGTGCGCGTACCGAAAAGAATAAAACTGGGGGGGCGCGCCTTCGGTTGCGTGATGTAGCGAAGCTTGATGCTTTTCCCTGTCACGGCGGGCGGAGAGTGCGCCTCAATGACGCCCCTGAGCCATCGATTGAGCGCCGCGGTCGATGCACGTCGGTTCCAGACGCCGTAAAGTGAAATGACTTCCTTCATCAGGCGCTCCAGACCTTCGCCTGTCTGGCCTGAAACCGGAACTACCGGCATTCCCTTGGCCTGCGGCAGCCAGTGATCTGTCTCCTCGCGTAATTTTTTTGGAGCGACTTCACGATCATCGACGAGATCACATTTGTTAAAGCCGAGTACAAGCGCTCGACCTTCACTCAACACAAGATCAGCGATACGCTGATCCTGCTCTTCGAAAGTATGCCTCGCATCTAGAAGCAGCACCACAACTTCAGCAAAACGTATGGCGCGCAATAAATCGGCAACGGAAAGACGCTCGATTTCGTCATCGATCCGTCCGCGACGCCGGATTCCGGCCGTGTCATAGAGTTCAAACTTCTGTCCATCGAATTCGAAGTCGACGGCAATCGAATCACGTGTGATCCCGGCCTCGGGACCCGTAATCAGACGATCTTTTCCGATCAGGCGATTGATGAATGTCGATTTTCCGGCATTTGGCCGACCGACGATGGCGACCCGAATTGGGTGGTCGGAATCTTCGATCCCCGCATTTTCTAAATCCGTTTGAAACCTCGGTCCAGCAGTTTTCAGCTCTTTGGTAAGTACTTCGCGCAGAGCATCGAAAAGTCCCGAAAGGCCCTCATTATGCTCGGCGGAAATCGGCACTGGCTCTCCGAGACCAAGCTCGAATGCCTCGTAGGCACCATCCCAACCTTTTTTCGCCTCGCACTTATTGGCCACCAAGATCACAGGTTTTCCGGCGCGGCGCACAACTTCCGCGAACGCATGATCCACGGGAGTCACGCCGGTGCGAGCATCGATCATGAAAATCACGGCATCTGACTCGTGGATTGCAGTCTCAGTTTGAGCACGCATTCGCCCGGTAAGACTTTTTGCGTCAGCCTCCTCAAAACCGGCGGTGTCGATGACTCGAAATTCGAGGCCCGCGAGATTTGCCTCGCTTTCGCGACGGTCGCGAGTCACGCCCGGCCTGTCGTCAACCAGCGCGAGCCGTTTTCCGATCAGCCGATTGAAGAGTGTCGATTTGCCGACGTTGGGCCGGCCAACGAGGACGACGATAGGCAGCATCGCATAGGCCGGTGAGAATTAAGAGCTGTGTCCAATCAGTTTTGAATGCGCGAATCCGCCCACGGATCGTCATCACTGGCAGGTTTCGCTGTGGAAGGTGGCGCAGGCTGGTTACGATTTTGTGTCCGCGCCGTACGAGAATTTTTCTGCTTCGGTTGCTCTGCTTCCCGATCTTGCTGTGCCTGCGCAGTGCCAGTGTTGCTGACTTGCGTATCGATCGGAATATTTGAATTTGACGGTTGCGGAGGCGGGGTGTTGTAATTTACGCCAGGTACCCCACCGGGAAAAAGCGGTTTGCGCTCGCCAGTGACAGGAGTTTTCTTCTCATCTAGCAAATCAAAATCGGCGCATCCCACTATAAACAGTGGAAGCACCAAAATCGCGCAACGATAACAAAATCTAATCGGCTTCGTCATCACGTTACTGCGTTGCAGAGTTGGGCTTGCCGGGCAGCTCGGCGTCGGCCAATAGCGCACTCATAACTTCAGCGCGATTCCTCACTCCGAGAGGAGCCTCGGCATCAACGGCCAGCTGAGAGAAAATTATGCGCGCTGCCGAACGTTCCCCAGCACGATAACGGGCAAGCCCAAGAATTTCCTTAGCAGAATATTTGAACGGGGACCCTTCCGCTGACAGTCGCTCGACACGTGAAACGATTTCTGAAACTGGAGCGGTATCTACGAGTAGCAGCGCCGCACGTACGCGCGCGAGATCGCGAATCGGCGCATCAATCGAAGTGTCAGCTGCAATCGCATCATAAGCTGTGACGCCAGCATTTAAATCGCCAGCGCCAGTTTCGGCAGCAAGGCGAAAACGCGCAAGCAATCGGTAGCCAGCAGGTGCGTCTTTCAATACGAAGGAAAGTTTCTCTTCAGCAGTTGTGCGATCTCCGGCATCCGCAAGTGTCAACGCCTCTTCATAAATCGTACCTACTTTTTCAGCCTCATGCGCTTGATACCACTCCCAGGCGCGCCACCCGCCGGTGGCGGCAATAATCAGCAGTGCAGCGCCTACGAAGTGTCCACCATAGTTCGTCCAAAGCTTCATCAACCGGTCGTGCCGGAGTTCCTCGTCGATTTCGCGAATGAATTGGCTTTCGGACATGAGATTCTCGGGGCCCTGGGGTGTCTGGGCTCAAGCGCCGGTACAGTAGAGATGTGGACGGATCGTGGCAAACCATCCAAATCGCTGATTTATCTTATAGTTTTACGCTTTAGCTTTCAGCGGATAGACATTCGCAGCGCCAGGAAACTCGCGATTCCGCACTTCCCGGGCATAGTTTTTGACGGCTGCTTCGATGCCAGCAGCGAGTTCACCATATTGCTTTACGAATTTGGGCACGCGCGGTGAAAGACCGAGCATATCCTCCAGCACCAAAATTTGACCATCGCAAGCAGGAGATGCGCCGATCCCAATAGTTGGGATTACGACTTTCTCGGTGATTTTTCTAGCCAACGGCTCTGCGACGGCCTCGACAACCACTGAAAACGCACCCGCATCCGCAATTTCATGCGCATCATTAAGAAATGGACCCCAATCTTTTTCTTCTCGGCCCAACGCCTTAAATGTACCGAGCGAATTTATGGCCTGCGGTGTAAGACCAATATGTCCCATGACTGGCACGCCACGTTCGGTGAGAAACCGGACGGTATCCGCCATCTTGGCACCGCCCTCCATTTTGATCGCACCACAACCAGTTTCTTTCAGCACTCGGGCTGCAGATCGAAATGCATCCTCTTTGCTGGCCTCGTAGCTGCCGAATGGCATATCAACGACGATCAATGCACGCTTCGAGCCGCGCATCACCGCATGGCCTTGCAGGATCATCATCTCAAGTGTGACAGGAACAGTCGTTTCTAGCCCATGCATCACCATGCCGAGCGAATCCCCGACCAGAATAAAATCCACATAGGGATCGAGAAGACGCGCAGTGTGTGCATGGTAGGAGGTCAATGCGACAATAGGCTCCTTGCCCTTGCGTGCACGAAGCTCTGGCGCGGTAATGCGACGGACATCTTGCTGCATGGACATCGCGCCTCCTCAGACTGACAATACTCTAATATTTATCACATATGGATGGAAAAGATAACCGAGCACGGCGAATACGATACAACCCGCGATAACCGTGCCGATATCGGCCTGCAATTTGGGCATAGGCATCGGCACTGGCGGCCTTCGCTTTAGGGCGATGCGATCGAACACTGCCCAAATCAGGAAGCTGCCGAAGAGCACCACCCCGGCCAAATCACCGTTTGCGAGCAGGTGTGCAAGCGCCCAGGTTTTTACACCAACGAGCATCGGATGCTTCAGCCAGACGCGTAAATGCGTCGATGCATAAGCGGAAACGATACAAATGCTTGCGAACAGCATCAATGGAATCGCAAGATGTTTAGCCCAAATGGGCGGATACCAAAGCTGTGTTGAGCCTTCCGCGCGCCAGGCACCGAAGCCGTAGGCGATCATAATGAGACCGATAGCGGAAACGAGAGAATAGAGTCCCTTGTACGGTCTTTCGCCTATTTTCGAAATCAGTTCAGCTCGCATGGTCCGTATTGTCGTGAGCACATGCATGCCGAGGAATACCAGAAGCCCTAGAAGCATTATTTTCATCGCCTTACTCCATTACTTCGCACTTTGTATCGCTTTCACGTCCTTAATGTCAGTAAACTTAATGCTGGGATTACGCTCAGTCGTATAATCGAAATCAAACTGACTACGAGCGAGAAAAACTACATCGCCATCAAGATCCGTTGCCACCGAAGAGGACTTTCCGGCGACAAATTCTTCGATTTTCTTGCGATCCCCTGCCGATATCCAACGCGCCAGCTGAAATTCGCTTTCCTCGAAGCCGACCTCGATCCCGTATTCTGTCGTAAGTCGCACTTTCAACACGTCGAGCTGAAGGGGACCGACCACACCAATTAGCGCGGGTGATCCGTCGATTGGGTTGAACACCTGTACAACGCCCTCCTCTGCCATCTCTTGTAAAGCCTGTTTCAGCTTCTTTGCTTTCATCGCATCGCCCAGTTTCGCGCGACGTAGGATTTCCGGGGCAAAGCTAGGAACGCCTACAAAGGTCAAAACTTCGCCTTCGGTCAACGTGTCGCCGATGCGAAGCACGCCATGGTTTGGGATGCCTACGACATCGCCGGCATAGGCCTCGTCTGCAATCGCGCGATCCTGCGCGAAAAAAAACTGCGGTGAATTGAGACTCATCGTTTTCCCGGTGCGCGTCTGCTTGACCTTCATACCCCGCACGAGCTTGCCAGAACAAAGCCGCGCGAAAGCAATTCGATCCCGGTGATTCGGATCCATGTTTGCCTGAATTTTGAAGACAAAGGCTGTGAGTTTTGGCTCTTCGGCTTCGACCTTGCGCATATCTGCCTTCTGCGCACGCGGCGGAGGCGCGAAATTTCCGATGGCATCCAGCAAGTCGTTTACGCCAAAATTCTTGAGTGCGCTGCCGAAAAATACTGGCGTCAAATGTCCTTCAAGAAAGGAGGGCAGATCAAACTTCGTGCAAACCTCCTGGACAAGGGCAAGTTCGTCGCGCAGCGCAATCGGCTCAGTATTGGGCCGTGCTTTTGCGATCTCCTCGATGCTCATTTTATGCGGCTCGTTCGTCTTGCCATTTTCTTCCATCAGGCGAACGGCGTCCGATTGCAGATGGTAAGTTCCTACGAAATCCCGACCGCGACCAATTGGCCAGGTGATCGGCGCAATGTCGAGCGCAAGCGTTTTTTCGATTTCATCTAATAATTCAAAGGGATCGCGGCTTTCGCGGTCCATTTTATTAATGAAAGTAATGATTGGGATATCGCGAAGACGGCAAACTTCGAATAGCTTACACGTACGTGCCTCTATGCCTTTTGCCGCATCGATCACCATGACGGCGGAATCGACCGCTGTAAGCGTGCGATAAGTGTCTTCGGAAAAATCCTCGTGACCGGGCGTATCTAGCAGATTGAAAACGTGTTTGTCATATTCGAATGTCATCACCGAAGTGACGACGGAAATCCCGCGTTCTCGTTCGATCGCCATCCAATCGGAACGCGTCGAACGGCGGTCGCGTTTGGCTTTCACCTGTCCGGCTAAATTGATCGCGCCTCCGAAAAGGAGAAGCTTCTCTGTTAGTGTCGTTTTGCCGGCGTCCGGATGCGAAATAATTGCAAAAGTACGACGACGCAGCACTTCGGCCGCAAGTGGCGAATGTGCGATAGAAACTTGGGAGCGAACTGGCATGTTCATGGCGTAAAGCGTATGGCCGGAATGGACGGCGGGATCAAGGCATCCCTACATTCACTACTCCGTTCATTCCCATTCGATCGTACCCGGTGGCTTTGAGGTTATATCGTAGACAACTCGATTCACGCCGCGTACCTCGTTGATAATTCGCGTTGCTACCCGGCCGAGAAATGCCATATCGAATGGAAAAAAATCTGCCGTCATTCCGTCGGTGGAGGTCACAGCCCTGAGTCCGACAACCTCATCGTAAGTTCGACCATCACCCATAACGCCAACTGTGCGTACGGGTAGCAGTACCGCAAATGCCTGCCAGATCTGATCGTAAAGTCCCGCGCGATGAATTTCCTCAAGATAAATTTCATCGGCAAGGCGAAGTACATCCGCCTTTCCTTTCGTGACTTCTCCTGGGATACGGATTGCAAGGCCAGGTCCCGGAAACGGGTGACGGCCGACGAATGCTTCCGGTAAACCCAGCTCACGGCCTAGCACACGAACCTCGTCTTTGAACAATTCGCGGAGCGGCTCGATAAGCTTTAGATTCATTCGCTCCGGGAGACCCCCAACATTGTGATGTGATTTAATCGTTACCGAGGGACCACCGGAAAATGAGATGCTTTCGATGACGTCGGGATAAAGTGTGCCTTGCGCGAGAAAGTCGACCTTGCCGATCTTTTTTGCTTCCGCCTCGAACACATCGACAAACAATCTGCCTATCGTTTTCCGCTTCTGTTCGGGATCGGTGACACCCTTCAACGCTTTCAAGAATTGATCACTTGCATCTACGTGAATGAGCGGAATGTTGTACGTACTTCGAAATATTGCGATGACTTTTTTTGCTTCCGCGAGCCTCAGCAATCCGTGATCGACAAATACGCAGGTTAACTGGTCACCGATTGCTTCATGCAACAACACGGCTGCTACGGAAAAATCAACGCCCCCCGACAATCCGCACAGAACGCGACGCTCACCAACTTGCTTGCGGATTTTCTCAATTGACTCTTCGCGAAATGTCCGCATCGTCCAGTCACTCTTTAGGCCCGCAATCCGGTGCACAAAATTCCTAATGAGTTCCGTACCCTGCGGCGTGTGCACAACTTCTAGATGAAACTGCGTCGCGTAAAAGCGCCGCTTTTCATCGGCGATTATCGCTATCGGGGCATTTTCGGATGTGCCGAGCACCTTAAATCCTTCCGGCAACTTAGTTACGCGGTCACCATGGCTCATCCAAACGGAATAACGGGAGCCTTTTTTCCACACGCCTTCGAACAATGGGCTGCTTTCGATTATTTCCACTTCGGCGCGGCCAAATTCGCGGTGATGACCTCCCTCAACCTTGCCGCCGAGTTGCTTCGCCATCGCCTGTTCGCCATAGCAAATGCCGAGCACTGGCACCCCAGCATGGAAAATCGATTCCGGGGCAAGCGGCGCGTCCCTGTCGAGCACGGAAGCGGGGCCGCCTGAAAGGATTACAGCATTCGGCTTCATCGCCGCGAAGACTTCGGCTACTTTTTGATAGGGCACGATCTCCGAATAAACGCCGATTTCGCGTACACGCCGGGCGATCAGTTGTGTGACTTGAGAGCCAAAATCGACAATGAGAATCTTATTATGTGGCACGGCCATGCGCGCTTCTAAAACCTCGGATCGAGGCTGTCGACTCTAACAACCGTAAAACGGGAAAAAATGTAATTAGGCGCTTTAAGCCCTTTGTCAGCGCCAAAGCGCGTGCCTACGAACGCGGAAGTCTACTCCAGGCACATTCGGCGAAACCAGTAGCAAGTTTGTCCCAATACCCAATTGTTCGACAACCTCGCAATGATAACGATCAAATGCGGGCCTGCTTGGTGGCGCTTCCGAGCTTTCAACGGTGCATTTGACCGTATTCAACATGAGCAACTTTGTTGCCGCGCGCCATTTTCCCAGCATCACAAACAAGTCCCAAAATCGGATTACAGTTTTCGCGGAATTGTTGCCCGGTGATTTTCGAGGTCTTAGCCATGTTGGTCCTGGCGCAGGACTGATATAAAAAATCCATCGGTATTCGTGCGCCTCGGGGTCAATAACAGGCCCTCTTTAGTTATATGAGCGGCGGCCCTTAGCACGTGTCCTCGCTCGCCGAGAGAGCTACAAACGTCCGTTACGGCAACTAAAGACCAGCCTTTTGTTCGAGCCAACAACTCTCGAATTTGTGATCCGTTTTCAACATCCAGCATCGAGCAAGTGATATACACGACCCTACCGCCAGGTCTTACGAAACGTACAGCTTCGTCTAGCAATTGTGATTGTTCTTTTACTCGAACTTCCAGAGCGCCAGGCCGGATGCGCCACTTGGCATCGGGATGACGGCGCCACACCCCAGTGCCGGTACAAGGCGCATCGAGCAGCACGATATCCATGCGACCGGCAAGGTCGGCCAAAACATCGGTTTTTCCCTTGGGAGAACGCACCTGAATATTATGCGCATCAGCACGTTTGATGCGATCATGAATTGGTGCCAGTCGGCGCAGATCGCCGTCATAGGCGAATATCTGGCCGCGATTTTCCATGATGGCGGCTAGCGCCAATGTTTTTCCACCCGATCCTGCGCAGAGATCGAGAACCTGATCGCCTGGTTTGGCGTCAGCCAGCTGTGCAGCGATTTGCGAACCCTCGTCCTGTACTTCAAACCAACCTTTTTGAAATGATGGTTCGGAAGTCACGGGCGGATGGCGGCCATGTAGATCAAGCGGAATGCGTACGCCAAACGACGACCAGCTCATCTCAACGGCATTGAGATGGGAGAGTTCGCTTAGCAAGTTTTCCCGGGTCGTCCTTAGTAAGTTCGTGCGTAGATCGAGCGGTGCCCGGCTTGCCGCAGCGGCCCCTTCCTTGGCGCGTTCATCGCCAAATGTTTTTGCTAATTCGGCATCAAGCCACTGAGGATAATCACCGCGAATGTATGCTGGCGCGTCATCGAGAGTTTCTGCAATCAACCGCGAGTGTTCATTTTTGGAAAGAGGATCCGGAGCAAAACGAGATCCATCAAATAGCTTTTCGATAGCAACTGTTTCAAGACCGCGCGCAAGTTTCAATGAGCCAAGCAAAACGGCGCGTGGCGTTGCCTCTCCCATAAGCCATGTACTCGAAGATTTTCGTCGCAGCGCGTCGTAAACCAGACTGGCAATGGCGGCGCGATCGCCTGAGCCTGCAAACCGATGCGACAACCCCCACGCTTTCAGCGCGTCGGTCGCCGGACGCATGCGGACATCCAGCTCCGCGAGTATTTCGATTGCAGCGGAGACGCGTGCCGAAGGTGTCATTCCCTAAAGAGCGTAGAGATGAACTGCGAATAGAACCCACATGATTAAGAGAACGAGCGAGCTTGCCCCAAAAGCTAGTCCGCGATAGTTGACGCGGTTGCTGGTAACGTGAATCCAGGCCTGTACGATGCGTAAGATGACATAGACCCAAGAAAGCAAGACGAAGACAAAGTCACCTTGCCGCGTAAATAAGATGAGGATCGTAAGGACATAAAACAAGAGCGGCATCTCAAACTGGTTGAGATATGCGTTTCCAAATTGCGTGGCGCGTGTAGGCCAATTCGGTTGACGAAGCGCGATCTCGCTAAAACGCACTTCTTTTTTGATAAGTGCAGAACGACGATACACAAACATTCCAATCAGCAAAACAAAAGTCAGCGTAACGTGTACAAACAGAGGTAATAAGACAACAAGTATGGACATGGAGCCGCTCCCGGTTGGGCTGCGCAAGGTGAATAATAACAATACCTTAGATTGACCACCCGCCAAATCCCTGCATCCAAGGCTCAAAAGCATTTTTGAGGGTGATGGCAAACCGAACGGATACAAACTGCTCTAGGAACACCGACTCCGGAAGGAACAGCGAGCACTCTACCGACCGGCCGACCCCGGGCCCACCGAAAAGAAATTGTCGATCTTGAACAGGGTGTCATCTATAAATTCGTTGGGACAAGGCTCCGGTCAGCGCGAAATATTATCGCTCAATCTCTCACTGGGGGCACAAATGGTTGCAACATGCACGTTAAAGGCCTTTAACCGCGGCGAGCCCTTTCCCGCCGCTTCTGCCTTTTTCACCAATCGGATCATTTCGTCGATCATCGGTGTTGATGTACCCGTTTTACGCGCGAGTAATGCGATAGTGCCGTGCATGTAATCGATTTCGGTCGGCCTACCTTGCTCCAAATCCTCCAACATCGACGTGCGCGCCCGGGGGTCGACTGAGCCCATTTGTGGTGCGATTCTTGTGAAAGCAAAATTCGGCAAACGCAGAAGCCATGGAATAAGCCACGCCGGTCTTCCTGCAATCTTGGTAGGTTTAATTCCTGCTGCGCGGTAAACGCGAAGAGCTTCCTCTATCTGTTGTGCAAAAATTATTCGCCAACCACGATCATTTATTCCTTCAAAGATAGAAGTTCCGGACAAAGCGTTTGGCGCATTATTAAGATTGACCAACAATTTTGCCCACAAAAAACCTTTGATATCAGAATTCTCCTCAACCTTCAGACCGGGTACATCGAGTATCGTTTTTAATTCCGTAGCGTCGGTTCCAATCACGATAACGCCCGACGTCGAACGATGAAAATGTGCCGGGCCTTCTTTTTTTTCGTGCACAATATTAAAGGGAACCATGCCGGCAACCACCTTGCGAGACATTCCAATTTTCGTTTGTAAGACCTCACCGTTATTGACACCATTTTGCAAACTGAGAATGACGCAGTCGGATGGAGCATAGCTCGCAATCAGTTGGCCTATCTCCGAAGTAGCGCCGCTTTTTACTGTGACCAGAACGATGTCCGCGTTTGCAAGCGCCTCAGCTGGATCACTGGTTATCGCAATATCGCTGGACGAAAAAGTACTATCGCGGCCTTCAATATCGGAAATTCTCAATCCATGTTTGCGAATGATGTTTTCCAGATAAGGTCGAACAAGCAGCGTGATCGAACGACCTTCGCGCGCGAGCGTTCCGCCAACATAGCATCCAATACTGCCAGCGCCCGCGACTACGATGTGAGGCTTTTGCGTCTTCATGGGATCCTTCCTTTGCAGGGAAGGAAATGAAAATCAAACGCGCGGCGGATAATTTGGGCTCTCGCGCGTAATTGTAACGTCATGCACATGGCTCTCGCGCAGCGCGGAGCCGGAGATACGGACAAATTCGGCTTTCTCGCGGAATTGCTTGAGTGTGCGAGCGCCTACATAACCCATCGCAGCGCGAATGCCCCCCGTGAGCTGATGTAGAACAGTAGCAAGGGGACCCTTGAACGGCACCTGACCTTCGACGCCTTCCGGCACGAGCTTCAATGAATCCTTGATATCTTGCTGGAAATAGCGGTCCGCGGATCCGCGCGCCATCGCGCCGACGGACCCCATACCGCGATAGGATTTGTACGAGCGGCCCTGATAAAGATAGACGTCACCAGGGCTTTCCTCAGTGCCGGCAAGTAGCGCACCGATCATCGCGCACTCAGCCCCGGCAGCAAGGGCCTTCGCAAGATCGCCCGAAGATTTCATACCGCCGTCGGCGATTGCCGGCGTATTCGACTTGCTGGCTTCATCGACCGCATCCATCACTGCAGTGAGCTGCGGAACACCAACACCCGCCACAACACGGGTCGTACAGATCGAGCCGGGGCCGATACCGATTTTTACGGCATCTGCACCGGAATCGATCAGCGCCTTCGTCCCGTCACGGGTTGCAACGTTCCCAGCAAGTACCTGAACCTTGTTCGAATGCCGTTTGATGCGATTAACCGCATCGAGGACGCGCTTCGAATGCCCGTGCGCGGTATCGACCACCACCACGTCCACGCCCGCATCGATCAGGCGTTCGGTGCGTTCATAACCGTCATCTCCAACGGTGGTTGCGGCGGCGACGCGCAGACGGCCCTGCTCGTCCTTGCAGGCATTCGGATTAGCAACTGCCTTCTCAATATCTTTGACCGTGATCAGCCCCACGCAACGATAATCCTTATCGACAACTAACAGCTTCTCGATGCGGTTTTGGTGCAAGAGCTTCTTAGCTTCTTCCTCGGTTACTCCTTCTTTTACCGTCACCAGTTTCTCCTTGGTCATAAGTTCGGAGATCGGTTGCTTTGGGTTGGCAGCGAACCGCACATCACGGTTGGTCAAAATTCCAACAAGTTTACCAGCGCGGCCGTTTTTTTTCTCAACCACCGGCAGACCGGAAATCGCGTTCGCATTCATTATATCCAGAGCTTCCGCGAGCGTCGCATTGGCGTGTATCGTGAGGGGATCGATCACCATACCGGACTCGAACTTCTTCACCCGGCGGACATGGTCGGCCTGTTGCTCGGGGTTGAGGTTGCGATGAATGACGCCGATGCCGCCCGCTTGCGCCATGGCGATCGCAAGGCGCGCTTCGGTGACCGTGTCCATCGCGGCCGACAGGATCGGAAGATTCAGGTATACGGTACGGGTAAGCCGCGTGCGTATATCTGCATCAGATGGCATGACATCTGATAGACCAGGCTTCAGCAATACATCATCAAAGGTGAGCGCTTCTTGCGCGAGGCCGCCAATGAGACGGTGCATCGCCAACTCCTAGGTCCGGGTTTTGGCCGGAAGTTAGATAAAGCGGCCAAAACGGAATCGCCGCAACGGGTTGGCGAGAGGGGTTAGCATGCACCGTCAAGTCTGCAAAGGGCTGTCTAGTTCTCTGGCCCCAAAAGGCCATGCTTAGTAAACGATCCTGCCAATTGGAGAGCTCCGCCCGGCTTTGGCCGTCGTCTTATGATTGCTTGGTCCGGGATCGCTGTACCTGACCGCCTTTACGCCTCTCATCACTGAACCTCTTCGAGGATTAGTCCTATCACGGCATTCGTTTTGATCTTGAGGGCCCATTTCAACAGAGAATGCCATCCGTAATTGGAGAAAATTGAGTGTTCGACGGTAAATTCGACAATTCGATAGGAATTTTTTAGACGGCATCCACGAAAATCGAGGCAAGATGCAATCAATCGTTCGCCGACTACAGCGATTTGATCCGGTTGGTGCCCACATGGGCACCCGGCAACCAGCGCCAGGTAGATTTAGTTGATGAAAAGAGGGTTCGCCGGTCTGGATAGGGCCATCGGATCCTACCCTCGCAGTGCGGTGTTGCTCACGCTAATGGCTAAATTCGATTAGGGAGAATGTGCGAAAAAATAATCGAAGATTTCTACAGAGCGAGACAAGCTCATCCCGATGACGTTACGGCAACCGAAGGTTTGAAAAAACTCATCGTTATGCCCTGAAAAAATGCTAAAATGAAACAGGAGGATCTCGCCATGACCGATCATGTCCGCGTCGCGCAGGATGCTGGTATTCTCACCCTTACTTTCGCGCGACCTGAAAAGAAAAACGCACTCACAAATGCCATGTACGAGGTCGTTGTGCGGGAGCTCAACCGCGCAGAGAACGATCCCAATGTCCGGGTTATCTTGCTGCAGGCCGACGGCGACATGTTTACGGCGGGCAACGACATCGGGGACTTCGTTGCCGTCGCGACTGGCGCTGTACCTGCCCGTAACATTGGGGCGAGTCCTTTCCTCCACGCCCTCGCCCATCTTACAAAACCTCTCATTGCGGCTGTACAGGGTAACGCCGTCGGAGTCGGTACCACGATGCTGCTTCATTGCGATATGGTTTTCATTTCGGAAGCCGCTCAGTTGACCACGCCTTTCGTCAATCTCGCGCTTGTGCCGGAGGCCGCTTCTAGCTGGTTGCTCCCCGCTCGCATCGGGTATGCTCGGGCGTATGCCATGTTCGCGCTCGGTCAACCGATCAATGGCAGGACAGCAGCACAGATTGGAATCGCAAACGCAGCCGTTCCGGTTGCTGACGTTCAAAAACGGGCACTGGAAGCCGCAAAGGCGCTCGCAACAAAACCTTCGGAGGCATTGCGCGCTATGAAGAAACTCATGCGCGATGTGGAGGCGATCAAAGCCGTCATGCAGCTCGAAGGTGAAGAATTTCAGGCTCGATTGAAAAGCCCCGAGGCGGCTGAAGCGTTTCGTGCCTTTGCTGAACGCCGTCCACCTGATTTCAGCAAGGTGGCCTAAGAAACAATTACTTATTCCACTCGGGTGGGGCGCCGTGTTTTTTAATGGCCTCAACGATCTCGCGATGTTTGCGATTCTCACGCTCCATGTAAATCGCGATTACTGCATGCGCTGATGGCACCAGCAAGAGTGGGTGGAAAATGAGTCCTAAAATAAAGCAGGGTATAATCAGCACAACGTTGAAAATCGCTGAAAACACCTGCGCATTCACGAGTAATCCGAGCGGCGGCAGGAAGATCGCGAGCAGATAGATCATCGGACAGTCTCTTCCTTTTTCGCAGTCAATGTGGGGCGATTTTCTTGACGTTCAAGGTCACGAATTCGGTACGGACAAAGGACCGAACCTAAGGGATCAATCCAATATTAATAGAAAAGGCCGAGTCGCCCCCTCTATGCCCAGCCAAATCGTTATTCCGCTGATCGTCGCCTGCGGCCTGTTTATGGAGAATCTTGACTCTACGGTCATCGCAACCGCTTTGCCTGCAATTGCAATCGACATGGGCCGCGATCCGATTTCGCTAAAACTCGCTCTCACGTCCTATCTGCTAACACTTGCAGTATTCATTCCGATTTCCGGATGGATGGCGGATCGTTTCGGCGCGCGTACCGTCTTTTGTTGGGCGATCGTTGTCTTCACGCTAGGCTCCGCGCTCTGCGGTTTTGCCTATTCAATCCTCGACTTGGTACTCTACCGTATTATCCAAGGCATCGGCGGCGCGATGATGACACCCGTCGGACGGCTTGTAATTCTCCGCCTTGTGCCAAAGCACGAACTTGTCTCAGCGCTGGCATGGCTCGTCGTACCCGCCTTGATCGGCCCATTGATCGGCCCGCCACTCGGCGGTTTCATCACCACCTACTTTTCCTGGCGCTGGATTTTCTGGATTAACATCCCGATCGGTATGATCGGCATATTGTTCGCGCTCAAATTTATTGAGAATGTGCGCGAATACAACGCACCAGCGCTCGATCTAAAAGGCTTCGTGCTTTCAGGCACAGGACTGGCTGGACTCGCATTTGGTTTGACCACGATTGGGCAGAATCTAATGCCTACCTCCCTTTCGATTTCAATGCTTGCAGTCGGTGCGGTGGCTATTTTTTTATACGTTCTCCATGCCCGCGAGGCGACTGCGCCATTGCTCAACCTGAAACTTCTTTCGGTTCCAACATTCAAAGCAAGTGTTATTGGCGGATCGGTCTTCCGTATTGGAATTGGTGCTATGCCGTTTTTGTTGCCGCTTCTCTTTCAAATCGGATTTGGCATGACGCCACTGCAATCTGGCCTACTTACATTCGGAGGAGCAGTCGGCGCTATGGTCATGCGTGCAAGCGCGGCGAAAATTTTACGTCGTTTCGGTATCAAGCAAGTGGTTCTCGTCAATACATTTATTGCTTCTGGATTTATTGTGGCATGCGCGATGTTCAAACCGGAGACGTCTTATGCCATAATCCTCTCAGTACTTGTCATCGGCGGATTTTTCCGCGCTCTGCAATTCACGAGTCTAAACTCTCTGGCCTTCGCCGATCTTGGTGGAAGTCAGATGAGTCAAGCAACAAGTTTTACCAGCGTCGCCCAGCAGCTTTCCATCACTGCAGGCGTTGCGATTGCTGCATTGATGCTGGAAGGTGTTCGATTCCTCCGCGGCGACGATCTGATCTTGGCTAGTGACTTTATGTACGCGTTTCTGATTGTAGGCACTATTTCTGCTGGTTCAATTTTTTTTCTGCTTCCACTTCCAATTGACGCCGGTGCATCGCTTACCGCGAAACCGCCTGCTGAAGCACTTCAACCAGAAGAGGATGGATAATTTCGACCGCGGAAACCGGTAGCAAGCACATAGAGCTCTGCAGAGTCAGAACGGCTCGCGGGCGGCTTGATATGTTTTACGCTGGAAAAATTGCGTTTCAGATCGACGAGAAGCGAATGTTCGGTCCCACCCTGAATAACCTTCGCAAGGAAAGTGCCACCGGGCGCAAGCACCTGCCGTGCAAATTCAGCGGCCGCTTCGACAAGAGCGACTATTTTGATGTGATCAGTTTGACGGTGCCCAGTAGTGTTGCCTGCCATGTCGGACAGCACCACATCGGCGGGACCCTGGAGCATAGTTTTGAGCATCTGAAGTGCTTTTTCGTCGAGGAAATCGAACTGCAGGAAATCTACGCCTTTGATCGTCTCGATATTCATGAGATCGATAGCGATGACTCGCCCCTTTCCATCGTCAGCGCCCGTTCGTTCAGCTGCAATCTGGCTCCAGCCGCCGGGTGCGGCACCCAGATCGACTACACGCGACCCTCGTTTTAAAAAACGCGCCTTGTCGTCAATCTCCGCGAGTTTATACGCGGCGCGTGACCGATAACCTTCGCTTTTGGCGCGCTTCACATAGGGATCGTTGAGCTGCCGCTCGAGCCACTGACGCGATGATAACGTGAGATTGCGTTTAGGTTTAAGCTTTTGCTTCGTTCGACCGCTGTCCTTCATACTTAGCCCATACACCATCAGCACGCATCAGTTCCACCAACATTCCTTCCCGCAGACCGCGATCCGCTACCCGCAGACGTTCGCAGGGGAATACGCGACGGATAGCCTCAAAAATAGCACAACCCGCGAGCACCAAATCGGCGCGTTCAGCTCCGATGCAAGGATGCGCGACACGTTCCGCGTAGCTCGTAGCAACCAAACGATCGACGACCATCGATACATCTTTCGCACACAACCATACGCCGTCCACTTGTTTACGGTCATAGCGCGGCAATTGGAGATGCATGCCTGCAATCGTGGTGACCGTGCCGGAGGTTCCGAGCAGATGGATATTTTTTGCTTGCTCTGCAGGAACCTGCCGTGCGAATTTGGTTACGAGCGGAACTGCCTCTTCCACCATTGATTCAAAAGTTTCCCTCGATACGGCTTCACCTCCATGGCGCTCCGCTAGCGATACGACGCCCATAGGTAGTGATGTCCAACCCCGGAGAGGCGCAACTGGCGGCCCCTGATCAACAATGTTCGAACGGCCAAGGAGCGCAAGCTCCGACGAACCTCCACCGATGTCGAAAAGAATGGCACCATCGGCAGTTGGATCGAGGAGTGGTGCACAGCCGTAGGCGGCAAGTCGCGCTTCGGTTTCGCGGTCGATGATTTCGAGCGAGAGTCCAGTTTCCTGTTTCACGCGTGAAAGAAATTCTGGACCATTCGCAGCTACTCTTGTGGCCTCCGTCGCAATCAAGCGTATGCGTACGTTTTCGCGACGCGCAAGCTTGTGCGCGCATATTTTCAGGGCCTCGATAGCTCGATCGATCGCACTTTCGGCTAGACGGCCAGTCCGGCCTAACCCTTCACCGAGACGGATAATCCGCGAAAATGCATCCACGACATGGAAAGAATCAAAAGTCGGACGAGCTACAAGCAAGCGGCAATTATTTGTGCCAAGGTCCAAGGCGGCGTAAAATGGGCCGCTGTGCCCCATTTCTGTACGCCGCCCTTTGCCCGCGTGCCGACCAAAGCGAGACCACCGCTGACGCCGTTTATGCATCGGCGATGGGCCGCGCGGTCCAGACGCGCTCGCCGCGCGTTCGTCCGCCATGGCATCCTTTCCTGCCCGATCCGGAGCGCAAAACGAGCGCTCAACGGTCATGCAGTGTTTTTGGGTTTCCTCTAGTTAGTCTAAGTCTAGCAGCGATATTTGACCGCGCAACGCCGGCTGTAATCAATTCAGTTTGCAGCGCACCCTCGTAACTCACCTTTCTCCTTATGTCTTGCACTGCGGAAAAAGCTCGACTACTTGTTTCCTCGAAAAAGGGTGAAGCAAATTAAATCCTCCAGACACAATTCACGGGCACAATCTCATGGATAAGCGCGATCTCAACCGGATTATCGATCACGTGGCGGGTGCCGTCGATACCGCAGCTGAAAGCCGCAATCCTTTCTTCCATTTGCAGTTGAAGAACATCTTTCCAGAGGACGTATACGCGAAGATGTTAGAAGAAATGCCGGTCGCGCACGAATATCGTGCGATGTCAGGCCGCACCAAGACAACTCGATTAACGAATGGAGGCGGCACGCGCGTGAAGATCGACTTGTTCCCCGAATATATTCGTCATTTGCCTACCAAAAAGCGGAAAGTCTGGAATATCGTAGGCAAGGCCCTGTGCTCAACCAAAGTGCGTGACGCTTTCATGCGCAGGCTCGCGCCCGGCCTCGAGCGCCGTTACGGGCCGAAATACAAGAAGATTGGATTGTACCCGATTCCGATTTTGACACGTGACATCCCAGGCTATCGCATCGGTATTCATCCTGATACTCACTGGAAGGGCATGACAATTCAACTTTATCTGCCACGCGACAATTCTATCAGCCATGTCGGCACGATTTTCCATTCGCGTAATGCGGATAAGACTTATAACAAGACGTCTCAGATGTCGTTTTTGCCAAACACTGGCTATGCCTTCGCAGTCGACAAAGATACCTACCATTCGGTCGATATCGTTGGACCCGAAGTTGACACCCGAGACTCAATTCTTTTGACTTATTTTGTCGACGAGAATCCCTTGCAAATTCTCCGCAACCGAGGAAAACGTCTCGGCAACTTCATTCTCAACGAAGTCCGTAGCATCGCAAGACATTGAAGCCGCCTTCCCGGTCGAGTAGTAAAGATGGACCGCGAATTTTTACACAAAATTGTCGTGGTGACCGGCGGAAGCCGTGGTATTGGCCGAGGCGTAGCCGCAGCTTTTGCACGCGAAGGTGCGCAGACTGTGATTGCGGCTTCGAATCCTCAAAATCTTGCGAATGCCGCCGAAATTATAAACAAGGCCGGCGGTCCCGCGACGATTACATGTGCAGGTGATCTGCGTCAGCTTGAGAGCTGCGAGGCACTATTCGAACTCGTGACTTCTCGTTTTGGCCGCTTTGATATTCTCGTAAATTGCGCGGGCGCAACCAAGGCCGGGAATTTTCTCGAGCTATATGACGAGGAATGGCACGACGGTTTTGCACTCAAATTTTTCGCGGCTGTCCGACTCTGCCGTCTATTCTGGCCAATGCTGAAAGCGTCCCAAGGGAAAATCGTGAATATTATTGGTGGAGCCGCCCGCACGCCGGACCAGAACTTCACGATTGGCGGATCAGTCAATGCAGCTCTGGCAAATTTTTCCAAAGGTCTTTCTGATCTCGGGAAGCGCGATGGTGTGAATGTAAATGCCGTTCATCCAGGTCTTACGGAAACTGAGCGTTTTTTTGAACAAGCCAAACGGCGCGCAAAGGCCTCAAACACAACTCCGGAAGAAGCCATCAAGCGAGTAATTGAGAAACAAGGCATTCGTCGGATTGCTAAACCAGAAGACATCGCCGAACTGGTGCTTTTCCTTTGCTCAAAGCGAGGGGACCAAATTCAGGGTACAGCAATTGCTGTTGATGGTGGGGCAACCCCCGGATATTATTGAGCGCCAGACCTCTCGTTGAGAATCTTAGCTGAAGCGGAAGGCTCGCCTTTGTTTTTTTTCGTAATGCTCCTCGACTAAACTTCATCTGAATTTGGATAAGGAGAGATACATGACAATCGATTGGGCTAGCCTTGTGAAGGGCGTTGCCGGCGAACTCGAAAAACAGGCCCCTTCCATTCTTGCACAGGTATTGGCCAAAAATAATATCGGTGATTTGCAGGGAATTCTGAATAAGCTGCAAGAAGCTGGTCTCAACAAACAGGTCGCGTCGTGGCTTTCCAACAGCAAGAATATCCCGGTGACCAAGGAGCAATTGCGGGCGGCCATCAACGACAAGCAATTGCAAGAGATTGCACGCTCATTGGGTGTTCCGGTCGATCAGGCCTTGGTTTTGCTGACCAAATATCTGCCTGACGCTGTCGATCAAGCGAGCCCTACTGGGCAGCTTGCTAAAAAATAAAAAATGCGGCGAATTACTTCGCCGCATTCCGACCTCGTCGTCAACTTTCGTTTACGAAAAATATGACTCTGATATTTTGCTGGCGACGGTATGAAACAGTCACGCCGCCGCGTAAGCGAAATTTACATGCCTTGAGCCTTCATACGTTTGTTGCACTCACTCCAGTATTGTGGCCACTTTTGACCCGCAGGGATCTTGCCGGCGGCTTTGTTTTCGCGCCATTCCTTGCCGCAAGCACGCTCACGCTCAATCATGGCTTGACGACCAGGTTTTCCTGTTGGAGTTCCCGTCGTAACGGGCGCGGAAGTTGTGGTTTCTTTTTTGGTTTCCTTCTTTTTGGTTTCTTTTGAGGTATCTGCGGGCGCAGCTTTCGCGACACAACCCGCGATAAAGTCCTTTTTCTTCAGATCTTTCTTCTGATCTTTCGTCATTGCACTCCACTGCTTACCACAGGCCTTAGCATCCTGCGCAGAAGCGGGCATGGAGAATGAAATAGTGAGCCCGATTACCGCCGCCGAGCAAGCTGTAACGACAAAACGGATATGCATCTTGCGACCTCCTTGATGGCGCATCCAAAGACGCTCGGCCGCAGCGCCGGCAGGCACCAGGTCTGAGCTCTTCTTCGATAATTCGGCACTAGAAATTTAGGAATTACAAGATAGGAAAATAGCCACCGTATATATGTGAGTGAAAAAGTCGCAGGGTATATGGCTGTCCCAGTATTCCTCAAGAAGAGCAATGTGTTAGCTGCCTTGGGGTGGAGTGTAGAGAGATCTTCTATATTTGATAATTCGTTTCGTAGAACGCCTTGATAGTCTTCTGTTCCGAATAACGTTTCTAGTTCTTTACTTTCATTGCCAGCTTCCGGATCTCCTATTCAGCGCCTTTCCGTTTAGGAAACCCGTAGGATCGACCAGTCTTTCTTTTGCTCCAGTCCATCGATTTGACCGCAGGACTAGAAAATCGCGATGCTTACTGAAAATGAAGGAACGCACGCATGTCAGTACTAATCACGCTTTTCATGGCGGTGCTCTTTACCGCTCTCGTGCTCTATCTCGTGAATATATTGCAACTTGATCGTAAAATTAAACTGATCATGCAAGTCATAGCCATTATCATTTCAATTCTATATCTGCTTCGCACTTTTCTGATTATCTGATCGCAGAAATTATTGGTGCGGCAAGACTGGTCGCGCACTTTAATGTCTTCACCGTAACCACGAGATCGTTGTCCAGTTTAATATTGAGCTTGATGCCGTTACGGTCGATAACTTTCTTATTCCGTCTCTCAATATCATCGATAGCGCCGCATATATACGCACCATTTCTTGTGCAAGCGCCATACAAAGAACAACATAATCTAGAAAAGCGATGCTCGCGAAACTGGGCAACCGTCCTATTGCGTTATTCTTTTTTTGCATCATGCTCTTCCCGTAATTTGGCCTAACCGAATAATTGAACAATAACAAATTTAGGCTCTATTCTGAGAGATAAATGAGTAAAGGAATTGATCGAAATTGAATTAGTTAGTCGCGAGGGCACCCATGGCTACTACATCAATCCTCTATCATGATGGCAATCGGCAACTACAGGATGAATATAAAAGCCGAAAGATTGCTGACCGCCTGGAAGAAAAACTTACACGAACCGCGTTCACGGAAAATGACAAGATCTTCATTGAGAGCGTACGCTTTTTTTTCCTTGCCACCGCTGATGCGGAAGGTCGTCCGGACTCTTCCTTCAAAGGCGGCGCACAAGGATTTGTGCGCGTCGTAGGTCCATCGGAACTAGTATTTCCCGACTTCGATGGTAACGGAATGTTCAAAAGCCTCGGTAATATTGCTGTGAATCCAAATATCGGTCTTCTATTTATCGATTTCGAAAAACCCCGTCGTCTGCGCGTGAATGGCACTGCGATCGAGCGGCGAAATGATCCGCTTTTGGGCTGCTGCGTGGGTGCGCAGATGATCATTCACATTACAGCGAAGGCTATTTTTCCAAATTGCCCGCGTTACATTCCTTCAATGCAGCTCGCGGAAGAATCGATGTATGTACCCGTCGCAGGCCGCGATTTCCCGGAACCCGCATGGAAGGAAATTCCCGATTTCAAGGATGTGATTCATCCGCGCCAGCCCACTTATAAAGGTTGAGCTTTTGCGTCGGAACTTTTCTCGTTCGCACGCAGCCGCCGCACTGCGCTGTAAAAATCAGTTCGGACTTTTTTGCTTTGAAGTTTTTCTGACTGTCGCGTCCTCATTCGCCATGCATTTCGTAATAAATGCCTTACGGGCGGCACCCGAGAGCTTCTGATCTTCGGCACCAAATTCGCAGGTCTTTAGCTTTTCCTGCTTCGTGACCGAAAAAGCCGGCGCGCTCGGAAGCATTCCGACAAATAGAGCAATGACGAAAGCGCGCTTCAACATGACTTATCTCCACTATGGTCCAGAAACTAGATTATGCCGAGTTTTTATCGATCCCGCTGCCAAATGCAATTCCTTGATCACCTTAAATTTGCGGCCTATTTCGCAATTCCAGGCGCAAATCGAGCGGGCCTTTTCTGCATCTTATACCGCTATACAGTGCGGTTCTTGTTAGCTTCTTCTTCGGCGAGAAATTGATGGCCTATCACATTTACGGCTTTGCGCTCATCTTTGGTGGGATTTGGTGCACGTCCTACCGACCAAGCACGTCGTTTGGGGGATAGCCGTTTATGCAGGAAACCCAAATTTCCCTTCTGTATTTATGCGCTTTCCTTCTAACTTTAACTGGCGCCTTAGCTTTCGGAAACAATGCTCCATGCCGCTTAAACTCATATCAAGCGAAAGGATTCGCTGTCTGTGAATTTGATCTTCGGCGTTACACGCTAAAACTCTTCTGGAAACAGCTGGATGGACAGCCATATGGCTCCCTTCGAAATATTCCGCGCTATGCAGCGTCAAAAGATGAAGCGCTGGTATTTGCCACTAATGCCGGAATGTATCGTCCCGATCGCTCTCCTGTCGGTCTTTATATTGAAAATGGCCAGCAGCAATCGAAAGTGGAAGCCGCGCGAGGAGTGGGAAATTTTTATCTAAAGCCGAATGGAATATTTTATGTGAACGGAGATAAGGCTGGCATTCTTGAAACCGGCCACTTCTTACGCGAACACCCGTATGTGGATATTGCCACTCAGTCCGGACCGATGCTCGTGATTGACGGCCGAATTCATCCTAAATTCTCGGTTGGTAGCACGTCGAAAAAAATTCGAAATGGTGTAGGAATTATAGACAGTAGAACAATTGTTTTTGTAATTTCCAATGATCCCGTTTCTTTCACCGAATTCGCGAAATTCTTTCGGGATTGGTTGCGCTGCTCGAATGCCCTCTATCTCGATGGAAGCATTTCGAGCATATTCGCGCCTTCGTTGAAACGCTCCGATGAGCTCTGGCCTCTTGGGCCTATCATCGGCGTGTATAAGCGTAATAAAATGCGAGAATAGTGATTCATGCAAGATTTGATGTCGATGTGAGTTGGCTTTTTGTGGTTTCCTCAAGGATCAAGCCATGGCATCCATTCTCGAAAAAGATTCCCTAAACGCCTTTTGTCGCCATACACATGTGGAAGTAGCCGGCACCAAAAACGGTCCACTTGCAGGTCTCACTTTCGGAGTGAAAGACATTTATGACATAGCCGGCGTTAAGACGGGGTTCGGAAATCCCGACTGGCTCGCAACCCATCCTGTTGCCGATAAAACGGCGCCAATCGTAAAGCTTCTCTTGGAAGCAGGCGCAAGCATCGTGGGCAAAACTCACACTGAAGAAATGGCGTTTAGCATCAACGGGATCAATGTGCACTACGGCAAGCCGATCAACGTCAATGCACCTGGAAGAGTAAGTGGTGGATCTTCCAGCGGATCCGCATCTGCCGTCGCTGGGAAACTCTGCGATTTTGCGCTTGGTAGCGATACCGGCGGATCGGTACGCCTTCCAGCGAGTTATTGTGGCCTCTATGGGATTCGGCCCACACACGGACTGATTTCTCTCGAGGGAGTTCGAGCACTTGCCCGAAGTTACGACACCGTAGGATGGTTCGCGCGCGACACGGAAACATTCGCAGCCGTGGCCAAGGTGTTACGAATCGACTCCGATTTTTCAAATCCCGCGCAGATACTGGTCGCAGAAGACGCATTCGCCCTTCTCGAACCGGCGGCAAAACAAGCTTTACAGCCAGCTTTAGCGCGGATCACAAAAGTTCTCGGTGCTCCTCAATCTGTCGCTGTATCAAAGGAAGGTCTTCGGAATTGGTATGAAATATTCCGCGTAATTCAATTCGCCGAGATCTGGCAAGAACACGGAGAATGGATCACGCGGACTCATCCGAAGTTCGGGCCGGGAATCAAAGAAAGATTAGAACTGACAGCAAAAATCGATCCTAAAGAGGTCCAAAAAGCAACATTGCTGCGTGAAGATATTACGAAAAGAATGCAATCGCTGCTCGCTGATCGAGTCATACTTGTGCTTCCCACGGTTCCAGGTATTGCGCCGCTATTCGATACCCCTGTTGCCGAACTTGAAGAATTTCGCGGTCGTGCGATGAGTTTGTTGTGTATTTCGGGTCTCGCGAGACTCCCACAGATTACTCTTCCGCTCGCAAAGCTCGATGGTTGTCCAATGGGAATTTCATTAATTGGGGCACAAGGCATGGATGAAATGTTGATCGGCTCCGCAACACGCATCGCGGCAAGTCCATCGTGAAGAAAAATCTGCGGATCGATCCTGAGAGGCTTTGGGGCAATCTCATGGAAACAGCCGCCATCGGCGGAACACCAAAGGGTGGCATTTGCCGCCTCACCTTAACTGATCTGGACCGTCGGGTGCGCGACTGGTTTAAAGCGCGCGTCCAAGAACTAGGTTGCGTCGTCACGGTCGACGATATGGGGGCAATGTTTGCGCGAAGAGCAGGACAAAGAAATAATATTCCGCCGATCGCGATGGGCAGTCATCTCGATACACAACCCACCGGTGGAAAATTCGATGGAGCGCTTGGCGTGCTCGCCGCGCTTGAAGCCCTTCAGACGCTTCACGAGGCTGGTTACGAGACTTTCGCGCCAATCGAAGTGATCAACTGGACAAATGAAGAAGGAGCACGCTTTGCGCCGGCAATGGTTTCATCGGGCGTATTCGCTGGCGCGTTCGATCATGACTGGGCGTCATCCCGTACGGATAACGCAGGCATTACGTTTGCCCAAGCACTACGTGACATCGGATACCGCGGGTCTGAAAAGTGCGGCGTGCATCCGCTCTCTGCGTTTTTCGAACTGCATATCGAACAGGGACCCCTGCTCGAGGCAGAAGACAAGGACATTGGTGTGGTCATCGGAGTGCAAGGCATCCGCTGGTTCGAGGTCACGATCACTGGCCGCGATGCACATTCGGGCACGACGCCGATGAATCGGCGCAAGAACGCTTTGCTTGCGGCTTCTCGCGTTGTCGAACAAGTTGAACAGATCGCGCATAGACACGCTCCGCTTGCAGTCGGAACCGTCGGCTTCCTGCAAGTGAAACCTAATTCTCCCAACGTTGTGCCGGGCGAGGTCTTTTTTACGGTCGATCTCCGCCATCCCGATGCAAATATTCTGGAAGTCTTGGACGACGAATTTCGATCATCTGTCGATGACATATGTCGGCTTGAGGGGCTGCAAGTTGCAATTTTGAAAATCCTAGATCAACCACCCGTTCACTTCGACGCGCAATGTATTGCGTGCGTGCGGGAAGGCACGAAAATCTTAGGACTATCCTCACGTGATATCGTATCCGGTGCAGGTCACGATGCAGCGTATGTTTCGCGTGTGGCACCGGCCGCAATGATTTTTGTTCCCTGCCGTGATGGCATCAGCCATAACGAAGTCGAATTCACTTCGAAAGAGCAATGCGCTGCGGGGGCGCATGTACTGTTAGAAGCAGTACTAAATTACGATAGAAAGCTTGCTGAGCGCCATAGTGAAAAGCGATGAATTCTGCCTGATAAATTGGAAAGAACTCGAAAATTTCGTTTGCGGTGCAAGGTGGATTTGCTCTCGACCAGGAATACCTGCTCCGGTAACGTTTGGATGCGGGCCGGTGCCGGAACCGCCAATAGAACGCCACTCGGGAGGAGAGACGCTCATGTATTCTCGTCGTGCAGGACTGCTGGTGATCGCCGCAGGAATGTTTGTTTTCGTGAACGCTACGTATGCGGCTGATCCGATCAAGGTCGGTGTTACCGTTGCCCAATCGCCCCCCGGTTCCGTCTCGCAAGGCACCCAGGTGAAAGACGGCGTTGAGGTCGCGGCTAAAATCATCAACGATGCAGGCGGCATTTTAGGCCGCAAAATTGAACTGATTGTTGAAGATACACAGGGCGTTCCTGAGAAGGCGCGCGCTGCTGTCGAAAAACTAATTACTCGCGATCAAGTTGTGGCCGTAGTCGGCGAACACCAGAGCTCCGGCACGCTTGCCGCCATGGAAGTCGCCCATCGCTACCATATTCCGTACGTCAATACGAACGGTTGGTCCGACGTGATCCGAGAAAAGGGCTACGTGGAAGTTTTTAATCCTGGAAATTACAACAGCCGCGTTGCGATTGCGATGGCAAATACAATCAAAGCGATCGGTGCCAAACGCGTTGTGGCCTTTTGCGAAAATACCGATTATGGCGTTGGGCTTGCAAAACTTCTCGGCGCACAGATCGCCGAACTAGCACCGGGGATCGCGTACAAATATGAAACGCTCGATCGTGCGGGCAAGGATTATCTTCCGGCGCTGCTTCCGCTCAAGGTAGATCCTCCGGATGTGGTGGTCGAAATTCTCCTGCCGCCCGCCGCTTACATTTTGCTCAACCAGTTGAATGAGCAGGGCATCGCACCCACAGCGAAGACCTGGCTGTATGACGCTTCCGGAATCGCGGACTATCCAGACTTCTGGCAGAACGTTAGCGACGCCGCCAAAAATATGCTTGTGTTTGGTCTCTACCATCCGAAAATGGCAATGCCTGACCTCGGCAAGAAGGTCGCCACCGAATATACTGCAAAGACCACATTCCAACCGAACCGCTTGCTGTTTCAAGCGGCTGACAGTTTGTTTATTGTTGCCGAAGCTATCAAAGCAGCCGGATCCACCGAGCCGGACGCTATGATCAAGGCGCTGGAGGGACTTAAGTGGACCGGCACGCGCGGGGAAGTCTCATTTTCTACGGAAAAGTCGGGGTACAAATATCACCAGTGGATCGATATCCCTTATGTGACTTTCCAGATCACCGCGGTAAAGCAAGTGATCGGCGATACGAAACTCGTCCAGGATCCGGGCAAGCCACTTGACACTTCGCGCCTCGAGAAAACGAAGTAAGGCGTTAAGCGAAATGAATCGAAGCGGGGGATGCGGCAACGCATCTCCCCTTCTCCTTTAAATTCTATCATTTCATGCTCACACTCGACCTCCTGATCAATGGCCTCGTCATTGGCGTTTTTTACGCGCTGATGGCGATTGGTCTGTCATTGATTTTTGGCATTTTGAAAGTAGTGAATTTCGCGCACGGCGAATTCTACATGGTAGGCGCCTACGCCTACACACTGACCGCGCTTATGCTCGGTATTTCCCCTTGGCTTTCCTTGCCTTTTGCTTTTTTCGTAGGGTTGGTTGTCGGTCTTATTGTCGAGCGATTGCTGATGCGGCCTCTCTACAGCGGTTACACGTCATGGGGACTCATGCGGGACGAGTATGCCGTTATCGTTACATTCGGACTTTCGCTATTCCTAATTAATCTCGTCGATAAAATTGTTGGCCCTTATGCCTTCAAAGGGCCAGCGCTTGTCGACATATCCCGCATCGCGCTCGGGCCGATTTTGATCAGCGGGCATCGATTGATCGCCGCAGTAGTCGCGGTCGGTATAATTGTCGTTGTTGCACTCGTAATCCGCTTTTCGTTTTGGGGGCGACAAATTCAGGCCGTCGCACAAAATCGGTTGGGCGCATCACTCGCTGGCATCGATACGGCGAAGGCAAGCGCCATTGTCTTTGCACTGGCGGGCGGACTGGCTGCCGTTTCGGGCGCGCTCCTCGCCAATATTTTCAATCCTACGCCTGATGTTGGCGTTTTTCCCGCTATCAAATCCTACGTGATCGTGGTGCTCGGCGGCATGGGCTCAGTACCGGGCAGCATTATTGCGAGCATCATTCTGGGTGTGCTGGAAAGTTTCGGCGGAGTGTACATCTCCTATCAGTATCGCGATACGTTCGGTCTTTTCATTCTGATTCTCTTCCTGCTGTTCAGACCACAAGGTTTGTTTGGCGAAAAAGCGCGTGAAGTGTAATGGTCGCGAACAATTCAAGCACTTCTGTGCGGCAACGCGGCGAGTTTTTTGTTTCGCTTGGCATTCTGGCTTCCATTGCCGTTTTGCCCATGATGGTGACCAACGCCTATTGGCAGGGCGTTATCATCGTCTCGATGTATTTCGCAATGCTAGCCGCAGCTTGGAATTTGCTTGCCGGGTATACGGGTCAATTTTCTCTTGCACCTGCGACCTTCGGAATGATCGGGGCATATGTCACCGGGCTTTTATCATATTATTACCAGGCGACCGCCATCGTCGGCATTCCGGCGGCAATCATTGTGACTGGCGTGATCGGCCTTTCTCTCGGTCGCATCGTTATGCGATTGCGCGGACCCTATCTCGCGCTCACGACGCTTTCGTTCGCCGAGATCATGCGGCTCGTCATCAGCAACTCTATCGACATCACGCGTGGCGATTTGGGTCTGAACGTTCCCGGAATATTCCAGGGCCGCCTTGCCTATTATTACATGATGCTCGCAGTTCTGGTCGGGATCCAAGTCGGACTTTATTTCTTGCTCCGTTCCCGTGGCGGACTTTATCTACGCGCAATCCGCGACGATGAGATCGCCGCCGCGAGCCGGGGTGTAAGAATCGTCTGGTGGAAGACCTACGCGTTTACATTGAGTGCTGCGATCAGTGGGCTTGCTGGCGCTCTTTATGGGCATTTCGCACAATTTGTCAGCCCTGAACTCGGCCTTCTGTCCCAGAGTGGAATCATTATCAGCATGGTCGTAATTGGCGGGTTGGGAACATTAGTAGGGCCAATCGGAGGCGCTTTCCTCGTCTATGTGACCTCCGAATTCCTACGCGATTTCGGTGGCTACCAGCTCGTCGTCTTTGCGTTTCTCGTCATCATTTTTGGTCGTTTCTTTCGTGAGGGTCTGTGGGGTCTTTTGCGGGCTGCATTTGGCGCGAGGCGGTCACCGCCGTCCGTTGTTCAGGCTATTCCGGAGTGACAGATGCCTTGTCTTGTAATTGATGGCATTAGTAAATCTTTTGGCGGACTCAAGGCACTGGACCGTGCGAGTTTTTCCATTGCAGCCGGCGAGCTTGTCGGTCTGATCGGGCCGAACGGATCCGGCAAGACGACACTGATTAACGTTCTTTCCGGACATCTTGCTTGCGATTCGGGCCGGGTCTTTCTCGATGATAAACCCATTTCCGGTCTGCGGCCCGAAGCGCTAGCGCGACTTGGCGTGCTGCGCACGTTCCAACTTACACGCGCATTCCCTCGCATGAGTGCGCTCGACAATCTTATGGTTGCTGGTTGCGCTCTCGGCATATCGCAGCATGATGCGAACAAGCGTGCGCGAGAACTAATTGAGGATCTTGGTCTTACCCGCATCATGAATTTTGATGCCGGAAATCTTTCGGGTGGACAGCTCAAGCTGCTTGAATTCGGTTCTTGTTTCATGGTTCCGCCGCGTATTGCTTTACTCGACGAACCTTTTGCGGCCGTGCATCCATCCTTGAAAGAGATCATGGCGGGCTTCATTCGACGTCGGCATAGAGAAGGGCAAACTTTCTTGCTCGTGAGCCACGATATGCCGGTAATCATAGAACTCTGCCCACGCACCGTATGCATGAACGCCGGCAAAGTAATTGCTGACGAAACGACACGTGAAGTTCTTACCGATCCAGTGGTGATAGAGGCTTATCTCGGCGAGGCCGCTGCATGACTTCGCTTCTAAGCCTGCAGAACATAAGTGCCGGCTACGTCGCCGACATCGACATCCTGCGCAGCGTGAACGTTTCGATCGGAGCAGGAGCAATTACCGGACTGATCGGCCTGAATGGCGCAGGCAAATCCACAATTATGAAAACGATTTGCGGTTTCTTGAAACCGAGCACGGGAAAGGTCGAATTTGATGGCACCGATATTACGGCGATAGCTCCGCATGATGTGATCAATCGCGGAATTTCCTACATCCCGCAGGAATCGAGCCTGTTCAATTTCATGAGTGTCGAGGATAATCTTGTGCTTCCCCTGGAGCACCTTGCGCGCCGGAAAATTGGTCTTACGAAAGCCGATCTTTCCGTGAGACTTGAAGATTGCTTTGAGAAATTTTCTCTGCTTCGGCAACGTGCTCGTGCCAAGGCCGGAGATTTATCCGGCGGTCAGCAAAAAATGGTCGAATTTGCGAAGGCTTATCTTGTGCGACCGCGTTTATGCTTGATCGATGAGCCAAGCATAGGTCTTGCGCCCAGAGTGGCGGAAGAAGTTTATCAGTGGATCAATCTCTTTGCGCAAGAAAAAATGGCAATTCTGCTTGTCGATCATAATGTTCGCCGTGTGGTAAAAATGTCGAGTTATATTTATGTCTTGAGCCTTGGCGAAATCACTGCCGAGGGAAAACCCAAAGATTTCGCTGGCGATTTACATGAGCAGGTTAAATCCTGGCTTGGCATCAATTTTTGATTGGAATAAAAAGTAATATCGAGCACCATTCGGTGGCCCATAATTGAATTGGCAGAGACGGTAGAGACAATTCTGGCTATGCTTCAATGAGCGCAAGCAATCCCTGGAGTAAGCGCAGAGGCGTCGGCGGACAGCCCCGAATGTGCAGATCGACCGGTACAACTCCGGACAAACCACCGACAACTGCGTAGCTGTCGGCAAAAATGCCGCCGTCGACAGCGCAGTCACCCACGGCGACCACCCACTTTGGATCGGGCGTGGCGTTATAGGTGCGCTCAAGAGCCTCACGCATGTTCTTGGTAATGGGCCCGGTTACGAGCAATACATCAGCATGACGCGGCGAAGCAACAAAACGAAATCCAAACCGTTCGAGATCATAGAACGCGTTGCTTAGCGCATGGATTTCAAGTTCGCACGCATTACACGAACCGGCATCAACTTGGCGAATTGATAAAGAGCGGCCAAGGCGCTGCCGCGCGGCGCGGTCTACGGTGGTGGCAAGTTCGGCAATCGCCGCGTCGTCCTTGGGAGGCGGCGACTCGGTCAACGGAGATCGCATTAAACTTTGAAAAAGAAGCTTCCGCATCGTTTAGGCTCTAGAGATCGTGTCCCGAATAGGAGCAGTTGAACGATTTATTACAGATAGGGAAGTCGGCGACGATGTTTCCTTCGATCGCGGCTTCCAATAGTGGCCACTGGAACCAAGATGCGTCCCGCAAGTGACAGCGGGTCACGCGATCGCCATCGAGCCGAATCCAGACGAGCACGTCACCACGGAAGGCTTCGACAAGTCCGAGTCCCTCGCATGCGGGTTTGGAAATAGTGGCGGTGTGCACCGGTCCATCTGGCAACTGATTAACGATCTGTTCGATCAAGGAAAGACTTTGTTGCACCTCGCGGATACGGATCCATACTCGTGCATTGACGTCGCCAGCTTCGAGAACAGGAATCTCAAAACTGAGCTTGTCATAAGGTGCATAACCTGGCGTACGCCGCGCGTCGAAGCTTCGACTGCTCGCGCGCCCCACATATCCCCCTGCTCCGAACTGCCGCGCAAGCGCCGAACTTACGATTCCGGTGGTGACCGTGCGATCCTGCAGCGAAGCCGTATTGTCGTAGAGTTCGATAAGCTGAGGAAAAATCATTTGAATATCTTCCACAAGCTTCCGAATAACGACAATGCCATTCGAGGCAAGGTCATTGGCGACGCCACCGGGCACAACGCGGTCCATCATTAGCCGGTGCCCGAAGCAGGAATTGGCAGTCCGCAAAGTTTGCTCGCGAAGAATGCCAAACTGCGCATGCATTAGCGAAAACGATGCGTCATTGCAGATAGCGCCAATATCGCCGAAATGATTGGCGAGACGTTCAATTTCCGCCATAAGCGCGCGAAGAAAGACGGCTCGCAGCGGCACCTTGGTCGCCTGCGCCGCTTCAACAGCCTGAGCGAAGGCGAGCGCGTAAGCAACCGTACTGTCGCCCGAAATCCGACCAGCAAGTCGAGCCGCCTTGTCGAGAGTGGTGTCCGCCATGAGGGACTCGATGCCCTTATGTGTATAACCGAGACGCTGCTCGAGCCGCACGACAGTTTCGCCATTAGCCGTGAAGCGAAAGTGACCCGGCTCGATGATGCCGGCATGCACCGGGCCCACCGGTATATTGTGCAAATGTTCGCCATCCGCCGGAAGAAAGGCGTAGGCTTCCCGCGGATGCGGTGACTTATCGTTGGCACCGAGCGGATATCGCACGTTCCAGAAGCCAAGATCGAGCCAAGGCCGCCTATCTGGCAGTCCTTCCGGCTCTAGGCCGAATAGAGATCGGATGGCGCGTTCGAGCCGAATTGCTGGCGGATGAATCCTAGCGACCGAAGGAAATTTTCCTTCCGGGCATTCTAATGTAATGACGGCGATTTCGCCCGACGTTTCTTCAATAATGGCCATGTGCACATTGCCCGAGTCACCCCAAAGACCAAGCAATGTGGCCCGACCCGCCGCTACCTCAGTAGCTACGTCACGCCAAGCCCCTGAGGATACGACGAGACGTGGCCACGGTTGGTGACCTTCTACTCTATGGGCGTTGGGAATTATGTCTGCCAGTGCTTGCATCATTCTACCCGAGCAGCCTCGCGACATTTTGGAACCATAGGACGAGTGATTGCGGCATGTAGATGCCGGCAACGAAGACAAGCGCGAGATGTGCAAACATCGGCAGTAACGATGCCTTGGCCTCCTCGGTCTTACCGCGTGGCTCACCAAATACGATTCCATTCAAGCGCAGAAATAAAGCTGCGAAAGCAACGAGAATCCCGAATACTAAGAAGACCGCAAGCCAAGGTTCGCGGGCAAATGTCGAACTGACCACGAGGAACTCACTCATGAAAATGCCGAACGGTGGCAAACCGGCAATCGCTACAACACCAAGGATTAGACTCCATCCGAGCACCGGATTGGTTTCCGTCAGTCCGCCCATATCGGCAATTTTCTGGGTACCTTTGACTTGCGCGATATGGCCGACTGCGAAAAAGATCGCTGATTTGGTCAGCGAATGCATCGTCATGTGCAGCAGGCCAGCGAAATTGGCGAGTGGCCCACCCATGCCGAACGCAAATACGATGATGCCCATGTGCTCGATGGAGGAATAGGCAAACATACGCTTAATGTCGCGGCGGCGGTACAACATGAACGCCGCAAAAATAAGCGAGATCAAACCCATGCTAATCATGAGCGGCCCAGGTGCGAGCGCTGCTGGATTTGCTGCGAGTAACATTTTGAAGCGTAGCAGCGCGTAAAGCGCAATGTTGAGCAGCAGTCCTGATAGGACAGCAGAAATCGGTGTTGGACCTTCGGCATGTGCGTCGGGAAGCCAAGCGTGCAGGGGCGCAAGCCCAACTTTCGTGCCATATCCGAGCAGCAAAAAGACGAAAGCAACATTGAGCAGCGCAGGATCAAACTTTGCCGCGCGCTCAACTAATGTCGTCCATACCATAGCGTCGAGTCCCTCACCAATGACCGGCCGTGCCGCCATATAGACGAGGATCGTACCAAACAATGCGAGCGCAATTCCAACACTTCCAAGAATGAAATATTTCCACGCAGCTTCGAGCGCTTCGTGGGTGCGGTAGATTCCAACCATCAGCACTGTGGTGAGAGTTGCGATCTCGATTGCGACCCACATCAGGCCGATGCTGTTTGCGACGAGCGCAAGATTTATCGCGAACATCAACACCTGATACATGGCGTGATAGAACCGCAAGAAGCGCGGGGTCAGCCGGCCGATTTCGAGCTCATGCTCGATATAGCTGGCGCTGAAAATGCTGGTGGTGAAACCGACGAACGTCGTCAGGACGATGAAAACGTTATTGAGGTCGTCGATCTGGATAAATGGGCCGGGCTGGGGCCGCCCGAAGAACAGCGACAATGCAGCTAGGAAAGTGAGTAGTGCTGCCAATACGTTGAGCCGCGCGGTCAGCCGGTAACCCGGCAAAATTGCAAGCAGTACCGCCGCCGCTATAGGGATCAGCAGAACTGCGCTGACTGCATCGATATTCACTGGCGTTCTCCGCGGAAGCGATCGAGAGCGCTTATGTCAACCGTGTCGAAACGTTCGCGGATGCGGAACAAGAAAATGCCGATGACAATGAAGGCGATGAGGATGGAAAAGGCAATACTGATTTCGACCACCAGCGGCATGCCCTTTGCGCCAGTCGCTGCAAGAACAAGTCCGTTCTCCAGCGACATGAACCCAATTACTTGGCTCACCGCATTGCGCCGTGTCACCATCAGCAAGAGCCCGAGCAGCACCACCGAAAGAGCGAACGCGAGATCCTCGCGCGCGAGTGGATCGGCTTCGGCAGTGACGCGCAGCATTACCACCATCGATAAGGCGACGAGGCCGATGCCAAATAGCATGGTTGCGCCGATGCCGACGACCGCCTCGATCTCGCGGTGAATTCCAAGGCGCATGATGATCCGGTGCAACGAGACCGGAATTACAATTGCCTTAAACACTAGCGCGATGAGTGCGGTGATGTAGAGGTGAGGCGCGTTCTGCATAAAAGCTTGCCAGGCCACTGACAGTGCGAGTACCAGCGCGTGGAGCGCGAAGATATTGAGGAGCGCGTAAAGGCGGTCTTGGTAGAGCATCATGAAGCTCACCAACACCAGGCCGCCGGCGAACATATGGGCAATGTCGAAGGCAAGGCTGTGCATCATAGGCTCCGAGAGACGAAGAGAAGGAGCGTCGCAAGGAGGCCGAGCATTAGCGCCGCGCCGAGGAATTCCGGCACTCGGAATACGCGCATTTTGGCGATCGAGGTCTCGAATAAGGCGAGCAGGAAGCCGCAAGCGACAAGCTTAGTGAGATAAGCCACGACACCAAGCGCGAGCGCCGACGGCTGGGCGCTATGGCTTGCCAGTCCCCATGGAGCGAACAAGCAGGCAATCAGCGAGACATAGAGCAAAAGCTTCAACCAGGAGGCGAGATCAATCAGGGCGAGATGACGCCCGGAATATTCGAGGATCATCGCCTCGTGCACCATTGTAAGTTCGAGATGGGTTGTCGGATTGTCTACGGGAATGCGCGCATTCTCGGCGATCGCTACCATAATCAGTGCGATAAGAGCCAAACCAAGCGACACGCGCAGGCCCACTTCGGGCGAAATCATGTACTCGGCCATGGTCGAAAGCTGAGTCGAACCGGCGATCAGCGCGAGCGCGAACACGATCATCAGCATTGCTGGCTCGGCAAGCGAGGCAATCATCACCTCGCGGCTCGAACCGATGCCGCCGAAGCTGGTCCCAACATCGAGTCCAGCAAGAGCGAGAAAGAAGCGCGCGCTGCCCAAGAGCGCGATAATCACGATAAGGTCAGCCGACCAACTGAACAGAAGCCCCGTTTTGAACGTCGGTATGAGTGCAGCGGCGATCCAGGTGCCGGCAAAGATGACATATGGGATCACACGGAAAAGCCATGACGCATTGTCGGCCAGCACGACGTCTTTGCGCATAAGTCGCACAAGATCCCGATAGGGTTGGACTACCGAAGGTCCTTTTCGGCGAAGCAATCGCGCCTTCACTTTACGCACGAACCCGGTGAGCAGCGGCGCCAGCAGAAGCACTAGCAGCATCTGTGCGCCCTGCACGGCAAAATCCACGATCACGGCCATATCGCGAGCACCAGAAGAAGCGTGACAAGAGCACCGAAGACTAGACTGAGATACTGACGCATAGTGAGGAACTGTAGCTGATTGAGCCGATCAGCGGCGTAGACAACGCCGTTAGCGGCCGGTGCGTAAAGCACATCCCAAATCAGATCGCGCAGCTCGACCACTAGACGCGCGGGACGCATGTCGCCGGGCGGAGGCATCTCGCTACGCTCGCGCGCGCGGAACACAATGGTGCCGAACACGCGGCGGATCGGCTGCACAAAGCTACTCGCGCTATATTGCGTTGTGGGATTTGCGTCGGGATATCCGCAATCCCAAGCTGGACTGCGACGCAACTTATCAGAGGCTAAACGGTGGATAGCGACGGCGGCGAGCGTGCCTGATATGATCATGAACAGGAACACGAGGAGGCCATTGTAAGAGCTACGGCTTTCCGCTATCGGCACGATGGAGAGCCAATCGACGCTGGTCTGCACCGGCATGCGGCCGCCTACCAAATCTTTGACTACTGGTGCGAGCGCATCGATGAAAAGACCAGGTAAAATGCCGGCGACGAGACAGAGCGCCGCAATACAAAACATTGCTGCACGCGAGAATTGATCGGTTTCCTGCGCACGCTCGGCAGCCGGCGTGCGAGGGCGACCGAGAAATGTGATGCCGAATACTTTAACAAAGCATGCGGCGGCAAGCGCGGCCGACAAAGCAAGCAACGCGCCGACCGCGGGAACTAGGAACTTCAGTCCCCATGATGGCAATTGCGGGCTCAATAGGATCGCCTGAAAGGTCAGCCATTCCGAGACGAAGCCGTTGAGCGGCGGCAATGCAGAGATGGCGACGCATCCGATTAAAAATACAAAGGCGGTCTGCGGCATACGATGAATGAGGCCACCAAGATTTTCCATGTTGCGCTCGTTAGTGGCCGTGAGCACCGCGCCGGAGCCAAAGAACAGCAGACTCTTGAAGACCGAATGGTTGAAGACGTGTAACAGACCGGCGGTAAGTGCGAGCGCTGCCGCCAACACCATGCCATATGCTTTGAATGCGAGCGCAAGACCGAGGCCGATGAAGATGATTCCGATGTTTTCGACTGTATGATAGGCAAGCAGTCGCTTGAGATCATGCTGCATCAGGGCGTAAAGCACGCCCATTACGCAAGTGATTCCAGCAAGCGCTAGTACTATGATGCTCCACCACCAAGCGGGCGGCCCGAGCAGATCGAAAACAATGCGCACGAATCCGTAAACGGCGACTTTGGTCATCACGCCACTCATCAGAGCCGAGACGTGACTTGGGGCGGCTGGGTGTGCCAGCGGCAGCCACACGTGCAGCGGCACAAGGCCAGCTTTGGAACCAGCACCGATCAACGCAAGAAGCAAAACCAAAGCAGTGCGTCCACTGGAAGGATGCGCGGCACGGATTTCAGCAAAGGCATAACCGCCATCGGGGCCGGCGAGCAGTCCGTAAGCAAGCAACAGCGCTAATGTACCGAAGCTCGCCATAACCAAATATACATAACCCGCGTACACATTTTCGCGGACACGGTGGTGCGCAACCACCAAAGCCCACGATGACAACGACATGAATTCCCAAGAGACAAGGAAGACAAAAGCATCGTCTGCCAGTACCACCAAATTCATACCGGCAAGGAAAGCGGGATAAAAAGGTAGCACTCGTTCCGGCGCCTCCTCGTGGCGGCCATAACCAATCGCGAATAAACTCGCAGCTGCGGAACCAAGATTTACGATTGCGAGAAAAAAAGCGGACAGTGCATCGAGACGGAAATGCGCGCCAATCCAAGGTAGTCCGAGCGGTAGAACCACGACCGGTTGAGTTGTGGCCCCGTCTATGAGGTAAACCAACACAATTCCGAGAGCTATCAACGAAATCGTGAGGCTTAGGCCGTATATGACACGAGGCGCGACGCGTAGTCGGTGCGAGATTACACAAAGGCCCGTCAGGGCAATCAAGCACGCCGCACACGATAGTAATGCTACGAGCGGCATTGTGCTCGACCTCTTAATGCTGCCTAACTTTGGAATGATAGCATGAACAAGTTGGCCAACTTCTGTTTTTTTGTGCGGCGCCGCCTAACCGCTCGCCTCCCGAACGGTCCCCTCGCCGATGAATTGAATTCCGGCTCTTTCGAACGCAGCGATTAGCTACATAAGAAGTTCGACATGGCCGCGTACGACGTTCTTGCTTCACTCCCTGCACTGAATTGTTGGAGGTAAACGTCCTTCATATAGATATCCTATACGAAGCCATCGATCTTCAACAGATTATTCTAGGAGAAATTAATTAGGCAGCGAACTCTTAGATAATCACTAGAAATGTTCCATGCTGAAATAGAAGATCACCTTTTTTGCAGCACGCTATACGGCGACGGAATTCGTTACCGCTAAAATACCACGCCAATTGATTTCAATCGCTCGATTTCCTCTTTTCCATATCCTGCCGCATACAGCACTTGATCGGTATGTTCACCGACCGCGGGCGCATGTCGTGGCGTTACTTTCTTCATTCCTTCAATCCAGAACGGACTATTGACCGTCAGCATGTCGCCACAATCAAAAGGAACCAGCACTTCATTAGCGAGCATTTGTTTGTCGTTCGGCATATCGTCCATTGTAGCGACAACGCCAAATACGAGTCCCGCTGAATCCAGAATCATCCGCCATCCGGCAAGATCATTCTTTGCAAAAGCCTTGTCCAAAATCGCAATAAGTTCTTGGGAGCGAGCATATCTATCCTGCTTCGTTGCGAAGCGGACATCAGCAACGAGATCCTCGCGGCCAACGCATTTCGCAAGAATTGGCCATTGTTTCTCCTCGTTGAGCAAGGATAATATCAGCCATCTACCATCACGGCAGCGGTAACTGTTGGCCAGCGCATTCAGTCCTTTGTCGCGCGGCGGGCGTTCCTTTATTTCAGCACCACATAATTTGGCCTGAACGTAGCAACCGTTGGCCCAAATGCCGTTTGCCAAAAGCGAAGTACCGACTTGCGCGCCAGCTCCCGTACGTTCACGGCGATAGAGAGCAACTGCGATAGCCGCGAACAACGATATTGCTGAAGGATGATCACCCATACCCGGTAGAGACCGCGCCGGCGGCCCGCTCATATCCGGACGCACCAAATCCATAAGTCCCGAACGCCCCCACCACGCATTGCTATCAAATCCTGGCTTGTTCGCCTCCTCGCCAACTTCTCCGTATCCCGTGAACGAAGCGTAGATGAGATGCGGGCTGAGCGGAGCGAGATGCTGATACGTCACGCCAAGGCGTTCGCGCACATCAAGAGGATAGTTTGTAATGAACACGTCGGCCTCCGATACGAGGCGGTACAGAACTTTTTGTCCTTCCAATTTGGACAAATCGAGCGCCAGACTTTTTTTGTTTCGCCCGTCAAGCACCCAAGCGTAATTATGTTTACTTATGGGGTAACCGGGCATTGAGGTCAGTGCTCGATAAGGATCTCCTGGCCCAGGCGGCTCAATTTTTATAACGTCCGCGCCAAAATCGGAAAAAACTGTCGCAGCGGCAGGAGCTGCGATGAAACTTGCGCAATCGATTACCTTTAATCCTTGGAAGATCTTCGGCTCCATTCGTTTTTCCTTCGGCTGTTTCTAGGATCGATAATCCCATCTGGAAAGCATTGTGGCTCTCGAATTTACATTCATGCGTAGCAGGGGCAGCAGGCTAGGTCTTATCTCCTGTATAAAATACTCTTTATGTACCAATTACTGGCGACATGTGCGTAGCAAACCGGCCAATTATCTGCGGATACAGTCTTTTAGATACTTACATTGACCCAAGAGGGGTCGAAGGGCACTCGCCACTGATATCGGTTGCGTGATCTCTTCTTTTCCGTAACCTGCCGCATATAAGACTCCATCCGCATACTCATCAATCTCTGAAAATAAGCGACGGGACTTATGACCGGCATGTCCATCGGAATTGGCAGCGGTGCACGCCTCGTTACGCGCAATGAAATTGCTGCTCGATCTTCGCGAGCGGCCAGTGCGTTCAAATCGATTGGCTTAGATCAAGGTGATTGTGTCGCCATTCTCATGCGCAATGATATTGACTTTTTTGTTGCATCGTATGCCGCAATTGCTCTCGGTGCTTTTGCTGTCCCGATCAACTGGCATTTCACGTCGGATGAAGTCGGCTTCGTGTTACGCGACAGCGCCGCAAAGGCTTTGATCATTCATGCGGATCTCTTGCGCGCAGCGAAAGGCGCGATTCCAGAAGCTTTGCTGGTTCTCGCCATCGAAACACCGTCTGAAATCATCGAGGCGTATGGCATCAATCCTGTGCATGCGAAGGTGCCTGCTGGTGTGGAAAAATTCGAGACCTGGCTCGATAAACAAACACCATATGACGGCCCGGCACAACCGCCGACTCTGAGCATGATTTATACTTCCGGCACGACCGGCCATCCCAAAGGCGTGAAGCGACGCGCGATGACGCCGGAAGAACAAAAGGTGACGGATGATTTGCGAAATTTGGTCTTCGGCTTGCGGCCGGGTTGTCGCGCGGTGATCACAGGTCCACTTTATCATTCCGCACCGAATTCCTTTGGTTTACGCGCCGGCAAGACCGCTGAATTTCTGGCGCTTATGCCGCGTTTTGAGCCGGAAGAATTATTGAAACTGATCGAACGCGAACGAATAGACACCATGTTCATGGTGCCGACAATGTTTGTGCGCCTGATGAAGTTGCCGAAATCCGTCAAACTTAAATACGATCTGTCCTCGCTACGTCATGTTATTCATGCTGCAGCCCCTTGTCCGCCGGAAATCAAGACCAACATGATCCACTGGTGGGGCCCAGTGATCTACGAATTCTACGGCAGCACGGAATCGGGACCGATCACTTTTGCTTCGCCCGATGATGCGTTGAAAAAACCGGGTACAGTCGGGCGCGCGACTCCAGGCGCAGAAATTCGCATACTCGATGAAACGGGCCGTGTTTTGCCGCGAGGCGAGGTCGGCGAAGTCTTCTCTCGCATTTCCGTCTATCCTGACTTTACTTATCACAATCATTCCGAAAAACGGCGAGAGATCGAGCGCGGAGGTTTTATCACTTCCGGCGACGTCGGTTATTTGGATGAGGACGGATATCTTTATCTTTGCGACCGCAAGCGCGACATGGTGATTTCAGGCGGCGTCAATATTTACCCATCCGAGATTGAGGCGGTACTGCACGCAATGCCTTTCGTGCAAGATTGTGCGGTATTCGGCGTGCCAGACGACGAATATGGCGAAGCACTAATGGCTGTGATCGAGCCGGTCAATGGCGCAGCTGTCGATCTTAACCAGGTCCGCGTGGAGCTATCGCACAAGCTCGCTAAATACAAAGTACCAAAGACGATTGAACTGCGCACGAACCTGCCGCGCGAGGATTCCGGAAAGATCTTCAAGCGCCGACTTCGTGATCCCTATTGGGAAAATGCGAAACGAAAAATCTGAAGTTAGCCTGCCCCTAGGTACCGAGCGGCCCGATAATTGAGATTGAGCACACGTTTTGATGCGGGAAACCACCAAGATTGTGAGTGAGTCCCAAGCGCGGCAATTCCTTGCGCTGACGCTCGCCGGCCCTCCCCTGCATTTGCAAATAGATCTCATAAATCATCCGCAACCCTGAGGCGCCGATCGGATGGCCGAAACATTTAAGGCCACCGTCGATCTGGCACGGCACGCTGCCGCTGGCATCGAAAAACCCGTCGAGTACGTCATTGATCGCTCGGCCTTCGGGCGAGATGTGCAAATCTTCCATGGTCACGAGCTCGGTCACTGAGAAACAGTCGTGCACTTCGATCAGATCAATTTCCTCACGTGGCTTTTCGATGCCCGCTTCCTGATAGGCGCGACGCGATGCAATGCGAGTCGTAGCAAAATAACTACCGTCCCAGGAATTGTGCTGTGCTTCCAGACCATTCGAGACCGAAAGCTGTAGCGCTTTGACCGCGATCAGATCCTTCTTGTTTAGTGCCCTCGCAACTTCGGGCGTTGCAACGATTGCGCAAGCGGCACCGTCTGATACGCCGCAGCAGTCATAAAGCCCCAATGGTTCCGCAACGATCGGTGCGTTCAGCACAGTGTCGATGGTGATCTTGTTCCGCAAATGCGCCTTTGGATTTCGCGCGCCATTGTCGTGACTTTTGACCGAAATGTGCGCCATTGCTCGTTTTAAGTCGCCAGAATTGACGCCATGCTTTGCGCCATAGGCGGCTGCGAGTTGCGCGAAACTGCCAGGCGCTGACAAATTTGGCCACAGCATATTGTTCAAGACGCCGCGTGTCCGCTGAGGAAGGCCGCCGTAGCCGGTGTCCTTGAGCTTCTCTACGCCAAGGGCGAGCGCAATATCGGCTGCACCCGAAGCGACGGCATAAACCGCGCCGCGAAACGCTTCTGTTCCGCTTGCACAATAATTTTCAACGCGGGTTACGGGAATGAAAGGAAGACGCAGTGCCTGCGCAAGCGGCACGCCAGAATTGCCGACATGCTGTTCGGCAATGGCGGTGGCGAGCCACGCGGCGTCGATCTGCTTAGTTTCGATGCCGGAGTCGCCGAGCGCTTCTTCATAGGCTTCAAGCATAAGATCGTCGGCGTCCATATCCCAACGCTCGCCAAATTTGGAGCAGCCCATACCTAGAATGACCACTTTATCCTTGATGCCGCGCGCCATTTCACGCCTCCATTCAAGTTTCCGTGGCGCCTGCCGGCGCCGCTTTCCAGAAATAACGCCTGAAGCCGCGTTGTGAGTCGATATCTTTGATCCGAAACATCATCCTCATAGCCTGACCAACCACAAGCTTGTCGGCGTCAACATCGGTAAAATCGATCATTACACGGCCACCGGCCTCAAATTGAATCATGCCGTAACAAGCGGGCGGATCGGGCGAATAGGTGAGCCGGTCAGCAGTATACGAGTTAACCCTACCGATCTGGTCCGCAAAAGGATACACCTCCTGCGTATGCAGCGCGTTGCAATTCGGATTGACACAAATGTTCGTGCGGGGAAACTGCTGCGTGCCGCATGTAGTGCAGCGGCCGCCCATGAAACTTGTGACCGTCTCGCGATTGCGCCAGAGCGCCGATAAAGGTGTGAGCTTGTCGGCTTCAGCCCGCATGCCGCGTTCAAGTTTAATCGCGTCGTTGAAAGCCAGAAATTTGGCGTAATTCGTTTCTTCCTTACGACGCTTGAGATGGCCGCGCATGCCGAGACGTTGAGATTGATGCTTGATGGCATCGTTCACTTTAAAAAGCATTGCATCTGCCCCCTGCCCAAAGCCTACGAGCAGAATAAGATCACCAGACTTCGCCTCCTCGAGAGTGGCGACGAGCATAAGAAGCGGATGGGCGACACCAGCCTCACCGCACACCGCATGAAAATTATCGCGCAAAGCAGTATCGGGAATGCCGGCAGTCTTCGCCGTCAAAGCGGCGACACGCGACAAGACGGCGGGCATACAGAAATGTTTGACCTCGGCGGCCCTACAGCCCGCTTTCTCCAAGCATTTTTTGATAGTAGGCGGAACAATTTCTGCGTAACCAGCGTCGCGAATCCAGCGCTCTTCCCATTGATAATCGTAAGGCATATCGAGAGAGCGATAGTGGTCGACAAAATCGGCAGTGCGCGAGGCGCTGGCAAGCAAACTTGCCGCCGGATCGCCTTCACCTACCAGAATTGCAGCCGCACCGTCACCAGCAGTCATTTCGACCGGGCTCGCGGACCGTGCACGCCGCTGTTCGGCGGCGACGATCAGGGTCTCTTCATTTCCAACTAGCCCACTTGCAAGCGCCGAGGTTGCCGCACGCTGCGAAGCTCCGACATCTTGAGCAGAAATACTCTCGCTCAACTTCAATGCTTCGGAAATGATGCCGGCATGCAGTCGATCTAGGAACGGAAACGTTGTCGAGGCGAACCGCACCGCAGTGATTGATGAGCGGTCCCTTCCAGCAAGCGCATCACGCGCGGCTTCGACCGCCATCGTGACAACGTCCTCGTCCCAGTTACACATGCTGCGCTCGCCCTTGGCCTGAGACTTAAGCGCAGGATTGAACCAGCCGTTTGCATCCGCAATAGCGCGACGGGCGAGACGGAGACGCGGCAGATAAACGCCAAAAGCGAGGATGCCGAACGCCATCAGACTGGGTCCCACGAAAATACGTCGGCCGATCGGTCAAGCGGATAGAACGAAGGCTTGAGCGCGGGAATGGCCTGGTTCGCGATGCTCTCACAAGTCCAACCATCTGAGTGATGAACAGAGCGGACCGGGCGTGATTGGCTCATCAGAAAAATTTCATTCATGCGCACCGCAAAAATCTGCCCCGTAACATCCTTTGCATCATCACTAAGCAGATAGACGCACATTGGCGCAATTTTTTCCGGCCGCATTGCCTGAATTCGTTCGACGCGGGCTTTTTCATCCTCCGTTTCGGTTGGAATAGTTCCGATCAGCCGGCTCCAGGCAAAGGGCGAAATGCAATTTGAGCGCACATTGAAGCGTTGCATATCGAGTGCAATCGATTTCGACAAACCGACAACACCGAGCTTGGCAGCAGCATAATTCGCCTGACCGAAATTACCGACTAGGCCTGACGTCGAAGTAAAATGGACAAAGGAACCAGACTCTTGCTCGCGGAAATAGCGCGCGGCTGCATGCGCGACATAAAAAGAGCCAAACAGATGCACTTTCACAACCTGCTCGAAATCAACAATACTCATGCGGTGGAAAATTCGGTCGCGCAAAATGCCCGCATTATTCACGACGCCATCGACGCGGCCAAAATAATCGATTGCGGTCTTGACGATATTCGCGGCAGCCGCGGGCTCAGCAACACTGTCGAAATTCGCAACCGCCTGCCCGCCCTGTTTTTTGATTTCTGCGACCACTTGTTCTGCCGGTGAAGCGCTGCCGCCACCTTCGCCGTCAGCCGCGCCCCCGAGATCATTCACGACCACCTTACCGCCCTCGGCAGCGGCGAGAAGCGCAATTTCACGGCCAATACCGCGCCCCGCACCGGTGATGATTACAACCTTACTGTCGAGCACCCTGCCCGTCATTCGATTTCTCCCCGCACGCGCTATTCGTTGCGCGTGGAAATTCGACCCGAAGGCTGCCACCCGCGAATGTTAGCGTCAACCGCGAGTCCATCGTTTGCACTTGACGAAACTCCATCTGATGCGACGATTAAAAAAACCAATACCCGGGGAAACGCCATGACCGTGCAACCGCTATTTCGCGAGGACCACGCGCTCTTCCGCGCGAGCGTAAAGCGCTTTATCGAACGCGAGATCGCGCCGCATCACGCACGCTGGGAAAAGGAAGGTATGGTTAGCCGCGAGCTGTGGAAGAAAGCGGGCGAAACAGGACTTCTTCTTACCGATTTGCCTACTGCATATGGTGGTGGCGGTGCGGATTTCCTTACAAGTGTTATTCTAATCGAGGAGATGACGCGCGGCGTTTATACTGGACCCGGTTTCCGGGTGCATTCTGATATTTGCGCTCCCTATATTCTCCATTACGGCAGTGAAGAGCAGAAGAAAAAATGGCTGCCAAAAATGGCTCGCGGTGAAATCATTGCGGCGATCGCCATGACTGAACCCGGCACCGGTAGCGATCTGCAAGCAGTCCGGACAAGCGCGATACGCGACGGCAATGAATATGTCATCAACGGTCAGAAGACCTTCATCACCAACGGTCAACTTGCCGATCTCGTGATCGTGGTTTGCAAAACCGACGCCTCGCAGGGTGCAAAAGGTACTAGCTTGATTGTCGTCGAGCGCGAGTGCACGGGCTTTACGCGCGGTCGAAATCTCGAGAAACTTGGCATGCATGCTCAGGATACGTCCGAGCTGTTTTTCTCGGATGCTCGCGTTCCAATAGAGAATCTTCTGGGTGGCGAAGGCCGTGGCTTCGCACAACTTATGGAAGAGCTGCCGCGCGAGCGGCTAGTCGTCGCCGTCACCGCCGTCGCTATGATGGAGGCTGCGCTCGAATGGACTTTAGCCTACACGCGTGAACGAAAAGTTTTCGGCCGGCCTATTGCCGAATTTCAGAACAGCCGCTTCAAGCTTGCGGAGGTTAAGACCGAAATTACCGTTGCGCGCGTTTTTTTGAACGACTGCATTCAGAAATATATGAACGGTTCGCTCGACGTCACTACCGCCGCGATGGCGAAATATTGGTTGACCGAGCTTGAGGGCCGCGTACTCGACACATGTCTACAGTTTTTCGGTGGTTACGGCTATATGTGGGAATTCCCGATCGCACGCGCCTATGCTGACGCACGCGTCCACCGCATATTCGCGGGTGCAAATGAAATCATGAAGGAACTAATCGCACGCTCACTCTAAAGCGATGAACGATAAATATTATGGTTTTCGACTATAAGAAACTTCTCAACTGGCGCTTCGACGATATCGAGCAAACATTTAGCGCACGCGATACAATTCTTTACGCTCTGGCTCTTGGTTATGGCAGCAAACCTACGGACAAGAGCGAGCTTCGCTTCGTCTATGAGGAGAAGCTCCTCGCCTTACCGATGATGGCAGTCGTACTCGGCTACCCCGGTTTCTGGCTGAAGGATGAACGTACTGGCGTCGACTGGAAAACAGTTCTGCATGGCGAACAGGGCGTAATCGTCCATCGCCCGCTTCCACCCTCTGGCACGGTAATCGGCAAATCACGGGTCACCAAAATTCTCGACAAAGGTGAGAAGGGTTCTCTGCTTTTTTCTGAACGTGATGTCCTAGATAAGAAAAGCGGCGCGTTGCTCGCGACGCTAAAGCAGACAGCCGTGCTCCGGGGCAACGGTAATTATGGCGGACCGACTGGCGCTGCGCCTGAACCGCATCGGCTTCCCGATCGGACTCCAGATACAGTCGTCGACATCAATACGCTCCCACAAGCCGCGCTAATCTACCGCCTTTCTGGCGACTACAACCCATTGCACGCGGACCCTCGGGTCGCGAATTCCGCTGGCTTTGACCGTCCAATTCTGCATGGGCTCTGCACTTTCGGTGTTACGGGTCGCGCAATCCTCCGCGCATGCTGCAGCAACGACCCTTCACGGCTCAAGGAAATTCACGCGCGATTTTCTTCTCCGGTTTTCCCTGGTGAAACAATCAGCACAGAAATCTGGTGCGACGAGGAGATAATTTCGTTTCGCGCCCGGACCCGCGAGCGAAATCAGCTGGTGCTGAACAATGGCCGTGCGTCTATTGATTGCTCGCCATCACGGCTGAATCATTAGTTTGGCAGAAATATTGATGCCGTGGCTTGAAAGCGGCGATATTTTCCGAATGTTTCGATTTAATTTTGCTCAAAGAGCTTCTTGTTCTCTCGTATCTTGTGGGTGTTCATACTAAAAGCCCGGCGCCTTTAGCGCCGGGCTTATGTTTTTTCCCTAGAATAAAACTTATGCCGATTGTAGATTCGAGGCCGCCTGCTTACCGCGCTCGGTCACAATGTCGAAGCTAAGTTTTTGACCGTCCACGAGACCACGCATGCCTGCTCGTTCAACTGCTGATACATGAACAAACACGTCGGGGCCGCCGCCGTCCTGCACGATGAATCCGAAGCCCTTTTGAGAATTGAAGAACTTCACTGTACCGTTAGCCATTTTTGTTTCCTTCGAAGCGCAATGCGCTTTTCCACGTCGCGCGACAATCGCACGACTATCCATCCGACTTAAGCTTGTCCTGGGGAGAGCCCTTCCGGGCCGCAGATCAAGAAAGGCAAAAAGTATCGAACCGTATAAATGTATGATTTTTACGCCGTCAATACAATCAGAATAAGCATGCCCACTCTTCACTATTCGTACCCAAACCGGGCACTACGAGACAGCAACTGAAATTCGCGAATTGAAAATCTTGATGGTTGCCCAAATCGAAAATTTCGATCCTTACACACAGGCGAAACCGCCTAATTATCAACGTAAGAATAATCCCCCTAAGCTGCCAAATTACTGTATGTTGCTGGTCATTCCCGTAACCGGTTGCAACTCAGGTTGCAGAATGGTTTTTATTTGCGAGTGACCCATGGACAATAGATTTCGTATCGGCCAAAAAGTTAAATTTACCTCCTCAATTGTCGGTCGTCCCGGCGCGAGCGGCATTTATAGCATTATCAAGGTGTTGCCGCTGGAGAGGGAGGAACAACAATATCGGATCAAGAACTCGAACGAAGCGCACGAGCGTGTCGTACGAGAAAGCCAGCTGGAAAAAGCCGACTGATAAGTTTGGGCAAATTCATTTCGCAAAACAGTAAACTTATTGCGCCATTGAAAACGCTGAGCAATCGTAGACCATGCAGATTTATCGAATGGACGATGCAAGTCTAGAGAAGGACGGTAACATCCATTTTTGGATGGCGAAAAAGTACGAGGATACGCCAATTCTGATTATGGTCTCGAGTGAAGCTATAACTGACTACATGATTGTAAGGAACATGAGGGGAAGTACTAAAGACGGATTTCGCCGCTTTCACGTTTTTTTCGAGCATCTCGCTGATGCCGTTTATTGCGAGGACAAAGGGAAGGGCAGATCTCACATGATTATAGTGAGTGAAGACCTTCAACGTTTCCCAAAACTTTCTTGAGATAATTCATGAATTAAAGTCACTGACAAACAAAAGCTTCGATGTCCCAGACAAAGAACTGCTTGCAATCAGTACTATTCTATCGACGAAATTTGAGCCTACGTGAATCGTTCGGAGAAACGTATGGCGTCGAATAACTCTTTTCCGGGCAAGATTGGAAAAACGATTAAGAAATCCCGTCCTTGGTGGGACGAATTCAATCGCCGAGGATCAGGCGCTCGATGGAAAAGCCACAGGACGCGCCGAATTGGGCCGCCAGTAACGGACCCTGCGACAAAACGCCGCATACGATACGTCCTGAATTATTTGAATGAAGAAAGGTTCAATTAAAGTCCCAATGCGAACGTGCCGCTTCGATTATGTCGGAGCAGGTGATGCGTTGTTTTCTATCGAAGCTTGGCAGTTTTTACTCCGACAGACGTGGCAATATCGCCATTCTGTTCGGATTAGCGATTATTCCGATCTTCGGTGCCATGGGCGCTGCCGTCGACTACAGCCTCGCCAATGCTAGCCGAACGAAGCTCATAGCCTCACTCGACAATACTGGGCTAACTCTTTCCAAAATGATGCCGCTGACGCAGACGCAACTGGACACCAATGCCTGGCAGATTTTCAACGCGAATGCCGGCAGTCTGCCGCTCACCTTTAGCGCGAACGATCTTATAGTCGACGCTTCGACCAACGGAAAAATCAAACTTGATCTGAATGCTACTTACAGTCTCAAAATGGCGACCGTTCTTGAATATCTTGGTGTCGCACCCACGATCCCCGTACGTGCTCATGTTGAAATACAGTGGGGAAATTCGAGACTTCGGGTGGCGCTCGTGCTCGACAATAGCGGGTCAATGTCGGCATCGAACAAGATGACGGCCCTGAAGACCGCCACCTCGAACCTGATCACCCAGCTTCAGGGCGTGTCAGTGACCCCCGGCGATGTCTATATTTCGATTATTCCGTTCGTTAATGCCGTCAATGTCGGCTCAAGCAATTATACTGCAAGCTGGCTCGACTGGACCGATTGGGATGCAAATAACGGAACGTGCAGTGTAAGCGTATCGGGTACGCCAACCCCGCACAGCTCGCAGAGCAAGAAGAGCTTGTGCACCGCGACGTACACTTGCAGCAAATCAGGCTACACGACCCAGACCACCTGCTTAGCGGCGGGAACCTGCAGCAAATCAGGCTACACGACCCAGACCACCTGCGTGGCGGCGGGGACTTGTAGCAAATCGACTTATACAACCCAGAGCACCTGCGTGGCGAACGGGACTTGCAGCAAATCGAGTATTACAACTCAAGCCAGCTGTATATCGGCCGGCCACACCTGGACCCCATATACGTGGACCGCAGCGACTTGGACCCCAGCGACTTGGAATCAAGCAACCTGGACCCCAGCCAGTCACACCACCTGGAATGGGTGCGTAACCGAACGCGGCGACCCACTCTCAACAGGTGGCGCCGCGCCCGGAATCACGGGTCAGGTCGGGTACGATCAGAAAGTCGACCTCCCAGTCGCCGGCAATACTGCCACGTTGTTCCCGGCCGACCAGGGTGTGATATCCGGTGGAACCTATTGCCCGCCACAAATGATGGAGCTCAGCTACAACTGGTCTGCCTTGCAAACCGCGGTCACCAATATGACCCCGAACGGCGCCACCAATCAGCCTATCGGTCTCGTCTGGGGATGGCAGTCGCTGGTGGGCGGCGGGCCGCTCACGTACCCAGCAAAGGATCCGAATTTCCTGTATAATGACGTCATTATTCTCTTGAGCGACGGCCTGAATACATATGATCGTTGGTACGGTGACGGTTCCACGACCTCCACGGACGTCGACAGCCGAATGGTTTATGGCAGCTCATTTATCGGCACCTGCAAGAATGTTAAGGCGACTGGTGTCACGATCTATACGGTGCAGGTCAATACCGGCGGCGATCCGACGTCAACACTGCTACAAAACTGCGCGACCGATTTGACCAAGTTCTTCCTACTGACGTCCTCCAACCAGATTGTGACGACGTTCAATCAAATTGGTACAGCTCTCGCGAATATTCACATCGCCAAATGACATTTTTCAGGTGGTGTACAAGAACGGCTCACTCTCGATAGTGCAAGAAACTCTTATCAAAGACTTTTTGCATTGAATTCAAAAGAGTGCGATTTTCGAATTAATCCAGGTCGGTCTTGCTGTCGCATTGTTCGGTGGTCGTGAACGCGACGGCTAGCCGCGCCAAACTGGCAAATTTGCCGTCGACTCTTTAGTCGAAGATTTCGTTAGTCGAAAATCTTGGGCCTATTTGCAATTTCATGAAAACAGTTCGAACATCTGCGTAGTTATTCGCTCAGATTGTCGCTTACACGGATGTTATTCGGTTCAAAAGTAACTGAGAAAAGCATCCCTGCGAAATGCGCGAGTTGTTGATGGCTAACCTTCGAAAACCCGGCAGAATCCAACTTTTCGTCCGCACATCATATAGTTCCATCCTGAGGCCGAGAGCATCGCCTGCTCAAGTCTAGTGACGCCCGTGCGGATCGACGTTGTATCGATAGTCGTTACGTCGATATCCGAAAGGCTTGAGCTAGGTCAAAGTTGGCGACTTCCTCGAGTGCGATGGTGTTTTCTAACAACGAACGAGCAAACAATGGCGACCTCCAAAGCTGTGAAAAATCGGCGCAATATTCTCGCTTGATCTGCCTATGGCAATTGGTTCGGTTCTACGAGAATGAAGCACCTCGATCCCAGGAAAGTGGGAATCTGCGTCGGACTCTTGGGTGTGCTTTTGTACACTGGTTGGGCCCTCCTCAGTCTCTTAATGATTTTACAATCACCTTTCTTCAAATTTTTCGATACTGTTCTATACATCGATATCGATTTTGCCATTGCAGCGATTGCGTTAGCTTCAGCAATTGGATTTGCTTTCGGCTGGGTTGGGGCCGTTGTTTGGAATCGGTTGGTTGCAATACGCTCTAAAAAAAAGTCCAACCGAAAGGAATTACGCTAGCAATCACCTTCATTCCGACAATCGTATTTGCGGATGCTTTTTTAGCGCGCTGATGGCGTGGAGTTTAATCGTTTGGTGAATTGCGCTCCGATTCGCCAGAAATATTAAATGCGAGTTCGGCAACGGAAATTCCTGGGCTTGCTTCATTTCACGAGAACGTAAGTTCCGGGCGCATTCTGCAGAGGGGCGAATTCCGTTCCTTCCAAACCTAGAGAGGGTGGATCAATGGGCATACCTGATCGCGCCGCAAGCCATTGAGTCCAAGGAATCCACCAAGAACCTTTGCCGACCGGGTTTTGCTGCAGCCATGTGTCTGGATCGACGTAATGATCTTCTAGGCGGTGACGCGCAATCCGATAGTGATGCTCACTAGTCGCAGGGGTCGCGAGAACGCCGGCATTATGACCGCCGCTCGTAAGCACAAAAGTCAAATCGACATTGGAAAACAAATGAAACTTGAACACAGAACGCCACGGTGCCACGTGATCCTTTTCTGTGCTCACCGCGAACATCGGAGCACGGATATCGTGCAGCGTGATTGGCCGATGGCCCACGATAAATCGACCCTCAGCCAATTCATTGTTTAAAAAAAGAGCCCGCAGATTTTCCGAATGCATCCGATACGGCATCCGAGTTGCATCGGCATTCCACGCCATAATATCCAACGGCGCCGACCGCTCGCCCATTAGGTAATCGTGAACAACGCGCGACCAAATTAAATCATTCGACCGTAAAAAACGGAAAGCACCAGCCATCTGCGATGACTCAAGATAGCCCCGCTCCCACATCATATCTTCTAAAAACGAAATCTGGCTTTCATTGATAAAAAGTTTGAGTTCGCCTGCTTCGGTAAAATCAGTTTGGGCAGCAAGAAAACTCAAACTAGCTAGTCGATCATCTCCATCACGAGCCATCGCTGCAGCCGCGATCGCTAGCAACGTTCCGCCAAGGCAATACCCGACTGCATGAACCTTTTGAGATTTCGTAACTCGTGTTGCGGCCTCAATCGCTGCGAGAACGCCCTCCGTCCGATAATCATCAAATCCGATATTGCGATCTTTTTCATCCGGATTTTTCCACGAAATCATAAATACCGTGAAACCCTGTTCCGTTAAATATTTGACAAGCGAGTTTTCTGGAGACAAATCCAAAATATAATATTTCATGATCCAGGCTGGGACGATCACGATTGGCTCAGGCCGAACTTTCGCGGTTGCTGGTGCATATTGGATAATTTCGGCAAGCTTGGTTCTATGAATGATTTTGCCGGGCGTAATGGCAACTGTTTCACCGACTTTGAATTGTTCCGATTCAGCAGGGCTACCGCCGGCCAAATTCCGCGAAATGTCTTCGAGGAAATTTGAAACTCCGCGACTCAAATTTAGACCACCGGTCGCGATCGTCCGTTCAAGAACTTGCGGATTGGTCAAAACAAAATTCGACGGCGCTATCGTATCCAATATTTGGCGCGCTACAAACCGTGCCATTGCCTCGTGTTGCTTGCTAACACCACGCACGCCCGTAGTCGCTGCATCCCACCATTTTTCGACAGAAAGAAAACCTTTGGCAAAAAGATTGAACGGCGCGGAATTCCATTGGGAAGCCTTAAACCGTGCATCTTCGTGAGCTGGATTGAGACTCGGGCCTTTGCCGGTTCCCTTTTTATTGCAGGATGCAAACTCACGATTTTCGATCTCACCTTGAAAAGCCTGGCGCATCAATTCGAGCTGTTTGCCTGGTGAAAACAAGAGATGCGTATACCAATCAAAGAAAGCCGCCGCTAACGCAGACGGCGCCAAACCACCCGTGTACGCAGCCATGGCACTATGTAGCGTACGATCAAGACCCTCTAACGATCGTTGAGCCGGCTCATCGGCCCGATCCAAAGTTGAATTTCTGGAAATCGCGGCGGTTTCTATGTTGTGCCCCTGCTTCAGATAAGACATGTATCTGCGCCCTTTCATCACAAGCTAAAAACATAATGTATCCAGATGCTTCGGCTTTGATGCAGGTCAATTGCAGTTCACGACCCGGGGCTATTCTGCCACGTAATTCGTGAGATTGGAGTGGATCATGACCACAGTACGGCAGCGCAAGGCGGCAAGAAAGAATATCCGGAAAGCACAGGCACGTTGGCGGTCCATGTCAAAGCGCCAACACAGTCTAGCTCAGCCTGAAGGCCGCTCACGCTTGAGGCCGGGCGTAGGCGGAAAGGGACATTATTATCGCATTGAGCTGCGTCCACGCGGAAAATTCGTTAGTTATCGGCTGCAAGACGTAGGTCGGTCAGGTCACACCAAGCGACTAGCTGGCCGTCGGGCCAGCGGTAGTTGGGATACGAAGTCCTGGTTGATTCATAAGAACGATGCGCATGTAGTCAAAGGTAAACTCATTATCGTTGCCGCAAAGGCAAAAACGATTCTGCGGCGCATTCGCGGGCCGATCAGGCATCTCAAAGGGGATATATTTCATGCAAAGCCACGCCTGAACATTCCCGAATCAAAAAAGCCAACCGCTGCTCAACGTCGCGCTTATTTGCGGAATATCAAGAAGGCACAGCAAGCGCGCAGGCGTTGAGCCATCTACCCGAGAGCAAGTGAAGGTTCTGGTGCAGCCTCTTCGCTTGCCTTATTCGACGGTTGATGTCTTCTACGTGCGGCTTAGGCTCTGCTGGCATGTCCACCTATCGTATTGAGAAACTATTCGCGCCCCGTTCGGTTGCCGTTGTGGGTGTTAGTCCAAGACCGGATTCGGTTGGGCATATTATTTTGAAAAATCTAAAAGGTGGTGGGTTTGAAGGTGAGATTTTCATTGTTGACCCGCACCATACCGAAATCGATGGCATAGCGACCTCACCTGATATCGAATCCCTTCACTCGGTACCCGACATTGCAGTCATTTCCGTGCCAGCGGCCAGCGTTCCTACTGTCATAAGTGGCGCAGGCAAAAAGGGCATAGCGGGCGCGATCATCATCACCTCCGGTCTCGGTCATGGAACGGGTTCTCTCTTAGAGACGGCCGAAAAAAATGCGCGCGCTCACGGAATCAGACTTCTGGGACCGAATTGTCTTGGATTTATCAATCCGGCGGCCAAACTGAATGCCAGCTTTGCCGCGCATATGCCAAAGGTCGGCAATATTGCACTCATATCGCAGTCCGGGGCGGTGGCGGCGGGAGTCAGCGAATGGGCCTTGCAGCGATCGGTCGGGTTTTCGGCGATCGCTTCGATTGGCGATATGGTCGATATCGATTTTGGCGATTTGCTCGATTTTTTCGCACTCGACCCATCAACTCAGTCAATTCTTCTCTATATCGAGTCGATCAAGGACGCGCGCAAGTTCATGTCCGCTGCACGGTCTGCTGCAAGAGCAAAACCTGTAATCGCTATCAAGGCCGGTCGTCATGCACGCGCCGCTGCCGCCGCGGCCACACATACTGGCGCGCTCGCTGGGTCTGACGCTGTCTATGAGGCGGCGCTTCATCGAGCCGGAATTCTGCGGGTGTTCGATCTCGATGAGTTTTTTGATGCCGCCGAAACGCTCGCACGGCTCAAGCCCTTTGCGGGCGAACGACTTGCCGTGTTGACGAACGGCGGTGGAATTGGCGTTCTTGCCGTCGACAGGCTTGGTGATCTCGGGGGCAACCTCGCGACGCTCTCAGCCGACACCAAAGGCCAGCTGGACGCGGTACTGCCCGCAATGTGGTCAAAATCAAATCCAGTCGATATCGTTGGCGATGCCAATGCCGAACGCTACGGCATTGCGCTCGAAAAACTTATCGCCGATCGCGACAACGACGCAATTCTCGTTCTTCAGGTACCGACGGCTTTATCTTCGCCGCTAGAGACAGCCAAGAAAATTGCCGATGTTGTTGAAAATTATCGAAAAAGAACCCACTCATTAAAACCTATTCTTTGCGCCTGGATCGGCGAGCAGCTTGAAACATCGGCAGTGTTTTCTTCCGCAGAAATTCCACACTATGCGACCGAAAACGATGCAGTGCAGGGATTTATGCATCTCGTGCGCTACCGACAAGCGCAGCAAGCACTTATGCAAGTGCCTCCCAGTCTTCCCGAGAATTTTTCGCCTGACGTTACCGCGGCGCGAGCCGCGATCGAAATTCCGTTGCAGGAAACGCGCCGTTGGCTCGATCCTGTTGAAATTACGAAATTGTTTGGCGCCTATCAGATTCCGATTGCGACCGCGTTACCCGCCAAAACAGTGGAGGATGCAGGCCGAGTTGCCTCTGCATTATTAAAGGAAAGCGGCGCCGTTGCCGTCAAGATTTTATCACGCGATATCACGCATAAATCCGATATTGGCGGCGTAGAATTGAATTTGCGTAGCGAAGAGGCTGTGCGTGTTGCCGCGACCACTATTCTTTCGAAAGCAAAAGCAGCATGCCCTAATGCGAGAATTGATGGCGTGACCGTGCACCCGATGATCGTGCGACAGAACGCGCGCGAATTAATTGCCGGCATTGCGGATGATCCGACTTTTGGGCCCGTTATAGTGTTCGGAAAAGGCGGTACCGCAGTCGAAGTTATCAACGACAAGGCGCTCGCCTTACCTCCTTTGGATCTAATGCTCGCAAAAGAATTGATCACAAAAACGCGCGTCTACCGTCGTCTGAAGAGCTATCGGAATGTTCCCGCCGCTGACGAAAATGCGATTGCGCTTGTTCTGGTCAAACTCGCCCAAATGGCCGCTGATATTCCCGAGATCGTCGAACTCGATATCAATCCACTTTTGGCCGATGAGTCAGGCGTAATCGCCATCGATGCGCGCGTCGCTGTCGCGCCTAGGAAACAGGCCAAAAGCGTGGCCAGCAATCAGCGGTTCGCCATTAAGCCCTATCCGAAGGAATGGGAACGCATTGCTATTTTTGGAAAAGAAAAAAAAGCTTTTATTCGACCGATCAGACCAGAGGATGAAGGCTTGTTGAGGAAATTTTTAGAAAAAGTGACCCTACAGGATTTGCGACTTCGTTTTTTCGCTCCGATCAAGGAATTCAGCAATCTATTCATCGCCCGATTGACCCAACTCGATTACGCGCGCGCCATCGCATTCGTTGCGATCGATGATTCGAGCGGCGAGATCGTAGCGGTCGTGCGTTTGCACATGGACGCCAATTTCGAGGCTGGAGAGTACGCCGTACTCGTGCGATCCGATTTGAAAGGCCAAGGTCTCGGCTGGAAACTCATGGAACTTATTATCGCCTATGCCCGTAGCGAAGGCTTGAAGCGAATTGAGGGGGAAGTGCTTGCAGAAAATACGTCAATGATTGAAATGTGTCGCAAACTAGGATTTAAAATTACGCCGCTCGCCGGAGAACTCATGATACAATTCGTGCAGCTGCCACTCCATGAAGAGTAACGCCGCATGTCTCTCTTTAATGCGACATTAACGTCGGAATGGTCATCGAAGACAGAATCGTATTGCTCACGCCACCCAATACAAACTCCCTAATCCGCGTATGGCCGTACGCGCCCATGACCAAAAAGTCCGCCGATACATCGGCGGCATAAGAAAGTATAGTGTTTGCGGGATCGATGTCCGAAACATCGATGCGCTTGATTTCAACTTTGAGCCCGTGACGGGCGAGATGTTGACCGATCTCAGCGCCGGGAAACTCTTCCGTTACCTTACCTGCTTCAGCGATTGTAAGAATATCGATCTTGCCGGCGCGGCGCATCAATGGGATGGCATCAGCGGTTGCACGTGCGGCCGGCTTGCTTCCATCCCAGCATACCAGCACACGCTTGAAGGATGGCGTTGCATTCTGGATATATGGGACGACGATGGCAGGACGCCCGCCCTCAAACAACGTCGCTTCGATGATATAATCGTTTTCGGATGTCGTCGTCTCGCTCTGTTGTACCACGGCCAAGTCGAAATGCCGACTTATTCTCGCGAACAATCCCGCAGCGCCGACTATAGTTGCATTGGGGGAATAACAATCCGCGCGTAGCCCTACTTCAGCTACGCCTTTTTGAAAGTTTGCTTTTGCCTGTTTAGCGGCTCTTTCATTCTCAGCCCGCTGTTCATCGATATACTGCACTGGGATCGCTTCTAGACTGCCCATCATGGGCATGACAGGTTCGTACGAGAATGCAACGCCCGTCAGATGGGCGTCGAGCTTTTCGGCGAGCGAGATAGCATAGTCCCTCGCACGATCGCGTTTGTTTGCACCGGATAAATTGACCAAAATATCTTTAATCATAGCTCACCACCGGCTCGTACAGTTGGGTGCATCTCCTAATAATGCTCTACTGTAATAACCTTATATACGTGCATTTGAGTTCCTTCGCGGATCGAAATGTACTCACCCGGTACGAAATGTTCGCTTTCCAAATGAAATCCTGATTCGTCCTCGTCAGCTCCAGCGATGTCGTAGTGAAACGTCCACCCACTGTGTTTGTGCTTCAGATGGCCAATCTCTTTGTCTTGTCCCGGGCGGAACTTAACCACCCGAAAATAATCGTGATACTCTTTCCATAGCCCCACATCAATTTTTCCAGTGTCATCGAGAGGGGCCCAAATCAAATACCCAAAATTTTTGTCGCCAGCCGGATGTCCTGGCTCACGTGCGAGTTCAAGCCTGATGTGACGAAAGCTCTTTGGGAGATGAATTTCCTGCTTCGTCCGTTTTCTCGTTAGCTCGGCCATCACCGTAGCCCCAGCATTCATGCGTTCAGTCTGTTCAACGCACCACGATTGCGCAGCACGACCCGGCGCGAAGTTGGGAGTTCGATCGCCGCCTCCTGCTCGAGTTGCGTGAACGTCCGCGATACAGTCTCGATTGTAAGACCGAGATAGTCAGCGATATCTTGCCGGGACATTGGAAGCTCGAACGTATGCCTGCCGCAAACAACCCGATTCGCCATTTCGAGGAGGAATGCGGCTACACGCTCGTGCGCATTCTTGCGGCCAAGTGTGATCATCAAATTTTGCACGTGCTCAAGTTCACGAGCTGTGATTGACCACAATTCATTTGCTACCTCATTTTGACGCGCGGCAAGTGCGATCAACGCACTCCGCTTCACAATGAGAATGCTCGAGGACGTTACGGCTTCGGCGGAAAAGTGATGATCAACTCCGACTTCAAGGCCGAATACATCACCGGCGAGATAAAAGCCGTTGATCTGCCGGCGCCCATCGTCCAACAACTTGTAGATTCGCACGGCGCCGCTGATTACCTTGTAGATGTAGTCGGCAGCTTCGCCCTCCCCATAGATCTCACCGTTGCGCGGGTAGTCCACCGTGGCACCCATCATTTCAAGGCTACCGTTCAGTTTTCCCAAGCTAGGCTGCTTTTTGACCGAAGCATTGCGCTCTCGTACTCCAAAATAGCTGCGGTTTTGCAAATGACCGGGTTCGGCTAGAGATTGAGTTAGCATGGCCTGATCTCCTTTTCGAAGCGATACTGACGACCCTTTCGCTCGCTTGAAATTCAGATTATGCCCCTAAGGGAAATCCCTTAGTTTCGACAATTATAATTTGGGGATTTTAGTCGAGGAGATAGTCTTGATGAGTCCTGCCGAAAAGGCAGCGCCGCTGGCAATAAAATCTGCCTCAACAGGTAGTTTTTGGCACGGCTATCTTCTATCAGTCGCTTTTATTTGCATTGCAATATTTGCAAGGGCCATGCTGGCCTCTGTTAGCGGCGACGACCCGCATCTTTTTTTCATTCCCGCGATCCTACTTGCGGCAACATTGGGTGGTATCGGTCCTGGATTACTCGCAACGATTTTGAGTATCGTCTATTTGTTGGCTTCTTCAAAGTTTTTGGCGTTCCCGATTGTAGATGTGACAGCGTTTATGATCGTTGGCATCGGAATGTCGCTGGCAGGAGAAACGCTGAAACGCGCAAGAAGGCGCATAGCGGCAGCGGCTGAAGATATGGGTATGCGCGAGGCCCATCTAAAATCGATTCTCGATACTGTGCCGGATGCGATGATCGTCATCGACACGCGTGGCATCATTCATTCATTCAGCGCTACGGCTGAGCGCCTATTCAGCTACCGCGCGCAGGAAGTCATCGGTCATAATATCAATATTTTGATGCCATCTCCTTACCGGGAAAGTCACGATGGTTACATTAAGAACTATCTGAATACGGGAGAGCGCAGAATTATCGGTATTGGCCGTGTTGTCGTTGGCGAACGGAAAGACGGATCAACCTTTCCAATGGAGTTGTCAGTTGGAGAGATGAATTCAGCAAATCGTCGATTCTTTACGGGTTTTATCCGAGATATTACTGAGCGACAGAAGACGGAGGCGCGGCTCCAAGAACTACAATCGGAACTGGTCCAGATTTCCCGTTTGACCGCGATGGGAGAGATGGCCTCGACGCTTGCACATGAGATCAACCAACCGCTTTCGGCAATCATCAACTATCTCAAAGGCTCACGCCGGCTGCTCGAGGACTTGAAAGACGAGCAAGTCGCCAGCGTTCGAGCTGCTGTAAACAAAGCCGCGGATCAGGCAATGCGGGCGGGGCAAATCATTCGTAGGCTACGCGAATTCGTCGCCCATGGTGAAAACGAAAAGCGCGTCGAAAGCGTCTCGAAAATGATCGAAGAAGCGAGCGCGCTTGCGCTGGTCGGCGCGGGGGAGACTGGAATTCGGGTGCGATTTAGCTTCTCGTCGTTGTCAGATTTCACACTCGCCGACAGAATTCAGATTCAGCAAGTCCTTGTAAACCTGATGCGCAATGCAATGGAATCGATGGAGGATTCGCCGCGTCGTGAGTTGGCCGTGAGCACGGACGCCTCTAAGAAAGGCATGATTCAAATCAGCGTAGCGGACACCGGCTGCGGCATCGTTCCGGACATTGCCGAACATCTTTTTCAACCATTTTTCACGACCAAACCGCACGGCATGGGCGTTGGGCTCTCCATTTCGCGCACGATTGTCGAAGAGCATGGTGGAAAAATTTGGATCGAACCGAACCCGGATGGTGGAACGATTTTTCGGATAACCCTGCCTTCGGCAACCCAGGAGGACTTTGCTGATGCCAACTAGCAGGGTCGTGCACATTATCGACGACGACGAGGCAGTGCGAGATTCGCTACGGTTTCTAATGAAATCAGCGAAAATGGATGTGGAAACCTATGAATCTGCCACGGCGTTTCTTGATGCGCTCCCGCAAATCAGAGGCGGATGCGTCATTACAGATGTTCGGATGCCTCAACTCAGCGGAATTGAATTGCTACGCAGGCTCAAATCAATGTCGATTGATCTGCCCGTAATCATAATGACCGGACATGGCGACATATCTCTAGCTGTAGAGGCGATGAAGGAAGGCGCAGTCGATTTTCTTGAAAAACCGTTTGACGACGAAAGCCTGCTTAAGTCGACCCATTTGGCGCTTGACCGCTATGATAAGGAGGCGAAGAAGGATGCTGAAAAGAAACGAATTCGAGAAAAGTTAGATTCTCTTTCACAGCGGGAACATCAGGTGCTGGAAGGATTGATCGCCGGCCATTCAAACAAAATCATCGCATCGGATCTCAAGATTAGTCCGAGAACGGTGGAGATTTACCGGGCACACGTCATGACAAAAATGGAAGCAGAAAGCCTTTCGGAGTTGGTGCGTATGGGCCTAATGGTCGAACTGTTTGGAATGGATTGAACTTTAACCCCGAACGATGTTCGACTTTTGCGCTAGATCAAGAAGCCGGCGACTAATTTGTGCTTATTTAATTATACATTAAGGCGCTAGCGGTAAGACAATGAAAAGTGGCACGGATCAGCATTCGAATTGGCACATCGACGCAAGTGCCTTTCCCCGAAATGGTGCCGCAATTGAAAAACTGCGCTTCCTTTTGCGTTACGCAATCTTAGCGCCTTCCAATCATAATGCGCAGCCTTGGCTTTTTGATCTCTACGATGAACACGTGGATCTCATTGCCGATCGTACACGTTCCCTGCCCGCCACGGATCCTTTCGACCGTGAACTCATCATTTCTTGTGGGGCTGCGCTTGCATTTTTGCAAGCGGCAGCGACAGGGTTTGGCTACGAGTTAACCATCGACCGCTTTCCTCAAGTAACAAATGTGGATTTGCTTGCGCGCGTTTCGTTCAGGAATAAGCAAGGTTTTGGCGGTGACAAAAAAATACATGAAGCAATATTGAATCGCCATACAAACCGAAATGCATTCGAATCTAGATTGGTGCCAATAGAAGCCCGCAATGTGATCGATCTTACGATGCGAAAAGCGGGGGCACTGACCTCATGGATAGATGAGGCCAGCGAGCGCAAGCAACTGGCAGAAATAATAATGACTGCCGACCAATTTCAATTCGAAAATTCGGCTTTCCTTCGAGAGCTCGCTGCATGGGTTCGTCCAACGCAGAGCTCCGCCACGGACGGAATTCCTTCCAAAGCAATTGGTATAAGTGGAGTTGCTTCTTACGTGGCACCCTTTTTGATTCGTACTTTCGACATGGGAGCAGGCAAGGCTGCGCGCGACATGGAACTGATGCAATGCTCTCCCGCAGTTGTTATCGTATCCACGCCCTTCGATCGAGATTATGATTGGCTAACATGCGGTGAAGGATTGGGATTTATGCTCCTGGCCGCCGAACAACTGGGGCTTAAGGCATCCTATCTCAATCAACCTTGCGAAGTGAGTGAGTTGAGATTTCGTTTAAGTTTATTTGACACGGTGAAAGGCAATCCCCAACTGATTTTACGTTTTGGATATGCTGCCAGCGTAGCGCCTAGCCCGAGGCGTCCTCTAGCGCAAGTCGTTCGCGAAAGGCGAAAGAGCATTGCCTGAAGGATGGATGCGGAAAACGGTCGCCCAATGTTTACGTTTTTTCACCTGATGCGCATTCGCGCACGAAATCTGCCACGGATAATCCCATCATGAAAACAGATCGCGTAAGACACGCAACCTCAGCCACCTGACTCCGAATAAGAAACCGATGGTGAAAGTAGCTATCAAAATAACACTTAAAATCACAATTCCTTCGAACAAAGAAATTCCGGCAACGGAATCAATGGGAATTCCGAGTGTTTTGTATATCTCTAATTCCAGCTGATTTCTAAGCAGAAACTCTCTGATCGTGACGACCCACTTATCTGGAAGCAACAAAACCCATGTCACATAACAGACAAGCCAGATTACAAGGATAATCGAGCCTGACGTGAACCGCTTACTGGCGCGCATGCGAAATCCTCCAGAAAACAGTCCAATAATAATTACTCCAATGTGATCGGCTTTGCGCCAGATCAAGAAACAAGCCGCTTTTCAATTTCATATATAGGCAGTTTCACCCAATCTTTTTCGATTTCTTCTTTTATGGCTGCGCGAACAGCCGCAGTATAGACTGGACGAATCATTCCGAGCGCGCGCGGCGGTGCTACCAAGACCAAGTGCTTTGTCTTCCCTTCACGCACCTCGTTATCGATATGTTTTAACAGCTTTTCGAGAAATTTTCTCTCTTCCCTATCATGAAGATCGGGCTGTTCAATCGCATGTCGAACACTTCCCGCGGACTCATGAACACGAGTAGGTACAGCTCTGCCTAATTCATGAGTACGCTTTTCTTCATGTTCAAATTCCTTAACCACCTTTAATTGTGGATATTTCTCGTCTCCGGTATTGCAAAGAATCAAGGCCTTCCTTCCATCGCAAACAACGGCCCATTCGGCGTTTTTGAGTTTAAATTTTGGCATTGTTTTCCTTTCAATGGCTACGCTAGGGAACCAGTGCTTCAACCTTTATGCGATCTTTAATCGATCAGCGCTTCTAATTTTGCGATGTGATTGCACTCTTATTGTGGCTCGATCCGCTGAAGTTCTATTCGTGATTTTATTGGTTATTTCGTTTCCGCCTGAGTTTTAGAACGTCGTGTACGCTTCAAATCCAAAATGGCTAGTGCGACGACGGCACCCAGGGCAACAATTGAAACCAATCTTTTTGCTTCAAGGCCACGATAATCGGTTAAGAGCGACAAGATCATATCTGGAACCGATGACCCTCCCGAAATTCGTGCATCGGCCGATGCTTGTAATAATTCATGTTCGATCTTCTTTTTGCGCAAATAGCCGGCGACAAACAAGATCAACATAACGCCAAAATAAAAGGCCCCTAGAAAGAGGCACGCACCTATCGTGTCGTAGCGTTGCTGAATCCAAGTAAACGCTGCCACAGATAAAAATAGCGTGCTAATGACTGCCGCAGTTACGCCCATGGCGCCCAGTGCGATCGAGCCAAACATCGACGTTATTTTCAATTTCAGGCGGTTCATATCAATACCGATGTTTTTTAACCAACTATTTTCGCAAAAGCGCACCGATAATCATTCCAATGCCGAAGCTAGCCGCCAGTGCGGCAAACGGATGCTTCCTCACTGTTTGGTCAACCGTGTCAGCAAGCTGCTCACTCGCCACATTAATCCGCGCTGTTAGTTCATCCGCCGTTGTTTCAAGCACCCGTACGGTCGCGTGCAATTCTTTTGAGAGTTTTTCTTCGATTTCGTTTTCTTTCGAGTTCAGTATATCAATAAGCTTCTGAGTGATCCGCCGAACGTTGCTGCGTACCACGTCTAATTCTTCATCTATATTACTCGCCATTGCTAGTTCTCCAAAATGCGCATTTTTTTATTAATAAGCCAATCGCTACTTCATTGCTTTGAGACAGATCAACAAAATATTGACGCAAAAAATATTAGCTACCACAATTATTGGTTGATCGATATCAAGGCGAGTTTCTCTTTTTTAGAAAACTCTATTTAAATCAATGGGGAAAGCCATGAATGTGCTACATATCATGAGCCCGCAGGTGATCTCGGTTTTACCTGAGAGTACAGTTCACGAAGCGATTGAGTTGATGCTGAAAAATCGGATCAGCGGGCTCCCGGTAATCGACAAGGATGAAAACCTGATCGGGATCATAAGCGAAGGCGACTTTCTACGTCGGGCCGAAATCGGTACAGATCGAAAACGTAATCGATGGTTACACTTACTTCTTGGGCCCGGCCGGCTTGCCAATGAATATGTTCATTCGCACGGTCAAAAAATTGAAGAGATCATGACACGGGAACCAGTGGCGGTATTGGAATCTACGTCGCTCGAAGACGCCGCCCGCCTAATGGAGAAGAATCACATCAAAAGACTGCCTGTGACGCGAGGCACGAAGCTCGTTGGCATCGTGACTCGAGCTAATTTAATTCAGGCGATTGCAGCCCGTGGCCACACGATTCCAACGCTAACCGTCAGTGATCAGGAAATTCGTACGTTGATCTTGAACGAGATCGCAAAACAGCCATGGGCCCCTGTACCTCTTATCAATGTTGCTGTGGACAATGGAATGGTTGAGGTATTTGGTGTTGTAAGTGATGGCAGACAGGAACAGGCATTGAAGGTGCTGATCGAAAATATCCGCGGGGTCAAAGCCGTGAAAAACGAATTGACGTGGGTCGATCCTATATCCGGAGCAGCGATTTTAACTGCCGATGAGCAAGACAATCGAAAGCTGTTCGCTCGTTAATTGTGAAAATCGGACATCTTTTGAACTGACTGTTCGATTTTCGTAGCAATTTACTGGTTTCGTAATCTTTCCTTCTGCGAATAGAACTTTCTCTATCGTTAGTTCCACAAATTAAATAACGTAATAGTTATTCTTGACCGTCTCGCATGATCTGCCATTCGATTATCCGTTTGATACACATTGCGCTAGGATTTGTGCCAGCAGTGATCGCGCTGATAAGAGTTGTCCAATCATCACTACTGGCATCCCTCTCAAATTTACGGATTGTTGCGATCACATAGGATCCTGCATCGATGCCTTGACGTACGGCGGCCCCGTTCACCCAGGCAAGCAGCACTAAATCGTCGAACAAGCTGACTGTGCCGCCCGCCATGCTCGTATGTTCGATCTCCGATAAAATGTCGCCGAGCAACATCGCAGACCTTAGTTCGTTCGATGCGCTTGGGCGTTCGCGAGCTCAATGCCCAAAATCTCCGCACGCGAAACGAGATGAGCTATGTATTGCGCTATTGCACGTCGCTCAGCACTTTGCGTAAGGAACTCGTCTACGCGTTCTGCGACAACCTCAAAGGGCAGTATACGACCATCAATCCGTCGATCCAGGCGGATGATATGAAAGCCATAACGTGTTGCGATCGGTTCCAAAGTTATAGCCCCGGGGACTAGTGCTGCGAGTGCACGTCCGAATTCAGGTGTCACTTGGGCGCGCGTAATCTGGCCTAAATTGCCGTCATGCGCAGCCGACGGGCACGTCGAAAGCGCGCGAGCGAATTCCCCAAAACGTTCCGGTTGTCTGCGCAAATCAACGAGAACTGCTTTCGCCTCGATGCGTGCCTGTGCATAACCCTCAGCATTGCTCTTTACCGCAGCAAATAGGATATGAGCGGCCTCGTATATTTCCTGTGATTTGAACAGTTGCAGGTTCTTCTCGTAATAGCGCCGACAGACTTCCTTGTCGGCTTGTGGCGTTCTGACCTCCTGCGCAATTAGCGCACGAATGACAGCGTCCTCGTCGGTTTCACGCCGACCCTTCGAATCATCAAATGGTTTGCACGGAACTCCAAGCCGTCGTGCCTCCTGTAACAATAACTCGCGAACGACTAGCGCTTGTGCCGCTGATTTCCACGCGTCGATCGGAGTTCTCGATGGGTGTTGCTGAATTTCACGTACAATGTCATCGCGCGCAATCGCGACTCCGTTGACCTGGACGCCTTTTCCTTTCTGCTGAATCGCAGCATGCACTTCGCAATTCATTGTGGGTTCTCTACGGACACCGAAGTGAGCGGTTTGGTTTGAAATGTACGTAGCTTCGTCGACACCACGTGCGCAGCCGGCGACCGCTGTACTGAATCTTTCGCGCGAACTACTTGATAGCCACGGCGTCCTAGGTACCAGATCGGCGCGCTCCAGACGTGCACGAGTCGTGTAAATGGAAACACAAGAAATATTGTCATGCCGAGGAAAAGATGCAGCTTGAATATGGGACTCACGTCGGTAACGAGCGCCGAGACACCCGCTTGTAGAGTCAGGATGCCCTGTGCCCAGACCATAAACTTCACCATCTCATGGCCATCGAGATGGCTCAACGAGACCGAGATCGTAGCGAACCCGAGTACAAGCTGCGCGTAAAGCAGCAACAAGATCGCGATGTCACCGAAACTAGAAGTCTTCCGAATACGCGCGTCAAAGAGCCGGCGATGCACCAACAGGGTTATTCCAACAAAACATATGGCCCCGGCGATGCCCCCGACAATGATCGCCATCCACTGCTTGAATGTGTGGGAAACCCCTAGCGTATCAAACACCCAGATTGGTGTCAGCAGTCCGACAAAATGGCCAAGAAAGATGACAAGGATGCCGACGTGGAACAGATTCGAGCCCCACATTAGTTGCCGCCTCCGCAGTAGCTGACTTCGAACCGCTGCGCCACGTGTACTGCTCGCGGTCGAAACGAAACCAGCTGCCAACTAGAAAAACGGTCAGGCAGAAATAAGGGTACCAACCAAACACAATATGATTGATGAACTCGCGCATTTCCGTCTCCCTACTGGCTGGAAATAATTGGACGTGTTGCCGTTGCAGTCGCGACACCAACCGCCGGTCGACGGCCAGCGCGTACTTTCGCAATCAGCTCATCCTTGCAACCATTTCCGGCACCCGGACCGAAATTGACTGGTTCATCATCCCAGGCGGCATCGAGCGCGGTAAGGTCCAACGGATCCGGATCGGGAAGCGCGAGAAGTGCGGAGACCTCTTCGCCTCTCGGTTTAACCGAGGCGAGAGCCGTCAGCGCGCGGAACACCGCTTCGTAGTGCGACTGGCGCTTGCGCAGACGTTCGGCCAGTGCCGACAGGATATGCGCCGGCTGGCCGAGCATATCGCACGCTTCCGCCTGCGGTAGCGTGGCGAGGAATTCAAGGAACAGCGGGATAAAATCCGGAAGCTCGTTCCGAACGACTGAGAGGTGGCGCGTCTCGTACATTCTGAGAAGATCAACCATGGCCTGACCGCGGTCGCGGCTTTCGCCATGCACATGTTCGAATAGGTGTAGTGACAGAGAGCGTGTCCGGTCGAAAAGCAGCCCGTAGCGTTCCTGCAGGTCATAGAGATCGCTGCTTGCGATGTCGGTAAGTAATCTATCGAGCTGCCGACGTACCCCTCCCGGCACGAGTCCTTCCGTTTCGATGACCGCGCGCAATTCACCGATAGCCTCCTGGAGCTCGGCGGTCGGATAGCTCAGCAGAACTGACAGGGCCTTGAATGTCTTAGCCATTACACGACCTCCATCGGGTTCTTGGCGCGTTTCGGAGTGCCGAACAGGTTGGTCTCGGTCGTACCGGCCGAGCAGCCATTACCGAATGAGAATCCGCAGGAACCTCGCAGATCTTGAGCATCTTCGCCGAGCTCGCGGTGCGCGGTCGGGATGACAAAGCGGTCCTCGTAGTTGGCGATCGCCATGAATTTATACATTTCCTCGATCGCCGCGCCGGTGAGCCCGACGCGCTGCGCGATGTTCTCGTCGATCACGCCGTCGATAGTCTTCGCCCGCATATAAGAGCGCATGGCGAGCATTCGCTCGAGACCCAACGCCACCGGCTCTTCCTTGCCGGCGGTAAGTAGGTTCGCGAGGTATTTGAGCGGGATACGGAGCGAGCGCACGTCCGGCATCTCACCGTCATGGCCGATCTTACCGGCGGCCGCCGCCGACTGAATCGGCGACAGCGGTGGCACGTACCAGACCATTGGCAGCGTACGGTATTCAGGATGTAGTGGGAAAGCGACCTTCCATTCCATTGCCATCTTCCAGATTGGTGAACGGCGCGCGCCTTCCAGCCAGTTCTCGCTTATGCCGTCGGCCCGCGCTTGAGCGATGATCTTCGGATCGTTCGGATCGAGGAAGACCGAAAGCTGCGCCTCGTAGAGATCCTGCTCGTTGGGGGCGCTCGCCGCTTCCTCGATGCGATCGGCGTCGTACAACACGACGCCGAGATAACGGATGCGACCAACACAAGTCTCCGAGCACACTGTCGGCTGGCCCGCCTCGATGCGCGGATAGCAAAAAATGCACTTTTCGGATTTTCCGCTCGACCAGTTATAATAAATTTTCTTATAGGGGCAGCCCGACACGCACATGCGCCAACCGCGACACTTGTCCTGATCGATTAGGACGATGCCATCCTCCTCGCGCTTGTAAATCGCGCCGGAGGGACAGGCGGCGACGCAAGCCGGATTAAGGCAGTGCTCGCACAACCGCGGCAGATACATCATGAAGGTATTTTCGAACTGGCCGTAAATGTCCTTCTGAACACCCTCAAAATTGATGTCCTTCGAGCGCTTGGAGAATTCGCCACCTAGAATCTCCTCCCAGTTCGGGCCCCACTCGATCTTCTCCATGCGCTCGCCACTGACCAGCGAGCGCGGACGCGCAGTCGGCATCGCCTCCATTTCCGGAGCGCTCTTTAGGTGCTCGTAGTCGAACGTGAAGGGCTCATAGTAATCATCGATCTCCGGCAAATCGGGATTGGCAAAGATATTCGCCAGCACGCGCCATTTGGAACCGATCTTCGGCTCGATCTTGCCGTTGCGCTTGCGCACCCAGCCGCCATTCCAGCGATCCTGGTTCTCCCATTCCTTCGGATAGCCAATGCCGGGTTTCGTCTCGACGTTGTTGAACCAGGCATATTCCATGCCCTCCCGGCTCGTCCATACGTTCTTGCAGGTGACCGAACAGGTGTGACACCCGATGCACTTATCGAGGTTCAAGACCATCGCAATCTGCGCACGGATTTTCATTCTGCGGCCTCCATCTTGGGCGCGACGGTGAATGGCTCTGGCTGATCGGCGGTCGGTTTGTCGAGCCAATCGACTTTCGCCATCTTGCGGACGATGACAAATTCGTCGCGGTTCGAGCCGACCGTGCCGTAATAGTTGAAGCCGTAGGATTGTTGGGCGTAGCCACCGATCATGTGGGTCGGCTTCAAAACCGTACGTGTCACCGAGTTATGGATGCCCCCACGCTGACCGGTCTGTTCGGAGCCCGGCACGTTCACGATTTTCTCCTGCGCGTGATACATCAGACACATTCCTTGCTTCACACGTTGTGATACGACTGCTCGTGCGACGAGCGCGCCGTTGGAATTGAACGCTTCGATCCAGTCGTTGTCGACGATGCCGGCCTTCTTGGCGTCGAACTCGCTGATCCACACGATCGGCCCGCCGCGCGACAGCGTTAGCATCAGCAGGTTGTCAGTGTAGGTCGAATGGATGCCCCATTTCTGATGAGGCGTAATGAAGTTGAGGACGACCGCGCCATTTCCGTTAGGCTTGCGGTCGATAACCGGCTTCACGGATTTCGTGTCGATCGGTGGGCGATAGACGCAAAACCCTTCGCCAAATGCCCGCATCCATAGGTGATCCTGGTAGAGCTGCTGCCGGCCAGTCAGCGTGCGCCAAGGGATCCGTTCGTGAACGTTGGTGTAGCCAGCATTGTAGCAGACCTTTTCTGACTCGAGGCCGGACCAGATTGGCGAGGAGATGATCTTGCGCGGCTGCGCGACCACGTCTCGGAAGCGGATCTTCTCGTCTTCCTTCGGGAGCGCGAGATGCGTGTGATTGCGGCCGCTGAATCCTTCCAGCGATTTCCAAGCCTTGACCGCGACTTCGCCATTCGTCTCGGGCGCCAGGCTTAGAATGACTTCACAGGCATCAATATCGGAATTAATCTGTGCGAGGCCCTTGGTCGGCCCCTCCTCCGTCACAACGCCGTTGAGCTTTTTCAGGAATTCGACTTCATGCTCAGTATTCCAGCTCATGCCCTTGCCGCCGTTGCCGAGCTTGGTCATCAGCGGCCCGAGCGACGTGAAACGCTTGTAGGTGTTGGGATAGTCCCGTTCGATCACCGTAACCGCGGGCATAGTCTTCCCGGGAATTGGATCAATCTCACCTTTTTTCCAGTCCTTCACATCGAAAGGCTGCGCGATCTCTCCGGGCGAGTCATGCATGATTGGGGACAGCACAACGTCCTTTTCGACGCCCAGTACTTCCGGCCCGACCTTTGAGAACGCTTTGGCGATCCCCTTATAGATCTCCCAGTCGTTGCGCGCTTCCCAGACCGGGTCGACGGCCGACGTCAACGGATGAATGAAGGGATGCATGTCGGACGTGTTGAGGTCGTTTTTCTCATACCAACTTGCGGTCGGAAGAACGATGTCGGAGTACATGCAGGTTGTCGACATTCGGAAGTCGAGCGTGACAAGCAGGTCGAGCTTTCCTTCCGGCGCATGGTCGTGCCAAACAACGTTCGCTGGCTTCTTCTTGCCGTCCTCCCCGAGGTCCTTGCCCATGACGCCGTGCCTGGTGCCTAGTAGATGCTTAAGAAAATACTCGTGACCCTTGCCCGATGCGCCAAGTAAATTAGAGCGCCAGACGAACAGGTTGCGCGGCCAGTTAGCCGGGTTGTCCGGATCATTGCACGACAGTTTCAGCTCGCCGGATTTCAACGCCTTCGCGACATAGTCCTTCGCGTCCATGCCCGCGGCGGAGGCGTCTTTCAACACCTCTAGAGGATTGGTTTGAAGCTGCGGCGCAGAAGGCAGCCAGCCCATGCGCTCGGCCCGCACATTGTAGTCGATCAGCGCCCCATCCCATGGGCCCACGGGTGCAGTCGGAGACAGGACTTCCGAAACGTCGAGCGTCTCGTAACGCCACTGGTCGGTGTGCGCATAGAACGCCGACGTCGAATTCATCTGCCGCGGCGGCCGGCTCCAATCCAGGCCAAACGCCAATGGCAACCAGCCGCTTTGCGGGCGCAGCTTTTCCTGTCCGACATAATGCGACCAACCGCCGCCCGACTGGCCGACGCATCCGCACATCACCAACATATTGATGATACCGCGGTAGTTCATGTCCATATGGTACCAGTGGTTTAGGCCAGCACCGACAATCACCATCGACCGTCCTTTGGTCTTTTCCGCATTGAGCGCAAATTCGCGCGCGGTCATGATGATCTGGTCGCGCGGCACGCCGGTGATCTTTTCCGCCCAGGCGGGCGAATAGGGCTCGGCGTCATCGTAGCTCTTGGCGAGATGCTCGCCGCCAAGCCCGCAGTCGACGCCGTAGTTGGCAACGAAGAGATCATAAACAGAGGCCACTAGCGTCTCGCCCTCAACCAGCTGCAGCGTCTTGGCCGGCACATTGCGCACCAGAACACTGGGGTGATCAGTGCCAAGAAAGTGGTCGTGCTCGCGATTTCCGAAATAGGGGAAGCCTACCGCAGCGACGCGGTCTTTAACGGCCGCCAGTGACAGCCGGAGCTTGGTTTTCTGGCCCTGCGACGTCCGCTCCTCGAGGTTCCATTTGCCTTTTTCGCCCCATCGGAAACCTACAGAGCCGCTCGGCACCACGATCTCGCCGGTCGTCTCGTCATAGGCAAGCGTCTTCCACTCGGGATTATTGGCTTCGCCGAATCCCTTCACGAAGTCCGACGCGCGCAGAAACCGTTCCGGCACGTAGTGCTCGCCCTGCTTCACCAAACGCACCAGCATCGGCATGTCTGTATATTGCCGAGCGTAGTCCTGAAAATAGTTGGCCTGCCGGTCGACGTGGAATTCGCGCAGGATAACATGGCCCATTGCCATACCAAGCGCTGCATCGGTGCCTTGCTTCGGCGAGATCCACAGATCGGCGAATTTCGAGGCCTCAGAATAGTCAGGGCAGATCACGACACTCTTTGCGCCCTTGTAGCGAGCCTCAGTATAAAAGTGGGCATCAGGTGTGCGCGTTTGCGGCACATTCGAGCCCCACAGAATGAGGAAGCCGGAATTGTACCAATCAGCGCTCTCTGGCACGTCAGTCTGCTCACCCCACGTTTGCGGTGAAGCCGGTGGCAGATCGCAATACCAATCGTAGAACGACATGCACACTCCGCCGAGCAGCGACAGATAGCGTGACCCCGCCGCGTAGCTCACCATTGACATCGCCGGAATCGGTGAGAAGCCAAACACGCGGTCTGGCCCATATTTTTTTACCGTATAGGCATTCGCGGCCGCGATGATTTCGTTGACCTCGTCCCACGTAGAGCGAACGAAGCCTCCGAGGCCGCGTTTCTGCACATAGGAGGCGCGCTTTGTCGCGCTCTCGACGATCGACCTCCACGCCGCGACCGGCGTCATGATCGCGCGCGCCTCGCGCCACTGCCGGAGCAGTCGTGAGCGAACCAGCGGATATTTCACTCGATTGCCAGAATACAAATACCAAGAATAACTCGCGCCGCGCGAACACCCGCGCGGCTCGTGGTTCGGAAGGTCGGCACGCGTACGCGGATAGTCAACCTGCTGAGTTTCCCAGGTAACAATCCCGCCCTTGACGTATATCTTCCAGGAACATGATCCCGTGCAATTCACGCCGTGCGTAGACCGCACAATCTTGTCGTGCTGCCACCGCTTGCGATAACCGTCTTCCCAACGCCGGTCCTCGTGTGTGGTAATCCCATGCCCTTGGGAAAACGGTTCTGCGGCGCGGTTGAAGAACGTCAGGCGGTCGAGAAAGTGGCTCATCGTCAGGGTCCTTTCATTCAGCCGGTTGCCGGGCAGGCGGCAGCAAGCGGCCACGTTCGATGTCGTGCAGCAGGCCGCCTCGGCGAGTGTAGAAGCCCCAGGTGAGGGCCAGGCAGGTGAAGTAGAAAGCCAAAAAACACCACAGCGCCATCTCCGGCCCGCCAGTCAGCGAGATCGACGTGCCATAGCTCTTCGGAATGAAGAAGGCGCCATAGGCCGCAATTGCCGAGGTGAAACCGATGATCGCCGCGGACTCCATCTCAGCCTGCTTCTGCCGCGCAGTCGGGCTCATGCCGGGCTCGAGCCGCGGAATTTCCGCGCGCATGATCGCCGGGATCATCTGGAAGGTGGATGCGTTGCCCACACCTGTCGCGAAGAACAGGATCATGAACATCGCAAAAAATCCCCAGAATGCGCCCGGCTGATCCTTGATGCCGAGGAAGTACAGAACGCCCGCGACCGCCGCGATCATCAATGTAAACACCCAGAATGTAACACGACCGCCGCCATAGCGATCCGACAGCCAGCCAGTCGCCGAGCGCGATAGCGCGCCGACCAGCGGCCCGAGGAAGATGAATTTGAGCGAATCGACCTGTGGAAATTGAGTTTTGGCCAGAAGCGGAAAACCCGCCGAATAGCCGATGAACGAGCCGAAGGTTCCAGTGTAGAGCCAGCACATCAGCCAATTATGCTTGCGCCTGAAGATTACCGCTTGATCGGCTAAGGAGGCCCGCATATCGGCGATGTCGTTCATACCAAACCAGGCCGCGAAGGCCGACGCGGCGATGAACGGCACCCAGATGAAACCGGCGTTCTGCAGCCAGAGTTTTGTTGTTCCGCTGGCATCGGTGGTGACCTGCGGATCGCCGCCGAGCCAACCGAACACGCCCGTCGTAATGATCAGCGGAATGACAAACTGTACCACGCTCACGCCGAGGTTGCCGAGCCCAGCGTTGAGTGCGAGAGCGTTCCCCTTCTCTGCCTTTGGGAAGAAGAAGCTGATGTTCGCCATTGAAGAGGCGAAATTGCCGCCGCCAAAGCCGCACAGGAGTGCAAGCGAAAGGAAGATGATGTACGGAGTGTCAGGGCTCTGCACCGCAAGGCCGATTCCAACCGCTGGGATCATCAGCGACCAGGTCGCTATCGACGTCCAGAGCCGGCCGCCGAAAATCGGCGGCATGAACGAGTAGAAAATGCGGAGCGTGGCACCGGACAGACCTGGCATCGCCGCCAGCCAGAATAGCTGATCGGTGGTGAACTTGAAGCCGACCGCCGGCAACTTGGCAACAACGACCGACCACACCATCCAGACTGCAAAGGCAAGCAGCAGCGCAGGGATCGAGATCCAAAGGTTGCGGCGGGCAATGGCGCGGCCCTTGCTTTGCCAGAACGCTCGATCCTCGGGTTTCCATTCCTCCAGCACGCGTCCGGAGAGCGCGCCGACGTGTTCCTTTTCGTGGATTGGAACCATTTCCGGGAACTCGGGCAACTTGCGAAGCCCGGGCTCCAGAGCCTCGCGTTCCATACGCTGGACGGCGAGATGCATCCAGAGAAGTGAAACGCTAGCAACAAGGAACAGCAACATAAAGCAGCTGGTCCAAATGCCAGTGAGGTCGTTCAGCACGCCGAAGGCAATCGGCAGGACGAAACCGCCGAGACCGCCGATCATGCCGACGAGCCCACCCACCGCGCCGACATTGTTCGGATAATAGACAGGGATGTGCTTATAGACCGCGGCCTTGCCCAGGCTCATGAAGAAGCCGAGCACGAAAATGAGGCAGGTGAAGGTGACGACTCCGGTAGCCATGTGAAAGTGGATCGGGCCTTTCGTTGCCTGCACGATGTAATCGGTGGGCGGATACGCCAAAATGAAAGTGATCAGCACCGACACACCGAACATCCAGTACATGATGCGGCGGGCGCCGTACTTGTCAGATAGGTGTCCACCATAGGCGCGGAACAGACTTGCCGGAATCGAATAGGCGGCGCCCAGCATGCCGGCGGTTTCGATGTCGAGCTTGTAGACGCCGATCAGATAACGCGGTAGCCACAATGCTAGAGCAACGAACGCGCCGAAGGAGAAGAAATAATAAAGTGCGAATCGCCAAACCTGAACATTTTTGAGCGGCTCGAGTTCGAGCCAGGTGCTGGGTGGCGGCTGACCCTTGGTGCGTCGCGCTATCACCACGGGATCTTCTTTGGTGGTCAACCAAAAGATAATGCCCATGATCGCGATACAAACAGCCCACACCTGCGCGGTTACCTGCCAACCGTAAGCTACAAGCACGAAAGGCGCGATAAACTTGGTCACCGCCGCGCCAACATTGCCGGCGCCGAAAATGCCGAGCGCGGTACCCTGTTTCTCCGACGGATACCAGCGTGATACATAGGCGATACCAACCGCGAACGAGCCACCGGCAATGCCGACGCCTAACGCGGCGATCAATATCTGAATGTAAGTAGTCGCATAGGCCAACAGGAACGTAGCGACCGCCGCCGATAACATCACCACCGTATAAACACGGCGCCCACCATATTGATCGGTCCAGATGCCGAGGAATATGCGCACCAATGAGCCGGTCAGAATCGGTGTCCCGACGAGCAGGCCAAACTGAGTCTCATTGAGACCGAGCTCGTCCTTAATGCGCACGCCGATGATGGCAAAAATGGTCCACACCGCAAAACACACGGTGAATGCGATCGTCGACATCCACAGTGCGCTACGTTGGCCAACGGGATGGACTGCCGTTCCAGATATCATGCCTATTCCCCAATGAATCGACTTCGAAAGCTTTCATTGAAGAAAACCGCGGAAAATTGCTGACCGCTTTGATTAATCACAATCGACCATGTAGCTTTATTTGATAAGCTAAGGCCTTATATAGATTGGAGATTTTACCGCACTTGTTGATCGAAGAGTAATCTCCAATTGATATTGATCAATTTAGCTTCGATCTCTCAGACTAATATTTTTCTATGCACCGCTCTGAACGCCAAATCATCCGCAAACTCCCTCTTTTCAAAGATATGACCGATGCTCATTTTGATCGTTTGGTTAGAGATAGTTTCTTGCAAAGATTCCCTGGGCACACAGATCTAATCTTCGAAGGAGATAGGCCCGACTTTCTTCAGGTCGTCGTCGAGGGGCTCGTCGAGCTCTTCACCGCCTATGATGCAAGAGAGGTCACGATCGACATCATTCAGCCGGTGACAACCTTCATTCTCGCTGCCGTGATCCGTGATGAAGTCTATCTAAAGTCAGCGCGCACCCTCGTTCCCTCCCGCATTCTTATGATTCCTGCATCCACGGTCCGCGAGGTGTTTGGGCGAGATGCTTCATTCGCTCGCGCAGTCGTCAATGAACTTGCTTTGCGATATCGCGTGATTGTTCGGACTCTAAAGAGCGACAGACTGCGGTCCGGTACAGAGCGCCTCGTAAGTTGGATCCTTCGGACGGATCGCGCCCAGGGAGGTCGCGGTCGTGTTAAGTTGCCTTTTGACAAACGTACGCTTGCTTCACAATTAGGCATGACAGCGGAAAATCTGTCGCGAAGCTTCGCATCTTTAAAGAAACACGGCGTCACTACTCGCGGGCGAGATATTCTAATCACAAATCGCAAGTCGCTCAGAGGTCTGTCTAGACCGCGTCAACTGATTGACGGATGATATCATTGATATCGTCGACCTTCATTTCATTGAGCCTCGTAAAATCAATTTTCTAACTTTTTGGTAGAAATCGAGGATATCCAAGGTCGACGCCAGTCGAGCACCTCCCGAAGTTTTCCAACTCGAAAGAACTTTGACCTTGCGATAACAATGATCTAACAAATCATTCGATGGCGGCCGTGAGAATATTCTTTGCTAATGTCAAAAATGAAAATCGTCGCGCGCGGTCAGCATGACTGAATTCCTCGCAGCAATCATCTTGTTCCTGCTCGCTCATATCATTCCACCAATACCGATGGCGCGGCGGTTTCTGATTAGTTTGGTAGGACAGCGAGCCTACATAGTCGCCTATTCATTTTTGTCATTAGCGTTGATTGTTTGGGTGATCGTAGCGGCCCGACGCGCTCCCCATATCGCACTATGGCCCAGCCAAATATGGCACGCATATGTACCCCTGATAATGATGCCTTTTGCAATTTGGTTCATCGTTGGCGGGCTGGCTGAACCCAATCCACTTTCGATTTCGTTTTACTCGAAGACTGTGACCGAGCTTAGCCCCATGGCGCACGTTACCCGTCATCCTGTCTTGTGGGGATTCTTATTATGGGCTCTTAGCCATATCCCTCCAAACGGCAACCTCGTCGCCGTTATACTTTTTGGCGGTATGGCCATCCTTGCGGTTGGCGGTTTTTGGCTAGTCGATCGCCGCGCTCGACAACGATTGGGCCCGACAGACTGGCTAGAGCTCGCACGTTCCAGCTCGCTCATTCCATTTGCTGCAATCGGTCGAGCTTCGATGATGGCGTGGTCGCGCCTTCTTATTTGGGCTGCAGCTGCGATTTTAATTTTTCTTTGGCTAATTCTGCAAGGGCATGCCCTCCTAATCGGAGTCGATCCGCTATCAAGTATTGGACTGTAAAAAAAGACTGGACATGACTGTTAAATGAAGACTGCTTCAATGGGATTACGGAACAATCACCGCGGCTCCCAGCAGGCTCCCATCACGTAAATCCGAGAGCGCCTCATTTGCCGCCGCTAATTTATAATGCGTCGTGCTTGTAATTATTCCGACTTTCGGCGCAAACGTGAGAAAATCAATTGCATCCTGCCGTGTCAGATTGGCGACAGATTTGATTTGTCGCTCTTCCCATAAAAGGTGATACGGAAAACTTGGAATATCGCTCATATGGATGCCACCACAGACGAGGATACCGCCTTTTTTTAAATTCTTTAGCGCTGCCGGAACCAAAGACCCAACCGGCGCAAATATAATCGCTGCATCGAGAGGCGCGGGAGATTCGTCATCAGATCCGCCCGCCCATTTGGCTCCCAGCGAAAGCGCAAATTCCTGCGCAGATTTATCCTGCGGACGGGTAAAGGCGTAAATATCACGCCCCTGCCATTTGCAAACCTGAGCTAGGATATGCGCGGCTGCCCCAAAACCGTAAATTCCAATTGACTGCGCTGGTCCAGCAGCGACTAAAGAACGCCACCCAATCAGTCCCGCACACATCAGCGGCGCCGCAGCGACTGGATCGCCAAACTTTTGCAGGTCGAAAATATAAGCCGCGTCAGCGATCACATGGGTGGCAAAACCACCGTCACGAGTGTAGCCAGTAAAAAGTGGCTGATCGCATAAATTCTCTCTTCCCGAAGCACAATAACTACACCGCCCGCACGTGTGGCCGAGCCAAGGCACGCCCACAAGTTGATTGATTCTGAATCCACTTACATCAGCCCCGAACAAGTCAATGCGACCAACAATTTCGTGACCTGGGATTAATGGCGTTCTTGGATTCTTTAGGTCACCATCGACAACATGCAAATCAGTTCGGCACACGCCGCAAGCCTCAATCTTCAGCCGTACCTCCCCACTTCCAGGTTCGGGTTCTGGCCGCACCTCAAGGCGAAGAGGCTTTCCGACTTTGTCCAACACCATCGCTTCCATGATCAATACGACCTATTCGCCCCCATGCTGCCTATTTCAGCTACACTCGCAAACAAATCTTCCTGAGCGATCAATCGGCTCCTAAGAACAGTAATTGTAAAAGCCCTTGCTTCGATTTCCGCTTTATGGCGTCCGTCAAATCAAAACTTTAAAATCACAATTTACCCGATTAGATTTGTTAAGATCAGACAAAATTCAGTGAAACCTCCACAGCGGAGAGGCAATTCACCGGTTAATTCATCCGCGCGGTTACTCAAGATGCAAACAATTCCAGAAAACTGCGAACAATAAGCCGACCAAGAAGCCAACCATTGCTGTTAGACAAACCAATCCAATCGCCAAACTAATACTGAAGGGTTGGATAACGTATATTGGTTGAATGAAATGAAGCCAGAAGATGAAATTTATTACAGCCTGAGCCCATCCCAATGCGACCAAAATAGACCAGCAAAAATGCCAACTCGCGACTAGGATCGCCAATGTCATCGCTGCTTTGATCGGATGGATATATTTCATCGCAACGATCTCAACCGGTAATTACTAAGAATAAAGCAACAATAACGCCGCGATCAGAAGGCTAGTTGATCTGAATCAACGTTAGGGTCCCCCGAATACCTGGGGTGATTTCCCATCGAGCTGAATTCTGATTGAACGCCGGAAAAGGAGATTTTATAGGGTTGATCAAGGTCAAAGCTTCGCTTGCAATCGAGAATAACAATTCGTGCTTGGAGGATTTTATGCTTGTTATGCATGCGATGACGCCAACGGTGATATCGATTTCACCGGACGATACGATTTTAGATGCTATTAAAAAGATGCTGGAATACCGTATCAGCGGTCTTCCTGTCATCGACAAAAATAAGAACCTCATCGGAATTGTGAGTGAAGGTGATTTCCTTCGCCGGATAGAACTTGGCACAGCGCGTAAACCTGGTCGATGGCTTAGTTTGTTACTCGGGCCTGGTAAACTTGCGAATGAATATGTTCACTCCCATGGGCGAAAAATTGAAGATGTAATGACGCCAAATCCTGTGACCGTGACTGAATACGCGTCCCTGGAAGAAGTCGCGAAATTAATGGAACGTAATCGTATAAAACGCCTGCCGGTCATTCGTGATAAAATAGTTGTTGGAATGATAACCCGTGCGAATCTGATGAATGTGATTGCAGCAAGAGGGCACGCAATTCCTCCCTTAACGGATGACGATCAATCTATTCGTATGAATATTTTGAAAGAAATCGCCAAACAACCGTGGGCGATGATACGTCCCCTAGTTCACGTCTCCGTGCAAAATGGTGTTGTGGAACTTTTGGGAGGCGTGACAGACGTTCGCCAAGCGGAGGCAATAAAGGTGCTTGCCAAAAACATAAAAGGGGTCAAAGCCATTAAAGACGAAATCATGGTCATTGATCGAGACAGTGGCAGCTCATATTCAAGCGCATAACAGCGACCGTGGTTCCATTCGATGATTACGAATGAGCTTCAGGAGAAAATTTTTTCATTCCTGACCAATCCAGACACCCATTACGGGCACTCCGTGACGCGCATTGATACGCATGCTGCTTCCGTATTTTTAGCAGGAGATCGCGCCTACAAGGTGAAACGAGCGGTGCGATTTCCGTTTTTGGATTATTCTACACTGGAAAGACGACGGACCGCCTGTTTCCGTGAATTGGAGATAAACCGCAGGTTCGCTCCCCATATCTATCTTAACGTCAGTTCCATTACCGTTAATTCCGACGGTAGTTTCGAATTCGATGGAAAGGGTGAGCCCATAGAATGGGTTGTTGTCATGGAGCGATTCGATGAAAAATCGACGCTGGATTGTCTGGCGCAGAAAGGATTGATTAGCGATGAACTTGCAGAGCAACTCGGGCAAATGGTTGCGAGACTTCACGCTGACGCGCCGCTTTTTGATTCCGATCGATGGTTGAAATTTCTTCCCGAGATTATCCTCGACAACGACACGGCGTTGCATCAACGCCACGACTTGTTCGAACTCCAGACAAATTAATTTTCTTCGCGATACGTCAAATTCAAATCTCGATCGTATTGCTTTGTTGCTGAAGACCCGTGGGAATTTGGGATTTATACGCGAAGGACATGGCGATCTCCATTTGGGAAATATTGCTTTGATTAATGGAGTTGCAATTCCCTTTGATGCGATAGAGTTCGATGCTCTGATCGCAGCAGGCGATGTTTTATATGATCTTTGCTTTTTGCTAATGGATTTAATCGACCGTGGTCTTTCGGCAAAGGCAAACATTGTTCTAAATCGTTATCTTACAGAAACTAGGCAAAATGCGCATTTGGATGGTCTTGCTGCTCTTCCTTTATTTTTATCTCTCCGGGCGTCAATTCGTGCCAAGGTGATGATCGCTCGGCTTGCACAGAAAGCGTCTGGAAATCTTTATCCGTTCATTGAGCAAGCAAGAATTTATTTTCATCACGCGATAAATTTTCTTTCACCACCCGGCCCTAAGTTGGTGGCGATTGGTGGTTTTTCTGGGACTGGAAAATCGGCGCTGGCGCGCGGACTGGCACCTCGATTAGCACCCTCCCCCGGCGCCATTATTCTTCGCTCGGATGTTGAAAGAAAATTAATGTTTGGCGTCACGGAGAAAACGCAGCTTCCGAGTGAAGCGTATCGTCCTGAGGTCGGTTTTCGTGTCTACGAGTTGCTAGGCGAGAAAGCGCGCAGCGTGGTGTCCACCGGCCATTCAGTAATTGTAGATGCGGTATTTTCATCTTTTCAAGAACGAAAGGCAATAAGCGCGATTGCTGACGCCTGCAATGTACCCTTTGTTGGTATTTTTCTTGAGACAGACCTTCAAACTCGTCTCGATCGAGTTAAATCGCGAGTGAATGATGCTTCCGATGCCGACGCGATGATTGCTACACGTCAGGAAGCAATTGTCGTCGGACCTATGGAATGGCTTCGATTAAATGCTTCCGGTGGCTTGGAAGAAACCATAGCCAGTGCGCTAAGAACTACAAGGATGTGAAACTTAATGCCAGCTCGAAATTGTACGGCGCATTTTGAATTTAAGCATCCGGACCAATAGGGCGTTTAATCAGACGATCATTGACCGCTTTGACTCCGGCCATGCTTTCAGCGGCCACACGGACCGCTAGTTTCTCCGCCTCCGAATGCACAATGCCAGATAGCTCAACAACACCACCCTCCACTGACACATTCAACATCTGAGTATGTGACCATGGCTGCCTTTCTAAATAAGCCATGATTTTTTTTCGAATAATGGAGTCTTCGATGGGCACATCCAAATGGCTACGCGAGGTTGCGAAGGCGCGCAGCAAATCCGCGCAACTCACAATTCCAACGAGGCTGCCATTTTCAACAATTGGAACTCGTTTAATGGAGTGCCTATCCAAAAGATCAGCAACCTCTCTCAATGAGGTCTCAGGCGTCGCCGTAACGACCTGCTCCGTCATAACTTCACTAACTTTTTGACCCTGTGCTTTTACGTATTCCATTGCCAGAATATGATCGCCGCTCATCATTCTGAGCCACCATGATTTCCGGCGCTCTGTTGCGGTTTCGTAGCGCCGCATCAAATCGCCCTCACTGATTATTCCGATCAAACGCCCTTTGTCATCGACAACAGGGACTGCGCTGATATGGTTTTCAAGCAGAATTTTTGCCGCACCGCCAACCGAAGCATTCTTTTTGATCGTTATTACGGGAGAAATCATTACATTCCGCGCGATCATAATTCACTCCATTTTTTATATTTCGCCGAATAAAAAAAATTGGTGCACCTATTAACCTACATTTTTCTCCGATCGAGCCCTGTGAGCCTTGATCTAGCGCAACTTCCGATAGTGCCCCGAGCCGTTTTCTTGATCAAATGATTGATGTAAGTCAAAGCATTTTACTAGAGACCGAAGGGGTAAGTATCCGGTAGACCTTTGAGCATCTTTGCATCAAGCGGCATCACGGCTTGAGAAATATCAAACCAAATATATTCATCAAATTGATCAGGTAGAATTGCCTTAAAATAATAACTCGCCCGCTCAGTCTCCGGCCGATAAATCACCCCGATGGCGCGCTCAAGTCGTGGCGTTCGCAGCGCAGCCTTTGTTGCATCATCCAACTTGCGCAGGCTAACCAGAAAATTTTGTGTATCTGAAAGGTGACAAACTCCTTCATAGCTTTGAGAAAGCGCTGGTAAAACTGATTTGATTTCCATAGGACCGCCCCATTCGGAAGCCGCTGCCACCGTGCCCGTGTTGGTCCCGAAACCTATTCTGTAAGCACGATTTCCAAATTCTTTGTTGCAAAGTTGCCCAATGTTGTATTCACCGCGCGATGACATTTCGGTGGCGGATGCATCCCCCACATGGGAATTATGAGCCCAAACAATTGCTTTGCTGGCCGAACCATAGAAGGATAACAATGTCTTCAATGTTTCAAACATGTGGCTATCACGTAAATTCCACGAAGCACGCGATCCGTAATACATCGTCCGATAATAGCGTTCCGCGTTCGCAACCAGCCGTGCATTCTGCACCGCGTCCAAGAATCGTTCACCGTCATGTTCAGCATAGGCTTTACGTCTTTGCAGAAGTTCGGCCAGAACAACGGTGACTTCGGATTCACAAGTAGGGTATTTTCCAGTCAGTGCTGCATGAGCATATGTCGCGGGATCAGACTGCCATGGCGTGAGACAGCCATATCGCTCGCGAGCAGCGCGCGCCGTCATGGGATCAATATTTTCGAGATATTGCAACACCGCCCGAATGGAATCATAAAGACTATAAAGATCGAGTCCATGAAATGCCACGCGTGACCGTGGTAAAAGATTCAAATTGTATGCTCTGAGCCAATCGACAAAAATTTTTACTTCTTTATTGCGCCACATCCATGTGGGAAAACGAGCAAATGCCGTCCATTCGGACGGAGCGAATTCCAAATGACGGACATAGTGATCTACACGGGCGGCGTCAGGCCAATCCCCTTCGATCGCTACAAAATTGAATCCTTTTTTCGTGATAAGCTCTCGCGATATGAGATCGCGCATTCGATAAAATTCTGACGTCCCATGTGTTGCCTCACCGATCAGTACTATCCGCGCATCGGCAATACGATTAAGAAGCTGATTAAATGATGCACTTTCAATTGATCCAAAAGGCTCACACACCCTTGCAATCAAAGCTGATGTTGTATCTCGCAGTCGCGATCGTGTTTCCGAACGTTGCTCCGACGAAGCGCGTTCCGCCCAGCCTTCTTCACCAATTAACGGCACAAATTTAACATCGGCGAGATCTTCCCGTTTATATTCGGTCTCCGAGATTCGAATAATACGAACGAGTTCTTGAGCCGACTTATCTCGCCCAACCGGGATGACAAGTCGTCCCTTTATTTTGAGTTGTTGTTTTAAGGTTTCTGGAATCTCAGGTCCGCTGGCGGCCACTATAATCGCATCGTAAGGTGCATGCTCTTCCCAGCCTTTGGTTCCATCTCCGTGTAATATGTGAACATTGTCATAGCCCAGATCAGAGAGTGTTGATGCGGCTTTCTCGGCGAGCTGGCCGATACGCTCAACCGAATAGACTTCATCAGCTATCTCAGCGAGAACTGCGGCCGCATAACCAGACCCGGTGCCGATCTCGAGTACTTTTTCACCGCCTCTGAGCTCCAGCGCCTCTGTCATTAATGCCACGATATAAGGCTGTGAGATGGTTTGACCTTGAGCTATCGGTAATGGGGAATCCTCATACGCAAATTCCCGCAGATATTTCGGCAAAAACCTCTCGCGCGGAACGGTGCTCATTGCTTTAAGCACGCGTTTTGAGCAAATACCGCGCTGGCGAATGGCGTGCTCAATCATCTCCCGGCGATTTTTCGAAAACACATTATGAGTAATGTTCATAAGTCTGCAGCCCTATAAAAGTGGCAGCACGCTCATGCGCTGAAGCATTTTCTCAAACAATGATTTCGATTAGCTTGATCTGGATCAATATTATTCGGTTCTGCCAGATTTCTGGTCCTATCAAATTCAATCCAAATAGATGGGAATTATCAAGAAACGGTGAAAGCTATAGCCGTAAGCCGAGTTTCCTTGATATTTCTTTCAAATCATTTTTCTGCTTCAAAAGTGATTTCCACAAGTCGCCCCGTGAATTGAGTCTTCTGAAAATCGTCTTGATGCTGAATTGCTCTGGCCGCAGTCCCTTCTTGACCTCATTCCATTCAAGCGGAGTGGATACAGTCGCTCCTGGATAAGCCCGAAGGGAATATACGGAAGCCAAAGTCTGGCCTAGCCCGTTCCTAAGATAATCGAGATAGATCCTGCCTTTTCGTTTCGAAGGATGCCGCTCAAGCGTGGTCAGTTCGGGTAGTTCACGATTTGCGTTTAATACAATTTCTTTTGCTATGGCGCGCACGTATGCAAACTCGAGTTTCCCTGCCAGGGGAACATAGATGTGAAGCCCAGTTTTTCCCGAAGTTTTTACGACACTTTTGCCATTCGCAGACCCAATAATTTCTTTAATCGAACGGGCTACAGAAATAACGTCGTCGAAATTTCTCTTTCCAGGATCAAGGTCTATCGCCAAGAAGTCCGGAGCGCGGATATTTTCACTACGTGAATTCCATGGATGCAGTTCAATACATCCGAGATTGGCCAGATAAAGCAGCGTTTCCTTATTTTCGCAAACGACATAGTGAACCATTTTGCCGGTACTTTTCGCGCGCAATGAAAATGTTTTTACGAAAGACGGTAAATCGGACGGATTCACATTTTTCTGAAAAAAGCTAAACCCGTTGATACCATCAGGATGCCGATTTAAAACCATCGGCCGGGTTTTTAAATAAGGAAGAATATAATCAGCGATTCGATCATAATATTTAATCACATCGCCCTTGGTGTAACCTTCCTTGGGCCAGAACACCTTATCGAGATTCGTGAAAATATTCTTTATTTTTGCCACGTCAGCGTCCCCTCGACGCGATAGCCTTTTCTCGAGTAACCTCCGCCGCCCGCTTGTCGTCACGCAGGCCGATAAAAGCAGGATGGCGCATTTGACCATCACGCGTCCATTCGGAAAATTTCACCTCGCCGACGAGCTGCGGCTTGATCCAAGTCGTCAAATTCTCCTCTGGTACCTTTTGATCGAATGGCTTCTCGCGTCGAATAATTGGTTTCATTTTATCGAAAATCATCTTAAGAGATTCGGAATTAAATCCTGTCCCCGCACGTCCAGCATAAGACCACCGATGCTTATCGCGTAAAGCAAGAACCAGCGAACCAAAATAGCGTCGGGATCCATGCGGCCGAGTGAATCCGACAATGACAACCTCCTGACGCAATACTGTCTTGATTTTCAGCCATTCTCGCGTTCGTTTCCCCGAATAGTAAAAACCTTGGGTTCGCTTCGCTATAATACCTTCAAGACCGGATCGTTCAGCCTTCTGGAAGAATCGTTTTCCTTTTTTTTGTATATGTCCGCTATATTTCACTATAGAAACTTTTGGGAGAATATTTTTCAGCAAGCGTTTTCTTTCAATAAGTGGGTGTGATCGAAGATCTTTGGCATCAAGAAACAATAAATCAAAAACACAATAACGCAGCCTTGTTGTTATTTTTTGAGCGTTTTGCAACAGTTGAAAGCTCGATCGACCTTTTTCATCAAGCGCAATCAACTCGCCATCTAATATCGCCGTCCGCTTTATGCTTTTGAGCGCCTTTGCGATTTGAGGATACACTTTGGTCACGTCTTTTCCGCCGCGAGAAAAGAGTGTCACAGAACTCTCCGCGATTTTCGCGATAATTCTGAAGCCATCCCATTTTATTTCGAATATCCAATCTGCATCATCGAAGGGGGAGCTGATTAAAGTCGCTAGCATCGGCTTTAATATTGAGCCGAACATACTTTTCTGCTTCATGGTCTTTTCTCAGATCGCGTGGATCGCGACGTGTTTCCGAAATCTGGAAGTCTGCGCCCCGAGATCGCCGATGAGTCGTCTCGCGTGATGTCTCGCGCATTTGCAAACCGATCCCGCTTTTTTATGAGTAACCACTGTTTTGGTCTATTTAATCGTACAAGGGAAAATTCGCCTTGTATTTTCGTACCATGCAGAATGAAGCTGACGGCCCCTCTTTTTAGAGCCTTGAGCAGCGATTGTTCGTCTCCTCGATCGGCTGCTTCATAGCTACCGCGATCCCAAACAATAACATCGCCGGCACCATAATTTCCCTTTGGAATACTTCCTTCAAAGTCCTTGTATTCATAGGGATGGTCTTCGACTTAAATCGATAATCTTTTGTCTTTTGGATTAAGCGAAGGTCCCTTGGGCACTGCCCAGCTCTTAAGTACCCCATCCATTTCCAGCCGAAAATCATAATGCAGATGTGATGCGCGGTGTTTCTGAACAACAAAGATGAGCCGCTTCCCGCGCTTTTTCTTCCCTCCCCTTGGTTCAGGCGAGGACGAAAAATCCCGTTTTTTCTGATACACGCTGAGATGGATTGACTTCAAGCAAAAAACCCCCCGCATGAATTTAGGTTGACTATACCCTTCCGGATTGCTCCAGGTTCTTTATAAACGGAACGCGGAACCAACTTGTTTGGTAGGAATCCGCGCCCCTTTTATCGCACTACCTTTTTTGTAGATCAGCCAATAGTCAGATGATCGTCAACTTGGTTCACACCCCGGCGTCGACCACGCGGCATTTTCCACAGCGAACCGGGCCGAAGTTAAAGGCATTCGCGTCATTGTGCATGGCGGTAACAAGGTAACGCTCGAAGGTAAAGCTCGTGACTGGAATGACGCCTTCGCCGGGCTGACCCACGACCCCATTCCTATCAAATCATTTTTGCTGAATTGATTGCAGATATACAATCAAAGCGTCAACGTCGCGAGGATCAAAACGAAACTCCGGCATATCCGAGTGACCTGTCACCATGCCTTCTGCAAGCGCTTCTTGCAGCGAGTTGATCGGATATTTTTTCCCCAATGTGCGAAACAATGGAGCCTGTGCATCTTGACTAATATCGTCGGTACCGACCGCGTGGCAGCGTGAACAGCGCTTCACGACGAGGTCGCGGCCAACCTCTAACAGATTGGAATCACTTGTCGCGCCTAGATTTACTTCAAAGAATGTTATTGAAGCTAAGGCCAGTAACGCGGCAGGAACAATTACTTTGGCTTGTGTTTGCGTCATCTGACTGCAGCTAATCACTGCGAAAATCCATCAGGATCAATCTATTCGCTCTATGTAAGAGTCTTGGCGCGTTAAGTTGATATAGATAGCCCAATACCTTAAAAATAGACAGAATTATTTTTAATGTAACCGAGCGTGGGCATGGGAGCCACGCCTTAAACACAATCAGTGATTAAACATGAAAAGGGGAAATTCGGACATGACGAGATACTCAACAAAGCGTCCGCGCACTTCGCTCATGCGCGGAGTGATAAAATTAGCGTCTGCATCCAAGGTGGTTTTTCTCAGCGTTACAATATCGTCCAGTGCAGCAGATATTGCCCGTGGCAACAAACTCTCAGAACTTTGGTGTACGGGCTGTCACGCTGTAGTAGAAACTCGCAGTCCAGCAATGATGCTTGCGCCGCCTCTTGAAGTGATCGCACAACGGCAACCCCTAGATTCAAAAGTTCTTTCTCAATTACTGCAAGCACCGCATCCTCAAATGCCGGATCGCGGGCTAAGCCGCGATGAGGCAGCAGATATCGCTGCCTACATTGAATCTCTGAAACATTAGACACAGAAATAATTTTGCGGTCGCAATCATTTGACCCAAATCAACATTCAGTAAGGCTCGGTTTCATATAATTACAACTTATTGCCGGCCTCGATGGAGCACCAATTGAGAGCTTTACATGTAATGATGCCGCACGTGATCTCGATATCCGCTGATTCGACCATCTTCCAGGCTATTGAATTAATGTTGAAGCATCATATCAGCGGATTGCCTATCGTCGACAAAAGCCAAAATCTTGTTGGCATTGTTAGCGAGGGCGATTTTCTTCGTCGCGTCGAAATTGGAACCGAAAAAAAGCGCAACCGTTGGCTACTATTCTTACTGGGTCCAGACAAACTCGCGGACGAATACGTAAAATCCCACGGTCGGAGGATCGCGGAAATCATGACGCGCGATCCCGTGACTGCGACGGAATATACCCCTCTCGAAGAAATTGCCCGTCTGATGGAGCGTAACCATATCAAAAGAGTACCCGTCACTCGAGGCAAAAAACTCGTAGGAATCATCACGCGTGCAAACCTGATTCAGGCCGTTGCTGCGCAAGGAAAAGCAATTCGGGCCCTGACTGAAAGTGATCACGCAATCCGCACGAAAATTTTGGATGAAATCGCAACTCAGCCTTGGGCTCCTGCACCATTAGTAAATATTGCAGTACATAATGGAGTTGTTGATTTATTTGGCGTTGTGTATGCTGATCACCAAGAAGAGGCGTTGAAGATTCTTGTCGAGAACATACCAGGCGTTAAGGAAATAAATAGTGAGCTGACGTGGATAGATCCGATGTCCGGAACGGTAGTGCTTCCTGCTAATGCGGAGGGCAAGAGAACAATTATTGCACACTGAAATTCTAAGAATTTTGTATTGGTGAATAACTTATTTGATCCGCAAGCTGAAATCACTTCATATGTTGATTATAAATGGGCTTCAATCCTTTCGGCTTGTGACGTTTTCTAGAACATTGACCGAATTCTAATTCCCTTCGATTACCTATTTATCACGTCTTCGCTGGAGCGATAATTGGCGCTGGGGGAAGAAACTATAAAGACGATTACAAACAACGATGGGCGACAGATCGAGGATATTCGACGACGCATTTTCTTTCACCTTCTCAGTGCTTAAACGGGAACCAGTCCTCGTGCGCCGGTTTGATCTGGCGCAAGAGGACACCCAACCGTGCATGATACGTCGCAGGCCACGCTGGCTGGAGTTCGTGATTGGGCCAGGGAGATTGGCGAACGAATATGTTCAATCTCACGGACGCAAAGCCGAAGAGGTCATGACTCATGATTTGTTAACCGTTGCCGAAGGTGTGCCGAACGCACGGTCATGCGTGAGGCCATCGTAACCAGCCGCGGAGCAAGTTATGACGAAACGAAGTGCAGGATTGCTTCTTTATCGATGTATGGAAGGAGATCTTGAAGTTCTATTGGTCCATCCTGGCGGACCTTTTTGGGCCAAGAAAGATGACGGGGTTTGGTCAATTCCGAAGGGTGAATTTGAAGAAAACGAGAATCCTCTCACTGCGGGCATTCGCGAATTTGAAGAGGAAATAGGTTTTCGACCTAACGGTACCTTCATTCATCTTGGAAGCTTCAAACAGCCCAATAGAAAAATGATTTTTGCTTGGGCAATAGAAGGCGATTTTGATTCACGTGAGCTCAAATCCAACTTGTTCTCTATGGAGTGGCCACCGAAATCCGGGCGAATGCAAGAATTTCCCGAGGTGGATCGAGCAATGTGGCTAAGGCCTATCGACGCGATTCACAAAATTGCCAAAGGACAGCGCCCTATCTTGGAGGAATTATTTCATCGTTTAGGGATCGATCAAAAACGACTACATCGTGAACCATCCTGATATGGGCGCATTTCATCGTCACCATTTGATGCGTTTAATCAAATCTCGCCCAAGGCATTGCGCGTCATTGCCCCATCGTATTCTAGCTGTTTCCGCGGTTAAATCGGATCACCGCGTATATGCGGGGTTCATTTCGAAGAATTGCCAGAATCGAAATTAGTGACCAGACATACCAATAATTTGCACCCTCCCAATGTTACTGTTCTTATAATCAAGGCTTCCGAGGCTTGCGACTAACGTAAACCGCGGGACCCCTAACACCTCGCCAACGTTTTGTCATGGTCAGCACATCAACTTAGAAACTTAACCAATGCTTGTCGCTCTCCTAACGGACATCCATTCGAATCGCGAAGCTCTCCAAGCCTGCCTCGATCACGCCTCGAGTTGTCATGCAGATCGATATGTATTCTTGGGCGATTATGTCGGCTATGGCGCCGATCCCAATTGGGTTGTGGATAAGGTCCGAGAGTATGTTTCGAAAGGCGCTTCTGCGATCCTGGGAAATCACGACGCTGCCGTATCCGATTTCGACGATCGTATGAGTGATACCGCCCACCTTGCAATGCAATGGACACGAAAACATTTAGGCCATGTTCAAAGGGAATTTCTAGAAACTCTTCCATTCAAAATCGAAGAGGGTGATCGGCTTTACGTTCACGCGAATGCACACTCCCCTGAACGATGGGGCTACATTTCAAGCGTAGCTGCTGCTCGGAAAAGTTTTGATGCCACGAACTATCGTTACATTTTTTGCGGACATATTCACATACCGCAATTATTTCGTCTGACAGCGACCAGCAAAGTTGTTGAGTTTACACCTATTAGCGGATCGGCAATCTCGCTTCCGTCCATCTGGCGTTGGCTCGCTGTGATCGGATCAGTCGGACAACCGCGGGATGGAGTATCCGCCGCGTCTTACGCATTGCTCGACGATGTGGCTAATACACTGACCTATTTCCGCGTTCCGTATGATGTAGAAACAGCGGCGCAAAAAATTCGCGACGCCGGCTTACCCGCTATGTTGAGTTTACGTTTGCTGCGGGGTTACTGAGGTGTCTCTCGATGTTCAGCACTTGATGCCAGGAATCGAAATTGGTGGGTTTCGATTAGAAGAACTCATGCAAACAGGCGGGACATCTTTTATCTGGCGCGTTAGTCGCGCAGACATCAATTTTCCAATTGTGATGAAAATCCCCCGTCTAAGCTACGGCGAAAATCCGATCACGATCGTAAGTTTTGAAGTCGAGAAAATCATCTTGCCCAGATTGAGTGGCAGCCACGTACCACAGTTTGTCGCAGCAGGAGATTTTGAAACCCCTTACATCGTAATGGAAAATATTCTCGGAACATCCTTGGGGAATTATCTTGATCAGCTGCCGTTGCTCCCTACTGAGGTTGCGCGCATAGGAGTGAAGATCGCTACAGCACTTCATCAACTACATGAGCAGCATGTCATTCATCTCGATCTCAAGCCCAGCAATATTATATTGCGAACGAGCGGTGAAGCGGCGCTCATCGACTTTGGTTTTGCGCATCACGATCAACTTCCGGACTTACTCGCGGAAGAGTTCGACGGTCCGATAGGTACTGGCCCCTACGTATCGCCAGAGCAAATTTTCGAAATTCGTAATGACTCTCGAAGTGATATCTTTGCTTTAGGAGTGATTCTATATTTTTTTGCTACGGGTAAACGGCCGTTCGGTGACCCGTCTAGATTAAGTGAGTGGCGCCGTAGACTCTACATTGATCCAACTCCGCCGCGGGCATTGACACCTAATATTCCAACTTGGCTTCAGGAAATCATACTGCGTTGCCTTGAAATCGATCCAAACAAACGCCATCCGACTGCGGCGCAGCTTGCATTCGATCTTCAATATCCCGCGTGGATTTCACTCACCAAACGAGCGACGAAGCTGAAAAGTGACGGAGCATTACAGACCGCAAAACGTTGGTTGCGGTCGCGTAATTGGAAGCCGATTTCCCATGGCATCAATCGTCAGTTGTCTACCTCACCGATTATCGCAGTTGCGATCGATTTACTGGACAAATCTTCCGCATTGGCGGAGGCACTCCGTGTCGCGACGCTTAGAGTTCTTGCAACCGAGCCCAATGCCCGTCTCGCATGTTTGAATGTTTTCAAAATGTCCCGCGTTCAGATTGACAATCTCGAGGATGAGCAGGGTAGAAATATCCACTTACAACGACTGGCAGAATTGAAGCACTGGGCGCAGCCGCTCGACTGGCCAGAGGACCGCATCACATATCAAGTCCTTGAGGCCACGGATCCGGCATCTGCCTTGTTGGAGTATGTTAGTGGCAATATCGTCGACCATTTGATTGTTGGCGCGCGCGCTAGTTCGGCAGTTAGACGTTACCTAGGAAGTGTTTCTTCCAAGATTGTTGCTGAAGCTCCCTGCACCGTGACTGTGGTTCGCACGAAGAGAGAATAGACCGAGTTGAATTTGATTTAGATCAAGTACATAGCTTAGATTCTATCGCAAAATTTTTGTTGAAATCGAGTTCTGAGCGGGACCAAACTTTCGTTTTACGAATACAGTGGAGCGCCGCTCAATGGCTCAGCCGAATCACACTAAATATATGTTCGAGGCCGAAGGCGCTTTGGCGATCGCGTTCTTAATCGCGGCATTCATCAGCATCATTGCAGCAGCAAAGGCGCAGGACGCGCCTTTCGCATTTCATGCTTATCTCGCAGCCGCCGCCAGCGCTGCAGCCGCTTTTGCAATTTTTAATCGCTATTTTTCCCGCCCAGCCGAACTGCCACCGCAGGAGATCGCGGGCAAACCCAACTATAATATGGGGCCAGTGAAGTTCGCGACCGTCATCGCGATGTTCTGGGGCATTGCTGGATTCCTGGTGGGCTTGGCAATCGCGCTGCAACTTGCATGGCCCGAGCTTAATTTTGATTTGCCATGGACGACCTTCGGGCGCTTACGACCACTTCATACTTCGGCGGTCATCTTCGCCTTCGGGGGTAATGTGTTGATCGCGACTTCTTTCTACGTCGTGCAGAAGACCAGTCGCGTACGGCTTGCTGGCGATCTCGCTCCTTGGTTTGTCGTGCTTGGCTATAACTTTTTCATTGTCATCGCCGGCACCGGCTACCTATTGGGCGTGACCCAATCCAAGGAATACGCCGAGCCCGAATGGTATGCGGACCTTTGGTTGACGATTGTTTGGGTCGTGTATTTGCTCGTCTTTCTGGCCACCATCATTAAACGCAAAGAGCCACATATCTTCGTCGCAAATTGGTTCTATCTCTCGTTCATTGTCACCGTCGCCGTGCTGCATATCGGAAACAACTCTGCTCTGCCGGTATCAATATTCGGGTCGAAATCTTACGTCATCTGGGGCGGCATACAGGATGCAATGTTTCAGTGGTGGTATGGCCACAATGCGGTTGGTTTTTTTCTCACTGCGGGCTTCTTAGGCATCATGTACTACTTCGTCCCCAAGCGCGCAGAGCGGCCGGTTTACTCCTATCGACTGTCAATCGTGCATTTTTGGGCATTGATTTTTCTTTACATCTGGGCCGGCCCTCATCATTTGCATTACACCGCCCTGCCGGACTGGACGCAGACGCTCGGCATGACCTTCTCGGTGATGTTGTGGATGCCGTCTTGGGGAGGAATGATCAACGGCCTGATGACGCTTTCGGGCGCATGGGACAAGCTGCGCACCGACCCGGTGCTGCGCATGATGGTTGTGTCGGTTGCCTTTTACGGAATGTCGACATTCGAAGGTCCGGTGATGTCGATCAAAGTTGTCAATTCGCTCAGCCACTATACTGATTGGACCATCGGTCATGTCCATTCCGGTGCGCTCGGCTGGGTTGGATTCGTTTCATTCGGTGCGATTTACTGCCTCGTCCCTTGGCTGTGGAATTGCCGAGAGCTCTATAGCCTCAAGCTTGTAAACTGGCACTTTTGGATATCGACCATCGGCATTGTATTTTACGTTTCGGCGATGTGGGTCTCGGGCGTTTTGCAAGGTCTGATGTGGCGGGCGTACACCTCGCTTGGTTTTCTTGAATATTCCTTCATCGAGACGGTCGAGGCGATGCATCCATTTTACATAATTCGGGCGGCTGGCGGCGCGCTGTTCGTCGTGGGAGCGCTAATCATGGCTTACAATTTATGGATGACCGTGCGTGCTGGCGAGATCAAAGAGTCAGCATCACAAATGGCGCTGCAACCAGCTGAGTAAGGAATTCACTAATGTCTGTGTGGACCCGCCATCAGATTCTCGAGAAGAACTCGATCCTTCTCATTCTTGGCATTCTTCTTGTAATCGCCATTGGCGGTATCGTGGAGATCGTACCGCTTTTCTATCTTAGGAGTACGATTGAAAAGGTAGACGGCATGCGACCATATACGCCGCTTGAGCTTGCCGGACGTGCGATCTACGTGCGCGAGGGCTGTTATCTGTGCCACTCTCAAATGATTTGGCCGCTGCGCGATGAAGTCGAACGCTATGGCCATTACTCACTTGCTGCCGAAAGTATGTATGACCATCCGTTCCAATGGGGCTCGAAACGCACTGGGCCTGACCTTGCTCGCGTTGGAGGAAAATATTCCGACGAGTGGCAAGTCGCTCATCTCGTCGATCCGCGTGCCGTCGTTCCACAATCGATCATGCCGAGCTACTCTTTCCTGGCGCACACTGATCTCGACTTTCGCGCGATTGCGAGCCATATGAAAGTGAACCGAGCAATCGGTGTACCGTATACGGACGAGCAAATAGAAAATGCGGTCGCCGATTTGCGCGCACAGGCAAACCCAGACGATCCCGGAGTTGCCGGTATGCAAAAGCGCTATCCGAGAGCGGCTGCTCGCGACTTCGACGGCAACCCGAAGATCACCGAGATGGATGCGCTCATCGCCTATCTACAGATGCTCGGTACTCTCGTCGACTTCAAACTTTACAACGAAAAGGCGAATCTACGCTGAGGATGGCACGGCCATGAAGCTTGAACTGACGATAGACACTCTGATCTCCAGTCTGGTCACAATTTGGTGGACGCCGATTTTCGTTGCGCTTTTCCTCGCTGTGCTTGCCTATGCTTTCTGGCCGCGAAACCGCCAAACCTTCGATGCCGCTGCTCGGCTGCCGTTGAGAGAGGACTAACGACATGGCCCGGGATAAGAATGTTGACGCCTTTTCAGGCACCGCAACGACCGGACACGAGTGGGACGGCATCAGAGAACTCAATACGCCGCTGCCGCGTTGGTGGGTTTGGCTGTTTTACGCCACTATCGTCTGGGCTTTCGGCTACTGGGTAGTCTATCCAGCATGGCCGACGGTCAGTGGATATACAGCGGGTCTATTCGGATATTCGTCTCGAATGGACGTCAGTATAGAGCTTGCCAGACTGGACCGAGTACGCGGCGAGAAGTCAGTATTATTGCAAAGCGCTTCACTCGCTGAGATCGAGAAAGATCCAACGCTGCTGGCGTTCGCAAGGGCTCAGGGGAAAGCGGCATTCGGTAACAACTGCGCACCCTGCCATGGCACTGGTGCAGCTGGTTCTAAGGGTTATCCGAACCTCAACGATGATGAATGGCTATGGGGTGGGACCATCGATCAGATCCATCAATCCATCCAATTCGGTATTCGCTCAGGTCATCCGGAGTTGCGCGAGAGCTTAATGCCGGGTTTCGGAAAGGATGGGCTTCTCGAGCGCAACGAAATCATTACGGTAACTAACTATGTGCGCTCATTGGCCGGGCTATCAGTTCGGGTGGGCACTGACCTCACCGTCGGTCGGAAGATTTTTTCGGATAAATGCGCTACGTGCCACAGCGAAAACGGCAAGGGCAACCAGGAAGTTGGTGCTCCGGACCTGACCGACCGCATATGGCTCTATGGCTCTGAAGAAGCGACAATCATGGATGTCATCACTAGTGGTCGTACGGGAGTGATGCCGGCCTGGGTCGATCGGCTCGATCCGGTGGCGATCAAATCGCTCTCAGTTTATGTGCACACTCTCGGCGGCGGCAAATAGACTCTCTCGATGAACCAATTTCTCAATCCCACGGACATCGACTACGGGCCGCTCTATGCCGCTCACAAGAAAGTCTATCCTCAGAGCGTCAGGGGTACATTTCGCAACATCAAGTGGAGGTTGATGGCTTTCTGCCTCGGCATCTATTACATCGTGCCGTTCATTCGCTGGGATCGCGGGCCGAACGCGCCGAGCCAGGCAGCGCTCGTCGATTTTCCGAACCGACGATTCTATTTCTTCTTCATCGAGCTTTGGCCGCAGGAAGTTTATTATTTTACCGGCCTCTTGATCATCGCCGCCATGGCGCTGTTTTTGATGAACGCAATCGGCGGGCGCATCTGGTGCGGTTATTTGTGCCCACAGACGGTCTGGACGGATCTCTTCTATGCCGTCGAGCGATTGATCGAAGGTGACCGCCGCGAACGCATTAGAAAAGAACAAGAATCGCTCACGCCGCGGCGCACCATTGAGATTGCAACAAAACATGCGATCTGGCTTGGAATTGCCTGGTGGACCGGCGGCGCCTGGGTTCTCTACTTTGCTGATGCGCCGACCCTAGTGCGGGAGTTAGCGACATTCCAGGCGCCAATAATCGCCTATATCTGGATCGGCATTCTTACATTCACGACTTATACGCTCGCAGGTTTCATGCGCGAACAGGTCTGCGTCTATATGTGTCCATGGCCGCGCATTCAAGCGGCGCTGACCGACGAATGGGCGTTGAACGTCAGCTATCGTCGCGACCGTGGCGAACCTCGCATGTCGCTCAAGACAGCCCAGGAGCTGCGCGCAACGGGTCAACCGGCCGGCGACTGTATCGAATGCCGCCAGTGTGTGGCCGTATGCCCAACTGGCATTGACATCCGCGAGGGCGCGCAGCTTGGCTGCATCCAGTGTGGCCTTTGCATCGACGCCTGCGACGAAGTGATGCGTCGGATCGCACGACCGATGCGGCTGATCGCATACGATAATGACGTCAACATCAAGCGCCGGCTCGAGGGCAAAAGTGAAGTTTATCGCTTCGTACGCCCTCGCACCATTATTTACGCGAGCGTGATTGTGGTGGCCGGTTCGCTGATGATGTACACGCTTGCGACACGCGCGTTCCTTGATATTAATGTGCTACATGATCGCAATCCGCTGGCGGTCACACTCGCCGACGGCTCTGTGCGAAATGCCTATACGGTGCATCTTTTCAACAAGCGCACTTATCATCGTACACTCGCTCTCAATCTTGAAGGACTGCCCGGCGCCCAGCTACAAATTGTCGGCCTCGACAACGTGACCGAAGGCCAGCCGCATATTGTCATTGGACCCGATCAAACTACTGAGCTTCGTGTGCTGGTGACGGCACCTACTGACGTCAAGATCCAAAAATCGACCGTTGTAAAATTCCGCGTCGCCGACATCGCTGTGCGAGAAACAGCGAGTGCAACGGATCACTTTATCTTGCCTTGAGTTGAGGAAGCATAGAATGTTGAGTCGCGATCAAACCAAACCATTGACCGGCCGTGCGGTCTTCCTTTGGCTCGTTGCTTTTTTCGGCATTGTCTTAGTCGTAAACGGTGTTATGGCAAAGCTTGCTATCGATACCCTACCAGGTACTGAGGTTGACAGCGCCTATAGCGCAAGCCTTGCCTATAATTCAGAAATCACTGCAGCGCACGATCAGGAGGAGCGCAGCTGGCAAGTTACCGCGCATATCGAACGTTATCCCGATGGCCATGTCAGCGTTAAATTGCAAGCGCGCGACGGCAACGGTGCGCCAATTACGGGAATGGTATTCTCAGCACTGCTCGAGCGCCCGACCGACAAGCGCGCTGATCGGTTTATCGCGCTAATCGACAATGGCAACGGCGTTTATCGCGGTGATGCCTACGACGTGATGCCCGGTCAGTGGGACATGGTACTCGTGGCTGAACGCAATGCACATCGCCTGTTTCGTTCGAAAAATCGCATGGTGTTGCAATGACGGACGTCAGTATCAGCACACATTCGATGGTTGAAATACGTGACCTTTCACATTTCATCAGGCATCTCGAGAGCGGGCTTGCACATATGGACCTTGCAGTCGAGGGCATCAATTGCGCCGGCTGCATGGCAAAGATCGAGAAAAACCTATCGGCCCTCCCGAATGTGACGAACGCTCGCGTCAACCTAACGAGAGGTCGCGTCGCCATCGAATGGAAGGATGGCACGCTCGATCCAGTGCGGGTGATCGATCGATTAGCTGAACTCGGCTACAAAGCCTATCCATTCGAATCTGCTCGTGCCGAATCTGAGGAAGAGCGGGACACGCAGTTTCTGCTGCGCTGCCTCGGCGTCGCCGCCTTTGCAGCCATGAATATTATGTTGCTATCGGTATCGGTCTGGTCCGGCAATGTAACCGACATCACCCAGGAACAGCGCGACTTCTTTCATTGGCTCTCCGCGCTCATTGCACTGCCAGCCGCAGCCTACGCCGGTCAGCCATTCTTCCGCTCGGCAATCCGCGCGCTGCTCGCGCGCAATCTCAATATGGACGTGCCGATCACGCTTGGGGTTGTGCTCGCGCTCGCCATGTCGGTGGTGGAAACGCTCCAGCATGCAGAGCACGCATATTTTGACTCGGCAATCATGCTGCTCACTTTCCTACTTATCGGTCGCACGCTTGATCAGAACATGCGACGGCGCACGCGTGCGGCCGCTACGAATCTCGCGGCTTTTAAAGCTAAAACGGCAACGAAATTTATTTCAGAGACCGAGATCTGCGAAGTTCCCGTTGCTACGGTTCGCCCCGGCGATCTTGTAATGGTGCGGCCAGGTGAGCGCCTAGCCGTCGACGGAATCGTTTCGGAAGGTCGATCGGAAATCGATCAAAGTTTGATCACCGGAGAAACGATGCACGTCCCAGCCGATAAGGGAACCATGGTCTATGCGGGTACGCTTAATATTTCTGGCGTGTTGCACGTTCGCACGGTAGCGGCTGCAAAGCTCACGTTACTTGATGAAGTGACGCGAACTCCTCGACAATGCCATACAAGTTCGCTCACACTATATACGGCTCGCTGACCGTGCGGCACGACTCTATGCGCCGGTCGTGCATGTAACGGCTCTCGCAACTATGCTTGGCTGGGTCGCCGCTGGTGCAAGTTGGCACGACGCTATTATCACAGCGATCGCCGTTCTAATTATTACTTGCCCCTGCGCGCTCGGGCTTGCCATTCCGGTCGTACAGGTGGTCGCCTCTGGCGCCCTTTTCAGAGCCGGCGTGCTCTTTAACGCGGGCGATGCCATCGAACGGCTCGCTGACATTGACACGGTGGTTTTCGACAAGACTGGAACCCTCACCCTGCCCGAACCCGAGATTGTGAATTTTGCTGAAATTCCGGCCGACATGCTTGTGCTCGCAGGACGCCTTTCGCTTTCTAGTAGCCATCCGCTTGCAACTGCCCTGGCGCGCGCCGCGGGCGTAAGCACTCCGATGGAAAGCGCAGTTGAAGTGCCCGGCGAAGGCGTTCGAGCAGAATTAAACGGCGTCGAACTTCGCCTTGGCAGTCCATCCTTCTGTGCGACAGAAATGCAAGCGCAAGCCCTCACAGTTGTCGAACCCGGAACCTCGACCATTACATTTCGTCGTGGCGATGAATGTTATATCTTCGCCGTTCGCCAAAAGCTGCGGCCTGATGCGGCTGCAACGATCGCTCGATTGAAGCGGCAAAGTTGCTCGATCGAAATTCTGTCTGGTGATCACGGGGAAGCGGTGGAACGAGCTGCGCGGGCCCTCGGCATCGAAACCTTTCGCGCGGCGATCAAGCCGGCCGAAAAGATCGCGCACATCGAAGTGCTCAAGAAAAAAAGCCGCAAGGTGTTGATGGTCGGCGACGGCCTAAATGATGCTCCCGCGCTCGCCGCCGCAAATGCCTCGCTATCGCCTGTAAGCGCCCTCCACCTCACGCAGGCGGCGGCTGATGCCATCTTTCTGGGGGAGCACCTTGCACCAGTCGCCGATGCGCTTGCGATCGCCCGCCGCGCCAAGCGGCTGATGCGGCAAAATCTTTGGCTTGCAATGCTCTACAATGCGATCGCCGTACCGATCGCCATTGCTGGCCTTGCGACCCCGTTGGTGGCGGCATTGGCAATGTCGGGTTCTTCGCTCCTGGTCACGGTGAACGCATTGCGCGCGAAATCTTCGAGAGGGATCGGCTAATGGAAGTGCTAATTTATCTCGTGCCGCAAAATTTTTGTTGAAATCGAGTTTGGGCGGGACCAAACTTTCATTTTACGAATACCGTGGAGCGCTGCTCAATGGCTCGCGCTAACTCTTGGCCCACTCGGGCTCGGTTCCTTCCTGTGGTCGCTAAAAAACGGGCCGTACGATGATCTCGATGGCGCAGTCTGGCGCGCTATTCAGGAAGATGATGAATCGACGGGGCGAGATTAATTTTTAAAAATGGGCAACGCGCCACCAAATATGACCGTCAATTACAAAAATTCGGCGCCATTCGATCGGTTCTGACGGCAACATTATCGCTGATGACGATAATACGATCACCAATTCCACGATCGTCACAACGGGCTCCATGCTTTTCGCTTAGGCGTTAGTCCAAGCCGAATTACAGTCTGACCTGGAGATATGTCAGATGGCTCAACAACACGATTTTTGGTCCGGCCGTACCGGCTTCATTTTGGCAACAGTCGGGGCCGCGCTCGGACTGGGCAGCATCTGGAAATTTCCTTATGAGGTCGGCGTCAATGGCGGCGGCGCCTTTGTGTTGTTCTATCTCATCGGCATGCTGTTCATTGTCTTCCCGCTGATGCTGGTCGAATTCGCGATTGGCCGACGGGGGCGAGCCGACGCCACGTACGCCATTGCCGCAGTCGCGGCATCTGCTGGCGCTTCGCGCTATTGGGCGCTGTGCGGCCTGCTCGGCGTTTCTGGTGCTTTCATCATCCTCAGTTTTTATTCGGTGATCGGCGGCTGGGCGATCAGTTATGCTGTCGATACGGCCCTCAGCGGCCTTGGCGATACGTCTGCACGATCGGCGCAGGCGCGCTTCGATGCTTTGCTTGCGTCACCGCTGGCGATGGCGATCTATCATTTGATTTTTATGGCGTTGGTTACCTTCATCGTGGCCCGCGGAATTTCGCGCGGCATAGAGGAGGCGTGCAAGATCCTGATGCCGATCCTGACCGGGTTGATCATAGTTCTCAGCCTGTTTTCGATGACTCAAGGAAATATTGGGGCGACACTTCGATTCCTGTTCCAACTCGACCCGGCATATCTCACGCTGCAGGTGGCACTCGACGCGCTCGGTCTCGGCTTTTTCTCCATCGGCGTCGGCCTGTGCCTAATGATCACCTACGCTGCCTATGCCGGTGCCGAGATCAATTTGCGCGAAGTAGCGATAATTACAATTCTGAGTGACACTGCAGTTTCAATAGCTGCAGGCTTTGCGATCTTTCCCATTGTATTCGCTGAAGGACTCGATCCAGCGGGTGGCCCAGGGCTGATGTTCATCACAATGCCGCTGGCCTTCGCCCATGTCCCTGGAGGAGCGTTTGCTGCAGTTGGCTTTTTCCTGCTGCTGATCGTGGCAGCGCTTGCATCAGGCATCTCAATGCTGGAGATGCCGGTAGCGCTGTTGAAACGTCGCGGGTGGTCGCGTCCTCGCGCGGCGATCGCATGTGCTGCCGCTTGTTGGCTCTGCGGCCTCACGACCGTGTTATCGTTCAATCATTGGGCGAATTGGTATCCGCTGGCTAACATCCCGATCTTTTCCAAAGCAACCGTTTTTGATCTTCTCGACCACTTAACATCAAACTTGATGTTGCCACTTGGCGGTTTCTTGCTATCGCTGCTTGGTGGCTGGGCACTGCCGGAGCAACTGCTTGCAGACGAGATCGGTCTTGATGCGCGTGCAGTACAGTTGTTGCAACTAATGTTACGATATATCGTGCCGGTGTGCATTGCGGTGCTGGCGCTCTTGCCCTTGTGGATATGAAATCCAAACTCACGCGCGATTAATTTGGGGTCGATGACGGCAATTGTCTCAGTACGAGACTTCGAAGAGGTTCGCGCCCGTCGACAGCGTTAATTCTCATACACGGTCACTATCAAGTCAATTGGGAGCATAGTGTAGCTGCCTGTCACTTCACCATTGCCATCGACGACGTCTAGGTCCGAGCGCATCCACTATCCGCTTCTGCCGGTCATTGAGCGAAGCGTAAAATTGGTCGTAAGCGGGCCGTACGGTCTGAAGAACTTGCAAGAGAGTCTCAATCCTTCCTTCCATTACCGCGATCTGTGATTTGTCCACACGATTAGTCTGACAGGCGCTTGAAATCAGTTCGAGCCCCTTCCGAGACGCCGCCGCAAGTTCATTTAGTAGCACTCGCTGGCCATCATTGAGAGCCAACCACCGGTCGATCACTGCAGCGCGCCACTCCTCAAGCCCAACTGAACGAGAGTTGCAGAACCGCCGCTTCCCGCGCGGACCCATTGATCCCGGCCCAGTAAGTGCACCGGGAAGCAAGATAACGTTTGAGCCTTGGATGCTGGCACCAATCTGTTTTGCATTCACCGGCCCCAAAATCAGCCCGGTACATAAGCCAACTGTTGCGAAAGCGACTGCACATTGAGATAGTGGATTCAAGTCTTGCCCCCTCTTATTTTTATATTATGTACGATGACGACCAGATCTAGTTTTTGATATGCGTCAAGGTTCGTAAACTCTCATCATACAAATAAAGTTCTGCGCAGCCATTCAGTGTGAGCTAAATTAAAACTTCAAAGTGATCGAATATCCTAAGTGATGGTGCCGAAATCCCCTTTTTGTTAGCGTTAGTTTGATCGATCAGTGAGCTTTCCAGCGCGCTCGATTTGCAGTTTCGCCAAGGCTCAGGTCATCACGACCGATATGACATCCAGCGATCGCGCTTATCCCTAAAACGCTACTGCGTTTCGGTCAGATCAACAGTCATTCCTGCTGATCTTAGGCCGGAACAAATCTGGAAAATTATCGGTGAAATAAGCTACATCGGAATGAGCGGGTTACTGGTGTCTATGAGAGGAGCCGAGCGGACGGCTACCTCTGCAAGAAGGCGAAATACATCGTCGGATTGGCAGAGTTGGGTCCCAGGACAGAGAAGGGCCGCTGATCCGGCAGCAACTCCATATCGGAGCGCCATATCCATACTGTTGCCTTCCGCCAAACTCCACACCATCGCGCCCATGAAGCTGTCACCAGCCCCGACAACACTTATAGGCTTGATGGGCAGGCCGTTCGCACGCAATGCTCGATCACGAGTTATGAGAAGGGCGCCGTGAGGCCCCAGGCTGAGCGCAATGCATTCTACGAAACCCTGATCGATGAGTTTTTGAGCCGTTTCGACTAGCGCGATTTCATCAGCGGCACCACTGTTCGTCAATTCTCGGAACTCACGAAGGTTGGGTTTGATGAGATATAAGCCTTCTTTCAACGCAGCCCTTAAAGGCGCGCCAGATGTGTCCAAGATCATCTTGGCCCCCTTCTCCTTTGCAACACGAGCAACCCTGCCAAAAAAATCTTCTGGTACGTCAGCAGGTAAGCTGCCACTGGCGACCACAAAACGTGGGCGGGGCTCGCTGCTCGCCAGCGACCTCAAACATTCTTTCCATTCTGGCTCGCTGAGCGAAGCGCCTGGCAGGACGAAGCGATACTGCTGTCGTGTTGTCTCCTCAAATACTGTAAAATCCTGCCGTGTCTCCTTTGATGTAGAAATTGCGAGGCTCCGGACGCCCTCGCGATCAACAAGACTGCGAAGTAATTGACCCGTTGCACCACCTGCCGGATAAATGGCGCTTGCTTCTCCACCGAGCCTTTTAACAACGCGGGCGACATTTATTCCTCCACCACCTGGATCTTGGCGTGCCGGGGCACAACGCAGCTTAGTAAAAGGCGCTATCTTTTCGACGGACGTTGAGACGTCGATAGCAGGGTTAGGGGTGACAGTTGTGATTTGGGTCAAAGGATCTCCAGCAGCAGGCTATTATTCTCTTTTAACGGTCTTATCGACGGATCTCAAAATATGAACACTAACAATGCATTGCGCCCGCAACTAAAGATCCACGGTATTAATCTGGACCTGCAAAAATTACACCTGTTCAACGTCGTTATTAAACTCATCAATGGTTTTACGAAATTTCATCGATTGCTCTTTAATGCGACAAAAATGTCCATTGAAATGGCTTCTCGATTACACTTTTCGTTGCGCCGCCGAGGACAAACTCTTTCACTGGTGAATGTCCGTATGCGCCCATCACAAGCAGATCGATATTGTGAGTTGCGACGTACGACTTAAATGCCTCAGCAATTGACTTGCTTCGCGGGAAAACTTTGTCTTGAGTCGCTTTGATTCCATGCCTCGCGAGATACTTTGCTAGCTGTCCCAATGAACTTCTCGTGAAGATCTTCTTTTCATTCATAACGGTGAAGATGCGAACATGCTTTGCACGCTGAAGCAGCGGTATTGCATCTGAGACCGCCCGGGTGGCTGCTCGGCTGAAATCCCAAGCAATAGCTACATTACCTAGCGATGCCCTAAGAGGGCCCTTCCCTTTTTCCGGCAAAATGATTACCGGACGACCCGAACTAAAGATGAGCTCTTCCAAAATGGCAGTGGCGAATTCTTGTCCGCCTCCCGCTGGAACAATTGTTAAGTCATAAAAGCGTGCATCATCTACGACACGCAAGGGCAAGTCATATTGCGTCGCTACCTTTGTTGTTTTTTGTGAAAAAATTCCTTTTTCCAACGCGAGCTTTTCGAATACTTTGAGTAAATGATCTGCATTTGAAATACTCTTCTCGTTTTCTGCCGCCATCATTGCCCGAATGCGATTGTTAATTCCAAAAAAATTACCGATCGCGGGCGTTCGAACACTGTAATTAAGAGGGACCGCTAATGCTGATAGTCGAGCACCAACGATCTGGGCGAATCGAGCTGCGCCTTCGATCGCTTTTACGCTAGTCGATTTAGGATAGCTTTCCAGAACAACCAAAATATCTTTTATGTCCACGATGAAATTCCCTTTTTAGTGATTCGCGACGGTGACTAGCTTTCTTGAATTGAAACCTTAGTGCCATATTCTAACTTAGTGAAGCAAATGAAGATCGATGTGCTTTGCATCTATAATTTCCAAGAAAACTCTTTCGCATGGGTTTCCTCGAAATGTTTTGATTTGCGTCAAAAGTGATCAAAATCTTGCCCCCAACCGGCTAGTTCAATTTGATAAGGTTCGTCAGGAATAATTTGTAAGCTTACAGCATTAGGCGCACATAGTCTCATAGCAGCGCGCTGATCGTTAGAATTAATCGGGGTGGCCGAGCTGGAAAATTAATATTGTTAATGTGGCATTGGAGCAGGAGATCAAATTTGTGAAGGATCGGTCCGGCGTATTTGCAACCTTGCCAAACATTCCTGCGGGCGTGTGGGCGCTCGGTTTCGTCTCGTTACTGATGGACGTTTCGTCTGAGATTATTCATGCGCTGCTACCGGTATATCTTGTGACCGTGCTTGGTGCCTCCATGCTCACCGTCGGTACTATCGAGGGCATCGCCGAAGCAACTGCCTCGATCACAAAGGTGTTTTCTGGCGCACTCTCAGACTGGTTGGGCAAGCGCAAGCTTCTCGCTGTCATCGGCTATGGGCTTGCAGCACTCACAAAACCAATCTTTCCTTTAGCCTCGACTGTAGGCTGGCTTGTCGTTGCACGATTCATTGACCGTATTGGTAAAGGGATCCGAGGAGCTCCGCGCGATGCATTACTCGCGGACATTGCTCCTGCCAATGTACGAGGCGCGAGCTTTGGGCTGCGGCAGTCGCTTGATGTAACCGGCGCGTTTCTTGGACCAGGCCTAGCGATTTGTCTTATGTGGCTCACTGGCAATAATTTTCAATTGGTATTTTGGGCTGCGGTCGTTCCCGCTTTTTTGTGTGTTGGATTGCTCCTCTTTGCCGTCCATGAGCCGGAACGACCTGCAGAACTTCGAAAGGTACGATCACCTCTTAGCCCCGCTGAGTTGAAACGTCTTGGGCCTGCCTATTGGTGGGTTGTCAACATCGCGGTCGTGTTCACATTGGCGCGGTTCAGCGAAGCCTTTTTGATCCTCCGGGCGCAGGCCGTTGGGCTTCCGCTAGTACTCGTGCCGATAGTCTTGGTGCTGATCAACGTTGTCTATGCGCTGGCCGCCTATCCCGCGGGTGTGCTGTCGGACCGCATGAATCGCATGACAATTCTTGCATTTGGTTTCGGACTCTTGGTTGCTGCGGATCTAGTCCTGGCTTTCATGGGTGGTCTCACCGGCGTTGGCCTTGGCGTAGCACTATGGGGCCTGCACATGGGATTCACTCAAGGCCTGCTCGCGACTCTTGTCGCGGACACAGCCCCGCCCGAGCTGCGCGGTACGGCCTATGGAATATTCAATCTTTTGTGTGGCTTGGCCCTACTTGTGGCGAGCGTCGTCGCCGGCGCGCTTTGGGATAATGTCGGAGCTAAAGGCACATTCCTTGCCGGGAGTACATTCGCGACCCTTGCTCTCATCGGCCTTGCCGTGATGCGGCGTTTCGCACCCTATGTCGGCGGAATGCACAAGTCATAATGTCATTTATGATGGGATATAGCCACTATGGTGGGTTGTGTAGCTGTGCTAGTATTAAAATGTACATATTATCTAGAACCACTAAATCAACATAAGCGAACCTCGTTGGGTCGCCAACTTTCTAAAAGACGGTTGTTGGGTATTGGCGGATTCGGAGAAAGACGCACGTCTACAGGTGGAAACGATAACTGCTCGAAATGTTGCACGAGGCCCCGGTAGCTCGAAATTTTATTTTCCTTGGCGCAATCCGCAGCTTACAAATTGTCGACCCAATAGTACAAATCTAGAGATACAAGAGGGCATGATCTTATCTGCAAGCGGACGAACCTACACTTAGGAAAGAAAAGGGTTTCGACGTATTTCATAAAATCGGACTTTGCTAATCCACATGGGCGCGCAGACAAATTTTCGATTTGTAAAAAACGTCATCACATCAAGATCTCGGTCAAACAAACTAAGGTATCCAGTTACGTCAAGGCTCGCTAAGATCAGTCAAACTTTCCCAAATCAGTCTCTTAGGGCACGCCGACAAGGCGGGTAGAATAAACAAGCGACTGATTCGAAACCAAGTCAGGTATCTGAATGCACAATGGTGATCTTTCCTTTCTAAACGCCTCTGAAGCCCGAAACTGGACGCGGATTCTTGCTAGTTATCGAGAGCCGAATTATTTGCGCAGCATATTGGAGTTAGCGATTACGATTTGTGCGCTTGTTCTTTTTTGGATCCTTATGTGGGAAGCTCTCAGCGTTGGCTATTGGCTTTGCCTCTTGCTGGCTGTTCCTACAGCCGGCTTCCTCGTGCGACTCTTCATGATTCAACACGATTGCGGACACGGTGCTTTCTTCCGATATCGTACTGTGAATGACTGGGTCGGACGCACAATCGGTGTGCTGACGTTTACGCCTTACGACTTCTGGCGGCGCACCCACGCACTGCACCATTCGAGTTCGGGCAATCTCGAACATCGCGGAATTGGCGACATTACAACTTTGACGGTGCAGGAATATCTAGCGCTATCCCCGTGGCGTCGCCTTGGTTATCGATTATATCGCCATCCGATCGTTATGTTTGGAGTGGGGCCCGCGTATCTCTTTATTTTGCAATTTCGGTTGCCAATAGGCTTGATGCGCGGTGGTTGGGTACCTTGGCTAAGCACGATGGCGACCAATCTCGCCATTGCGATTGTTGCCGCGCTAATGATGTGGCTAGTTGGCGTTGGCCCATTTCTACTGGTGCATCTTCCGATCATGTTACTCGGCGCCTCGATCGGGGTTTGGTTATTTTACGTACAGCATCAATTTGAAAGTACCTTTTGGGCTCATGATCGTGAGTGGGATCTGCATGAAGCCGCCCTTCGCGGCAGCTCGTACTATGATCTTCCGAAAATCTTACGATGGTTCACAGCCAATATCGGCGTTCACCACGTACATCATCTATGTAGCAAAATTCCGTATTATCGCCTGCCAAGCGTGCTGCGCGACCATCCCGAGCTTAGTTGTGTAGGTCGACTTACGCTCGTCGAAAGCTTTCGTTGCATACGGTTAGTACTTTGGGATGAAAGTAGGCAGCAGCTGATCTCGTTCCGCGAAATGCGTCATCGTTATCTTGGTAATAGCTGCAGCGCCGCATAATTCTTCAGCTTTTCTTAATTTAGTCCGCAACTATCGCCATAGTAATTCTTGGTGGCCCGTCTACCTCATTACATATGCAGATTCTGCGAGGCAATCAATTTCATAATCAATTGCTGCGCTTCCTCTAGTACGATCTTGGAAGATCGAGCACTTTTTCACTCACATAATTCAAGATCATCTGCGAACTTACCGGCGCAATCCGCAATATCATCGCTTCCCTGAGATATCGCTCAACGTGAAATTCTTTCGCATAACCCATGCCCCCGTGAGTCAATAAGGCAGTTTCACAAGTGGAGAAGGCGGCTTCGGCAGCAAGATACTTCGCGGCATTCGCTTCAGCGCCACAAGGCAATTTACGGTCATAAAGTGATGCGGCCTTAAAAGTCATCAAATTCGCGGCTTCCAATTCCATCCAGCATTTTGCGAGTGGGTGCTGGATAGCCTGGTTCTTTCCAATCGGCCGATTGAATACAATTCTTTCCTTTGCGTAACCTACTGCCCGACGCAATGCAGCTCGCCCTAAGCCTACCGCCTCGGCAGCGATCAAAATACGTTCGGGATTGAACCCGTGCAGAATGTATTCGAAGCCGCGTCCTTCTTCACCGATCCTATCCGCCACCGGCACGGGCAATTTATCGAAGAAAAGCTGGTTCGAATCAACGGCTTTGCGGCCCATTTTTTCGATCTCGTGGATTTCAACAAAACGATGATCAAGATCAGTATAAAAAAGGCTTAGGCCCTCGGTTCTCTTTTTTAGTTGATCTGCTGCAGTAGTACGCGCGAGGATTAATACCTTGTTCGCAACCTGCGCAGTCGAAATCCATATTTTTTGACCCGATAAGATATATTCGTCCCCTGCCCGCACGGCTTTAGTCTTCAAGTTTAACGTGTCCAATCCGGCGTCTGGTTCGGTGACGGCGAAACACGCCTTGTCTTTTCCGGCAACAAGCGGTGGCAGCATTCGTCTTTTCTGTTCGTCCGTTCCAAACACCACCACAGGATTCAGTCCAAAAATATTCATATGAATGGCGGATGCGCCTGATAACCCAGCGCCTGACTCGCTGATCGCCTGCATCATGATCGCGGCGTCTGCGATACCGAGGCCGGAGCCGCCGAATTGCTCCGGTATACAGATGCCAAGCCATCCTTCATCGGCGAAAGCGCGGTGGAAATCCTCAGGAAAGCCGCCTTCACGGTCTTTCTTCAGCCAATAATCGTCACCGAAACGCGCACAGATCTTCTCGATTGCTGTTCTCAAAGTTCGATTATGGTCGGATGCAAAATCATTCATCGATTAATCCCCCGCCCGCTGATTTGAGGTCGAAATAAGCACGCAGCAGGGTTTCTAAAAGCCTTTTATATTGAATGAGGTGACCGCTTTTTGCAACGCGTCGCGCACTCACAAAACTGGGCTTACCATTTTTTCCAGCAAAACAGTGATCGGCCCTGTCCTCGACATGGCGCCTCGGAGGCGACACGGACTATCCTCACCTTGGCAAGCATAGATTGTTCTGCCGATCGCTATTTACGAAAGAGGTCCAAAACGTTGTAACAAAAAAATCAGTTGAAACGGCAATTTCCGATTCATTTGCGTTTGGTGGCCGCAATGCTGTAATTGCTATATTCAGATTTCACTAATTCAGTGGAGTTTATCCGGCTTTGTTCCACAATACGCTTATCGATTTTATTGTTTCATACGGCTATTGGGCGGTGTTCATCATCGTAATGCTGGAGAGCGCCGGCATTCCGCTTCCCGGTGAAACCGTCCTTGTCGCGGCGTCTATCTATGCGGCAACAACAGACCAACTCGAAATTGGCTTTATCGTTCTTGCTGCAGCAGCGGGGGCTGCTATTGGTGACAGCATTGGTTACTGGATCGGTAGAAAATTCGGTTTTCGTATTTTGCTTCGTTTTGGACCCTATGTTGGTCTTGGAGAATCACGACTCAAACTCGGACAGTATCTCTTTCAGAAATACGGTGGTGGAATTGTTTTCTTTGGTCGATTTGTCGCAACTCTAAGAATGTTTGCCGCATTGCTCGCGGGAGTGAACCATTTTTCTTGGAGCCGATTCTTATTATTTCAACGTGTCGGGAGGCGTTCTCTGGGCCGCAACCTTTGGCTTTGGAGGATACATTTTTGGGGAAGCCTTGCACCGAATGGAAAAACCACTTGCAGTGCTGTTGACAGCACTTGCCGTATTCGCGGTCGTCGTAGTCCTACGTACAATTAAGAAATACGAAAAGGGTTTACAGGCGGAGGCGGAAAAAGCGCTACCTGGACCCCTGCGACAAACAGTAACCGAACTAAACAACTTTCCAAACGGACTCTGACGCCGTGGCTAGGCCGCCCTGTAGTCCTTGAATTTCTCCCGCAGCGTGAGCTTGTGGATCTTCCCGGTGGCTGTCATCGGCAACTGATCGAGGAATTCCACCGCATCCGGGAGCCACCATTTGGCGACCTTCGGGCGCATATGTTCGATGATCTCGGCTGCGGTAACATTTGCTCCCTGTTTTTTCACGATCAGCAAGAGCGGCCGTTCCTGCCATTTCGGGTGTGCGATGGCAATCACGGCTGCTTGCAGCACCGCCGGATGACCGAGGGCGACGTTCTCTAGTTGGATTGAACTGATCCATTCGCCACCCGATTTGATTACGTCCTTTGACCGGTCAGTGAGCGTTACATGGCCCTCCGGATCGATCACCGCCATATCGCCGGTCATAAGGTATCCTTCGTCATCGATCCCATCATTCGATTTGAGATATCCCGAAGCGATCCATGGCCCCTTGACGCGAAAATGACCGAAAGCCTTACCGTCATGGGGAAGTTCCCGGCCCCTGTCATCGACGATCTTCATTTTCACTCCAAAAATTCCTCGGCCCGATTTCATTCGATAATTGATGCGTTCATTGAATGGCAGATCACCTTTACCCGGCTTGAGCGAGGGTATAGTCGCCATCAACGCTTCAGTCATTCCCCACGCCTGGATATGTTCGACGCAATAGTCACGTTCAAGCTTTTCAACGAGCGCGCGCGGCGGCGCCGAACCGCTCGATAGCGTGATTCGCAGCTTTGAGAATTTTTTCTGATTGCGGTCGAGCCAGTCGATAAGAATTAGCCAGAAGCTCGGGACGCCGCAGGTGATGGTTACCCCCTCACCCTCGAGCAGCTCATAGAGCTTGTCAGGCTCGTAATTGCGACCCGGAAGGACAAGCTTACTTGCAGTATAGGGCGCAACAAATGGGAAGTTCCAAGCGTTGCCATGAAACATCGGCGCCATCGGCATCATCACCTCGCAGTTACCACTGCGATGCCCTGGTAAAAATTCAAAATTCGACGCGAGCAATGTCTGCAGTACAGCGGCGCGATGCGAATAGACGACGCCCTTTGGGTTACCGGTCGTGCCGGAAGTGAAACAGATGGTGGAAGCGGAATTCTCATCAAAGCTCGGCCAAGAAAAATTCCCATCATTTTCAGTGCCGATCAAAGTTTCGTAGCACTCGACTTTTTTGAGTACCGTCTTGGGCATGCGTTTTTCCTCGGCGAGGATAACGTAGCCTTCGACCGTCTTAAGCCGCGGCGCGATCGCTTCCACGACCGGGAGCGTGGCCGCGTCGAGAAAGATCATACGATCCTCAGCGTGATTGATGATGTAGACCAGCTGATCAGCAAAAAGCCGGGGGTTGATTGTATGCAGAACGGCGCCGGTACCCGGCACGCCGTAAAACATCTCGAAGTGACGATGAGTGTTCCAGGCAAGTGTGCCGATCGGCTCGCCCTTCTTGATACCTAAGCGCGTCAGCGCCTTCGCGAGTTGTTTCATGCGCCGGTGAGCATCCGCGTATGTATAGCGATGGATGTCGCCCTCAATTTCGCGTGCGACAACTTCAGTACCGCCATGATAGTTGGCCGCATACTCGATGAAACCGGAGAGCAGCAACGGCATCTCCATCATCAGGCCTTTCATGATCTTCCTCCAATTTTTTTTCTTAATTTTATTTAGCCGGCGATCCCCAATTCATTGCCCCAAGTTTCCGGCACCGGCACCGGAAAGGCGAGTAACAGTTGCGCGTAAGTCTTGGCCTGCGTGTCAAGGTTCGGCGACGAGGTGCCGCCGCCACCCAGGCTGTTGCGCAGGACGAAATTGAGCCCGTCAATACCCGGTAAATCGTAGCGCTCAACGGCGCCCTCTGCATAATGTGCGAAATATTTTTTCACCGCGGCGGGCGTGAGAACAGCTCGGATTGCGGTCAGATATTCGGCCCGACGGGCGATCACACCAATATTAGCGTCGTTCCCCTTGTCGCCGCTACGAGCCACCGCAAGCTTCACAAGCGGTACCTGGACGCGGCGGCCGGGAGGTAAAGCCGGTACGGTATACCGTTCCGGCGGACGGGTGCTCTCCTTGCCCGCGAGTATCATCGGCGCTTTATAGGGCACAGGATTGCCGCCGACGTTCACGGAAACCGGAACCTGCTTCTTATCGATCAGAAAAGAATAAAGCCGCACGACCGGCGATACGCTCGGGCGGCCCGCCGCGACGCTACAGCGGCCGGTTGCCATACTGAGACCGGAACCCACAAATTCGCGTGAAAATAACTCGGCGCCTTCCTTCCTGTCATGATGAATGGCAAGTCGCAGCACGACTTCGCGGGCGTCGTTTGCGGTTGAGCGCGCGTTGGCACCATAAAGAGTTTCCGCACCGATCACATTCATGTTTACGCGTTGATAGTCATCTAGGCCGGCATCGGCGAGCATCTTTCGGCTTTTTTTCAAGATCGCCTCACCATTTCGGCGTGCGCGTTCAGGCGCGTCGTAGCCGACCACCGTCATCGTGCCGACCGATGAAAAACCGCCGGGCCAGGTTGCGCTCACTTTATAGGTGGAGGTCGGCGCGCGGCCTCGTGCGCCATCAACTCGCACACGATCCTTCCCCACCTGGATCAGGTGTACATCACTGAAATCGCATACCACATCCGGTAAAATATAATTTTCCGGATCGCCCAACTCGTAGAGCAACTGCTCGCCGACGGTAAGCGGCGAAACCAACCCGCCAGTGCCATCTGGCTTGGTCACGATGAAGCTGCCATCACGCTCGACCTCGGCGATTGGAAATCCCATATCGTCCCAGCCATCAACAACTTCGCGCCAATCGGTGAAATTTCCGCCTGTCGCCTGCGCTCCACATTCGAGTAAGTGCCCAGCGAGACTGCCGGCAGCCAGCAGATCAAATTCGTCCGATTTCCAACCGAATTCGTGGATCAGGGGCGCCAATACAAGCGCACTATCGACGCAGCGCCCAGTGATCACGATATCAGCACCGGCATCAAGCGCGGCCGCAATCGGAAACGCACCAAGATAAGCGTTCGCGCTCATAATTTGCTGGGGCAGCGGCGCGCCGGTCTGCATCTCGTGGAAGTTCATCGCCCGTAGCTCTGTGAGGCGCGACATTAGATCGTCTCCCTCAACGACGCCGATCTTCAGGGTCAGTCCCGCTTCCTGCGCAACCTTCTCGAGCGCCTTCCGGCAGGCGGGCAAATTCACCCCACCGGCATTCGCGATTACCTTAATCTTGCGCTTGGCGATCTCGCGAATTAGAGGCTTCATTACGGCAGTGACAAAATCAATTGCGTAGCCCGCATCTTCAGAACGCGAGCGCAGTTTTGCTAGAATCGACATGGTGACTTCGGCGAGGTAGTCGAAAACGAGATAGTGGATATCGCCTTTTACGACGAGCTGGAGCGGTGCAGAGGTCGTGTCGCCCCAATATCCAGAGGCGCCGCCGATACGTACGGTTTTTTCGCCCATCTGCTCACCATCCCATCTGGCGGGCGGCGAGATCGCGCAGAATTTCTTCAGATCCACCGCCGATGGCGTTGACGCGCACTTCGCGGTAGATGCGCTCGACCTTGGGTCCCCGCATGAAGCCGGCGCCACCGAAAATCTGTACCGCCTCGCGCGCACAAAATTCCATTGTCTGGCTCGCAAGGTTTTTCAACATGCAGATTTCGGCAACTGGGCTATCGCCCTGCTCGGTTCGCCAGGCAAGCGCTTCGAGCCATGCCTGCGCCGAATTTACGCGCATCGCCATATCGACGAGCTTGTGACGGATCACCTGATGCTCGATCAGCGCGCGACCGAAAGTTTTTCGTTGGCTCGCGTAGGCGGCTGCATCGTCAAGGCAGACGCGCGCGAACGCGATCGCGCCTGCTGCCATGCCAATCCGTTCGGCATTAAAATTGCGCATGATCAATTCGAAGCCTTGATTTTCTTTACCGAGGAGATGATCCGCGGGCACCCTACAGTTGTCGAAATAGAGCGCGGCTGTATCCGACGACCACCAGCCCATCTTTTTGAGTGCCGTGCGACTGAAACCAGGCGTGTCGCGCGCTATGACGATCAGCGAAATACCGCTGCGGCCGACACCTCCGGTGCGGACGGCAACCGTATACCAATCGGCACGCATGCCAGAAGTAATGAATGTCTTACCGCCGTTGACGACATATTGACTGCCTTCGCGCCGCGCGGTTGTCTTCAAATTCGCAACATCGGAACCGGCATCAGGCTCGGTAATCGCGAGCGCGCTAATCTCTCGTCCCGCGAGTACGCCTGGCAGCACGCGCATCTTGAGCGCGTCCGAACCCGCAAGCGCGATTGGCGGTGCACCGATGGTGTGACTGTTTAGGCCTGCAGAAATACCACCCGCTCCCGCGCGCGCGAGCTCCTGCGCTGCAATAATGCGGTAAAAGCTGTCGACCTCGATGCCGCCATAAGCAGCGGGAAAACCGATCTGCAAAAGACCAATAGCAGCCGCCTTCTCGTACAGTGCACGCGGAAAATTTTCAGCTTCATCCCATTCGGTCGCATGCGGCTCGATTTCGTTTTCAACAAAGCGGCGTACCGTCGCCCGGAACGCCTCGTGCTCCTCTGTGTAATAGGGGTTCGCGGCCGCTTTCATACCAGGGCTCATTTGGCGGAAAGCGGCATGAGCTCGACAAGACGCTTACGCGTCGCGACTTGCTCGCCCGCTTTGACGAGTACCGCCGCAACGGTGCCATTGCGAGGGGCGGCTACCTCATGCTCCATCTTCATCGCCTCTAGCACCAGCAGGCATTGGCCTTTGCCGACCTCCTCGCCGGGCTTCACGCGTACCGACGAAATCCGCCCTGCCATCGGCGCGAGAGCTGCATCCCCGCCACCAATTGTTGCCGAGTTGCTGATGATTTGCACGTCCTCGAATGTGTCCGTGCGCCCATCGACGCTCAGGTGCAGCACACCGTCCTCCCAGGCGAATTGCGCCGACTGTTCAATGCCGGCAAACAGAAAATGTAAATGGCCGCCATCTTCCGCGTTTATTTTGATCTCGTGACATTCATTTTCCCACTTGATTGCGTACGCGCTCCGCGCGCGCGATGATACTTCAGCGGCGATACGTTCCTCGCCGTAGCCGATAAGCACGAACCTCGTTGCATTACCGGAGCTTCGCCAATTGTGCAGCATTGGATCTACTTCATATTGCGTGCGCTCCGAAATGAGGGCAGCCGCAAGCGAAACCATACCCGCGTCTGGCTTTCGGGGCTTGCGCTCGGAAAACTCTTGTTCAACGAAACTGGTATCCGCCTTGCCGTCGATAAAGATCGGATGTGACAGGCATTCGATAAGGAACTCGCGATTAGTCGGAATTCCCAGTGACACTGTCTCTTTCAGCGCAGCGACGAGCTTTCGTCTCGCCTCCTCGCGCGTTGCCCCGTGTGCCAAGATCTTTGCAAACATTGAGTCATAATAGGGTGAGACGGAAGTGCCCGGCGAGACGCCGTGATCGACACGCACACCGGTGCCGCGCGGTGGATCCCAAGCGATTAATTTTCCGGAAGCTGGAAGAAAATTGTGCCCCGGGTTTTCGGCGCATAACCGCGCTTCAATAGCGTGACCGTGAAATCGGATTTCTTGCTGCGTCAACGGCAGCGGATCGTCCGCCGCAATACGAAATTGCCATTCCACGAGATCGAGACCGGTGACCATTTCTGTTACCGGATGCTCGACCTGCAGGCGAGTGTTCATTTCCAAAAAATAAAATGGGCCGTCCGGAACGAGCAGAAATTCCACGGTACCCGCGTTCGAATAGTTGATAGCACGGCAGACGTCGAGCGCGGCCTCGCACAGTGCCTCGCGCGTTTGAGATACAATCGCCGGACCTGGCGTTTCTTCAATCAGCTTCTGATGACGGCGTTGTATCGAGCAGTCACGCTCACCAAGATGAATAGTGTTACCGCGTTTGTCGCCGAAGACCTGCACTTCAATATGCCGCGCGCCGGTAAGCGCTTTTTCCAAAATTAGCTCATCAGAATCAAATGCTTTCAATGACTCCATCCGCGCCGCATGCAGCATATTAGGAAGCGACGCCGCATTGTTGCTGAGTTGCATGCCCTTGCCGCCGCCCCCCGCCGCGGCCTTAATCATCACTGGAAAGCCGATGCTCGCCGCCGCGCGCGCGAATGCTTGGTCCGATTGATCCTTGCCTTCATAACCGGGAACGCATGGCACGCCAGCTTCGATCATGCGGCGCTTGGCAGCGGCTTTGTTCCCCATCAACCGGATTGCGGCGGACGGAGGTCCGATGAAGATGAGCTTTGCGGCGGCGCAGGCATCTGCAAAATCAGCATTTTCCGAGAGAAAGCCATAGCCAGGATGGATCGCTTCGGCGCCGACGTGGCGTGCTGCCTCAATGATCTTGTCGACTGCCAGATACGATTCCGCTGCAGGCGAAGGACCGATGGGCACGGCCTCATCGGCATATGCCACATGCGGCATCTTGTGATCCGCATCCGAATAGACGGCAACCGTGGAATAGCCTAAGGCACGGGCCGTTCGCATGATCCGCAGAGCGATCTCGCCGCGGTTTGCAATCAGAATTTTCTGAAAGGCGCTCACTCTAGTGCCCTTCCCGCGCCTTTTCGGCCCAACGCGTCGGCCGTTTCTCAAGAAAGGCTTTCACTCCCTCACGTCCCTCCTCGCCGCGCAAGCAAGCGGCAAATAATTTCGCCGCCCGATCAAGCAATTTTTCGCGAGGAACGCTCAGGCTTGCAAGCAATAACTGTTTAGTCTCGGCATTGGCGCCAGGCGCGCATTGACCGATGTCGGCAAGAATTTTTTTCAGCATCAATTCGAGTGCTGGGACATCATCGCACACAAGATCGACGAGCCCTAACTCCGTTGCCTCGCGGCCTTTGAAGGTAGCGCCGGTGAGTGCGAGCTTGCGCGCCTTCGGCACGCCAATCCGGGCGGCGACAAATGGTGCGATCTGCGCCGGCGGAATACCGAGCCTTGTTTCTGTGAGCGAAAATTTCGCGTCAGCGGTCGCAATTACCACATCCGCCGTGCACATAAGACCGAGGCCGCCCGCGATTGCGGCGCCCTCCACCACCGCAACAACTGTTTGCGGTAAACGATCCATGACGCCAAGAAACGAACCAAACTTACGGTTGTTGACTGCAATCGGATCAGACTTGCGGAGTTTAGGCTTCGGCGCTTCAAGCGAAGCCCTGAAGCCCTTGATGTCTCCGCCCGCGCAGAATACCCCGCCGGCTCCGCGCAAAACCAATGCACCAATTTCGCGCTCCTTCGCGAGCCAATACGCGACCGTAGTGAGCTCGGTCACCATTTCGCGGTTCAGTGCGTTCCTCGCCTCCGGCCGGTTCAGCGTGACGAAAAGCCGCGGTCCTTGTCGCTCAACGAGCAAGTTTTTAAATTTCGGCAGTTTTGCCATCGCGCCGTGTCTCAATGATTTTTCTGCTGACCCGGCAGGATCCCCATTCCCTTACAAATAATTCCGAGCATCACTTCGTCGGCGCCACCACCGATGGAGGTCAATCGCGAGTCACGGTACATGCGCGAGATTTCGCTTTCGCTCATAAATCCCATGCCGCCCCAGTATTGCAGGCAGCTATCAGTAATCTCGCGCGCGAGCCGACCGGCGGTAAGCTTTGCCATTGAGGCGAGCTGTGTCATGTCTTCGCCTCTCATATAGCCTTCAACTGCGCGGTAGGTCAGAGAGCGCAGAAGTTCGAGCTTAGTTTGCAGCTCCGCCATTTTGAAATGCACGACCTGATTGTCGAGAATACTCTTGCCAAAGGCCTGACGACCTGCGGTGTATTCAATTGTACTCGTGATCGCGCGCTCCATGCCACCGAGCGTGCTCGCCGCAGCCCAAATCCGCTCCTCCTGAAACTGTTGCATCTGATAGATGAAACCCATGTTTTCTTCACCGATGCGGTAGCGCTGGGGTACACGTACGCCGTCGAAGAAGATTTGGGCAGTGTCTGAGGCACGCATGCCAAGCTTGTCGAGCTTGCGGGCGATCTCGACACCCTTCGTCTTCATGGGTAGACAGATCAACGACTTGTTACGATGGGCCGGACCGTCGCTGGTATTAGCAAGCAGGCACATCCAGTCGGCCTGCGTGCCATTCGTGGTCCACATCTTGCCGCCGTCGATAACGTAGTCGCCACCATCCTTGCGCGCGGTCGTCTTGATGCTGGCAACGTCGGAGCCGGCACCAACTTCCGAGACGCCGAGACAGGCGACGTAGTCGCCAGTGATGCTGGGGCGTAGAAATTCCTCGCATAATTTGTCGGAGCCGTTGCGCATCAGCGCCGGCGTTGCCATGTCGGTCTGCACACCGACCGCCATTACTATGGAGCGGCATTTCGTAGTTGAGAGCGCTTCGCAAAAAGCCACTTCGTACGAGTAGTCGAGTCCAAGACCGCCGAATTTCTCCGGTTTGTGAATTCCGAGAAGACCTTCCTTGCCCATCTTCTTGAATAGATCATGGGCCGGAAAGATACCGTCATTTTCCCATGCCTCGGCGTGTGGATCGATTTCGCTCTGCACGAATTTTGTGACTGAGCGCATTAGCTCGCGGTGTTGTTCAGTGTAGAGCATGACAGTTCCTCTTACATTCTCGCGACGCCAAAACTGGTACGGCGGAGCGGGCGCATGTCCGCTTCGTGGCAGATGGAAAGGCAGAAGGCGAGCACTTTACGCGAGTCGCGGGGATCAATTAGCCCGTCATCATAAATGCGCGCGGTCGAAAATAGCGCTGTTGACTCGCGCTCGAATTGCGCGATCACGCGTTTTTCCTGCGCTGCCAGCGCGGCATGATCAACGGGGCGGCTGGCACGCTTTGCGCTTTCCTCACCTACGATCGAAAGCACGCGGCCGGCTTGCTCACCACCCATTACCGCAATCCGGTTGTTGGGCCACGCGAAGATAAAACGTGGATCAAAAGCGCGGCCACACATGCCGTAATTGCCTGCCCCGAAGCTCGCGCCGATGTGAAGCGTCAGTTGCGGCACGGAGGCGTTGGAAACGGCCTGGATCATCTTTGAACCGTGCTTGACGATCCCGCGCCGCTCGGCCTCGGACCCAACCATGTAACCGGTCGTGTTTTGCAGATAAACGATCGGCGTGCCGGCCTGGCACATGAGTTGGATAAACTGGGCGGCTTTCGCCGCGCCATCGGTGTCGATCGGACCGTTATTCGCCACAATCCCGCATGCCTGCCCTGCTATCGCCGCCTGGCCGCAAACCGTATGGGTCCCGAAGAGTGGTTTAAAATCGAGAAAGTTAGATTCATCGACGATACGCGCAATCACTTCGCGGGCTTCATAAGGTTTCCGATAGTCGATTGGGACGATGCCGCACAACTCATCTGCATCGTAACGCGGTTCGCTGTAGTCCCGCTTTTCCTGCGACGGCAGCCTGCCATTCCAATCAAGTTTGTCCATGATCTCGCGCGCGATGCGGATGCCGTCGATATCGTCGGCGGCGAGATAGTCGGAAACACCGGAAACCGTCGAGTGCATCTCTGCTCCGCCGAGTTCCTCATCATTAGCGATCTCGCCGGTCGCCGCGCGCAGCAGCGGCGGTCCAGCGAGGAAGACCTTGGCACGCCGCTGCACCATTATGACGTAATCGGAAAGGCCCGGAAGATAAGCGCCACCAGCAGTCGAGGAGCCATGCACGACATTAATTTGCGGAATGCCGGCCGCGGAAAGGCGCGATTGATTGCGGAAGGTACGGCCACCCTCAACAAAAGTCTCGGCCTGATAGTTGAGATTGGCGCCACCCGACTCGACCAGATGAACAATGGGCAATTTGTTAGTGAGCGCAATCTCCTGCGCGCGCAATTTTTTCTTCAGCCCCATTGGCGCCGTGGTGCCGCCCTTGATCGCGCTATCGCTTGCAGAAATGAGGCAACGCACGCCAGCAACGTAGCCGATACCGATGATGAGGCCGCCGCCAAATACATTTTCCTTACCGTCGTCGTCGTGCATGCCGAGGCCAGCCAACGTCGATAATTCGAGAAATGGGCTGCCGCGGTCAAGCAGCAGCGCGACCCGCTCGCGTGGCAGGAGCTGGCCGCGCTTGGAAAATTGTTCCTTCTTGGAATTTGAGGTGTTGCGAACTTTTTCTTCGAGCGCGCGGAATCCATCGATCAAATTGAGCATCGCCGCGCGATTGGCGCAGTAGCTCTCGCTGGAAGTTGAAATTTGTGACTGGATGATCGGCATAGGGTTAACTTTTACTTTTTTCGCGTTGCAAGAAATCAGGTGGTGTTTCGAGTGGAAATCCATAATAGGCTACGGAGCGATCGTGGTCCGGCATTGGCCAGCGCGACTTTGCATTGGGATGCGCGCCGTCGATGCGGAGACAGCTGCCGGAAATAAACGCGGCAGCTGGGGACAGCAGAAATGCGATTGCTGCCGAGCATTCCGATTCGGTACCAAACCGTTTCAGCGGAATGTGCCGCCAGGCATTTTTGATACCCTCGCGCATCGCTTCCGGATAGGTTGAGAGACCCGATGACGCGATGACGCCGGGTGCAACCGCATTCACACGCACGCCGGCATAGGCCCATTCGACCGCCGCTGTCATGGTGAAATTCAGCATACCCGCGCGTGCCGCTCCGGAATGACCCATACCCGGCATAGAATTCCACATGTCGGCAATGACGTTGACGATAGCGCCACCGTGCTTCTCCATGCACTGCGTGAAACATTCGCGCGCCATCAGAAAGCCACCGGTGAGATTGGTGCGCACCACCGTCTCCCATCCTTTTTGCGAAATCTCTTTCAGCGGTGCTGCGAACTGCCCCCCCGCGTTGTTAACAAGTGCGTCAATGCGATCGTGCGCTTCCACGATTTCGGCGATTGTCGCCTTGACCTGATCCTCTTCGCGAATGTCGCAACCATGAATGGTTGGCTTTGCCGCACCAGCCTCGGCGATCTCGTCTTGCACCGCCGCGAGCCTATCTTTTTTGCGCCCAACGAGTGCGACCTTCGCCCCAAGCGCAGCCAGCTCGTGCGCCGTGCAGCGACCGATACCGCTGCCGCCGCCGGTGACGATCATGCATTTTCCTGAAAACAGGCCGGACCGAAAAACCGACGCATACATGATGCCTGATCCCTTCTCTGGCTACATTGTGCTCAGCAGGGTTTCCGAAGGTCCAGTACTTTTTTGTGCGGGACGATCGAGCGTCGGTGTGTACTTAGGCAACTCTCTTGCGTTGGCATTGATGCGTAACCCATGCCGCCTCGCACATCGATAGCAGCTGCCTATGCACTGCGCACAATACCCACGGATTTTGCTTGTTCAGGAAGTCAGAACTCTCACCATCCGCTTTCCTCGATTCTCCCCGGCCAGTAGGCCGATCAGCGCTTTGGGCGTGTTCTCAAGACCATTGATCACATCTTCTTCGACCTTGAGTTTCCCGGCCGCAATCCAGGCACTCAATTCCTTAATGGCTTCGGCTCGCCGATCAAAAAAATCGGTCACGATGAAACCCTGCACTCGCAATCTCTTAACGACGATCAGGCCGGGGACACCGCGTGGTCCGGTCGCGGGTGCGGCGCCATCGTAGGCGGAAACCGCACCACAACAGACGATGCGGCCGCGCAAATTCATCTGTGCGAGACAAGCCTCGAAAATGTCGCCACCGACATTGTCGAAATAGATGTCGATTCCTTTGGGCGCGACGGTCTTGAGATTCTTAAATAAAAATCCCGCCTTGTAGTCGACCGCGGCATCGAAGCCGAGTTCGGAGATAAGCCAGTCGCATTTTACTTTGCCACCCGCGATGCCAACGACATGGCAACCTTTAATTTTAGCGATCTGCCCGACGATCGAACCAACCGATCCCGCGGCCGCTGAGACAACGACCGTTTCTCCCACTTTCGGCTGACCGATCTCGAGGAGACCGAAATAGGCTGTAAGCCCGGCAATTCCAAATACGCTGAGGAGATGCGTTATTGGCTCGATTCTGGGCAACTTCACCAGATGTTTTGCCGGCAGTACCGCATAGTCCTGCCAACCCGTGTCGGCAAAAACTAGGTCACCAGTGTTGAAGCCCGGCGCTTTCGATGAAATGACCTCAGCGACACCGCCACCGGCCATGACCGTGCCTGCCTCGACGGCGGCGCGGTAGGTCGCGCCCTGCATCCAGGCCCGATTGGCGGCATCAAGAGAAATATAGAGAACACGCACAAGAACCTCGCCGTCTTTGGCGACGGGTATTGCGCTTTCAGCCAGTCGGAAATGCTCCGGTCCGAGTTTATTTTTTGGCGTCTCCACCAGCAGAACTTGACGATTGATTGTCGCAGCAGCTTCCCGTTCCATTTAATTCGACCCAATCTTGATGCCAGCGGGATTCAGATTAGACTAATCTCTCATCCGCTAGCTACCTTGCAGGACGCTAAATGTCAGAAGCAAATATCGCGATTGAGCGAATTCACGATCTGCATGTCGTGGTTCAGTCAACAAAAAACCCCGGCACCAGGCCGGGGTTTTGTATTTAAGAGACTGAGCGATCAATATCTGGCTGCGACCGGCGCTTTGCCCATCATATCCCAGCGATAGTTCAGGCCAACAAGCAAGGTTTGAATAGATTGGCCCGAGATATGCAGATTTGAGCCAATAACGAAGTTGTTATTGGAGTTGTCGTGATTGCCAAAGCCCATGTAATCATATTCGATTTTCATGGACCAATTCGGTGCGAAGGCATATTCCCAACCAGCACCGACGACCCAGCCACCACCACTGCCCCCCGTGTTCCAGCTAAAGCCAGGGCCAGCAGCGACCTGCAGACTGTTGTTCATTCCCGCCCAAGCGCCGCCCGCCTTCACGTACAGCAATGAGCGATCCACAGCCCAACCGGTTCGAGCCGTCAGTGTTGCAAAGTGCCTAGCGTCGGAATTGTAACTATAAGGGAAACCACCAGCGATCGTTATGCCACTTCCCGACTGAGACCCGGAGGTCCAATCGTACATGCCCTCTATTCCGAACACCCAATTACCCGACTGGACATCGCAGCCGGTTTGCAAACCACCGGCCCAGCCGCTGCGATTTGGGCTCCCTAAATCTTGACTAGCAATACCAGGTACTTCGAAACTGGCGTCGGCCCGCGCCCAAGCGCCACCAATGTTTGCACCAACGTAGCAGCCGTTCCAGGTAAAAATCGGGACAGGTGCAGGAGCGGCTTTGTATACGGGCTTCGTCGGCAAATCCGCCGCCAAAGCCGGCGCGCTGCAAAGTGCAGCGGCACAAACGCCCAAAAGAAGAATTTTTTTCATAACAAGCCCCTCCATCGAGACCAATGATTTACAGCGAAGTAAAAAACTTGCATCAAACTAACTGCTGGTTCTTACTCGATCAACAGCCCGACAGCCATAAATACAATAAAATCAGAACTCAGTGGCAAAAAAGTCACATCGTAAAATATGTATATATTGCAATCGGTTATCTTGATAAGTGGGCTCCACTAATAAAGCGCAACAGCCTTTATGAACAAAAGAATCTGCCGAAAACATTCTCGGTAGCTGTCATTACACAGTGATTCCCGCCGTAAGTAGCTATTGCCATTATTCCCCAACAAGAGCCCCTGCCGCCGCCGGTAAACGGCCGACCTTGTATCAGGTGTCGTCTTTCACGACTTTACCCCGAACTCAAAGATGTTGGTGCGAAGAATCAAGGTCTCAGTATTCCGTGTCATTCTGCGAATTTATTCGCTTCATTATTTGAAACTTATGGCTCCTACCAAAACGTCAATACGGTTAGGCAGGCCAACACCCCTTTTGGCCAGGTCGGCGGGTAAATAAACTACAACCGCGAATTTCCGGGAATAAATCTCCCTCATCCCCGATCTAGTCCCCGTGAGGCGCCGAAAGCGTCACGGGAGAATGGCAAATGGCATCCGACAATGATCGAAACGAAAGTACCAGTGTGAACCGTCGCAAGGCATTGGAATGCATGACATGGGCTGGAACCGGCATTTTATGGACATTGGCAGGCGGGGTGCCACGCTCAATGGGCCTAATCGATCAGGCGTTAGCAGCAGAACCGACTGGGCTGACATTTTTGCAAATCAGCGACAGTCACATTGGCTTCGATAAACCAGCCAACCCCAATGTGAGTGGCACGCTCGAAGACGCAATCAATAGAGTCAAAAAACTTTCTGTGAAGCCGTCATTCATGATCCACACCGGCGATATCACGCATTTATCCAAGGCGGCCGAGTTCGACAACGCCGACAGTATAATTTCTCAAGCGCGCCTCGATGTTCACTATGTTCCAGGCGAGCACGATGTCATCGATGAAGAGATTAAACTTTACCGTGATCGCTATGGTCGCGGCACCAAAGGTGCCGGTTGGTACAGCTTCGACGCCAATGGCGTTCACTTCATCGGCCTTGTCAATGTTATGAATCTTAAGGCCGGCGGTCTCGGAAATCTCGGCAATGAACAACTTGAATGGCTTGAGGCGGACCTAAAGGATCGGTCGGCATCGACCCCGATTGTCGTCTTTGCGCACATTCCGCTCTGGGCCGTATACCCAACTTGGGGCTGGGGAACTGAAGACGGAGCCCGCGTTCTCGACTATCTCAAACGTTTTGGTTCAGTGACCGTTCTCAACGGTCATATCCATCAGGTGATGCAGAAAGTCGAAGGCAACGTAACGTTTCATACAGCGATGTCGACTGCCTTCCCGCAGCCAGCACCGGGGACTGCGCCCTCGCCCGGTCCAATGAAAGTGTCCGATGACAAGTTACGTACTCTTCTCGGTACCACCAATGTGATTTTCAAGCCGGGACAGCAGCGGCTCGCCATCATTGACCAGCCACTACAAGGCTGAAAACGGGATCTGCGATCATGAAAATAACGATCGTGCGCACTCTCGGTGCGGCAGGCTCCTTTTATGCCGCTGTTTTTGTCTTTTCGATTATTTTGTCCTTTCCTGCTTGGGCAGCGGACGTAATTGTAAAAATTGATAACTTTACCTTTAATCCCCCCTCGCTCGCGATAAAGGCAGGTGCTGGAGTGACATGGGAGAACCACGACGATATCCCTCATACCGTGGTCTCGACCACCCAAGTTTTCAGGTCAAAGCCACTGGATACCGACGACAAGTTCTCGTTCACATTCACGATACCCGGCACGTATCAGTATTTTTGTTCCTTGCATCCTCACATGACTGGAACGATTGTGGTTGAGGCAACGCCCGGAAACAATGCTCCAAAATAATAATCCGTCGGCAGTGCTAACGGGACTGAACCCGAATGGCTGTGCAGAGCGGGATGGCGAGATCGTGAGTAATCCGAAAGGTGATCGTTCCGATCAAACTCAACGTTTCAGAGAGCTCGCTTTAACGCATCTAGACGACGTCTATACGCTGGCGCGCTATTTGCTACGAGATGCCGCCGACGCTGAAGACGCGGTGCAGGAATGCTATCTGCGTGCGTTTCGCCATTTCGGTTCATTTCGCGGTTCCTCGATCAAACCATGGCTCTTTGCGATCCTACGCAATGTTTGCCATGCAGAATTTGCGCGGCGCACGAAATTTCCGCTGCAAACGAATGACGCGGAAGACTCCGATGCCGCGATACCATTGTGGCGCGAGGCGCAGGAGTCGCCTGAAATCGAAGTTTTGCGTCGTTTGGATACAGAAACGATCCAACGGTTACTGGCGACACTTCCTGAGTCATTCCGCGAAGTGATTGTGCTACGCGAAATCGACGATCTCTCGTACCGCGAAATCTCCGACGTCGTGGGCATCCCGCTTGGTACCGTGATGTCGCGCCTTGCGCGAGCGCGATTGATGCTCAGAACGGCGTGGATTGCTGAAGAAGGGCACCCTAAATGAACTGCGAAAAAACTGGATTGTTGTTGCACGCTTTGCTCGATAATGAACTCGACGCCGGTCACGCGCGAGAAGTTGAAGCGCATGTGAAAAGTTGTCCCCGGTGTGGCGCGCAATGGAACGAATACCGCACCATGCGACAAGTAATGTCCGCCGCAAATCTCGCGTTTCAGGCGCCAGCGGGTTTACGGTTGCGCGTCGAGGCGGCATTGCCACAACCGATTGCACGGTCGCCGAATCGTCGCACCCTTCTCAAAGGATTTGCACTTGGCGCTACGATGTCCGCGCTAGCTGCAGTTGGCGCAACGGTTATGGTCTTCCGATTCGATCAGAAGCAGCACGTTCTTGAAGAAATCGTTTCGGCGCATCTACGTTCGCTACAGGCAGACCACCTGACCGATGTCCAGACGAGCGACCAGCACACAATACGCCCTTGGTTTAATGGGAGGCTTGATGTCGCGCCATTTGTCGTCGATTTGACGGCACAGGGTTTCACACTTCTTGGCGGAAGGCTCGACGTCATAGATGGAACAGGAGTTGGTGCGATTGTTTACCGGCGCCGTAAACATGTAATCAATCTTTTTATACGGCAGGCAAAGGTCGCAGATCTCCCCGCGTTTAAGTCAGAGCTTATGAGCGGTTTTAACATCCGGCATTGGATGGCATCAGGACTTGAGTATTGGGCAATCAGCGATCTTGAAAGCGACGAGTTGCGAGATTTCGAAGAAAAATTTCGGTCTGCCGTGGGTTCATAGTGAAAGGATGTTCTGTATTCATTCTGTGAATGCGCCTATTGATTCACTTCAATTTCGAAAATGATCTACAAAATTGTGTTCAGCTAAGCCCGCGACGAATGGGCGAGAGTCGTCACATTGTACTCGGGCCGCTTTCAAGTTTTTCACAGCGAAGATTGCGGAAACGTCTCTATCCAGTTCTTGATTTCTATTGAACCCAACAATTCAATAATTCGATCTTGCGCCGATGCAGTTATCTGTTGATTACTCACCGCAGTTGCAACGATAGAATCGCATCTTCTTGCAAGCGCAATCCCAATGACATCGAACGCAGCTCGCTGTGGTGCTAAAATTGAAAAGTGCCTCGCGCGTCCCGACATTCCGCTAATGCTTACGGCGATGCCAGGCGAAGTCGGAGCATAGTGTTCGCTAATCATTACAAGGTCCCCGACGCGATCGATCTCGTCGTCGTCAGCAACGCCGCGATAGCAGTCGCAAAATCCGATCTTCGGCCTGACATATAGGTCGATATCGGACCCACACTTTAAGGAGTTGCAATGAAACGCCCGCCCCGCCGGCCAAGCGTCAACCGGAAAGGACCACGTTATTTCACGCCAGTCACTTTGCAAAGAGCTAAACTTATTTCGTAAATCTGCCTTCAACTGCGGCCAAAGAAAATATACACCCACGAGAGAAAGTGATAGCAGAGCAAACACATAAATTTTCGTTAGCTTAATCTGCATTCGGTATTTCCTCGCCCAATCGTCACATTCTAGTTTGGCGGCAAACCTACGATAGCGCGCGCTTCTCCAGTCAGTTCGAGAATGTGTAGGCCGGTATTTGCTCGGTCGACGATATAGATGTAACCGCGCTCATCGGTTTCGACATTGTTGGTCTGAATTGCAAATTTGCAACGATCCTCACCATCTGTCTTGACGCATCGCTTATCTGTTGCGGCAGTGATTGCTGGGATGAAAAATCCAACTTCTTTGGGATGATATGGATCGCGAATATCGACGGCGCGCACTCCGGCATTAAAGAAACTGATGAATGCAAGCTTCTTGTAAAATATGGGCGCCATGCTCTCGTTTGATGCGTGAGCACCAAAGCGGCCTCCGCGTTCGCAGAAATTTCCACTCGCCTCTTCCGCGGTATAGTTCGAAACAACCATCGGACGAGATTCCACGGTCACATCCACAAACCACACCATCTGACGAGGCTCCTGACACTCGTTTAAAATCTCCTCGTTGACGATCATGACGAAATCACGCTCGCGTCCGACCTTTTCCTTCGAAAATTCCGCGATTGGCATCTTTCCCAACGGAAACGTCGTGTGCGCTCCATTCAGGGGAAGCATTTCGAGTTGACCAACGACAGGATAGCGCAAATTTTCCGATGTTGGCTCTTTCGGACCATTCAAGAGTTTCCCGCGATCAACGATCTGCAAAACGCCGCCTTTATTGGTGCCATATCCGAAGTAGACCCTGTTGCCTTGTGGACCGGTTGAGATTGGCCCATGCAGCTCAGTCGGCACAAAACCCGTGGCACTTGGCTCCTGCCCCGGTAAACCAAAGTCACGAATCTTCACCGGATGAGTCGGATCGCTCAGATCGTAGATCTGTGTCATTCGGCGCGTGCGCCAATTCGGTGCACCGGAAACGAGATAGGCGATTCCGGTATCGCATTCCCACCAACTCTTATGAGTGTCTCGCAAGCCATCAAGACGAATGAGCAGCTTCGGCATAGTTGGGTTCGCAACATCCCAGATTTCATGCGCTTGTCCTCCGAACGTTCGAAGCATGTAGACAGCGTTTCGATCTCCATGAGGCAGCTGCGCGCCATTGCAAACGCGAACCATTTGTGCCCCGCCCTGTTCGTAATTTCCTTCCTGGCCGGGAATGTGAGCGAGATAGACCGGATTTTTTATGTCCGTAACATCAATGATGGATGTGCCATTGTATTCGGGCTGTCCCGTAGTGGGGTTGTTCGGCTTTGGAATTGCCTCAATGCCACCGTGGTGCCCAATATACGCGATCCAGCGATTTCCCTGATGATGGATTGTCGGCTGATAGGCACTGCGCCCTTGAAGATCGTTGTAACCGACGAGGCGCATATTATTTGCTTCGGGTGGGCCGCCAATTTTCTGCGCTTGTGCTCTCGCCGTGCCGACGGCGGCCGCGGTGATCACGGTGATGAGCATGCAAACAGTTAGTCTCGACTGGTGGAAATGCCAGCCTCTTGGATCGGCCGTCGCTCGCGTCTTCATGGTGCACCCTGATTTCTGAAGCGTCACAATGGTTGCACGCAGAGACCGACTATCCAAGCAGCTAGATCCACCTCGGGTAAGGGGTCCTCGACCAGAGGCCGACAGGATTCAGTCAAGGACTTAGAAACGGTAGATCAGCGTGCGCGTTTGTACTGCTAATTATCTTTTTCAGGCAGACTAAATGACCGGGATTTTTACTTTGTTACGCTCTAGCCAGACGGTGACAGCAAATATGGAACCGCCGCCACCGACTAAGCCAAGCGAGAAGCCAACCATTGACCCCGAGAGCAGTCCGAGCGCGTCTTGCACCAGTTGTGCGCTCATTCCACAGCGGCCGCTGCTCTTGCGTCCTTAATTGCTTGCTTGAAAAGGGCGGCACTAAGAACGCTCGTCACGCGGAACGTTCCGATGATAAAGGCCGGCGTGCCAGGAAAATCGAACGCACGGGCCTGGGCATCGTTCCGCTCCAGAATAGCGTCGATCTCTTGCTGATGCGTATGCAGGTCCGCGCTCGCTACTGCCACGTCTATTCCAGCGCCGCTCAACAGACTAAGGATGGCCTCGTCCGACAACCTCGATTTGGCACTGATCAATGCACCATGTGCCTCGGCGTACTTTCCCTGAAATTTCGCGGCGAGCGCCATCTTAGCAGCGTAACGCGACACATCGCCGAAAATCGGCCAGTCCTTCAGTACCAAGCGGATCTTTCCGTCCTCTTTGACGACTTGCAGTAGCACCCGATGAATTTGCTTGCAGTAGGGACACTGGTAGTCGAAATACTCGACAATGGTGAATTCCGCGTCGGGATTGCCGCTGACGGGCACGCCCGGATCGCGGAGCACGCTTGCGCGCGAAAGCACGTCGTTCTCCACTGTCTGGGCCTGGGCATTATCCGAAAGTCCTGCTGTTAACGCTGCGAACGACCAAACAATTGTGATGAAGGACTGAAACCAAACTCTCATGAATTCTATCTAACCTCGTGTACGGAGCGCGCAGAGAAACCTAGGATGCATCATCGGCATGGCGCACTAACTGCACAACAGAGATCTAAAAGGTCAAACTAGTTCTCTGGCAATGGAATGAACTCGGTCTCGCCAGGCACCGGCCCGAATCTCCCTGTCTTCCAGTCTTCCTTCGCTTGCTCGATGCGTGCCCGGCGCGACGATACAAAATTCCACCAGATATACCGCGGACCTTCCAATGCTGTACCACCTAGAAACATCAGGCGCGCAGGACGCGTCGCCCTTACCGTAATCCGGTCGCCGGGATGGAAGATTAGAAGCCGTGGGCCTTCGAATCTTTCACTCGCAATCTCGACCTCGCCTTCCACAACATAGATCGCCCGCTCCTCCTGGTCAGGATCGAGCGGCGCACTTGCGCCGGACTGAAGCACGACTTCAGCGTAAAGCCATTCCGAAAGCGTTCCCACCGGTGACTTTTGGCCGAAGGCTGATCCGGCAATCACACGCGCCCATACGCCGTTATCTTCGACAACCGGCAAGCTTGCTGCATCGAAATGCTGAAAAGTTGGATCGGTTTCCTCATATGCTTGCGGTAGGGCAATCCAACTTTGTATCCCGAACATGCGCTCCGTGCCCTTCCGTGCGCTCGTGGGCGAACGTTCGGAATGCACGATGCCGCGTCCGGCCATCATGAGATTCATCGCCCCGGGAGTGATTTCTAATGTATTGCCTTCGCTATCGCGATGCATGACGCGGCCATCGAAGAGGTAAGTGACGGTCGCAAGACCGATATGCGGATGCGGGCGCACGTCCATGCCTTGTCCAGCAATAAACTGCACTGGGCCCATCTGATCAAAGAAGATAAAAGGACCGACCAACTGGCGCTTATCGTGTGGCAGCGCACGGCGCACTGAAAAACCATTGCCCAGATCGCGGACGCGCGGAACAACAACAAGGTCAAGAGCATCGCAGGATTTCTTATCCCCTAGTACAGGATCATATGAGGTTAACCAGCTCATTTTCGATACCTTCTATCGAGTACGCCTAACGTTACTTGATGAACGTTCCATTTCGCAGCTCGGCGACCGCCTGTTGCAGTTCCGCTTGCGTGTTCATCACGATCGGCCCGTACCAAGCGACCGGTTCCTCGATTGGTTTGCCAGACACCAATAAGAACCGGATCCCTTCCCCACCAGCTTGGACTGTCAATTCATCGCCGGAGTCGAATACGACCAGTGATCGGTTACCCGTGCGCTCGCGGACCACCGTTCCTCCGTCCGGATTTTCTTTTTCGGTTAGGACGCCGAACGGTTGCGACGCGTCAGAAAATGTTCCCGAGCCTTCAAACACATAGGCAAAGGCGTGGCGGCCAACCTCCACAGGCAATGTTTTCCGTTGGCCCGCAGGCACCCAGATATCCAGATAGCGCGGGTCCGCTGCGACGCCATCCACTGGGCCGCGTTTGCCCCAGAAGTCGCCGCACACGACCCGAATCCGGGTGCCATCGTCATCAACAAATTCAGGGATCTCGGCAGCCTTGATATCCTGATAGCGCGGTGCCGCCATCTTGAGCGATGACGGCAGATTGGCCCAAAGCTGGAAACCATGCATGCGGCCTTGGGTATCTCCCTGTGGCGTTTCCTGATGTAGAATCCCGCTTCCGGCGGTCATCCACTGCACGTCGCCGGCTCCAAGTTTTCCTCGATTTCCGAGACTGTCTGCGTGCTCCACGGTTCCGGTGAGAACGTAAGTAATAGTTTCGATGCCTCGATGCGGATGCCACGGGAAACCAGCGCGATAGTCAGCGGGGCGATCATTGCGAAAATCGTCGAATAACAGGAACGGGTCGAACTCGCTTGTATCGCCGAAACCGAAGGCACGGCGTAGCTTCACGCCCGCGCCTTCGATCGTGGGCTTTGACTCGACGATGCGCTTCACAGATCGAATGGACATGACAAACTGACCTTTCTGATTTCGTGTCCCTGTTTATGGCAACTATTAATCGGGCTTATCTAGCCGCCTCATGGATGAACGAAAGTTGCGCAAACAAAGACGCGAATTGATTGAGAGCCGCATTAGTAACTTTCGCAACCTTACGATTAACGGTGTCTCCGCAATTAGTGCCGACGATGATCACAATCTTGAACATTGCGATGCTCGGGTCTACCGTGGTTACAGTTTGATACCAAGGTTAGATAAATGACCAGGCGTTCGCGGCAAGAAGGCACAGCACTGATACCAAGTAACCTGCAAGTGGCCGATGATTGCCGCGCTGTGAGCGAGGTCCTAGCGCGTGTCGGCGGCAAGTGGACGGTATTGGTCGTCAATGTATTGGGCGACGGGCCAAAACGGTTCAACGAGATTCGCCGCGCGCTCGGCAGCATTTCGCAGCGGATGCTGACGCTGACGCTCCGCGGGCTAGAGCGAGACGGACTTGTAACGCGCACCGTTAATCCGACCATACCTCCTCGCGTCGATTATGAGCTGACGAGACTTGGCCGCTCATTGCTCGAGCCCGTTAGCACACTTGGCATGTGGGCGCGGAGAAATCGTGCCGCTATCCAAGATGCGAGACGTCGGTTTGATGCCGGTTCAGTCAGCTAAAATGACAATCTTTTCTCCGGCTCGGTCTTTGGCAAAATCCACCCCGAAAGGGCGAATTCATTCAGAACTGCCTCCACAAATAAACATCATGCCCACCAACATTGATTACTTAGGTGCGGGAACAGTTTTCGGAGTGGAAGATGATTTGTTGGACTTTGGCGACTTTTTTTGCGCACCAACAAAACCATTGTAGCAACTTAGTCGTTCGTCCTCTTCTTTGAAAAAACGGCACTCCGACACAGTTTTCGCTTTCTTTGCCGATGGACGACCCTCGGGCGGCACGATTGCATCAAAGCAGTCTAGACGTTCTTTGGTGAGGTCTTCGATCAAGAGGCAATCTTTCATTTTTTGTAGCGGCGTTTGCGCCACTGCGCCCACCGCCGCTAGCATTCCAGTAGTAATTACGACAAGTGTAAGAGCAACAAATCGTAGCTTTTGCAGCATCTGATGTTCCTTTTGCATCCTGAAACAATGCCAGAGCCAATTGCGATCATGCCATCGTAAGCCGAGATTAGACCGCCGCCAGTATAAGCTCTTCATTTCAATGTCTGCTGAGTGCGAAGAGCCGAAATGGCTACCGCTGTGCAGCCTAGTCTCGGCGAATTGGTCAGGCAAATAGAGCAACGAGCAACCAAAAGACCCGCCCGATGAATTACGAAAGCAGCGTATTGACGGGATTTATGCGAAGAAGTTGTGCAGTCATTCGCACAAACCGGACCGGTTGGACTGACGCTGCAGCGCAATTTTATCCAATTTCGGCAGGGCTTTGATCCAACGCAAGGCACATGCGAATATCTATTAGATAGAGTTTGTGATGATCCGCATTCCCCACCAACTGCAAGAAGAATTTCCGCAAGAAGTGCGCTTCATTCAGCGGCTGATGAGAACGAATTATCAGTTCAAACGTCTTGCGACCCGCTACGATGAAATTAACGGAAAAATTTATCGCATTGAAACCGAAGAAGAGCCAACGAGCGACGAAGTACTCGAAAGGCTTAAGAAACAGCGCCTTAAGATCAAGGACGAAATTGCGTCAATGCTTAGGAAGCTTGAGCTTCGAATGTAAGCGACAGAAATCAACGCATGCATCGATGCCATAATTCTTATTGGATTGGTGGCGGTGGCTCCATTACACGATTCAGGATGGCACTTCGAACTCACGCTTGACTGCGGCGATTTCGGCAAACGTCGGCAAACCCGCCTCATTGCCGAGATGCTGGATCTTGAAGGCGGATGCTGCTCGCGCGAAGCGGAAATGCTCCTCCCAGCTCTTTGCGGGAGTAGCGAGATAAGAATAAATGTATGCGCCGTGGAAGACGTCTCCCGCTCCACTGGTATCGAGAACTCGATCCGACGGTACGGCAAGAGCAGGAAGTGTCCGAATGGTGCCCGTATCGTCGAACCAAACTAAGCCGCGCTCTCCGAGCGTTACTCCGCCAAGCCGACATCCACGGCTTTTGAGATAATCAAGCATAGTTGGTGGATCATACCCCATTTGCTGACATAAGCGCTCGGCCACGATCGCAACGTCGATGAAACCAAGAAGTTCATGAGTATTCGAGCGAAGTCCTCCACCATCGAGCGAGGTGAGAACTCCCGCTTCACGGCACAGCTTGGCGTAGTAAATCGCGGCATCCGGCTGGTGGCCGTCCAAGTGAAGCGCGCGGCAGGCTGAGAGTTGCAGGATAGGAAAGGAGTCAAGATAGTCGTCATCACGACAACGTACGATGGCCCGCTTACCATCATTCGGCATGATGAACGATAACGAAGACGATCTGACCTTCCTAGCGTGGATCGAGATCCCATACTTCGCCGCCATATCCAGAAACATGCGCCCGAGCCAATCACCAGCGACAGTTGTCAGCACTTCCGGCGCAATTCCCAACTTGCCACAGCAGAAGGCAGCGGTGACCGCGTTGCCACCGAACGAGACGGCGTAGGCCGATGCCACATGCTTATCGTCGCCCGTTGGCATCCGGTCGGTAAGAAAAGTTACGTCGATATACGTTTGCCCAATAAAGAGAGCCTGCATTTAGTTTTGTCCTTTGGCGCTATGCGCTTGAACTGACAGCGGGGCATACGATGGCGCTAGATGCGAGAACCCAGGTTCCCGCTATTTGCTCTTTGAGCGCGTCGCTGGCGGAAAAGTTTTGTGCCCTATTATTCAATTTGACTGGTCATCAGCTCGCGACGGCCTCCATCAGCGTCGAAATTTTTATCGTCGCAAAATTGGAGAAGGTGTCAGATATCGCATAAGGCAAGATGATCTGGTCGCGATGACGCATTGCGCCACACGTATAGACGACGTTGGGTACGTAACCTTCACGTTCGGTGAGCTCGGGATGAACCAGAGGCTCTCGCGAACGTGCAAGAACCTTTGAGGGATCCTTCTTGTCCAAGAGAACCGCCCCAATCGAATATTTTCTCACCGGACCAACCCCGTGGGTTAGCAGGAGCCAACAGTCGTCCAGTTCGATGGGTGAGCCACAATTGCCAATTTGAACGAATTCCCATGGAAACTCGGGCTGAAGGATGGATTGACCCCCGTCCCATGTGTAAAGGTCGTCAGAATAAATCAGATAGAGATTCTCGTTGTCATGCCGGGCAATCATCGCATAGCGGCCGCCGATTTTCCGCGGAAATAGAGCCATTCCCTTATTACGCGTCGCCGATCCGCCGAGCGGCGTCATCCTGAATGATTGGAAGTCCGTCGTTTGGAGTAACTCAGAGCGGATCTTCCCGCCGCTATATGCTGTGTAAGTTGCGTAGAATGTTTTTTGCGATTCTCCGCCGAATTCGACGAATCGGGCGTCCTCGATGCCGTTTGATTGGGCATCAGTAATAGGAAAAATGACCCGTTCGCTCAATTCTTCGTCCGGCCGGAAGATCACTTCGATTTCGTCGCCATCGGGCTTGGACGTTCGGCTGCTGATTTTTGGAACCGAGGCGAGACGCGCGGTCGGATCAACGTTTACGCTTCCGTCCGCAGCTATGGTGCCGGATCGGAACGTCAGCGATGAGATATGACCTTCACCGACGGCACGGAGGCTCAATATGAATCGGCATCCATTCTCCGGCGCATTTGATTGGTCGGGGTGCCGAACAATGCTCGGATTGAATAACGCCGACGCTTCGAAGGAGTACTCTTGAAGAAAATACGCACCAATCAGGCAGCGTTGTGTCTTGTTGAATACGGCATGCGGCTCGAACGCCTCTTCCATCTCGGCGGCTCGTGCTTCGAAGATCTCGAACAAGTTTCTATGACGACCTTCGAAATTTTCGAGCACGTCGCTCAGTTGTCGCGCGGCAGCCCCGGGCTCGAGCCGGAGAACCCTGCCAACAATATGGTTGGCCCGAATCTTATCGGTTGGGTTGAGGTCTCTCGGTTCAGTCGCCGGTTTGAAGGGTCTGACTACGACCCTGGCCGGATCCGGGCGTAGATACAAGTTTTGGCGGTTCAAGAATCGGGATTGAAACAAGGGGGCCCCCTGGTGTTGTTCGAGGTGTAATCGAGCGAACGGCGCTGCCTGTCAATTTGGCCAGGGGTTTCGTTCTGCCTATCGCAGCGGCGCGCTTGAATTGCCGTATCTCCGCAAGACCGAGGAGATATGAGAGTGCTGATTCCGCACCCTTATTCTCATTAGGTCGATCCGAATGGAGCCCATCCAAACAGCTGCCGGTATCGGAATCAATCAGCGTTGTGTGTAGGTCATTTTCGCCAAGAAACCAACTGAACGCGCGCATCGCCCCTGCAACCCATTCCGCGCCATCATCCGCCCGCGACGCCGCAAGGCACGCAGAAATTGTTGCTGACGCTTCGACTGGCTGCTGATCAAACGCTTCGGGTTTCTTTCGGAGCCCGCCGAAGCTTCTGGTACCAACTGGTCTGAAGTATCCCGATGATGTGGTCTGAAGCGACATGAGCCAGCGGAGCGATCTGAGGCCGACCCGGACGTACGATTGCGTGCGGGTCGTCAGTCCGGTTTGGATCAGCGCCTGGGGAAGGCGGGCGTTGTCGTATGAGAGTGAGTCTTCAAACCAGACCCAGTCTTTGCTTTCGTTTGCGGCAAACAGGGACATTAACCGATTGGCTAATACGTTGCGCATGCGGTTAGCGAAAAGATCTTCACCGACAAGCGTGCAATAGGTGTCTAGCCCTAGGAGCGAAAAGGCCCAGGCCCGCGGAGATGAGAATTGCTCGACGGTGGGAAGCGCGGTCTTAAAGAGCGCCGCGGCCCATCTGCGGCGAGATGGGTTCGTGTCTTTGCGTGCGCATTCGGCCAATGCCCAGAGCGTCCTGCCATGACTATCCTCCGAGCCCGTCTCTTCCAGCCATCGTCGGTCGTAGCTCATGAAATTTCGGAACCGACGAGTGTCGGAGTTCCATCCGTGCTGAATAAATGCTGCAAAGCGAGCAGTCATTGTCTCGGACAATTGCGCCTCTCCAGAGTTCGCAAGAGCGGTTGAGAACAGCAGGGCGCGAGCGTTGTCGTCGATACAGTAGCCATGGGCGCGATCTGGTACTGCATGGACGGCATGTTGGAGCATGCCGGTGCTATCGCAGAGCGAGAGAAAATGCCCGATTTGGATATCAGGAATGGCGGGCCCCTGGTTCCTGGAGCTCCCAGAGACGATCGGATCAATCGGAAGCAATATTTCGGCGCGCTCGCGCGAAGTCTCAAAGACCGCGAGGTAGCGCTTGGCCGTTTGCGCCCATGTCATCGAGCGGCTTTCCGCGTACGCCCGTTTGCGCATGGAATGACGCCGAACATCGTTCGTCAACAGACCGGCGATTTCGATGCTCATGGCTTCGGGATCCCTGAAAGGAACTAGAATACCAAGCCCGTCACTCAGGAGTTCTTTGGCGTGCCAGTAAGGTGTCGATACGACAGCCTTTCCCAGCCCGAAGCTGTAGGCGAGCGTGCCTGACGTCATCTGGGTTTCGTTGAGATAGGGCGTCACATAGACATCGCACATCGAAATGAAGTCCAGCAGCGTTGCTTGGTCTACGAACTGGTTGAAAAAGACGACATGGTCCTCTACGCCAACCTCGCGTGCGCGCGCCATTAAGCTGTCGCGATAAGCCTCGCCCTGATGCCGCACAAGCTTCGGATGGGTCGCTCCGAGAATGACATATACAGCGTTCGGACAGGATTTGATGATGCGTGGCATGGCATCAATCACAGTTTCGATACCTTTGCTTGGCGAAAGGAGACCGAACGTGAGGATGATCATTTTTCCATCGAAGCCGAATTTCGCTTTGGCGTGATGCGTTTCGAGGAATGGGAAGTCGGGTATTCCGTGCGGTATAATCTCAATCTTACGAGCGGGCACAGCATGAACTGAACGGAGGAACTCGTAACCTTTTTCCGACATTACGACGACCTTCGCCGAAATATCGATGATCCGGTCCATCACGTCGCGCTGGGTTAGCGTCGGTTTCTCGAGCACCGTGTGAAGCGTCGTGACAAGCGGCATTTCGAGGCGCGACAAAAGCTCAATGATATTACCACCAGCCTGCCCGCCAAAAATTCCATACTCGTGCTGCAGGGAGACAACATCGATGTCTGCATTGTTCAAGAACTTGGCGGCCTGAACATAATCATTGACTTTTTCCTCGTGAACCTGAAAGCGCACAGCCCGCGGATAGTCGTAGGTGCGACCGGGATCTGTCATTGCGACGACGCAAGTTTCAATATTTGGCGCAGCGGTCGAGACCGCTCCATGAATATCATGCGTAAAGGTTGCGATCCCGCAGCGGCGCGGGAGATAATTTCCGATGAATCCTATGCGCTGAATCGATTTCATTGAGTTGTTTCTAGGCGTCCGTTTGTCCGGGCCGCCTTTGCTTGGGTAAGAGTGGGCACCTGCACCTCCTGTGGCCGTTCTGAATTGATTTCACCCGTTTGTTTGACGCGTTGCAGCAGCTGTGGAACGGGGCCGCCGCCGGTGTACGCCACGAGGCCTGTCATGCCGACCGAACCAGACTGTATGTTAACGTGGTCCGATTGCGCGAAAATGGCGTCGCCTACACCAACGTCGAATGGTTCGACGCGGCCACCTCCACTCAGAACGAGCAACCATGTCTCTCTTTCCGCTTCCAAACACCAAGCGGAGTTTGGCGCCAGATCGATTTTTTCGAACACGAAGTGCGCATTTGTGAGCAGAAGCATCCGCGAGTCGGTGAGTCGGCTTGGTGTGATCCGAAAATCGGCAGGCCCGGCATCCGCTACTGCAATTGCGCGCTCGATGTGAAGTTCACGCTGCCGACCATAATCGAAAAGACGGAATGTTGCGTCACTGCGCTGTTGAATCTCTGCGATCACAACTCCCGCACCAATCGCGTGGATCGTCCCGGCAGGCACGAAAATAATATCGTTCACCGACACGGTCTGCCATCGAACAAATTCTAAAATTGAGCCGGTGTCGATGGCCTGACGTAATTGCTGCGGAGTCAGATGTTTATTCAGGCCGAGAGCGACTTTAGCTTCAGGAGCAGCACTTAACACGTACCAAGCTTCGGTCTTGCCACTTGGCAGGCCAATCGAATGCGCAAATGCGTCGTCGGGATGAACCTGAATGGAAAGTGGCTGGCTCGTGAACAGCAATTTAAGAAGGAGCGATGAATCTCTCACCGCCCTATCAGGTCGCTCGTACCAGATTTCGCCAATCGGGCTGTCATGACGTGCATTGCTCCAAGGACGTAAATCTACAATACCCCAAGGCTTGGGTAAGGCATGCGCGCGTGCATGTTCAATCGCCATAATTCTCTTACCTCTTAATTCGAGCGAGCGCACAAATGCTCGTCTCCCCTCTTGCGCACTGCTTCGGTGCGAGGGGCAACCAGAAGACCTAATCCTGTTCGAGCCTTGGCCGATCGCTCTAAAGCGTCTCAACCAAAAAAAGCATGCGCCTTTTTTGGCTCAATGTCGACCACACTGTCCTTTTATCCGTGTGGAATCTGAGCAAAATTGCTCATGCCACCTCATCTAGCTATTTGGTCTCGGCATTCCTATATTTACATTGATTATGATCAATAAAAAAAACTTTTTAAGCATAAGCGGAGGCTCGTGCGCTAAGAGGGAAGATCGCTCGCTTTCTGCACAAATATTAAGAATGATGAAGACTAAAGCAACAATATGATCCGAACAGAAAGCCCATGAAATATACGGCGTTGAATTTTCCCAACGCGAGCCGCCTTTACGATGCGAGGCGACGTGCTGTACGATTTTGGGGGCACGTAAGTGCGATGGAGTTTCCGTTCTCCGTCACTGAAGATGCCTTAAAACGGGTTCAACCAGACATGCGGCTCGACGAGGCGGGTCTACTTCGCGCGTTCGATCTAAATCGCGATGCCATCCACAAGATTGCGACCAAAGTTTATGCCCGTGGGCGCAAGGGTTCTTACGAATTAATTGCGACTGATTTTTGAACTCATATTGACTGCAGCGCCGCGGCGAATGTTCTCATCATCAAGCGTTACGTCTGGCCAACTTTCAATAATCTGTTATTTTACGAATTCGCCCTCTTTTTTAGATTAGCCAGCAATTGTATCTGTCATAGATAGATCTTTCATGCCGGTAAATTTTTGGGACGAATTAACGCGATGGCGACGAGTAAATTAAAGATTACTATTGAGGGGCAATCTCTAGAGTGCGCATGGTTTGGCCCAGCAGCGCCGGAGGCGCCGACAATCGTTGCAATGCACGAAGGACTCGGGTCACTTTCTACCTGGAGGGATTTTCCTGAAAGGTTGGCCGATGCCACAAGCTCCCGAGTGTTTGCTTTTTCTAGAGCCGGATATGGCCAATCGTCCGAGGCCAAACTTCCTCGACCGCTTGACTATCTTCAGTGCGAAGCCATTGACGTGCTACCTAAATTACTCAATGCGATTAGCTTTCGTCGCGGCATTTTGTTGGGACACAGTGATGGCGCATCAATTGCTGCGATCTACGCCGGTAGTATACAAGATCATCGCGTTCGGGGACTCGTGTTAATTGAGCCACACTTTTTCGTTGAAAATGTGAATATCGAAGCCATTCGCAAAACGGCAAAGGACTATGAATTAACGGACCTTGGCTCTCGCCTGCAGCGGCATCATGTCGACGCTGACAAAACGTTTCGAGGTTGGCGTGATCTTTGGCTTGATCCCCGCTTTAAGTCCTTCGACATTCGCGAGGACCTTCGATATATCCGCGTTCCGATGCTAATTGTGAAAGGTGCGAATGATCCATACGGCAGTGTTGCGCAAATCCACGTCGCCGAAGAGCAATGTTACTCACCTGTAGAATCAATTGTTATTCCAGACGCCCGGCACGCTCCTCATCACGAACAACCAGAGCAAACGTTGGCAGCTATCGCCTCATTCATCAACCATATCTTGTGGTCGCATAAAGAAGCGCAAGTTTTGCAAGAAAGCTAATTATTGAGTGGTTTTTATATTATACTTCGCCGTTGGGATCTATCAGGTCTTCTGATCCCGCGGCAGCGGTACAATATTTGTCACCGCTGCATTCGATCTTTGCGACATGGCGAATATAATTGCATTGACAACGTCATCAGGACGGAGCGGATTTTCGATGCCCATTGCCTTCATTGGATGCTCTTTAAACCCACGATGCAGTTCGCTCAGTGTCATCCCTGGTTCAATGCAGCTAATCTGCACAGGCGTGCGAGCAAGCTCCTGTCGCAATGAGTCGGAAAGCGCTTCCAGTGCATGCTTCGTTCCCGCGTATATTCCCGAATAAATTCTCGTCTTTATTCCAAGGACACTCGTAATATTTATAAGGTGACCTGCGTCGCGCGATTTAAAGTAAGTAATAGCGCGATGCGTAACTTGGAACGGCGCTTCAACATTTGTAGAGACTAGCTCACTGATGAGCTCTGGCTTTGCACGATCAACTGCTCCGGCCCAGATTGTACCTGCATTGTTGACGACCACGTCGCAATGGTCGAGCTGTTTGATCGCTGCATCCATGAAATTCATCGCAAAATTAGCTTCACGCACGTCAGCTTGAAACGTTGCAATCGTAGAGATTTCTGATCTCAATTTATCGAGCTTGCTTTGGTCGCGTCCATGAGCGAGCACCCGGCAATTCTCCAGAGCTAATCGTTTGGCTAAGGCTAACCCAATGCCACTTGTCGCTCCTGTTATTGCTACCCGTTTTCCCGCCAGAGACTGGGTACTCATGCAGGCTCCACAGATCGCTTTTCTTGTTTTCGAGAGCCGCGAACTTCAAAAAAATAGAGAATTTCGCCAATTATCCCTTTGCGGAAGAGCAGAACGCAAAGCATAAAGATCGCGCCGATCAAGATTGGTATTTTAGTTGAAAGATCAAATGAGATTGGGCCAATTTGAACCACGCCGATGCCCGCAAGTTCCGTTTGCAGCAGAATAACCACAACAGCACCGACGACCGGACCAAGCGTTGTTCCAAGACCGCCCAACAGACACATGAGGATCACTTCACCTGACATCCTCCAGTGCACATCGCTTAAGGCAGCAAGACTAATAATGATCGCTTTCAAGCCTCCAGCAAATCCTGCTAACGCCGCTGAAATCACGAACGCCATCAGCTTGTAACCCTGCACGTCATAGCCAAGTGAAATTGCTCTAGGTTCATTGTCCCTGATGGCCTTTAAGGTCTGTCCAAAAGGCGAATAGATAACATAGCGAACGAACCAAATCGTTGCGAAGAGCAGGATAAAACACAAATAGTACATGACGAGTTCATTGTTCAGATCGATAAGACCAAAAAGTTTTCCGCGCGGAATTCGTTGAAGGCCATCTTCTGCACCCGTAAATGGCGCTTGCACGCAGAAAAAATAGACCATCTGCGCCAAAGCGAGCGTAATCATTGCGAAATAAATGCCACGACGACGAATTGCCATTTTGCCGAAGATCCAACCTAGGGCTGCAGCCAGCAGCGTCCCAAGAAGGAGTGCCGCCTCTGTCGTGATGCCCCAGTTCTTGATGGCATAACCCGCAAAATATGCGCCCATTCCAAAGAATGCGGCGTGACCGATCGAAAGCAGGCCAACGTAACCAGTGAAAAAATTGAACGCGATTGCAAAGATCCCAAAAGCCATACATTTCATCAAAATCAACATATAGATGCCCGTAAACGGGGCGATTACGCCAACGACCACTAGAAGTACTAATAAAGTGCGCTCCGCATTCATGTTGTTTCTTGTCCAAATAACCCGGCGGGCCGCAACATCAGTACAATCGCCATAATGATAAAGACTGCGGTCGAAGATGCCTCCGGATAGAAAACTTTTGTCAGTCCCTCGATAACACCAAGCGCAAGTCCTGTTACGATTGCACCGAGCGTCGAGCCGAGACCGCCAATGACAACAACCGCGAAAGTGATTATCAAGATATTTGATCCCATCAGCGGATGAACTTGGTAGATCGGTGCAGCCAAAACACCCGCGAACGCGGCGAGGCCAGCACCTAGCCCATATGTTAGCGTAATAAGAAAAGGCACATTTATTCCTAGTGCCTGGGCTAGACGTGCATTTTCAGTTCCCGCTCTCAAATAGGAGCCAACTCGCGTTCGCTCGATGAGGAACCAAACGCTAAAACAAACTCCAAGCGAAACAGCAACAACCCATGCGCGGTACAATGGCAGCCGCATAAAACCAAGATCAAGTAATCCACGAAGCTGAGGCGGTGGAGAATACGAAAGTCCAGCTGATCCGTAGATATCGATAAAAATTCCTTCCAATGCGAGTGCGAGACCGAACGTAAACAGAAGACCGTAGAGGTGATCGAGACCCTCGAGCCGCCGCAAAAATAATCGTTCGACAAATGCTGCAAAGATGCCAACAACCAGCGGGGCTACGAACAAGGCAACCCAATAGTTCAGTCCAAATGCAGTTAGACCGAACCAGGCTGCAAAAGCTCCCAACATATAAAGTACGCCGTGGGCAAAATTTATCATGTTGAGGAGACCAAAAATGATCGCGAAGTCCAAAGACTCAATATTGCGTAGAAGCAGCCGTTCACGAGACCTATCGTCAACTGGCCAAGAAGAACTTGAGTGGAAATATTAAAAACGCTCATCAGAACATCTCAAACGCCAAGGTAGTGATTAATGGATGAAATACGTCTTTCCAGATCAGCGGCTGTGACTTCCATTACAATTCGGCCACGCTCGATGACTAAGAATCGATCCGCAATTGGTGCTGCAAATTCTAAATTTTGTTCAACCATTAGAATGGTGTAGCCAAGATCCCGAAGTTTGGTGATAGTGGCAGCCAAACCGTCCACGATCGCCGGTGCTAACCCTTCCGAAATTTCGTCGAGAAGCAATATTCTTGCACCGGTGCGGAGAATGCGTGCGATCGCGAGCATTTGCTGTTCACCACCAGAAAGACGTGTTACCAGGCGTATGCAGACGCTTCGCTAAGTTAGGAAATAACTCGTAAATCGCCTCAAGGGTCATCCCCTTGCCGTCCACTGCTGGTGGCAGTTCGAGGTTCTCTAGGCATGACAAGCTTGCGAAAATGCCCCGGTCTTCGGGACAATATCCAACACCAAGTCGCGCAATTTGAAATGGTGCAGCCGAAATTGTTTCGCGACCAAGTATTTCAATCGATCCACGACGTCGTTCGACCAGGCCCATAATCGATCGAATTATCGTGGTTCGACCACCACCATTTCGACCAAGTAGCGTCAGAACTTCACCCTCGGAGACCGCAAAGCTAAGTCCATGCAAAATGTGAAACTCGCCATAATAAGCGTGCAGATCTTTGACGACGATCGCTTTTTTAGAACTGGCAGAAGAGCGAGACGACTCGCGTAAAGGGACTCGACGCTCATTTCGTCGCTCCCCGTCTTGCACGAGATCCCAAATATGCCTCGATTACTTCGGGATGTGCGGAGACTTCGGCATAGGATCCTTCCGCGATGATTTCTCCGTAGCGAAGTACACTTATACGATCTGCAATCGCTGAAACCATTTTCATGTTGTGCTCAACCATGAACACCGTACGCCGCCCCGCAAACCGCTTGATCAGACCGGTAATTCGATCGACTTCCTCGATACCTAGTCCCTTGAGTCGGTTCGTCCAACAGCATTACCGCAGGATCTGCAGCAAGGGTGGTTGCGAGTTCTAAGGCCCGCTTATGGCCATATGGCAACTCGCCGGCACGAGTATCTGCTAGAGCAGCCAGATCCATTTGAGTGAGAATTTCAGCAACCCTGCCATCGAGATCCGAAAGACTTTTCGATGATTGCCAGAACCTACGTGCGAGACTCGTGGGCGCTGAAGCGCCAAACGCACGTTTTCTCGTACGTTGAGTTGCTGAAATGTCGCGGACACCTGAAACGAGCGCACCAATCCCATTCGCGCGATATCCGCAGCAGACGCCCCTGTTACATTCTCGCCGCGATAAAAAATCTCGCCCGCCGTTGGCGTCAAAAACTTAGAAATCAAATTAAAGACGGTCGTCTTGCCGGCGCCATTTGGACCAATTAACGCATGAATCTCCCCTGCACGTACGGCTAAGTTGATGCCGTTTACAGCAACATACCCACGGAAAGATTTCGTAAGGCCGCGCGCTCTTAAAACTGTCTCGCCAGGAAGGAAATTGGTCGCTTCTCGCGCTAATGCGTTTGGCATGGTCGGCACAACTCAAGACCACGCAATGCTAGCACACACCCCAATAACAAAATCGGTCGCACTTCGCCTTCTCCTCTAAGGTGTAGCGCTGATGCAAACCAAGTCCCCGCTCGACATTTGTTCTTGACAAGGAATTTTTGTTAGCCAGTCTAGTTATGAATGTCAATTACTGGCGAGGCGGCAGTGCCTGGACCAGGGAATGAGGAATTGATCAAATAATTCGCGCCTAGGAAGCCACTGAACTTAAGAAAACTGCAACGGCACGAAAGAAGCTTTCTGTTTTTTATCGTCCAAAAGCGGACAGGGAGGGAACAATGCAATCAAAATTCAAGGGTTTGGTGCTCACTTGCACAACGCTAGCGTTGATCGCGCCGGCGCTCGCTCAGCAAGCAAAAATCTCCGATGAAGTCGTAAAAATCGGCGTTCTCACCGATATGGCGGGACAATTTTCCCATGAAATATGGGCAGGGTGCCGTCACCGCGGTTAAGATGGCGGTGGAAGACTTCGGCGGCAAGGTGCTCGGAAAACCAATCGAGGTTATCGTTGCAGACCATCAGAATAAAAATGAAGTTGCAATTGCAGTAGCGCGCGAATGGTATGACATTCAAAAGGTCGATATGATCGCGAACCTGATCAACTCAGGTATCGCTCTCGCCGTTGATAACATCGCAAAAGAAAAGATCGCATCGCCATCGTGAACGGCTCTGGGTCATCGCGTCTCACGAATGACGCTTGCACGCCCAACAGCATCCACTACGCTTACGACACGTACGCGCTTGGCCGCGGAACGGGACAGGCGCTTATCAAGGAGGGGCGTGATACTTGGTTTTTCTTGACCGCTGATTACGCATTCGGTCATGCGCTCGAGGGCGATACGGCCAAAATCGTCAACACCGCGGGCGGAAAAGTCCTCGGCACAGTCCGCTATCCAATCGAAACAACGGATCACTCCTCGTTCCTACTTCAGGCGCAGGCATCAAACGCAAAAGTGGTCGCGATTGCAGGTTCAGGGACCACTTTCATCAATGCGGTAAAATCAGCACACGATTTCGGTGTCACGCCGAAGCAAACCTTGGCCGGATTGCTCGTATGGATAACCGATATCGAGGCCCTTGGGCTTGAAACCGCTCAAGGTATGGTTCTAACAAATGCTTTTTATTGGGACCGGGACGATGCCACACGGGCTTGGGCAAAACGTTTCTTTGAAAAAATGAAGAGGATGCCGCATATGGGTGATGCCGGCGATTACTCTTCAACAATGCACTACCTGAAGGCAATTCAGGCAGCTGGAACCGATGAAGCTCAGGCGGTCATGGCAAAAATGCGCGAACTGCCAGTCAACGATTTCTTCGCGAAAGGTGGGAAGATTCGCGAGGACGGTCGTATGGTTCACGACATGTATGTATATGAAGTCAAAAAGCCCTCAGAATCGAAAGGTCCGTGGGACTTCTATAAGCTTCGCTCTGTGATCCCCGGCGATCAAGCTTTCCGTCCGCTGTCCGAGAGCAGCTGCCCGCTTGTAAAAAAAGCCGGCTAAAATTCTGAGTGCTGCAACCGGCCGACACATCGTCGGCCGGTTTTTTTATTGCATCGGATTGGGGTAGTGAAGTTGGTAAGTCATTGCGCGCGCTTCAATTGGCTTCCCGCACTGGTCGCAGACGATTGTCGGATCGAAGTCATGACCACAATTCTTATGCGTCAAGATCAACGGCGGCTCATCGCCCGATAACCAACGGTCGCCCCAACGAAGCATGGCTATCAGTGGTCGATACAGATCTCTGCCCATAGAAGTTAATCGGTACTCAAAGCGCTCGGGCAGATTTTGATATTTTTTTCGTACCAGAATTCCATCGGCAACAAGTCGGTTGAGCCTATCGGTCAAGATATTCGGCGCAATGCCCAGACTATTCTGAATTTCATCGAACCGCCGTACCCCGAAAAACGATTCACGATTGACCATAAAGGACCAATAGTCGCCAATAATTTTCAGTGATCTTGCAACCGAACACGGGCGTCTCCGTTCCAAATGCGTGTGCTCGGATACGCGCCGATTTCTTTTCGTGCGGTTGAGCGGCGATGTGCCAGCTCCTGGGCCATCGCGGTAAGTCACATGAGAAACATCGATCTCCTCACCGCAGCAAGAACAAGCGACAATTGGATTGCATGCACTATTGCAGCTCTTATGAAGCAACTGTAGCGGAGGTCCCTCCTTGCCTGCTAGCCACTTATCCCCGAATTTGAGAAGAGCCACAAACAACGCATATAAATCCATGCCCATCTTCGTGAGCCGATATTCACTGCGGCGGGGCCGGTCCGAATATTGAACTTGCCGCAACAATCCTTGGCTTGTGAGCTCCCTAAGTCTTATCGCTAGCGTCTGTCGAGGAAGGCCAAGAATTGATTGAAATGTTTGAAAGCGGCGCGCACCAAAAAGACATTCCCGTAAGATAAGAAAAGACCAACTGTTGCATAGAATGCTTACCGTTCGCCCGACCGAGCAATTTCTTTCGAAAATCTGAAGGGGCTTCCGATAACCGCCCCGGGCACTTGCCCGACGGCTGCTACCGACAATTTTGTGACGCGTCTTTTTTTGCGTTGTCACTGCCATTTTTTTTCGGACTGTAATCTGCATGGGATCAATGGAATCGAATCCGAGAATACGGAGTCGGCGCTAGTGGGTAATTGCACGCATCAGCTAAAAGCATATCCTTGACAAGTATTTTTGGTAATGGTCTATTTATGAAAGTAACTATATTTCCTTTTGGGACGATGGCGCAAGCGCTTCGGCGAGCGAGTGGGCATACCTGTTAGCGCGTAGAGCAGCGCCATTGTCGCCGAGGCGACGGCTTAAGTTAAAGTTGCAACGGCATGAGTGACATCGAGACCCAGATTGAAAACCGGATTGCGGTGATTACGCTGAACCGGCCGAAGCGTCGCAACTCTCTTACATTTGCGATGTGGAAGGAACTCGCACAGCGGTTCCGCGATCTCGGAACGAATTCCAACGTGCGCGGAGTCGTGATCGCTGGCGCACAAGGAACTTTCTGTGCTGGCGCCGATATTTCAGAATTCGGACAAGTGCGGGCTAACGCAGAACAAGGACACGCTTACGAAAAAGGCGTGGACGACTGTGCCGACGCAATTGCAGCAGCGCCCAAGCCCACGATCGCCGCGGTCAGCGGATTTTGCTTCGGTGGCGGCTGTGGCATCGCGATGGCTTGCGATTTCCGCTTCGTGAGATCTGATGCAATTTTTAGCATTCCAGCGGCGAAGCTGTCGATTGTGTACGGCATGAGAGAAACTCAAAATCTGCTCGCGCTGGTTGGGTTGGCAAATGCAAAGCGCATTTTATTCTCAGGCGAACGGTTCGATGGTCAACGAGCTTTTGAAATGGGTTTTGCGGATCGCATCGAAGACGATCCCCTTGCCGCTGCTCTAAAGTTCGCCACGTCAATGGCAGATAATGCACCAATTACTATCGCTGGCAGCAAAGTCATTCTGACGGGCCTGGCAATGGGCCAAGGCGCGCTCGATCCCGAAGACGTTCGTAAGGTCGTCGAACAAGCCTTCGAAAGTGAAGATTATCGTGAGGGGCAGCGTGCATTTCTTGAGAAGCGTGCCCCCATTTTTAAGGGTCGATAAGGACTGGGTGAATGAAACCACCGTCGTTTGAGTACGCTGCTCCGACGAGTTTGCAGGAAGCATCACAAACTCTTGCAGATGCCAATGGCGATGCAAAAATACTTGCGGGCGGTCAAAGTCTCGTACCGATGCTAAATTTTCGTCTGCTGAAACCGAAGATCCTCGTCGACATCAATCGCATTCCTGGTCTCGACTTCATAAGTGAACGCGAAGGAGGAATTAGCATAGGAGCTCTTACGCGCCATCACACTCTCGAGACTTCGCCAGTCATCCATGAACGATTTCCAATCATTGCGGAAGCGATGCATCACGTTGCACATCTCGCAATCCGCAATCGTGGAACTATTGGCGGGAATCTTTCGCATGCCGATCCCGCTGCTGAGCTCGCGCTTATGGCTGTTCTGCTCAATGCAAGACTGAAGGCTGATAGCATTTTAGGACGACGGACAATCGAGGCAAAAGAATTTTTCGTCAGCGCGCTTACGAATGCACTGGAAGATGGTGAAATTGTTAGTGAGATCGAACTTCCATGTCTTCCACGTTCGACGGGTTGGGGATTTGAAGAATTTGCGCAGCGACGGGGGGACTTTGCAGTCGCCGCTGTGGCCGTGACAGTTACCGTTTCGAACGGTCGTTGCACGGAAAGCCGGATTGCAGTCATTGGCGGAGAAACGGTAATTCGTGTTCCAGATGCTGAAGCGTTGCTACAGGGCAGTATATTGGATGAAAACACGCTCGCGGCGACCGCTAGCACCGCTTCGCGATCAACGCAATTCAGTTCCGATCTGCGCGCGAGTAGCGATTTCAGAAGCCATTTGGTCAAGTCTCTGACACGGCGAGCGCTTGAGGCAGCAAAGGCACGTGCTATCGGAAAATCGTCATGAACGCCAACAAAACCGTTCGTTTGACCGTAAATGGCGTCAATTATGAGCGCACAGTCGAACCACGCCTACTGCTCGTCGATTTTCTAAGAGAGGTATTGGATCTTACCGGTACTCATATTGGCTGCGAGCACGGCATATGCGGTGCTTGCACCGTGCTGGTCGATGGACGCAGCGTACGATCCTGCCTGCTTTTTGCGATCCAACTTGAAGGGGCGACGATTGAGACGGTTGAGAGCCTCGGAACGGTCGACAAACTGCATCCGCTGCAGGAGTCGTTTCGAGAACATCACGCGCTACAGTGTGGATTCTGCACACCAGGTATGCTGATGACCGGAATCGATCTCCTGCGAACTAAGCCACTCGCAACTGACGAAGAAATTCGCGACGGGCTCTCCGGCAATCTTTGTCGATGTACCGGATATGAGCACATCGTTGCAGCAATCCGAACAGCTGCCAAAAGTCGAAAGGAAGTCACCTGATGAAAATGCATGTCCTATCTGGCGGTCGGCTTCGGATGAAAGCGAATATGTATTGGTCGGACGCCCCGCGCGATGAAATTCGTGAGTTTCCTTGCGCCTGCTACCTAATCCGCCACCCTCAAGGAAATGTTCTTTTTGACACGGGCTGTCATCCGGCAGTCGAAACCAATGCAGAAGCGCGTTGGGGCGGACTCGCGAAAGTGATGACGCCAATTCATAAAGCGGACAATAACATTCTGTCGGAATTAAAGAATGTAGGAATCAGGCCGGACGACATCGATGTCGTTGTCAATTCGCATCTCCACATGGATCACTGTGGTTGCAATGAATTTTTCAAGAAAGCAACATTTATAGTTCATGCAAAAGAGCTCGAAACTGCTCGCGACCCTTCAAGTGAGGGTAAAGGATATTTTCGTGCCGACTGGGATCAACCAATGCCCATGGAAACGATTGGGAACGATCGGGACTTATTTGGCGATAATCGCGTCATTCTCATTCCACTTCCCGGCCACACACCAGGTTCAATTGGTGCACACGTCGGGCTCGAACGAAGTGGAGCGTTCCTAATTGCAGCTGATGCAGCAAGTGTCAGGGATTGCATCGATCGCGACTACGCGCCTCGAAATTCTTGGCAGGTCGAACCTTTTCTGAAATCCCTTGGAGAACTTCGCCGCATAGAGGCAGCAGGGGCCACAATTCTTTGTGGTCATGACGAACCGCAGTGGCAGACCCTTCGAAAGGGTTTGGACGTCTATGACTGATAGTCGGTATGGACCCGTTTAGGGGCAAATATGTCTGTTGAACTCCGCCCAAAATTAATTGGTGCACGCGTGAAGCGTGTAGAGGATCCGCGCCTACTCACTGGGCAGGGTGCCTATGTTGACGATCGCCGTGCTACTCGGCTCCTTCACATTGCATTTCGCCGCAGTGACCATTCGCACGCGCGTATAGTCAGCATCGATACCTCGGCGGCGAAAAAACTTCCCGGCGTTTTTGGAGTCTTCACTTGCGTGGACATAGAACCGCTTGCAACGTCGGTACGCGCGACGTCGCGTACTGAGAATTATCACGCGACTGAAATGTATGCTCTCGCAAAAGACAAAGTTCGTTACGTTGGCGAGCCCGTTGTCGCCGTGTTAGCCGAAAGCCGATACATAGCTGAAGACGCACTTGAAGCCCTAGAGATTGAATTCGAAGCGCTCCCGACGGTGGTTGATCCCGAGCTTGCTATGAAGCCGGGCTGCCCCCTTTTGCACGAAGCGGCTGGAACGAACATTATTTTGACGCGACAATTCGCCCGCGGTGACGCCGATGGAGAACTGCTCACTGCTCCTGTACGCGTTGGCGCACGTTTTCGGTTTGGACGTAAGACACCAGTTGCGATCGAGAACCGAACATATCTTGCGGAATATGACGCAGGACGCCAAGCGCTCACTTACTACACTTCGACACAAGTACCTGGAATTTTGCGGGACGCGCTCGTAGATATCTTGAACGTTCCTAGTCATCAGCTGCGAGTAATTGCGCCTGACGTCGGAGGCGGGTTTGGCGGAAAGAGTTCTCTCTACCCCGAGGAGATCGTCGTCTGCGCATTAGCAAAACATCTTGGCCGGTCGGTCAAATTTGTTAGCGATCGACTTGAGGATTTGGCAGCCACAAGTCATGGCTTCGATGAAATCGTCGACGCGGAAATGGGATTCGATGTCGATGGCAACATAATCTCGTATCGAGCTGAGGTTATTGGCGATATTGGCGCCTATTCAATTTATCCTTGGACTGCTGCGCTTGAGCCCGTGCAAGTCATTAGCTTCCTGCCCGGTCCCTATAAAATTCCGAATTATCGCGGCCGTGTTCAAGCCGTCGCAACATCGAAAGCGCCAATGGGCCCCTATCGCGGTGTTGGGCGTCCAATTTCTACATTTGTTACCGAGCGCCTTATCGATATGGCAGCAACAAAGCTTGGAATAGATCCGGTCACTCTGCGGCTCCAGAATTTTGTTCAGCCAAATGAATTTCCGTACAAGACTTGCTCTGGCATTGTTTGGGATCAATCAAATTTTACAGAATGTCTCACACGCGCACGCGTCGATATCGGTTACGAACCCTTTCTAAAAGAACAAATCGACGCCCGTCGCAAAGGTCGATGGCTTGGTATCGGCTTTGCTTCTTATGCCGAACTAACTGGAATTGGTTCACGTATTTCGGCAGCACCTGGAATGCCCATCAATACCGGCACCGAATTATCGACAGTTAAGATCGATTCGACAGGCTCCGTTACAGCGGCTTTTGGAATTGCATCTCATGGTCAGGGTCTCGAAACAACGCTTGCGCAAGTCGTCGCGGAAGAACTTGGCGCCCGTCTTGAGGATGTACGCGTAATCCAGGGAGACAGCGCCGCCGTTGCACATAGCACGGGTACCTATGCGAGTCGCAGTGCAGTTCTTGCTGGTGGCGCTGCGACGCTTGCAGCAAAAGCCGTTCGGGAAAAAGTTATTCGTGTCGCATCACATCTGCTCGAAGCAGCACAAAGCGATATCAATGTTGAGGACGGCGTAGTTTTCGTCATCGGTACGGATCGAAAACTTACTTTTAAAGAACTCGCGCGAGCTGTCTATTCAGAAATGGGGCGATTGCCGCTTGAGCAAAAAGAGGATCTTGAGGCAACCAAACAATACGATCCTGTTTTTGGCACCACGACTTCGGCAACACATGTCGCCATTGTGGAGGTCGACCCTGAAACCTTTCAAGTGAAGCCGCTCCGCTATCTGGTCGTCGAGGATTGCGGAAAGATGATCAACCCGCTGATTGTCGATGGTCAAGTTCACGGTGGTGTTGCCCAGGGAATTGGCGCAGCCCTACTCGAAAAGGTGGTTTACGACGACAAGGGCCAGCTCCTGACTGCGAGTCTAGTCGACTATCTCATCCCTTCCGCCAGCGATATTCCACCGATGAAAGTGGTCCACCTGGAAACAGAATCTCTCTCCACCATGGGTGGATTTCGCGGCATGGGCGAAGGTGGAACAATTGGGGCACCAGCTGCAATTGCTAACGCGGTTTCGAATGCCTTATCGCACTTGAATATTGGCGTCACGGAGCTTCCGATTACGCCGGAGCAGCTTTTTGGTTTGGCTCACCAATCAAGAATTCAAGAAAGGAAATAGTTATGGATCTTGGACTCAAGGGAACAGTTGCCTTGGTCACGGGAGGTGGGCGAGACGTAGGGCGGGAAATTGCCCTCGTTTTGGCTGCCGAGGGAGTTTCTGTTGCGGTGAACTATCGTAATTCGACCAAGGAAGCCGAAGCAGTTGTGAATGAAATCATGAAGGCTGGCGGAAAGGCGATTGCTTATGGCGCTGATATTGGAAACTACGATGAAGTTCGCAAAATGATCGACAAAGTCGCGAAAGATTTTGGTGGTCTCGATATTTTGGTCAATAATGCGGGTGTCGTAAAACGCCAGCCTTTCGTTGAAACAAAGCCGGAAGATTGGAAGCGCCATATAGATGTTTGTCTTTATGGTGCAATTCACTGCTGTCATGCGGCAGCGCGCTATCTAGAGAAAAGCAAAAATGGACAAATCATAAGTTTTGCAGGCAATTCATCACGCGTTGGTGAGGCCGGTCTCGCTCTTGCCGCCGCCGGACGTGCTGGAGTTATCGCGTTGATGAAATCCCTCGCTCGAGAGTTCGGGCGCTTCGGCATAACGGCCAATGCACTCGCACTGGGACTTGTTGAGTCAAGTCACAACGACAAGGCATGGCTAGAAGCCAATCGTGACAAAATTCTTCGCAATTACGCAATTCGTCGCCTCGGCACACCTTCTGATGCGGCCGGTGCCGTAGCCTTTCTCGCTTCCAAACACGCAAGCTGGATTACTGGTCAGGTGCTCAGCATTAATGGCGGCTTCGCTATGGTGGGCTGATGGAAAATATCGACGCCTGAGAACGGAAAGTGAGGAGATGGGGGATTTCGATGTTACGAACCGAAATGATTACACCAATTCATGTGCTACTTCAGCGTCATGCAAAAGAACGTCCGAATAAGCTTGCATATCGCGATCAGCACAAATCGGTGACATATGGTGATCTCATTAATAAGACAGCAAATCTTGCTGGTCACTTGATAGAGCTAGACATTAACCCTGGTGACGCTGTTGCGATTTGGTTACCGAATTCTGTTGCTTGGATAGAAACATGCTTTGCCATCACGCGCGCGGGCGGAATTGCTGTTCCGATTAGTTACGATGCAACCGAGTCAGAAGCTGTTTATCGATTGCGCGATGCGCAATGTCGAGCACTAGTGACTACCGACGAACGGGAAACATTGCTGTCAAACGCTAAGCCAGAGCTAGAAAATCTTAAGACGGTAATTCTTGTCGATCGAGGATCATCTCCAAAGAACGGTATTCGTTATTCCGATCTGCTGAACAAAAAGTCTGGAAAGCTACCACTCGATCCGAAAATAATCAATTCACCGGCGTTCATAGTTTACACGTCAGGCACGACAGGTCGCGCGAAGGGTGTCGTTCTTACATTACGTGGAATGTTGTGGGTTATTGCCGCATGCTGGGCCCCGATCGCGCAGCTTTCGGAAAAGGACTACGTGTTATCCCCCCTCCCCTTGTTTCATTCGTACGCATTAAATCTATCGGCACTTGGAATATTGGCCACGGGTGCAAGCGAGTACATTCTTGAGAAATATTCTACGGCTGACGCTCTACGTTTGCTGAAAAGCGAGCCCTTCACGTTTTTTCCGGGCGTGCCGACGATGTTTCACTATCTGCTTGAGGCGATCGACAAAGAAGGTGCAACGAAATTTCCATCTCTACAACTCTGTGTATCGGCCGGCGCAATCATGCCAGCTACGCTTAATCATGAATTTGAGCGCAAAGTGAACGTGCCCTTATTAGACGGGTATGGAATTACAGAGACCTCCACTATGGTGACAATGAACTGGCCCTCTGGCGGCCGCATCTTGGGTTCTTGCGGCCTTCCTGTACCCGGAGTCATGGTTCGTATTGTCGATCCAACAAACGGGCTTGATGTTAAGATTGGCGATGAAGGCGAGCTAATAGTCAGGGGCCCCAACGTGATGCTCGGCTATCACGAAAAACCGGCAGAGACTTCGGCCGCGCTTAAGGACGGTTGGTATCACACTGGAGATCTCGCGAAAAGTGATCCGAACGGATTTCTCACGATCACTGGCCGCCTGAAAGAACTGATTATACGTGGCGGCCAGAATATTGCTCCCGCAGAAATCGAAGAAGTCGTGAACGCGAATGAAATGGTGCTTGATTCCGCGGTGATTGGTATCCCCCATGAGAAATTGGGAGAAGTTCCCATTATCTTCGTTGTGCCGCGTCCGGGAAAGCAATTCGATACCGACAAGCTTTTGGCTCATTGCAAGTCGAAACTTTCTGCGTACAAAATTCCGCAAGCCTTCCATATCGTGGAGCAGATTCCTCGAACTGGCTCAGGAAAAATTATGCGTTTCAAGCTTCGTGATGCATTGGCAAGTGGGAAGACCGCATGACGTCTCTGAAAATATTTGAGGACTACATCCGCTCAGGAGACTGCAATGGCCGACGCCGAGACACGATACAGCTGATCACACGGAAATCGGACGACACATCGAAAGACTAAAGGCCTAGGCAGAACGCTTGGGCCATCATCAATTCTGAATTTTCGGGACGACCGCAACTTTTACAATTCTTGAATCCTGGCAAATTGGAGTTTGCAATGAGTGACGATCAGAGTGAAAAGTTGGGTGAACTTTTCGAACGCGGCCTCAAGCTGCGTCGAGAGGTGCTTGGTCCAGAATATGTCGACGGATCGCTCAATAGCGCCAACGACTTTATGATGGCATTTCAGCGCATCACAACTGAATGGTGCTGGGGTTATGCGTGGGGGCGGCCCGGCCTAGATAAGAAAACCCGCAGCATGCTCAATCTTGCGATGCTCACCGCTCTTGGCAAAAGCCCAGAGATTAAGCTGCATGTACGTGGCGCGATCAACAACGGCCTCAGCGTAGAGGACATCAAGGAAGTTCTGCTACATGCGACGGTCTATTGCGGAATTCCCTCCGGCCTCGACGCCTTCAAGGCCGCCAATGAAGCGCTCAAGGAAATGGGCAAAGTGCCCGCAACCGGCGGCACAAAGCGTTAATAGCATGTCCGCATAACTGTCTTGAAGAGCGTGCTCGGCGTGTAAATAACCAGCGCGCACTGGTCGATCGCAAAGGATGGTTGAGTCCCAATTCCGATCAAACCGGGTTGGTACTGGCGGTAGGTGTTAAATACCACCGGAAAGAATGACTGCGCATATATTGTGTTCCGCAGGCGGTGCAAATGAATATGTCCAGATCAGCTCTCACGGAATTTGTAGCGCGGGCACGGGTTAAGCGTTGCTGATGTCAAGCCATTTCAGTGGTAGTTGGCACAACAGCGAAAAAGTAGCTGCCCGTTTATATCCGGACACGTTTCCGATTATTCTGCTTATTCTTAGAATCAGCCGGCATCATAATTAGGCTCTGATATGATTATCGGAATGGGAAGGTTCATTTTTCGTATCGGCTGTTGGTTGCAAGTCGTCGGCAGTCAGCGCCGCGAGTACAATTTCCCAAGCGGCGTTGATCTGCTGTATCCTTGCGGTTCGTTGCTCGAGTTCCTCCGGATTGCAACTGAGATCCGGATGCCAAACACGTCGCAACGCGTCGACCACTGCCTTGACGACCTTCTTGGGTGTCGTCCTGCTTACATTAAGTAAACGACAAGCTTCGTCTAACGATTGCGGTATCTCGCTCCCTCCCTCTGCCACGTTTCTGATCATTTTGAGATCGAACCGAATCTGGTCGACTAGTTCTTGCGCCTTATCCCATCGCCCTCGATCAAGATATTCAGCGAAACATTCAGAGCCCATCCAGGCTCTGATCCGGTCGATCTCGTCCACAAGCGTCCCGCTCCCACTGCTGATAACAGCGTTCTTGGTCCATTCGAATTCGCGTTGCGCTTCGCCATATGACTGCGCCCAGTGTCGTAGCTCTCCAAGATAGGTCGCAAGCGATTGCTCTGCGGCAATAAGCTTGCCAAGCGCGTCCTTCGAGCGTCGCTTCGCCCGCCAGATCAAAATATCTCTGCAGATCTTGGTTGTATCTATCTTGGTCACTATCCCCATGGAAATAAAACTATCAGATATGTCCCGCCCAATCAGAACAATCTTCTGAATTATCTCAGTTTCAGCATTGAGACGCGGGGAAACGAGCGCGAACAACTCGGCCTTCATGAGGCGATAGAATTCTTTTTTTACAAACGGCTGAAACAACAAATTGTGAGATGAGTGCCATCGCAGCAGTAGTCACGCCAGCGATAAACCAAAAGATTTGAAGTTCCGACTCTCTTCCTAACAGGGTTGTCGCAATCAGTATTACAAACATGGCGGCCACTGTGGCCCATTCCAAGGTAACTGTTGGCCACGGAAGTTTCCGACTTTCAAGATCCCACGAGAGATTGCCTTCGACGACGCTCAGATTGATTTGCTTCAGCAGCTCTCGATCATTTTTCAGAAGCTGAATACTCCAATAACGCAATACAATAAAAAATGTGCCAACCGCAGCAAGCGCTGGCGCAACTAATAATACGACAATTGCTAAAGCAATTATGCCAAATGACATAATGTCCCCAAAGTAAAACACACATGCCCATTTTTGCGAGCACTGACCCCCGCACGCTCAGTATCAGCACAGAGCAATTCGACAAGACTACGACGCGTTGCAAACAATCACCCGTTAGGCTTGATGGACTTTGGAAATAAAGTCCTTCAGTTAACTGCGCAATTTTAAAACTTGTTTCATAAATTTTTTTGAGAGCTCGACCGTATCAGCTCTGAGTAAAACAACCGTTCATGATTTGAATAATTTAGGGCTGCAGCAAAATCGCTTTGAAAATAAAATTTGTTGAAATTTAAAATCATTCCCGCAAATGTTTTTCGGTCACCAGTCTTGGCGATTAAAGAATTGTGGCATCAGATCGACGACTGAGTAAGAAGCAAGTCGAAGTATTGCCAGTCGCTTGAGGCGCGTTTGTATTGACGCTCATGAGGAAGTCTTGGACGAATTGGGAGCATAGTTCGGAGGATACCGGGAGTTCCATTGACGCAGACAAGCGAAGGGTAGCAAGATGTTCACTTGCAAGGAGGCCATCATGTCGAAATCCAGTGTTCGTGCCGCGTCCGCCAAGGGACAGGTCCCCACCATCGTCTGCATTAACCGCGCTACCTCGTCGCTAGAAGTTCCTTTCGGTAAGCTGGTGAGCGCGATGCAATCGTACGTCGACAATCACGTCGCACCAGTATGGGGTACCCCCGCGAAGCTCATGAGTGGGACGGACTTTCTCAAAGGGGCATGGGCGATTGAATTCCTGGACAATGCCGATCACTTTCTGGGGGGGCAGACAGAAGCGTACCACCTCACACCCCACGGCCTACCGCTCGCCAAGGTATTCGTGGTTAACACAATCCTGCACGGCGACTTCGTCAGCGTGGCCGCCTCGCACGAGCTGGTCGAGATGCTTGTCGATCCGGCAATTAATCTGATGACGACCGGTACCAAGTCGCGCGGTCTGGGTACCGCGCGCACCATGTATGCTTATGAAGTCGTCGACCCCGTCCAGAAGCTCAGCTTCAATGTCCACGGCATCCCGATGAGCAACTTCGTCTACCCCTCGTATTTCGAGGCGTTCCACCAGCCTGGCTCCACGCAATTCGATCACATGAAGAAGGTGAAGCGGCCATTCCAGATCCTGCCCGGCGGCAACCAGTTCATCTTCAAGGGGGGCAAAAGGGGCAAATGGTCGGTGCTGCAGTTCCGCACAAAGGAGAAGCCATTCCGGCGAGAGGATCATCGCGGACATCGCAGCGAGACGCGCATCACTGGTGGGGCGCGTCGCCCGACGCAGAAGCGGGCAGTGCGCGGCGGCTGATCGGGCACACGCCGAGAAGCGTCACAAGCGCCCGCCAAATCGGTGCTAATCGGACCTTGAGCATCTCAGGCGAGATTGGTCTTCCGGGTCCCTATACGTGCGCCTTGCGCAAATCAAGATTCACTTCGCAGAAGCTGTTCCTTCTCGCGCGTGACGCTGATGAATGACTTCCATTAGGCCTAAAATTCCGCGCGGCATGAAGATGATAAAAAGAATAAGAAGGATCCCGTAAATCGTATTGGCGGCGCCAATGAAATTCACCCCGAACCAAACTCGTAAGCCTTCGGTAAGCGCGAGAGTGAAAAGCGAGCCAACGGTTGGTCCTAGCATCGAATACATTCCGCCAGCAATCGCTGCGAAGACGATCTGCAAGGAAACCGCAATTCCCGAAACTGTTTCGGGATTGAGATACATCAGATATTGACCGAACAGCGCGCCACCGAAGGCTGTCAATGCAGCGCTGATAACGGTGATGCGCAGCTTCTCACGCAACACGTCGATGCCCATTGCAGCGGCGGCTTCCTCGTCTTCCGAGATCGCTTCCAGGGCTTCACGGCCAATGCCGCGATCGACCCAACGCCAAATTACGAGACCGATAAGCCATACAACAAGTACAATTCCATAAAAATAAGTTTTTTCTGGAAATTGCAGCGCGTACCAGGAGTGGCCAGTGAGTTTTTGGGTCATGCCGAGCGAACCGCCTGTGATATCACGCTCCGCGACGATAAAAAGCAACACCACCTGTCCGAGAGCCAAAGTCACAAGTGCAAAATAATGCCCGATGACTTTCAGGCGAAAGCACGGATAGCCAATGATGACGGCGAGACAAATCGACAGCAATACGCCAATCGGAATACCAATCCATGGCGTCATCCCATAATAATTCCAAAGCAATGCAGGTACGTAGGCGCCGATCCCCATGAAAGCGCCGTGTCCGAGTGAGACGAAGCCAAACCGGCCCATCAACGACCAGGCTGTATAAATGAAGCCCCAAAGAAATATCTGAATGATCAGGTGAAGAAAATAAGTCGGTACGATGAACGGAATAACCACAAGAATTCCGATGCCGACGACCGCCAAGATTTTTTGCATATTCATGCCTTAAGAATTCCGCGTGGACGTACCAGCATCAACACAATGAAAAAGGTGAAGGCGAGTACATAAGCGAATTCCGTCGAAGTGTAGTAGCCGCCAATTGCAATGATTTGAACTCATGATAAAGGCAGCTGCGAATCCTCCAATCATGTTGCCCAAACCGCCGAGCACGCAAATCATGAAGGTGATTGGCCCAAACGTATTGCCAATGAAAGGATGCACATCATATTGCAGCGCGAGCAGGCACGCGCTCAAACCGGCAAGTGCTCCACCGATCGCCGAAGTTACGAGATAAATGCGCCGCTCATTGACGCCCATGAGGCCCATGATCTCACGATCCTGCGAAATGGCGCGGATCGCAGTTCCGAGATACGTACGTTTGAGGAATAGATAGAGTGCTACTGCTCCCGCAAGCGCCACGCCGAAAGCCATCAAGCGAGCATAACTTATGTAAAGATTGCCGATCTCAATAACCGGTAATCGTATGCCGATATTACGAAAATCGGTGCCAAATAGAAGAGTTGCGAAACTTTGAAGAAAAAATAAGAGACCTCCAGTTGCAAGCAACTGGTTGATGGGAGCTGCACCGAGGATTGGCTCGATAATCAGAAGATGGACGAAAAATCCGAGGATCGCGACGGTGGCGACCGCGGTGATGCAAGCAAATTCAATCGGCCAGCCGTAATAAACGTGCAACCAATAGACCGTGTACATGCCGCACATGACGAGATCGGCATAAGCGATCCAAACAACGTCGATCACTCCGAAGATGAGATTGAGCCCGAGAGCGAGAAGCGCGAGCACCCCGCCCAGCAAAAGCCCGTTGACCATCGCCTCCAGCAAGATACAAGTCCATGCTCTATAACCCCATATAGGACTTGCGAATCATTTCATTATTCCTGAGTGACACCGATGTTCCCGAAAGCTTAATTTTCCCGACTTCCAGGAGATAAGCGCGATCTACTATTTCGAGCACTCGCTGTACGTTCTGCTCGACGATCAGCACAGTCAGTCCCTCGGCACGAATGCGGCGGACCAAATCGAACACTTGTTGCACAATAAGCGGCGCAAGACCGGCCGAGGGTTCGTCCATCAGCAGAAGTTTTGGACGTGACATTAATGCTCGACCGATCGCACACATTTGTTGCTCACCGCCCGAAAGTGTGCCAGCAAATTGCGTGCGGCGTTCTTTCAAACGCGGAAAAAGTTCGTAAACCCATTCCAATTGCTTCGTAAATTGCCGGCGCGCTTCGGGAATAAACGCCCCCATGCGCAAATTGTCCTCAATTGTTAATCGCGGGAACAGGCGGCGGTTTTCCGGCACATGGGCGATGCCCCGTTCGATGATGTGATAAGCGGGCATGCCTGCAAGCGAATTTCCTTCCATCACCATACGGCCCGAAAAAGGAAGAATGAGTCCGGAAATAACGCGCATCAAAGTCGTTTTACCGGCGCCGTTCGGACCGATCACACCAACTGCCTCACCGTTCGCAACCTCGAGCGAAACATTAAATAGTGCGCGGAATGAGCCGTAGCCAGCAGAAACGCCCTGAAGCGACAGCATTAGCCTCAGTCCCGCCTCTTGCCGAGATAGACTTCAATCACACGCGCATCGCGGACTGCATCGGCAGGCAACCCCTCAAAGATTTTTTCGCCGTGATCGAGGACAATCACTCGGTCAACGACGCTCATCAATACGCCCATGATATGTTCAACCCAGATAATCGTGATTCCCATTGCACTGCGGATGTTTTTGAGCATATCAGCGGCTCGAGCCATCTCTGCAGTGTCAAGACCGCCCAGGCTTTCGTCGGCGAGCAGTAGTTTCGGTTTGGTCGCGAGTGCTTTGGCGAGTTCGAGTTTCTTCAGCGCTGCTGCCCCGAGGCCCTCTGTCATCACGTTTTCGGCCGTGGACAGGCCGACAATGCTAAGCGCTTCTTCGGCGCGTTTCCGCGTTTCCACCCGGTCAATACTGCCAGCAGCTCCGTAGTAGGCAGCGAGCGCCACGTTTTCAATCAACGAAAGTTTTCGAAAAGGACGTGGAATCTGAAATGTCCGTCCGATCCCGCTGCGACAAATACGATGCGCGGGCAGACCGCCGATTTCTTCGCCCTTCAAGAGAATCGAACCGCCGGACGGTTGCTGGTTGCCGGAAATCAGATTGAAGGTCGTGCTCTTTCCTGATCCGTTCGGACCGATAAGACCTAGAATTTCTCCTTCCGCCACTTCGAAAGACACCTGATTGATCGCCAGGAATCCTCCGAAGCGTTTCGTCAGCCTCTTTACAGAGAGCATCGTTCAACGCATGGCGTAAATCGAGGATGCCGGCAGTGGCAAAATCGGTTCCCGTGTCTTGATGTTACTCGGCCAAATGACCACAATCTGATCACCGGTGTACTGCATCACGACAGGAGTTGAACGTTCGTTTTGGCCGGAGAGCGGCGTACCTGGAGGATAGAACTTGACGCCGTAGCCCTGAATTGTCCCTCCTGCAGGAATATCTACGTCTAGCGCTGCTTTTCGAATCAATTCCGCATCGAAGCCGCCGTATTTTTCTTTTGCCACCGGCAATACATAATTCAAGAGAACCCATGTCTGATTGAAACCCATGGAAACGTGCGACGGTACGGCGGTCGCGTTAGTCTTGGCTTTGTAGCGCTCGACCATGATCTTAATGAGATCGCCGAGTCCAGGCGCGAGGCTTTCTGGTTTTAACAATTGCGCCGCCACCGGATCGATATTACAGAAATCATCAATATCGGGTCCAAACGTAGCATGTAACTTGTCGAGCTGGCTGTAACCCGCGCCATTGCCCATTAACATCTTGAAGCGCAGTCCCAATTCACGCGCCTGGCGCAAGAAAAGTGTGATGTCGGGATTGTAGCCAGTGTGAAGAATTACATCAGCCTGCGCGCGCTTTAATTTAGTGACAAGAGAGGAAAGATCAGGGGCGCTGGCTGAATATCCTTCGCGCATAACGACGTCGAAACCTTTTTCCTTGGCGAAGCGTTCCCCCGCCTCACCTACGCCAACGCCATAGGGGCCGTCCTCGTGGATGACCGCGATTTTTATATTTTTGGGCTCGGTGCCGAGCTTAGCTTTTGCATTTTCGGCAAGAAATTGCGCCGAAGCCTGGCCGTATTGGTCAGAGTGGATCTGAGCGCGAAACGTGTACGTAAGATTTCGATCTTTCAGTACTGAGGTCGCGACCGCAGTCGTGATCCAAAGAATTTTCTTTTGTTCCTGCATCTTAGCGGCAAGTGGAACAGCGTGCGCACTCGAAAAGATTCCGACGACAACCTCGACTTTCTCCTGATTAATGAGCCGCTCAGCCTCGTTGATCGCGATATCCGGTTTGCTCTGGGAATCCGCATTGACCAATTCAATTTTGAACTTGCCGGCAACACCCCCGCGCTCATTGACGAGATCGATTGCGATCTGTGTGCCGATCGCCGAAGCCATCGAACCGGCGGCCGCCAAAGGTCCTGAAAGATCAAAAATTGTGCCAATACGAACTGGCGCTGACTGCGCGAAAGCAAATCTATTTCCAACACTGAGCGCTGCAACCGTGAGCGCCGATTTCTTGATAAACGACCTGCGTGACGTTTTCATTGCTGCTCTCCCTAGAAGCCAGCTCTACGGCCAGTCTTCTGCTTTCAGAGAGTATTTGGCCACAACAGTTGAGAGTCAAACGCGGATTATTCCCTGGACGGCTACATCGGATCACGCAGGGCTAAGAATAACGCGCTCTCGTCCAATGCCACGGCAATCCATTTCGAATTCGAGACCCCGAACAGGTGGTCAATTCAGGTGCCAGATAAGGCCTGCGCGCGCCGCGCCGCGCCGGATAATCTCGTCCGCAAAGAATGGATATAGATCGTGTACTGTATAAACCTGCGTTGCCGAAACATCGGCCCAGCTAAAGCCGAGTAGCGCTAAGCGCCTTTCCATTTCGCCGAGCACAAATCGAGCTTTCTCACGCATCGCCACCTCGCTTATTTCCCCGTAACGAATGGTGCGTTCGCGATAGCTTCCGCCACCCTCAGTAGCTTCGCCGCTGCCCGAAATCACAAATGTACCCGCTGTTTCGGATTCAGTGACTGTGAAACAGAAGGCGTGCAGTAACGGTTCGGATGGCGGATCGATCTCGGGGCATACATTGCTGCGCGCTACAGGGTTGCGATCGCCTTCGAGTAATCCCCATTTTCGCAGTGTCACGACATAGTTTTCATTGAACGCGCGAAAGCCCTCGTCGGTAAACGGCACCGGAGACCGTAATTCACAAGCGCAAAACGAAGTGAGCGGGCGTTCAGCCTTGCGGATCGTTCGCTCAATTTCGGCAAATCCCCGCGACAGAGGTATCGGATTCTTGAGCTGAACACGTAGGATCTCGAAACCTGGAAATGCAGCAACACCGCTCGAATATTGAAAGACGGCAGGTAAGTAGCGATAACCACCAGCAGCAAAATCGTGTGTGTCCATCTCTTTCGCCCTCTTTAATTGTGAACTGGCAACTCGGAAAGAAAACGGACTCGTCCAATTTAACATCCGACTGAAAGGGCTATTCTACTGCAAAAGAGAGGAAAGCTCGCGCTAAGTTCGTCCAACAATAAACTCCTTCGTCAGCCTCTTGGTTTCAGTGGCTTTTAGATATCTGCTCTGAGTCCTGGGCCGTTGCTGTTGCATCTGCACTAGCCAAAATGCCGGGCGGCCATTAGTCTAACTCTACGTGCACGATTTCGGCTCCGGAGTTCAACGCCAATTTCACAACAGCGGGAGCGAAAATGACAAAATCGAAATTGGTCGCCGCCGCATTGGCGACAGTGATGCCCACTATCGTTGATCCAAATCAAGGATGTTCCGAATATCATGGGTAATTAACCCATACGCGCACCGGGAAAACAAACCGATGACCCCGAAGACAAGCCCGATCGCTGCCCCTGATTTTCCGCGCGGAGTAGCGCTGCTGCGCGATCCATTGCTCAATAAGGGCACCGCTTTTTCTGAGCAGGAACGCGACGCGCTTGGCCTGCGGGGCCTGCTGCCGGCGCACGTGCTTTCGTTGGAGGCGCAGGCGGAGCGCGTATTGACTAACCTGCGTCGCCTACCCGACGATCTTGAAAAGTATGTGGCACTCAACGCATTGCACGACCGCAATGAAACTTTATTCTTCCGCGTGGTATGCGACAATATCGACGAGATTCAGCCGCTCATTTATACCCCGACGGTGGGGCTCGCCTGCCAAAGGTTCGGCCACATCTTCCAACGACCGCGCGGCATATTTATCGGCGCAAATGACCGAGGCCGCATTGCTGAATTGCTAGGCAACTGGGCACACTCGGCAAGGCTCATCGTCGTATCCGACGGCGAGCGCATATTGGGGCTTGGAGACTTGGGGGCTAATGGCATGGGCATCCCAGTGGGCAAGCTCTCACTCTATTCCGCCTGCGCCGGCGTGCACCCGAAGCTATGCTTACCGGTAATGCTGGACGTTGGCACAAACAATTCGGAATTGCTAAAGGATCGATATTACATTGGCCTACGCCAGCGTCGGCTCGGCGGCCCCGAGTACGATGAGTTCATCGACGAGTTTATCAATGCGGCCCAGGACGTCTTTCCAGGTGTGCTGATTCAGTTTGAGGATTTCGCCAACCATAATGCCTTCCGCCTATTGCAAAAATATCGCGACCGTACCTGTGTCTTCAACGACGACATCCAGGGAACGGCGGCCGTAGCGCTCGCGGGCATCTTCTCGGCATTGCGCGTAACGGGCGGTAAGCTAACGGACCAGACAATCCTCTTTTTAGGCGCAGGGGAGGCTGCGACGGGCATCGCGGATCTCGTGGTCTCTGCCATGATTGCGCAGGGCTGCACGGAAGCCGAGGCGCGGCGGCGCAATTGGCTCGTGGATTCGCGCGGCCTGGTCGTGAAGGATCGTGCCGATCTCACCAAGCACAAGCTTCCTTATGCCCACGAGCACGCGCCGATCAACGACTTCCTGACAGCGATCCGCACGCTTAAACCCACCGCAATCATCGGCGTCGCGGCAGTCGGCGGTACATTCACCCCTGAAGTGTTGCAAGTCATGGCCAAGTTCAACGCGCGGCCGATTGTGTTCGCGCTCTCCAACCCAACTTCGAAAGCGGAATGCACCGCCGAAGAAGCTTACCGCTACACAGCCGGGCAAGCGCTATTCGCATGCGGAAGCCCATACGATCCAGTGAAGCTGGACGGTCGGACGTTCGTGCCACGCCAGGGAAATAATTCTTACATCTTCCCGGGAGTTGGCCTTGGTGCGATCGCGAGCGGCACGCGGCGCATCACTGACGAGATGTTTATGAGCGCTGCGCGCACGCTCGCAAACTTAGTGACCGAATCGGACCTTGAGCAGGGCAGCCTTTTCCCGGCACTGCCGCGAATCCGTGAAGTTTCGGCCCACATCGCCGCGGAGGTCGCACAGGTGGCATACAAACGCGGCCTCGCGACCGGACAGGCGCCGGACGACGTGCTGGCGTACGTCCAGTCGCAAATGTACGAGCCAGCCTATCACAGCTACGCATAACTCTCACCCCATGGCGGATATGGGGCCGGTAGACGGTGTTCAATGCTTTGCAGACGACATGGAAAAGTGCGAACACCGATCCATGAGACGGAGATATAATTCCAAGAATGTGTTTTGGCGCTTGAGCCAATCTAAAGAAAAGTTTCTGCCCTTTGCATCAGATCATCGAGCCCCGGCTCATTTTTATTGCGAGGCTTGCCCGGATGTATGATGCCAAGCTGGCAACTCTCTGCCGCCTCTACCAATTGCCGATAGGTCCCGGCATTAATGTCGGCGATATACGCCTGCTTATTCTCATTATAGACAAACATGCGATCGTTAATTTGAGTGCACTCATTGCAGGTCGAGCAGCGCTCGGTCTCGATATAGGCCTCATCAGGCGAACGTTCGGGTGCCTTTACTTCGGGCGCCGGCGCGGAGGACGTAGCAGCGGCGGCAGGTTGGGGCGCCTCCGTCGTTGAGGCCACAGCCCGGGGCTTGGCATCGGCCGTTAGGCTTTCCATTTCACGCCGCTTCTGCTCTTCCCAGGCGACCTTTTCGCGCTTCAGCAATCGGTCGGCATAGGAATTGTGCACGCCACCGAGTTCCTGCAGACGGTGCCAACTCTCCAAACAGCGGCGCGCAGCGGCGATCGCCTTGTTGTCAACGATCACGCGCATGAGCACGTTATTGCCGTCGACCGCAAGGACATAGGGCACCGTATCGGATGAGCCCGCTGACGCGCTGGTCATCCATTGCGCCGCCGGTACCATGCCATCGTTCCATTGTGCCCGCGAGACACGGGCCAAATGACGCTCATAACGAGGATCACAAATCAGGAAGTCGACGAAAGTGAATTCGAGATCTAGTTTGATCCGCTGCATTTCGTCGTCGGCATATTCAAAGCTTTCGATCGTCCAATCGATATCCGGGTGCGGATTATTCTCGAGGGAGAAGCGCGAGGCCATGTCCGCGCCTGCCGACGGATCGTAGCTGAACACCGGAAACGCCCTCGACTGCATGGCCGCTGCGGCACTCAGATAGACCGGTGGCAAACCTTTTTGCGGCATAACGCCTGCGAACACGGAAAATAAAGCCGGACCATCATAGACGAGGCCGCGCAGAACGCGGTCACGCATCTGGTAAAGGTTCGAGCTGCTCGACTGCAGGACGAAAATCTCGCCGATCCCTGTCGCCATGCTAGCGAGCTGCGCGCTGCGCAATCCCAAGGTGAAGTGTCCATTGCCACCCGACAATTCCTCGAGGAGGTCATGGATGTTCACGAGAACCTTGAGCGGAACGCCCGAGGACAAGGCCTCCATCAGTCCGTCGGCAGCAACGGCTGTCCCGTCGAGCGTGACCAGGTAATCGGGGAACAGCGCTAGATCCTTCGCACTTAAAGAGAGCGCATCTAGTCCCTCAAAATAGGCGTTGTGCCTGAGATCATCATATGTGCCGTCGATCTCGAGCTCGGCAATCGACAGCGCCTTCACCAGTTCGACCAACTCGGGGAGCCGAGCGCGGAACGCGGCGAGCGCTTCCGAGCAACTTGCGAAGGTGAATGAATGCGGTTGCGTCGCCAAAGCAGTCTTGGCCTGCCCGGCCGGCGTTGCAAAGAATTTTTGGTTCTTCAGGACCGAAAGCGCTGATTCCACGCGCCGGCGGCGGGCCTCCGATAAGGCCTCCTGCGGCGACGACCGGGGCAGCAAGCGCGACATTACTGCAAAGTCGAACATCTCTTGATGCGGCTGCCCGATCGATGCCCTCAGGCTTTCCGGTCGGCGGCCGGCCTGGGAGCGCAGGAAATCGGTCCGCAGGATATCGGCCAGTTTGACCGCGACCCTGCTTACCGTGGCGCGAAAGTTGCGCGCCTTGTCCGCTTGCACCGCCGACCAAATATGTGCCACCAACTGACTCGCCATAGCCGCATGGCAGTCGAGTATCTGGCCATCAACCTCCAGCGCGGCACGCGCGATCCGCACCGACTTTCCAAACAATTCATTCGCCTGCTCGAGGCGCGTCGCCGCTTTATCCCATAACTCGGAGAGCAATCCACGTTCGCCACCCGCCGCCAGCCCGCGAATTTCACGTTCGAACCGGAGGATCATTTTGCGGAGCTGCTCGCTCTCCATTCCTGGAGGCGCGACCTTCTGCAACAAGTCGTCAATGACGCTCGACAATGAGCGCACAGCTGCCTCGCCGCGCTTGTCATCCACCAGAATCAGCGGAAAGTCATAACGCAATTGGGTCAGGTCGCCGTAGGCGGAAAACAGCGCGGGCCGCAGCCCCATCACATCGTCCAAGCCGTCGCCGGGTCTCTTCCCAGTCATGTGAAAGACGAACGGATCGATTGTCCTAACCTCAACGTTCATATTCGCTCGCATCATCTGCAACCTCGATCCGACCGCTGCCGAACCGCATTAACCCATCACCGAGCCGTTATGCTGTCGACTGTGATTTCTCTTGCCCGGCCGGCCACACTGTGAACTTGTCAAATTCCGCATCGAGCCCGGCCCGGATATAATCCGAAGTGCGCAACTGGCCGGCATGCCGCAAGTCCTCGTAACAAGGGACTTCCGTGTTCCGATAAATGATGCCGACCGGAATCGGATCATCGATCGAAGCGATCTCGCGAGCGCGGTCAATATTAGTCGGATCGTGCTCTTGCTGATTCTTGTAGACCCTGGCCAGATTGGCGCTCAGCCGCAGCCCATGATCATGCGTGAGCAGCAGCGATTTCTGTGGATTCTGCAGCCACGGATCGAACATCTTCGGTAGGAATTCCGGGCAGCGTTGGATCACCCGAACGAAGGAAAAACCCCGATGCTGGTAGGCCGCGGTTAAAATGTCATAGAGCACCTCGGGAATCCAATCGACGGCTTGGGCGACGAAGGACACATTCTGAACGCCAAGCGTGACAGTGAGTGGATTGAGCGCCTCAAGATAGGCACCGCGCGGTGTCGTATTGCTCTTTAACCCGCGCGGCGACGTCGGTGATGCCTGCTTCTTGGTCAACCCATAGACGTGGTTGTCGTGCAGCATCACGGTCATATTCATGTTGTAGCGGATGGCGTGAATCCAATGTGCCGCGCCGATACTGCAGCAATCGCCGTCCCCCGTATTGACGAAGACCTGCAATTCCGGACGTGCCATTTTAATGCCTTCGGCGACCGGGAGCGCGCGGCCGTGGATACCGTGGAAACCGTACGTGTGCATGTAATGCGGCAGCCGGCTGGAGCAGCCAATCCCCGAAACGAATACGGTCTTTTCAGGATGCAAATTATTGTCGCGGCAGAGCCGCTGTACTGCTGCCAGAATGGCATTGTCGCCGCAACCCGTGCACCACCGCGGCACCCCGCCCTGATAGTCCTCGAGGTTGTGATGCTCTTCGTACATGCGAAGCAGGCAATGGGTGGTCTCCAAGGTCATGACCTTTTCCTCATTGTTTCAATTTCTTGCGCAAGGCTTCGATGACGATTCCAGGCTTGATCGGACGGCCACGTACCTCGGTCCAACAGTCAACATCGACGAGATAACGCGAGCGCAGTAGCATCGCGAGCGCCGAGTAGCGACGGTTGTCCGAGTCGATGATCTCGTTTTTGGGGTCATCGGACCAATTGCTCTCAATCGTCATTACTTTCCGGAAGCGTTGCATGATCTCCTTCAGACCCGACGCCATCGGCTGCAGGAATTGCAGGTGCACCGAGGAGACCTTTTGTCCCTCCGCCCGCAACCGCTCGACTGCTTCCTCGATGGCGCCCTTGGTGCTGCCCCACCCGACCACCAACAAGTCGCCCTTTTCGTCACCGAAAATCTTCGGCGGCTTGAGCGTCTTCTGCAGGGTGGCAAGCTTCAAACTGCGAGAGCGGAGCCCGTCTTCGTTGTTCAGCGGATCATAGGCGACATGGCTTTCGCGATCATGCGCAAGCCCGGTCAAAGTGTGCATACCATGCGGCTGGCCGGGGACGAAACGGCGCACAAGACCAGTGGTCGCATCCCAATCGTAGGGTTTGCTGCCTTCCGGCACTGCACTCTGATCGAACGGCGGGGCCAGCCAGTCCTCGCTAAATTTCGGCCGCAGAATCGGTTGCTGGGCGGTGGCGAGATTGGCATCCGACAGCACCACCACAACCATGTTGAACGTCTCGGCAATCTTGCGCGCGGTAATCATCGTGTAAAAGCAGTCTTCGATGCTGCTCGTCGCCATCACCACTTTTGGCGCGTCCCCGTGGCTGCCGAACATCGACGCCAGCAGATCGCCCTGCTCACCCTTAGTCGGCTGGCCAGTGGAGGGACCGCCGCGCTGGACGTTAACGACGACCAGCGGAATTTCCGCCATTACCGCAAGCCCGATCGCCTCCTGTTTGAGCGAATAGCCAGGACCGGAGGTGATGGTGACGGTGCACTTGCCAGCATACGACGCCCCGATCGCGAAGGCACAGGCGGCAATCTCATCTTCCGCCTGATGCACCAGGCCGCCTACCCTCTCAAACACGTCGCTCAGATAATGTGAAGCGGAGGTCGCTGGCGTGATCGGATACATGGCGCAGATTTCCATGCCCGAAGCGATCACACCCAGTGCGAGCGCCGTATTGCCGTTGACCACGATCTGAGGCTGCGTTGCTCGCGCCGCGGGGATCGAAAACTTAAAGTCGAGATTGGATTCTGCCCACTGCCAGCCGTAATCGAGCAGCTCGATATTGGTCCTGACGACTTTCTGGTCTTTCTTGCCGAAGGTGATGACAACCTGCTCGCGCGCCAGATTGATATCGAGATTATAGATGTTGCAGAGCATGCCGAGAACAAACATGTTCTTGCCCTTGCGCGGATCGCTGACAAGGGTACGGCACTCGCGTTCCATCGGAATTTCGTAAACGCGGTAGCCCGCCTTTACCAGCTCGTCATGAGTTGCCGTGTAGGACGCAACGACATTCGGATTGCGATCGGTACGCCACATACTTTCGAGCAGGATGATACAATTCGGCTTAAGTTCACCTTCGCGCACACGCCCGAGCAGAACCTGCTCGTTGAAGGCGACCACCAGGTCCGCTTCGTCGCCGCCATTGGTAATACGATGCGAGCCGATGCGTACACGATTGCCGCTGGCACCCGCAACGCTGCGCGCCGGCGGCTGGATTTCCGCCGGAATGATCTCGAGCGTCCATACGCCGTTGCCGGACTTCGCGGCGATCGAACCGAGCGATTGGCCGCAGCGCTGGGCACCTTCGCCGGAATCGCTGATTATCTCCACGATATGCTCGGTCAGTTTGACGGCGGTCTTCTTGCTTGCCGTCGTACCGGCGCTCGCGGCGCGCTGAGTGGTTCGATCCAGGGTAACGGTTTCGTTCATGATGCCCTCAACCACTCCTGTCTCTTATCCGCGACGATGGTGCGCACTTCACACATGTGCCTGCCGCACGCGCGCGTAATTCCGTTCCGAAAGATCGATGCCAAAGAGTTTGCCTTCGCTGCCGACGCGCTCGGGAAGATAAACGACGTCGGTATCGCGCAGACCGAGATAGCGCTTCATGCTGCGCGCGGCCTTACGTCCGGCGCCCATGGCCTCGATCACGGTCGCCGCGCCGGTGACGATGTCACCGCCGGCGAATACGCCCATGATCGATGTCGTCAAATTTTCATCAACGTCGATATAGCCGCGTTTGTTGAGCTTGAGCTTTGAGGTTTGCCCAAGAATCGGGTTTGCATTGGTCCCGATGGCGTAGACTACCGCGTCGCACTCAAACTCGAACTCGCTGCCCTTCACGGCGACCGGTCGACGACGACCTGAGTCATCCGGATCGCCGAGTTCCATGCGTATGCAGCGGAGTCCCCGCACGCCCTTTTTGCCGTCGTCGAGCAATTCGACGGGGCTGGTCAACCATTCGAATTTGACGCCTTCCTCTTCTGCATGATGGATTTCCTCGGCGCGTGCCGGGGCTTCCGCCTTAGTCCGCCTATAAATGCAATGAACTTGCTCGGCGCCGAGCCGCAGACTGACGCGCATTGCGTCCATCGCCGTATTGCCGGCGCCGATGACCGCGATGCGGCGGCCGAGCTGGAGCGGTGTGTCAAATTTCGGAAAGTCGCTAGCATGCATAAGATTGCAGCGGGTGAGCAACTCATTGGCCGACAACACACCGTTAAGCAATTCACCGGGTATCCCCATGAAGGTCGGATAACCGGCGCCGACACCGATGAACACAGCGTCGTATCCCATTTCGCTGATCATCTGTTCGATGGTGAACAGGCGCCCCACTAAGGTGTTGCACTCGAATTTGATGCCGAGCTTGGTCAGCTTTCCGATCTCGGCATCGACCACGTTATTGGGCAAACGGAATTCGGGGATGCCGTATTTCAGAACTCCTCCGGCTTCGTGGAAGGCCTCATAGACCGTGACGTCGCAGCCAGCTTTCGCCATGTCGGCCGCGCAGGCCATGCCGGCGGGCCCCGAACCGACGATGCCGATGCGATAAGCGTTCGGCTCGATATAGGGGATATTGGCCCAGCCCTCAGCGATCGCCATGTCGCCCACCCAGCGCTCGAGCCGCCCGATAGCCACCGGCTCCAATGATTCACCAACCGTGCAAACGCCCTCGCACTGAGTTTCTTGCGGGCACACACGGCCGCAAACAGCAGCGAGAAGATTGGTGTCGGTGATTACGTCATAGGCACCATGGTAGTTTTTTTCGGTAATTTTTTTAATAAATGCGGGAATATCGATATTAACGGGACAGCCGCGCACGCAGGGCTGGTCCGGGCACAACAAACAGCGCTCGGCTTCGCGTAGCGCATCTTCAAGCCCATATCCGCATGCTACTTCAGCAAAGTTTCGTTTGCGCTCCTGTGCCGGTTGCTCCGGCATTGGCGTACGTTCTTGCGGGATAGTGCGGATGGTTTTTTTCTTGGTCATCAGGGGTCCTGGACGTTTGCGCCACTAGATACATCATGCGGCATCCTAGATGGCTCGCCGTGCATGCGGCAGCCTTCCTCCCACCGCGCAAGCGCTTGTTGCTCGGCGGGCGCGTAGCGCTTGAGCCGAGACATGAGATCGTCGAAGTCGACTTCGTGGCCGTTGAAGTCGGGACCGTCCACACAAGCAAACCGTACCTTGTCGCCGACTTTGACGCGGCAGCCACCGCACATCCCAGTTCCGTCGACCATGACAGGGTTGAGGCTTACCGTTGTCTTGACCTTGTGTGCGCGCGTCGCCTCAGCGCATCCCTTCATCATGATCGGCGGTCCGATCGCTATAACCTCGTCAACATCAGGATGTTTGGCCAGTGCCTGCTCTATCCCGAGAGTAACCAACCCCTTGATCCCAGCCGAGCCATCGTCGGTGCACAGGATGAGTTCATCGCAGCACTTGCGGAACTTATCATCCCAGAAAATCAGGTTCTTGGTCCGGAAGCCAAGGACGCCAATCACATAGGCGCCATTTTCCTTGTGCGCCCGCGCCTGCGGATAAATTGGCGCAACGCCGAGACCGCCTCCAACACACACGACTTTTTTGGCATTGCCGAGGTGGCTGGGAATACCCATTGGACCGACGACGGCGTAAAGGCGGCTGCCGATGCGGCATTCTTGTTGCATTTCCTTGGTGGTCTTGCCAACTGCCTGGATGACCAGAGTAATTGTGCCTCGTGCGCGGTCATAATCGGCGATGGTGAGCGGGATTCGTTCACCGTGCTCGTTGGACATGACGATGACAAATTGGCCGGCCTGAGCCGCCCGCGCCATCATCGGATGACGAAATTCGAGGAGATAGGTGGTGTCGGAAAAATCCTGCCGCGCGACGATCTCGTAGCCGCGTTCGGCAACAACAATAGCCTCGGGCTGGCTCATAACCCTCCCTCCTCTCTTTGTCTTTCTACTGTGATTTTAGCCAATTGAGTCTTGATCTGGATCAACATTTGTAAGCGGAACTATTTTCATTTTGTGATAATATTAGATTGGAACCGTTTAGGCGGGGCGTCATATGGAATGGCATGACTATCTACGGGAAGAAGCCGCAAAATACAGAAAGCTAGCCGAGCAGTCCGAAAATGATCTGGTTAAGAAAGAACTTCTTGAGTTGGCTGCCGTTTGCGAAGAGGTGGCCAACAACATCGAGGATCACCTAACCGGCGGCTAATTTATTGGTAGTCAATTGTTAGCAAATCTACGTTAATATTGGGGATCAGCACCTCACCAAAATGCCCCTAGTACAAGACCATTTATTTCGCTCGGCCGTGGTGAATGTGGGTTTGAGCTAGCTCAACGTCTGCACGGACGAAACAGCCGATGCTGCACAAATGCGCGCGATGGTCGCGCGCCGGGGGCAAAACGCAGCACAACATGGTCGGCACAGCAGAACACAGCCATGGTATCAGCCGTCGAGCCGTGCTCGCCGGTCTACCGCTGTTCGCAGCAGGCTGTGCTACCGGTCCGAGCGGATTTGGCCGATGGACGCCGACCGCGCCAGATTATGGTCGCTACGGTCCGATCATGGATGGGGCCAACACGATCCCGGCGCTCGATCTCTCCACCATCGACGCGAGCCTATTGCGCGACGATGTCGCTTGGCGCGGACCGCAACGGCCGGGCAGTATCGTCATTGCCATCGCCGAACGCCGCCTCTATCTCGTGATGAGCGGCGGTCGGGCCTTGCGCTACGCCGTTGGTGTTGGTCGTGCCGAGGCGCTGAATTTCCACGGCAGTGCGGTGATCGGTCGCAAAGAACAATGGCCACGGTGGACGCCGACCGCGAGTATGATCACCCAGATCCCGCGCTACGCGTCCTATGCCGGCGGTTTGCCCGGTGGCCTCGACAACCCCCTCGGCGCACGGGCGCTTTATCTCTATCGCGGCAATCAGGACACTTATTTTCGCGTGCACGGCACCAATGAGCCGGCCAGCATCGGCACCGCGGCATCGAGCGGTTGCATCCGTCTATTCAATCAAGACATAATAGATCTCTATAATCGTGTGCCAGTCGGCACCTCGGTTATGGTGCGGCAGAATTAAGCGAACCCGCACTCTTCCTTTATAGGTGCGTGCCAACGGATGCTGAGTGTCTAGCTTTGTCTAATTATGGAAGAATGGGCTCGGTGGGTATGTTAACAGCATCATTTTTCAACATGCTCTTTATTAGAGGCGATATTAACAACTCAGATACCGGTGGCTGACCGGCCCATAGGTGCGTCGTGGGTCAAATGCGAAAATATGAGCAACATTTCTGAACGTCTGTTGGGCATCAAGAGCGGAAGCACCTTTGATCAGCGCGGGTTGCGGGCGGTAATCTTCCAGGAACTCGAGTCCATCATGATCCCGTTCGGGGTCTCATATTTGGCAAGCTCCGACTTGATCGCCGCGGCGATATCGTCATGGCGACGTTCGGCTTCCTCGCCGGCCTCCCGGTAGATCTCGCCAGCCGGACCGAGCGCAAGCTGAAAGGCGACTGCGTCATCGAGGTCCTTACCGATCATTACGCGCGCATCAATGCGCTCGAACTCGATGTTGGTATAGCCGGCTATCTCGAGCTGTTTGGTGACCACGCCGGTATCGGCCATCGAAAACGGACCCGGGCCGCAGCTCGCCGCGTTTTCGCCCGGCGGCGGCAGAAATCGCATCACGGCCTGTTTCGACAGCCCGAGCCAGGGATTGTCATCGATAGTGCGCCAGACAATCATCGTCATGATGCCGCCCGGCTTGAGGCTCGTGCGCATGTTCCGCAAGCCTGCCACCGGATTCTCGAAGAATTGCGTGCCAAAGCGCGAAAAGCAGAAGTCGTAGATCGGGTCGAACGGATAGGTCTGAACATCCGCTTCCACGAACATGATGTTTTTGATGCCGGCCGCTTTGGCATCCTGCCGTCCAGATTCCAGGAAAGCATCGCAGCAATCGATTCCAAGCACGGAACCGGTTGGACCGACAATACGGGCAATTTCGATCGCAGTGTCGCCCCAGCCGCATCCGGCATCAACGACCTTGTCCCCCCTCTTCAGCTCCAACGAGGGAAAAATTCTGGCACTATGAAGCGTCAAGCCGCCGACCAGGATGTGGCGGTATTTCGTGAATTTAGGAACGAGAACTTCGTTCCAGAAATCGACGAACTGGTTATCAGGCGCGACTATTTGGGCTTTGCTCATGGACGGACCCTCACTTTTTAAAGGCTGCACATTTCAAAATCCCGCATCCGTATCGCGACCACGCTAGCAACCTGACAGCAAATTTCCCGTCGGCCATCTATGTGTAGACGCCGCCCGCGGTCAGCGTGATGCTGACACGTATCCTGTGCTCGATCAAACGACATGCCGGCATCTCTCGAGGCGCAACCAAGCATTCGTTGCGACCCGATTGTCGGTCGGAGGGTAGCGCAATAGTAATCTGCGAATTTGATCTACGGTGCGCGTTGCTGCGCCTCACCATTGAGCTTCGATTATTGAGATTCGGAATAGGATACAAACGGAATTAGGAGAAATATTTCGTAACGTCCGTTTCCTGCCTGAAGCGAACTCCCGCCGCCATGGGTGTGTAGATACCCACCACAGCGGAATGACCAAACCAAATCGGCGCACAGCAATGTTGCTCAATTGGCGTGAAAGTCTTAGGAAGCGATAGAGGAGAATGTCATGAGCAGCCAGCCCACCAACAATGCAAGTTATTCAGGTCTTGAAACAATTCTGAATAACATCGCGCAATGGGTAAGAAAGTATCGTTATGCTCTCGGCATCCGTGATGAGTTGATGAATTGTGGCCCGGAGGAAGTTGCAAATATCGCACGTGATTTGGGAGTAAGTGCTAGCGAACTTGCGAACCTCGCCAGTAAAGGACCAGAGGCTGCCAATTCCTTGCAAAAACTGTTAGTCGCGCTCGGTGTTGATCCAAAACGTCTTGCGTCTGACGATCCGATAATAATGCGTGATCTGCAGCGACTATGTATTAGCTGTGGGCACAAGGGACAGTGTGAACATGACCTCGCGGCGGGAACTGCTGCCGAGCATTATCGGGACTACTGTCCGAACGCGTATACGCTCGACGACCTATTTACGACGAAGCCGGCAGCGTGGAGGGGTAAGGGTATTCAAAATTTCGCACGTCGTCACATGCGCGGCGTCGCCCGAGAATAGTGTCCGACAAACAGACCCACGATCTTCGTGTCGTGAGTTCATGCATAAAAAAAACCCCGACCTCATCTGCCGGGGTCTCTGGAATCTCCGATGCCATGGTTTGAGAGGCCTAATGGCATCTGAATTCATGCCAGAAATTTTTAATTCTCAAATTCCGCTAGCCTTGGCCTTGATTTAGATCAAACTGACACGCCAGGTATTCAACTAAAGTTTTATCAAAATCGGATTTGGAGGTGTCCAATGGCAATACGTGCTGATCCTCATCATCACCCACTGGCCGATCCTTCGACGCGGCACGCGGTGTGGCTGACAGTGGCGCTAGTAGGGCTAACGATAATCACCCTATGGCTCTTAGTGACGCATGCGTCGTAACGTAATGATCCAAAACATTTGGCCGCTTTAATAGACGGCCTTTTTTCTTTGCGCATCTAACTAGCGGCCCGCCCGTTGCGTGTCGTGAGTTCGTAACAGAAACCCCCGCATCGCGCCTGAGCTATGCATTTGCAGCAAATGGAAGCGATCAAAATCCGATTGCCAGCAGCGCAGCAGCGGTCGCCAGGGTGACTGCGCCGGCCGTCCCGTAACTCAGCCACGCGAGCGTAAGTTTTGGCCCGAGATGCATATCCTTGAGTGTGAGATAGATACGCTCTGCGCCATGCCATGCAAACAGCGATATAACCGCCAGAAGCACGAACTTGCCGAGCGGATGTCGAGCGAAGGCGATGGTGTGAACATAGTCCATGACGGCGGGGTTAATAGCGACGCCGGTCGGGACCATGAGCCCGGTTATGATAACCAGAGCCGGCCCAAACAGCGCGGCAATGACGCCGCCGGCGCCGAACATGAGCCAGAATACCGGGGCGACGGAGCGCTTCATGGTCGAACCCACAGTGTAATCGTAAGCAGGACAAATGAGGCCAGCGCAGCAACGGTGATTCCAGCCGCAGTGATGAACCGAGGTTCCACATAGCGGCCGCCGATAACGAGGCGTGGCATGGTCTTTGGCATGATCGCAAACCAGGTCCAAACATGGAACAACATGGCGATCAGGAAGATCGCATGCAGGGCAAGCGACCATCGGCTGGCCAGAAATCCAAGCCAGGCATTGTAGGCGTTCTCGCCTAGAGCGAGACAGATCACGCCGGCCAACAGAACGACGGCGTAGGCGGCGATGGCGATGCCGGCCGCTTCGCGCAGTGTATAGGCGAGATAGGGCGGCTTGGCCCACCAAAGCGAATCGATCGCACGCAGATAGGGACGGCGCATCACGCACCTCGCTCGGATCGATCGCGTCGCGGCAGGAACCTGAAGAAGAAGTCCAAAGCGCTGTTGGTCTTGTTCTGGTTGACCGCATTGGCTGGATCGACGTGTTTCGGGCACACATCTGAGCAATAGCCGACCGCCGTACAGGTCCAGGCGCCGTTCTCGGTATGCACAAGCGCCATGCGCTTATCCCGACCGGCATCGCGGGAATCGCCGTTGTAGCGCTGCAATAGCGCAAACACCCCGGGGCCCAGGAAATCCGGGTTTTCCCCGAATTGCGGGCAAGCTGCGTAGCACAGCATACAATTGATACAATCGCTGAAATTCTCGAACCGCGCCAATTCGGCCGGCGTCTGCAGATATTCTCCTTCCGCCGGTGTGCGCGGAGTTTTCGGAATGATGAAAGGATAGATGCTTTCGATTTTGCTGACGAAGTCGGATACCGTCACCACAAGGTCGCGCTCGATCGGAAAGTGTTTGAGCGGTTCGATGCGCAATGGCCTAGCATCGCCGGCGCGCAGGATGGTCTGACAAGCGAGCTGTGGCTTGCCATCAATCATCATTCCGCAGCTGCCGCAGATCGCCATCCGACACGACCAGCGGAAGGACAACGTTCCGTCGACATAATCCTTGATGTACTGCAGCGCTTGAAGGACCGACATGTCCTCGGTGCACGGGATTTCGTAGGTTTGGACGATCGGCACCGCGTCTTGCTCCGGCCGATAACGCAGAACCTCGATGGTGACACGCCGCTCCGCGGTCAATTCAGCGGCCATCATGGCTTTGTTCCTTTCGATGCTGATCGACACGCTCGCCTTCGGCGCCATAGGCTCGTTTTCCCGGCGGCGACTTGGTGATGTTCACCGGGCTGTAAGTGATCACCGGCGGCCCGTCGGCACGATAGTTGGCGAGCGTGTGCTTGAGAAAATTGGCGTCGTCGCGTTGCTCGAATCCGTCGAGGCGTGAGTGAGCGCCGCGCGATTCCTTGCGGTTGAGCGCCGAATGAGCAATGGCCTGCGCCACATCGAGCTGATAGCCAAGTTCGATCGCTCCAAGCCACTCGGTATTCCAGGCGCGCGAGGTGTCGTCGAGCCGGAGCCGTCGAAAGCGCTCCTTAAGCTCGGCAAGCTTATCGCAGGTTTCCTGTATTTGAGGGCCGAGCCGGTAGATGCCGCAACCCTTATCCATGCTCTCGGCCATGGCGTCGCGCAGGACGGCCAACCGCTCGCCGCCTCCTTCGGACTGGATGAGATCGATGGCGCGGCGGCGCGCGTTGTCGGCCTGTTTTTCCAGCGTGGCAATTGGGCCCGACGATAGCGATCGGGCGCAATGCGCCGCAGCCTCGCCGGCTACCTTGCCGAAAACAGAAAGCTCAGCGAGGGAGTTGGAGCCGAGCCGGTTGGCACCGTGAATACCGATGCTAGAGCACTCGCCGACCGCATAAAGCCCGGTCAGCGCGGACGCAGTTTCGCCGTTCACGAGGATGCCGCCCATGGTGTAATGGACCACCGGTCGCACCGGAATTGGCTTTTCGGCCGGATCGATCCCGAGAAAGGATTCGGCGAGTTCGCAGATCTGCGGGAGCCGTTCGTGCAGCTTTTTTGCACCCAGGTGCCGCAAATCGAGATGAACCGCAGCGCCAAATCGCGTGGCAATGGTCCGTCCCTTGCGTTCTTCGTGCCAAAAAGCCTGACTCAGCCGGTCGCGCGGGCCAAGTTCCATGGCTTTATTGCGCGGCCACGGGTCGGGGGGGCCGAGACCGTAATCCTGAAGATAGCGATAGCCGTCCTTGTTGGTGAGGATACCGCCTTCGCCTCGGCAAGCTTCGGTGAACAAAAGTCCACTGCCCGGCATGCAGGTTGGATGGTATTGCATGAATTCCATATCGCGCAGCGCCACGCCGTGGCGATAGGCCATCGCCATGCCGTCACCGGTGACGATGCCGCCGTTAGTGTTCTGTTGGAAGACGCGCCCGGCTCCTCCGGTCGCGATGATGACTGCTTTGGCGGCCACGAATGTGAAATCGCCCGAGGCGATGTCGATCGTGACGACGCCATGACAGCGACCGTCTTCGACGATCAGCTCAGTGCAAAAATGCTCATCCAGCCGTTTGATATTTTGGTATTTGATCGACGTCTGGAACAAGGTGTGCAGGATGTGAAAGCCGGTCTTGTCGGCGGCAAACCATGTGCGCTCGATTTTCATGCCCCCGAATGCGCGGACGTTGATATGGCCGTCGGGCAGACGGCTCCATGGGCAACCCCAATGCTCGAGGCGAACCATTTCCTCGGCGCAATGGGCGACGAAATATTGAACGACGTCCTGATCGCAGAGCCAATCGCCTCCGGTCACGGTGTCATTGAAATGATGCTCCAGGCTGTCGTGACCCTGCACTACGCCGGCCGATCCTCCTTCCGCCGCCACCGTGTGGCTGCGCATGGGATACACCTTGGACACCAGCACAATGTTCAGCGTCGGATCCGCTTCCGCAGCGGCAATCGCGGCCCTGAGGCCGGCGCCGCCTGCCCCGACAATGACGATGTCGGCGACAAGGACGTTCACGGCTCTGTAATTCCGCGTTCGCTCCGTGCGGCTGGCGCTTGAGTAAGCGGGATGACTCGAGAACTTCGGTGCATTGACATTCCAGCAGCCCTTATGCGGCGCCATTCACCGCGTGATCACAACTTTCTGATAAAAGCCGCCGAAGAACGATTTTTTATGCATTGGCGATGTGCACCCCAGTGGCAGCCAGCAGGCAATCTCCCTGCGCCATAGGTCGAGGGCAAACGGTTCCAGATAGGCGAGCACCGGACCCCACAAATAGCGCAGCGGGTGCCACCATCGCGGTCTGCCGTAATCAACGATGACGATCTTGCCTCCCGGTTTGACCACCCGGAAAATTTCGCTCAGCGTTCGCTCGCGGTATTGTTCTGGCTGCTCGTGCAACAGAAAGAAAGCCAACGCTTGATCGTAGCTCGCGTCCGGAAGCCGAAGCCCGCTCGAATCCATGGCTAGCAATCGCACCGGCGCATTTACTGGTAACTTCTTTTTCAAATTTCTCAGCTGGATCGGCAATATGTCCACAACGTCGATCTTGCCGGTACCTGCCACGGCCTTTCGGCACAGGTGGCTGGTCAGATCTCCATAAACACAGGCGACCTGCAATGTGGTCCCATCAAGCGTGTTCCCAAATTCCGCCAGTGCGGCGTTTCGCAGTTGGTTGTAGTTACCCCACAGTATGAGATTCACAAGCCATTGCCGCTCGAATAGCTTCACGGCCCACGGATGAATATAGGCCCACCAGTAATGCATGGTGAGATAAGACGGAGGCTCGTTGTGACTAGCTTGCTGAGATAAAGGGATAGGTTCGTCGGAGGTGACGCGCGGAAACAATACACCATCAATCATAAAGCTCGCCCCTCAGTACAGAAAACAGTTCATATATTGCAGCAACCAGAAACATTGATCCAGGTCAATACGACCAACCATCATTAATTGTGGTTCGTGCGAACTGCCAGATAGCCCGGCTGATCCGGCTCTCGTTATCGAGCGTTACTCCCGAAATCACGGCGAAACCTCATCAGCTCCCGCCGTGACACCATCGACGAGGTTAAGGGCCAAGAGAAATTCGGCACTGAACGATTCGCGCGTGAGCGGTTCTAGAACAATCGAACTTGCAAGAGCCGCCTGCTCCGCTTTTCTTGCCTCGATTGCTTCCTCAAATGAAACGGCAGCGAACCGAAAACGCGAACCGGGCCTGAGTTGAGCGAGGCGGCCAAGATCTGATCCAATCACGTTCGCGATTTTTGGATACCCGCCGGTCGGCTGCCGATCAGCCATCAGCACGACCGGCCGCCCGTCGCCAGGAATCTGGATCGCGCCCATGGCAATTCCGTCGGAGACAATATTAAATCCCTTGGCATGCGAAAGTTTCGGACCCTCGAGAGCGTAACCCATGCGGTCGCTGCGAACGGATACGGTCCATGGACATTGAAGGAACGCGGAGATCTGATCGGGGTCGAAATAATCTTCCTGCGGCCCGAGCATTACGCGAATTATATCACTCGGCCGTTCCAACCATGGGGCCAGGATGGTAAAAATACCTGGCTCTGCATTTCGCGGTGCACTAATGGGAATTCGATCTCCCGCTACGAGACCGCGGCCGGTCAAACCACCCAAGCCCGAACGAGTATGGGTCGCGTTCGAATTGAGAACAGAGGGAATATCAATACGGCCCCCAATCGCCAGATAGGTCCACATGCCAAATGGGCCGGGGCGGATGCTCAGCCTCGCACCTGGTTTGAGATCTAGACGCACCATGTGCGGAAGCTTGTTACCGTCTAGGCTCACGTTGAAATTTCCTCCTGCGATCGCAACAGGAATGATTCCGCCCTCGGCGGTTATGTCCAACCCACCAAGCGAAATCTCGATCGCGGTGGCGCTGGCAATGTTCCCCGCAGCCAAGTTGGCGGTAGAAAAGGACAACGGGTCCATCGGTCCCGCTTCCGAAACTCCAAAGCGCAGATAACCATGTCGACCAGCATCCTGTAGAGTGACACCAGGACCAGCATTATGAATGACCAACGCGGCGCTCATCGTGATCGTTCCCGCTTGGCAACGATGTCACCTGCAACAGAGCGCGCGTCGAGCGCCTCGAACGTCTTTGCATCAATCGGTTTAAACCTTAACGCGTCTCCGACTTTCACGAGGAAATTCGGTTCGCGTGAAAGTGAAAACATTCGCTCTGGGGTGCGGCCGACTAACCACCATCCCGTCGGCATGGAAATGGTCGAGATCAGGGTCATTCCACCGCCTAACAAGATGGTGTTCGGTGGATGGGGCGAACGTGGCGTGGGCCGCCGAGAGATCGCCAGTTCTTTCGGGAGTCCGCCGAGATAGCAAAAGCCCGGCGCAAATCCATACATGTAAACGCGGTAGGTCGCCTCGGAATGAAGCGCTATCACACGCTCTCGCGTCATTCCTGCCATGTCAGCAATTTGGTCGATCTCTTCGCCGAATGGCGGGTCATAACAACATGGAATGATCCAACGGTTTTCCGGTTCGAAAGAAATATTGGGATTTTCTTCGACTGTTCGCACCGTCTCGATGACATCTTGGCGATCAATAATAAGCGGATCGTAATGAATCATCAGCGATCGATACGTAGGTACTGTCTCGCGGATGCCAGGCAAAGCCATTGACACCAGCGCTGCATCAAGTGCCAGCACACGCGCGTTTGTGGCGGCGTGGACCGTTGCGCCGAACTCGACTACGATTGCTGCTTCACCGGCATCAAGAAAACGAGGAGGTGTCGAACTCATTGGTGGCGCGGCCTCACAGGGAAGAAAACGGCGCGACGGTTATACCGGCCGTCTCGAGCCGTGCGCGCACGCGGCGGGCTGATTCCACCGCATAGGAGGAATCTCCGTGCACGCACACTGACTTGATATCGGTCTTGAGTTTCGTCCCGCCATTGGTGATGACGGCTCCGCTCTCGACCATCTTTAGCACGCGCTCTGCCGCCTGTTCTGGGTCCTCGATCATTGCGCCGGGTTGCCCGCGTGCCACCAACGTTCCTTTGTCCGTATAGCCGCGATCCGCAAAGATCTCTGGGATCGGCCGAAGGCCCGCGGCTTCAGCGGCTTTCACCTGTTCGCTCAGCGCGATCGCCATGATGCTCAGCGAACTATCGACTGCCTTGACCGCCCGTACGTACGCATCGGCAACGGACCGGTCGACCTCAGCAATGTTGCCGAGTGCGCCATGGGTCTTCACATAGGTTATGCGATGACCCGCATAGACCGCGAGCGCCTGCGCCGCGCCGAGTTGATAGGCAACTAGGCGCTCGATTTCTCCGACAGTGAATGGGATGCGACGACGGCCGAAACCCCACAAGTCGGGGAAACCGGGATGCGCGCCCACGGCAACGCCTTTAGCCTTCGCTATCTTGAATGTGCGCGCCATAATCTCCGGATCGCCGGCGTGAAACCCGCAGGCGACGTTCGCGGACGTGACGATTGCCAGCATCGCATCGTCGTCGCCGCAACAATAGGAGCCATAGCCTTCGGCGAGATCGGAATTGAGATCAATGGTCGGCATGGGACAATACCCTTGTTGGCACCGTGTTGCGCAATCCTTATTGAGAGTCCAAGATATGCTTGTTTGGCTCTATTTTGCGCTTATTTATTTCCCGATATATTTGCTGCCGCAAATTCTCCAGCCGCTCGTGCGACAGTTCGTTAAATCCGAAGACCGCCACCAGTGATTGATTCGGTCTGTGAACAGGTAAGATGTTCCGCAATTTTTCACTCTGCGAACACTCACATTATTGCAGCTTAGGCACCCAACCAGCGTCTCGATAATCGTCAGACTAATTGGCTGACCGGGAGACTAGCACGACAAAAATACCGACTCGCCGATCGAATTAACATCAGAAGATTTCAGAATCTAAGCGGTGCCTATTCGCTGGCACCGGGACTGCTTGACATAGGGACGGTTCGAATCCAAATCGACGGGATCGGAGCCTGAAGCTTTATATGTATATATAAAGTCAGTGACATAGCGATTTGACTAACTGCCTCTGTAATCACCAGTAGGACGGGAACTTTGGCTAACTAGCGACGACTGGTTACGAATCCATGGAGGCGTTTATTTCTCGTGAGCGCCAACAGCGGCAAACGCTCGTGCCTTAATCTATCCATGCCGAAGTAATTATCTCTATCCTGCCGATACAAGAAATCCATGAGCGGGAGAAACCAAATGCGAAAGATACTTTGTGTTGCCGTGACGGCGTTGACCCTCGCGGGATGCGGGTCGGCACGGCAGGATCGCGTCCTTGGAGGCGCATTGATCGGAGGCGGAACCGGTGCCGTAATTGGAGGTTTGGCCGGCCGATCTGCAGGTGCTGCTGTTGTGGGCGGCGTCATTGGCGCAGGAGTAGGTGCGATTATTGCTGACGCGACTTATCCGGGACATTGCTATTATCGCACCCGCTCCGGCCATCGCCGGTATGTTCGCTGCCCGTAATATTTAAACAAAGATTGTGCATGGGTTCGACCTCTTGTCGGTCCCGACTTTGACGGACGCTGAATCGCTTGTCGACAGCATCCTGGTGCACCCCAGTGGTCGCGGAAAGCTTCGCGAGATCATGAAGCTTGCGCTTGCAGTACAGGCCTAATCATTCCCTGCAGCAGATTTCGCACTAACAGGGAAATTTGCAGAGGTTTTTGCAAGTTCGGCCGTTTTACTCGTCCAGAAGGAAAATTCTCTGTGTAATAGTGCAGGAAAGTTTTCCGTACGAGCAGGAAATGTAATCATAGAAACAGGAAATTTGAATCGCTATGAACAGCAAAGTAAGTCTAGATTGACGATGGTAAAGAAAGAAGACCGGTGAAATAAGGCGTGAGACTTGCCGCATTCTGGAAACCCACGATTTATGCGCACAGGCCGTCATGCACGGAGGAATGCCTGATGACGTCAACTAGGAAACTCAAGGTCCGAGTTGATCAGAACAAATGCCAGGGACACAATCGATGCTATCAGATTGCGCCAGAACTGTTCGAGCTCGATCAACTCGGAAACTCCCATGAACTCGGTGATGGCACAGTACCGGCTGCCATGGAGGAGAAGGCCTGGCTTGCGAAAGCCAATTGCCCGGAATTAGCGATCGATATTATCGAGGATTAAGGGGGAGCCAGCCAATGAGTCAGCGTCTGTCCGTTACCGACTGGATAACCGACTTCGACCACACCGATCCACGTTGGACTGAAAACCCCTACCCGATCTGGGACGACTTGCGGCAAAAGTGTCCAGTTGCACACAGCGAACGATTCCTGGGGGTCTATCTACCAACCACCTATGAAGCCGTCAGGGCCATTGCCTACGATACTGAACACTTTTCGTCCCGCCGCGTGGTAGTGCGAAATGTACGGCCAGAGCCGCCCATTCCGTCACCACCGATCACGTCGGATCCGCCCCATCACAAGCCTGCGAAACAACTTCTTTTGCCGTATTTCACACCGGCAGCAGTTAGGAAGCTGGAGTCGAAAACGCGCGGCGTTTGCAACGAATTGATCGATCGGTTCATTGGGGACAAGCGTTGTGACGCGGCGGTGCAGTATTCCAAGCATATCCCGGTCCGCGTCATCGCCCTCATGCTCGGTATTCCCGAAAAGGACAGCGACCACTTTATCAAATGGATTCATGAAATTCTGGAGCTCGGAATCACGGACAATACAGCACTGATGAAGGCGGTCGGCGAGATGTCTGAGTATTTTGCTGGCCAAATTGAACTGCGCAAAAAACATCCCACCGACGACCTGATTAGCTTGCTGATGCAGGCGCGGCATGACGGTAGACCGCTCTCAGTTGAACATGTCTTGGGCACATTGCGGCTTCTGCTGATTGCCGGCATCGACACAACTTGGAGCGCAATCGGAGCAAGTCTTTGGCATCTGGCAAAAACGCCATTGGACTGCAGAAGGCTCATCGCCGAACCCGACATGATGCCGACCGCAATCGAAGAATTCCTGCGTGCATATGCGCCTGTAACCATGGCCCGTGAAGTGGTGAAAGAGACCGCCGTATGCGGCATCTCAATCAAGCCCGGCAACATGGTGCTATTGTCGTTTCCGGCGGCCAATCGCGACCCTATAATGTTTTCCGCGGCCGATAAGGTCGTCATAGACCGTAAAAATAATCGACACGCTGCGTTTGGCCTCGGTATTCATCGCTGTGTCGGCTCTAATTTGGCGCGTATGGAGATGAAAGTCGCGGTCGAGGAATGGCTCAAGCGAATTCCCGAATTTCGCCTTGACCCGTCGTCGCGCGTGAAATGGTCCGATGGCACCGTACGTGGACCACGGGAGCTTCCGATCCTGTTCGGGTAACACTTTCTCCCGCGATAATGTTTCGGTTCAAACGAATTACGGACAGCAGAATGTAGGCTCTTCATCCGGACAAATCTGTCTACACGCTGGTCCGCGATCAATGAGTTATGCCCTTTCTCGAATCTAATTCTCTGTAGACACAGCCACACCGAAAAGAATATCTGCAATTGGTGGATCACTAAGTGGGTAGTCGGCATTTGCTCGCCAAGGCAGCGCAGTAGCAACGTCATCCACCCTTAGAGCGGCAAGCTGATGTGGAACACCGTCGCCGTATTCAATATGTCCGCTGCCCATGATGCCGACGACCATCGGCCGCTGCCCGCCGCAGCGGGTGCTGGTGATCGCCTCGGCCATTGCGCGGTCCCAGAATAGCTGAGCGCGAACGAAACGCTCAAACCGAGCTGAATCCACGCCGGCGTCCGTACCACCGCCAGGATGCTGCTTGAACCAATTGAACAGGCGTTCGCGATAAGATGAAGATGCAGGCGCCGGATCACCAACGTTCTCCCGTTCGGTGCTTAAGACAGCGGCGAACCCTTGTGCCGCTACCCGTCGGTTCGTCTCCCGATCGACATTGAGCGCAATCATCGACATACGATTCATGCGTGCGAAATGAAACAGCGGCAGGTAGAGTTCAGCATCGATACCCCAGATCCGCGGCCAATCGACCTCGTTCAGAAAGGCGGTCTCGTTCAGTTCGCCTTTAGACCAGCGGTCAAGAACCGGCTGAACGCGCCGCGGGAACATCTCGAAGCCAAGGATTATGTCGCGTCGGCGACTAAACAGCGCGGCGATCGTGTGGAGCTGCCATCGATGGTGCTCCGCCTCATTGTGGGACTCGCCGAGCAGGATGACCCCGTGTTTAGCAAGCATCACGAAAGGGTTATCCGAGTGTTTGCTGCGTCTGAGATAGACCCAACTGCCCACTGATACGGGTCCGCCCGATTCCGCCAATTGAATCGATTTGGGTCTCATGAAAGTCGTCTGTACTGAATTTCAGTTTCTTGCATAGCGATGGAGACTAAGATTCAAACCTAGATTGACCGGGTCAAAGTCCGTTTAGTAAGCAATTCTCTCCTTAACTCAAAAACAATATTGCATGGATCGGGAGTTTGTTTAGTCGACATCTTTATGGTTGACACGAAAGACGGTTTCTAGACAACAAACTAAACAAAAAAAACACCTCACTGAGGTTGTTCGATAAATTCGAGCCAAAAAATGGGCCAGGTCAGCCGCTCAAAGACCGAGATAGGCCTTGCGCACGTCGGTGTTGGCGAGCAATTGCTGCCCACTGCCGGAGAGAACGATGCGGCCGGCTTCGAGCACATAGCCGCGGCTAGAAAGCGTGAGCGCGTGCTGGGTATTCTGCTCGACTAGGAGCACGGTCACGCCCAAGGCATTGATCTCCTTCACCACGCGGAACACCTCTTCGACCATGAGTGGGGCCAAGCCCAGCGAAGGTTCGTCGAGCATCAGGAGTTTTGGATCGGCCATCAGCCCGCGTCCGATCGCCACCATCTGTTGCTCGCCGCCAGAGAGCGTTCCCGCCATCTGCTGCTGGCGTTCTTTGATGCGCGGAAAAATGGTGAAGACCTTATCTAGGCGGCCCCGGCGCCCAGCTGTCGGTGTGGCGTACGCCCCCATCAACAAATTGTCGAGGACAGTCATGTCGGGAAACAAGGCGCGCGCTTCCGGGACGTGAATGATGCCGCGACGCACGATCTCCGCCGGCGAACAGCCATCGATGCGTTCTCCATTGAACACGATGCTGCCGGCCTGCGCTTTGAGCAGGCCGGAGAGAACCTTTAGCGTGGTCGTCTTGCCCGCACCGTTGGCACCGATCAGGGCGACGATCGCTCCCTCCAACACTTCAAATGCAATCTCCCATAAGGTTTGCACTTTCCCGTAGGACGCCTGCAGACGGTTAACTTTCAGCATCAAGCAGCTCGCGCGCCAAGATAGGCGGTGATTACATTGCTATTCTGCACCACTTCCTGCGGCGTGCCATCCGCGATCTTTACACCATGGTGCAGAACGATGATCCGATCGGAAATCTTCATGATGGCCTTCATGTGATGCTCGACAAGGATCACCGTGATCCCGTCTTGCCGGATTCGTTGCACCAATTCACAGCCGGATTCCACCTCGGTTGGATTAAGTCCGCTCATCGGTTCATCCAGGAATAGAATCTTGGGATCGGTGGCGAGCGCGCGTGCGATTTCAAGGCGTTTCTGTTCGGAGAGCGTCAGATCGGCGGCGCTGGTCGCGCTTTTGCCGGCAAGCTGAATGCGATCGAGTATCATCTTTGCCTTAGCTTCCGCCTTGCGGCGGCTCGAACTCATGCAGGAACGCGGCAAGGGTCACGTTTTCCAGCACCGGCAAATTTCTGAACGGCTTCACAATCTGAAACGTTCGCGCAATGCCTTTCTTGACCACTGCGTGCGGTTTAAGGCCGATCAGGCTTTCGCCTTGGAACAGCACCTGTCCCGCACTTGGCGCAGTAAAACCGGTGATCAGGTTGAAGGCGGTCGTCTTGCCAGCGCCATTCGGACCGATGAGCCCGAGGATTTCACCATGCTGCAACTCGAACGACAGCTCGGAGACGGCTCGCAGGCCGCCAAAATCTTTGCTCAATCCGGAGACCGCGAGCAATGCCATCACGTTAGCCATGCCGTCCGAGCAACAGTCGTAGCCGACCCCAAATGCCTTCTGGCAAATAGCGAATAACCAGCATCATAAAGAGCCCATAGAAGATGAGGTGGCCGGCCTGGAAGCGCTCGCGGAAGATTTCACTGATGCCCACGAGGACCACGGCGCCAACGATCGGCCCGGCGGTGGTTGCAAGTCCGCCGACGACGGCGATGAACACCATCTCCACCGAAAGCGAAATGGCAAAGACTGCGTCGGGATCGATATAGCGGAAATAGAGCGAATAGAAACCGCCGGCGAGTCCAACGACGAAGGCAGAGAGCACCAGCGCCACCACGCGCTCCCGTACGGTATCAATGCCGACAGCCTCGGCACTATCCATATCCTCCCGCACCGCTGTCAAATAGGCGCCGAGGCGTGAACGGGAAACCACGTAGGTGAGTCCCATTGCGAACAACGCAAGCGCAACCGCCAGGTAATAGAAGGGAATCTTGCTCTCCCAGTCGATGGCCATGCCAGCAAACGACATCGGCGGCAGGGTGGTGATGAGCAGCCCCATCGGGCCGGCTGTCAGCTGCTCCCAGTTGAGCGCAACCAGCCGGACGATCTCGGCAACGGCGAGCGTCGCCAGGGAAAAATAGGGTCCGCGTAGACGAAAGCAGATCAGGCCGATAGGCAGCGCAAACAACGCGCCGATGATACCGCCGGCCAGCATGCCGAGAAAGGGCGAGAGGCCGAGGCCGAGATAGAACAGCATCGTCACATAGGCGCCGATACCGAGAAAGGTGGCGTGTCCGAATGAAACCTGACCAGCAAATCCACCGAGTAAATTCCACGAGGCACCAAGCAGCGTCCAGAACAACACCATGATCATAAGATGCTGAAAGAATGGATTGCTGGTGAGCAGCGGGGCCACGATCAGCAAAAGTATCCCGGCCGCGGCGAGCAGGCGCGTCATGACCGGCCGATTCCAAACAGGCCGGCGGGCCGGAAGAGCAGCACAAGTAGGAAAAGAACGAAGCCGATAGTGTCCTTATAGGCTACTGATACATAGACGGCACCGAGCGACTCCACCAATCCCAAGAGAATTCCGCCGGCAATGGCGCCGGGGACCGAGCCGAGACCGCCGAGCACAACGATGACGAAGCACTTGACGATAAGGATCTCACCGACTGTCGGATAAAGATAAAGCGAGGGTACCAACAGCACGCCGGCTGCGGCCGCGAGCGCAGTTCCAAGCCCGAAGGTGATCATGTTGATGCGCTGGACGTTTACGCCCATCAGCGCCGCGGATTCCGGATTTTGTGCAGTGGCCCGGATTGCTCGGCCGATATCAGTGCGCGACAACAACAGGTAAAGTGCAGTGGTGAGTGCAATTGCCATGACAAAGGCGATCGCCAGCGGGATCGGAACCGCGATGCCAAACGGACGCGCTGGCATAACGGCATAGGCGAGGTTGAGCGTGCGGTAATCGCCGCTCCAAAAGAACAGTGCCAGATTGGCGATCAGCAAAGACAGGCCTGCCGTATAGAGTAAGGTGTTGAGCTCACCCTTGGGGATCACGTCTTTCAATAAATAGCGATGGATCAACATGCCGCCGACAAACATCAGCGGTGCCCAGATGACGACCGACAGAAACGGATCGAGCCCCAACAGCGTGTACGACCAATAGGCGCCGAACATGCCCAGCATCACCATTTCGCCGTGGGCGAGATTGATAATGCGCATGACTCCGAAGACGATCGTCAAACCGACGGCGATCATCGCATAAAGCGAACCCGTCAGGACGCCACTGACGACGCTCTGGACAAAGGTTTCCATCTCGGACCCGGGGAAAATCCCCGCCCGGGTTACGGGCGGGGATTTGTCGTTTTGGTCAGCGCGTAAACGTCTCGGGGAAGATGTAGGCCGTCTCCGCGTTGGCCTTCGGCCAGACGTTGAGAAGTTCGCCACCTCTCCACTGCGCAAGCACGGAGTGATCGCGCGAGTAGATGTTTTGGTTAGTGTATTGATCGCCCAGCGGGCCCGCCCAATTGCCGAACTTCACCTTGCCGAACACTGTCGTCATGTCAGTTTGCAGCAAGGACTGGCGCACGGCGTCGCGGTCCGTCTCCACGTTACCAGTGAGCTTTGCGCGTTTCAGCGCATCGGCGATTATGTAGATCGCCGAATAGCCCTCCACCTCGTGCTCTTTGGGCAGGAAGCCGTACTTGGCTTTGAACTTTTTGTAAAACTCCGCCGTTGTCGCGTTGTTCGGATTTCCCGACCAGGCCGCAGACGAATACACATTCTCGGCGAGGCCGCCGAGCTGTTTGGCGAAATCCACCACACCGAAGCCGCCGCCGTAACCGACGAAGGCGCGCGGCGTCACGCCAATTTCCTTGGCGTGACGGGTCATCAGTATAGCGTCCGTCGTCGACACTGCGATCAGCAGCACATAATCAGGGTTTGATGCCTTGACCTTGGTCATGATCGGCTTGAAGTCGAGCGAGTTGACTGGATAGGCCTCGTCATTGACGATCGGAACGTTCTTCGACTTAAGGAAGTTCATCACCGAATTGGCGATGGTCTTGCCGAACACGGTGTTGTCGTAAATGATGGCCGCCGATTTCGGCATTGCGCCCGGCACTTCGCTGATGAATTTGTTGAAGGCTTCCGGATAAATCGAGCCAGTCGGGTTATTGCGGAAGACCCACTCAAAGCCCTTGGCAGTGATGACGTCCGCTGAAGGATGATCGACCATGTAGGGCGTCTTTAGACGTTGGGCAACCGAAGCAATCTCGACCGCTTGTCCCGAGGCCCGGCCGCCAGTCAGCACCAGAACCTGTTGCTGCGTGATCAGTTTCTCGGCGACAGTCGCCGCGAGCGGATTCTTAGCCTGGTGGTCTTCTATGATGACCTCGATCTTGCGGCCATTGACGCCACCAGCGGCGTTGATCTCATCAACCGCCATTGAATAGGCCTTCAAGAACTTGTCGCCGAACGGCGCGTCGGGGCCCGTCATCGGTTGCGGCGCACCGATCTTGAGTGTCTCCTGCGCCAGCACACCCGAGGACATTGCGAGGGACAGCGACAGTATCGCGAGTATTTTGGAATTGTTTGACATGGTTCCTCCCTATCTCGTGGGGTCACTGAGAACGCATTAGCCGATATTCCCCTAGATGACCACGAGATGAACAAAATCATAACGACCTTTGGAGCTTCTGGAAAGCCAAGGGCCGTCTGATCTGACCGGCAAACGCTAAATCAGACTTTGCTTGGGAATAGCGCGGAATGGTGAGGAATTTTCTACACGTCGCGACTTAATAAGTCGGACAGCGGACTCAGATGATCTTCCCCATTGAAGTGATCCTCCCTGAAGTATGTTTTTGACGCTCGACGAATTGTCGTTCCACAGAAGTCAATCACTTCATGAACAGATCAATCCCCTTGTAGGCCATGCAGACTTCGCGACTGACGCGCGACTTTTCGCATGGTTACGCCGTCCGATCGGCCTAGGCCGTCGAAATACTGATGATGCTCTTGGCTGCGGTGAACGGGAACTGGCGAATACGCCGAAAACGCCCATGCGAAAGCGACCAGACATGCGAACGCATGGGCGTAGCTCTTGGATATGCAGATCAGGTACGGAAAGCCGCAAAGTGGCTTAACGGCTCACACCGTTGATTGACACCACCGGCACCGGAGTTTCCAGAGATCGTGCAGACCTCACTGCCATTAACGGAGACGACTTTGCCAACGTGATGATTGTTGCGCCAGATCGCGATCGCGCCTGGCGTCGGACTTGAAGGTCGGCCGTAGCGACGCCAGCTTGCTGCCAGATTGAATTCTGGGCCAGGATCAGAGCCGACTTGCTGCCGCATCCACCAACCACACCAAGCGCGCGGCTTACCACCACGCCCGCCAGAATAATTCGGCTTGTTAGCTTGGCTGAATGCGGCGAATGAGCCGAACGGAAATGACGCTTGTTGTGTTTGAGTTTGCTTGTCGCTCGAAACTACTCTGCGTTTCATTGCGTAAGAGGGAGTAGAAATCGTCGCGACGATAGCGGCAATCACAAGCATTTTTTTGCAGATCATTTTACCTCACGTTTGACTTTCAAGCGCCCCCCGGCCCTCAATAGGAGACGCATGTCCTTCTCAATCTTGTCTGTAGCTGCTGACAAAGCAGCGAGCGTTGCGCTGACGTTTTCGTGCGCCATTGATCGTTTCCAAATTTGATTTGATGAGTTCTTGTTTGGCGATGATCGTGTCGAGTTTATGGTATAACTCGCGTCATCTTTCCGGCTTTATTTTTACGCGGGATCAACACATTTCCATCAAGACCCACCGCAGACTGTAACTCGTCCGCAATCTTGCCCATTTTCGCACTGAGATCTTCGGTGTTAACTAAGAGCTTCGCGCACACGGCGGTGCGGATTATAGGTGTGATCCGCCGTTGGATCGCAGAAGCAAAAAATCAATAGAAGCAACTTTTTGGTTCGGCAGCAAATCTAAATCGCGCAAAGATGATTGCTTCGATGATCAGCAACACAAAGATGCCAGCGATGTCTCTTTCACCTTTGCCGTAATCGAAACGAATTCCCTCGTGCACCCGCAGCACCGCTTAAACATATCCACGATTTATGTGTCGTCAGTTCGTCCAACAAAAACTCCCGGCGCGACTCCGGGGTTTTGTATTTGAGGAAGTGGAGGCGATTAGGCCGTAGCGCGTGCCGCGTCGTTCTTCTATTGACATGCAGTAATCTGCTGATCAACCTCAGTAATTGATTCACGAATTTCGTTTCCGCGCTTATAGCAATATTAAGCAATTTTCCGCCGCAGCTTCGAAATTGCATTTATGACCTTCACGGTTGCTGCAGCAAATGCGCCTGACTCGATCTCGGTCTTAGCGTTTTTTTTATCACCCTTCGCAATCATTTCGACAACATTTGCAGCCACTTGATGGAATTGGGCATGCTGCAATTTCAGGTTTTGATATTCATTTAAATTCTGAAGATTCTTTCCCTCGTTGTAAATCCACTTACCGAGGTCACATCGATCATCGGCTCGAACAGCGGTCGGATCTGGCAATTGACCATGATCTATTGCATTCTTGAGTTCATCCTTCCAACGAGCATGCGCCGTTATGGCGGTAGATAAAAATTCGTACATGTCGTTGACCAGCCGCTACCGATTGATACTGACCTAATGTTAGACCAAATTCTGAGCCAGATCGCCGGTAAAACAAGCATTCGTGAAATTAAATGATCGTCCTGTTCCTAAGTGCAATGAACGGACTTCTATCCCTCGTGATACACTCGGTAGGAAGCGCTATTCACGCCGCCGGCTCGAGTGAGACGATGCGCGGGCCGTGCTAGCAACGGCTAGAAGCAACTCCTTCACGTACTCCTTCTCCGCGGCACAAACCCAATCAAACGTGATAACTTCCTCAAATAGAATTGCTGTGGCTGTGCAGATGCATGCTGCCAACAGCGCAACAATTGTTGGGGCGGTTCCTTCCGGTGAAAATATCGCGCAGATGAGCCCCAGCAACGCCCCGATTCGACAGCTCGCAAGCGCGTACGGTCTCAAACTCAAAACATTTCTGCGGAACCTGAGCGAGATGAGTTCCGCGTGGATCAACGGATATCGACGCCGATTACGAAAACTTGGCACGAGAGCGGAAATGATTTCAGCACAAAGAGTCCGCGCAGTGTTGGCTTCGAGCTTCTCTTCTTGGGCATTCAAGAGAGGAAAATCTGGAAGCAATTTCGCCAAGGCCGCGCGGATTTCTCTTTTCAAGCCTGGCCCGATTTCTTCGTCGGCCCAGGTTAATAAGAGAGGTCCGCACGCTCTTTCGCGCAGCTGGCGGTCGAATATTTTTCCACGACCGCGAGTAAATTCGGTAAGGAGGGTAGCGCAGCCAACCAGTAGCGCTGTCAGCGCCACCGATGGAGCGAACTCCCTAAGACTTGGAAAGCAAAACAGCACAGCGACTAGAAGAGGAAGACCCGCCACGATGGAAGGCAGCAGTCGTGCCCGCACCTCGTAGCCATCAAGCCCAATTATCTCATTCATTCGGTCAAACCTTACGCAAGGCTGAAGATATCTCTACGATTGGAGGCGGCGTTTCGTACGGCAAGAGCAACATATTTTGCTGCGGGATACTCTGTCAAAAATATATACCGCTATTTTTTGTGACAACCCCGCCCTGACCCGCCTTCACGTAAGCCTACACGATTTTGTCGTGGCCCGAGGGGACAGTGCTTCTAAATAGAATTGGCGTCTCATCTTTTTTTCACCGTCTCGTTAAGCCGCGCCCCACCTTTCAAGGTCGTATGTCGAGAAACATCGAACCCCGCTCTAGATCGGCCATATCGCTCCGGCGACAAGCGGAATTTCCGAGGCGTGTTACCCAACAGAAATCCCGACTAAAAACACTCTCGATCTGCGCGCGATCAGAGTCGCTTCCTCATGAAGAAGCAGAATAAACTGAAAGTTTTATGGATTAAACTTTTTTTGTTCTGCTTTATCGAGGTTATCGTAAATCTCATCCCCCAATTCTTGGCGAATTTGGCGATCAATTACACACTCAAATTCTTCAGATTTTGTCTTAAGCCGTAATGTATAGGTCTCGCCCTTGGTGCCGGTGTGATTTCAAACTTTTCGAGACGATCTTGATCAGGGTCGTCGGCCATTGAATGTCTCCCTTCAGAGAAGTATCGTTCAATTACATTACTTTGGCCAGCAATCAAACCGGGCTTAATATAGGCTTTGTGAACACAAACCATTCAGCGCGATAATTGTCGCGTGACGAGGGCCGGGTTTTATATTCGAGGAAGTGGAAGCAATCAGTATATTGCGCTGTCCACACCTCGCATCTGGGCTTTCAACCAATTCACAAGATGCCTACCATTCGCCTGAGTTCGCAATTCATCCGGGGAATCCCAGATAACGCAAGTTGGTGGCATGGATAGGGGAAATGGCCATGGCTCATGCAACGACCACAGCAGCCGCATCGCACAGCAGGCCGTTTTACAGGAACCTCTATTTCCAGGTGCTAACGGCGATCGCCCTTGGCGTCGCGCTCGGCCACTTCTACCCGCAAGTTGGCGAACAGATGAAGCCCTTCGGTGACGTTTTCATCAAGATGATCAAGATGATCATTGCTCCCATCATCTTCTGCACTGTCGTGCATGGCATTGCCAGTATGCAAGACATGAAAAAGGTGGGCCGTGTCGGTCTCAAGGCGTTGGTCTACTTCGAGCTACTAACGACGATCGCTTTGATTGTTGGCCTCATCGTCATGAACAGTTTGCAGCCCGGCGTCGGCATGAATGTCGATGTCAAGTCACTCGACACCAAGGCGATCCAAGGCTTCGTGGCAAAGTCTAAGGACCAGAGCACGATTCAATTCCTGATGGATATCATCCCCAACACAGTCGTCGGGGCATTCGCGCAAGGTGAAATCCTACAAGTACTGTTTTTCGCTATCTTGTTTGCCTTCGGTCTGCAGGCGCTCGGCGAGCGTGGCAAGGTTTTGCTTGGCGTGATCGATCAAGCTTCGCACGCACTTTTTGGTGTAGTTGGAATTATCATGAAGGTGGCGCCGATCGGCGCATTCGGCGCCATGGCCTTTACGATCGGCAAGTATGGGGTAGCGACGCTGTTTTCGCTCGCCCAGCTGATGGCAGCTTTCTACGTGACCTGCCTCATCTTTGTCATTTTTGTGCTCGGCTTCTTTGCGTGGCTAGCGGGTTTCAACATCTTCAAGTTCATCCGCTATATTAAAGAGGAGCTATTGATTGTGCTCGGCACATCTTCGTCCGAGTCGGTGCTGCCACGCATGATCGCCAAGATGGAAAACCTGGGTTGCGAAAAATCCGTGGTCGGTCTCGTGATTCCGACCGGGTATTCGTTCAACCTCGACGGTACATGCATCTATCTGACCATGGCCGCCCTCTTCCTGGCACAGGCGACCGGCACGGAGCTTAATCTCGTTCAACAGTTAGGTATTATCGGCATTCTGCTCTTGACCTCAAAAGGTGCTGCTGGCGTGACTGGCTCGGGCTTTATCGTGCTTGCCGCAACGCTTTCTTCGGTCGGCACAATTCCGGTCGCCTCAATCGCGCTTATTTTGGGAGTTGACCGATTCATGTCGGAAGCTCGCGCACTCACCAACTTGATCGGCAATGGCGTCGCGACTGTCGTAGTCTCAAAATGGGAAAGTGCACTCAACACCAAGAGGATGCGAGCGCATCTAAACAATGAGACATACGCTGAAGCGGATACACCCGAGCAGGTGCTGGTGGAGGATGAGATCAACTCGGCAGGGCCGGCGACGCCCGTCACCATGTGATTAGCAATCCCCGCCGTTGAACCCGTGTCATGAGTTTCTTCGGTCACACCAAGAGTTCAGACAATGACGAGCGCAGTGCTACGGATAGCAACGATCCTAATAGCGGTTCTCGGCTTGCCGAACGTCAGTCGATCGGGTGAAAGCCATTGGCCCGAAACGCTCACGATCGGCACAGCATCACCTGGGGGTACTTACAATGCCTATGGCCAGGGACTTGCACGACTGCTGACCCGCGTGCTCGACATTCCCGTATTCACGCGTGAAACCGAAGGGCCAGCGGAAAACATCAAGCTCCTCGAAACTGGCGAGATTCAGCTAGCGTTCGTTACGCTTGGCATCGCTCAGCAAGGATGGACCGGCACTGCTGACTGGACGGGCGGTCGACAATTTCGCAGCGCGCGGGCCCTATTTCCCATGTACGATACGCCGTTCCAATTCATTGTCCTGTCCGACTCTGGCATCCAATCGCTTGCCGATCTGTCTGGCAAACTGGTCGGAATTGGCCCCCAGAACGGTACAGGTGGCATCTATACGCCCCTCATATTCAAAGCGATCAAGACCGCCGCGACTTTCGCCACGGGGACTTATACCGATCTGGCCATTCAGCTCAGTGCGCGCAAGCTCGATGCGCTAGTCGTGGTCGCGGGCGTTCCGGTCCCCGAGGTCGCCGAGCTGGAGAAGAAAGGCAATATTCGCTATCTGACTTTGACGCCGAGCCAGATTGTAGCGTTGCGTGTGGCTCTCCCAGAGCTTGCATCGTCGCTCATCGCGGCCGGCACTTACCCATCACTCCGGCGTCACTATCAGACTGTGGGAGTGTATAATTTCGCCATTGCGCGCGCCGATCTGCCTGATGATCTCATTTACGCAATCCTTAATGTGGTTTTCAATCATCACGACGAAATGATGCAGATTCACCCTGCAGCGGCAGAGACCATTCCAGCGAACTTCACACGCAACGCGATCCTGCCATTCCACGGCGGTGCGGCGCGCTGGTACAACAACAATGCCGTCACTGGGATTGTCCGAGGAGACTGATGTGCAATAAGGAATGCATGCTCTGGACTAGCCAGTAGATAGCGGATCATTCCGAATGTTGCCGACCACACACCAACTCCATTTCTCTTGACTAAACACACCCGCAATCAGCGGATTGTGGGATCGTCCAACAAAACCTCGGCATTGAGGCTGGGGTTTTTATTTAAGAGATTTAACATTCAGTATTTTGCGCTGACCGAAGTCTCGCCCCAGTCATCGAAGTTGTAATTCGAGCCAATGCGCACAATACTAACGGTTGCGCGATGTTCAGAAATTAGAGCCCACCTGCTTGAACATCAGCGCAACCTAATCGCCGCTTCGCACATTTCACAATCGCGCAATCTTATTTATTTTAATGTGGAATAATTTACTTGCGACGGGATTAGCCCTGATCCTGTTGCTTCTTCTCTTACACAAGCCAGTGCGGGCCGCAGGTACTATTTCCGAAAAGTGCCAACATGAGACCCCTAATCAAACGTACCGGCGATCTGCGTGTCGTGGCATGAGTTTGCCCAATAAAAAACGCAAGGGCTTCGTACGATGACAATGACAAGTCGGACGCTGAAGTGATTCCCTGATGTGATTTCGATTGGGTGAGGAAAGCCACAAGATCTTCTGAACGCGGACAGGGACCGCAACCCGAAATGGTCGGTTTCCGCATAAGCCGTCCGCGTCTTCCATATGCGGTCATCGTCCGCGGAGACATGCCATGCGAAATGGTGAATCAGACACACCTTGGAACAGCCACGTCGCACGGTTAATGAGAGACGAGGGTCTGCTGATAGAGGCAGCCCGCGATCGGGTCATTAACGAATGGTTGTTGCAGGGCGATACGCGGGCGCTGGCGGCGCTACTCATCGATGGACACCTGCTGGGAGACACTGCGCGGCTCGTGTTGGCGTTGATGCTGCTCGACGAACCTCACGCCGAAGCAACTATCGAACAACTTGGTCTCGATCCCGAACTTTGGCGCCTGCCCTACCGCCTAGAGCCTAAACGAAAGCCAAGTTCAGGGCGTTCAGCCAATGTTGAGAACGCTGAACGTGACCGGCTCTTGGCTGAGAACGTCGATCTACTCATGCGACAAGGTATGCCATACAAGGTCGCAATTAATAATGTTTATAACATGGTCCGAGACAGCGGTGGTTCCATCGGCACCCAGATCATCCGCGACGCGTTCGACAAGTACTACAAAACCAAATCACGCATTTAACGATCCTAATTTCTTTTTGATGCTTCAGCCCGCGTGGAATTGTTTCATAAACTTGACCTCTAACCTTTGTCGGCATCGATGTTTCATATGGCTGGTGGATCATCACTCAAATTTTTCAAAAAAATTGTTTAATTCAAAGAATTGAGTAATATTCAGCTTTCATGTTTGATTCTTAGTTCTGTTGACCCAGTCGCCGCAACTACCTGGAGGAATTTATGCCCGCGAAGTTAAGACACATTCTCGGACGGACTAGAAACTTGTTTCCAGTTTCTACCGTGCTTACTTTCGCCTTTTTCGCGAGCGCCGTTGCGGAGACGCAACCAATTAGCGACGCTCAACTCAAGAAAATTAACGAGATTATTGCGGTGAAAGGCAACGAGGTCACGATCAATAAAATGATTTCTGGTCTCCTCGGCGCGACCAAGAACGACGATCCGGTGTCCTCGCGCGCCCTCGCGGTCAACGACAACCAAAGTGGCATTCACCAGATTCAACCGTTGCCCGACGGTAGGGGCTATATAATCGGCGAACTTCACCCGAATATGGCCCACGTCTATTGGGTGAACAAAGATTTCGTCCTGGTCTCAGCGCTAGCCTTAATGAACGGTCAGTCGCCAACTGCGATGCCAATCGAGGAGGCCCAGGTCGGCATTGGAACAGAATTAGCGTACTGGGCAAGCATCGCGGATAGTTATTAAGACTGTTTGTTTGAGTTTTTTTATATTGGAAAGTTTTTGAATTTGCGGAAGCGATCAGGTAGCTGCGAATACAGCGTTCTTGTTCTGCCAATAAGTCTCACTTCTGAACCGATGGCGCAAATGCCATTACTAAACTGGCATTCAAAATGGAACATTCAGTGGGGGTCGAACTATGGCGCGTATCACCAAGTTAAAAGTATTAGGGATCGTCATCGGAATATTTATTCTCATACCCATTTTGATGTGGAAATGGGGGCTATTATAGGATCGTATCGCAACAAAAACACTCGGCGCGAGATTTGAGAGAACGGAAGCAAATACGTGCCTGAGCGGACGATGTAGTAATTTTGCAATATCTATTTGTGAACTCGGCAAGCACGCTTTTCCACCGTCATGCTCCTTTTCCCACGCTTCCCATCGCGGGTACGTCATCGATTACCACGATGTGCAGATCGCGCGGTCCGTGCGCGCCCTTGACAAGACTGCCTTCAATGTCGGTGGTGCCGCTGGCGCCGGTGATCAAGCAGACATTGCGTGGCGCCGGGTCGCCGGCCACACGTGCAGCAACAGCATAGTCCTCCATGTGAGGAACTATTGCGCTGGCATAAATTGCAACAATGTGAACGGCGGGCAGAAAATTGAACAGGATCGGCATATCGGCGGCGGAGTGGAAGACAAGAGAACCAGTCTCGGCGATGCCCCAGCGAGCCAAGCCGACAGCGACGCCTTCGTCCAGCGCGTTGTTGAGCCCAATACATGCTGCCGACCAGTCGAGAGTACTGAGGGCAAGCGTCGGCTGCAGCGCAATTCTGGCTTCGAGACCTTTTTCAGAAAGGAATCGTGCGACAGCCTCTGGCAGCGCAGCGAGCTTCGGTATTCGATCAACAGTTGCGCCAACCTTGGGGCCGGCGACACGCTCAAGGAAGCTTTCGACCACGCTCGCTGATGGCAGTTTGGGCCGCGCTGTATCCGGCACCTCGATTAGTGCGCGTGCTTCGGACACAATGGACGCCTCGTCACGCTGTGTGTCGCCGAGCGCCTTGACCACGGCTTCAAGGACTGCTTCACGCGCCATTTTCATCGCCGATTCCCCGCGCGCCGAGCCTTGTGGGCCTGCATGAACGTTTGACGCGCCGGTGTCGGAAAGTCGCGATGCTCGGTCCAGCCTTTAGCGAACGGCATTCTTCGAATCCAGCCACCCCTATTAAAGAGCCGCATCCATTTGACCGCGAAGACTGTCGACAGACGGTAGAGAATGGGATGTCGCGCTACGAACGCCCAGCTTCCGATACCCGCACGCACCAGGCGCGGCTCGAGCCCCTCCTTCCAACTGCGATCCCTCCAGCCGCGCAGTAGTGACGGCAGGGGTATCTCGACCGGGCAGACTTCCTGGCACCTGCCGTTGAGGGTACAGGCGTGGGGCAAGTCATGCGCCTTGGCCAGACCGTCGAAGACCGGGCTCAGCACCGATCCCATGGGTCCTGGATATGTCGATCCATAAGCGTGGCCGCCGATCTGTCGGTAGACGACGCAGTGGTTCAAGCACGCACCACACCGGATGCACCGCAGCATATCCCTGAGGTCGCTGGCAAGCATGCGCGTACGTCCGTTATCGACAAGAACGATGTGAAACTCGGCCGGGCCATCCGCGTCTTCTTTCCGCTTTGGACCACAATGGAACGTCGTGTACTGCGTGAAGTCACCACCGGTCGCAGAGCGAACAAGTAAACGAAGCAACACGAATGCATGATCGATCGATGGCACGAGCTTTTCGATACCAGCCGTGACAATATGAATGCGTGGCGGGGTAGTCGTTAGTTCGGCATTACCCTCGTTTGTGACGGTGCAAACGGCTCCGGTATCCGCGATTAGAAAATTCGCGCCCGAGATGCCGACGTCGGCGGTCAAAAACTTTTGGCGCAGTTCGCGTCGCGCACTCTGCACCATATCCGGTATAGCATCGCTTTCAGGCGGTTGGCGATGCTTTAACTTAAACAGCGTCGCGACATCCTCGCGGGTCTTATGCATCGCTGGCCACACAATATGCGACGGCGTCTCACCAGCAAGCTGGACGATATGCTCTGCGAGATCCGTCTCGATCCGCTCAATCCTTGCGTCGAGCAGGGCATGCGGCAATCCGATCTCCTCGCCGAGCATCGACTTGGAGCGGGTAACTCGCTTGGCGCCTGCGTTTTTGCATATGTCGATGACGATGCGACATGCCTCTTCGGAAGTTCGTGCCCAGTGCACGACTGCTCCGGACACCAGCGCATTTCGCTCAAACTCCTTCAGGTAATGGCCAAGGTTTGCAATCACGTGATCCTTGATGCGCCGACCGCGCTCGCGCGCCGCTGGGAATTCGGAGAAATCAGCGATCGCCGCGGCGCGTTTGCGCTCGGCCGTGCCCGCGGTTCGCTCGATGGCGAGCTTCAGCTTTGCATCCGCGAGCGCCGCCCTGGACCGGTCCTTGAATGATTGGGGAGCAACTTGAATTTGGCTAACTCTCCTCTCCGAGAGCGGGGCCCGCGCCCATGCCGGCCAAGACTTCGGCGGCATGCATGACGCGCACATTTGACCCTTCGCGCGCTAGTTTGCCTGCCATGTTTATCAGGCAGCCGAGGTCACCGCCGAGCAACATTTCGGCGCCAGTCGCCGCAATTGCTTGTGCCTTCTCGGCCACAATGGCGTTGGAAATGGCTGGATATTTGACGCAGAACGTTCCGCCGAAGCCGCAGCACACTTCGTTGCCCGGTAGCGGCTTCAGCTCCAGGTCATCGACCGACTGGAGCAGATCGCGCGGTTGTTGGAAGATGCCGAGCTCGCGAAGCCCCGAACAGCTGTCATGATACGTCGCACTTTTGTTCAGGGAGACGCCATTTGGCCTAAAGCCGCGCACGTCGACGAGGAAACTCATCAGCTCCCAGACCTTAGAGGCCAGGGCTTTGGCACGTGGAAGCCAAAGTGGGTCATCGGCCAGAGCTTCTATATAGTGCACCTTGATCATGCCGGCACATGAGCCCGACGGCACGACAACGTAATCAAACGGTTCGAACTGCCTGATGAGTTGACGCGCCAGATCAGCAGAAGCAGCCGTGGCCCCGGAATTGAAGCCCGGCTGGCCGCAGCACGTTTGCGCAAGCGGCACCTCAACGTCACAGCCAGCGTCCTCTAACAGCTTGAGTGCGGCAAAGCCGATCTGCGGTCGAACAAGGTCCACGAGGCAAGTGACAAACAACCCGACGTGGGCGCGTCCCTGAACCGGCGTTCGCAGAGATGGTGCGGTCACTGACCGGCCCCCATTGAATGGCTCACTTTGAATACTAGTTTAACGTCGACGTCTGCGCCATCGGCAATATACAAATTTGCAAGATCAGCGAGCGACATACAATTTTTCGCGAAAATCTAAATTGCAATATAAGGGTAATCGTTGCTCAGCAATCCGACATCTATTTACCGCCGCAGTCCTGGTTAACGCGTTGATCGGGCCATAACATTCGTCCTGTAGTCATCATGTATCCCACAAAGCGGGAAATTGAAGTTACTTATACCGAAGTCCATAAACAAAAATTCGACCTTAGCCGACCAGTTGCGAACAAAAACCCCATTCTAGGCCGGCGCCAACGGTCCATCCGGACTCGTGTATTCGTTGCGGTCTCAATCGTCCCCCGCGGGAGAATCGACTTCGATCGAAAGCTTGATCCGTATCAAAACCTGCCCGGCCCACAGTATTATTGTTTTAGCTATGTCGGAGCATCTTGATCAGGCGGATTCGCCAGACCACAGTTGCCGAGGAGCAGTTACACGAACGCAATGTGATCGCGGTCGTGAAAGAGCTTGTACGCGAGCTGCATCCTCAGCGGGCCAAGTTAATTGACGTTCTGTCGTCTAGCCGGATCGAGCGGGATCTTGGCATCGATAGCTTGGGTCGGACGGAGCTGATCATGCGGATCGAGCGCGCATTTCACGTGCGACTTCCAGCCCAGATAATCGGCGAGGCAGAAACTATCGATGATCTCGTCCGGGCGCTGGAACAAGCCGGACCTGCGCGAGAACATGTTGCTCTAGAGGCACCGCCGACCGTCGCACTCCCAACCGTACCGGCTGCGACCGAGGCGAGAATGCTGGTTGAGGTTCTCGAGTGGCATGCAACGCGGCATCCTGACCGATTGCACCTAACGGTGCTGCAGGACGAGGCGACGGCTGTTGGTACGCTGACCTACATTGAACTCACGACGAGAGCGCGTAACGTTGCGCGCGGTTTGATCGCGCGTGATGTTGTACCGGGGGATCGCGTTGCCTTGATGCTCCCAACCAGCATTGATTTTTTTGTCGCATTCTTCGGCATTCTTTATACTGGTGCCATTCCGGTGCCGATCTATCCACCGATGCGGCTATCGCAACTTGAGGATCATTTGCACCGCCAGACCGCCATTTTGCGCAATGCTGGCGCCTGCATGCTAATCACGATGCCGGAGGGAAAGCGGCTCGCCGGATTACTGCGCGCGTTAGTTGACACCTTGGGCGCCGTCGAGAGCGTTGCAAACATTGAGGCGTCGGCGCCGCCAGCCGATTTGCCCCAGCTCAAAAACTCCAATTCGGTCGCACTCATCCAATACACTTCGGGCAGCACTGGTGATCCAAAAGGCGTGGTTCTCAGTCATGCCAACTTGCTCGCCAACATTCGCGCGATGGGTAAAGTCATGGAAGCGAGCTCGGCCGACATTTTCGTAAGTTGGCTGCCGCTTTATCATGACATGGGTTTGATCGGGGCCTGGCTCGGATGTCTGCACTTTGCCGCACCATTGTATGTGATGTCTCCATTGAGCTTTCTCGTACGACCTCAGAGCTGGCTGTGGGCGATGCACCGCTTTCGCGCTACTTTTTCCGCGTCTCCGAATTTCGGATTTGAGTTGTGCCTCAACAAGATTACCGATGCTGACCTTAAAGGACTGGATCTCAGCTCATTGCGCATGATTGCGAATGGCGCTGAACCTGTCAGCGTGCAGACGCTGCGTCGGTTTATTGATCGATTTGGCCGCTATGGTTTTCCCGCATCGGCGATGGCGCCGGTCTATGGTCTGGCCGAGAGCTCAGTTGGGCTTGCATTTTCGCCGCTCAGTCGCCCACCTGTTATCGATCGCATCAACCGCGACCGACTACGCACTCACGGGCTGGCCGAGCCGGCAAGGCCAGATGAACTCGAGGCCGCTTGAAATGGTGGCCTGTGGCCAGCCACTACCTGGCCACGAAATTCGCATTGTCGACGATGCGGGTTACGAACTCGGCGAACGCCAGGAAGGGAAGCTCGAATTCCGGGGACCTTCGGCGACACGCGGCTATTTCCGCAACCCAGCGAAGACGCGCGAGCTTTTTCACGATGATTGGCTCGACAGCGCCGACCGCGGATACGTAGCCGGAGGGGACGTTTATATTACCGGCCGCATCAAGGATATCATCATTCGCGCCGGCCGCCATCTCTACCCGCAGGAAATCGAGGAAGCCGTGGCCGACATCGCCGGCATTCGAAAAGGCGGGGTCGCGGTATTTGGCGTAACTGATCGGGCCTCGGGTACCGAACGCGTTGTCGTCCTCGCCGAGAGCCGCGAGACTGACCCAGTAGTACGCGCGGCACTGCAGGAGCGCGCATACGAGATCACGACGGACATCGCGGGCACACCGCCGGATGAAATCGTGCTCGCGCCGCCGCGAACCGTGCCGAAGACGTCGAGTGGCAAGATTCGCCGCAGCGCAGCTAAGGAACTTTACGAGAGCGGCCATATCCATCCGATCCAGCGTGCTTTGCGGTGGCAGCTCTTACGTTTGGCGTTGTCTGGAATCGGTCCACAAATTAGGCGTTTGGCGCGATTGTCTCGCGATATCTTGTATGCGTCCTGGTGGTGGGTAGTACTTGCTTGCGCCTCCGTATTGGGATCGCTCGCCGTGCTCGTTCTCCCGACTGTCGCTTGGCGCTGGTCTGCACTCAGATGGATCGGTCGTGGGACGCTTACGGCGATGGGAGTTCCCGTCACAACCAGCAGAATCGATCGCATTCCAAGCCGGGGCGCGATGCTGGTGTTCAATCATTCCAGCTATATGGACTCTCTCGTTTTGGCGACGGTTCTCCCGGGTGAGCCGGCGATCGTCGCCAAACGAGAGTTAGCTCAGCAATTTGTCGCCGGTCTGCTGTTGCGGCGTCTCGGAATACCGTTTGTCGAGCGCTACGACGTGTCCGGGGGCTTGGCAGATGCTCAGGCGCTGATGGCGCTGGCGCGTCAGGGGCGCATCCTGGTCTTTTTCCCGGAGGGTACATTCACGCGTAGGGTCGGCCTGTCCGGATTTTATCTCGGTGCGTTCAAGGTGGCGGCGGAGGCGGACTTTCCTATCCTGCCGGGCGTTATCCGCGGGACGCGATCGATGCTGCGCGGCGAGCAATGGTTTCCCCGGCACAGCGCGATCAACGTCGAGATCGGGGATCCGGTAATGCCATCGGGAACGGATTTCAGCTCAGTCCTCCGACTGCGCGATACGGTGCGCAATTTCATGTTGGCGCGTTGTGGTGAGCCGGACCTCGGCGAGTTGATTAAGCCCGCACCGTCATAAGCCACGACGTGAGCACATAGCAGACGCCTGCGAAAGCGTAGTTTTGTATGGTGAATTGTCCTGTTTTGATTTCTTTGTCTAGGCTGATACGATCACGATCAGAAATTTACACCAGTTCTTTGATTGACATTGTCAGTTTCTCTTGCGGTTTCATTTTGACCTCCCCTATTCCGCTCAACGACTTGATTATCGTCCGACACCGGAAAACTGTCACGATAAGCAAGAAGAGATTTGGCTGGGCGCGTAAGTGCAGATCGATGATCTCCACGGGAGGAATGGAGCGGACTTCAAGTTAAAATTAGGAGATACCCATGAAAGCAAAAACATTTACTGGAGTTACTTTGGCGGAAGCCAAGAAAGCGAAAGAGTATTGGCTATCGATCAATAGACACGTAAGGATCAAAAAAGAATATGATCCGGTCGAGACGCGCGAACCGGTCGAAAAGTATGCCCGAAAAACTGATGGTAAAATTTTGTCTACCTCGATCCGCGTCGATTACGACGTTTCAAATTAGGATACTACCTGCATTATTGAACCTAAAATAAAATTAGGACTGTACCGATTTTTTTGATTGCTGCGGTTTGAGTATCTCCACCAACGCGGCTTCTAAGTCCGCCGCATTGATGGGCCCAGCGCCGCGCTTTTCTTCTTGCTTGATAAATTCAGCAAATCGACTCTCGGACAATGCTTTTTTGAGCGTGAGCAATTCTGAGTTAGACATTTTGTCTCTCTCAATTTTCTCTATAGGGGGCATATGCCTTAGATGCCTATAGGGCGTTAGCCGCGCTCGTGAGGTGGTTAACTCTCAATGACACGAAAGTACCACTTATTGCTTAACATGCAGTTGATACACCCCATTCCTCAGTTGGCGGCCTCATTTATTACAGCCTAGCTCTTCTTCATGACGGTTCGCGTCGGCAGCCGTATGCTCTTGTAAACAAAACTCTGGCGCGAGACCGGGGTTTTGTATTTGAGAAAATGGAAGCGATCAGGCGTGTGCAGCATTCCTTTTCTGACGACACGCTGCGAAACCAATGCCAGCGACTTCGATTAACATCATCACCCTAGCGCGATTAGATTTTCTCTCTAGGCGGCTATAAAGTTTACGATCTGAGTTCCTAGATATTCTTCGATTTCGTTTTGTTGGTGCTCGACCACGAACACCCGATCATCAATATGGATTTTGCTTCCTTGAATAAGGATTTCCAATGTCATCTCGGGCATCTTATTGCGATCAATTTCGTATCGGAACGAGAATTTCTCCTCACCCGTTGCCGTAAGGGGTTGCGCCACGCGGATTCGTATCGTTGGGTCAACTTCTTTCAATGAAGTTTCAAGATGGGATAGAAAATCAGTGACTGGAGCAATTCGATTTCTCATCTCCGACAGTTTGTCCGCATCTTTCTTCACCACGCGAGTTCGGGCGTTCAAACGATCACGGAGTTGGTCAGCAAATTTGCGCGTATCAGTAGCCATTGGCGACCACCCTTCCGATTAGAAAGCAAGGGCCACGGTGCACTTAATCAGCCTTTGGCACAATGCGAGTTCGCCAAACAAGAAAACCCCGGGACATTTCCCGGGGCTCTATCGTTCGATTGTCGAAGCGTTTTAACGCGCCGGATTGAACGCTTTTGCGATGCCCGTTTTGAGTGGCTCGGCTGTTGCGAGCGTCACCTTCTGGGCAAGCGCCGCAAGTTGCCTGGTCTGCTCGGTCACCGTCTCGATCTGCTTGCGTAAATGTTCGGTTGAAAGTTCCGCGAATGCCGAAGGCGACTGCAAGCCAGACAACTTCTGGACAAAATCGTAGGCCGCAGTGGTGTTCGCCTGAGTGAATTCGATGAACTTGTTGTTGTACTCGAACACACCCTTCACTGCCGTTGAATAGCTATTTTTGATGACATCGGCTGCTCCGCTCGTGGCGGCGCTCATTTTCTCGTGCGCTTCTTTGGCTTGAGCTGTGGTCTTGGTGTTCATATCCATGAGGCAAATATCCTTAGGGCGTTTCCTGTTGAGGACTTCTGGACGCGACGCCCTGAGCGCTCGTCTGATGTCTCTTAATCGAGTTGGTGGAGGAACTTCCATGCGCCAACCCAATCGCTTGAATTGATTATGTAGTTACGAAACGCAACGGTGTTAAGATCGCGGATACAAAACGTGATCTGCGTATCGTGAGTTCGTCCAAAAACCGCCGGCTCAATCTCAGTTTTTCACACTCACCAGCACCGACGACCCACGGTCAAGCGGTCGTTGGCGTTTTAGATGTTCGATGTGTTCGGCACACTCGAAACGATTTGGAAATACCCGCCCACCAAGTTTGCCGGTCTTACCCACTGCGTACCAGCCATCTTTAACGCCTCGCCAATCGGATTCGACATCACTGATATGACGTGGAGTAAGGTTCTTCATGATAATTCTCCAATATAGGCCGCCCGCGCGGTTGCCGAAGCAGCCGTCGATGTTCGCCCTCCAATGTTGACTGACATGTGTTTCCATCGGCACCGATATGCTTCGGTACGAAAGAAATTGAAACCCGCATGGGTTCCTATCAACAATTTGGTTTGAAAGCCGCACGCTTTGCAGTGGCGTCGCGATCAAATTAAACATGCACCCTTACTAAGGCGAAGTCGAGGCAAATCGCCATTTGGAGCGCTTTATTTCGAACTTGGGACGATGGCTCTTAAATAAGCGACAGTACCCCAAGCCGAAAAACGAAGTGTCTGGCGTGATTTTGAGCGGACATTCTTTGGCGTGATTGCGTATCCCGCTAAGTGCGAAGAGCGGACATCCCAACAAAATACACATGCGATCTGCGTGTCGAAGTTCGTGCAACAAAAAGCCCGGCGCAAGGCGGGTTTTGCATTTAAGAAGTTCCCAAACTGAGAAACCCTGACTCCCAACCTGCTCAAAAAAAGCGAATCCAATCAATACAGAGTTTTGGGATTGGCGACTCTGCGCAGATTTGAACTTCAAACTCATAGCTTCAAAAATGTTACTCTAGAACGGTACAGTCTTTGGAGCGGATCAGAAGCCTTCGAGACACCGCGATTAGGCTTCCGCTTACCCCAAGCAGAGTGCTATCGTTCACACCGATCCATGGTCATCCGGAAAATGTCGGATTATCCAACTATGACGACTAGGATCACCGGACCAACGCGGCGACAGCCATGGCAAGCGGCGCTCATCATCGCCCTTTTCCTTGTCGCGACCGGCCTGATCTTGCTCGGGCTCACTGGCGATTTCCTAGTCGACTGGCTGTGGTTTTCTGCGGTCGGCTATTTGCACGTCTTCTGGACGATCATCGGAGCCAAGGGCGCGGGCTTTTTCATAGTCTTCGTGGCGACCGCCATCATCCTGTGGGTAAATGGATCGCTCGCGCTCCGCTTTGCCCGGCAGCCGTGGGCGCAGCCTCGCTCTGACTTCACGTGGAAACACACAGGGTTTGCAACAGCGCCCGATCTGTTGGAATTCCTGCGCCATCTTCTGCAGTGGCCCCTCGCCATCGCCAGCGGCGCGGGTCTTCTCGCTTTGCTTGTCGCCGCGGGAGAGGTGAGCAATTGGGAAATATTCCTACAATTCCTCTATCAGGTGCCCTACGGAGCGAACGACCCGCTCTACGACAAGGACATCGGCTTTTATCTCTTTTCTCTGCCCGCCTATATCACCATCAAGAATTGGATGTTCATAACGCTGTTTCTGAGCGCGGTCTTCGCCGGAGCCGTCTATTGGGTGCATGGCGACATCGAGTACAGCGCCCAGCGTCGAACAATGTCGCCGACCGCGATCGCCCACGGTTCGGTGTTGCTCGGCTTCTTCTTTGCGGTGAAGGCCTGGTCCTACGGTCTCGACCGCTATCTGCTGCTCTATGGCGACAACGGGGTCGTGGTCGGTGCGAGCTATACTGATGTCTATGTAGAGCTGCCTATCCTGTGGTTGCTGATCGGGCTTTCTATCATTGCGGCAATTGCTGCATGGACGAATCTTCGGGTGCGCACCTACCGGCTTCCCGTGGCTGCGGCGGTGCTCGTCATTGGTGGTTCCTTCGTGCTGTCCGTTATGGTCCCGGGCTTGTTCCAGCGAGTGTTCGTTAAACCGAACGAGCTGCAGCTGGAAAAGCCCTACATCGAACGCAACATCTTGCTGACCCAGCGGGCGTACAATCTCCATCAGATCACGGCGAAGCCGTTCGCCGCCGAACAGGACCTCAGCGCCAAAACACTTGAGGCTAACAAGGCGACCATCGACAATATAAGGCTGTGGGACTGGCAGCCGCTGATGGACACCTATGCGCAGCTACAGGAGATCCGCACCTACTATAAGTTCCATGACGTTGACGTGGACCGGTATTGGCTCGATGGCGCGTACCAAGGTGTGATGCTATCGGCCCGCGAGCTTAAATCTTCTCTGCTGCCCCCGAACGCACAAACATGGGTCAACCGTCACGTGCTGTTCACTCATGGTAATGGCGCGGTGATGAGTCCGGTCACCCGCAAGAGCGCCGAAGGGCTGCCATTTTTCTATTTGCGCGATATTCCTCCGGTCGCGTCCGGTGGCCCCGAAATCCGTGAGCCTCGCGTCTACTACGGCGAAGAGACCGACAGCTACGTCATCGTCAAGGGGAGCACGCCGGAGTTCGACTATCCCAAGGGGAAGGACAATATCTACGCGGACTATGACGGCACTGGCGGTGTTCCCATCGGCGGGATCGTGCAGAGAATTCTCTTCGCCTACCACTTCAACGACGTAAACCTGCTGCTCTCGAGCTACATCACTGACGATAGCCGGATTATGATTCGGCGCAATATCCAGAAACGAGTGCGCACGATCGCCCCCTTTCTCCGCCTCGATCACGACCCTTATCTTGTGATCAGCGACGGGCGGCTGTTCTGGATGCAGGACGCCTATACGACGAGCGATTATTTTCCCTACGCACAACCCGTGCAAGGCCTTAATCTCAATTACATTCGGAATTCGGTCAAGGTTGTCATCGATGCCTATAACGGAACCGTCGATTTCTACTTGATGGACTCCGCCGACCCAATTGCCGCAACCTATCAGCGGATCTTCCCGACTATGTTCAAACCGTTTGCGGTGATGCCACCCGGTCTGCAGAAGCACATCCGCTATCCGGAGGATCTCTTCCTGATTCAGGCGCGACTCTATCAAACCTATCACATGGAGGCAGCCGACGTTTTTTATAACCGCGAGGATCTCTGGCAATTCCCGCGCCAGCCCGGCGGCGGCGGTACCGCTGTAATGGAACCTTACTACATCATCATGCGGCTGCCCGGCGAGCCGCAGGCCGAGTTCTTCCTCATGATCCCAATGGTGCCAAGCGGCCGCGACAACATGATCGCATGGCTCGCTGCGCGCTGCGATCCGCCTGATTACGGCAAGCTGATCGTCTACGAGTTTTCTAAGGACAAGCTTGTATACGGACCGTTCCAGATCGAGGCGCGGATCAATCAGAATACGGAAATCTCCCAACAACTCACATTGTGGAACCAAATGGGATCGCGGGTAATCCGCGGCGCAAACTTGCTTGTGATTCCGATTGAAACCTCAATTCTCTATGTATCGCCGCTTTATTTACGCGCAGAGCATGGGCACTTGCCGGAGCTCAAGCGTATAATTGCTTCCTACGGCGAACAGGTGGTGATGAAAGAGACGCTTGCAGAGGCGTTGTCCGCCCTTTTTGTGGAACCTAGCGCCGCGCCGTCGATGCAAAGCGCAACTACGGGAATTCCGCTTGCAGGCCCTGCGGCAGCGCAAGCGCGGGAGGTACTCGACCGTTACAATCGAGCCATCGAGCGCTTAAAATCCGGAGATTGGGCGGGTTTCGGCACGGAGCTCAGCGCGATGCGTGAGCTCTTAGAGAATATGAGCCGACAATCGAGCGGACACTAACATTCCGCGGGCACGAAACGTCATAACTAAACATCAGACATCCCAATTAAACATACACGATACAGCGCCCGGCGTTCGTAGAAATGTCGGGGCTCAAGCCCAACTCGCACCCGTAAGTACGCGGAGTACTATGGTCCGGTGTTTTCGTAGGATCGAGGGTGCGTTCCAGCGGGTTTTGATTGACGGTGGTACTGTCATTCGTTTCGGGAATAGTGAGTTGTGGGAATGTTAGATGCATTGGCAATTGGTCGCCTTTTGCCGCGCGGTTAACATCGTAAATTGTCTTTATTTCGATGCCTGGCTTACTCGTTTGCAGTTGACCGATGGAAGGTGTCGTGGTGACGAAGATAAAGATGGTCGCGACGGCAATTATAACGCTTACTGCTAGCCTGCTTACAACTCCGAAAGTGAATCGAAACATCGGAGCTCTCCATTGTTTGTCGAGCCGAGGGTACGATTTAAAATCGAGTCAATCATGCACATAACCACGTTACTTGAGATTTTTTCTTAGCGTATATTGCGATACTAATTTTTTTGAGTAGATCACCTAATAAGCTAATCGCAATGATCTGCATCAATGTTTCATCATCACGCCATCTTCGCTTAGAGTTAATCTAATTCCCGAACACAGCGAATCTAATACATGCAACAAAAAAACCCCCAGCTTCATCTGCCGGGGGCTGGGGAAACTTTCAGATGCCATTAGGTGGGGGCCTTCGACATCTGAACATATAAAGAAAACTACATTTTGCTGAATATGGCATTGATTTGGATCAATGCCCTCTGATCATCGCCCGCGATCTATACGTCCGCTTTCGGTCATAAGCAGACAAAATCTCATGTCCGCGTCATGGGCGGTTCGTCGAAGGCAAACCGAACTGGCGCTCAGGTCTTTTTCGCGAACGGGCTACTGGCCGGCTTGCCTTGGGCTTGCGCTGCTTTGTAGGCTGACACATTGGCCTTAGACTGGCTTTTGTCTGCCTTCGGTTTTTTATTTTCCTTGTTGCTTCTTTGAATTTTCGACATGGCGATCCTCTCCTGATTGAAGGCCCGAACGCTTTTGTATTTGCGTCTTGATTATTTCTAAACTGCGCCTAATCAGCCTTCTGCACAATGAGAATAGTGATGCCTGAACCGCCCCTTCCGCTGAAGGTATGCGTCGTCCGGCTTCTTTGTCCTCGGCGGTCTGAATGTCCGTTTTGGGTCAAAAGCGGAAGTCGCCCACGTTCGCGCCATGTCCGTTCTTCCCCCAAAAGCAGACATTAGCCAGCGCGGTCGGCATGTCCGGTGCGCACCGACGGTGCTATTCTGTATCTAATTGACCGGGACAAGGCTTTATGAACTACCGTATTCGCACCGGAATGGCGTTAGCTGCCGCATTAATCGTTTTTTCGGCTAGCTTTTTGAATATCGCGCAGAGTCAAGCACCCAATGCGACTTTTCCTAAATCGAAAAATACGAAATGTAACCGTGCGAAGTTTCGAATTGTCTTGGACGTCGGTCATACGATTGAGGAACCTGGAGCAACGAGCGCTAGGGGCGCGACGGAATATGATTTTAATCTCCGTCTTGCAAAACGGATTGAACAAAAACTAATCGAGGCGGGTTTCAGTCGAACAGTCTTACAAATCACTGGCGGCCAGGCAATCACAGGATTGGTTCATAGAGTTTCGATCGCCAACACTACAAACGCCAATCTTCTTCTATCAATTCATCACGACTCGGTACCAGACAAATTTCTTGAAAATTGGGAATATGAGGGTAAAGAGCTACATTTTAGTGATCGATTTAAAGGTCATTCCATTTTTGTTTCCTTTGAAAACAGTAATCTAAACGCGAGCCTTCGTTTTGCTAAGCTGCTCGGCAGGCAATTAAAAACGCGGGGTCTGCAATATACCCCTCATTATACCGAAGCCATAATGGGTGATCGACGGAGAGAACTGCTGGATGCGGATGTGGGTGTATACAGATACGACCAACTATATGTGTTGAGAGCAACTCAAATGCCTGCGGTGTTGCTTGAAGCTGGCTCGATCATCAACCGCAATGAAGAGCTGTTGTTAAGTACAGAAGAGCGACAATCGCTGATTGCCACGTCCGCACTTGATGCCGTCGATGCGTTTTGCGCATTGCGATTACCTCAAGTGCCTATTTCGATTTTACAGTCCGCACGACTGTTTCCTAAAAGAATGAACCGAAATCCGCCGGCAACGCAGCCTGTTCCTGCCCAATGAGCCGAAAGCATTCGATTCAAGTATTTTTTTTAATTTATACGTGCACGACTGTTGGTCTGAGCTTTCCGCTATATTTAACGCATGCAATCGCCCAAGATTCGCTGCCTGCTGGTTTCGTTTATCTCCACGACATGGACCCAACGATTTTTCAGGATATCCGATACGCAAATTCTGATAACTTCGTTGGACGCCCCCTGCCCGGCTACAACGTTGCCGAGTGTGTTCTTCGACGAGAAGTTGCTCAAGCACTCAAACAAGTCCAAGCCGAACTTGCGAAACAGAACTTTGCGCTTAAGGTCTATGATTGTTACCGCCCAGTAAGAGCGGTGCGTGCGATGGCGCAATGGATCAACGATGGTCTTAATAGCGCATTGACGAAACGATTTTTTCCGAGGCTCGAGAAAAGGTCGCTATTTGCGCTCGGATATATTGCGTCAACATCGAGACATTCGAACGGGATTGCAGTTGATTTGACCATTGTCGACACGTCAAACACGTCACTACTGAAATTCGATCCTGCTGCAAAATACGGTTCGTGCGATAGGCCAGCAGCGGAGCGTGCCCCTGATAGTAGCGTTGATATGGGAACTGGATTTGACTGCTTTGATGTAAAGAGTCGCACCCGCAGTACTGCTATAACTGGTGACCAACAATCGCGGCGAAGATTTCTAGTTGCGGTTATGAAAAATTACGGGTTCAGCAATTATTTCCGTGAATGGTGGCACTTCGAGTATCTGAACGCCGCAGCATCCCGTCAATATGATTTTCCAATTCTGCCTCGCACAGCGAAAAGGGATCCTTAGCTGTCGTGCCCTAACATCCAGGCAGGAATGTCGGGCGCAAGGCGGCAGGCAGCGCGGGTTCTAGTTTCCGGATGTGCTAATAATTTCCATTTCTCCTGCCGACGATGCGCAATCAAGACAGCCGCAGCGAACCCAATCAGCTCCGTACAAACAAAAACCCAACTGTGATGGGAGTTGACATGAATTAATGCACGGCCACATTTGATCTCGAACAGTAGTTTGTATTTTACTAATTGAAGCTTTCAGTACACCCAGATTAAATGTGTGCGGATGCCCAGACGACGAGCTCGACGGCGACCTTTCCGAAAGCTTCGTCCATCGCGGCGGCGGCCGCAGGCGCATCTGCCGTAACAGAAGGAACAGTTGCGCGAAAGATCCGCGCGTCGAGAATTCGTCCGTTGTCAGCGAGAATTTTGGCTGAGAATTCCACTTCGGCCAGTGGGGCGGCCAACAGTGAGAGCTGAAAGCTTCTAATGTCGATGAGAAGCTGACGGGCAGTCGAGCCCTCCATCGGCCTCGCGACCGCACTCAGGAGATTGGCATTTTCGAAGCTCTGAATAATCCGGGCCTGGAGAAGTTTCGGAATATTGTCGCTCCATCGCGCATTTGAAAAGGTAGGTCCCTCGGTACCGCTCGGCCGGACCAGAATCTTTTGCGTATCGAACATCAGCACGGCTGTCGGCTCCGGAATACTGAATTGACCTGACGGCACCTTCTTGATGGTAGGGAAATCGTGTGGGGCCGTCAGGTCATAGACGATTGGCGGCGCGGCTGCGGGTCCGCCGCCGGTTAACCGTTCTAAACCGCTAATGATTCCATCCACACGATCGGAGTTGCGGGCTAGCGCTGCAGAGAAGGTTTTGAAGTTCGCGATGGTGTCGCGCAGCGATTCTGAATTTTCTGCCAGAATGCCTTCGAGTCGAATTAACGCCTCGCGAGCGGCCTGCGTCATGCTCACGCCCGCCTGCGGATCAGCTCTGAGCACGGGCAATTCGGCGGACGCTGAAGGCGGCGGCATCTTGCTGCGCCCTTCGAGCGCAATCACCGGAACGCCGGTCAATCCCTGAAATTCCAGACCGACGTGTGTGTCGCCGCGTACCGGCGTGCCTGCGGCCACTGCTACCGTTGCGGTCACGTTTCGAGGGTCGTCGGGACTTAACTGGAGATCGATTACTTCTCCAACGCGAATGCCGTTGAACAAAACTGCCGCGCCCTTCAAGAGACCTGACACAGTATTCTCGAATCGGATCTCGTAATTCGTCCGTTTGGTGAGCCCGCCCGTATTGTTCAGCCAGTAAACAAATCCGAAAATTGCGCCAATGGCACCGACGATGAGGAGACCGACCAGGGCATAGGGTGCGCGCGTTTCCATGATGCAACCTCAATTCGGCGCACGTGTAATGACACGCGCGCGTTCGCCTTGGAAATAGGATTTGACCCAGGGGTGATCCGATTTGATGACCTCCGTTACCGGGCCAATTGCGACGATCATTCCGTTTGCGATCGCAGCGATCCTATCGCATTGCACGCGCAAGCTATAAAGATCGTGCGTGACCATGAACACAGTGAAATTAAGCGTCTGCTGCAAGGTTTTGATGAGGCGATCAAAATCGCCTGCTGAAATAGGGTCCAAGCCTGATGTCGGCTCGTCGAGGAACAGGATTTTCGGGTCGAGGGCGAGCGCCCGGGCAAGCGCCACGCGCTTGGTCATGCCACCGGAAAGTTCGGCAGGAATCTTCATTCCGTCGCTTGGGCTCAGGCCGACCATTTCGAGCTTGGCGTTGGCCAGCTCGTCTAACAATGCCTCGGAGAGATGAAGGTTCTCCCGCATCGGAAACTGAATGTTTTCCAGAACCGTAAGCGAGGAGAACAACGCACCTTGCTGGAACAAGATACCCCAGCTTCGTTCCATCGCGCGCGCCTCGTCGGGTCTTGCCGTATCGCGATCAACGCCCATTATTTCGACGTGACCCTGCCGTTTCGGAATCAACCCGACGATCGTGCGAAGGAGAACCGATTTGCCCCCGCCTGACGCGCCGACCAGACCCAGTATCTCTCCGCGTCGCACATCAAGCGATAGATGATCGAGTACGAGTTGATCGCCGAATCCGGCAACGAGTTCCCGGACGCGGATAACTATGTCAGGTTCCAATCTCACCATCGCTTCACATCCCAATTGACGCAAAGAAGATCGCGAACAAGCCGTCGAGCACGATGACAAGAAAAATGGATTTTACGACCGAGTTTGTGGTGTGCGAACCAAGCGACTCCGCGCTGCCTTTCACGCGCAGGCCCTCGCTGCAGGCTACGAGCCCGATCACGAGCGCCATGAATGGCGCCTTGATCATGCCAACTTCGAAGTGAGTGACGGAGACCGCTTCCCGTAGGCGTGCGATATATATTTCGGGGCTCATACCACCATAGAACGAGGCGATCAGACCTCCGCCGAAGAGCGCTGCCATCGAGCCGAGGAACGTGAGGATGGGCAGTGCGATGACGAGCGCAACCACCCGAGGCAGGATCAGAACCTCAACTGGATCAAGTCCCATCATGCGCAGGGCATCTATCTCCTCGCGCATCTTCATGGAGCCAAGTTCGGCTGTATAGGCGCTTCCGGAACGGCCGGCTATCATGATCGAGACGATCAGGACCCCTAGTTCACGCAGGACCAAGATCCCGACCATATCGACCACATAGGCATCCGCGCCAAATTTGCGGAAATGGAAAAAGCCCTGTTGTGCGATAATGCATCCAATCAGAAACGTGATCAGAAACATGATTGGCATGGCCTCCCATCCCACGCGGTAAAGGTGATGCACAGCGGAAGTGAAGCGAAACTTCCGCGGTTGGACGAGGGCTCTTGCGATCGCAAAGCTCAGCGCCGCGAGCATTTCCAGGAATGGTATAAATTCGCCTTTGAGCTCGATGGTCGATTGGCCAATCAATTCAAACGCTACCAACAATCTATTCTTGCTGGCCGGCCTTTCTGCCGCTCGGCGATTCACTCGGCCTACTTGGTCAAACAGTCCACGATAGCGCTCGGGTAGCTCGCGAAATTGCACTTCAACCTTTCGGTCGATACAGCCACGGATCAGACGTTCCAGCAGCCATGCTCCGAGCGTATCGAGTTCGCGCACACCTGACATATTGATTGCAAGCTTGCGCGCGTTCGAAACTTGCGGCATCACGGCCGTCACGCGCTCTTGAAGTGCGTCCGACTGCGCAGTGGTCCAGGGGCCAACGGGCGTAAGTTCCAGCCACTCACCGGTGACGGTGCAGTTCAGCATCGGATCGGCATTCATGATCAATTCTCATCAAGTTTGAGCTGTCGACCGGCATCACCGCGATTTACGCGTGAGGGTGATTGCGATGTTAGACATTTCGCTTCCAGGTGACTGGATAGAGATCGATTGCCGATCGCCATGGGTTGTTAGCGACAGAATCGCGGAAAAGGTTTGTCCCTCCGCCCTGACCTGAAACTGATTGCCGCTCACGCGACCATCGATGGTGCCCCCGGTCGCGCGAGTGGACTCAAACCAATTTCCAGAGACCGTAGCATTGCTATAGGTGATTTGGCTCCGCAGTTCGAACTTGTAACTGTCGCTATCGCAGCTCAATTCGAGCTGAAGCGCGGTGCTGCTTGAACCGACGCGCTCATTCGCGTGGCAGCGAATCCGCTCTTTTGCTCCACTCTTGAGAATTATTGTTCCAGTTCCCGACCATGAACCCTGAAGCGCCGCGAATGGACCATCGGGAGGCACGGCGAGGACCGGATGGGAAACAAGGGCGAGCAAAGCAAAAATCGCGATGACTGCGATTTCCTGCGGCCAGGATGATCCTGAATGCAGCAACGGAATTTTCATGCTTTATCCCTTCGGAGACAGTCGGGTTAATCGATAGGCTGGGAATTTGATCCAACGCAATGCCTTACGACACTTTTGTCCGCTTTATACTACGGTTAACGAAGGCCAATGGGCTAGCTCGAATTTTTATACTTTTTGCTTGTCTGCTTTAAGGGGGAGAGCAGACAGTGGTTAGCGCGAGGGCGTCAACAACACACATCCTGACTAAACACCTGCGTTCTGCGTGTCGTGTGTCTTCCAACAAAAGCCCCAGCTTTGATGCCGGGGCTTTGTATTCGTCACTGTGATGCTGCATCAACGCCGTTTTTCCGTCAGATGTAACCCGGATTAAACAGGATTTGCATCTGATCTGATCAAGACCGAGAATTTCGGTAGGTCACTTCCCTGATTGGAATAATTCGCTGATTTTGGATTGGCGGGCTGGCGCTAAAGATGCGTTCTCATCTATGAGGCATTGAGCGATGCGTCTGCCGACCTCCGGCACCTTCGCACAATATTTCTCGATATCGTTCCAACAAATGTCGGCGGCGACAGGTATTGAGACACGTCAATCTCGTGATTTTCCCACATTCCGATTAGACTAGTGCCCATAATGGATGGATCTTTTGTTACACAGGCAACGAAAGGAAATGCGGAGCGGATATGCTATGATGGCGTAACGCGGTGTAGCGAGGAATAACGATATGGAACTCGACCCCGTAATGCTCGCGCGGGTGCAGTTCGCATTCACGATTTCATTTCACATTATTTTTCCGACATTCACGATCGGGCTTTCCGCCTACATAGCGACGATTGAAACTCTATGGCTCTGGAAAAAGCGTGAGCACTATCACCGCCTCGCGCGCTTCTGGACGAAAATTTTTGCCGTCTCCTTCACGATGGGTGTTGTTTCGGGTATTGTGCTCTCTTACCAGTTCGGCACCAATTGGAGTGGCTTCTCGGACGTTGCGGGCAATATCATTGGGCCTTTGATAGGCTACGAAGTGCTGAGCGCTTTTTTTCTAGAGTCGACCTTCCTTGGAATCATGCTGTTCGGCTGGAATCGCTTTCCGCCAGCACTGCATGTTTTCTCCTGCATCGCAGTCGCGATCCGGCACACTGATCTCGGCGTTCTGGATTTTATCGGCAAATAGTTGGATGCAAACGCCCACTGGTTATGCGATGCAGAACGGTGTCGCGGTTCCTGTCGACTGGTTGCAGATTATATTTAATCCGAGCTTCCTCTATCGCCTCGCGCATATGGCGACAGCAGCATATTTGACTACTTCTTTCGTCGTGCTCGCGGTGGGCGCACGTTACCTCATCGTCGGAAGCTATCTTGAGGAAGCCAAGACCATGCTGCGCATGGGCATCGGTTTCGCCGCAATCGTCGCGCCCTTGCAATTGTTCATCGGCGATCAGCATGGGCTCAATACGCTGAACCACCAGCCGATCAAGATCGCCGCAGTAGAGGCACATTGGGACGGCTCTAAACCCGGAGCGCTCGTACTTTTCGCTTGGCCTGACGAAAAGGAAGAGCGGAATCTTTATGAGCTCTCGATTCCAAACGGTGCTTCGCTCATTCTCAAGCATGATCCAAATGGATTATTTCAAGGCTTGAAAAGCGTGTCGCCGTCTGAGCGCCCGCCAGTGCGGAACGTGTTTTTCGCGTTCCGCATTATGGTCGGCATCGGGTTCTTTATGATCGGAATCGCGTTGCTTGGTGCGCTCCTGTGGTGGCGCAAGAAATTATTCGGTGCGCGCTGGTATCTGAGGCCAGCCCAGCATATCTGGTGGGTCGGCTTCGTCGCCGTGATCGCGGGTTGGATAGTAACCGAAAACGGGCGCCAGCCATGGGTTGCGTATGGAATTATGCGTACAACAGACGCCGTTTCGCCGGTGCCCGGCGGTTCGATCGCAACCACGCTTGCACTGTTCGTACTCGTCTACGGCATCGTGTTCTCGATGGGGATTTACTACATCAGCCGCCTGATCGCGCTCGGTCCAAAAGGTGCGGCGGTGGAGCCACCATCTGATGGCTTGCCTATGCGGCCACTTGCATCGGCGCGGGCCGCCGGCAAGCAAGTGCTAGATGGGGCATGAGCAAGGGGAGGCCGTCATGGAATGGTATCTCGCTTTGATCTGGGCCGCCGTGCTCGGCCTTGCCGTCGCCATGTACGTTATCCTCGATGGTTTCGACCTCGGCATCGGGATTCTGTTTCCGTTCACAAAGACCGAACACGAGCGCGACCTAATGATGAATACCGTGGCGCCGTTCTGGGACGGCAACGAAACCTGGCTCGTGCTCGGCGGCGGTGGTTTGCTGGTCGCATTTCCGAAGGCCTACGCGATTTTGATGCCGGCATTCTATTTGCCGTTGATTCTGATGCTGCTCGGACTCGTATTTCGCGGCGTCGCATTCGAGTTCCGCTGGATCGGGGGGGCGAACAAGAAATTCTGGAACGTCGCATTCACCGCCGGTTCGACGTTAGCCGCGTTCGCACAGGGCACCATTCTTGGTGACTTGATTCAGGGAATCAAAGTGACAAACGGCGGTTATGCGGGCGGCGCGTTCGATTGGGTAACACCGTTCGCGTTTCTCTGCGGCTTTGCCGTGGTCACAGGCTACGCATTGCTTGGCGCGACATGGCTCATCATGAAAACCGAGGGCAACGTGGCGGAAAGGGCGCGCGAGCACGCAAAATATCTTCTTACCGCTGTAGTTATTTTCATGGGCATCGTCAGCCTGTGGACGCCTTTTGCATTCCCGCGCATTGCGGAGCGCTGGTTCACGCTGCCAAATTTCATTTTCTTTTCACCGGTGCCACTCGTCACCGCACTTATTTGCTATGCCTGCTGGAAATGGCTGCATGACCAAAGGCGCGAAGTTCTACCGTTCGCTTGTGCGATCGCGCTATTTTTTCTCGGCTACTCGGGTCTCGTAATTTCTAATTTTCCGTATCTTGTGCCGCCGACGCTTACCATCTGGCAAACGTCCGCCGCCTCCTCCAGCCAGCTTTTCATGCTATTCGGGACGCTGCTGATGCTGCCGGTCATCCTCGGCTATACCGTTTTCGTGTATTGGATGTTTGCCGGAAAAATCAGCGAAGGTGAAGGGTATCACTGAATAGTCATCCTAAAAGAGCGTTGTGCGATCACTTACAATTCCATATTGCAGATTCTGCGAAAATCGTTCCATTCTAGCCGAGACTTTCCACCTGCGAGAACTATGCCGACTATATATAATGTCCCAATGGTTTTCGTCAGATGAGCGATGGACGAGGGTTTCGGCACACGCACCGTTACCGAAAATGCATCGTCACGGTAACTTTCGTGTCTCCCCAGTAGAATGTTAGTCTTGATGCTAATCTATGCTCATCTATGGGCTGGCCACCTGAGAATTCATCCGCAGACATTTTCTCGGCTCTTTGGAAGGTGTTGCTATGACCGATAGTGAAATTTTAAAAACGATGGCACGTTACAATCAATGGGCAAATCGCGACCTTTTCGCCGCTGTTCGCGCATTACCTGAAAGTGAAGTTACCAAGCATCGCCCAAGCTTGTTCAAAAACATCCTGAACACCCTCAACCACCCGTTGGTGACCGACCACATGTGGTGGGCGCATATGCATAAGAAACCTCACACTCATAAAGCGCTGAATGAGATTCTTTATAGCAATTTCGAGAAATTGACGGCGGCCCGTGAAGAAATGGACCAACGTTTGATCAGCTATGTTGACGACCTCTCGGAGGACGACGCTGACGAGCAAATCGATTTCACACTATTGAGCGGCGCCAAGGGGCAAATGAATCGGCGTTTGATTCTGATGCATATGTTTAATCACAACACCTATCATCGGGGTTTCGTGGTAGAAACTTTCTGCCAAGTGCCCGTCGCACTGCCGCTGATCGATCTCCCGATTTTTATGCGTGGGGCGGGCGGCATGCGCTTTCTGCCACCGCATCTGGAAGCGGCGGAATAGGTTCTTGATCAACTGAGGTCAGTACAGCGGACGGGATGTCGGTAGGTGAAAAATCAAGCGATCGAGCGGTCATGAAAAGGATAGAACCCAGATCCGGAACTGCTTTTACGCTCGCAAAGGGGCAAACACTAACGGTAATAGACCCTCATGGAGAGCAAGTTGCTGACCTCGTCGCATTTTCCAAACAGGATACGCGCGAAGCGATATCGTCCGGACGCAGTCTCGATTACGCAAGTAAGCTCTTCCTGACTACAGGAGACTCAATCTATTCAAACCGGAGCAATATTCTTCTACGCATCATCGAGGACACAGTAGGTCGGCACGACTTTCTGCTGACTCCATGCTCGAAAGATACATTCCGTATCATCTATGGAGACACCGACCCGCATTGCGGTTGCTTTGGGAATCTCGAGGAAGCACTCAAACCGTTTGAGATAGGGGCGGATGAAATACCAGTAGCGTTCAACTGTTTTATGAATGTCGCTATTGATGGGATTTCCGGAAACTTACGGGTAGATCCACCCCGGAGTAAGGCTGGAGATTTTATCAAATTCAGAGCCGAAATGGATCTCATCGTGGGCTTAACCGCGTGCTCGGCGCTTCAGTCAAATAATTTTTCATTCAAACCGATTGATTATAAAATTGAATGATTACCAATCTGCTCATGCATTGTCTGACGCGATTTTGCTCGTCATCATAGGATGAGCAGTGTGTTAGGCTGCTAATGAAATTGATGATTACGAAGAAGCTCCTTAAATCGCTCGCCGAGAACACGCGCATGCGGCTCCTTGGTCATGTTGTAGTGATCACCGGGAACGACAATTATCTCAAATTCGCCTGCAGCCATCCTCGCCCAACCCATGCGTAGCCATTTAGAAAAGCTCATCTCCTCATCCGAAGCGAAGAGTGTGATCCGGCCCGAGTAAGGCTTTGCTTTATATTGTACCTGCAACCGAGCAATCAGCGTCCAGGCGGGGAAAGGTTGCCCTTGAACTCGGGCGATGACTTCGTGTGAAAGTTCTTTAAACCGGCCCGAAAACCGGGCAAGGGTATATTCGAGCCAAAGCGATGGCTGCCTCCATGGAAACCGTCTTGTGAAACGCATTGCGTAACGCCACAAGTCTTTTACCCAGTATCGTGTCCGATGCGGGATAAAGGGCTCTGACTCCAAGACCGCCAGCAGGCCCACGTCTTCTCCGTGCGAACGTAGTTGTTGCGCTATTTCGTAGACCACAATTCCAGCTGCGGAATAGCCACTCAGAAAGTATGGGCCTGTGGGTTGGATGTTGCGAATTTCATCGACATACGAAGCTGCTAACGTCTCGATCTGAGAGTGTTCAGCCACAGTTTCGGGATCCATCCGCAACTGGTAAACCGGCTGATCCCATCCCAAATATTTCGCAAGATCGAGGCCGTACCCGAAGCAAAACAAAGGCTGCTTTTCATCCGCATCGAGGGGTCTAACCGACCTACGGATTTGGCGGGCCAATTTATCAATGCTGGGCGCTTGGAAAATTGCCGTCAAGGGAAGCCTGACCCCAAATTCTTTTTCGATCTGGGCTAAGAGCCGCGAGACCAGCAATGAATGCCCTCCCAGCTCGAAAAAATCGTCGTGGATGCCCACAAACTGAATCCCTAAAAGTGATTTCCAAATGATTGCAAGTTGATCTTGCATACTTTCCGTAGCTCGCGAATCGACCCTGAGAGAGCTGCTTCCAGCGTGGGTTACTGGATCGAGTTCAATGAGAGCCCGGCGGTCGAGTTTACCGTTCGGCGTCAACGGTAACCGATCCAGCACAACGATCGCCGACGGAACCATGTAGTCCGGCAGAACTCCTGACAACGCAGTCCGCAAGCCCGCCGCATCAACCACCGCGCCCACTGCCGCCACTACATAACCCAACAGCCGCGGCCCGGCCCCGCCATCATCCCGCGCGATCACCACGGCCGCCGACACACCGGCCTGTCGAGTGAGCATTGCCTCGATCTCGCCAAGTTCAATTCGGAAGCCCCGCAGCTTCACCTGCGTGTCCGCCCGCCCCAGGAACTCTAGAACACCATCCGAACGCCACCGCGCCAGGTCCCCGGTCCGGTACATCCGGCTCCCCGCAATCCCATGCGGGTCCGCAACAAACCGCTCCGCCGTCAGCCCAAACCGCCGATGATAGCCCCGTGCAAGCCCCGCCCCCGCGATGTAAAGCTCGCCGACAACACCTGCAGGAACAGGCTCCAAGCCACTGTCCAACACATACGCCCGATAATTCGGAAGAGGACGGCCGATCGGGATATTCGGGCCGGTATAATCACCCGTAACGGGAAGGCTAACTGCATCCATGGTTGTTTCGGTTGGACCATAAAGATTGGTGATCCGTGCAACATTGAGATGGCGCAAAATCTCTCTTTGCAACTTTATCGTAAAGGCTTCACCGCCCAACACCAAATGATCCAAGCATAGACCTTCCGGAACATGGCGAATGTTCGAATCCAAAAAGGACGGCGTACAATTCAAAAGATTTATCTTCTGCCGAGCCACGTGCTCCCAGAATTGAAGCGGCGATGCTCGGATCGCGTCACTAATCACGACGATCGAAGCACCATGGACTAAAGGTAGTGTTACTTGCTGTATCGAAGGGTCAAACGCGGATGAGCTTAAGAAAGCTATTCGAAAATCTGAAACAACTTCGAATTCCTTTCCCAACGTTAGAATCTTATTGGCAAGGCTGGCGTGCTCGACGACCACGGCTTTTGGGATTCCAGTTGATCCTGAGGTGTAGATGACATAGGCGGCGTGGCGTGGGTCGAGCGCAAGCGCAGGCGCGCTGGCCGGCTGCCGCGCCACCTGCGGCCAGTCGGCGTCGAGATGCACGACCTGCACCGGTGCCGCCTCGGCCAGTTTCTCAGTTAGCTCCTCGGTCAATTCTCCCGTTAGCTCCTGGGGCAACCGCTGCAGCAGCCCCGACTGCGTCACCAACACGGCAGCACCGGCATCGCGCAACATGAACGCAAGCCGCTCCCGCGGGTAGCCAGGATCGAGCGGCAGGTAGGCTCCGCCGGCGATGAGGATGCCCAAGAGCCCGATAACCATCTCCGGCGTGCGTTCCATGCAAAGCCCTACGACGGTCTCCGGCCCAACCCCCAGCGCGCGGAGATGATGCGCAAGCCGATTGGCATGAGCCTCTAGCGCCGCGTAGCTCAGACTGCGATCCTCGAACACCAGTGCAATCGCATCCGGCGTCCGCGCTGCCTGCGCCGCAAACAGCGCAGGCAGCGTCGAAGGCGCAACCGCGCGGCCCGTGTCATTCCAAACCCGCAGGATGGCATCGCGCTCCGACCGCTCTAGGATCTCAAGCCCCCCGATCGAACGCCCGGGCTCGGCCATGGCCGTCAGCAGCCTCAGAAATCTTTGTCGATAGCTGGCAAGATCAGCCTTCGAATGAAGCGCCGAGTTGGCATCAAAGTCGATCCGAAGCGGATTGCCATCGGAACGGTCGTAAACAGAGATTGACAAGTCCTCGACTGGACCAAGCGAAAGATTGTGGGCAGTGGCGCGGTTGCCAGCAAAGCTAAAATTATAATCGAACGGCATGACATTGATGCTGAGCCCGAACAACGATCGATCACCAACGTTTGCGCCAATATCCCGTCGTATATCTGCAAGTTGATAGCGCTGGTGCTCCAGTGCTTGGCGTATCTGTGTAGAAGTCTGCTCAATGAGCTCAAGTACCGTTATGCCAGGGCGAACCGCCAAACGTAGCGGCACCACGTTGGAAACCATACCGGGAATATTTCGTGAGTCATTACTGCGGGATGCCACGGGCAGACCGAAAACCAAATCTTCCGTTCCCTTAAGTCGGTGCAGAAAGATTGCCGTCGCCGCGCTCATAGCCAGGACGAGGCTGTTTCCCTTGCCGCGTGCGATCGAACGAAGACCGTCAACGCTCGACTGTTGCAGATAGGCCGTCTCACGGAGAAAGCTGCTTGGCTTTGACGGCGGACGGTCGCTGAGCGTAAGGCTGCCAGGCTCGGGGCGCGCGGCTAGAAGGTCCATCCAATATTGCCGATCCTGCCGGAATTGCCCCGATGCACGGTAGGCGATGTCCTCTTCCAATAAAACTGAGAGCGAACCAAATAAATCCTCATGCGAAGAGCCTCCGATGCAAAGCTTTGTGTAAACGTTTGCGAGACGGCGGGCCATGAGCCACATGCCAAAACCGTCCATGACGATATGATGGTAGCGCGCATACCAATAGAATCGGGTGCGCGATGCTTTGAATAAGGCGTATCGAAACAACGGCCCGCGTGTCGGATCAATCGCAAGCTCTAAATCGGATCGCATCCACGCTTCTGCCGAAGCTCGCGCATTTGTCTCAGCGCTGAGATCAAGAATTGGCATTGACCACGCACTTGCCACGCCCACGACCTGCCGCGGTTCGCCCGCATATTCTGAGATTCGGAGTTGAAGCGCCTCGGTTTCCGAAATAACTTGTCGTAATGCCTGTTCGAATAATTGCAGGTCGATGGGTCCATCGATCTCGATATATTCACCAAAGTTGTATGCCGGACTTGAGGGATTAATCTTCTGAGCCAACCAAATCTCAAGCTGAGGAGCCGATAACGAAAGCCCACAGTCGTTCCGAGTGGAAACCAGGCTGGACCCGAGACGGCGATTGGAATCCCGGCTAGTATCGAACATCGATTGGACAATCCTACCCACAGCAATGAATGAAGATTCGACCTTCTTTTGCTAATATTATCGCTTATGCGTTCAGTGGTCAGAAATACAAAATTGCGAACCATTTTAACGTTACTGCGGCTCCCAGTTAACATTACTGATTAATCCAAAAAAACGTTATTGCATACAGAGGGTCGAGGGTGTCCACTTCAGCTGATATCGTTAGTTTTTTAGTTATAGAGGGGCGATCGGGGATATGAGGCGTGCCACTGTTATCAACCCGTTTGAGTCCGAAAAGGCACTCGCAAACAGCTGCGCGCTTAGTGTGGCGAATGGCAGGGTTGTTCTTGTTGGTCGTTCGGATCGGCCGTCAGCCTACGCTGAGCACGTTCATTCCTGCTTCCGATCGATCATCGGTAGTGAGCGATATCCGTGTGTGGGTGCGAAAGGTGCGTTTAATCGTGGCAATTATCGGTTTGGTGTCTATAAAGAAATGTCCGAAGAGGAGTCGACGGCTGGCCTTTGTTACGATCTGTATAATTTCCTCGCCGACAAGACTGATGGTACGAACGGCCTGAATGATCCCTTTACTACGTTCGTTGCAACCTTTATCGACAGCAAAATTGAATCCGAAATGGATTTCCACAGACGCATGTGGAACCAGCTCCAGGTGATGCATGAGGTCGATCGGCGATATCACCCATGGGATCCAAGCGTTTCGTCTGACATCGGCTCACCATACTTTGCCTTCAGCTTCGCGAGCCAGGCATTATTTATCGTCGGCCTCAATCCGTTTAGCTCGCGCATCGCCCGGCGCTTTCCTTGGCCCGGCATGACGTTCAATCCTCATTCGCAATTTAGACTGATGCGCGCGCAGAACACGTTCTCAGCGGTGCAATCAACGATCAGGGAACGTGATTTTGCCTTGCAAGGCTCACTAAATCCCAATTTAGCTGATTACGGAACGGATTTTGAAGCCAAGCAGTACTCTGGTGTTGCGGCAAATGACCACCTGACTTGTCCGTTCCAAGCGATCAAGGAAAGAAAGGATATGTAATTCACAATGCTCGTCCATAAGGCCCATAAGTTACAAGATGCATTCAGACGATCAGATCAATGATAATGTTTTCAAACGACGGCGAGTGCCTCGAGGCTCTCAGACCGGGGCGGATGTACCTCTGGACAGCGTTGACTTATGACCAAAGCGTATCTGGTCTTCAAGTAATCCTATCCGTAGATGAGCAGAAACGAGCCCGGCGTTTTCACCGTGCGAGAGACTGGCATCAATTTGTCCTTGCACACGCATTGGTCAGACTAGCGCTGTCGCGTCACTTTCCCGTTCCTGCAAGTGATTGGCAATTTGATTGTGATTGCAACGGTAAGCCCTTCATCGCGACTCCTGAAATGTCACCAGCCGTCCAGTTCAGCCTTTCTCACACTGAAGGCTTGGTCGCCTGTTTGATCACCCTATCAGCCGAAGCAGCAGTGGACGTTGAGAAAGTCGAATATAACTTGGATCTAACATTAGTGGCTCATCAGATTTTTTCTCCGACTGAGCGAAAGGACTTGAGCGTTCTGTCGGGAAAAGATTGGACAGCGCGATTTTTCGATTATTGGACGCTAAAAGAAGCGTATGCCAAGGCTCAAGGCCTAGGTCTGATGTTACCGTTGTGCGACATCGGTTTTGAACTCGAGCCGGACAATCGGATCCGCGCAAATTACGTCTCCCCGGTCGATGATCCGTTAGCGTGGATCTTGTGGCGGGATCATCTGAAGTCTCAGCACGCTATCTCATTAGCAGTGAAAAGAGACTTTGACGATGAATGCGAGATAATCCACCGATCGGTCAAATTTGATGGGGCGAGAATTATTCCTGAGGTCCAAGCGCGCCGTATCGAACTCAGCAGACAGCAAATGACCCAATCGCCAAGGCGGATCAAGCATGACGAACCCGTTTGAAGATGAAGATGGTAGCTACTATGCGCTTGTCAACAAAGAGGGACAGTATTCGCTGTGGCCAACTTTTGCGGCTATTCCAAAAGGATGGATTGCTGTTTATGGATCGGACAGTCGGGCCGCTTGCTTGAAATTCATAGAGCAGCACTGGACAGACATGCGGCCCAACAGCCTAGCGCTCACCAGAAAACATGACCGGCCGTAAATTTCAATTCGAATTTGAGCGCACATGTTTGGAGATGTATCAGGCGCCTCGGTCGGCATTTGGTAGCATCAATCAAAAGAACAGCACGGATCCCATCATTTACTCGATGGCGCATTACGTCAGGTCATCTTAATGGGGATCGCACCCAAATAGTCGCGCTTGCCGATGTCAACGCCGCAATGGCGCAGAATTGCGTATGCGGCTGTGAGATGGAAATAAAAGTTTGGCAACACAAAATGATTGAGGTAATCGTCGCCCTTCATATGGCCCTTGTTGGTCGGGCCGAGCGGGAATGTGATCTCACGATCGGCCGAGGCATCGATCTTCCTCGAGTTCGAGCGTTTTCAGATAGGCCACGGTTTTTGAGATGCGCGCCTTGAGTTGATCGATCGTCGTCTCATTGTCTACATCGGGCGGTGCTTCGACGCCTGCGAGGCGCGCGGCGCCTTTCTTGGCCTGATCTGCAGCAACCTGCACCTGACGAACAAGCCCAAACATGTCGGGAGACAGTCGCGAATTAAGCAGCACTGCCGGGTCAATTTTTTTGGCTACTGCATGAGCTTCGGCCTTGTCGAGAACGGCCGAAAGCGCATTGAGGCCGATCTCAAAAACCGGGACAGAAGCTCGAGACATTGAGAGCGACATGGGATGGATCCTTGCGTAAGTGAATTAGGCGTAGCTATTGCGAGCGAGTGAAAGATGCATACAAGTGCTGAATGTATTCCATAATTTTTCATTCTGCGATTGCGATTCCCGTACTTTTAACTCGCACGAGACTCTAATTACCGAGGATCGCAGGCTCTACCAGCTTTCAATGAAAAAACATGCAAAGAGTTTGATCAATCGTTGTGCTAGAAACGCATGCTAAGACCAATAATTGGTCCGTATTGCAGCATGTTGAATCCATATTGCGTCAGCCCAGAGCCCTGTGTGTAGTTCACATAGAGCGCCTTATATCCGATCATTCCCGACCACACGGTGTTTTTCGTTACAGCGAAATCCCAATTGTAGGCGCCCAACAACTGCCAGGAGAATTTGCTACCAACACCGAAGCCGCCGACATCCCCGCTCAATACCAACTCCTTTCCTGGTGCGAACTGGTGTCGGATTCGCAACCCTACAAGCGGATCGACCCAAGATACATCTCCAGACGCGGCAATTGCTCGCCCATTGACGATCTTAATATCACCGACATTGAAAGTGCCCGTAAGACTTAAATCTGACTCCACCTGCTGCCACCATATGCGCGCGCCCCCGAATACGTCGATCGCGGTATAACTTCCCAACTTATCGAAACCTCCGGGTCCCACACCCGATCCCCATTTTGCGACTTCGAGAGCTGCCGCCACTTCTGCCATCAACATTTGAAATTTTACGCCGAGTGAAGCGCCCAACGCCCCACCGATTTGGTCCGTGCCACGGGATCGTGCAACAGAACCGGACACTGCAATCATCTCGTAGTAAAGATCGGTAAAAAGAGATATACGGCCATTGCGAGCTTCAAAATATGTCCCAAGCGCGAAAAGATCCTTGGGAATTCTCGCGTGTTCAATAATATCGATAAGGTCATTGAGGTCCACATGGACATCAGTCGACCGCCCCTTAACCGTTGAAACACCGTTAAGACTCGTTAGCCATTCGTACAGAGTGAGACGATAGGACCAGCTATTTGCAATCGGGTCCGGGTCGGACGATGCTTTGTAGATTGGTGCTTTCATCGGAAGATCAGCCGCAAGAGCCGACGCGCCACAGCAAGCAGCCATTACAATGCCCACAGCGAGAAGTTTTTTCACTTGAGCCTCCGGCACGAAAAAACCTGGGTCAAGGATACTGGGTCAACACTTGTCTGAATAGACTTGTATCCAGAAACATTCGTTTTTTCGATACTGTAGCATGTTAGCAACATGCTACTAAAAGAGACGTCGCGTGTGGTCAGGAACCCCGCTTGTGGGCAAAAACGCAATGCTGCCTCGTGAACATTGAACCGATGAAGCAAGTGAACCCGCGATCTGCTTCTTACCAATTCCTGCCGTAGTAGAAGAACCCGTAGGGATACGCATACGGATATCCATAGGACGGATAATAGAATACGTAGGGTTGGTTGAGGTATCCGGAGGGCTGGTAGTAGGGCCGATAACGTTGGAAGTCAGGCCCGTAGCCGACCCGCGCACACTTGCGCTTCCCGTATTCTTTGATGATCACGATACAGTCGTAGTAAGGCGCATTCCCGTAATTCGGCGAACCGCAGAAACGCTTTCGATTTCCTTGGGAATTATAACCCCAGTAACAGTGGACTTTCACAAAGTCCGACTCGACGGTCGGAACAAGGCTCGGGCTTACCTGCAATACAGCAGCCTCTGCCGGTATCGGTAAGATTACTGTTAGGCAAAGCCACCCTGCTGCGATGGTCGCAAAAGCAAATTTATTGACCATTGAGCATTCTCCCTTGTTGCTATCGCGTGGCTGCATGTTGCACCTCCCGGTCAATATCAGATCGTGATGAAGAATTTTCGGTCAATTTGGTAAAAAGCTGATCCATAATTTCTTTCAATTTCCCAGCACACTTTTAAGATTTTTCCATGCCGCATCTTTCAACTGGATCAATGGCGGTGGCGCGAAAACCGCAGGCGGTCGTTCTTGCTTTTGTCCAGCCGTCACAAGCTGCACGATCCAGATTTCCCCATCCGTGTAATAGCGATCGCCTTCTCCATTGCGGCCATTTAGCGTCGGCCCAACTCCAGAAATCTGATAGACCGTTTTAGCCATTCCAGCGCGCTCTAAGTCATCTACCAAAAAACTGCGCTCAGCGTCGATGTCTGGAGCAGTGTGATGCGTTACTTGGCCTGTATATTTGCTCAAGCCGACACTCTGATCGAAAGTCGCAGCACCGAGCCAGACTGGTCGGCCGTCCGCACCCTCTTTCAAAACTTCCCAGAACCGCACGTGATGACGCCGGTCGGCGCTTGAGCCGTCGGGCCGCTCAAATGCCAGGTCCTCCTTACGGCCGTCATAGTAAAGATTGCTCACCGGCGCGCCGGGATCTGGCCTGTCGAGCAACACGCTTCCAATGATCTCAATGCTGGATTTCAGAGTGATGGGATCGGCTGGATACCATCCTGCTCCACTCATCGCGCGAATGACGTCTTGGTGGGTTCCGACAAGGCCGACATTTAGCGCGTCACCCGCGATGCCCTGTTTGGTCCGCGTGACTGCTGATCGTCCAGCGAGTGAAGGTTGATGCTCATGGTGAGCCCACATCGCGGGCAGCACGACATAAGCGCTTAGCACGTATGCAAACACAAGGACACCAACCGTAATAAGGAAGCCCTTAAATCGGAGACCGCGCTTCATGGATAATCGAGATCCAGTTTGCTGAAGTTATTGTACTATGCGGGCTGGTCAAAAGCAGATATTAAGGCCTCTAACCTTGATGTCTGCATTACCCGCCGAAAGCGGACATTAATCGGTGAGCCGCACATGTCCGCTTTGTGCCGAAAGCGGACATTCGCACGCCGAGCAACTTTGCCGTTTGAATTTTCAAACCTTGGGTCTATTCCAGCCCGGCCTTACGTGCCCCTTCTATGTAATGGGCCATCGGTCCAGGCGGATAGCTAACGTTTTGTTTGATCCACGCGATCGATACTTCGGGCTGTATCTCCTTCATTCGTGCCAACGCCGCACGCGCCTCGTCGATCCGGCCCGCCTGTGCCAAGCTCGCGACGTAAATTCGATGCCCCCCTAAAATTTCGTAACGCTGTTGCAATGCTTTTCGCGCGAAGCCAACCGCTTCGTTGTAGCGGCCCGCGAGGTAATGAGCGACAGCCAAACCCACGTTGAATGCAGCATTTTGCGGATCATGCGGGCTCATACGCATCGCTTCTTCGATACGAGGAATCGCTTGGTCCGATTGGCCAGCCACTGCGAGCGCCCAACCCAGATAACCATGGGCGGCGGCGAAATTCGGATTCAGCTCGATTGCGCGCTCGTATTCCTCCACCGCCTCTTCGGTGCGAGCCGTTAAGAAGGCCGCGAAGCCAAGTGCGAGATGCGCCCACGGGTCGCTATCGTCGAGGCGCGCCGCGCGGGTGGCCAGACTAGCCGCCTCCTTTATTTGTGGCTCTCTGAATACGAGATAACCGGACCAAAGTAACATGAAGGCCAGCATGCTATGGGCCGGCGCGTAATCGGGATAGCGCTCAACGGCCCGCTTGAGCAATGCTATCGCCGCTTCGCTATCAGCTTTGGTCACGCGCCAGAACTGGGAGTTCGCCTGCATCACCATATCCCAGGCGCTGATATCCTCTGGAGAGCGGTTTTGCGACCGCATGCTTTCGGCCTCGAGTAACTTGGGCTCGATTGCGGCCACCACTTTTTTCGTAATCTCATCCTGCAGCGCGAAGATGTCGGTCAGATCGCCGTCGTATCGGTCGGCCCAAATGTGATTGCCGGTCGCCGCGTCAATGAGCTGAGCGGTGATACGCACGCGATTGCCACCTTTGCGGACACTGCCTTCCAGCACGTAGCGAACGCCGAGCTCACGTGCGACGCGCTTCACGTCAACGGCCTTTCCTTTGTAGACGAACGATGAATTGCGCGCGATGATGAAAAACCAACGCAGCTTCGACAGCCCGGTGATGATGTCCTCGGAAATGCCGTCGGCAAAGTACTCCTGCTCCGGGTCACCGCTCATGTTGGCGAATGGCAATACGGCGATTGAGGGCCGGTTGGAACTTGTAGGTTCAGATTTCGAGTCTGCTGCGGCAGGTTGGGTCGCGACTAATGGGGCGGCATCGGCGAGGGAGACGCGGTGGACACCGATTGGCCGCGCGATGTTTTTGACCGCTTGCTCGCCCATGTCATCGAAACCAAAATTGAGCTTATCGCGCACCTGATCGTGCACGACACTTGAAACCATAATACCGCCTGGATCGGCCAGCGCCTCCAGCCGGGCCGCAACGTTGACGCCGTCACCAAAGATGTCATCTCCGTCGATTATGATATCGCCGACGTTAATGCCGAGGCGGAATTCGATGCGCTTGTCCGCTGGAACATTGGCATTGCGCTCGACCATACCGCGCTGAATGTCCACGGCGCAGCGCACGGCATCGACCACACTGACGAATTCCACCAGCATTCCGTCGCCGGTCGTCTTGACGATCCGGCCCCGGTGTTCGGTGATCTTGGGATCGACCAGTTCCTTGCGATGCGCTTTGAGCTGGCGGAGCGTGCCTTCCTCATCGACGCCCATCAGCCGGCTGTAACCGGCAATGTCGCCTGCCCATATCGCAGCCAGTCTGCGGTCGACACGGTCTTCCGGCATGTATCGCCCCCGGGAACCGACAATTGCTAAAAGGTAGCATGTAGGTTCCTCGAACGTTAGTGGGCGATCGATATTGCAATTTCGGCAAAACTGCTCGCCCTTCGCGACAAGGTGATCGAGTAGATAACCGTTGCATGTGCGCAGCTAACGTGAAGGCCTTTAATCTTGATGTCCGCTTTACCCCAGAAAGAGGACATCGATCGGTAAGCCTCGCATGTCCGCTTTGTGCCACAAGCAGACATTCCGATTGAATAAACTCTCCATCTGCGCTCGTAAGTTCTTTCAACAAAAAACCCAGGCGCGAGGCCGGGGCTTTGTATTTGAGACATTAGACGGCGATCTGCCCGGCGGCAGCCGGATGCCGTAGCGTTTTACAATCGAAACGACGTTGCCTTCGCTCCCCGCGAGGTTATTTTGCTATCTGCTGCGCATCTTTCAGTGGCTGGCATACGATTGTCCTGTTACTTCGGGCGCCGTGAGCTATGTCGTTCTTAGGAACGAACGAAGAAACTGGAAATTGCCCCTCGCTATTGGTGGGTTCTAAGACAATTGGTTTATCGGGAAAACAAGTATCAATTATTGCTAGATTAACGTCCTGTTTGCTGAATTGCCCGACAATGAGCTGACCTCCCTGAGTAAATGACGAGACCGTGGCGCGTTCATCCTTCTGGTCGCGCTTCACCCTGAGGCACGGCCACACCCTATCAGGTTTTGTAATCTGATATTGGATTTCGCATTGAGCCCCGCGAACATACTTCCATTTCGGTAAATTATTGTTCTCTTCTTTTTTATTGAACACGAGAAATTCGTAATGAAGTTTATCGACAAGCGTTTGGGACGTGCTTTCGTCGACAACGGCATCGCTCCTGGACAATACAATTTGAGTTTCTGATTTTCGATCTTCGCCCGTATTTTCCACAACGAGTGGAGGGCGACGTGCCCAAGAGCGGCTGAGATGGGTGCTATCTAAAACGTTACCCAGTTCTAAAACGATCCTCTTAGGTTTCGTGTCATTTTTATCCGAGATAGGGTCGATTTCATAAAACTCTAGTCTACCGTGGATCGAAATCATGCTTATTAATTTCAGATCATTCTTGTCTTTTGTAATCGGCAGAAGGGGATCGTAATCGTCGCTCAAATGGAAACTCTCGTTGTATAGTAATTCGATTCTATTTGAAGGTTCCGGCGAAGGCTGATCCGGTGGCAAATCAAATACTATCAACCTTGTGCTCGCAGTCTTCTCGTATCGCGAGTCATCAGAAAGACTTCGAGACACCAAGACAGTCGTATCGCCTTTGATAATTGGAAAATTCTGAAAGGCTCCCAGTTCATTTTCTAGGTACTTCTTCCCAAAATGAAATAGAAGACAGGGAGGCTCGCCGTGCGAATATTCTTTTGCTTGCCCGTTATCCAATTCAGGACTGATGCATAATCCCAATGGGTTATTTGCATCTGCAGTTGCTTGGGTCGTTATTCCAAATGCAACAATCGCGCTATTTGAGGGGGCGCCGGGTTGTTTTCTGGCTTCCGACACTGTGGGCTGGGGCGAAGAAGATACCAGGTCGACAGTCGTAACCCAAGTCTCAAGTTGGATGCGCTCCGACAACCTGAAAAATTTGGACGAGTATGCGTAAGAATTTTTTTGGGATCTCCTACGATAGCACATGTTTGAGTATTCAAGACTGATTGGCGGTTCAGCCATACGAAAGACTCGCTTCCGTCTCTATTCATTAAAACGTGGGGAGCAGAGATACTTCGATCTAATGGGAGCCAGACCAACCGTTCTTGATCAATGTCTGGCAGTTGATCGGGAGCTAATGATATTTGGGCAGCTTGCAGTTCTTTTGAAGTAAACGCCTGGGGCAAACAGTTTCTGCAAATGACGTCACTCCAGAGCGCTTAATATCGAACGCAATAATCCAATCCAGCGGCTCGTGGGCTTGATGTTCGGGATCTGCAGTTTTGAATGGGTTGGAAATTACTCTCGCTGCAGAGAAATGTTCCGACCTCTTTGGATTGGAGTCAAATTCAAAGTACGTGGACGTATTCCAACCCGCATATGATTTAAACCCACCATAGTTTACACCAGCCAAAACCTTCTTTCCTTCGAGTTGGCATCTTTCGAAGTCCACTTTCCGGCCAGCATAAAAGCACAGGCGAAACGCTTGCTCCTGAAGCATTTGATCACAGTCATTTTGCGAGTAGCCGTATGTGGCAAGACCATGCCGATAGCAAAGATCGTGAAACACGCATGCCTGACGGAAACGTTGGCGAACCGGATATTGTTCTGATAGCGGCCCAGTAATTGGATCAAACAGGAAGTCTACACCCCAAGGCAAACTACAGTTCAACCCTTCGCCTCGGCCTCCGATAATACTTACGATACTTGAACTTGAGGGATACGATGTGACCGTTACCGGCATTTCACCGTCGAGCGGTTCGGCAACGTTCTTGTAAATGTGATCTACTGCAAAATCAACGATAGGTCGTGCAAAGACGATAGCAGTAAGCAATACACCGAAATATAAATATCATAGTTAATATGGCCTGTCAGGTGATTGATCCGGCATGTTGCTCTCCGTCGAGTGCGATTTGAGTATAAGTTTGTATGACCATTCCGAGAAGTATTCTTCGAATTAACCGGCCCTTTGCAGATTTAAGCGCGATGCCTGGCTCCCCGTAAGTTGTGAGAGTGCTCGGCCTAACGGTTTGGATTCGAACCTGTCGCGAAAATCATCGATCTTTCTCGTCAGAGATTGATATTTTTCGCGTGACTGCTAGCGCTTAGAGACAAATTCCCTGCTCAACGAAACAGGGAATTAACTAGGGTGAGCAGAGAATTCGGGTGTGATCGTGACGGCCATGAATAGCGACGTTCACATTCGGGGGTAAAGCAGATATTCTTCACCGCGGTTGCCATGTCAGCTTGGTGCAATTGGCGGAAATGTGATCAACGTCGGCATATAAAATGAGCTGCACTCCTCCGCGGCGAGAAATTTGAAGTCCGCGATCAATTCTAATTAGCTAATTGTTGTGAAAAGGAATTTTTGACGACCCGACAGACATTTTAGACAAGTAGTGAAGGTGGAAGATATGAACAAGCAGTTGTTGAACCGGCGCGAATTTAATGGATTTTGCGCAGCGCTCGGCTCATCGCTTCCCGTCGTCAGCGCAATGTTTGCGGTGCAATCAGGTGCATCGGCTCTAACTGCGGCCACTGGTGTGGCTTCAAGCGGTGCAGGGCGTACGGTAAAGTTCCGCGACGGCACCGTCGTTCCGGCACTGGGCCAGGGCTCTTGGCGTCTCGCGCAGGGAAGACATCCGGAAGCTGTTGAGGAAGAAGCGCTGCGCACTGGCCTTTCGCTCGGGATGACGTTGATCGACACGGCGGAGTTGTACAGCAACGGCCGCTCTGAGGAACTCATCGGCCATGTGATTGCCGGTCAGCGCGACCGCGTATTCCTGGTCTCCAAGGTACTGCCCGAACATGTGACGGGAAACGGAATTGCGCGCGCTTGCGAGGCGAGCCTCACTCGTCTCGGCACTGATCATCTCGATCTCTACTTGCTGCACTGGCGACGTTGGGTCACCAACCTCTCCAGCGTTGTGAAGGCGTTCGAAAGTCTACGCGCAGCGGGAAAGATTCACGCCTGGGGCGTGTCCAACTTCAACGTCAACGACATGGAAGACCTCTTTCGTGTTCCACACGGCGATCGCTGCGCGACCAATCAGGTCCTTTACAACGTCGGCAGCCGCGGCATTGAGTATGATCTGCTGCCATGGTGCGAGCAGCATGGTATGCCGGTGATGGCCTATACTCCGCTCGGCGGCGCTAGCCTGCTGCGTGACCCCACACTTGCACGTATCGGCGCAGCACACGGTTGCTCGGCGAGCGCGGTCGCGCTGGCCTGGGCCATCCGCAGCGGTAACGTTATCGCAATTCCCGAATCCGGCTCGGCCGCGCATGTAAAGGAGAATGCCATCGCGCTCTCACTGACGCTCACGCCGCAGGAACTTGAGACACTGGATGCAGCGCATCCACCGCCCGACCACCAGATGCCGCTCGACCGCGGCTGAGTAAATAAGTCCGCTGTCCACCATTTAATTTCGGTACAAACGGAATGTGACAGGCATCCACGTCGGCTTCAAGCACAGGTTGTTGGGTTGGCCGGCCGATATAAGTAGACGATTCCTTATTTATAATTTTCCTCGTTCAGTCGCTCCCTCAGTAGACATATGATGATTGATCACTGCCCATAGCTGAATCTAATATATTTCCAATAAGAGAGCGGCCATGACAATTTGTTTCATTCGTCGATATTTGTACTTGTTAGCAGTGTTACTCGCCATTGCCGATATTCGACCCAGCACAGCAGTAGAAACGGGCAATAGGTCGAATGCGCATCCCAACAGTGGGCCGGCAGAAATACAAAGGGAAAAATATCAAAGAAAATTGATTATCTTTCTATCAGAACATAAAAAATTCGAAGACAAGGCCAAGGTCTATTGGGACCTTGTGAGCCAAAAACGTCGCGTCAGAAATGACAAGCGAGCAAATCAACAACCGATCACGCTCGACGATTACGTGCTTACTCAACCGCCAATCTATACTGGACCCGAGAAACCCATTGATCCGTTCATTGCAATTCCAAGCCCGCCGATTCCGACAAAGCCGATACCAGTGGTGGCGGATTTTCTGAAGGCCGCGAAGGAGCAATTTCAATTTGTGCCTAAGCGACCCAAAGACGAATTGGAATATAAGCGCATATACGCCAAGGTTGCGGCTCGTGCTGGTCTAACTAGAGATCACGTCGTCCGGATTTACGGCTTCGAATCCGGCGGCAACGGAACTTATGATGTCCAGGCGGGATTGGAATATGACACACCTGGGGCTCACGCAATCTCGACCGCACTCGGCTACAATCAATTGCTGGCTACAAATTCGGTTGAACTCCTGGCTGAAAATGGCGACGAATTCGTTGAGACATTGGTCAAGCGCCTAAGCACGTTATCGGGCAAAGAAAAGAGGTTGCTCGAAGAGAAAATCAAAATTGTTCAACGGATGATCGAATTTGTGAGATCGGTGCCGGACCGTTGGAGCGAGCACGAAAAGCTGGCAAATACGCTCAAAGGCCACGGCGTCCATGCACTAATCCTTGACATTGATGTTGGTCCCCTACTGCAAACTCAAAAGTTGCTAACTTCAATTTCATTTGCGCGCAAAAGTGGATTTCATCGGGATTTAACAGCTGCGGAGCTTGAGATGTTAAATCTTACCGGAGATGGTACCGGATTCGATATGGTGACGATGCCAATAAATATACGAAAGATTGTTCCTACTTCTAATTTCTTTCAGAGGACTGGATATGAACGCAATCCAGTAGCGAGCGAGAATAATGTCGTCGCAAAGCTACTGGAGGCAACAAATTCCAAAATGGATGATGAAATGAAATTGCAAGGCGCTCAGGATTTGGCAGCGGCTTTCTTAGCAACCGATTGAGCAACAAAATGGAACGATCTATCCAAGGTCCCTACTTTACGATCAAACACATCTCGGCCGTGTTTGTTTTGAGGGTGTGACATTATGACATACGGCGTCACGTCGCTTTTGACTGAAGCGGACTAGCGGCATGGCTGGCCCACTTCGGGTAGGTGAGCAACAATTAATGGCTGGCTGGGTTATTCCACTGCGGTAGTAGACGATCGATTCGGGTTGAACCTATCTTTGAGGGCTTGATGCTACATCATTCGCCTTAGCTATCAACACGGTATGGAGCTATCGCTCATGCTGGCATTGAGCATGATTCTCAACGCGAGCCGCTCGTCTTCGTGACGCTACGTGGTGTGCTCCTTCGGCCGCGGGACGGTTTAGAAGCTCGGGCTTTCGTTTTTGCTGATGTCGAGACGTGGAGATGCCAGGCTTTGCGGTTGTCACTAAGCTGGTCCGCTTTGCTGTTAAGTAGATTTCGTGGTACTCCGCTTTACAGTTGCAAGTCGATACTTGAGCGACGTCAAGTCTTTCTTTGCGGATTTGGTGGCGGTCCACAAGTTCCACCGTACATGTTCGTGACATACGCACCGGCGGATTGGGCGGCGACACGATTTCGACTGGTGCTTCGCTAGCTGGGAGGGTTTGTTTGACACCTTTTGTTGACAGCACATTCCCAGTGCTGGCCTCGATCGCGGTAATGGTTTCGCCGGCGTCTCCAAGATCGGTTGCCGGACAGTGCTGGTGAGGAGCAGGCGGTCAATGCCGTTGTGAACGGCGACCCCATGTGGATATGGCTTGGGCAGTGAAATCGTCTTGATTGGTTTGTCGTTTACAGCGTCACCAACGATGAGCTTACTTGACCCCATGCAAGTGAGGTACCAAGTCTTGTTATCTTCAGAAAAAACAACGTCCTCACCGACTTGGCAATCTGGCACAGATATTATCTGCGCGTTGAAAGGACGCTTCGACATGTCGATCACGCGCAGCTCACCTTTGCCGAGCGCGGTGACGTAAGCTTTGGAGGAATCACGATTGTAGAAAATATGATGAGCGACGAGATCGGCCGGCAGCGGGATTGTCTCAACAATCTTACCATAGGCCGCCGAGGCAGGATCCACGTCGACTAACGCGATGCCTTCCTGTCGTGTCTGACCAGGCACTGGGGTCTTGTAAGCTTTGAGCGCGTCCGCAGGTTTGCTCTCGTAGTTGAGCAATGCGAGAATTTCCGCATTGCCAATGCAAGGCCACGAAAAACCAGCGAGTGTGGCCACAGCAATTACGCATAACCTTTTCATGGTATCCTCCCCTAGGATGACGTGTTCGACGAAAGCATATTATGCTCGCGATAACAGGCAAGCGCGAGGGGCAGATGAGCGGTCGTCGTGCACCAGGCAGTCACGCTGCGCTATCGGTCATCATGGCTATGATTGCGACTGCAGCTTTCATTGGCAATACAAGCTTTGTCTGGCGCAAAGCACCGTCGTCGAGACACGCCGCTTTGAGCTACATATCGAAAACGGGCAGCTAGTCGGCAATGTGAAGGCTATCCAGGTCAAACGAAACGAATTGTCGAACTCATCTGGTCCGCCGATCGCCGCACCGTTCTTCACCTGCACGGGTACGACATCGAGGCCACGGTCAATCCGGAGAAACGCAGCTCATGGCGTTTCGGGCACGCGCGACCGGACGTTTCCCAATTGAGGCTCATGGTGCCCGTCACACGGTCCTGCTCTACCTCGAAGTGCATCCGCGGTAGTCGCGCATGAAACGGGCTGCGACACTTTTGCAGCGGCCTTGATCGCGCTTCCGGCGTTCGGCGGTGACGCATTCGCGCATGCGCTCGCCAGCGTTACGATTTGCCGCTCCCGCTCGGTTATTTTCTCATCGCTTCAGGTGTGGTCGTTGTCATGACGTTTGTGATCCTCGCGCTATTCTGGAGAGCCAGCGACGAACCCATCGAAGCACGCGATTATACGATCCTGCGCGGAACGGTCCCGACTTGGTCGTGGCAAGCTTGCAGATCCTCACCGTCGTCGCACTGATATTGCTGATTGCTGCCGGTTTATTCGGCAATCCTGCCACCTTCAAAAATATCACACCGGTCGCCGTCTGGGTGATTTGGTGGGTGGGATTTGGTTTTCTGACGGCGTTCGTCGGGAATATCTGGCCACTGATCAATCCCTGGAGCTCCGTTTTTGGTTTTGCCGAGACGTTGGCGCGGCCGTGGACCAGCAGATTTTCATTCCACGCACATTATCCGCGCTGGCTCGGCGTATGGCCGAGCTGTGTGTTGTTTCTCCTGTTCGCCTGGCTCGAACTCGTTGCGCCAAGCCGCGACGTGCCCCGCAATGTCGCAATCGCGATTCTCATCTATTCTGTATTCACGTGGACCGGCTTCGTCACTTTCGGTCGCAACACTTGGCTCAAGAACGGCGAAGTTTTTTCCATTGCCTTCGGCCTGTTCGGCCGGTTTGCACCACTTAATTTTACCAATGATGGCCGATGGCGCGTCAGTCTCCGTCCATTCGCCACCGGGCTGCTGACACGCACACCACTCGAACCATCAATGACGGCATTTAGTTTGCTGATGCTGGGAACGGTGACAGTCGATGGATTTATGGAAACGCCGCTATGGGCCGCGGTCGTGGAGCGGGTACTTACCGATCCCGGACGTGTCGACGCCAATCCGTGGGCGTACATGGCCATGCAGACCGCGCTGCTCATCGCAGGTCCACTGACGTTGACGGGGCTTTATCTCGTCGTTATCGCTTTGATGGCGCAGATCTCGGGCTCGAACCGGCAAAGTTGTCGGGACTGTATGTCCTTTCTCTCATACCCATTGCTATCGCGTATCACCTTTCACACTATTTTTCGCTGTTCGCGATCGCCGGTCAGTTCATCATCCCACTTGCGTCCGACCCCTTCGGTTACGGGTGGGATTTGTTCGGCACAATGCTTTACCGGATTGACATCGGTGTCGTTGATGCGAAGTCCATCTGGTATCTCTCGGTCGTTGCTATTGTAACGGGCCACATCGTCGCGGTGTGGGTCGGACATGTCACAGCGTCCGCGATGTTCCGCGATAAACGCGCCGCGGGCCGAAGCCAATATCCAATGCTCGTCCTAATGGTCACCTACACAATGCTGAGCCTTTGGATTCTTGCTCAACCCATTGTGGAACCGAACACAAGGTGACGCCGACGGCACTAAGGGGACATTTCCGAGCCCCTGATCAATGCAATTATCTCGGCGAGCCGCGCGTTTTTTTTCTGAACCGTTCAAGATCAGATCAGTATTTCGCCTAGTTGAGGCGTCGCTCCGCTTCGCGGAAATATCGGCTAGGCAGGAGATTTCCAATCGTGTTGTTCCCAATCTTCCACGCTCGCACCCGCTAACGACTTTACGCGCGCTTCATCGGCCGCAAGTTCCCTTGCAGGCCCCGAATAAACCACGGCGCCGTCATCCAAAACATAGGCATAGTCGGCAATTTCCAAACTCATGCGAACATTCTGTTCAACTAGCAAAACCGAAATGCCTTCACTACGCATCTGCGCGACAATCCTAAAAACATCGCGCACAACCAGCGGCGCAAGACCTTGACTCGGCTCATCCAGCATCAGCAGCTTCGGGTTGAGCAGTAGTGCACGCCCGATCGCGAGCATTTCCTGCTCACCACCCGATAGCTGGCGGCCGCAACTCATCTTGCGCTCCGAAAGTTGCGGAAAGAGTTTGTAGATTCGATCGGTTGTCCATGGACCGCCGCGCTCGAGTGGAACCTTCAGGTTTTCTTCGACGGTCAGATTCGGGAAAATACGCCGTCCCTCTGGCACATAACCAACACCTTGTGCCGCGATCCGAAATGCTGGCCAGCGCGCCATTTCCACTCCGAAAACCGTGACGCTTCCTTCACGCGGCGGTGTCAAGCCCATCAGACTGCGGAGTGTTGTCGTCTTGCCCGCGCCGTTGCGGCCAAGCAACGTCGTAATCTTGCTCTCGGTGACCTCGAGGCTCACACCGTGCAGAATATGACTCTTGCCATAATAGGTATGGAGGCCCTCAGCCTTCAACGCTGCGCTCATGCCGCTTTCCCCAGATAGGCAGCCTGTACCGCTTCGTTTGCCGCTATTTCTTTCGGCGTGCCCTCAGTGAGGAGCGATCCTTGATCCAGCACGGTGATGCGGTCGGCAAGATGAAATACGACGCGCATATCGTGTTCGATCAGCACGATTGTAAAACTGCTTTCACGGTGCAGCCGTCGTACAAGCTGAGTGATGTCGTAAGTTTCTTGATCGCCCATGCCTGCCGTTGGCTCGTCAAGCAATAGCAGTCGCGGGCGAAGCACGAGTGCCATCGCGATTTCGGCCGCGCGCTGGTGTCCAGGCGCTAACTCACCAACAAGTCGGTCCGTCTTATCGGTCAGGCCACACAATATCAGCGTTTCATCGATGTGGCGCTTTAATTCATTTTTTTCCGAATTGCTGATCCAGGGGCGCAGCCGAAAACCCGCAGCAACTTCCGCACCAATACGAACGTTTTCGAACACTGTAAGCTCCGGAAAGATTTCCGTGATCTGGAACGTCCGCGCCATGCCAAGGGTAACGCGCTCATGTGCCGATAGTGCGGTCACGTCTTTATCTTCGAATACAACTGTTCCATGGGTAGGCGGGAAAAGACCGCTGATCAAATTGAAGAACGTAGTCTTACCTGCGCCATTTGGGCCAATGATGGCGCGCAATTCACCCCGCTTCACAGTAAGGGAAACATCTCGCACGGCAACCAGGCTGCCGAAGCTTTTCGTCGCGTTCCTGACTTCCAGGAGGCTCATGCTTCGCTCTTGCGCCGGATCGCACCGAGGAGACCGCGCGGAAAGAACAGCACGACCAGCACAAACAGCAACCCAACAAAGGACATCCAGTTGATGGTTATGCTCGAAAGATAGTCCTGCAAAATGACGAATACCGCCGCGCCCAAGAGCGGTCCCCAGAAGGAGCGCATCCCACCCATCACCGCCATCATGACGAAATCACCGGACTGGCTGTAATGCAGTCCGCGTGGATCGGCGAAATTGTTGACGAGCGCATAGAGCGCGCCGGCAAGCCCCATGAAAAAGCACGACAGCGTGAAGGCGATCCAGATATGGCGCTCGACCGGAATGCCGAGGAAGCGCGCGCGGCGCTCGTTCTCGCGGATCGCGAGCATGGTACGGCCGAAGGGCGAGCGCAGGATGAAACCCATGAGGGAGACCGCGAGCGCGAAGCACAGCAGCACGAAATAATAGAAGGCAGTGCTGTCGTTCAGGATGTCGATGGTGGCGAATCCTAAATGCAGCGGCTGGCGTGAGAACGGACGCAAGCCATCGTCGCCGCCGGTCAGCGACGACCACTGGAAGGCGATGTAGTAAAACACCTGGCCGAAGGCGATTGTGACCATAGCGAAATACACGCCGCGGCGGCGTACGATCAGCGCGCCGAGCAGGCCGCCCATCACGCCACCGAGCATGGTTCCGGCAAGAAGCCCGAGCGGCGTTGACGGTGCGATGAATTTTAGGATCAGGCCGCAACCATAGGCGCCGAGCCCGAACCACGCGGCGTGACCGAAGGAAAGCACCCCGGTGAATCCGAGTAGGAAGTTCACCGACATTGCAGCTAACCCCAGCACGAGAACACGCGTGCCGAGCGCCGTATAGCCGCCGAGCAGCCCCATCCAATAGGGCGCTAGCAACAGCAAAACCCAGATGATGGCGAGAGCGATCAGCTTTCGCGTCTGTTCGGCGCTCATGTCATCATGCCTTCTTCACCCAGCAAACCGCGCGGGCGGATCAGAAGAACGACTGCCATCAGCACGTACATGATCGCTTCACTCGCCGCCGGCAGAAATACCGCGGCCAAGCCCGACGCGACGCCGATCAGCAATCCGCCAAGAAGCGTACCCGTGAGGCTACCGACACCGCCGACAATGATGGCGATGAAACTCGGCATTAAAACCCCTGCTCCCATGGTCGGCTCGAGCCCAAGCTGGCCGGACGCGAGCACGCCGCTCAAACCCGCGAGGAAGATGCCGACGGCAAAATTGAGCGAGCGCAGCGTGCGCACGTTTACGCCCAGCGCCGATACGGTTTCGAGATCGAGGGTGCCGGCGCGGATGCGAATACCGAGGCGGGTGTAGCGCAACAGCAAGAAGAGCAGTGCAATGGCTAACAGCACAACTACCACCATGAACACTCGGTAGCCGGTGATGAAGAAAAATTCGTAGCTCAACGGCTGCGCGAGGAAGGCCGGGATCGTTACCGGCTTGCCTTGCGCGCCCCAGATAAAGCGCGTGCCATCCTCGATGATGAACGCCAGCCCGAAGGTAAGTAGCAGGCTATAGAGCGGATCGCGTCCGTAGAGCGGCCGGATCAAGAACCGCTCGACCACGATGCCGATGGCGGCGGTCAGTGGCGGCGCGATGAGCAACGCGCCCCAGAAGCCTACATATGGCGTAAGGGTGTAGGCGATGTAGCCGCCGATCACGAGAAAGCCGCCATGGGCGAAATTGATGACGTTGCTCAAATTGAGGATAAGCGACAGCCCGAGTGCCATCAGCACGTAGAAGGCGCCGATGATCAGGCCATTGGTGACATTGAAGAGGATAAGTTGGGTCATCCGCTCACATAAGAATTGCCCCTCCCGGTCAGTCCGACAAACTCGACGGGCCAAAGGGAGGGGTGATCGTTAGGCTTGGAACTCCGTCAGGCCGGCCACTGCAAGGTGCAGCCGGTCTCGCTCTCAGGCGGTGACGTCTTGTCGCCAGGTACTACGGTATCAACCTGAAAAAGATCCTCGACATCGTCCTTGCCTACTGACTGGACCTGGCCGACGAATGACGACGTCATCAGCTGATGATCACCGGCGCGATAATAACATTTGTTCGGCTGCAGCTTGACCTCGGGCGGCAGCTCAAAGCCACCCAATGCCCTGGCGAGCTTGACGCTATCGAGCGTCTTCTCTTGGTTGGCAACGAGTGCATAGGTCATCATCGAGGTGTAGCCAAACCAGTGCCGCGCCGTCGGCACCTTGGAGAAATTATTTTTGCGGATATCCGCGACGAATTTCTCGACGTGCGGCACACCCGGTTGCTTCCAATACCACTCAAACATCCAGGTGCCGACGCGCGCCTCCGGCGGCATCGCTTCCACTGATTTCGAGTTCCTGCTGGAGTCCAGCGACGTGAATTTGTTTGTTTATACCGAACTGCGCGATCTGCTTCATGCAGTTGATCATGTCGCCGCCCTGCGGCAGCACCAGGAGCACATCGGGGTTGGCTGCGCGCGCCTTGATGAGATAGGCCGAGTAGTCGGTGGTGCCGAGCGGCGTCAGCTCGTTGCCGGTCATCGTGCCGCCGAACTTCTGAAGGTCTTTCAGCGCCGCAGCCTGTAGAGTGTGCCCGAAGGCATAGTCCGGTGTGATGAAGTGCCACTTCTTGCCGTATTTGGTGAACAACTGCTCGGCCACCGCATTGGCTTCCATGCTGGTGGTGTTGCAAACGCGATAGACGTTCCAATGGCAGTCCTTGCCGGTAACGCCGTCGGTATGGCCGCCAGAGACAATGTGCAGGATGCCCTTCTCATTTGACACTTGGCCGATCGCCAATGCAATCGCCGAATTGACGTCGCCGATAAGGAACTGGATGTTGTCGCGCTCGATTAGCTTGCGCGCCTTCTGCACGCCGGTGCCGACGTCGTTGGCTGAATCCTCGACCAACAACTCGATGAGCCGGCCGAGAATGCCACCCCTGACGTTGATCTGTTCGATGGCGAGTTTGGCTCCCGTCACTTCGTTTTGCGCATAGGCGGCGTAGACGCCGGTGAGCGGATCGATCATGCCGACCTTTAACGTGGTCTCGCCCAGCGCCTTAACAATGAAGGGGGAAGCAACTTGCAGAGCACCGGCCGCAGCAGCCGTCTTAAGTACCGTGCGGCGGTCCATTTTGCGCGAAAAGGTATGCGTCACCATTAGCTTAACTCCTCCCGATGTATTAGATTATTTTTATTAGAAGCATGATAGCTTGGATTTCGAATAACGGATAGCGGCTTCGGGTCGCGGCTCAAAAAAACGCTAGGTGTTTGGCACTGCAATATAGGGCAAACCGGCGGGCTCTGCGATCGATTTGAACGACACCCGCACCAATTGTCGCGATACTAGGCATTGACCACAGCGACGACACCCTACTCTTGTCGATACTAGCTTGTTATAGCGTCACTTGTGATTTCTAAAATGGCCGCGAGCCAAAAGGAAAGGTCATGATCAAGGATATTGTCGTCAATCTTTCACTCAATACCTCAAGAATTGCCACAACTAGATATGCAATTTCAGTTGCTAGCACACTTCAGGCTCACCTTGCCGGAATAGCTTTCGTATATGAGCCAACATTCCCTTCAGTCTATATGACCGGATCAATGCATGGCAGCGAGGTCGTATTTCAGCGCGAGGAAGCACAGCGGCGTGCAAATGCAGCAATCGCAATATTTGAAGAGGCAGCACGCAAAGCTAGTCTCGCTGTGGAATCCCACGCACTCGATACCACACCGGTTCATGCCGCTGACCAATTTGCTAGAATTGCCCGACGGTTTGATCTTGTAATTGTTGGTCAGGCGGAACACGACAAGGAAAGCGTAGAAAATCACATCGCCGAGGCAGCGATATTCGAATCCGGACGGCCAGTCCTGTTTGTGCCATATGTTCACAAGGTCGGTCTCAATCTCAGACATATTACCGTCTGCTGGGATGGAAGCCGCGCAGCTACTCGTGCTATCGCCGACGCGATGCCCTTCCTCACGCGCGCGAAGTTAATCGATATAATCGTCATGGAGAGCGAACGGCTAAAGAGTGAGGATTTTCCTGGCATTGATATGGCTCGTCATTTAGCGCGTCATGGCCTGAAAGTTGAACTTAAGCGGATTCAACTTAATATGGATGTCGGAAACATGATCTTGAATTACGCAACCGACACTGCAACTGACATGATTGTGATGGGTGGTTTCGGTCATTCACGGTTACGCGAATTTATCCTTGGAGGCGCAACGCGCAGCCTTCTGGAAACGATGACCGTGCCAACTTTGATGTCGCATTGATCGTTGGCTGCAGTTACTTTTGATCACTCAGGCCAAGCAATGCCCTGCGAACCGGAGCGAGCGAGTGCGAACGCTGATGTGGCTGGCGGCCCAGTCATGATCGAACCAGTCTCCGTCTTTAATTCCCTGCTAACAGAGAAATTTACAGGGAATCTCGAAATTCCGGCGGTTTTAGCCCGGCAGAGACTCTAACTTCACAAGTGATCATTTGCACTCAGCAACATCCCTACACAATTAAACAGGCAATTATTTCGGCAGAAAAATGAATTCTGGCGAAGGAACAGGAAATTCACCTAATAACACTGGAATTCTTGCCACATCAATTTTTTTCGACGCATACACCGCGCTACTCTCGCAATAGTGCGTGGGCCATCTCGCGCAGGCGTACCTTCTGCACTTTGGGGCCATTTGGACTATCGACGATCGGAAACGCCTCTACCACTACAATCCGCTCCGGAACCTTGAAACGCGCCAACTGTTCCACGCAACGCGCTCGCAGCTTTGCCTCGTTCAGTTCCGCACCATCGGCTAGCCTAACGAAGGCCACCGGTACCGAATCGCCCTCTCCTCTCGAGGCCGCTACGACCTGTACACTCGCCACGCCGTCTTGCGCTTGAATGACGGCCTCGATCTCTTCGGGACTGACTAAAAATCCGCCAAGACGCATGGCGTCGCCAATCCGCGCCTCATACACGAAACCCGTGTCGGTCAGCCGGCCGAGATCGCCGGTGCGAAACATGCCGTCCGCATCAATCGCTCGTTTCATTGCCGCTGGATCTTCCAGATACTCGATGAAGCGGGACGGTGCGTCGATCCACAGCTCGCCAGACGCACCGATTGGCAGCGGGCTGCCGGTCTCTGGGTCACGGACCGCAAGCCGCGCTTGTTTACTGACGGGCACGCCGCCGCCGAGCAGGCGGTCATTGCCCTCTGCGACCGAGAATAATGCCTGCACTTCCGAACTGCCATATAGGCCGTGTGGCTGCATGCCTACCGCCTCAGCTGCGGCGATCGAGGCAGCGGCGCTGGAATGGAACGCGGCGAAACCGGAGAAGCGCACGGAATCGAACCGGCGCCCACCGGAAGCTGCGGCGATACGACCAAACATATCGTCGCCGCCAAGCACGTGGGTGACGCGGTGCTGACGGATCAGTTTGACTGCCATCTCGCCATCGAACTGCGCAAGACACACAACATGTGCGCCTCCCGCGATGGCGGCCATAGCCGTAACATTGCCGAACGTGCCGCAGAATGGCAGCGCCCCGAGTAGAACCGCATCTGCCGCATCGAGTCCGATGCGTCGGGCGACGTCGGCGGCGTGTCCCGCTATGGTTTGCTGATCGTGAAGGACCAGTTTTGGCCCACCGGTAGTACCGGAGGTAGTGAATGTCAGGCAGGGTTTCTCTCCAGCGCATTCATCCGGCCCCGCGTCAGTCGCGACGGCTTCAAGCGGAAATACCGGCAAACCAGCAAGCTGCGTTACGCTAGGAGGAAGCTGAAGCCCAAACACACAGCGCAATGCGGCGCGGTCTTGTGCCGGCAGGGCCACAAAAATCGCCGGAAAATCGACGGGTGCGAATCCCCATTCCGTGACCAGAGCGACTGCGGCGGACCGACGGAGGAGATAGCCAACCTCGGCTACGCGAAACCGTGTGTTGATGTGGATTGCGAGCGCACCAAGCCGAGCGCAGGCAAAAATTGCGGCTAAGTAACCGGTTCCATTTGGGAGCCACAGCGCCACGCGGGCACCGGGACCTACGCCACCTTTGCGCAGCCCTGCGGCAACACGCAACACACGATCTTGGAAAGCTCGTCGGTCCAGCGTGCAGGCGGGGTCGGTTACCGCTGATGCTGCAGGGTCGAGTTCGGGCCATGCAATTAGCGCGCTCAGCGTGCGCGGATATGGCGGTTCATAGATTGTCCGCATCAGAACAACTCGGTGATCCCAAGTCACAACTAGCCTTGGCGATCACCTATTACGTCGGGTGTCGATTGCGGACAAGGTTCGCAGAGTTCTTTGAAGAGAAAAACCCCTACCTGCACCACTTTCGGGGAAAAGAAGATATTATAATGAGAGAACGTCAATTCCGCTTTTTACCCATGCCGACGAAGAAGAACGACAGATCCCGCCGAGGTGAAGCATGAGCATTCCCGTCATTGAGCAGGTAAAAATCCAAGCTCAGATCTTGGTTCCTCTTGTCAAGGCCCTGCAGGCGGAATTGGGTGAGGAGCGTGCAAACGCCCTTGTCCGAAGGGCCATCGGCGACATTTATCGCCGCTACGGTAAAGAATTTTGGCGGGCAAAGCACGAGAAGAATTTGGGGAAGATCGTGGCGTCAGCGTTCGCCACGTTCGCCCGTGGGGACTCCCTTGACTATCGCGTACGCGAGCAATCACATGATACCTTCGACTTCGACGTTACCGGATGCCGATACGCACAGTTCTACAAGGAGTTGGGTGAGCCGGACCTTGGCTTCCTGCTGGTCTGCAGCGCGGACTTCCTCATGGCAGAGGGGTTTGGTCCCGACATAAAACTCACGCGCACGCAAACCATTATGCAAGGTGCGAGCCACTGCGATTTTCGATACAAGCGGCAGAGAGAGCAAGACTGAGCGCTAGTGCGCCGACGAAGAACAACGGACACTAAGTGTCTAACTTTGCGGAACTATCAAGAAACTTGGCTGGCGACCCAGTCCCGATCGAACCGGTCTCCATCTCTACTTCCTGATAACAGGGAAATTTACAGGAAATTTTGCAGTTCTGGCAGTTCTAACCTACCAGAGACTCTAATTACTCACGTAATCCCTGGCACTTAGAGACAAATTCCCTACATAACAGAACAGGAAATAATTTCTATCGATCAGGGAATTCTGGCGTATGAACAGGGAATTTCACCTCGCATAACCATAATTAGCCAAGACATCTGCCTACCGAACAGGATGCGCTGCATCCAGTGTTTCAAGTTCCTGCGGCGTGAGCGTCAGTGAGAGCGCGACGGCGTTCTCCTTTACGTGCGCCGCCAAACCAGATTCGGGAATTGCGATAACATTACCGCTGCGGATGGCCCAGGCCAGCGCGACCGCGCTCGCCGAACAACCGTGTGCTGCGCCGATACGTGCAAGCGCGGGATCACGCACCAGGTTGCCGCCGAGCGGAGTATAGGCCATCACTGGCATGCCGCGCTGCTCGCACCATGGCAGCAGATCATGTTCAAAGCCGCGGCTGCCGAGGTTGTAAAGGACTTGATTGGTCGCGCAGCGATCGCCGTGTGCAATATGGAAGAGCTTTTCCATGTCGCTGACCTTGAAGTTGGACACGCCCCAGGCGCGAATCTTTCCCGCCGCACGAAGACTTTCGAACGCCGTCACAACACCGGAGAGATCGGTGACCCCAGTTGGCCAGTGCAGCATGTAGAGGTCGAGATGATCGGTGCCGAGGCGGCCGAGGCTTGCCTCGCACGCGCGGGCGATGCCGTTTCCCGTCACATGACTGGGCCATACCTTGGAGACCAGAAATACGCGGTCGCGCTGACCGGCAATCACGCGGCCGATGAGTTCCTCGGAGCGGCCGTTGCCGTACACCTCAGCCGTGTCGATCAATGTCATCCCGAGCGAAAGGCCAGTGCGCAGTGCTTCTTCCTCAACTGCTTCTGGATGTCTTCCCTGCGCGAGACGCGCAGAGCCCTGGCCCAGTGCCGGGACGACTGTCCCGTCGCGGAACTTTACCGTACGCCCTGCACCGTTTGAAGCCAAGCCAGTGGTCGCAGCAAGAGACGGCGTACCTGATAGCGCCGCAAACGTCGCGCCGACGCCGGAGAGCGATGAACCGAGCGCCGCGCAAAGTCTGCTAAATTCACGCCGGCTCATCAACTGCTTGTCCATATCTTCCATCTTCATGATTCGATCCTTTGCGCTATGCCAATCGCCGTCGAGAAGAATTCGCTTTAAGAGCCGAAGCCACTCAATTCTTCCACTTGATCGAACATCCCATTGAAGGCATTTGATCCTTGGGGCCGTGCCCCATCTCGACCACCTGCTTCATCGCTTCGAAAAGATCGCGGCGAGCATTGGGCACCAGCGTCGTGCGCGATGCATCGAGCCGCCCGCGATACTGTAGTTCATCCCGCGCGTTGAAGCCGAAGAAATCGGGTGTGCACTGAGCTCCATAGGAGCGTGCCACCTCCTGCGTCGCATCGATAACATAGGGAAAAGTAAAGCCGTGCTTCGCCGCAAACACCTTCATGTTGTCGAAGGAATCTTCGCGATAAGTCTCAGTATCGTTCGGCATGATGGCGATCGTTCCAATTCCGATCTCGCGTAGCGCCTTGGCCTCCGCCACGATGCGGTCGATGCTCGCCTTCACATACGGACAGTGATTGCAGATGAAAACAACAAGCAATCCCTTCGAGCCACGCACATCGGCGAGCGAATAATTCTTTCCATCCACACCCGTAAGCGCGAAGTCGCTCGCCTTCCGACCGAAGTCGCAAATGCTGTTTTTGGTTAATACCATGACCGATTCTCCACAACTTAGAGGCCGATAATTGTGAGTGTTCCACGCAAACACCACTTCAGCCCATGATCGACTCCCTAAATCACTTGCCGGGATCATACGCCGGAGAAGTTCGGATTTCAGCTGCGCTGGCTGGCGACACAGTCCCGATCGAACCGGTCTCCGTATTAAATTCCCTGCTAACAGGGAAATTTACAGGGAATTTTGCAATTTCGACCGTTCTAGCGCGCCAGAGACTCTAATTACGCACGTGATCACCCATGTTTAGAGACAAATTCCCTACGCAATGGAACAGGGAATTATTTTCCCTGAACAGGGAATTTTCGACAAGAAACAGGGAATTTCACCTGCCACGGCAGAAATCATACTTGGATGAGGTTTTCGGTACACACAGCTCCGACCGCACTCATGGTCCGCTTCTGGCGCGTATTGAAATACCCGCGGTTACCGATAGATCAGGCGCTTGCCTTCCGCGCCTTTTATGGCGGCCACTGTGCGGTCAATTTTACTATAGCCGAAGCTAGTGCGGTGACTTCGTCGAAAATCGAGCTCGGCCAGATAACGATGAAGGTGCTTTTTATTATAGTACCGGTACACGCCACGCATTCCGCATTTGAAAACGCGCTTGTACGCCAAACTTGAATTGCCACTTTTCGAGTAGAGAATGACGCGATATTTTTTGAGCTGATTATATCGATCGGTTGGTTTGCAATAGGCAGAAACACCGAGCAGGCTGGACCGTGCCGGGCCATCGCTACGCATCGCTTCGCGGATGCGATGGCTCATGAACCATGCCGATTTGTAACTGAGATCAAGGGTGAGATGGAGCTGATGAGCAGTTACACGGTTGGACGCCATCATGTGGAAGCCAATCAGCCATTTGTTGAGCGGGATATGACTTCGCTCCATGACCGTGCCGGTGGTCACAGTGAAATCCTTGCGGCATTCCTTTTTAGCACAACGATACCAGCCGGGCTTCTTGATCTGGTAAGCATGATTGATGGCGCCGCAATGCGAGCAGACTGGCCCTTCGCGCCAGCGAACGTTTTCCAGCCATTCACGGGCTAATTCTGAGGTCTCGAAACGAGGGGCTTTAAATAAGTCAGACATGACCAATTCTTTATTTGTCCTGTGTAACCGTGCTCAAGCCATGGCCGTCTCAGTGTCTCGCGTAGAGCAGATTCGGTAACCACACGACGATTTGCGGGAAAAGAATGCACAAGCCCACGCCGATCCATTGTAGCGCCATGAAATTTACGGCGGAACGGAAAATCGTGGCCATGCTGATTTCCGGCGGCGCCACGCTCTTCAGATAGAACAGCGAATAGCCGAATGGCGGGCTAAGAAACGCCATCTGCATATTGACCATGAAAATCACGCCGTACCACAGCGGTACGTCGCTCGCCTGCACCCCAGTAAATCCGAACAGCCCGCCCCATGGCAAGCTTTTCATGATAGGCAGGAAGATCGGCACAGTGAGCAGCAAGATGCCCACCCAGTCGATGAACATGCCAAGCACGAACAGGATCACCATCATCAGCATGAGAATGCCGTAGGGCGGTAGACCAGTGCCGAGAATCGATTCGGCGACGAAGGTCTGCCCTCCCTTCACGATGAAGAATCCGACGAACATCGTGGCGCCGAAGAAGATCCACATCACCATCGCGGTCGCCTTTAGCGTCGCTATCGCCGCTTCCTGAACGGCGGGCCAGGTCAGGCGCCGGTGCAGCGCGGACACGAACAGCGCGCCGAACGTACCGATGCCGGCGGCCTCGACTGGGGTAGCAATGCCGACGAAGATGATGCCGAGCACCAGGATGATGAGCAGGATCGGCGCGATCGTATTCTTGAGCAGCCTGAGCTTTTCACGCCAATCGACCCGTTCTTCCAGCGGCAACGCCGGACCTAACCTTGGGTTGATGTAGCAGCGGATTGTTATGTAGGTGATGTACAGCCCCGACAACAGCAGGCCTGGAAAAACCGAGCCGACAAGCAACTCGCCGAGCGATTGCTGCGCCACCACCGCATAGACGATAGCCATGACCGAAGGTGGGATCAGGATGCCGAGCGTGCCGCCGGCGAGCAGCGAACCGCAGGCGAGCTTCTGATCATAGCCGCGCTTGAGCATGGCCGGCAGCGCGATCATTCCCATGGTCACTTCGGTGGCGCCGACTACGCCGACCATGGCGGCGAGCGCTGTGCAGGCGAGTACGGTCGCGGACGCCAGCCCGCCCTTGACTGAGCCGAGCCATTTATAAACGGCGTCGAATAATTCTTCGATGATGCCCGCCTTCTCCAACATCGCCGCCATGAAGATGAAGAGTGGAACGGCGGAGAGCTGGTAGTCGGTCATGAACGGGAAGATGCGCGCCGGCATCATATTGAGGATCGCCGCATTCCCGAACACAAACAGAAAGATCGTGGCCAGGCTGCCTGTGCAAAACGCCATCGGCAGGCCGAGCGCTAGCAGCAAACCAAGCGAGCCGAACAACAGCAGCGTCAGCCATGCAATATCGATTTCGATACCCATGACTCACGCCCTTCCGTGCGTCAGGAAAACAATGTCCTTGATCAGTCTGCAAACGCCTTGCAGCAACAACAGCGCAGCGCCGATCGGCATCGTCAGCTTCACCGGCCAGTACTGCACGCCCCATTCGGTGAACGAGACTTCGTGGAGTCCGACCGCATCGGAGGCGAATTTCCAGCTGGTCCACAACAGCGTGCCGACGAAGATGAAGAAGAATACGGAGGTGATGATGTCGGCGATCGCTTTGCCGCGCGGCGAGAATTTAACGTAGAAGACGTCGACGCGTACGTGCTGGTCGAGCTGATAGGTATAGGCGCCAGCTAGCATATATTGCATGCCGTACATAAGAAACATGCTCTCGTGCAGCCAGTTGGTGGGTGAATTGAAGGCGAAGCGGGCAATGACCTCGTAGTAATAGCCAAAGACCGAGATCACGGCCCAATAAGCGACGAACTCTCCGACCCGCAGATTGACCCATTCAATCTTGTCGGTGATGCGCGTATGCAGTCCCAGGGTCGGGTCTTCCTGCGTACCCACGGCCGGAATATCCGGTATCAGGGCCTCCGGCGGCGCCTTCGCCCGCTCGGCGGCTTCGTGCACGTTTGTCCGGCGCGTGAGCGACGGCAAAAGCACCGCGTCGCCCACGAGCATCGCCGCCATCAAGATAGCGAGCCAATGCGAATAGCTGCGCCAGCGCTCGAGATCGCCTTCGGCCACGTCGAAATCGGCCCGCGCGCTCGCTATCGTCTCTTGGGCCCTTTTCATCCGTTCAATAATGTCCGGCGTCATTTCCTCCGCCGGAGACGGTTTCGCCCGATTGAAATCGGCTTGGGAAGCCTCGAGCGCCGCCCGGGTGCGGGATACATCTTCGCGGCGATCGCGGATATCGGACGTCACGAAAAGGATGGCGAGGAATACGGGGATGAAAATGAAACCCCATGCGCTCTTGAGATAAAAGCGGTGGAGCCCCATGAAGCCCGAGCATAGCCAGAACAGATAGGCGACGAAGAGCGAGGGCCCCTTCGGTACGCCCCGGCGACGCTGGCGATCGACCAAATAGATCGCAATGAGCGGGAAAACGAGCAGCGTGCCCCAATACAGCCAATGAGGCAGAACGAAATTCAGGCTTGGCATCGCATCCTCGGCATTCGCAAGAAGGAGCCGAAGGAGGCGCCAAAGCGGCGTCTCCTTCGTCGTCCGGGTAAAGAGCTAGTCTGCATCGACAGGGCTTAGAGATCGATCGTCAGGCCCTTGTACATGTCGGGGGTGACATAGCCGAAGGTGTGCGATTCCATCACTTCGAGTTGAAGCTTGAACAATCGCGCCGCGTCCTTGTCTTTGTTCGCCCATTTGAACCAGATCGGCACCGCGACGCGTTGGAATTTTTCGAGATCCTGCAACGGCATGCGAATGATGGTGGTGCCGTCCTTTTCAAATTTCGACCACGCCGCCAAATCGGCTTTTTGGATCGCGGCATGATGGACGTTGGAATAGATCTGCACCTCTTCATCGAGCCATGTCTTCATCTTGGGCGAGAGCTTGTTCCACACGTTCATGTTGACGACGAAGTCCATCAAGTCGACCGGCTGGTAGATCGACTCGAGACCGGGAGGGCCGGTCCAGATGTATTTCGTCACCTGCTGGAAGCCGAGGTCCCAGTTGACCGCCGGACCGACATAGTCGGCCGCCTCGATGGTGCCCTTCTCCAGTGCGGAGAACACTTCGCCGCCCGGCAACAGGGTTGTCCTGGCGCCGATGGCGGCAAAACCTTCGGCGATCATGCCGCCCGGCACGCGCAGCTTGAGGTCCTTGAAGTCCTCGATCGAGCGGATCGGCTTCTTCGAGTGAACGATATTGGGGCCGTGATGAATGCGGTTGACATACATCAGGCCTTGTTTGGCGAAGATGTCACGAGCCGCCTGCAGGCCGCCGTTGCTGTAGAAAAAGATGTCCCAGTCATGCGGATAGCGGAGACCCAGGAGATAAGAGGATAGAAAGGCGGTCGCCGGAAGCTTGCCGGCCCAATACAGCGTGAAGGAATTCATCGCCTCCAGCACGCCGTTCTTGACCCCGTCGATGAGCTCGAAGTCGCCGACGATTTCCTTGGCGGCGAAGCCCTTGAATTCGAGCTCCCCTCCCGTCTTTTCCTTGATGGTGCTGCACCATTGCTTGAAAGTGACCAGACCAACGCCCGCCGGCCAGGAGGTTTGCACCTTCCAGGTCGTTGTTTCGGCGGCTTCGGCGTTACGGATGTAGGGCGCGGCAACCGCCGCTCCCGCCACGCCAATGCCCGCCGTCAAGAGTTGACGGCGCGTGGCACTACGCTCCAGCGTTTTTCCTTTCATTTCATTCCCTCCCTAGGAACCGATTTATTTGTTACGGGGGCTCGGTTGCGCGCCAGGAATTTTGCATCCCAGCGAAAGCCCAATCGTATACTAATAAAGTAGAAGGTCAGAGGACAAGATGTGGCGACCCCTCTGATGCAAGATTCTGCAAATTTGAGAACAAGCAGGAACTAAGTCAAAAGTCTTTGCGGTTGACATCCATCAGGCCTTGCTTGGCGAAGATATCGCGTGCGTGCACCGCAATATAAACGGTCGTTCCGATTGTTGCCACGCCGAACGCGACGGTCGGCCACTATCCCCACGGCGAATATCCCGCGTCACAACGGCGCGTGCTGCCGGAAGTTGCGATCCGGTTCGCAAGCTCGACGATCAAGGTGCGATATTCAGCTGCGAGATTTTGTAATCGAACAGCGAACGCTGCGAGATCGATGCGAGTTCCAATTTCGTTACCGCGCGTTGCTGCCGACAAAAATCAATCATACCAAGCGCACTAGTCTGGGGGACTAGGAGTCGCGGGTTCAAATTCCGCCGCTTCGACCACTACTTAGCTCGATTTGCAGGGCGTCGGTTTGCAGCCAGTTTGCAGAATTTCGGGGGCGACTTACGCGGCTCTGCAATCGTCAGACTTGCCCTAGCAAGCTGTACGGTACTTGAGTTCGCCATTACGTCTCCAAAAATTTTGGAACATTGCCGAAAGCGCTCGGAGATTTTCGGCAGATTTGTCGTTGGCTGGCTACACAGTCCCGATTGAACCGGTCTCCGTATTAAATTCCCTGCTAACAGGGAAATTTACAGGGAATTTTGCAATTTCGACAGTTCTAGCGCGCCAGAGACTCTAATTACGCACCTGATCACCGAGCATTAGAGACAAATTTCCTACGCAATGGAACGGGGAATTATTTTCACGGAATAAGAAATTCTCGACAAGGAACAGAGAATTTCACCTCGTAATAATCGAAATCATCACCGGATGAGTTGTCATCTAACAGGCCCCCGATCGATAAGCCGCGCTGTCCTACTGCCCTACAAGACAGTCCTCTTCGAATAGGGAAACCAGTCAGGTTTACGTTCCTGAACGTAGTCGACATGGACATGCTTGGGCTCGCGGAACGCGTCGAGCCCTTCCGCGCCGAGTTCACGTCCAATGCCGCTATGGCGCATGCCACCGAAAGGTGCGGCATTGTTGTCGGACAAAGGATCATTGATCCAGAAGCTCCCCGCCTTGATATTTTCCATCGCTTTCATCGCAAGCTCGAGACTCTTTGTGAAGACCGTGGCGCCGAGGCCGTATTGGGAGTTGTTTGCCTTCTCGATCGCCTCGTTCGCGTCCTTCACATATAAAATTGACACCACGGGGCCGAACAGCTCTTCGGTGGTGGCGACGCCGCCGTGCTTCACGTCCGCGACCACGGTCGGCTGGAAGAAATGGCCCTTGAGGCCATTCGGCTGAAAACGCTTTCCTCCTAAGAGAAGCTTCGCGCCCTCGGCCACGACTAACGATACTTGTTGCTCGAGCTTGTCGACGGCATCGGCCGAGATCAAGGGGCCCATGTCTGTTTTTGAGTCCATGGGATTGCCGACATTTAACGTCTTGACGTGCTCAACCACACGCTTGGTGAATTCCTGCGCGAGCGGCTCGACGACATAGATGCGCTTCGATGACGTGCAGACTTGCCCAGCGTTCAAGAGCCGTGCCCAAACCGCGCCCTGTACCGCGACGTCAAGATCAGCATCCTCAAATACAAGCAGCGGATCGATGCCACCGAGTTCGAGATTGATCTTCTTTAACTGCGCGCCGGCCGTCGAAGCAATCTGTTTGCCGACCGCCGTCGAGCCGGTGAAGGCAATCATGTCGACGTCAGGATGGTTCAAAAGGATTTTTCCGGTGTCGCCGGCGCCGGTCACGATATTTACGACGCCCGGCGGGAGTACGTCGTAGACCTCGCCGAGCAAAAGGCCCGAAAGAGGGTTCTGGTGCGGCGGCTTGCAAACAACTGTGTTGCCGGCTGCGATCGCCGGCGCAACCTTCCATGCCATCAACAGCAGAGGAAAATTGAATGGCGCGATGCACGCCACCACGCCGTAGGGCTCCTTGCGGATGAAGTTCACCTGATGATCCGCACCTGGCGGCACGGTAAGACCGAGAGATGAGCGGCCGACCTCTGCGAAATAATCGAAACACTCGGCGACCCACTGCACACAATCGATAGATTCGATGAGCGGCTTACCGGTCTCCTGAGTCATGATGGTCGCGATTACTTTCTTCCTTGCGCGAATGCGATTGGCTATTTCGTGCAGAAGGTCCGCTTTGGTCACGCCCGATGTCTTCCACCAGGCGTGTTGGGCGGCGCGCGCCGCCTTGACGGCGGCATTAACGTCGGCTTCGCCGCAGGCGGAAACGCTGTCCAGCGGTTCGAGCGTGGCGGGGTTGTGGACTTCGATCGTCGAATTCGATTTGGCAGCTATGAACTTACCATTGATGAGGATTGGCCGGACCATACTCAGCTTCGATGCTCCTTGAGGTTTATGTCGACACTTCTAACTCGCGCTCGATCAAATGCTTCGGTCAGTGCCGCGTCAACCACTCTGCCAGCGTCTTACCGCTGGGTGGTATGCCCGTCCGCTCCGCCTTTTGATCGATCTGCCAATAAGCGTGCTGAATAAAATGGACGCCGATATAGCGGAGGGGCTCCGGCTCCCAATTGGGCGAACGGTGATTGACGCAAGGCAGCGTCGCAATTTCGGACTTCGCGCCGGTAATGAGATCCGCAAGCACACGGCCGGAGAGATTTGTGGTCGCGACGCCGTTCCCCAGATAGCCACGAGCGCTCGCTACCCCGAGCGCCGGATCGAAGGTCATCGTCGGCATAAAATCGCGGGAAGCGCCGAGCGGACCGCCCCAGGCATGGCTGAAGCGCACATCCTTCAAACGCGGAAACCACTTGCGGACGCTCTCCTGAAACATTCGGATCGTCGGTTTATGACGGTCGTATTCGTCGTCGATCCTCGAGCCGAAATGATAAGGCGCGCCGCGCCCACCGAAGAGAATTCTTCCGTCGGCGGTCTTCGACATGTACTCGATGGTTAGGCGGAAGGAGTCGATGCACTCGCGATTTTTCCAGCCGATCTCGTCCCAGTCGGCCGATGAGAGCGGTTCCGTCAGCGTCATCAGCGAATAAATCGGGATCAATTGTCGATGCAGCTTGGCAAGTTGCGACAAATACGCTTCGCCGCACAGTACGATCGTCTTCGCCCGCAGATCGCCGCGCGACGTTTTCAGCGACGGATGTGCGCCGGTCGTAAAGTCCGTGACCGGGGTTTGCTCATAAATCGTCACACCTCGCCGCTCGACCATGCGTGCGAGGCCGCGGACGAGTTCGGCCTGGATGGATGTTCGCCGCGTCCTTGTAATAGATCGCTCCGAGCACTTCCGCGATTTTCGCCCTTTTGTCGCTCTCCGCCTTGTCGAGCAGTTGAACATGGTCGCCAAGCCCGAGTTGTTCGAATTCTGCATGTGCTTCGTAGACAGAAGGCAGTTGGTGTGGTCCGCGCGCGACCGTCATGGCACCGCCCTTCACGAAATGAATATCGATTCCTTCCGTCGCCGCGACCCGCGCAACTTCGTCCACCGAGCTGGCCATTGCTCGGTAAAGCGAGCGCGCCTGTTCCCGACCGTAGCGCTCCGCGATCGAGCCGAGGCTGACGGGAAAGTGCGCCGTACACCACGAGCCGTTTCGTCCCGAGGCGCCGAAGCCCGCAATTTCGTTTTCGACGATCGCAATCTTCAGCGACGGTTGCCGCTCCAGAAGATAGTACGCAGTCCACAGCCCCGAATAGCCCGCTCCGAGAATTGCCACATCGACGCCGACGGAGCCGTCTAATGGAGAACGCGGCGTGAGGTCGTCACCACAGGTCTCGAGCCAATAGCTATAGGAGGCGTAATTTTTCATTGCTCGATCGTGGACTCGATCGCATTCAATGCCTACTGCCTCTTGTCTCAATCATGATCCATCCGGTCCGCCATTACCGGACGGCCCTTTAATCCACCGCGTTCGGCCATTGGGACCGGCGCCATATCGGATTTGAGCAGCTTGTCCGCGAGATCAAGACAACGCGTCGCGAGCGCAGCCGCGCCCTGTGCGAGCGCTTTCGATTCCCGCACGATCCGCACATTGTTTTCCATATCTTCGTGCGACCAGCCGCGCGAATGCGCAACATAAGGAAATTGCGGAAAGAAGAATCCGAGTTCGGCGAAGAAGCTGAGCATCGAGCCGGCGACACCTTGAATGTTGTCCTGGCCGCCGACGATGATGAAGCCCGCCACCTTGTTCCGGATTAATTGCTGTTCCTTCGAGGCGACATCGACCTGCACACAATTTAGCCGCTCGACCATCTTGAAATAAAGCGCGGAGGCGGCACCCCAGCGGATCGGCGTTGCGACGATGACGGCATCAGCCCAATGCACGAGCGCTTCATACACCTGATCCATCTCGTCCTTCGGATCCATCTGGGTGATGGAGCAGGGCCAAGTGCAGGCGCGAATGCTCTTTGAGAAATAGCCCTCGCAAGTTCGGAACTTCAGGTTGTTTAGCGTGATTAACCGCGTCTCGGCGCCTATTTTTTTTGCGGCTTTAAGCGCGTGACCGAGGAGATGATCGGAGCCGGAAAAGCGCGGGTTGTCCGCGTCCATGGCCGTCGTCGATATTCCCGCAAGGCGCAGCGGACCGGGTGCGCGCTTCGGTGTGCGCGCGAGCGGATGCGGTTCATGTGGCAACTTATTTCGCTTGGTCGGATTTGCGATGTCGATGAGCACGCGTCCATTGTCGACCTTTATAGGGAACGAGGGCACGCAATCCTCCTCGAAACCCGGTTCGCCTTTGCCGGTGACGCGGTGGAATTTCCATCCGTGCCACGGGCATTTAATATAGCCGGCGTCATCGATGCGCCCGTCGCCAAGTGGTCCGCCAACATGGTTGCATGCATGCGAAATAGCGCCGAACACCCCGTCCTTGAACGAAATCGCGAGCGCGGTGTTTTTCGCCTTGATCGGCCGGCAAGAATGTTTGGAAAGTTCTTCGGCAGCGCCGACATCTGTCCAGTCAGGTTCGCGAGCCATGATGTGCAACTCCCCTGATGGAGGACTAAAGCCCCCTTCGCGTAGGAATTCTGCCTCACTCGCTATCCGCTTACAATCGCAGCGGCCTGCTGACGCTTGCGCTCATCGCGATCATCACCGATCCTCAACGATCGTATTGCAGAAAGGAAGCTTACTGTGAGCAACCAGGATTGGCGTCCACTCCGAAAAGTTGATCTTAGCCGGCTGAGCGAGGCGCGGCTTCAAGCCCATTACGCTGCCCAATGGCTTGGGCGGGCGGCCTACGCTTATGTCCCGCCACAGTCGGACTACAGCCATACTAATCTCGGCTGGGACGACGTGCTCGACGGATTTACAACGCGCGCACTGAAAAACGATGTATGGCTCAGCTTAAAGATTGCCGACCTTACGCTCGTGTTTCTCGGCAAAGGGGGCGAAAGGGCGCAGTCCTTTTCGCTGAACAAGCGCTCAGATAAAGACGCCCGCGCATGGCTTGGTGAACAATTTGGCGCGAGAGGCATGGATGCGGGCGCTCTCGACAGGCCCTTGCCCTACAAGATTCCAGAGCACGCAATCGCCAAAGGCGCCAATTATGATACCGCCGACGCGAGCGTTGCCTTGGGTGTGCTTACAGCCTGGTTTGCCAACGCCAATCATTCACTCGGCTACATTCGCAAGCAAATGATCGGGCGGAAACTCGTGGCTTCACTTGTGCGTTGCTGGCCGCACCATTTCGATCTCGCCACCTTGATTTCGCTAGACGAAAGCGACCCAGAAAAGGCGCGCTCGGTGAATACCGGTTTGTCGCCGGGGGACGAGTATTACGGCGAACCCTATTTCTATGTAAGCCCCTATCCGTATCCCGCCCCTGCAACACTGCCGCCCCTGCCGGAGCTTGGTCATTGGCATACGCGCGATTTCACCGCAGCGATCGCGCCTGCGAGCCGCATTGTCGAAGCCAAGGATCAGAAGTCCGAGACGAATGCCTTCTTGCAAGACGCGGTCGAGGGAGCGATTCAAGCGCTGCATTGAAGCTTGCACGAAGATCTATTGCAGCTATAGGTGTTTAACTGTCGTCAAAGTTTCAAATTGCTGATTCTGCGAACGGTTTTTGAATTGGTCTCCAATCCTGGTCCCATTGAATAGACACGGGATCATCAAAATTTGGTGTGACATGCCACGGCTTCCAAAGCGATATGCGCCGTTTGTGTACGGAATCATTCAGGCGGCAATTACAACGGCCGTAGCAACGGCCATCGCTACCTTTCAAATGTTGGATATTGGTCTGCAATTTTTGGCGCAATGGGCCTTCGCTTGGTGGTTAGCATGGTTGACGATGTTACCGTTTGTGATCGTTCTTGCCCCCTTGCTTCAGCGTGCCGTTGATGCGCTGACCACACCTAACATGGTGCGGGATGGTAACTAGGCTAGTTGCGCAGCATGCGATGCATTAGACATCATCAGTGCCAAAGCAGTCCGGTGCTTTTGAGGATAGCCGATAAATTGAAGGATTTTACTTCCGTTTTTAAGATAGACTCTTGAAAAAACCGACACGCGAATTGAAGGCAACAGCATTCAGATTGCCGCGCTCAGTCGGATCGAACCGAGTCTCTGCATCAGTTCTCCAAAAAATGGGTAAATTCCCGAATTCGCGCGGAGATTTTCGGCACAACAGACCGAAGACTTGCAAATTCGGGACACAGAGACGCATCTCCTGAAGCAAGAGGCCCGCGAACGGCGGGCTTTCTCACAAGATCGAAGTAAAAATCTCCAGAGACGGGACTGGTTGGCTGGGGGACTAGGATTCGAACCTAGATTGACGGAGTCAGAGTCCGTAGTCCTACCGTTGGACGATCCCCCAATTAAAACGTTGATTTATATAGATGTGTTTTCCAATTTCGGTCAATGTTTTCCAATCTCGTTCTCAGAAGGTTTTAGGCGATTAGGCGCGCTGCCTAAGCAACGACTTCCCACTTAATCGAGCGATCAATGTCCACTTTCGGCCGAAGAATTGGAAGCCGTGGACTTAAAAAAACCGCGTGAGTATAAGATGACTTTCTATCGTTTAGCCCAAGACGAGCCCATTATTTTTGTGCGCTGCTGAGTTCTGCTGTCTCCGCCATTACAAGTGACGCGAACTGATGAGACCTTATCCAAGAGAACGGTTTTCCTCGGAAGTCAGGCTTACGCCAGCAATGGTTGCTGCCTCCGCTGCGAGCGTAGGCGATGACAACCCGGTGCATCACGATGTTCATTTTGCAGAGTCAACTCGATATGGCCGGTTGATAGCCAGCGGTACTCACACCACCGCCCTCCTTTTGGGATTGACCGCCTCTCATTTTTCAAAAAATCAGGCCATGGTGGGGCTCGAATTTTGGGTCCGTTTTCGCAAGCCGATTTATGCCGATGAAACAATTCGGCTAGAATGGTTGGTCGTAAAGGTTACACCTAGCGCGAAATTGAAAGGCGATATTGTTGAACTTCGAGGTCGCATCAAAGCTCAGAACGGACAAACTGCACTAGGCGCGAAGGGCCGAGTGCTCGTAACTGATCGTCTTTAGGTAGGTCTCCTTTAATGCTTTTGTTTATTTCCGAGCAAGTGTAAATCGTTATCAAACGTCAGATGACGTGAAGCTTCGCAAGCACACATGTGCACTCTCTATTCCCTGACCAAGGGTCAAGCTGCAATCATCGCTCTCGCGAATGCAATGAAGGATCACGCTGGCAATCTTCCGTCCTTGCCCGCGATATATCCCGACTTTACTGCACCAGTTGTCCGCCAGACCGACAAGGGTCGCGAATTGCTAAAGATGCGCTGGGGCTTTCCTTCGCCGCCAATCTATGGCGGTCGTCCTGTTGTGAATGTCCGCAATGCAAAGAGCAACTATTGGAAGCCATGGCTTAAGCCAGAATATCGTTGCTTGGTTCCAGCAACCTCATTCTGCGAATACACCGACAAGATTGATCCAAAAACGAAACGCAAAACTCCGACTTGGTTCGCACTATCAGAGAAGCGGCCAATCTTTTTTTTCGCTGGAATCTGGCGACCATGGAAAGGAACGCGCGGCACAAAAGCCGACCCGGTCGAAGGCGATCACTTGCTTTATTCGTTTCTCACCACCGATCCGAATAAGGTCGTAAAGACTGTTCACACGAAAGCGATGCCCGTCATTCTCACCACAGCACAAGAGCGGGAAACTTGGCTAACTGCTTCAATCGCGGACGCACTAAAGCTTCAACGTCCATTGCAGGATAAATTACTAAAGATTGTTGCAACGGGTGAACGTAAGGATGAGGCATGAGGAATGAATTCCTTACAAATATGCTTTGCGTTTTTATTATTGTCATTGCGGGCGTTGAAATTTGGTTTTTCTCGGAATCCTTCTCGTTGGATTATGAGATTTTATCGACTCTTGATGCCCGCTGGTTCAATGTGTTGGGTTCGCTGGCGACGGGTGTAATCGCGCCACTGCTTTCGGTCGGGGCAATCATCCTGAGTTTCAGACCCGCCCAGATTATCCTGGCAGCCATTTTGCTCTGCGCCGCCCCAGTGATCTATTCGCTACCCTTTATGACTTTCTTCATCGGAATTTTAATTTACGGCTTCTGAGGTTGCTTAGTTTGGCGCGAGCAGCCATCGAGCGAATTGTGGAAAAGAGAAACCCGGCATGGGACTGCCGGGTTAGGAGGAACCGACTTGGAGGAAGGGATCGAATTGTTATTAAATGAAATCCCATTGGTTAGTTTCAAATTGTCGCAGACGGATTTGCGATTGCCGGTACATAGCTGCGTAATCTGCCGCCCTATCGTTGGACGATCCCTCAAAAACCAAGTGTTCTGCTTAAAGTGCGATAGCACCTGAAGAGCGAGTTTTCAATTCTTGAGCCTTTTCCAGATTCCAGATTCGCGAGTCGGAACAATTTCCTACCGGCGACTGTGGATCCTAAAACTCTGGTTCCGTTTCTTCAGTTCAATTCGATTTCAAGCCCAGATTCAACTAGCCGGCTTCAAAGCTCCCGCTCGGATTGCCGAGATTGTCGTCGAGGGCGTGATCGCTTCCTGATCAAGCTTTACATGGATTAGGGCGGCTTTTTTCGAGGCAAAGGCCGCTTCCAGCGCAGGGATTGCGTTCTTGTCGTTGGCCACCGTGAAACCGTCGGCGCCGAAAGCGCGCGCATAAGCAGCGAAATCCGGATTATGCAGATCCGAACCGAAAACACGGCCCGGATATTCCCGCTCTTGATGCATGCGAATTGTGCCATACATTCCGTTGTCGATAACAAAGAACCTTGGCGTGAGACTGTATTGCACGGCGGTGGCTAGCTCCTGCCCTGTCATCAAAAAATCGCCGTCGCCCGAAAAGGAAGTTACTGTGCGCGTGGGAAATATGCGCGCGGCTGCGATCGCGGCGGGCACACCGTACCCCATGGAGCCAGACAGCGGGGCGAGCTGTGTATTGAATTTAGGGTAGCGATAGAACCGGTGCAGCCAAACTGAGAAGTTTCCGGCGCCGTTGCACAAGATAGAGTCGGCGGGGAGATTGTCGCGCAACCAGCTCACAATCGACCCCATTTGCACCGGGCCCGGATGCCGAGGAATTTCTTCCGACCAACTGAGATAATCGGCGCGCGCGGATTTCCGCCATTTACGCCAGCGAATATCCTTCGGCGGCTTTACGCCCTCCAGCGCCGCCGCAAAAGCGACCGGCGTCGCGTTGACCGCAAGCGAAGGCTGGAAAACACGGCCCAATTCCTCGATACCGGCGTGAACATGTACCATCGGTTTGCCGGGATTGGGCGCGTTCAGCAGCGTGTAACCTTGGCTCGGCCATTCCGAAAATCGCGCGCCAAAAACCAAAACGAGGTCGGACTCTTTCACTCGCGCGGCCAGCTTCGGATTTGGGCCGGTACCGAGATCGCCGGCGTAACAATCATGCTGATTTGGAAACAGCATTTGGCGGCGGAAGCTCACTGCGACCGGAAGATCGAAGCGCTCGGCGAAACGCACGAGCGAGTTGACCGCATTTTCGCTCCAACGCGAGCCACCTACGATCACGATCGGTCTTTCGGCGGCCCAAAGCATTTTCTCCAGTCGCGCCATATCAGTGAGCGCTGGAGAAATCTCTATCGGTTCGAAGGTGGAAACATCGTCAGCGGTAACTTCTTCCACGAGCATGTCTTCCGGCAGCGTCATCACCACGGGCCCCGGACGGCCCTGCGTTGCGACACGTACGGCGCGCGCTACGAATTCCGGTATACGCGCTGGATCATCGATCTCGACCACCCATTTTGCCATAGTACTGAACACGGCGCGCGCATCGATCTCCTGAAAGGCCTCGCGGTGACGGAAATTGCGCGGGATCATGCCGACGAGCAGAATCATGGGCGTTGAATCCTGCTGAGCGACGTGCAGACCGGCGCTTGCATTGGTAACGCCCGGTCCACGTGTGACAAAGCAAAGCCCCGGCTTTCCCGTCAATTTTCCGGCTGCCTCCGCCATCATTGAAGCTCCGCCTTCCTGGCGGCAGGTCAGGAAATCGATTTTCGAATCCGCAAGCGCATCGAGCACGGCAAGATAGCTCTCACCCGGCACCCCGAACGCGTGCGTTAGACCGTGGCTCTGGAGCGCATCAACCAGAATTTTCGCGCCCGTTCGGGCGCAACTGCTTGCGGGCTTGTGCATTTTGCTAGCCTAGCGTGCGAAAGGCGGAACGGCCAGAGCGCACAGCGTCGCGGACTTCTTTGTTATCGGCGCCCAGACGGGGCGATGGATGCTCGTAGCGGAGCGGAGTTTCGGACAGCAAGATCGGCGTGCGAACCCCTGGAATAGTGACGCCACCCTCAACATTTTCCTTTAGATCGATGCGCATCTTACGGTGCTGTACTTGCGGATCGGCGAAGGTTTCGGCAATATCGTTTACGTGGCCAACGGGCACACGCGCATTTTCCAATGCTGTAAATAGTTCGTCACGTTTGCGTTTGCGCGTTTCAACCTGCAGCAATTTGATCAACTGCGAACGATTTTCCACGCGATCTGAATTTTTGCGAAAGCGCGGATCTTCCGCGAGCTGCGGAACACCAAGGACCTTGCAGAGAGCGCGATATTGATTGTCGTTTCCGACCGCAATGATAATGTGACCATCGCTCGTGGGAAATACACCATAAGGCACTACGGTCGAATGCGAGTTTCCGATACGGCGCGGCGGCTTACCGGATACGAGATAGTAAAGCGCCTGATTTGCAAGCACGCTCGTTTGGACATCGAGCAGCGCCATGTCGATGCACTGTCCCTCCCCGGTGCGATGGCGCGCCAGCAATGCAGCTTCAACCGCAAGCGCGGAATAGACCCCCGTAAAGACGTCGGCATAGGCGACACCGGGTTTTTGCGGCTCGCCGTCGGCTTCGCCGGTGATGTCCATGATGCCACCCATACCTTGAATTACGAAATCGTAGCCGGGACGATGCGCGTATGGTCCGCTCTGTCCAAAACCCGTGATCGAGCAATACACAATGCGCGGATTTATTTTTTTGACGCCTTCGTAGTCGAGCCCAAATTTTTTGAGGTCGCCAACCTTATAATTTTCAAGCAATACGTCGGCCTCGCGCGCAAGGGCAAGCACGAGGTCACGATCATCTTCCCTAGCGAAATCGGCCGTGACGGAACGCTTGTTGCGATTAATGGCGTGGTAATATGCTGACGAAAGGTTTTCGCCATTTGGACCTTTAACGAACGGCGGGCCCCAGGGTCGTGTTTCATCGCCGGTGCCGGGACGCTCGATCTTGATAACATCGGCGCCGAAGTCCGCGAGAAGTTGCCCGCACCATGGACCCGCCAGCACACGTGCGAGTTCCAATACCTTATAACCTTCGAGCGGTCCGGGCACGGAAAATTTCCTACCCTATTCCGACATGGGTCGCATACCGAGCTTGTCGAGAAGCTGCATGTCGCGGTCGCGGTTCGGATTTGGTGTCGTAAGCAATTTTGGACCGTAGAATATAGAATTTGCGCCGGCTAGGAAGCAAAGCGCTTGCGTTTCTTCGCTCATGTCTTCGCGTCCTGCGGAAAGTCGTACGACCGATGCAGGCATGGTGATGCGCGCGGCCGCGATCACACGGACGAAATCGAGTGGGTCGGTCTTTTGTCCGAGCGAAACTGGCGTACCATCGACCTGAACCAGCAAATTGATGGGAACGCTCTTCGGGTGCTCCGGAAAATTGGCAAGGGTCGCGATCATGTTAATGCGATCCTCGATTGCCTCGCCCATACCAATGATGCCGCCACAGCAGACATTTATTCCCGCGCTGCGAACGGCTTCAAGCGTGTCGAGCCGGTCCTGATAAACCCGCGTCGTGATGATCTTGTCATAATACTCCGGCGACGTATCGATATTGTGATTATAATAATCCAGGCCGGCTTGTTTAAGCTGTAGAGCCTGCGGCATCGTCAGCATGCCAAGCGTCACGCAGGTTTCCATTTCCAGCGCCTTGACCCCTTCAATCATTTTGCAAACCTGATCGAGATCACGGTCCTTAGGCGAGCGCCATGCGGCACCCATGCAAAAGCGCTGCGCACCCGCGGCTTTTGCGCTACGCGCGTCCGCAAGCACAGCTTCCACGCGCATCAGTTTTTCTGCCTTCACGCCCGTGCTGTAGCTCGCGCTCTGCGGGCAATAAGCACAATCTTCCGGACAACCGCCGGTCTTGATGGAAAGAAGCGTTGAAATCTGAACTTCACGCGGATCGAAATAAAGACGGTGAATGCGTTGCGCTTCGTATATCAAATCTGGAAATGGAAGCTCGAACAGCGCGCGTATCTCGGCTCGCATCCAATCATGACGGATGCGGCCGGAAAGATCGGGTGGAATTTTTTCTTCAATGATGGGGGTGAGAGACATGATGGCCTTGTTCAACGCATTATTAACGATCGCACGCGCGCATCAAACCGCCGCGATCGCCTGAATTTCGAGCCAATATTTCTCATTCACAAGACGGTTTACGACGACCAACGTATTCGGCGGATATACGCTACCTGGAAAGAATTTTGGAAATTCACGCAGTCGGTAATCGTAGAGAGCCTTAATATCCTGAACCCTTGTGATGAAGGTCATCGATTGTACAATATTGCCCCATGTTGCGCCCGCAGATTTCAATGCAGCCTCGAGATTTGAGAAAACCTGCACACATTGTTTCTCAAAATCACCATCGCCTATGAGTTTTCCGCTTTTGTCAACGGCAACTTGGCCAGCGATGAACACGAGCTTCGCATTGCTTACGACGGCGACGTGATTATAAGGCCCTACCGGTTTTGCGAGTTCCGGTGGGCTGTAAATCTTTATATCGGCCATAGGAGATTCCACTTCTCATTTTTGTCATGCTGACATGATCTCATGATTTCTGGTTCTATAAACTTTCCGGTGCGATTTTCCGGTATCGGAATGCGTCTCGGACATATCCGGATACAGACGTTCAGAAGAATGCCTGAATTCCGGTGATCGCACGTCCCAGAATAAGCGCATGGACGTCGTGTGTGCCTTCATAAGTATTGACGGTTTCCAGATTCGTGACATGACGCATCACATGATACTCACCTGAGATCCCGTTGGCCCCGAGCATGTCACGGGCGGTGCGCACGATATCGAGTGCCTTGCCGCAATTGTTTCGCTTCACGATCGAGATCATTTCGGGCGGACATTTGCCCTCGTCCATCAATCGCGTGACATGAAGGCTTGCCTGCAGACCGAGAGAAATTTCTGTTGCCATATCGGCGAGCTTTTTCTGGACGAGCTGATTTGCGGCGAGTGGACGATTGAACTGCTTGCGGTCAAGAACGTAGTTACGTGCGATCTGATAGCAGGCTTCCGCCGCGCCCATCGCACCCCAGGAAATGCCGAGGCGCGCACGATTTAGGCATCCGAAAGGTCCTCTTAGGCCCGAAACATTTGGCAACAGCGCATCTTCCTGCACTTCAACTCCGCTCATTGAGATTTCGCCAGTGACAGATGCACGCAGTGATAACTTACCTTCGATTTTGCTCGCAGTGAGACCCTTCATGCCTTTCTCCAGCACGAAGCCACGGATCTCATCGCCATGCGAGGCCGATTTCGCCCAAATTACAAATACGTCAGCGATCGGCGAATTGGTGATCCAGAGCTTTGAGCCGATGAGCTTGTAGCCGCCGGATATTTTCTCGGCACGTGTTTTCATGCCGCCAGGGTCGGAGCCATGATCCGGTTCGGTAAGACCGAAGCAGCCGACCCATTCACCGGAAGCGAGCTTCGGCAGATATTTCTTACGCTGCATCTCGTCGCCATAAGCGTAAATCGGATACATCACGAGCGAAGATTGTACGCTCATGGCGGAGCGCATGCCGGAATCAACCTTCTCGATTTCGCGCGCAGCAAGGCCGTAGCAAACATAGGAAAGATTGGCGCCACCATATTCCTCGGGAATCGTCGAGCCGAGAAGGCCAAGCGCACCCATCTCCTTCATGATCGCACGATCGAATTTTTCATCCCGATACATTTCGACGATACGTGGCAATAATTTTTCCTGCGCATAATCGCGCGCCGTATCGCGAACCGCCCGCTCCTCTTCTGAAAGCTGGCTTTCAAAATTGAGCGGATCAATCCAGTCGAAAACCGCCTTTGCGGCCGCAGCCGGCTTAGTCGCGTGCGCCCTGCTCATCAGCGATATCCTCCGCAAAACTTATTCCGCCATGCAGCATGGCAATCTATATAGTTTATCAAGCCGTCGCGCTCGCTGTCACGCGAACAGTTTGCCCCTAAATATGCGATCGGCGTTGTTATTCAGCCGCAACAGGCCGATGGCCGGTATCTTTCGGACCCAGTTCAGGCACGTCCTCGCCAACTGCTTTTGCAATTCGGCGGTCGTATTTGTCTAGATACAGATAAATCACTGGCGTGATATAGAGAGTGAGTAACTGCGATAGCAACAGCCCGCCAACAACGGCCACACCGAGTGGTTGGCGCAATTCGGCGCCGGCGCCCGAGCCAAGGGCAATGGGCAATGAGCCGAAGATCGCGGCCAGCGTCGTCATCATGATCGGACGAAAGCGAAGGAGTGCTGCTTCACGGATCGCTTCAAGCGCCGCCATGCCCTGCCGTCGCCGATCGATTGCAAAATCGATCATCATAATTGCGTTCTTCTTCACGATTCCGACCAGCATCACGATACCAATGATGGCAATGACCGAGAGATCCATTCTGAAAAGCAATAACGTCAGCAGCGCACCGATGCCTGCCGAAGGTAAGCCCGACAAAATCGTGATCGGATGAATGAAGCTTTCGTACAAAATACCGAGCACGATATAGATCACGAGGATCGCTGCGACGATGAGCAGCGCCTGGTTGGAGAGTGAATCCCGGAACACGGCTGCCGTCCCTTGAAATCCAGTCGAGACGCTAGCAGCAAGGTTCGACTGGCGCTCGATCTGCTGAATTGCCTCCACTGCGTCGCCGAGCGCAACGCCCGGCTTGAGATTGAAGGAGATTGTAACTGAGGGAAGCTGCTGTAAATGGTTGATCTGCAAAGGTCCGATCGATTGCCGAATTTTCGCGATGGATTCGATTGGTACCAATCGACCAAATGAAGTACGGATGTATGTCTGCGTTAGATTTGAAGCATCTTTCTGATAGCTCGGGTCGTTTTCGATAATGATCTGGTACTGGTTTGACGCGGTATAAAGCGTCGCGATTTGACGCGTCCCAAACTGGCTATACAGCGAGCTTCTTACCTGATCCTCGGATAGTCCAAGTGCCGCCGCCTTGTCGCGGTCGACATCAATCGAAAGCTGAGGATTGGTGATCTGCAGGTCAGAGGTGACGTCGCGCAGAATTTCCAATTTGGAAATCTTATCGAGCATCTCCGGTGCGGCGCTATAAAGCGCATCAGTATTGGGGCTCAGCAACGTATATTGATACTGGCTCTTCGAGACAGTTGCGCCGACGCTGATGTTCTGCACGGGCTGGAAAAATACATTGACGCCCGGTACACTTTGCACAATGCCGCGAAGACGCTGCACGAGGTCATTGGCGCTTAGGCCGCGCTCGTTTCTGGGTTTCAAGCCGACAAAAACGCGGCCGGTATTTCCGGTTGGGCTAATGCCGGTAGCCCCGGCAATAGAGACAACATAGGCTACCGCCGGGTCTTTGCGGATCTCAGCGGAAACTTCACGCTGGTGCGCGCGCATGGCGGGAAAGCCAATATCGGTGCGCGCCTCAGTCGTGCCAGAGATGAAACCCGTATCTTCGACCGGGAAAAATCCTTTCGGCACCCACGCATATAATGTAACCGCCACGACAAGCGTCACCAGGGTTACGATGAGAGTCACGGGTCGGTGCGTCAGCACAACATCGAGCGTTCTGCGATAGCCCGCGAGACAAGCATCGAACGCGCTTTCGGACCAACGCAGGAGCGCGATCGGCCTTTTGTGGTGATCCGGTTGCTTCAAGATGCGCGCGCACAGCATCGGCGTCAGCGTCAACGAAACGAAACCCGAAACCAGAATGGCGATGGAGATTGTAACAGCGAACTCACGGAAAACGCGCCCGACGATGCCGCTCATGAATAATACCGGAATGAATACGGCAACGAGCGACAGCGTCATCGAAACGATCGTAAAACTGATTTCCTTAGAACCCTCAATTGCTGCCTTGAACGGCGGCATGCCGCGCTCGACGTAACGATATATATTTTCAAGCACGACAATCGCGTCATCGACGACGAAGCCGACGCACAGTGTGAGAGCGAGAAGCGTCATATTATTGATGGAGAATCCGAACAGCCACATGGCGCCGAAGGTCGCGACAATGGACAGTGGAAGCGCTAGCGAAGGAATGATGGTCGCCCGCGCATTACGAAGGAAGAGAAAAATAACGAATACGACGAGACAGACAGCAAGCCCAAGGGTGAATTGAACATCATTGACTGACTGTCGGATCGAAACCGAACGATCCATCAAGACTTCGATGTTCACCGCGCCAGGAACTTGCGCGCGATACTCCGGGAGATGACGCTTAACTAGGTCGACGACCTCGACGGTGTTCGCGTCGGGTTGGCGATAAATCGCCAGATTGATAGAACGCGTATCATTGTACCAGCCGGCAATGCGCTCGTTCTCAACTCCATCGTCAACGGTTGCAATCTCTTTTAGGCGAACAGGCGCACCATTTCTGTAGGCGACGACGACATCCTGAAATTTCGCGGCGCTTCTCGTCGCAAGCCCCATGTCAAGTGTGAGATTCTGCTGCTGACCACCGATAATGCCAGTCGGGGTGATTGATGAAACGCCCGCAACTGCGATCTGAACTTCTTGCAGTGAAATTCCACGCGCGGCGAGAGCGTCGGGTTTCAGACGAATGCGAACAGCGTATTTCTGGCCGCCGAAAATATTGACCTGAGCGACGCCGGGAAGCTGCGAAATCTGCTGCCCGATGATCGTATCGGCGTACTCATTGACGGCCGAAAGAGGCAACGTATCGGACATTACCGTCAGGAAAAGGACTGGGGCGTCGGCGGGGTTCACTTTTTTGAAGCTCGGTGGCGTCGTCATTTCGATCGGCAGCTGTTTCTGAGCAACCGAAAGGGCTGACTGCACATCGAGCGCGGCGGCGTCGATGTTGCGGCTGAGATCGAATTGAATGATGATCGAGCCCGTTCCCGTCGTGCTCGACGACGCCATCGAGGAAATGCCGGCGATCGTGGCAAGCTGGCGTTCGATCGGTGTCGCGACCGACGCCGCCATCGTTTCTGGACTCGCGCCGGGAAATGTCATGGAAATCTGAATGGTCGGGAAATCGACGCGAGGAAGTGCTGCGACTGCAAGCAAGCGATAACCGAAGATCCCTCCAATGATCAGCGATACCATCAGCAGCGTGGTCATCACCGGGCGACGGATGCAAAGCTCAGAAAGATTCATGACTTAGGCCCCTACCGGGCGCCTGATATCGACGCGCGTACCGTCGCGCAGCGAAAGCTGCCCATCAGTGACCACAGTTTCGTTGCCGTTCAATCCGTCCGTCACCACCGCCTGCCCATCGATCGTGCGGGCAACCGTCACCTGTCGTACCTTCGCAGCGCCATTCTCGATAATGAAGACGAAGTTTCCGCGTTGGCTGTTTTGGACGGCCTCGCTCGGTACCGTGACAACGTTTTTATCTATGCGCAACGAGACACGCACGTTAGCGAGCGTGCCGGGCCATAGTTTCTCGTCTTTGTTCTCGAAAAGTGCGCGTACCAGAATTGTGCCAGTCTGCGGATCGACGGAATTCTCGATAAAGGCGACATTGCCGCCAGAAATCGTCGCGCCGTCTTGCAACGTAGCTTCGACGGTAGCGTTGCTGCCGGCGGCGCGCAAATCGGAGAGATAACGCTCCGGGATGCCAAAGGTGACATAAATCGGTGACATCTGGTTGACGGTCGCAAGTGGTGTGCCGTTATCGGCGGCGCGTACGACCGTACCAACGCGCACGCCGGCGATGCCGACACGCCCCGTCGCTGGCGACGCAATGTCATAATAAGTGCGTTGCGCCCGTAGATTTTCCAAATTGGCGGCGTCCTGCTTGACGGTTGCTGTCAGCATATCGACAGTCGTGCGCGCATCATCGAGCGTCACTTTCGAGGTCGTTCCTTTTGCGACGAGACCGGCGAAACGCTCCACATCGCGATTGGCCTTCACAAGCGAGGCCTGATCACGGACAAGTGTCGCTTCGGCTTGCTCGACCATTGCATCAATGGCGCGTGAGTCGAGTTTGAAGAGAAGATCGCCTGCCTTTACCTGTGCACCATCCTCGAACGAAACCTTTTCAACCTGACTGTCGACGCGTGCACGGATCGCAACGCTAACAGCCGGCTGCACGGAGCCTGGAGCTTCAACTCGGTACGGCAAATCCTTAATTACAGCCTTGCCAGTGGCAACGACGACAACGCGCTCGCGCGGCGGCTGAACGCCAGTACTCGCGCCGCCCGCGATCCACCAGCCAAGTAAGCCGACAAATGCCAGCAAACCAATCCCGATGATTGTGGAACGCCGGTCGAGTTTCCTAAGTTGCCTCAAATCTAGGTTCTTGAGATCAAACTTCTTGAGCGCTTTGGTAAGTTGCTTTCGCATCTCTAACTTCTGTGAAAACGGCACATACCAGCGGTTTCCGCTGGCGCCAACCTATACGTCCGGTCGGCCTTCGCCGGAATTAACATAGGCCTGGCCGTCGAACGACCTTGGCCCTGTGCACACACCTACAGGCGGGGCGAAAACATAGCGAAAGGCCCTAATGGCGCTAAGTCTAGGGCATTTTAACCCCAGCAGCAGAATCCCTGCGGATTTTGCAGTGCACACATCGAAATTGCGAGAAAACCTGATTAAGGCGGGCAGCCGATGGCTATCAAACCTTCACGTCGAGAGCTAGCGAGATATCTTTAACACCGGCCAGCGCCTTGGATACCGGGCAGCCTTTCTTGGCACCCTCTGCGATCTCACGGACCTTTGCTGCGTCCATCCCCGGCACTTCGACTTTGCAGGTGAGCGCACTCCTGGTGATGTCAGCGCCCGCCGAGCCCATCACGACTTCAACTTCACAGCTCGTTTCGATCGATTTGGCAGCCATATTCGCTTTCATCAGCCCAAAACCGAAGGCCATCGTGTAACAAGAGGCATGAGCCGCCGCGATCAGTTCTTCGGGAGTGGTTTCCTTCGTTCCACCCTGAAAGCGGCCTTTGGCGCTGTAAGGGGCGTCCTTAAACAGGCCGCTGCCGGCGGTGATTTTTCCGGTGCCCTCCGTCATCGAACCGGACCAACTGGCTTTTGCAGTGCTCTTCATGACTTTCACCTTTCAATTTCGATCTCAAAGTACTCGATGGTTAGCTAAGCTTATCATCGCAAATATCCCCCGGCCATCCTACAGATTCGATTTGAAAGCGCGGTCTGAAACCGACCTGAGATCGTTTAAGACCGCTCTGATGGTTTTGGAGTATTATTTTCGTATCGGACGCGGGGCACTGATCAGCGGCGGCGCCCGCTTAATCCTCCACAGACATCTGCCGCTAATATCAGTGCATTTGGCCGCCGCTCATATCCATCACGCCCATGCCTTCGACTGCGAATTCGACGTCGACCTTGCCCGCCTTTTCAAAAACGAGCGTGCCCTTGAAATGCCTTCCCTTAACAGGCGGCTGTTTCAGTTCGAGAAACATGATGTGATACCCGCCGGGTTCGAGCTTCACGCGTTGCCCAGGCGCGATTTCGATTCCCTTCTCCAGTTGACGCATCTTCATAACTCCGTTTTGCATTTTCATTTCGTGAATCTCGAAACCGCCGCTGATCTCTGATGAGCCGCCAATCAGGCGATCCGGTGAGTTACCCTTATTTTCAATTACGGCGTAACCGCTAGCGATAGTCGCGCCTTTCGGCGTCTCACGCGACCAGGGATGGTCGATGTGGATCGAGCCGGAATCGGAATCGTGAGCGAAGGCTGTCGCAGCGGTAAGCGCGGCCACCGCGAGTATAAACATGAAACGCATAGAGTCCTCCTGATGTGGGAAAAGCTAGGCCCTCAACGGCCGCTTCCTGTATTCGATCGAAATCCAGTGCTAGTCACACCTGCGCCGGAGGACCGCGGGCAGATAGACCGCCAAATGTATCTGCCTGAATAAGGCCGATGATCTGTCCGCGCCAGGACACGAACGAAGATGCGGAAGGCGCCACAACTGTGGAAACTGGCAGAGCAAATCCTGCCATCGCAACCCCACACACCGTCAGACATGCGAGATCGTGATTTTCCCGTTGGGTCGGCATTCTGTCGTCGCCACCGGAACGCACCGACGAAATGCATATATTTGCCGCTGAATGCGCGGTTTGTCCCGCGACGACCGAACCTAGAAAGATCGCAAGCACCAGCCCATAGCCAGCAAAGAGCGCGATCAAGGGTCTTGCAAAATGATAGATCATGATATTTGGCCAATTTATCGGACTTTCTAGCGCATTGCGGCGGCAGGCGCGAGGCATTACGTCATGCACGCGCCCATCAGCCTGGAATCAACGAGTGTGTCATTATGACCGACACCGAACAAAATAAGAAAAACGCGATCGCTTTCTATGAAATGATGTTCAACAAGTCACAGCCGATGGAAGCTGTGCGGCTGTACGTTGGGAAGAATTACATCCAGCACAATCCGATGGTCGAGGATGGCAAGGACGGCTTTATCCGCTATTTCACCCGGATGGCGAAGGAATATCCCGGCAAGAGCGTACAGATCCGGCGCGCGTTCGCGGAAGGGAATTTCGTCGTCTTGCACTGCTATCAAAAATGGCCCGGCGGCAAGGAATATGCCGGCATCGATATCTTTCGGTTCGATGACGATGGTAAGATTGCCGAGCACTGGGACGTGCTGCAAGTTATTCCGAAGAAATCAGCGAACGAAAATACGATGTTCTAGACTATTGCGCTTGCACGGGACGAGCCGCGGGCGTGATCGACGGCCGTGGGCTGCTTTCGGGCAGCGGACGATTGAAAAATATTGTGGAGAGATGTTGCAGGATTGCTACTCAATAGACACCCGGCAAAATCCTCGCTGTTCGTTGCATATAGGCGCGATATTCATCTCCAAACGCCTTCAGCATGAGTTGCTCTTCTTCGAAAACACGGCCAAAAAACAACGTCCCGAAACCCACAATTCCGGCAAATCCTGCGATCCAGTTGGGTAAGAGGAGAGCCTGCGCAATCGCCCACAACCAGAATGCCGAATACATCGGATGTCGCACGAACGAATACACGCCGTTGGTTACGAGCCTATGATTCTCCCGGATATCAAGGCTAACCGACCAATTGCGGCCGAGATCCTTGTGCGTCCTGCGGAACAGCCACATTGAAGCGGCAAGCACGGCCGTGCCGAGCCAGGCCAGTAGAGGTTCAAACGGATAATCGGCGAAGCTCAAAATGCGAAAGCGCGGGCTCTCGAAATTCGTCACAATATAGATAAGCGGGATGATGCCGAGACCGGTCGCAGAAATCGCCATTAATACCGTTTCGCGAAAACCGCGCTGGCTGACAGTCACTGCTACCTTGCGCGCACGACGGCGCGCTGGATGTCGGATGATGAACCAGCTCACCATACCGATGACGAGGATGAACATGGCTGTAATGCGAGTCATTTCTTAACTTACCTTACCTGCAGCGCGCGATACCGGCGCAATAGAAGTCCCCGCATAAGCGCCGTCGGGAGCGAACAACTCCATAAGACGATCACGCAAAACGACACGGTACTCGAGGGGCGCCGGGCCGCAGCAGATCTGCAGATAGTCGTAGAAGTAGCGAAGCTCGTTGCCCATTCCCCACTGGCGATGCAAGCGGAAGAAATTTCCCCAGAATCGCTTATACGTCGCAGGTGCAAGCATTTTACGCATACGTACTTTTTGTACGATTGGTTTTTTGCACTCGCCGAGCCCCATCGCTTCGACCGGGTTCGCTCCGTAAAAGCTAATGATATCCACAATCGCCTGGTAATCGATCCAGTTCAAATTTTTTGCATTCGCCACATGATTCGTCGCGGCTCGAATCCATTTCGCTTTCGGGTGCAGCGCAATCTTGAGTAGCGAGGACCCCGTCGACATCAGCCAAAGCGCCGAGCCGTGTTTGCCGAGTTGTGGATCGAGGATTAGGGCGCGGTCGACGATCGCCATCATCCACGCGCACCCCAAGCTATGACCCGCAAGGACGATTTCGTCATACGAAGAATCGCGGGCGCGTTCGACCAGTTCGCGCGCGAAGCGGTCGATCCGTTCGTCAATTCCTGCCCTGGTCTGACGGATAAATTCACCGGCAAAAATCCAGTCGTCGAGCATGTAATCAATCATGAGAAAGTTGCCGGGCCAGTAAAGCAGCCCCACAAAAGCGACAATCGAAATGAGCATCGTAACGATGCCGGGGAGCGGCAGGACAAAACGGGAAAATAAATATGGGATCAAAACCGAGGTCGCGATCAGGGTCGCAAGTAAGACGATTGGATAAATAAAGAATAAGAAGTAGCGAAAGCTCGTGCGCAAATACCGATAAGCAGTGCTGGAGAAGATAAAATCCACGAGCGTCGCAATTCCGCGTGGGACACGCTCCATTTTCGGGCGTGCAAAGTCGGCTGATACAAAATCATCCCAGCGCAGCAAACGGTAGTCCGTCTCGACCTGCCAATTCGGGCCCCGCGTATCGATCTTCCAACCTGCAAGCACCCCATCGTCGGAGGTGATGAGCGGCGATACAATTGAAGTTACGTTCCAGGTGGTTTCGAAGCGCTTGAGTTCCCGCAGGGTGCGCTCCTGCCACCAGTCGGCGGCGATTGGCTCATAGCCGCCGACGCATAAGAGGCACCTCTTCTTGATGATTCCTGCTGTCATGACCCGTAATCGCGCACCGTCCCATAGCGGCCCTCATGCTCCCTAGGGAAAGGCGTCCGAATGTGCAAGTTCTTGGCCAAACACGGCCTTTCCCGGTCGCCAGGACGACATTCCCGGCATTGAAAGCCGCAGCCGCCTCCGCTATAGGAACCGCGAACCTTAGGCTGCAAGACGGCCGTGCCACCGGGCATTTAGGCCGCTGTGTCGCGCCGAAGTCCGTTATTCGGGGTTGCGCGACAGGAGAATCATAATGGCTTCGACCTTTGATACGGTCGCGAATATCATCGCCGAGACCTGTGACATACCGCGCGACACGATCACGCCGGACAGCCACGCTATCGACGATCTCGGGATCGACAGTCTCGACTTCCTCGACATCGCCTTCGCCATCGATAAGGCGTTCGGCATCAAGCTGCCGCTCGAGCAATGGACGCAGGAAGTAAACGAGGGTAAGGCGACGACCGAGGAATATTTCGTCCTCAAGAACCTCTGCGCGCGTATCGACGGATTGGTCGCCGCCAAAAGCGCCTGAAGTCGGCGCTATGCGTCTCGAATATTTTCAAATGATCGACCGTTTCGTCGAGGTAAACCCCGGCGAGCGCAAAATCAAAGCCATTTGCAAGGTACCGATGGAGAGCCCCGTGTTTGAGGGGCACTTTCCCGGCTTTCCACTGATGCCCGGCGTGCTACTCGTCGAATGCATGGCGCAGACGACCGGCTGGCTCGTGAGTGTGCTCACCGGCTTCACCGGACTTCCGCTTCTCGTCGGTGTCAAGAACGCAAAAATCAGAAGCATCGTGCTACCCGGAACGGAACTTACGTTCGACGGTCATATCACGCACGAAGGTTCTGGTTACGCCATGGCCGAAGCCAAGGGCGTCTCGAAAGAGGGGCCTGTGTGTGACGCGAGTCTTGTCTTCCGTCTCGCCCCTTATCCTGGCCCCGAATTTCGCAACGCCCTGATTGAGATGGGAAATAAAGTCGGTATTTCTGTCAAGGAATTCGTGAAATGAGAACGCGCCGCGAAGTCTGGATCACCGGCGTGGGATTGCTCACTTGCCTCGGCGAAGGTTTGGAGGCGAACTGGTCCCGTCTAATGACGGATAATCCGCCAGCGGCGCATGACGAGAAAATGTACGCGCCATTCGTCGTACATCCACTCGCTCCGGTAAATTTCGACACGCAGATCCCGAAAAAGGGTGACCAGCGACAGATGGAACTGTGGCAGCGGATCGGCGTCTATGCTGCGGGTCTTGCGCTTGCCCACGCGGGAGTCGCCGGAAAAGTCGATATTCTCGACCGTATGGACATGATCATCGCAGCGGGTGGCGGCGAACGCGATATCGCCGTCGATAGCGCTATCCTCAGCGGCATTCGCGGGGCCGCCAATCCCGGCGCATTCCTGAACGAGAGACTGCAAAGCGATTTGCGCCCTACCCTATTCCTCGCGCAGCTTCCGAATTTGCTGGCCGGCAATATTGGGATCGTTCATGGCGTCGTCGGATCGTCACGCACCTTCATGGGCGAGGAAGCGGCCGGCGTTGATGCGTCGCGGGTCACTTTTGAACGTGTGGCCGCCGGTCAAAGCGACATTTCTCTCGTGGGTAGTTCGTTCCATGGCACGCGCTGGGATCTGCTGCTCGTCACCGAGCTTGGCGAAAACCTGCTAAAGGCTCCATTCGCTCCGGTATGGGATCGCGGCGAAAAAGGTGGTCTCGCACTTGCTTCGATGGGCGCTTCGCTGGTGGTGGAGAGTAAGGAACACGCCGAAGCGCGTGGGGCAAAACCGATCGCACGCATCGTCAGCATTCAGTCCGACCGCAACCAGCGCAAGCCGGGTGAAATCGAGGCCACCATTGAACGCCAATGGGCCGCGATCGAACCGAAGATAAAGCGCGATAAAACCGTCATCATTTCCGGTGCTTCTGGTCTCGGACCACCGACTTTCGCTGAGAAAAAGGCACTCGCAAAGATCGGTCTTCCCGTTCGCGCGACTGGTTCCCATATTGGTCATGGGTTCGACACCCAGTTTCTAGCCAATATGGCGATTGCGTGCGAAACGCTACGTCAAGGCAAGCTGTTTCCTGCCTGCGGCTCGGGCGACATGGGCGAAAGTCCGGCACAAATTTCGCAGGTCGTGGTAACCAGTGTGGGCAACTGGCGGGGCGAAGGAATGGCGCTAATCGATAAGGTCGACTGACAGGAGCATGGTGATGGGCAAACAATACGAGGATAAGGCGGGCCGCCCGGTGGTAGCAATCACCGGTATCGGCATCATGACTTCGCTCGGTACCGGCAAACAGGATAACTGGAAGAAACTCACGGCGGGCGAATCCGGCATTCGCCGCATTACGCGCTTTCCGACGGATGGGTTGCGTACCACGATTGCGGGTACCGTGGACGTGAGCTACGAGCCAGAGATGGCCCCTTCACTCATGACCGAGAAGATTGCCAAGATCGTCGGCGAGGAAGCGATCGCCGAAGCCAACATCGGCTCGAAGGGAGTTTTTCCCGGCCCGCTGTTTCTGGCGATGGCACCCATCGAACTCGAATGGCCGCACCGCTTCGATCTCGCCAGTGCAACTGGCACGAATGACAACGTGACGTATGCCGATCTCGTCCGAGTCGCTACACAGCCACGTTTTTCGCCTTATTTCGAAATGGCAAAATACGGCATCGTTGGTGAGCACCTCGCCGATTTTTTCGGCACACAAGGCTCGCCCATTTCACTCACCACCGCCTGTGCGTCCGGTGCAACTGCCATTCAACTCAGTGTCGAAGCAATTCGCCGCGGTGAATGCAATGCCGCTCTCGTCATCGGCGCCGACACATCCGTGACGCCAGAGTCCGTCGTGCGCTTTTCTCTCTTGTCGGCGCTTTCTACACATAACGATCCGCCCGAACAGGCTTCGAAGCCGTTTTCCAAAAATCGCGACGGCTTCGTGCTGGCGGAGGGGTCGGCAGCGCTCGTGCTAGAAAATCTCGAGCACGCTGAGGCGCGTGGCGCGAAGATTCTCGGCATCGTGCAGGGCAGCGGCGAGAAATCCGACAATTTCCACCGTACGCGGTCAAGTCCGAACGGTAAGCCGATCATTGGTTGCATGCACAACGCTTTCGCGGACGCCGGTATCACGCCGGAGGACGTCGACTACATCAACGCGCACGGCACCTCGACACCTGAGAACGACAAAATGGAAAATACGGGGCTTGCCGCGGTGTTTGGTGAGCGGGCGTCGAAAATTCCCATTTCATCAAACAAATCTATGATCGGCCACACGTTGACGGCTGCGGGCGCGGTCGAAGCCGTCATCACAATGATGACGATCCAGAATCAGCGCATCCCGCCGACAATCAACTACAAAGTGCCCGATCCCGGCATTTCACTGGACGTGGTGCCGAATGTTGCGCGTGATGCGAAAATCCGCACGGCGATCTCGAATTCGTTCGGTTTCGGCGGCCAGAACGCTTGTCTCGTGCTCGCGGGCGAGCCGAACTGAGGCATTTTCAATATCGCGACAAAGGTTGACGGCGGGCAATCGGGTCTTTAGCCCTTTTGCCCGCCATCTTTTTTCGTTTATCACTGGAACTGATTGCATGCGTGCACTTCAACTTGTGTCAGATCGGAAACTCGAAATCGCCGAGGTCGCGCCTCCGCTGCCGCCGAGCGAAGGCGAAGTTCAAATCAAGACACACGCCGTCGCACTCAACCACATTGACGTCTGGGGCTGGCGCGGCATGGCTTTTGCCAAGCGCAAAATGCCGCTTGTCGTCGGTGCCGAGGCTTCAGGAGAAATCGTCGCGGTCGGCGCAGGCGTGAAGAATTTTAGGGTGGGCGATCTAGTGACTCCTTACGGTGCTCTCACCTGCGGCAAGTGCAAGGCCTGTGTCGAAGGCCGTGATAATCTCTGCGACAATGTGAATGGCGTCACCGGCTTTCACGTCGATGGCTTCGCGCGCGATCTCTATAATTATCAGGCCCGCCTGGTAATATCCGCACCAAAAGGGGTCAATTCGGTCGAGGCATCCTGCGCGCCTCTTACCTTTGCAACATCTGTGCACATGCTATTCGACAACGCGAAGCTGCAATCCGGGGAAACCGTGCTGGTTCACGCAGGTGGATCGGGAATCGGCACGGCGGCGATCAAACTTTCAAAAGATATCGGTGCGACGGTCATCACCACCGTGGGCAACGACGAAAAGGCAGCCAAGGCAAAAGCGATCGGGGCGGATCACGTTATCAATTACAAGACAGACCGCTTCGAACACATCGTTCGCAAAATTACGCAAAAGAAGGGCGTCGATGTCGTATTCGAACACACCGGCGCCGACACCTGGGAAGGCTCACTGCTGTCGCTGAAACGTGGCGGGCGCCTCGTCACCTGCGGCGCGACGTCGGGACCGTCGGGCAAAATCAACCTGATGCAGCTTTTTCAGCAACAGTACAGAATTTTTGGCTCGTTTGGTTTTGCGATCCGGAACGTGGCCGAGGCACTTGCTAAAATTGCCAAGGGCGTCAAACCGGTGATCGATTCAGAAGTCGCGCTCGCTGATTTCCAGACCGGTCTCGAAAGACTCGAAGGCCGCCGCGTCTTTGGCAAAGTTGTCGTGCGCTTCTAAGCGCGAGGTCATTTTGAAGCCCAGCCTGCGCCGACGCCTCAATCTTTTCCGCAAGAAATGGCTGCTGCCTTACACGCGGCCAATACTACGGCCTATCTCACTCGTGTTTCAGTACGTCCTGGCTTTTATCGTCCGTAGCCTCGTGCGTTTGTTGCAACGATTCGACGCGGACACGAGTTCAGATTTTGTCGGAAAGCTCGCACGCAATTTTGGTCCTTACATCAGCACCAGTCGAATCGCACGCGAGAATTTGCGCGCTGCCTATCCTGAGAAAAGCGGAGGCGAGATCGAGGAGATCCTGCGCGGCGTGTGGGAAAATCTCGGCCGCGTCGCTGGTGAATTTGTCCATTTGGAGAAAATGTGGGATTACGATCACAACCATCCTAATCAGGGGCGGATTGAGACCAACGACGCTGAAAAATTTGGCACGCTACGCGATAGTGGAAAGCCGGCGCTGATATTTTCCGCACACCTGGCAAACTGGGAACTGGCCGCGGTCTGCGCCGCGGCGCATGATCTTGACGCCGCCATCGTATTCCGTGCGCCCGACAATCCCTTCATGGCGGAGATCATTCACGAGACGCGCTCGGCCACGATGGGACAGTTACTACCCGCGGGCATAATGGGGAGCCTCGCGATGACCGGCGTGCTCGAACGCGGTGGTCATATCGGTATGTTGGTCGACCAACATAGAGATGCGAGACGTGGCGGTGTACCGGTTAAATTCTTTGGCCGTATGACGCCTGCGAATTCTACGATCGTACGTCTCGCGCGACAGTACAATTGCGCGGTTCATGGCGTGCGAGTCATACGTCTGCCAAAAAACAGATTTCGCATTGAATTGACGGATGCGCTCAAGTTACCGCGCGACAATCAGGGTCGAAATCGATATCCAGCCCTCGATGCAGACCATAATATCCATCATCGAGGGCTGGATTCGCGAATATCCGGAGCAATGGCTCTGGCTGCACCGCCGCTGGAGAGACTGAGCGGCGAGAAATTATTACCGACGTTTTCTGCGCTGCGTCTTGCGCTTCTTGCCGCCACGCTTCCTCGCACGCATACGCTTTACGGCAGCTTCGAGTTTCTTGCGGCTATTACCAATACGCTTGATTAATGTGCGAACCGCCGCCGGCGTCATGCGATTCTTTTTGGCAAAATATCTTACTTCATACGGCTCGTTCGCTGAAACGCGTGCGCGATCCGCCTTACCACGTTTTTTCTTGTTATCAGCCATGTGCGACTCCTGTCTTGTATCAATACGTTAAACTCGGCGCAGTAGGCCGCGAAGTCAAGCACTCACCGCCCGGCTGCACATCCTGCGAATAACTTGTAACATTATAAAGTTACGCCAACTTCGGGTGGCGGATAAACTCAACAGAATTGTAACAAGCAAACGGTCTCCCGGCCTTCATGCGACCTGCGGGAAGTTATTGTTTTTCCCGCATACACTCAATGCACACGGCACATCAATGCTGTGGATCATCCGCGTTCGGTACCGAAACCGGCTGCTTTCCACGCCTTGATGCCGCCGGCCATGTGGGCATCGTACGGGAGGCCCGCCTGCTGAGCGAGGAGTGCCGCGGTAACAGATCGATTGCCTGAGCGACAGAAAAAGACGAGCTTCTTGTCCCTAGGATCGGGCAAGGCCGCAGGATTGAAACTTTTCAGCGGCATTTCGACCGTGCCGGGAATGCGTTCGACCGCAAGCTCATCGGGTTCGCGCACGTCAATAAGCAAAATCTTGCCTGCATCCATGCCGGCTTTCACTTCTTCGACCGTAAGATCCTTGACCGCGGGGTGCGACATACATTTCTCTGTGAAACGCGGAGAACATGTAAGCCGCGCGTCATGGCGGTCAAGCGAAAGGAGCTAGGCTTTTATCCCGCAGGACGCCGGTAGCGCTACTTTCATCAGCGTGATCGCGACTAAAAGAGCGTTACGGGTCCGGAAACGCATTGGAACAAACAGGCGCTGCTTTTTGTTGGAAAAATAAGTTATGTAATTCAATTGATTACAGGCGCACGGAAGCCAGATGACAAAGGCACACAGCACCCCAATCCTTGCCTTCCGCGCGCTTCGCCTTGGCGCTATGACATCTATAATGACAGTGCAGCCTCGCACGGGGCGCGAAGACATAATCTAGGGAGGAGTGGCGTCATGCGCGAAATCGGACATTTCATTGGCGGTAAGCATGTAAAGGGAACGTCTGGCCGTACGGGCGACGTGTTCCAGCCGATGACCGGCGAAGTCATCGCCAAGGTCGCACTCGCCTCCAAGAAAGAATTGCGCGCCGCAGTCGAGAATGCAAAGGCTGCGCAACCGGCATGGGCCAAAACCAACCCTCAGCGTCGGGCGCGCGTAATGTTCAAATTTGTTGAACTGATCGCCAAAGAAACCGACAAGCTCGCCGAGTTGCTCGCGCGCGAACATGGCAAGACCATTGCCGACGCAAAGGGCGACATCCAGCGTGGCGTGGAAGTGGTCGAATTCGCGTGCGGTATCCCGCATCTAATGAAGGGTGAGTTCACTGATAGTGCGGGACCAAACATTGACATCTACTCCATGCGGCAACCACTCGGCGTGGTTGCCGGCATCACGCCATTCAATTTCCCGGCCATGATTCCGATGTGGAAATTCGGACCTGCGATCGCCTGTGGCAATGCGTTCATTCTCAAGCCTTCCGAGCGCGATCCCGGCGTGCCGATGCGGCTCGCCGAACTGATGATTGAAGCCGGTCTTCCAGCAGGCATTCTCAACGTCATCAACGGCGACAAAGAAGTCGTGGATGCCATCCTCGATGATCATGATATCAAGGCTATCGGCTTCGTCGGATCGACGCCAATCGCGGAATATATCTACACGCGTGGCACGGCAACCGGAAAGCGCGTGCAGTGCTTCGGCGGCGCGAAAAATCATATGATCGTGATGCCGGACGCCGACATCGATCAAGCGGTTGATGCACTTGTAGGCGCGGGATATGGCTCTGCAGGTGAGCGCTGCATGGCAATCTCGGTCGCCGTGCCAGTCGGTAAGCAGACTGCCGACACGCTGGTGGAAAAGCTGATCCCGCGCGTTGAAAGCCTAAAGATCGGCCCTTCGACCTCGACCGACGCCGACCTCGGACCGATGGTGACCAAAGAGCATCTGCAGAAAGTGAAAAACTATGTCGATATCGGTATTAAGGAAGGCGCGAAGCTGAAAGTAGACGGACGCAACTTCAAGATGCAGGGCTACGAGAATGGCTTCTATATGGGCGGCTGCCTGTTTGATGACGTCACGCGCGACATGCGGATCTACAAAGAAGAGATTTTCGGTCCGGTCCTTTCGGTCGTTCGCGCCAAGGATTATCAGCAGGCGATCGACCTTCCGAACACTCACGAATACGGCAACGGCGTCTCGATCTTCACGCGTGATGGCGATGCTGCGCGCGATTTCGCTTCTAAGGTCGAGGTCGGCATGGTCGGGATCAATTTCGCGATCCCGGTTCCCCTCGCCTATCACACATTCGGCGGTTGGAAACGTTCTGGCTTCGGCGATCTCAACCAACACGGCCCGGATTCAATCCGCTTCTACACGAAAACTAAGACCGTCACCGCACGCTGGCCGAGCGGAACCAAGGGCGGCGCGGACTTTACTATCCCGACGATGAAATAAGCAGAAGCCGCCCATGTCCGAGTATAAACTCTATTGTTTTGCACAATCGGGCAACGCCTACCGTGCGGCTCTGATGCTGAACCTGATCGGCGCCAAGTGGGAACCGGTGTTCGTCGATTTCTTCAAGGCCGGCGAGACACGGACGCCGAGGTACCGCGAGGAAGTGAACGAGATGGGCGAAGTGCCTGTGCTCGTGGATGGAGAGAAGAAGCTCTCGCAGTCCGGCGTGATTCTAACCTATCTTGCGGAAAAAAGCGGAAAATTCTTGCCACAAGGCGCAGACGAAAAGCTCGAGTGCCTACGCTGGATGATTTTCGACAATCAAAAGGTCAATGGCTTCCTCGGTCCCTATCGTTTTCTCCGCAATTGGGCGAAGGGCGTCGATCCCGCGGTAGCGGCTTTTTTCAGAGGCCGCCTCGACAATAATCTTGCGATCGTCAATAAGCGCCTCTCCGGCCAGCAATTCCTGCTTGGCACGCGGCCGACCATCGCCGACGTTTCCATGTGCGGATACATGTTCTATCCGGCAGACGAATTTGGCTTCGATATTGCCAAAGAACATCCAGCGATCGGCACATGGCTCCAGCGGATCAAGACTCTACCCGGCTGGGTACACCCGTACGAGCTGATGCCCGGACACCCGATGGCAGCCTGAAACGACATCAACTCCGTTTAAACGTGAATGGCCCGAATGCCTGCATCGTCGCCATCGACTGGATGCGATTGATGTTCACGTGACGCGGCAGCGTGCAGCAGAAGAAAATCTGCTCGGCTATATCATCGGCGGTCATCGGCTCGATGTTTTCGTAGGGCGCCTTCGCTTTCGCCGCATCGCCCTTGAAGCGCACGAGCGAGAATTCGGTTTCCGCGAGTCCCGGCTCGACCGAGGTCACGCGCACATTGGCGCCAAGAATGTCGGCACGCAGATTCAATGCAAACTGTTTCACAAACGCCTTGGTTGCGCCGTACACGTTGCCACCCGGATAGGGGAAATCACTGGCGACCGAGCCGATCAGAACGACGTGACCCTCGTTGCGCTCAATCATGCCCGGCAGAAAAGCGCGCACGGTGTAAATCAGGCCATTGATGTTGGTCGCGATCATTTGCTCCCAGTCGCTGATATTGGCTTTTTGGGCGGGCTCAAGGCCGAGCGCCAGACCCGCATTGGCGATAACGACATTCACGTTCTTGAAATCGCTGGGCAGCGCATCGACCAGCGCATCCACCGCCTTCTTGTCGGTGACATCAAGAACCGCCGTGTGGCAGCTCGAGCCTAACTCTTTTTTCAGCTTATCGAGCCGTTCCTTGCGGCGGCCAGTCGCGATCACCTTCGCGCCCGCACCGGCAAAACGGCGGCAAGTTGCCTCGCCGAAACCAGCGGTGGCGCCCGTCACCAGAACCGTCAAAGTCTTTGGGTCGACTTTCTTCATCAATGCTTCTCCTTGATACCCGCGGCAAGGACATAGCGTGGCGAGCCCAAAACGTCCACAAAACGAAACGGCCCGCCGCGGATTGCGCGGCGAGCCGAATTTGCCGCCAACGTTTTACTGCTCAGGTCCTGCGTATTTCGCCACCAGTGTGCGGACATCATCCACGAGCTGTTGTCCGTTGGTGACCGTCCACAGGCCCTTACCCGCCATCTCGGCGATCCACGCGTCGATTACAGGTTTCGCCGCTGCTTTCCAGCGCGCTGTTTCCTTGGCGTCGAGTGTGATGATCGTATTTCCGCGCGCTTTTGCTGCGGCGAGACCCGGGATATCACCTTCGTCCATCACCTTGCCGAGACCTTTCGAGGCGTTGATGCCGGAATTATCGTCAATCACCTTTTTCAGGTCCGGCGGAAGGCTCTCGTATTTCGCTTTATTCATAACGAAAACAAAAAAGGCGACATAAAACGAGCGATTTCCGCTGAAGGTCGTGTGCGTATTGACAAGTTCGGAGAGGCGAAGCGGCGTGGTCACTTCCCAAGGAACCACGGCGCCGTCGATCACGCCCTTGGAGAGCGCGTCGGGCACGGCGGGCACCGGCATACCGACCGGTGTAGCGCCGAGCGCCTCGATAAGTTTGGTCACGATGCGCGTTGGACCACGTAGCTTGAGGCCCTTCATGTCCTCGAGCTTGCGGACACCCTCGCCCTTGGCGTGAATGAGACCGGCCCCATGGGTATGAACCGCGAGCACCTTCACGTCCTTGAAGTCGTCCTTCATGTTTTTTTCGTAATATTCCCAAGCCGCCTGGCTGGTCTGCTCGCCGGTGGCGGCGATGAACGGCAGCTCGAAGGCCTCAGCCTTGGGGAAACGGCCCGATGTATAGCCGGTAAGCGTCCACACGATGTCGACGATGCCGTCCTTGGCCTGATCGAACAACTGCGGCGGCGTGCCGCCGAGCTGCATCGAGGGATACAACTCGACTTTTATTTTGCCACCTGAATCGGCCTCAACTTTGCGCGCCCACGGCTCGATGAAATTTTTCGGCACTGGCGCCTGTGCCGGCAGAAATTGATGCACGCGCAGCGTCACCTGTTGCGCCGTGGCGGGCACCGCAAAAGAGGCAAGCGCGGCGGCCGCCGCTGCGGCCAGCGTGACGCGAGTGCAGAAGTTCATGATGAAATCCTCCCTAAGTCCTTTATTTAAAATGATTCCGCTTCTTTTGAGCGGTTTTTGGTGAATGCCAGCGGATGCTACCGTAGCCGAAACTACGGTCAACCTTGATTAATGAACGAAGCGCAGCGCGAACAAGGTAAGTGCGGGAAAGAAGAGAAGCAAAAGCACGCGCACGAAATCCGAAATTAGGAATGGCATGATGCCCCGATAAATCTCCCCAATCGGGACCGTCTTTGCGATATTGGCAACGACATAGACGGTGAGTCCCACGGGCGGAGCAATCAGTCCGATCGAAACAACCACCAGCATCAAAATTCCGAACCAAATCGCTTTTTCCTCAATCGTCATGCCGAAAAGATTCAGCGCGAGAATCGTCGGCAACAGAACCGGCAGCAAAAGTAGCATCATTGCCAGCTCATCGAGGATACAGGTCAGTACCACGAATAACAGTAGGAATCCGCCAACTATCATTAACGGATGATAATCAAGGCCAGTTGCCCAGTTGGCGACATCTGTCGGCACCTGCGAAACCGCCAGCGCCGTGTTCATCATCGAGGCACCTAACAGCATGGTATAAATCATCGCCGATGCCTGCGCGGCCGGCAGAAAACATTTTATGGCGGAGTGCCAGCTAATCTGACGGCGCAGGATCGCGAGCAAAAGCGTCGCAGACGCGCCGACGGATGCACCTTCGGTCGGCGTAAAGAAGCCGCCGTAAATTCCCACAAACATCACGGTGAAGATCGCGGCGATCGGCCATGCCTCTCCAACCGCTTGGAGCGTTTCGCCGGCGCTTGCCTTCGGCTGGATCTTTGCATGGCCGGGATACATGCGGACGTAGACCGCGATCGCGATCATGTAACCGATCGCGGCGATGATTCCCGGAATCACTGCCGCGGCGAATAGTTTGATGATGCTTTGTTCCGCAAGGAAGGCGTAGATAATGAGAATGAAAGATGGCGGAACGAGAATGCCGAGCGTACCGCCCGCCGCCAGTGTTCCGGTCGAGAGCCGGTCGGAATAATCCAAACGTTTCATTTCCGGCAGCACAACCTGCGCCATAGTCGCGGCGGTCGCGACCGAAGAGCCGCTGATCGCTCCGAAACACGCACAGGCGATAATCGAGGCCTGCGCCACACCGCCATTTACATGGCCCACTAGCGCGTTCGCCGCCTTGAATAAGCTACGGGAAAATCCGGCGACCGAGGCGAACTGACCCATCAGCAAGAACAGCGGAATGACTGAGAGGTCGTAAACCGAAAACCGCGCCCACAAGAGGCCCTTGAGATAGCTCAGCAGCGCGTTCTCGCCGACGATCCACCAGTAACCGGCAGCACCTGCCGCAAACATCGCTGCGCCGAGCGGCACGCGCATCGCGATCAAAATCATCATACCGCCGGCAATGATGCTAGCGACTTCGACTTTATTCATTGACGGTAGGCCCCGATACATTGATTCCAAGGCTTTGCGCCAACGCGGTAATGCCTGCGAGAAAAACGCCCGGAAGCATTCCGAAATAACCGATCCAGATCGGAAAGCTCATGAGCATGCTGGTCTCGCCTGCTCGCCTTATATCGATCCCACCGACAACCGCGCGCCAGCCGACAGTCAAGAACATCAACGCCATAACGAAACAGCCGAAACGATCAAGCCAGCCCCGCGTGCGATCCCCCAACCTCAGCGTAAAAATATCAACGAAAATATTTCCGCCGTTGGCCTGGCAATAAGACAAAAACAAGGTGCCTGCGACTGCCGTACCGATCTCCACCAATTCGAAATCGCCGAGGATCGGTTTGCTTGCGATCGTGCGTCCGATAATACTGATCGCCGACATAATACCAATCACAGCGATGATCGCGCCGCCAGCATAGGCGAACAGCACGGAAAGCTTGTGGAGAACGACCCCCAGCGTGGAATTTCCTGTACGTGCATCCATCGTACTGGTTGGCCCCCCGAATTTTCCAGCGACTATCGGGCATATAGCTTGACCGACGCGTTGGCAACGGCGAGATTTGTGCGCGTCAGCTCAAGTCGATGAAGTAACCGGCTCTTACTGAAATAATTCCTGCCTAAGAACATCCTGCTTCAAACTGTCGCAAAACAACGCAGCGCAATAAAATCGGTCGGTGCGGGGGTTAATTCAGCGGACCGCTAGGCCGTTGCTCAGTTTCGCCTGGTGCGCCATGCAGGGTGGCGCCGGATACGGTAGCAAAATGCGCGCGCTCCAGTTTCTTATAATGAAAATAGGCGAAAGGGATGCAAGCAAGATAGGCGAGTGTGCCAAAACTCAAAACTTCCCATGGGTAACTGACGAGCATCGCGGCGAGCAGCACGACAAGAACTAGAATTGGCAACACATAATCGCGCGGCACGCGGCCGGAGATGCGCTTGCCGGACCACGTCGGTATCCACGACACCAGCAAGAGCGCGATGCCAATGACGTAGGCAACCGCGACGGCGGCGCTCGCGAACGTGTGGGGCAAGCCCATCAATTCGAAATAGATCGGCAGCATCACGATCAGCGCGCCAGCGGGCGCGGGTACGCCGACAAAGAAATTTCCCGCGAAGGGTGGCTTGTTCGGATCGTCGAGCATGACATTGAACCGCGCCAGACGGAGCGACATGCAGATCGCGAAGACGAGCGCCGCGATCCAGCCGACGGAACGCAACGAATTCAATCCCCAGAAGTACAGCACAAGGGCCGGCGCCACGCCGAAATTTACGAAGTCGGCGAGCGAGTCAAGCTGCGCGCCGAAGCGCGAGGTGCTTTGCAGAAGCCGCGCAATGCGGCCGTCAATCCCGTCGAGCAAGGCGGCTACGAGTATGGCTGTGATTGCGAGCTCGAACTTAGCCTCGAACGCCATGCGAATCGCAGTAAGACCCAGACAAAGTGAAAGAAGCGTAATCAGGTTTGGAACAAGCGCGCGAAACGGAATGGGTTTGAAACGCCGGCGGCGCGGCTCGTCGCCTTCGGGCTCGAACGGTGCAAAGAGGTTCGACGATGACATCGACATGATAGAAGGATACTCCTCACCGACGACGCGCGAAAGCGGGCCCCGATCAGTCGGCGCGGAAGGTTAACGTCTTCTGGGATTGCGTCGAAAGATCGGCAATCACCGTCTCGCCCGCAAGCGCCGTTTGTCCCTCAGAAACGAGCGGCTTTGTGCCGGCTGGAAGATAGACGTCCACGCGCGAGCCGAAACGGATCAGACCGATGCGCTGCCCGGCGGCAAGAGTTCCGCCCTCGCGCACAAAACAGACGATCCGGCGCGCGATCAGCCCGGCGATTTGCACGACGCCGATGGTAGCCGAGCCGCTGCGAATGACGAGACCGTTCCGTTCATTGTCCTCGCTCGCCTTGTCCAATTCGGCATTTAGGAATTTTCCGGGCTTATAGACGATCTTCTCAATCATGCCCGCCACGGGTGCGCGATTCACATGCACGTTGAGCACGTTCATGAAAATCGAAACGCGCGTTCGCATCTCCATACCCATGTCAAGTTCGGACGGCGGCGAGGCGAGCGCGATCTGGGATATGCGTCCGTCGGCCGGAGAAACGACAATCCCCTCGCCCTGCGGCGTGACCCGCGTTGGATCGCGGAAGAAATACGCGCACCATGCCGTCGCTATCACACCAATCCAGCCAAGCGGCTTTGCAATCCAGAACAAAATGATCACACCGAGCGCAAAAGCGCCGATGAACGGATAACCCTCGGGATGAATGGGCGCGAGGTTCTTCTTGATTGAGTCAATGATCGTCATGGAGTCCATCCAGCTTCGCTGACAGTTAGGCGAGTGCCGCTCGCGGCGTCAATCGAACGAGTGCCGGGCCTCTTTGAGACCGATCTCGCCAATCGGCAGATCGGCGGGCTTGGCCGGTGTCACGGCGGAAAGTGCATCCGCACCCGCATGCAGCAGTTTCTCGCGTGCTTCCGCGGCCTCGCGCTGGCGGTTCCACATACCAGCATAGAGACCGCCCTTGGAGAGCAACTCCGCGTGGGTGCCGCGCTCGACCAGCCTGCCATCATCCAGCACAATGATCTCATCGGCGCTGACCACGGTCGAAAGCCGGTGCGCGATTACAAGTGTGGTGCGGCCCTTCGAAACGCGATCAAGCGCATCCTGAATTTCCCTCTCGGTGTAAGAATCGAGTGCCGACGTTGCTTCATCAAGTACGAGAATCGGCGGCCCCTTAAGAATTGTGCGCGCGATGGCGACGCGCTGTTTCTCACCGCCGGAGAGCTTCAGACCGCGCTCACCAACTTCGGTTTCATAACCTTTCGGCGTCGAACGAATGAATTCATCTATTTGAGCAAGCCCCGCTGCCATCTCAATTTCTTCGTCTGTCGCGTCCCAGCGGCCATAATGAATATTGTAACGGATCGTATCGTTGAATAGCACGGTATCCTGCGGAACCATGCCAATCGCAGCGCGCAGCGAAAGCTGCGTCACATCCCGAATATTCTGCCCATCGATGGTAATGCGGCCCTTTGAAAGATCATAAAAACGAAAGAGCAACCGCGAGATGGTCGACTTTCCGGCACCCGACGGACCGACAATCGCAAGCGTTTTTCCCGGCGGCACCTCGAATGAAATACCTTTCAGAATTTCTCGGCCTTGCTCGTAGGTGAAATGTACGTTCTCGAAGCGCACCGCACCTTCTCGCACGTCGAGCGGTTTCGCGCTCGGCCTGTCCTCGACCTCGGGATGGCGCGAGAGTAGGTCGAACATGATTTCAATGTCGGTGATCGACTGCTTAATCTCGCGGTAGAGCATCCCCATGATATTCAGAGGAATGTAGAGTTGGATCAACATGGTGTTGACCATGACGAAGTCGCCGATAGTGCGCTGACCCGCCTGTACATCGAGCGCGCAGAGCAGCATCACGGCCGCGAGGCCGAGCGTGAAAATCACCGCTTGTCCAGCATTCAGCACGGCGAGTGACGTATAAGTAGACGTCGCCGCCTTTTCGTAGCGCGCCATGGTGAGGTCGTAGCGTTCGCCCTCGCGCGCCTCGGCGCCGAAATATTTTACCGTTTCGTAATTAAGCAGCGAGTCGACGGCTTTGGCATTCGCCTCTGTGTCAAACTCATTCATACGCTGGCGGATGGTAATGCGCCATTCGGTCGCCTGATAGGTATAGGCCAAATAAAAAGCAATCGTGATCAGGACCGCGAGCGCGTAGCGCCAATCGAACATGACTAATAGCACGCCAAGCACAAGAAATAGTTCCACCACGGTGGGCGTGAGCTGCAAAATCACGAGCCGAACTAATTCCTCGATACCGTTTCGTCCGCGTTCCAAAATGCGCGTCAGCCCGCCCATCTTGCGCTCCAGATGAAAGCGCAGCGATAGCGCGTGCATGTGTTCGAAAGCGAGATGCGCGAGACGGCGCACGGCGTGAAGCGCGACCTTGGCAAACAAGCCGTCGCGCAATTGAGTCAATAACGCCATCGCGACGCGAAGTGCCGCGTAGGCGATCACGAGAGAAACAGGCGCCAACGCAATTGATGCCAGCGCGCTGATATTCGCGGGTGTACGCCCTTCGGACACGGCGACGAGCGCATCGGTCGTCCATTTGAAACTGAACGGCACTGCGATGGTGACGAGTTTCGCGCCGACCAGCAGCACAAAAGCCATTAAGACCCGCCGCTTCAGGTCAGCGCGCGCGCTGGGCCACATATGTGGCCACAACCCGCGAATCGTGGAAAAGAGCGTGCCGCCCTTGGCGGAAAACGGACGTAGGTTCGGCCGTTTCAACGCCGTAGCTTCTCCCCGGCCCAGGGATTCTTGGGCGCGCTCAATAACAATTTTGTCGTGAATATTCATCGTTCTGAAAATACTATATAGGCGGCTCCGTGACCCCTCGCCAATGCCGAAAATTGGCCTATTTCAATACCATAGATGATCTCCTATATCGGGTTCATTCCTTCTCCAGCACTTGGAGCGATTATGCAGACGCTATTTGCGCTTGCTGCTTTTTTCCTGCTCGCGGTTTTCCCTGCTCTTGCCCAGAATGCCACCGTCACTGCCCATCTCGGACCTGGGCAGACGGTCAATGTGACAGCCAACAAAGTTGCCAGCGAAAGTGCGTATATCGAAATCGCGTTGCCGAAAGGCGCCCAACGCTTCGATGGCATCGGAGAACAATTGATGCCTTTTCGCGTCAACGGCCACGACACATTGCTGGCAGTCGAGGATTTCGACGGTGATGGTATCGACAAAATCATCGTACGCGGATCGGTTCCGCCCGAGGCGAGCGCAATCCTTGTCTACCAATGGGATGGACAGAAGCGCGAATACGTACAGGTTGAATTTACCAATGATCAAGACGAGGCAAAGCCGTTCTTGTTTGCTGACGCAAAAAGTGCAGTATCGATCGACAAGACAGGTATCGAAATTCGCGTCGAACGTGCCGATCAGAACGGCCGAACGGCTTCGGTGATCGAGCGTTACAAATGGGACGGCACGAGCTTTCATTACGCCGCGGATAATTGAAAACTCATGGCGAAAATTAAAAACGTTTGCGTCTATTGCGGTTCGGCGCAGGGTTCAAACGTTGCCTATCTTCGGGCTGCCCGCGTCTTCGGTACAGCGCTCGCGCGTGAAAATATCCGACTCATCTATGGCGGCGGCGGTATCGGCATGATGGGCGCGGTTGCTGATGCCGTTCAGGAGAATGGCGGTTCGGTGCTTGGCATTATCCCGGAATTTTTGATCGCACGCGAGCATGCCAAGAAAAGCAAACGAGATCTGTTCGTCGTGCCGGACATGCATGAACGCAAACGCACCATGTTCGAGAAGGCCGATGCGTTCGTCGCTCTGCCTGGTGGCATCGGAACGTTGGAGGAGCTGGTCGAGCAACTTGCATGGCTCCAGCTTGAGCGACATCGGAAGCCGCTGCTACTTGCTAATATTAAAGGTTTCTGGAATCCGCTGATCGCCCTCTTCCAACACTTGCAGACCGAAGGGTTCATCTATGGCGAGCTTCCCGTTCTGGTCGCCGACAAGGCCGAGGATATCGTGCCGAAGCTCAAGGCCGCTGCGAAATTAATTACCGAACGCGAATTGCACGGCACCGCATCGCAAACAGTGACTGAGCACATCTAGAGCTGCAACTTCGGAATTTCTTCAATTCTTTTGTTCGGCGGTGTCAGAAGTCCAGCGAGCACAGGAGAATAATGATTCGTTCACTAATCGAGAACGAACGTTACGGCTTCAATTTTGTTTCCATCCGGATCGCGAATGAACGCGGCAAAATAGGTTTTCGCATATTCTGGCCTCGGCGCCGGCGGTCCATCGGATGTCGCGCCCGCCTTAATCGCCGCCGCGTAAAACGCCTCGACCGCGTCCTTGCTTTTGGCACGTAGACAAATATGGACACCGCTATTCGCGAAAACGGGCTTCATCTCTGGCCGCGCATTGATCCAGAATTCGGCGTGCGACTTGCCGGGACGGCCCCAGCCCACCGTATTTTCCCGATCGTGCATTTTGACATAGCCAAGCGGCGCCAGAACATTATCGTAAAAGCGTGTGCTCGACTTGAGATCGCGAACCGCTATGGAGATGTGATCGATCATATTTAGGCCGGCGCGTTGCTCTTGAGTAATTTCCAGGTGATCGAATCGACCAGCGCCTGGAACGATGCATCGATAATATTGGGTGAAACTCCGACCGTCGTCCAGCGATCCCCAGTTTCGTCGGACGATTCGATCAACACGCGTGTCACTGCCTCGGTGCCGCCGTCGAGAATGCGGACGCGATAATCGGTGAGCCTCAGGCCCTCGATATAAGGCTGATACTTGCCGAGATCCTTGCGCAGCGCGACATCGAGCGCGTTCACCGGGCCGTTGCCCTCGCCCGCCGACATCAATGTCTCGCCGTCGACTTTCACCTTTACGGTCGCTTCCGCGATCGTGATGAGCTCACCCTTCGCATTGTAACGCCGCTCCACGCTTACGTTGAAGCGCTCAACATCAAAATAATCCGGCACCTTGCCAAGCATACGCTGCGCCAACAGCGCAAAAGATGCATCCGCCGCTTCATAGGCGTAGCCCTTCGCTTCGCGTTCCTTCACCTCATCGAGCAGCCTTGAAATGCGGGAATCGTTTTTGTCGATTACGACACCGATACGCTCGAGTTCCGCAAGCACATTAGACCTGCCTCCCTGATCGGACACGAGCAGCTTGCGGCGATTGCCGACGGCTTCAGGGGTGACGTGCTCGTACGTTTTTGGATCTTTCATGATAGCGGAGGCATGGATACCGGCCTTAGTCGCGAACGCGCTTTCGCCAACATAGGGTGCGTGTCGATCCGGGGCTCGGTTTAGCATCTCGTCGAGCGTATGCGAAACGTGCGTAAGGCGCGAGAGCGCATCGGATTTCACGTGAATGTCAAAATGCGCGGTGTATTCGGATTTCAATAGCAGCGTTGGAATGATCGAACACATATTAGCATTGCCGCAGCGCTCGCCGACGCCATTTAATGTTCCCTGAATTTGCCTTGCCCCCGCGCGCACAGCAGCAAACGAATTTGCTACCGCCTGTTCGGTGTCGTTGTGAGCGTGGATGCCGATGTGATCGCCGGGAATAATTTTAGTTACCTCGCCAACAATCTGTTCAACCTCATGCGGCAGGGTTCCGCCGTTGGTATCGCACAATACGACCCAGCGTGCGCCGGCGTCATAGGCAGCCTTCGCACAGGCGAGCGCGTATTTGGGATCATCCTTGTAGCCATCAAAAAAATGTTCGCAGTCGATCAGCACTTCGCGGCCGGTCGCTCTCGCCGCTTCAACCGATTCCTTTATGGAGGCGAGGTTCTCTTCCGGTTGCACTTGGAGCGCGACCCGTACCTGAAAAGCCGAGCTTTTGGCGACGAGGCAGATCGCATCGGCCTCGGCGGCGAGCGTGGCTGCAAGCCCTGGATCGTTCGAAGCTGACCGGCCCGTGCGCTTGGTCATGCCGAAAGCCGTGAACTTCGATTTCGTTTCGCGTCTCTCGGAAAATAGCGCGGTATCGGTCGGGTTCGCGCCCGGATAGCCGCCTTCGACATAATCGAGCCCAAGATCATCCAGTAGACGCATCACCCGCAGCTTGTCGGCAAGCGTAAAGTCAACGCCGTTCATCTGCACGCCATCGCGCAGAGTGGTGTCGAAGAGATAGAGACGTTCTTTCATGGCTTCATCCAGAGATTCAAGTTCGCCCTGAGGGCACGCTTTTGTGCGAAATTACCGCGCCAAAATATGGAGTCGTTTCAATGAGATGAAGCGCCTGATTCAGACTACGAATTCGATTCAACTCGTTAAGAAACCGATTCAATTGAGCACGTCTCATCGCGCGACCTCCCAGGTGGTGGTGCCGTCCTTGTTGTCTTTCAGCACGACGCCCATTTTTACGAGTTCATCGCGGAGGCGGTCAGACTCCTTGAAGTTCTTGGCTCTGCGGGCGGCGTTACGAGCGGCGACGAGCTTGTCGACCGAACCGTTATCCACTTTGATCTGGTTCGCCGGACGACGAAGGCCAAGCACGTGGAGAGCCGGAGCAAGTTTTGCAAGATCGCCGTTCTTATGCATTGCATGCAATTCGGTGATCGCTTGCGGCGTGTTGAGGTCATCGCATAGAGCGTCGAGAAACTCCGACACAAGCGCATCGCCCTTAGGATTATCCGCATCAGGAAAATCCGTAAGCGAACGAAGAATATTCCTGCTCTCCTCGAGCGCCTTGCTAGTCCAGTCTATCGGCTGACGATAATGCGTGCGAAGCATATTAAAACGGATGACCTCGCCCGACCAGCCATCATTCAGCAACTGCCTGATCGTGACAAAATTGCCGAGCGACTTCGACATTTTATCGCCTTCGACCTGCAGGAATCCGTTGTGCATCCAGACATTGGCCATGACCTTGGTATGAAAAGCGCAGCGCGATTGCGCAATTTCGTTCTCATGGTGCGGAAAGACCAGATCGATGCCACCACCGTGGATGTCGAAGGTTTCGCCGAGATGTTTCCAACTCATAGCGGAGCATTCGATGTGCCAGCCGGGACGGCCCTTGACCTTAATGCCGCAGGGCGAAGTCCACGCCGGCTCTCCGGCCTTCGACGGTTTCCACAGCACGAAATCCATGCCATCGCGTTTGTACGGCGCGACCTCGACGCGGGCGCCCGCCATCATCTCATCAGGTGATCGGTGTGCAAGCTTACCGTAGTCGGGCATCGAGGCGACATGAAAGAGCACATGGTCCTCGGCGACATAGGCGAAACCCTCGCTATGGAGGCGCTCGATAAGAGTCTTCATCTCCTCTATGTGCTCGGTCGCACGTGGCTCCACTGTCGGCGGTAGGCAGCCGAGTGCGTCCACGTCCTGTTTGAAGTTTTTGTAAGTCTCTTCGGTCAGTTTACGGATTGAGATATCGCGTTCCGCCGCGCGCGCATTAATCTTGTCATCGACGTCAGTGACGTTACGGACATATCTGACGTGATCGGCTCCATAAAGATGGCGCAAAAGGCGGAATAGCACATCGAAGACAATAACGGGCCGCGCATTGCCAATATGGGCGAAGTCATAGACAGTAGGCCCGCACACATACATGCGCACGCGTGCGGGATCGAGAGGCTTGAAGAACTCTTTCGTCCGCGTCAGCGTATTGTACAGCTTCAATTCCATAACGTCCCTTGCCTGGCGGGCCAGGACGTTCATCTCAACCGATCGAGAAGAAAACGGCCCCGCCCGCGCCCCTTAGGCGCAGATAATCTCACGGCAAATGCCGAAGAAACGGTTGCAGGCCGAACTCATGCGGGCAGCATGCGTGGACCCCTGCGCCGCGTCAAGACTTTCGTGTTGGGAGTAGATTGTATCCCTGAAGCCGCAAATGACCGTCTAATTATCGACATCTGGCAGAGTGCCGTTCGCCTTCGGCATATTAACGCCTGATCAACCTTAATAGCGCACTTTGTCCTTGTCGGGATCGCGCAAAGGGTTGGTCTGTGAAAGTAAGCTTTGTTGTTGCGGCATTGGTTGGCACAATGGTTGTGCAAGCGGCATCGGCCGAAACACATATATTCCTGATCGACAGTTTCGGTGGTTACGGAATCGACCGCTGCCTCGCTTCCGGCGAAGCCTGCGGCGAGGCCGCCGCCACTACCCTTTGCCGAAACAGGGAATATGTGAAATCGGTCGATTACGGACGTATTGATCCAAGCGAGATTACGGGCGGAGTTTCCATGGGTGCGAAGACAATGATCTGTAAGGGCAGTTCATGTCCGGAAGTCATTGCCATTACTTGTAGCCGCTAACTCGCCTGAAAGATCTAAGCGAGATTAAAACCATCCAAAAAGCAAAACGGCCGCCCGAAGGCGGCCGTCTGTATTTGTTAATTAGCGGATGGCTTATTTCAGCTGCGAAGCAAGTAGGTCGAAGGAGAGCTTCGCTGCAAAAGTGCCTCTGCACCAGCCGCCAACATTAAACGAACCACCTGGATTGGGAGTTGCATTCCAGAATTCAATACAGCCGGTCGACGAGAGACTTGTGTCGCTGTAGCGAAGGTCAAGAGTGAAGACCTTATAGGTGAATCCACCGCCGACGTTCCAAGTCGAGTAACTCGGGATACTGTAACCTGTGAATGGCGCCGGTACGAAGTTTACATTTTGGCTAAACGTTGTGGCTCCGCCCTCCACATTGAAGCGACCCCAGGCGCCCGATACATACATACCCCAATCCTTCGCAAAGTAGGTGCTCGGGACTACGTACTTGGCGTTGATTTCATAGTACTGGCTGTTCTTGCTGTAATTCAGAAGATCGGGCGAATAGTAAAAGGCGCCACCGATCGAAAGAGCATCAGTGACCGCAAGAGTCGCTTTCGCATAGAACTCGCCGAAATCACTGGTGAAGCCGCCTAAAGACGCCGGAACATTGTGTGGGTACAGATAATAAATGTAACCGAAATCGAAGCTCCACTTACCGACGGTCGGGCGCCAGCCACCATAAAGATCAACCTCGGCACTCGGGCTATTCAGAAGATAACCGCTACCCGATGGCCAATCGATGCCAGCGCCAGCGATACCGATGTAGAATTCCTTATAGTGCGGCTCGAAGTAAGCGCTCGCCGACGCACCGTGGTTCGATTGCGTGATGCCACGGAAGATATAATCGCTGGCAATACCGCCGCCGAATGCGATGTCAAAGTCGGGAGTGGCGGGCGCAACAGGTGCAGCCTTCCCCTTCATCGGCAAATCCGCCGCCAGCGCCGGTCCGGAAAGCGCCAGCGCGAGCACGCCTGCCCCAACGAGAGATTTGATAGCAATATTGCGCATGTTTGACCCCCAATTCGCGCTTATAACGGCCCCGCAAGTTCAAATGTAATTTCGATTATCGGCGCCAAATCAGCAATAATAGTATTTGAGCAAGCTGCTCAATTGCTATGCAAAAGGGCATATTTCACGATGAATTCCTGCGTATGTGACAAATATGATACAATTAAAAACGATAAAAACTGGGACTTTTGGCCCGTTACAACATTTCTGGCCTGTCCCACTTTATCACGCGAATCGCATAACAAAACGGGATGCCAAATTAGGCGGTATATTTCCATTCGAAGGCCCATCCCATGCGCGGTTGTTCTCGACTTTGCCTTCATAGTTCGGTCAAGTTTGCCGCCCTTCATGAAATACTGGAGATCAATCGACCCATGTTTCTCAGTCGTCTTGTCGGTATTTCAGCAGCGCTTTTCCTGAGCCTGCTCACAGGAGCTGCTGCTCAGATGTACCCGCCAGGTAACGTTCCCGGCGGCCCTCCACCTGGCGTCTATGTGCCTCCACCTCCCGGCAACGAGTCTGGAGGCGGGACAAATCCCATATGCGTTCGTCTCGAAACCGCTCTTGCCCAATTGGATGCTCCTGCGAGTGCAGGATCCGATGGCGGCCGCCGCTACGAAGACGCCATCGCCCGCCAGAAGTTCGAACTCGATCAAACCATTATGCAAGGCCGTCGCGCTGGATGCGATTCGGGAGGATTTTTCATTTTCTTCGCCCCGAGGTCCCCGCAATGTGAGCAAATAAATGATCAAATCACTCGGGCGCGGAGTAACTTGGATCGAATGACTGCTGATTTGTCGCGTACCCATGGCGGTGGCCTGGACGTCAATCGCGATCTACAGCGCCGGCAGCTTCTGGCCTCGCTACAGCAGAATAATTGCGGTGCTCAATATCGCAACTCCGCTCCACAACAACAGGTACGTTCACGTAGTTGGCTTGAGAATTTGTTCGGAGGTCTGCGTGAAGAAAGCGAGATCAATGCCACGCCGCTTGATCTGCCATCTTCGTCCACGTTCCGAACGCTTTGCGTGAGAACCTGCGACGGCTTTTATTTTCCAGTCAGCTACGCAACTGTTCCGTCGCGATTTGGAGAAGACGAACAGACCTGCAAGCGTTTGTGCCCCGCCGCCGAGGCCGAGCTCTATACGCATCGTAACCCCGGCGAGCAAGTCGATCGAGCAACTTCGATCACAGGACGCCTCTATTCGGAGTTGCCGACGGCGTTCAAATATCGCCAGGAATATATCCCGAGCTGCTCCTGCCGAGCGGCAGGGCAAAGCTGGGCAGACGCACTCGGTGTCGGTAAAGATCAGACAGTTCAGCAGGGTGATATAATTGTCACTGAAGAGCGCGCCAAACAAATGGCGCAACCGAAACAGCCGAATCCACCAAAAGGTGGCGCCGCTTCTCAACCTGTCACTAGCCAACTACCGCCTGGCGCCGAACAAGAGCCGCAAACTCAAAACACCACCGAAGGAACGCGAAAAGTGCGGACCGTCGGACCGGAATTTTATCCCGTTCGCTAAGGAACGTTTCTAGGTTTCTTTGCCTTTTAGTCTGGCCTCGGCTCGGGCATAGCCCATAAAAGGCAACAAAACTCGCAATTCCGGACCATTTTCTCGACCGGTCAGCGCAAGCCGTAACGGATGAAATAGCTCCCGCCCTTTGCGGCCCGTTACTTGCTTCAGTTTTTCGACCCACGCATCCCAGTTTTGTTTGTTCCAAGTCGCTTCGGTCCACGGGTCTGGTGGCAATTCTTTCGAAGCCATCTGACAGATCTTAGTGTCTAATCCGGTCACGGACGGCGGCATTGGCTCGCTCACAATGCGCCACCAGGACGCAACTTCGTCAAACCGCGTTAAATTTCCTCGAACTGCTTCCCAGAATGTTTTATCGATGCCGGCACCAATCACAGCCAACCGTGGGGCAGCGATGCTGAAGGGCATAATGTGAAGGGTCCGGGAAGTTAGCGCATCAAGATCTCTGGGATCGAAACGTGCGGGCCCATGCGATATGCGCGCAAAATCGATCTTTGCCGAAAGACTCGCAAGATCTCTCACCGTCTCGACCGCATCGGCAGTTCCCACCAGCGTTGCCGCGACTGCAACAGCTAGAGGTTCCTGACCTGCCTCACGCAAAGACCTCAGCGAAAGGTGGCCCAGTCTTTTCGACATCCCCTCGCCACTTGGCAACGTTAAAAGATTGTGGTGCGCAAAAAACGGCGGCTGCACCTCGAGCGCTTCGAACATTTCGATCTGGGCAGCTGTGTTCGTAACATGATCTTCTCCGCGGATGACATGGCTCACCTTCATATCAATGTCATCGATGACCGATGTGAGGGAATAGAGCCAATTGCCATCAGCGCGTCGCACCACCGGATCGGACAGGGACGCTGTGTCAATTTCAGAAGGACCCCGAACAAGGTCATTCCATTTGATTTTTTTATGGCCAAGCTTAAACCGAAAATAAACTTTGCGCCCCTCGCGTTCGAATTTCATACGATCGGCATCGCTTAATGCCAGCGCAGCACGGTCATAAACGGGCGGCTTGTGCGCGGCCAGTTGACGGCGGCGGCGAAATTCCAATTCTTCCTCGGTTTCATAACAGGCGTAGATTCGGCCGGCTTTTTTTAGTTTTTCAAGCAAATTTTCGTAAACCGCAATTCGCGATGACTGTCGCTCAATCCGATCCGGTTTAATGCCCAGCCAATCCAGATCATCGCATATCGCATTTACATATTGCTCTTCTGAGCGCGCACGATCTGTATCGTCCAGACGTAGGATAAATACGCCTCCTTCGCGCTTCGCATAAAGAGCATTGAAAAGTGCCGTACGTGCATTGCCGATATGCAGAAGACCTGTGGGCGAAGGCGCGAAACGGACGATTGGAGGCGACATTATCGGCACTCTAGGGATTGGGCGTTATGAAGCCAATATTCGGGTCAATGACGCCTTCATGCGGTGCTGGCGCAATGCCTGCGACCATAAGACACTTAAATGTTTTCCTGACACACCCCCGACCTCGTGATTGCACAAGGCGAGCGTGCGCTCCATGCTGGAACGATGCAGAATCAAAAGAAATCCGATCCCAAACACGGTCGGAAATGCTTTGTTTATGTACTGGGCAGTAACGGCAAAGGAGGCCTCCGCACCTATGTTGGATGGACGCTCGATCTTGAGCGGCGTCTGAGCGAGCACAACACGGGTACAGGAGCCCGTTCCACACGTGGGCGGATTTGGGTTTTGCTTCACGCCGAACGTTTTACGACACGCCGCGCCGCCATGAGCCGCGAATGGTATCTCAAACGTGACCGTCGCTTTCGCAAAAGTCTTATGGCAAGAAAGAGTGATATGTAATCCCGGTTTTTTGGCGCGTTGAGCAGTCATTGCCGCCTACCTGCATATTGTGTTGATCCATTCCTTTCGCGCCGGGCAGAAATTAAAAATCTATCGCTGCATTCGGCATCGGCACGGTGCCTTCGACAAGCGAATTGTCTGGCTGCGCTATTGCAGTCCCGGGATCGCGGAATTTGTTCACAATCGGGTAGCGGCGGTCGCGGCCAAAATTTCTGAGCGTCACCTTTACTCCAGGCGCGGCCTGCCGCCGTTTGTATTCAGCGGTATTCAACAGCTTTTCCACGCGCGTCACGGTCTCCGGATCGAAGCCTGCGGCAATGATTTCGGAAACCGGCTGTTCGCGCTCGACGAGCCGTTCCAAAATCACGTCGAGCACCTTGTAGGGAGGCAGCGAATCCTGATCTTTCTGGTTCTCACGTAGTTCTGCCGTGGGCGCTTTCGTCAGGATATTTTCGGGAATCACCGGGCCATCGGGGCCAAGCGCGCCCGCGGGCTTCCAGCGATTGCGCAGTTGCGCGAGACGATAGACCTCGGTTTTGTAGAGATCCTTGATCGGGTTGAAGCCGCCATTCATGTCACCATAGAGCGTCGCGTAGCCGACCGACATCTCCGACTTGTTGCCCGTCGTTACCACCATCGACCCAAACTTGTTCGAAATCGACATCAGGATTGTGCCACGTGCGCGCGCCTGAATATTCTCTTCGGTGGTGTCTCGTTTCTGGCCCTTGAACTGGGCAGCAAGCGCCGCCTCGATACCCTCGACCGCAGGCGCAATCGGGATCGTGTCGTAGCGCACGCCGAGCGCCTTTGCGCATTTTCCGGCGTCGTCGAGCGAGTTTTTCGCGGTGAATTTGTAAGGCAGCATCACACAGTGAACGCGCTTCGGACCGACTGCATCAGCGGCGAGCGCAGCACAAAGCGCCGAGTCAATGCCACCAGAAAGACCAAGCACGACGCCGGGAAAGCCGTTCTTCGCGACATAATCGCGCAGCCCTATCATGCAGGCGATGTAATCGGCCTCGTCGCCCTCGCTGACCGGTTCATTCGGCCCACTTAAGCATTTCCAGATGTCACCTTCACGCCTCCATTCGGTCAGCACGACTTCTTCCCGAAACGAACTCATCTGGAAGGCGAGCGTCTTGTCGGCATTTAATGCGAACGATGTGCCATCGAACACCAGCTCATCCTGGCCGCCAACCTGATTGACGTAAATGAATGGCAGCTTCGATTCGATCACGCGTGAGACCGCGATGTTGATGCGCAGCATTTGCTTGCCGTGGTGATATGGCGAGCCGTTCGGCACAACGAGAATTTCCGCGCCTGTCTCGGCGAGGCATTCCACAATGTCGGGCACCCATACGTCCTCGCAAATCGGGACGCCGAGGCGGACGCCTCTGAAGTCGATCGGTCCCGGCATCGGACCGGGCACAAACACGCGCTTCTCGTCGAACACGCCGTAATTCGGGAGATCTAACTTGAAGCGGAGGCCGGCAATGTGGCCGGCATCTAACAGCGCCGCGGCGTTATAGAGTTTGCCGTCTTGCATCCACGGCGTGCCGATCAAGAGCGCCGGGCCGCCGTCCTTTGTCTCGCGGGCAAGCTGTTCGACTGCGCTGCGGCACGCAGCTTGAAAGGCGGGTTTCAACACCAAGTCTTCCGGCGGGTAGCCAGCGATGAAAAGTTCGGAAAAAATCACGAGATCGGCGCCCTGTTTTGCCGCTTCCGCACGCGCGCGACGTGCGCTCGAAGCGTTGCCGGCAATGTCGCCGACGACGGGATTGAGCTGCGCAATCGCAAGCTTGAGGCGATCTTTGCCCATATAAAAGATGTAAACCGGCCGAACGCCTGCCGCAACGGCGGCATCTTCTTCTCAAAAATGGGCAATTGCTGTACTTTGCACGGACATAAAAGAGTTGGCTGCGGCGTCTTCAGATAGCGACGCTCTGCCGCCGTTGGATTTTCCGGAAAAACCGATGATCCGTATTCATAGGTCGGTCACGAAGATCGTCACACTAATCTCCATCGGAATCGCCGTTACGGTGTCCGCCGCCGGAATAGCGACGGCTGGCAGCGTTGAGGTATTTCATGCCGATTTGCTTGCGGGCCCGTTGCGCGAGGTCAAAAAAGCCTTCGAAGTGAAAAACAAGGATATCACCATCAATCTCACCTCGGGTGTTTCGAAGGAACTGGCCGAACGCATTCTCAAAGGCGACACCTGTGACGTCTTCGCCCCGTCGTCTCCCGCAGTCGCGGAAGATTTGATGAACAAAAAAATTAACAACTCCAATCAGGATGCCATTTCCTGGTATGTGATCTTCTCGGGAAATGAAATGGTGGTCATCACGGCAAAAGGTAATCCGCTCGGAATCCATCAGATTGCGGATCTTGCAAACCCCGCGGTGAAATTCGTCCGCGTGACGGGCGATAAGGATCTCGCCACCGGCCGCACAATCGAATTTTTGAAGCGGTCGACGAGCCTCGAAGGAAAACCGGACCTCGCACAAAAGATCATAGACGCGGCGATCGTTGACCCGTCCAAGGCAACGTCGATACCCGATACTGTGCGCGCGGTCCGGGAAGGAAAAGCAAGCGCTGGCGTCGTTTATTATTCCGCCGCCGTTGCCGCGCGAAACGATATCGACATCATTCGTTTTCCCGCAAGCGTGAATTTGAGCGAGGCGATTCGAAATGCGGCCTCCGTCCCGGGCACTGCGAAAAATCCAAAAGAGGCTATTGATTTCATTCGTTTCTTACTTACCGCCGAAGGGCAGAGGATCCTCAACGATGCCGGTCAGCCGCCGGTAGTTCCTGCAATTCGTAAAGGCAACGTTCCCGCGGACATCACAAATTGACTTCGTGAGATCGAACGCGAGCGCACAAATTTTGCAAAACCGTCAGTTTCCGGCGATCGCCCGTATTTTGCGCGCGTGCCCAGAGCGCTCTTTTTTGAGCAAATCGGCAACCAGGAAGGCGAGTTCAATCGCCTGATCGGCGTTGAGCCGTGGATCGCAGAAAGTATGGTAACGGTCAGATAGATCCATCTCGCCAATCGCTTTCGCGCCGCCCATACATTCGGTGACGTTCTGACCAGTCATTTCCAGATGAATGCCGCCCGCATGGGTGCCCTCGGCGGTATGCACCGCGAAAAATTCCTTAACCTCTTGCAAAATTTGCTCGAAGCGCCGGGTCTTGTAGCCGTTTGCGGTTACCGTGTTGCCATGCATCGGGTCGCACGACCATACAACAATGCGCTTATCCAATTTGATCGCACGAATGAGCGCCGGCAGATGCGCCTCGACCTTGCCTGCACCAAAGCGGCAGATCAAAGTCATGCGGCCAACCTCACGTTCGGGATCAAGGATGTCGAGGAGCTTAAGCAACTCATCCGCCGTGAGCGATGGCCCGCATTTCAGCGCGATCGGATTCTTGATGCCGCGGCAGAATTCGACATGGGCGTGATCGAGCTGGCGTGTGCGATCACCGATCCAGAGCATGTGGCCAGACGTGTCATACCAGTCACCACTCGTGGAATCTACGCGTGTCATCGCCTGCTCATAACCGAGCAGCAGCGCCTCGTGGCTCGTGTAGAAATCAGTTGTGCGCATTTCCGGATGTGTTTCCGGATCAATGCCGCAGGCGCGCATGAAATCGAGTGATTCTGTGATGCGTGCGGACAACTCTTCGTAACGATGCGACTGCGGGCTGTCCTTGACAAAACCGAGCATCCATTGATGAGCATTGGAAAGGTTAGCGTAACCGCCGGTCGAGAAAGCACGCAATAAGTTCAGTGTCGCAGCCGATTGACGATAGGCCTCAACCTGCCGGCGCGGATCGGGCGTGCGCGCCTCCTTGGTGAAGGCGTTGTCGTTAATGATGTCGCCGCGATATGTCGGAAGTTCGACATCGTTCTGTCTTTCGGTCGGCGAGGAGCGCGGTTTTGCGAATTGGCCAGCGATGCGACCAACCTTCACCACCGGAAACGATCCAGCGAACGTCATCACCACTGCCATCTGAAGGAAGACGCGAAAGAAATCGCGGATGTTGTTCGCGCTGTGCTCGGCGAAACTCTCGGCGCAATCACCGCCCTGTAGCAGGAAAGCGTCACCGGCCGAGACCTTGGCAAGCGCGCGCTTAAGCGCCCTCGCCTCTCCAGCGAACACGAGCGGCGGATAAGACGCAAGGGTACGCTCAGTCTCCGCCAATGCTTTCGGATCAGGATATTCCGGTACCTGCACGATCGGTTTCGATCGCCAGCTATCCGGGGTCCAACGGTGCGCCATTATCGCCTCTCCAGGGGAGGCCGGGGTTATACACTCAACCCGTTAAAAGATGCCAGTTATCAAAGTTGCGGCTTTAATCAACGTAAATTGTTGGATTCTTCAAAGCCTGCCGAACCAATTGTAGCCCTGATATTCCCGAAAGCCGCCAGGTTAATCGTTGGTAACGTACATCTCGGTGACAAATTTTGGATTCTGGAAGCCGAGCTTAGTTGGAATGCGAATCTTCATCGGAAAGCCGTAAGAGCGCGGCAAAGTCTGACCCTCGTATTTGAATGGCATCCGCGTCTGTAGCTGCATCGCCATTGGCATATCGATGGACGTCGAACAGTCCTCGGGCGCAGCGGTGTGATCAGTTTCGCGTGACTCGCGCCGGTTTGCGAGCAGCGATAACCGGTGTTTATTCATCCTTAAGTCCATTACGGGGACAACGCATGAACGGCCGGCTGACCGAAACCGAATTGTATTTTCCGGCCACTGACGGCTATCCGCTCGCTGCGACTTTGCGCCGTCCGGCGACGAAAACCGGCGGAGGATTTGTACTTATCACCTCAGCCACCGCCGTTCGTCGTCAATATTACGGGAAATTCGCGTCTTATCTGACGGAATGCGGTTTTTCCACGCTAACTTTCGATTACCGCGGGATTGGTGGCTCACGGCCCGCCTCATTGCGCGGCTTCCATGCACGAATGCGCGATTGGGCTGCGCTCGACATCACTGCTGCCGTCGACTTTGCCGAACGCGAAGCATACGGCGAGCCGCTTCTCTATGTCGGCCATTCCTACGGCGGACAGGGGTTGGGGCTATTGCCCAACAATCGAAAAGTGTCACGCGCCTTGTTCGCGGCGGCACAAATCGGCTACTGGCGGCTGTTTCCCGCGCCGGAAAAATACCGCGCCTATATGATGTTGAAATTTTTTGGTCCGGCTGCGGCGCACCTTTTTGGCTATGTGCCGGGCAAACTTGGACTTGGCGAGGATCTGCCGAAGGATGCATTCCTCGAATGGGCAAGCTGGTGCATGAAACCAGGCTATCTGTTCGATGACGAGACGCTCGATACGCGTGTGAATTTTCCAAACTATCGCGGCGCGTTGCGGGGCATCGGCATGTCGGACGACGACTGGGCCCCGCCGATCGCGGTTGAAAAACTTCTCGCCGGTTATATCGGCACGAAGGCCGAGCACATCACCGTTCACCCTAACGACATTGGTGTGAGGAAGATCGGTCATTTCGGATTTTTTCGGGAGCTCGGGCGCGAAAAACTATGGCCAGCCGCCGCAGATTGGCTAAGCCAACGCTGAATGTCATACCTTGTTGTGCAGCGTGACGAGTTCCTCGCCGGCGGTCGGATGCAGGGCCACGGTCGCGTCGAAATCCGCCTTGCGCGCGCCCATCTTCACGGCGATCGCTGCCATCTGCACCATTTCAGCCGCTGCCTCACCGACAATGTGCACGCCGAGCACGCGATCGGTAGCGCGATCGACTACGAGTTTCATCAAGATCGTCGTCGGACGCCCGGAAAGCGTCGCCTTCATTGGCCGAAATTGGGTTCGATAAATATCTAGGCTGAAGCCCTGCTCTTTTGCCTTCGCTTCGCTGAGCCCGACGACCCCGATTTCCGGTTCGGCGAAGACGGCGCTCGGCACATTGTCGTGATCAGCGCTCCAGGACTTATTGCCAAAAACCGTATCGGCAAAAGCGTGTCCCTCGCGAATCGCCACTGGCGTCAGTGCCAGACGATTAGTGACATCGCCGATAGCGTAAATTGAAGGCACGTTCGATTTCGAAAATTCATCAACAGCAACTGCACCGTTCTGATTCAATTTCACGCCGGCGGTTTCGAGACCCATATTCTTCGTGTTGGGCATGCGGCCGATGGCGAACATCACCTGGTCAGCCGGATGCCTTTCACCACCTGAGAGCGCCACCTCTAGGTGGTGGCCACCTTTCTCGATCGATGCGATTGTCTGACCCACGATGATCTTGATGCCCCGTTCCATCATTTCGGCATGAAGATGTTTTCGCACGTCGTCATCGAAGCCGCGCAGAATTTCTTCGCCACGGTGAACGAGCAATACACCCGCACCGAGCCCGTGAAAGAGACAAGCAAATTCCACCGCGACATAGCCGCCACCTTAAATCACGATTTGGCGCGGAAGCATTTCAAGATGAAAAGCTTCGTTCGAGGTGATGGCATACTCACCCCCTGGGATATCCGGCAGCACCGGATGGCCGCCGGCCGCCACCAGAATTGTATCAGCCAGGATGCGCGCACCGTTTGTTAGAATGCGAACAGTATGAGCGTCTTCGATTACCGCGCGCGATGAAATTATCTCGATGCCCGCGCGACCGAGCGTGGAATGATATGCCGCCTCCAGGCGAGAAATTTCCTTATCTTTGTTTGCGATCAGCGTCGGCCAGTTAAACTTCGTGCCGGAGAGGGTCCAACCAAATCCTGCAGCATCCTCGAATTCCTGAGAGAACCGACTTGCATAGACGAGAAGCTTCTTGGGAACACAGCCGCGAATGACGCAGGTGCCACCGACACGATATTCTTCGGCCATCATCACTTGCGCGCCGTGCTGGGCGGCGATGCGTGCCGCACGCACGCCGCCCGACCCAGCACCGATTACGAATAGATCAACGTCGCGTTCCGCCATCTTACGTCCTTTGCCGGAACGCGCAGCGGTTTCTTGCCCCGGCTCCGAACGCGATCAGATCTTGTTGCCGCGCTTGCCCATTTCCTCGCGAATACGGGCCGTGACCTGTTCCTGAATTTTGTTGCCCCACTCACGTGCCTTTGCAAAGCTTTCTTCTAAGACCAGCGGAAGCTCAGTCACAAGTTTCTTGCCCGTGGGCGAGCTGTAGAACGTTACGAGTTCTTTTAGTTCGGCCTCTGTGAAATGAGAGGCGTAAGATTGAATCATAATCTCTACGACCTCAGGTTGACGCTTGAGGAATTCGGGCCCCAACGCTTGGGCGACCTCAAGCAGCGATTTTTGCAGATCGGGATTCTGCTGCACAAGCTGTGCGTAAGTCTGCTGCACGATCGATGGCAGGATTGGATCGAACGCGCGCGCCGCGCCGGACGCGTCGACGATCTGGCGTGCGAGCTGTACTTGAGCGGCGGTTGGTGGAGGATTTTTTCCCGCCGGCTGCTGGGCCGATACCGAAGAGGCGAAAAAACCGATCGCAATTGCCAGCGCTCCTGCTTGCAAGGCGCGAGCAACGGTAAGAAAATTCATAATGTTCTCCCTGTCATAAAAAGAAAAATTCGTTAGGGCCGCTCCATCACGCGAACACCCTCACTACCGGCGAGGACCGCCCGACGAGCCAGCCCAATGAAGAGGCCGTGTTCGATGACACCCGGAACTCCGGAAAGACCCTGCGCGAGCAAGCGCGCATTAGGAATCGCCCCAAGACCGGCGTCTAGGATCAGGTGTCCCTGATCCGTGACAAAAACATGACCATCCGACTTGTGCCTTAGCCGAATGGGGCCTTCGCAGCCAGAGGCCTTTAGAACGGCCTTTATAGCATGGTTTGTAGCTCCCAGCCCGAAATCGATAACCTCGATCGGCAACGGAAAGCGGCCCAGACGTTTCACATATTTGGTCTCGTCAGCCACTACGATCATTTCGTGCGACGCCGCGGCAACAATTTTCTCTCGCAACAGAGCACCACCGCCTCCCTTAATGAGGGTCAATTCGGGATCGATTTCATCGGCGCCATCGACGGTGAGATCGAGTTCCGGTTCTTCATCAAGGGTCGTCAGCGGAATACCAAGCCGCTCGGCCTGCGCGCGGGTTGCCTCGGATGTCGGCACGCCGACAACGTCGAGACCACCCCGCACTTTCTCGGCCAGTAGATCTACAAAGTGTGCCGCGGTGGAACCGGTACCCAGCCCAAGGCGCATGCCCGATTTTACAAATTCTAGCGCACAGCGGGCGGCTTCGCGCTTAAATCCATCGAGATTCTTCGCCCCGACCGTATTTGACACGGGCCAATCCCTCCATCGGCAGGCCAAGGCAGCGGCTGCTCGCGGCGCGCGGTCCTAGCATGGACCCTTTGGCGTCGCCAGCGCGGCTCGGCAACAGGTTTTCGTGGACTTTTTCTTCCGCCAACGCTAGCCGATGTACATAATGGCTCAACGCCCGACCATCGCTTTCGATCTTGACGGCACGCTCGTCGATACCGCGCCGGATCTCGTGGCCACACTTAATCTCGTACTCAAAGAGTCCGGGCTGAAACCAATTCCCTTTGACGAAGCCCGCAATATCGTTGGTGGAGGGGCGCGCGTTTTGATCGAACGGGGCCTTGCGCTGGAAGGTGTACAGATTTCCCAGGCCGAATTTGACCGAATGCTCGCGCGGTTTCTTTTGCACTATGAGGTACACCTCGCCGACAGTTCATTTGCCTTTCCCGGTGCGAGCGAGACACTCGATGCTCTGGCGGCAACTGGTTCGATCCTGGTGATCTGCACGAACAAGTTCGAGCGATTTTCGGTGAAACTCCTGAAAGCACTCGGTCTTGCCGACCGTTTCGCGTTTATTGCTGGTCCCGATACTTTTTCAGTACGGAAACCGGATCCGGGGCACCTGTTGAACGCAGTATCACGAGCAGGCGGTCATTCTTCCTCGGTTGTGATGGTGGGCGATTCGAAGACTGATGTGGCTACAGCTCGCGCAGCAAAAGTGCCGGTAATCGCCGTATCCTTCGGCTATTCGGAAACGCCTGCGAAGGATCTGGGAGCAGATAGGGTCGTGGACTGGCTAAGTGAAATTCCGATTGCGGTAGCAGAGCTACTTAGACGTTAAGTATTGACCACAAACTGAATTATTCGCAGCGACAACGCGCCAGCGAGCCTGCCTGGAACATCGCTAACTGTCGTAACCGTCGCATTTTTGACGACCGTTCGGGTCGGCGCGCCGCAAGAAGCGCACGGCCCTATGATCCAAAGTTATCCGCGCGATACGGGCAATGGAGTCATCATCATGATGAAGGAAATCGACGCCCCGATCCGCGTACTGGATCGGCACTGGGGCGGTTTCCCGATGACCTATGAAATATAAAAATGTCGGCCTCGCTTGACACTCTTGCGGACCGCTCCTTACATCTTTGCCGAAATTGCAATCAGTGGGCGCTTAGCTCAGCGGGAGAGCGTTCCCTTCACACGGGAGAGGTCGTAGGTTCAATCCCTACAGCGCCCACCATTTTCTCCAATCAATCCAGCAACTAAATCAATTATTGATTCAAAACACGAATGGCAGTTCGTGACATTTCACGACTGAAATGAACGGATAAAAATACGTTAGCCGTGGAGAATCCGTGGACTTTGCAAATGTCTGCTTTACCCCCGACAGCGGACATTGATCGATGAGCCTCCCATGTCCGCTTTGTGCCAAAAGCGGAACTCAACCTTCTTAGCGGATTCTCAATTGGCGTTTGGTCCTCATCGTTGCTGAAAAGCACAAAAACTCGCATAATGAATTCTCGTCAACCGAAAGGTGGAAAGGATTCGTAGTTATGCCCAATTGGGGTCTCGATTTTCTGAGGTCTATGCGCGACGGAACGCTCTCAAAACCGCCGGCGCCGTTTGTAGCACACCTCAACCTTCGTCAGAGCGCACGTATTGAAGAGTTCGAGGAAGGGCGCGTGGTCCAGAGCTGGACTGTCGAGAAGCAGTTCACTTTGCCCGACGGCATCGTGCAGGGCGGTTTGCTCTGCGCAATTGCGGATATGAGCCAAACCTTTGCGATTTTTTCGACGCTTGATGCTTTCGAAATCTGGCCGACGCTAGACTTTCATATTCGTTTCATTCGTCCGGTCCGCATGGGCGAAATTGTGCGCGTCGAAAGTAGGGTCGTGAGTCGAGGTAAGGCAAGCGCTGTGGTCGAGACAACGCTCGAAAATGCTGACGGAAAACTCCTTGCGCGCGTTACCGGCGGGTGGGCGAAGGCTGGGCGCGAACGCACTTTCGGATAGCACATGACCGGAAGCAAAGCCCTGTGCCGTCGTCCGCGCCTTATTGTCAAATGACCTTGTTGCAGATGTCGGCTTTGGGTCAAAAGCGGACATGATGCTCTCTAATCACGATGTCCGCCTTACCCCCCGAAAGCGGACCTTTAGCTGCATGCAATTCTGATTGAACCGGCGTGGAAAATCCGTGGACTTTTGAAAAAACCGAGTGCAATCAATGGCGTGTGTTCCCTACACACGGGAGAGGTCGTAGGTTCAATCCCTACAGCGCCCACCATTTTCTCTAATCAATCCAGCAACTAAATCAATTATTGATTCAAAACACGAATGGCAGTTCGTGACATTTCACGACTGAAATGAACGGATAAAAATACGTTAGCCGTGGAGAAACCGTAGACTTTGCAAATGTCTGCTTTACCCCCGAAAGCGGACATTGATCGATGCGTCTCCGCACGTCCGCTTTGTGCCATTAGCGGACACAAAGAGGCCGCCAACTGAGGCGGCCTTTTTTCGGCTCCGCGGTGCAGAACTCCGGCCGAAGGCTCACTCCGGATAGAAGCCCGAAGCGACCAAACTCGGCACTCCATCCACCTTAACCGCCTTCACGTAGGCCCATTTCTGAGACGCTTGGGTCTGCCCTGGTTTTGGAAACATGTAATCGACCCATCCCGACCCCTTGGATTCAGCTACCTGAATAAATTCGTGATGAAATAATTTGCCATTGGCATCTTTCTGGCCAGTAGTGTTGGTCCCTTCGCGCGCTGGAAAAGCAACATTGAGCAGTACGTTCGACTTCAAATCATAGACGAACAAGTAGATGTCACCACTGTACCATTCCGTATCCTTCTTTCTGAACTCGGAGAAGGCTTCCTTGCCTTTACTATCGATCAGCGCCGCAGCCTTGTTAACTAGCGCTTCGATCTGTTTTGCTTTCTCAGAAGTCGGTGGAGGTTGCTGTGCGCTCACAGGACTGACCACCATCATCGTGGCAAGCGCAGCGCAAACCAAAAATTTATTGACCATTGTTTCCTCCTTGGAACGCAGGATAATCGAGCATGCGTGCCATTTCCGCGTCCGAACGAATGGCCGCTCAATCAAACCAGTTTGAATTTGAGTTGAATGTTCGGACGCCTTGCGTTGGCGTTTCGAAAATTAGCAGGCTATAGACGCAAGAAAATAGAGCGGGGACCATTTGAGGACCTCACACTTTATAAAGCATTTCCGGTTTTTGAAAATCAGCATTGACCTAAATCAAAGATATCTGTCGTCAAAGTCGCTTATGGGTCAAAAGCGGAAGTGATGCTCTCTTAATTTATGATGTCCGCTTTACCCCTGAAAGCGGACATCCGACGAACGAGTTGGCATGTCGGCTAAGTGCCAATAGCGGACATCCGCAATTTACGCCTTGTAAGTTCGCGCAAACAATAATCCTAACCACGAGGCGGCTTCCGATCTGCTAGTCAAAATTTAATTCTTGCGCCTGTGGTAACCGACTGAATTTCAGTCTTCGTTTGAATTGGAACGCCGAAGTCGGCAGTCGCATTAGCATCGAATTGACGATAGACGAGGTAAAGCTCCATCGCCGCAGAATCAATATTTTGGGTGACGCCCGTACCCCACGGGGCAATAGGTAATTCAGCAGATATGCCGATACCCCAGAAGGAATGGGTGCGTGAAGTGTTGGCACCGGGCAAGCCCGGGACGTTGATTTGAACCTGACTGATCGCGGCTCCGTATTCGCCATAAATCGAAGTGGCTCTGAACCAGTTCTTGCTTATACCCGTCTGAGTGTACCATTGCTTATCAACGCTGATGCGACCGCCGAGCAGCCAGTACGAACTGATATCTGTCTTGTGCGGGAGACCATTTCCTGGGTTGATCGCGCTGTACGAAGATCCACTGCAATAGGCAGCCATGCCGCCAGCATTTAGAAAAAGGCCAGTAGGGGTGTGCCAGAGAGATTTCTGAATGTAACCATCAACACAAACGCCCGCCTTATTGCCAGAGGTACTAAAACCAGTCCCTTCGTAGGTCGTATGGCCGGAATTTTCAGCAAAGCCGACACCCGCTGCAACTCTAAATCCCGAGAACTCTCCCGCGTATCTGAGGGAGTCCTGGTAGAGTTGACCTGCAGATTGGTCAACGTTCTGTCCTGCCCCTAAGCCCCACAGATTCGATGCGGGCCGGCAGTTATTATTTGCCGAAGCGTAATAGTGACCGCCGTCAGAGAATTGGCACCGCTTAAGTTGGTCGTCGGGTCTCTTGTCGCAGATGGCCGAGCCGCCAACAAAATAGATGCTCGTGCCTCTGCTGCAGACGATTCCGGTTGCCGTTTGTGCCGGAAGCCAATCGCCTATTGCCGTGATTCTGAGACAAGTATCCGTGCCTGGAACGTAATAAAATCCCGCGCCGTATAGGCTGCAAACCTTCACGTATTCAACTGGTTTTGCCTCTGCGAGAAATGAAAATCCAAAGATTGATGAACTTGTTAGAAGGGCGGAAAAGCCCAATTTGCAGAATTGAAATCGCATGGCATGCCCCCGCTCTGCCGATCCCGAAAGCCTTTCACGAATTTTCGGTGCGATCAAATAGTTTAGCGGGCATCTAGATCCTATAGGTCGTTTTCTGACCTGCTATGGCCAAATCATCACAAGGAAAAATTGCTGGAAATTTATGTGCTTACGACCTCTTGATCTTCGCGATCTGTATGTCCGCTTAGGATCATAAGCAGACATGAAGCTCTCTCATTATGATGTCTGGTTTACCCCCGAAGGCGGACCTTTAGCTGCATGCAATTCTGATTGAGCCGGCGTGGAAAATCCGTGGACTTTTGAAAAAACCAAGTCCAATCAATGCGGTGCGTTCCCTTCACACGGGAGAGGTCGTAGGTTCAATCCCTACAGCGCCCACCATTTCAAAGGCTTTCTCGGCAGTATCCGGCAACTCGGTACGGAACGGAACATTGCCGAGTACGACGCCGTCATAATGATGCTGCGCGCTGTGTCCAAGTTCCAATGGGAACACCGGCAAAGCATGGGGCATATCGAGGCGTTCTTGGACTGGTGCCGGGAGCGCGATAACCGGGCCGCCCGTCGCCGCAGTGCCGCAATGATCGCGAAGTGCCCGTGGAATAGTAACCTCAAAACCGTGGCTGCGCGAATAACTGATTATGTCCCGCGCCCGCAACCGAAGAAAATATTTTCTTTTCTGGATCGAACACCGAAAGCAGGCCTATAGCCACGTCGAAAAAGGCGGCATGCAGGTGCAATCGATTGCTTTCGACCAGAATGCGCACGCAGGGAAACGTCATGAGATTATCGAGCGTCCTAATTGCTGACGCATGTTCCAAATGGTCGAGGTAATCAGCAAGGCTAGAATGATTTTTCTGCGGTCCTATAGAAGCAGCGGCCGGTGTAAGCAGCTCCATCCATTTGCCGATAAAGTCACCCGGTGACAGCGGTTCGCCACGTTCGGCAAAGGCGCGGATGCCACCGCAGCGCGCGTGGCCGAGCACGACGATGTGTTTAACTTTCAGCGCTTGCACGGCGAATTCGAGTGCGGCCGAAACTGCCCGCTGCGCACTGTCCGGTGTATAGGGAGGCACAAGATTGGCGACATTGCGCATCACAAAAAGTTCGCCCGGATTAGCATCGAAGATTACCTCCGGCGAAACCCGCGAATCGCAGCAGCCAATCACCATGATTTCCGGTGATTGTCCGCCCTCGGCAAGTTCGCGATAGCGGCCTTGCTCGACAGTAAAACGGCTTGAAAGGAAAGCATGATAACCTTCGATCAGTCGTTCCGGAAAAGACATGCGTCACCTATTATCAATCTCATCTTCGTAACGTCATAGTTACGCTCAGACCACATTCGGCAATCCGTAAGCAAGGTGTGGTGGCCGAATCTCGCGTTCGGGTCATTGACGACCGATACGGTCAAGGCGGTCGCCGTTGTTTGTCCGTTGTTGGTCCAATAGCGACCATTCAAGGCATGGATCCGAAATGACGCTAAGTGCCAATAGCGGACATTTAGCTACATGCAATTCTGATTGAGCCGGCGTGAAAAATCCGTGGACTTTTGAAAAAACTCGAAATGCGATCAATGGGGTGTGTTCCCTTCACACGGGAGAGGTCGTAGGTTCAATCCCTACAGCGCCCACCATTTTCTCCAATCAATCCAGCAACTAAATCAATTATTGATTCAAAACACGAATGGCAGTTCGTGACATTTCACGACTGAAATGAACGGATACAAATACGTTAGCCGTGGAGAATCCATGGACTTTGCAAATGACTGCTTTCCTTCCGAAAGCGGACATCAAACGGTGCACCTCGCATGTCCGCTTAGTGCCAGAACCAGACATTCGGAGGAGTAGGTATATCTGCGAAAGTGTAATGCGCACGCGCTATGTCCGTGGCGCCATAACTGTGCGAGAGAGCTGCGGGTATGTCGCGCAATAACCGCGCCAGCGCGCGATTGGAGCCAGGGCTCCAAAGAGCATGCGTTGTACCGCCGCCGGCGGCGAGCGGAACTCAATCACATCGCTGAACTCCTGCGCGACTAGCGCGAGTTGCAGCGGATGCGGCATGCCCTTGCTGTTCGTGTGGCCGAGCCGGGCGAGACCGAATACGGTCTCGATCATGTGGGCGAAGCGCTCGCCGGGCGTAACCTCAACGCGAACGCGGGCGTCTTGGTAGTCGCTCGCGTTCCACCAGTCGTGCCACACGCCCGGCTCCACGATGGCCGTCTTGCCCTCACGGAGAATAGTTGTCTGCCCAGAGAGCTTCACGGTCAGTTCACCTTCAAGCACGGTGAAACGTTCAACGAGAGCGGGATGGCGGTGCTCGCCCATGACCCGCGCTCCGACGAGCGCTGTTAGCTCGGCAGCCACACGGCCCTCGTGGTTCTTGTAGGGAAGCTCGAGAATCTTGGCCCGCTCGCGGGTGACAGGGTTCTCCCAGAGTTCCCCGATCTGGATCGGTGTGCGATCCGGCGAGCCATGTGGATCGGGGTGTGACATAGGTAATTTATTAATTGCGGTCGATCTGCCGTCAAGGTGTTGGGCGGTTGTTAGTTTGGTTTTTTGGGGCGGTAATCGATCCCCTTAAACGCGCCGCAAGGTGGCGACTTACGGGGGCTAGTACTGCAGACGCATTCAAAGAATGAGTGGGGCGTCCAGTCCTGTGTAGCTCAGCTTCGGATGCCAGTCCTTGCCGCGTCCTTCGGGTGTGTAGTCGAGTATGTTCCAGAGCGGCCAGATCAAGTCGACATGACGACTGTGCTGCCCCTTCTCCGTTGGCGCGAACATCAGTTCGGTGGCGTAGACGTGATGAATCGCTTCGCCCCTACGCGCGAACACATTGAGAATGGGACGCTGCGCGCCGTCATTGGTCTCGCCGTGATAGTCCCGATTGTAACTGTTGTTCGCAGACGAGAGCAGGCGCAGATTGCGCCACCCGCGTTGATCGGTAAACGCGCGGATACGCGCGATGGGGGATTTAGCGACGACCGCCAACGCGCAGCGCTGCGTGACATGTGGCGCAGCGCCGTCAAGACTGTCAAGAATCGACGTGCATGCGGGGCATGGGGCCTTCATCTGCGGCCCGAACATGTAGCTGTAGATGACGAGCGTGCCCTTGTCGCCGAAGAGCTCGCTCAGCTTGATGATGCGTGTTCCGGTCTCTGTCCGTTCCTCGAATTCATAATCAGGCGCCGCTCCGCCCCGCGGCAGCTTTCGACGTAGCGCGGCCACGCGCTCGACCTCGCGACGCAGGCCTACTTCCGCCCTCAGCAGGATGTCGCGCGCGCCGCGGTATTTGCGATCCTCGTTCGGGAAACGCACATCATGAAGGCTGCGTCCGCCGGATTTTCCACCGCCCTTGCGTGCGGCCGGCGCTCTCGATCGCTTCGTTCTGACGGAGATCTTGCGTGCGGACTTGGTCCGTGTGCCCTTCGCGATGACAACCTCCCATGTCGAGGCCTTTTATCCGACATTCCCCAAGTAAACTCTGAAACGAAATTGAGGATAGCATACTGCGAGATTTCCCGGAAGCTACAGGCGGCTATCATGGCACGTGAGACTGAAGAACGCGCTTCCGACTAAACCCATGTCGCCTATTGGCACAAGGCAGACGTGGACAAGACGCCGCCGCCCTTTCCCGGGCCGAGCAATCTTTCAGCCAACCGTTTCCCCGATTTACATCGGCGGCGTGAGGCCGTCGCGTCCGACACCGATGCGGGCAGCGACAAGGCTTCCGTCCGGCTGCTTAGCGGCGCCGGCAATGAAGATCTTGGCGCCCGGCTTCAACTCTCTCCGATCGCCCGGCACATAGGTCACGACCGGCGCGTCGGGCGGAACGACGACGGTCTTTTCGCCGTCCTTATATTTAAGCGTCATCGTATGGCTGCCGATCTTGGCCACAACTTCGGCGACGGTTGCATTGGTCATCATGCTGTTCGGGCGCAAGTCCCACGGCCGGATGCCCTCGGCGATCCCACGCATCGCATCCGGAAAGATTAGCACCTCAAGCGCGCGCTGGCTGCCGTCTTCCTGCGGGATGCCGGCGACCCCGACGTAACTTCCCGACTTGACGTCGGCCATCGACGCTTTGACGACGCCCATCACAACCACGTTGTCAGTGATTTTGATCGCAAGTTTCGTTCCGTCGCGTGCGGCTACGCTCATCGTCTGGCCGTCAATGCCGTCAATAGTGCCGCGTACGCGCACGGTTTGTTCCTGTGCCGAAGCAATCGCGATGCTAGCGAGTACAAGAGCAGCGACGGCAACAAACCGTCGGTTGGATTTACGATGCATGGCATTCCCCGATCTCGTTAGTTTCTAATCCGTGCCTTACTTCTTCCTTATCGGTTCGCGCGAGAGTCTCTTAGCTTTGAGTTCTTCCTCATAGCGCGCGAAGCGTTTGTCATATTCCTGTCCGAGCTGATGGAAATAGTCCCACGAATAAATGCCGGTCGAATGCATGTCATCGAACACGAGCCGAACGGCGTAATTTCCGACTGGATGAATTTCCAGGATTTGCACGTCACGCTTGCCGCCCACGATCTTGCGCTCGTCGGGATTATGCCCTTGAACCTCTGCGCTCGGGCTTTCAACCCGCAGATACTCGGCCGGAAGCGAGATGGTTTCGCCGTTATCGAAAGAGATCGTCAGCGAGCGGCGATCCTTATTCAGGCGCAATTCTTTCGGCCAATGGCGCGGTGCGGCGGAACTTGAGGACATCACTTTCTCCGGAGCGAGCAACCTAGCGCCAGAACTAGACCACGCAAGCGCTGGACGGGGCCCTCTGACTCGGCCACACTTTGCGGATATAGAGTGCGGACAGCCATGGACGCGAAAACGAATCTTGATCTCGACCGTAGGAACGCCACCAATGGGCCAATGGTGGACCGCTTCGGCCGGGTAATCACGTATCTCCGGGTATCGGTCACTGATCGTTGCGATTTCCGTTGCGTTTATTGCATGACGGAAAACATGACGTTCCTGCCCAAACGCGACCTACTTTCGCTCGAGGAGCTGGATCGGCTCTGCTCTGCCTTTGTCGCCCGCGGCGTCAAAAAGCTGAGGCTGACCGGCGGCGAGCCGCTCGTGCGGCGCGACATCATGCTCCTGTTCCGCTCGTTGTCGCGCCATCTCTCCACCGGTGCGCTTGAAGAGCTCACGCTCACGACCAACGGTTCGCAGCTCGCGCGTTTTGCTGAAGATTTGGCTTCCTATGGAATCAAACGCGTCAATGTTTCACTCGATACGCTTGACGCAATAAAATTCAAGGAAATTACCCGCTGGGGCGAACATTCGAAGGTGCTCGCGGGAATCGAAGCTGCCCAGACAGCCGGTCTTCACGTCAAAATCAACGCTGTTGCATTGAAGGGCGTGAACGAGGACGAAATCCCGTCGCTGATGGAATGGGCGCACGGCCGCGGCATGGATCTCTCGCTGATCGAGGTGATGCCGCTCGGTGAAATCGGTCCGGAACGTGTCGATCAATATCTTCCGCTCTCGCTCGTACGGGCGCGCCTCTCACAACGCTACTTGCTGGAAGACATCGACTATAGCACCGGCGGCCCGGCTCGATATGCAAAGGTAAAGGAAACGGGCGGGCGGCTCGGCTTTATTACGCCCCTCACCCACAATTTCTGTGAGGGTTGCAATCGCGTGCGCGTGACCTGCACCGGTACCCTGTTCATGTGCCTCGGTCAGGAAGATTGTGCTGACCTTCGCACGCCTCTGCGCGCCTCAGTAACGGACGACGCCCTGCATGCTGCTATCGACGACGCGATTGCCCGCAAGCCGAAAGGGCATGATTTCGTGATCGATCGCCGGACAAAACAACCGGCCGTCGCTCGGCATATGAGCGTGACCGGCGGCTGAGATTTTTCCATTTAGAACACAGGCCTTCTTGACTCTCGTCCGAGCGTGCCTGAGCCTGCGTCAAAATCGGGGGCAAGGGTGGCGGGCAATCATTTCACGCCGGAGATTTTCTTTGGCCTAAATCCGATGGTGACCTCAGCGGTCATACTGCTGATCACCTACGCCATCATCATGTGGGACAAGCTTAACCGCGCCATCGTTGCGTTGCTTGGCGCCGCGGCGATGGTACTGATCGGCGCGCTTGATCAAATCGAGGCCCTCAAAGGCATCGACTGGAACACGATCGGATTACTCACCGGGATGATGATCCTGGTATCCATCTCACGCCGTTCCGGCATGTTCGAATATCTCGCCATATGGTCGGCGCAGGTCGCCAGAGCAAGCCCCGCTGGAATTCTCTTGATCCTGCAACTTACGACCGCCGTCTTATCGGCTCTGCTGGACAATGTAACAACAGTTTTGCTCGTGGTTCCGGTAACGCTAGCAATCACGCGGGAATTGCGGGTACCGCCCTATCCTTTTCTCTTCGCTGAAATCTTTGCCTCCAATATCGGCGGCACCGCGACTTTGATCGGTGATCCTCCGAATATCCTGATCGGATCGCTCGCGGGATTAAGCTTCAATCAATTCGTTGTGCATCTAACGCCGGTCATTCTTGTCGTCATGGCGGCACAGGCGGTGATGATTCATCTCATATGGGGGAAGGATTTGCATTCTTCACCCGCTCACAAGAAGCGCGTGATGGCGATGAACGCCAGAATAACGATTCAGGACTGGACGTTGCTGCGACAATCACTCGTCGTTCTAACCGCTGTTATCGTTGCCTTTGTTTTCGCCCGGCAACTTCGTGCCGAGCCCGCCACGATCGCTATGAGCGGGGCTGCGATTTTAATGTTTCTCGACAATTGGAAACACCACAACGAAAAGCAGGCCGAAAACGTTCATAAGACGTTTGGCGACGTCGAGTGGATCACGATTTTTTTCTTCATCGGATTGTTTATCGTCGTGCATGGCGTTGAGGTAGGTGGACTACTTGCGCTTCTAGCAAATAAGCTGGTGGCAGTGACCGGCGGCAATATGGCGACAGCGGGCTATTCGATTCTATGGGCCTCGGCATTTCTGTCGGCGATTGTCGACAACATTCCCTTTGTCGCAACCATGATCCCACTGATCAAAAGCATGGCGCCCGCTTATGGCGGCGCCGATAAAATTGAGCCCTTATGGTGGTGTCTGTCGCTTGGGCGCTTGTCTCGGTGGCAACGGCACCCTGATCGGAGCCTCGGCCAACTTGACGGTGGCCGGCCTAGCGGAAAGAAACAAGATTCCCTTCCGTTTTATGACCTATACGTTTTACGCCTTGCCGATGATGATTGTTTCGGTAGCAATCTGTCACGTCTATGTCTGGTGGAGATACTTCTGAATTTCTACCATTCAAAAAACTTGCTAGTTTTTTGCAGCGCAAACAATCAAAGTTCTAATTGACGTGGACTGCGGAATTGAGGGTAAGTTCTACCTGAAAACGGCTGCAAAAAAGAACGGCCAGCCAAGAGACAAGCCCGCGACCTTTTCGCGGCGCCAAAGGGGGACTAGACCGTGCAACGTTTGCTCGGACTGAGCCGCGTCATCGACGCAATCAATTCTCGTATCGGGAAATGGATGGCTTGGGCCATTCTGGCCGCTGTCGTGGTGTCGGCGGTCAACGCCGTTGTGCGAAAATTATTTAACGTAAGTTCCAATTCATGGCTCGAGCTTCAGTGGATGCTGTTTGCCGTTGTGTTTCTGTTGTGCTCGCCGTGGACGCTGATGGTGAACGAGCACATCCGCATCGACATCGTAAACAACGCGCTGCCGAAGGCCGTTCGCAATTGGATCGATGTTCTGGGCCATCTGTTTTTTCTGCTGCCTTTTACCGTGGTGATGGTCATAACAGGCTGGCCCTTTTTCCTCTCTTCAATTCAGCTCAATGAACAATCTTCAAATGCTGGTGGTCTCATCCAGTGGCCGGCGAAATTTCTCGTGCCATTATGCTTCGCCCTGCTGTTCTTTCAATGCATTTCCGAATTAATCAAACGCATCGCCGTAATGCGGGGGATAATTCCCGATCCATATGCGGAGCGGCAGCATCCGGCGAAAGCCGAGGTTGAAGAGCTGATCCAGGCGATCGAATCCGCTGATAAGCCCGTCACGGGAGGCAAGAAGTGAGCGCCTTCCTCGTCCACAACATGGCGCCGATCATGTTCGCATCGCTGATCTTCATTCTGTTGATCGGCTATCCCGTCGCCTTCTCACTCGCGGCAACCGGCCTCATCTACGCTTTGCTCGGCATCGAACTCGGGTTGTTCCGTCCTGATTTTCTTCAGGCCCTGCCCGAGCGTGTCTACGGCATTATGAATAACGACGTACTGCTGGCAATTCCGTTCTTCACGTTCATGGGATTGATCCTGGAACGATCGGGAATGGCGGAAGACCTGTTGGATACGATTGGCCAGTTGTTTGGCACTATTCGCGGCGGTCTCGCCTATGCGGTGATTTTTGTCGGTGCGTTGCTCGCCGCCACAACCGGCGTCGTTGCGGCTTCGGTGATCTCGATGGGCCTAATCTCGCTGCCGATCATGCTGCGCTACGGTTACGATCGGCGCGTGGCCACGGGAGTCATCGCCGCCTCCGGTACATTGGCGCAAATTATTCCTCCGTCCCTCGTTTTGATCGTCATGGCGGATCAATTGGGTCGTTCAGTCGGCGACATGTATGAGGGCGCGTTTATTCCCGGCATTACGCTGGCAGGACTTTACGCACTCTACGTTTTGATCGTGACATTTTTGTATCCCAAGGCCGCGCCCGGTCTGCCTATTGAAGCCGTCGGGTTTCGCGAGGATGACGGCACGCGGGGGCTACCCTCGCTGACAATTCTCGCAATCATCAGCGGTGTATTTGGTTGGTACGTGATGCGGACTTCGACTTCGCACGGTGCGGATCTCGTTGTGCTGACAATGTTCAATGGGATCGTCTTCGCCTTTGCTGTTTCCGTCGCGAATTGGCTATTCGACCGATTCTTTGGCTTTCGCTTCCTGTCGCGACTGGCGCAGCAAGTGACTTTTGCAATGGTGCCGCCATTATTTTTGATTTTCCTTGTGCTCGGTACGATCTTTCTTGGCGTGGCTACGCCGACGGAAGGCGGCGCCATGGGTGCCTCGGGCGCGCTCATCCTTGCGATCATGAAACGGCGTCTCACTTGGGATCTCGTGCGCCAGGCCACGGAATCGACGGCGAAACTCTCTGCCTTTGTCATCTTCATCTTGCTTGGCGCCAGAACTTTCACACTGACGTTCTATGGCGTCGACGGACATCGCTGGGTTGAGGATCTTCTCGTTTCACTGCCCGGCGGACCACTCGGCTTTCTGATTTTTGTCAACGTTTTCGTTTTTCTCCTCGCCTTTTTTCTCGACTTCTTCGAAATCGCCTTCATCGTCATTCCGCTGCTGGCAGCGCCCGCAGAACGTCTGGGGATTGATCTGATCTGGTTCGGCGTGATCCTGGGTGTCAATATGCAAACATCGTTCATGCACCCACCATTCGGTTTTGCCCTGTTTTACCTGCGTTCGGTGGCACCGAAGGAAAGTTACCTCGATCGATTAACCGGCAAGCGCATGGAGCCCGTAACAACCGGCCAGATTTACTGGGGATCGATTCCGTTCGTGATTATTCAATGTATCATGGTTGTCTTGGTGATCGCTTTTCCCGCCATGGTCATGCATTACAAGGGCGTCGGCACAGGGGTCGACCCAAACAAAGTCAAGATCGACATCCAGATGCCCGATATCGCTCCGCCGCTCGATTTCGGTCCGCCGAAGATCCAATAGATCAAAACAAAAGCGCCCCAGGGCTGAAGCTCCGGGGCGCGTGTTCTTTTAGTCGATTGTCGGATAGCTCAGGTCCAGTTTTTTCCGCGCGTGCGGATCATAAAACTGTCATAGGTATACTCTGCCACCTGCCACCACAGATACTCATCACTGCGAAAGCCCGCGATCGAATCCCATATCTTTTTGAAATCGGCATTGGACGCCGAAATCTCGGCATAGCGTTCGGTTGCAGCCTTGAGGCTCGCTTCCATGATGGGCTGAGAGAATGGTCTAAGCTGCGCCCCCGCCGCCACCAAGCGCTTAAGCGCTTGCGGGTTGAGGGAATCATACTTTCCGGTCAACGAGATGTTGCAGTACGCACATGCTGCCGTCAGGATCGCCTGATAGCTCTTTGGCAGGCTATTCCACTTTTCGAGATTAAACATACTGTGGAGGACGGTGCCGCCTTCCCACCAGCCCGGATAATAATAGTATTTCGCGACTTTATAGAAGCCGAGTTTCTCATCATCGTAGGGGCCGACCCATTCAGCCGCGTCGACTGTTCCTTTTTCGAGTGCGGGATAGATGTCGCCGCCGGCGAGTTGCTGCGGCACTAAACCGAGCTTCGATAACACCGATCCGGCAAGCGCGCTGATGCGCATCTTAATGCCCTTAATATCGTCGACCGTGTTGATCTCCTTGGCAAACCAGCCGCCCATTTGGGTGCCCGTGTTACCCGTGGGCAATCCATACATATTAAATTTCTTGAAAAATTCGTTCAGCAACTCGTTACCACCGTGGTGCATCATCCACGAGTTCTGCATGCGGGTGTTCAGGCCGAAGGGCACCGCGCAAGCAAGCGAGAACGTCGGATCTTTGCCGAAGAAATAATAATTGGCGGTATGGGACATTTCGACGGTGCCATTGCTTACGGCATCGTTGACCTGCAGACCGGGTACGATTTCGCCGGCAGCGAACGGCTGAATCTGGAATTTGTTGTCCGAATTTTCCGCCACGATCTTGGAAAATAGTTCCGCTGTGCCCCAAAGCGTATCGAGCGATTTCGGAAAGCTCGAAGCCAACCGCCACTTTATTTCGGGCATGGATTGCGCAATCGCAGGTGCTGCGATCGTCGAGGCAGCAAGTCCGACACCGGTTGTTTTCAAAAAATCACGACGTTTCATTCAGTTTCTCCCCTTTAATCTTGGGCGACGCTAGCTCATGACCGCCTCCGAGCCAACTAATGTTCGAGTAATATCGTATCCCTTCTTTAGTTTTGATGCAGCGCAAAAAGCGCCAAAGCCTCAGTTTTCTATGACTATTTTTGGCGCCGGCTTACTGCCTGTTTGTCCGCTTTCAAGCCGGGCACGGACCCGGCTGGCAATCTCACGATATACTTTGGCGTGCGAGCTGTCAGGTTTGGTCGCGACGATCGGCAATCCGGCATCAGATGTTTCGCGAATTTCGACCTCGAGCGGCACCTCACCGAGAAACGGGACATTCAGACGATCCGCTTCGGACTTCGCGCCACCGTGACCGAAAGGATCGGACCGCTTGCCGCAATGTGGACAGAGAAAATAGCTCATGTTCTCGACGACGCCGAGCACGGGCACATCGACCCGCTTGAACATCGCAATTCCGCGGCGCGCATCGATCAGCGCTAAATCCTGAGGTGTAGAAACGATAACCGCACCCGCAAGCGGCACCTGCTGGGCGAGCGTCAATTGCGCATCGCCGGTGCCCGGCGGCATATCGACAACGAGCACGTCAAGCTTGCCCCATTCGACCTCTCGCAACATTTGGGTAATGGCCGACATCACCATTGGTCCACGCCAGATCATCGGCGTTTCCTCATCGACGAGAAATCCGATGGACATGACCTTCAAGCCGTAACTTTCGATCGGACGCAATGTGTGTCCGCCGATCGTTTCAGGACGGCCTTTGATCGCAAGCAGGCGCGGAACGGATGGGCCATAGATGTCGGCGTCCAGAAGCCCGACCGCAAGACCAAGATCCTGTAATCCAAGCGCAAGATTGACCGCTGTCGTTGATTTTCCGACGCCGCCCTTTCCCGATGCGACAGCGATGATTTTTTCAATACCGGGAATGCCGGAGATGCGCGGCGGTTGTGGATGAGCATGCGGTGCGGCGGCTCCTGCACGCGGTGGTGGCGCTGTGGACGTTGTTCCTCCGCTTCGTTCAGCAGTAAGCGCAATTAAAACCGACTCGACCCCAGGAATGTTCCGTACCGTTTCTTCAGCCGCTTTTCGTGCCGTTTCCCAGGTCGGTGCAGCGTTTGCATCAACGGTAAGCGAGAAAAACACTTTCCCGCCGGTCACAACAATATCGGAAAGTTTTCCGGAGGCCGGCAAATCAACGCCATCCGGACCCTTAACGGATTTCAGTCGTTCGCGGATTTGATCAATACTGACTGTCATCTTCGACTTTCAAGCGGTTGCACTCGGCCGTGCTGCCAACTCGGCATGCCAGCGGCGAACATTGTTGTATTTTTCGGAAAGTTCGATTTTTGCAGGCTTCATAAAATCTACGCTCACCAAACCGGTAATATCCGCCACAGTAAAACGATCGCCTGCGATAAAACGTCGACCGGCAAGCTCGCGTTCCATCAAATCGAGAAACTCGAACACCCTCGGCTTATTTGCTTCACCCCATGGCGCAATCTGCACTTCCATCTTCGCCATCGCGGGATGCAAATGACGAAAGACTGCTTGCACGGCAATGTAAAGCCCTAACTCGATACGGCGATTCCACATCTCGATTTTTGCGATCTCCAAAGCGTCGCGACCAAATAAATTCGGATTCGGGTAGAGCGCCTCGAAATAGCGGCAGATTGCCATGGTCTCGGTAATTACTGTTCCATCGTCAAGCTCGAGAACCGGCACGCGCTGCAGAGGGTTCAGTTCACTAAAGGATTTTTCCTTCTGTTCCAGCTTTCCCAGATCGACCATCACTTTCGGAATCTCGATGCCTTTTTCGGCGAGGAAAATGCGCACACGTCGCGGACTTGGAGCGCGGCCGCCATCATACAGCTTCATTGGCTTCCCACCTTCTTTGCAGTCGATCACGGGCACCAGACACGGGCAAGACGTGTAGAAATTGCCCGCGCAAGGCGCGATTTAGATTTAATTAACCATGCTTTTGAGGCCGCTGTTAACCACCTTTCCGCGATTGTGGCGAAGACAATTCAGGACGGCGGATCAAGACCATGCCAGGGCACCAAGCCCGCGGGGACGAGCGTGCGGCGGATGCCGCGCGCGCAGCGCATGAACAACGACTAAGACTTAGCCGCAGCGTTCGCGAAACGCGCGAGCGCCTGACATCGACTCATGGAATCAAGCCCGCGTACGAATTGCTCAGGCTTTATGCCGAGCATCGTTTGGGCAGCTCCCTCGCGCTCTTCCTCCTTATCTCAACGTTCGGTTTGGCAACAAGCCTCTGGACCGGCGGCCACTCGGCGCTCATCTGGACAGCTCTTGCCCTTTTGATTCACGCGTCAAACGTTGTTGCGTGCCGTCGCTTTCTTTCAACCCCGATGCAACCCGATTTGCTGCGACGCTATCGAACCCTGTTCGTGATGTTCGATTTTTTGTTTGGTATCTCCTGGATCTTGAATATAAACGTGCTGCTCGAGGTCGCAGCGCAAGGCACGGGCGACTTCACTCTCTTTGCGATGTTGCTTGTGGTCGCGGTGTTTTCGATGCTGGCTTTTAGCGTGCCGGCCGCCGTGTATGCCTCGACCATTCCGGTCGCCGGTATAGTCGCACTGCAATATATACTACGCGGAGAGCCGCAAGATCTGGTACTCGCCGGCCTGACGGCGGGCGCCGAGGCCTATTTCGTCATGGTCTCGAATCGGCTGCATGTTGCCGCGATTGCGGCGCTTGAAGCCCGCGGCCAGCTCGACGATCTCATCGGCGAACTCGAACAAGCCAAGGCGAAATCGGACGAGGGCGCGCGCCGCGCAGATGCCGCGAACCTGGCAAAATCTCGGTTCCTTGCTCAGATGAGCCATGAATTACGCACACCGCTGAATGCCATTCTCGGTTTTTCCGAGGTCATGAAGAATCAGCTGCTCGGAAATCACTCGGTACCCGCTTACGCTGAATACGCAAGCGACATTCATGATTCCGGCAATCATTTGCTTAACCTAATCAACGAGGTTCTTGACCTCTCGCGTATCGAAGCAGGCCGATATGAGCTGAACGAAGAAGCGATTAGCCTCACTCACGTCGCGAAAGAGTGTCACAATCTGCTCAACATGCGTGCCAAGAGTCGCGGCATCACCATCCATGAGAACTTCGAACTCGATTTGCCGAAACTATGGGCTGATGAACGCGCGATGCGGCAGATTTGCCTCAATCTATTTTCCAATGCGATAAAGTTCACGCCGCAGGGCGGAGAGATCTGGATCAAGGTGGGATGGACGGCCTCCGGTGGTCAATATCTCAGTGTACGCGATACCGGCCCCGGAATCCCGGAAGAAGAACTTCCGGTCGTGCTCGCATCCTTCGGACAAGGCACAAACTCGATCAAGAGTGCCGAACAAGGTGCGGGACTTGGTCTTCCAATCGTCAAAGGTCTCGTCGATCTGCACAGCGGCAGCTTTACTCTTCGTTCGAAACTACGCGAAGGCACGGAAGTAATCGTCACATTTCCCGCCGAGCGTGCGATGACCGCGCTTCCGCCAATCAGCACCGCTCCGCCTTTGCAGCCGCACCCCAACGATGCGGAAAAACCAAACATCCGCGTCACGCGGTCCACTTAATAGCAAGGTCTCGTCATGCGCGCTGATCGCCCACTTTGGCTTGTTGTCGCTGCACTCGGCATCGCCGTGCTGGCATTAGCGATGCGGTCCGAACACCAAACAATCGGTGGCATCGGTCTCGGCTCTATTGCCACTTTGATTACCGGCGTCGTTCTGATCATAATGGTTTTCGGCGCGCTTTCCGCGCTGATCTATACCCGTATCGGCGAAACGCTACGGCTTGGGATTTTCTGGTTCAGCATCGTCGGTGCTGGCGCGCTAATTTATAGCTACCGTAGCCCTCTGCAATCTGCGGGCGATAGAGTTCTGGCGGAGCTTTCTCCCGCTACGGCCTATTTGCTACAATTCTCTGGCCGCGCGGTGGAAATCGCACGCGCCCGCGAAGGCGATTTCAATATCAAGGTGCAGATCAATGGGGCGCCGGTGCTGATGCTTGTCGATACGGGTGCATCAAGCGTGGTGCTGACCGCCGAGGCCGCAAAAAAAATCGGCTTGCCGGTTGAACTGTTGCGATACGATATCCCGATCGAAACCGCGAACGGACGCAGCCGCGCGGCACCGGTGGTGCTGGAACGGGTGACAATCGGCGGAATTGTTGAGCGAGGTGTTCCGGCTCTCGTTTCGGCGCCTGGCGATCTGAAACTCAGCCTACTCGGCATGAGCTTCCTGAAACGCATGGAATCAATTGAAATGCGCGGCGAGCGAATGGTTATGCGCGGGAAGTAGGCTTCCCGCTAAAATAAAAGATTGATCAAAAACCGCGTTGCGACCAAAACTAAAAACAAGCCAAACGCGATTTCAAGTTTTCGTCTCGAAATGTGATGCGCGAGTCGCACCCCATATGGCGTAGTAAGCACAGTCACCGGCGCGAAAAGCGCAAGACCCAAAAACGAAACATAACCGACTGAAAAAGGTGGCAGGAGCGATTGCTGCGGCCAACCGGCAATCATGTAGCCAATCGCGCCCGGCACGGAGATGAACGCGCCGAGGCCGGACGACGTTGCAATGGCGACGTGGATAGTCTCACCGAACAAAGTGAGGAATAATGTGGAAAATGCGCCGCCCGCGACGCCAATCAGCGACGATATGAGACCAATACCATACCCGACGCTAATCAGGACTGAAGTTGATGGAAGGCGATTAGCTAGTTTCCAAGAAGCGCGGCCGAATAAATGCTTCAGCCCGATCCCATAACCGAATACGACAAAAATTAATTTGAAAAGCGCCCCAGGCGCATAAAAGGCAATAATACTTCCCGTCACGACTCCAAGCACGACCGGGATAGCCCAGACACGCAACACATTGGTGAGAATTGCGGACCGCGATCGGTGGGACAAATATGAACGAATGGATACGGGAACGATAATCGCAAGAGAAGTCCCTACGCAGAGCTGCATGCGAACGTTGTCCGCAACCCCGATCAAACGGAAAAGTTCGAAGAGAACCGGCACCGTGATGGCCGCTCCGCCAATACCCAAAAGGCCGGCGAGCAGGCCGGTGAGGATCCCGGCAATGATAATGGCACCAGCGAGCAGAGCTATTTCGCTAGCGGGCATGCCGAACAACATTTTTGCTCCGGAGAAACCGGCCCGAACGAACCAGAAACGATTCAGGCCGCCGTTTGCGCCAATTCGAGACCGCTGTCCAACACCATGGAGAGCGCCTGCCGGAGAACCGACGGGTCCGCTTCAGGCTTCACGGCTTCGCTCGCTAGATGACGGCGGAAAGCACGTGCTCCCGGCTGGCCGCGGAACAAGCCGAGCAAATGACGCGTAATGGCATGTAGACGGGTGCCCTGCGATATCTCGCGCTCGATGTAAGGAAAAAGATTTTCAATGGCAGTCCGCAAATTCGCAACCGGCTGTACTGACTGAAAAATCGACGGGTCGACCGACAAAAGCAGACCTGGGTCCTCGTAAGCGGCCCGACCCATCATCACGCCGTCGACGTGATTGAGGTGCCGCTTCGCCTCCTCGATATCGCGGATGCCGCCATTGATAACAACCGGAAAATTCTTCAATCGCCTTTTTAGTCGATAGACTCGCTGGTGATCGAGCGGCGGAATGTTGCGGTTGTCGCGCGGACTAAGCCCGTCAAGCCAGGCCTTGCGTGCGTGAACAACCAAAACGTCCGCGCCGGCAGCGACTGCAATATCGGCAAATCGGTCAAAGGACTCTTCTGTATCCTGATTGTCGACACCAAGGCGACATTTCACGGTTACAGGAATAGCTACTGCCGCCTTCATCGCGGCAATACCCTCGCCGACGAGATTTGGTTCGCGCATCAGGCAGGCGCCAAAACGTCCATCCTGGACCCGGTCCGAAGGGCAACCTACATTCAGATTGACTTCGTCATAGCCAAAATCTGCGCCGATCTGTGCCGCCAATGCGAGCTTTTTGGTATCGCTTCCGCCAATTTGCAGCGCGACTGGATGTTCGGCAGCGTCGAAACCAAGCAGCCGACCACGAAATCCATGGATGACCGCATCGGCTGTCACCATTTCCGTATAGAGCAACGAGTGTCGCGTCAGCTGGCGATGGAAAAACCGGCAATGCCGGTCCGTCCATTCCATCATGGGGGCTATGCAAAAGCGGTGCGACGACAGTTTCATCGCACGTTCCATGGCCGATCTTGCGTCGTCCGGCAAGTTGCGAATAACTGTCACTATCGCAATACCCTTGACGCGGGGCCAGAGGCCGGAAAATGTCGGCTTCTTTGCATTGTTTGAATTGTCAGAGAGGCTTGCCTTGCCCATTCCATCCCAATTTCAAGGACGTTTGAGCATACCGGCCGTCGCGGCGCCAATGTTTCTCGTTTCGAACCCTGATCTAGTGGTCGAATCCTGCCGGGCCGGATTTGTAGGAACGTTTCCCGCACTAAATCAGCGAACTAGCGAAGGCTATGAAGCATGGCTGATCGAGATCCGCGAACGACTCGACGCAATTGAACAAAAAACGGGGAAGAAGTGCGCGCCTTATGGCGTCAATCTGATCGTGCACAAAAGCAATCCGCGTGTGCAGGCCGATCTCGAACTTTCGATCAAGCATAAAGTGCCACTCATCATTACTTCGCTCGGCGCGGTGAAGGAATTAGTGGGAGCGGTGCAAGGCTATGGCGGCCTCGTTTTTCATGATGTCATCAACATCCGTCACGCGCGCAAGGCGGCCGAAGCGGGGGTTGACGGTTTGATTGCGGTCTGTGCGGGAGCGGGTGGTCATGCGGGTCTCCTCAGTCCGTTTGCGCTCGTTCCCGAAATCCGGAAATTCTTCGACAAAACGATTATCTTGTCTGGCGTCCTTTCGACCGGACAGCACATCGCGGCGGCACGACTGCTTGGCGCCGATCTTGCTTATCTCGGCACGCGTTTTATCGCGACGCGAGAGAGCATGGCACCACAAGCATTCAAGGACATGATCGTATCGACGCATGCCGAAGATATTGTTTATACGGCCGCGATCAGCGGTGTGCATGGAAATTTCCTACGTCCGAGCATCGAGGCGAGCGGCGCCGAGATCGATTTAAGTGCATCCACTAAACAACTTTCTGTTGGCCAACACGAAAAGCGTGCGTGGAAAAACGTCTGGTCGGCCGGACAGGGCGTCGGCAGCATTGACGACATTCCGACTACCGCCGAACTGTGCGCACGTCTCGTGGAAGAATATCGCGGTGCCCTGCAAGCGGCGGCCGCAGACATTAAATAGATGCGGACGATCGAAAAGCGCTACTTCATGCAAGAACATAAAGAACGGGTCGCACTCAGTTCGATCGCTGCTTCCGGTGGGCTTACGCTTGCCAAGCTTGTAATTGGATTGATTTCTGGCTCGCTCGCCATTTTGGCCGAGGCCGCGCATTCAGGGCTCGATTTCGCGGCGACGCTCATCACCTATTTTGCCGTTCGCGTTTCCGGAAAACCCGCGGACGAAGACCATCAATATGGTCATGGAAAATTTGAGAGCATCGCCGCACTCTCTGAGACCGCGTTATTGTTCCTACTCTCTGGCGTCATCATCTGGGAAGGCCTGCATCGATTATTCGGTGGTAACGCCCATGCGGTCGATGCATCGATCTGGGCCTTTGGGGTTATTATCGGTTCGATTGTCGTCGATTTTTTTCGTGCGCGTGCACTCAAAAAAGTGGCCGATAAGACTTCGAGCCACGCACTTGCGGCCGACGCCCTGCATTTCAGTTCCGATATATGGTCGTCGTTCGCCGTGCTTGCCGGACTTGGAGCCATCGCGCTCGGTTATCCTGTCGCAGATTCAATTGCAGCGATTATTGTTGCACTATTCGTGTGCTTTGCCGGTTGGCGACTTGCGCGGCAGAATGTCGATACGCTTACTGATTCCGCGCCTCCCGGCGTCGCAGAACAAGTGAGCGCCGTCGCAAATGGCGTCAAAGGGGTTGTTTCCATCGATCGGACGCGGGTTCGCCAGGTCGGACCCTCGATATTTGCGGATGTGACTGTCTCGGTGAGCCGTACGCTGCCGCTCGATCGGGTTGCTGAAATCAAATCGGAGGTTGCCCAGGCAATCCGCGCAAAATTTCCCGAGTCAGAGATTACCGTAACGACAGAGCCCCGCGCGCTTGATGACGAAAGCGTGTTGGAGCGAATTATGGTCATCGCGCGCAATCAAGGGCGCGCCGTGCACCATATAACCGTCCAAAATCTTGCCGAGAAACTGGCTGTCAGCCTCGACCTTGAGGTCGATGGCGGACTTTCCCTCGGTGAGGCACACGCGATCGCAAGCGAGTTGGAAGACGCGATTCACGCCGAGTTCGGCAAGAACATGGAAGTCGAAACTCATATCGAGCCGATGCAAACCGCTGGTATCACGGGCCGTGATGCCCCCTTGAACTTACAAACCGAAATTGCACAAGTTCTACGCAAACTCGTTCCCGCAGGCGGCTCAATCCGAGATGTTCATTCCGTGCGCGTGCGCGAAACCCCGCGCGGTCTCGTGGTCAACTTTCATTGCCGTGCCAATCCAAAACTCAGCATCGAAAAAGTACACCTGGCCGTGGACGATCTGGAGCGGAAATTGCGCCTCAAGCGCCCCGATATTCATCGCGTCATCGGCCATGCGGAACCACCTTTTTCTCATCCGGATTGAGTCGTAGGGCTTTCGCTGTCGTAACAAATTCTTTACAGCTAAGTTTTGGGAGCAAATATGCGCGATCCTGAGCTTCGCGTTATCCGTCTTTCGGAATATCGCGCGCCCGATTGGCTGATCGACAACATCGATCTCGACATTTTTCTTGATTCCACCGCGACGCGCGTGGTCGCCACACTCCAAGTTCGCCCTAATCCGAAGGGGCGCCACGATCAGCCCCTTATTCTCGATGGTGACGAGCTTTCGCTTGAAAGTTTGCAAATCGATGGAAAGGTGGTCGGGCAAAACGAATTTGCCGTGACGCCCATCTCGCTAACGTTGAACAACCCACCGAAAAAACCGTTCGCGCTGACGATTGAGACGAGGATCAATCCGTCGACGAATACAAAATTGATGGGCCTGTACCGTTCCAATGGTACCTATTGCACACAATGCGAAGCTGAGGGCTTTCGTCGCATCACCTATTTTTTGGACCGTCCCGATGTGCTTGCGCTTTATCGCACGCGGCTCGAAGCCGAACGCGAAGAAACTCCAGTTCTTCTCGCGAACGGAAATTTAATCGAAGCCGGTCCAGTAGCGGGCACTACACGCCATTTTGCCATATGGCATGACCCTTTTCCGAAGCCTTGTTATCTTTTCGCACTTGTTGGCGGACAATTAGCTTCGGTCGAGGACAAATTCGTGACCGTCTCCGGCCGCGAAGTGAAGCTTGCGATTTTTGTCGAACCCGGTCGGGAAAAATACTGTGGCTATGCGCTCGAGGCGCTGAAACGCTCGATGCGCTGGGACGAACGCGTATTTGGCCGAGAATACGATCTGGATGTTTTCAATATCGTTGCGGTATCCGACTTCAACATGGGCGCAATGGAAAACAAGGGATTAAACATATTCAATGACAAATACGTTCTGGCCTCATCCGAAACGGCAACTGATTCAGATTACGCTGGAATCGAAGCCGTCATCGCCCATGAATATTTCCATAACTGGACCGGCAATCGGATTACTTGCCGCGATTGGTTTCAGCTTTGCCTCAAAGAAGGCCTGACGGTTTTTCGCGACCAGGAATTCACTTCCGATGAGCGATCAAGGGCCGTGAAACGGATCGCCGATGTACGTGCATTGAAAAGTCATCAATTCACCGAGGATACGGGCCCCCTCGCCCATCCGGTTCGGCCCAATCACTATAGCGAGATCAGCAATTTTTACACGGCCACGGTTTATCAAAAGGGTGCCGAAGTCGTTCGTATGCTGAAAACCCTGCTTGGCGAAAAGGGATTTCGCGCTGGTATGGATTATTATTTCGAGCGATGCGACGGAAAAGCGGCGAGCGTCGAGGACTTTATTGCATGTTTTGCCGATGCAAACCGCATAGATCTTACGCAATTCATGCTTTGGTACTCGCAAGCAGGCACGCCGGAGCTGGCCGTGCGCGGAAATTACGATGCAACGCGCAAGAGTTTCCGTCTAGAAATTAACCAGATCGTTCCGCCAACTCCGGGACAAAGCGCGAAGCAGCCCATGTTGATTCCCTTCGCGTTCGGCCTGGTCGGAAGCGATGGGAAGGATTTACCACTCGTGCATCCTGGAGGGGAAAAACGCGAAGATGCGATTCTTCGAATTTCCCTGCCGAGTGAAGCCTTCGAATTTGAGAGAATCGAATCGCGGCCCGTCCCGTCACTCAATCGCGGATTCTCGGCGCCGATTAAGCTTTCCTCCAATCTGAGCGACGATGATCTTGTTTTTCTAGCTGGGAACGATTCCGATTCATTCAATCGTTTCGATGCGGCTTCAACCTTGGCACTTCGTTATCTCGTCGCTGCCGCTGGTACGGTTCAATCCGGACGAAAACCTTCATTGCCCGATGCTCTGGTAGCGGCACTGCAAAAAACACTTAGGGATGAAAATCAAGATCCTGCTTTCGTCGCCCAGGTCATTGCGTTGCCTTCAGAGAGCGATATTGCTCACGAAATCGGAGCGAATATCGACCCCGATGAAATCTTTGCCGTGAGGTTCGAATTGCGGCGTGCGTTGTGTGCCGCCGTTGGAAACCTTTGCCATCAAATCCATTCACGTCTTTCGAGCAGCGCACCTTATTCGCCGGACGCTGCAAGCGCAGGCCGGCGTGCCCTTCGGAATGCGTGTCTCGATCTTATGGCAGCCGATGGATCTCGCCTGGCGGTTGAGCTTGCCTATAAGCAGTTTTCCACGGCGGATAATATGACGGATCGCATTTCTGCACTCTATGTTCTGACTTTTCAAGATGTTCCGGAGCGTGAGAAGGCGCTTGCAGAATTCCATGACCGCTTTCGCGAACATCCGCTGGTTATCGACAAATGGCTAGCATTGCAGGCGCAAATTCCCGAACGCGGCACTCTTTCTCGGGTTCGAAGGCTGATGACGCATACGGCCTTTTCGACAGGCAACCCCAATCGCGTTCGTGCACTGATCGGTTCTTTTGCGATGGGCAACCCTTCACAATTCAATCGACTGAATGGCGAAGGCTACAAATTCGTAGCTGATATCGCGCTTGAATTGGACTCCAAGAATCCGCAGGTCGCGGCGCGGCTACTTTCCGCGTTCAAAAGCTGGAGAATGCTTGAGCCGAAACGCCGCAAGTTAGCCGAAGTGGAACTCAAGCGCATTGCTGGAGTGCCCCGCCTTTCCCTGGACAGCGCTGATATCGTAGGTCGTACGCTTGCCTGATTGCGAATTTTCGTGATCCGAGGGCGAATTTTTCATTCAAGACTCTAGACAAATCACCACGACTTCAATTCTTATCAAAGCGATTCGGGGAGATGCGGCAACGTCCCTCCGATCGGACGTTTTGAGACCCTATGGGGAGGCCAGCGATGGCGCGTGTCCACGCTGCCAACGCATCTTTGCAGGAACAGGCCGTACGTGGCCTTGCGCGCTCCCTAACCCGTCCTTCCTACCAGCGATTGTTGGATGCCGAGCCGTTTCTGCGGCGTGCGGTGCCGGTTTTGATCATCGCATTTCTCGCGGTGGTCGCGATAGCAGAGCTCGTCCAGATTACCGAACATCGGCGGGAGACGCTCGCTTATGCACTGGATACCCTGGATTTAATTACGGTTAGTGTGGCGGAAGATGTGGCCAGACGTAGCGGCAGAGAAAATAACAAATCAAAAATTGCTGATGTTTTACAGAATGCTCTGCCGCCTCAGGCGCTGATCGGTGGAAAACGCTTTTTTATTACCGACCTTTCGGGCCAGATTGTTGCCGCGATGCCCGACAAGACCTCGCCGACAGCCAACCTGACGCAGTTGCTGGACGCAAATCAATTCCTGTCGACGTTTGCGAAACACAACCGAACGATGGTTATGACGCTTGCCGACGGGAGTGATGCCATCGCGACGATACGAAGATTGCCGCAGCCGCTTGGACATCTCATCGCCGTGCAGCCAACAAGTGCTGCACTTGATCGCTGGCGGTCCAACTCAACGCTGACAATCACATTGGTGACCACCACCGGCTTTGTGCTGCTTATTCTCGGATTCGCTTTTCATTGGCAATCCAATCGCGCCCGCGAAGCGGATGCGATCTATGAAATCGTACGTGCACGCATCGATACCGCGCTCAATCGCGGACGGTGCGGACTATGGGATTGGGATCTCGCTCGGGGAAGAATCTATTGGTCTGACTCGATGTTCGAGATTCTCGGATTCGATCCGCGCGAGGAGCTTTTATCGTTCGGCGAGATTGACAGTCTGGTGCATCCCGACGACGGAAGTCTTTATGAGATTGCAAAGCAGCTCGCGGAAGGAAGCGACGACACAATCGATCGTGCTTTCCGCATGCAACACGCGCGGGGTAACTGGGTTTGGCTGCGAGCCCGGCTTGAAACCGTCCAGCAAAACGCGGACGCCGGTCCTCATTTGATCGGTATTGCCGTCGATATCACCGAAGAACAGCGTCTTGCGGAACGCACCGCTACCGCCGATATCCGTCTTCGTGATGCTGTCGAGACGATATCGGAAGCATTCGTTTTGTGGGATTCGGAAGACCGGCTCGTGCTGTGCAATTCAAAATTTCAGCAGCTTCACGATCTTCCTATATCGGCAACGCAGCCCGGCACGCCCTATGAAGAACTTGTCTCGGTTGGCCACCAGCCAGTGATCCGCACGCCGCTAAAATCGGAAGATCGTGCCGAGGAAGGTTCCCGCTTGTTCGAGGCCCAGTTGCGCGATGGGCGTTGGCTCAAGATTAGCGAGCGCCGGACCAAGGATGGCGGTTTTGTCTCCGTCGGCACGGATATCACGGGGATCAAACGCCACGAAGAAAAGCTCGTTGATAACGAGAAAAAGCTACGTGCGACGGTAACGGATTTGCGCAAGACACAACAAATACTCGAATACCAAGCACAACAGCTCGCAGAACTCGCCCAGAAATATGCCGACGAAAAAACAAGGGCCGAGCATGCGAATAAGGCAAAGTCCGACTTTCTCGCCAATATGAGCCACGAGCTGCGTACACCGTTGAATGCAATTATCGGTTTTTCGGAGATTATGGAATCGGGCATGTTCGGTGCGCTCGGTTCCGATAAGTATCAGGAATATTGCCAGGACATTCGCGAGAGTGGCCGCTATTTACTTGAAGTCATCAATGACATTCTCGATATGTCGAAGATTGAAGCCGGTCGCATGCGTCTTGCGCTGGAAGAACTACGGCTTGACGAAATCATCAACGAAACAATGCGAGTGATGTCGCTTAAGGCTGAGCAGAAACGGCTTACGGTCGGATCGGATATCGCGCCTGGTTTTATCGTCCGTAGTGATCGAAGAGCGCTCAAGCAAATCGTGCTCAATCTGTTGTCAAATGCCGTTAAATTTACGGATGAAGGAGGACGTGTCATCGTGCGGGCACGTGCAACGCGCAAGGCCGCTCTTCTTCTGATCGAGGATTCGGGCATCGGAATTCCGAAGGCTGCCCTCAAGACACTGGGGCGCCCCTTCGAACAGGTCGAGAGCCAGCTCACAAAAACACACACTGGCTCCGGTCTCGGTCTTGCGATTGCCAAGTCATTGATCGAGCTGCACGGCGGAGCGATGAAAATTCGCTCAATGGAAGGCTTGGGCACAAGCGTGATCGTTCGTCTTCCCCGTACCGATAAAGATTTTAGCGCCATCGCTGCGGAATAATTTAGTCCGCATTCAAGATACGATCAAAGCAACGCCGCACACGAGACTGCGTGTCGACAACATGTGCTTCGAGCGTGGTGAAATCGGGCAATCCACCTGCGCGCGCGAGCAATGCGAGCAGAGCGGGCCCTGCTTTTTTTGAGTTAAAAGGGCCTGCCAGACAGAGGCGCAGAATTTGCGTGAGATCGTGATAAAGACGTGCTGCCGCACGTAGTAGTTCCCCATCACTGGGATCCAGAACACCCTGAGACTGAGCCTGTTCAAGTACGCGGATGGTATTCGGGTCGAGAATTTCCGGTTTCGTTGCGGCATGAATGAGCGTTAGATATTGTGCAATGAATTCAATATCGACGAGGCCGCCTGCGGCATATTTCAAATCCCAGAATTCAGTTTCCCCTTTTTCTTTTGCAATCAGACCGCGCATTTCACGAATGTCTGCTGATATTTTCTGGGGATCGCGCTGAATGCACAGAATTTCGCGAATTAATCCTTCGATGCGAGCGCGAAAAGATGGCGCCGCCGAGACCACACGCGCGCGTGTCAGCACCATGTGCTCCCAGGTCCAGGCTTCCTTACGCTGATAGATTCCGAAGCTATCCAAAGCGGTGGCGACTGGTCCCGAGCGACCCGAAGGACGCAGCCGGAGATCGACATCATAAAGTTTACCTTGATTAGTCGGTATCGTCAGCGAACTCACCAGGCGTTTGGCAAAACGAGCGAAATAGTGCTCACCGTTGAGACGTCTTTCGCCATCGGACTCTGGGTTTTCCCGGTTAAATTCGTAGAGAAAAATGAGGTCTAGGTCGGAGCCGGCTGTCATCTCTCGCCCGCCGAGTTTTCCGAGCGCAAGTACAGCCATCTCGGAATGTGGAATTCTCCCATGAGCGGCGGCAAAACGTGCTTCTATTGCGCGATGAAGTGCGCGAATAATTACATCCGCCAGCGTCGCATAGGCTTCCCCAGCCTGACTTGCCGACAAAACACCGGATAAAATCCGAACGCCAATCAGTACCATCTGTTCGCGGCCGAACCTGCGTGCCTGATCAAACACTTCTTCTTCGCTGGCCGAATCTGGCAGGAATGCATTCAGGCGTTCCGCCAATATCGCTTCGCCTGGCGCGGCGCCGAAAAAGGCCGGGTCTAGCAGACCGTCGAGCAACGAGGGGGAATGCGCCACAATCTCACCAAGGCGCGGCGCTGTTCCAAGAATGAGCGCGAGAAGCTGGACAAGATCGGGGTGGGTTCGAAGGGCAGCCAGCAAACGAACGCCCCCGGACAAATCGGAAAAGAAATGATCGCAAGCCAACACTGCGGCATCGGCATTTCCCGAACGCGCAAACGCATCAAGCAGTGTCGGCACGATGGCATTCAAGTCAGTGCGCGCGCCTTCGGATTTTAAAGAAGGATAACGACCAACAAACCAACCCCGTATTTTTTCGCTAGCAGCTAAAGGTTCCCGAAACCCCATTTTTGTTAGCGTATCGAGAGTCTCGCGATCGTCCGCCTCCGGAGGAAAGGAAAGCTGCCCGAGACTCGCAATTAGTGGTGGTGCATCCTCGAATAGATGGGCGTAGTGAGCCTGAACGCGGGTCAAGTGTCCGACAAGTTCGGCGGCAAATTCATTGCGACCCGCGTAGCCTAGAAATCGCGCGAATTTTTCCAGTGCATTTTGGTCTTCAGGAAGCGTGTGGGTCTGTTCGTCGGAAACCATCTGCAACCGGTGCTCGACACGACGCAAATAAATGTATGCCGCCGAGAGTTCATCGCGAACTGTGGTGTCGATCCAACGGGCGGCGGCGAGCGCCCGGAGCATGGGCAGCGTTTCTCTCCCGCGCAGTTCCGGCGATCGCCCACCCGCGATGAGTTGTTGGGTTTGAACAAAGAATTCGATTTCGCGTATGCCGCCGCGGCCGAGTTTGATGTTATGGCCCTCGACCGCGATTTCCTCATGACCGCGAAAGGCGTGCATTTGCCGCTTCATCGCATGAATATCGGCAATCGCGGCGTGATCCAAATAACGACGCCAAACGAAGGGCGAGATGTCTTTGAGAAAAGTCTCCCCCGCTTTAATGTCACCTGCTACGGCGCGGGCTTTAATGAAAACCGCCCGTTCCCAGGTTTGACCTTCGCGTTCGTAATAACTGATCGCCGCATCCGTCGAGATTGCAATCTGTGTGGAACCAGGATCGGGACGCAGGCGCAGGTCGACGCGGAACACGTAACCGTCAGGTGTTCGCTCCTGCAAAAGGCGGACAAGATCGCGCGCAATTTTCACGAAAAAACGGCTCGGATCAATGCCTGCTATGGGAGCTTTTGGATCAAATAAAACGATCAAGTCGATATCGCTAGAATAATTCAGCTCGTCTGCGCCGAACTTACCCATTGCAAGAACAATGAAACCCGAGCTTTCGCCCGAGGAGTCCTGGAGTTGTCCGCCTCGTCTGGCGCGAGCCAACAAGAACTCGACCGCTGCCGTAACGGCTGTATTAGCGATTTTCGTCATTGATCCAATAACATCGTCGAGCCGCCAAACGCCGCCAATATCGGCAAGTGCAATCAAAAGTGCGGCTTCGCGTTTCATCTTGCGAAGTGCGCGCATAACTTCTGCCTCATCCAAAGCAGATTTCGTAAACTTGAACGTATCTTCGACCAGACGAGAAAAATGTATTGCTGGGTCGTTTTCCAGCAACGCAATAACCCGTGGAATATCCTCGCAGATTATTTCCCAAAGAAAGGGAGAGCCGTCGGCAATTCCTGCAATAAGCCGGTAGATGGGAGTGCGATCGAGAAGATGCTTGAGTTTCGGCGTCGATTCTCCGGCGGAAAAAATCAATTCCGCGATTCGCTTTTTGGCGCGCGTGTCATCCGTTATTTGTGGTGCTTCCCGAATTCGGCCCGCAAGCGAATTCATTTCATCCCATTCAAAGGATTCTTTACGATCAGCCATGCTTTAACCTGCTGGCTTCGTCAGGCACGTCAAGTCGTTTCGCGTGGACTGGCAGGCAATACGAGTTCAACGCGAAGACCCGGCTCATTGTCCTCTAGACGTAATTCGCCGCCATGCAGGTGCGCAACCGCTGATGCGAGAGAAAGACCCAGGCCCGCTCCTGGCCGCGTACGGCTGGCTTCAAGTCGCACAAGGCGTTGCACGGCACGGGCGCGATCTTCAGCGGGGATGCCGGTCCCGTGATCCGCTACGGATAGCACCACGCGCTCGCCTTCCGTTCTGGTGGCAATACGAATCTCGCCATCCGAGGCGGGGACTATCGGTGCCCCGTGCTTGATCGCGTTATCGATGAGATTCGCCAGCGCTTGCCCTACCAACTCGCGACTACCGTGAATCGGCATGGGGCCATTGGCGTCGACTTTGAGCCGCAATCCATTTTCTTCGGCAAGCGGTTCATAAAGCTCGGCTACGCTCTGGACGACCCCGGATAGGTCGAGATCCGTCATGCCCTTGCGAGCCTCTCCTGCTTCTGCGCGTGCGATCATCAGAAGCGCATCGAAGGTCCGAATTAGACCGTCCGATTCTTCGATGGTCGATTCTAGCGCTGCACGATAGCCATCTTCAGTTTTAGCGCTGCGAAGCGCCTCCTCCGCGCGATTTCGAAGCCGCGTTAGGGGCGTCTTGAGATCGTGCGCAATATTATCGGAAACTTGTTTTACGCCAACCATCAACGCTTCTATCCGTTCGAGCATGGCATTCAGACTGTTGGCGAGCCGATCAAACTCGTCACCCGAACCCATTACTGCGAGTCGCCCACTCAAATCACCGGCCATGATGCGCTCACTGGTGGCCGTCATCGCATCGATGCGTTTCAACACACGGCGCGCAACGAAGATCCCTCCTGCTACGCCCATAATGACGATCAGTACAAAAGCAACTTTTGCCGGCTGTGCGAGAATTTGACGAAGACGATCACGCTCCTCGAAGTCTCGGCCGACAAGCAAGCGAAATCCGCCTGAAAGAGAAGATACATGAACCAAGGCGCGGGTTGGATGTGCGTCGGCACCTTCCTCCGAACGGCGGTAGGAAATTTCTGACCATCCTATATTTTCAAGAACGCTGTTGGAAATATCCGTCAAATTTCCAGCAAGCGTGTCGCCAGAATAAGTCGTTACGAGATAGAGATTAGCGCCGGGTTGAGCAGTAAGTCGATCCACTCCATCAATCAGTCGACGAATTCCGCCAATTTTATACTGCCGCTCGAGATTTCGCACCTCGGCATCAACCGTTTCGGTGATCTGCGAGACGACCAGTCGTTGCGTATGGCGGCCGAGGTAAAGAATTACGCCGGCTGCGAATAGCGCAAAAATAATTAGATACACCGCGACAATCTTGAATGCTGTCGTTCGTAAAAGTTTAGCGAGCGCCGTCACGGATCATATATCCGGTACCGCGCACGGTGTGCAGAAGAGGTTTGTCGTAACCTTTGTCGATTTTGCTTCGGAGACGCGAAACATGCACATCGATCACGTTGGTCTGTGGGTCGAAATGGTAATCCCAGACATTTTCGAGAAGCATGGTGCGGGTAACGACCTGACCAGCATGACGCATCAAATATTCCAACAGCCTAAACTCGCGCGGTTGCAGTACAATTTCCTTACCTGATCGAACTACGCGATGTGCGAGACGGTCCAATTCAAGTTCGCCGACGCGATAAACTGTATCAGCGGCTTGCGGAGCTACACGACGTGCCAGCGCTTCAACACGCGCGAGAAGTTCTGAAAAAGCATAAGGTTTCGCAAGGTAATCGTCGCCACCGGCGCGCAACCCGGTGACTCGATCGTCGACTTGACCCAACGCAGAAAGGATCAGGACTGGCGTCGAGACGCCACGTTTGCGAATTTCCGATATAAGTGAAAGCCCATCACGTTTCGGTAGCATCCGATCGATGATCAAAACGTCGAAACCTTCGTCGAGCGCCAACGCAAGACCATCCTCGCCATCATTTGCAATTTCGCAAACGTGGCCAGCTTCGCGAAATGCCTTGCGCAAATAACCTGCGGCTTCGCGATCGTCTTCTACAACGAGCAAGCGCATGGCGCTGGTTGTTCCTGCGAGAGAATCGATCCGTACGGGCTTCATATACATAAGCACTTACTCGTCAGTTTCAAAAAGCCGGGCGGGAAGCTTTTCAGCCTCCCGCCCAGGGGATGTACCGGCGGTCGACGGGGGGCGACGGGAAGCCGCCGCCGGTTCCCAAGTTTATCCGCGTCCGACCGGAAGGGTCACAAAACGGCTCCCGTCCTGGCCTTTGACGCGTAACAGAACGACACCTTTTCCTTCTTTACGGGCAGCGCTGAGAGCATCGCGTATCTCGGCGGGGTTGGTTACAGGCTTTCCTGAGATTTCAAGAATAACGTCACCGGCCTTGATTCCGCGCTCAGCAGCCGGTCCTGATTGATCGACATCAGCAACCGCTACACCGTCCTTGCCTGGAGCGAGCTTGAGCCCAAGACGAGGCAGGTCGGTACCTTGGTCTTCCCGCTCCTCACCATTGCGGGGGGTCGAGCGATCCGCACGCTGATCCGGTAGTTTGGCCAACGTCACATCGATTGTACGTTCCTTGCCATCCCGGCTAATCAGGATTTTGACCGTGGCACCGGGCTGCAGAGAAGAAACGCGGCGAGATAGATCGCGTGCATCCTTTACGGGTTCGCCGTTAACGGCAAGGATTGCGTCGCCAGCACGAACACCGGCTTTGGCTGCGGGCGTATCCGATTGTGCTTCGGAAACGAGCGCGCCGCGCGGTTCTTTTAGGCCAAGACCTTCCGCTATCTCCGGTGTTATGGGTTGAATGTTCACACCGAGATAACCACGGGTAACAGAGCCTGTTTCTTTCAACGACGCGACAACGCGCGTCACGGTTTCAGACGGAATCGCGAAGGCAATACCCACACTGCCACCCGACGGCGATACAATTGCGGTATTTACGCCAATCACTTCGCCCGCAAGATTAAATGTTGGGCCACCGGAATTTCCACGATTTACCGCAGCATCTATCTGTAAAAAATCGTCGGGACCTGCGGCACCAATGTCACGGCCGCGTGCTGAAACAATGCCAGCAGTGACTGTACCGCCAAGCCCGAATGGATTGCCGACTGCAAGCACCCAATCGCCAACTCGCGGTAGATCGCCAGCGAGCTTAACCCATGGAAAATCTTTCTTTCCATCGATTTTAAGAACCGCAAGATCGGTTCTCGGGTCTGTGCCCACGACTTTCGCAACAAAGGTTTTTCCGTCGTCGGTTGTGACGTCGACTTCGGAAGCTTTATCGACAACGTGATTGTTGGTCACCAGATAACCATCAGCCGATACAAAGAAGCCAGACCCCTGGCCCATTACGCGACGACTGCGCGGACCGTTGCCGCCGCCGGGCATACGATCGCCAAAGAAGCGTTTAAAAAACCGTTCCATATTTGGCGGAAGGTCTTCGTTTCCGAAACTGTCGCCATCGAAAACCATAGTCTGCGGTTGGTCGACTTTGACTTTGACACTGACGACGGCCGGACGCACCCGCTCGACAACATCAGCGAAGGAATTCTGACCTGCCGGTCGATCGGTCGAAATCTGGGCAATCGCTGGAGTTGAAATGAAGGGAACAATGATCTGGGTCGCAGCAAATCCGGAGACAGCAATACCGAACACGCTCGCAAGCAAAAGCGAGCGGCGGCGTTTTATGATACCGGTGCCCTTCGACGAACAGGCTTCTTGAGAATCTTGAGTGGACATTAAAGATCTCCGTGATGAGATTTGAATTCGAAGTTCACGGAGAGAAATAGGGCGTCGCGCCTTACAGCGCTCTGGCCAAAAAATTACAAATTCGTAAGGTAGAAACGCCGAAAAATCAGTCAAAAGTCTACATATGCCAATAATTTAAAGTTAAATACTCGGCTGGGGAAATTATTTCGGTTTTGCCCCCTGACCTTCGTTCCAGAGTCCTTGCTTTTTCAATGCGTCAGCGACTTCTCGCGGCATGTAGCGCTCATCGTGCTTCGCAAGGACATTGTCGGCTTGAAAGATGCCCCCTGCATCGAACTTGCCTTCTGCCACGACGCCTTGCTGCTCACGAAATAGGTCGGGCAAAATGCCTTGATAGACAACGGGTAAGTCCGCATTTCCGTCCGTAATTGCGAAACGGGCCGATATACCTTCCCGCACTATGCTTCCTTCCTTAACAAGTCCTCCGATACGTAAACGTTTTCCCGGTACCGGCTGCTTTGCGATCAATTCGCTCGGCGACACGAAAAACACAACCGAATCTCTAAGCGCGGAAAGAGCTAAGGCGGCAGCAAGCGAGAGTATCGCGAGCGCAGTGCCTACTAAGGCCAGGCGACGTTGCCGGCGAGTCATCGGGTTGTACCTTCTGATTGATCCACTGGGGATCCTCCTAACGGACATGAGGCGGTGTCGTAAAGACCGCACCGAAGCCAATATATGGGGGGCGATCCGCTCGTCCAAAAGTCTTATTGAGAAAAATCTGGGCCGCAGCGCGGCGATCAAGCCTGCGCCGGACGACGCTCTGGATGCATAGCGATATCGGCAGTTTTCGCAAGCAATTCGGAATAGGGTTTCCCGAACACTTTCGCCGAAAATCGAGCCGCGGCTTCGATTTGTGATTGGTGAAAAATTCGATCCGAAGGGAATGCTTGGCGCACGGAAATCTAAAAGCGCCTGTATGGCAGTGTCCAAACAGGTTTCGAGTTCGATGGAGACCCTGGTTGTTATCTCATTTAGGACAATCTCATCGGCGCACATCCGGCAAACTATCAAAATATCGAGTGAGGCTTCGATAATTGCGACTTGATGGCGATCCATAACCGCACTGCCAATAACTTCCTCTTTCGGTCGAGGACACAGAATTTTACGTACCTGGCCCGTGAGACCATCGATATGGGATCTTAAAAGGCTGGAAGTTTCGGTGCGCAACTGCGTCAGTTTTTTTGCCCAGCGCGTCTCGGCTGGAATATCGAGTTCCGTTGTCAGACCGTGTACCAAGTCATGAATTTTTATTATTCCTAGACATGCGTCCGAAATAGATCTCGCCGACAAATCGCGGGCCAACCGTGCCGCAAGGCGCGCTATTTCATCAAAAATCAAGTCAACAGCGAATGCATAGGGAGTTTCACGGATTCTTTCGGCAGAGTTAGTTTTCGCCGCTGAAACGGCAAGCCGGAGAAGATGAGAGGGTATAGCCAGGCGGGAAAACAAAAGGATAATCGCGTATTGAAACACTTCTTTTCGCTGTAACGCTTGATGCTGAAACAGCGCGCGTACCCTGCTCAGTTCGGTATCCGTCAGATTTCTTATTTGTTGCGGCAGATGCTGCAAAACACCTGCCAGTACATCGCGTACCTGCACGATCGCTATTACATCTTTGATCGCTTGTACGTTTCTATTGCCGCCTAATTGTGAAATAAGCCTTTGCCAGTTTTTTGGTTCAGATCCATTTTGCTGAAGTGAACTAGCCATCGCTGAAATCGCGCGCGCTTGAAACTCACGAGTGATTTGATCAGCTCGCGCAATATTATTCATTGCGAGAGCAGACCGGATTTCTTCGGAAAAGGTTTTAATGTCCTGAGGTAATAAATCGCGCTCAAGCCAGGTCCATATTTTTCCTAAGGCCGCGCGATTAATGCGTCCCGGCACGCCGTCTGGCACCTCATCATCTACCAAGAACGGAGTGAGCAGCTGAAAAAACCGACGATCGGGACTATCAAGTCGTTCGCTATGATGAGAGGAATTGCGCTGCTCTTCGCGCAATTCTTGAAGGATAAGTTCAAAACCGGGGAAATTGCTCGCGTCTATCGCGCCTCGTTCAAGTTCGCGCAAAAGCAGAGCACGGGCTTGGGGCGTGATTTCCCGAATGTATTCTCGCAGCTTCTCGACTGGCGAAGCGTTGCGCGTCATCCCCGTTCCCTCAGCCCTAGGCGGGGCTAGGGTAGATAGGTCGATGTTAAGAGAGGGTTTAGGAGCTAAAACACGGCCCATCCGCCGGTGATTTCCTGCAATGGGAGCTTTTTGCCAGCCACGAAAGGGCAGTGATGCTCTCAATCTCAAGCGGGCGAGAGCTTTCAGGCTGCAGGCAATACTAGTTCGGCTCGCAAGCCGCCAATCGGGGCCTTTCCCAGCAATAGTTTGCCACCGTAGAGAGTCGCAAGTTCCGTCACGATCGAAAGCCCCAGACCCGAGCCGGGTTTACTTTCATCAAGTTTGCGACCACGAATTGGAAGCTGGTCGCGCGTCTCAAGCGGTAGCCCCGGCCCATCGTCGTCGATCATCACATGAAAAAAAGCTCGATCCCCGGGGTTTTCTGCCGGTCCCGAGAACACCTCGATTTCCACACGTGAGTTTGCCCATTTACAGGCATTGTCGACGAGGTTTCCCATCATTTCTTCCAGATCTTGCTGCTCACCGCGAAACTTCATCTCGTCGTTCAAACGCGTTTCGATGACAAGCCCGCGATCACGATGGATTTTGGTCATTGTGCGAGCGAGACCGGCGACTACAGGAGAAACGTCGCTGACAGTTCCAACCACTGCAACGCGAGCCGCTAGCCTTGCTCTTTCCAAGTGATGCTGGATTTGCTCACGCATCAAACCAATTTGTTCGCGAACTTTTGCGGCCACAGGATCGTCGCGACCTGCCGTCTCGTTAAGCAAGACCGAGAGAGGCGTTTTTAAAGCATGCGCAAGATTACCCACATGCGTGCGTGCGCGGTCAACAATTTCCCGATTGGACTCGAGCAGCGCATTGACCTCACTCGCAAGCGGCGCGATTTCTTCTGGAAATTTTCCTTCAAGGCGTTCGGCTCGTCCGGATCGGATCGCCGAAAGCGCCTCCGATATTCGTATAAGCGGTCGCAAACCAAAGCGAACCTGAAACCAAACCGTGAGCACGAAGGCAAGGCCAAGAGAACCAAATGTGACAAAAAGCGCGTCATTAAAGTCTTCGCTGTCATCTTCAATCTCGAGAGAATCACCAGCGACAGCCACCAAGTAACGGCCATCGTCTCCCAGATCTAAGATTCGTTCGACAATACGGAGACGTTGTCCGTCGGGCCCATTTACATAACCTTCACGATACCCGCCGAGATTCTCGGCTGTTTTTGCGTCCATCAGCGCTGGCAAGCCGCTAGCAGGGGTGGAATGTGAGCTTTTCGTTTCAAGTTTGTCTCCACTTATTCGGCTGATTTGCCAGTACCAACCCGACAGAGGTTGTTCAAAAAGGGGGTCGCCGAGGGCTGCGGGTTCTGGCAAACTATCTTTCGTCGCGGATGCCACATCGGCGACAATCGTCTTGAGATAAACAGCCAACCGCCGGTCAAACGATCGTTCGACCGAAGTGCGGTAGAGTGTCGAAAGCAATAAGCCGACGATTACGAGAATCACGACGCTCACGATGGTGGCCGTGATAAAAAGTCGCCGCGCGAGTGAACTAGCGTGCATTCGCTGGAGGATTTAAGAGATAACCGAGACCGCGAACGGTCTGGATCAAATCAACGCCGAGCTTCTTTCGCAATCGACCGACAAACACTTCTATCGTGTTCGAGTCGCGATCAAAATCCTGGTCGTAAAGATGCTCAACGAGTTCGGTACGAGAAACGACTCGTCCCATATGATGCATGAGATAAGCGAGAAGACGGTATTCGTGGGAGGTTAACCGAACGGGATTGCCGTCGACCGAAACGCGGCCGGATCGAGTATCGAGCCGGATCGGACCACAGCTGAGTTCGCTTGTGGCGTGACCACTTGCTCGACGCAATAGAGCGCGAAGCCGGGCGAGCACTTCTTCCATATGGAATGGTTTTGCGACGTAATCATCAGCGCCGACATCAAATCCTTGCACTTTCTCGGACCAGCGATCGCGCGCTGTTAGGACAATTACGGGCATTTTTCTGCCGGCTCGTCGCCATGACTCGAGCACGGAAATCCCGTCCATTTTTGGAAGACCGAGATCGAGCACAATCGCGTCATATGGTTCGCTCTCGCCGAGATAATGGCCCTCCTCGCCGTCAAAAGCGCGATCGACAGCGTAACCCGCATCCGTCAGCGCAGTGCATAATTGACGATTAAGATCGGGATCGTCTTCGACGACCAGAAGGCGCATTTGGTCAGTTTGCTCCCTTGTGCCTACGGGCTGTATCGCATTTCGACGATAGCCAGTGCACTCCGATAGGGGGAAATCAAGACAAATTCAGAATTTGGATAACGCGCGCAAAAACAAGGTTTTGGGGGCGGATTGTTCTTCTACATCCCGATTCCTAGAATGTTTAGTTAACAAGGTGGCGTAGCGCTTCAATGGTTAGATCGTCCCTCGCGCGCCTCAATCGCCTGGGTCCAAACGACTGAAGATGTTCACACCCCAAAACCAAATCTCGTGCCGCACATTGGAACCAAGTTCGCAAAACGGATACCAGATGGTTGAAAAAAATCCCGCGATCAAATCAATACTGCGATCGTTTCTAAGTGTATTTCTCTTGGTGACTGGGATTACTCGTCCGGCATTTGCGATCAATGGCGGTGTTGAAGGTCCGTCCGAATTAGCCGCTCGCACTGTCTTTATTGTATCCACCCGCGGTTCCTATTGCACCGGCACAGTCCTTGCCCTTGATCTGATCATTACGGCCGGCCATTGCGTACAGCCAGCGGCAAATTATTCGGTGAACCTACAAGACGGCGGGTCGTCGCGCGTAATTGCCATCTCAAAAGTTGTACTGCATCCGCATTTCGACCCGAAACAGTTTGAAACGCGAAAGCCCTCCCCCGATATGGCGATCCTAAAACTCGCCGAGTCGCTACCTGCACGATATCAATTCGCGAAAATTTCAACCGACGCGTCGCTGCCAAAAGTCGGAGATGTGTTTGTCCTTGCCGGATTCGGCTTTGCGGTCGATGGCGACGAAACCACTCTCGGAAAGTTACGAAGTGTGGCGTTGCCTGCCATTGGAACAACCGGCGGCATCATGGTAAGGTTGTCGAGCAGCAGTGGCAGCTCAGTTGGCGCCTGTACTGGCGACTCGGGTGGCCCCATCTTTCGCGAAGGTGTACTTGCTGGCGTAATTGGCTGGATCAATACACCAGCTGGCCGAAATTGCGGTTCGGTCACCGGCGCAACGCTCACGGGGCTGCAACGCAATTGGATCGTTTCAACCGTGCGATCGCTCGGCGCCCAAATTCGCGACTAGGTTAATAGGGTGAAAAACTTTGGACAATTGTTAATTAAATTGTTTTGACCAGTGTCTGTCTCACCAATCCACACACGGGAAAACAAAACCACTAAATTGATTTCAAGTTTTTTATCGCGTGAATGGTAATGTCGCACATTTTGCGGAAGAATGTTCTTTCCGACTTAAGTCTTCATTCCCGGCCGGAAGGCCGTACCCCTTAGGAGATTAGCGTGATACATCCAATTAATTTTCTTTACGATGGGAAAATTTCGGAAGCTTTAGCTGAAGACTGCGAACATTCTTAACAAATCTTTTGAAAATTTTACCTTTGATCAAAACCGAACCACAAACAATCAATGGCACTCCTCGTCGCGCGCTTCCGTGTTGGAAACGCTCCCCGAAACAGAAAGAGAAAGAGATCGAGTCCATGAAAAAAATCATGCTTTTCACTATTGCTACTTGCCTGACGCTTTTTGCCGTTCTGCCGTCGCGGGCCGATAGCAATCCACGCTATCCGCAAGATCGCACTTGGGACGTTCTCGACCAAGGTGCCAATGGTGGCGGAGCTGGCGGCGGAGGGGGCGGCGGCGGCGAGTAATCGCTGACTCACCCCTAGGGCCCGGTCATCGACCGGGCCTTTTTCTTTTGGGAGCTAGATTGGGATTGGCATCTTTCGCTTGTTCGAGCTTTGTCGATATTGGGGGCGTCTGCGCTGAATGTGCGTCGTGTTTGCAAGATTGGTTACCCGAGTTGGCTCTTCTGCCGGCCAATCCACAATATGAGCCGGATATTCGCTGATCGGCAGGTCACGCTCGCGTGCCAAGATGCGGCCTTTGACAGAAACCCCCGCTGCAACGACGGTTTCTGACCTTCCAGAACGAAGCGGATGCCACCACGCCAGTCCGCGCCCCTCCGCCAGTCGACGATAGGCGCAGGAGCGCGGCAGCCATGCAAATTCAGCGGCACGCTTCGAAGTAAGATGCAGACAATCGCGGACACGTTTCATGCGGTTGGCATAGTCGGTGCAACGGCAAGCCACGCAGTCGAACAAGCGGCAAACGATGTCCGTGTAATAGATCTTTCCGCTATCTTGGTCTTCGAGTTTGATGAGGCAACAGCGTCCGCAACCATCGCACAGTGATTCCCACTCAGCCCGCGACATAGTCGAAAGCGGCTTTTTCCAAAAGGGCTCGAGCTTATCCATGCGCTGCAACATACACGAAGTCCTGTCGCCGATCCTTGAATTTATTAAAAATGTGAGACCGTGAAAATATGCACTGAACGAATGAATTCATTGCAATTTCTGGGCTTCGTAGCGGCTGCTCCCAATGGACAGTCCGTGTTGGCAATGTTTGGGATAACTCCGAAAGTTAGTTCCTGGTACATTCTGCCCTCGGATCGCGAATCAGAGCGTGATTTCTGCCGTCCTAATGGCCTTCTCTCCGGCCCGTATGCGGCGCCGGAGCTACCCACTCATTCATCTCACCTTTAAGCCGTTTTAGAATTTCAATGAGCGCAGGGCTCGACATTGAAGTCCGCGCCAGCAAGCGCTCCGCACCTTCTTTTTTGGAAATTTGCTCTTTTTTCCAAGCCTCAAATGAACCAAACAGTTGGTATCGTTTGCCGAGCGCTCGCAGTGCATCCGCGAGGTCGAGCAGTTCTTCAACAACGAGATTGATCTGCTTTTCCGTCCAGATCTCCTCAAAAACAACTTTACTTCCCTTTAGTGTGACGCTTTGTCCGATGTATTCGCGCTCGCTCAAGGCGTCAGGCCAGGTATTCCCCATCAGTGAGCTTGCAATTCCATAAAGCCGGCGAGATTCTCCGAGTAACGTCGACAAATCACGGACAAATTCGGGGCCATGCGTCGGCGCTGCGTGAATTAAGGCGGACAGATACTGCTCAAGCGCGCGGAATCCGAGATTTCCGACGAGCGCAATGCTCTTGGAGACGTCCGAACCAAGAATGCCGATCGCAATTTTCTGCAGCGTCCACTCAATTCTTGCCCATTGGATTGCGATCACGCCAATCGCCACTACGAGACGCGGCTCAACGCCAAACCATCGATAATCTTTTTGCATGGGATCAATCCATTAGCTGTCGCAAAATATTTTTGCGGATAAAGTTTAACACCGCTGCTTTCAGCTTAACGCAAATCCGAAAATGGACTCGAAAACAATCTCACAGAAACTCTTTCTGTTACGGTTACGAGCGGATCATCGATCAAGCTCGGTTAAGCCAGAGAATGCCGGCATTTAGCGTCGTTGCATAGCAAACCCACACGAGATAGGGCGCAAGCAGCCAGGCTGCGAGCCGATCTGACTTGAACGCTGAACGCATGGTAGCGGCAATCGCAAGCAGCAATAGGGTGATGACAACCAAGGCTACTTCGATCGCGTGCAGCGAAAAAAATATTGGGGACCATATGGCATTCAACGCGAGTTGCAGCAAAAATAGATTAACGGCTTGCCTCCGAAACTCGCTGGGTGGCGCGTTCGAAAGCCGCCAGAGTGCGATCGCCATCATGCCGTAGAGGAGAGTCCATACGATCGGGAAGGCTATGTTGGGTGGAGTCCACCATGGCTTGCGGAGCGCCGCATACCACGTTGGAATTTCCGGTGCTGTTGCGAGCGAAGCAAGATACCCGATGCCAAGACAGCCGACCAAGCACGCTAGAAGTCGAAACAAAGAATTCGTAAACAGTGATCTCTCCGAAAGTTTGGTTGCAAAAGAGTTTCAGTCCACGATACGATCAAAGCAAGTCTCGCCGCATCATCGCTGTGCCCTCGATCCCTCAACAGCAAATGGATAAATCCCACTATTGAGGGGCGACATAGGTGAGCCAAGAGCAGGTAATTGCGAATAAATTGCGCAAATCCGATGGGGACATGTGTAAGATTTCGTAAAATTGTAGTGAATTCATACGCAAAACCTCAATGCGCCGCAGGTATTAAGGGGCGGTCGGAATCCACCGTCCCACACGGAGCCCTGAAATGCCTATCTTTCGTAATTTTATTCACGATGAAAGCGGCGCCACCGCTATCGAATACGGCCTGATCGCGGCGTGTATTTCCATCGCAATTATTGCGGCGGTACAGTCGATCGGCACGAGCCTCAACTCAACCTTTACGTCGGTTTCGAACGCTCTCTAATAAAACGTTCAACTGAACTGGTGTAAAAAACGGCTCCGCTTAATTAAGCTGGAGCCCTTTTTTTATGCTGCGGAATCTTGAGATCCACTGCAGATCGACAAAACGCAAGGTAATTCAACTGGTTGCGACGAACCCTATTCAATTCGCAAGAAACTGAGCTGTTCACAGCATTGATTTGGGTCAACACCTCGGAAATATATCCGTCAATAATATAAAGATGACGTCGATTGCGAAAGTACTTTTGAAATATTGCCCGCGTTGTCGCGTTGCGATGGTTGGATCGAAATCAAATCCTGAACTGTCGCATGCTGACCGACACGAGTGTTTGAGCTGTGGAATCATAATCAGCTATCCGTCCTCACCCGCAGATAAGACCAACGAAGACAACTGAACATATTAGTATGCGTCTGTGAACCGTCGCGTTCTGGCTCCCGTGCCTTAAACGCGCCTGAGAGATAATGATTTTATTAAAGCTGCGATACGCAGTCTTTCTGAGAGCAATCAATATCCAAGAGCGACCCCGTCACTGCGAGGGTCGGCGCCGCCGGCGCGAACGCCGCCATCTGGCGCAATCAAGATCCCGTGCGCGTGGCCAGCCAATTCATTCCAATCTCCCCAACGCTCAAGCCGGTGTCCGCGGCGGCCCAATTCGACAATGGTTTGCTCTGGAAAACGAGCCTCGACGTGCAACGTGTCGCGCGCCTCACCAAGTGCAAAACGGCCGGAGAGGAAGCGCGGCGTTTCGAGTGCTTCTTGAATATTGTGACCGTAATCGATGAGCGACACGTAGGTCTGCAGATGAATTTGTGGCTGGCCATCTGCGCCCATGCCGCCAATGACACCCCAAAGTTTGCCGTCGCGAAATGCGAGCGAGGCAATTAATGTGTGCAACGGTATTTTGCCCGGTTCAAGTTTGTTCGGACTGAGTGGATCGAGCGAGAAATATGCAGCGCGATTTTGTAATACAACGCCCGTACGTCCCGCCACTGCGGCCGAACCAAAGCCCCAATACAAACTTTGGTTGAGCGAAGCGGCGTTTCCATCCTGATCAATTGTAGCGATATAGATCGTATCGCCCGAGAGACTCCCATAGGACGGCACCTGATCCCAAGGCAGAGCTCTATTGAGATCGATCAATGTGCGGCGCTCCGCAAGATAGCTATCGGAAAGGAGATGCTTAATCGGCACATCGCAAAATTTTGGATCGCCGAGCCAGCGATCGCGGTCATGATATGCTAATTGTTTGGCCTGAATCATAAGATGAATGTGATCGGGGCCCAGGAATGGCCTGCGCGACAATTCATAGGGTTCCAATAGCTTCAGCATTTGTAAGACAGTGAAGCCTTGCGTCGGAGCGGGCGTTTCGAAGATTGTGACATCACGATACGTCGCACTAATAGGCTCTGACCATTCGGCGTGCTGATTTTTCAGATCGTCGCGATCAAAGAATCCGTGGTTTGCCTGGGAAAAGCGAGCGAATTCATCGGCGACTTCACCGTCGTAGAAACCTGCGGCGCCATCGGTAGCCAGCGCATGGAGAGTGCGTGCGAGGTCAGGATTTTTCAGAACAGATCCCAGCTTCGGCTGCGGACCGGCGGCGAGGAAAATTGCGGCCGCTTCCGGATTTCGCTGCAAGTCCTCGCTACTCAGCTGAATCCAGGAAGCCAGCCGCTCGGTAATCGGGAAACCATGTTTGGCATAATCGATTGCGGCATCCAGGCAACGCTTCAGTGACAGCCTGCCGTAGGTCCGGTGCGCCTCACACCAACTTGCGACTGCGCCGGGGACGGTCAGGGTGGCCGGAATAGTTCCGCGATAAGGAATTTCAGTCAAACCGCGGTCGGCAAACCATTTGATGTTTGCCGTTCTTGCCGCCTTACCGCCGCCACTCAGATGCCGAACGGTGTCAGCTCGCGCGTCGTATATCAGCCAGAACGCATCACCTCCGATGCTCGTCATATGTGGATAGATGACCGAGAGCGTAGCACTCGCAGCAATGGCCGCGTCGATTGCAGAACCACCTGCGCGCAGGATCTCAATGCCGGCAAGTGAGGCGAGGCTATGCGGACACGCGACCATGCCCCCCAGCGCTAATGTTGGCGGCCGTCCAGTCGTAATTTTCATAATTAGGGACGCCCTAGATCTATATTGGTTCGGCCAAACGCTCCGACGCTAAACCGGCTCGCTAACTACAATATAACAACCCCAGCCGCTTCATAGACCAAGTCACAGATTATAAGCGCAGTGACAATACAGTTATTTCCGATAACGCTTTTTTTTGCAAAAAAAAATGATGAATGAGGTTTCTTAATTTGAATGGCGTATAAAAATGCAACTGCATGCCGAATTTACAGCGGCCAATTGATCACCAAAAATGCCACACCAAGCGTAAAAAGAGTGAGGCACGTCATGGAATAACCCACAAATAAAATCCAAACCCTCAAAAATCCAAAACGCGGCTCGTTATTTTTCGCCCGGGCAAGCCATATCATTAGGATAGAAACTGCAATCAAAACAAGCCCTTCGGTAAAACCCATGGATTTCCCCCATTGATCAAAAACTAATCGCTTCAGAAAAACACACTAACAGTTTTACGCTTCGGAAGTTCGATGCCCACCATCAAAAAAGATACTGCTCGACCCCGTTGGATTATGTGTCCACCTTGCTAAGAACACCAAAGAAATTAGCACGGTTCGTCTGGGTTTAGCGTTGCCTTACAATGATCTTAGATGTGTTAAATCGACATGTATGATCCTGGCTTAGCTACGAATTGTTGGTTGTATTTACGTTTTCATACACAACAGACATTCAATGGCCGAAACAAATTACCGAAAATCGTGCCGTTTAGAGACCGTCGCAAACAAACATTATTTGGCTAATTTTTTAGGTTTTGGATCGGTAATGCAGGAAGGGAATATGCGAGAACGATCGGGTGCGATTGGTTATGCGATTATTCTGCTCGCAGCCGTACTGTTGGCGCCGGTTGCGGCACAGCAACCGCAGAATTCTCAGAATGCGACCTGGTGCGTAAACAAGGAGAAGGCGTCGCCCGACCTTCAAATCAGCGGCTGCACCGCTCTGATCCAATCAGGCATGATACCGCAGAGCATGCTCGCCGTTGCCTTCTATAATCGCGGCATCGCTTATCGTGCCAAGGGTGACTATGACCGCGCCATTGCCGACTACGATCAGGCGATCCAGCTCAACCCCAAATACGCCAACGCCTTCTACAACCGTGGTGCGGCGTATTACGACAAGAACGACTACGACCGCGCCATCGGAGATTACAATGAGGCCTTCGGTCTCGGTCCCAAAGCCGCCGATGCCCTCAGCGCCCGCGGCCTCGCTTGGGACCGCAAGGGTGACTACGACCGCGCAATTGCCGATTACAATGAGGCCATCGGGCTCGACGCGAAATATGCCGAAGCCTACAACAACCGTGGCTTCGCTTATTGGAAGAAGGGCGAATACAATCGCGCTTTCGCCGATTACAATGAGGCAATCCGACTCGATCCCAAACACGCCGCGGCCTACAATAACCGCGGCAATGCCTGGCACGACCAGGGCGATCATGTTCGCGCCATCGCCGATTATACGGAGGCGATCCGACTTGATCCGAAATATGCGCTCGCCTATTACAACCGCGGCTTCGCCTACTGGAAGAAGAACGACTACGAGCGTGCTATCGCCGATTACACTGAGGCGATCCGTCTAGACCCTAAAGATGTCACCTCGTACCGGAGCCGAGGCAATGCTTGGCGCGACAAGGGCGAGCACGAGCGCGCCTTCGCCGATTACAACGAGGCGATCCGACTCGATCCGAAAAGCGCCAAGGCCTTCTCCATCCGCGGCCTCGCCTCGTACAACAAGGGCGATTACGATCGCGCCATCGCTGATTACAATGAGGCGATCCGGCTCGATCCGAAAGATGCCACCACCATCTACGGTCGCGGTCTCGCCTACTGGAAGAAGGGTGACTACGACCGTGCCATCGCCGATTACAATGAGACGATCCGGCTCGATCCAAAAGATGCCACGACCTATTTCAGTCGCGGTCTCGCCTGGCGTGACAAGGGCGACCTCGACCGTGCTATCGCCGACTTCACCGATGTGATCCGGCTCGATCCAAAACGAATCGCTTCCTATACGAACCGCGGCTATGTCTACTTTTACATGGGCGACTTTAGCGCCGCAGCGGACGATTTGCTGCGTGCGAACGATCTGGCAGATGATGCATATCCGATGCTGTTACGCTTTCTCTCTCTCGCCCGCATGGGACAAGACGGCACAGCAGAGCTGGCGACCAAGGCAGCCCAACTGAAGACCAAGGAATGGCCCTCGCCTGTAATCGATTTCTATCTCGGACGACGCTCGCTCGGAGGAATTGCGGACTGCGGCCGCGAAGGCCGAGGAAAAATGCGAGGCAGAGTTCTATATCGCCGAATGGCACTTGCTGCACGGCAACAAAGCCGATGCAAAATTTGCCTTGCAGATTGCGGCCGGTAGCTGCCCAAAGAATTTCATTGAATATAGCGGTGCGGTTGCCGAGCTGAAGCGGCTATACCCATAGACGCTCGGCAACCAATTCGCGCGACATCTTGATGCCATCGCCAAATTTGGCTCTGACCGAGCAAGGATGCCATCGAAATCAACTACCGCTTGCGACCCGAATGTCAAAGTCTATGCGACTACTTGTCGGTGGCTTGTGTATGGGGCACGAGTTAACTTGATGAATCAACGAGTGACTGGTGCTTGTGGCTGGGATGCAAACGAAAAAGGAGCACGTCGCTGACGAGGTGCCTGCATGGCGCAGATTACCGAAGTCAGATGTTCTGCGTGAATTGGGTGCAGGAGTTACGGTCGCGTGTCTCGCCTTGCCACTTTGCGTTTCGGCCGGCGTGCTGGCCTATTCTCCGCTCGGAGCCGAACAAGCTGCCCACGGCGCTGTTGCTGGCTTACTGTGCGCAGTCGCTGGGGGAATCACTGCTGCCTTATCCCGCCAATCAAGCTTTATCGCCAGCAATCCTACCACGACGATTGGGCTGGTGCAGGCAAGTTCGGTCGCGGCGCTCGCGACAAACTGGCATGGTGATGTGGCAGCGACGATTGGAGTTCTACCCGTATTGGCGCTTCTGGTTGGTGCCTGGCAGATTTTCTTCGCCGCCACAGGTTTATCACGAATAATTAAATTTACGCCCTATCCGGTGCTCGCTGGTTTCGTGACCGGCGTGGGGTTGCTTATGATGTTGAAGCAATTGTCGATCTTGTCCGGCGGACGAGCCCTCAACGAAGTTGCGATCGACTATCGTCGCGCTTAATTGGCCGCATCTGTACATTTCGATTTTTGGATTTGGGTTGGTCGCGGCGATGTTGTTGCTGGAAAGAAACTTTCCACGCCTACCGAATTTACTCATTGGCCTAGTCTTGGGCTTTCTTGTGTTTCATACGATCCATCGTTGGTCTGTTGATGTCGATCTTGGACCAACAATTGGGGCAGTTTCGGTCAGCTCGATTTGGGCTATTTCGCCAATTGACCTAACGCCCTCGAAAAGTTAGCGAGCGATTTTAGTGCCTTGAAGCTTGTGCTATTCGGTTCTCTCACCTTAGCTCTACTGGGAACACTCGATACATTTTTTGCGCTTCGCACGGCCCAGCAACTCGCCGATATAGAAGTTACACCGCGCCGCGACGTAACAGGTCAGGGAATTGCAAATTTGGTGTCGGCTTTTGCTGGTGGAATCGTCGTCTCTACTTCGATCAGTTTAACGACCGCTAACTATCGCGCAGGTGGGCGTAGCCGACTGTCGACTATTGCCGCAGCTCTGGTGCTGCTTCTCGCTACACTACTCATCCCAGAAATCATTTTCTCGCTACCTGTTGTCGTCCTTGCCGCCATTCTAATGGTTATTTCTTTGCGGTTGTTTGATCGCTGGGCTCTGCAAACACTACGGGAGGCGATGACACCGAAAAGCGATGACCGCACCCGTGCTCGCCTTAATCTTGTGGTCGTTTTGTCAGTTGTTTCAGCGACTGTGCTCGGCGCACCCGTCATCGGTGCCGCTGTCGGGGTCGCATTGTCGTGTCTGATTTTCATCGCACAGATGAGTAAGCCTGTCATTGCGGCACGCCTTAGCGCCGAACACATCCACTCCAAACGTATCCGCTCACTGCCGCATCGCGAGATTTTGCTCCGCCGCGGGAGACGAATTTCAATACTGGAGCTGCAAGGCATTATGTTCTTTGGCAATGCCGACGATCTCGCGGCCGAGTTGCGTGAGCTACAAAAGGTTGTCGATATTGTCATACTCGATATGCGCCGGATTGGTGATGTTGATACATCTGGCATTGCTGTCTTACAGCAGTTGGCGCGGCGATTTGCGGAAAATCAAAAGAATCTCGTTGCCTGTAGTGTGAACCCGAAGTTTTCTCAGGCAGTCCGGTTTGCACTCGGCAAACGTGAGCATATTTTGTTTCCAGATCGCGATACAGCAATGGAATGGGCAGAGGAGACAATTATTCGCGCGCAGGTGCAGGAACGATCACTCCTTGAGCTAGCGCTGAATGAGGCCGACCTGACCCAGCAGATGACGAGCGAAGACATCAACATCCTGATGGGCTATCTCCAAGTGATCCATTATCCAGCGGGTGCCGCGCTTTGTCGGGCCGGTGATGCGCCAGACTGTATGTGGATCCTGAAGCGTGGCAGCGTCAGTGTACGGGTGGCGGGCATGCATTCGGACCGGCGGCTGGCCAGTCTTGGGCCCGGCTGTTCGGTTGGCGAAATGGGACTATTGGAGAAAAAACCGCGCTCGGCCGAAGTTGTTGCCGATGAGGATGTCGAAGCCTATATGCTAACGGAATCGGGTTTGCACACGATCTTGCGCGAACATCCGCGCATCGGTCAGGCCATGTTGGTCAATATCGCCCAGCAACTGGCACGCCGCCTACGCGACGCCTCAGAAGAGCTGCAGTCCATGATGCAATGAGCTCTCCTGTAAGATCTGACCGCCCATCTCAAACGCCGATCGCTTAGTTGGTAATTTCCTTCTCAAATAGTGGAATGCGGGCATGAATGAATTACCCCCGCTGGAAACTGCGGTTCTTCCGAATGGAATACGCGCCCGGTTTGTGCACGACATTAACGGGCTCCGAATGCACATTTTAGAAGCTGGCTTTGAGGAGGAAGGCCGTCCTTGTGTTCTCCTCCTCCACGGCTTCCCGGAGCTTGCATACTCTTGGCGCAAAATAATGCTGCCGCTTGCCGCTGCTGGATTTTACGTCGTGGCGCCCGATCAGCGTGGTTATGGGCGGACCTCAGGCTGGGATGGCGCCTATGACGGCGACCTCGCTTCCTTTCGGTTCGTTAATATCGTCAGAGATGCATTGGGGCTGGTGTCAGCACTCGGCTATCGATCGCTAGCAGCAGTTGTCGGTCATGATTTCGGCGCTCCCGTCGCCGCTTGGTGCGCGCTAATACGACCGGACGTATTTCGGTCCCTCGTGCTGATGAGCGCTCCCTTCAGCGGCCCGCCAGAATTGCCGTTCAATACAGTCAGGCATTCAACTAAACCCGATCCGGACGCGTTGAGCGCGATACATGACGCGCTGGCAAAGCTAGTTCCGCCGCGAAAGCACTACCAGTGGTACTACTCAAGCCGACAAGCGAATGCTGATATGCGCAATTGTCCGCAGGGTGTGCATAATTTTCTGCGCGCATATTTTCATTACAAAAGTGCCGACTGGACTCAAAACAAGCCATTCCCGTTGATCTCATGGACCGCAAGTGAACTTGCCAAAATGCCGACTTACTACATCATGGAGTTACACAAAGGGATGGCAGAGACCGTTGCATCCGAAATGCCATCGTCAGCGGCGATTGCAGCATGCCGTTGGTTGCCCGACGATGAATTAAATGTCTTTAGCGCCGAATTCACGCGAACCGGCTTCCAAGGCGGCCTTCAGTGGTATCGTTGCATTACCGAACGCAGCTACGTATCGGAACTACAACTGTTTTCCGGTCGAACGATCGACGTGCCGTCGATATTTATCGCAGGAAAAAGCGATTGGGGCGTTTATCAGGTACCCGGCAGTCTAGAGCGCATGCAAAAAAGTGCGTGCACCCAGATGCTGGGATGTCATTTTATTGAAGGTGCAGGACATTGGGTGCAGCAGGAGCAACCGGAGCAAGTCACTAAGCGCGTCATCGAATTTTTGCGATGAGCTCCGATCGGCACTTCATCGCCGCGAGCCCACGAATTGGCGAAGAATCACTGCTTCGATACTAACGCCAACCGAAATTCCCCGTATTTCTTTTCAAGCGCCATTCTAACGACAACAAGTCCCCACGCGAGAACCGCGAGCCAGGCAATTATCGTTCCGACTAGGTAGACCCTTTCAAATGACAATCCGAGCCGTACTCCGAGTTCGCCAATTAAGAACGCCAGCGCAAAGGCGATTATCGTCCCGCCTAGTCCGGCACGCCACGCAATTAGCCACCAAACGCGCAAAACCCGTGCCCATGTCACGTCAAATTCTTTCATCGTCGCCTCCCCAGCTGAAGGGGCATATTACTGGCTTCCTTTGATTTTCACACTCAAGACCTTTATCACTCTTATGCGTATCGATTGGCGCTCCTTGGTCACGAATGGTTTCCAGTGCGCGTCAGTCATCTTAGGTCAGCGAGACAATAGAGATACCATCAACTAAAAACCCCCGCCCGAGGCCGGGTTTGATCAATTCGAATCAAGTACTATTGTTAGAATCCTTTGGCGGCCTCGCCACCGCGAGCAGACTGGCAGGAGAATTTGAATGAAAAAGGCTTTTTTCACGCTTGCGGCGGTTTCGGTATTGGCGGTCGGGATCGCCGGCACCTCAAATTTAGCGCAGGCACGCAATATTTCCGGGTGCGCACTTGAAACCGACGCTGACGCCGCCGTTGTCGGTAGCGCCTTCGCAGGTCCGCCTTGGGGTTTCGCTTATTGGCGCTATGGGCCCTACCCCGGCTATGTTGCCTATTCGGGCGCTTACAGGCCGCAGCCAGTGAGTTGCCCCGGTGGCTATTGGACGCGACTTCCCATCTACGATAAGTGGGGCAATCAGATGTGCTGGAGCCGCCCGAAGTTTGTTTGCCCGTACTAATTTGGAACGAAGTATTCTTCCTCAGCTGGTCGCTCAAATATCGGTGCCTGGAATTCGTCTCCCGAGTACCTGAGGTCACCGCCACCCCGTCAAGACACTTGTTAAGCGAGCACGTCACTGGGTGCGACAAGCAGCCCCCATGTTTCATCGGAGCTAACTTCCGTTTCAGACCAATTGCGGGACAATTTTTGGCCTGTCGCTGAATTCGACTCGGATCGCGTGCTGTAGCACAAGGGGCGGTGCCGGGGGGCCAGAGATATTAGAGTGGTCGTTCTGACAATCTTGTGGAGTCTTAAATGTTCGTCCTACAACGACTTCTTCGGCGCTTTGTCGAAAAGGGCCGCCTGACCGTCCTCGCTCACGATGGTAAATCCTATGTCTTCGGTGGCACCGCTGATGGCCCATCGGTAAAGATCCGTCTGCACGACGCGAAAGTGGAGCGCGCGCTTTTCTTTAACCCCGAGCTTGCCACGGCCGAAGCCTATATGGACGGTCGCCTCACATTCGAAAACGGTTCCACGATCTATGATCTTTTACTTGTTATTCTCAGTTAATCGCCGCGGCTTGGCCGCCCATCCGCTGCAGCAAATTTTGCGCCGTATCTGGCGAGCATTGCGCGGAGTGCATCAGGCCAATCCGCTCGGACGCGCGGCGCGTAATGTGCGCCATCATTATGATCATCCGGCTGCCTTCTATAAGCTTTGGCTTGACGAGCAGATGAATTACTCCTGCGCCTATTTCACCACTCCTGAAGAGTCTCTGGAGAACGCGCAGATCAACAAATTGCGCCATGTGGCGGCGAAGCTTCGCCTCACGCCGGGAATGAAGGTCGCTGACATCGGTTCGGGATGGGGCGCACTTGCGATCTATCTTGCGCAAACTTGCGGCGTTCACGTCACCGCAGTCAATGTATCGCCTGAGCAGATCGCAGCATCCCGCGCGCGGGCGCAGGCCGCGGATGTTACGGATAAAATCGATTTTGTCGAGCAGGATTACCGCGAGCTTGAAGGACGCTTCGACCGCATCGTATCCATTGGCATGATGGAACATGTCGGCGTTGCGTATTTCGATGATTATTTTCGCACGATCAAGCGTCTTCTGGTGCCCGGCGGTTTTGCCATGATTCATGCCATAGGCCGGATGTCACCGCCTGGCAGCACTGCGCCCTTCATTCGAAAATATATTTTCCCCGGCGGATACGTACCAGCGCTCTCGGAGGTGCTCGCTTCGACCGAGCGCACCGGCCTGTGGGTCGCCGATTGTGAAGTGTTGCGGCTGCATTATTACTGGACAATCCGCAATTGGCGTGCCCGATTTCTTGCTCATCGCAATGACGTCGTGGCGATGATGGGCGAGCGTTTTGCCCGGATGTGGGAATTCTATCTCAGCGCGGTAGAACTGGGCTTTCTCCATGGCTCCAACATGGTGTTTCAGCTACTTCTCTCAGAGCAGCGTGACGATGTACCCGTGTTGCGTGATTACATGCTTAATGATGAGCGCGCACTCGCCCGGCAAGAGACACGAGCGTAATCGCGGCTTCGCAAGAATGGCTTGAGAAACTCGCGTAAGCAGCAACTAGGAGCAAAATGCAACGGATTGTCGTGACGGGCTGCGGTTTGGTGTCACCGCTGGGATGTGGGGTGGACCGCGTATGGGACCGTCTAATTGCCGGTAAGTCCGGCGTGCGCAGGCTGCCCGATTCGCTTGTCGCCGACGTGGCGGCGAAAATCGCCGGCGTCGTTCCGAACAAGGCCGACGACCCCGAAGCCGGCTTCGATTCGACACTGACGGTTACCGTAAAAGACCAAAGACGGATGGATCGTTTCATCCAGTTCGCTATCGCCGCCGCCAGTGAGGCCATCGCGCAAGCGGGCTGGCGTCCTACGACTGACCACGAGCGCGAGCGTTCGGCAACGCTGATGGCGTCCGGAATGGGCGGCTTTGCCACCATGATGCAAGCCACGCGGACCACCGATAGTCGCGGCGTGCGCAAACTGTCGCCCTTCACCGTTCCGGCATTTCTGGTGAATCTCGCGAGTGGACAGATTTCGATCCGCTATGGCTTTCGTGGGCCGATCGGCGCGCCGGTAACCGCCTGCGCGGCGAGCCTCCAGGCGATCGGTGATGCGGCACGGTTGATTCGCGCCGGCGAAGCCGACATCGCGGTCTGTGGCGGTGCCGAGTCCTGCATCGAGCGCGTGAGTCTCGGCAGTTTTGCCGCGGCGCATGCGCTGTCTACTCATTTCAACGACACGCCGGCGCGCGCCTCCCGACCATTCGATACCGAAAGAGACGGATTCGTAATGAGCGAGGGCGCCAGCGCGTTGGTGATCGAGGCGCTTGATCATGCCGTTGCCCGCGGGGCCGAGCCGCTCGCCGAGCTGGTCGGCTATGGCACCACGTCAGATGCATTTCACATTACTGCGGCGCCGCCTGATGGGGAGGGTTTACAGCGCTGTATGGAATTGGCGATCCGGACGGCGAGGATCGGGCCCGATGACGTCGGATACATCAACGCGCATGCCACCTCTACGCCGCTGGGCGATGCAGCCGAGCTATTAGCTATCCGCAGTTTGTTCGGCGACAACTCGCGGGTCGCAGTCTCGTCGACGAAGTCGACGACTGGTCATATGCTCGGCGCAGCGGGCGCGGCGGGTGCGATCTTTGCGATCGGGGCGCTCCGTCGGGCCATCTTGCCGCCAACGCTCAATCTCGAAAGTCGAGATCCGGCAGCCGGCAATCTCGACCTGATTGGCGTAGAGCCGCGCCAGCGCGAAATCGATTATGCGATGACAAACGGCTTTGGCTTTGGCGGCGTAAATGCATCGGTGCTATTTCGGCGGTGGAATCAGGTTTGAAATTTAGCCTCATCGTGCGCAACTATTCAGAGCTCTATTAACGTGCAGAATTTTCTTGACCAGAACCGTTCCTTGAGGTCGATTTCTTTGGCCGTATTAATCATGGCTGGTTTGACCGGTGTGGCATTGGGAGAAGGCAAAACTCTTGACGTTCCTAGCGACGATATTTTTGGGTTTACGTCACCCACCGGCATTGGCAAACCGGGCGATCAATTTTTTGTCAACGAGAACAGTGGCGGCTTAGGTAAGCGTCAGGGTGCCTATATGGCACTGGATATGAAATACGGTTTCGGTCGCACGCTGTCCGAAAGCTGGTGGGTCGCAGGCGCCGCGTTTGGCGCCTACAATTATGCGCACAATGTTCCTGGGGTCGATGATATTCATGCCGTCGCATTTGAGGGACTGTCTTTTGAGTCAGAGTACCGTCTCATCAAACGAACCGCTACCAACCCATTCGCCATATCCATATCCGTTGAGCCTGGCTGGTTGCGGATCGATCAAAACGGGAAACAAGCCAACTCGTTGCTGGCGGCGTTTAAGATTTTTATTGATGCCGTTCTCGTCCCGGACAAGTTTTTCTGGGCAGCAAACGCGATCTGGGTGCCACAAATTGCGCAGGATCCGACTGGCATGCAGGGTTGGATTGGATCTTCGTCAACGCTGCTGTCGAATGCTGTTACCTATCAGGCCAATGCGAACCTATTTTTCGGCGTTGAGGGACGCTTGCTCTCGGCCTTTGATGGTGTGCGACCGGCACACAATTTAGGGAACGCGTTTTACCTGGGTCCAACCATGTTGTGGAAAATCACTGATAAGATTGCATTCAACACGACATATCAGCCGCAGATCGCGGGGCACGCTGTTGGCAGTCCATACCAAAGACTTGATCTCGACAATTTTTCGCGAGCACAGTTTCGCGTAAAGCTGGCCGTTAGCTACTGACCGCTTCCAATTATTTCTCCTCTAGCGAATTATCTGTTGCCGACAACGAGTTCAGCGGTAATCGCAATCGCACCCGCTGAAGATTAAACACTGCACGCATGATTCGATGACACCCGTTCATTTTGTTATGGTACAATTATCCGTAAACTGATTGCTACGCACGAGGATGATGACCAAAACATGCCGCCGCGCACAGCTGATTTGCCAACCCATGGATTTCAACCCGACATCGACGTCCTGATCGTTGGCAGCGGGTTTAGCGGACTTTGCCTCGCCGCTCGTCTTCGTCAGGCCCATCAAGACTCATTTCTGATCATCGAAAAAGGCTCTGAAGTTGGAGGCACCTGGCGTGACAACCGTTATCCGGGCTGCGCCTGCGATATTCCGTCTCATCTTTATTCCCTCTCCTTCGCGCCGCGGTCCGACTGGACCCGGATGTATCCGACTCAGCCGGAGTTACTTAATTATTTGCGCGATCTCGCGAACGCCTATGAACTGCAACCCCGCATCCGTTTCAACACCGAAATGCGCAGCGCCGAGTGGGATGAGGCGAATGCTTGCTGGCGCGTAATTACAAGCACGGGAACTGACAATCACCGCGCGTATTCTTGTTTCGGCAATCGGTGCATTGCATGTGCCGGCTTATCCAAAAATTTCTGGGATCGAGACCTTCAAAGGAGACGTCTTCCACTCCGCCGAATGGAGAGCTGACGTTGATTTGGCCGGAAAGCGCGTCGCCGTCGTCGGTACGGGTGCCAGCGCCGCTCAGTTCATCCCTGAAATCGCTCCAAAGGCTGGAAAACTTTACGTGTTCCAGCGAACACCGCCGTGGGTCATGCCAAAATTGGACCGCGTGATCGGCAAGACAGAGCAAATGTTCTTTCGCTTTCTGCCCGGTTACCGTCTGGCCTTCCGCGCTTTCCTTTACTGGTTCTATGAGTTGAGAGCGCTTGCGTTGAACGGTCATACAAAGCTGCTTCGCAAGGCAGAAGCAATTTCGCGAAGACACCTCGCACGCCAAATTGGCGATCCAAAATTACGGGCGAAGTTAACCCCTTTCTATCGCATGGGATGCAAGCGCATTTTGATATCAAATGACTTCTACCCGACTCTTACGCGGCCAAATGTCGAGCTTGTTACCGAAGGAATTTCTGAAATCTCCGGAAACGAAATTGTTACAGCAGATAACCGTCGGCACACCATTGATGTCTTAATTTATGGCACCGGGTTCGCCGTGACCGATTCCCTCAGAAATCTTTCCATTACCGGTCGTGGCGGGTTGACCCTTAAGCACGCCTGGCAAAAGGAAGTTCCGAGCTACTACGGCATCTGCGTCAGCGGTTTCCCCAATCTTTTCATGCTGCTTGGGCCCAATACCGGTCTTGGTCACAACTCAGTTGTGATCATGATTGAGGCGCAAGTTAATTACATCATGCGTTGCTTGCGCCTCATGCAACGGAAAGGCCTCGATGTCATCGAGGTGAAGCGTGAAGCACAAACAAGTTTTTTCAAACGGATCCAAGAGCAGTTGCAACCGACCGTCTGGCAATCGGGCGGATGCCGCAGTTGGTACCAGGATGAGAACGGGCAAAACGTGTCGATCTGGCCGGGTTTTACGTTCGACTACCGTTGGCAAACGCGCCGCGTCATTCTTAAGGACTTCTGGCTCGCCATAAGCTGACCCAAAGATTGCAAATGAAAATCACCATCTTTGTCCGAGTTGCTGCGATTGTCTTGATTTCGCTGTCTCTGATTTATCAATCGGACAGTGCTGAAGGAAACAAGACTAATCCAATCATATTGGTGGGCGCCGGTGACATTGCCGATTGTCGAGGTCAACCGCCTGAGAAATCGAACGCATTCCGTACTGCGGAGTTGGTTAGAAATATTCTGCGCGAAGCCGATAGCAGCGGCGCAACCGCCTATGTCTTTACAGTGGGCGATAATAGTTACCCGAACGGTCCGCAAATCGATCCGAGCATAAACCGTTGTTACGAAGATACCTGGGGTAGCTTCAAGGCTCGCACGTTACCCGTCGTCGGAAACCACGACCGCGCGCAATCTTCTCGCCTCTGGTCTATTGGGGCGTTGAACTACAATGAACCAACAACGCTCTACAAATATTTCAACGAACGATTTGCAGATGACCGTTCCGGGCTTAGGAATGTTCCGCGTCTAGCGGATGGTAAAACACCAGCGGGCTACTACAGGCAGGATCTAGAAGGCAGTCCGTGGAGGCTGCTGATGATCGACAGTTCGTTTTTCGATTCAGAACGTAAAGTTTTCCTCCCATGGCCTTATTTTTATTTGAAAAATTACGTTCAACGATACCGAGACCAGTTGAATTGGGTTAACACTCAATTGGCAGACACAAACAAGTGTGTCATTGCGATGTGGCATCATCCGGTCTGTCGCGGTTGCACGGATCGAGAGGGTGAGCTCAAACGCAAAACACATATGGAGAGGTTATGGAAGGCGTTGGCCCAGCGAGCGAGCATTGTTTTAACCGCCCATGACCATTGGTATCAGCGCTTCACACCAATGGACGGTAATTTGAACCCGTCTAATGATGGACTATTAGAAATCCAAGTCGGTACTGGTGGCGCAGAATTGCACGAACCAAGGTCGAGACCCGGCGAAAGTCCCCTCAAGGAATTTGGCGTGCTTCGTCTGACATTGTCTCGATCACGGGAGGGCAACAATAATTATGACTTTTTTCCTGCCGGTTCCTCTAATTTCAATAAAGGGAAAGACAGCGGCGCATTCAAGTGTCGCAAATAAAGAATGGGTAAATTCTAAACGGGTTTCAGACTTAGTGCGAAACAGAATTTCTGACTCAGATCAAGCCACCTTTGCGAGCACTCCGTAGAACCTCGGAGTTCACCACATTGATCGGTGCGCCCGCTGCGTAAGCTGTAATCTGGTCAAAAATATCGCTGAACTGAATTTCATATTCATCACGTGTCACATAACCAATATGCGGTGTGCAAACGACGTTTTCCATATTAAGAAGCGGGTTGCTCTGGTCACGCAAAGGCTCTTCTTCAAAAACATCCACTGCCGCCATCCCGGGGCGTCCTGCGCGCAATGCGTTCACCAAAGCGCCCGGCGCAATCAAAGGTGCCCGGCTGGTATTGACCAGTAATGCGGTGGGTTTCATGTGCGCTAGATCATCAGCCGTCACGATGTGACGCGTGGCGTCGACCAAGCGCATGTGCAGCGAGACCACATCGCATTGTTCGAAGAAACTTTTCTTGCTTGCTGCGACGGCGTAACCGTCGGCCTGCGCGACCGCAAGCGAGGGTGGGCGCGCCCAAACCAATAGATTCATATCGAACGCCTTGCCATAGCCGGCGACGACACGGCCAATTCTGCCGTAGCCGTAAATGCCGAGCGTTTTTTTGCGCAGCGTGTTACCGACGCCAATCTGCCAATTTCCGGTTTTAAGCGCTGCCATCTGCTGCGGGATCTGGCGCATGGCCGCAAGCACCAATCCCCACGTCAGTTCTGCGGCGGCATAGGAAGGCCCGCCCGCATGCAGATTGGATGAAACAATCACGCCGAGCCGCGTGCATGCGTCAATGTCGATATGGGGATAGACGCTGCGCTGGCTGATCAGTTTTAGATTATGCAGTCGCTCAAGTAAGGGTGCGCTGATTTTCGTACGTTCCCGGATGAGTACGAGAGCTTCAGTATCGCGAAGACGCTTTACAAGTGCGTCGGTGTCCTGGACGTGATCGTTCCAGATGGTGACTTCGTGTTCTGCCAATTTTTGAAAGCAACGGAGAGTGCGAAGGGTATCGTGATAGTCGTCGAGAATTGAAACCTTCATGGACGGGAACCTTTGGGCTTTCGCGTTCTGCAAATTACCGATCAATGGCCCGAAAGCGCTCGCTCGTAATAGGACAGGTCGAGATATTTGGCCGGCACAAGAGTACCGCTCGCGCCTTCGATTTCTGCCCTGATTTTCAAGGCATTTTGAAAACCTTCCATGTCAAAGCGCACATCCTTGGCGAGCGCGCCTTTTGGACCAACTATTACCGCAAGTGATTTTGCAGCAACGTCCGCATCGATCTTTAAATGCTTACTGAGACTGGCAACCGCAGCCATTTGGTTTACCGGGTCAACTGCATATCGATTACCTTCGATCAGACTCTGAAGGTATTTTACCAAGGTTTCTGCATTTGCCTTCGCCCAATCACGCATCACGAAGATGCCATCAGCCTGATAGGGACCCACCACGTCGACGCCGACCCCAAGATTGCGATAACCCTCTTTTTCCGCAAGCACGGTACAGGGCGGGTACAGCATTGAGAATGCGTTCACCGGGTCCTTGCGCATGGCATCGAGTCGCTGCGGACATCCACCGCCCGGCAAAATATTGTACTCGGATTTTTTGATGCCTTTTAGGGCTAACATTTTGTACATCACTAGCGCGTAAGCGGTGTCTGGTGCATCGACCACGGCTGTCTTACCGCGCAGGTCAGTAAAGGAATTGATCTCCGGTCGCACCATCAAACTGGTGGCGCCATTGCCGCCACCGGCAGCGATGATGACGTCCGCCTTTGCTACCTCAACCATTGCAACCGCATTGTCGACCGCTGCTTGCGCGATCTGATGACTACCGTTCACAAGACCATTGCGCAGCGCAAGTGAATTAGGGGTAAAGATGATTTCAACATCGAGCCCCCTTTTCTTGAAAAATCCCTGATCCTGGGCAACGAACAGTGGTACATTTTGTGCACTGGGAAAAATGCTGACCCGCAACTTGATGTCCTCAGCCTGCGTTTCAAACGCCGTCAATGCAAATACGGCGCCTGCCATCAGCCGAAGAAATGTAGAGTTCACCGTCACTACCTTTCTTTATGTTGTCATCGCACCAATGGATGAGAGTTGATTCAATCCTGATGCACCAAGGGCGTTAGTGTGTGGGGGAACTAGGCGCCCCCGGCTGCTTCAGCGGATGCGCCCGCGCAAATGCGTCCTGTGCCATGCAGATCTCAAATATGCGCATGACGATGGGATATGGTTTGATATTGACCTCAAACAACTTTGCGCCAACCACATGGCTCACGAGGCAAAGATCCGCAATTGTCACTTGATTATCGTGACAGTAACGACCGGTCTCGCGATCACGTCCAAGGTGAGTTTCAAGCGCTTCAAGTGCCTCAACAAACCAATGACGTACCCAAGTCAGGCGCTGCTTCTCATCGAGTTTAAACTCTTGCTCAAGAAAATTTCGCACCCGCGGAACAATCAATGGATGGGCATCACAAGCGACAATATTGGCAAGCCCCCTTATACGCGCGCGTGCGCGTGGATCTTTCGGTAATAGCGGCGGCTCTGGATAGGTTTCATCGAGATATTCGAGAATCGCAAGTGATTGGAACAAGACTGGTTGATCCCCGTCGACGATCGCCGGCAGCAACATCTGCGGATTGATTTGGCGGAACTCGGCATTGCGTTGATCGCCCTTGATCAAATCAATGTCGATCACCTCCGGCTGAATGCCCTTGAGATTCAAGGCAATGCGAACGCGGAAGCTCGCAAGCGATCGCCAAAACGAAAAAAATTTCATCACCTTCGACCTGCTGTAAGCATGATTTAGCTGGCCTTACGCTCGGACCAGTATACCGCAAGAACTCGCTCCGTCCTTGCCGCCCATGCCGTTTTTCGACGCCTCGCTGAAGCAGGTGAGCGCACGTGCCGCCAAAGGAAGTTCGATTCCGCGTGAGGCGGCTTCGGCGAGCATTGCGTTCAGATCCTTGCGTGCGGAGTTGATATCAAAACCCGCGGGTCCGGGATCGCGTCCATTGAGCATGGCGACAATCGCTGGAGCACGCACTTTTAGCGCGTTTGTGCCCCCGGAGCTGTCAGCAAAAAGATCCATAAGTCGGTCAGAGGGAAAACCCAATGGACGGCACAGAGCGAGCGCTTCGCCCAGGGACTGCCAATAGGTCATCAATGGCAGATTGATCGCAAATTTCATGATGGCGCCGTTTCCGACCGGACCGATATGTTCGATCCGACGGCAAAGTTGCTGAAGAACTGGTTTTGCGCGTTCAATATCGGCGCTTTCGCCACCCATCAATCCGATCAGTTTGCCCTGACGCGCAGGACCCACGGTCCCGCCGACCGGACACTCCACGAAATGGGCGCCCTTCCCGCGCACATCCTGTGCTAAAGCGATTTCAGTTTCTGGCCGTACCGTACTCATCTCAATAAAGAACTTGTTTGTTACATTGCCGGAGAGCAGCCCATTTTTGCCCCGATAAACTTCGTCAATCGCCGCGGCGTCGGTGAGGATCGTAATAATGAATTCTGAATTCTGAACGAGTTCAGAGGGTGTTGCGGCCGCCACTGCCCCCGCTTTTACTAGCGGCTTAGTTTTTTCGCCGGTTCGATTCCAAACCGTTACCTGGTGACCTACTTCAAGTGCCCTTGCGGCAATCGCGGCTCCCATACGGCCAAGTCCTGCCACTCCGATTTTCATGGGCTACCTTTCATTTCAATCCACGACCGCGCGCGCTATTTTGTTATCATGTGCTCAGGAGTGCGCCAACGCTGCGCTGCACACGTCGCTTGAGATGGCGTGAATTTCAGCCGCGACATAGGTGACAAGTGGACGGAATGGCGCAACACTTCAGAAAATACACAATGTACCACCAGGACCGTATAGGGAGCCAAGTCCAATGAACATCAATCGTCGTACTGTTGTAAAGGGCGCGCTCGCCACGAGCGCCGCCATGCTGGCACCCCGTGTTTCCTACGCGCAGACCCCACCATTCAAAATCGGATTGCTGACCGTGAAAACCGGACCGCTGGCGCAGGGCGGTACACAAATGGAACAGGGTATCCTCACGTTCCTGACGGAAAAGAATAATTCGCTGGCCGGACGTAAGATCGAATTCATCTCGGCCGATACCGGCGGCAATCCGGCCGGCGCTAAGACCAAGGCGCAGGAATTGGTTGAACGCGACAAGGTCAACGTGATCCTGGGCCCGCTCGCCGCCTTCGAATTGCTGGCGATCACCGATTACGTACGCGACAACGCGACGCCGCTCATCAGCCTCGCCGCCGCCGAAGACGTTACCCAGCGCAAGGCCAATCCCTTCATCATCCGTCCGTCTGCAACCTCCGCGCAGTGCTGTCATGCGATGGGCGACTACGCGGCGAAGGAGCTGAAGTTCAAACGCGCCGCGACGATCTCGGAAGATTTCGCCTTTGGCTACGAGCAGATGGCAGGCTTCCAGCGCGCGTTCGAGGACGGTGGCGGTAAGGTGGTGAAGAAGCTGTGGCCGCCTTTGGTCACGCCAGATTACACGCCTTACATTTTGCAGCTTAGCAATGTCGATTGCGTGTTCAACGGGTTCGCCGGCTCGAATCCGGTGAAATTTATGCGTGCCTATGCCGACCTCGGCGTCAAATATAAAATCCCGCTGCTCGCGGGATGGACCGCGATGGACGATGCCTTACTCAAAAGCCTAAGCGACGAAGCAGTCGGCGTGATGTCGGCGGCATGGTATTCGTCCGAAATTGATACCCCGAGCAACAAGCGCTTCGTCGAGGCAATGCAGAAGAACTACCTTGTGCTTCCGGGCGGTTATTCCGCAGGCATGTACGTGGCCGGCCAATGTGTCGAGGCCGCCATCCAAATGCTCGGGGGTGCGGCCGACGACAGAAAGGCGCTCGCCGAGGCATTGCACAAGGTGTCGCTGAGCGATACCCCGCGCGGCCCGGTCAAGTTCGACCAATACGGAAACGTCATCGGCGACGTCTTCATTCGCCGCTGCGAACGTAAGGGCGGGCAGCTGGTCAATACTGTGATCAAGACCTATCCGAGCGTCAGCCAATTCTGGACCTACGACGAAAAGGCCTTTCTCGCCAATCCGGTCTATTCGCGAGAATATCCACCGGCAAAAAACATCGAGCCATAAGCTAAGCGCTGATCAAATTCCAAAGAGCCTAGAGCAGCCGGTATGAATGTTTGGATCCTGCTGGGAGTAAACAGCATCGCCATGGGCGGCTTGCTGTTTCTGCTCTCCGCCGGATTCTCTTTGATCTTTGGTTTGATGCGAATTCCCAATTTAATGCACGGCTCCTTTTTCATGTTGGGGGCTTACCTTGGAGTTACGCTGCTCGCGCGCGGAATGAATTTCTGGCTGGCCGCACTTCTCAGTGGTGCGGCGATGGCCATATTGGGCGCCATTATCGAAAAATTTCTGCTCAAACGGCTCGCTGGCCGCGAGCTTCCACAAGTCCTGCTCACCCTCGGCTTCTCTTTCATCATTGCCGACCTCTGTCTGATGATTTGGACAGGGGATCCGTGGCAGCCAACCACCCCTGAACATCTGCGTGGGGCCATTCAGTGGGCCGGGTTTTCCTTCCCACTGTTTCGCCTCGTGATTATCGGCGTTGCCCTGGTGATTGCCATTGTCCTCTGGCTGATGATTGATCGGACACGACTGGGGGCAAAAATCCGGGCCGGTGTCGATGATGCTCCGATCGCGCGCGTGGTGGGGATCAAAGTATCCCGGCTGTTCACGCTGATTTTTGCACTCGGCGCCGCCTTGGCCGGCTTCGGAGGGGTGATCGGCGCACCCTATCTCTCGGTCTATCCCGGTCTCGACATGGAAATGCTGCCGCTGGCGTTGATCGTAGTGATCCTCGGGGGCAGCGGCAGTTTGATGGGTGCGCTCCTTGGAAGTTTCGTGATCGGCTTTCTGTTTAATTTTGGGCAGGTGGTCGTTCCGGACCTCGCCTATGTCATTCTGTTCCTGCCGATGGTACTCGTACTCTTGCTTCGCCCGCAGGGCTTGTTTGGCAAGGTCGTACCATGAGGCCCAAGGCTGTGCACTTTGCGGCGATCGCAGTGGTCGCACTTTTGCTGCTCACGCTGCCGGCCTGGGTCGCAAATTCCTACTACATCAACGTCGCAAGCCAAATTCTATTCTGGGCCATTGCGGCGCTGGGTTTGAATGTCCTCGTGGGCTACGGCGGTCGCGTTTCGCTCGGTCATGCCGCATTGTTCGGTATGGCAGGTTACACGACCGGTCTGCTCTTGAACGCCGGTTACGGTCATCTGACTGCGGATCTTTGCGCCATTGCGTTCACGGTACTGACTTCGGCGGTATTCGCCGTGCTGTCATTGCGATCGACAGGCATCGGTTTTCTGATGATTACCTTAGCACTTGGACAGATTTTATGGGGTATCGCCTATCGCTGGGCGAGTCTCACCAACGGCGACAACGGCGTCAACGTAACAACACGACCTCAGTTGTTTGGGTTCAGTCTCACGACTGCAAAATCGTTTTATTACGTCACCTTAATTGCGTTTGTATTGGCAATCATCTCCATGCTCATTTTTGTCCGCTCACCCTTTGGCGCTAGTTTATGTGGGACTCGCGACCAACCGCGGCGAATGACCATGCTCGGCTACAATGTCTGGTTGATCCAATTTCTTGCTTTCCTCTTTTCCGGCTTCTGGACCGGTGTCGCCGGACTGTTTTTTGTTTATTACAATCAATTCATTAGTCCTCAAGTTATGTCATTACAGACCTCGGCCGAGATTTTGCTCATGGTCATATCTGGAGGCACTGCCACTTTGCTGGCCCTCGATCGCAGGGGCTGGCATCGTAGTGATCATGAAAAATGTCGCCAGTGCTTATATTGAACGTTGGAATCTCGTGCTCGGCGTAATTTTTGTTCTCATCATTACATTTATGCCCGAGGGGACTCGTGCCGGGAACGGTGCGGCTTTGGCGATTGGCCTGGCGTCGACCAAGCACGTCCTCTTCATTGAACAAGCAGGCGACGCACGAACCATGATGGCACTTTCGATTCAATCGCTCTGCAAATCCTTTGGCGGCCAACGGTGTGAGCGCCAACGTAAATCTTGCTGTCGAACCGGGCGAACGCCGGCTCAT
>CAVVVG010000008.1:0-34690 GCA_963751615.1 uncultured Alphaproteobacteria bacterium
GAAAGTAATAGTCGCTGAAATCAAACACAGTTAAGAATTTTAGGTAATTTCCAATTGATCCTACCAGGATCAGGTTTTCTTAGTGCGATGAAACAAATCTCGAGTGCTTGGCCAGCCGTGACAGACATTATTGCCGATGCTCTCGGGGTTGGTGAAGGTTACAGTCTGAAATCCTTCCCTAGATAAAGTTGGCGGACTTTTCTGCTTTTGACGATGTCATCAGGATATCCCTCCATGAGAATCGTCCCAGCGTGGACAATATAAGCGCGGTCCACGAGACCAAGAGTTTCCCGCACATTGTGATCTGTGATTAGCACGCCGATATTGCGGTCTTTCAAGTGTAGTACCAAATTCCGTATATCCTTGACCGCGATCGGATCAATGCCCGCGAAAGGCTCATCCAGCAACATGAAGGATGGGCGAGTTGCAAGTGCCCGCGCGATTTCGACTCTTCTTCGTTCTCCGCCGGACAGTGAAACTCCCTGGCTGCGGCGAATGCTGTTTAGATCGAATTCTTCGATCAATGCGTTGAGCGTGTGGTATCGGCGATCTCGATCGGGTTCGACAGCCTCGAGAATCGCTAGGATATTTTTTTCAACGCTTAATCCCAGGAAGATCGAAGCTTCCTGCGGCAGGTAGCAGACACCCAAACGTGCGCGCATATACATCGGGAGTTCGGTGACAATCTGCCCGTTGACTTCAATTTCCCCGGCATCGACGGGAATAATGCCGACGATCATGTAGAAAATGGTGGTCTTACCGGCCCCGTTCGGTCCCAGTAAGGCAACCGCTTCACCTCGTGTGACATCCAGACTTACGTTATTCACGATTTTCCGGCCATTGAAGGTTTTTTGCAAACCCGATGCTGCGAGCACACCTGTCTTGGCAATTGGGGGACGGGAAGGGGAACGGCGCATGGGGCCGGTTAATTTTGCAGCAAGATGATCTGATAGCGTAAGCTAAGTGCCGAGGGTGTTACTACTATCTTACAGTGAGCGGGTCGAATCGACTTTATTCGCGGGACATTCGGTGGCCAATCGAGCAATGAAAAAAGTTAACGTATGAGTGCCGTGCTAGTCATCGTCTGGGTTGGGCTTATTGTCTTTTTTTTGGCAACGCTCGCGGCCACGATTTTGCGATTTCGTGAGCCACGCGGTGTGCCAGGCGAAAATCTGCCGCCGTGTTCGATTATTGTTCCGATTAAGGGCGCCTCGCAATATCTCGACAGCAATCTTCGAGCGTTGGCAAAACTTGAACCCTTTCGCGGTGAGGTTCTTTTGGCTATTCCAACAGAGGGAGATTCGGCTGCCCAGATTATTAGGCCGATCGTTTTGGAATATCCGGAAAAGATGAAGTTATTAGTTGGCGAGGCGTCCGGCTTTGCCAATCCCAAGCTTCGCAATATCGCCAAGGCCTATCGCGCGAGTCGCGAAGAGATCATTTTATTTCTCGACGACAGCGTCGAATTAGATCCCGCTCTTTTTGCCGAGCTTCTTCGGGCTCTGAAACCGGGCGTTACTGCCGTTACGGCGGCACCTAAAGGCGACGATGCCGAAAATTTTTTTGCCGAGATCGAAGCGGCAAGCTGCAACGGGTATCTCTTTCGAATTGAAATGTTTTTGGAGATTTTTGGTTTTGCTGCCGTTTTCGGCAATGCACTTGCATTCCACAAACAAGATCTAGAATCTATCGGCGGATTTGATCGGCTGAAGGAAGGGCCATGCGAGGATAGCGTCTTTTCAGAGGTTTTACTGCAAGCTGGCGCACGGATAACGTTAGTTCGGAGCGGGATCAGGCGTAGGATTGGCAAGCGCAGCTGGAATGATATCTATTTGCGTCACATTCGCTGGGCGAATTGCACCAAGATCCATAATCCAGTGATTTTTTTATTGGAGCCGCTTGTCGGTGGACTATGTTTCATTTTGCTTAGTGCCTACGCGCTATCCATTCTCTTGGGAGTGCCTAGTTGGTACGGACTAATTTTGGCGATGGCGCTACGGTATGGAGGAGAAGGAATTCTCCATTGGGTCTGCGATTGGACGATGACCGTCACCACTCCGCTGGCGTGGATGGTGCGGGATATTCTGCAGCCTTTGTTCATGGTCGGGGCATTATTGACCCGCGAGGTTGATTGGCGGGGTGAGGTAATCAACATGCGTCGATAAGGCACAGTTGATATTGTGTTTCGTATCCCCTTGATCCAATTCAAAAAAAACGCTTGCCATTAGCCTTTGTCTTGGGCGACAAAAGGCGATGAATCAGCTATCAGGACACAAAATCCGCACGTATTGCGTTAAACTAGCGTTAGTTGTCGGAGATTTGGGGGTTCGGGTGTCAAACGTAATACTGGCTCGTGCTGGCGACTGGAAACGACAGCAATCAACCGCTGACCCGCCGCATGTATCGGGCGTCGATATTCTTGGCCGCGCCGGTGCCTTCAGCAATTCGTTAGAGCGCCTGACGACGGGTGAGCAAAACCCGCTCAACCTCGTTATTGATGAATCGCTCGGACCGGTGCGAGCAGTTATTTTTGGTCGTCCGACTATCATGTTCGGCACGAATAGCTATCTCGGTTTGAATTTTCACGCGGATTGCATTCGGGCTTCGTCCGAAGCGCTCATGAAATATGGCACCGGTTCAACAGCCTCACGCGTGGCTGCCGGCAATCATCAGCTTCATGTCGACCTCGAAAAGGACATCGCGAAATTTTACAGCGCCAAGCATGCGGTGGTCTTCAGTACTGGATTTATGGCAAATCTCGGAGTTATTACGGGGCTCGCGCGTGAAGGGGATGCAATTTTCATCGATGCGCACAGTCATGCGAGCATTTTCGATGCTTGCAAATTAAGTGGCGCCAAGGTTGAGACGTTTGCTCACAATAATAGTCGCGATCTTGAGCGGCTATTCCGCGAAAGTAAGATTTCCGGATCGCACACTATGGTTATCCTTGAGGGTATCTATAGCATTTGGGGCGATATCGGTGATTTGAAGTCTATCATCGCGGTTGCGAAACGTAATGGGGCGATGGTGGTTGTCGATGAGGCGCATGGATTGGGTATCTATGGTAAGCACGGTCGCGGTGTGATCGAACATCTGGGCCTCGAAGATGAAGTCGACATCGTTGTTGGTACGTTCAGCAAGAGCGTTGGCGTAATTGGCGGGTTTTCTGTCACCAATCGGGATGAATTGCGCTCACTTCGACTCTTGGCGCGCAGCTATCTATATACTGCATCTCTACCGCTTTCGATTGTTGCTTCAGCTCGAGAGGCATTGCGTATAATTTCTGCGGAACCACGCTTACGCCAGATGCTTTGGCATAACGCGGAGATTTTTCACGCCGGCTTGAAAGCGATTGGCCTCACTATTTGTGCCGCGCCTGCACCCGTTGGCAGCATTCGGATGCAGGGCTTGCGTGCCGGATACTATTTTTGGAAGGAATTATTGGCGCGCGGTATCTATGTAAACCTGATGATGCCACCTGCAACTCCGAACGGAGAGGTGGTGCTGCGCTTTAGTATCTCTGCCGCACATACGCCAGAAGATATTCAAAAGGCGATCACGGCCTTTCGCGACGTGAAGCAGGCTGTCGCTGCTTAGCTTCGGCGTCGTCTTTGGTATCGTTTATCACACATCGAATATTCTGGTGGCAAAATAGGCCTTTGAGACGAAGAGCACATTTTCGAGATTGGCAATCCGTGGCGCGTCATTAGCAGCTCTTGAATTTATGCCATGCTTGCCTTTGGTTATTGGATTGGTCTCCCCAGTTCGGTAATGAGATATTTCAGAAGCCTCTTTCCGGTCGGGAACGCTTTGAAGTGAGTCTGACCGCTAAGACGTGTTTGCTCTGACACCGGAAATTCTGCAACTTTGAGCAGTTGACGATAAGAGCGCACAATCATCTCAAGGTCGATCGAAAGACCAGCGTGAAGCGGCTTAATGGCAAAGAAACGGTCGCGCCGCATGGCACGCAAGCCGTGAAGCACATCCCAGATAATTGGTGACTTACGACACCAAATCAGAGCGGAGATTAGCGCCAATCCGAGAACAAACCATTTTCGAGGTCGAAAGAACCTGTCGTCCTCCTCATTGCGACCGCCACGCATGTTCCTACTGGCAACAACGAGATCGTAACCTTGCTCCAGCAAGGGGCGGAACTTCAGAACGGAAGCCGGGTCTATACTACCCTTTGGATGGAAGAGGATTACGGCGTCAGTCGTGGATTTTTCGAAGGCGTAAATGTAAGCCTGGTTGTATCCGCGGAGCGGTTGCTGATGAACCGTAATGCCGAGAGAAGTAAGATATGCGACGGTGCCATCTTGGCTGTTATTGTCGACTGCATAAACTTCGTCGAACTCATGGAGCGGTAATAGTGGGACGTCATGCCTGCAACCGTCGATTTCGTTCCATGTCAAAAGGCAAAGCGTCAGCCGAACCGGCGTTCACTTTTCGGTACGGGCGCCTCGCCGAATGTCGATTTCAAACATTTCGGGCTCAAGCAATGCGCTCAAGATCGCCGGTCCACGCATCGACGAGCGCTAACTCGTCAGGCCCGACCACTTCGAGAGCGATCAGTGCCTCGTAACACCGGCGTAAATCGCGCGATAGATTGCCAACTCCGCCCGTCAGCGACGTATCTTCGAGCGCGCGACGTATACGATCATTGTGCAAATAGCCGGGAACCTCATCCGCGAAGTCCCGCATGAGATCATGCTCATTGCGCTCCTGCCACATCGTCGGCTCATGAAACAGGAGGTGCCATCCGTTTTCCCATGCGATACGCTGGGCGACAAAGCTGCGCCAGATGTCGGTCATTCGAAACGAGCAATGCACTGGCAGGTAGAGCAGGGGAAACGCGCTCGGCCACCAGGTTGTGTTTTGGCTATTGAACGGGCACCAGGTTCCCTTGCCGAGAGCAATCCGACGGTTAGTGCGAAAATTTTGCGGCAGAGGAAGAATAAGTCGATAGACCGCGTCTACGTCCGGGTTTTCATCGGCGAGTCCTTGTTGAATGGGACAATCGACTGTTTGCGAAGGAATACTTTCGAACGGTGGTATCGGATCCCGGATCGCAGCGAGCGGCAGACCCCGTGGCCAAATGTGTGCATCCGTAAAGTAACGATAGACATTGAGCCATCCAGTGCCCGCCACGGTGGGCACCGCGAGGCGAGGTTTACGTGCATCGAAGAATGCGGGTCGCGGGAAATTATCATCGTCGGTTTCAACGATCAGTTCCGCTCCCTCCTTGATTGCGACGAGGTAGCCGATGTTCTTGCGAGCATAGGTCTGCACCGGGCAAGCGGTCGCAAAGCGAAAACCCGTAGCTACTTGATCCGCAATGGACATGAACCGGCAGCCGGGCAGGGCGAAATCCTGGGGGCTCTTGGTATCTCCGCACACAATAAAATCGAAGCCGTGCTTTTTGCTGCCATCGGCAATTGCGCGCAACGCCGCATTGGGTGCGCTTATTGAGGTTACGACGATGGCGGTTTTCATTTCTTAGCTTCGCGGCAATTCAGGGGAGCCAATGAGAGCCTGCCAATCTATGCGCTTTTGCATGAGGCCGAACACCCCGGGGAGGCTAGCGAGGATTACGCTTAGTCCGAATCCGATGGAGGTAGCCAACGCCAGTGCGGCTGGAACTTGAAGTAAAGCGAATCCGGTGACCAGCGCGGCTTCGCGAACTCCCCACCCAGCAAATGAAATCGGCAAGAGCGCGAAAAGCATGACTGGTACAGCAATCGCTGCCATCGCCCAAACGGGCGCTTGTACACCCAGCGATAGCGCAATAGCGACGATGCCGGCGATGTTGCAGAGGTGCATGACGAAGCTTAGTGCAACAATGGTGAGGGAATAGCTGGTCGCTCTTAAAAAGAAAACGCGATACACCAGCCAGATCAATCGCGATTTCGACGGGCCGATAGCGAGCGATTTGTCCTGGCAGTATTTCGAAAAAGCGTCGTGCAAAGACACCGAGAAAAAGGGCTAAAAGTCCGACGGTTGCGGCCGCCGCTATGAGAAGGAGGCTGTAGTGAAGATTCGAATCTGGAGCAATTGCTGCAATAAAAGGTAATACCACATCAACCATAACCAAGAGCACGGCGAATCCAACAACGCGGTCGAGGATGATCGCGCGACTTGCCGCTCGACGCGGTACACCGTTACTAACGAATAGCATGCCTCGTACGACATCGCCGGCGATGAAGGTAACGGCCACTTGTGTAACGAAAAGGCCTGAGAACCATGCGCGCAGAGATTCATGAAAAGTCAGGCGGTGCCCAAGAAGCTCGAGAATGACCACTTGTCGGCGCGCAGCAAGTATCCCTTGCAAAATCAGTGCGCCCACAGCCGCCACGACTCCGTACGCAGTAGTTGGCTGCAAGAAAAACTTGATTGCCAGGGAAATATCAATTCGAGAGACGACGAAAACCAAAAGTCCAACGCTCAATAGCAGCTTGACCCAAAGTCCCACGTACTTCAGCACTCAGTAACCTCCGATTAGATCGGTTTTATCAGCCGTTTCTTTTTCTGTGTTTAATGCGCGCGCAACGGATGACCTTTGTGCCAGCTCCAAATTCGAGACACGCCATTCCTTACACGCTGAACCGTCCCGAAGACTTATCCGTAGCGATCTCGTTCGACCACCAAGTACCCAGCTCGGTGCGGAATCGAGCGGAATGACCAGGCGACCAGATACTGCCTTAAGGAACACAGAATGTTCCTCGGTATGTTCGGGAACGAGCTCATTTGTCCAATATACCTGAAGCGATGGTGATTTGGGCTGGCCATCGCACTCAAATTCCATCGTAAGAATGCCCGCCTTCGCCCCGACAATATTGGCGTTATTTAGATCAACCACGAAAAATGGATCTTCTCCTATTGATACCAAACTTTCCACGTTCGTTCGCTTAACGTCGTGCAATGCGATTACACCTAAGTCTATCGGTCGAGCATCACGGATTTGATGACGTAACTTATTCCAAGCTTCGCCCCATATCCGCGGTAATGCGCCGAGATCCCTCTGTGCAAAGGCACGCGTCATCAAGGATAACTCTGCTGGTTTAAGTGACGACTGCGGCGTGTTGTTGGACTGAGCGGGTTGCGCGATATGCCTAAGCCAAATTGCACCGTCGCGCTCCAGGGGTAGGTAGTTTTCTATGACAAATCTATAGAGAAGGTGGGTCCTCAGGCTGATGGAGCCTCCATCATGAACAATTGTGTTGGATGCCGCGAGAGCATATCCGGGAGGATTTGATAGCAGTTTGCTGACCATCCTCGCTTGCTGGCGTTCATTCGTAAGATTGTAAACGGCCGCCTCGATCGGCGGTGGTTTGTCGAGTAGATAATGAAGGCTAGACCTATTCGTCAGATCAATGAATGTGTCTTGAGGGCTTATCTCCGTATCGACGAAGCGTTTTAAGTTTACGTAGTTGTCCAACAGCGACCGATCAAATTGCCCGCGTCCAAACCGTCCCAAACCGACGCTGTTTCCATCGACCAGAGCCGCGCTTGAGACAGCCGGAATTGCGACAAGGCGATCAAGTGCGGTCACTGACGGTGCAAAATTGCTTAGCGAATTGATTAGTCCGGCGAGCGCCGTTATTGCACCAATAGCCCATGCACTAACTCGCTGACGATAGGAAAAAAAGATGTAGAGAGGCACAAGCAAGAGCACAAACCAATCTGTTGCCAATCCGAGTCGTGTCCAAAGTCCCGGATCAATACGCCCGGTTGCGCGAAAGATGAAAAGCATACCTAGAATGACAATCGCAATTCCCATCATGACATGGCGATTGAACATCCAACCGGTTCCGGCCCTCCGGAGTTCGACATACACCGACGCGCCGATGCCAATAGTGATGAATAGCCACAGGCTACGAAGGATTTCCCAGAGCAACGCGCTTGAGACAGGCGCAGTACCTATAGCCCAAGGTACGCCGTTCATCTCGGTATTGACCTGAGACTGCTCGAGGCCATATCGCACAGCGCCAAGCGTGATCTGCAGAAACGGCGTCGCGATCGTAAGCGCGAATAAACTAAGAACTATAACGATCGCCAATTCAATGAGCCGCCGCCGCTGTGAATTCAGAGCCTCGTAGACCTTCACGAATCCAATCGGACAGGTGGCAATAACGAGAAGTCCGCCCTGTCCGGGCGCGAAAAGCACGGCGACAGTTCCGAGCAGAACCCAGATTGCAATCCAAGCAACGGGTCGAACGACGAAGCTTGCGCGGCAAATGACTGCGAGCAGAACCGTGCTAACGACGTCAATCTCGGAAATGCCATTGGCGGCGGGCGAAAGAAGTGTAAGAAACAAGGCAGGCCAAGGTCCGATCGCCCATCTTAAGGCGACAAATTCGATAAAAAATACTGAGATGGCGACATAAGAGCCGGCGATTGCATACGATGTGTACTTGCCACCCATCACTTCTTCGGCAACCCAACCGTAGATCAGGTTTATCAAACCTCGCGCTGGCGCTAGATCGACATAAGGCAACATCCCATATGTTTTGTAGGCCCAATAAGGAACAACAAATTCCCCCGTGTGGTACTCGTCCGCCAGATCAAGTCTTGGTATATCGAGAGCGACTTTAACAAAGAAAACCAACAGCGCGACCGCGAGTGGCGTAATCGTGTAGCCACGCTTCATCCAGTGTTCAGGTTTAGGTGCTTGAATCACACGCCAAGCGGACCGCAATATGCTCACGATACTCCAGAGTACGACCAAGACAACGATAGCTTGTCCCATCGTAGTCAGTGCTGCGGTTTGCTGAAGTTTGTTATCAACGAGTAGTAATGGGCCTTGTAGGCGGACGGCGCCAGCAAGTAACAGAATTTGAGCGGCGGCCAGCATGAGATAACCGCCTCGTTCAGTTGTGTTCTCACGGCCGAGTGAACACACGATAATGCATCCAGCTGATGCAATGACAAAAGCGATATTTGCTCCCGTGTTCGAGATCCGGACGAAATCAGCAATCTGATGAAGCGTTTGAGCTTTGAGGGCAGTCAGCAAGTTCCAACTCAACGGCGTCGCAGCGCCCGCGACAATGCTGAATAGCAGAACAGGTAGCACCCAGTTCAGCACACTGTTTGAAGTTTGTTCTTTGCTATCGAGCTTCGGGTCGAATTCACGGCGGATCTGGAAAGCGGCGAAACACAAAACAACGACAAGTTCAGCTGCAATCGAATAGCCTATCAATGTCTTTGGCAGGATTTTGCTAAAGATAAGCTGACCTAGAGCATAAAATGCTGGGATGTTGGCCATGATGATCGCACGCCAGAACGCAGTGACTAGACCATCCGGCACTCTGCGCGAGGACCACAGCAACACCTCATAAATAAACCCAAATACGAGCAATGCTACAGTTACGAAAGCGAGCAAGGCCGCATAATCTCGAGTTTTGGTCGCGAGCCCTCCGAATGTCAGTCCGCCGGATGAAAAGGTGGAAATGCTGCTCGCGTCAACGAAACCATTGTAGATTGCGATCGCAGCAAACAGGGAGACCTTGCCCGAGACAAGCAACGCCAATCCGACGGCGGACTTTGAAATGGGCGAATTCAATTTGAGCCTTTCCCTAATGCACGCAGGCAACAAGCGGCAAGATATTCAAGGGGCGGGAAAGTCGACCGCCGACGGATCGATCGTGTCCAAATATATCGTGCCGGTAACATTGGTCGTAGAAAAACATTCTTCCCCGTTTCCGGCTTGTAATGCAATATGTTCTAACGACAATTTGAGAATTGTCGGACCTTTTACTTTCTGGAAATTTAAGCACACAGTACTTTAGCATCACTGACTTGGACAGTGTTTCCAAGCTACGCTCGTAGCTGCTGTTGTGGATGAAGCTCGAGTTTGGATTTCATGACTGTTACCAAATGACGGTTCAGCGACAATAAATTCGTCTCCAAGGGGTCAAATGGTATCAGCGTGATTTGTCAAATCCGCTAACCCAGCCAAAAATCGTAGTCGTCACGTTCGATCACTTCGGAACAAATCCGGGAAATAAAATCCCGAGACGAATCAGAGATAATGATGATGCATGCATATGATCGGGACTTGGGTGTATCAATATCCCGCCCAGAAGCGCGTCCTAATTCGATCTAGTTGACTATGTTTGGATCACGATAGCAGATGCGTCGGACTGGAATTTAAGATCCAATTGGTTGCAACTGAACTATCAACATAGACATTCGGCGTGAATGCGTTGCCGGTCGATTGCCATTCGGTGAATATGCCGGTGCTGGTGTTACGCCACAGAAGATCGCTCTTGCCGTCACCATTGAAATCGCTAACCGCTGCGAGTGTCCAGGCTGTGCCTACTGTGCTGTCAGAGTAGACGTTCGGCGTGAACCCGTTACCAGTGGATTGCCATTCGGTGAATAGGCCGGTGGAGGTGTTACGGAAGAGAAGATCATTTTTCCCATCACCATTGAAATCGCCCGTGCCAGCCAGGGTCCACGTATTGTCCATGGTGCTGTTCACATACACGTTCGGCGTGAACCCGTTGCCAGTCGATTGCCATTCGGTGAATAGGCCAGTGGACGTATTACGGAAGAATACATCCGTCTTGCCATCGCCGTTGAAATCACCGGTGCCAGCCAGGCTCCACGTATTGTCCATGGTGCCGTTAACATAGACGTTCTGCGTGAATGCATTGCCGTTCGATTGCCATTCGGTGAATAGACCGGTGCTGGTGCTGCGCCACAGAAGATCGCTCTTGCCGTCGCCGTTGAAATCACCGATGGCCGCAAGAGCATAGGCAATGCTAACCGTGCCATCGACATAAACGTTTTGTGTAAAGCCGGCTACCGGTGGATTGCCATTCGGTAAATGTGCCGTCGGTGGTATTACGCCAGATGACGTCACTGACACTGTCGCCATTGAAATCGCCACTTCCCGCAAGATTCCATGCGGTATTCACCGAGTTCAAATAGGCGTTTGCCGTGAAGCGGCCAGCCGTTGATGCCCATTCCGTGAATGTGCCGCTGGTAGCATCGCGAAACAAAAGGTCGCTAAACGCATCGCCCGTGAAGTCAGTCGTCGTCGCAGGGGCTCTATTCCAACCCGCGACATCAAGAGTTTTTAGATCGACTAGACTGACCGCACTTATCACGCCTGAGTAGCTGCTGCCAAATGAGTCACCAACAATGCTGGGAAGCCAATCGGCAGCATCTCCACCATTATTGGGATTGTTGAATTGCGTAAGCAGGTGAGTTCCATCGATTGAGAAAAAACCTGGCCCGGGGGTCAGACCACGAACGCCCGACGACGTGTAACGAAAGAGATCGAATAACGAATACTGACCGTCGCTGGCGAGATCGCCGAACCGACCAAACATTCCCTCCGAAATCTCATGCTCAAGAGCGCCAATAGCGTCGTGCTTTCCTGATACCGCCCGATTGTTTGGATCGAAGGTCCATGAAAGGTTGCTATTTAACGTCACTATGAGGTCTGTGCCTGTAGCCGTTCCCAGTCCCAACGCCATCTCTTGCGGCAACGTCAGTTCATATTCTGCAACGCTATTGCTATGGCCGGTTGGATTGTTAACCGGCAAGGTGGCGTACGCTGTTAGATCATCGGGTGATTTTGCGCTTGCAATTAGGGCGTTTCGTATTTGCGAATAGGAAAATGTGTCGAAAAAAAAGTCGTTTTGTGCAGCGATACCTGACGAAAGTGGTGCCCAGGCGAAAGTGATATTTACAGTGACTGAATTCGTAAACGCATGTTGGTAGAACGCTAGTGCATAGTTGACTGCAGCCTTGAACCCTGCAGGTGCGTTGTTAACGTTTGGATCAAAGGTGACGTTGAAAGTTATTGGCATGGTGGTCCTACGATAAGAGCCAATTATTTAAACTCATGGAAAGAAAATTGTATAAATTGAGGGCCGAACTTGCGCCCCAGTCCCTTGTGGCATTGTGGTGGCTGCGCTGATTGTCCGTTGGCCCCAGAGCTCGCCATGTGTGCCCTTACTAGAATGGGTTCAAAACAGGAACCCCGAACTTACGGCCGGGTTAAAAATCGAGTTAAATCAGGCTACTAGACTGCGATCGCCTCTCGGACGCGTTTCAGACTTCATTTATAAGGATGTTATAGAGACTACGTTCAGATCCGTGACCTCGCCAGAAACGCACCCTTCTGGCTTGTCGGAGCAAAGCAAGTGTCGCAGTTGGGGAAAGAGCTTCAAGTTCGATGAATCGTGAGAACATTAATCGGCCAGGTGGTGAACCGGGTCGGGTCGTCCGTGTTGACCCCGGCTTAGCCGCCCTGACACTCGTTGCTTCGCATTTTCGGATCGCCGCAGATCCTTATCAGCTCGCCCATGAACTTGGACTCGGGGCGCGGATGGCCGCGCCGCCAGAAATAGTCCGCGCCGCGCTTCAGGTTGGTTTGAAGTCAAAACTTGCCCGTAAGCAAAGTGTAGCACGACTGGCATCTGTCCCAATGCCTGCGATCCTTCCGTTGAAGGATGGAACGTTCGTGATCCTCGTGGCCCGCCATCCAGATGGGCGTCTCCGGCTGGTCGAGCCGGTCAGTCAGGTTGCGCGCGAGGGTACCACTGAAGCTTTTGAACAGATCTGGTCCGGCGACATTGTGCTGGTAACGCGGCGCGCCGGAGGTCCGGGCATTGATCCGAAGACCTTCGGGTTTCAGTGGTTCGTTCCCTCGCTTTGGCGCTATCGCAAGCCGTTTATACACGTGCTTGCCGCCTCGCTTTTTATCCAGATATTCGCGCTCGCAACGCCGCTGTTTTTCCAGATCGTGATCGACAAGGTGCTGCTGCACAAAGCGTTATCGACGCTCATGGTCATCGTTATAGGGCTCGTAGCGATTGGTTTGTTCGATGTCATTCTTCAGTACTTGCGATCCTATGCGCTGAACCACACCACGAGCCGCATCGATGTCGAACTCGGCGCCCGCCTGTTCGATCAGCTCTTACGATTACCGCTGAGTTACTTCGAAACGCGCGCAACGGGTCAGACGGTCGCGCGCATGCGTGAACTCGAGACCGTCCGCGCGTTTCTCACGGGGCAGGGCTTGTCGTCCGTCATTGACCTATTTTTTGCGGTGATTCTCGTAGGCGTACTTTTCTTCTATTCACCGGTTCTCACACTTATCGTTTTGGGCTCGATCCCGTTTTACGTCATTATCGCCGTGCTGATCCGGCCCATTCTTCGGGACAAGATCAATGAACGGTTTAATCGAGGGGCGGAGAGTCAACAGTTTCTCGTCGAATCGATCGTTGGTGTGCAAACGCTGAAAGCCGCCGCGGTCGAGCCGATCCTCAGAGCTCAATGGGAGGAGAAGCTTGCCGCTTATGTGCGCACTTCATTCGATGCGGTGAACCTCGCAACCATTGGCCAGAATGCGATCCAGTACATTGGCAAAGTGACAACGGCACTGGTGCTGTTCTTTGGAGCGCAAGCAGTGATCGGTGGCGAACTCAGCGTCGGTGCGCTGATCGCATTCAATATGATCATGAACCAGGTCACCCTGCCAATCTTGAGGTTGTCGCAGCTTTCGCAAGATTTCCAGCAGGTGCAGATCTCGGTCGAGCGTCTCGGCGACATTTTAAACTTCCCACCCGAAAGCAGGACGCTTGGCACCGCCAGTCTGCCGCCCGCCAAAGGGGCGATCAAAATTGCGGGCGTGGTGTTCCGTTATCGGCCCGATGGGCAAGAGATATTGCGGGGTATCGATCTCGACATTCCAGAGGGTCAGGTGCTGGGAATCGTTGGGCCTTCGGGCTCCGGCAAGTCGACACTTGCCAAGCTTCTACAGCGTCTCTACCGGCCTGAACGAGGCCAGATCCTGATCGACGGGATCGACATCAGTCAGGCCGACACGGCATGGCTGCGCCGGCAAATCGGTGTCGTGCTGCAGGAAAATGTCCTATTCAATCGGACCATCCATGAGAACATTGCGCTTGCCTTTCCGAGCATGCCGCGTGCACAGGTAATCCAAGTTGCCAAGCTGGCCGGTGCCGATGAATTCATCTCAATGCTTCCGCTGGGCTATGACACCAAAATCGAGGAACGAGGTGCTAATCTTTCAGGTGGCCAACGTCAGCGCATTGCCATTGCGCGAGCGCTGGCTACACGGCCTCGGATCCTGATCCTGGACGAAGCCACGAGCGCGCTCGACTACGAAAGCGAGAGCATCATTCAGAACAATATGACTCAGATTGTGCAAGGCCGGACAGTTATCGTGATTGCGCATCGGCTGGCGGCGGTCCGCAAGTGCGATCGGATTATCGCAATCGAAGATGGTCGGATCAAAGAGGCTGGAACGCATCGCGAACTGATCCAGATCGATGGCGGATTTTATGCCAAGCTCTGGCGGCTGCAGACGGAACACTCTGAGACCTGAGCAAGCGACCCGATTTAAAGGTGAGTGGTCGGAGGACCAAAATGTTATTCGATTTGTTCAGCTCAAAACGGATGGCGGCGAATATCGACAATATCGATTCGCCCCAACCGTCAAATCGGCAGCTCTTCCGTCAGCGATTCGCGCAGCTCGTGATTGCGCTGGATTCCGGTGATCTCTCTGGCGCGCAACAGGCTCATGCGGCGCTCCATAAGCCGGGCAGTCCGCCTGCCGGCAGTTCGTTAGTGCAATTTCTAAATCAGATAGGCCAGGCACTGAATTCGGGCGATATCGCCGCCGCACAAGAGGCATTGGCATCGCTGCAATCGCTGGCCCAGGCACGTCGCCGCGGTAAGGCGAGCGAGTCAAGTAGCGCATCGATTAGAAGCATTAGTGCCCCGGACCGTGAAAGCGCTTCGGCAGTTCCGTCGGCTGCTCCAGTCGGCGAACAAGTACCTCCCGTGCACACTGAGAGCGGACCAACCGCCGGCTCCAGACGCGTCGACCTAAATCAAAAGTTCCAAGCGGTCCTGGAGAATTTACGCCGCAGCGGTTCAGGGCTTGCCGACTCTCTCTTATCAACGGGGCGTGCCTGGGGGGCGACCATCGCTCGGATATCGCAAACTTTACGTGGTCGCATTGAGTCTTCGTCGATCCAAGCTCTGCTGCCTCCGGTGCCGAAAGCGATCTCTGCATCCATAGCGTCATCTGACCGTGAATTTCTGCCTGCGGCGGTCGAAATCCTTGAGACTCCGCCGTCTCCCGTTCGTGTCGGACTTCTGTGGTTCATTTGCGTTGCAACTTTAGCGACGCTGACATGGTCCTATTTCGGCAAGTTCGATATCCATGCCGTCGCGCAAGGCAAGATCCAGCCGACGGGGCGCTCCAAGGTGGTGCAACCGCTTGAGCCTGGAAAAGTTGTGGCGGTGTTGGTTGAGAATGGGAGCAGGGTCAACGAAGGCGATGTGCTGCTTGAGCTCGACCCTACGGAAACTTCGGCTGACCGCGATGCACTAGCAAAAGATTTGGAGGCGGCGGCTGCCGAGGTCGCGCGCAGGCGGGTTGCCATTGATGCCGCTCGCTCAGGAAACCTGAAAACGCCATCTATCACGTTCATGCCTAACATCGCCGATGAGACCCGACGTCGCGAACAAAATGTGCTGGCCGCCGATCTTGCCCAGCTCGGCTCAACTCTTGAGAGCCTTAAGGCTCAGCTCGCCGAGCGCCAGGCCACCAAAAAACGATTGATTGCGAGTATAGCTGCCCGCGAAAAACAGATTAGTTTGTCCAAGGAGCGGGTCGATATGCGCGAAGCTCTGAGCGAGAAAGGTTCCGGATCACGCTCTCTTGTCATTGACGCATTGCAACAATACGAAACGACGGTGACCACTCAGGTTGGTGAAACTGGACAACTTCAGGAGACGGAAGCCTCTCTGGTCACGCTTGATCAGAAGTCAACCGAAGCAATCAACCAATTTCTTGCTGATCAGACTCAGAAACTCGCAGATGCCGAACGCAAAGAGGATCGTCTGACACAGGAGTTGATCAAAGCAAGATCAAAGAGCGATAGGACACGCTTACGGGCGCCTATCAATGGTTATGTTCAGCAACTCGCGGTCACGACGGTTGGACAAGTTGTATCCGGTGCGCAAGTCCTGATGACAATTGTGCCCTTAGATGCGCCAATTGAGGTCGAAGCGATGGTCTTGAACCAGGACATTGGTTTTGTGGAATCTGGTCAAGAGGCAGTGGTGAAAGTCGAAGCGTTTCCCTTCACTCGTTATGGAACCATCGACGGTATGGTCGTGAGGGTTTCACGTGACGCGGTCGATGAAACCCAAGCAGGGAATCTCGGCGATGCCCAGTCAGCCGCGAAGGCGCCGGGAATCGCAGCAACCGGCTCTTCGTCGCGGACCCAAAATCTTGTATTCCCGGCCACTGTTGCCCTCAAGCAGCGGACCATTTCGATCGAGGGCAAGCAAATCCCGTTATCGCCTGGAATGGCCGTTACAGTCGAAATTCGGACGGGTGATCGTCGCGTCATCGATTACGTACTTTCGCCACTTAGCGTTGCGACATCGAGATTTGGGAGTGAGCGCTGAGTTCGGGCTATTGACAATACCAAAACTGAAAAAATTCATTTCAACCAACTCCGTTTGTTGAGCGTGCATTTGCCGATAAAGTTAAGGTGGGTGGTCTGACGAGTTTCGCTGCTTACCAATTGGATAGACTAATTACCAACGATCCAGAATTTGAAAAATATTGGGTTTGCAATATTCGGTCGGCTCTCCAACTAGAGTATTGCGAGCATCTGCGCCGCTGTAGTTTGGGCAGGATCATAAGAAATAAGCTTAGATTTTCCGTCGCGATTATGATTCTCATCGATCCAATTGAAAAAAAAGTCTGCATTATGCGTGTCAGCAATCCATATGCCGTCATAAAAATCCCGACGCGGATCTAAAAATGTTTTAAGATTTATTACACCTGGAATTACCTCGATACATTTTGGCCAAATTCGACGAATGGCAATCCAATCTTCGGGGATGGCGATAGCGGGAAGTACTGTAACCTCGAGTCCCTTTTCAGCAAGCTCGCACAAAATCTGCCGCATGTTGGCAAACGGAGAATTCGACATTGCCTTTGGGCTGTGACCGGAAATGACGAGGAGACGCTTCGGCGCATGTGCGGTCCTAGCCATCAATTCATTGTCTTTGGCGCGAGAAAATTGCTTCGCCAAAATATCCCGATGACGATTAAAAAAAATATTTCGATTTTTCTGTTTTAGTTCAAAAGTTTCCGCTTCGTTAATGCTTGCATGTTCGAAATGCATAACGACAGCATCAGGATCATATAGTGTTAGATATCCCTTTCTGCCCAGGCGAAAACAGTAATCCGTATCTTCATATACTCCGGGCGAGTAAATTTCATCAAAGCGCCCCATTTGATGAAAAAGCTCACGAGGAGTGAGTAGAAATGAGCCGGAACAATAATCAACAGGGCGTAAAAACATATATTGTGGTGCAGTCGGAATATCTTCGCGACCATAGTGATCAGAGGATCCGTCATTCCAAACTATACCACCTGCCTCTTGCAAGCGGCCATTTGGCCACAATGTGCGTGCACCAACAGCCCCAGTGTTGGGCGCGGATTCTATCGTGCCTAACGCGGACTTCAGCGTACCCGGAAAAATCTGGGTGTCATTATTCAGAAACAGCAAATGCGTTGCACTTGCCTTCTCGGATGCGCGGTTCACCCCTCTGAGATAGTTAAGGTTTTCGTTGCTGCGAAATACGTTGATTCCGGATACCCGATTGAACAGTTCGTTGGTTTGATCCACAGACCGATTGTCAAGAATTATAATTTCGTACTTGAGCGACGAGTCAATGAGTGATGCCGCGATCGATGACAAACAACCATACGTGAATTCGGCTTGGTTATAAGTGACTAAGAGTATCGCGAGATCGGGATGACGACTGGTTTTTAAAACTAACTGCCGATTTTCTTGTAAAAACTTTTTAAATTGGCCGGACAACGCGCGGTGAAAAGTTCGTTTCGAACAACGAAGTTGTATTTCTGAAGTTCCTATCGTGTCATAAATCCAGGTCAGCATATCGTCATTCCATAAATCGCAATTGCCTAACTATTTTGTGCGGCAAAACTTGTGGCATTAGGTTTTGGTAGTCTTCGTAGTTTGATTCGGCATATTGTTTTGGGCCGTTTCTTAAACATTTCGAAAGAAAGCGCGCCAAGCACCAAGCGCTAAGTCTGCGGGGGATACGTAAGCCTTGTCGCTCTTCTGGAACAAGCAATTATTTGCTTAAAGTGGCTACCGACGCAAAAGCAAAGAGTTTGAGATGGTCAATGTTACATCATCTTCGCCGCCGCGTGGGGCTTTGCCTGAGGAACAGTCATAGCAGGTAATTTTTCGAGTTTTTTTGTCATAAATCTACGTCTGGTGGAAGTAAAAAATTGCTCGAGGGCGTCTAACGCAGCTACGGCATCAACACGTGGAATAATAATGCCCTTCTTGTACTTTCGAACGCGTTCGGCTGGCGCACCCAAATCGAATACGGCCAATGGTACATTAAGGCGCATCAATTCTTCGGCCACAAATGAAAATGTTTCCGGCCAAATGGATGGAAGCAAGAAAACCTGCGCACCGGAATTCTGGATCAGTTTTGGTAGATTGGCGTGCTCATAGCGGCCGGTGATCTTCACGATCTTACGATCCAGGGTTTTGTCGATCGTTCCAACAATCGTGAGCTTGGTCTTTAGTTTTCGGGCCTTAATCAGTTCGACCATCTCCGCAACAATGACGGAGCCTTTGGGCTTGCTGATTTCGCCAACGATGCCGATTCGCGGCGGCCCGCTACGCAGGGTAACGGGTTTGTGCCGAATATAGTCTACCCGGTGTGGTCGAACCTTTATTTTTGAGATTTCCAGTTTAGGGTAAGCCCTCAGAAGTATTTGTTTCGACGACCTCGAAAAGCAGATTATTTCACTGCTGTCCCCAAGAAGCGATCCCCATACCGAACGCCACTCGGGTACATCTCTTTCATCAACGAGAGATGCAAAAAGTTCCCGATTATTTTTCATGCAAACTGCGCATTTTTTCAGATCGGGAACTCCACAAAAGGAGCCTGTGTGATCGATCAATGTCCACGATGGACAAACGGCAAAAAAATCATGGGTTGCAATCGTCAACTTGATCCCCCGACGCATCAGAGACCGTATCGTACCAATGTTTTCCAGTGGCGACTTGAAAGATGCTAGATCGTTGATAAAAATCTCAGTGAAGGTGGTCTTCTGAAAAAACTTTTCGACCTCTCTCAGGGTGCCAAGCACATTGTACAATCGCTTATTTCGAAACCGTGTTTGAATGTTATATTTCTTATTCCACAATCCGTAGGCGACGATCGCAACTGCATCGCCCGCTCTTAAATATTCTTTTACCTTACGTTCGCGATAAAAATTCGCGCCACCGCCCATCTGGTGGTCAAAAATTAGAACTTGTCTCTTGCCAAGTGCCATTAGCTCGTCAAATGTTTCTTTTGGCTGATCGTTTTCGGATGTTTTATTTGTTGCGAGCGGTTTCGGATTATTCAGCTTGGCTGTCAAATTCGATTTAGATTCTGATTACACGTCCGTTAGACAGAGTCAGTTCAAAACCAAAAAGTCTTGGATAAAAACCATTAGGCAACGGGGCTCGAAAATAAAAACCTGATCGATCACCAATTTTCAGATTTGGGTAAGCAGCCTTAACATCGGGCCTTGGCGAATTTAGCGTACAAATACCGTCTGCCATGGCAGAAACACGTCTCAAGAATCCTTTTTTGATCAATATCCTTATGTTGATGATAGGCGCGGCCAACGAGACAGCCCAGCCCCAACCGGAGAAGTCCTTTTCCGTAATTGTCACGTTATCAATCCAATAAAGAATATCACCGTTATTATTGACTAAGCGTTCCCAGAAAGATTTATTTGACTCCAAAACGTTCTTTAGAAGTCCTTTGTCTTCACGCTTTTCTCCCAAAAGATGTGGATATTCTTTTTTGGCCTGTCGTTTGAACCATTCGGCATATGAAGAAGCGTTGATGCCGCCATCTGCTGCCAGCGCCGAGAAGGGCTGTGGATATGCTTTCTGTAGATCCAGTCTGTCACGGTAAATTTTTCTGTGCTGTTCGGTTATGACGGTTTGATCATCGAAGTGATCGAACCCCCAAGGTTGAGAATCGAAAAGTTTATTCTTCCGCAAAGTCAATTGCTTTTCATACCAGTTCACCAGTTTTATGACAGCGCGATTGTGTCCAGCGTATTTATTTGCCATGATTTTATGTGCGCCGGAGTCAAAACCAGAAAAATGATAAAACCCGAGCGGTAAACCGTCGACGGTAAATTTCCAGGGAGACACCTCCTTCATTTTCCGTGTCGTGATGTTCCATGTAGCCACGTTAAAACGGGGCGATTTTAAAATCCCTACGCGATCGAAGAATGCCGGAACAAGGTTGACCCACTTTTGGTCAGTGAACAGGTGCCTGTCCAAATCGGCATGACAAAAATGAAGAAGCCGATCTCCCCACCAGCGTAAAAAAGTTCTCGCCTCAGCATCGTTTGCGACGCCCAAATATCCAAGATTGTAAATTCCGTAACCCAAACTGCAGATTTCATTGTCGATGATCGCCTCAATTGTGGTCTCAGGCTTCGTTTGATGCGGCGTCAGCAAAATGCTCGATTGCGCAAACTCCTAAATCATATCATCGAGCCTTGAGAACAATACTATGTCGGGATCAAAATATAATACTGCTTTCGTGTTTGGTTTATCTAATAAGTATCGTGCGGCGAAAGGTTTAATCGCTGTGCTCAATTCAATTCGATTCAAACCGAATGCCCAAGAATGCCAGTTTTCGATTCCGAGATCTTCGAGTTTTATGACGCCGTCGATATGCTCGTTGCGAAAATTCGCCCATTCCGGGATCGTATCTGAGATGGCCCAGTAGATTGCGAATTCGGGATGGTATTTGCGCAACGATTTCCAAAGCAACCGGAGCTTTGGAAGATAGTTGAAGGCAGCGCTGGTAAATACCCGAATCGTCTTCTGGTTCATGGCGATGAATTCTCAATTTTCGACAATATACACCGAACTAAACGGAAGCCACCAGAAATCTCCGATCAACGAAAATATTCTCGTCATTACCTAAATCAGAACGAAGAGGAATAAAGAGAGCGCGAACCAGAATCAAGATGAAAACTTCAAATCAAGGTAGTTGCGCGTAAATATAATGCCAACGCGGCCATAAACGTGAACCGGTCAGCGTTACCAGGTAAGTTGGTTGATGCAACAAACTAATAGAAAGCATGCAATAGTCCGTCAGCGACGCCGACGATTACATGAATGGCAATATCTCGTACCCCGCAAAGGCTGTAACAAAGTTTGCTTTACAGTTTTCTTCATATCTGTGACGCGTTTTGCTCGCAATATCGCTGGATACCGCATGATCCATGAATTCAAATGACGCGCGTAAATAAGTTTCGTGATGGTCTGGCGTTGTCGCAAATAGCTTGTTGTAGCAATACGCGAACGGAGCGAGACGACCGCGTTCGCGGTCGAAATAGCGGCATGTTCCTTCGATCACTCCGGGCAATGAGAAATTAAAAGCGTCATCCATCGCGACGATACCGCCCGGTGCAAGCGTAGGAACAGCGACGGTCAAATCGTGAAATACGGTTTCAACATCATGGCCGCCATCGATATGAATGAAACTCGCAGGTGCACCTAACTTCGCTAAAATATCGGCGGTCGTTAGCGTGCGGCTATCCGCGATCAATATTTCAACATTTTCCGAATGGCCGGCTACAGTTTCGATATTTTTAATAATTTCGCGCCGCGCAGACTCTGCGAATTCTGGAGGGCAGAGATCAACGCCGATAAGTTTGCCTTCATTGGCAGCACGCATGAGTGCGAGAAATTTGCCCTTGAAAACGCCGATTTCTAACATCGGCCCTTCCACTCCATTTCGCGTCAAAATTTCAAAAAGCCAAATAGAAAGTTGGGCCGCTGGCTCTGCCAGCCATCCTGGTATTGAATCGATACGTGAAAGCAATTTACTTACGTTAAGCATTTTTCATGCCTTCACTCCTATCATTGACTTATCCCGGAGGCCTGAAAGAAACAAGTCCGCGCCTGCTTCTAATACGCCACCTCAGGGCCGCACTTTTTGATTCAACATGTTTAAACATAAATCGCTGTCGGATTAGCGTTGAGCAATAGAAAGTGAGAGATTGAAAGTAAATCACCGCTATGCCGAACGGCGAGCAATAAGGATCTAAAATCATCTGTTACTGGATGGATCGATCTATTCGAGAATAGTGAAATTTATCGCCAATAAAGGAATTTGAAGTCACCGTGGCACCGGTGACGAACCTTTCTTGGCAGTTCGCTCAAATATCAATTGACGTTTAGCGAACGCACTAAAGAATGAGCTCATGTTATATGGGATCTTGTAAGTCTCAAAAAAGACAACAAAGCAGAAGTTCAATATAAATTTGGCATAGGCATTTCAGCGTCACGCAAAAAGCGATTGCTTACACGTAACTCCAAGAACAAGATGATGAGCACGTACAGAATTAGCGCCAGTATTGCGGGCACAATAAGAATGATCAGCGACGGGTTGATGAGCGAGCCAAGTGCGGCTGTAATGTACGTTAAGTTCAGTAGTGGATCGATCCATGTCAGTGCAAGATCAAAAAGTGCCGCGTAACGCACTCGTGCAGATAGTCGAGGGTCACGCCAGACTGCTGGTATTATCATACGTGCGACTTGTCCCGATCCGGTTACCCACCTTTTCTGCTGGGATATCCACGTCCCAATGCTTGTCGGGAGTTCACCGGGCGCAGAAACAGTAGTAAGAAAAATTCCCCGCCAGCCATTTAACCAGACTCGATAGCTCAGATTCATATCCTCCACGAGGGTTGAGCCCTCCCAGCCACCACCGGCTTCAATGGCATCGCGGCGCCAAATTCCGCAAGTCCCATTGAACGGGAGCGGCCGATTGGCCCAGCTACGTGTCGCCTGTTCGATTGCATGATGCGCATCAAGAATCATGGCTTGCGCTCGCGTCAGGACAGTTTCATTTGCGTTAAGAAAGTCTGGCCTTCCTTGCGCAAATGCAAGCTTTGGATCGGAAAGCAGGACGGCCATGCAGCGCCGCAAGAAATTTGCAGGCGGCACATAGTCCACGTCGAAGATTGCGAAATAATTGTAGTTTGTTTTCTTCATGGCCTCGCGCAAGCTGCCGGCTTTAAAGTCGGACCGATCAGACCGGTGAAGCAGAACAATATCCAGGCCAGTTGCCGAAACTTGCAATAGGGCCGCATCTTGCAAGCTGCATCGTCTCATCATTGCTGTCATCGCAAATTTGGATATGCAACTTGTCCCTAGGCCAATCAAAGTTTGCTGCACTCTTGATGGCGCGTTCGACGATTGCACCTTCATTGAAAACGGGAATTTGCACAACGATGTCAGGAAGTTCAGCGTCAGCGGGGAGGGGATGTGATAATCTCTCTGCCTCATCGGCAAGACCGCTATGGCGAAGAGCGAGATGCAATCCGACTAAATAAAGTTTCCCCGTCATGAGGGCAGCGACCAGCGCACAGCCTGTGAAACTGATTGCCGCACATAAGTCTCCAAGCCATTCAGACATGCTTTTCTCTGCTATGATAATTCGATTAGACGACTGTATTTGTATACGCGGTCATGGGGGTAGCGAATATCCTGCAATTCAGCGCGGCAGGCCATGCCACGTATGATCCTTGCCTGAGAAGCCAAAGAATGAGCAGCATTAGATCAGATGATGGCAAATGAAGACTGCCGCGGCAAACCACAACTCTTGATCGTGACGCGAGAGTTTTCGGTTGCGACCCAATGGCCATTTATCTGAAATTGTTTTAGGGAAGACCAAATTGCTTTCGACTTGGGAAATTCAGGATGACCGATAGAGTCGCACTAATTACAGGCATTACCGGACAGGATGGGGCCTATCTCGCTGAGCTCTTACTGGCCAAGGGCTATATTGTTCACGGCGTCAAGCGCCGGTCTTCCAGTTTTAACACCGCCCGAATTGATCATCTTTACCAGGACCCGCATCGAAGCGGTACTCGGCTTTTTTTACACTACGGCGATCTCTCCGACGCGACGTCCCTTCAACGCATTATTGAAAACACGCAGCCGCAGGAAATTTACAATCTCGCGGCTCAGAGTCACGTATTGGTTAGCTTTGAAACGCCGGAATATACGGCAAATGCCGACGCTATTGGTCCGCTACGTATTCTCGAATGCATTCGACAACTCAGGCTCATTGATAAATGCCGCTTCTATCAGGCCTCGACGTCTGAGCTATACGGTATGGTTCATGAGATGCCGCAAACTGAGAAAACTCCTTTCTATCCTCGATCGCCATATGGAGTTGCCAAGCTCTATGCCTATTGGATCACTGTGAATTACCGTGAAGCCTATGGGATCCACGCCTCGAATGGAATTCTGTTCAATCACGAAAGCCCAATTCGGGGGGAAACCTTTGTGACGCGAAAGATCACTCGGGCTGTTGCAAGGATTGAGCTTGGCCTGGAAGAAACAATATGGATGGGCAATCTCGACGCCGAGCGCGATTGGGGTCATGCGCGCGAATATGTCGAAGCGATGTGGAAAATTTTGCAGCAATCAGAACCCGACGATTACGTTATTGCGACGGGAAAAAAGAACACTGTGCGCGCATTTTTGGAAGCAGCATTCATTGAGGTCGGTCGCAAAATTAAATGGGAGGGAGAAGGGGTCAACGAAATCGGCCGTGACTCCAGGAGCAACCAGATTTTAGTGAGAATTGATCCACGTTTTTTCCGGCCAACGGAAGTAGACCGACTTGTCGGCGATGCAACAAAAGCGCATGAAAAGCTGGGCTGGAAGCCGACAATCGGAATGGCTGAACTGGTACGTGAAATGGTTCAAGCCGATCTTTTGGAGGCCCGAGTTGAGGCCGAAATCGCAGCAAAGCGAAACGATATCGCAAGCTCCTTACTGCGTAATCGGTTTTGAGAATAAAAAATGGAGAGTGGACAATACGATTTGAAAGGAAAACGCGTCTATGTTGCAGGGCACCGCGGCATGGTTGGTTCAGCCCTTCGGCGTCGGCTCCCAGCGGAAGATTGCGAAATAATCATCGCGCCGCGCGAAATGCTTGATCTCCGCGATCGGACGCAAACTCATCGCTTTCTCGCGGATACAAAGCCGCATGCGGTGTTTTTGGCAGCCGCCAAAGTTGGCGGTATTCACGCGAATAACAGTTTTCCCGTTGAATTCTTACTGGACAATCTGCTGATCGCAGCAAACGTGATTGAAGGCTCATTCAAGGCCGGTGTGGAGAAAATTCAATTCTTGGGATCATCCTGTATTTATCCCCGTCAGGCACCACAACCAATGAATGAGGAGATGCTACTCACCGGACCACTTGAACCAACAAACGAGTGGTATGCAGTTGCAAAAATCGCCGGCATCAAGCTCTGCGACGCCTATCGTCGTGAATATGGCCAGAACTACATTTCGGTTATGCCAACCAATCTTTACGGCATTGGTGACAATTATCATCCAGAGAATGCTCACGTACCGGCTGCGCTCATTCGCCGTTTTCATGAAGCCAAGATTTCAAACGCTCAAAGTGCCACGGTTTGGGGTACCGGCAGACCGCGGCGTGAATTTATGTTTGTTGATGATCTAGCCGATGCTTGCGTGTTTGTAATGAAGAATTGGTCAGCACCGGGCTTTATCAATATTGGTGTTGGCACTGAGGTAACAATAGCAGAATTCGCGCAGCTTGTCGCCGATACAGTTGGATACAAAGGGAATCTTCAATTCGACAGGAGTCGTCCTGACGGCTCTCCGCGCAAACTGCTTGACGTTTCCAAACTCACAGCGCTTGGCTGGAAGGCGCGAACTTCGTTGAAACAAGGTCTTGATATCGCTTACGCCGACTTTCTTAAAAATATCAAGTTATATCTTTCCTGAGTTAATATCACTGAACTTTATGGCTATCGATTCATGTGCTGGTATCGACGACGGAACAATATTCATTCCATTTTCATCGATAGAAATTCGGGGCACGTGCTTATGCAAAGCGATGAACCTCGTGCCATTTGCCTCCCCAAAATAATTTGCGAACCGTAAAGGCTTTAAACCAAATAATTGGCAACATCAGCTCTGAGCAGATGATGGCGAGCGGAGATTTCCATGACAGACCCCACCCCTTGATAGCGGAAAGAAATAATTCAGCCGTCATCCAAACGAGAACGGTGCCAATAGCGGGTAACCAAGCATTAAATCCGAAGAACGACGCGCCAATCACACCCGCGCCAGCCGTGAACAATCCACCGATAAAAGGCTCAGCATAATAGACCATGGGCTCCTCGATACGTCGGCAAACCAGCCAGCGAAGTTGACGCGCCCAGATATCCGAAAAACTCCTTCGCCCAATCACCTGTCTGACGATGCTTGCTGTAATGACGGTCTTTAACCCGATGCGGCCAAGCGCTTTTGACAAAGCGTGATCTTCTCCGATTGTTTGTGCAATGCCGGCAATTCCGCCTACTTGGTTAAAATCCCGGCGATCGAACAGCATGACTGCGCCGATGCCGAAGCCCAAGCCGATTGCAGATGCCGCGAGTAAGAACCGCGCCACATAGCCGTTCATTAGAGCGCATTCAATATGGGCAGGGAAATTATCCGGTCGGACACCTATGGGCGCTGCAACGAGCAGACCGACATTTCCAGTAAAGTAACTAACCAGGACAGAAAGCTGGGACTGATCGAGTTGAATGTTCAGAGTCTTTTATAAAGATCAGATCGTGATCGGCGGCCGCAAGCGGAGACGCCAGATTATTAATCTTTGGGTTGATCGCGACACGAGGATCCTCTGAAATAAAGCGGGATTTTATTTTTGGAAATCGTGCGGCGATCGTCCGCGCGAGATCGAGCGCTGGCGAGGACTCTTCCACAGCAGAAACGAGCACCTCAAAGTTAGGATAGGATTGAGAAAATATGGAAACGAATGCTGCTTCAAGGTCGGGCGCCATTTCTTTCACTGGAACCAGAACCGATACCGGCGGCTGGTCATGCCTGGTCGCAGATTTACTTCGAATTATCGGCTGGGCGCATGCTGCGGCAACCGATCCAAGGTGAAATAATAGCGACAAGAGCCACCAGGCAGCACACGAAGTAACCAAAAAAGAAATCCAATCCATCAGCCATTACTCGGACATGCGTTCAGGCGTTTCAGGAATGTCGACATAAGCAAGGTTCAAAATAAAATCTACCCAGCGGGCCGGAAAAAAGCGCAACAAAAACACGCCATAATATAGCAAACGTGGAAACGGGATCGTAGGCGATCCGCGATCAAGTCCGCGGCGAATGATGCGGGCGGCACGTTGCGCAGACATCTGCAATGGTTTGGGCGAGACGATGTCCTTGTTCAATGCTGTCTCCACAAATCCCGGAATAATGAGACTGACCAATACGCCTTGCGGCATGAGCATCCCTCGTAGCGATTCTGTGTAGGCATGCACTGCTGCCTTGGCGGAACAATAGGCGGGTGAATAGGGCAGGCCGCGCAAGGCGGCGATTGATCCGACAATCGCGATTTGGCCCGACGCTCGTGCGCACATGCATTCAATCAGTGGATCGATGGTATTGAGGACGCCCATCAGATTGATCGCGAATATGGAACGCACCGCATCCGGATTCTCGCGAAGTCGTCCCATGCCAAGGCCGCTTGTAATTCCGGCGCTTGAAATCGCGAGATCGATAGGTCTCTTGTCATCAATGGAGCGTATCCATGCGGCTATTTTTGTGCGATCACGAACGTCCAGCGTTGCGGCCGTTACATCTGCACCGCGGGCGCGACATTCGGCGCTAATCTCATCGAGACGTCTTTGATCCCGTCCGGTTATGGCAAGACCAACGCCTGGCTCGGCGTAAACTAAAGCAAGTGCCCGGCCTATTCCGCTGGTAGCACCAGTTATTAGAATTGAATTCGGGCGAGGGGACATTTTAATCTCGAACACGAAACGCTGCGACCGGTATATATGACCCTCACTCTGCAATCAGCTGGCCCGCGCGACGATAAGGGAAGCGTTGATACCGCCGAAGGCAAAGGAATTCGACATCGCGGTGCGGATTGGTGTTTCGCGCGCATGATTGGGAACTGGGTCAAGATCGCATTTTGGATCTGATTTCAGCCAGTTGATAGTAGGAGGCGCGACATTTTCGCGCAAAGCCATGATTGTAATGATGAACTCTAAGGCGCTCGAAGCGCCGATCGCGTGCCCATGTATCGGCTTTGTTGAAGAAACCGGAAGCTTGGAAAGGCGTGATCCAAATATGTTTCGTAGTGCTTCCGTTTCGACGATGTCATTCAGGATCGTTCCGGTTCCGTGCGCATTTATATAATCTATCGCCTCAGGTGCAAGCTCCGCATCTTCGAGTGCACGGTGCATGGCGGCTGTTGCACCTTGCACGTCTGCTCTGATCATATCCTTGGCATCGCTGGAAGTGCCGTAGCCTACCAATTCGGCAAGGGCCGCAACCCCGCGGGCGGAGGCCGTTTCCACACTTTCCAAAACAACAATACCGGCACCTTCTCCGAGGACCATTCCGTTGCGCCCTTCGGAAAACGGTCGACAGTAATCCGGAGAGAGTACATGCAAGACTTCCCATGAACGGATATATGCCGCCGTGATGCAGGCCTCGCTCCCGCCAACAACCGCCCGATCAATCGCACCGGAGCGGATTAAATTGGCACCTATTCCGATTGCTTGAGCCGAAGAGGAACATGCGCTCGACACCGCAAATGTTGGCCCAGTGCAGCCATATCTTATGCTGATAAGGGAAGAAGCGGCATTGCTCATTACGCGTGGAATTGTCATCGGATTTAAACGAGCCTTAGAAACGTAGTAAGCGAATAACATGTCATCAATCGTGATTAGACCTCCTATTCCCGTTCCGACAATAACGGCGCTTCTCTCGCCTAGCGCTTGTTTGCGGGATAGCTTTGCTTGGGACAAGGCTTCGTCGGCGGCAACGATTGCGAATTGACTAAAGCGATCACAGAACGGAATGAGCGAAGCTTCGAGGTATTGCTTCGCATCGAAGTTTTTTAATTGCGCCGCAAAGTTGACACGGTGCTCGCCAGGCCGCTCCAACAAAACCTCACCTACGGCGGATTTGCCCAAGCGTGCTGCTGCCCACAATGCATCTGCGCCAATGCCTGCGCCACTAACTGCGCCGATACCCGTCACGACGACCCGATTATTTCGCACGGGCTTTTTGTTCTTCGATAATACGATCGATTAGGTTTTCGATCAGTTCGTTTAAGTTCTTAGATTCAGCAATCTTGCCGTCAATCGGAATATAGACGCCGAACTTTTCCTCGATCGACATCAAGATCATCATGACATCTACGGATTGTACGCCAAGACTCTCTAGGGTCGCATCTGGCGTGATCGAGGATCGATCAATCATGCCATCGGTGACAAAAATATCGATGATTTGCTTTTCGATCTCGCCACGATCAGGGTTGTGGTCGCTCACGTCGGCACCAATGATTGACAAGAGTGTCGGAGATGAGAATGACTCAAAAGCTACCCCTAACGGCGTGTATCCCAGTGACGAACTCAAGAAGTTCAATCTAGTAGATGTTTTTCGAACACACCATAGGTCGCACTTCGCTGAAATCCAAACAAATTCAAAATTCGAATTAACGCTGAATTACTCTCCAGTACCCATGCGCAGACAACTTTCTCTGCCCCAGATTGACTAAGACGTCGAATGGCCTCTGCGAGCATGATTTTGCCGATCCCGGTGCCATGATGCTTCAAGGCAGCACCGATAAATACCAAACGGAAACTCCGATACCGTTGTCTCCAGATTTCTGATGGCCAATCGGAACCAACCGAGCAAGCTCGGTACTGGGCCAATATCGGAAGTAATTTCGAAAATGTTCGGAATTGACAGCGCGAAGGCCGCTGGCTCGTCTCTAACGCTAATAAAAAATCCGCCATCACGCAGCAGAAACGGCTTAAATGCACGAGCGAGACCGCGGGTATCAGCTACCGAACCTGGAGTGAACCCCCAATTATTCTGCCAGCCATCATTGAATAACTTGCGGCCGATTTCCATTTCAGTTTCGAAATTGTCGAGATCCATGCTTCTGACGGAAAAATTATTGCCCTGTCGGAGGACATCAAGTTGATGCAATCGTTCGATTGAGAATTTTTTCAATTCGAGCACATAAGAGAACAGTCGCATGGCACAAACATATCCCGCTTCGCGCAAATATTGATTGAGATAGGCCGGATGCCACGGGAGAAGAGTGACTGGTGGCTCTGATTGACCCTCAATAAGAAGGCCTGTTTCGCCGTTGATCGAAAGCAGAAATGGACCGCGAATATGACGGCGATTGTGCCGCCGCAGCCATTCTTCAGCCGTATGCAGAAGTTCTGCTATGACCTCGCGGTCATCGATCGCGTCAAGGCATCCAAAAAGACCTAGATCGGACGGCGCCGAAGGGCCAGACAATTGATCGATCTGTGCCGAAACGCGTCCCACGGGGTGCCCCTTACGGCGCGCGATCCAATAGGCCGCATAACCGTGGCTGAAGAACGGACTTTTTTTGGGATCAAGCAGCTCACGCCGCTCGATATCGAGAGGCGGCACGTATCCCGGCATGCCATGATATAGGTGCCGTGGCAGGCGAATGAATTCCGTAAGTTGGGTCCGGTTACGAACGGGTTCAATCGTGACGGTCATGATTACGTGTAGTCACGAAAGTGACATGGGTTGCTCGGTGAATTTGGGCAATTAGACGTAAATTCAATGAGTAGACGGAATACATGCTGCTTGCTACGCCATGCCGCCATATTTTCCAAGGCGCAGGCTCATTGCATTAACGGCATGATCAAAGCAATGGTTCTCCGTAATTGACGTCCCATCGGAGAGTATTTTTAGCGCTTCCATTCGAGGGCGGGTTTGTTCCATGAATTTTGACTTATCCGGCAAGAAGATCGCGCGCTACGGAGATGGCAAAGTAGGGCTCGTTCGCTTTTTGATTACGCCATTTTACAATGCGTGGCAGTATCGTGAATTAATTCGTGTCATTGTCGGACGCGAGCTAAGCCAGCGATTTCGCGATTTATATTTCGGCTGGGTTTGGGCTGTGATTGCTCCCCTCGTGATGTTGGCGGTTTTCGTCAAAGTCTTCTCGAGCACGCTCAAGATCGCGAGCGGGACTACAATGGACTTCGCGCTTTCGACGTTTGTGGCCTTAATTTTGTTCAATGCGTTTGCTGAGCTTGTCTCTCGTGCGCCGTTATTGCTTTCCGAACACGCGCATTTTATCAAAAAATCGATCTTTCCAAGTGAAGTGTTGGCATGGACTTCGATGTTTCGGACACTCGTATATGCGGGCATAGGTTTGGTCGTCTTTTTGTGTTTTGAAATGATCATGATGGGAACCATTCCACTGACGTCATTTCTATTTCCACTTATCCTCTTGCCGTTTTGCTTATTACTGCTCGGATTGGTTTGGATCCTCGCAGCACTTGGCGCCTTTACCCGCGATATTTCCTTTATGATGACCACTATTGTTCCAGTACTGATCTTCGCGACACCGGTGTTCTATACTACTCTGGATTATTCGCTTTCCGCGCGGCTCATCAGTTATATCAATCCTCTGGCCCCATACGTCGAAATGGCGCGCGAGATCCTCTTGCTCCGCCGCGCTCCTGATCCGCTGGCTTATTTGATCGCCTGGGTCTCATCAATTTGCATTTTTTACGGAGGCTACGCTTTTTTCATGCGCTATCGGAGCGTCGTCGTCGATGTCATTTGAGGAGTGCATGATCCGTTGCGTCAATGTCGGTAAAGCGTACCAAATTTATACCGTCTACGATCATCAATTGTGGCAGATGCTGCTTGGTCGCTTCAAGAAATTGTACAAGGAGTTTTGGGTTCTGCGTGACGTCAGTTTCGAAGTCAGAAAAGGGGAGTGTGTCGGAATTATAGGACGTAATGGCGCGGGTAAGACAACGCTCTTACAGATGATTTGCGGAATAACGAGCCCGACACATCGGTGAAATAACGACCAAGGGAAGAATTGCTCCCGTTCTCGCTCTTGGTTCCGGGTTCGATCAGGATTTAACGGGACGTGAGAATGTCCTGATCGGAGGTGCAGTATTAGGACTGCCGCGTGCCAATATCATCAGACAGATGAACTCAATCGCAGAGTTCTCTGGAATTGGGGAGTTTTTTGATCGACCTATAAAATTTTACTCGAGCGGCATGTACGCAAGATTGGCATTTTCAATTTGCGCGCATGTCGATGCCGATATTCTGATAATTGATGAAACCTTAGCAGTCGGTGACGAAGCGTTTCAAAGCAAGTGTCTGAAGTTCATCCAGGACTTTAGTACCCGTGGAACAGTTTTATTCGTGTCGCACAGCCTCGCCGATGTTGAGAAGCTGTGCAATCGTACAATTTGGCTCGAAAACGGCGCAATCCGTGAAATCGGCGAATCCAAAGCAGTCGCAGAACATTATCATCATGCCATGGCTACCGAAAATGATAACATTAATCGCTTTCACGTCGGCAATTGAGCACCTGTCGTTGTATGCAAAAATTTCGCTCGTGGCGGACGCAAGGCAAGTGCAAATAGAATAATCGCCGTTACCCATTCAACGATCATTGCTACTACGGCGATAAGAGCGACATAAAGAGGCTGACTGCTAGCGAATTCGCAGGTGAGCACAATCAGAAAGTGGATGAGAAGGATCAATCCACACACGAATGCCGCCGATATCCGACTGTTTCGATCCGTGCCCGGCCAAAGCGTGACAATACGCGAGACCCAATAGCGTGTGTCCCAATGCAAGGATTGGAATACCGAACCGCTCGAGCGCTTCGCTGATCCATTCCGATTCCTTTCTTGGAGCTTTTTGTGCATTCGCGTATTCCGCAAGGAATTTCGATGTTTCCAGTTCGAAGTAACCGGTCCATTCTCGTTTCGGTAACTTCATACCAGCAAGCCCCGTGGGACGAGTAATCTGCGTGAAAGAGACAGTATCGTAATCCGATTGTCCGATCTTGCGAGACTGCATGTGGCCATCGCGAAGAATGATCCATGTTTCATTCTCGCGCCGTTCAAAAATTGCATCACGCGCAAAAAATATTAGTTCTTCGTCCTCGTTCGTTTCCTTAATGAAAATACCCGAGATCCAATTCCGATTGATCCGTTCCTGATACTGGATCACTCGCTTGCCATCATTTAATATGTGAAATTGCTGGGGTGTAAGCAGAGAAGGACTCAAATCATTCTTTATCAAGTGTAGAACGTCCTCAACGTGCGTTGAACCTTGAGGAGCTAATATATTTGATGTGATGAAACCAAGAACAACAGCCGTCGTTGCTAGAAAAAAAGCAGGCATGCGGACATTCAAGAGCGATAGCCCCGCATTATAAAGCGTCGTTAAAGTGCCATCGGCCGATAGTTCGCGGTACGTCCAAGTAATCGCGATTGCGACGGTAACTGGAAGAGTGATGTAAAAGATCGTTGGCGCAAGTCCAAAGAGCGCAGGCCACAATAATTCTGATGACAGTGCGGCGCCAGGAAGTTGAGCGAGCAGTTGAATGAGTAAGACGGGCAAATAGATTGCGAGCACAGCGATGATGGATGCCAGCAAGAGACGCTTTATTAGATATCGATTTACAATTGTTATCATCTGTCGGAGTTCAACGTGTGCGCTTTCAGAAACTCTTAGCATGATAAATCCAAATGCGAATAGGAAGATCTCATATCATCGAATTAATCTTGGCCTTTTGCTCTTGTTTTGGACGCGATGAGGAGATCGCGTATAATGATTCGAATGCGTGCGCGGGCTATCAACGGGACAGGGAACTAATGAATTGGTCGATTTTACTTCACCGGCTTTTCATCTGGTGGCTAGCTGAGCTTGTAATTGTGAGACCGCGCGATAATTTGTTAGCGGTCACGACACCCATGGTGTGGTCTTTGTATCTGAATCTTGACCGGGCCTGTTCGCAGATACCGCAACTTAATATTTGCTGGTCTCAAACGGGCCGACGATGAGGCATCCTGCTCCTGGGCTGAATTTGCGGTCGGTCGATGCACCCTTGGAATGTGTTCCTGATCCCGCTTTACGTTGCAGTGGTGTCTATGAGCGTACTGCTCACAGCCATGCTCGCAGCTTGGCTTGGTCCCTCCGTTGGCGCTGGAAATTTTTGCTGCGAAGCCGCGCGCAATGGTTTGATAAAGCAACCCGCAAACACGTGGAGTAATATCGGCTTTATTGCCGTGGGCTTGACGTGTGCGTGGTTTCTGATGCGGGGTACATTCCACCAGAACAGCAACATTCTTACCCGAAGCAAACCAACGGGTATCCTTTTTTGTTTGCTTCCCATTGTTCTTGGCGTCGGCTCGATGGCGATGCATGCGACCGAAACAAACATCGGGGGCGAACTTGATATGTTCGGCATGTATATGGTTTCTTCATTTCTAGTCGCTTACGCAACACGACGTTTCTTTGGTGGGAATTGGTTTGGGTTTCTATTGGTATTATTCGTATCCTTACTGCTTTGTGAGCTGACAGAAATCTATGATCAGCGAATTCCCGTGATTGAATATGCCGGGAATATTGCCTTTGCGGTTTTAATTGTTATTGCAGGGATATTTGAAATGTTGATCGGGTCTTTCCGCAAGATCCGCCGTGAAAAT
>CAVVVG010000009.1:0-22158 GCA_963751615.1 uncultured Alphaproteobacteria bacterium
ATGGCGAGATCGGTAAGGGTTTTATCGAAGCGCATCATCTGAAAGCCATTAGTACTCTCGCGGAAGGGGTGGCGGCGCAATATGACATTACGGCTGATTTTGCGGTCCTTTGTTCAAATTGTCATCGAATGATTCATCGACATACAGACCCAAGCGATCTTGCGTCGTTTCGTAAGTCCATCATTGCAGCATAGCGATCAAAGCAGCTTCCAGTCCGGATGAACGCGCGATAATATGCATCCATGCAACCGCTTTGGCAGCCGCAAGAAACACGCCCTTTGAAGAAACGAGAGTTGGTATTGGAGTTGCTCAGTTTGTTTGTCTTCTCTTTAATTGCTTTTGGCCTTTTTTTTGCAGGAATGACTTTGATATGCGCCCAATCTTCGTAGCGATTGACTCAATTTAATGAGGGATTTAATCTGCAACTAAGTTGCGTGGCGCAGCGATGTTGCGAGGATCTCCGTGATTTCTGCAATCGACCGTTGCATGGCGATTTTGGAGGAGCTTAGCGCTTATCCAGACGGTCTCACGGCCTCCCAACTTGTGGGTCAGCTAAACATAGAGAAGAGCAGCGTATCGCAAATCCTAGGGTCGCTTGACGACATCGGATATGTAGTTCGCGACCACAATAATCCTGACCTTTTTCGCTTATCTATAAAGTATACAGCTATTTCACTGCGATACCTCGATAATTCGGGTTTGCATGATTTATGCGCCCCCGAGTTGCGATCTTTGGCTGAGAAAACAGGAGAGCTGGTTCAGCTTGTTATTAAAGAAGGAGACCAGCTTACGTACGTGGTCAAAGTTGACGGCCCGCAGCGCATCCAATTCCGTTCTCTTCTGGGAACTGCGGCAGTATTACATGCAAGCACCGCGGCGAAGGTGTGGCTCGCTAGTTTGCAAGAAAAACAGGCGCTCGGACTTGTCCTAGCCGCCGGAATGCCAAAACTGGCTAGAAATACAATTACTTCAATCGATCGCTTTCGTTTGGAACTGAAACGGGTGCGAGAATTTGGGTATGCGACAGTTGAGGAGGAGCTCCTGGATGGTGGAAATGCCATCGGTGTACCCATTCGCAGAAAGCAGAGTTCCGAAGTTGTCGGCGCTGTAATCGTTACCGGTCCAGCTTTTCGGTTCCCTAGAAAGCGCATGATCCAATTTGTCGATGATCTGTTGAAGGTAGCCACCTCACTCGCCGAAGTTTGGGACTTCAAAGCTCAGTCTGCTAGCGCAAGTGGATTGCCGACAGATAGTTCGCTAGGCCATCGCCAAAAATTGAGTAGGGGAATATGCGACGCTCTCGCGTCGCATGAAAGCATCGTTGGTGTCTAATGCGTGCACTCGAAGCAGATGTCATCGTAATAGGCTCAGGAGGCGCAGGGACCTATGCCGCATTGCGGCTGCAACAACTCGGCCTCAATCCTCTCTTGGTTACCAAAGGATTTGTTGGCAAAAGTGGATGTTCAATTTTTGCAGGAAATCTGGCGCTCAGCGGAAAAATGTCGGGGGTAGCGAGCGCAGGGCAAAGATATGCTCGAATATTTCACTGCGTGGTGGAACAATTTCTTCGTCGATCAAGAATACTTGGTGAAATGCGGAACTTGGCTGGAAAAAACATATTATCCCGAACTTGAAGTAGCCGGATTGTACCTTCGGCGCGACGATCAGGGAGACCTTGTACGCAACATAGGTCGACTACCCGTAATTGTTGTCGCCAATAAGCAAGGCCAATCAGGCATGCTCTACATGGATCTTCGGCGAAAACAATTACGGCAAGCTTCAGTGCGTACACTCGAAGAGACAGCCGTTACCGCGCTCCTGACAGATCGCGAGGTGCAGTCATCGGTGCGACGGGGCTTCATTATCCAACCGGTGAACTATACGCGATCGCGGCAAAGGCTGTAGTGCTCGCCACCGGTCACTCCGATCGACTAGCCACACGCTCAACGGGGACCCGGGAACAATCGGCGGATGGGATAGCGCTTGCATATCGCGTCAATGCCGAAATGTGCAATTTCGAGATTCAGTGGTGGCACACAAGCGATTTTGCGTTCCCCAAGAGTTGGGACCGTATGCACGTGTATCCGAACCCGCTGTTGGGAACGACAGAAACGGCTCGAATGTACAATCAAGAAGGTGAGAAGTTTTTCGAACAGAAGACGGATACGCCGGTCGGGCTCGCTCCCTATGTGACCCAATTCAAACGCTTTGGGGAGCAGATGCTCAAGGGCACGGCTCGGATGGATGGGAATTATTACACAAGCTATGCACACATACCCGCTGAGCCACTTAAGGCTTACAACTATCATACGAAGGCTTTTGAAAAACTCGGAATTGATATCACCAAGGACAAGATTGAAACGGCGCCGTCTTGGCACTGCCGCCAAGGCGGCATTTACGCGAATCCTCACACTATGGAGACTTCTGTTCCAGGACTATACGTTGCTGGAGGAATAGGCAGTCATAGCAATGGCGGACTAGGCGTTGTGACTTACGATGGGAAGGTGGCTGCCGAAACGATAGCCGCCAGCAACATACAACATCGTCCAATCCCGCAATTGCTCCTCAGCCAAATCGCTTCTGAAAAAGAACGGCTCTTAAGTTTTTTGCGACCGATGCGTGCTGGCGAGTTTACCCCGGCAGTCCTGAAAAACTCACTCCGAAGTCTGATGACCGACAAAATGGGATTTATCAAAACCGAATCCGGAATGCGGAGTGCATTGGCACAGATCGCGAAGTTACGAGAACAATCTACATACCAGATGGGGCTGAAGAATTTGACCACGCAATACAATTATGGTTGGATCGACGCCATCGATTTGCAAAACATGCTTGATGTCAGCGAACTTACAATTACATCGGCTCTGAATCGAACGGAAAGCCGGGGGCCGTTTTACCGACCAGAATACCCGTTCACCGATAATGCCAATTGGCATGCCAAGAACATTTTGTTGCGCACCAAGGAAGGTGAGGTGGCCTTTCGTAAGGAGTATTACGAAACACCTTACTTGAAGCCCGAGTTTGAGCGGTTGGACTATTTCTCTGTACCGTGGTGATCGCGGACCAACAAAAAATGGGAGGGGATCTTATGATATCTATCAAAAAAGCGCTGCTACCAATATCAATTCTCGCAGCGGCCGTCGTCATGTTGGCAAGCTCGATTTCGTTTTCTCAGGAACAACGCGTGGTGAAAATTGCTCTATATTGGTCCGCTCACAGGACCTAACACCGCGGTTGGAATCGGTACAAAGAATTCGCTCCAGCTTGCGTTAGACCAAGCAAATGCTCAGAAAATCTTTCCTTTCAAACTTCAATTCATATCCGAAACAGACGACTCTAAAGCCCACTACAGGAGTTGATGCGGTCAAAAAGATCTGCGACGATAAGAGCGTTATCGCAGCATCTGCGCATTGGAATAGTCCCGTAGCCCTTGCTACTAGCCAGTTCTTTCATGAATGTGGCTTGATGAATTTGATATCAGGCGCTGCATCAGATAAGCTCACAAAGCAGGGATATAAGGAGATCACTCCAGTAAATACTCCGTTCCTCAATATCTTTCCTCCATTAGCGGAAAAGACCTATACCAATATGGGAATTAAGAATGTTGCGATTGTTAAATCTAGAGATGATTTTGGGAATGACATATCTGCGGTATTTCGAAAAAGTTATGAGCAGTTAGGGGGCAAGATAGTTGCCGAGGAAGGATACAATATCGGCGAAAGAGATTTTACAACTTTACTTACCAAAATTCGCGCGCTGAACCCCGAAGCAGTAATGTTGTTCGGATATAGTACAGAAGCAGCACTGGTTATTCGCCAGATGCGTCAACTCGGGATTGAAGCGCCATTTTTAGGTGCTTCGAGTTGGCAAACCCAAACCTTCATTGACACCGCCGGTCCGGGTGCAGAAGGCAGTATCGTCGCCACCAGTCTGCCTACAAACGAAGAGCTTGGGAGTAAGGGCAGTGAATATCTTGCCGCCTATGCTGCTGCAGGATTTAAAGAGCCACCCGACGTCTACGGGCCGTTCGGTTATGCGGCCGGCCAGATTTTAGTGGAAGCAATTAAACAGTTTGGTCCTGACCGGAAAGCAATCATCGACGGTTTTCGGAGTCTGAAGGGCGTAGACACTATCTTCGGCAAGGTGTCGGTTGACGAAGACGGAGAAGTGCAGCCTAAGCAGGTGAGTTTCGCCATTCTTAAGAATGGAAAATTCGTGGCATACGATCCGAAGAAACTTAAATAGTAAGCGCTGTGCCAATGAGTACTTCTCTGGATTTGAGCAGACCTGGGCTGCCTATTGATGCTCGTCGTGTGGGTCAGCGGGAAACCCAAGACTCATCATTAGATCGGCTGCGAGCTCTAAAGGAGGCTGATACCGTTTATGCGAACTATCTTTGTTTGATCCAACGAAAGATTTCGAACCGCGTTATGATCCATATGAAGTTCCATACTCAAAATACATGCGAGTATTGGACGTCTAACCCACATATCAGAGGATCTTGGCGAGGATCTTGCCCATCGTTGGTTTTGTGGTGTTAAAAAATGCGGGACCTGTGCGGTGCGGGTCAATGGCCGCGAAGTCTTAGCCTGCTGGGAATTTGCCGAACGTGAAATGCTGATCGAGCCACTGCGGCACGCGCCGGTGGTACGCGATCTTGTGATCGACAGACAGCCTTACGAAGACAGAGTGCTTTCTATGATGCCCTGGCTTGCGCGTACTGAGGCATACGTTGGATTCCAGAACGAATATCCCATGTGCAAATGATAGGCGCGTCCGAGGCTCTCAACTGTCTCAGTTGCATGGCCTGCTATTCGGCATGTCCTGTACTTACATCCTTGGTGATGAAACAAATTTCGCAGGCCCAGCACCGCTTGTACAATTAGCACAATTTGCACTTGATCCTCGGGATCACGCTTGAGACGAGGTAAAATCGCAGTCGAACAGGGCGGAATCTTTAACTGCGTATCTTGTTACAAATGCGAGGAAGTGTGTCCGCCGATATCCCGATTGTCTCTATGATATATAGAACCCTTAAAGGCAAAAGCATTCAACAGCGATTTAAAGCACAGCCCACACGCAGCCGGCGTTTCTTTCCGTGCTGCTAAGGCGGGGACGCATTGATCCAGGTGAACTTATTCTCAAACGCAAGGGATCTCAGCTCTTTGGAAGCTCGGGCGGACATGTCGTCGTTTCTTCGAGGCAAGATAAATCCAATTGAAACTTTCTTTGGCGAACCTACTGCGTCAACACCGAGTGTTATACGCCTGTATGAACGAGCGAGGAGAGGCAAATCGAAATAGTCAGACTAAATCATGCGCGAAAAAACCTGAATGTTGTTTGGCATGTTAAAGGCCAAAAATTCGATTTATTATGACAGCTGATGATACATCGCAGAAGGTTTCTTCTCTGCACTATTTCGTTAATTTAGGAGATACACGATGAGCACCACTGCTATTGTAAGCGGCGCTGGCAGCGGCATCGGGTCATGCTGCACTAACTCTTTAGATGAAGGCGCGAATAGTTGCGCTGGACTCTAGATGCCAGGGCGCTCGAACAATTTCAGCAGATCGTGCTGCTTGCTCAACACGTAGATATTTCGAGTCCCGATCTCTGCCGAAAAAATATTGCACGAGCTGAAAGAGCACGTCGGACAAATCAGACGCATTCATCCATTTTGCAGCTGGTTTGGTCTGGAACTCCATGGGACCGATGCGACGAATTGGCGAATGGATCGAATATTTGCGATAAACCTAAAGAGGTGCGTTCTTCCTCACGCAGGCGGTTGCGCAAGCATATGATGTCACGGAAGAAGGGCAGCATCGTGTTAGCCTGGGATTGCAGATTTAGCCAAAACGGGTGGCGTTGCGAGTGGAGTAGCTTATGTCGCTTCTAAGGGTGGAATTCTCGCATGACGTGAGTTCTTGCGTCAGCTTTAGGGCCCCATGGAATTCGAGTAAATGCGATCAATCCAGGCGTAGTGTGAAACTCCGATGACCAGAGTGAGTGGTCGGAAGAATATAAAAACGTGAGTCTAATCTCGCGCAACTCCTTTGCGCCGCCTCGCTCAACCAGATGACGTTGCGGATGTCGCATGTTTCCTTGCCTTCGATCAATCGCGATTTATGACGGGAGAGGTTGTCGAGGTAAATGGGGTTTTATTTTGATTAGGCTTTTCAGTTGCCACCATCACAAACTTCGTCGTCGAGTTGCGAGTTCGTCCTCTGGGAGAATTCGTTGCTTGAAGCAACTAAGTTGCTGCCACTGTAATTTTTGGCGAATTGCAACTAAGTTGCTGATCGTTCGAGGGGTGAGATGAGATTTGCCTATTATCCGGGTTGTTCGCGAAGAGCACCTGCAAAGAATTGAGTGTGTTGCACAACGTGTTGCCGAAACTGGATCTAGAACTTATCGAACTTGTGTCAGCTTCATGCACCGGCAGTCGTGAGGTTCGAGCAGTCAATCCAGACCTTTTTCTAGCGTTGAATGCGCGGATTTTGGCAATGGCCGAGCGCCAGAATTGCCGTTAATGACCGTATGCAATACTTGCACATTAAATTTTTTGGATACGAACAAAATACTTAATGAGAATCCAGAACAAGGGACGCAGTAAACCGACTTCTTGCCGAGAAGATTTACCTGTATCGAGGCACAACGCGGGTCAGCCATTTTCTCTGGGTGCTCTCGAAGATGTTGGAGTGGCATCGACTAAAGAGCCTTGTTAGACACCCCCTAAGCGGTTTAAAGCTTGCTGCTTCTATGGCTGTCACATTGTGCGGCCGCCTGCTCATTTTGAGTTTGTTGAATTACGTAACGTTCGCTCTATTGAACTCTTAAATGAAATCCTTGGCTGCAAATCAATTGATTATTCCGGTCGCACTGAATGTCTGCGGATTTCACACCGCAGCCAGCAATGAAAAAATAGCAATCAAGCTAACCGGCAGACACATAAATTCAGCGAAGGAAGCGGGCGCTGATGCCATCGTAACGCCATGTCCGCTCTGTCATACGGTGCTGGACACGTTCCAAAGTCAATGGAGCGAGATTTAAAGCGCCGCTTGGATATGCCGGTACTTCATCTTCCGCAACTCGTAGGATTGGCCCTTGGCCTTACGGCTGAGGAACTGCAACTCGACTCTCATATCGTCCAGACAAATCAAGTAGTGGAGAAATCGAAAGGGCGCGCGGGAGCGCGAGCAGCGTTAGTGGGAGTAGGAGTGAGGCATGCTACGAGTTAATGCGCTCACCGTAAAATACGGCCAAGCTATCGCCCTGCGAACAGGCCACGATTTCAGTTGGAGACGGAGAAGTTGTGTGCCTGCTGGGTAGCAATGGCGCAGGAAAAACTACGTTGTTGCGGGCAGTAATGGGGCTCGCTCCGCTTGCGGTCAGTAGCGCACTTCGCGTCAAAAGACATCACGCGACTTCCCACAGAGCGACGAGCAAGCGCATGGTATTTCCCTTGTCCCAGAAGGAAGGGGAAAATCTTGCGACAATGTCAGTACTAGAAAATCTATTGATGGGGTGGTTATTCGCGTGGCGGAAGCAGTCTTCTTGATGAGGATCTTGAGCATATTTATTCGTTATTTCCTCGTTCTGATGGAGCGCCGGTCGTCAGTTGGCGGGCACGCTTAGTGGCGGCGAGCAACAGATGTTAGCGATCGCTCGTGGGCCGATGTCCCGTCCGCAATTAATGATGCTGGATGAACCTTCGATGGGTTTGGCTCCGGTAATTGTAGACCACGTGTTTTCAATCATTCATCAAATTGATCGAAAAGGGCATGTCCATTTTACTTGTCGACAGAATGCAAACGTCGCTTTGGAAATCGCAGATCGATATTACGTATTAAAGACAAGGAAAAATTATAACATGAGAGGATCTCGGCGGATGATCGGACACCATTTCTCTCGAGCAGGCGTACTTGGGTGCTAAGTTATGAGTTAACGCAATAGCGCAAGTAAAGTTCGGGCGAGAAGTTTTTTGGCGGGAAACGGGGAATTTAATGGACTGTCGTACTCCAACAACTCTGTTAATGCGATCACTTTATCAGCATGTATGCGTTAATCGCTGTCGGCGTTACACTTTTCTTTGGTGTCTTGGGAATTGTAAATTTCGCCGCATGGCGATATCGCCATGCTTGGCGTTTTTATGAGTTTGTCGGTGTATCGCTTGGTACTAGTGATTCCTGGCATCGACCCAATCACAGCAGGGGTACTTGGATTTGCGGGCGGAACAATAATCAGCGCTGCGGCCGGCTGGCTAATGTATCGCGTTGCTTTTAAGCCTCTCAGTGGAACGCCTCCAATTATTGGACTTATCGCCTCGGTAGGAGCCGGATTTACGATTAGGGAAAGTGTTCTGAATTTTTTCCCGGACGGTCGGAATTCGCAGCAGGTTCCAGATGTTTTGCCTGTTAAGACGTGGGTATTTGGATCGACCATCATTCTTAATTCCCAAATTCTTATCGTTATCGTTTCCGTTATTTCTGTTGTGTGCCTCGCCGTTCTAATCGAGCGAACGAAACTGGAGGCCGCGCTATGCGAGCGATCGTGAACAATCCTGAGATGGCTAAATTGCTAGGAGTTCCCGTCAGTGCAGTAGTAGGTATGGCCTTTTTAATTGGGTCATTCTTGGCTGGCGTGGCCGGCGTACTCAACGGAATTGACTATCACGTCATCCAGTTTGACATGGGTCTGTCACTAACCCTGAAAGGATTTACTGCAGCAGTTATTGGGGGGTTAGGAAGCATGTACGGCGCGCTTGTCGGGGCCGTAATTGTAGGAATTATTGAAGCATTTACTGCTGGTTTTTTACCAGATGGCTCTGCCTATAAAGAAATCGCGATTTTTATCACTCTCTCCGCGATACTTATTTTCCGACCGACTGGCATTATCAAACAAAAGTCCGCCGACAAGGTGTAGCAATGGATGAAGTAACCACAAAAAATACAATGCCGACGTCACAAGCCACTAAGTCTGTACTGGCCGGATTGGCACTAGGAATTGCCATAGCGCTTGCATACGGAAGCCTTTTTGCATTTCTGAATTTCGGCGGGATCCTTTCAGCAATTATAATCCTTTTTTCAATCACTCTTGTTGTGATTTTAGTAAAGCAACGGTATCCGGAAGTAGGGGCGCTAATTGCTAGAGTTTTGTCCGACCATGTTTCCGTGGTCCTCGCAATTACTATTCTAGCCCTCTTAATCTTCCCGGCTGTAGCGCCGCCCTATTGGATTTACGTACTGACGATGGCGTTCATCTACGCGATCATGGTTCTCGGTCTAAATATTCAACTCGGCGAAATTGGTGCGGCGAATATCGGCTATGCTGGTTTATTCGCGGTGGGGGCCTATGCCTCTGCCCTTCTATCTTTAAGTGGCGTTTCTTTCTGGCTTACGATTCCAATTTCAATCATACTCTGCTTTTTGACAGGTGGATTTGTCGGTCTCTGCATACTTAGGACACGCGGCGATTATCTTGCGTTAGTAACTTTAGGGTTTGGTCTCATTGTTCAGCAGTTGATCATCAATTTGCCATGGCTGACGTATGGTACCGACGGTGTGCGTAACATACCCACACCCTCACTATTCGGGCACAGTTTCTCTCAGCCAATCAATCTGCAGCTGCTTATTCTTTCGAAGGAAGCAAACTTCTACTACCTGACGTTGGCTAGTTTGGGGTTAGCGGCTTTTCTAGTCGTGGCAGCTAAACGCTCTTGGATTGGTCGCCTCTGGACTGCCGTCCGCCAGGATAGTCTAGCTATCAGCTGCTTTGGCGTAAACGTTCCATTCTTTACTTTAAAATCTTTTGCATTTGGTTCTGCATTTGCTGGAATTGCGGGTCCAATATACGCCCACAAAGCGGGTTTTATCGGCCCCGAAGATTTCAGCCTTTTGCTTTCCATCACTTTGCTCTCGATGGTTATTTTGGGCGGAATGGGAAATTGGATTGGCGTATTGGCAGGCACTGCTCTACTTTGTCGTACTTCCAGAAAAATTTCGTGAACTGCAGGATTATCGAATGCTCGCTTACGGCATAACTTTGGTTTTGCTTCTAGTTTACCGACCTTATGGATTATTTCCGAGTTGAGAATACCGCTATGATCGGTAGCTAAGAGACTAGCCCATGGAAATCCAATTGCTACAAATTCAAGGTTTGCATAAGGCGTTTGGTGGTGTGCAAGCTCTTAGAAATCCTAGCATCTTCGTTCGTAAAGGAGAGATTGTTGGTATCATTGGTCCCAATGGGTCTGGGAAGACGACGCTGTTTAATTTGATTACCGGTATTACTCCCCCAAGTGCCGGAGCAATTTATTGGAATAACGGTTCTGAGTTATTGAACAACAAATCCGTGGGAAATTTTTTCGCTTGGTATCGCTCGGACATTCCAGAATATCCGGCTTTCGTTGGGCCAAACTATTTTAGAGAACGTACTCATCGGCGCTTATATCGAAACTCGTACATCATGGACGGAAGTCCTTCTCAAAGCACGACGCGTAAAGCAAAAAGAGAGCGATGCCACCGAAAAAGCTTTAAATATCCTACGTTTTATGGGTTCGCATCTTGCTACTTCGTCGGGACGCATGGCTGGCGAACTTTCGTATGCGGATCGTCGGAGGGTGGAACTCGCGTGAGCCCTAATGAGCGAACCGCAATTGATACTCTTGGACGAACCTACGGCAGGAATGAATAGTACTGAGACTGATGAAATACGCGATGAAATTCTAAAAATAAACTCGAATGGACTTACAATTTTATTGATTGAACACAAAATGGGCTTTGTCTCCAACTCGCAAAACGAATTATCGTTTTGAACTTCGGCGAAAAAATTGCGGAAGGCACCTACGAAGAAATTAGAAATAACGACAGAGTGGTTGAAGCATATTTAGGACAACCACGAGCGGAACGACGCATCAAGCATTAGGATTTGAAGAAACGACAAGGAATAGCGTTTTGATCTGCGCAATTGATCCATCGATAGTGATGGAAGTCCGCTTTGTGACACTAGTGGACACTATCGAGATTGCACTTGGCGATAGCTTCGATTTCAACCATCATATCGGGATGTATAAGATCCTTGACGCCGATGAGCGTACTTGCAGGGCGGTCAACATAGACGGTGCCCCAAAGGTCGCGGTGCCGAACAAACGCAGCCATGTCCGTTGTATATAGTGTGAACTTAATGACATCGGCCCAATCGCACCCTGCTGCTCGCAGCACATCATGCAGATTGTCAAAAGCATTGCTGAATTTGAACGCGAATATCGCCGACGCCAACAATGTTCCCTTGAGGGTCTCTCGCAGTTATTCCAGCGGTATGGAGCAGAGCGCCCGTTGAGATAACCCCTAGCGAGAATTCGACGGTTTTCACCCAGGGCTTATTATCGACGTTTACGATCTTTCGGCTCATTGTCAGGTCTTTTCACAATCTCGGTTGGTGAGCTCAAACCATAATACATTGATGTGTTCAGCAATGCATCAGCTTAGCCAAAATATTCTTCGCTTCTTCAATTTTCTGCACGCTGCAATATTCGTCAACGCAGTGGGCGGCTGATAATTCACTTGGAGGAGTGACTGTATTGAAACGGATCAAGTCTAGCGCGATCCGAACAGACACACGTCAGCCATCAGGCAATCCCAAAAACTCATAACGGTTTCCGAGTGCCAGATTAAAATGTCGGTGGCGTACAAATCCATAGTACGCGCGTGGCTATCTTTCCGGGATTTCGGTAGCCGTGCTTCAAGTTCGACTGAAAGAAGAAGCAATCGCCGGGACCAACTTATATGTAGTCTTCTCGACCTTGAGTTCGAGCTCGCCCTCAAGAATGAAGCCTATTTCCTCTCCGAAGTGCTCGATAAGTCCGTCAGTATGTCCACCGGGTTCCACGCAATGGATATTTGCCTCGATTAGGCCGCCAGGTTTCGCGGCGACAAGACATTCAAGAGCGATACCTGGCCCCTGAGTTAGTGGATCCGTCCGGATTATGGTGTGCGTGTTCGCCCGAACGATGTGAACTGGAGAGTCACCCGGTGGCTTTCGCAAAAAGAACCGCAATGTTTATGTCGAGAATGCCAACAATCCGATGCAGCATTGCGAGCGAAGGTCGGACCTTGTCGTTCTCAAGCTTGGACAAAAAGCTTTCAGAGCAATTGAGACGATCTGCCAGTTCGCGTAGCCGAAGTTTCTGAGCAAGCCTTGCATGTTTCAGGCGGCCACCGATTTTGACTTCGAACGCCGTAGTTACAGCGGAGACGCCTTTGGGCTTGCGCGCCACTTTTTTTGGTGTTCTGGCTGATTGGCGATCGACCGCAAAGTCGCGGCACGCACATGTGCAAACGCCATTGCGTTTCCCTCTATGAAATCGTCAGGTTGAGGAAATGAAAAGCAACGTTGGCAAGTACTAACAATCAAAAGCAAGTTGATGACAGTTAGTCAAGAGACTTGACAATGCCAAAACGACGCGCCCTAAATTATGATCGTAACAGTCGCTTGCTGCGCGCGGAGGGGGACATCTTTGCTGCACATCAATGGATTTTCGGCGAGCTACGGCCAAGTACCCGCATTGCGCGAGGTTGATCTGCATGTTGATGCGGGAGAGGCAGTCTGTCTGCTGGGCAGCAATGGTGCCGGAAAATCAACATTGATCCGTTCGGTCATGGGTCTCGGCCCAAGCGTTTCCGGTGAAATGCGCTTCGAAGAAACTGATCTGTTTTCTGCAGGCGTCGAAGATCGAGTCCGCAATGGACTAGCGGTTGTTTTCGAGGGACGTGGAATTCTGCGGGGAATGACGGTCCAGAGAACCTTCTTATGGGTGGATATTGCCGGAGTCCGGAGCAAGTTACTTCTTCATTAAAAGGCGTGATGGCGGCATTTCCGATACTTCAGGAACGCCAGAGCCAACCTGCAGGAACGTTAAGCGGTGGCGAACAGCAAATGCTCGCGATTGCTCGCGCGCTTATGGCGCAACCTAAAATGATCATGTTAGACGAGCCTTCGATGGGTCTTGCGCCGATCATTCTCGAAAAAGTGTTTGAAACAATTGCTGAGATAAATAATCGCGGCGTTGCAATACTTCTTGTTGAGCAAAACATGCACATGGCGCTGAGCGTATCGAGTCGCTTTTACATCCTCGATCGGGGAGCGATTGTGCTGGAGGGCGTGGTTAGAGATGGTGTGCTGATAGCGAAAGATGGAACGGTTCTGCAGGAAGACGAAATAGAATCTGCATATCTGGGGGAGAAGTCATGAAACACTGGAAGACAATCGGATTTTCTGTCGTTGCATCTGCAGCGATTCTGGGATGGTCATTCAATTCCCTTCTCGTCAACGCGCAAGAACGTGTCGTCAAGGTGGCGTATGTTGGCCCTTTGACGGGGCCAAATACTGCGATGGGTATCGGTACCCGCAATTCGATGGAGCTTGCTATCCGCGAAGCTAATGGAAAAAAGATTCTTCCATTTAAGTTGGAACTGGTTTCGGAAACGGATGATTCAAAACCATCAACTGGCGTCGCGGCAGTCCAGAAGCTTTGTAACGATCCAGACGTTGTCGCAACTTCGGCGCATTGGAACAGCCCAGTCGCACTCGCTACCATTCCTTACTTCAAAGAATGTCATCTTCTTAATCTTGTGTCTGGCGCATCAGTGGATGCCCTGACACAAGGCGGCGTGGAGGAAATGGGCCGCGTGAGTACTCCGTTCGGCTATCCGCTTCCGCATCTTGCAGAAAGTCTGGTCAATCGTCTCAAGATTAAGACGATTGCGATCGTGAAATCTCGTGATGCTTTCGGTGATGCAGGTACGAACGGATTTGTGCCAGAATTCGAAAAGCGCGGCGGCAAGGTTGTTGCCACCGAAGATTATAATGTCGGCGATCGAGACTACACGGCAATTCTGACCAAGATCCGTCAGCTCAACCCCGACGCCGTCTATCTCTCGGGGCTAACTACGGAAGCCGCGCTCGTCGTTCGCCAGATGCGCCAACTTGGGATGCAGATGCCCTTTGTTGGTCATGCGGGTTGGCAGACATCGACGTTCATCGAGGCGGCGGGACCCGCAGGGCAAGGCGCAATTGTCGTCACTTCACTGCCTTTCTTAAATGAACTTCCGGATGGTGAGGGTTATGCCAAACGCTACGCCGCAGCAGGTTTTCGCGAACCACATGAAGCGTACGGGCCGTTTGGTTATGCTGCCGGCCAAGTAATGGTTGAACTCATGAAGCGTTACGGGACGGACCGGAAGGCAATCGTCTCTGGTCTTCGCAAGCTTAAGGATGTTGAGACGATCTTCGGCAAAGGCAGCTTCGACCAGAGGGGCGAGCTTCCAGCCGAAGTATGTCGATATGGCGATCCTGAAGGATAAGGATTGGGTTCAACTTCCCAAATAATGTTTGACGGAACTCTGTCCTAATGTCCTTGGCAATACTGAACGAAAGACCGTCAATTGATCGAGCTAATACTTCAGCACGCAGTAAATGCGCTAGCACTATCTGCGATATACGCTCTTATCGCGATAGGCATCAGCCTGTTCTTTGGCGTGATTGGCATAGTTAATCTCGCCCACGGCGAAATTGCTACACTGGGCGTGTTCGTATCATTGACGGTCTTTCAGTTTTTACTTGGTGGCGGCGCAGTCAATATTACAACTGTCGACTTTAGTGTTGCGGCAGCGAACTTAGCGGCACTTGCCGCTGGCATCGCCGGCGCGTCAGTAGGAGGACTCTTTTTTATGGTCTCGCATTCTATCCGCTGCGAAGATGCGCCACCGATCATTGGATTGTTATGCTCAGTCGGAGTGGGTTTCATCATCCGAGAAAGCATTTTGAATTTCTATCCGGACGGCCGAAATCCCCAGCCATTTCCGGCTATTATTCCACCCGATCTGATCGAGATCGGCGGGGTGATCAGACAATACAAGCATATTGTCGTGATCGGCATCGCGATTCTTACGATGCTCTTGCTTGCTTACTGCGTCGAACGGACAAAATTCTGGCCGCGCGATGCGCAGCGTTCTTAATGATCGAGAAGTAGCAAGATCGCTTGGCGTCTCTGTTATCGCCGTAACCGTTGCGGTTTTTGCATTGGGCTCAGCGCTTGCCGGATTGGCCGGAGTGATGAATGCCCTTTATTACAACATTGTCCAATCTGATATGGGTACGCTTTTAACGGTGAAAGGCTTCACGGCAGCTGTCATCGGTGGGCTCGGGAATTTCTATGGTGCGCTGTTAGGTGCACTATTAGTCGGATTTATTGAAGCGCTAACCTCCGGTTTCTTGCCATCAGGTTCAGCATATAAAGACATCGCTGTTTTCGGCGTTTTGATTGCGATCCTCGTTGTAAGGCCAAATGGATTGATCGGCCGACCAATTTCTGAACGCGTGTAGTCGAATGAGCGCTCAACCTGTCACGAATTTGGTGCCGTCACTCATTTCAAGGAAAATTTTTAGTTTTCTTGCGATCGTCACGATCTTTGCGCTGTTCGCGTTTTTTTATTGAAAGCCGAAGGTTGGGGGCTGTTGGTTACAGCGATTGCGGTGATCGCGCTGTTAGTTCTTCCGATAGTGCGAACTGTTCTCTCAGGTGCTGCTGAGTTTCTGCGATCTCATCCAATGTCGCAGCAATATCCTGCTTTGTTAGTGCTCTCTTTCTCCCCTTCTTTCTCGCAAACAATGGCTACTGGATTCACGTTCTTTCCATCGCGATGATTTTTTCCATTATGGCAATCGGTTTAAATGTTCATTTGGGTGAGATCGGTTTGGTAAATCTAGGTTATGCTGGTTTGTTCGCTATCGGCGCCTATACCGCAACACTGTTCACACAGGCGGGCTATCCTTTCTGGCTGGCGACGCCTCTCGCAATGACAATGTGCTGGCTAGTGGGTGGTTTGCTCGGCGCGTGTTCTGTCCGGACGACAGGCGACTATTTCGCGTTGGTAACGCTAGGATTTGGATTAATTGTCCAGCAGCTAATCATTAATTTGACTTGGCTTACGCAGGGTAACAACGGAATCACAAATATCGCCTCAGTTACAATTTTTGGTCATTCGAGTAAATCTCCGATTGACCTTGGTTTCATGCAACTCGTTCCACAAGCCAATTTCTATTACATCTGCCTTGTAGCGCTTACTGCATCCGCTCTTCTCGCCGCCCGATATCAGAGCGTTTGGATCGGTCGAATGTGGACGGCACTTCGGCAGGACAGCATTGGCGTGGCGAGCTTCGGACTAAATGTCCCATATTTCAAAGTCCAAACGGTCGCATTTGGCAGCATGTTCGCCGGTCTCGCAGGATCGCTATTTGCGCATGAAATTGGCTTCATTTCACCGGATGATTTCTCGCTTCTTCAGTCGATCGAAGTGCTGGCGGCAGTCATCCTCGGCGGCATGGGGAATATCGTTGGCGCAATTATCGGCGGCATTATTCTTTTCGTGGCACCGGAGAAATTGCGCTTCGTCGGAGATTACCGGCTGCTGATTTATGGCGGATTGCTTGTCGTCTTATTGATCTACCGTCCACGCGGGCTGCTTCCCGATCCTCGTCGCCGCTACGAGAAATTCTAGGTGTGCGATGAAGACGGACTTTCCACTATTGCAGATTAAAGACGTCAATAAAGCGTTCGGTGGGTTGCATGCTGTATCCGATGTCAATTTGCACCTCAATCAGGGTGAAACGCTTGGCATTATCGGTCCAAATGGATCGGGGAAAACAACACTCTTCAACCTGATAACCGGTCTGATCCGCGCTGACAGCGGCGAAGTCCGCGTTGCAGGCGAGGGCGGAAATCTTTTGCATATGAAGCCTTGGCAGATTTTTAGCATTGGAATATCGCGGACGTTTCAGAACGTCCGTCTTGCGCTCGGTCAAACGGTTCTCGAGAACGTAATGGTGGGCGACTACCGTGAAAGTCGAACGTCCTGGTGGACGGTCATAGTTCGTCCAGGAATTGTATCGCTGCGTGACGCGAAGATGAAAGCCAAGGCTATGGAAGCTCTGCGTTTTATTGCTCCGGCACTCGCGAATACACCGATTGCATGGCGGGAGAACTCTCCTATGCTGATCGTCGTAGAGTGGAGCTTGCTCGCGCGATCGTGGGCAATCCGCGCATCATGTTAATCGATGAGCCAGCTGCGGGGATGAATGCACGTGAGACAAATGAGATAGCCGAAGACATTATTAAAATTAGAGCCCGAGGAATTTCGATTCTCGTTATCGAGCACAAGATGAAATTTGTCGCATCAGTAGCTTCGCGCATAGCAGTATTGAACTTTGGCCGAAAGATTGCTGAAGGCTCCTATGAAGACATTAGGACCAATCCGGATGTTCTTATGTCTTATCTTGGTCGCAAGGGTGATCACTTAGCTCAGATCAAGCACTAGTTCGAAAAAATATTGAAGGCGAGTCTAAAAAAGATATGTCGAAAGATTTTGGCTTTTGGTTGGTGGGAAGATCAACACATTCGATTCCGTTAATTCGAAAGCCGACGCGGTTCTAATTGAAGAGGGAAAAATTGCTGCCGTCGGCTCCCTTGCGAACGTTCGCAACCGCGTGAGACACGGCACCCGCGAGATCGATATCAACGGCGCGACGGTGTTTCCGGGTATGATCGATACCCATCCCCATCTGCTTCATTACGGTTCATTACAAGAACCGCTAGTGAATATCCTCGATGCGAAAAGCCACGAAGATATTGTTAGTCGGATTAAATTCCGCGCACAGACTGCGCCCCCTAAAGAATGGATCATGACCACCCCGGTTGGTGATCCGCATTATTTCATCACCCGTTCTTATAAGAATTTGAAAGAAGGTGAGCTGCCAAGCCGCGAAGTGCTCGATAAGGCGACTGATCGGCATCCCGTCGTTATTCAGGCTTGGGCGCCTTCACTTCCAAATGCGATCTCATTCAACTCGATGGCATTGGAGATGCTTGGAATAAATGTGGATACACCGGAACGCATCAGCAACGTCTGGATCGAGAAGGCGCCTAATGGCTCTCCAACTGGCCGGATGTTTGGATCGGTGACGAATTACTACAGTAATGATCCCTTCGCGAATGAACTGTGGCTCAAAATTCCCTTCCTGAAATTCGAGTTTCTGGTTCCGGGTATGAAGACCGCATTGGCGGCTTACCATCGTCTTGGTGTAACCGGCGTCTACGAAAACCACATGATGGATAAGAAGCTGATCGACGCCTATCGAACTATGCGCAAGAACAATGTATTGCGCATGCGCGTGATGGCATCACAGGAAGCCGAATCCTATGGCATGCCCTGGAGCAAGCCTCGAGCGATGGACGACTTCATGGGTCGATTGGAGGATGCTGCACGTTCGATACAACTAAACGATGATTGGTTCCGCTTCAACGGCGTGACGATTATGTGGGATGGAACGTGCTTTCCCGGTGGCATGTTGATGCGCGAGCCTTATCGGGGGCCTTACGGTGAGAAAACGCGTGGCTATTTTCACATCACGCCGGAAAAGGCCGAGATTGTGATGCGCTTTTGTGCCGAGAAGCGTATTCGCCTCAATACAATGTGCATGGGTGTCCAGGCTCACGAAGAAAATCTTTCACGCCTAGAAAAACTTGCCGAAGAATACGATATCCGATCGCTCAAGTGGATTCTCAATCACGCAGTATTTATTGAACGGGAACAAGTAGCTCGTTATGCGAAGCTCAACATGGATTTCACGACTTCCATGTCGTTCTGCTGGGGAAGGGCGAACTCTTCCGCAAACGCATCGACAACGTGAATTTCGCTAACCTGATGCCGTTACGTCGTTTCTTTGATGCAGGCTTCGCATTGGCTGCTGGCTCCGATTGGGGACCGAGAATTCCTGATGAGCAAATTCAGCTAGCAATGACTACGAATTTGCGGGCTCTGGATACCGAAACCTCGGCCCAGATCAAAAAATCACTCGCGAAGAAGCTATCGGCATGTGGACGCGTGATGCTGCGAGGGTATTGCAATGGAAAGGTATCGGATCAATCGAAGTCGGAAATCATGCCGACATCATTGTCGTTGACCGCGATCTGATGACCTGCGACGTCGAGGCGATCGGCAAAACAAAGACTTTGCTCACCTTAGTGGCGGCGGTTCGGTTCACGATACCGGCTTCCTTCAGTAGAATTGCAGCGATGCTTATCAGTGACATACTGTGGCAACAGGCGGCGATGCGAAAGAAAAAACCGCCGTCGTCTGTGGCGATCGCCGCCTTACATATGGCGCAGTGGCGGAACGGACGGCTCGGTTATCCAATGCGCTAATTGGGCTTGGAATAAAGCCGCATCAGCGTGTCGCGATTTTAGCAACTAATTGCGCCGAATATATCGAAGCCGTTTTCGCAATTGCGACGATCGGCGCTGTATGGGTTCCACTTAATTTCCGGCATACAGCACCAGAACTGGCCTACATTGTGGATGATTGCGAGGCAGTTGCGGTAATTTATTCGTCCGACCTTTCCTCAAGCGCTACCGGGTTAAGAGATCTTGCAAAGCATACGGTGCATTGGATTTGCATCGGCAAACCTAGCACGCCCACCACACATGATTTTAATGATCTGCTCTCGAAGGCGAAGAAATCTCCATGTCGGCCGACGTTGACGCATCGGATCTTTTTCGATCATGTATACGAGCGGCACGACAGGTCGCCCTAAAGGCGGCGCGAGCGTTGCCCCATCAGCGGTTCTTCCTGGGGACCGTACTTAGCACAATCGCGCTAAAGGCCACCGAACAAGATGTAAAGTTGCAGGCTATCCCGCAGTTTCATGCAGGAGGTTACATTTATCAGCTTGCTCATCTTGCCGCTGGTGCGACGATCGTCGGATACCTCGTTTCGATCGAAGTTTGACACTTGATCTCATTGCGAAAGAGCAGGTGACCGCGGCTGGTTTCGTTCCTTCAATGTTGCTCGCCTTGCTCGAAGATCGACGATTTTGGCACAGATTTCAGTAAACTTGAGCGCGTAATGTATGGCGGCTCTCCAATTCCGGAGGATCGTCTGGCGCGTGCGGTCGAAACGATGCAGGCGAGATTTCTACAAACATATGGTCAAACGGAAGCTGCAGAATGGTTACCGTGCTTGATGACCACGATCACTTCCGAGGTCTCAAAGAAAACCCAGAAATTCTACGATCGTGTGGTCGGGCCATGCTCGGTTACGAAGTGAGAGTAATCGACGAAATCGGCGAAACAACTGACGGTGTCGGTGAACTCGAGGTAAGATCCGGTTCGCTGATGACGGGCTATTGGCGGCGCGAAAAAGAGACTTCCGAAACTCTCGTGAACGGTTGGCTTAGAACCGGCGATCTAGCGCGGCAGGATAAAGAGGGCCGCTTCTATTTAGTTGATCGTAAGAAGGATCTCATCGTATCAGGTGGAGAAAATGTCTATCCAATCGAAGTTGAGCACGTCCTTTCAAGCCATCCGAGTGTTCTCGATGTTGCTGTTATCGGTGTTCCCGATGACAAATGGGGGGAGGCGGTAAAGGCGATCATCGTGCTTCGGCCTGAATCACGTTTTATTAAGCCGATGTCATAGATTATTGCCGCGACAAACTTGGTGGCTTTAAGATCCCCAACAAATCAGTCGAAATAATCGACGCACTGCCGCGCAACGCGTCAGGCAAAATTCAAAAGAATTTGCTGCGCGACCGCTATTGGGCTGGACGCGCACGCAAGATTTAGAAGGCCAATCTCTAGACGGGGCTAATCGGATCAAATTTCGGCGCACGTTTTTCGAGGTGTGAGGCAAGACCTTCTTTGACTTCGGTGCCAGCGAAGCCAAGAAATTCAAGCGCCAGCGATGTGTCGAACGTCGGTCCGGCCATTCGAAGCCAATTATTCAGCGCGTATTTTGTCCAGCGGATTGCGCTTGGTGCTCCCGCGGCCAAACGCTTTGCAATTTCTAGAGCCTTCTGGTCGAGCTCCTCGTCATCCACGGCAAGCGAGATCAAACCGATTTTTGCTGCCTCCTCGCCAGAGATTGGGTCGCATAGCAGCAAATAATATTTCGCCCGCGCCATGCCGCACAGAAGCGGCCAAATAATTGCGGCATGATCGCCAGCTGCGACGCCGAGCCGAGTGTGACCGTCTATGATTTTGGCAGTCTTGGCAGCAATGGAAATGTCAGCCAGCAACGCAGCAGTTAGGCCGGCACCAACAGCAGGTCCACGAATTGCACTTACAATTGGCTTTGAGCTGTTGACTATGTTGTAGACGAGGTCGCGAGCTTGCTTCCAATGTGCCGCACGCTTGATGGGATCGTTAACGTTGTCCTTGATGAGCTGAAAGTCTCCGCCGGCGAGAATGCTTTTCCGGCACCGGTCAAAATCGAAACAGAAATGTCAGGGTCGGCGTCGATATCGCGCCAGACTTCAACTAGCTCGAGATGCATCTGTTCGTCGGTAGCGTTCAGTTTTTCTGGGCGATTTAGTTCTATCCTAAGAATTCGGTCTGCAGGAGACGTGATCTTCAGTCGTGAGTAAGACGATATCGGTTCGACAATTTTACCTCCTTCGAACGGGACAGATATAAAAACTTACCGCCGTTGCCAGCATCTGCATCTCAGCTATAGAACAGATTTGGATGTCAAGTGCGCGCAGTGATAGCAGAGCGGATGAAGGCCATATATTCCAAAAAAGCGGGGGTTTGCCATCAGTTCCGCGATCTTTTCTGCATCGCGTTTCGGCAAGTCGACGGCGGTAAATGAATCCGCAATAAAAGTCCTAATGGCAGCCGCGGGAACTAGCGTGAGGGGTTTTCCGCCCGATCCAGGATTTGATTTCATCGTCATCGAGGCATTCTTCGTGTTAAATCCTTTGTTTAGCGGCTCAATTTTTTATTTTTGCAAACGGATCTTTCATTCTTGTTATTCGAAAAATCGGCAATCTGGAAAATCGCACTATCATCTTTTCATCGTACAGAAATACTTAGCTGCGGGCAGGCAACAAACTAACATTCCAACTGGGCCTGCGCTTCACTCTTACGTTAATTACCACAATCAAGCTCGAACACATCTATCGCTGAACAAAGTTGCTCCGGCTTCGCGCGTGATCCAGATCCACGGGTGTATTTTATCGAGGCCATTTCTTGGAGGGCTTCATCACCAATATGTTCGGATTTGATTTCCAATAGGGACACGGGCCTCAAAAGATCACGGGTAAGAAT
>CAVVVG010000010.1:0-63754 GCA_963751615.1 uncultured Alphaproteobacteria bacterium
GCTTGAGTTCGTTAGCGCTGTTACCGGTGTGAAATATCGTTTGATATCTCCACCGCATCACGTTTATCAGATGTGCGTCGGCCGCAGACGGATTATGGCGGCAGGCAGGTGCGCTGTGAGCCAAGCGGAGATCGCGTTTTGCCGGCGATGATAGACCAACCCGATCGCTATGACAGCGACCCCGATGAGCGATAAAGCGAACGGAAACAGAAGCGAATTCTTAAACACGACATTGGCGAGGTGACCGAGATAGGCAGAGATGCCAAGCGTGCCAAATACCGCATAAACCCGCCGCATCAGAATGATCGCCACTAGCAACAAACCGATGTTGAGTAAGCAGTAGAGCGCCTTCGACATCTCGCTAGAGCTTTCGGTGGCAGTGATGGCGCCCCAAAAGATCACCAGTCCGAATAAATGGAGCCAGAACGCGAAATCGCCGGCGTATCTGCGGTAATCGACAATCCAGGCTACGATGATAACGCCAAGCCCAAACCACACCGACACCTTACGGCGCGTCTCCCAATCGAGTTCCGATGGGCCGATAATCCATGGCGCCAGATCCATCGACATGAACCACAGCGCGACAGCGATGATTGAGACTATGAAGGGAAATCGATAAAATCGTAGCGCCACGGTCCCCGCGACGATGGCGGCGATTTCCATGAAGACCCAACTGCCTTTCATCCAGACATAAAAGTCGTGAACCGTGCCTGGCTTGCCAAACTTGCCCCACCAGCCCAGCTCGTCCTGAATGCCGTAGACCGCGAGCGGCGCCATTGACACTGCGATCGTAATCAGCAGCCCGCCCGGGACAGGCAGATTCTTCTGGTACCAAAGGTGATGGCCAGCGATGGTGAAGGCGACCGCGTAAATGATCGCGGTAACGGTGAGCGCACGGCCGCCCATCTGGGAAAATGCGAGAGTTGAGAATAGCCCCATGGCGCCGATCACGATCAGCGCGCCTGCATACCAAAGCAGATGCGCGGCATCGAATTTCGGAATCGGTCCAGCGGCGCTCACCGGATCCGTCGGCGGCCGCTTGCTGAGGAATGCGATCAATCGCTCCAGATCGGCGTCGTCGATCACGTCGGCTGCTGCAGCGGCGCGAAGATCGTCTTCTGAATAGCGCATACTTGCAATCCCACCCTAAAGCGGCGTGCTCGAAATTGAATGTTAGTTCAGCATTAGCCGTCGCACCAGGTTACATCTTCCGCTTGTGACCCTTCGCGGATATAAGCCATTCGATCAACCCCCAATATAAACCAGTAACCAGGGTTGCAAACTTCGACGAAGGAATTTCCGATAGATACAGGAATGATTTTCGGAAGTGAAAACCTCATCGCCACATAAGAATTTGTTTTTCGGTACAGACTATTTTGCAGTGCAAAACTATAGTTGCTACCCATTCAAAACGCCTATTGAGCGGTGGGCAGGCGGAATATTTAGTTTCTATGCTTTCAAGAAATCACGCTCAGTTTTCTTTGACCGGTGCGGTCGCTGACCCAACCAGGCTGGCCTTGTTGGCCGCCATAGGGAGCAAATTTATTACCTCGGGCGAATAATGAAAACCGTTCAAATTGTCTCTGATCCGTCGCAGTTCAAGGCGCTCGAGCAAGAATGGAATGCGCTTGCACATTCAATCGCGACGCCTCTCGTGCAGTTTGATTGGTTCAACGCCTGTCGCCAATTTGTTCGTACGGATGCCGATCTAAAGGTGTTTGTTGTTCGTGACGGTCATGTTGTTTGCGCAATCGCACCGATGATTGTCACTCAAGAATGGGGCCAAGCGCGGCTTACTTCACTCAGCCAAGCAACGAATGAACCGAATGGTTTCGTCTATGCCGACCAAGCATCTCTCGTCGCGCTGTGCGAGAAGGTTACGAGCTTCGGTTGCTCGGTCATGTTGCCTCGCTTTAATTCGAATACTGCCGTCCTCTCCGCATTCCAACAGGCGGCAAACGGGAAGGGGTTTGTTGTCGTTAGATCAGGACGTGCTGGAAGCTCGCGCGTGCCCCTCGGGATCGATTGGGAGACCCTGCTGTCGCGTATGAAGTCAAGCAGCCGCACGTCGATGCGCCGCAGCCGCAAGATCGCTGAACGTTATGGCACAGTAACGTTTGCCGTTATTTCACCCGTCGAAGCCGACGTGGATCGATATTTAGATGAAGTCTTTCGCGTCGAGGCTCAGAGTTGGAAGAGTTGGTCCGGAACTGCGGTTCTACAACAGCCAACCCACCATCGATATTTACGAGAATATGCTCATGCGATGTCACGAAAAAAATTGTTACGCCTTTTCTTTTTGAATATTGGCGGCGAGACCGCGGCTGTAGTGATGGCTGTGGAATATGCCGGCCGACTTTGGGAACTCAAGATCGGATACGATGAGCGCTTCGCAAAATGTGCTCCAGGCATTTTGCTCAAGCACGAAATCTTGCGGTATGCTTGCGAGCAGAAGCTCGAAGCTTTTGAGTTCCTCGGCGAAGCGGAAACATGGCATCGGCGCTGGCCTGTTGAGCCTTGCCACTTTACGACGTTGTATTTCTATCCGCACTCGATGACCGGGCTAGTGATGTTGGGCCATGACTGTCTTCGATACGTTTTGAATCGTGTGTGGAGAGTACGGGGCTAGTGCGTGGCTACTGGCGCAACTTCCAACGTTCAACTAGCACTTTAACTGGGCGATTCAGTAGGGGCGGAACAGTTTGCAATCGCAATTCTCAAACTAACAATGCACTCAAACCAGTCGACGCAGGACGTTCATGAACAAGAGCGACTTTTTGCGAGTTGGTAAGATTGCTGCCCTCACATTGGTGGCGTGGTCGACACCGCCCCGTCTGTGGCGAAAAGTTGCTGCGACCTTACCCAACTTCGGATTTACCTATCCCGGTCCTGATCTGTCGGTGTATCAGCGCATTCTCGGACCAGTATTTGATGCCAATGCGCTTGCAAGGCTCAATGAGAAACGCCGCACCTGCAACCGCGAGGCACTGCTGCAAATTCTCGGCCTAAATGGACCCTGGCGTTCGTGGCGCCCGGAGATTTGCCTGCATGGCGAGGCTCAATTGCGAAGGGCTCTAGACGACGGCAAAGGTGCAATTCTTTGGGATACCGATTTTTCGTATAGCTCGCTTATACGGAAAATAGCCCTGCATCGTGCTGGCTATCGGGTCGCGTGGCTGACGCGTCCAAATCATGGGAACATTATGTTTGGCTCGTCGTCCGACATCCACATTCTCAATCTGCTCTGGAGCCGTGTCGAGGATCGCTTCATTGCCGAACGCGTTGTGATTTAAAATGATAATAGTGCACCCGCGTTGGCGACCCTACGCGCGCGACTGGCCGCCAATGGTGTTGTGCTTATTACCATTGGCGCCGCGGCTCATCGAATTGCCGAGGTGCCATTTTTCAAACATTCCCTACGGGTGCCAACCGGACCGATCCGGCTGATGGAGGATACGGGCGCAGCCCTGCTGCCGGTGTTTGTCTTCGCTCCTGATGATGGCCACTTTGACGTGACAATCGAAAGCGCTCTCCCCCGATGCGAACCGCAAGGAGCCTTCGATCGTACGGCAGCCGCGTATGCAAAACGCCTCGAGCCGTATGTCAGTAAATATCCTGAGCAATGGACAGGATGGGGTTTTCTCTTACCAAAAGAGAATTCTGCTGCCACAGGTCGACTGTGAAAGCATGGATTGTCACCCCTCATGTCGCACTTTTTTTATGTGCGTGATTTATGCGCTTCGCAGACAGAGCAAATTCCGTCATTCGACCGTGATGGCACCGGATTCACGCGGCTGAGCCAGTAGCTCTCTCGCTGCCGCGATCACGGGCTCAACGGGAAGCGTGGTGAGGCAGTCGCTCACACCGCATCCGCCGCAGCCACGGTTAAGGCACGGTCGACACGGATGAAGGTTCGAGCTGACTACTCGATTGGACACGCGCCATGGCCTCCACACGTATTCATTACTAGGTCCAAAAATAGCAACAACAGGTGTACACATCGCCGCTGCGATGTGTACCGGCGCGGAGTCAACAGCAATAAGAAGCTTAGCTTGCCCGATCAATGCAGCAAATTCTTTCATTGAGAGTTGGCCCGAAAAATCAACGGTGTCCACTCGGCACGCACCGCGAATTGCGCGCACCAGCGCGAGATCAGGCTCGGTTGGTGCCGAAGTAAGAACGATACGCTCACCATCTCTGACAAGCTGCTCAATGAGACTGGCGGTACGCTCGGCGGGCCAGCACTTAAACAGCCAATTGGAAGGCGCATGAACTACAACGAAGCTACCCGGCGCGAGTCCGTGAGCGGCCATGCGATTTCGCGCTGTTGCTTCGGCTTCTTTGCCCGGAATGAGCAACAGCTGTCGTTGCTGCTCGCTTGGAAAAACGCCAAATTGGCGCAGCGCATCAAGGTTAAGTTCAACCTGATGCCGCCGCCTGTTGGACGGATTTTTAAAGGTATGGGTAAAATTCTTTCCCCAAAGACGTGCGTAGCGATCGCCTCTTTCCGGCACAACGTGGTAGCGCGGCCGCAGTAGCCATTTCAGCCAAATGGCGCTCGGATGGAGACCGAGGCTGATTAGCATGTCATAACGGCGCGAACGTAGTTTGGACAATAGATCCAGTTCCGCTTTGAGCTTAGCGGAAAAAGAAAGACCTTGACGCTTACGAATAACCTGATGAATTTCTGCGATAGCCGGGTGAAAGGTGAGCATTTCCGCAGTATGATCGTAAACAAGCGCATCGGTTTCGATATGCGGCGCATGGTTATGCAGGACTGAAAAAACTGGCGACGTTAGCAACACATCGCCATGATTGCGGAGATGGATCACGAGCACTCGAGAAATTGTGGAAAAGTCGACCGTCGAAACAGGCATGTGTCAGATATTTCAGCCAATCGACCGACTGGCACCTTCGGAGTGACCAAATTGGAATGATAGTTTGGAGTGCACAACTTTACCAGAGTTGGGCGGTGAAGTGTGGTCCGAATATTTCGCAAAGTGAGCAGAAACGCCGCGAAAGGCGGAGTTGCCGGAGAAATATAGTTCCGCTTTGTCGCCTTGTCGTCAGGATAATGATTGCGCCCATTTTCACCGCGGCTCTCGTTGCCGCACCCATCGTCAACTTGTATGGTTCCATGACATGCAAAGAGTAACTGCAATCATATGAAATTCAATGTAGATTGACGGCTCGAATAAGCAACTCACGGATAAAAAAGTGTTTGAAATTACACAAAATGGAGAGATCGCTGTTGTCACCATGGTCCATGGTAAAGCGAATACCATGGACGTTGAATTTTGCGAAGGCATCGTGGCGCATTTTGAAAAATTGAAAAAATCGGACGCGAAAGCGGTTGTGCTAACGGGCCGGGGAAAAATATTTTCAGCGGGCGTCGATCTTGTTCGCGCACTCGATGGTGGCGCGAACTATTTTCGGAAATTTCTTCCGGCCTTAAGTAAGGCATTCGAGGCAATTTTCTTTTTTCCAAAGCCGGTTGTCGCGGCCATCAACGGTCATGCGATCGCGGGAGGTTCTGTGCTCGCTTGTTGTGCAGACCGTAGAATCATGGCGACGGATGCGGGGCGCACGGGTGTGCCTGAGCTTGCCGTTGGCGTTCCGTTTCCAACGATGGCGATCGAAGTCATGCGGTTTTCGGTCTCACATTGTCATTTTCAAGAGATTATTTTGGGCGCGGGAACCTATGCGCCGGCAGAGGCGCTTTCCCGCGGTTTGATCGACGAGGTCGTTGAACCGCACGATCTTTTGAAGCGCGCTCTCGTCGTGGCCGAAGGCTTCGCCGCCATCCGTCACAATGCATTTTCCGTTTCGAAAAAGCAGATACGGCAGCCGGTGGCTGACCGTTATCAAAGCGAAAGCAAACGCTTCGAGGAAGAGATTAATGGGCTTTGGTGCGCGCCGGAGGCGTTCGCGCGGATTCGCGATTACGTCGCGCGTACCATCAAGAAGGCTTGAGTTCGGCATGATTCCGAAAGCCTCGAATGCGCTGGCGCGGATCACCGTGCTCGATCTCACGCAAGTAAGGTCAGGGCCGACGGCGGTGCGGCAGCTCGCCGACTGGGGCGCAAACGTCATCAAGATCGAGCCACCGTCTCACCTTTCTACGGACGAAGGACCGGGCGGTCCGCGCGAAGGCCCCGATTTTCAAAATCTTCATCGTAACAAGCGCAGCATTACATTGAATTTGAAAGAGCCCGACGGTATTGCGGCGTTTCGGCGTCTTGTTCAGAAAGTTGACGTCGTCATCGAGAACTTTCGTCCGGATGTAAAAGTCCGACTAAAGATCGATTATGAAACGCTGAAACAAATTAACCCGCGATTGATTTATGCGAGCATTTCGGGATTCGGACAAACCGGGCCCTACAGCGCACGTCCCGGTTTCGATCAGATTGCACAGGGCATGGGCGGGTTGATGTCGATCACTGGTAAACCCGGCGGGGGCCCAATGCGGGTCGGCATTCCAGTCGCCGATCTGACGGCTGGATTGTTATGCGCGTTCGGCATTCTTCTCGCCCTCTTCGAGCGCGAACAATCGGGTAAGGGACAGCGGGTTGAAACCTCGTTATTGCAGGCTCAGATTTTCATGCTCGATTTTCAAGCGGCGCGCTGGCTGATGAAAAAAGAAATTCCCGGCCAGGCGGGCAACAATCATCCGACGAGCATCCCAACCGGCGTGTTCAAGACAGCCGATGGATACATCAATATTGCCACCACCGGGCAAAAAATGTGGATGCGTCTGTGCGAGGCAATTTCTGCGAAATCTTTACTTGAGCGCCCGGAATACAAAACCTCGAGTGGGCGTTCCAAGTCTCGCGATCAGCTCAATGCCGAAATTGACCGCTTTCTAGCAGCCAAAACCAGCGCCGAATGGATCGATCTTTTGAACGAGGCTGGTGTGCCATGCGGACCGATTTATTCGATCGATGCGATGTTTGCCGATCCGCAAGTCGTGCATCTTGGCATAGCAACGAATGTAGAGAAGCCAACAGGAGAGACATCCCAGGTCGTCGGGCAGCCTATAATGCTTTCGCGTACGCCAAGTCGGATCGTGGCATCTCCACCCGAACTCGGACAGCATACGGATGAAGTGTTGCAAGAGTTCGGTTTTAGTTCGCAGGAAATCGCGTCACTTCGTCGCGCGAAGGTAATCTAATCAGGCGTATCAAGAGCGCAAATTTTTAGGAGCCGCGAATGAATCTGACCGATAAAATGATCGCGCGGAAGGAAGGCCGCATCGGCTACCTGGTGTTCAATAATCCCGAGCACCACAATGCGGTTTCTCTCGATATGTGGGCTTCCGTTGTGGAGATTTTGCACGAATTCATGGTGGACAAGAGTATTCGAGTTGTCGTCGTTACGGGTGCTGGCGAAAGGGCTTTCATTTCGGGTGCAGACATTTCAAGATTCGGCGACGAACGTGCAAACGAGAAGGCGATTGCGCACTACAATGCAACGGTCGAAAAAGCCTATAAGGCGATCGAGCAGTTTCCAAAGCCGACGATCGCGATGATCCGTGGCTACTGCATGGGTGGCGGACTCGGTTTTGCGCTTGGTTGCGATCTACGGATTTGTGCTGATGATGCTCGTTTTGCGTTGCCCGCAGCAAAACTGGGGCTCGGTTATGCATTTGCGGGTATTAAGCGGTTTGTTGAGACTGTTGGTCCTTCGTTCGCTAAGGAGATTTTTTTCACGGCGCGCCAATTCGATGCCGCGGAAGCAGCTGCCATGGGACTTGTCAATCGTGTGCTGCCCGTAGCTCAGCTCGAATCCTATGTAAAAGGCTACGCAACGACCATTGCTGGCAATGCACCGCTAACGGTTGACGGGACAAAGTTCATCGTTGGCGAAGTGCTCAAAGATCCATCTGAACGGGATATGCGAAGCTGTGCCGAGGTGGTCGAAAAATGTTTCAAGAGTGCTGACTATCAGGAGGGGCGTAAGGCATTCATGGAAAAGCGCAAACCGGAATTCAAGGGCCGCTAAAGCAATTTAAAAAACGGCTGTCAGTAATAATTACAAGTTTCTCCGAATTCATTGAACCAAGGTTGATCATTGCAGGTTGATTTTTCCCGCTTCTAATTTTTCTGTTGTGTAGCCAAGCTGAAAATTATTCCTATTCAAAGAAATTGCCTCCTTAGAACGGATATAAACTATTGTAATTTCATTGATTTTTTTAACAAACCATGTCACCCACAAAAAATGCGCGCGAAATCCTTTGCTCTTCGATGGGTGACGATGTGAATTCACGAAATGCGTCGACGGCTGAGCAGAAAGGTTTATTGATGACGCTATTCGCTGCGGCGCTGCTAAGCGTAGCGGCAGGCGCACCGGTATATGGACAAACGGCTCAGAATTTTGTCGCAACCACCTTCGAAGAGATTGAAACAAAATACATTTTTGGTTTTACCGAAGGCTCTGGCATTGGGCTGCAGGGCGAAAAAGAGTTCTCAATTGAAACCATTGGTCGTTTTGGAAAGCGAGACGGTCGTTATGCCGCGACCGATACTAAGTTAGAGTTTGAATATACCCCCACCCAATTTATGCAGGTCGAATTTGGTGGATTAGTCGCGTCTTACAACATTAGGAATGTAACGGACTTAGGAAACCGCAACTCGTTCGAATTCAACGGTCTGTTCGCCGAGTTAAGATATCTTTTGGTAGAGCGAACGCCAAGTTCGCCATTTGGCGTCACTATATCGGTCGAACCAGAATGGCGTCGTACGGACGAGACAAGCGGCGAGCGTGTTACGGCATTTGAACTCGAGACTAAGCTCGCCGCTGATACGCAGCTTGTTGAAAACAGAGTCTTTCTCGCTTTCAACGCGATATACGAACCCGAGTCGGTGCATTCGAGCCAAGGTCTGGAGAAAGAATTGAATCTTATTTTTTCAGGAGCTCTCTCGTTCCGACCTACACCGCCGCTAGTGATTGGGGGCGAGGTCGGTTATTCCCGCCATTATTCCGGCTATGCACTTGAGCGCTATGATGGATACTCGGTATTTGTTGGGCCCACATTTTACCTGCAACTCACCAGAAAATCTTTTATTAGTGCAGCCTGGGCGACCCAAGTGAGCGGCCATGCTGTCGGCGATGTTGGCCATCTCAATCTCGACGAATATTCGCGTCAGCGCGGAAAGATTAAGATCGCAGTCGAATTTTAAATCATGTGATAAACTAACGAAAAGAGAGAAACCATGAAAATCGCAAAATCATATATGACGAGGACCAGTATAGGATTATTAGCGACAACTTTACTGGTCTTTGTTTGCGGAACGACAGTAGCCACCGCACAATCGGTGACTATTGCGCTATCAATCAAGAATCATCGGTTCCAGCCAGCCGAAATCAATGCGCCTGCCAACAAGCAGATTATACTTAGAATCAAAAATCTTGACGCCACACCAATGGAATTTGAAAGCATTTCTCTCAGAGTTCGAGAAAATTATTGGAGGCAATAGCGAGGGGACCATCAATCTGCGCGCGCTCCAACCTGGTCGTTACAAATTTTTTGACGACTTCCATCAAGACACGGGTCAAGGCGTTCTTGTTGTCAATTAAGGGAATAGCCATCGGACGATTATAATTTTTTGAGCGAGTATGAAAATTGCAATGCTAGTTGTGTTGATGGCTTTAACGGCGTGTGCAATTTTGTTGGACTACACAAATAAAGGTCGCAACAAACCCTTGAAAATATGTGTCACTCGGCAGCGGTCCGATAGGCTTTTCGCTGTTCGATTTCCACAAGACAGTTCGCAAGACTTTCGCCCTCTGGATCCTTGAGTGCCGCCATTCGTGCGCTCGCGATCGCGTCTGCGGCGAGGGTCGAGGGCAAAACGCCGGCGAGCGCTGGGCGGACCAAGCGTCTTTCAATCGTTTGATAGTTGGCCGTGCCGCGCTTCCAGGTATCGCCATAGCCTTTGATTAGCAGGGCGCATTCCGCAACTTCGAGGGCGAGCGTTTCCGAATGACTCGCCGCATCGACAATCGTTCCTAGCCAGGATTCGATCGCGGCTTGTTCTTCAATGAAACGATGGCTGTGCGGACGGAAGCGGCGCAATTTCGACAGCAGCCAAAAGCGAAGATAGCCGCTTACGGTAACCGAATTGATTTCCATGCCGATATGAAAACGCGCAAGCCACCCACGACGCTCGGCAACCCGGAGGATTGGCTTGGCGAGAAACGGTGGCAGCACCTGGCACATTTCCTCAATGCCGGGTTTCAAGAATTCGAAGATCTTGTAGGGCTTACCCTGGCCCCCGCCGATTTCCTCTCGTACGCGTTGCATGCGGGCGGGATCGATTTTTGCCTGCGCGACGCGGATTACGTCCTCAAACGACATGCGCACAGCAAGATGCCGCGCACTAGCCCGCAAAAGTCTGCCATCAGCCTTCAGCCTGTTGTCGGCTTCGCGGATCGGCCGCAATCGGTCAAGATAGCACCGCGCGTAAGCCAGACTCTGATAAGCCGCGAGGCGGCGAACGCCTTCCTGCATAATGTCGCGCGCCGCAGTGGGAGCGCTTTCGGAGATTTCCTGTTCGAGCGCTAGCAGTGCTGCAGCGCCTTTCGCGCCGCGTTTCGGGTCTGGTGTACTGGTGGAATGTCTTTCGCGTACAGCTTGCAGCCCTGCGCGAAAGCCGCGAAGGTTGCTATTGATCGCTTTTGCATCAGCGCGGATCACTGCTTCAAAATCTTCTATCGAGATTGGTAATATGCCGCTGCCGGCGAGTACGCCGAGCATGACAGAGTTGATCATTGTTTCTTCCCGTTTCGCCACCGCCTCCATGTCGAACAGAATCGCCTTCTGCGAATGATCGCGGAGGGCTTGCAACAATTGTTTTTCGTCGTAGCGGCCGTCCGCCATTGCGATCTTTTCGTCCATGGCAAAAAAACGGCTGGTGGATGCGATGATAGTTGTGCGGTCCGGCGTGACAAATCCATTCGCTGTCATGCGGGCCGCCTCCATCAGCTCGCTTGCGAGCATGATGTCGATATCAGCGATTCCGGGCGTAAGCGCGAATACCGGCCGTCGGCCGCCGAGAGTCGTCTCGTGAACTGGCAAAATCTCGATATAGTAGGTGGTGGCGCCGGTGCGTTGCGCTACGCCGGGTATCGATGTGCTCTGCACCGGAAAGCCGCGCTTGATTGCCGCAGAAACGATCCAATCAGTCAGCACGCCGCCACCTTCGCCGCCAAGTGCTGCGATCAGCAAAGTAATCGGATGAATAGGGATGGTCATGCGGGGCTCGTCTCGTGCTTACCGCTGAAACAGGCAATGACCGCCTGTCGCATGCGGAACAGCGCGCGATCGAAGAAAGTTGGGTTGAGCACGATCTCAGCGCGATAGAAAGATGGGCAAAGCACTGCGGCGTGTGCAACTTCGCCGCACAGTCCGCAGCCGACGCAGCTTTCGATCACGGTTGCGACAGGATCCGTCCGCAATGGGTCTGGGCTCGGCTTTACCGTCAGCGAAGGGCAGCCGGAAAGCCGGATACAAGAGTGATCGCCAGTGCAAATTTCGTCGTCGACGCCGTAACGCGTGCGCACGAGGCGCTCTCCTCGTTTTAGTTTTTCCACATCCTCAGCGCGTATGCGACGCTGGCGCGCAAGCTGGCATTCACCGTCGGCGATGATAACTTTGAGCCCGCGCTCCGCACTCAGCATTGCTTCTTTCAACGTTTTCGTCATGGTCGCAACACTATAGCTCCGGATTTTCCGTAGCCATTTCACGCCGACCGTGCGGAGCGTCGTTTCAATGTGCATGCTGGAAGCCGAGCCATCGCGATTTGTCGCACTCGACGGCATAAATTGCTGACCGGTCGCCGAGGTGTAGCCGTTCTGCATCACGATCAGCACACCATCACCCTTGTTGAACAGATTGCTGGCGACGCCCGTGATCAGCCCGTTATGCCAGAAGCCGCCATCGCCCATGATCGCGATCGGGCGCTTTTGCATGTTGGGTCCAACTGCAGCCGCTGAGGCGAGGCTCATTCCGTAACCAAGAATAGAATTTCCCAGGCTGAATGGCGCGAACGTCGCGAAAGAATGGCAGCCAATATCCGCACTGATGTGCACCGGCCCGAGTTCGCGCTCGGCGATCTTGATCGCGGTGAAAACTGGTCGTTCCGGGCAACCTGTACAGAACGTGGGCGGGCGGGGCGGCAATTGACCGACGGCAGTCATCGCGGTCGACTTTCTCGCAAGAATTTTTGCCGAACGCTCGGAAATCGAATTCTCATTAAGACCGCGCGGCTTCACTTCTTCCAAAAAAGCGGCGAGGCCTTTGAGCAAAACTTCAGAGGTGTATTCGCCGGTTTGCGGCAGCGGGCCTTTTCCGATGACGCGCGTTTGTATGTCGGCGCGGCGAAGCTCCACATTGATTGCTTGCTCGATGTAGTTGGGGAAACCTTCTTCGACGACAAAAATGGCACTCTTCCCGGCACAAAACTGCCGAATTTCCTCCGGGATGAGCGGGTAGACGGCATTCAATACATAAACCGGAATTCGCGATATTCCGAAAATATCGGCAAGATCGAGACGTGATAGTGCGCGCAAGACGCTATTCGAAAGGCCACCCATTACGACAATTCCGACATCGTCCAAATCGCCCTCGATGAATTCATTGATCTTGTTTTCACGAATGAAAGCCTGTGCTGCTGGCAGGCGCTGTTCGACCTTCAAACGTTCGTGCACATATGTAACCGGCGGATGCGAGAGCTTGCTGTAGTCGAAGCGCGGTGGACCGGTGAGACGATTCAATCCCGAGAAATTCGCCCGGCGATTGTCTTTCGCCGTGAATTCTCCCGTGACGTGACATGCACGTATCCTCAGCTCGAGCATCACCGGCGCGTGACTCACCTCAGATAGTTCGAAGCCTTTTTCCACCATACGTACGATTGTCGGAAGATCGGGCCGCGGATCGAGCAGCCACATCGAGGATTTCAACGCATAAGCATAGGAACGTTCCTGAATGACGCTCGCGCCCTCGCCATAGTCCTCGCCGATGATGATCAGCGCACCGCCAAGAACCCCCGGCGAGGAAAGATTGGACAGTGCATCCGCAGCGACATTCGTGCCCACAATCGATTTCCACGTGACTGCGCCTCGCAGTGGGTAATTGATCGAGGCACCAAGCATGGCCGCCGCCGATGCCTCATTGGTGCAAGTTTCCAAATGTACGCCGAGATCACCGATGATGTCTTCGGCATCGACCAGCACGTCGAGCAGATGCGAAACCGGCGCACCTTGATAGCCGCCAACGTAGCTCACGCCTGATTGCAAAAGCGCCTTGGTAACAGCGAGAATACCTTCGCCGCGGAAGGTTTCTCCGGCGCCGAGCTTCAGCGCCTGAACTTCTTTTTTGAACGAGCGTTCCATGAAGTCTCGCTTGCGTACAGCTTCTACATTTTCGACGGCAAATATAGCGCCAAAATCGGAAACGCGAACCACGGATCTACGAGAACTCTTATTCTAGATCTTCCGGTTTTGTGCATTCCAGTGCATTTCGAGATTGGCGATTAGGGCCGGGCTGAAATGGCAATATGCCTGTTCACGCGCGTAAACCGCCATATAACGGCGAAATAGATCGAGCGGTTCTTGTGCGACACGAAATGCACGACGATTGCTTGCCGCGCTGACCACGCCGGAACCGGTCAATCCATCGATAACCCGCTCAAGTGCCTTGTCCATCTCGGCGGGTGCTACAACGTCGTCGCAGATGAACTTGCCCTCTGGACTGTCACAGTCGAGTCGACGTCCATACATAATCGCCTGGCGCGCAATGCGATCACCAACAAACCGCGGGAGCCGCAAATTCGCGGCACCCGGTATGATGCCCTCCTTGCGTGCGGGCAAAGTGAGATAAGCATCGCTCGCCGCCAAAACATAATCCATCGTAAGCAGATACTGGCATCCGCCTCCTATGGCGAACGTATCTACTGCTGCGACCCACGGTTTTTCCGTATGGGCTGCGCTCACATCATCGGGCGCAATTTCGGGCTTGGCGACGCCGCGATAGATTTTATTCACCGCGCCCATATCGCGGCGCATATACCACACGAAGGTAATTTTGCCCTGATAAAGGTGCGTCAGATTGATACCACTGCAAAAAACTCGGCGGCCAGCGTATTTCGGACTTTGCACAATATCACCGCGAAAGATTGCAATCGAAGTTTCCGGATCAAGTGTCGCGAGATCGATCGCGGTTTCCAATTCGTCGATCGTATCCTCGTCCTCGGCATTTAGAAAACGAGCATGGTGGAGCGAGACGAAAGAAGCCTTGCCACGCCGCTCGACCGAAGCCGACTTCATGTGGAGCGAGCCATCGGAGAGAAAATGCGAAAGTTTTGAAAGTGATTCCGCGCGCGGCAGCAGCATCGCGTGGCAGAGATGCATTCCTGCTTCGGAATTTTCGAGAACGCGCGACAGAAAAATGCCTTGGTCTATCTCAATCCCGTCTTTGTCTTTTTGTGGATGGGCGCTTTCGGCTTGGACTTGTGCCAGAGTCGGGGTTAAACCCGGGACCAGTGCAGCTGCATCGAAAACGATCTTCTCGACTCGAACAAAATTCGTATAATCTTTCGTCAGCGAACGATAGAGCGCCTCGATGTGGCGTGCCAAAAAGCGGTCGCGCGTTTCCCGCCCTAGTTCCAGAATATGCTTCGCGGCGCGGGCGCCATGCGCGTCACGCGTGGGTTTTTTTGGAAGAGAGGTGAGGAGATCGTTGCCGATCTGCCAGAATCGGGAGAACGAAGTCGCGTCGCGTTTGAAGTTGCCCGTCAATTCAGGGCGGCTGGCGAGCCAAGCCTTGCTTAGATCTTTTGAAAGTCCGGCCTGATCAAAACTTTTCAGCAAATCCGTGGAAGCCCCGGAGATGGCTAGATTGAGCATAGATTCTGTTACCTGTTCTTTCGCAAGGATGCCATGGCTGGTGCGGCGTAAGCAATCGAACTTGCCCCAGACGAAAAAATGGCGCTCCTAGTTGGCAGTTAACGCGAAAGCGAACAGCGTCTTTCGCGTTTCATTTACATATGCGCAATTTACAACAGCTGCTCTAGAGCGATCGTTGTTTCAGAAGAACGTGGTTTACTGCAGCAGGCGTAGTTGGAGGTCGGCTACACCGACTGCGAAATTAAGCCCTACCTGGCCCTGCACCGACACGGGCTGCAGCGTGATTGTGCGATCCGAACCGCCAACGAGCACGTTTGCACCAAGACCCGCGACTATCGTGGCTTCGGCCGTAGCGCCGACATAGCTGCCGGCAAGTGCACCAAAACGACGAGTGGTCGGGGCATACACGGCCCACACCATTTGGCTGCCTCCCGTGGCACCGAGATCAAGACCGAATTTAAGAATGGATCCGATATAAACTTCCTGCGGTCCAGGAAAATTCGGCGACGGAATAAAAAGACACGTCACGTCTTTTTTTGAAGTGATGATCATGCCAATTCCGGCGGATACGTCGCAGTTAAGCATGCCTGTTTCAACACGTTCTTGCGCGCTAGCAGGTGCGATCAATCCAAGGAATATTACAACAACAACAGCGAGTTTGGTGCTCGCAAATGAATGCCTAAAGACTATCATGAAATCCTCCGTGACTATTTATTTTCGAATAGCAATGAAAATTCTCCAAACAATCTATTTTAACCGACTATTGTTGAGACAAGCTGTTTATTTTCGTGGCCATGATGAAATCGTTCTCGTGCAAACCCTTAATTTTGTGCGTCTTCATCACAATATTCGCGTAGCCCCAACCAAACTTGATGTCGGGATGATGACCCTCCTTTTCGGCGAGCTCTCCGACCTTGTTCACAAACGCCATCGCCTCTTTGAAGTTTTTGAAGCGAAAGCTGCGTTCGATCTGGCTAGCATCGTCCGCAATCGTCCAGGACGAAGCTTGCGGGAGAAGTTTTTGTGCCTCAGTCATCGTCAGAGGAGGAATTCCGCCACGGCACGGGACGCAGGATTTTTCGGAAAGGTTTTGTGTCATCGGAGCACCTGTCAAAAACACTAAGCCCCGAAAATCGTAGCCGAATTCCGGAGCTGATAGAAAGAGCGGTACAAAAACTAAGCCGCCTTCTTTTCGAGGGCCTCGAGCGATCGTTGGCTGGTTTCAATGCCCCAGAAATAGACAGCAACGATTTGAATGACCACGAGTGCGACCATCAAGGACATCACGCCCGGCATTTTGTAGTTAGTGGCAAGGTACAATACGATGAACGGCACAACGATTTGCGCGGCACGGCCCATTGTATTGCAGATGCCGTTTCCACGCAGCCGAACCTCGGTTGGGAACAGTTCGGGCGTATAGACCCCGAAAAAATCGCAACCTGGACGTAGATCATCAGAATGAGCGCAAAGCCGACCGATAGGATCAACGCCGTAGGCGTTGTTGCCGTAAACGTCGCGTATATGATGCCGAAACCGATAGTCGCGATCGATGCGCCGATGATGCTCCATCGCCGACCGATGAAATCGGCGCAGAAGGCACCGACCGCGCATCCGAGCGGGGAAGCGATCGCGAGTACGAGGATATAGTCGAATGATCGTGCGATCGTGAGCCCTTGCTGTAGGAAGAACGTCGGCAGCCACTGTACGAAGCCAAAAATCAGGGTGTTGATTGTGATCAGCACCCAGCAGCCGACGAGCAGACGTTGGAGAAGCGGCGGCTTGAACAGTGAAGAGAGATCGGAACTGACGGGCCTAGCGGCAGTGGATGGAGCCGGTAACGCGCCTGCGGTCGCCGCCTCTTTTTCGATTGAGCTAAGCAAGGCTTCGGCTTCGTCCGTGCGGCCCTGCGCTTCCAGCCAGCGCGGCGATTCCGGCAGGTTCTTTCGCAGATACCAAACAACCAATGCGCCGAGGCCGGCAATGACAAACATCGGCCGCCAGCCAAAGTTCGGAATGACAAAATAGGCGATCAGCGCGGTTGCTGGCAGTCCGCACACGACGAGGAACGCCATGAATGCAAGCCAGCGCCCACGTGACTTCGGTGGCACGAATTCCGTGAGCGTCGAATAGCCGACCACAATTTCAGCGCCGAGCCCGAGACCCATCACGAAACGCGCCCAGTTGAGCTGAATCATATCCTGTGCTGCTGCAGCCGCCAGTGACGCGAGACCGAAGATGAGAAGATTCACTTGATAGGTAAATCGCCGGCCGTACTTGTCGCCGAGGAAACCGGTAACGAGCGCGCCGATCGTCATCCCAATAAATGTCTTCGAGATGAAGTCGGCATTTAGCAGTCCCGTAGAAAACTTGGTTTGCAAAAGCGATGGCAGTACGTTCGTGCCAACGTATAAGTCGTAACCGTCGAAGAACATTCCGGCGCCGACCAGCCAGAAAATTCGTTTATGAAATGACGAAATCGGCAAACGGTCCAGTCGTGCGCCGGCATTTACCGTGCGAGCCATGAATTCCTCCCCCAGCAAAAATATTATTGGACCGAACCCCACTTGACCTGACTTATTCAATCCGAACGAGGGAGGCACCGTCGAAATCGCGGTGGAGCATAAAGTTGTCGTGCGAGCCCGGCAAGGCAGAATCAACGAAACGAACTTGAATTGCGCTGAACTCTTTCGCAGCGCACGCGAATAAAATTTGATAGAACTGCCCAGAAACTAATCACGAGGGACACATGGGCTTAGAGCAATTGAAGAGCAGGAACGGAAAAATTACCGGAGCCCGCATTGGCACTGGAAAAGATCTCGTGATCGTTCATTCCCTGCTTACTGACCGGCATGCCTTTGATCTCGTTTTGCCGGAACTGTCGCGCAATTTCCGTGTGACCGCGCTCAATCTCCCAGGCTTTCACGGTTGTTCGGCGGTCGGCGCATCAATGGACGCTTATGCTGATTGGCTGAATGAAGCCTTCGATCAGTTCGAGATTAGAAGAGATGGTATTTTGATGGGCAATGGTTTTGGCGGTACGGTTGCGCTCGCGTTCGCGCTAAAACATGGTGAGCGAATTTCAAAACTTGTTCTCGCCGATGTTGCTCCTGGTTTTCCGGAGGAAGGAAAGCAAGCATTCCGCATCATGGCCGGAAAGGTTGCCGAGGGCGGCATGGGGGCGATTGCCGAAATCGCCGCGAACCGCGTCTTCCACGCGGCTTATCTCGCAAAACATCCGGGCGCGGTGAACGAGCGCAGGGAAGTGTTGCTCAAGATCGATCCGACAGCATTTCAAGCCGCCTGTACGGCGCTTATGGGTGCCGATCTCGTTCCGGAATTGGGAAAATTAAAAGTTCCCGGAGTAGTCGTATATGGAGGGCTGGATCAGGCGACGCCACCGCCCTTGAACAAACTCATCTCGTCGAAAGCACTCAATGTTCAGTTGATTGAGCTCGCCGGATGCGGCCATTGCCCACCACTGGAGCAGCCGGCTGCTTTTTTGGGAGCAATTCAGACATTCTTGAATAGCTGATGGAATTGTTCAAAATGTCTGCGCCGCGCCGCAAGAGCGTTCGCGGCGGAGACGAATGATGGCAGCGAATTATTCAGGCACCGCGAAATTATTCCATTGGACGGCCGCCCTGTTGGTTCTCACCACGGTCCCGATCGGTCTTCTTTTGGATGCAATCCCCAAAGGAACAACTCAAGATAATCTGTATAATTTGCATAAATCGATTGGTATATTGATTTTCGCGCTGATGACATTGCGGATCATTTATCGATTGGTTCATGGCGCGCCGCCGCCCGACGCCAGCCTCAAGCGTTGGGAAGTCTCTGCCTCCGAAACCGTGCACTGGGCTCTTTATACGGCACTGCTTGTAATGCCGATCCTTGGCTATCTCGCAAATTCCGCTTATGGAGCAACGACGCCGTTCTTTGGTCTGTTCCAGATTCCACCGCTCATTGCAAAGAACGAACCGTTATCGGAACGATTATTCGATATACATGCGTGGCTGGGATTGGCGGTTGGCGTGCTGTTCTGTATGCATATTGCGGCCGCGCTTCGGCATTATTTCATCAAGCGGGACGGTGTATTGCAACGGATGCTGCCGAGAAATTTGGGCGGCAACTAGCGCGGCGGTAATGCCAGTAAATCTTCATGTCCTACGATGCATGAAACGCCTGGCGTCTGACGTGCCCTGAGCCAGTCAGTCAGAGTAGCGGGGGAAAGTTCGTTTGTTTCCTTAACCGCCTGAGCCCATCCGTCCGCCAATACGGCGATCAAAGCAGCGTCGGCAGCGCCCAGACGCCATGGACTCGACCTTCGTTCGACCGAATAGCCGGCGGCGGAGAATTTCGCCGCCAATAATTTTGTTGCACGCGAGTCCGACCGAGGGACCGAAGCCCTTGTCGCGGCTAAAATGGCGCTCAAAAGCCGCGCGCATGACGGTGTCGGAAGGATGTAAAGGACTCCATTCGGCTACATGACTGTGCGTGAGTGCCGTATAGAATGGAAGACGTGCTGGTGTGAGCACGTTGATGAAACGTTCTATCCATTCGGCAGAAACCAGATCGAAGAGCGCTGCCGCCGTGATGAGATCGGGTTTGGCTTCACGCCACGGGGAAGGATCGGCGGCAAGGTCTACCTGCTTCAATTCGATCAGCAATGAGCGCCCGTTTTTTGATGCGACGAGCCCACTGGCGGTGGGGCGAGATGAATCGGCCCAGACCGCGACCGCCTCGCATGCGGCAGTCAGCAGTTGCGGATCGTGATCGGTCAACATCCATTGCTGGCGCAGAGAGAGATGCGGTGCGATAGCCCGCAGGTTGGAGCCAGTTCCGGTCCCGAGATCGGTAACAAAAATGTCTGCACGGTCCGCGAAATAGGCAACCAGCTTTGCCAACAGTTCAGGATTGCGCGCGCGATGATCAGCGCCTTCCCTGAGCTTCAGCCAGTCGGGCGAAAAGCCACTCATGCCAGTGCTTTTTCGAGAGTAACGGCAATTTCGCGCGCGGTGTCACGCCAGCGTGGAAGTTTTTCCGCATGTCGCCATGCAGCCTCGGCGCGCCTTTTGATCTCAACGCCATCGGTAAGTAGCCAGCGCAAATTTTCCGCGAAAGCATCGACGTCCCCGGTCTTTACGAGTACTCCCACATCGGCCGGAACGGTTTTGGTCACCGCGCCACCTTTGCAAGCGACAATCGGCAACCCGTGCGCGATCGCTTCGGCGAAAGCCATGCCGTATCCTTCAAAGTGTGATGGCAGCACGAAGAGCGTCGCCCGGTCGTATTCGGCGGCCAATTTCTCGTCGCTTAAAGGGCCGAGAAGTTTTATGCGATCCCCAAGCTTTGCCTCTTCAATCTGATTATTCAGCGCGGCCACTGCGTTGAGATCACGGTGCAGGCTTCCGACGATGTGGCACATCCAGCCAAGATCGATGATTTTCGCAAGTGCCGCAACCAATGTCTCAAAACCTTTACGGCGTGTGATAGCGCCCACACTGAGCAGTCCCGGCGGATTTTCCCCGCCCTTTGCACGTGGAGCCGGATCTGTACCTGGTTCGGCAACCGATATGCGGTTCTTCGGCACGCCGAAATCGCGCCACAACAAATCTGCTATATGCTGGCTCGTCGCGATGACGCGCTTTGCGCGCGCAAGTGCTTCGCGTTCACGATGCGCGAATTCGGCCGCTCGCGCGGGCGAAATGCCGGTCTCAAGGGCGAGTGGATGATGCACGAGCGCAACGTAGCGGCGTGGCAATTTGTCGAGCAGTTCTGAGGGAAGCGCGCCGAAAGCGAGTCCGTCGATCAAAATGACCGCGTCATCCGGTGTCGCCTTTAATATACGCTCGGTTGCGCGCAGACTCGGCTTGTCCGGCAATGGAAAGTCTCCTGGCAGGTTGAGAAGCCTGGCCTTCCAGCCAAATGCCGCCAGCTCTTCCATGGCGCGTCGATCATAGCGATAGCCGCCGGTTGGAGTTGAAATATCGCCGGGGATTGCAAACAAAACTTCAGGCACGTCCGACGGTTCCCTCAAACCAGGCTCGCGCGACATGCGACTCGTGCAGGGTGACGCGAATCCGCGAGACGCCGTTTGCCTCTTCACCGAGCGCACCTTTTTTGAGTGCGTCCACCATCTTGTCGAACACGTAGTGGGAGAGCGCTTCAGTCGTCGTCCGTTTTCCCTTGAATTGCGGCAACTCGTCCAGATTTTTGTAATTGAGCGGTTTTAAAATTTCCTTCAATGCGTCCGTCGCACGTCCGATATCGACGACGACATCATTTGCGCTGAGGCTCTCGCGAAAAAAAGCGACATCGACGATAAAGGTTGCACCGTGAAGTTGCTGCGCTGGACCGAACATCTCTCCCTTAAAACTGTGGGCGATCATGATGTGGTCGCGGACTTCGACGGCATACATGGCTGGATTCCCTCTGAAGAAAAACTAGTAACGAACGAGCGCGCCGACGCCGGGCGCATTGTGCGCGAATAAGCGTGGAAGAAGTTTCGGCAATTCCGCGAATGGAACTTCCTCACCGAGAAGCGCATCGAGCCGCTCATCGGACAGCAGGCGAAGCGCCGTTTCGAGACGACGACGTTGTGTCCATCGCGGGCGACGATGGCATGCAATATCGCCGACCTGGCTCGAAACCAGTCGCAGCCGCCGTGAGTGAAATGAGCCACCGAGCGAAACATTGCAGGCGCCTTCGCCATGCCAGCTCGCTTCGACAATTGTCGCTTCATCGCCCGCGCATTCAAGCGCGAGCGCCAGTCCCGCTTCGGAGGCGCTGGTATGGATGACCAGATCCGCATCGCGCGGAGCCGATTTCGGCTCGGAAAATGCGATGCCGAGTGCTTTTGCCAACGTTCCGCGAGAAGGATCAATATCGATGACCGTGACTTCGGCGCCCGGCAGGCGACCGGCAAGCGCGCCGATCAGCAGCCCGACAATTCCCGCGCCAATGAGCACGATGCGATCGCCGGGCGCGGCATTGCCATCCCATAGAACATTCAACGCAGTTTCGAGATTTGCCGTAAGCACCGCGCGTCGGGCTGGAATATCTTTCGGAATCGCAACGACGTCTTCTGACGAAACGACAAAACGCTCCTGGTGCGGATAGAGTACGAACACGTGCCGATCAAGCAGTTCTTTCGGGCCCGCTTCGACAATGCCAACCGCCGAATATCCGTATTTCACTGGAAACGGGAAATCTCCGGCTTGCGCAGGCGCGCGCATACGTTTCCATTCGCTCGCCGGAACGCGCCCCTCGAACACCAGCCGCTCGGTGCCCCGGCTCAGGCCCGAATAGAGCGTCCTCACCAGCACCTCGCCGGGGGCGGGCAACGAATACGTAACGGGGCGTAGTTCCGCCATCCCCGGCGCTACATACCAAAGGGCGCGGGCTGTCAGGGTCTCTTTACGATGGTCGGATGCGTTCACAAGCAACCTATTCGCATGGACGGGTCGCCCACGCCAAGCGCAACGAAATCATGATCCGGCCATGGTCGGTCCTATGCTGGTCCACGGTTAAGAACCGCCCTGCCTATGGGCGAATAGTGGAAAATCTGCTTATAGAGCGCCCGATCATAGCAAGGCGCCGCCAACCGTTGGCCGGCGTATCAACCGTTAACAGGCAATCCCTTGTCGTTGGACCCCACTTTCGCTCAAGCGCCCCCAGCTCTGAATGCGCAGACACCGGAGCTGACCCCGACCGGCACCCAGAGCGTGGCACAGCTGGCGTGGCGAAGGCGCATCTTCAGTGCGCTTTCGGCGCTGACGCTGATCGGGATGGCAATCTGGCTCGAGAAAATTCTTGCCGCCGATGGCTTTGCTCTGCTCGACGCTGTCATGCTGGTTTGTTTCATGGTGTGCGCGCCCTGGTTCGTGATCGGTTTCTGGAATTCCGCGATTGGCTTTGCCGTGCTGCAGCTGACAAAAAATCCGCTCGAGATCGTCATTCCGGTAGCGTTAAAGGCACGAAACGACGATCCAATTTTCGTTCGCACGGCGATCCTGATGACAGTACGGAACGAAAATCCTACGCGCGTTTTCAAGCGACTGCGCACGGTGAAAGCGAGTCTCGATGCGACCGGATTCGGCGATCAATTCGACTATTACGTTTTGAGCGATAGTTCCGACCCGCATGTGATCGAAGCCGAACATGCCGCTTGCAGTCAATGGATGACCGAATTCGTCGATCGTGAACGGCTCGTCTATCGTCACCGCACCGACAATACTGGCTTCAAGGCCGGCAATGTCCGCGATTTCTGCGAACGCTGGGGCAAAAAATACGAATTGATGGTGCCGCTCGATGCCGACAGTTTGATGACTGGAGCAGCGATCGTGCGCCTTGTGCGCATTATGCAAGCGAACCCGCGGCTCGGAATTTTACAAAGTCTTGTTGTCGGTATGCCGAGCCCAAGTTTTTTTGCGCGCGTATTTCAATTCGGCATGCGCCACGGCATGCGTTCGTTCACGAGCGGGAGCGCGTGGTGGCATGCCGACTGCGGACCGTTCTGGGGACACAATGCGGCGGTTCGCATCGCGCCCTTCACGGATTACTGCAAGCTGCCGGATCTTCCCGGCAAACCGCCTTTCGGCGGGCATATTCTTTCGCACGATCAGATTGAGGCGGTGCTCATGCGTCGCGCCGGTTACGAAGTGCGCGTGTTGCCGGAAGAGGACGGCAGTTACGAAGAAAATCCGCCCGCGCTGCCCGACTTCATACGCCGCGATACACGTTGGTGTCAGGGCAATTTACAATATCTGAAACTTGTGAGTTTGCCCGCGCTATTTCTTACGAGTCGAATGCAGATCGTGATGGCCATTCAGATGTTTCTGGTTTCGCCCGCGATCATTTTGTTCGCAATCACTGCCGCAATTTCCGCGGCCTTGCAGCCGCTGGACGCCGAATTTTCGAAAGAAGCCGCGTTTCAGTTCTATCTAGCTTTTGTCTTGATGTATCTTTCGCCGAAATTTTTCGGCGTGACAGAGGCGTTGTTACATAATCCGCGGCGCTATGGAGGCGTGCTCAGAATTTTCGCCGGTACGCTCGTCGAAACTATTTTCACATTCATAATTGTTCCGATTTCGATGTTTAATCAGACGATGTTCATGATCGCGCTTTTTTTCGGCCGCAACAGTGGTTGGGTTTCGCAGCGGCGTGACGGTTATCGGGTTTCGTGGCGCGCCGCAGCTGAGGGGCTCTGGCCGGCGACGTCGTTCGGTATCGCAATTCTTCTCTTTCTCGCTTTCACCGCGCCGGGAGCCATTCTCTGGTTTCTACCGTTCCTGACCGGACTCGTGTTGTCGATTCCATTCGCTGTATTCACGTCGTCGCCGGAAATAGGCGAAGTGGCGGTGCAATGGCGACTTTGTGCGATCCCCGAGGAATTCGGAGCGCCGGCCGAAATCACGACGCTGCTCGCACCGCGCGCCGTGAGCAAGTAAGGCGCCAATGCTGCAAACCGCTCGGGGCGTTCTGCGTTCGCTGCGCGTCTATTATGGCGATAGCGATAGAAATCGTCGCATGGACGCGCTGCATCGCCGCTTCGTACGGCCGGGCGATTTGACCTTCGACGTTGGCGCCCATGTCGGTGACAGGGTTGCGTCTTTTCGCCGTCTCGGCGCGAAGGTCATTGCGGTTGAACCGCAGCCTGCCTTGGTTTTTACGTTGCGGATGCTTTTTGCATTCGATCGAAATGTTACGATCGAGCCGGTTGCGCTTGGACGCGAGATCGGCAGTGTCGCATTGAAATTTAACCCGCCGAATCCTACGGTCGCCACCGCGTCGGATGAATTTGTTTCCGCCGCGAAAGGCGCGCCGGGCTGGGAAGAGCAGCGCTGGACAAAGACGAAAGTCGTCCCGCTTCGCACCCTCGATGATCTCATCGCGCGACATGGCGAACCCCGTTTCGTGAAGATCGATGTCGAGGGTTTTGAGGAGGAAGTGTTGAAGGGATTGAGCCGTCCGTTAGCCGCCTTATCAATCGAATTCACCACCATTCAGCGCGAGGTTGCGCTAGCAGCGATTGGGCGGCTTGCCGCATCGGCGCCTTATGCCTTCAACGCGGCGCTCGGCGAAAGCCAGCAACTCGCCCATGCCGAGGCCTTGGATGCGAACGGCATTTCGCGTTGGATCGAAGCTCTGCCGCTGCAGGCCAATTCTGGGGACATTTATGCAAGCATGGAGCCGCTTTCGCTTCGAGCTAATTGACAGGATCATGATCAAGATTTCGCGGCAAAACGTTCCCATTGATCCGTCGAAAGGGTATAGGCCGCGAAAGTGAGCGCGCCTATAATAAGCAAAAATCGCAAGCTTGGATTCGACAGAAATTCGGGAGGCAACTTGGCCGATCCAGTTCCCTACAATCGTGAGGAGAAGGGCGCGCAGCCGCCGAGCCTTTATGCTCCTTACGTTTCGTCGATCAAACGCGCGCCCCAACAGCGGCTTGTGCTCATGCCGCAAACGCTATCCGAAGTGACTGGCCCGGTTTACGGCCACAGCAAGGTGTTGCCAGACGATTCCGATCTCACGCGTCAGCACCAGGGCGCCCCGCTCGGTGAACGCATCATCGTAAGCGGCCGCGTGCTTGACGGAAATGGTCGGCCCATTCCGCACACGCTGGTCGAAATCTGGCAAGCAAATGCCGCTGGTCGCTATATCCATCATGGCGATCAGCATCCGGCGCCGCTTGATCCCAACTTTACTGGTGCAGGTCGGATGCTGACTGACGCCGAAGGACGTTATAAATTCGTTACGGTGAAACCCGGCGCTTATCCCTGGCGCAATCATCCGAATGCTTGGCGTCCGGCGCACATTCATTTCTCGCTGTTCGGGCCGAGTTTCCTCACCCGGCTCGTCACGCAGATGTATTTTCCTGGCGATCCATTGATCCCGCACGATCCAATTTATAACGGTGTTCCCGACAAAAAGGCCGCAGCGCGAATGATCAGTCGGTTCAATTTTGATACGACCGTGCCGGAATGGGCGCTCGGGTTTCAGTTCGACATCGTGTTGCGTGGACGGAGCGCGACCCCGATGGAGCAGTGAAGTGTCTTTTGGCCAAACGCCGTCGCAGACTGTCGGTCCATTTTTTCATTTTGCATTGCCGCATAACGGCGACGAAGTGCTCGTGACTGACAAGACGCTGGGCGAACGAATCACAATTGAGGGCAGAGTGCTCGATGGGGACGGCGAGCCGCTACCCGATGCGCTGATCGAGATTTGGCAGGCGAATGCCGTGGGCCGTTATAATCATCCGGACGACCAGCAAGACAAACCACTCGATCCCGCTTTTCATGGTTTTGGACGTTGCCCCACCGACAAGAACGGTCGCTTCCATTTTCACACCATACGTCCTGGTCCGGTGCCCGGTCCGGGTAATACGCTGCAGGCACCCCACATCAATGTGACAGTCTTTGCGCGCGGCATGTTGAAACAGCTCGTGACGCGGATATATTTCGAGGATGAGGAAAAAAACGCCGATGATCCAATCCTCGGCCTCGTGGTGGAGCCTGAACGGCGAGCAACACTGATTGCAATGAAAAAATCGGGTGCGAAAAGCATCTACATTATTGATATTCATTTGCAGGGAACCGGTGAAACCGTGTTCTTCGACGTCTAAATATCCCGCGCGGAATAAAACCATCCAATGAAGCCCAAAACCGGGCCGATTCCGAATCGCACGATTGCCTTTCTTGCGACTGCGAGTTTTGCGAGCGCGGCCTCGGTGCGCGCCTGCGATCCGATCCTTGCTGATATCGGGACGAGTTTCGGAGTTACGCCTGGCGTTGCGGCCCGAGTCGTCACTGTGTTTGGAGCGACCTACGCATTGTCGCAATTCGCCTATGGATTTATCGGCGATCGTTTCGGCAAGCTCGAGACGATCTGTGTTACCACACTTCTTTCGGCGTTCACCGCGGCGCTTTGCGCGTTCGCGGACTCGCTCAATTTTCTCACGGCTGCCCGCGTTGCTGCGGGGGCTACGGCCGCCGCCATTATCCCGCTCTCGATGGCGTGGATTGGCGACGAGGTTGACTATTACCATCGTCAGCCGGTGATCGCGCGGTTTCTCATGGGTCAGATCCTCGGCCTCATTCTCGGTCAGGTTATTTCCGGGTTTGTCGCGGAACATCTTGGCTGGCGCTTCGTATTCTGGATTCTCGCCGGATTTTTCCTGATTTTTGGCCTTGCGCTCGGCCGTGAATTGCTGGCGAGGGATAAGCGACCCGTTCCGGAAAAGATCGCGTTCCACGTCGGACTCAACCGGTGGATAAGGATGCTGCGCAAGCCATGGGTCGCGGTCATTCTTGGCACGGTATTTCTCGAGGGCGCCGCGCTGTTCGGAGGATATGCCTTCGTCGGCTCATATCTAAGGGAGCGCTTTGCAGCACCTTACGACCTGATCGGATTGATGGTCAGTGCGTTCGGGATTGGCGGGCTGATGTTTGCGATTGCTGCTCCGGTTCTTGTGACAAAACTGGGCGAGAGGGGTCTTGCCGCTATTGGTGGCACGATCTTGGCCGCGGCCTTCGCGATGTTGACGGTGGTACCCACGACGCCGGTCGTCGCACCGGTCACGATCGCGGCTGGTCTCGGCTTTTATATGCTCCACAACACGTTACAGACGAACGCAACGCAGATGGCACCCACACTCCGTGGTCTTGCAGTCTCAAGTTTTGCGACGTGTTTTTTTATGGGACAATCAGTTGGTGTCGCCCTCGGTGCCCCGATTTACGACTACGGCGGCGGCGTTCCGCTATTTCTGGGTTCGGGCTTCGTGTTACTCGCTCTCGGGTTGGCTTTCAGTGTAAGTCTGAAATACCGGCCGAAAGACTAAACGATGAGCGAAATTACTTACCTGACAGCGACCGAAGCCGCGGCGCAAATGGAGAAGGGTTGGCTTAGCGCCGGGGATTTCACCCGCGCCTGTCTCCACCGGATTGCGATGCGCGACCGCGATCTTCGCGCCTTTGTTCATCTCAAACCGGATTACGCAATCGAACAGGCACGCGTGCGCGATGGCGAACGAAGACAAGGAAAATCGCACGGACCGCTGCACGGCATACCAATTGCGATCAAGGATATTTTTGATACCAGCGATTTTCCGACTGAGAACGGCTCGAAAGTGTTTGCAGGCCGGATGCCCGAACGCGATTCGGCGGCGGTCGCGCGGCTACGCGAAGCGGGCTGCATCATCCTTGGCAAGACGGTGACAACCGAATGCGCCTATTTCTATCCAGGCCCGACGCGCAATCCGCACGATCCGGAACGCACGCCGGGTGGCTCGTCGTCGGGCTCTGCAGCCGCGGTCGCGGCGGGGATGGTTCCGCTCGCCATTGGCAGCCAAACCAACGGTTCAATTATCCGCCCAGCAGCCTTCTGTGGCGTGATCGGGGTGAAGCCGACGTACGGCTTGATTTCGCGCGCGCGTGCGCTCGTGCTTTCGGAGCATCTCGATCATGTCGGCGTTTTCGCAAATTCGCTCGCAGATGCGGCGTTGGCACTCGACGTCTTGGTGGGAGCCGATCCCGACGATGCCGCTACAAATGGCGCCAAAAAATCGGATTTGGCGGCCGCCCTGAAACGGCGCGCGCCGGAACCGCGTCTGGCTTTTGTGCGTACACCGATGTGGCGCTGTGCCGAAACAGCGACCCGTGCGGCGCTCGAAAATCTCGCGAAGCAGCTTGGAAACGCGATTGTAGAGATCGATCTGCCGGAGCGCTTCAGAGATGGCTGGCCTGCGCACCGTACGATCATGGCAGCCGACATGGCGCGTAATCTGGGTCCCGCGATCGAGCAGGCAGGGGAAGAAAAATCGAGCGCGACGTTGAGAAGGCAGCTCGCCGATGGCCGTGCCGTAGCGACGGAAAACTATCGTGCGGCGCTCGAGCAAGCGAGAGCGCTTACTAGAATGTTCAATGAGCAATTTAAAGATTTTGACGCCGTGCTGACGGCTGCCACGATCGATGTCGCGCCGGGCATCGAAACGACCGGCGATCCGGTGTTCTGTACCCTTTGGTCACTGCTCGGCGTACCCGAGATTTCATTGCCGATTCTGAAGGGTGAAAAAAACCTGCCGCTCGGCGTGCAGCTTGTGGGTCGCAAGGGCGATGATGCGAAGCTGTTGCACGCCGCTGACTGGTTGTTGCGAAAATTTAAATCCGCGCCGAACTGATCACCGCGAGCAAAATCGCTTCTGCCGCACGCTGCAGCATTTTCATCGTTGGGCGCCGATCGTGTCGGCCGGACTTGCGCCGGTTTCTTCCCCGCGGCCACGGTATATGGACGAAGGCAACGAGCGCGGGTTTGTCCGGCTGACGGATTTTTGCAAGACTGACGAAGAGCGCGGCGTTGCAAATATAGCGGCCGGCGTCGATTGATAAGCGTGCCTTTACGCCCGTACTGCGGGCGGCATGCAAAATCCGTCGCACCGGAGCACGCACGCGTATGATGCTGGATGCGCCGGGAACCAATATGCGCGTTTTCGTCTTTTGCCGGGCCGCATCGGGAAACACGGCGCTTGCGAGATTAAGCGCGCGTGTTTCGACGCGCAGATAAGGCGTCGAGCCCGCGAGCCCGAACATAAGAAAGACGTCAGGCTTTTCAGTTTCCAGAAGCGCTGGGATTTTTGACAAGACCTGTTCGTAAACGGTCGGGATAATCGTGCAGGCGACACGCACCCTGTTCGTAAAACGGGAGGACCGCGCCAGCGCCAGCGCAAGTTCCAGTGCTCGGATTTCGGGGCGCACCGGGGAAATGGCCAAACCCGATAATGAGTATCTTTAGAAGTGCCATCAGATGCCAAGCAGCTTCGCGATTTCTTCGGCAGCAAGGGCCGGCGGAATCTTCCCTTCAGCGACCGCCTTTTCGAGCGTCGGCATTTTTGATTTCAGTTTCGGGTCGCCGCGCAGTCGATTCTGAATATGCGTTTCGACCAGCGACCACATCCAGTGCACTTGCTGCTCGCTGCGTTTTTTTTCAAGCACACCTTTCGACGTAAGTCGCTTATGGTGATCCTCCACCGTTTTCCAAAGCTCACCGATCCCGTCGCCGGTAAGTGCGGAATAGGTAAGCACGGGCGGGGCATCTGTGCCCGCACTGGTCGCAAGAATATGCAAGGCCGCTTTAAGCGATGCGGCGGCGGCACGCGCACGCGTGAGGTTGTCGCCATCGGCCTTGTTCACGGCGACAACGTCGACGAATTCGAGCAAGCCTTTCTTGATGCCCTGCAGTTCATCGCCCGCCCCCGGCAGCATAAGTGCGAGAAAGGTGTCGGTCATGCGCGCGACCGCAATTTCCGATTGGCCGATGCCGACAGTTTCGATCAGCACCACGTCATAACCCGCGGCCTCGCACAGGAGCATCGTCTCACGCGTGCGCGCGGCGACGCCACCGAGCGTACCGTCCGAAGGTGAGGGGCGCACGAAGGCACGCTCATCGGAAGCCAATTTATGCATCCGTGTCTTGTCCCCGAGGATCGAACCACCCGTGCGCACAGAAGATGGATCCACCGCGAGCACTGCGACGCGATGCTTTTTCTCCGTTAGGTAAGTACCCAGCGCATCGATCGTTGTGGATTTTCCGACGCCCGGCGCGCCGGTAATGCCGACGCGAACCGCCTTTCCGGTAGAAGGCAAAAGGATTTTTAAAAGTTCCTGCGCCTGCGCGTGGTGTTCGGCTTTTTTCAATTCGACTAGCGTGATCGCGCGTGCGAGCGCCGCACGGTCACCCTTACGCAAGCCTGTGACGAGCGATTTCGTATCAGAAGGAGGTTTTGCGGCCATTGGCCCGAGCTTACCTGAGTTGGGCTATTCCGCCGCTGCTCGCGCGTGGCCGAGCCGGGCCGATAGCTTGCGCAACAAATCCTCGGCGGCTTCGGCGATGACCGTGCCGGGCGGAAAAATCGCTTCGGCGCCGGCTTTCTTGAGCGTCTCGTAATCCTGCGGCGGCACGACGCCGCCAACCGCGATCATGATGTCACCGCGGCCCTCCTTTTCCAGCGCGCCCTTGATCTCAGGTACGAGCGTGAGGTGACCGGCTGCGAGCGAGGAGACGCCTATGATGTGCACATCGTTTTCGATTGCCTGTCGCGCCGCCTCGGCGGGTGTAGCAAACAGCGGACCAATATCGACGTCGAAACCGAGGTCGGAGAAAGCCGACGCAATCACCTTCTGGCCGCGGTCGTGGCCGTCTTGCCCGACCTTGGCGACAAGAATGCGCGGCCTGCGGCCTTCCTCGGCCTCGAAGGCTTCAACAAGACGCTGCACGCGTTGCACGGCGTCGGCCATGGCTCCAACCTCACGTTTATAGACGCCCGATATAGCACGAGTTTCGGCATGGTGACGGCCCCAGACCTTTTCCAGCGCACCAGAAATTTCGCCGACGGTCGCCTTGGCGCGCGCAGCATCGATTGCGAGCGCAAGTAGATTGCCCGAACCGGTTTCGGCGGCCGTAGTCAGCGCCGCAAGCGTGGCCTCAAGTTTTTTCTTGTCGCGCTCAGTGCGGAGCGCCGCGAGCTTTTCCAGCTGGCGCGCGCGCACCGCGGAATTGTCGACCTTGAGAATCTCGATCTCATTCTCGGATTGCGTACGGTAGCGGTTAACGCCGACCACGATCTGGTGGCCGGAGTCGATACGTCCTTGCGTCTTAGCGGCAGCTTCCTCGATCCGGAGTTTGGGGATGCCCGCTTCGATCCCCTTTGCCATGCCGCCGAGGGCTTCGACCTCTTCGATATGCGACCAGGCTTTGGCGGCGAGTTCGTAGGTGAGCCGCTCGAGGAAATGCGATCCACCCCACGGATCGACGACGCGCGAAGTGCCGGATTCCTGTAACAGAAATAGCTGCGTGTTACGTGCGATGCGCGCAGAGAAATCAGTTGGTAGCGCAAGCGCCTCGTCGAGCGCATTAGTGTGTAGTGACTGCGTGTGGCCTTGCGTCGCCGCCATCGCCTCGATTGCGGTCCGGGTAACGTTGTTGAATACGTCCTGCGCCGTCAGCGACCAGCCGGAAGTTTGGCAATGCGTGCGGAGCGAAAATGAACGCGCATCCTGAGGCTTAAACGGTTTCATCAGCTTGGCCCACAACAGACGTGCGGCGCGGAGCTTCGCGACCTCCATGTAGAAGTTCATGCCGATCGCCCAAAAGAAGGAGAGCCTTGGTGCGAAACGGTCGATGTCGAGCCCTGCCTTGATTCCGGCGCGCACATATTCGACGCCATCGGCAAGTGTGTAGGCAAGTTCAAGGTCCTGCGTCGCGCCGGCCTCCTGCATGTGATAGCCGGAGATTGAAATTGAATTGAATTTCGGCATGTGCTGCGAGGTGTAGGCAAAGATATCCGATACGATCCGCATCGAAGGCTTCGGCGGATAGATATACGTGTTGCGGACCATAAACTCCTTCAGGATGTCATTCTGAATCGTGCCTGAGAGTTTTGCGGGTGGCACGCCCTGTTCCTCGCCGGCGACGATGTAGAGCGCGAGCACGGGTAGCACCGCGCCATTCATGGTCATCGACACCGACATCTCACCGAGCGGGATTCCCGCGAACAGCGTGCGCATGTCGTAGATCGAATCGATCGCGACGCCCGCCATGCCTACGTCGCCAGCGACGCGCGGATGATCCGAGTCATAGCCGCGATGGGTTGCAAGATCGAAGGCGACCGAAAGGCCCTTTTGGCCCGCCGCGAGATTGCGCCGGTAGAAGGCGTTGGAGTCTTCCGCCGTCGAGAAGCCGGCATATTGTCGGATCGTCCATGGCTGCGTCACGTACATCGTCGGGTAAGAGCCGCGCAGATAAGGCGGCAGCCCCGGCCAGGTGTCTAGGAAATCGATGCCCGCAAGATCAGCCTCGCCGTACACCGGCTTCACCGGAATGTCTTCGGGCGTGAGCCAAGGCTCGCTGGCAGTACGCGGTGGCGAGAGCCTCGGATCCTGCCAGTCAAGTTTGGCGAAATCGGGTAGCTGGCTCATAGCGTTTGAGGTTCACTCCGATGACTACTTAAGCTGAAGTGTAGCATGGATTTGTTGTAAAGCAGTGAGCACATTGCAGCCGGCATAAACGAAATCGTCGATACCCGCCGTGCGCCATGCGGCTTCCTGTTCGCCCGCGTGTCCGGCAAGGAAAACCGATTTGGCGCCTGCTCTTTTCAATGCCGTCGCCGCGGCCTCAACATCGCGGATATAAATTTCATCCGATGAGCAGAGGCAAGCTATCGGCGCGCCCGATGCCTTGAATGCATCGGGCAATTTGTCGGGTGATGCGAAATCCTTCGTTCGGCAGCGCCTCGATGCCGCCCGCCGCGAAAAAATTCTTGGCGAAGTTTGCGCGCGCCGTGAAGCCGGAAACGGGACCGAGATTGGCGAGAAATACTGCCGGACGTTTGTTCTTGAAAGCAGCGCCTCGATCGGCCGCGTCGCGTAACCGCTCGAACGGTTCGGACAAGCGAATGCGGGGAAGCGCCTTCATCTGCATCACTGGATGGTGGCGGGGAACGGGCGGCTTCGGCACATTGAGCACCGAGACGGCAGGTTCATGCACATTCGCGAAGTCGCTCGTGCCGGTGATTGGATCTTTCCGCGTTGCGATATTAATCTCGCGTGTCCGGCGCACTTCCTCGACCTTATTCTGAATGAGGCAAGACGTGAGCGCCGTTGCTACGCCTCCGGCGCTTTCGATCTCCTGAAAAAGCTTCCACGCAGCTCGGCAAAGCTCTGTTGTCAGGTTCTCGATCGCGCCCGAACCCGCCGTCGGATCGGCAACGCGGTGGACGTTCAATTCCGCCATGAGAATGAGCTGGATATTGCGCGCGATGCGTCGCGCAAAGCGGTCAGGCAATCCAAGTGCTGCCGTATGCGGCAACAGCGTTATGCAGTCGGCGCCACCCATGCCTGCAGAAAACGCCGCAATGGTCGTCCGTAGCCAATTGACTGCGAGATCACGCTGCGTCGTCATCCGCCATGCGGTCTCGGCATGTAGGCGTATTGGCGCCGGGGCAATCTTTGAAGTCTCTTCAATGCGCGCCCAAAGTTTTCGCAACGCGCGGAATTTTGCGATGGTGAGATATTGATTTGCATCGGCGGAAAGCAGGAACGCGATTTGCTTGCGCGCGGCATCGAGCGAAAGGCCCGCGCCTTCAAGCGCGCGCAAATAGGCGAGTGCGCAGGCGATGACATAGGCAAGTTCCTGGACTTCTGATCCGCCCGCATCGTGGATCGGCCGTCCATCGGCGATGAAGGTTTGGCCGCGGAATCCGCGTTTGCTCAAATCGGCGGCGAAGCGCGCACGCTGCTCGATCCGGCTATTGATCGTCTCCGGAATGCTACCGATCGCCGCCAGCACGCCGAATGGATCGATACCGAGCGCGACGTCGAGCTTTGAAAGTTCAATCCCGCGCCGCTCCGCGACCGCGAGAAAGGATGCGGCTGCCTTGAAAACGCGCGGCCGCGCGTCGAGACGAATGGACACAGCGTCAAGCGAGACTTTGTCAAATACACGCTCAAGCGTCTCGATCGTCACTTCCGCGAGGCCGTAACCATTCGCCGCGGGCGCACCTGCGAAAAGCAGGGCAAGGCCGGTCGCGCCATTTCCAAGGTCGTGCAACGCCTCCGCGTTCGCGGCAACAGGATTGGGATGATCGACGCGCTGAATAATGCCCCACGGAGATGCCGCTGCCCGGCCTTCAATTGATTGGGTTTGCCGCGCGCGTTCGTAAAGCGGCTGTAGTTTCAAGCCGTCATAGGTTGTTGTGACGAGCTTTTTGTCGAACGGTACGCCTTTCAACGTTTTCTCGACCAGCGCGAGCCATTCGTCCCGGCTAGTGGCCGGAAATTCGGAGGCGAGCTTGAGTTCGCTCATGGATGCACCTTGTAATGTGCCCGAATGTGCCACGGGGGCGGCGAAACCGCCAATCCACAGAGTCTTAGACAGAAGACGTCGAATCCGGCAACACAACGACCCCGTCTGCTTCCTCTTTCAGGCCTTCGAGCGCATCTTGCACCGAGCGACCTTTCACCCGGAGATCGGGTGCGATCTCGACGAGTGGAACGAGCACGAAAGCCCGCTCCAGCATTAGCGGATGTGGAATTTCGAGATCGGGGTCGTGGATCGTAATCTGGTCATATAGAAGAATATCGAGATCGACTGTGCGCGGTCCGTACCGAATTTCTCTCTCGCGATCGCGCCCTAGCGACATTTCGATCTTGTTCAGCTCCGCGAGAAGCGCGTGCGGTTTGAGCGAAGTCTCGCCGCGCACCACGGCATCATAATATTTTCCCTGCGGGATAGGTCCCCAGGAGTCGGCCTCGTAAATTTTCGAACATTTGGTGATTTTCACCGGCCCGCTTCCGAGTGCGTCAATCGCACGTGCCATGTTTCGCCCGCGATTGCCGACATTCCCTCCGATGGAGATAAACACTTCAGCCATCGCGCTTCCGTTCGACAGTGGCGGCGACAAAATCAATGGCTACCGGAACTGGTGCGGATGGTTTCCGCACAGTCACGCGCGCGAGCTTTACGAGCGAGAAATGCGCAAGCAACGTGCTGGCGACATGCGCTGCGGCCGCTTCAATCAGATAAAATCGCTTCGCGCGAAATGCCGCCTCGGTGACTGCGACAACTTCGCCGTAATCGACGGTGGAGTCCAAGCGGTCTTTTTTCACCGCGTCACTGATTTCGACTTCAAGCACGATATCGATAACGAAACGTTGGCCGAGTCTGGCCTCTTCGTCCTGGACGCCATGCTTTGCAAAAAGCACGAGACCCACGATGTCGATCACGCCCTTCATCGTCCGGCACCACGCAGCGCTTCGGCGATCTTCAGTGCTTGCGCATGGGCGGCGACGTCGTGGACGCGAACAATTGCGGCACCGGCGAGCACGCCCATCACATTCGCGGCTATGGTGCCGGGCAGGCGGTCCTTAGCTTCGCTCTTGAACAGCTTGCCGATGAAAGATTTTCGCGAAACGCCGAGCAGGATCGGGAACCCCATTTGAACAAGTTCCTCCAGATGCGCGATCAGCGTGAGGTTCTGTTCCAGCGTCTTGCCGAAGCCGATACCGGGATCGAATACGATGCGATTTTCCCGGATGCCGGCGGTGGTTGCCCGCAAAAGCGACTTCTCAAAAAAGCCTTTGACCTCTTCGATGATATCGAGAGTAGCGTCGGCCTTCTCGCGATTGTGCATGATGACAACCGCAGCTTCATGGGTAGCTGCTACCTTCGCCATATCCGGATCGCGGCTGAGACCCCAGACATCGTTCACGATATGTGCGCCGGCCTTGAATGCCATTTCGGCAACTCGAGCCTTATAGGTGTCGATGGAAATGGGCGCCGCCGTTTCTCGTGCAAGCGCCGCAATGACTGGCAAGGCACGGGCAAGTTCTTCTTCCTCGGCCACAGGCACGTGGCCGGGACGGGTCGATTCCCCACCGACATCGATGATATCCGCGCCCTCTGTGATTAGGCGAAGACTTGCTGCAACCGCCGATTCCGTTGTCGGATATTGGCCGCCATCGAAAAAAGAATCCGGCGTGACGTTGATAACTCCCATGATCAGCGTGCGCCTGCCGATCGGCAGGCAAATGCCGCGCGCGTCGAGGCTGCTATTTTGCGATGAGTTCGAGCATGTGCTTGGCGCCGTCTGGCCGCTATCAAACGCGGCCCCCGTCAAAAAACAAGCCAAGCAAAAAACAGTTTGATTTACAATGATTTATATCGGCGCGGTCTCAGTAGGATATTTTCAGCTGCAGGACCTTGGCGCGTTCGATCCATTTTTCGACGGCTTTTTCGCTCGGCAGAAAGCGAACGAGCTTTCGTTTGGCATTGGCCTCGGCCATTGCCTTGGCCAGATTTTTTGGATTGCGGTATTTAAGTTCGCGTACGGTGTCGACGCCGACCGCGGCGAGCAGCGACGCATATTCCTCGCCGATACCTTTGATGCGCATGCGGTCAGCTAAGTTCGCCCATTTCAGGATGGTCGATTCCGGCACGCCAACTGTTTCCGCAAGACGCTGGCGGCCGCGTACGCTTTTGGCGCTTTCCAGCAGCCGGGCGGTGGTGCGAATGCGCTGCGCCTTCAGCTTCTCAGCGATTGCAGGTTCAATCTCTCGAATGTCGATGATGGAATAGTACATCGGGACTTCTCGCGCGGTTTGAAAATTTCAAGGAACGCATTATACAAACGCGAAACGCCAATCAGTCTACCGAGTCTTGATAGATGCGAGGTGCAGGCCCTGTGCAATTGACCTACGGACGATCGCACAGGGCCTGGGCGACGAGTATGAGCAATCCTTTTCTGGAATCTCAAGCCCAATTCAATAAATATTTTTTCGGGCTTGTCAGGGCACTTAAATTGGCGGTTGAGGGCAGTGGAAAGAGGGTGGCCGACCCTCTATAAACGAACGCTATGGCGACAAAAAAAGCATCTGCGACACAGGCAACGAAGGTGGTGAAGGCGGGCGACACCGACGGCAAAATTTATGTCGGCAAAAGTGTGCAGCCCGAATACCTTACGCTCAAACTCGCGAACCGTCACGGTCTCGTAACGGGTGCAACAGGCACCGGCAAGACGGTCACGCTGCAGGTGATGGCCGAAGGGCTCTCACGCGCGGGTGTTCCGGTCTTTGCCGCTGACATCAAGGGCGATCTTTCGGGCATCGCGGCCAAGGGTGACAAGAAAGATTTTATCCTGGCACGCGCGAAGGACGTCGGCATCGACTACCAGCCCGATCAGTTCCCCGTCATCTTCTGGGATTTGTTCGGCGATCAGGGTCATCCGATCCGCGCGACCGTTTCGGAGATGGGTCCGTTGCTGTTTGCGCGCATGATGGACCTAAACGATACGCAAGAAGGCGTTCTCAATATCGCTTTTCGCGTCGCCGATGAGCAAGGATTGCTGCTGCTTGATCTCAAGGATCTGCGTTCGCTGCTCGTTCACATCGCGGAAGACGCCGCAACTCTAACGACGCAGTACGGCAACGTATCCGCTGCGACCATTGGCACGATTCAGCGCTCTTTACTGGTTTTGGAAAACCAGGCCGGCGCCAAATTTTTTGGCGAACCCGCGCTCGACATCAAGGATTTGATGCGCACAGACCGGGATGGGCGTGGATTCGTCAATATTCTCGCGGCCGACAAGTTGATGCAGAATCCTCGCCTTTACGCAACGTTTTTACTTTGGCTTCTATCCGAATTGTTCGAGCAGCTTCCGGAAGTCGGCGATCCTGATAAGCCAAAACTCGTGTTCTTTTTCGACGAGGCCCACTTGCTGTTCGACGAGGCGCCGAAGGCATTACTGCAAAAAATCGAGCAAGTCGTTCGGCTCATCCGGTCTAAAGGCGTCGGCGTCTATTTTGTCACGCAGAATCCGATCGATGTGCCGGAGACCGTCCTTGGCCAGCTCGGAAACCGCGTTCAGCATGCGCTGCGCGCCTATACCCCGAGCGAGCAGAAAGGGGTAAAGGCCGCGGCCCAGGCTTTCCGCGCGAACCCAAAAATCGATACCGAAAAAGTGATCACCGAGCTCGGCAAGGGTGAGGCGCTGGTTTCGTTTCTGGAAGGCAACGGCGTGCCAGAGATGGTCCAGCGCACTCTGATCTGTCCGCCTTCGGCCCGTATCGGCCCGATAACGCCGGATGAACGCAAGGCGGTGATGGCTGCAAGCCCGATCCGTGGACGCTACGATGCCTCCATTGATCGCGAGTCCGCGTATGAAGTCCTGCAGAAGCGGGCTGCAGCCAAGACGAGCCCGACTGACGCGGCACAAGGGAAGAGTACGGGCGGACTTGGAGGAATGTTAGGAAGCATATTCGGCGGGGGAAATTCGCGTCGCATGTCGACCGGAGAAGTCGTCATGAAACAGGTGGCACGCTCCGTGGCGAGCCAGGTCGGTACCCAGTTTGGCAAAGCGATTGTTCGCGGCGTGTTGGGCAGCCTAAAACATTAGTAGTGAACTGTGACGAGTTTTATGGCGTAAAACTTCGCAGCGACGACGAGCGTCTCATTTTTGAGCGCGAACTATTCCTGACGTTCATGAGATATTTGCCTGCCGCAAGAATTGTCATTCTCGATGCTGACACTGAACATCGGCAGACGATTGTGGCGGCGCTCACGGAATTGGGATTGATGCAGCTACTGCAGACCTCAGATCTTGTGGAAGCCGTGGTATTCGGGAAGGAAGGCCCGAGTGGATCTGTGTGTCGTGAATGCGCGCGGATTCGCGTCGCGCGCGGACCATGAAGACGGCAAGATTACTTCGAACCCTTTTGGTGAGGACGGCACGCCGGCCATTTTACTTTCCGCTGATACTATCCGGTCCAGCAATCGAGCGAGCCTATGCTGCGGGCTACCGTGCGGTGGTCGGCCTTCCCGTGCAGCCGCGCGTTCTCTATCGGCGCATCGGATCGATCCTGCAGATGGCGCGCTGTTCCGGCCGCAAGATCAGGCCGGATCATGTGCGGGCGAAACCCGTTGTTTAATCCGTATAAGATTGCTGTTGGCCGTGTCGATTCCTGGGAGGATGGTGATGCAGATCATAAAAAATCTGAACAGAAAATTCTTATTTGTCCCTTCAACGATCTTCGTTCTCTTTGCGGCGTTAATTCCAGCGCTTGCCGAAAGCGTGACCGACCGTTCGACGCCGCCAATCACCCCCGGCCCCTCCCAACTTCTCAATAATTACTGGGATACTTACGTCAAAGGACAGTATTGGCGTTCAATTCTTCGTGGGGTGTTCCGCGCAATTCAACCATCAATGTTGATAGATGAGGAGCAAACCGGTCAGTCCTTCGATGAAACCTTCTCGACACCAACAAACGATAATCACTGCGGACCTCGCAGATGTCAGTGGCGGAATGTGGGCATGGGCGTAGTCTGCATGACGACCATCTGCGCGGGCTAGTTATGGAAGACTATCACCGGTCAGCCGGGATAGCGTTCCGGCCTGTTCGGCGGCGCCGCAATAAACCGATACTGGCGTGTTGGCCGATGCAGTTCACGCCGAAATTCACGACAACACGGGCTGTATCACGAAGTTCCGACTTCACGCTGACGGGGCCGAAGAACAATTGCGCCTAAGATCCGCACTCAATCGCGAAAAGTCTCAACCCGACAGAAACGATTTCCGGTACTTTGAGTATCGAACATACCGCCGGTCGCCGGATCGCAGGCTACGCGCAACGATTCTTCGGGCAGGGCCGACTTGACTGAAGTCAATGTCGGCGGATATACGGCGATCGGAGGCGAAGAGTAATCCCGTCGAAAGCACCACCATTAGTTTCGTTCCGGCTCGTGGGCAGAACAGGATCACGATCAAAATTGCAAGGCGCATTTCGCAAATTCATCGTGAGCGAAGCTGGCTATCGGGAACCGGACTGGTGGTCGGTTTCAGTCGCATGGTGCGAACCCGAAGTTACAGTTTCCGCTTGGGTCTCCGTAGCCGTGGAAACCGCGCAAGGCGCTCAAGATCAATGGGCAGCCAGCTATGCTGGAATTGGGCGGTTCGAGTTCCAATCGTCGGCTCTTCCGGCCGATAACAGCATGGATTCGCTGCTCGTCGGCTTCGGTCTGACGGCGATGAATTCATTCGCGCGAACAGAAATGCAATCTCAGCTCCATTTCATAAAGGAGCGCGAAGCTGGGCGCGCATTTTGGCGTCGCGTTGTCGGCCTAAGCTAGAATTTGATTCCGACGATTTGGTTGAGATCGCGCACGACGCTGACCGGATCAAGGCCGGGATATTCGCCAGGACTTCCGGTGCGATTGATCCACAACGGCTTGAAGCCCGCATTCGCCGCCCCCGCGATGTCCCAGCGGTTGGAAGAGACGAAAACAATTTCGTTGGACTTTACTCCAAGCGCTTTAACCGCAAGACCGTAAACTTCGAGGTGTGGTTTGAAGATACGGATAGCATCGACCGAAAGCACGTGGTCGAGCACGGAGTTGAGCCTTGCGGCGGAGACGGCACTCTCTAGCATCTCGGTAGAGCCATTCGACAGGATTGCGGTTGAAAAACCAGCGGTCTTCAATGATTCGAGCACCTGCCGTGTTTCGGGATAGGCATCAAGTTTAAGGTAGGCATCAAGCAGTGTTTTTTTCAGGCCGCGCTCTACGCTCGGGAATCGCTCGAAGCAAAAATTGAGCGCGCGCTCGGTGAGCGTCCAGAAGTTTTCGTATCGGCCCATCAGCGTAATCGTCCAGCTGTATTCGAGCTGTTTGGTGCGCCAGAGTTCTGAAAAGCGGTCGGCGTCGGGTCCGACGGCATTACGATGCCGATTGATCGCGGCATATACGTCGAACAAGGTTCCATAGGCGTCAAAAACGTAAGCGCGTATGGCCATAAATTATTCTAGCCCATCCGGCGCTGGCTACTGCCAGAACGTGTGAACCTGTTCAGCCTTGTGCATGTCATGCGGCTTCGCTCCAATCGGCGGATAAGCATAGGTGGTGACATAGGAGCGTCCGCGCAGATCGTAGGCGCGGGCGAAGACGACGCCCTCGCGTTCTGACTGCGCGATTACGGGTGCGTCGAGCTGCGCGCAATAGAATGTGCCCAGCGAAAGCGCGAAATCGGCGCCTTTGGCGTTGTAGGTTGTCTCAAAATCCGGGCCGAGTTCGACGGAAGCCGAGTGCGCGGGACCACAGACCGCGACTTTCCATTTGTGTCCGGGCGGCGGCGAAATCTTTTCTTGTTTCAGCTGATCGATCATGTTTTCTGAGGTTTCTTTGAATCCGAGGCCCCAGTAATCGATCATGTAGCGCTGCGAGGCCATGCGAACACCGCCGGCGACATGATTGAACAAAGCATATTGATAGGGATGGATGCGAACGAGATCGACTGTGGTCCATCCGATCATCAGCGCAAAGAGTGCCACCGCACCGAGCGCATAGGCGTGACGATAGACTTCGGCTTGCCTGTAGATATAGGCCGCGGCAACGCCTGCAAGAATGGCGAGCGGCGGTGTCACAAACACGAAGTGGCGTATGCCGTTATACATCACGGGTTTTGTGATGACGGTGATCATGATCGGCAGTACGGCAGCGGTTACAAGCAGCATCAGCGACGCGCGCTTTTTCGGCTCGAGGCTGCCATTGACCGAGGCGACGATTGCGCCGGCGATACCAGAGATCGCAAGAACGGTGAAAATTTCCGGGAATTTAAGAAGACAGAGTTTTGTTACATAGGTGCGTGGCATATTCGGAATCAGGATTGCAACACCGTCATACATTTCCTTCCACGGCGTCTCCCAGAAATTTGAATAGTATTGAATCGCGTGGATCGGATTAAGCGGTGCCTGCACCGACCACGGCCAGAGCAAGCCCATCACGACATAGGCGAGTGGCAATCCAAGCGCGAGATAGCCGACATATTTGGCCATGCGTATGACGCCGTCGCGAAAGCCAAGCGTGCGGATCTCGGCCGCCAGCAAAAACAATACGCCGGTCGCTGCGTAGACTAATGCGATGCCACCGATAATTCGCGTGCCGACGGTACAGCCGAGCGCGAAGCCGAACAGAACGATCGTCGAAGGCCGCGGCTTGGGATATTCGTCGAAAGCGCGGATCAGGCTATAGAGCAGGAACGCCATTGCGACCGCAAACGGTGCGTCCTTCGCATTGATGTACATATGCCCATAATAGAGTGGGGTTGTCGCAAGCAGGAGAAGCGCCGCAATTCCCGCAGCCGGGCCACCAACGCGACGTCCCGTGCGCCACACGATCGCGATTCCGACAATACCTACGAGTGCGCCGAGCAGACGCCGGGTATCGAAAATGTCGAACGGTAGGATCTTGCCAAGGATCGTCGCGACGATATCGAAACCGCCACCGTAATAGAAAAGATTGACGAAAGAGAATGCTCGCACATCGGTAAAGCCCGACGCGTAATAGGCATAGAGCATATCGCCATACTGCCGGTGAGTATAATCATCCCATCCAAGGCCGTAGTCTTCGAAGGTAAAAAACGCGACGACGAGCAACGCCATCAAGGACGGCGACGGCCACAAAATCAGCAGGCGCGAAACGGGCGCGCGCGAGAAAAGCTGGGATGCGCATGGGTTGTGAGCTCAATCGCTCCGAGATGGATGTGCGGGCTGAATTGCGCATTGAGCGGTTGGGTCGCACATCGGGCAAGAGGTATCTAAGGACACGTTTGTGGCCGGATTTTTACAGGATCCGCAAGAGGCCACCAGTGCGGCGCAATAAATCAATCGCGCCGCACCATTACTGGGATACCCTAAACAGTCGTGAATTTACGGGCTGGTTTGGGGTAGCTGTTATTTTGCTTTGGCGAGCAATTCGGCGACATAGTTCCAATTAACTAAATTCTCCACAAAAGCCTTCAGGTAGTCCGGTCGCCGGTTGCGATAGTCAATGTAATAGGAATGCTCCCAAACGTCGCAGCCGAGGATCGGCGTGCCGCCGTGAACGAGCGGGCTTTCGCCATTTGGGGTCTTCATGACGACGATTTTGCCATCCTTCACCGCGAGCCACGCCCATCCCGAGCCAAACTGCGTGACCCCAGCCTGAATGAATTCTTCCTTCATCTTCTCAACCGAGCCGAGGTCGGCGATGATCCGCTTCTCCAGTTCGCCCGGCAGCTTGCCGCCGCCATCGGGCTTCATCCATTTCCAAAAGTGCAGATGATTGTAATGCTGGCCGGCGTTGTTGAAGAGGCCGACGTTTTTGCCGAACGAGGCCTTCACCACTTGTTCGAGTGGCATGTCTTCAAGACCGCTGCCCTTGAGAAGGTTGTTACCGTTGTTAACGTAGGCGAGGTGATGCTTGTCGTGATGGTATTCGAGGGTTTCGCGCGACATATAGGGCGCAAGCGCGTCATGCGAATAAGGCAAATCGGGTAATGTAAAAGCCATGGGAAAGACTCCTGTGGATCAAAATCTGCTGTCTGGAAGCGGGTAATTCCTCACATACTCAGATCGAATTTGAAAGACGTGATCCAAAAATAGGCGTACATTTATCCTCGTACAACCCAATCGCAGCTCTTGTTCGATGGTAGTCATTTGCAAAGGAACCCGAAGCAAGCGAAGATTGTTAGTCAAAAGGCCAGCGGTTCATCATGTCATTTGCGTTGATTCTACTCGGCGTCCTTCTTGCGCTTGTCGGGCTTGGCGCTATTGCTGCGGGTGCACCTTCATGGGCGCTCGGTCTCGGGCTTGGGAGCGCGCTCATACAGAGCGGCTCCATGGGTCTGGTCGGCGGCTTCCTTCTTGTCGGGATTGGCTTTGTCCTGCGCTCTTTGCGCGACCTTTCGCGCAAGATCGAAATGGTGGCTATCGGCGGGATTGAAGCCAATCCTGCAAGCACTCGCATGCGTGTTCAAAAACCTGCAGCAGTGCGCACGACCAGCAGACGCGAGCCCGCTCCCTCGCGTCGTGAGCCTTCTCACTTACCTGCCCGCGAAGAGCGCGATGACCAAAACGAAGATGAATACGCCGCACGCGCGCCCGATGAATATGCCGCACGCGTGCCGGATGATTACGCCGCACGCACGCCTAATGATTACGCCGCGCCGCAAGAGCGTACTAGTGCGCGAACAGTTTTGCCTTCTGCTGAGCCAAGAATCAGCGCGCGCCAATATCCGACCTATACGGAGACGCGCCGGCGCGAGCGGGAACGGGAACACCCGCGTTTCAGTACTGATCGTCCCGCTCCTCCGGTTTCAGAAGATTCCTTTGAGGAGCCAGAGTCGTTACCGCATGCGAGAGGTGCTGCCACGGACGTTTCGGCTGTGATTGTGCGCTCCGGCATTATCAGTGGAATGGCCTATACTCTTTATAAGGATGGCTCGATCGAAGCCGAATTGCCTATCGGCACGGTTCGTTTCGCTTCGATCCAGGAATTGCAAAATCATGTTAATGCCACGGGCGAAGAAGCCGATGTCGATTTTGATGAATCGAAGTCGCGCACCAGCTAGCCGAAATTGATTCAAGAAACACGCGGCCAATTCACTAGCCAAATTCCAAATGCAACGAATGCAAGTGCTGCGCCCAGCGCAAGACTCAAGCGTTCGCCCAGCAATACGGCCCCAAAAAACATTGCAAAGATTGGGGTAAGAAATGCGAAGGCCGAAAGGGTTGAGGCTGGATAGTTTCGCATCAATGCAAACCATCCAAGATAAGACGCAAAAGCCACAATTATGGTTTGATAGGCAAGCGAAGCGATTGCCAATGGTGTTACCGCAATAATTCCGGCCTCTCCGAAGACGGGCGCTAAAGCCGTAAGACTTACGCCGGAAACAGCAAGCTGATAACCAAGTGTTCTCGCTGGCTCAATCCTTGCGAGTTTGCTTCCCTTGATTAACACCGTTGTTGCCGCCCATAAAACAGCGGCACCCAACATCATGAGATCGCCAACAATGGCGTGCGACGACGGCAGCGAAAGACCATCCCACATGGCGATTAGGACACCAGCAAAGGCACATAGTAGACCCACAATTTGCGTGCCCCGGAGAGTTTCACCAGGCACGAAATAATGCGCTCCGAGTGCGACGAAAAAAGGCGCGGTGTAAAGAAAAATGATGCTGCGGGCGACTTCGGTAAAAACAAGGCTCCAGTAAATCAGTGCGAATTCAGCCGCGAAAAATATGCCGGCGAGAATTCCGACCGCAAGCGTTCCATCACGAGTGAATAATTTAATTCCCCGTATCCGGCACCAACCAACAAGAAGAACAAGCGCTCCCAAGGAACGAAGCCCGCTTTGAAATGCAGGCGAGATTCCGGCATTCGCGACTTTGATGGCGACTTGTTGAAATCCCCACAAGGCACACAGCAATGCTGTTGCCGCCATCGCGAGCGGATCGAGGCGGTCTCGTGGATTCATTTCAGCCAAGCCCGAGAGTGCCGAGCATAAAAGCTTGAACCAGCGCTACTTCATCGAGCCGATCAAAGCGTCCGGCGGCTCCGCCGTGGCCAGCATCCATATTTGTGCGTAAGAGAAGCGGGTTCGTGTCGGTCTTCATTGCGCGTAATTTGGCGACCCATTTAGCCGGCTCCCAATAGGTAACGCGCGGATCGGTAAGACCTGCAAGCACCAGCATGGGTGGGTAACTCTGTGCTTTCACATTGTCATATGGCGAGTAGCTGTGAATTCGACGAAATGCTTCGCTATCCACAATTGGGTTCCCCCATTCAAACCATTCGGGAGGCGTAAGCGGAAGTGTATCGTCGAGCATGGTGTTAAGCGCGTCGACAAAGGGGACTTCGGCAACAATGCCGGCAAAGAGGTCAGGCCGCTGATTTGCTACCACACCCATGAGTAAGCCGCCGGCCGAACCACCCTGCGCGACGATGCGTTGCGGCGATACAAATTTTTCTCTGATGAGATGTTCCGCCGATGCGATAAAATCTGAAAAGGTGTTCTGCTTCTTTGTGAGCTTACCTTCGCGATACCATCGCCAGCCTTTTTCGGTGCCTCCCCGGATATGAGCAATCGCAACAACGAGACCTCGGTCGACAAGCGAAAGTCGATTTGTATTGAAGGAAGCCGGCATCGCGATGCCGTAGGAGCCGTAGCCATAGAGAAGGCAGGCGGCCTTTCCGTCGATCGGCAGATCGCGGAGATGAATGAGAGAAATTGGTATCATTTCGCCGTCGCGAGCAGGGGCCTGTATGCGACGCGTGACATAACGCAAAGGATCGTGGCCAGAAGGAACTTCCTGGCGTTTGCGCAAGGTTCTCTTGCGGGTGCGCATATCGTAATCCCAAACTTCGTTTGGTGTTGTCATTGAAGAGTAATTGAAGCGAAGTTCATCGGTGATGAACTCATATCCAGAGCTGACGCCAAGGGCGTAAGCCTCTTCAGAAAAGGCAATGCTATGCTCCTCGCTATCAATCAGGCTTCGAACAATGATACGCGGAAGCCCTTCGCTACGTTCTAAACGCACAAGCCAGTCGCGCATTACACTGACATCAAGAATGATCGTGCCCTGACGGTGCGGGATAATGTCGCGCCAATTCGTGCGTTCCGGTGCGGCAAGTGGCGCCCATGCAATTTTGAAATCTTCTGAGTCGTCGGCGTTTGTCTGAATGATGAGCTTTTCAACGCCATCCAAAGAAGGATGATGTTCAACGCTATAGCGAACGCCAAATTTACGAGGTTCGATCAAGCGCGGCGGCAACATAGGCTCGGTTAGACTGACCAGCCTCACCTCCGATGTTTCGCTATCACCGCAAACAATAGCGCCATAAGCGCCAGCCTGTAATTTTCCGATGCTGGTAAAGAAGCCTTTGTCTTGCTCCTCATAAATCAAGGTGTCGTCTTTTTGTGCCGTTCCTAATTTATGAAAGAAAACACGCGAAGGGCGATGGTCTTCGTTCAGCGCAACATAGAAAAAGCCGAGGCTATCAGATGACCACACGACGCCACCGGTCGTGTCAGAAACAACATCGGCCAATTCTTTCTTTAAACTTACATCGCGTATGCGGATTTTGTTGAATTCGGAGCCTGCATCATCGGCGGACCACGCAAGCAGTCGATGATCGGGAGAATGATCGGTTGAGCCCAGCTGAAAGTAGGCGTGGCCTTTGGCAAGTGTATCGCCGTCCAGCAGCAATTCTTCCTTTCCGCCCTTGGCCGGTAATCGGCAGAACAGCGGATGCTGCCCTCCTTGGCGATAGCGCGCGAAATAAGCATAGGCGCCGTCGCGCGCAGGTACGCTTAAATCATCCTCTTTGATTCGCCCACGCATCTCGGCGAGCAGACGTCGTTGGAGCTTTTTCGTCTTTGCGAGGTGAGCCGCGGCATAGCGGTTTTCTGCTTCGAGATAGGCTCTAATTTCAGACTCGAGTTTTGTTGGATTGCGCATAATCTCGCGCCAATTTGGATCGCGAAGCCAAGCGTAATCGTCTACCAGACGTTCGCCATGGACCACCCGTATAAACGGCTGTCTCGCGGCATGGGGCAAAGTTTTTAAAACAGCCCGTTTCGACCGAGCGCGCTTTTTTAGTCGGCGTTTAGAAACAAGTCGCTTTGGCTTCGCGCGTTTTGGTGGCCTCGTCGTGGAAGCGTGCTTACGCGCCATCCTTGCCCTCTTTGGGCATTAGTTTTAGCGCGCACCCATTCATGCAATACCGCAAGCCGGTTTGCTTAGGTCCGTCATTGAAAACATGGCCAAGGTGAGCCTCGCATGCTGAACAGCGAACTTCGGTGCGGCGCATGAACATGGAACTATCTTCATGTTCACTGACCGCGTCTTTCGAGGCAGGCGCATAGAAACTCGGCCAGCCACTTCCCGAGTCATATTTGGTGTCAGAGTCAAAAAGGGGATTGCCACAGCTGATGCAGACATACATGCCTTTTCGTTTTTCGTTCAAATAGGGTCCCGTAAACGCCTGTTCAGTCCCATGCTCACGTGTGACGTGATATTGTTCGGGGGTGAGCTGAGTGCGCCATTCGGCATCGGTCTTTATGATTTTGGGACGGGAAGTTTCAGCCATGCATTCACTCCTGTAGGGGCGCAGCACAAATAAGGCATTGCAGAAACGGCAACAATATATCGACCGGACACAACTACGCGAGTCGATCGTGATGGCGTACCTGGTTAGAGGAACAAATACCCCAAGCTCGCCCGCCGCGATCGCCTTGGCGCTGTAAAAAGTGCACTTAACAAACTTCGTATGCGGTTGTGGCAGGCGCGCAGCGTGCGCCCAGCGATCAATCGATCTGAAACGGCCATGAAACTAGCTAGCGAAGGCGAGAGCGGCTTGCGCATCCGATTTCACACGGTCGACCATTGAGCGGAAACCATTCGATCGTTGCGGCGTGAGATGCTCACCCAATCCGAGCCGCTCGAATATTTCAATCGCGTCCGTCTCGAGAATTTTCTGCGCTGATTGACCTGAATAAAGTGCGAACAAGATTGCTATCAGTCCTTTGACAATATGGGCATCACTGTCGCCGCTAAAATAAAGAACGGGACCGCCACCGTTCCTTGCCGGTTTCAGCGCGCTCGACAGCCATACTTGGCTTGCGCAGCCCTGCACTTTGTTCTTCTCAATCCTGGCGGACTCAGGCAAAGGCACGAGCTTGCGGCCAAGCTCAATCACATAGCGATAGCGATCATCCCAGCTATCGAGCACCTCGAAATCTTCGAGAATTTGTTCGATCGTCATGCCTTTTCCCGTAAGGAAAAGCGGTACTAAAGTATATAGGGATGGAACGGACGTCAGCGCAAGGAGTTAGACGGGACGGCGCGGTGGCAGCGGCACGGCACGCTGCTCAGGCGCCTTCCAGTTCGGTGTTGCATCGGCTGGCGTGAGCGTATTGCGGCCGGGGCGTTCGGAGGAGACTGTTTCGCTGTCGGCCTTGCTGGACATCCGGGCATCGCCGAACTGATTCGACAGAAATTCATAGAGCATCTTACTGCTGTATTGAGCCTTCTGACCGAAGGTATGAAGGGCTTCGGCACCGATGTCGCAAGCATCGGGGTTGCGCGCGCAAAATCCGCGCGCATCCTCGACCGCGGTCTGAGCAGCACCAATTGCTTGGAACGTGCTGACTTGCTTGTGCGCAGAGTCTTTCTGCTTCGTGGGATCTGAAGGCAGCAGGATCACCACGATCGAAAGCCAAAACACGACACGCAGCAGGAAAAACATAACGTCCGCCCCGGATCCTTTTGACGCGGCTTATCGTTTGCCGCGCTCGGCTGAACCCTAGCCCTAAGCCGTTGAAAAAAACGTTCGGCCTTTGCGCCGAATTCATAGCGAATTTTCATAAAATTTGAGTCTTTGGTTTCGTGATCGTTTCGCCAACAGGAAGGTTGTTTCGTCCTGTGTTTTGCCAACGTTCATCGCCTTTAGCCACAATCCAAGACAAAATAGAAACCAAATATTCACCATGCGCCGTGGTTCCAAGCCGGTACGGCATGAGTTCCTGTTAGCGCGCCGCTTTCGACGCGGTAAAATCACTCTGTTTTAGCGTTCATTTAAGCGGGGTTTGCCACGATTGTCCCCGGACAGGAGAGGGGACGGCGAGGCCTTGAACCGCGCCGCATTAAGTCATTGCGCAGCACCGATTTCATAAATTCGATCAGATGTTTATCTTGAGGCTCTCGTGCACCCATCGGCGCGCACGAGCCAGCTTACTCGGACACGACACCGCACTTTCATGGCTATTCGCTTACTCGGCGGGCTCGGCGCACTTGCTATTCTGCCGGTACATCTCGCACTTTTCGGTGCTCCCACGTGGCTCGAGACCCTCGGTTACGCGTGGTTTTTACTTCCACTCGCCATTGTCTGGGATCTTTCGCGCAACGGTGCATATGAGCGAGCACACATTTTATCTGTGGTCACTTTCGCCTTTATGGTTGGGCTGATCGCCAGCCTGACAGGCGGTGGAACATCTTTTGCCTTGCCGTGGCTGGCGGTTATTCCATTCGAAGCCGCGTTCTATGCATCAAAACGGACCACGGTCTTCGCAACAGCATTAGCGGGTTTTACTGCCGCCGTTATCGCCGTTGGCGATGCATTGCAGCTGTTCTCTGCGACATCAGCCCTACCGAATGCGGCAATTTCTCCGTTACTCTTCAGTGCCTTTTCAGCCACGCTCTATTCCGCATTCATTGCCTTGAGTGGGAGCGTAAATAAAGCCAATGAAAATACAAATCCGCGTGAAACTCGGAATCGCGTAATTGCTGAAAACACGCGTGAGCTGGTCACATCCCACGGACGAAATGGCGCGGTGACTTTTGTATCTCCGGCAGCCGAGCAGCTGTTGGGAGTTAGCCCTGTGCAGCTCATGGGACATAGTTTTTTCGATCGAGTGCATGTGGCTGACCGCCCGCTATTTCTGACAGCGATTGCCGAAACTGCTGCAACAGGTCAACCGATGACCGTCGAATATCGTCTGCTTTACGGCCCGCTTGGCAATGCGCAGCATTCGCCCAAACCGCCCTCGTTTATTTGGGTCGAAACTCATTGTCGTGCAGCTTCTTCAGAACCAAATGGCCGGCAGGTAATCGCCGCCACGAACGACATTTCTCAGCGTAAGACCAATGAAATCGCCGTTGAACAGGCGCGTATTGAAACCCAGAGCGCGAAAGAGGCCAAAGGGCGTTTCCTTGCGACCGTGAGCCATGAATTACGGACTCCTCTCAACGCGATTATCGGGTTTTCCGAAATGCTTGCGCGAGAGGATACCCTGGCGATCGATGCTGACTGCCGTCGTGATTATGTGCGATTGATCCGCGAGAGTGGCGAACATCTCCTTGCTGTAGTCAATGGAATTCTGGACGCCTCACAGATCGAGTCCGGAAATTTTGCGCTGAAAACGGCGCCCCTTGCGATTGGCGAGTTATTGGAAAACTGCCGCGACATGATGGCGCTTCGTGCGGAGCAGGCCGGCGTTTCTCTATCGCTCGAACTGGCCTCTGCCTTGCCAGAAATCGTCGCCGACAAACGCGCACTGCGTCAGATTGTGCTCAACCTTTTGTCGAATGCGATCAAATTCACCGATCGTGGAGGCAAGATAAGTGTCGCGGGTCGCGTGGAGCGGAATGAATTTGTCCTTATCGTCACGGATAGCGGCATTGGGATCGCAGAAGAAAATTTAAAGTGCTTAGGCAATCCGTTCTTCCAGGTTCACTCAACTCATAACCGACCTTACGAGGGAACTGGGCTTGGTTTGTCAGTGGTGAAAGGAATTGTTGAGTTGCATGGCGGATGTATCAAGATCGAAAGCAGCGAAGGCAAGGGTACTCGGGTGAGCGTGCGCTTGCCACTTGAGGGCAAAAATTCCGAGCCAGCCATGCTTCACCCGCCCATAGAATCGTTTCCTGCCAAAATCGAAAAACTCGAACCTGAAAGGATGAAGCGTCGTGCGCGAATTTGAACGTGATGGTCGTCGGCCTGCCGTCAGGTACGAGCCCGATTTCGACGATTTATTCAATCCGGAACCGCGGACACGAAAGAAACGTCCGAGTAATGGCAAGATGCGTTTTCCGAAAGTAAGCGGTCACTTGATTGCTGACATTTTGGCAGGCGCCGTTGCGGTTGCGGCTATTCTGCTGGTTTTTGTGAATGCTCTTGGTCTGCAACGCGCCCCGCGTCCGGGTCTGGTGCCGACGCACACGAGTTCAGAAGCGACGAAGCGGGCGACCCCTTCGAACACAACTGTTCCAATGCCTCAGGCTCGCCCTGATCCCGGCAACCGTCGTACGCGCTCGGATCTCATTCAGAATATTCAACGGGAACTTTCGAGCCGTGGCCATTACGATGGTGCTGTCGATGGACAATCGGGTCCGCGCGTCAGTCAAGCCATTCGCGAGTTCGAACAAATGCGAGGCTTGAGAGTAACGGGCGAACCCAGTGATGTTCTGCTTGAGAAGATTCGCAAGGCAGAAGCAAAATCCGATATCACCGGTTCGATTGGGCCGAGCCCGCGAACGACGACGAACTCGCGCCTTATTGATGTCCAGCGTATGCTTGCGCGTTATGGATATGGCCCGGTTCGGATTAATGGCGAAATGGACAGAGACACGCGTTCTGCCATTGAGCGCTTCGAATCCGACCGAAATCTACCGGCGACCGGCGAAGTGTCTGACCAGCTGGTGCGCGAACTCGCAGCTTTCAGCGGAAATTCGCTGCGTTAGATCAAATAAAGGCGGAAGCGCGTGCGCTTGAAAAGCGCGATCTGGGTCGCGGCTTATGTGCGACGCTGCCACATCGAAGGGGCATTCGCCGTGGTTCGCCGCCGTGGCGCGGAAGAAGCGGGCGCGATCTTTATCAAAGTTTCACGACTCGATGGAACAGCCGCGCTGTTTTCACCCGCGCCACAAGCTGCTTTCGATGACGCAAAACCGGCGGACCGCTTGTTCGTATCAGTTTTGAAAGAAGGTTTCGGTGCTGAGGAACAAGCGGAAAAACGCATTGCGCGCGAGATCGATTTCGACTCCGATCTCTGGGTTGTGGAAGTCGAGGATCGTAAGGGTCGGCATTTCCTCAATTTGGCAGCATAAATGCATCAAAATGGGCTTTTGACTTGTTAGGACTCTGTTAACCAAAGCGGACCGTTAATTAGCGCATCCGCCGCTATCGGCGGAGTGAGCTTTAACTGGAGGCCGATATGGGCATGGTCCTCAGATTTCCCATCGAGCGTGCGCGACCTTCACCGATGGGAATCTTCGCAAACGAATGCGCACAGATATTGATCTTACCGACCGTGCGTATCGAACGGCAAACTGGCATGGAAGGCGTCCCGATGTCGTCCACGAATTCAGGAAACGGAAATTCATCGGGCAGCCGCCGTCGCCCGCGTGATCGGCACAACTAGGTTTTAAAGCTGGGCTTTACTCGGGTTACCGTGCAACAAGTTTAAGTTTCCGGTCTGCAATTTACAGCGGCGATACGCTCGCGAATTGCCTCACGGACGCCTGGTTCTCTGACCAAGGCCCGAACCAGCACGATGCCTTCGGAAGTCGGCGACTCGATAATCAAACGATCAGCCGCCGTGATTTCCTCATCTTCGGGCAAGGCAGCTCGTTGTGCGGCCGTCATCAACTGCAGTTCAATCGTGCGCTGGCCAGCCGCATGATCATTCAGTGCGTAAAAGGCCAGTCCGTGACGAGTATAGAACGAGACCGAAGTGTAATCAGCGGTCGTCGGTACCCGTACGCGCATCGCGCCGGCAGAAAGATTGTAGACGCATACTGCTGAAACGAACGCTGGATCCATGCGCGGAAGCACCGCTTCGTTAGGCTTGGGATCCGGAATGAATTGAACAGCATTCAATGGTCCCAGACGGGAAAGTCGAGAAAAGGCATCTTCAAGTGCAAGACGCGGCATGGCGAGGGTCGTGACGATATGTACGACGCCGCCCAGCACGAGGCCCGCAATGACCGGCAATGCATAGTTCCTCAAGGACAAGACTCCTGGCGAATTGACGGCATCTCAATGGCATCGATCGATCGGACGCCGGTGCCGAGCGGCGCGTCATAAAGACGGAATACGGCCGTGATCCGATTCCGCCCCTCCGTTGGGAGCCAATTTCCGTTGCGTGCGCGCGGCGCCAGTAAGATCTCGAGGGTGGCATCCCGCTTCCAAACAACTTCCGCACTCGTGAATCCATATCTATCCGCAACATTCTCAATCAGACGACCGCGCGAATCGTAAATGGTGAATGTCCAAAAACGGGCAAGCGGCAATTGACCTTCGATATGAATATCGCAACGTCCATCCAATGGTATGCCTGCATCATCGGAGTCTGCAAAAAAGGAGATGCCGTCGGCCAGACCGAGCGGCAATTCTCCGGCTCTTGCGAAAATAGCGCGCGAATAGGGATCTGCGTCGACCGTTCCGCTCTTTGGCCAAGATATCCAAGGGCCGACGCGAATCGCGCCGAAGCCTGTGCTGCTTGCCGAGGAATACCAGGTGAGACCAAACCCGCTCAGGATTCCCACGGTCACAGCAACCAGTACAACGATGAAGCGCAAGCTGATGCCTTTTATCAGTTAACGGCGGGGTTGCAGGCGTAGCAGAAACACAAGGCTCTATTGGATTCCTCGAATAGCAGCGGTGCCTTGGTCTGAATCGGGTGGCCAATTGAAGGCCCGGCGCCCCGATTTTGTCATTCCCGGGGATGAACTGGTAGCGCGAAGCAGTTTCTCGAGATTGATCAGCTTTTCAGCAGTCCGCGGCGAGAGGGTTACCGGCCTCGGTGCTTCGGTAAAATTCGGTCCCGTGGGGGCTTGGGCCACTTCCTCAAGCTTTGGTGCCGGCTCACCTTTCAGACCCGGAAGTGGTTTTATTTCGACGCCCTGATGGGCGTAGGCCATCACTTTGTGCCACGTCAACGCCGGTAATGTTCCACCCGTCAAGTTCCTGGTTGGCGTGTAGTCATCATTACCGAACCAGACGCCGCACACGAAGTTGCCGGTGTACCCCATGAACCAAGCATCGCGCCAGGCGCTGGTCGTGCCGGTCTTGCCAGCAGCTTTGATACCGTCCAGTCGAGCGCGCCGGCCTGTCCCGTTTTCTACCGCGTTGTTCATCATCATCACCATGTCGATGGCCACTTGCGGGGGCAGCGCTTGCTCGGGCTTCTTGCCGTCGCGGTCGAAATTCCAGATGAGCTGGCCTCCGGTGGTGCGCATCTCCAAAGACCGCATGCCGTTCCACTGCCTTGCCGCTGTTCGGGAAAGTGGCATAGGCGGCGGTGTGTTCAAGCAAGGTGATTCCATCCGCGCCGAGCGGCAGCGAAGGTGTATCCGGCAACGGCGAGCGCACGCCCATCTTGTGTGCCGTTTCGACGATCTTTGCCCGTCCAATCTTTGCATTGCCGTTGCCGATCGCAATCGAAAGCTTCACTGGAATGATGTTGATCGAGTTGGTGATGGCTTGAGTCAGCGTCACCGCGCCCGAATAACCTCCGGAATAATTGTGTGGGCACCAATTGCCGATGCAGACCGGGCTGTCCACGATGACGGATGTTGGCTTGAAGCCATTCATCAACGCGGTGGCATAGACGTACGGCTTGAACGAGGAGCCAGGCTGGCGCTGCGAATCAGTCGCACGATTGAACTGGCTCTCGCCGTAATCGCGCCCGCCGGTCATGGCGCGAATGAGGCCGTTCGTTTCCATCAACACCATTGCGCCCTGGGTGACGTTATAATCGCGTCCGAACTGGCGGAGCGTATCGTTGAGTGACGAATCCATGGCACGCTGAATGTTCACGTCGAGGCCCGTGCGCACTATAAAGACGCGCTCGGTGACGCTCGGCGGTAATTCGTCGACGAGCGTTTGTACTTCCCGGAAAGCATAATCGAGATAATAGTTCGGTGAATCCTCGTCGCGCCGGTCGACGGTCTTTGCCGGATTGCGCCGCGCGCCGAATACCTGGCCCTCGGTCATCATGCCGGACTCGACGAGATTGTCGAGCACCGTATTCGCCCGTGCGCGCGCCGCCGCCAGGTTCACATGGGGCGCAAACCGCGTCGGCGCTTTGAACAGGCCGGCGAGCATCGCGGCCTCGGCCAAATTTACTTCGCGCACCGATTTGTTGAAATAATACTGCGCTGCTGCGTCCACGCCATAAGACCCGCCGCCAAGATAGGCGCGGTCGAGGTAGAGCTTCAGGATTTCTTTTTTCGTGAGTCTCGTCTCGAGCCACATGGCAAGAAACGCCTCCTTGACCTTGCGCTCGATCGTCCGTTCGTTGTTAAGAAACAAATTCTTCGCGAGCTGTTGTGTGATCGACGAGCCGCCCTGGACGACGCCGCCCGCGCGCGCATTGGCGCTCGATCGCGCGGAAGGTACCGGGGAAATCGATGCCGAAATGCTCATAGAAGCGCCGGTCTTCAGTCGCGAGTGTTGCCTTGATCAGTTGATCGGGAATTTCCTCAAGTGGCACCGTGTCGTTGATGCGGGTGCCGCGCTCACCGAGCTTTTCGCCGTAGCGGTCAAGGAATGTGACCGAGAGATCCGTTTTCTTGAGCCAGTCCTCGTCGTTGGTTTCGCGGAAGGCGGGCACGGCGAGCGCGAGCATAAGGATGAGGCCGCCGAGGCCGAGCGTCATGCCCTCGGAGGTGGCCTCGATCAGGAACCGCTTCACGCCTGAGACGTGGAAGCGGTCCATGAAAGCGGAGAAGCTGTCCCAATAGGCGCGGGCGGCGACCGAGGTCGAAAAAAAGAAATGGCCGAAGCGGGCATCGAGGTCGAGCAGTCGCTTGCGGAAGCCGCGTACCTTCGGAATCTTGAGCGGGACTTTATGCTTCGGTTCGGGCACGGCGACCTCAGGACGACGGGGATGCGAACGCGCGCCATGTTACAGGCAAATCTAGGGCAGAAAGGCAGCTCGCATTCTTCCGGCGCGGACCGAAGAAATGGCGTGAAAAACTCAGAGTAGCAAGGGGCCGACTCCCATTTACCCAAATCTGAGCACGAACTTTTCTGGGTAGGTATCGGGTCTTCTATGTTCAGGCTCGAAGCAGTGGTCCACGCAGCGGAACTTGACCAACCTTAAGATAGTCCAATCGCCATCACGGTTGGCGCTGCCAAGACTGATTGCGAACACTTCCCCGAAGAAACTATGCTAGGCTGTTAACTTATATATGCATAATGGGATAGCAAATCCAATCATGAGTGCGTTAAGGATTACAGCGTGTATCTGCGTGGGTATCGTTTTGACTGCATGCGCAACTTTGGCCAAAGCATCAGATGAGCCTATCGTTGTGCTGGATAGCTGGCGGAGTCACGACTTCGCCAAAGTACGCTGCTCGGACGCAATAGGGTTTTTCAAAAGTGAACATAGTCGAATAAACCAATTCGGGTGCGCCTCTGTTAATTCCTGTCCAAAATTGAAACCCGCTTTTGATGCCTGCGCTAGCGATCCGATTGGCGGCGTGATAGACTTCGAAGACAGGTTAGCAACGCAACTTGCCATGGACCCAACGTGCAAGGGCGTTCAATTTCTTAGATACGCAGACCCGAAGAGCATTCCAGATAATGCGCTGAAGAATGCGATGGAAAGTTCGCATTGGACGATGACTATTGAATATCTGCCCGGCGCCCAAAAGCAGCCGTGGTCGCTACAAGCATATGAGAGCAAGGCTTTGTTAATCGGAGACGGCAACCCAAAACAAATTGCAGCGCAGGTCTGTTTCATTTTGAACGACCGAGGCGTCCGACGAAAACCCCCCAAAAAAAATCAAACATTGAAGCTCGACTAACTCGACTTAGTTATTCTTCACGTTGAATGGCAATCGGTTCTGGTCGTGTGCCCAGAGGCGGAGTTCAAATGACCGCCTATACTTGAATTTAAGAACCTTCGCGAGCGACGGATGTTCCGGGACGGCTCGTCTCAGCTTCGGCGCGAAAACAATCCAGTATGTCGTACTGGCGTTCGGTATTGGTCACAAACGCGATGAATTTTCGGTTGAAGTTCAATCGGTGGCGAGACCTCCCGTCTGGGATGGTTGAACGGCGCGGTCCCGAGCGCCGCATCTGGGTAGGGTTGTAACTTGTGTCCGGGTCGAAAATCGCAAAACTCAATTTTTTCCTTAAATGCGTTGAGCCCAGCAGGGAAAAGGGGCCAGTCATCATAGCGCTCATTGTTTGCTGTATTGTTCGCCCACCCAAATCTTTTCCGGCCTAGAGCCATAGTCGATTATTAATTAGCATGTAACAGGATTTAAAGAAGGGCAGACCGCAGATGTGGCCTATGCGAAAAGTTGGTGTAAAAAATGTCTACCTGACCATCGAACCGTTGGCCACGAGCGTTTCGCCTAATCGCCGAAGGCCCGTTGCCCTTTCGAATATCAGGAGGTCGTAACCGCAGTACTTCGCTGTTTGCGGATCGAGGCAAGCAACCCCTAGCAGCGATTTTGAATACGAGGGTGGTTAATTTCAAAACTGTTGCCAACCCAACCGGCAACGTTTGTAACGGTTGCGCCCAATTGACGTAGGTGGATTTCGGGCGATTGAGGTGCGGAGTTTTATAGGTGCTCTCCCCCAAGATGTGCTAGAAGGAGATGATAACAATCAGGTACCTAAATGAAATACGCGGGTCTCGCAGGCGCTGCATTCGCCCTGTTGGTGGCATGTTCATCAGCAACAGGGGCTTCTCTTGATAGTGTGCTATTATCATCCGACGATTATGTCTATCTAGCCACACAGGGAATCGAACGGGATCATTCCATCTTGCAACATATGAGTCCCAAGGAACTTAGACAACTCCATTACGCCATCAGCGATCAAAGAACTGAGGGGGACCCGCAGGCTAGGATTAATGCAATTTTCGTATTGCTAGGGCGACATCAAGCTAATCAGCAGTGGGAAAAAGTGCACCCGGGATTGCTTTGGGATGAAAAAAAGTCAGAGCCGCGTGGCGAAACTTCACATTAACTAGAATGGCCTTGTTTAATAACACGAATTATTTATTTCGGCCAGTACTCAGGACTGGATCGCGAGTCGAGGACGGACGATATTATTCTCGATACGTGAAACGAGATAGCTTTATCGACGGCGTCCGACGTTCGCGAGCGCGTGCAAGAACGCGCGATTAGTTATTACAATGACATTTTTATCGATCCGAAAAAATCCCGGCGCTCCATCCAGCGAGACATCAGTTGACGCTTTCCCGTGTGTGCCGAAAAAATTTCCAGTTCGTGCTGAGAAAATTGAATCTCAAGACTGATACGCTTCAATATTTTCCCAAGTATTTTCTTGCTGTGAAGATTGGGATTCAGCAACGGCGCGAGTGGAAGTGAGAATGCATAAACATCGCACGGTTCGCACCGAGGGGAAGGGCGGTTACCCGCTGGGACGTTCTGGCGTGGAAAGTCGCGGATGAACTCGAATTTATGCGGCTGCACCGACGAGCTGATCCAATCCCATCGAAGTCCTCCGGCTGGTTCAAAAATCATAGTTCAGTGAGGACCCCTTTCACTGGAGGCGGGCCAATCCAACCCCAATCCATACCAAAATTCTGATTGCCAGAATTGCCATTAATAATAATCCTGCTTTTTGCGTTATGGATCGTTACGATTCGTGTTAATTTGGACTAAGTCCATCGTCCGAATATACTTAGCGGTGAGGCAGTGAAGCCAGACATCCTCATGCTACCCGCGCAGCTAAGTTGTACTCACCAGCACCGCACAGGCAATACTTGTGCTCTCACCGAACGCTGGTGGAAACTGTATCGCAACTGACGCACCTGGGTTCAGCAAAGTCATGGAAACGTTGTAGCTCGATGTTAAATATTCACTGCGATAAAAAAGAAGGCGTACCTTCTGATTTGAACATTGATCGGAAGATCTCCTTGAAAAATCCAAAGATTTTGGTGATAGCCGCACTTTGGTGGCCAATAGCAGCCCGGATTTCGATGGCGCTCGCGAACTCGGGCTGCCGGGTTGCAGCCGTGACCCCGCCTGGAAGCGTGATTCGTAAGATAAAAGCTATACATGCTCATTACAGTTATCGACCTTGGGCAGGGCTGGATTCGATCACAAGAGCGATCGAATCGTGGTTACCCGATTTTCTCATTTGTTCAGACGATCAAGCTGTCATTGATCTGCAACGTCTTCACCTTCGTGCCTCCAAGGCCAGGGATGATCCACAGGCTGCCCGCCTAATAGCTTTGATCGAAACTTCGCTAGGAGATCCTGCTGGTTTTTTGCCTGCACGAGCGAAGAGTGAGTTCATGAAGTGTGCGCAATCGGCCCGCGTGCGCTGCCCAAAACAACAATCATTTCTAATGAGCGTGCCCTCGAAGTTGAGCTTCTCGGCGCGACTTATCCAATCGTTCTCAAGGCAGACGGTTCTAGGGGCGGTCTTGCTGATGGGTCCTGGGGAGGGCTCGGTGTGCGCATCGTCAGGGACAACGAAGAAGCTAGGAAAGCATTTCGTGAACTCGAAACACCATTTACGCCGTTTACATGGTGGAAAGCCATTGTCCGTTCAATCGACGGCCTAACTCCTCAGCCATTGCTTGACCGAACATATAAGCGGCGAAACGTAGTGGCCTTGCAGGAATATATTGTTGGGCGTTGTGCTAATCGAGCCATTGCTTGCTGGAAAGGCGAAATTTTGGCTGGCATCAGCGCCGAAGCGGTTGAAACTCTAAGTCCCACCGGGTCATCCACCGTGATACGCATCATTGACCATCCTGAAATGAGCGCGATCGCCGAGACCATAGTAAAGCGATTGGGATTGTCTGGCCTATGCGGTTTTGATTTCGTGATTGATCCCAACAATCAGGCATGGCTGATTGAGATGAATCCGCGGTTGACTCCGATCTGTCACTTGCCGTTAGACGACAACACAGATTTAGCGGCCGCACTTTTTTTGCGCATAACTGGATTTAAGCCCATCCGTAATGTTGCAACCATAAGGGATAGTATGATCGCCCTTTTCCCATTGGCGTTCCTGCAGCGTCCTCCAAGTACGAATTTATCATCCTGTTATCACGATGTACCTTGGGAGGAATTGGAATTTGTTCGCGCATGCTTGGATCGCAGAAGTAACGTTAGTTTGATAAAACAAATATATTTGAATTTTTTTAACACCCTTGATTGAATGCACTGGTAGAGATAGCGAAAATCGAGGAAGAGAGATGCCTGCGCATACGGATACTGCGATTATTGGAGCCGGCCCATATGGTCTGTCGATCGCTGCTCACCTGCAAACGCGTGGATTGGATTACCGAATCTTCGGCAGCCCGATGTATGCTTGGATCAAGCAGATGCCGAAGGGTATGCTACTGAAGTCCGAAGGATTCTCATCGAACCTTTACGATCCGGATGGGCAATTCACGCTGGGACGGTTCTGCAAAGAGCAAAATATTGGATATGCTGATCTAAACATTCCGGTGGCTCTCAATACCTTCATCGCGTATGGTCTCGCGTTTCAAAAAAAGTTCGTACCGGAACTTGAGAGCAAGGCACTTACGAGTCTTGGCCAGCATCCAGCTGGCTTTGAGCTGCTATTTGACGACGGTGAAAAGCTGACATGTTGCAAAATAGTACTCACCGTCGGCGTAAGCTATTTCCGATACATTCCCGAGGAGCTCACACATTTACCAACGATGCTTCTTTCCATAGTTCGGATCACAGCGAAATTGATCATTTCCGGGGGCGTGATGTGATTGTGATTGGAGGTGGCGCGTCGGCAATCGATCTCGCTGGATTGCTATATGAAAGTGGAGCGAAAGTGCAGCTGGTTGCGAGACAGCCGTCGCTCGAGATTTACTCAAGGCTGCAGTTACCGCGTCCACTTTGGGAACGCATCAAGTGGCCAATATCAACCATTGGCGCGGGATGGCGGTCGTACTTTTGTGCCTATGCGCCTCTGCTATTTCACTATCTGCCAAAAATGATACGGCTACGTGTGGTGAAAAAACACCTTGGGCCGGCAGCGGGTTGGTTCATGAAGGACCGCATTAAAAATGTCGTTTGTCACTTGGGATTCCGTCTGACTTCTGCGGAAGTTTGCGCAAATCGTGTGAAACTCAAACTAATTGCGAATGACCGAACCGAACGACAATTGGAGGCCGATCACATCATTGCAGCAACGGGTTACCACGTCGATCTACGTCGACTGCCCTTTCTGACCGATAAGATTCGTCAGCAATTGAAATTGCTCGAGAATACACCAGTTTTATCGTCACACTTTGAGTCCTCTTTACCTGGGCTTTATTTCGTGGGTCCGGCGTCGGCGAACAGCTTCGGACCAGTGATGCGATTTGCAGCAGGAGCCAAGTTTGCAGCTCGCCGAGTTTCGCGGCACTTAGCTGCAAAATAGGTATCCATTCGATGAGCATCGCTTATAGAGATGGAGCGTCGTGACCTTGGGGACAATCACGCCGCAGCAGCTTGTGTCAGTGGCTTCCAAGTCCAGGGTAAGAAGTTCGTCGATCCGTTTAAGATGGCCCGCTAGTCGGGGGAGCTTGTGATTCCGTGTCGGGCGCGTAAACGACGCAGTCCACATAGAGGCCGTGACCACGAAAAAGAGGAGCAGGTTGATCGCGATCGTCTTTCAGTAGTTAGTCCGGCTCGTACTCATGCTGGTAGGTCTTCCTGTCAACTATCTGCTTTTCCTTCGTGAGGATCGCGTTGCCGCACACGAGGAGATCGAGCTCGGTGCCGAGGAAGCAATGGAACGCGTCCTCGGCGTACACACGATCGGCTCGCCGCGCACGTTGAAGCTCGTGTTCACCAGCACCGGGCAGCCCGTCTGGCCTCGAAACGGGCGAGGAGCGCATGGATAGCGCGCGTTGGTCTCGGCGCCACGGTCTGGATGCGCGCCGAATAATCGACGTGGGTCACCGCTGGGATGTCGGAGCGAACACATTGAATTTGTCGATGCCGAAGAGCCTCTGCTCCTCCGCCGTCATCTGCGCGGCGGCGATGCGCTTCACGTCGGCGACGAGCAGCATGTAGGGGCTGTCGCGGTCGAGCTCGAACCAATCGGCGACATGCTCGCGCAAGACTGGGCGCGAAGGGGCGGAAGCTTTCGCGGTACTTGACCTTGAGTTTCATCATCTACTGCATCGTCGGCGAGCGGGGATCGCCCAGGATCGAGCGCTCGCCGAGCGCGCGCGGGCCGAACTCCATGCGGCCCTGGAACCAGCCGACCGCTTTGCCGTCGGAAAGCGCCCGGGCGCTGACTTCGATCAATTCCTCCTCCGAAACTTTGTCGAACCCGCGCCGGAAGCCGACAGGCGCTTCTCGATCTCGGATTGCGAGTAGAAGGGTCCGAGATAGGAGCCCTTCATCCCATCGCGGCCGTTGTGCGCGCGCGGTTTGTCGAGCTCGAGATGCCAGGCGGCGAGCGCGGCACCGATGGCGCCGCCGGCGTCGCCAGCGGCAGGCTGAAACCAGATCGGTCGAAGGCGCCGTCGCGCAACACCTTGCCGTTAGCAACACAGTTCAGTGCGACACCGCCGGCGAGGCAGAGATTTCGGATGCCGTATTCGCGCGCGAGCGTCGCGTCAGGCGAAGCACGATCTCGTCGGTCACTGCCTGGATCGAGGCCGCGACATCCATATGGAATGGAGTAAGCTGATCCCTGTCGGGCTGGCGCACTGGCTCGCCGAATAGTTCGGCGAAACGATCGTTCGTCATGGTGAGACCGGTGCAATAATTGAAATAGGATTGATCGAGGCGGAAGGTGCCATCCTCCTTAAGGTCGATGAGCTTCGAGAGGATCAAATTCCTTGAAGCGCGGCTCACCATAGGGTGCGAGGCCCATCACCTTATACTCGCCGGAATTGACCTTGAAGCCGGTATAATAAGTGAAGGCGGAGTAAAGGAGCCCAATCGAATGCGGGAAGTGAATTTCCTTGCGGATTTCGAGCTTATTGCCGCGCCCGATGCCGACCGTAGTGGTCGCCCATTCCCCGACGCCAT